>CAWFSM010000008.1:435000-1437895 GCA_963818535.1 uncultured delta proteobacterium | reverse complement strand
GAGCTGCGTGGTGGATGGCCCTCGTGGTGGTGCTCGTCGTGCCTGGACTCGTCGTGCCGGGGCTCGGGTGGGCCGCGGACGAGGAGATCCGGGCCGACGAGGTCTGTGCCGACGACGTCAAGCAGTTCTGCCCCGACGTGAAGCCCGGCAGCAGCCGTGTCGTCGAGTGCCTGCAGAAGAACAAGGCCCGGGTCTCGGCCGCCTGCGGCGCGCGCCTCGACGCCTCCCGCCAGAAGGCGAAGGCGCTCATCGAGGAGTTCGGACGGTCGTGCCGCAGGGACGTGGACCGCTTCTGCCCAGGGGTCGACCCCGGCGGTGGGCGGGTGCTGGGATGTCTCAACCAGCACCAGCTCGAGCTCTCGCCGCCCTGCAAGGGCGAGATGACCCGGATCGGCGACGCCCGGGACCGCATCACCACCCTGCGGAGCGCCTGCCAGGCCGACGCCGCCCGCCTGTGCCGCGACGTCCCCCAGCTGGCGGGCCCGCTGCTGGAGTGCCTCCAGGCGAACGAAGCCAAGCTGTCGCCGGACTGCAACCCGGCCGACGTCCGGCAGGCCATGGAGGCCGCGAGCCTGGTCGACGTCGTGGAGGAGATGAGCAACAAGGACCGGATCCTGGAGGCGCTGGAGATCCTGCAGGGGATCGACTCGGTCGCCTTCGCGCGAAGCCAGATCCTCATCCAGGTGGACGGCTTCACCCGGTACCAGGACGTCGCCAACTCCGGCGTGCTGACCTTCAACCCGCAGTTCGTGTTCGGGCGCCACAACGAGTTCGCCGTCCAGGCCAAGGTCCCGCTGCTCGTCAGCGTCCCCACCGACCCCAGCTACCCCACCATGGTCGGCGTGGGAACCCTGTTCACGTCCTTCACCTGGAACTTCTTCGCCCAGGGGCAGGTTCGCCAGTACCTCGGACTCGGCATGCAGTGGGAGACGGCCACGTTCCCGGTCACGGGCTACACGTGGGGTCTCGTCCCCTCCTACGCCGTTGCGGTGGGGCTGGCGCGGTGGGTATCGCTCACCACGCAGGTCTACTGGATGCGTTCGCTCGGAACGAGCGACAGCTACCAGGAGCTGAACCAGCTGTGGCTCGAGCCCATCCTCGTGTTCAACCTCCCCGGAAGGACGTTCCTGGCGCTCGACACCAAGCTCGGCTGGGATTTCTTCCGGGGCACCTTCGCCCCGGTGATGAAGGGCGTGGGCGGCATCTTCGTGGATCGGCAGCGATCGATCGCCGTCTCGGCCTGGTACCAGGCCTCGCTGACCAGCGAAGCCGTACCCGTGACCTTCAAGTACGGGGTCGGGATGGGCATCGCCCACTACTTCGACTGGTGATGGACGAAACTAGGAGGAACCGCCATGGACAAGGAGACAGGGGCCCCATCGAGCTTGGATCTGGCCCATGATCGGACGGGCCTGGCGAAGTTCCGGACGCAACTCGCACTCGACCGCACGACCCTGGCGTGGATCCGGACCGCGCTGACGATGACCACGTTCGGCTTCGGCACGGTCGGGTTCTTCCGCACGGTGAAGGAGAAATCTCCCTCCCCGGAGGCCGCTCGATTGCACCACGGTGCGATCCAGTTCGGCACCGCGCTCGTCGTCTTGGGCATCGTGGCTTTGCTGGCGGCGGGGATCGTTCATTGGCTCGTGCTGCGCAGGCTCCGCAGAAGCGAATCCGTCGCCCTGGCGCAGTGGCCCCTGAGCATCGCCCTCGCGATGCTACTGGCCGTCGCTGGCCTCGTGGCGCTCGGGAGCATGCTTCAGCGATGAGCGTCGAGATGGTAACCCTCAGGAGGAGTTTCCGATGATCCGAACGAACGCCAGGAGCAAGGAGAAGTCTCCCAGGAAGAACCGCGGCCTGGTCCCAGGTGCCCGGCGAAAGGCTGGCGAGTTCCTGTCGTGGAAGGAGCGCTACGCCGCCGGGAAGGGCTTGCGCGAGCGGTGTGACCGGGACTCGCACGCCGCATGGACGGCGCCCTCGGGCCGGATAGACCCCTTGCAGATGGTCCTGGCGGCCGAGAAGGGACGCGTGCCCGACTTGCTTCCACTCCGGCACGGCCGCATGGCCCGCTCCGCCTTCACCTTCTACCGGGGTTCGGCGATGGCGATGGCGGCCGACCTGGCCTCCACGCCGACCTCCGGGATCCGCGTCCAGTGCTGCGGCGACGCGCACCTCTCCAACTTCGGTGGGTTTGCAACGCCGGAGCGGAAGGTCATCTTCTCCATCAACGACCTCGACGAGACGCTCCCGGCCCCGTGGGAATGGGACGTGAAGCGGCTCGCCGCGAGCTTCGTCGTGGCCTGCAGGGACAACGGCCTGAAGGACGACGTCGCACGGGACGTGGCCGAGACCTGCGTCCGGACCTATCGTGAATCGATGGCCGAGTTCAGCGAGCTGAAGACGCTCGAGCTCTGGTACCGGTCCGTGACGGCGGAGCACCTGATCTCGGGAATCAAGGATGCCGACGTCCGCAGGCGAGCGATGGGGCGCGTCGAGAAGGAGCGGGCCAAGAGCGCGGGGGAGGAGATCTTTCCGAAGCTGGCGGAGCATCGGGGGGAGATCCCGGTCATCAAGGATCAGTTGCCCACCATCTTCCACGCCGAGGGACACACTCCGGGGAGGGTTGAGAAGGCCGTTCTCGACGCGATCGCAGGCTACAGGGCGAGCCTGCCGCCCGCGTATCAGTCCCTGCTCGACCGTTACGAGCTGCGAGACGCGGCCATCAAGGTCGTGGGGATCGGGAGCGTCGGGACCGTGTGCTGGGTGCTCCTCTTCCTGGCGGGGCCCGGCGATCCCCTCTTCCTGCAGGTGAAGGAGGCGCGCCCGTCGGTGCTGGAGCCGTACGCGGGGAAGAGCGTGTTCGGGAATCACGGTCAGCGCGTCGTGAATGGGTACCGGCAGATGCAGCCGGCGAGCGACATGTTCCTCGGGTGGACCCGAGGGCCGAGGCGGGACTTCTTCGTCCGCCAGCTCCGGGACATCAAGATCAGCGTACGCGTGGAGACCTTCGGCCCGGCCGAGATGAAGCTCTACGCCAGCTGGTGTGGGGAGGCGCTCGCCCTATCCCATGCCCGATCCGGCGAATCCGTGATGCTGAGCGGCTACATGGGGAAGAGTGAAGCGTTCGATCGCGCCATCGCGGCGTTCTCGATGGCCTATGCCGATCAGAACGAGATGGACCACTCGGCCCTCGAGCGGGCGGTCCGCAAGGGCAAGGTGAAGGCGATCTTCGAAGAAGGCCGGTGATGACGCCTGGGGGGATCGGCGGTCCTGGAGGCGCGCGACGCTGGCTGCCCTCCTGCTCTGCGCCCTGCCGCCGTCCACTGCGAAGGTGGAGGAGGAGACGACAACTACGAGGCCCGGGAGCCGGGATCAGCAGGGGTTTGCGGCGTTCAACTTGTAGAGTTGTAGAAGGACACTGGCTTGCGCGGCGGCACGCTTGAGGGCGGCCTCCACAACCATGGCACCGTCGGGTTCCATCGAGAGCCGCTCGGCCACGATCGCTCCCGCCCGGATGAAGAGCTCGGCCCCGACGAAGGGGAGGGGAAGCTGATGTGCCCGCAGTCCACCAGCAGTCCAGGCGTCGAGGTCGGGTGCCACATCGTGCGGCGCGTGCGATCCAGGCGGATCCCCCGCTCCAACGAAATCAGCAGCTTGACGCTCCGTGCACTCCGGTGAAGCGCGTGCGATCGGCCCCGGCTCGATTCGAGCCGAAGCTGCGCTCCGGCCTGTTCGTGCACGCGTTCTGAGCTGCCGGCTGCCCAGGGATGGGTGGAGTTGATTCCCCTCTCGCCAGGGGTGCCCACATGTTCCTGCGTCGCGTGGAAGCGCCGTTCCCTACGACCTGGGGACACGGCCACCCACGTGGTCGGACACTGGGTCGGCCTCTACCACGCCTTCCAGGGCGGTTGCACGAAGACGGGCGACTCCGTTCCAGCCTCTGGACCTACCTCCGGAAGCCGCCGCCCGGCATCCCGGGCGGCACGTTGCCGCCGAGCACGCCGGGGTCCGATCCCGGGACGATGATGGACGAGGCCTGCTGGCGCCGGAGTTCCTGGAGCTGCTGGATGGTCTTCTCGACCCCGGCCTTCGCGGCGGCGCCGTAGGCCGCGACGGCGGCCCCCAGGTTCGGGGCGTCGATCTCGAAGCTCACCGGGAGCGGCCCGACCTGCGTCACGATCTGGGCCTCGCCGATGAAGAGCACCTTGCGCGCCAGGTCCGTGGCCCCGTCGGACGTGACCGGGACGAGGGCCCGGATCGTCCCGATCTTCCGGTCGGTGTAGATCTCCTCGCGGAAGAGCGACGCGCTGTCCATCTCGATTTCCATCTCGGGCATGTCGGCCATTCTCGGCTCCGGTTCGTTCGAAGGGATGCTCTCGGATATCACGGGGGAAGGACGCGGAGGAACTCCGCGGCGATGCGGGTGGCCTCCTCGCCGGCGCGGGGGCTCGCGTGCGGGGCGTGCCCGCTGTCCACCCAGGCGATGCGGGCGTCGGGAAGCGCCGCGCAGGCGGCGTCGATCTCCCCGGGCTCGCTGCGCGGGTCGCGGGAGCCGTGGAGCAGGAGCACCGGGCAGGTCATCTCGCCGAGCCGCCCGTCGTAGACGTCGCCTCCGGCGTGCCGGCCGTGCTCGATGATGCGAAGCCAGGCGCGCGCCCCCTCGCCGATGATCCCGCGCCAGCGGGGCTCGCCGTGGTCCCTCCGCAGCGCCTCGACCACCTGCTCGCCGAACTCCTCCGGGCGGCTCGCCGCCGTCTCGAAGAAGGGCAGGGAACCCACCTTGGCCCGCCAGAAATGGAAGGCCTCGAGGACCAGGCCGCGCACCCGCCTCGGCGCCTCGATGGCCATCCAGGCCGCCACCACGGCGCCATCGCTGTGCCCCCAGAGCGCCGCTCGTTCGATGCCCAGGGCGTCCATGACGCCCAGGCACTCCTGCGCGAACATCTGGTGGTATCCGTCGGGGACGGACGGAAGCGCGGGGGATCCTCCGTATCCCGTCCGGTCGGGCGCGACCACCCGGAACTCGCCGGAGAGCGCGTCGAACTGCCGGTCGAACGGGTAGGCCTCCCACCCCCAGCCGCTGTGCAGGAGGACCAGGGGCGGACCGCTGCCCGCCTCGCGGACGCGCACGCGGGACGTCACCCCGGGCAGGAGCGGAGACGCGACCTCGACGAATCGCATGCGATGACCCGTCGCTCCCTGTGCGCGCCTCGTCAAGCGAGCGGCGCCGTCAGGGTGCCGTCCGCTCGGACTCGCGGACGAAGCGGGCCAGCGCGACGTCGTGGCTGCGGACGTGGTCGGTGAACCAGTGGTGGAGCGCCGCGGCGAAGGAGCGGGTGGGCTGGACGTGCCCCTGGGCGAACTCGCTACGGACCTGCTCGATCTGCTCGACGAGCCGGGCGTGCTCGAGCTGGTGCCGCGCGAACTCGGGGTACGCGTAGAGCCGCATCATGATCTCCTCGGTCGCGAAGTGCACCCGGGTGAACTCGGAGAGCTGCTGCAGCAGCGCCTCCACCTGGGTGCGCGGCGCCGCTGTCGACCGCCTTCTCGAGCGCCCGGACGACCCCGAGGAGCAGGTCGTGCTCCGTGTCGATCTCCTGAACCCCCACCCCGATGTCCTCGGAGCCCTTGCCCATGTGAAGCCTCCCGTGCGGGGCCCTCGCCCGCCCCCCCTTTCTAGCGCGGAAGTGGCGCCGCGACACCTCCCGGCGGCTACACTTCAGGGGTGCGCATCCTCTACGGGGTCGTCGGCGAGGGAATGGGGCACGCCATCCGATCCCGGGTGGTGCTCGACGAGCTTGCCCGCCGGCACGACGTCGAGGTCGTGGTCTCCGGCCGGGCGCACGGCTACCTCAAGTCCCTCGAGTCGGACCGGCTGGGGGTGAACCGCATCTGGGGGCTGTCGCTCGTCTACGAGGACAACGAGGTCCGGAACTTCCGCACCCTGCTCGCCAACCTGAAGGGAGCGCTCTTCGAGGGCGGGTGGCCCGAGAACATCCGGGCCTTCTTCGAGATCGCCGAGCGCTTTCGCCCCGACGTGGTGGTGAGCGACTTCGAGTCCTGGAGCTACCTCTTCGCCCGGATGAACGGGATCCCGGTGATCTCGGTCGACAACCAGCAGATCGTGGCCCGCTGCGACTTGCCCCCCGACGTGACGGCGGGGCACGAGGCCGAGGCGCAGCTCACCCGCGCCATCGTGAAGGCCAAGCTCCCGGGCTGCTACCACTACCTGATCACGACCTTCTTCTATCCACCCGTGGTGAAGCCGAGGACCACGCTCGTGCCGCCCATCCTGCGGCCGCTGGTGCTCGATGCGCGGCCGGAGGAGGGGGAGCACCTGCTCGTCTACCAGACCTCCACGAGCGACACGGCCCTGCTCGACGGGCTTCGCGAGAGCGGGGTCGAGTGCCGGATCTACGGGGTCCGGCGCGCCCTCCGCACCGAGGAGCGGGAGGGAAACCTGCGCTTCCTGCCCTTCTCCGACCAGGGGTTCGTCGACGACCTGCGCACCGCGCGCGGCGTGGTGGCGAACGGTGGCTTCACGCTGCTCGGGGAGGCCGTGTACCTGCGCCGGCCGGTGCTCTCCGTCCCGGTGCGCCGGCAGTTCGAGCAGGTGCTGAACGCCCGGTATCTGGAGAAGGAAGGCTACGGAGTCGCCGCCGAGGCGGTGACCGGCGAGGTCCTGTCTGGGTTCCTCGAGAGACTCCCCGACCTGCGGCGGAACCTGGCTTCGTACCGCCAGGACGGGAACCGAGCGCTCGTGTCCCGGCTCGACGACCTGCTCGAGGCGATACGTAGCGGGGAGCCGGCGCCACCGCCCGGCCAGGCCGACGAAGGATAGGCGCCCGGAAAAGCGCGACCCCGGACGTTCCGAGAACGCCGGGGTCGCAGCGACGGCCGGAGGGGGGTTGGCCGCGCTGTCCAGGGAGATTGCAGAAGGCTTGCCAACCCGCGCCCGGCGGCAACCTCCCGAAATCACGCACCAGCATCGAGGAAGGGCACCGGGTCGCGGCGACCCGCGGGTGTCCTCGCGGACCAGACCTCGCGCCCGGGAGGCGACCCGAATTGCCTCGCGACCACCCTTGCTCCAGCCGCCAGCCCTGGTACCGTCGTCGCCGGACAGTCGTTCGTAGGTGGGAGGCGGCGATGGGCGTGGGAGCGATTGCGATGAATCCTGCTGGAGACGTGTTCGGTCTCGTCGATTCGGTCATCCGGAAGCACGGAATCCACCCCAACGAGCAGGTCAGGTCGCTGCTCGCGGCAGCCGCGGAGCAGCGGATGCGCGAGCACGGCGAGGCGTTCGGGGTCGCGGTTCCGAACGCCATGGCGGCGCTCGTCACCGCTGCCCAGCGACGCTGACGGCGCGGTCACTTCCCGGTCAGCAGGGCGGCCTTGAGGTCCTCGAGGCCGCCGTCGGTCGGCTTCGGGCCGAGCCAGATGCGGAACAGCGCATCGGCGAAGTCCTTGCCCTCGATGGTGACGCCCTTGTCCCCCTCGACCCCCACGGTGGTGCCCGTGCCGGGCACGTAGCTGACCGTGAGAACCTGGCCCTCCTTGAACTCCGCCGGGAAGGCCGCCTCGACCTGCTTCAGCTTCGGCGCCAGGCCGGCCGCCTGGGTCGGGGAGTTGCTCTCGATCCCGTCCCGGAAGGCGCTCAGCATGGTCGCCCGGTCCACGTTGCGCAGCAGGGTCAGGCGGATGACCTTGGGCGCGTCGAGCGCCACCACGGCGGCGCCGTCGGTGGAGCGCTGGGTCACGTAGAGCGCGCCCACGTACACCTTGATGGCCAGGAACGACTTGGTGCGCAGGCCCGCGCCGTTCAGGACCAGCGTCTTGCCGTCG
This sequence comes from uncultured delta proteobacterium, assembly GCA_963818535.1. Classification (GTDB taxonomy): domain Bacteria; phylum Myxococcota; class Myxococcia; order Myxococcales; family Anaeromyxobacteraceae; genus CAIOAK01. Next base: position 1,430,053 of record CAWFSM010000008.1, on the reverse strand, counting down.
ACCGTCATCGACTCGGCCACCTTCACGCCGGCGACCTCCAGGGCGGAGGCGGGAAGGGCGGCGAGCAGGAGCGCGGCGGCGAGGCTTCGCATGTGGACCTCCGGGAAGAATGAAGTTCCCACGATAGGATGACCGGGCATGAAGAGCCAGACCCGCTACCTGACCTTCGAGACCCGGCGACGCCGGGAGCTCGTCCGCATCACCGACGAGGTGGCCGCGCTGGCCGCCTCCTCCGGCATCGAGGAGGGGATGGTGCTGGTCTCGGCCATGCACATCACCGCCGCGGTCTTCGTGAACGACGACGAGCCGGGGCTCCACGCCGACATCGAGGAGTGGCTGCAGCGCCTGGCCCCCGGACCCGCCGCCGATGACCGGACCCCCGGTCCCGACTACCGGCACCACCGGGCAGGCGAGGACAACGGCGACGCCCACCTCAAGAACCTGCTGCTCGGCCACCAGGTCATCGTGCCCATCACCCGCGGCCGGCTCGACCTGGGACCGTGGCAGCAGGTCTTCTACTACGAGTTCGACGGGCGCCGCCCCAAGCGGCTCGTGCTCAAGGCGATGGGCGAGTGAGGGCCGCGCGCGCGACGTGGGTGGTGGCCGCACTGGCGCTCTGCCTGCCGCTGGCGGTCCTGGCGCAGGAGTACCGGGAACTGAACGTGAAGAAGGGGCGGCTGGCCGGGGATCAGTACCTGGCCGGCACGACCGTCGACGTCCACGGGAGCGTGGAGGGAGACCTCACCATGGCTGCCCTCCAGGCCGGGCTCGACGGGACCGTGTCCGGCGACGTGAACGCCGCCGGGCTCCTCGTGCACGTCGGCGGGGTGGTCGGGGACGACGTGCGCGCCCTGGGCGGGAAGGTGATCGTGCAGGGCTGGGTGGGCGACGGGCTCCTCGTCGCCGGCGGGGAGATCTCGCTCACCCGCGGGACGCGGGTGGGAGGGAACGCCATCCTCGGGGGCAGGCGGATCGTGGACCTGGGCGACGTGGCCGGCAACCTGGACGCCGCCGGAGCGTACGTCGAGATCGACGGCGACGTGACGGGTGTCGCGCGCATCCGCTCGGACGACGTGGTGATCGGCCCCAGGGCGCGCCTGCGTGGCGACCTCGTGGTGACCGGCGCACGACCTCCCCGGATCGCCGACGGCGCGGTCGTCGGCGGAAAGGTGACGGTCGTCGCTCCGAGCCCACGCACGCTGGGCGCATGGGTGGTCGCCGCGGCGCGGGCGGCCCTGATGCAGATCGGGATGCTGCTCCTGGCGTGGGCCTGGCTGGCGCTGGCGCCGGGGCTGGCGCGAGACGCGGTCGCGATGGAGTGGAGGAGCCCGTGGTTCGCCGAGACGCTGGGCATCGCGGCGGTCTTCGGACTTCCCCTGGCCTCCGTGCTCCTCGCACTCACCGTCGTGGGGATCCCCGTCGCCATCGGGACGGGATCCGCCTGGATCCTCCTCGTGCTGGCCGGCTACTCCTCGACGGCGCTCTGCCTGGGGGGCTGGCTTCGACGCAGGACGAGGCGCCTGGCGGATCCCCCGCGCCTGGGGGAGCGGCTGCTCTGGACGCTTTCGGCGCTGCTCCTGCTGCGGCTGGCCGCGGAACTGCCGTGGGTCGGCTGGGTGGTGACGGTGGGTTCGGTCCTGGCCGGAGCCGGCGCGGTGGCGCGCGCGGCCCAGCTGGCTCACGCGCGCGGGCGCGTCAACCGTGCACCGCCCGGCCCAGCCTCCGCATGAAGTCCATCTCCGGAGCTTCGAGGGGGCCCCGCGCGGCGGCCGCCAGGTCCTCCCGGAGCTGTCCGGCGTTGGCCGGGGAGAAGAGCACGACGTCGACGTGCGGGCTGGTGAGGCAGAACCGGTAGCACTCCCCGGCCGTGGCAGGCCGCTCGCCCCACCCGCGCGGCTGTCGCAGGAGCCTCCGCCATGCCGTCGCGGTGTACGCGACCACCGCCGGGTTCCGGCGTGCCAGGTGCGGGAAGACGTCCCTCTCCGCCCCCGGGTGGGCGGCGCTGTAGCGGATCATGAGCAGGTCGAGCACCGAGTCCTCGGCCAGGCGCGCGGCCCGGGGGCGATCGTGGATGGAGACGCCCACCGCCCTGACCTTCCCCTCCTCGCGCAACCGGGCGAGCGCCTCGACGTTGGCCTCGCCGAGCGAGGAGGAGACGCCCAGCCAGTAGAGCTGGAGGACGTCGAGGTAGTCGGTGTCGAGCTGCCGCAGGGCCGACTCGACGCGGCGGCGGATCGAGCCGGCGAACCATCCGAACGACGGCCCGGTCGCCACCACGTAGCGTTCGCGGTTCCGGGAGAGCGCGTCGCGCAGCGGCCCGACCAGCCGGCGAGCCAGGGGGTTCCAGAAGACGTAGTTGACCTCCCCGTCGAGCGCCTCGCGGATTCCCTGCTCGTCCAGCCCGTGGGAGACCGCGAGCCCCAGCCGGAAGACGCGCTTCCGCAGGGCCGGGACGTCGCGGTGGAGGAAGTCGGTGGCCAAGTGCGATCTCCCCGGGGGAGGTGTATGGGATGAGGCGTGAACGCCGCCATTCTCCTTCTCTGGACCGCAGCCGCAACTCCGGCGAGCCCCGGCGCCGCCTCGCTCGCGAGGGATGCCGCGCCCGGGCTCGAGGCGATCCGGCCGGCCGCCCTCTCCGCCGGGACGCGCTTCCTCTCCTCCGACCTGCTCGAGGGACGGGGCACCGGAACGCGGGCGCACGAGATCGCCGCGCTGTGGGTGTCCACGCAGATGCAGGCCATCGGCCTGGAGCCGGCGGCCGGGGAAGGGCGCTGGGAGCAGCCCGTCCCGCTGCGGGCCTGGCGCATCGACCCGGAGGCCTCGGCGCTCGTGGTCCACGGTCCGGCGCAGCAGCCGCTTCGACTGACGCGAAACCAGGACTTCGTGGCCCTCGCCGACGGCGAGCACGCCGAGGTGGAGATGGACGGCGCCCTGGCCTTCGTCGGCTACGGGATCTCCGCCCCCGAGTACGGGTACGACGACATGAAGGGCGTGGACCTCGACGGCAAGATCGCCGTGGTCCTCTGGGGGGCGCCGTCCTCCGACCGCCCCAACTTCTTTCCGCCCGCTCCCCGCGCCGTGTACGCCGACCGGAACGGGAAGATGCGCCGCCTGGCGGCGCGCGGGGCCGCCGGGGTGATCCTCGTCTACACCCCCGAGGCGGAGGAGTCGCTCGCCTGGGCCGATTTCGTGCGGAACGCCCGGATGGAGGGGATGGGCTGGGTCGAAGGGGCTCGTCTCGGAGACGGAGTGGACGGGCTCTCGGCCCGGGCGGTGGTCTCGGTGCGTGGCCTGGAGAAGCTCGCCGCCGCCGCCGGCGTGCCCGGCGGGGCCGCGGGGATCCTGGAGAAGGCCGCGGCGAACCGGCTCGTGGCGCAGGACTGGCCGGTCAAGGTGCGGCTTCGCTCGGTCGTCGAGAACCGGGCCGCCCTCTCCACCAACGTCCTCGGGATCCTTCGCGGCTCGGATCCGGTCCTGGCCCGGGAGACCGTGGTCTTCACGGCCCACGTCGACCACCTGGGGATCGGCGAGCCGGTGGAGGGCGACTCCGTCTACAACGGCGCGGCGGACAACGCGGTCGGGGTGGCGGTGCTGCTCGAGGTGGCGCGGGCACTCGCCGCCCTGCCGCGCAGGCCGGCCCGATCGGTGCTCTTCGCGGTGGTCACCGGCGAGGAGAAGGGGCTCGTGGGGTCGTCGTACCTGGCCACCCACCCCGTGGTGGATCGGCAGGGCATCGTGGCCGCGATCAACGCCGACGGAGCGCCCACGGCATTCCCCTTCGACGCCGCGGTGGCGCGGGGAGCGGAGCACTCCACCCTGGGCCAGGCCGTCCACCTGGCCGCCGAAGCACTCGGAGTCGATCTCGTGCCCGAGCACGCCCCCCGGGCCAGCGCCTTCGTCCGCTCCGATCAGTTCAGCTTCGTCCGCCAGGGCGTCCCGTCGATCTCCGTGGCGCCGGGGCGCAGGCCGGGCATGGACGAGGCCGAGGTGGAGAGGCGCAAGGCCTGGTCACGCTCGCGCTACCACACGCCCAGGGACGAGTGGGACGCGGCCTGGCTGTGGGAGGACACCGCGCGCTTCGCGCGGCTCCAGTTCCTGCTCGCCCTCGTGGTGGCCGACGGGGCCGGTCGTCCGACCTGGAACCGCGGCGACTTCTTCGAGCAGTTCGTGCCCGGGGCACGGAGGTAGCCTGGCTAGCTCCGCTTCTGGGGCTGGGCGGTGTTCGGTCGCGGGGTCGCGCGCTCCAGGTGGCGGGCCAGCGGTCGGTCGTTCTTCTCCATGTGGAACCGGAGCCAGTGCTGGAGCCTGCCGCAGGCCCAGTCGAGGACGCGCGGAGTGACTCCGGAGGCGCGGATCTCCTGGCTGGAAGCGTGCAGGTCCTGGAGGAAGAGGTCGTGCGCGGTCCGGTGGGCGACCCGATCCGGATAGGCGGTCCGGTCCATCAGCTCCTCCTCGAAGGCGAAGTGGAGCGCGGTGACCTCGATGAGCCCGTCGAGGAGGGTGGCGGTCTTGCGCGCCTGGCGCGACCGGGCCGCGGCGGCCAGGTCGTCGGCGCGTGCGAGCATGTCGGCGTGGGGGGCGTCGAGCTCGGGCGATCCCAGCACGGGTCCGTGGACGTGGGTCATGTGGCCACTCCTGCCGCGGAAGGGCGGCGGTCCGGATCCTTGAGGATCGCGGCGATGGTGTTCTCCTTCAGGATGGCCGACGCGCAGAGCGCGGCCCCGGCCAGCGCCCCGGTCAGGCCGCTGGTGGCGGCGTCCGCGCCGGTGAGGAACAGGCCGGGCAGGGGAGCCCGGATCGGGATGTCGGCCTCGAACCGTCGCGGGGTGGCCTCGAGCCCGTAGATCTCACCGTGGGGGTGGCCGGCGAAGTGGCGGGTGGAGAGCGGTGTGGAGAGCTCGGCCACCTCGACGCGTCCCCGGACCCCGGGAAGGCGGGCCTCGACCACGGCCAGCAGGCGCTCCCGGAGCTGCTCCTTCAGCTCCTCGTATTCCGGTCCGCGGTGGCGCCAGCGACTGTCCTCCCACCTGGCGAAGGGAGCGTAGGGGCCCATGGTGACGGCCTCCAGCGTGGCCTTCCCTGGGAAGCGATCCTGGAAGGTGGGGTCCTTGGCCGAGGCGAAGGAGAGGTAGACGAGCGGGAAGGGAGCCGCCGGGTCGCGCCCGAAGCGCTCGAAGCTCCCGTCCTGGTCGGGGCCCTCGTAGAGCCACTGGTTCGTCCCGGAGAGGCCGAGCTCCTGGGCCGTGCCACGCAGGCCCACGTAGAGCGAGAGGTGCGCGGCCGAAGGTCCGACGCCGGCCAGGGAAGGGAAGCGGGAGCGCCACTCCTTCGGGACGAGCGCGCCCACCGTGGCCGCCCAGCCGGCGTCGCTCACCACCACCGGCGCGCGCACCACGCCCCCACCGGCGAGCCGGACCCCGGCCGCACGGCCGTTCTCCACGATCACCTGCTCGACGTCGGCCGCCACCGCGACGTGGCCGCCGGCCGCCTCGATGACCGGCAGGATGGTCGCGGCGATGCGGCTCGACCCGCCCACCGGGTAGGCGGCACCGTGCAGGTAGTGCTCGGCCACGAGGGCGTGGTTGCCGAAGCTGGAGAGCGAGGGGGGAAGCCCGTAGTCGCCGTACTGCCCGGCCAGGACGGCGCGGAGGACCGGGTCCTTCACGTGGGAGGCGATGACCTCGCCCGTGGTCCGGCGGGCGTGGCGGAGGAAGCCGCGCCGCATGAGTCCGCCCAGCAGCGCGGCCACGCGTGGCGGAAGGGCGCGGGTCCCGAAGTACGGGCCGGCGGCGCGGGCACAGGCCTTCACCTGGGCCAGGTAGGTCGTGATGCCCTTCCGCTCCGAGGGGAAGGCCGAGGCGAGCCCCTCGACGAAGCGATCCGGTCCCGCCGCGAGGTCGAACTCCCGATCGCCCACCACGATGCGGTCGTAGACGTCGGGCATCGGCGCCCAGTCCAGTTCACCGTTCGTGATGTAGTCGAAGAGGCGGCGCAGCGCGCCTCGGCGTCCGGTCATCTTGCCGACGTAGTGCACGCCCACGTCCCACTCGAAGCCGTCGCGCTCGAAGGTGTGGGTGAACCCGCCGGCGGTGTAGTGCCGCTCGAGCACGAGCACCCGCATCCCCCGCCTTCGCGCCAGCATCGCCGCGGCGCCCAGGCCGCCGATTCCCGAGCCGATGACCACCGCGTCGAAGGGTCCTTCGACCGGGCTCTGCTTCCAGGACGTGCCGATGCGCTTCGCCAGGGTCGACCTCCGGAACCGCAGCCTATTGAAATCCCGACCGGAAGTGCGTCAATTCGCGATGGCCCCGTCGGGGGACGCCCCGGATGGCGCCGGGTCAGCGGGTGACGAGCGGGAGAGGCTGGCCTTCGGGCACGTGGCGCAGCGCCGCCGCGTTCATGCAGTAGCGAAGCCCGGTGGGCGGCGGACCGTCCGGGAAGACGTGGCCCAGGTGGCCATCGCAACGGGCGCACCGCACCTCGGTTCGGGTCATCCCGTGGGACCGATCGACGACGTTCGCGACGGCGTCGGGGCCGACCGGCTGGGTGAAGGAGGGCCATCCGGTTCCCGACTCGAACTTGGTGCCTGCGGGGAAGAGCGGGTTTCCGCAGCCCGCGCAGACGTACGTCCCCGGGTCGTGGGTGCCGAGGAAGCAGCCGGTGAAGGGGCGCTCGGTGCCGTGGCGGCGCAGCACCTCGTAGGCCTCCGGGGAAAGGCGCGCGCGCCACTCCGCGTCGGACAGGATGAGCTTGTCGGCCATGGCGCCGTTCTATCCGGCGGGAGGGCGGCGCGCCCGTTAGGCTTGGTGCATGTCCTTGCTGGAATGGCTGGGGCTCTCCCCGGCACGCGCCCGAGACCCCGAGGCGGAGGTCGTCCACCGGATCTCGCAGCAGCTCGACTCGATGGATCCCGCCGAGGCTCGCCACCTCTCCCTCTTCGCATTCCTGCTCGCCCGCGTGGCCCACGCGGACCTGGTCGTCCAGCCTGGCGAGGTGGAGTCGATGGAGAAGATGGTGGCGACCCACGGAAACTTGTCGCCGTCCCAGGCGGCCATGGTGATCGAGATCGCGAGAGCCACCCAGAAGATGCTCGGCCCCACCCACAATTTCGTGGCCATCCGGGAGTTCCGGGAAGTCGCGACCCACGACCAGAAGCTGGGGCTCCTCCAGTGCCTCTTCGGGGTGGCCGCGTCCGACGGCGTCGTCACTGGCGCCGAGGAGGAGGAGATCCGCACCATCTCCCGCGGTCTCCTCCTCGAGGATTGGGACTACCTGGCCGTCCGGAGCGCCTACGGCGACAAGCGGTCGGTGATGCAGTCGCGGCCGGCGACCTGACGGAGAGACGTCGTCCCGGCCGAGGTCAGGGCTTTCCGCGGAACTCCCGGCAGTCACCTCCGGCCTCGCAGTAGGAGCAGCTGTTCACGGCCCAGATCCCCGGTGGCGCTCCGGCCGGCTCGACCAGGAAGACCACGAAGGCACCCCCTGCCGCGGGCGTGGCCCAGGTCCACTCCCAGATGCGGCAGGTGAAGGAGGGGCTTCCGCCCTTGCCGCCGCAGGTGGCGATCCGGTCGGACTCCGGCGTGCCTGTGAAGGGGCGGATCGCCCAGGCGCTCGAGCCGGACGTGCCCGTGCAGAGCCCGGAGAAGTAGTCGAGCTGCTCGCGATGGACGCGGATGTAGGCGGCCTCGGCGCGCGCGCAGGCCTCCTCGCTGCCCCGGAGCGGCACCGGACGGCAGGCAGGCCGGGCGAGCGCGGCCTCCTTCTCCACCTCGAACCACCGGCGGACGTTCTCGCACGGCTTCTCGTCGGTACAGGCGGCGGACTGCGGTGGGGGCACCCAGCGCGGCGGCGGGAGCGGCGGAGGTGCCGACGAGCAGGCGACGAGGAGACCTGCGACCAGCGTGGGGGCGAGCTTCACGCGGGCACGATACCTCTCCGGAGCGTGGGCAGCGACACCTCGGGTGGCCAAGGCGGCGGTGGAAGCGACTGCGGAAACACGTGAGAGGGCTCGGGAGGGCCCCGGCCGGGCCAACCTGAATGGGCATTGACCTGGGCGCGATCCCCGGACATGAAAACCAATTCCGTACCGACGCCTGTCCGGCAACACACGAGGTGAACTTGCTCCTTCCGGCCGCCCTTGCCGCCCTGCTCGCCGCCCAGACGGCCGTAGGCTCCGTGCCACGCGCGGTGGAGGCCGTGGCCGCGGGTGGGACCGAAGTGACGGTTCGCATCGGTGACGAGGACGAAGCGGTCGATGCGCAGGTCCGTCGCGTCCTTCCGCAGGCGATTCGCCTGGCCGGGCGCTGGGGCTCCCTTCCCCCGAACGTGATCCTGACGGTCCACGCGACGCACGCCGAATTGGAGCGAGCGACCGGGCGAGCCGGGAATCCGTGGATGAGGGCCTGGGCACGGGTGGCCGCGGTCGACCTCCAGTCCCCGCGATCCTGGTCGCGGGGCCGAGCGTCCGAGGAGGACCTGACCAGGATCCTCGCCCACGAACTGACCCACTGCGCGCTCTTCCACGCCACCGGCAGGGACGGGCGCGCCCGGGAGATCCCGACGTGGTTCGTGGAGGGAATGGCGAGCGTAGCGGCCGACGAGCACCATCACGCCTTCCAGGTCGAGGCGGTGAGGAGCCCGAAGACCCTGCTCCGCTCCGATCCGAAGGCCGTGTACGGAACCGCCGACCGAGCGTTCCGCGAGCTGGTCGAGCGTTTCGGGGAGGCGCGGGTCCGCCTGGTGATCACCCGCCTCGGCGAGGGTCACGCCTTTGACGCTGCCTTTCGCAGCGCTCTCGACGTGACACCCGCCGAGTTCGAGAGCGACCTCGTGGGTCGCCTCTCGGCGCTGGCCGCCCGGGACTAGGCGGTCAGCCGCCCGTCACGGCGAGTTCCAGATTTCCTCGACCCATTTCTCGTGGGCCGCGGACTCCTCGACGACGGGCGGGTCCTCGAGCGCCTGTGACGGCTCCATGCTGGCTGCGCCGGGCTCGATGTCGGCGCACGGGTCGGCTGGCTTCCCCTCGTCGGTGCTGGTCACCGTCGCCTTTGCGTGAGTCGACTCGCACTCCTCCTGGGCGACCGAGCCGGCGGCAACCCCGGCAAACGCGAGTGCTGCTCCTGCAACCACTGCCAATCGAATCGACCGCTTCATGGCGTCCTCCCTTCCTCGCCCCCCTCGGGGCATCCGAAGCGCGAGAGGCCACTTCGAGAAGATCGTGCGCCCCCTGACGTGCTACGGCGAGGGAATTCCGGGGCCGCCCGGACCGGGCGTCCCGGACGGGCACGAAGGGTTGCCGATGGTTCGGCGTCGACGACGGGCCGACTATCTTCCCGGCCCGGGTGCCTTCAAGGCACTACCGCAATCGGCCTGGGCGGGATTGCTCCTCAGGACGTCCATGACCCTTCCGCAGGCTTCGTGGTCGCGGAGCCCCGCGGAGCAATCGTACTCGAACCTCGCTCCGGCCTGATCGCAGGCCTGGAGGCTCTTGGAGTTCTCCCGAAGGCAGGCGACGTATGCGGCGCAGGTTTCACGGGCCAGGTTCAGATCGTCGGCATCACGCGCCGCGTTGGCCCTCCGCTCCGCGTCGATGCGCTTCGCCTCGGCCTGCGCTGCGGCCTTCCTTCGCTCCGCGAACCTCCGGGAACTGACGTAACCGCATCCGATCTCGTCTTCACACGTGCAGTTCTCGGAGAACCAGAGCCGATCCTTGGGTGGGGCCGACGCATCCTTGGTGGCCCCGATCTCCTCGCACAGCTCGTCCCGGTCGTTCGGATCGGTCGGGTAGTCGGAAGCGGCCGCCGCCCCCGCCAGGATCGCCAACAGGCACGCCAGGGCTGGTTTCATCGTCCGCGCACCTTTGCACGTGATCCCGGCACCGGCAAGCGGCGAGGCGCGAGCGCCGGAGGCTACTGGGCGGCGAAGGTTCCGCAGGTGGTCGTCACCAGTGCGGCGAAGGCCAGCGTGCCGTTCGCCTGCACCGTCCCGGAGCCCGGGACCACCGCCACCGCCAGGACCTTCTCTGCACCGACCGTGATGGTCGCCTGGGCGGACTTCGACGGGTCGGCCTGGCTCACCGCCATGACGTGATAGGTGCCGGGAGTGGTGGGAGCGACGTAGGCGCCGCTCGACACGGCGCCGCCGCCCGCCTCGACGACCGTCCAGGTGACGGCGGTGTTGGCGGTGTTGGTGACCGAGGCGCTGAAGGGCCTGGTGCCGCAGGCGTCGAGCGTGGCCGTCGCCGGGGTGATGGAGATCGCGACCACCGGGGGAGGAGCCGTCACCGTGACCGTCGCGGTTGCGGTCCTGGACGGGTCCGCGACGCTGGCGGCGGTGACGACGTAGGTGCCAGCCGTGGCGGGGGCGACGTAGGCGCCCGAGGAGGCGTTGATGGAGCCGGCGCCGGCCGGCACCGACCAGGTGACCGCCGAGGACTGGCCCGCGATCGTGCCGCTGACGGTGGCGCTGAATGTCACGGTGCCGCCGGTGGCGATCGACGCGGAGCCAGGGGAGACGGCCACCGAGATGACCGGGGCAGGCGTCACGGTGACCGTGGCTGATCCGCTCCTGGTCGGGTCGGCGGCACTGGTGGCCACCACCGTGCAGGTGGCTCCTGCAGACGGGGCGGTGTACACGCCCGCGGCGGAGATCGAGCCGCAGTTCGAGCCCGGCTGCACGGACCAGGTCACCGAGAGGTTGGTCGTGCCGGTGACCGCAGCGGCGAAGCTTCTCGACCCGCTGGCGGGGAGGGTCGCCGTGCCCGGACTGACGGCGACGGCCACCGGCTGGGCGGCCGCGCCCTTCTTCACGTGCACCACCCCACTGGCGCCCTTCACCGCCGGGAGGCCCACCTGGGAGGGGTGCTCGGCGCGCACGTGATAGGTGCCCTCGGTGGCCGGGGCCGTGTAGAGACCGGTCGCGTCGACGGTGCCGCCGCTCGGCCTCGTCGACGATCCACTTCACGGAGGTGTCGGCGGTCCCGGTGACCTGGGCGGTGAACTGGACGGACTTCCCGGGCTCGACGGCCGTCTCGACCGGAGCCATCACGACGACGACCGTCTGGCCGGCCGCAGGACCTCCAGCGCTCGACGACGTGCTTTCGCTCGGGTCCGACGACGAACCGCCGCATGCAGTGGAGAGGAGTGCGGCGATGGCGACTGCGATCAGCGGCTGGCGATTCATCTTCTTGATGCCCCCGGTCCTGGTTCCGCCGCGGCAGCGGCGTGCTCGACCGAGTGTCATTGCTGGGGGCGCGCCAGACCGGGCCGGGCAGAAAGCCCAGTCGTCACGCGCAGTCACGGATCACACCCACATCCACTCCCGGGTCGGAGCGAACCGGTGCGGGGATGTGCGTTCACCGGCGCGATCGGAAGGAAGTCCCTTGTCCGAGGGAGGATCCGTGCCGAGGGTCGATGTGGACCGGTGCGCTCGCGCGATGACCCGGGCCGTTAGGGGGAATCAGGTCCTAGAACTCGTAGGGCTGGAGGAGGGCGCCATGGGGCGCCATCCCACCGTGAGGGCGACGCACCCACATCCGGGCATGGACGCCTGGCGCGCTCTCGGCTGGAAGCCGGGGTTCCTGCCATCTGTTGTCCAGGTAAGGGCGCAGGGAGCCACCGTGAAGCCCGTCGGCTTCCTCCCCCCCGTCGTCGACGTGCTGCTCGACCCTGCGCCCTTGTTCCCCACCGGGTTGAGCCGTCCGTGGACCGGACATGGAGGAGGGACCGCCCTCTTCGGCGGCCTGCGCGCTCACTGGCCGGGTATTCCGACCTGGACCGCTCCCGGCGGTCCCGAGCCGTGCGATGGCTTGGGTGGCACGCTGCACTCCGGCCCCCGGCGGGTGCGATCAGCCGCCAGTGCAGTCACGCGCTGGAGGTCGCGCGGGTGATCGGCGCCTCTTGGCCGCCAGCCCAGTGTCGTCGCCAGGCGGCGCAGCGTCTCGCGAAGAGCGAGGCGAAGGAACTGCCGAAGTTCCAGGGCAAGCCTCTCCTCGGTGTCGAGGCGGGCCAGCGGAAGCGGTGACCGAGGCGCGTGCCTTCGCATGGGATTCCCCCGTTCCCCAGGGCCTTTCGCCGCAGGGGTTTCCGACTCCGCTATCGCCGGTCCGGGTCGGCGTCGGATCCACGATGGGGCGTATCGAGAAGTTTACTCGAAGCGAATTCCCGTTTGCCCCCTGCGCAGGCGACACGAAGCGTTCGCTTGACGGGTCCCGACCGCACGCGAGGAGCGTCAGCTTAGCCGGTACCGCAAAGACCTGGCTGCGTTCGCCATCGACCTGGCCCGGGCGAAGGGCGTGGAGAAGCGGGAGCAGCCGAGGGCCCGGGGCGTGCCCTGCGGCAATCGGTTCAAGCGGGTCAGGGCAACCCGAGTAGCCGGTGGACTGCCGATCTCGAGGGGCGAGAAGGTGGAGGTGCAGAGGCACCGCCCATCCCCCCAGGGCGGGGCGCCGGTGATGCTTCCTACTCCGTGCGCCCGCCTCTGCGTTCTCGAAACCAAAGCAGCGACACTCCCAGGATGGCGGCGACGGCGATGACGGCGAGAATGGGCCCCATCGTTCGCAGGCAAACGTCAGGTGAGCGCAACGAGCAGGGCCACGCCGAACGCCAGCACGGCGGCCCAGGCCACGACGAGTCGAAGGCGCTGCGACCCGAGCAATATCCCGCAGGACTCGCATCGCTCGCCGAGAAACCGATTGGGAACGGAACAGTTCGAGCAACGCATTGGGTGTTCCGGTACACCTATGATCCGAACGTGACGACGAATAGCCCGTGAACGCGGGAGTGTCACAAGGCGAATGCTGGGTCGTCCTGCCCCGCGAGGCGAGCGACCTCCACGCCCGGCTCTACGAGATCTGGCCGGTCATGTGCCAGGCCGTGGAGTGCGAGGTCACACGGAGGGTCACACGACACGGGCAAGAGTCCCGTGGCGGGGCCCGAAAAGGAGAAGACCCTGGCGAGTCTCGGGGACTTGCCAGGGTCACACGAAGCAGCAGAATTGGCGCGCGATACAGGATTCGAACCTGTGGCCCTCAGCTCCGGAGGCTGATGCTCTATCCATCTGAGCTAATCGCGCGAACGCTCGCGTATCTATTGCACGCCCGCCGGAAAGGCAAGGAGCATCCCGACGGGTGGGCCCGTCACGGGCAGGGGAGCCCGCGCTGCGCCGGGGGGGCCGTCCGCAGCCAGGCGACCGTGGCGTCGCGCAGGCGGAGGTCGCCGCGGACGGTCTTCGCGCCGGGAGGAAGCCGCGAGCAGGGTTCCGCGCAGACCGTCGCCCCCCTCGGCGAGGAACTCGTTCATGGCCACGCGTGTACGTGCCGGCCGGGTCGACGGGCAGTCCCGAGCAGGTGCGGGTGGAGGCGCCGTCGGGGACGAGGCCTGCCACCTGGGGGACCTCGCCCCGGAAGGAGGAGAGGGCGGACAGGGCGGCGAGCAGGTCGGCCCCGCGCATCCGCACCACCGCCAGCCCGTCGTCGAAGGGCATGGCCTCGTAGACCTGGCCGTAGCGCAGGTCGCCGGCGGGCAAGGACGCCCGCAGCGCCCCGGCGTTCACGAGCCCGATCTCCGCCCCCATGGCCGCCCGCGCCGCCTGCGCGGCCGTGGCCCCCAGCGTCGAGACCCGGTCGCGCCCCCGGCCGAGCGGGCGATCGAGCCGCACCCCCACGGGCCGCTGCCGCTCCGCCTCGGCCGCCGCCAGGTGAGGCGCCACGGCCGCGCGCACCTTCGCGTCCTCGGCCCGGGGCGCCGCCCCCCTTGTCGTCGCCGGGCGGATCGGGAGGTGGAAGCGCGCCGGCTCGCCCACGCAGAGGGTGAGCCAGCCCACCGCCTGCCCCTTCGACCCGGCCTGCAGCAGCGCCACGCCATTCACCCGGTGTGACAGGAACCCGTGGGTGTGGCCGCCGACGAGCCCGTCGACGAGGCCGGCGCGGCAGCGCGCGCGCCAGCGAGAAGAGCTCGCTCCGCGCGTCGCAGGAGGAGAGGTCGTCGGGCGGCGCGAGGTCCCGGCAGGAGCCGCCGGCGTGGACCAGCCCCGACCACCAGCTCGGCCCCGCGGGCGCGCAGGTCGCGGGCCTGCCGTTCCGCCTCCGGCGCCAGCTTGCCGAACCGGAGCCCCTCGGCGTTGGCCGGCATGGTCTGCCGCGGCGTCGACGGGCGTGGACGAGCCCGAACACGCCCACCGTCGGGCCGTCGGGGAGCCGGAAGATGCGGCTCGCCTCCAGGTTCCTCCAGTCGGGAAGCCGGCCGGTGCGCGCGTCGCGCAGGTTGGCGGCCAGGGTCGGGTAGGGGGCCGCGGCGATGCGCCGGCGGGCCGCCTCCTGGCCGAAGTCGAGGTCGTGGTTCCCGAGCGCCGCCGCATCCACTCCCAGTGCAGCCAGGCCGGCCACGACCGCGTCGCCGCCGGAGAGGCTGGCCTCGATGGTGCCCTGCGCCGAGTCGCCGGCGTCGAGGAGCAGGGAGGGGCCGCGGGCCCGCAGCGGCGCGATCTCGGCGGCGATGCGGGGCAGCGCGTCCACGCGGCCGTGGAGGTCGGAGATGGAGAGCATCTCGACGCAGGTCGGCGCGGAGGAGATCGAGAGGGCGAGCGCGGCGGCGAGCAGCATGGTGGGCGACGGGACTCTACCAGCCGGGCCGGACGCGCTCCGGATTGATCGGGATCAGGCGCGCGGTACGATTTGACGCGCAGCGAAATGCTTAGCCCCGATCGGGTGTGTTTCCCTTCGCCGGAACTGGAGGTGCGGCGTTGGCTGGACGTATCGAACGGCTCGTCCACTTGGTCCGATCGGGCCTCACCGCGGAGGAGCTCCCGGCGGCTCCGACGCAGGCTCCCGCGCCGCCCCGACCGTCGACGATCCGCGTCCTCCTCGGGACCGAGTCGCTGCCCGAGGCTCCTCCCGCGCCGCCCCGGGGCCGTCCGCTCGATGCTCTCCCTGCTCCTGGCCCGGGAGTCGCTGCCCCTCGACCCGGAGCGGACGCGCTCGCACCGCAGCTGGCTCGCCTTCCTGTTCGCACCCGAACGCCTCGATCCGCCCGGCGGCGCCGGGCCGGAGGTCCACTGAATGGAGCACGGGAAACACGTCTTCCGCATCGTCATCCTGGTCGCGGTGATCCTGGCCGTGGTGCTGCTGGCCCGCGGCTTCCTGGTCCCGAAGACCTACGGCCTGTACGGGCGGTACCGCGGCGCGAACGTCGCGCAGCAGATGAACGCGCGCCCGGTGCTTCACGGGGGCGCGGCGGCCTGCGCCGAGTGCCACCCCGACCAGTCCGGGAAGCGCGCGGCAGGCAGCCACAAGAACGTGAACTGCGAGATCTGCCACGCGCCCCTGGGTGCGCACGTCCTGGCGGACGGCTCGGTGGTCAAGCCGCCCATCGACCGTTCGTTCACCCTGTGTGCGCGCTGCCACCGCAAGATGGCGGCCCGACCCGCCAGGTTCCCGCAGGTCGACCTGGACCAGCACGTCAACGGGCCCGTCGAGGGCAAGGTCTGCCTGGACTGCCACGACCCGCACTCGCCGAAGCCCTGAAGGAGGACAACATGAGCGACTGTCACGACGGGTGCGATGGGGGGCGCCGCGAGTTCCTCGCCGGCACCCTGAAGCTGGCCGGGGGCGCCGTGGTCACGGTGATCGGCGGCTCGGCCCTGGCCTCCTCGTCCTCCTCCCCCACCAGCGCGCCGCGCCCGGGCGGCGGGGAGTACGACTGGAACGAGCACCTCTGGGCCTACCTGATCGACACCACGAAGTGCATCGGCTGCGGCTCCTGCGCGAGGGCCTGCAAGGCCGAGAACGACGTGCCGGACGGGTTCTTCCGGACCTGGATCGAGCGCTACGTGGTGGGGAACGAGGAAAGCCACGTCGACTCGCCCAACGGCGGCATGGACGGATTCGCGCCGGTGCAGGTGGGGTTCGTCGCCAACAAGTCGTTCTTCGTGCCCAAGATCTGCAACCACTGCCGGGCGACTCCCTGCACGCAGGTCTGCCCGGTGGGCGCCTCCTACCGGACCAGGGACGGGGCCGTGCTGGTCGACGCCGAGAGCTGCATCGGCTGCGGCTACTGCGTCCAGGCCTGTCCGTACGGGAGCCGCTTCATCCACCCGGCCACCCACACCGCCTCGAAGTGCACCTGGTGCTACCACCGCATCACCAAGGGGCTGAAGCCGGCCTGCGTCACGGTCTGCCCGACCCAGGCGCGGCAGTTCGGCGACCTCAAGAAGGACGGCGACCCGGTCCGGGCCGTCGTCGAGCACGACCGCGTGCAGATCCTCCAGGGGCACCTGCTCACCGAGCCCCAGTGCTACTACACGCACCTCGACAAGGAGGTCCGGTGATGCCCGAGATCAGCGGATTCGCCTTCCCCAACGACATCCACGTCACGTGGAGCCTGATGATCGTCATGTACCCGTACATCACCGGGTTCGTGGCCGGCTCCTTCATCGTGACCTCGCTCTACCACCTCTTCGATCGCCAGGAGTTCAAGCCGGTGGCGCGCCTCGCGATGGCGACCTCCTTCGCCTTCCTGCTCGTGGCCTCCCTCCCGCTCCAGCTCCACCTGGGGCAGCCGCAGCGCGGCCCGTTCGTCATCGTCACGCCCAACTTCACGTCGGCCATGGCCGGCTTCGGCATCCTCTACTCGTTCTACATGCTCGTCCTGGTGCTCGAGCTCTGGTTCGTGTGGCGGCAGGAGATCATCGAGCGGGCCCGCCGCAGCCGCGGGATGAAGCGCGCCCTCTACGCGGCGCTGGCGCTCGGGACCTACGACACCTCGCCGGAGGCCATCGAGATCGACCACAAGGCCATCAAGATCCTGGCCGGGATCGGCCTGCCCGCCGCCTGCATGCTCCACGGCTACGTGGGCTTCATCTTCGGCGCCATCAAGGCCAATCCCTGGTGGTCGACGCCGCTCATGCCGGTCATCTTCCTGCTCTCGGCGGCGGTCTCGGGCATCGCGCTCCTCATCCTGCTGTACCAGGTGTACGCCAAGCTCGACCGGAGGCCGGTGGTGGCCACCTGCGTCCAGGCGCTGGCGAGCTGGCTCTGGTTCTTCCTCATCCTCACCATCACGCTCGAGGAGCTCGAGCTCATCGTGATGGCCTACGAGAAGTCGGAGTCCTGGCTCATCATCTCGGAGCTGCTCACCACGCGTCTCTCCTTCTCCTACGTCACCATGCAGATGATCGTCGGGCGGACTCATCCCGCTCATCCTGCTGGCGGTGGTGGTCCTGATGAACCGCTACCTGCACGAGAAGGTGCGCAACACGCTGGCCACCGTGGCGGCCTTCCTCACGCTCATCCAGGTCTTCTCGATGCGCTGGAACATCGTCATCGGCGGGCAGCTCCTCTCCAAGTCGCTGCGCGGGCTGCGCTCCCCCTACGAGCCCGAGATCTTCGGGCGCGAGGGGGTGCTGATGGCCATCGCGCTCTTCGTGGCCCCGTTCGTCATCCTCTGGGTCTTCGACCGCGTGCTGGGCATCGAGGAGCCGGCGGGCACCGATGGCCACGGGCACCCGCCACCGTCGCACCCCGCCGCCGAGGCGCCTGCCACCAGTCACGTTCCGTGAAGCAAGGCGCGCCTTCCCGGGGCGCGCCGAGGAGGAAGGCCGGATGGTGGACACGTCGCTCCTGGAGGCAAGGCTCGCGGATCTCGCAGACGTGGTGGCGCGACTCGAGAATCGCGTCGCCGCGCTGGAGCGGGCCGGGCCCCAGGCGCGGCGCTCCGCCGCCCAGGCTGCCCTGGACCGGTCCGCCGTCCCCGGCCGGGCCCGGGAGGGTGGTGGGGCCTTCGACGCCGCCCAGGCCACGCGCGTCCTCTCGCTCGGCGGGCGCTCGCTGCTGGTGCTGGCCGGGGCCTTCGTGCTGCGCGCCGTCACCGACGCGGGGAGCATCCCCGCCTGGCTGGGCGTGGGGCTCGGATTCGTCTACGCCGGCGCGTGGATGTTCATGGCGGACCGCGCTGGAAAGGCCGGGCAGACCCTCTCGGCGGCCTTCCACGCGGTCTCCGTCGTCATCATCGGCTTCCCGCTGCTCTACGAGGGAGCCACGAAGTTCAAGCTCTTCCCGCCGAGCGGCGCCGCGGTGGTGCTCACCGCCCTCACCGCGGCGGCGCTCCTGCTCGCCACGCGCAGGAGCCTGCCGTCGCTCGCCTGGGTGGTCTCGCTGGGCGGCATGGTCACCGCGCTCTTCCTGATGCAGAAGGCGGGCGGCAACCTCGTGCCCGGCGCCCTCTACCTGGTGCTGCTCGGCGTGGGCACCGTGTGGATCGGGTACGTGCGGGACTGGACGGGCCTCCGGTGGCCGGCGGCGCTGGTCGCCGACATCGCGGTCCTCCTCGTCGCCAACCCGCAGGCGCAGAGGGGACCGGCGGGCGCGCTGCTCGTCCAGTCGGCGCTGGTGGCGCTCTTCCTGGGCAGCTTCGCCACCCGCACCCTCTACATGGGGCGGAAGGTCGTCCCCTTCGAGATGGTCCAGACCGCGGCGGTCATCGCCGTCGGGATCGGCGGCGCGGTGTGGGTGGCCGTCCGCTCCGGGATGGGGCAGGCCGGGTTCGGCGTCTTCGCGATCCTCTTCGGGGCCGCCGCCTACGCGGTGGCCTTCGCCTTCGTCGAGCGACGCCAGAAGATCCGCGAGAACTTCTACTTCTACACGTCGGTGGCCATCGTCCTCCTCCTCGCCGGCGTGGCGCTCCTCCTGGTGGAGCCGGTACGGTCGCTGGCCTGGGGCGCGCTCGCGCTCGTGGTCGGAGCCCTGGCCCCCAGGAAGGGAAGCCGCACGCTCGCGGTGCACTCGGCCGTCTACGCGACGGCGGCGGCGGTCGGGAGCGGTCTGCTCGGAGAGTCGGTCGTGACCCTCTTCTTCAGGAGCCTGGTGACCTGGCAGCCCGGTCTCGCGACCACCGCGGCGCTCCTCGCCGTGGCCGGTTGCGTCTGGCTCACGAGCCGGGTGCCCCGGACGAACGTCCTGGAGCAGGTGGTCCCGGCGGCGGTCGACCTGGTGCTGGCCCTGGTGCTCGCGGGGACGGTCGTCGCCTGGCTCGCCCCGCTGGTCGCCGGGAGCGGCCCGGATGCGAGCCCGGGCGCGCTGGCCACCCTGCGCACGGTGGCGCTCGTGGCCTCGGCGGTCGCCGCGGCCTGGCTGGGGCGGAGGGCGGCCCTCGCGGAGGCCGGGTGGCTCGCCTATCCGCTGCTCGGCTTCACCGGCCTCAAGATGCTCCTCGAGGACCTGCCCAGGGGCAGGCCGGTCACGCTCATCCTGGGCTTCGCCTGCTACGGACTCGCCCTGATTCTCGTGCCCCGCATCCGGGGGAGGGGACGTGCTGCTCCGGAGGCGACCGGGCAGGGCTGAGCGCGCACATCGTGGCGCAGTGCAGATTGCCCGGGTACCCTGTCCGTGGTACGTCGCATGGTACGGATACGGGCGGTAGATCGCTCCAGAGGGCGGGGGAACATCGATGCCGACGAGAGCCATAGCCATCGAGGACGACGAGGCGGTCTCCCGCCTCATTGCGCAGGTCCTGACGGCGCACGGCTTCGAGATGTGCGGAACCGCGGCGACCGGCGAGGACGGGATCGCGCTGGCGAAGCGCGAGGTGCCGGACGTGGCGCTCGTCGACCTCGGCCTCCCCAAGATGAGCGGTGAGGACGTCATCGCCGCGATCCGCCAGGAAGTGCCGAAGACGATGTGCATCGCCCTCACCGCCGTGGACATCCCGGCCCGGGTGCTGGGAGCCCTTCGCGCAGGCGCCGCCGGCTACATCCTGAAGCCCTTCCACGCCGGCGAGCTGGCCCGCGCCGTGGAAGACGTGCTCCGCGGAGACTCCGCCCCCATCAGCCCGCGCGCCGCGAAGGTCCTGCTCGCCGAGCTGCGCGGCGACGCGCCCGACCAGCGCAACCACGGACCGCCGCTCTCCAAGAGGGAGCGCGAGGTCCTCGAGCTCCTCGTCCACGGGCACACCTATGCCGACGTGGCCAACGCCCTCGGCATCGCCGAGGGCACCGTCCAGACCTACGTGAAGCGCATCTACGAGAAGATGGACGTCTCCACCAAGGCGGAGGCAGCACTGCTCGCCGTGGCCCGGGGTCTCGTGAAGCCGTAGCGCGGGCGGTTATACCCTCCGAGCTTCAGCGACGGGCCAGGCGGCCCGGCGTGCCTTGACTTGCAGGGGTCGGTCCCTATAATGGACCGCTTTTCACGTCCCGGAAACGACGCAAATGCGCGTCAACATTGACGAAATCAAGGATTCTGGCCTCGAACGCGCCTGGGAGATCCCCACGGCACGTCTCGACGAAGCCCTTCGCGGCGACCGGGCCGGCTATCTGGCCGTGCGCCCGGCCAGGGTCCAGGCACGCTTCGAGCGGCTCGGCCGCCGGGTTCGCCTCATCGCCAGCAGCAGCGTGGAACTGACCTCGCCCTGCGGCCGCTGCCTGGCGCCGGCCCGGACCACGGTCCCGGTCGATTTCCAGCTTTCGCTCGTCCCGGTCGAGGAGGTCGCGGAGGCGGAAGGCGCGAGCCACGAGGGTGGCGAGGAGCACTCCGAGGGCAGCTTCACGCCCCACCAGGTGGACGAGGAAACCTATCGCGGCAAGGTGATCGACGTCGATCCCCTGGTCGAGGAGCAGATCGTGCTGGCCCTGCCGGCGTATCCGGTCTGCCAGGAAGGCTGCAAGGGGCTCTGCCCCGTCTGTGGGCAGAACCAGAACGAGAAGGCGTGCGGCTGCGACCGCCACGTGCCCGACCCGCGCTGGGCAGGGCTGGAGAAGTTCCGGCAGTCGTAGTACCGAGACTCTTTTCACAAGGAGCGAACACCGTGGGAGTTCCCAAGAAGCGGACGAGCAGCATGCGGCGCAACCGTCGGCGCGCCGCCAACTTCAAGATCACGCCGGTCAACGTGACCCTCTGCCCGAAGTGCAAGGAGCCGGTGATGTCGCACCGGGTCTGCCCTTCGTGCGGGTTCTACAAGGATCAGCAGGTCACCGAGGGCGCCTAGGGCCCGATGGCCCCGTCCATCGCGCCGGTCGCGTTGGATGCCATGGGGGGCGACAACGCCCCCGTCGCGATCGTACAGGGCGCGATTGACGCAGCGCGCAAGGGGCAGTCGGTCATCCTCGTCGGCCCGGAGGAACGGGTGCGCGCCGAGCTCGATCGGCAGCGCGCCAGCTGGAACCTCCCGGTTCAGGTGCGCCACGCCCCCGAGGTCGTGGGAATGGAGGACCACCCCGGTCACTCCATGCGCCGGAAGAAGCAGAACTCGATTCGCGTGGCCCTCGAGCTGGTGCGCGACGGAGAGGCCTCGGCCGCCGTCAGCGCCGGCAACAGCGGCGCGGTCATGGCGGGAGCCATGATGGTGCTCGGCTGCTCCGGGGGCGTCCAGCGGCCGGCCATCCTCTCGGTGCTCCCCGCGGCGAAGGGACGGCCGGTGATGCTCGACGCCGGCGCCAACGTCGACTGCAAGCCCCTCCACCTGGTCCAGTTCGCGCTGATGGGCGAGGTCTACTCGCGCAGGGTGCTGGGCGTGTCGCGTCCCCGGATCGCGCTGCTCGCCAACGGGGAGGAGTCCAGCAAGGGCACGGCGCTCACCCGGGCCGCCGCGGCGGCGCTGTCCCGATCCGGACTGCGCTTCCAGGGGTACTGCGAAGGGCGGGACCTCCTCGGCGGCGACGTCGACGTGGTGGTCACCGACGGCTTCACCGGCAACGTGGCGCTGAAGACCATGGAGGGAACGGCCCAGGCGCTGGCCCTGATGATGAAGGAGGCCCTGCAGCGGACCCTCCCGGCGAGGCTGGGCGGAGCGCTGGTCAAGACCGCCATCGACGAGATCCGGCGGCGGGTCGACTGGCGCGAGATCGGCGGGGCGCCGCTGCTCGGCGTCGATGGCGTCGCGGTCATCGCCCACGGAGCGTCCGACCGGCGCGCCGTGGCCAACGCAGTGGCCCGGGCCGCCGACGGGGCACGGGCGAGTTGCACCGAGGAGATCGGGGAGGCGGCGGCGCTGGCGGCCGCGCTGCTCGATCCAGCGCAGGGCGAGGGAGAGTCCACCGGCAGCAAGGGGCGCCGCAGGGCGCCCGAGGCGTGAAAGGCCAGGAGGAACGAATGCGATCGCTCATCGTCGGGACCGGAAGCTACGCGCCGGAGAAGATCCTCACCAACAAGGACCTGGAAGCGCTCGTCCAGACCAACGACGAGTGGATCGTCGAGCGGACCGGGATCCGGGAGCGTCACATCGCCGCGGCCAACGAGGCCACGAGCGATCTCGCCCTGAAGGCCTCCCAGAAGGCGCTCAAGATGGCCGGCGTCCGCCCCGAGGACGTGGACCTCATCGTGGTCGGGACGATCACCCCGGACTTTCCGTTCCCGTCGTGCGCGGCCGTGCTGCAGGCCCAGCTGCACAACAAGAAGGCCTTCGCCTTCGACGTGTCGGCGGCCTGCGCGGGTTCCCTCTACGCCCTCTCCATCGCCGACCGCTACGTGGCGAGCGGCGTCGCCCGCGTCGCGCTCGTGGTCGGCGCCGAGATCCTCACCAGCATCACCGACTGGTCCGATCGGAACACCTGCATCCTCTTCGGCGACGGCGCCGGGGCCATGGTGCTCGTCCCTTCCCAGGATCCGAACCGCGGCATCCTCTCCACCCACCTGCACACCGACGGGTCGCAGTGGCCGATCCTCTACACGCCTGGCGGCGGCACGCGGATGCCCATGAGCCAGAAGGTGCTCGACGAGAGGCTCAACACCGTGAAGATGAACGGCCGCGAGGTCTACAAGGTGGCCGTCCGCGCGCTCGAGGAGGTGTCCCGCGAGGCCCTCGGGTCCAACGGCCTCCAGCCCAAGGACGTCACCTGGGTCATCGCCCACCAGGCGAACAAGCGCATCCTCGACTCGACGCTGGAGCGGCTGGGCATCCCCGCCGAGAAGTGCTGGATGAACCTGGAGAAGTATGGCAACACGTCGTCCGCGAGCGTCCCCATGACGCTCGACGAGGCCAACCGCGCCGGCTGGTTCAAGCCGGGCGACCTCATTCTCATGATGGCCATCGGCGGCGGCATGGCCTGGGGCAGCGCGCTCGTTCGCTGGTAGGAGGACGCCGTGTCGAAGCTGGCCTTCATATTCCCCGGACAGGGCTCCCAGGCGGCAGGCATGGGAAAGGCGCTCTTCGACGCCTTCCCGGAGGCGCGCGCGGTGTTCGAAGCCGTCGACGCGGCGCTCGGGGAGAAGCTGTCGACCCTCTGCTTCGAGGGGCCGGACGAGAAGCTCAAGCTCACCGCCAACACCCAGCCCTCCATCCTCACGGTCTCGGCCGCCGCCGCCGCCGTGCTGGCCGCCCGGGGCATCCGGCCCGACCTGGTGGCCGGCCATTCGCTCGGGGAGTACTCGGCGCTGGTCGCCACCGGAGCGCTGTCGGCCGCCGACGCGGCCCGGGCAGTCCGGGCGCGCGGCACGTTCATGCAGGAGGCCGTTCCGGCCGGGCAAGGAGCCATGGCAGCCGTCCTCGGCCTGGAGCCGGAGCGGGTCCGGGCCATCTGCGAGTCGGTCCAGGCCGCCACCGGGAAGGTGGTCTCCCCCGCGAACTACAACGAGCCGAACCAGACGGTCATCGCCGGGGAGGCTGGCGCCGTGGCGGAGGCGGGCCTCCGGCTCAAGGAAGCCGGGGCGAAGCGCGTCCTGCCCCTCCCGGTGAGCGCCCCCTTCCACTGCGCCCTCATGGAGCCGGTGAAGGCCCGGCTCGAGCCGGTGCTCCGGGCCGTCGCCTGGAACGAGCCATCGGTGCCGGTGGTGACCAACGTCGAGGCCAAGGCCAACCGGGAGACCGGGCCGCATCGTCCCGCTCCTCGTCGAGCAGGTCACGGCGCCCGTCCGGTGGATCGAGATCGTCCAGGAACTGGCCCGGCTGGGCGTGACGCGGGTCGTCGAGGTCGGTCCGGGGACGGTCCTGGGCGGGCTGGTCCGCCGGATCGAGAAGGGTGTCGAGGTACACTCCGTCTCCGATCCAGACTCGCTCGACAAGACCCTCACCGCGATCGGAGCCTGACCGTGCACGATTTCAAGGGGAAGACCGCTCTCGTCACCGGCGCCTCCCGCGGGATCGGGCGTGCCATCGCGGTGGCGCTGGCCCGCGGCGGGGCGAAGGTGGCCCTGAACTACGCCGGGAACCAGGCCGCCGCCGAGGAGGCTCTGCGCCTGGTGCGGGAGGCGGGTTCTCCCGATGCGCGCCTCTTCCAGTTCGACGTGGCCGACCCGGTCGCGGCGGGGAAGGCCGTCGACGAGGTCGTGACCGCGATGGGGGGCCTCCACATCCTCGTCAACAACGCGGGCGTCGCCCTGGACCAGCTGGTCATGCGCATCAAGGACGACGACTGGCAGCGGCAGCTCGACGTGAACCTCTCGGGCGCCTTTCACCTCATCCGGGCCGCCACCCGCCCCATGATGAAGGCGCGCGGGGGGGTCATCGTGAACCTCACCTCGGTGGTCGGCGAGATGGGAAACGCCGGCCAGGCCGCCTATGCGGCCACCAAGGCGGGCCTCATCGGCCTCACCAAGTCGGTGGCCCGGGAGCTCGCGTCGCGAAACGTGCGGGTGAACGCGGTCGCTCCCGGCTACATCGATACCGACATGACGGCGTCCCTGCCGCAGGACGCCAAGCAGAAGATGGCGGAGATGATCCCGCTGGGGCGTCTCGGGAGCGTCGAGGACGTGGCCGCGGCGGTGGCGTGGCTCTGCAGCGATCAGGCGTCGTACGTGACCGGAGAGGTGCTCCGGGTGAACGGCGGCATGTACATGTAGTGCGGGTATCCCCCGCGAGACGGTCCAACCACAGGAGGAAGCATCGATGACGACGGGCAACGTGGAGCAGAAGGTCAAGGGAATCATCGCCGAGCAGCTCGGGGTCGCCGAGGACGAGATCAAGACCACCTCGAGCTTCATCGAGGACCTGGGCGCCGACTCCCTCGACATCGTCGAGCTGGTCATGGCCATGGAGGAGGAGTTCGAGGTCGAGATCCCCGACGAGGAGGCCGAGAACATCAAGTGCGTCCAGGACGCCATCAACTACATCAACACCCACAAGAAGTAAGCGCTGGCGTGGGGGCGCGGACCACCACCGGGACCGGAGGGTCGCGGGAGAGGTCCGCGCAGGGCGAGACTTCGAGAGGAGGCAGGTCCGATGTCCAGGCGTCGCGTTGTGGTCACCGGACTGGGGCTGGTCTGCCCGGTCGGCGTGGGCGTTGAGGAGAGCTGGCAGGCGCTCATCGCCGGGAAGAGCGGGATAGGCCCGATCTCCCACTATGACGCCTCCACCTTCCCCACCCGGATCGCCGGGGAGGTGAGGGGTTTCGAGCCCGAGAAGTTCATGGACCGCAAGGAGGTCCGTCGCAACGATCGGTTCATCCAGTTCGCGCTCGCGGCGGCCGACATGGCCGTGAAGGACTCCGGCCTCGACGTGGACAAGGAGGACCCGCACCGGATCGGCGCGATCGTCGGCTCCGGGATGGGTGGCCTCGAGACCATCGAGGACACGCACAAGACCCTCATGGAGCGCGGCGTCCGCAAGGTCAGCCCGTTCTTCATCCCGGCCATCATCATCAACCTGGCGCCGGGGCAGATCGCCCTGCGCTACGGGTTCAAGGGACCGAACTTCTCGCCCGGTGTCGGCGTGCGCCACCGGCAACCACTCCATCGGCGACGCGCTCATGTACATCGAGCGCGGGATGGCCGACGTCATGATCGCGGGAGGGACCGAGGCCACCATCACGCCGCTCGGCCTGGCCGGATTCTGCGCCGCGCGCGCGATGTCGGAGCGCAACGACGCCCCGGAGAAGGCCAGCAGGCCCTTCGACAAGGGGCGCGACGGATTCGTCGCCGCCGAGGGCGCCGGCATCCTCGTCCTCGAGGAGTACGAGCACGCGCGGAAGCGCGGAGCCCGGATCTACGCCGAGCTCTGCGGGTACGGGGCGAGCTGCGACGCCAACCACGTGACGACCCCCGCCCCGGAGGGTGAGGGCGGGCAGCGGGCCATGCGCATGGCCATCGCCGACGCGGGGCTGCGGCCGGAGCAGGTCGGGTACGTGAACACGCACGGAACGTCCACGCCCCAGGGCGACATCGCCGAGTGCCAGGCCGTCCGGGCGGTGTTCGGCGGGTGGGCCGACTCCGGGCTGGTGGTGTCGTCCACCAAGTCCATGACCGGTCACATGCTCGGGGCGGCCGGCGGCGCCGAGGCGGTGATCTCCGTCCTCTCGCTCCACCGGGGAGTGGTGCCTCCGACGGTGAACGTCGAGGAGCAGGATCCCGAGTGCCGGCTCGACGTCGTGCCCAACGTGGCGCGCGACGTGAAGCTGGACGCCGTTCTCTCCAACAGCTTCGGCTTCGGCGGCACCAACGCCGTCGTCGCCTTCAAGCGGGTCTAGGGTCGCCATGACCAACCGCATCGTCTTCGGTTCCGACCACGCCGGGCTCCACCTGCGCGCCGAGGCGGTTCGCGTCGCCCGGGAGGCGGGGTTCGAGGTGGAGGACCTCGGTCCCTTCGCCGCCGACAGCGTCGACTACCCGGACTACGCGGAGCGCGTCGGCAAGGCGGTGGTGGACGGGCATGCGCGGCTCGGCGTGCTGGTCTGTGGGACCGGGATCGGCATGTCGATCGCCGCGAACAAGGTGAAGGGGATCCGGGCGGCCCACTGCACCAACGAGTTCGAGGCGCGCATGGCCCGCGCACACAACGACGCCAACGTCCTCTGCATGGGCGAGCGGGTGATCGGCCTCGGCGTGGGAGGCGCGGTGGTCAGGGCCTTCCTGTCCCAGCCCTTCGAGGGCGGGCGGCACCAGCGCCGGGTGGACAAGATCTCGGGCCTCGACCGCTGACCCGCGGCGCGGTATGCAGTCCCCCTTCCCAGGAGCGTTCCACATGAAGCCCACCCAGCCCCTCTCCGAGGTCGATCCCGACATCGCGCGGCTCGTCCGCGAGGAGACCCGGCGCCAGGCCGAGGGCCTCGAGCTCATCGCCAGCGAGAACTTCGTGTCCCCGGCGGTCCTGGAGGCCACCGGGTCGGCGCTGACCAACAAGTACGCGGAGGGCTACCCCGGGAAGCGCTACTACGGCGGCTGCGAGGTCGTCGACCAGGTCGAGCAGCTCGCCATCGACCGGGCGAAGAGGCTCTTCGGGGCCGACCACGCCAACGTCCAGCCGCACTCCGGGTCGCAGGCGAACATGGCGGCGTACTTCGCCCTGGCCCAGCCGGGCGACACGCTGCTCGCCATGAGCCTGAACTTCGGCGGGCACCTCACCCACGGGTCGCCGGTGAACTTCTCGGGCCGGCTCTTCAAGATCGTCCCGTACGGCCTGCGCCAGTCCGACGAGACGGTCGACATGGACGAGGTGCGGCGCCTGGCCCGCGAGCACAAGCCCCGCATCCTGGTGGTGGGAGCGAGCGCCTATCCGCGCCTCTTCCACTTCGACCGCTTCGCCGAGATCGCCCGCGAGGTCGGGGCGTCCATGGTGGTCGACATGGCCCACATCGCCGGCCTGGTGGCGGCCGGGCTCCATCCGAATCCGGTGCCCCACGCCGACATCGTCACCACCACCACCCACAAGACCCTTCGCGGCCCCCGCGGCGGCATGATCCTCTGCCGGGAAGCGCACGCCAAGGCCGTGAACAGCCAGATCTTCCCGGGCACCCAGGGCGGCCCCCTCGAGCACGTGGTGGCGGCCAAGGCGGTGGCCTTCCACGAGGCGCTGCAGCCCAGCTTCAAGGCCTACCAGCAGCAGATCCTCGACAACGCGAAGGCGCTCGCCGAGGGACTGGTGGCGGCCGGGCTCCGCCTCGTGTCGGGCGGCACCGACAACCACCTGATGCTGGTCGACCTCCGACCCAAGAAGCTCAACGGCAAGATCGCCGAGGAGGCGCTCGGCAAGGCCGGCATCACCGTGAACAAGAACATGATCCCCTGGGATCCGGAGAAGCCCTTCGTGACCTCCGGCATCCGCGTGGGGACCCCGGCGCTGACCACCCGCGGCATGGGGGTGGCGGAGATGCGCCAGGTGGCCTCCCTCATCGGGCGCGTCCTCGACGCGCCCGGCGACGAGGCGTCGCTCGCCCGGGTGAAGGGCGAGGTCCGCGAGCTCACCCGGCAGTTCCCCCTCTACCCCGACCGTATCTGAGCGGCGGGCCGGGGAGACGCTCGACGAATGCGCTGTCCCTTCTGTGGCCACCTCCAGGACCGGGTCGTCGACTCGCGCGAGGCGCAGGACGGCCAGGCCACGCGCCGGCGACGCGAGTGCCTGGGCTGCGCGCGCCGCTTCACCACCTACGAGCGGGTGGAGGAGAGCCTGCCCGCGCTGGTGAAGAAGGACGGGCGCCGGGAGACGTTCGACCGGCGCAAGGTCGTCGAGGGGCTGCGCCGGGCCTGCCAGAAGCGCCCGGTCTCCCAGGAGCGCATCGACGAGATGGCCACGCGGGTGGAGCGCCGGCTCCAGGAGCTGGGCGAGCGTGAGGTCCGGGCCAGCGCGGTGGGCGAGCTGGTGATGGAGCTGCTGCGCGCCGAGGACCCGGTGGCCTACGTGCGCTTCGCCTCCGTCTACCGCGACTTCCGGGACGTGGGCGAGTTCACCGCGGCGGTCGAGGGGCTGAAGGAGAAGCCTTGACCGGCGTTCCCGTCCACGAACGCTTCATGCGCCTCGCCCTGCGCGAGGCGCGGCGCGGGCTGGGGCGCACCAGCCCCAACCCGGCGGTGGGGGCGGTCCTCGTGAAGGGAGGCCGCGTGGTCGGCCGCGGTCACCACGCCCGGGCCGGCGCTCCCCACGCCGAGGTGGCGGCCATCCGCGACGCCGGTGCACGGGCGCGAGGCGCCGACCTCTACACCACGCTCGAGCCCTGCGACCACTTCGGCCGCACGCCGCCCTGCAGCCTGGCCATCCTCGACGCCGGCGTGCGCCGGGTCTACTCCGGGTCGAGCGATCCCAATCCCCGCGTGAACGGCCGGGGAATCCGGCGCCTGCGCCGTGCCGGCGTCGAGGTGGAGACCGGGCTGCTGCGCGCGGCCTGCGACAGCCTCAACGAACCGTGGTTCCGGTTCATCCAGAGCGGCCGCCCGCACGTCACCCTCAAGGTGGCGGCCACCCTCGACGGCCGCATCGCCACCTCCGCGGGGGACTCCCGGTGGGTGACCGGCCCGCCCGCGCGCGCGCTGGTGCACCGGCTCCGCGACGCCGCCGACGCCGTCCTGATCGGCGCCGGAACCGCCCGGGCCGACGACCCGCGCCTCACCACGCGCCTCCCCGGGAAGCGCGGCCGCGATCCGATCCGCGTGGTCCTCGACTCCCGCCTCGAGCTGCCGCCCGACCTGCGCCTCTTCCGCCAGCGCTCGAAGGCGCCGACGCTCGTGGCCCACGTCTCTGGAACCCCGCCCGCGGCGCACCCGCGTGGGGTGGAGTACCTCCGCTGCAAGGCCCGCCGTGGGAGGGTCGACCTCGCCGACCTGCTCGCCCGGCTGGGGCGGCGCGGGGTCACGACCGTCCTGGCGGAGGGGGGGGCCGAGGTGGGCAGGAGCCTCCTCGAGGGGGGCCTCGTCGATCGCCTCATGCTCTTCCTGGCGCCGAAGCTGGCCGGCGGAGGCCTTTCCTGGCTTCCCGGGACCGGGCCCACCCGCATGGCCGACGCGCTCGTCCTGCACGACCTGGAGGTCCGCCGGGTGGGTCGCGACCTGCTCCTCACCTGCCGGCCCGCGCCGAAAGGTGATCGAACCCCCCGTGTGGACTAAGATCCCGGCGCGATGTTCACCGGACTGATCTCGGACATGGGCGTGGTGGAGCGGGTGGACCCGCGAGCCGGAGGCGCGCGCATCACCATCCGCCCCCGGGCGCTGCCGGTCGACGAGCTCGAGCTCGGGGAGAGCGTGGCCTGCAACGGCGCCTGCCTCACCGTCGTGGAGCGGGGCGGGGGGCGGATGTCCTTCGACGCCGTGCCCGAGACGCTGGCCCGCACCACGCTCGGGTCGTGGAGATCGGGCACCACCGTGAACCTGGAAAGGGCCCTGCGCCTCTCCGACCGGCTGGGCGGCCACATGGTGCAGGGGCACGTGGACGCGGTCGGCAAGGTCCTGGCGCGCGCCGTGGAAGGGCAGGGGGCGCGCTTCACCGTGTCGCTCCCGGCGGCCATCGCGCCGCTCGTCGCCGAGAAGGGCTCCATCGCCATCGACGGGGTCTCCCTCACCGTGGCCCGCGCCGGGCGCGATCGGTTCGAGGTGGCCCTCATCCCGGAGACGCTCGCCCGCACCGTGCTGGGGGAGGCGGAGCCGGGCACCGCGGTCAACCTGGAGGCCGACGTCGTGGCGCGCCACGTCGCCCGCCTTCGCGAATTCGCCGGCACGGCCGGCATCACGGAGGGTTCGTTGAAGGACTGGGGATACGGCGAGGCGGCGAGATGATCCGGCACTCGGAGCACGCGGTCGAGCGGATCGAGGCGGCCCTCGAGGCGTTCCGGCTCGGGAAGATGATCATCCTCGTCGACGACGAGGACCGCGAGAACGAGGGCGACCTCTGCGTCGCCGCCGAGAAGGTCACGGCCGCGGCGGTGAACTTCATGGCGAAGTACGGGCGCGGCCTCATCTGCCTGGCCATGACCGACGAGAAGGCCCGTTCGCTCGACCTGCCGCTCATGGTCCCGGAAGGGCAGAACGCGTCCAGCTTCGGCACCGCCTTCACGGTCTCCATCGAGGCCGCCCGCGGGGTCAGCACCGGGATCAGCGCCAAGGACCGGGCCCACACCATCCTCACGGCGGTGGCCGACGGCGCGAAGCCCACCGACCTGGTGCGCCCCGGCCACGTGTTCCCGCTGCGGGCCCGCCCGGGCGGCGTCCTGGTCCGGGCCGGGCAGACGGAGGGGTCGGTCGACCTGGCTCGCCTGGCCGGGCTCAAGCCCGCGGCCGTCATCTGCGAGATCATGAACGACGACGGCACCATGTCGC
This sequence comes from uncultured delta proteobacterium, assembly GCA_963818535.1. Classification (GTDB taxonomy): domain Bacteria; phylum Myxococcota; class Myxococcia; order Myxococcales; family Anaeromyxobacteraceae; genus CAIOAK01. The sequence continues at coordinate 1,399,116 of CAWFSM010000008.1, read as the reverse complement.
GCATGCCCGAGCTCCAGAAGCTCGCCCGGGAGCACGACATCCCCATCGCGTCGGTGGCCGACCTGATCTTCTACCGGATGACCCGGGACTCGCTGGTGCGCCGCGCGTCGCAGGCGCCGCTCCCCACCGAGTACGGGAAGTTCACCGCGGTCGCCTACGAGAACGACGTCGACAAGAACCAGCACGTGGCCCTGGTGATGGGGACCTGGAAGCCCGGCCAGCCGGTGCTGGTCCGCGTCCACTCCAAGTGCCTGACCGGGGACGTCTTCGGCAGCGCCCGCTGCGACTGCGGCCCGCAGCTCCACGCCGCGCTCCGCCAGATCGCCCTGGCCGGGAAGGGCGTGCTCGTCTACCTCGACCAGGAGGGGCGTGGCATCGGGCTGGTGAACAAGCTCAAGGCCTACAACCTCCAGGACCAGGGGCTCGACACCGCCGAGGCCAACGTGAAGCTGGGGTTCAAGCCCGACCTGCGCGACTACGGCATCGGGGCCCAGATCCTGCGCGACCTGGGGGTGGGGAAGATGCGGCTGCTCACCAACAACCCGAAGAAGATCGTCGGGCTCGAGGGGTACGGCCTCGAGGTGGTGGAGCGCGTGCCCATCGAGACGCCCCCGTCCCGGGGCAACCGCGCCTACCTGCGCACCAAGCGCGACAAGATGGGACACCTGCTCACGCTCGCCCCGGAACGCGCCAAGGGGAAGGGCAAGCCAAAGCGCCGCGCGACCAAGGGAGGACGGTCATGAAGGTCTTCGAGGGAAACCTGGTCGGCGAGGGGCTCAAGTTCGCCATCGTGGTGTCTCGGTTCAACTCGCTCGTCACCGAGCAGCTGCTGGCGGGGGCGCTCGACGCACTCCGGCGGCACGGGGTCGCCGAGGACGCGGTCGACGTCTTCCGCTGCCCGGGAACGTTCGAGATCCCCGCCGTGATGCGGAGGGTGGGGCGAAGCGGCCGGTACGACGCGGCGGTGGCGCTGGGCGCGGTCATCCGCGGAGGCACCCCACACTTCGAGTACGTGGCCAGCGAGGTCTCGAAGGGCGTGGGCCAGGTGTCGATGGAGGCCGAGTGCGCGGTCGGCTTCGGCGTGCTGACCTGCGACACCATGGAGCAGGCGCTGGAGCGTGCCGGGGTGAAGGGCGGGAACAAGGGAGCCGAGGCGGCCGTGGCCGCCATCGAGCAGGCCAACCTCTTCCGCGCCGTCGCCGCCGGGAAGAGGAAGTAAGGGAACATGGCCCACACCCGACGCACCAAGGCCCGTGAGCGGGCCCTGCAGGCGCTCTACCAGATCGACGTGGCCGCCACCGACCTCGACGAGGCCCTGGCCCGCTTCTGGCCCAGCTTCGAGCCGGTGGAGCGCGAGGTGCGCGAGGGGGCCGAGGAGCTGGTTCGCGGCGTGGCCAACCACCGGCGCGAGATCGACGAGGTCATCGAGCAGGTCTCCACCAACTGGCGCATGGACCGGATGGCCAAGGTGGACCGCAACGTGCTCCGGCTGGCGGTCTTCGAGCTGCGCTGGCGGAACGACGTCCCCGTCAAGGTCTGCATCAACGAGGCCATCGAGCTGGGCAAGAAGTACGGAAGCGAGAGCTCCGCGGCCTTCGTGAACGGGGTGCTCGATCGGGTCGCCGCCGCCCTGCCCGAGGGACGGCGCGGGGACGGGCCGGGACGGTGACCCTCCGGCTGGAGCTGGCGGACCTCTCGCTGGCGTCGCTCGACGCCCTCGAGGCCGACTCGCTGGCCGCCTTCGTCGGATCGGAGCGGCCCCTGTCCGGCCTCCCGTCCCTGATCGACTGGCGGCTGGCCGGAGCGGTCTCCCGGGCCATCCTGGCCGGCACGGTCACCCCGGAGCACGGGGAGGCCCTGCTCCTGCCCTCCGGTAGCCGGCTGCGCGCCACCCGCATCTTCCTCTTCGGCATCGACGACCCGTCGCCGCGGGCGGTCTCGCTCGCGGTGCGACACGCCTGCGAGGCGCTCCGGCGCGCCGGGGCACGGCAGGTCCTGATCGCCTTCCCGCACGGCGCCCCCCTGCCGGTGGCCGCCCGCGCCTGGGTCGAGGCGGCGGCGGTGGCCGGCTTCGCCCGACAGGTGGTCCTGGGGGACGTGCGGGCGCTCGCGCCAGCCCTGGAAGGCGCCGGGCGTGAGCTGGGGATCGGCGTCGAGGTGGCTCGCGTGGCCGTCCGGGTGGAGCAGCCCCCGCCTAAGGCGTGATCCGCTCGGTCATGCGGGCGAACGGGATGGTCTCCCGGACGTGGTGCAGCCCGCAGATCCAGGCCACGCAGCGCTCCACCCCCATGCCGAACCCGGAGTGCGGCACGGTGCCGTAGCGGCGGAGGTCGAGGTACCACTCGAAGGCCTCGCGCGGCAGCTCGTGGTGCGCGATGGCCTTCTCGAGGGTCTCGAGGTCGTCCTCGCGCTGCCCGCCGCCGATGATCTCGCCGTAGCCCTCCGGGGCGAGCACGTCGCAGCCCAGGGCCACCTTCGGGTCCTGCGGGTCCTTCTTGAAGTAGAAGGCCTTCATGAGGGTCGGGTAGCGGTGCACCATGACCGGGCGATCGTAGCTCCTCGCCACCAGCGTCTCCTCGTCGCCGCCGATGTCGTCGCCCCACACCATCATGGGCGGCAGCTTCGCCGCCTCCTCGGGCGGGAGCCCGGCGCGCTGCGCCTCCTGCTCCTTGCGGATGACCTCCACCGCCTCGGTGTAGGTGATGCGCGGGAACGGGGCCTTCACCGTCTCCAGCTTCGAGACGTCCCGCTCCAGCACCCGGACGAGCTCCTCCCGGTGCTTCGCGAGCGCGGCCTGCACCACGTAGGAGACGAACTCCTCCATGAGCCGCATGTCGCCCTCGAGGTCGAGCCAGGCCACCTCCGGCTCCACCATCCAGAACTCGGTGAGGTGGCGGCGGGTCTTGGACTTCTCGGCGCGGAAGGTGGGGCCGAAGGAGTAGACCTTCCCGAGCGCCATGGCCGCGGCTTCCATGTAGAGCTGGCCGGACTGGGTGAGGTAGGCCTTGCCCAGGTCGAAGTAGGGTACCTCGAAGAGGTTGCTCGTCCCCTCGCACGCGTTCGGGGTGAAGATCGGCCCGTCGACCAGCGTGAAGCCGCGCTCGTCGAAGAAGTCGCGGATGGCCTTCTCGACGGTGTGGCGGACCCGGAGGATCACGTTCTGCCGGGGGGAGCGCAGCCAGAGGTGGCGCTGCTCCATGAGGAACGCGACGCCGTGCTCCTTGTGGCCGATGGGGAACTCCTGGGTCGGCCGGGCGTGGACGGTGAGCTCGCGCACGTCGATCTCGTAGCCGATGGGGGAGCGGGGCTCCTTCTTCACGAGCCCGGTCACCGCGATGGAGGTCTCCTGCGGGAGGTGGTCGGCCTCGGTGAAGGCCTCCGGGGTCACGTTCCCCTTGAAGACCACGCACTGGATGGTTCCCGTCCCGTCGCGGACCTGGAGGAAGTGGAGCTTCCCCGAGGAACGGCGGTTGTGGAGCCAGCCGTGGAGGGTGATCTCCTGTCCCTCGTGCTTGGCGATGTCTGCGACGTAGGCGTTCTCGGCCATCTCGGGCTCTCCGGGGTCGAAAGAGGCGCGCAATATACCCCGGAGCCCCGGGGAACGCGCAGGTGCAAAATCGCCGTCCCGCGGTAATATCGCGGGCTTCCATGCCCTCCATGAACGAGCGATACGAGCCGAAGTCGATCGAGCCGCGCTGGCAGAAGCGCTGGGACGAAGCCGGGGTCTTCAAGGCCGGCCGCCGGGCCGGCGCCGAGAAGCGCTACGTCCTCGAGATGTTCCCGTACCCGTCCGGCGCCATGCACATGGGGCACGCCCGGGTCTACACCATCGGTGACGCGCTGGCCCGCCTGCTGCGCATGCGCGGCTACGACGTCCTCCACCCCATGGGGTTCGACGCGCTGGGGCTGCCCGCCGAGAACGCCGCGCTGAAGGACGGGCGCCACCCGGCCGAGCGCACCCGCGAGAACATCGTGGCCTTCCGCCAGGACATGCAGCGGGTGGGCTTCGCCTTCGACTGGGAGCGCGAGTTCGCCACCTGTGACCCGGAGTACTACCGGTGGAACCAGTGGTTCTTCCTGCGCATGCTGGAGAAGGGGATCGTCTACCGGCGGCAGGGCAAGGCCAACTGGTGCACCGGCTGCAACACCGTCATCGCCAACGAGCAGGTGGTGGACGACAACCTCTGCGAGCGCTGCAGCTCCCCGGTGGTCGAGAAGGTCATCCCGGAGTGGGCCTTCCGCATCACCGACTACGCCGACGACCTGCTCGCGGGGCTCGACGACCTGCGCGAATGGCCGGAGCGCATCACCACGATGCAGCGCAACTGGATCGGGCGCAGCGAGGGGGCCGAGGTCGACTTCGCGGTCGACGGCTCCCCCGAGGGCATCCGGGTCTTCACCACCCGTGTCGACACCATCTTCGGCTGCACCTACGTGGTGCTGGCGCCCGAGCACCCGCTCACCGCCCGGCTCACCACCCCGGACCGCAGGGACGAGGTTCGAGGCCTTCGTCGACCGCATGGCGAGGACCGACGCCGAGCAGCGCACCGGCGAGGACGCGCCCAAGGAGGGGGTCTTCACCGGGGCCTTCGCGGTGAACCCGTACAGCGGCGAGAAGGTCCCGGTCTGGATCGCCAACTTCGTGCTGGCCGGCTACGGCACCGGCGCCGTCATGAGCGTCCCGGCCCACGACCAGCGCGACTTCGAGTTCGCCCGCAAGTACGAGCTCCCCGTGCGGGTGGTCATCCAGCCCGCCGAGGGGGAACGCCTTCCCGCCGGCGACGCCCTCGGGCGGGCCTTCACCGACGACGGGGTGCTCGTCGACTCCGGGCCCTTCACCGGCCTCCCGAGCGCCGAGGCGCGCCGGCGCATGACGGCGCTCGCGAAGGAGAAGGGGTTCGGGGCGCCCTCGGTGAAGTACCACCTGCGCGACTGGGGATTCAGCCGGCAGCGCTACTGGGGCACGCCCATCCCGGTGGTCTACTGCCCGGATCACGGCGCGGTGGGCGTTCCGGACGCCGACCTCCCGGTGACGCTGCCCGACGAGGCCATCATCACCGGCACGGGCGAGCCTCCGCTGGCCAAGGTGCCGGCCTTCGTCAACACGACCTGCCCGACCTGCGGGAAGCCGGCGCGGCGGGAGACCGAGACCATGGATACCTTCGTGGACTCGTCCTGGTACTACGCGCGCTACCTCTCGCCCCGCGACGCCGAGCGCCCCTTCGGGCAGGCCGAGGCGCGGCGCTGGCTGCCGGTCGACGTCTACGTGGGCGGTCCCGAGCACGCGGTGATGCACCTGCTCTACTTCCGGTTCTGGCACCGGGTGATGGAGCAGCTCGGGCTGGTGTTCGAGAAGGAGCCCGTGAAGCGGCTCGTCACCCAGGGCATCGTGAACGGCCCGGACGGCCGGAAGATGTCGAAGCGCTGGGGCAACGTGGTGCAGCCGGGCCCCATCGTCGACCGGTTCGGCGCCGACACCATGCGCATGTTCATGCTCTTCGCGGCCCCGCCCGAGAAGGACATCGACTGGTCCGACGAGCAGGTCGAGGGGATGTTCCGCTTCCTGTCCCGCGTCTGGCGCATCTTCCACGCCCGGCAGGAGACCTTCCTCGTCCCCGACCCGTTCCTCGCCGACGCCGCCGGCCCGTTCCTCGAGCTGCGCCGCAAGACCCACCGCACCATCAAGAGGGTCACCGAGGGGCTGGAGGGCGAGCTCAAGTTCAACACCGCCATCGCCGCGCTCATGGAGCTCGTGAACGAGCTCTACGCGCTCGAGCCGGCGAGCGACCCCGATCGCGCCGCGGTGAAGGAGGCGCTGGTCGCGCTGGCGATGATGCTCGCCCCCTTCGCGCCCCACGTGGCCGAGGAGCTCTGGCACGAGGTGCTCGGACCGGGCGTGCGCGACCAGCTGCTCGCCGAGGCGCCCTGGCCGTCCCACGATCCGGCGCTGGTGGTGGCCGACGTGGTGACCGTGGCGGTCCAGGTGAACGGCAAGCTGCGCGGGGAGATCCAGGTGCCGCTCGCCGCGGGCGAGCCGGAGGTCAGGGCGCTCGCCGAGCAGGAGGACCGCGTGAAGGCCCACCTGGCCGGCAAGACCGTGCGGAAGGTGGTCTTCGTCCCCCGGCGGCTCATCAACTTCGTGGTCACATGACGCGCCACGGGCTCGTCGCAGGGCTGGTGGTGCTGGCCGCCGGCGCGGGTTGCGGGTACACGGTCGGCTCGGGCGCCGCCCGCCTGCCCGCCGGCGCCGAACGGGTCTTCGTGGCCCCGCTCGAGAACCGCACCGTCGACGCCGAGGCGGGCGCCCTGGTGGCCGCGGCGCTTCGCGAGGAGCTCTCGCGGCGGGGGGCGGCGGGAGGGGAGGGCTCGTCGGCGCGCATCGAGGGCGTGGTGACGCGCTCGTCGTCGTCCCCCCTCACGACGCAGAGCGGGACCTGGCGCCTCGTGTTCGAGGTGCAGGCACGCCTGACCGTGGACGGACGGGAGGCGGCGCAGGTCAAGGTGCGTCGGGAGGTGGACTACCTGGGCGAGGTCGACGCCATCGCCACGGAAGGGAGGCGTCGACTCGCCATCCGCCGTGCGGCGGAGGAAGCCGCTCGCGAGATCGTCGAGCGGCTCGAGACTCCGTAGGGACTCGGACTACTTCGCCGGCGCGGACTTCGCGACGGCCTTGGCGAGGCGCGAGATCTTCCGCGCGGCCGTGTTGCGGTGGACCACGCCCTTCGAGGACGCCTGGTCGATCACCCGGGCAGCGACCTTGAAGGCTTCCTGGGCAGCGGCCTGCTCACCACCCTCCAGCGTCTCGCGAACCTTCTTCACGGCGCTCTTCACGCGGGTGCGCACGGCCTGGTTGCGGGCCCGGCGCTTCTGGGACTGGCGATTGCGCTTTTCGGCGGAGCGGGTGTTTGCCAAGTGTGCTTCTCCCCTGGGGGTTCTCGAAGGTCGCGGTTTCTACCGCCCGGCCTGCGGCGCGTCAAGCGTTTTGGCGGAACACCTTCGTCCTCGACACGGTGAGTTATCCACTTCTGAGGATTCTGGAGAGGTCAAGGCACCCGGTTGGGACTCGCCTTGCCAGGGGGACCGGGGTCACTGCCATTCAAGCTGCTGAAATGACTGAATTTGGCTCCCCTGAAAGGCCACTCTGTCCTGTGTCAATTACGTGTCAAGGAGCGACCCAGGTCGTGACCGGTTTTTTTTATCCACGTACTTTCCACGAAGGGCGAGGGACGGGCGAAAGGGTCAAAAAGTCCTCGGGTTTCGACGGGAAAGCGCCTTTGCCTCGTCCCAGAGGCGGTCCATTTCCTCGAGGGTGGCGCCTCCGTGGGGAACGCCCTGGCGGGCGAGCGCCGCCTCGATGTACTCGAAGCGGGAGATGAACTTGCCGAGGGTGCCCCGGAGCGCCTCCTCGGGGGGGATTCCCAGCTTCCGGGCCAGGTTCGCCGTGGCGAAGAGGAGGTCCCCGAGCTCGTCCTCCATCCGCGCCCGGTCTCCCGACGCGATGGCCTCGTCGAGCTCCCCGAGCTCCTCCGCCACCTTGGCCCGCGCGCCTGCCGCGTCGGGCCAGTCGAAGCCGACCCGGCTCGCCTTCTCCGTCAGCCGCTCGGCCCGGGCGAGCGCCGGAAGCTCGCGCGGAACGCCCTCCAGCACGCTCTTCCCGCGCCCCTTGGCCTCGTTCTCCTTCTTCTTGAGGGCCGCCCACTGCCGCAGCACGCCGTCGGCGTCCTGGACTCCCGGGGCGGCGGGATCGGGCCGCGCATCCGGACCGCGGGCATCGGGCCCGAAGACGTGGGGATGGCGGGAGAGGAGCTTCTCCGAGATCGCGTCGGCGACCCCGCCGAAGTCGAAGCGTCCCTCCTCCTCGGCGATCCGCGCCTGGAAGACGATCTGGAGGAGCAGGTCGCCGAGCTCCTCGCGGTGGGCCTCAGGGTCGCCACCGTCGATGGCCTCCAGGACCTCGTAGGTCTCCTCGAGGACGTAGGGGCGCAGCGTGGTGAGCGTCTGCTCCCTGTCCCAGGGGCACCCGTCGGGCCCACGGAGGCGGGCCATGATGGCGACGAGGCGGTCGACGGCGGCGGCGGTCCGGTTCATCGCCGGTTTCTAGCCCGGAATCCCCCGTGCTAGCATTTCAATCTCGCGTGAGAATTCCTGCGACCGCCTCCCTCGCCGTGTGGCTATTCCTCCTGGCACCAGCCCCGGCAGGGGCCCAGGTCCAGGCCCCTTCGCTCGTGGAAGGAGACCTTCCCACGGAGGAGCCGAAGAGCAAGGCAGCCCGGTCCGGGGAACCCGTGCCGGAGCCGGCGTTGCCGCCCGAGCCCCTCCCACCGGCCCCCCCTGCACCCGCGAGCCCGGCGGCGACCGCGCCTCCGGGCGTCGCGCCGGGCGTGAGCATCGGCCCGGAGGAGCTGAGAAAGCTACAGCGCCCCATCGAGCCGGTCGGGATCTCCGCGGTCCGGGTGGACGAGCTGTGGCAGGCCCGCCGAAGGGCGGGTCGCGAGCAGGACGGGGCGGCGAGCCGGGCGGCTGCCCAATCCCTTCGCGATGCCATGCGGGAGCTGGGAATCGGCAGCCTCCCGTGGCACGCCGTCGCGGAGGTGAGGGAAGCCGAGCGGTCCCTGCGGGCCCGAGCGGTGGACGACGCGGTCGAGCACGCCACGTTCGCCGTGGCGCTCGCCCCCGACATGCCGGAGCCCCACTTCGCGCTGGCGCTCGCTCGCTTCGCCGCCGAGCCGACGAGGCCGCTCCCCGCGATCCGGGCGGCCTGGGCCGGGCTCGCCGCCGCGGCGCGGGACCCGCACGTGGCCCGCGCACTGCTCGGCGATCTCTCGGGAGCGGCCATCGCGGCACTGTTCGGCGCAGCCGCGGCCACCATCTCCCTCCTCTTCCTCGCCCGGCTTCGCGTCTTCCTGCACGACTTCCGCCACCTGCCCGTGGTCCGCGCCGGAACCCCCGGCCAGTCCACGGCCCTCGCGCTGGCGCTGCTCGCGCTGCCGTTCGTCTTCCGGCTGGGTCCGTTCGCCATTCTCTTCGCGGCGGCCCTCGCGGCCTGGGCATACCTCGCCCGATGGGAGCGCCTCGCGGTGACCGTCTCGCTGCTCGCGCTCGTCGCCATCCCGTGGCTGGCCGGGCAGGCGGCGGCGGTGACCGCATGGCAGGGGACGCTGGCCGACGACGTGCACGAGATCGAGACGGGCTGGCCGACGCCCGACTTCGTGGCGAGCATGAAGGCACGCTCGACGCGCGAGCGGTTCCGGGCGCCCGCGCTGCTCGCCATCGGCCGCTGGCACAAGCGCCAGGGCGACCTGGTCGAGGCGCGACGGTGGTACGACGCGGCGCTCGTGGCCGATCCCCGGTCCGCCGAGGCCCAGGTGAACCTGGGGAACGTGCTCTTCCTGGAGGGAGACCTCGAGGGAGCCAAGGCCGCCTACCTCGCCGCCGTCGACCGCGCCCAGGACCTCTCCACGCTGGCCGCGGCGCAGTACGACCTCTCCAAGCTCTACCTCCGCCTCGCCGCGGTGGGGCAGAGCTCCGAGGCCCGGCGCAAGGCCCAGCAGGCCGACTCCGCGTACCTGGCCCGGCACGGATCGGACGACGACTTCCGCGCCAATGCGTGGCTGGTCGACGCCCTTCCGTCCGCCGGACCGGCTGTCCGAGCTTGCCGCGCGCGACGCCGTTCCCCGCGTCGTCGGGGCGGCGGCGCTTCGACGGGTGGCGGGACCGCTCGCGCGCTGGGGCTGGCCGGTCCTGCCTCTCTCGCTGATCGCGTCGCTCTGGGTGCTGGCGCTGATCACGGCCCGCCTCGCGCCGGCGGCGCCGTGCGACCGGTGCGGCCGGCCCGCCTGCCGCCGCTGCGACCCCGCCGCGACCGCCAGCTGCGGGCAGTGCGTGAACGTCTACTTCCGCCGGAACGCCGTGGACCCGCGCGACCGCGATCGCAAGGATGCCCAGGTCCGGCGCCACGCCCGGGTCCGACGCTGGACCGAGCGGGCGCTGGCGGTCGTGGGCGGAGGCGCGGGGCACGTGGTGGGTGGCCACCCGGTGCTCGGCTTCCTCGTCCTCTTCGCGCTCACCTTCCTGGGGTTCCTGGCCTGGTTCTGGCTCGGCGTGATCCCGCCGCCGCAGCACTCCCCCTACGCCGTGGCGCTTCGCCTCGCCGTGGCCGTCCCGCTCTTCGCGCTCCTGTACGGGATCGCGGTGCGCGACACCTTCCGCCGCACCCGGCCGGAGTGAGCCCGTGGCGCTGACCGGCACCCTCAAGGATTTCGGGATCGCGGAGATCCTCCAGCTCATCGGCCAGCAATCGAAGAGCGGGGTGCTGCACCTCAAGGCCCGCGCCGACGAGATCCACGTGGTGATGTGGCACGGCTCGGTGGTGAGCGCGGAATACGCCGGCCGGAAGGCCCGGGACAAGCTGGGCAGCCTGCTCGTCCGCGCCGACCTGATCACCGAGGAGCAGCTCGAGGAGGCGCTCGGGGTGCAGAAGCGCACCCTGCGCAGGCTCGGCGACATCGTGGTGGAGCTCGGGATGGTCACGAAGGAGCAGCTGCGGGAGATGACCGCGCTGCAGACCACCCAGACCATCTACAAGCTCTTCAACTGGAAGAGCGGCACCTACGCGTTCGAGCCGCGCGAGGTCACCTTCGACCGCGAGACCGTCTCGCCGCTTCGCTGCGAATCGGTGCTCATGGAGGGCTATCGGATCATCGACGAGTGGCCCCTCGTCCGGCGGAAGATCACCTCGGCCGCCATGACCTTCGAACGGCTGAAGGAGCTCGACCCGGCCACCGCCCGCGCCGAGGGGCGGGGCGCCCGCGACGGCGAGTCGGCGGCCCTCGGCAGGAACGAGTGGCGGGTCTACGAGCTCGCCCTGCCGGGTTCCACGGTGGAGCGCATCGCCGACCGTTCCCGGCTCGGCGAGTTCGAGGCCTCCAAGGCGCTCTTCAACCTGGTGAACCTGGGCGTCCTCCGGGCCATCCCCCCGCTGCACCGGTCGGCGGCCGCCGAGGTGGGAGCCTACGCGCGGAGCTGGCAGGATCGGGTGCGCCGCGGGACCGCCGGCGTGCTCGCCACCGTGGCCATCGCGGTGGCGCTGGCGGCGCTGGTGCTGGTCGTCACCGGTGGGGGAGCGCACGGCCGGTCGGCGCCGCGCCCCATCGACGACAACCGGGCCGAGCGCTTCGTCTCCCGCTACCAGCTGGAGAGGTTGCGTGCGGCGCTGGAGGTGTACCGGGTCGAGAACGGCGTCTACCCCGCCAGCCTGGACGCGCTCGTCGAGACGGGGCTGGCGCGCCCGCGCGACCTCCGCTACCCATGGTCCCAGGCCTACGCCTACCGGCGCCAGGGGAACGGCTACCTCCTCGCGCCGCCCGTGGAATGAGGGGCGCGCCCGCGCCAGGAGGACGATTGTCCCAGGAGTCCGAGTCGTCGAGTTCCGTCCGGGTCGAGTTTCCCGACACCGACAAGCTGCGAATGCTCTGCGGCACCCACCAGGAACATCTGAAGCTGGTGGAGCGCCGCACCGGGGTGCAGCTCGGCTCCCGGGGGAACCAGATCGTCATCGCCGGTGGCGACGCGGCGGCGCGGACGCTCGCCGAGCGGGTCGTGCGGGAGCTCTACGACCTCGTCGACCACGGCTACCCGCTCTACCTGGAGGACGTGGACCAGGCGGCCAAGCTGGTGGCGCAGGGGCTTTCCCCTCGGGAGGTGTTCGCCGACACCATCTACGTCACCGCCCGCCACCGCATCATCACGCCCAAGAACCTGGGACAGCAGCGCTACGTCAAGGCCATCCGGGAGCACGACATCGTCTTCGGAATCGGTCCGGCCGGGACCGGCAAGACCTACCTGGCCATGGCCATGGCCGTGGCCCACCTGGTGGAACGGCGAGTGAAGCGGATCGTCCTCACCCGGCCGGCGGTGGAGGCCGGGGAGCGGCTCGGCTTCCTCCCCGGCGACATCGCCGAGAAGGTGAACCCCTACCTCCGTCCGCTGCACGACGCCCTCTTCGACATGGTCGACTACGAGAAGGCCTCCGCCTTCATCGAGCGCGGGACGGTCGAGGTGGCCCCGCTGGCCTTCATGCGCGGCCGTACGCTGAACGACTCCTTCATCATCCTCGACGAGGCGCAGAACACCACCGCCGAGCAGATGAAGATGTTCCTCACCCGTCTCGGCTACGGGTCGAAGGCGGTGGTCACGGGCGACGTCACCCAGGTCGACCTTCCCAGCGGGCGGGCCAGCGGCCTGATGGAGGTCCAGAAGGTCCTCCGGGGCGTGGAGGGCATCGCCTTCTGCCCGTTCAGCGAGGTGGACGTGGTGCGCCACCCGCTCGTGCAGGAGGTGGTGAAGGCCTACGAGGGCTACGAGGCGCGGCTCCCGCCGAAGCCGGCGTAGGAGGCGATCGAGCCGCTCGGATGGGCGTCGCCGTAGGCCTGGCGCGCTGCTTCCAGATCATGGGCCTGGCGGAGGATTCTGCAGTTCTCGACCGTGGACGGGTCGCCGTACCCGCGGGGCTTCAAGTGGTCGATCTCCAGGCGCGCTGCGGCGCCGCAGATGCCGCCGGAGGCCAACGGCCGCTGGCACTTCGCCTCGTCCCGCCTGCGCACCTCCCGATTCACCTTCGCCCGCACCGAGGCCGTTGTCCGCAGTGCCACGAAGGCCCGAGAGACCGTGAGGTACATCCGGCGCGCCGTGGCGGTCATCGGCTCGACGAGGGTTCCCACCTCGATCGGGGTTCGCGGGGCCTCGACGACCCTCGTCGCCGATTCGTCCGGGGCGTTGACCCTTTCGCGGTGGGTCGGATCCAGTTCGTCAGGCGAACAGATCCTGGCAAGCGAATTCCGGACCCCGCCGAGCTCCTGGGGACGGCCGCTGCCGCGATTTCCCGCGCGGAGATGTCGAACCCCGCCAGGAACTCCGAACGCCCTCGCTGTGCGGAACTCGACGCCCCAACGGGCCTTTCCACCGCACCTCGAGCACCGAAGCGCGTTCCGCCGAATTTCTCGTCGAGGTGCTGGGAGTGAACGCCTCGTTTGCCCAAGCGGTCCGCGGCACGGACCCGTCGGTTCGCCGTGCCCCCCTCTCGCTTGCCATCCAGCCGTCGCGGTGCCACCTTCGCCCTCGTGCAGGAACCCCTCGAGCCGCGCCCCGGCGCGCGACCGACGCTTCGGCTCCCAGAGCGGCTGGCCGCCGCGCTGCTCCTCGTGGTCGCGGCGGTGGCGACCGCCTTCCTGGCGATCCCGGGCGGTCTCTCCGAGATCCCCGGGGAGGAGGCGCTGGGGTTGCCGGCGCCGGCCACCATCCGGGCTCCCCGCGATCTCGCCGTCCCGGACGAGGAGGGGACGCGCCGCAGGCGCGAGGAGGCCGTCGTCGACGAGCCCCGGGTCTTCGACCACGACCTGGGCGCGGAGGAGGAGGTGGCGGCCAGGGTGCACGGCGCCTTCCAGCTCATGCGCGCCACCGAGGCGCGCTGGCAGCAGCGGCGCGCCCCGGGCCGGAAGGAGACGCGCGGAGATCAGGTCGAGCTGCTCCGCGAATACGCGGCCCGGCGCGACGACTTCGCCTCCCGCCTCCAGCTGTGGGTGGACGATCCGAGCTTCGCGGCGCTCTCCGAGGCCCGGTTCGGCGAGGGCGTCGAGGGGAAGCTCCTCTCGCTCGCGCATCATGGCCTGGCGACGCCGGTGGTGGAGGACCGTTCGCTGCTGGCCGCCGACCGCGAGCGCGGCATCCGGGTGCGCGACGTCCGCGGTGGGGTTGTGCGCGGGGAGCGGACCGTCAGGGACCTCGACGGCCTCGGCGACCTGGCGGCGGCCCGGCAAGGCGTCGAGCGCGACGCCGCCGCGCTGCCCGACACGCCGCCGCGCCTGCGCGCCGCGCTGGCCAGCGTCGCCTCCGATCTGCTGCGCCCGTCGCTCGTCCTCTCGCAGGCCGAGACCGAGCGTCGCCGGACGCTGGCCGCGGCGGCCGTCGCGCCGGTCGTCGTCCCCATCCGCCGCGGCGAGGTGGTGCTCCCCGCCGGGGAGCGGATCGAGCGGCGCCACCTGGCCGTCCTGCGCGGCATGAGGGAGCAGACCAGGCTCTTCGACCGCGCCGCCATGCGGGTGGGCGCCGGCGTCCTGGTGGGCGCCACGCTGATCGTCCTCTGGGCCGCGGCGGCCCGGCTGGGCGGGTCCATCCGGCCGCGTCGGCGTGGGGCGGTGCTGCTCTCGGCGCTCTTCCTCGCCATGCTGGGCGCGGCCGCCGGGGGGATGGCCGCCGCCGACCACCTGCCGGACCAGTTCCGGCCGCTGGGCGCCGAGGCCTTCCTGCTGCTCGTGCCCGTCCCCGCCGGTGCGGGGATCGCGGCCATGCTGCTCTCCCCGGCGGCGGGCGTGCTGCTCGCCATCGCGGTCGGCTCGGCCGTGGGGCTCCTGGGCGGCCCCTCGGTGGTGCTGGGCGTCCAGTTCACGCTGGCGTCGGTCGCGGCCGCGCTCCTGCTCGCCCGCGTCCAGCGCCGCCGCCACGTATGGCGGGCCGGCCTGGCGGTGGGTGCGCTGCAGGCGGTCCTGGTGGCGGCCGGGTGGCTCTTCGCCGGGCGGGCGAGGTTCGAGCTTCCTCCCCTGGACCTGGCGGCGGCCCTCGGAGCGGCGTTCCTCTCCGGCGCGGTCCTGCTCCCGCTCACGGTGGTGATCCTGGCTCCGCTGCTCGAGCGCATCCTCGGGCTGGCGAGCGACCTGACCCTGCGCGACCTGTCCAGCCTGAACCACCCGGCGCTGAAGGAGCTCATCGTCCAGGCGCCCGGGACCTGGCACCACTCCGTCGTCGCCGGCGCGCTCGCCGAGGCCGGCGCGGAGGCCATCGGCGCCGACGCGCTCCTCGCGAAGGCAGGGGCCTACTTCCACGACCTCGGCAAGGGGACGGACCCGGAGTCCTTCATCGAGAACACCCGCGGCGAGAACAGGCTCTCCGACCTGCCGCCGCAGACGGGGGCCGAGCGGGTGCGACGCCACGTCGAGGAAGGCGTGACGGCGGCTCGCCGGTGGAAGCTCCCCCGTGCGGTGGTGGACATCGTGGCGCAGCACCACGGGACGCGCCTCGTCTCCTTCTTCTGGTCGAAGGACCGTCGCCCCGGCGACGCCGAGATCGATCTCGATCCCGCCTTCCGCTACGGCGGGCCGCGGCCGCAGAGCCGCGAGGCCGCGCTGGTCATGATCGCGGATGCCTGCGAGGCCTCGTCGCGGGAGATCCCGGAGACGTCGCCGGAGAGGCTCCTCCACCTCGTTCGCCGCCGCATCGCCGAGATCGTCGACGAAGGGCAGCTCGACGAGAGCGAGCTCACCATCGGCGACCTGGACGCCATCGCCCGCGCCATGGCATCCACGCTCCACGCCGTCTACCGGGCCCGATCGGCCAGCACCACCCAGCCCCCGACGCCATCCGACCGCGCCGCGGCTCTCCAGCTCGTCCGCCCGTGAACGTCGAGCTGCGCAGCGAGCATCCCTCCGGACGCGCGGTTGCGCGGCGCGTGCGGGCCCGCGTCCGCGCCATCCTCTCGGCGCTGGAACGTCCGGGAGCAGGGCTCTCGATCCTGCTCACCACCGACGGCCGGATCCGGACCCTGAACCGTCGCTGGCGGTCGGTGGACCACGCCACCGACGTGCTCTCCTTCCCGGCGGACGACCCGCCCGGAAGCGGCCCTTACCTGGGCGACCTGGCGATCTCCCTCGACATCGCGGCGCGGCGGGCGCGGCGGGCCGGCCGCACCCTGGGGGAGGAGGTCGATCGCTACCTGGTGCACGGCATCCTCCACCTGGTCGGCCACGACCACCATCGGCCCGGAGAGGCGCGGGAGATGGCCCGGATCGAGGACGATCTCCTGGGGCGCATGGGGATGGTGGGAGAGTCGCTGGAAAGGCCCGGGAAGCGATGAGAGACCGAGCCACGAGGTTCGCGCTCGCCGCCCTGGGGGGGCTGCTGGAGGCCCTGGCACTGCCACTGGTCGTGCCGGGCCTGTCGCTGCGGCAGGTCGATCCGGCCGGGTTCCTGGAGGCGATCGCCTGGATCGGCCTGGTACCCGCGCTCGTCGCGCTGCAGGCGGCCACCGGGCCCCTGGAGGCGGCCCTGCTCGGCCTGGTCGCCGGCGCGGCGATGTTCTACGCGGCCATCTACTGGGTGAGCCACGCCATGACCGCGTTCGGGGGCCTCTCCCAGGGCGTGGCCTTCGTGGGGCTCTCGGCGCTGGTGTTCTACATGGCGGCCCACTGGGCGGCGGCCTTCTGGGCGTCGTTCACCATCGGCAAGCGAACCGGCTGGCCGCTCTGGATCCATCTCCCCCTGGTCTGGGTCGCGACGGAGTTCTCCCGCAACTACCTCTTCACCGGATTCCCCTGGGGCAACCTCGGCTACACGCAGGTGCGCAACGGCCCGGTGGCGCAGCTCGCCGCCCTGGGAGGCGTCTACGCCGTGGCCGGCCTGGTGGTCCTCGTGAACTGCGTGGCCGCGGACTGGTGGCGGAGCGTGCGCGCGGGAGGCGGCGCGCCGCGGCCGTGGAAGGGATCGGCGGTGGCGGCGGCGGCGGTGGCGGCGACGCTCGCCTACGGGACGCTGCACCTCTCCGCGGTGCGCGGCGAGATGGCCCAGGCACCCCGGGTGAAGATCGGGCTGGTGCAGGCCAACGTGAGCCAGGAGGTGAAGAACCAGGGGCCGCGCCACGCCGAGCGGATCGTCGGCCGGATGTGGCCGCTCACGCTCGAGGCCGACCGGGAGGGTGCGGTGCTCGTGGCGTGGCCCGAGGCGTCGTGGCCGCGGGCCGTACCCCCCGGACTTCCCAGCCTGCTCGCCGCGGCTCCGGATCTGGAGCCGCTCCGGCAGGCTCACCTGTTGCTCGGGGCCACCACCGTGAAGTGGACGCAGGGTCCGGAAGGGCGCGTCCCGCAGGTGGAGAACTCGGCCTTCCTGCTCGCTCCCGACCTGACGGTCCTGGACCGTTACGTGAAGCACCACCTCGTGCCCTTCGGCGAGTACGTGCCGCTGCGCGAATGGCTGCCCTTCCTCCGGTCGGTCGTCCCCACCATGGCGCCCATCGCGGCCGGTGGGCGGCTCGTGCCCATGTCGTTCGAGAGCGGGGGCCGGCGGATCTCCTTCGCGCCGATGATCTGCTTCGACGCCATCTTCCCCGAGGTGGCGCGCACCTTCGTGCTCCAGGACGCGGACTTCCTCGTCAATCCCACCAACGACGCCTGGTACGGCTACTCGTCCGGCCCCTACCAGTTCCTGGCCATCGTGCGCATGCGCGCCATCGAGACCGGGCGGTCGGTGGCCCGGCCTGCCTACTCCGGGGTGAGCGCCATCGTCTACCCGACCGGCGAGGTCGGCCCCGGCGCCCTCGAGGTCGGGCCGGTGGACCGGGCGCTCGCACCCGACCCGGACGAGCCTCCTCGCCTCCTCGTGGGGGACCTCCCCATCCTGCGGGGCCGCACGCCCTACACGAGATTCGGTGATATCTTCGCGTGGACTTGCGGGATCGCGTCGGCCCTCATGCTGGGCGCGGCGTTGCTCCGCCGACCCGCCCGCCGCGCCACCCAGGAGAACTGACCGCCATGCCGTCACAGACCGCAGCACGCCTCGACGAGATTGCTTCCCGCCTGGAGGCGCTCCGGGGGTCTCTTTGACGTAGAGCGAAAGCGATCCCGTGCCGCGGAGATCTCCCGCCTCTCCGAGGACCCGGGCTTCTGGGGCGAGAACCAGAAGGCGCAGGGGCTGCTGAAGGAGAAGGCCCAGCTCGAGGCATCCGTCGCCGAGTACGACCGGGCCTTCCAGGCGCTCGAGGACGCGCGGGCGCTCGACGAGCTGGCCGAGGAGGCCGGCGACGAGGGGACGCGAGGCGAGGCGGCGGCCCACGCCGACGGCGTGGCCAGGCTGGTCGAGGGGCTCGAGTTCCGGCGCATGCTCTCCGGGGAGCACGACAACGCCAGCGCCATCGTCGAGGTGAAGAGCGGCGCCGGCGGCGTCGAGGCGATGGACTGGGCGGCCATGCTCTACCGGATGTACGTCCGGTTCTGCGAGCGGAAGGGCTGGGAGGTCGAGCCCGCCGACATGGTGGCCGGTGAGGAGGCGGGCATCTCCTCCGCGTCCTTCATCGCCCGCGGGCCCTGGGCCTACGGCTTCCTCAAGGCCGAGCGGGGCGTCCACCGGCTGGTGCGCATCAGCCCGTTCGACTCCGCGGCGCGCCGCCAGACCAGCTTCGCCGCCGTGGACGTCACCCCCGAGATCGACGACGACATCGTCATCGACATCAAGGAGGCCGACGTCCGCATCGACACCTACCGGTCCTCCGGCGCCGGCGGCCAGAAGGTGAACAAGACCGACTCGGCGGTCCGCCTGACCCACATCCCCACCGGCATCGTGGTGGCCGTGCAGAACGAGCGCAGCCAGCAGAAGAACCGCGGGCGTGGCCTGGAAGATCCTGCGCTCCCGGCTCTACGAGCACGAGGAGCGCAAGCGGCAGGCGGTGCTCGACGCCGCGGAGGCCCAGAAGAAGGACATCGACTTCGGGTCGCAGATCCGCAGCTACGTGCTGCAGCCCTACCGCATGGTGAAGGACCTGCGCACCGGGGTGGAGACCGGCAAGGTCGACGACGTGCTCGACGGCGAGATCGAGGGCTTCATCCAGCCCTACCTGCTCGGGGTCCGCCGCACCGACCGCGCCGTCGACGACTAGGCTGGCCGCCAGAGCGCATCCCGCGACCCCGGCCGTCGCGAGGCGCAAGCAGTCCGTCGCCGACGAGGCCACCTCCCGCAGGCAGGAATGCTCCGCCGCAGCAGGCTGCGGGGTTGTGGGATGCGCTCTAGCTCCGCCCGTCGATCGCGGCGTAGGCGATGGGCTGGCGCGCCTGGAAGAAGCGCTCGATGGCGTCGACGGCCCAGCCCGGAAGGCCCGTCAGCCGGACGCCGCATCCGGCGGGTTGCCGTCCGGTGGTGGCCGACTTGGCCCGCAGGAAGGCCACCTCGCCCTCCAGGTCGAGCTTCCGCCCGTCGGCGAGGCCGAGGCGCACCTGGATGCGGGTCCCCACGGGCGGGGGCATCGCGGTGGCGATGAAGACGCCTCCGGAGTCGATGCGCCGGGTCGAGCCCACGAAGAAGTTGTGCTCCGAGACCAGGCTGACGGCGACCTCGACCCTGGCGTTCACGGGGGGCGGGCGGCGCCGTTCCTCGATGAGCTCCTCGTCGATGAGCGACATGAGGTCCGGCGCCGGCCTGGCCGGGGCGCGCGGCGGCGGCTCGTCGGCCTCGGCGAGGGTCGGAGGCACGATCGACGGCGGGCGCGGGGGCGCAGGGGAGGGGGGCAGGACAGCCATCGGGGGAGGCGGGGGGGCGATCGGCCTCGTCCGTGGTGGATCGGGTCGAACGGGTGCGGGGCGCGGCGGCCCTGGCTCGGTGAGCGTGGCCGGGCTGGCCAGGAGCTCGGCGCGCGAGATCGCCCGCTCGGCGCCGGCCACCGCGGCGAGTGGCTCGACCACCTCGCGGGACGGAGCCACCATGACCACGCGGACTCCGCCCCGGGCGGCGCCCTGCGCCGCGGTGAGCGCGGAGCCCCAGGTGGCGTCGGGCGAGGCCGGAAGGACCAGGGCCAGGACGAGCGGCGAGACCGCGCGGACCATCGTCTCGAGGTCGGCCGGGCCGGGCGCGGTGTAGAGCAGCCACCCCGCACCCGCGGCGTGGAGGTGCAAGGCTGCCGCGAGCTCGGCGTCCGAGCCCACGACGAGGATGCGCGCGGGGGTGGCCGAAGCCAGGCTCACGCGGGGCGGCCCCCGGACTCGATGAGGATGCGTCGCTCGAGATCCGCCCGGTTGGTGGCGTTGCCGAGGGCGGTGTCGAGCGAGATCCGCCGGGCCTCGTGCAGCTTGTAGAGGTACTGGTCGAAGGAGTGCATGCCCAGATCCGCGCCGGCGGTCTCCATGTACGGCTTCAGCTCCTTGATGCGGGTCGCGTCGCGGATCATCTCGCGGACGGTCGAGGTGGCGAGGAGCGCCTCCACCGCCGGGATGAGGCCCGCGGCGTCGGCCCGCAGGAGCAGCCGCAGCGCGATGACCGCCTGGAGGTTGTCGGCGAGCCGGGCCCGCACGGTCTCCTGCTCGTCGGAGGGGAAGAGCCCGACCAGCCGGCCCATGGCGCGCGGGACGTCCGGCGTGTGCAGCGAGGTGATGACGAGGTGGCCGGTCTCGGCCGCCTTGAGGCAGATGTCGGCCGACTCCCGGTCGCGGAGCTCGCCCACCATGATCACGTCCGGGTCCTGCCGGAGCGCGGCGCGCAGCGCGTCGGAGTAGCTGGCGGTGTCGGAGCCCACCTCGCGCTGGATGACCAGCCCGCGCCCCGACGAGAAGATGAACTCGATGGGGTCCTCCACCGTGATCACGTGCAGCCGCTCCTGCTGGATGATGTGGTGGATGATGGCGGCGATGGTGGTGGACTTCCCGTTGCCGGTGGCGCCGCTCACGACCACGAGGCCGCGCCGGGCGTCCGCGACCGTGGAGACGACCGGCGGAAGGTTCAGCGTCGCGAAGTCGGGGACGGCGAACGGGATGGTGCGCATGACGGCGCCCCAGCTGCCGCGCTGCTTGAAGATGCTGGCGCGGAAGCGCGACACCCCGGGCAGCGAGTAGCTGCGGTCCACCTCCCGGAAGTCGAGCGGCCCGAAGCCGGAGCCGGGCGCCTGGAGCACGAAGTTGGCGATGGCCTCGGTGTCGGCATGGCCGAGCGGAGGCACCTTGGCCGCGAGGAGCTCGCCGAACACCCGGTAGGTGGGCGGGTATCCCACCTCGAAGTGCACGTCGCTGGCCTGTCGTTTGACGGCCAGCGACAGGAAGGAATGGAACATCTCCTCGCTGAGGGGACCCTGGGAAGGTTCCATCCGGGCAGTCTAGCCCGCGAAGGGTGGCGGGGGAATCTCGCGTGTGGTTCCATGTGCAGATGCTCGCGTCCGTCGAGGAGGGCGCGCGACTGCTGGAGGGGCAGGGCTACCTGCCGTCGCGCGAGATCGCCACGTCGGTCTTCCTGGCCGAGCGGCTGGAGAAGCCGCTCCTCGTCGAGGGTCCGGCCGGCGTGGGCAAGACCGAGCTCGCCCTCGCGCTCGCCGCGGCCACGGGGAGGAAGCTGCTCCGGCTGCAGTGCTACGAGGGGCTCGACGAGGCCAAGGCGGTCTACGAGTGGGAGTACGGCAAGCAGCTGCTCTACACCCAGATGCTCAAGGAGCGCATCGGCGAGGCGCTCTCCGGGACCCGCACCCTGGCCGAGGCGGCCGACCGGCTCGACGCCGAGGGCAACGTCTTCTTCAACGAGCGCTTCCTCCTCCCGCGCCCCATCCTCCAGGCCGTCCTCTCCGACGTCCCGGTGCTGCTCCTCGTCGACGAGGTCGACAAGGCCGACCCGGAGTTCGAGGCCTTCCTCCTCGAGGTGCTCGCCGACCATGCGGTGACGGTCCCCGAGCTGGGGACGATCCGGGCCCGGCACGCCCCGCGGCTGGTCCTCACGTCCAACGCCACCCGTGAGCTCTCCGACGCCCTCCGGCGCCGCTGCCTCCACCTCTTCATCGACTTCCCGTCCCAGGAGCGGGAGCTCGCCATCGTCCGTTCCCGCGTGCCGGGCGTCTCCGAGGAGCTCGCGCGGCAGACGGTGGCGGCCGTGGCGGTCCTGCGCTCGATGGATCTCAAGAAGGCCCCCTCCATCTCGGAGACGCTCGACTGGATCCGCTCGCTGGTGCTCCTGCAGGCCCACACCCTCGACGGGCGGATCGTCTCGGAGACCCTGAACGTCCTGCTCAAGCACGAGGCCGACCTGGCCGCCGCGCGCCCCCGCGCCGACGAGATCGCCCGGGGAGCAGTCCCCGGAGGGCGATAGCCCGCCATGTCCGGCCCCGGCATCCTGGCCGCGCGGCTCCTCGGGGGGCACCGGCACGGGTTCACCACTCGTGACGGGGGGGCCTCGCTGGGCGCGTTCGAGAGCCTCAACCTCTCGTCCACGGTGGGTGACGACCCGGAGCTGGTCCGGGAGAACTGGGCGCGCGTTCGCGCCGCCACCGGCCTCGCGTTCGCCAGGGTCCGGCAGGTCCACGGATGTCGTGTCGTGGAGGTGGAGGCCGGGACGGAGCCGATCGAGGAGGCCGACGCGGTGACCACCTCCGTGCCCGGCGTCGCCGCCTGCGTGTCGGTCGCCGACTGCGTGCCGGTGCTGCTGGCCGACCCGAGGAGCGGAGCGGTGGCGGCGGTTCACGCCGGGTGGCGCGGGACCATCGGCGGCGCGGCCGAGGCCGCCGTGAAGGCCCTCGTCGAGCGACACGGTGCTCGTCCCGGCGATCTGCTCGCCGCGATCGGCCCCGGCATCGGTCCATGCTGCTTCGAGGTGTCCCGGGAACTGGCGGTCCGGTTCCAGGACGAGGTGGGCAAGGCGACCGCAACACCGCGGGATCACGGCTCCAGGGTCGATCTGTGGCGGGCCAACGAGCTCCTGCTCCGGAGGGCGGGACTCCCGGGACGCCAGATCGAGACGCTCGCGCGATGCACCTCATGTGAGGAAAGGACCTTCTTCTCCCACAGGCGCGACCGCGGCCTGACCGGACGGCACGTCGCGTTCATTTCCGCCCTTTCTTGACTGTGATGCTTGGACACCGGACAATTTTCGAGGATTTGCACTCGACCACCGCCATCGCCGCAGCCGCGGCTCTCCTCGCTCTGTCCGCTTGCGCGACCGGAGGGGGTCAGGTCCAGCAGGACGTCGCCTCGCTGCGGACCGAGGTCAGGACCCTCCAGCGGGAGAACGCGGAGCTGGCCAGGCGTGTCGAGTCCATGGCCACGCAGATCGATCTGCTGGCGGCACGGGCCGCGCGACCCGTCACGCCCGCCGCCGGTGGCGACCGGCCCGTGACGCCCAGTGCACCTGCCGGGTCCGCTCCGGCTTCCGTGGCGTCCCTGGCCGCACCCGAGGACGCGCTCGTCATCCCCCCCGATCTCAAGGTGATCCGCCTCGAGCCGGCCCGCAAGGCCACCGCCTCGAAGCCGGCCGTGCCCACGGCCACGCCCATCCAGGAGCCGTCGGCGGAGGCCATCGCCGCCCTCTCCGCGGGAGGGAAGTCGTCGTCTGACGCGCAGGCGGCTTTCGAACGGGCCAGGGCCCAGGCCGGGCTTCCGGGCGCCCGCGCGCTCGAGCAGTTCGCCGACGGCCATCCGTCGAACGTCCGCGCCGGGGAGGCGCTCGTCGACGCCGCCCGGAGGCGCCGGGACGCCGGAGACCCCGACGGCTCGTGCGAGGACTTCTCCCGCGCCGTGGCCGAGTACCCGTCGTCGCGCGCCATGCCCGATGCGCTGGAGGGACTGGCCGCCTGCGAGCTTCGCCGGGGTCGCTCCGCCGAGGCCAGCCGCCTCCAGACCCGACTCGCCAAGGATTTCCCCGATTCACCCGCCGGGAAGCGCGCCCGTGAGCACGCCCCGCCGGTGCAAGGAGCAGCGCCATGACCCACTGGAAGATCGTCCTCGTCCTCGCCGCGCTTCCGTCGCTTGCCTGGCCGCAGTCGAACGCCCTCGATCGCGCCCGCGGGGGCCAGGCCGTCCAGGACGCCGGGGTGGCGCGCACCACGGAGATCATCGACGGGGCGCAGGCCGCGCCGCTGCCGGCGGGCCCGGACGGAACGGTCGACCTGAACGCCGCGGCCGGCCGGCTGGAAGGCGTCTCCACGGTCGCCGCCCCGACCTCCGGACCCCGGACGCCGGGTGAACCCGTCCAGGAGAACTACGTGATCCAGCGTGGCGACACGCTCTGGGATCTCTCCGGGAAGTTCCTCGACAGCCCGTGGTACTGGCCCAAGCTCTGGTCGTACAACCCGCAGATCGAGAACCCCCACTGGATCTACCCGGGCGACCCGCTCCGGCTGGCTCCGGCAGGCGCTCAGGCCCCGGCCCGGATCGAGATGGTCTCGAGCGACGCGGTTCCTCCCAAGGAGGTCGACGACCTGACCCGCGGCACCCTCGACCGGGCCCAGATGCTCGACGACGAGGACACGGTGACGGTGGGAGGGCTCTACAAGATCGGTGGGGTCCGGCCGAAGGGGCCTGCCGTCCTTCGCAACAGCTTCGTGACCGCGAACCAGCTCGAGTCGTCGGGGACCGTCGTCGCCGCCTTCGAGGAGAAGATGATCCTCACCACCGGCGACCGGATCTACGGCCGCTTCAAGGACCCCGACTCGGTCAAGGTGGGGCAGAAGTTCTCCATCTACCGGACCGAGGGCGCCATCATCCACCCGGTCACCAACCGGAGGTTCGGCTTCACGACCGTCATCCTCGGAACCGCCCGGGTCACCGCGGTCGAGCCCGGCAAGGCCGCCTCCCTCGTCATCACCTTCGTGAACGACGGCATCGAGCGTGGCGACCTCATCGGTCCCTCGGTGGAGCAGGCGCAGCGCCCCCTGTTCGTCCGTCCCAACCGCATCTCGCTCGACGCCTACGTCATCGGCGTGCAGCCGTCGATCGTCACCGGCGCCGCCGAGTTCAACGTGGTCTACCTGGACAAGGGCAAGGCCGACGGGGTCGACGTGGGGAACACTTTCGAGGTGGTCCGGGCCGGCGACCCGCTGTACGAGCGCATCGACAGGCCCCTCAACACCCCCGGGCTGCCCCGGGAGGTCATCGGCAACGTCGTGGTCTTCGACGCGCAGGAGCGTGCGTCATCGGCCTACGTGCGACGGTCCATCGTCGAGCTCCTGGTCGGGGACCACGTGGAGATGAGGCCGTCGGCCGGCGCGGCTCCAGTGAAACAAGGGAGTTAGCGGTCCCCTGGGAAGCGTCCTCCGCGGGGCGTCGCTTGACCTGCCCCGTCTCGGTGCGTATATGACCCCGCCTCATGTGGGGTGCTCGAACCATCCGCCGAGGCGAGGAAGGATGGCCTGGGGCCCTCGAGCTCCTGCCCGATCCGCCTGAATTCCTCAGGATCCGAGGGCAGTTGCCTCGGAAGGGCGATCGGGTGGTGGCGGTGGTGGGGTCGCGGAGCGCGGGGCCCTCGGGACTCGAACAGGCCCACCGGATCGGCAGGGCGCTGGCCAGGGCAGGCGCCTGGGTGGTGTCCGGGGGAGCGATAGGTATCGATGCAGCGGCGCACGCCGGCGCCGTGGAGGCCGGTGGACGAACGGTCGTGGTGCTGGGAGGGGGGCTCGACCACCTCTATCCGGCGGAGAACCGGGGCCTGTTCGCCAGGGTCGTCGAGACGGGCGGCGGGCTCGCGACGGAGGCGGACGACGACCAGCGTCCGGCGACGTGGAGCTTTCCGAAGCGCAACCGGATCGTGGCGGCGCTGGGCGAGGCGACGGTGGTCGTGAGGGCGGGTGCGCGAAGCGGCGCGCTGCTCACGGCGGGGCACGCGGCAAGGCTGGGCCAGCCGGTCTGGGTGGCCGCGGGAGTTGCCGGTGAAGAGGGAGCGGGCCTCCGGCAACTCGCCGGGGGAGGAGCGGCGGAGTTCCGGACGATGGATGAGCTCGCAGCCGGGCTCGGGCTCGAGTCGCCTGGAGAATCGCGCACCGCGGCCGCCGACCCGGGGAACCTGGGTGGCGAGGCGGCGGCGCTCTGGAGTGCGCTCGACCGCGAGCCGCGGGGAGCCGACGAGGTGGCTCGGCGGACCGGGGTCGGACCGGGCGCGGTGCTGGCGGGACTGATGGAGCTCGAGTTGCTCGGGCTCGTGGAGCGGAGGCCCGGGCGTGGATTCGCCCGGCGCGACCTCGGGTCGCAAGGAGACTGATGGCCACGGCAGCCAAGAAGATCGGCACGGTCAAGAAGCCCGCCAAGGTGGCGAAGGCTCCCAAGGTCGCCAAGGCAGCGAAGGCAGCCAAGGCGGACAAGGGCGAGAAGGCCGCGCCGCGCGCCAGCCACGGGACGCTCGTGGTGGTGGAGTCGCCCGCCAAGGCGAAGACCATCAAGAAGTACCTCGGTCGCTCCTACCAGGTGCTGGCCTCGGTGGGCCACATCATGGACCTTCCGAAGTCCAAGCTCGGCGTGGACGTGGAGCAGGGCTTCGAGCCGCAGTACGTGGTCATCCGCGAGAAGCTCAAGGTCGTCGCCGACATCAAGAAGGCGGCGCGCAACGCCGACCGGATCCTGCTCGCCACCGACCCCGACCGCGAGGGCGAGGCCATCGCCTGGCACCTCTCGATGGAGTTGGGCGCCCCCGGAGGCGACGCCCGCGTCCAGCGCGTGCTCTTCAACGAGATCACCAAGGGAGCGATCCTCGCGGCCATCGAGAAGCCCGGGCAGCTCGACCGCAAGAAGTACGACAGCCAGCAGGCGCGACGCATCCTCGACCGGCTGGTCGGCTACCAGATCAGCCCGATCCTCTGGAAGAAGGTGCGGCGGGGCCTCTCGGCCGGCCGCGTGCAGTCGGTCGCGGTGCGGCTGGTGGTGGACCGGGAGCGGGAGATCGACGCCTTCGTGAAGGTGGAGTACTGGACGCTCGACGCCGACCTGGCGGCGGCGCTCCCCCCGGAGTTCCGCACCCGCCTGTTCAAGGTGGACGGCCAGAAGGCCGAGATCGCCGACGGCGACACGGCGCGCGGCCTCGCCGCAGAGGTCGAGAAGGCCCGCTTCACCGTGGCCTCGGTCGACCGCAAGGAGCGGCGGCGCAACCCGCCCCCGCCCTTCACCACCGCCAAGCTCCAGCAGGAGGCGGCCAACCGGCTCGGCTTCAGCGCCAAGAAGACGATGACGCTGGCCCAGCGGCTCTACGAGGGCGTGGACCTCGGCGAGGACGGCACCACCGGTCTCATCACCTACATGCGCACCGACTCGGTGCGGCTGGCGCCGGAGGCCGTCGAGTCGGTCCGCGGATACATCGGAAAGGTCTACGGCAAGGACCACCTCCCCGAGACCCCCAACGTCTTCAAGACCAAGCAGAAGCAGGCGCAGGAGGCCCACGAGGCCGTGCGCCCGGTCTCCACCGACTTCCCGCCCGAGAAGGTCGCGCCGCACCTCGACGCGCAGGGCGAGCGGGACATGAGCCGCCTGTACGAGCTCATCTGGAATCGCTTCGTGGCCTGCCAGATGGTGCCGGCGGTCTACGACCAGACCGTGGTCGACGTGCAGGCGGGCCGGGCCACCTTCCGGGCCACCGGCTCGATCCTCAAGTTCCCCGGCTACCTGGCCGTCTACGGCGCGCAGCGCCCCGAGGACGAGGCCGGCGCCGAGACCGAGAAGGAGGGCGAGGAGGGCGCGCGCGACAAGGCCGAGGACCGCTCCCTTCCGCCCCTCGAGGCCGGCCAGGACCTGCGCCTCGTCCGCCTCCTTCCCGAGCAGCACTTCACCCAGCCGCCGCCGCGCTTCAACGAGTCCTCGCTCATCAAGGAGCTGGAGGAGAAGGGCATCGGCCGCCCGTCCACGTACGCCAGCATCCTCTCCACCATCCAGGACAAGGGCTACGTGGAGAAGGTGGAGCGGACCTTCAAGCCGTCCCACCTCGGCCTGGTGGTCACCGACGAGCTGGTGAAGGCCTTCCCCAGCGAGCTCGACGTGGCCTTCACCGCCGGCATGGAGGAGAAGCTCGACGAGGTCGAGGAGGGCACCACCGGCTGGCAGGCCGTGCTCACCGAGTTCTACGACCGCTTCAAGGTCGACCTGGCCAAGGCCGGCGAGATGATGCGGGACGTGAAGACCGAGCAGCAGCCCACCGAGGTGCCGTGCGAGAAGTGCGGCAAGCTCATGGTCATCAAGTGGGGGCGCAACGGGGAGTTCCTGGCCTGCCCGGGCTACCCGGAGTGCCGCAACACCATGAACTTCCGCCGCGAGGGCGACGTCGTCGTCCCGATGAAGGAGGAGGACGTCCCCACCGACGAGAAGTGTCCCGAGTGTTCTTCACCCATGGTGATGAAGCGGGGCCGCTTCGGGAAGTTCTTCGCCTGCACCCGTTACCCGGAGTGCAAGGGGACGAAGTCGGTGCCGCTCGGCGTTCCCTGCCCGAAGTGCGCGAGCGACCTCTCCGAGCGCCGCTCCCGCCGCGGCAAGACCTTCTACGGCTGCACCGCGTACCCCAAGTGCGACTTCGTCTCCTGGGACCGGCCGCGGCTCGAGAAGTGCCCCCTCTGCGAGAACCCCTGGCTGGTGGAGAAGTTCTCGAAGCGCGACGGGGCGGTGGTGGCCTGTCCCAACAAGGAGTGCGGCTACCGGCGGGCGGGGGGCGAGACCGCCCCGGCGCAGTCGGCGCACTGAACGGCATACGGGCTGGCCTCGAGGCGCCGGGGGTCGATGAGCTCCCCGCAGCCGGCGCAGACCCCGTAGGTCCCGGTGTCGATGCGCCCGAGGGCTGCGTCTACCCGCGCCAGCTCGGCCGTCTCGACCGCGCCCACGAGCGCGATGCGCTCCTGCTGCTCCTCGCTCTGGGCCTCGTCGCCGAACTCGATCTCCCGCTCGGAGCGGATCTCCGCGATCCCCGCGTTGCCGCCCTGGATGAGGGTCACCAGTTCCTGCCGGCGGCGTTCCAGGCGCTTCCTCGCTGCCTCGAGCTGTTCCCGGCGCATGCGTTCCTCCGTGCTCGCCGGGCGGGAGCCCGGCATCGCCATAGCGTGCCCCCGCCGGGTCCGCGGCGCAAGACGTCCCCGGGGGCGTACCGCCAGGGCGGGGCGCCGTCGCCGGCAGCGTGATAAGTACCCGCCCGCGATGTCGGCTCCGGGCGACAGGTCGGGAAGGGTGACCGTGGTTGGGGCGGGCCTGGCCGGGAGCGAGGCGGCCTGGACCCTGGCCCGCGCCGGCGTTCCGGTGGACCTCCTCGAGATGAAGCCGGGGCGCCGTTCCCCGGTGCAGCGCCTGGACGGCTTCGCCGAGCTGGTCTGCTCCAACTCGCTCCGCTCCGACGACCCCATGAACGCGGTCGGCCTGCTCCACGAGGAGTTGCGCCGTGCCGGGAGCCTGGTGCTCGCCTGCGCCGACGAGACCCGGGTGCCGGCCGGGGGGGCGCTGGCGGTCGACCGCGAGGCCTTCAGCGCGCGTGTGACCGAGCGCCTCTCCGCCCATCCCATGGTGCGGGTCGAGCGCCGGGAGGTGACCGCGCTCCCCGACGGTCCGGGCATCACCATCCTCGCGACGGGGCCCCTCACCTCCGAGCCCCTGGCCGCGTCGATCCAGGCGCTCATCGGGCCCGGCCTCGCGTTCTACGACGCCATCGCCCCGGTGGTGACCGACGAGAGCATCGACCGGACGGTGGCCTTCGCGGCGTCGCGCTGGGGGAAAGGGGAGGGGGACGACTACCTCAACCTGCCCATGGACGAGGCCGACTACCGGGCCTTCGTCTCAGCCCTCCTCGCCGCCGAGAAGGTCGTGCCGCACGCCTTCGAGGAACCCCGCTACTTCGAGGGGTGCCTGCCCATCGAGGTCATGGCCGAGCGGGGCCTCGACGTGCTCCGGTTCGGGCCGATGAAGCCGGTGGGTCTCGACGACCCGCGCACGGGGCGCTGGGCCCACGCCGTGGTCCAGCTTCGCCGCGAGGACGTCGCCGGGACGGCCTGGAACCTGGTCGGGTTCCAGACGCGGCTCACCTGGCCCGAGCAGTTGCGCGTCTTCCGGAAGTTCATCCCCGGACTGGCCGCGGCCGAGTTCCAGCGGCTCGGGCAGGTCCATCGAAACACCTTCGTCGACGCCCCGCGGGTGCTCTCGCCCGACCAGTCGCTCCGGGCCCGGCCGGACCTCTTCCTGGCCGGGCAGATCACGGGCGTCGAGGGCTACGTCGAGTCGACCGCTTCGGGGCTCATGGCGGCGCGCGCGGTGCTCGACCGGCTGGCCGGCCGCCCATTCCGACCTCCGCCCCCGGCCACCGCGCTCGGCGCGCTGCACCGCCACGTCACCGGCGCCGCGCATCCCGAAGGGCTGGAGTTCCAGCCCTCGAACGTGGTCTTCGCCCTGTTCCCGCCGCTGGCGGGGCGCCACCGCGGAAAGGGCGCGCGCAAGGAGGCCCACGCCGAGCGCGCCCGCCGCGATCTCCAGGAGTGGATCGAATGAAAGCCAGGACCCTCCTCCCCGTCGTCGCGACCCTCCTCGCCGGAGCGGCCTGTACCCCGCGGACGGCTCCGCCGGTCTCGGCTGGCAAGCGGCTCTCCGAGGTGCCTGCCGCGGCGCTCGCCGTCTCCCCGGACGGCAGCCGCCTGGCATGGCTCTCGAACTGCGCGGCCGGCGCAGGGACGGAGAAGGGTCCTCCCGGCTGCACCCTCGTCGCGGCGCCGGCGGAGGGAGGGGCGCTGGTCGCGGTCGCCGATGGCGTGGCCCCTGCAGCCGGCTCCTTCTCCTGGCTCGGCGACGGATCGCTCGTCGCGCTGGCACGTCGGGATCCGGCCACTGGCGCAGGAAACCTGGTGGTGTGGCGAGCCGGGGCGTCGCCCCGGGACCTCGCGCGGCGCGCCACGGCCTTCGCAGGGGGGCCGGCCGGAGCGATCGCCTTCGCGGCGGACGGCGAGACCCATGTCGCGACGGCCACCACGGAGCCCACCCGGCTCGCGGGCGGAGCCGGTGCCTTCGAGCTGGCCTTCGCACCCGGGCCGGGACGGGCGCTGGCCGCGCGCGTCCGCGGCGCGGGAGGCGCTCCGGTCCTCGTGCTCTGGCGCGGGGGCACGGGAGAGCCCGTCGTGGTGGCCCGCGACGTCGGGTCCTTCGCCTTCTCCCCCGACGGGGCCTGGCTTGCCGCGGTCGCGGGCGTCGTTCCCGGGACCGAGGGCGACCTCGTGGTCGTCCCGGTGAGCCCCGCCGAGGGGGCCCGCGCCGACGTCGTCCCGGTCGCTCGCGCGGTCGGGCCGTTCCACTGGGCGTCCGGGTCCTCGCGGCTGGCCTGGCTGGAGGGATTCGACCCGCGGATCCACGCGGGCCGGCTCGCCTCGGCCCGGCCCGGAGAGCCCCCGGTGGTCCACGCCGATCGGGTCACCGCCTTCGAGCTGTCGCCGGACGGATCCCGCCTGGCCTACGTGCGGCACGTCACCGAGGGTGGATACTCGGCCAACCTCGACCTCTCGCCGTCCGCCGCTGCCACGCCGGGGACCGTGACCCGCGACGCCGCCGGCTTCGCCTTCTCGCCCGACGGGAACTGGCTCTACTACCGGGCCGGGTGCACGCCGGCCGGGGATGGATGCGCACTCTTCCGCGTGCCCTCCGCGGGCCTCGGCTCCGCGCAGTCGCCCGAGCGGCTCGCCGACGGGGTCGCGAGCTTCACGTTCGCCCCGGGTCGCGTCGATCGGATGCTGGTGGCCTTCACCCGCAAGGACGGGGCCGGTGCGGACCTGGCGGCCTGGGCCGCGGGAAAGCTCGTGCCCCTCGACGGGAAGGTGCTCCCCGGGACCGCGGTCCTGCTGCCGCCCGACGGGAAGCGCGCCGCTTGGATCGGCACCGCGGCGGAGCGCCCCGGGGTCGTCGTCGCGGACCTGCCGTAGCCGGCCCGTTCCCGGCCGCCGAATGGCCGGATCCCCGGGTGCGTGATAGCAGGGAGGGGTGGGCATCGACGTCGCCGCGCTCCCCGACGAGGTCCAGCGCTTCGCGCGCTGGCTGGCCGACGAGCGACGCGCGTCCCCGCAGACGAGCCGCGCCTACCTGGCCGATCTCGCGTCGTATTCGGCCTACCTCGCCGGCGTGGGAATCGCGATCGTGCCGTCCTCCTCCGCCGCGGTGCGGGGATGGCTGGGCAGGGAGGCCGCCACGAACGGTCCGACCTCGCTCGCCCGCAAGCTCTCGACGGTCCGCACCTTCCATCGCTTCCTCGTGAAGGAGCGCCTGGCGACGGTGAACCCCGCGCGGACGGTGCAGGCGCCGCGCCGCCCCCGCCGGCTGCCGGAGGTCCTCCCCGAGGCCGACGTGGCGGCGCTGGTGGAGGCGCCCGTGGACCCCGGTCCACTGGGCCTTCGCGATCGGGCCTTCCTCGAGCTCCTCTACTCCTCCGGCCTGCGCGTCTCGGAGCTGACCGGGCTCGACCTCGACGACCTCGACCTGGCCGAGGGGCTGGTGCGGGTGCTCGGCAAGGGCGGCAAGGAGCGGGTGGTACCGGTGGGAGGCCCGGCCCGGGAGGCGCTCCGCCGCTGGATCGTGGAGGGTCGACCGGTCCTGCTCGCCGGCGTCGACGGGGCCCGGGCCCACGGTGCACTGTTCGTGAACTACCGGGGCGGGCGGCTCACCCCCCGCTCGGTGGCCCGGCGGCTCGACCGCTGGGTGACGGCGGCCGGGCTTCCGCGCCACGTGCACCCCCACGTCCTGCGCCACTGCTTCGCCACCCACCTCCTCGGGAACGGCGCCGACCTGCGCGGCATCCAGGAGTTGCTCGGCCACGCCTCGCTGTCGACCACCCAGCGCTACACCCACCTGGACTGGAAGCGGCTGGCGGAGGTCTACGACCGGGCGCACCCCCGAGCCCGCTAGCGCTCCGACCCAGGCATGCGGACTACTGCGAACGCCGATCCTCTCGCTGCGGCAGGCGGCCTCGCTTCGGTCTCGGCGTTCTCGTGACGTCCCCTGCCTGGGGCGGGGCACTGGGAGCCATAGCGCCGCGAGCTAACCCGCGGTACATCGTCCGGATGATTCGATCGACGACGGTGCTGTGCGTGCGCCGCGATGGCCGGGTGGCCATGGCCGGCGACGGGCAGGTGACGCTCGACAAGACCGTGATGAAGTCCGGAGCCCGCAAGGTGCGGCGCCTGGGCGAGGGCAAGGTGGTGGCCGGGTTCGCCGGGGCCACCGCCGACGCCTTCACCCTCTTCGAGCACTTCGAGAAGAAGCTGAAGGAGCACGGGCGATCCCTTCCGCGGGCGGCGGTGGAGCTGGCCAAGCAGTGGCGCACCGACCGCTTCCTGCGGAGGCTCGAGGCGCTGCTCATGGTCGCCGATGCCGAGAGCCTGTTCGTCCTGTCCGGGTCCGGCGACGTGATCGAGCCCGACCCCGTTCCCGGCGGCGCGGTCGCGGCCATCGGGTCGGGCGCCCCCTACGCGCTCTCCGCGGCGAGGGCCCTGCTGGCCCACTCGGCGCTTCCGGCGCGGGCGGTGGCCGAGGAGTCGATGAAGCTCGCCGCCGAGATCTGCATCTACACCAACGATCGGCTCACCATCGAGGAGATCTAGGTCGATGCAACCCAAGGACCTGACGCCGCGGGAGATCGTCGCCGAGCTCGACCGCCACATCGTGGGGCAGGGCGCCGCCAAGCGTGCCGTGGCCAACGCGCTGCGGAACCGCTGGCGCCGGCAGCGCGTCGCCGCGGATCTGCGCGACGAGGTGCTGCCCAAGAACATCATCCTCATCGGGCCCACCGGGGTGGGCAAGACCGAGATCGCCCGCCGCCTGGCCCGGCTCGCCGACGCGCCGTTCGTGAAGGTGGAGGCCTCCAAGTTCACCGAGGTCGGCTACGTGGGGCGCGACGTCGACTCGATGATCCGCGACCTGGTCGAGGCGGCGGTGAAGCTGGTCAAGGAGGAGGAGATGGAGAAGCTCCGGTCCCGGGCCCGCGAGGCGGCCGAGGACCGGGTGCTCTCGGCGCTGGGCCAGGCCGGCGATCGCGACAAGGGG
This sequence comes from uncultured delta proteobacterium, assembly GCA_963818535.1. Lineage (GTDB taxonomy): Bacteria > Myxococcota > Myxococcia > Myxococcales > Anaeromyxobacteraceae > CAIOAK01. The sequence continues at coordinate 1,365,601 of CAWFSM010000008.1, read as the reverse complement.
CGGGCCCGCCTGCGGGCCGGGACCCTCGACGACGAGACCGTGGAGATCGAGGTCCCGGAGGCGGCGCCCACGCTGCCCATGATGGCCGGGCCGGGGATGGAGGAGATGACCCAGGGCCTCCAGGACATGTTCAAGAACATGGGGCAGGGCGGGCTGGGCTCGATCTTCGGCGGCGGCCGGAAGCGCAAGCGGAAGCTGCCGGTGAAGGAGGCGCTGGAGGTGCTCGCCGAGGAGGAGGCCTCCCGGATGGTCGACATGGAGCGGGTGGTCCGCGAGGCGCTCGACCGGGCCCAGAACCACGGCATCGTCTTCATCGACGAGATCGACAAGATCGCCTCCCGCGACTCCTCGGCCGGCCCCGACGTGTCCCGCGGAGGCGTGCAGCGGGACCTCCTCCCGATCGTCGAGGGCTCCCACGTCACCACCAAGTACGGGCCGGTGCGGACCGACCACGTGCTCTTCGTGGCAGCCGGCGCCTTCCACGTGGCCAAGGTCTCCGACCTCATCCCGGAGCTGCAGGGGCGCTTCCCCATCCGCGTGGAGCTCGAGCCGCTCACCCGCGCCGACCTGGCCCGGATCCTGCGGGAGCCGCGGGCGTCGTTGACCCGGCAGTACGAGGCGCTGCTGGCCACCGAGGGGGTCGAGGTGACCTTCCAGGACGACGGGATCGAGGAGATCGCCCGCATCGCCGAGGAGGTCAACGAGCGCACCGAGAACATCGGGGCACGCCGCCTCCACACGGTGATGGAGCGCCTGCTCGACGAGATCTCCTTCGACGCCGACCGGATGCGCGGGGCCCGGATACCGGTGGACGCGCGCTACGTGCGGGAGCGGCTGGAGGGCGTGGTCCGGGACGAGGACCTCTCGCGGTACATCCTCTGAGGTGTGTTATGGATTCTGGGATGAACGGGAACGCATCGATCATCGCCCGCGCCCAGGCCGTCTTCACGCCCAACTACCGGCAGGCGCCGCTGGCGCTCGTGAAGGGGCGGGGGAGCCGCGTCTGGGACGCGGACGGCAAGGAGTACCTCGACCTCATCTGCGGGATCGCCGTGAACGCGCTGGGACACTGCCACCCGGCCGCGGTCCGCGCGCTCGAGGAGCAGGGGCGCGAGCTGTGGCACGTGTCCAACCTCTTCTACAACCCGCGCGCCGTGGAGCTGGCCGAGGAGCTCGTCCGCGACTCGTTCGCCCGCCGCGTGTTCTTCTGCAACTCGGGGGCCGAGGCCAACGAGGCGATGCTCAAGCTCGCCCGCAAGTACCACGCCGACGCCGGCCACCACGAGCGCAACGAGATCGTGGCCTGCACCAACTCCTTCCACGGGCGGACGCTGTTCGCGCTCACCGTGACCGGCCAGGAGAAGTACCACCACGGCTTCGAGCCGCTCGTGCCGGCCGTGCACCACGTGCCCTTCGGCGACCTGGCCGCGCTCGAGCGGGCGCTCTCTCCACGGACCGCGGCCTTCGTGATCGAGCCCATCCAGGCCGAGGCCGGTGTGCTGCCGCCTCCCCCGGGCTACCTGGCGGCAGCGGCCAAGGCGACATGGGCCGCCGGCGCACTCTTCTGCCTCGACGAGGTCCAGACCGGCATGGGACGCACCGGCACGCTCTGGGCCCACGAGACGGAGGGCGTCGTCCCCGACATCATGAGCTCGGCGAAGGCCCTGGCCAACGGCTTCCCCATGGGGGCGATGCTCGCCACGGAGGAGGTGGGGAGCCACCTCACCCCGGGCAGCCACGCCAGCACCTTCGGCGGCACGGCGCTGGCGTCGGCCGTGGCGCTGGCCACGCTGCGGGAGATCCGCGCGGTCCTCCCGGCGTGCCGGAAGGTCTCCGAGCGGCTCCGGCGCGGCCTCGAGGCGCTCGCCGGGGACCGGGTCGTCGGCGTGCGCGGCCGCGGCATGCTCCTCGGCGTGCTGGTGCGCGGCGTGAAGGCCGGCGACGTGGTGGTCGCCGCCCGGGAACGGGGCCTGCTCGTGAACGCCATCGGCGACGACGTGATCCGGCTCGCCCCGGCGCTGATCCTCTCCGAGGCCGAGGCGGACCAGGGGGTTTCCCTGCTGGCGGCGGCCATCGCCGCGGCCCCGGCGGCGCCATGACCTCCCCGGTGCCGGCCAAGCGCGACTTCCTGCGCCTGACCGACCTGTCGCGCGCCGAGCTCCTCGAGCTGCTCGAGCGCGCAGCCGAGTGGAAGCTCATCGGAAAGCGGGGGCCGCACCCGCTGGCCGGGCGCGCCGTGGGGCTGGTCTTCGAGAAGGCCTCCACCCGCACCCGGGTCTCGTTCGCGGTGGCCTGCTCGCAGCTCGGCGCGTCGGAGATGATGCTCTCCCCCCGCGACATGCAGCTCGGGCGCGGCGAGCCCATTCGCGACACGGCGCGCGTGCTCTCCCGCTACCTCGACGCGCTCGTGGTCCGGACCTTCGCCCACGCCAAGCTGGAGGACATGGCCCGCTGGGCCACGGTCCCGGTGGTGAACGCGCTCACCGACGCGTCCCATCCGTGCCAGGTGCTCGCCGACCTGCTCACGGTGGCCGAGCGCCTGGGCCAGGACCGGGTGGCGCGCGGCGACCTCGCCGTGGCCTGGGTGGGGGACGGCAACAACATGGCCAACAGCTGGCTCGAGGCCTCCCTCCTCCTGGGGTTCGAGCTGCGGATCGCATGTCCTCCCGGCTACGGCCCCGACCCCGAGCTCGTCCGGCGCGCCGGGAGCAAGGTGCGGATCGCGGCCAGCCCGGCCGAGGCCATGCGGGGCGCACATGTGGTGAACACCGACGTCTGGGCCAGCATGGGACAGGAGGCCGAGGTCGAGGAGCGACGCCGCGCCTTCCGCGACTACATCGTGGACCGCAAGGGGATGGCGCTCGCCGATCCGGCCGCCATCGTGCTCCACTGCCTCCCGGCGCATCGAGGGGAGGAGATCGAGGAAGAGGTGCTGGAAGGGCCCCAGTCGGCCGTCTTCGACGAGGCCGAGAACCGGCTCCACGCCCAGAAGGCCCTCCTCGAGTTCCTCCTCGCGCCCCGGTGAGCGGCCCTGGCGTTGACCCTGGAGAGGCGCGAAGGCTACATTCCGGTGATTCGGTGAGCGCCGGGCGCGACCCCGGGGAGAGCGGCGTGCAGGCCGACCGGTATCACGGATTCCTCTTCAATCCCGCGGACTTGTCCGAGGACGTCGACATCGACCCCGGTCGTCGGCGGGAGATCCTCTATTTCGTCGCGTCGATGGACGGCTGGACGCACTGGCAGGCGCTCGAGATTCCCTGGAACGCCAGCGCCGAGCAGGCCCGGAACGCCTACCGGGACAAGGTGAAGATCTTCCATCCCGACCGGTATCCGGGGCAACGCCTGGGGTCCTTCCGCGCACGCCTGGAGCGAATCTTCCGTCGGCTCACCGAGGCCCGCGACGTCCTCGGAAACGAGGACACCCGGACCGCCTACGCCCGGCGCACCGCGCCCCCCGAGGAGGTGGCCCGGGCGGCGGCGCGGCAGATCGAGAACGACGCCCGCTCCAGGGAGCGGCGCGCCCGCATGGCGCGGGGCAATCCAATGGTCTCCCGGGTGGCGCGGGTGCGGGAGCTCATCGAACGGGGTCGCCGGGCCATGGAGGAGGAGCGCTTCGCCGACGCGTCCCGCGACTTCCTCACCGCGAGCGCGATGGACCCCACCGCCACCGAGGCACGCACGCTGGCCGAGCAGGCCCGGCGCAAGGCCTCCGCCGGGAAGGCACGCGACCTCTGGGAGAAGGCCCGGGCCGCGGAGCTCCAGCACGACCTCGATCGCGCCCAGTTCCTCGCCGAGGCCGCCGCCGAGGCCGAGCCGGGCGAGCCGCGCTACGGCGTCTACGTCGCCCGCGTCGCGCTCGAGCGGGGCGCCCTGGAGACGGCTCGTCTCCGGGCCGAGGCCGTGGTGCGCAGCGCACCGTCGCTGGCCACGGCGCACGAGGTGCTGGGGGAGATCCTGGCCGTGCAGGGCGACTCCTCGGGAGCGAAGAGGGCCCTGGAGCGCGCGCTGGAGCTGGACGAGGGCCTGACCGGAGCGCGGGACCGCCTTCGCAAGCTGCGCTGGAGCTTCCTGAGATGAACGAGAACGAGCCCTTCATCGGAATCGACCTGGGCACGACCAACTCGGTCGTCGCCACCGTGATCGACGGGGTGCCGCGGGTCATCGCCAGCCGGACCGGCCAGACGCTCACGCCCTCGGTCGTGGCGGTGGCCAGGAACGGCAAGCGGCTGGTCGGGCACATGGCCAAGCGGCAGTCGATCACCAACGCCGAGAACACCGCCTACGCCGCCAAGCGGCTCATCGGGCGCCGCTGGGGCGCACCCGAGGTCGAGGACGCCCGCAAGGTCCTGCCCTACGACCTGGTCCCGGGGCCGGAGGGGAACGACATCCGCGCCATGCTGGGCGGGCGGGCCTTCTCCATCCCCGAGGTGAGCGCGCTGGTCCTGGCCGAGCTCAAGGCCGACGCCGAGGCGTTCTTCGGACGTCGCGTGACCAAGGCGGTGATCACGGTCCCGGCCTACTTCAACGACGGGCAGCGCAAGGCCACCAAGGACGCCGGGCGCATCGCCGGTCTCGAGGTCGTCCGCATCATCAACGAGCCCACCTCGGCGGCCCTCGCCTACGGGTTCGGGAAGCAGATGGAGAAGAAGGTCGTGGTCTTCGACCTGGGCGGAGGCACCTTCGACGTCTCCATCCTCGACGTGGGCAAGAGCGTCTACGACGTCATCGCGGTGGGGGGCGACACCTACCTGGGAGGCGAGGACTTCGACCGGCGCGTCATCGACTGGCTGGTCTTCTCGTTCGCCCAGGAGCACGAGGCCATCGACCTGCGGCAGGACAAGATGGCGCTGCAGCGGCTTCGCGACGCCGCCGAGCACGCCAAGATCGAGCTCTCCGAGGGCCGGCAGGCGGCCATCCACCTCCCGTTCCTGGCCAGCGGCCCGGAGGGGAAGGCGGCGCTCCACCTCGACCGGCAGCTCTCGCGGGAGAAGCTCGAGGACCTGACCCAGGACCTGGTGGACAAGACCATCTCGGTGGCCGACCGCACCCTGCGCGACGCCGGGGTTCGCCCCTCCCAGATCGGCGAGGTGCTGCTGGTGGGAGGCATGACCCGGATGCCCCGGGTGCAGCAGGCGGTGAAGAGCTACTTCGGACGGGAGCCTTCGCGGGGAGTCCACCCCGAGGAGGTGGTGGCGCTCGGAGCGGCCATCCAGGCCCACGCGCTCCTCCATCCGCAGAAGGGCAAGGAGGTCCTCCTCCTCGACGTCACGCCGCAGAATCTCGGCATCATGGTGGTGGGCGGCTACTTCGCCACCATCATCCCCAGGAACACCACCGTGCCCACCAGCCAGTCCCACCTCTTCTCCACGGTGCAGGACGACCAGACCGCGGTGCGCATCGCCGTCCTCCAGGGAGCCAGCGACAAGGCCGTGGAGAACGAGCTGCTCGGGGAGTTCGTGCTCGACGGGATCCGCCCGGCCCGGCGCGGCGAGGTGGAGATCGAGGTCACCTTCGACATCAGCGCCGACGGCATCGTGGGGGTCTCGGCTCGCGACTCCGCCACCGGGACACGCCAGTCCATCACGGTCACCGCGACCTCCGGCCTGACCGAGACCGAGATGCGGCGAATCCTCGAGGAGAACCTCGACGAGATGCTGACCCGGAGGCAGGTCGGGGACTTCGAGCGGCTCCGCGATCGCACCCGGGCCGTCATCGCCGAGATCGAGTCCCTTTCTCCCGCGGTGAAGGAGGCGCTCGCCCGCAGCCGTTTCGGCAAGGACGCGGTCCTGCGGGCCGAGGACGTCGTCGGTCGGGCCCGCAGCGCCATCGCCGCCCAGGACCTCCAGCAGATGATCGCGGTCGAGGAGCAGCTCGACCGGGCCCTGCAGCTCTTCAAGGGTCTGGCGGGCGGGACTCCCCCCGGCGAGAAGGGACCCTAGATGGCCACCGTCGCCGAGCTGCTCGACCAGGGCGTGAAGTCCTACACGCGAGGGGACTCCGGCCGAGGCGGAGCGTCTCTGGCTCCAGGCGCTCGAGATCGATCCCAAGAACGAGCGGGTCCGCGCCTACCTCCGGCAGGTGCGGGGCGAGCGGCCCGGCCGCGCGGCCGGCGCCGCTGCCGCCGCTCCGGAGCGTCCGGAGCCGGCGTTCGCACCGTCGCCGTGGGACGCCGGCCCGGCCTCCGCACCGACCGTGCTGGTCGAGGAGGGAGCCGGGCTCGACCTGCGCGCGATCGCCGAGAAGTCCGAGATCCGTCCCCTCGTCGCGGACCAGCGGCCGCCTTCGCGGCCTCCGCCCGCCGGCGACGTGGCCACCTGGATGGAGGGGGCGCGCGAGCTCTTCGCCCTGGGCGACTTCAGCGGGTCGCTGGAGATGATCGAGCGCATCCTCCGCGTCGATCCCACCCACGCCGAGGCCCGGGCCTACCTCCGCCAGAACGAGTCGACGCTGGTGGCGATGTACGAGTCCAAGCTGGGCTCGCTCGCCACCCGGCCGCGGCTCGCCATCCATCCGGAGGAGGTCCTCTGGCTGAACCTCGACCACCGGGCCGGGTTCCTCCTGGCGCAGATCGACGGGGCGGTCAGCTACGAGGACCTGTTCGCGCTCTCCGGCCTCCCGCGCCTCGACACCGCCCGGATCCTGGCCTCGCTGGTCGCCGAGGGCGTGATCCGCTGACGGCGGGCGGCCGAGGGGCTCGCTAGCGCCGGATGACCGCGGTCCAGCGGGCCACCAGCACGCGCTCCCCGGCGCCGTTCACCGTCTCGGTGCGCACGGTCAGGAAGTCGAGCGGCCCGCGGCTCCGGACCTCCACGATCTCCCCCTCGGTGGTGAGCTCGTCTCCCGGTCGAACCGGCGCGCCGTGCTCGAACTCCTGCTCGGCGTGGAGGAGCCGCATCAGGTCCAGTCCCAGCTCCGGGTCGGAGCAGGCGAGCGCGAAGGGCTTCATGGCGAAGGTGACGCCGAAGGTGGGCGGCGCCACCAGCGCCCCGTGCGGCGATCGGCGCGCCGCCTCGTCGTCGACGCTCCAGGGGTGCGGGTCGCCGTGCGCGGACCCGAAGTATCCGGGAACGCCGCCGGAGACGGCGATGGCGAAGGCGCGGATCTGCTCCGCGCAGACGGTGTTGCGGAAGGGGCCGTAGCGGCGCCCCACGTGTCGCGGGTCGATGGGCATCAGCGCTCCACCCAGCCCTCGGCCGAGGCCCCCTTCAGGACGTCCTCGCCGCGCTGGTTCCGGGCCTCGACCTCGAGGCGGACCACCGGTCCTTCCACGGAAACGCAGCGGCCCCGGAAGGTGACCACGTCGCCCACCACCACCGGGCGGGAGAAGCGCACCCGGATCCGCTTCACGCGCGCGGGGTCGCCCAGGTAGGCGGTGCAGGCGTCGGCCAGCCAGGCCATGGTGCACATCCCCTGGAGGATGGCGTCGGGGAACCCGGCTGCCTGCCCGAACTCCCTGTCGATGTGGATGGGGTTGAAGTCGCCCGACACCGCCGCGTAGTAGATGGGCCTGTAGCGGTCCGCCTGCCGCACGAGCTCGAACGAGTCCCCGACGTGGAAGTCGGATGCGATCTTCACGGGGATTCCTCCGGGACGTCCTCGGGCGGGGCCAGCGGGTCGTCGTCGGCCTCCCGGGTCACGGCCTGGCGCTGCTCGAAGTGGTCGCGGACGAACTCGATGAGCCTGTCGAGGTAGCTGGTGATGGGAGGACAGCGCACGCCGGTGCCGTCGAGGAGCTCGAGCAGGTTGTGGGGATTGTAGAAGGCGAGCTGGTTCACCGACTCGATGGCCGCCCGCTGCTGGCGGGAGAAGCGCTCCAGGATGGGCAGGGAGAGCACCGCGTCGACCATCTTGTGGGGAAGGGAGACCCTGGGCATGCGGCGGTGCGCCCGCTGGGCGATCATCTCGTAGACCCGCCGGGCGGACAGCGGCGCGGGGTCCACGAGGTGCACCGTCTTCCCCACGGAGGCTGGGTTGCGGGCGATGGCGAGCGTCGCCTCGACCAGGAAGTCGACCGGGACGACGTTGAGCGGCGCGCCGCCGTCGCCGGGGAGGGGCAGGGGCACCGCCAGCGGAGAGGTGACGAGGAGGATGGCCAGGTAGTAGGGGCCCTCGAACCGGTCGATCTCGCCGGTGCGGGAGTCGCCCACCACGATGGCGGGCCGGTAGATGGTGGTGGGGACGTCCCCCATGGCCCGTCGAACCAGCTCCTCCGCGCGCGCCTTGCTCTGCTCGTAGGGGGTGCGGAAGTGCTGCCCCACCATGAGCTCGTCCTCCATGATGACGCCCCGGCGGTCGCCGGCGACGAAGGCGGAGGAGAAGTGGTGGAGGCGCGGCGGGCGGACCGCCGCCCGGGCCAGCTCGAGGACGTTGCGCGTTCCCTCGACGTTCACGCGGCGAGCCACGTCGCTGGCCGAGTCGAGACGGGACGCGGCGGCCAGGTGCCAGACGCTGGTGACGTCGCGGACCAGGGACTTCCACTCCCCGCCGGAGAGTCCGAGGTGCATGGCCGAGACGTCGCCCTCCCAGACCTCGACCCGGGACGGGGGGCCATGGCGCGCCACCTCGGCGCGCGCGGTGGCGGCCTGGGTGGGCTGCACGAGGAGGACGAGCCGTCCCGGGAAGCCCCCCTCCAGCATGCGGTGGACGAGGCGCCGCCCGATGAAGCCCGGGTAGCCGGTGAACAGGGTGGTGCCGAGCGTGTCTGGCATCGATCCCGTCAATAGCGCGCCGGGGGCGCGTTGGGAAGGCGGCGCCCCAGGCCGGCGCGCAGGGCGGCGAGGAGCGGGACCGCCCGGGAGCGGAGGGCGGCCACGTCCCCCTCGTTCGACACCACCACGTCGGCACGCCCGGCCTTCTCGTCGATGGGGAGCTGGGCGTCGAGGCGAGCCTCGGCCTCGGCGCGGGTCATCCCGTCGCGCGCCTGGAGGCGCTCGAGCTGGAGGGCGCGGGGAGCGTGCACGACCACCACGCAGTCGACCTCCCGCTCGAGGCCCCGCTCGTAGAGCAGGGGGACGTCGTAGAAGGCCAGGTCATGACCGGAGGCGGCGAGGCGGGCGGTCTCGGAGGCGACCGCGGCGCGAACGGCCGGGTGGACGATGGCCTCGAGGCGGGCGCGTGCGACGGGGTCGGGAAAGACCAGCGCAGCCATGCCCTTTCGGTCGAGTTCGCCGTCCGGCCCGATGACGCCGGGACCGAATTCCCGGGCGATCTCCTGGAGCGCCGGCGTGTCCCGGCCGACCGCGGCACGCGCGAGCGCGTCGGCGTCGATCACGGGGGCGCCGAGGGCCCGGAGCGCCGCCGCGAGCGTGCTCTTGCCGCTGGCGATGCCACCGGTGAGGCCGACCAGGCGCACGCGGACCGTCAGCGTCCGGCGGGGGCCGCCGCCGGTGCGGCCGGTCCGGGAGCGGGCGCCGCGGAATTCTCCTGCGCGGCCGGGGCGGGGCGGGCCGATCGGTCGGCCGCCTGGAAGCGGATGGCCTCGACCACGCCGTCCTTCCCGAAGAAGACCACCACGCCGATCCCGCGGTAGAGCCAGACGGTCCGGAAGTCGTCGGTGAAGGTCTTGTGCGGGTCCTTCCCGAAGGTGCCGAGGACCGCGTCCTTCTCGAGCTGGGACGACGGGAAGACGTTGATCTCGGCCACCCGCCCGTCCTCCGCCACCAGGAACTGGGCCTGGCGGGTGCCGACGATGGCCTGGTCCCCCTTGTAGACGAGCGCGGTGCGCCCCTCGAGCTTCCCCTTGGTGGACGGTTCGCCGAAGCGAGCCACCACGTCGGCCTGGGTGCTCTGACCCGGGGTGATCCCCTGCCAGGAGCGGGCGAGAGCCGTCCCGGGAAGGACGAGGAGGATCGGAAGCGCCGCGAGGAGGAGGGTTCGCCGGACCATGAGGCATTATAGTCGCGCCATGCCCTTTCGCGTGTTTCGCGCAGACTTCCTCCGTACCGCCGTGAACCGGCCGGACTGGCCCCCGCCTCCCGACGTGCCCGAGTTCGCCTTCGTGGGGCGCAGCAACGTGGGGAAGTCCTCCATGCTGAACGCGCTCTCCCGGAAGCCGGGGCTGGCCCGCGTCTCCAACACGCCCGGACGCACCCGGGCGCTGCAGTTCTTCGAGCTGGAGGTCCAGCCCTCGGGTGCACGGAAGGTGACCAAGATCCGGTTCGCCGACCTCCCCGGCTACGGGTACGCCAAGGTCTCCAAGGACGAGCGGCAGAGCTGGGTCGCGATGATCGAGACCTACCTGCGCGAGCGCGGGCCCCTCCGTGCAGTGGTCCTCATCGTGGACGGGCGCCACCCGCCCCAGCCCAGCGACCACGAGGCGCTCTCCTTCCTCCGGTCCACCGGCCGGCACGTGGTGGTGGCGGTCACCAAGATGGACAAGATGGTCCGCAGCAAGCGCGGCGCGGCGCTGCGGGCAGCCGAGACGGACCTCGGGGTGCCTCGCGGCGAGGCCATCCCGTTCTCGGCCGTGGAGGGAACGGGGTCCGACGCCCTGTGGCAGCGGCTGGTGGAGATGGCCGGGGTCGCCCCCGAGGCCGAGGCCTAGGAGGCCTCGTCGTCGTCCGACCGGCGGGCCTCGATCTCGCCCAGGATCCGCTCCAGGCGCCGCTCCTCGGCGGAGACGTCGAAGCCCACCGCGCGGGCCCCGTCGACGAGCGCGACGAGGAACAGGAAGAGGTCGAGGTGGTCACGGGTGACGGGTTCCCCGGGGTGGTCCACGAGCAGGTGCTCGATCCGCCCGGCGGTGGCGGCGAAGTCCCGGAAGCAGACCACCGCGGGGAGGCCGGGCAGGGGGCCGGTGGCGGCGGCGACGGGCTCGAAGGCGATGCCCACGTCGGCCAGGATCACCTGCCGCCCGTCGTCGCGGAGGAGGGCGAGATAGGGAGCGCCGGTGTCGCGGTTCCGGGCCTCCGCCACTCCCTCGAGCCGGCCGAAGTCGACTGCGAGGACCTTGCCCGAGAAGACGTCGAGGAGCGCCGGAGCGGCGGGGTCGAGGAGCAGCGCCGTCGGTCGCTCCCGGGTGAATCGCTCCAGCAGCGCCCGCTGCGCGGCCCGGTCCCGGATCACCTCCGGTGCCCCGCTCACGCCCGCGCCTCCCAGGAGATCTCCACCAGCGTGACCTCCACCGTCCCGGCCGGGCGACGCACCTGCACCACGTCCCCCTCCCGCTTGCCCAGGAGAGCCCGCCCCAGCGGAGCGTCGACGCTGATCAGGCCGGCCTCCACGTCGAACTCGTCGGGTCCGACCAGCCGATATCGCCGCTCCGTGCCGTCGTCGTGCTCCACCGTGACCCAGGCGCCGAAGTAGGCCCGACCCGAGGGGTGGGGCTTCGGGTCCACGACCGTGAGGGAGTCCATCCGCACGGAGAGCTCCCGCAGGCGGCGGTCGAGCTCGCGCAGCTTCTTCTTCCCGTAGACGTACTCGGCGTTCTCGCTGCGGTCCCCGAGCGCGGCAGCGGCCTCGACCTCGCGGACCACCCGCGGGCGCGCCACGGTCCAGATGTGCTGGTGCTCCGCCGCGATGCGCTGGAAGCCCTCGGGGGTGATGTAGCGCGCCGCCCGGGCGGGCTTTTCGGTGCTCATTCTCGCGTGCGTCCTCTCCGCCGGAATATACTCGCGGCCCTGTGAAGGTCACGGACATCCTCCGGTTCGCCCGGGAGCGCGGCGAGCCGGTCTTCTCCTTCGAGTTCTTCCCCCCGCGCACCGACGAGGGGGAGCGGCAGCTATTCCGGACCGTCGAGGCCCTTCGCCCGCTCGGGCCGGGCTTCGTGTCGGTGACCTACGGCGCCGGGGGCTCGGAGCGGGCGCGCACGGTCGACCTGGTGAAGCGGCTCAAGCGCGACGTCGAGGTCGAGCCGGTGGCCCACGTCACCTGCGTCGGCTCCGGCGCGAGAGGAGATCGCCGCCGTCCTGGACGAGGTCGCGGCCGCCGGGATCCAGAACGTCCTGCTCCTCCGCGGCGACCCGCCGCGTGGCGAGAAGACCTTCGCAGCCCACCCGGACGGCTTCGCGCACGCCAGCGACCTGGTGGCGTTCGTCCGCTCCCAGCCGGAGCGCTGGCGCTTCTGCGTGGGAGGGGCGGCCTACCCGGAGGGACACCCCGAGACGCGCGACCTGTCGCGCGACCTGGCCCACCTCAAGGTGAAGGTGGACGCCGGCGTGGACTTCCTGGTCACCCAGCTCTTCTTCGAGAACGCCCACTACTTCCGCTTCGTCGAGCGGGCCCGCGCCGCCGGGATCACGGCCCCGGTGCTGCCCGGGGTCATGCCCCTGACCAGCGTCGACCAGATCGAGCGCTTCACCGCGATGTGCGGCGCATCCATCCCGCCGCCGCTGCAGGCGGCCCTGGAGGTCCGTCGCGCCGATCCGGACGCCTCGCTGCAGTTCGGGGTGGCCTACGCCAGCCTCCAGGCCGCCGACCTGCTCCGGCGCGGCGCGCCCGGGATCCACTTCTACACGCTCAACCGCTCGCCCAGCTCCCGCGCGATCCTCGCCGCGCTCCGGGCCAGCACGCCCTGGCGCGACGGGACCTGACGCCGGGTTCCGGTCGTATCGGTTCTTTTTCTCCCCCGGCCAGGGTCCTCACCTCGGGTCGCCCCGCCTGACCCGGGCCGGAGGGGTCCCCGCCGCCTAGGGTCCCGCGCGCCGCGGCCGGAAGGTCGAGCGCCGCGGGGAGGAGCGAACCATGAAGCGCATGACCCGTGCAGTGCTGGCGGCGGCTGGGGTGTCGATCTCGGTCCTGGCGTTCGCGTACGACCCGCCGGCTTCGGAGGCGACGGAGCAGGACCGCGTGGGTGAGGAGCTCATCCGGGAACAGGAGGCCGAGGCGAAGGCCTTCCAGGCGGCCTCGACGGTCCAGGTCACCGAGCTCCGGGACGGCGCCGGGAGCGCGGAGCCAGCCGACACGGAGTCCGACGCGGACCGCGTCGAGCACGACTTCGTCGCCAACATCTGGAACTCACCGTGAACTAGCGGACCGCGGTGGCGGCCCGGAGGTGGGCGCGCAGCGCCTCCTCGAAGTCCGCCACGGTCGCCCCGGTCGCCCCCTGGAAGGCGATCGCGAAACCCTGGCCGCCGGCCAGGCCGTCGAGGACCCCGCGCACCGAGTCCTCGCCGTGCCGGGCGACGAGGTACCGGAAGGCCCGGTCCGCGGTCCCGTAGGCGAGCGCCGCGTCGAAGGGACGTCCGGCCGATCCGGGGGCCAGCGCCGCTGCGTCGGCCCGGGCGTGCCGCTCACCGGCGGTGAAGGATGCCATGCCCTCCTCGAACCAGGGCGGAACGTCGCGCCGCGCCCAGTCCCCGCCGATGCGCTGGAAGAGCAGGCAGTGGGTGAGCTCGTGGGAGAGCAGGGTGGCGACGGCTGCGTCGCTGGCGCGTCCGCGGGTCCAGGTCCGGGGAGACTGGAGATCGACCGACCCGTACCGCGCCCATCCGCGCAGCCAGGTGTCCCCGGGGCGCCCCGCCGCCGCGGCGAGGGCGTCGCCCGTGGGCTGGATGCGGACCACCACCGGCGCGGAGAGGCTTCCCCAGCGCTCGACCCGACCCAGCGCGTCGGGGAGCACCCGAGCCACCTGCAGGGCGGCCTCCTCCTCGCCGCCGGGCTGGAGGATCTCGATGCCTCCCGCCGCGGTGGAGGCCGCCGGTGCGTGGGCGCACGCCACGGCGAGCAGCAGGGGAACGGCGAGGACGGGGACCCGCTTCAAGGGTCGAAGCTTCTCCCCACCACCGGGGCCGGTCGTTGACGCCGATCAGTAAGCGAAGATTGAGTCAGTCTCGCGGGATCACGGCCAGAAGACGGCCTGGCACGCCGGGGAGAGCTGGTCGCGGGCCGTCACCAGGCAGGCGATGACGCCTCCCTCGCCCGCCGGGACCCCGGAGCAGAGCCGGTCACGGTCGGCGCCGCACGCGGAGACGAACCAGTCGACGGCGGTGAGGGCCTTCGTGCACTCCGAGGAGATCTGGTCGCGGTGCCCGGCCAGGCAGGCGTAGAGGCGCCCCTTTCCGGCCGGAACTCCCTGGCAGTAGGAGAAGGCGTCCGCCTGGCAGTCGAGCGCCACCTCGTTGGCCCGCTTCTGGGCCCAGTCGACGAGTTCCCGGCAACCCTCCGAGAGCTGGTTCCAGCTGGACCGGAGGCAGTAGTACACGCGCCCCTGGCCGGTGGGAATCGTGGAGCACAGCCGCTTCGCGTCCGCGAGGCAGGCGTCCTCGGCCGAGGCGGGGAGGGGAAGGCCCAGGGCCAGCTGCGCCACGGCCACCATCGTGGCGAGGAACGTCCACCTCACTTCGGTCACGGGCAAGCCTCCTTCAGAAGACGAACGTGACCAGGATGGTATCAGAATAGGATCCGGAGGCTGCGTCCTGCCGGGCCGGGATGCGTCCGTAGATGGAGAGCGTCCTCGTGACGTTTCCCGGGTTTCCCGAGCCGGTGAACGTCCCGGCGCTGCCGTCGCCCCAGACCCGGGAGCGCGACGCGTTCACGTAGAGGTTGTACTGGAGCGTCCCCGTTCCGCTGCGCAGGGTCCTCGCCGTGTAGCTCCCCGAACTGCCGGTCGAGAGCTGCACGGTCGGCCTCTCTCGCGAGCACTGGTACGAGATCCTCCCCACGGCGTCGAGGGGAGTGGACGAGAGCGTGTCGTACGTGCCGAAGGCCGGACCCGCGGATGTGAAGACCGTGCACTCGGCGTCGGCTCTGCCGGCGAGGGCGACCAGGGTCGCGGCGACGGCGGCTCGGAGGCGGCTCACCCGGGGCATGTTAACCCGCACCCGGGTCCGCGCCACTTCATGCCAGGGGGCGCGCCGTGGCACACCATTTTCTTGCCTCGAATGCGCGGCCACGTACGGTGGGGGCCGATTTCGCCTGTCAGAAAGCGCCAGTGGAGATGGACTGGATGTGACGAGATTGGTCAGGCGACATCCACTCACAGCTTGGAAAGACCAGGGCTTGGCAGGGGCGGGTCTTGGCACCGGGTGTGCTTGGAGCCACCCGACAGGTATTCGGGCGTGGTGCCCGTCACAGCGAGCAAGAACCAAACGAAAGGACACGACATGCGCAGCTTCTCCAGGATCCTCCTCGGTGCCGCCGTCGCGATCGCCGCCGCCGTCGCTCTCGCCCCCGGGGTCGCGGAGGCCCAGAGCGTCACCGCCAACATGACCGTGTCGGCCACGGTCGCGAAGTCCTGTGTCGTGTCGGGCCCGGCGGGAGCGGTCAACTTCGCCTCGTACGACCCCGTCTCCGCGACCCAGTTGAGCGCAACCGGGACCATCTCCGTCCGGTGCGTCCGGGGCACGGGCTACAGCGTGGCGCTCAGCTCCACGACGGGATTCAACATGACGGGCACGGGGGGGAGCATCCCCTACGCGATCCTCCAGCCCAACGGGTCCACGCCCTGGACGACGACTGCGCTCGTGGTGCCGGCGGCCGACATCACGACGTCGGTGGCTCGCGACTACGTCGCCACGGTCCGTCCGGCGATCGGTGCCGACGTGGCGGCCGGGAACTACAGCGATACCGTCCTCGTCACGGTGACCTACTAGCCATGATCCCGCGCCTCGCCGCCACCGCGTTCCTCGCCTCCGCGCTCCTGACGGGCGCGGGGGCGGCGCGCGCGGCCGAGGTGCAGGTCGGCCCGGTCCTGGTGACCCTGTCGCCGGCGAGCCGGAGCGCGATCGTCGCCGTCCGCAACCAGGGCAAGGAGACGGCGCGCTTCGAGCTCCAGGCCCGCGCCTGGAGCCAGGGTGCGACCGGCGAGATGAACCTGTCTCCCACGGAGGAGATCGCGGTCTACCCGCCGGTTCTCACCGTGGCGCCGGGCGAGGAGCGGAACGTCCGGGTCGGTGCGGTCGTCCCCTTCGGCGCCGTCGAGCGGACCTACCGGATCATCCTCCAGGAGATGGCTCCCCCGGAGACCCCCGAAGCCGGGGCGCAGGTCCGGATGCTCACGCGCCTGCTCATTCCCGTGTTCCTGGCCCCGGTGAAGGTGGTCGAGAAGGCCTTCGTGGCGGACCTCGCCGTCCAGTCCGGGAAGGTCACGTTTCGCCTGGTGAACGAGGGCACCGTCCACGTGAGGCCCGACTCGGTCAAGCTGCTCGGCGTCGCTGCGGGGGGCAAGGTCGCCTTCGAGTCCGACCTGGCGGCCTGGTACGTGCTCGCCGGGGGCGTCCGCGAGTATGAGGCCACCGTCCCGCGGGACGCGTGCGCCTCCGTCCGGGAGTTCGAGGTCGCGGCCCAGTTCACGGGCGAGGTCGTCCGCGCCAGGCTGACCAAGTCCGATCCGTGTGCGCCGTAGGCCGTGAACCGGGGCCTCGTCATCGCGGCGGTGGCCTTCTGGCTCGCGCTCGATGCCGCTCCGGCCCTGGCCGTCGCGCCCGAGCCCGCTCCTGCCGTACCGGCGCTCCGCGCCAACCTCGACGTCCGCATGAACGGTCAGCGAAAGGGGGAGTCGCTCGTCCTGCTCCAGGGCGAGGACGCGTGGCTCCCGATCGAGGCACTGGCCGAGTACGGCGTCCAGAGCTTCGAGGGGTCGCGTCGCAGGCAGGATGGCAGGGAATGGGTGTCGCTCGGCTCCCTCGCGCCCCAGCTCCGCTTCGCGCTGGACGAACGGACGCTCACGCTCGACCTCACCGTCGGCCCGGCGCTCATGGCCTCGGCTCGAGTCGACATCGGGAACGAGCGGCCGGTGGGGACGCTCCTGGGCGACTCCACGAGCGGGTTCGTCAACTACGCGGCACAGGTGGACCTCCGTGGTGCGGCGTCGGGATTCGGCGAGGTCGGGGTGAGCTCCGGTCCCGCCCTCCTCACCTCGGCCTTCTCGATCGAGTCGACGGGAGTTCCCGTGCGGGGGATCTCCGCTTTCACCTACGACTTCCTCTCCCGGCTCGAGTCCCTGGTGGTGGGCGACGCGGTCGTCTCGGCGGGAGCGATCGGATCGTCAGGCGTGGTGGGGGGCGTGACCTGGGCTCGCAACTTCAGCCTCGACCCGTACATGGTCGTCGCGCCGCGCCCGTCCTTCACCGCGTTCGCCGCCACACCGTCCACCGTCGAGGTCTGGGTGAACGGGATGATGGTCCGGCAGCAGTCGATCCCGGCGGGGACCCTCGACCTCACCAACATCCCGATCGTGAGCGGGGCCAGCGACGTGCGCACCGTGGTGCGCGATTCCTTCGGCCGCGAGCAGGTCTTCGACCTCCGGGCCAACATGGCTCCGTCGCTGCTCGCGCCTGGGCTCAGCGACTTTGCGTACACCCTCGGGTTCGTCCGGAACCAGATCGAGACGTCGAGCGTCGCCTACGGGCGCCCGGTCGCGCTGGGGCGGCACCGGATCGGCATCGACGACGTATTGACGATCGGTGGACGGGCGGAAGCATCGCTCGATCGCCTCATGGGCGGCCCCTCGATCACCGTGGGCACGATCTTCGGCCAGGTGGACGCCGAGGTGGTCGGGAGCGTGGCCCAGGGGACGGGCGGCGCCGCCGGGGCGCTCGGGTGGGCGTGGTCGGGAAGGCGCTGGGGAGGCGGGCTCCGGCTTCGCGGCTCCACCGCCGGATTCGCGACCGCTGCGCTCGATCCCTGGCAGGACCGGTCCCTCGCGGACCTCGGCGCGAACTTCTCCGTGACCCCGCTCGACCGCATGACCCTGGGGCTCGACGTGACGGCCTCACGGTGGCGCGAGGCAGGCGACTCGGCGCAGGCGTCCCTTCGCCTCAGCTACTACCTCGGGCAGGGGCTCACCGTCCTCGCGTCCGCGACGCAGACCGCTGGGGGACCGGCGCCGGGTCCGAGCGGGCTCCTTTCGTTGTCCTGGGCGCTCGGCAACCAGACGACGGCCCAGGCGTCGGCCGCTGCAGGAACGCTGGGTGCCGGCGGCAGTGCCGGCGTCGCTCGTCCCCTGCCAGTGGGACCGGGCTATGGATACCGGTTGGAGGGGGACCTCTCCCAGGCTGCGACCCGAGCCTCCGGCCTAGCCCAGTACCAGACGGGCTTCGGACGCTACGAGGCGCAGCTGGACCAGCTGAACTCGGTGACCTCGGGCGCGGTCCGCGCCGCTGGAGGCATCGTGGTCGCAGGGGACCGGATATTCGCCACGCGCCCGGTCGAGGAGGCATATGCACTGGTTCGCGTGGGCGTCCCGGGAGTGACGACCTACCTGGAAAACCAGGCGGCGGGCGTGACCGACGACCACGGCGACCTCCTCGTGCCCTCCCTGCTGGCCCGATACTCCAACCGCCTTTCCATCCGCGCCGCCGACATTCCCATGGACTATGAGGTGGGGAAGGTCGAGCAACTGGTTGCGCCGTTCCGGAAGGGCGGCATGGTGGTCCGGTTTGACGTCACGCCAATCCGGGCCGTCGTCGGGCGCCTTCAGCTCGCCGCGGGTGATCAGGCCGCCCCGGGCGGAGGGGAACTGGTGGTGGTGCAGGACGGGACGGAGCTTCGCGCTGCCACCTCCGGCGACGGCCGTTTCTTCCTGGAGGGAGCGCGCCCTGGAATGCACGCTGCGGACGTCACGTGGCGCGGAGGAACGTGCAGGGCGACGCTCGCCATCCCCGACAGCGCGGGAGTACAGGATCTGGGCACGGTGAGGTGTGACGCGCAGCAGCGTGTGGCGGCGCGATAGGCTAGCGATCGACGACGGCCGTCGGCGAACCGTCGGGAAGCACCGTGACGATCACCGGCGCGGTCGGCGGGGAGGCTCTCTTCGCCACAGCCGCCGCGGCCGCGACACAGGTCGCCGAGTTTTCCGCCCCGCAGGGAAGGGCAGGGGCCCCGGCCGTGCTCACGAAGGCGGGACGTTGCCCTTCCGGCAGACCGGTCCGGACTCGCGGCAGGACCCGCAGCGTCACGGAGAACGACCCGGTCGCGCTTCCGCCCCAGACCGGAGCGGCCAGGGCGGCGACGATCAGGGCGACGGCGAGGCGCAGGGACGTCATGCACCTACATTGAGCTGCATCTGCGAGGCCGTCCCTGGCCCTTAAGGATACCGCCCACTTGGGATGCCTCATCCGTGGGGTGCCCGGCACCCCTGAGTCACGGCTGATCCTCCTCCACCCCGTTGGTCACGACGGCCCGGAAAACGGATACGATCGGGTGAACGGCGCGTTCCGGATTCCCCTCGCCCAATTCGTCGACTTCTTCACCTTCCTTGCTATCGAGGATGGCTGATGGCTCTCCCGCTCCTGGCGCTCTCGCTCCTGCTCGCCGCTCCACCCACGGCGACTCCCGCGGCGAAGTCGGCCGACCCCTGGGCCGCCCTGCGCTTCCTCGTCGGCACCTGGAAGGCCGAGTCGGGCGGAGGAAAGCCCGGCGATGCGGTGGGTGGTGGATTCACCTTCGCCATCGAGCTCGACGGAAAGGTGGCCGTCCGGCGCAACCGGTCCGAGTTCGGGCCACGCCCCGGCGAGGCGAAGGGGACGACCCACGAGGACCTGATGGTCCTCTACCCGAAGGGGCACGGCCTCCAGGCCCTCTACTGGGACGACGAGGGGCACGTCATCCGCTACACGGTCCGCAGCGAGGCGGGCACGCTGATCTTCGAGAGCGACCCGGGCGCGCCCGGTCCCCGGTTCCGGCTGGTGTACGCCCGGCGCGGAGCGGACGTCGTGGAGGTCTCCCTCTCCATCGCCCCGCCCGGCAAGGGATTCCAGCCCTACGTCACCGGGCTGGCGCGGCGGATCGAGGACCCGTGACCAGCGCGCGCACCGACGCCACCAGCTGCCGGTAGGTGAAGGGCTTGAAGAGCACGGGCGCGGGGAAGAGGGTGTCCCCCACCGCGGCCGGCGCCTTGGCGGTCACGAAGAGCACCGGGACGGCGGCGAGCCCTTCCTGGCGCCGGATCTCCGCGGCGGCGTCCGGACCCTGTCCGTCCGGGAGCAGGACGTCCATGACCACG
The DNA here is from genome assembly GCA_963818535.1 of uncultured delta proteobacterium. GTDB lineage: Bacteria > Myxococcota > Myxococcia > Myxococcales > Anaeromyxobacteraceae > CAIOAK01. Next base: position 1,345,719 of record CAWFSM010000008.1, on the reverse strand, counting down.
GCGTCCGGGACGAGGTCGTGGGCCGACTGGACCGCCTCCCGGCGGCTCCCCGCCGAGGCGACCTGGTAGCCGGCCTTGGTGAGGCCGCGGACGACGGCCTCGCGGAGGCCGGTGTCGTCCTCCACGAGGAGCACGAGCGGGTTCTGGCGGCGGGACAGGGAAGGCATCTGGACCTCCTGGCCCCGGGGAAGGGTCCGGGGCCGCAGGCTCGTGGAGCAACCGGCGTGCCCACGGGGATCGGGCCTGGGTCCGGGAGGTTGCGCTCGTCCCGGGCCGGCCCCCTGCCATTCTGGCAAGGCCCGTCCGGCACCCCCGCCATTCTGGCAACGGGCGATGTAGGCTCGCCCAATGGCCGACCCTCTACCCACGCCCCCGGTCCCCGATCCCGACGCCGACCCGGCCGAGCTGGCCCGCAGCGCCACGCTGGACGAGCTGCAGCGCATGAAGGCGGCCGAGGAGCTGCACCGGCTCCGCTCGGAGCGGAAGGCGCGTCGCTCCCGCTTCGCCCTGGCCGGACCGGCCCTGGTGGGCTACGTGGCCCTTGCCGGACTGATGGTGAACGCCTACCAGTCCTGGACCAACAAGCAGCAGCAGGAGCACCGCGACCGGACCGAGCAGGAGAAGTGGAACAAGGAGTTCGCCCGCGCCAGCCAGGCCGACAAGTACCGCGCCTTCTTCGAGACCAGCATGCTGGCCACCGACTCCGCGAACGCCGACAAGCGGCTGGTGGGGTACGCGCTCCTTCAGGAGTTCGTCCGCGACCCCGTCTACGACGAGAAGGCCATGATCATGCTCGAGGAGTCGCTCTCCCAGGAGCTCCGGGGCGCGCCTCGCGACAAGCTCGACGACGTGCGGCGCGCCGCGGTCCGGGCCATCCTCACCTCGCTCGCCGGCACCGACGACTGCCGCGCCCTGCAGCGGGCCGCGCGCAGCGTCGACCGGGTCGCGCGCTTCCACGCCAGCAACCGCGATCAGGGGGAGACGCGAGAGGTGGTCGACGTCTACGTCCGGCGCCTGGTCGGGCGCGCCGCGCTGGTGTGCGGGAGCCTGAAGGACTTCCGGGCGGTCCGCCAGCCCATCCGCGACACCATGCTCGCGAACCCCGAGCTGCTGGGGCTGAACTCCCCCACCGAGGCGGAGGCCAACCTCCTGATGGCCGCCATCCTGGCGCAGAAGTGCGAGGAGGAGATGGCCTACTCCGGCGCCAGCGACTGCCCCGACATCCTGCGCGCGTACGCGGCGCTCTGCGACAAGGGAGGTCGGGAACCGGCCGACGACCGGGCGGCCTGCGACACCATCCTGGAGGCGGTCGCCCGCCTCCCCGGCTTCGTGCCCGCAGCCCCACCGGGAGGCAAGCCGTGAAGGGATTCCGCGACGAGGCCGAGTTCCGACGCGTCTTCGAGCGCATCTTCGAGCTCATGAACGAGACCCCCGAGGTGGGGCGCAAGCTGCGCGACGCCCACGCTCCGCACCGGTTCCTGGTCACCGACCTGGGGCTCGAGTTCAACGTGACCGGTGCACCCGAGGCCGACGAGGCGAAGGGGAAGTTCCTGCGCTGGACCTGGGGCGCCGCCGACTGGGAGCCGGTGGTGACGATGCGGATGGCGAGCGACGTGGCCAACCGGTTCTTCCAGGGGAAGGAGAGCGTGCCGCTGGCGATCGCGCTGGGGCGCGTGAAGCTGTCCGGGCCGCCGCTCACGCTCCTGCAGCTCGCCCCGGTGACGAACCCCATCCATCCGGTCTACCGGGCCTGGCTCGAGAAGTCCGGGCTCCACCACCTGCTCGCCTGACCCGATGCGCACTCCGTTCCGGAACGTCGACGCGTCCTGGCTCCGGATGGACGATCCGGTGAACCTGATGGTGGTCACCGGCGTGCTGGTGCTGGACACCCCCGTCCCGGTGGCCCGGCTGCGCGAGCTCGTCGAGAAGCGGGTCCTGCGCTTCCGGCGATTCCGGAGCCGGGTCGTCCCCCCCTTCGCCGGCGTCGGCCTGCCATCCTGGGAGCCCGACCCGGAGTTCGACCTCGGGCGGCACCTGGAGGTCGTGCGGCTCGGACCCGGGGCAGGGGAACCCGCGCTCCAGGCCTACGTGAGCCGCCTGCTCTCCGAGCCGCTCCCACCCGACCGGCCGCTCTGGTCGATGCACTTCGTGGAGCACTTCCAGGGCGGGTCCGCCATCGTCGCCCGGATCCACCACTGCATCGGGGACGGCCTGGCGCTGGTGCACGTGCTGCTCTCCATGGCCGACGGCACGCCCGAGCCGGAGACGCGCCACCGGCGGTCCAGCGCCTCCTTCGGAATCACCATGGGTGAACGGGCGCTGCGGGGCGCCGCCGCGTTGCTGGCCCACCCCGGGCGCATCGGGGACCTGGCGCGGCTCGCCTCGGGGAGCGCCGGGGCGCTCCTCGGGCTCCTGGCGCTCGACGACGATCCACCCACCGGCCTCAAGGGGCCGCTCGGCCGGGAGAAGGTCGCCGCCTGGTCGCGTCCCATCGACCTCGACGACTTCAAGGCCATCGGCCGCGCCACCGGCTCCACGGTGAACGACGTGCTCATGGCCGTCCTGGCCGGCGCCCTGCGCCGGTCCCTCCTGGCCCGGGGCGAGACGCTCCGGGATCTCGACGTGCGCGGCGTGGTGCCGGTGAACCTCCGGCGCCCCGAGGCGGCCGGCCGGCTGGGAAACCGCTTCGGCCTGGTCTTCCTCGCGCTGCCGGTGGGGATCGAGGATCCCCTGGACCGGCTCTTCGAGGTCCGCCGCCGGATGCGAGCGCTCAAGGACTCGCCCCAGGCGCTGGCCGTCTACCAGGTGCTCTGGGCCGTGGGAGTGGCGCCCCGGCCGGTGTTCGACCTGGCGCTGCGGATCTTCGCGGCCAAGGGAACCGCGGTGGTCACCAACGTGGTGGGGCCGAGGCACGAGATCGCCATCGCCGGGTCCCGGCTCCGCGAGGCGATGTTCTGGGTGCCCAGCGCCGGGCGGCTGGCGCTGGGCGTATCCCTCCTCAGCTACGCCGGCAAGGTCTGGCTGGGACTCCAGTGCGACGCGGCGGTGATCCCGGACCCGGCCGGTGTCCTGGCCGGCTTCGGCGCCGAGGTCGAGGAGTTGCTCGAGCTGCGCAGGGTGGCGCAGGGGTGAGGTGACCCGCTTCCCACCGGCCGCCAGGAAAAAAACATGCCCGTTCCTGCAAGCAGGAACGGGCTGTGAAATGACCCCACGCGGATTCGAACCGCGGTTACGGCCTTGAAAGGGCCGAGTCCTGGGCCTCTAGACGATGGGGTCGGGGCGCGGAAATTAGCCGAAGACGAGCCCCGGGGCAAGGCGGAGGACACGGAGGGCTGCGCCGGTCACGCCGCCGCCTTCCGGACCTGCTCGGGCCACACCAGGCGCCGGGCCGCCGGCCGCTCCCGGAGGTAGAGGAAGAGCCCTCCGCCGATGGCCAGCGCGGGGACGATCAGGGTGGCCACCAGCAAGGGCCTGGGCCAGCCGGTGTAGATGGCTGCGGCGCCGATGGCGACGAGGATCACCCACCCTGCCTGCTGGATCGCCGTGAGGCGACGCAGGCGGCGAAGGCGGGCCGCGTCCAGGGGCTCGAGCCTCTCCCAGAGCAGCTGCTCGTGCCGCCAGTAGGTGTAGACCACCGGGATGATCTCCAGGGTGAGGAAGGCCGAGGTGATGAGGCCTCCCACCATGGGGGCGGCGATCCGCTTCATGACGTCCGCGCCCGAGCCCGTGGCCCAGAGCAGCGGGAGGAGACCGACGAGCATCGTCCCCACGGTCATGAGCTTGGGGCGCACCCGCATCACCGTGCCCTCCATGTGGGCCCAGATGATGTCGTCGAGGTCGCGGATCTTTCCCGCCGCCCGGCGCCGCTCGTAGGCGGTGTCGATGTAGACGATCATGACGATGCCGGTCTGCGCGGCCAGCCCCACCAGCGCGATGATCCCCACCCACACCGCCGTGGAGAGCCGGTAGTCGAGCAGCCAGAGCAGCCAGACGCTCCCCACCAGCGCGAAGGGGATCGAGAGCAGGACGATGAGCACCTCGGTGACGTTCCGGAAGTGCCACAGCAGGAGCACGATGATGATGATGAGGGTGAGCGGGATCACCACGCGCAGCCGCTCGTTCATCTTCTCGAGCAGCTCGTACTGCCCGGTCCACTTGAGGAAGTATCCGGGGCCGACGACGAACTCGCCGGCCCGGGTCGCCTCCTCGACCTCCTCCTTGGCGTGGGCCACGTACCCGCCGATGTCCACCGAGGGGTCGACGTCGACGTAGACGTATCCGACCAGCAGTCCACCCTCGTCGCGGAGCATGGGCGGGCCGCCGACGATGCGGATGTCGGCCACCTGCCCGAGCGGGACGAAGGACCCGCTCCCGGGGCTTCCCGCCGATCGCAGGGCGCGGTCGCCCATGGGCAGCTGCTCGAGCTGGGGGGGAGGCCGGGACCAGTCGAGGGCCGGCGCGTCGGTGGCGCTGGAGCCTGCCGCCGGGGGGCGGGCCTGGGCGGCGCCACCGCCACCGCCCATTCCCTGGGCGAGCATGAGCCGCGGGATGGAGGGAGGCGTGAGCGACCCGGAGCCGCCCATCCCGCCGCCGCCGCCGGAGCGCCCGCCGGCCGAGGGAACCGGGACGAGGATCTGCTTCAGTCGCTCCACGTCGCTGCGGAGGTCCTGCGGGTAGCGGACGCTGATGGAGAACCGGGCCCGGCCCTCCACGGTGGTGGAGACCGACGCCCCTCCGACGGCCGCCTCGATGGTCCGCTGCACGTCACCCACGGTGAGGCCGCGCCGGGCCAGGGCATCGCGATTGGGGTAGATGTCGAGGTACAGGCCGCCGGTGTTCCGCTCGTAGTAGACGCTCCGGGTCCCCGGCACGGGCGCCAGGATCCGCTCCAGCGCCACCCCGAGCTTCTCGATCTCGTTGAGGTCGCTGCCCATCACCTTCACGCCCACCGGCGTGCGGACGCCGGTGGTGAGCATGTCGATGCGGGCCCGGATGGGCATGGTGTAGGCGTTCGTCCAGCCCGGGAACTGGGTGGCCCGGTTCATCTCGGCGGTCAGCTCCTCGAACTGGATGCGCCGCCGATCGGGCCAGATGGGGCGCAGCAGGGTCTTCAGCCACCCCGGCGCCCAGCCCGAGTACCAGCGCGTCTGCTCCACCATCCGCCACTCGGAGGCCGGCCGCAGCCGCACGGTGGTCTCCAGCATGGTGATGGGCGCAGGGTCGGTGGCGGTCTCGGCGCGCCCGACCTTGCCGAAGACCGAGATCACCTCCGGGAACGCACCGCAGCACCCGGTCCTGGCGCTGCAACGAGGCCTTGGCCTCCTCGATGGAGATGCCGGGGAAGGTCGTCGGCATGTACAGCACGTCGCCCTCGTTGAGCGGCGGCATGAACTCGCTGCCCAGCCGGATGGCGAGCGGCACGGCGGAGAGGATGGCGAGCAGGCCGAGGGCGATGGTGGTCTTGGGCCAGCGAAGGGCCACGAAGACGAACGGCTTGTAGACCTTGATGATGGCCCTGGAGATGGGGTGCTGCGACTCGGGGCGGATCTTCCCGCGGAGCAGGAGATCGCGCAGCGCCGGCGCGAAGGTGATGGAGAGCACCGCCGCGGAGAGCATGACGAAGGTCTTGGTGAAGGCGAGCGGCCGGAAGAGCCGGCCGGCCTGCCCGGTGAGCGTGAAGACCGGCAGGAAGCTCACCGCGATGATGAGCAGCGAGAAGAAGATGGCGGGCGTCACCTCGCGGGCGGCCTCGGCGAGGAGCTTGTGCCGGTCGGCGCCGGGCGGCGCCGACTCGAGCCGCTTGTGGGAGGCCTCGATCATGACGATCTCGGCGTCCACCGTGGCTCCGATGGCGATGGCGATCCCGCCCAGGCTCATGATGGTGGCCGGGATGTCGAGCAGGTACATCGGGATGAAGGCCAGGGCCACCGCGATGGGGAGCGAGAGCATGGGCAGCAGCGCCGACCGCACGTGGAGCAGGAAGATGAGGATCACCGCGGCGACGGTGAGCATCTCCTCGAGCAGCGCCCGCTTGAGCGTGCCGATGGAGCGGAAGATGAGCTCGGTCCGGTCGTAGGCCACCTCGGCGGTGACCCCGGGCGGGAAGCCGGTCTTCAGCTCCTCGAGCCGCTTCTTCACCCGGTCGACCACCTCGAGGGTGTTCTCGCCGTAGCGGACCACCACGATGCCGCCCACCGCCTCGCCCTCGCCGTTCCAGTCGAGCGCGCCGCGCCGGATGTCGGGGCCGAAGCGCACGGTGCCGAGATCGCGCAGCAGCACCGGCACGCCGGAAGGGCCGGTGGCCTTCACCGAGGTGGAGGCGAGCGCGCCGATGTCCTGGATGTAGCCGCGGCCGCGCACGTAGTACTCGCGGCCGGACATCTCGATGACCCGCCCGCCCACGTCCCGGTTGGAATCGCGGATGGCCCGCGACCACGTCCTCGAGGCTGACCCCGTAGGCGCGGAGGCGATTGGGATCGATGGTCACCTGGTACTGCTTCTGGTAGCCGCCGACGCTCGCCACCTCGGCGACGCCCTGCACGCTGCCCAGCGCGTAGCGCAGCGAGAAGTCCTGGAAGGTGCGCAGCTCGTCGATGGAGGTCTTGCCGCTCTTGTCGACCAGCGTGTACTGGAAGGCCCAGCCGATGCCGGTGGCGTCCGGTCCCAGCGTGGGCACCACGCCGTCGGGGAGCCGCGCGCGGATCGTGCCGAGCATCTCGTTCACCCGGCTGCGGGCCCAGTACATGTCGGTGCCCTCGTCGAAGATCACGTAGACGAAGGACATGCCGAACATCGAGTACCCGCGGACGTCCACCACCTTGGGCGCCGAGATCAGCGCCGACACCACCGGGTAGGTGACCTGGTCCTCGATGAGGGTGGGGCTGCGCCCCATCCACTCGGTGAAGACGATCACCTGGGGGTCGGTCAGGTCGGGGATCGCGTCGATCTTGGTGCGCGAGATGGACCAGGCCGCCGCCATGGTGGCGATGGCCACGCCGAAGAGGACGACGAGCCGGTTCCGGGCGCAGAACTCGATGATCTTCGAGACCATGGGCGCCCCTACTTCCCGCCGAAGCCCTGGATGGCCGCGCGCAGGCGGCTCTCCGAGTCGATGAGGAAGTTGGCGGTCGTCACCACGTTCTCCCCGGGGTGGACCCCGCGGAGGATCTGGACCTTCTCCGCCGTGCGGGCTCCCACCGTGACGGCCCGGGGCTCGAAGCGGCCGCCCGGCAGCGCCACGAAGACGTACTGGGACTCGCCGGTGTCCACGAGCGCGTCGGCGGGGATGGTGGTCCCCTCGGACATGCCCAGGTCGATGGTCACGTCGGCGTACATCCCGGGGCGCAGCCGCCCCTTCGTGTTGGGCACCACGACACGGGCCTGCATGGTGCGGCTCTGCGGATTCACCGCGGGATACAGGTAGGCCACCTTGCCGGTGAAGGACTCCCCGGGGAGGGCCTGGAGCGCCAGGGTGGCGCGCTGGCCGGCGTGGACGCGGCCGATGTCGGCCTCGTAGACGTCGGCGAGCACCCACACGTTGGCGATGTCGGCGATCTCGTACAGTTCCTGGCCGGGGGTGACGTACCCGCCCACCTGCACCCCACGCCGCCCGACGTACCCGTCGATGGGGGCGCGGACGGTGAGGAACTCGAGGGGGGACTTCTTCTCCTCCAGCTCGGCGATGTCGAGGGCGGTGAAGCCGTTGAGCACGAGGCGCTGCCTCGCGTCGACCTCCAGCGCCTGCGTGCCCTGCTGCGACTGACCGGCGCTCCAGTCGCGGGTCCACTTGATGGCGTTCAGGTAGTTGAGCTGCGCGGCGTTGAGCTCGATGCCGTAGATCTTGGCGAGCGGCTGTCCCTTCTTCACCCGCTCCCCGCTCTGGGAGACCATCACCTTCTCCACCCACCCGGTCACGCGGCTCGTCACCACCGCGACCGCCCCCTCGTCGGGAGCCACCATGCCCACGGTCCGGAGCGTGGGGGCGAGCTTCTCCATGACCGCCACGGCCGTCCGCATGCCGATGAGCTGCAGCCGATCCTGGCTCACCTCCACGGTGGCGAGGCCCGGCACCTGCTCGCGCGGGATGAGCTTCATGCCCCCGCACTTCTCGCAGATCGCGTTGGGGTCGTCGCTCGCCACCTCCGGGTGCATCGGACACCAGTACTTGCCCGGAGCGGCGTCGCCGTGGGCATGGGCTCCGACGCCTCCCTTGGCGCCCTCGCCGAGGCTGGCGATGGAGACCAGGTCCATCCCGCAGATGGGGCAGCTCCCCGCCCGCTCGGACAGAACCGACGGGTGCATCGGGCAGACGAACTTGGCCTCGGAGCGCTCGGTCACCTCGTGGCCCGTGCGCGCGAAGTAGACCCAGGCCGCCGCCGCGGTCACCGCCATGAGTCCGATGAGGGCCCAGCGGACCAGCGCCATGGTTCGCACCCCCGGAGGTGCGGCCTCCACCCCCTCGGGCAGGCGTTCCTCGTGGCCGCCCTGCGCGGCCGGGTCCTTCGGATCGACGGTGCTCATCTCGGAGTGTCTCCCCACGCGTGTCAGCGGGGCATGGTAACCCGGATCGGTGACGGCGGCGACGCGGCGTTGGGTGGAAGCCGACAGGCTCGAGGAGGGTTCGGCGGCGCGGCTCGCCGGCGCCCTCGGCCTCCATCCGCTCGCGGCGCGCGCGCTCGTCGCCCGGGGCTTCTCCGACCCGGTCCTGGCTTCCCGGTTCCTCTCCCCACGCCTCGAGGACCTGCCCGATCCCTTCACGATGAAGGGGATGGAGGGCGCGGTGGCGCGCATCGTGCGCGCCGTCGAGGAGGGGCAGCGCATCGCCTGCTACGGGGACTACGACGTCGACGGGGTCACGTCCACGGTGCTGCTCTCCGGGTTCCTGCGCGCCGCCGGGGCCGACGTGACGACGTACATCCCGCACCGGCTGGTGGAGGGCTACGGCCTGAACGGCGGGGCGGTGGAGCGCCTGGCCGAGGCGGGAGTGAACCTCATCGTCACCCTCGACTGCGGCATCACCAGCGTGGCCGAGGTCGCGGAGGCGGCGCGGAGGGGCGTCGACGTCGTCGTCGTCGACCACCACACCGTCCCCGTCGAGCTTCCCGCGGCCAGCGCCATCCTGAACCCTCACCAGGAAGGCTGCGGCTACCCGTCGAAGCACCTCGCCGCGGTGGGAGTCACCTTCAACCTCGCGCTGGCGCTGCGGAAGCGGCTGCGGGAACGCGCCCGGTTCGGGGCCGCGCGCCCGGAGCCCAACCTCCGGGAGGCCCTCGACCTGGTCGCGCTCGGGACGGTCGCCGACGTCGTGCCCCTCCTCGAGGTGAACCGGTTGCTGGTCCGCCACGGGCTCGCCGAGCTGGGCAAGGCGCGACGGCCCGGCATCCGGGCGCTCCTCCGCGTGGCCGGGGTGGCCACCGGCGACGTCACCGCGGCGCAGGTGGGGTTCCGGCTCGCGCCCCGGGTCAACGCCGCCGGGCGTCTCGACGACGCCGGGCGAGGCGTCCGCCTTCTGTCCACCACCGACCCGGCGGTCGCCGACGCGCTCGCGGAGGAGCTCGACCGGGAGAACCGTGCCCGCCAGGAGATCGAGCGGCTCATGCTCGAGGAGGCCCTGTCCGACGCCGCCGAGCGCGTGGCGGCCGGCGCGCGCGGGCTCGTGCTCTCCAGGCCCGGCTGGCACCCCGGCGTGGTGGGCATCGTCGCCGCCCGCGTCGTGGAGCGCTTCCACCGCCCGGCGGTCCTGGTGGGCGTGGCCGGCGGGGTGGGGAAGGGCAGCGGCCGCAGCATCTCCGCCTTTCACCTGCACGACGCGCTCGCCGCCTGCGCCGGGAGCCTGGTCAAGTTCGGCGGCCACCGGCACGCCGCCGGCGTCACCATCGCGCCCGAGTGCATCCCCGCCTTCCGGGAGGCCTTCGAGCGCCACGCGGCCTCGGTCCTCCGCGACGACGACCTGGTCCCCCACACCCGGATCGACGGCTGGGTCGACCCGGAGACGCTCGACGACCGGGCGGCGACGGACCTCGAGAAGCTGGCCCCGTTCGGGGCAGGGAATCCCGAGCCGGTCTTCGGCGTCCGCGCCCGGCCGTCGCGGGCGCGCCAGGTCGGGGCCGCCGGCGTCCACCTCAAGCTGGCCCTCGCCGACCGCGACGCCATCGCCTTCCAGATGGGGGACCGGCTGTCCCTCTGCGCCGGCACCGTGGAGGCCGCGGTCTCGCTGGGCTTCGACGACTGGGACGGGATGCGGCGCCTGCAACTCCGGGTCCGCGACCTCCGGGCCGCGCCCCCGCCCGTCGCGTAGCGCCTCCCGCGCGTGATTCGCGTCTTGACGCGCCGCGTTCGCCGGTGCTACCGAGCAAGGTTCCCCAAGGATTTCGCCGGGAGGCACGCGTGCCCCGTTTCATCACCGAGCTCAAGCGCACCCACACCTGTGGCCAGTTGACCAAGGACGACGTCGGCAAGGAAGTCGTCCTCTTCGGCTGGGTGAACAACCGGCGCGACCACGGGGGCGCCGTCTTCGTCGACCTCCGCGACCGCACGGGCGTGACCCAGGTCGTCTTCGAGGAGGACGTCCGCCCCGAGGTGCACGAGCTGGCCGAGAAGGTCCGCCTCGAGTACTGCGTGGGCATCCGGGGCAAGGTGGTCTCCCGCGGCTCGAACGTGAACGCGAGGCTGGCCACGGGCGAGATCGAGGTCCACGGGACCGACGTGGAGATCTTCAACCGCTGCGAGCCGACGCCGTTCCCCATCGAGGAGCAGATCGACACCGCCGAGGAGAAGCGGCTGCAGTTCCGCTACCTCGACCTGCGCCGCGCCCCCCTGCAGAAGACCCTGATGACGCGGGCCCGGGTGAACCACCTGACCCGGAACTACTTCACGGACGGGGGATTCCTCGAGCTCGAGACCCCCTTCATGGTGAAGTACACGCCGGGTGGGGCCCGCAACTTCCTCGTCCCCAGCCGCCTCAACCCAGGCAAGTTCTACGCGCTGGCCGAGAGCCCGCAGCTCTTCAAGCAGCTCTACATGATCGCGGGGTTCGACCGGTACTTCCAGATCGTCCGCTGCTTCCGCGACGAGGACCTCCGCCTCGACCGGCAGCCCGAGTTCACCCAGATCGACGTGGAGATGAGCTTCGTCGAGCAGAACGACATCTTCGACGTCATCGAGGGACTGATCGTCCGGCTCTGGAAGGAGGTCCTCGGGGTGGAGATCCCGCGCCCCTTCCGGCGCATGCCCTTCGACGAGTCGATGGCGAAGTACGGCAACGACAAGCCCGACCTGCGCTTCGGCATGGAGCACGTGGTCCTCACCGATCTCGTGAAGCAGCACGGCGGCGGAGGCGTCCCCCTCCTCAAGGATGCGGTGGAGACCGGCGGGATCGTGAAGGGCATGAAGGTGCCGGCCACGGCCAACTTCTCGCGCACGGAGATCGACAAGCTCGAGGAGTACGTGAAGGGCATGGGCTCGAAGGGGCTGGCGCGCGCCAAGGTGGGAGAGGGCGGGGAGTGGACGCAGTCCCCCTTCGCCAAGACCATCACCCCCGAGATGCGGCTCGCCGTGAACGCCGCCACGGGCGCGCAGCCTGGCGACCTCCTCCTCTTCCAGTTCGGGAAGCCCTCCATCGTGCACACGGTGATGGCCAACCTGCGCGTGCACCTGGCCAAGAAGATGGGGCTCATCCCCGAGTACGGCTCGGGCGGCAACTGGAACTTCCTCTGGGTGGTCGACCCGCCGCTCTTCGAGTTCGACGAGGAGTCCGGCACCTGGGCGGCCGCGCACCACGCCTTCACACGCCCCCGCGACCAGGACCTGCCCTTCCTCGAGTCCGACCCCGGCAAGGTCTACTGCTGGCGGTACGACCTCGTGCTCAACGGCTTCGAGATCGGCGGCGGCTCCATCCGGCTCCACGACCCCGAGGTCCAGGCCCGGGTCTTCCGCGCCATGGGCATCTCCGACGAGGACGCCCGGAGCAAGTTCGGCTTCCTGCTCGACGCCCTGAAGATGGGCGCGCCCCCGCACGGCGGCATCGCGCTCGGCATGGACCGGCTCGTCATGCTGCTCACCGGCGCCGAGTCGCTGCGCGACGTGGTGGCCTGGCCGAAGACCCAGAAGGGGACCGATCTCATGACCGGGGCCCCTGGCGACGCCGACGCGAAGCAGCTCCGCGAGCTGTCCGTGAAGAGCACCGTGGACCAGGGGAAGTAGCGACCCCTCCCATGGCGGTGCCGGTTCGCGATCGGGCCTACGACGTCGTCGTCCTCGGGGGCGGCGTGAACGGCGCGGGCGTGGCACGCGACTGCGCCATGCGCGGGCTGTCGGTGCTCCTGCTCGAGAAGCAGGACCTCGCCTGCGGAGCCTCGGGCGCGAGCTCGGGGATGATCCACGGCGGCATCCGCTACATGACGAGCGACCGGCAGGTGACCGAGCAGGCCTCCCGCGACGCCGGCTACATCCGGCACATCGCTCCGCACCTGACGTTTCGCATCCCCTTCCTCCTGCCCTTCGCCACCCACGAGGAGGGCTCGCGCCTCCTCGACCGGGTCACCTGGTACGCCACCGAGGTCTACGTCGGCACCTACGACCTCTTCCAGCCGCTCAAGGGCGGGAAGCCGTCGGTGCGCCTCTCCGCGGAGGAGCTCTACCGGGTCGAGCCGTCGCTGCGTCCCGGCCTGCACGGCGCCGTGACGCTCGACGAATGGGGCATCGACGGGCAGCGGCTCTGCGTCCTGAACGCCCTCTCGGCGGCGGAGCACGGCGCCGAGGTGCGCACCTGGACCGAGGCCACGACCCTGGTCCGGGAGGGCGGCCGGGTGGTGGCGGTGCGCTTCCGCGACGCCGTCACCGGAGAGCACGGTGAGGCCCGGGCCGGTGTGGTGGTGAACGCCACCGGCGGATGGTCGCCCCGCTTCGGCAGGTCGAACGGGATCCAGGTTCCCATGCGCCCGGGCAAGGGGGTCCACCTCTCCCTCGACAGGCGCCACGGCAACTACGGGATCATCTGCACCGCCGTCGACGGCCGGCAGATGTTCCTGATGCCGCACGAGATGGAGTCGATCATCGGCACCACCGACGACGACTTCTTCGGCGACCCCGACGACCTCGACGCCACCGCCGACGAGGTCGAGTACCTGATCGACGGGGCCGCCTCGCTCGTTCCGTCGGTCCGGGAGGCCCGCATCACCCGGGCCTGGTGGGGCGTCCGGACGACGCTGTTCGAGTACGGGGTCGAGGAGGACGACCTCTCCCGCGACCACCGGATCTACGACCACGCCGGCGAGGGGTCGGCCGGCCTGGTCTCCTTCGTCGGGGGAAAGCTGGCGAGCTACCGGGCCCAGTCGGAGGAGCTCACCGACCGGATCGTGGCCATGCTCGGGAGGGCGGTGCTCCCCTGCCGCACCCACGAGGTCCCGCTGCCGGGCGGGGACGAGGTTCCCTCGCCGCGTGAGCTGGCAGCGCGCCACGGGGTCCCCGAGGCGGTCGCGGCGCGCATCGTCTTCCGGCACGGGTCGCTGGCGCGCGAGGTGCTGCGGGTCGCCGACGACGACCCCCGCATGAAGCTCGTCCTCTGCCGCGACGAGGGGATCCTGGCGGCCGAGGTGGCCTGGATCGCCCGGCACGAGAAGGTGCGCCGCCTCCAGGACCTGCGGCGCCGCTGCCGGCTCGCGCTCGGGGGGTGCGGCGGCCTCGACTGCGCCCGGCCGGCCGCGCAGATCGCCGCCCGCGAGCTGGGCTGGGACGCCGACCGGCTCCGCGCCGAGCTCGCCGACCTGCTCGAGGTGGGCTGGCGGGAGCGCCGCCCGGTCCTCGACGGGTGGCAGCTCGCCGAGGAGGAGCTCCTGCGCGCCGTCCATCGTGGCCTGGGAGGCCTGTGATGCCTTCCCAGCGCATCGAGTGCCACGTCCTGGTGGTGGGGGGCGGCATGGCGGGCGCCACGGCGGCGCTCGCCGCGCGGGAAGGTGGCGCGCGCGTGGTGCTCGCCAGCAAGTCCCCCGGGAGCACCGGCCTCTCCGGCGGCGCGGTGTCGGTGGCCCACGACCCGGCCTGCATGCCCGACACCCCGTTCGCGGCACGTTCCGGCGTGGTCGAGTCGGCGCGGCGCATCGCCGCCACGCGCCCCGGGCACCCGTACCGCCTCCTGCGCGACCGGCTCGACCGGCTCTGGAACGCGATCGAGTTCGCCACCGGCCAGCTCTCCGCGGTGCTGGCTCCCCCCACCGGCCGCAACCGCTGGATCCTGACCCCCTTCGGCCACGCCCACCCCGCCGCGACCTGTCACCGGACCATGGCCGAAGGCGATCTCGCCGAGGTGCGCGGCACCCTCGTCGTCTGCGGCTTCGAGGGGCACCTCGGGTGGGACCCGGGACTCGTCGCATCCGGCGCCGAGCGGGTCCGGCCGCTCGGCGGCCCCGCGTCCCGCGCCCTGCTGCTCGACATGTTCCGCTGGGAGGACGGGGCGCTCGGCCGGCCGTTCGACCTGGCCCGGTTGCTCGAGGCGCCGGGCGCGGCCGAGGAGGCCGGGCGCGTCCTCCGGCGCGTGCTCGTGCGTGGCGACGCCGCGGCCGTCCTCCCTCCGGTGCTCGGCATCGACCCCGAGGCGCGCGTCGCCGAGCGCATCGCCGACGAGGCCGGAATCCCGGTGGCCGAGTTCCTCTCCGATCTCCCCAGCGTCCCCGGCCTCCGTCTCCACCGGGCCGTCGAGGCCCGCCTCGCCGCCGCCGGCGTCGAGGTGCTGCACGGGGAGGTTCGCGCGGGCGCCGGTCCCGACCTCCCGGCGACGGTCGGAGGGCGCGAGGTGGTGGCCCGATCCTGGGTGCTCGCCAGCGGCCGGTTCGTCGGAGGCGGCATCGAGCGGCGCGGCGAGCTCCGGGAAGGAGTCCTCGGCCTCCCCGTGCTGGCCTCGGAGGGCCCCTTCGCCGACCCGTCCATCCGGTTCGCCGCGCGCCCGCCGGCCAGCCTCACCCTCCGCGACAGCCGCGCGCCGCAGCCGCTGCTCGCCGCCGGACTTCGCGTGGACGACGCCCTCCACCCGCTCGACGCCGAGGGGCGGGTGCTCCACCCGCGCGTCTTCGCGGCGGGAGCCGTCGTCGGCGGCCACGACCCGGCTTCCGACGGCACGGGCATGGGAGTCGCCATGTTCACGGGCTGGCTGGCCGGGCGCTCGGCGGCGGGGAGGGACGCGTGAGCAAGGCCCGGAGCTACGCCTGGCTCGCCTGGCGGGCGGTGGTGCCGCACCCGCTTCGCGCGCTCCGGCGCCGCGGAACCGGCGAGGAGCGGTTCCTGGCGAACTACGCCGCCGAGGGGCTGGCGCCGACCAGCCTCGAGGCGCGCGCCGCCGCGGAGGCGGCCAGCGCCTGCATCTCCTGCGGCCTCTGCGAGTCCGGCTGCGCGCTGCGTTCCGCCATCCCGGCGGTCCGGAGCCTGGGGCTCCACGCCGCCTTCCGCCTCCACGCGAAGAGCGACGAGATGCGGGCCCACGGGGCCGACGCCCTCGCCGCCTGCGCGTCGTGCACCGGCTGCGAGCCGCTCTGCCCCACCGGCGTGCCCATCACCCGGCTGGTGCGGCTCCTCGCCGCCCGCTAGACTTCCGGGCGGGAGACCGTCCTGCGACCTTTCCTCATCGTGAACCCCACCAGCGCCGGCGGCCGCACCGGCCGTCGCTTCGACCGCGTCGCGCGCGCGGTGAAGGCGGCTCAGGGGGACTTCCGGGCCGTGTTCACCACCCGGCAGGGCGAGGCGGTCGACATCGCGCGCGAGGCCGCGCGCAGCGGCGAGCGCATGGTGGTGGCGGTGGGAGGCGACGGCACCGCCAGCGAGGTGGTCGACGGCCTCATCGACGCGGGGCGCGTGGTGGAGCCGGAGGTGCTCTTCGGCTGCATCCCCCAGGGCACCGGAGGCGACCTGCGCCGATCCCTCGGGTGGGCGGCGACGCCCGAGGAGGCGGCGCGGGCACTGGCCGTCGGGGTGACCGTCACCTGCGACGTGGGGCTGGTGGAGTACACGGCGCACGACGGGTCCGCCCGGAAGCGCCACTTCGTGAACGTCTCCAGCTTCGGGGTGTCGGGGCGGGTGGTCCGGGAGCTGGCGCGAGGGGGCCGGCTCGGGGGCGGGAAGCTCACCTACACGCTGGCGAGCGCCAGGGCGCTCCTCGGCTACCGCGACCAGCCGGTGCGCTGGCGCGTCGACGGCGGGGAGTGGACCGAGGAGCGGCTTACCGCTCTCGCGATCTGCAACGGGCGCTACTTCGGCGCGGGCATGATGGTCGCGCCCACGGCGCGGATGGACGACGGCCTGCTCGACGTCACGGCCTGGAAGGGGCTCGGCTTCGCCGACTTCCTCACCAAGCGGCGCATGCTCTACGACGGGACCCACGTGAAGCTTCCCAACACCCGCTGCCTGCGGGCGCGGGTCGTCGAGGCCGAGCCGATGGAGGGAGCCGAGGTGCTCCTCGACGTCGACGGAGAGCAGCCCGGGCGGCTCCCTGCGCGGTGGCGCGTGCTCCCGGGCGCGCTCCGGGTCCGGGTTCCGCTCACGCGGCCCTGATCAGGGCCGGCGCGCGGCGCGGGCCTCGAGGGCCTCCGCGACCGCCAGCGCTGGCTCGAGGAGCGCGCTGCCCCGGCGAGGAAGCACCTCGGCGCGCACCCGGGCGAACGCCGCCGCGGCGCGGCTGGCCGCCTGGAACTCCAGCGCGACCAGGCCGGGCCGGAGCTTCCGGCCCCGGGCGTCGCGCTCGGCCTCGAGGCGCGCGGCGCCGACGGCCTCGAGCGCCTGGACCGCGTCGTTCAGCGCCCCGAGGAGGTCCTGAAGCGTCCTGAGCGCCGTCACGGCGTGCTCCGCCCCGAGGCCGGCCACGTCCCGGAGCGGCTCGAGCAGGTAGCGCAGGCGCTTCTCCTCGATGCGGGCCCGGTGGGCATGCGGTGCGTCGGCCAGGGTCTCGACGCGGGAGAGGCGGGACGCCACCCTGGCGGCCTGTTCGCGGATCCGGTCCGCGACGGCCCCGCCGAAGGCTTCCGTGGAGCGAGGCCTGCGCCGGCGCTTCAGCCGCCGCGACAGGGGCACGCACGCGGCGATGAATCGCTCGCCCGAGGCGGCGAGCTCGACGCCGCGCGATCCCCTCGACTGGTTGCGCGCCAGCCACCTGGCGGCGGGGCGGTGCGCGGCCGGGAGGTCCTGCGCGGTCCGGTCGATCCAGGCGATCAGGACCTCGGCGTCCCGCGCGTCCGCGGTGGCGCGCGCGATCCGGCGCAGCCGGCGCAGGTCCTTGTCCCGCACCGCGCGACCCAGGACGCCCCTCCAGGCCCGCAGGGTCGAGCGGAGCCGCCGTACGGACACGCGGAAGTCGTGGAGGGCCTCCTCGTCGCCCGGGACGCCGATCCGGCCGGCCCGCTCGCAGGCCTCGGTGACGAGCGCCAGCGCGACGATGCGGGCGCCCTCCGCGGAAGGGCGGTCGAGGATCTCGGGCTCGAGGGCCATGGGCCGGAGCCCGGATCCTAGCAGGTACAGCGCCACCAGGCGGTGGCGACCAGCTTCCGCCGTCCCCGGACCTCGGCCTTCCGTCGCATCTCGGCGATGGCCCGGTCCTTCTCGCCGAGGCGGAGGACCTCGGCGGCTCGCAGGTCGTCGACGCGGCGCCGGTACTCCCGCTCGGCCCGCTCGAGGAGCGCGCGGCGCTCGGGGAGCGGGAGGGAGCCGGACTTCTCGTGGAGCGCGGCCCGGGCCCGCTTCCAGGCGTCGCGGGCCACGTCGGCTCCACGACGAGGGGTCTCGAGCGCGTCCTCGATCGACCGGTCCCAGCGCTCCCGGGCCTCGTCGAGGGCCGACGAAGCCCGGGACTCGACCTCGGCGTGGGCCTCGGCGGCGAGGCGAGCGATCGCCTCCTCGGGGAGGGAACCGAGGGGCGCGGCGCCACCCGTGGCGCCGGAACCCGGCCGGGCGGGAAGGGCGGCGAACGCGGCGGCGTCGGCGGGATCGAGCACCCTCCAGCCGGATCCGTCGTGCCAGAGGACGAGGTGGACCACCCGCTCCTCGGGCACGAGGCCTTCGAATCCGAGGCGCCAGGCGAACCACCATCCCTCGCGACCCGCCAGGTGGCCCAGCCGCGCCGGGAGCGATCCGGCCTCCACCTCGATCCGGTGGACCGCCTCGGCGGGACGGGCCTTCACGGCCTCCGCGGCCGCCCGGGCCAGCCGCCCCCGGCGGGCCGAGGGTGGGAGGTCGGATCCCACGTCGGGCGCGGCGGGGGCCGCTCCGTCCTCGAACACGGACCGCACCAGTGCGTCCTCGTCGGCCGCCCGCCGGCTCATCGCGTCCCCGGCCTCGCGCTCGGTGAGGCGCATCCGCGCCCGCACGTCGCCGTCGAAGTGCTCGAAGAGGAGCGAGCGGGCCGCCGCGAGGCGGGCTCCGATGCGCCCGTCGAGGTCGCGCTGGAGCTCGTCGAAGGCCCGGTCGACCTCCTCGCCGGTCCGGCAGGCCTGGTAGATGTCGAGGACCCGACGCTCGAAGTCGACGCCGCTGCCCAGCGCGCCCAGGACCTCGTCGGAGGAGCCGAAGACGCCGTCGAAGAGGGCCAGCTTCTCGCCGAGGAGCTCGTAGAGACGGGCGTCGGCGGCGTTCCTGCGGTTGAGGAAGTTCACCACCAGCACGTCGCGCGCCTGCCCGTAGCGGTGGCAGCGCCCGATGCGCTGCTCGATGCGCTGGGGGTTCCAGGGGAGGTCGTAGTTCACCACCAGGTTGCAGAACTGGAGGTTCAGTCCCTCGGCGCCGGCCTCGGTCATGAGGAGCACCTGGGTCCGGTCGCGGAACTCCTCGACCAGCGCCTGCCTCCGGTCGGCCGATCCGGCGTCGCCGGAGAGGCAGGTGACCGACCAGCCTCGCCCCTGGAGGAGCTCGCGCAGGTAGTCCTGGGTGCGCCGGAACTCGGTGAAGATGACCGCCTTCTCCGGCCACCCGCAGGCACGCGCCACCGTGAAGGCCCGGTCGAGACCCCGCGAGAGCGCCTCCCCCTTGGCGTTCACGCGGATGTCGCGCGCGGCCCGGGCGCAATCGCGCAGCTCGGCCAGCTCCGCCTCCATGAGGCGCCGGAGCGACGGGGTCCGGCGCGGGGCGGCCCCGTTCGCGTCGTCCCATTCCTCGGCCTCCTCGGCGAACCCGGCCAGCTCGGGGCACTCGGCCAGGGCGGCGCCCTTCCCGGCGATCGCCTGCTCCAGCGATCCGGCCAGCCGGTCGAGGGTGCTCGCCAGGGCGAAGGACGACGACGCCAGGATCTTCCGGTAGACGAGCACGAGCAGCGCGCGCCGCGCCCGGGGGATGGCGAACGCGTCCTCGCGGCGGAGGTAGTCGCTGACGCGGTCGTAGAGGGCCTGCTCCTCCGGGGAGGGGGCGAAGTCCTCCACCATCGAGCGGCGCGCCGTGAAGCGGACGTACTCCTTCACCTGCCGTCGCAAGGTCCGGAACACCACCGGCGCGAGGCGAGACTTCAGATCTTCGGCCCGCTCCTCGGTGAGGTCCCCGGTGGCGTAGCGGAGCCGGAACGCGTCCTCGTCGCCGAGCAACGTCTCGTCGAGGAAGGCGGCCAGGCCGAGGAGCTCCATCAGGTCGTTCTGCAGGGGAGTGGCGGTGAGGAGCAGCTTGGGGGTCCGGCGGAGGGCACGCCGGAGCGCCTGTCCGGTGCGGTGGTCGCGCCGCCAGGCGTTTCGCATGCGGTGGGCCTCGTCGATCACGGCGACGTCCCAGGGGATCCGTCCGAGCTCCTCGGAGCGCAGCGCCGCGAAGGCCGTGGAGGCGACGACCACGCCGGGCCGGTCGAAAGGGTTTCCGGGGTGGGCGCGCGCCGACTCGCCGTCGACCACGTCGGCGGTGAGGCCGAACCGGGTGCGCAGCTCGTCTCGCCACTGGTTTCGCAGCGATGCCGGGACGAGCACCACGGCCCGATCGCGCCCCTCCGAGGCCAGCTGGGCGAGCACCAGGCCCGCCTCGATGGTCTTGCCGAGCCCCACCTCGTCGGCCAGCACCGCCCCGCCGGTGGGCAGCGCGGAGAGCGCGAAGGCGGCTGCCTCCACCTGGTGCGGGTTCAGGTCCAGGGAAGCGTGCGCCAGGGCCGGAGCGAGGCGCGCCGCCCCGCTGCCTCCTCGCGCCGTGAGGGTCTCCGCGGCGACGATCTGATGGAATGGCGTGAGCGCCCCGGCGCGCCGGGCAGGCAGACCCTGCGGCGCGCGGACGCGACCCTCGATGCGGACACCCGCCGCCACCCGACCCACCCGTGCCTCCCGCCTCGACTTCCCCCACGACTCTACCACGCCGATTGCCTTCGCCGGGCGGCCGCTGTAGATCGCCCACGATGCAGATCTCCATCAACGGCGAGATTCGCGAGGTGGTCGAGGGGACCACCGTGTCGGGCCTGCTGGCGCTGCTCGGCGTGAAGGCGCCCCGCGTCGCGGTCGAGGTGAACGAGAACGTCGTCACCCGCGACCGGCACGAGGAGCACGTGCTTCACGGCGGAGACTCGGTGGAGATCGTGGCGTTCGTCGGAGGAGGATAGCGGTGGAGACGCGAGCGGCGGACACCTGGTCGATCGGCAAGCACGTGTTCACGAGCCGGCTGCTCGTGGGCACCGGCAAGTACAAGGACTTCCCCACCATGCAGCGGGCCCTCGCCGCGTCGGGCGCCGAGGTGGTCACGGTGGCGGTGCGCCGCCTCGACCTCTCGAAGCAGGGGGAGGAGTCGCTCCTGTCGTGGATCCCGAAGGGCATGAAGCTCCTGCCCAACACGGCGGCCTGCTTCACCGCGGACGAGGCCGTTCGCACGGCCCGCCTCGGCCGCGAGCTGGACATGGGCGAGCTCGTGAAGCTCGAGGTCATCGGCGACCGGCGCACCCTCTTCCCGGACGTGGTGGGGCTCGTGGAGGCCGCGCGGATCCTGGTGAAGGAAGGCTTCACCGTCCTCCCGTACACCAACGACGACCCGGTGACCGCCAAGCGGCTCGAGGACGTCGGCTGCGCCGCGGTCATGCCCCTCGGCGCCCCCATCGGCTCCGGCCTGGGAATCCGCAACCCCTACAACCTGCGCATCATCATGGAGACGGTGCAGGTGCCGGTGCTCGTCGACGCCGGTGTCGGCACCGCCAGCGACGCCGCCCTGGCCATGGAGCTGGGCGCGGTGGCCGTCCTCATGAACACCGCCATCGCCGAGGCGGGCGACGCGGTGCTCATGGCCGAGGCCATGCGGGATGGGGTGACGGCGGGGCGAAAGGCCTTCCTGGCAGGGCGCATGCCCATGCGGCTGCACGCGGCCGCGTCGAGCCCGATGACCGGCCTGGTCGGGTCGCCGCGGTAGGCGCCACGCCGTCCGGCTACCCCGGGAAGGGGGCGAGCCGTTCGAAGCGATCGGCGACGAAGCGGAAGACCCGCGACGGACGCCCCCAGTTTCCGGCCGCGAAACCCTGGCAGATCCGGTCGTAGGCGGCCGGATGCTGGTGGGGGGCGAACTCCTCCACCGTGCCCTGCAGGGCCCAGCCCTCGAAGGTGTCGAGGTCGACCACGATCCGGGTCTCCTGCCGGTTCACCTTGAGGTTCATGTACGTCTTGAGGGCCAGCCCGTCGCCGTGGAAGAGGTGGAGCCGGTCGAGCTTGGTCTCGTGGTGGAAGACGAAGCGCGGGGAGATGTTGGCGGTCTCCCCCATTCCGACGAAGGCGAACTTCACGCTCCCGACGGTCTGCTCGACCTCGTCGAAGGGGATCTGCTCGAAGAACTTCATGGTGTAGGGGCTGTGGTGGACCGTGTAGATCTGCCGCCCCTCCACGACCAGGTCGTCGCCGGACGACTGGAAGACCTGGGCCTCCGACCCGGCGCCGGCCAGCGGTCGGGACTTGATCTGGTAGCCCTGGTACTGCTCCAGCTTGTCCACGTGGACCGTGACGCACTCGTTCCGGGCGAGCGTCCGCGGCAGCCGCCCGCGCAGGTGGACACGCATCTCGGACGGCGAGGTTCCGGCCTCGAGCCTCTTCAGGGGCAGGACGGCGACCGAGGCATGCGTCCCGGGAAGGCTGGTCGTGGCCATGAAGCTCAGGACCTTGTCGAACTTCACGGTGGGGAAGTGCGGTGCCTGCTTCACCCGCTGGGCGTCGAGGAATTCGAGGAGGGTGCTCACGTCGCTGTTCAAGGAGGTAACCTCTCGGGCATGCTCGGTGCGAAAGCCGACGAATGATGCCCCCGAGCCCTCCGCGTGTCTACCTCGTGACCGACCCCTCCGCGGGGCGCGACATCCTCTCGCGCACGGCGTCGGCGCTGGGGGGCCTGCCGCCCGGCGTCGTGGCGGTCCAGCTCCGGGCGCGCGACGCCACGGGCCGGGATCTCCTGGCGACGGCCCGCGCCCTCCGGCAAGTGGTCTCCCGGGCCGGGCAGCTGCTCCTCGTGAACGATCGGATCGACGTGGCGCTGGCCGCCGGGGCGGACGGGGTGCACCTGCCGTCCGCAGGGGTCCCGCCCGGGGACGCCCGGGTCCTGGTCGGGAAGGGGCGCCTCGTCGCGGTCTCCTGCCACTCGGCGGCCGACGTGCTGCGGGCCCGGGACGGGGGCGCCGACTTCGTGACCTTCGGACCGGTCTTCGACACCCCGTCGAAGCGGAGGTACGGCGCGCCGGTGGGGCTCGACCGGCTGCGGGAGGCATGCGCCCTGGGCCTGCCGATCGTCGGCCTGGGTGGGGTGGACGCGTCGAACGCGGCCGCCGTCTCGGCCGCCGGCGCGTTCGGGGTGGCTGCCATCCGGGCCTGGCTCGATGCCAGCGACCCCGGCGCCGCGGTCCGGAAGCTCCTGGAAGCGACCAAGATGAGGGAGAGGTGAAAGGCATGGGACACGACCACGAGCACCCGCACGAGCACCACCACGACCGGCACCGCAACCCCGTCGACTTCGAGCGGTACCTCGGCAAGCTGGAAAGTCCCGACCGGGAGGCCTGGCAGATGCCCGACCGGGTCGTCGAGGCGCTGGCGCTGCGCCCGGGCGACGTCGCCTGCGACGTGGGTGCGGGGCCCGGATACCTGGCGCTCCGCATGGCCCGTGCAGTGGGGCCCAGGGGCGACGTCTACGCCATCGACGTCGACCCGCGGATGATCGAGGTGATCGGTCGGCGCATCCGGGAGTCGGGCATCGATAACGTCCACCCGATCCTCTCGCGGCCAGGGCGCGCCGCACTCCCGCCCCGCCGCTGCCGGGTCATCCTGGTCGTGAACGCGTTCCACCACTTTCCCGGACGGGGCCGCATACCTGCGCCGGCTGGCGGGCAGGCTCGCGGCCGACGGACGCATCGTGATCGTCGACTTCCACCGCAGGGCGTGTCCGGTCGGACCGCCGCCGGAGCACAAGATCTCCCGGGCCGGGGTCGCCGCCGAGGCGCGGCGGGCCGGCCTGCAGGTCGTCCGGGAGCGGCGCTTCCTGCCCTACCAGTACTTCCTGGAGCTGGCGCCGGTCAGGGCGCCAGGGAGGGATCGGGCGCGCGGACCGTCGAGTCGACGGGAGGCGGGGGCGAGGAAGCCGCCACCCCGAGGGCGAACCCGAGGAGCGCGAGGTCGCGCAGCACGGTCCACCAGGTAGCCTGGGCGCTCCCCCCGAAGCAGCCGCAGGCGAGGTCGATCCCGCGCGCCAGCGCGCTGGCGAGCCCCACGGTGAACACCGCCAGCAGGGCAGCGAGCAGCAGGGCCGCCGCGCGCGTCCAGACGTTCAGGACCAGCGCCACGCCGGCCAGGATCTCCACGCCGACCACCGCCGAGGCGACCGCCGGGACGAGCGCGGGGGGAACGATCCGGTAGTTGGCCACGCTCTCCGCGAAGGCGGCCATGTCGGGGACCTTGGTGATCGAGGCCCAGAGGAAGATTCCGCCGAGGATGATCCGGCCCGCCCGGGCGAGGGTTCTCATTTCGCGAGCGCCTCCAGGCCGCAGACGCCGCAGATGCCCGCCGCGGACGGACCCTGGCCGGCCACCCAGGCAGGCCATGCGCCCTGGAGCACCCGCACGTCGGGGAGCCCCGCGCGCCGCAGCCGGCCCGCGACGTCGTCGGCGACGGCGCAGCTGTACTCCCCGTCGTAGACCACCACGAGCGGGAAGGTCCGGAGCTGGGCGATCGCGGCCGACTCGTCGGGATGTCCGGCCGGAGGCAGGTGAATGGCGTTGGCGATGTGGCCGTGGGCGAACTCGTGGGGGCCTCGGGCGTCCACGAAGCCGGCCAGGCAGGCCGTGCAGAGCCCCTTCGCCTCCTCGACGCCGATGCGGGCGGCCTTCCAGGGCGGCGGGGCGGACGTGGCCGGGGTGGTCGAGGCGGGCATGGCGCAGGCGCCGCCGCCGGATTCGGCAGCGGACAGGACCGGCTGGCGAAGGGGTATCCCGTGGGGCGAGACCGCGTTGGCGGCGAGCCCCAGCGCGCTTCCCGCCACGGCCAGCAAGGCCATCTGGACGAAGTTCGTCATCGGCGCGAGATGCTAACCCGGGAACCGAGCGGGGGCGACGGGGATTCCCGGGCACCGGACGGGGTGCACGGCCCGGCCGGCGAGGCTATATTGCGCGCCGCCATGGGCGTACCCGTCTACGAGATCTCCAAGGACTTCCTCTTCAGCGCCGCGCACCAGATCCGGTTTCACCCCGGCAAGTGCGAGCGCCTGCACGGCCACAACTGGAGGATCCGGCTCCACGCCCGCGCCTCGAAGCTCAACCACCTGAGCATGGTGGTCGACTTCGCCGACCTGCAGCGCGTCGTCGTCGACATCGGTTCCCGCTTCGACCACCGGAACGTGAACGAGGTCCCGCCGTTCGACGAGCTGAACACCACCGCCGAGAACATCGCCCGCTTCTTCTACGACGAGGCCAACCGGAAGCTGGCCGAGACCGAGGGGGATCGGGTCCGGGTGTCGAAGGTCGAGGTCTGGGAGAACGAGGGTTCGCTGGCGGTGTACCGGGAGGAGTGAGCAGCGCGGCCTTCAGGCCGCGCAATGGCTACGAAGGGCCGGCGTCCCCGCGTCACGCTCGCCCGAGTTTACCTGGGTGAAGCCCCGCCCCCGGTCGCCCCCGCCAGCCGCTCCCGTCTCGCCTTCGCCTCGATCAGCCAGGGCAGGTCCGGGTCCGCGTTCGCCCAGATGCGCAGGAGCTCGTCGTTCCGCTCGCGGGCCTTCGGGAGGTCGCCGAGGTTCTCGTAGCATCCGGCCAGCGCCTGGAGGAGGAAGCGCGACGTGCCACCGAAGGTCGGCGCGAACGACCAGGGAAGTTCCCTCAGGACCTCGAAGTGGCGGACGGCGATGGCGCAGTCACCCCGTTCCCGGGCGAGCTCGCCTCGGATGAAGTGGCTGGAGGCGCGTAGCGATACCAAGGGATTGGCAGCCATCGCCTGCAGCAACCTCTCCGAACCGGCCTCGTCGCCGCGTCCCAGTGCCGCCATTACCTCGAGGGGACGCTCCGCCTCGCCCACCGTGGTCCCCTGCGCCCGCCCGCCCTCGCGAGAAGCATTCCAGGTCGGGCCGAGGCGCTCCCGCGCTTCAGCGGCAAGGCGTGATGCCTCGAGCAGCCTACCCGTTTCCGCAAGGGTGCCGAGCCCCGCGAGGGCGCTGCCCGGGGATTCGGCATCCGGATACCGGAGCATGTGTTCCGCTAGCTCCTGGACTCTGTCCGCCTGTCCCACGGTCGAGGCAATGTGCTGCTCGAGCATGTCGGACAGGTAGCCCTTCGACATCCTCGCGGGCTCCAGGGACCCACCGGCGGCAAGCACCCGGCGGGCCTCGACGGCACGCCCCTGTCGCGCCAGGCTGAACGAGAGATTCGTGCTCGCGACACGGTGGGCGCCCGAGCCTGGTTTCCAGGTATCCCGGTTCCTCCCGAGGTCCGCCCGCATCAACGCCTCGGCCTCCACATCGCGGCCGTACCATGCGAGGAACAGAACGTATCTCCAGTTGGGCCACTCCCTCTTGCCGGCTGCGACCCATTGCCGGTTGGCCTCCTGGTACGCCTCGAGGGACTCCTCTTCCTGCCCGGCGCAGAGCAGGCCAACGGATACACTCGCGGGACGCGTCTTGGCTCTGGCCAGCTTCCGGAGAGTCGGGACGTATCCGGGCGCCTGACCGGACTCGCACAGCGCCAAGATGAGCGTATCTGCGACCGGCGCGTTCGAAGGGTCGAGCGCCACGGCCCGATCCAGGTACCCGATCGCGAGGTCTGGACGGCCGCTCCGGACGAGGATGTCCCCGGCCTGATACAGCGCGACCTTGTCGAGCGGGAAGGCCTCGGCCAGGTCGACGAAGACCCGACGCGCCTCGTCCCAGTTTCCGTCCACCTGGGCGCGCAGCGCCCGCAGCATCATCCGTTCCTTCTCCGGGAGCCGGTCGGAGAATTTCTCGGCCGCGTCGAGGTGAGCGCGGGCGTCCGCTTCCTGCTCAGGCTGGCCATGATCGCGATCGACAGCCTGTTCGGCCGCCACGACGTGCGCCAGCGCGAACTCGGGGTCCTCCTTCAAGGCCTCTGCGAGAAGCGTCTTCGATCGATCGAACTCCCACCGATCGAATGCCTGACGAGCCTGGGAGACGAGTTCCCAGGCTCTGGGGCTGGCCGTGGTGATGCTGGCGACGCGAGGTACCGGAGCGCCCGCGGCACCCTCCGCGACTCCCAGCTTCCTCCGGGTCGCGACGCCCAGCCGGTCGACGAGGTCGAAGACCGCGCCCTTTCCGGATGCACGGTCGCTGACCGTGAAGATGTACTCGTCGTGGAGTGGGTCGAGAGCCCGCATCTCGACCACGTAGGCGTCTCCGAGCCTGCGGATGGACGCGAGGAGGAGGGCGTTCGCCCGGGTCTCCTTGCCGACCTGCCGCGCCAGCGGCTCGTCGATGCGCTGGACGTCCTCCTTTCCCAACTGCTTCAGGACGTCGAGCATGCGGCCGCGGGTGAGGACGCGAAGCTGTGTGCCCTGCTCGAGCGAGGTGGTGAGGAGGCCGGAGATCCCGTCGAGGTCCTTGTCGCCGGTCTCGTTGGCGAAGTCGGCGACTGCGACGGTGGGGCGGCCGCCGGGGATCTGCCGCTCCCAGATGCGCCAGGTGGCGAGGCCTGCGACGGCGAGGCCGAGCGAGCACGAACGCCGTTGCGAAGATCGCGATGCGGCGGATGCGCTGTGGACGGTCCACCCGCAGGCGAGCGGAGCGAAGATCCGAGAGCCAGGCACTCCCGTCCCTCGGCCGCGCTTCCGGGTCCTCGGACAGCGCCGTGCCCAACACCTTCGCCGACCGGCCGAGGAACACCGGTCAGCCGCGGCGATGGCACTCGCAGGAGCGGCGCCTCCGGCGCCTCCCACATCAGCTCGGTCTTCGTCTCCGACCGCCCCGGCCGGCGGTGTCGGCGTCCTCTCCACCGGCCGCTTCCCGGTGAGCATCTCCCCGAGCACCATCCCCGCCGCCCAGACGTCGGCGCGCTCGTCGACCGTCACCCCCGCCGCCTGCTCCGGCGCCATGTACGCCGGCGTCCCGGCCCCGCTCGACCCCTCGTTCCCGAGCAAGTGGGCGAGGCCGAAGTCGAGCAACTTCACCCGGCCGTCCTCGCAGACGAAGACGTTCGCGGGCTTCAAGTCCCGGTGCAGCACCCCCCGTGAATGGGCGTGCGCGAGCCCCTCCGCCATCTGCTCGGCGACGCGCAGCGCCTCGTCGACGGGGAGGGGACCCTTCTCGATCCGCTTCGCGAGCGTCTCGCCCCGGAGCAACTCCATCACCAGGTACGCGCCGGCCGGGCACGTCCCCACGTCGAAGATGGTGACGATGGCCGGGTGGTCGAGCTTCGCGACCGCCTCGGCCTCCTTCTGGATCCACTCCTCGGAGACGGGGTGCTTCGAGCGCCCTGGCTTCAGGGCCTTGAGCGCGACGACGCGCCCCAGCTGCGGGATCGAACGCCTCGTACACCGCGCCGAAGCCGCCCCGGCCGATCTCGCGCCGGATCTGGTAGCGCCCGACGACGTCCCCGGCCTTGAGTGGCTCGCGCCACGACGCGGCGAGGTCCTCCTCGGACGCCCGCGCGATCTCCACGAGCAGCCGCGAGACGGTGCCTGGCTCGGCCGCCTGTCCCGTGTCGCGTGTGGAGTCGGTCACGAACGACCTCCGGTGGAGGTCGATGCTACGCCGCCGGTGAAGGGCTTCTCAATGGACCCGGGGGTCCCGGGTGACGCGCCGCGCCAGCGTGGCGGGACGATGAGGCGCTCCAATGTGACCCATTCCGCGACCGGTTCGGAGGCGCGCGGTAGACGTGGAGTGAAAAGGTCCATGTGCGCGTCGCCGTAGACCTGGCGCGCGGCTTCCCGGTTGTGGACGTCGCAGAGGACCCGGCAGTTCTCCACCGTCGACGGGCCGCCCCTCCCGCGGGGCACGACGTGGTCGATCTCGGTGCGGACCTCCGAGCCGCAGGTGCCGCCATTCGCCAGCGGCCACGTGCACTTTCCCCCGTCGCGCTTCCTCACCTCCCGCTTCACGCGCGGCGGAACCGTGGCCCGCCGCTTCTCCTGCTGGGCGATGAGCAATTCCAGCGCCGCGGTCAGCACCTGCTCGTCGGTCGCCCCCGGCTGGACGTGGGACTGGCCCGCCTTGGCCTTCTTCAAGAGGGCCACGAACTCCGGCGACACCGTGACGTGCATCCGGGTCTCCGTCGCGGGTGAGCGGCTCGACCAGTGTCCTCGGCGCCTCGGGAGCGGGCCTGTCCCCGATTCGAAGCGGGTGATTCGCTTCACGGTTCGCCGATCGCCGCCGCCGGCTTCACCGGTGCAACCACGGTGACGACCGTCCTCCGTCGGCACCACCTCCGACCGGCCGGATCTCCACCGCGACCTGCTCTCGCCTCCTGCTTCGAGAAGTGGAAGAACTTCGCCAGCACCTCGTGCCGGTTCTCCTCGGTCATGACCTTGGCGAGCTGGGTGACGGTCGAGACGCAGAGCCGCCCGTCTCGAAGGGGCTCCACGATCTCCGGGAAGCGCCCGACGAGCCGGGTGGCGACCTGGCGGTAGTGGGCCGAGCCGCGGGAGAGCCGGAGCTCCCGGTGCAGGTAGTCGAAGAGGTGGCGAAGCCGAGCTCCCGGTACAGCGCCCGTTCGTCGAACTGGGCGAGGGAGAGGAGCAGATCGGCGAGGGCGCCTCGCTCGGCGCGGAGGAGTTCGGCATGACGGAGGGACCATTCGCGTGCGTTCATGGATCCACCATCGCACGGGATTTTCGGCCCTCGCCAAACGCGCGGGAATGGCGTCCCGCGTGAATTCCGGCGCCGGGATCTCGAACCCCGCCAGGAATCCCCGGCGCCGCCCCTGCGCGAAATGCGGCGCACGCCAGCGCCATTCCCGCAGCGCCCCGACCGCGGCATCGCGATTCGCCCGGATCGACCGTCAACAGACTACGAGTGAACGCCCCATCTGGCCGACGGTCCGCGGCGCGGACCGTCGCCGCGCGGTACCCTGCGGCGTCAGCCCCACCGCGTATCCTCCCCATCGGTGTCCGATCTCGTCGTCGTCCCCACGCCCCTCCGCAAGTCCAGGGCCGAGCGCCGCCTCTGCGACGCGCAGGACGGCGTCCTGCTCGGGCCACGCGTGGCGACGCTCCCGTACCTCGTGCCTGGCCTCCTCGCCGGCGCCGGAGACCGCCGTGCCATCCTGACGCCTCTCGCCGAGCGTCTCATCGCCCTCGCCGCGGCCAGCCAGGCGGGACTGCTCGGTGGGGCCGACCCAGGAAGGGGGGCCGGGCGGGCGGCCACGCGACTTCTTTCCGAGCTCCGGAGCGCGGAGGTCACGCCGGCCGACCTCCGGGGTGCGGCCGCGGGGGCGCCGGCGCGCGTCGCCGAGCGGCTCGCCGCCGCCGCCACCGCTCTCGCCGGCTACGAGGATCGGCTCGCCGAACGGGACGCGCTCGACGCCGCGGGTGCGCTCCGGGCCGCGGCGGGTGCCGCTGCCCGTGGCGCCCGTTCGGAGGAGACGCACGACCTCGGTCTCCTCGTGCTGGAGGGATTCCTGCCCACCTCCCGCGCGGCCCTCGACCTCGGCGGAGCGCTCGCGTCGCGGGCGCGCCGCGTCCTCGCGCGCGTGCCGTTCCTGCCCGAGGAGGCGGCCCGGTCGGCGCCGGTGGACCCCTGGCTGCGCCGGATCGAGTCGCTGCACGAGCTCGCGGTCCTCCGTGACCTCGACGTCCAGTTCCCGGCGACGGGAGCCGTGACACGGGGCAGGGTGGTGCGGTTGCCTGCCCCGTCCGACGAGACCCAGTGCGACGCGGCGGCGCGCTTCGCCGCCTCCCTGCTCGAGGACGGGTTCGCGCCAGCCGACGTCGCCGTGCTCGCGACGCGCCGGATCCTGGAGGCGCTCCCGGCTGCATTCGGACGTCTGGGAGTGCCCCTGGCGGCGCAGGTCTCCCGCCCGCTCTCGAGCCTCCCGGTCGTGCAAGACGTCCGGTCCGCGCTGGCGGCGGCAGGGGAGATCGACCGGACCGCGGTGATCGCCCTGCTCGGCTCGCCCTACCTCGGTCCCGCCGAGCCCATTCCCGATCTCCGCTTCCTCCTCGACCGGGCGGGGGTCCTCGACGGCCGCGGCGACCCGGAGGAGCGGCTGCGCGCCCGGGCCACGGCGCTGTCGGGTGCCGGGCGGGCCGAGGGGGAGCGGCCCGCGCTCCTCCGCGCCGCCCGCGCCGTGGAGACCCTTCGCCGCTCGCTCGATCCCCTGCGCAGCCCAGCCACTCCGGCCGGGTGGGCGGCCCGGATGCGCGCCTTCCTCGACCGGGCCGGCGTCCGCCGGCGCGCAGGGCAGGGCGACCCGGGCCTGGCCCGACGCGACCTCGCCGCGGTGGCGCGTCTGGAGGAGGTGCTCGACGAACTCGCGTCGGCGCTCGCCATGATGGGGCGCGGATCCGATCGACTCCCGCGCGAGGAGTGGACGCCGCTCCTCGAGCTGGCCCTCGAACGGGCCGAGCTTCCGGCCGGACGGGGACCGGCGGCGGGAGCGGTCGAGGCCTGGCCGGTCGAGGAGGCGCCGGGTCTCACCTCCCGGGCCACGCTGGTCCTGGGCGCCGAGCGCGGTGCGTGGCCGGCCACCCACCGGGTCGATCCGCTTCTCGGCAACGCCGCGCGGGAGGCGCTCCAGGCGCACCTCGCCCGCCGGGCGCTGCCCACCGCCTTTCACCAGCAGGCCGAGGCGGAGTTCCGGGGCCTCTGTGCGCTCGCGTCGGCGACGGACGTCCTGGCGGTGGGCTGGACCCGCGGGGCCGATCGCGAGGGGCCGGCGCTGCTGGCGGCGCAGGTCCTCGACCTCGCCACGGCCCCGGAGCTCCCGCTCGCGGCCGACCCGCCTCTGGAGGACGCGCTCGGGGAAGACGAGGCGCTGCGGGGAGCAGGCCGCCTGTTCGGGGAAGGGCGCGAGGAACGAGCCCGTCGCGCCCTGGTCGCGCTTCCCGCGCTGGCCCGTCGCGCCGCCGACGCGGGCGAGCGGGGGCGCCAGGAGCGGGAGCGTCGCGAATCCTGGCTGGGGCGATCCGCCTCACCGTCCGCGGGCGAGGTGCCTGCCGGGCTCGTGGCCTGGCAGGAGGCGCTGCCGGATCAGTGGAGCCCCACCGATCTGGAGACGCACGCAGCCTGTCCGTTCCGGTTCCTCCTGCGCGTCGCGGGCATCCGCGAGGTCGGCGCCGGCGACCTCGACATGGAGCCGCGCGACGAGGGGGCCATGCTCCACGCCGTCCTCGAGGCCTTCGTCCGGACCCGCCGCGACCGGGGCGCCTGGCCCCTGCGGGACGACGCGTCCGACCGGGAGGAGGCGCGCGCGGTGGCGTCGGAGGTGCTGGCGCGGTTCGAGGCCGACGGGCGCGTCGGTGATCCATCCACCTGGGCGGCGCGTCGCGAGGCCGTGCTTCGTCGGCTCGATCGCTTCGTGGCGACCGAGGCGCGCGGCGACCCGGCGCTCCGGCCCGTCCTGCTCGAGTTCGCGTTCGGCGGAACCTCGGGGCGTCCGCCAATCGCCATTCCCGTCGACGGGGGAGAGATCCTCGTCCAGGGGCGCATCGACCGGGTCGACGCGGACGCCGATCGCCTCCTCGTCGTCGACTACAAGAACTCCCGGGCCGCCGCCACGGCCCGGGAGCGGCTCTCCGCGGAGGCGCTCGGGGTCGAGAGCTTCCAGGCGCCGGTCTACCTCCTGGCCGCCGCCCGGGAGCTCCCGGGACGTTCCGTCCTCTCGGCCACCTTCGCGCTGCTCCGGTCCGGGGAGCGCGCCGCACCCTGGTCGGTCTCTCCGGACGATCCCTTCCTCGCCCTCGACGAGCAGCGTCGCGCGGCCGTCCGCGCGGCGGGCGGGAGGAACCTCGCCGACGGGGTGGCGGCGGCGGTGGCGCGGATCCGGGCCGGGACGCTTCCCGTGGTCTCCGAGGACTGCACCGGTTGCCCCTTCGGCGCCGTCTGTCGATTTCCGCGCGCGGGGGAAGCATGAGCCCGCTGCCGGCCGGCGCCCGGTGGAGCGACGCGGCGCTCGCCCTCTTCGACGCGACGGGCGGCACGGCCGTGTCGGCCGGCGCCGGATCCGGCAAGACCACGGCTCTCCTCGAGTTGCTGCGCCGCCGGCTCGCCGGGATCGGGCCGGGCGAGCCGCTGGCCCCGCGCGACGTGGTGGCCATCACGTTCACGGAGCGTGCAGGGAGCGAACTCGTCGACCGGCTCGGGCGGGAGCTTGCCGACGGCATCCGCGACCTGCGCGCCGGGGGGGACGACGCGCGGGCCGCCCGCCTCGCGCTGGCCCTGCGGGAGCTCCCCTCCATGGCGGTCGGCACCATCCACGGTTACGCCGCTGCGCTCCTGCGCCTTCACCCGCTCGAGGCCGGCGTCGATCCCGACTTCGCCGTGCTCGACGAGGAGGGCGCTGGAGATCTCCTCGCCGCCGCGGCGATCCAGGGCGCCATGGCCGCGCTCGATCGCGGCGAGCAGGTTTCCCGCCGGCTGGCCACCGCGCTGGGCGGTGCCCGCTCCCTCGCCGCCGCGGCCGCGGGGCTCGTCCGCGAGCGGGCGACCCGCGGGCTCGCCGCGCCGCCCGAGGGCGTCCCCGGAGACCCGGAAGCTGTCGAGCGGGCGCGGGTCGAGCTTCTCGGGGCGGCCTCCGATCTCGCCGCCCTGGCGGGAAGCGCCACGACCGCGAGCGGCCGCGACGCGCTGGCCGGGCTTGCGGCGAGGCTGGCCGAGGTCCGGTCCTCGCCGCCGCTCCATGACCCGTGGGACGAGGCGGAACGCCTGGCCGGGGTGTCCGCGGCGACGAAGGGCTGGCGCACCGGGAAGCGCGATCCCCCCGACCTGCTCGCCGCCCGCGGGCGGCTCGAGGAGGCGGCCAGGCTCCTGCCCCTCGCCGCGGCCGAGCTCGCGGCGGCGCCCGTCGCGGCGGCGCTCGCCGCCCTGGTGGCGGACGTCGAACGGCGCTACGCGGAGGCGAAGGCTCGCGCCGGCGTGCTCGACTTCGACGACCTTCTGGTGCGCGTCCGGGACCTCCTCCGCGACGTGCCCGCGGTCCGCGCCGAGGTGCGGTCGCGCGTGCGCGCGCTCCTCGTCGACGAGTACCAGGACGTGAACGGCCTGCAGGCGGAGATCTTCGACCTGCTCGCGCCACCCGCCGGACCGGAGGGAGGGGAGGCCCCGCTCCGGGTCGCCGTCGGTGACGCCAAGCAGTCCATCTACCGTTTCCGCGGGGCCGACGTCCTGGTCTTCGCCTCGCTCATCGAGCGGCTGGGGAGCGGTGCAGGGCAGGTGATCCACCTGCGCGAGAACCACCGTTCGACCGCCGGAGTGGTCGAGCTCGTGAACGCGGTCTTCGGCGCCGATCCGGCCGCGCTCGGCGTTCCCTTCGGCCCGGAGGACCGGCTCTGCGCCACCCGGGAGGGCGGCGAGATCCCGGCCGCGGAGCTGCTCGAGGAGGGATCGGAGGAACGGGGGAGGAACGGCGCGTCCTCGAGGCGCGCGCCGTCGCCGCCCGCGCGGCGGAGGTCGTCGCGGCCGGGCGGAGTCCGGGGGAGCTCGCGGTGCTCTTCCGCCGGCTCACCCACGTCGGGGTGTTCGAGCGGGCGCTGCGGGAGGCCGGTCTTCCCGTCCGCGTGGCCCGGGGCGGAGGCTTCTTCCAGGCCCCGGAGGTGCGGGACCTCGGCGAGCTCTGCGCGTCCGTCGAGGAGCCGGGAGACGAGGTGGCCTGGGCCGGCCTCCTGCGCTCCCCGCTCTGCGGCCTGTCCGACGGGTCGCTCGTGGCGCTGGCCCGCCGGAGGCTCTCCCACCTCCCGCTCGTCCAGCCTGCCGAGGCCGAGGCCTTGCTCGAGGAGGCCCGCGGCGCCGCGGCACCGGACGGAGAGGGCTTCCGCCTCCGGCGCTTCCTGGAGACCTGGCACGAGCTGCGTGCGGCACGGCGCCGGCTCGATGCCGGCGAACTCGTTGAGCTCGCGATCCGCCGGCTCGACCTCGAGGCGGCGCTCCTGGCCGGCCCGGACGGCGAACGGCGAGCCGCCAATCTCCGGAAGGCGGTGGCCCTGGCGCGCCGGGACGCCGCCCTCGGCGCCACTCCCGCCGGCCTCGCCGATCGGCTGCGCCGCATGGCGCTCCGGCCGCCGCGCGAGCCCGAGGCCGACGGGGGCGCCGCCGATGCCGTCTCGTTGCTCACCGTCCACCAGGCCAAGGGGCTCGAATGGCCGGTGGTCTTCATCCCCGAGCTCGCCGCGCGGCCGCCCGCCGCGCAACGGAGGCCGGTCCTCGACGAGCAGGGACGGGTGGCCGCACCCCTCCATCCCGACAACGGCGACGGTGCCGAGGAGACCGCCACCACGGCGCGGCTCCGCGCGGCTGCGAGCGGGGCCGAGGCCGCGGAGTCGCGCCGGCTCCTCTACGTGGCGCTCACCCGCGCGCGCGACCGGATTGTCCTCTCGGGAGCGGGCGGCAGGGTCGCGGCGGGCACCTGGGCCGACGTCGTCTCGCGGGCGCCGCCCGCGCTCCTCCTGCGCAGGCCGGCGCCGGAGGACGTCCGGCCCGTGCCGGTCGCCCCGATCACCGAGGAGGAGCTCGAGCCCCGCGCCCCTCGCCTGCGGCCGCCGCTCCCTCCGCAGCCCCTCCGCATCTCGGTCACGGGACTCGCCGAGGTCGCGCGGTGCCCGCGCCGCCACTGGTTCGTGAGCCAGATGCGACTGCCCGAGCCGAGGCTGGACGAGGGCGGGGGCGACGACCCGGACCGGGCCACGGTGCGCGGAACCCTGGCGCACGCGCTCCTCTCGGAGGTCGACCTCGCGGCGCCGCCCCTCGAGCGCCGCGCGCTGCTGGCCGCCGCGGCCGCTCGCCGTGGGGAGGATCCGGACCGCCCCGGGGTTCGCCGGATCGTGGAGGACGTCGATCGCTTCCTCGCCACGCCGGCCGGGGACCGGCTCGCCGAGGCCGCCGGCGCTGGCGCGCTGCGGAGGGAGCTCCCGTTCCTCCTGCGGCTCGACGGGACGCCGCCCTGCTACCTCGAGGGCGCCATCGATGCACTCGTGGTGAAAGACGACGACGTCGAGGTCCTCGACTTCAAGTACGCCCGCCACCACGCCGGGGCGGAGGAACGCTACCGCGTGCAGCTCGCCGCCTATGCGCTCGCCGCGGCCCGGGCCTTCCCCGGACGCAGGGTTCGTGCCGCGATCCACTTCCTCCGCCCGGCACGGGAGGTGGACGTGACGCCGACCGCCGCGGACCTGGCCCGCCTCGCCGCCGACGCACCGGCGCTGGCACTGGCGGCGGCGCGAGGAGAGGGGCGGGACCGTTCCC
Source organism: uncultured delta proteobacterium (assembly GCA_963818535.1). Taxonomy (GTDB): domain Bacteria; phylum Myxococcota; class Myxococcia; order Myxococcales; family Anaeromyxobacteraceae; genus CAIOAK01. Next base: position 1,309,956 of record CAWFSM010000008.1, on the reverse strand, counting down.
CCGCCGACCTGGGACGCGACGCGGAGCGCTGCCGGGCCGAAGGTTGCGGGTTCGTCGCGCGCTGCTTCGGGGCGCCCGGACCCCGGCCGGCGTGATATAACCGCTCGCGCCGAGCCCCCCGGAAGGGGCCCGCGTCCACCTCTTCCCCAAGCCCCCGGAGCTCTCGATGAACATCACACCGCGCGTGAAGGAAATCCTGTCCTGGTACTCGTCCGACAGCCCGGGCACGCTCACCAACCTGGCGCGGCTCCTCGGCCACGGAAAGCTCGGCGGGACCGGCAAGCTCGTCATCCTGCCGGTCGACCAGGGCTTCGAGCACGGCCCGGCCCGGTCCTTCGCCCCGAACCCGGCCGGCTACGATCCGGACTACCACTTCCAGCTCGCCATCGACGCGGGCTGCAACGCCTACGCAGCACCGCTCGGGTTCATCGAGGCCGCAGCCGCGAAGTTCGCCGGCCAGATCCCGCTCATCCTGAAGCTCAACAACTCCGACAGCCTCGCCAAGGTGGACCAGCCCATCTCGGCCATCACCGGCTCGGTCGACGAGGCGCTGCGCCTCGGCTGCGCCGCCATCGGCTACACCATCTACCCGGGCTCTGGCGCGCGGAACCGGCAGTACGAGGACCTGCGGGCCCTCACCGAGGAGGCCAAGCGCAAGGGTCTCGCGGTGGTGGTGTGGAGCTACCCGCGCGGGGCGGGCGTCTCCAAGGACGGCGAGACCGCCGTCGACGTGGCCGGGTACGCCGCCCAGATCGCCGCCCAGCTCGGCGCCCACGTCATCAAGGTGAAGCCCCCCAAGGATCTGGTCGAGGGGGCCGAGGCCAAGAAGGTGTTCGAGAAGTTCGCCATCCCCACGAAGACCCTGGCCGATCGCGTTCGCCACGTCGTCCAGAGCGCCTTCAACGGCAAGCGCATCGTCATCTTCTCGGGTGGCGAGGCCAAGGGCACCGAGGAAGTCCTGGCCGAGATCCGCGGCCTGAAGGAGGGAGGCTCGTTCGGGTCCATCATGGGCCGCAACGCCTTCCAGCGGCCCAAGGCGGAGGCCCTGAAGCTCCTCGACGAGGTGATGAAGATCTACGCGCCCTGATCGGACCGGGCCCGTTGTCGAGTGCAAAGGGGTTGCCACCCGATCCGGGTCGGCAACCCCTTTTTCCTTGCCCTAGACCGGCGGTGGAGTCTATACGGAAAGTCCTTTAGATCACCGCCGTTACGTGGCTCGGGCGCGGTAGACCCGCGTCGCGAGGAAAGAGAACAATGCGCCTTTATCCGAAGGTCATCCCCACCATCGCGCGCGAGGTCGTCCAGGCCCTGATGCAGGACGGCGACGTCGAGGTGGAGACCATGCGGATCGCCGACGCCGAGATGGACATGGCGTCGGTCATGAAGGAGTACCTGGCCGCCGAGGAGCGGGTGAACGCAGCCACGCGCGAGGCACTGGAGCGACGCGGCTACGACCAGTCCCGCTTCAACCAGGTGAAGCGCGAGATGGCGGACGTCCGCGGCTTCAAGATGGGCGACGAGGGCATCGAGTACGTCATCGGCCAGATGATGGAGCAGTTGCTCGTCTCCCGGAACGTCGAGGAGGTCTTCTCCGACGACCTGTCGCTCCGGAAGAAGATCTTCGGCATCTTCAAGCGCCACCTCGACGTCGACGACGAGATCGACCGCGAGGCCCGGGCCCGGCTGAAGCACCTCCAGGAGGGCACCACCGCCTGGGACGTGGAGTTCGGGAAGACCATCGAGCTGCTGCGCCGCTCCCGCGGCCTCATCTAGCCGCCTCGGCCGGCCGCCTCAGGGCGGCCGGGAGAGCAGCGCCGAGGCCGGACCCAGGTCGATCTCGCTCACCGCCCCCACCAGGATCCTCCTGGGGTCGGTCGAGATCCACACGTAGAGCGGACGCTTCGTTCCCGGCTTGTCGGCGCGCTCGATCGTCCCCTCCACGCGGAGCGTGTCGAAGAGCCCCCCGGCGCAGTCGACGCGCTCCGGCTTCACGGCCACCTTGCCGCGGAATCGCCAGAAGCGGCGGAGCCCCACGACGTCGAAGCAGATCTCCTGTCCGGGCTTCAGGTCCGCGGCGCGGAGGTAGTAGGCCGCGGAGAGCGCGTCGAGCACCGCGCCCTGCCGCTCGTAGCTGGCCGATCCCTTCTGGCCGCCGAAGTCGGTCTCGATGGTCACCGCCGGCTGGTCGCCGCGGATCCGGGCGTCGCTCACCTTCTTCACCCCGTCCTCGAGCACGTCGTCCCGGGCGCGCTCGGGGAGGAGGGTCTTCGAGTCCACCCAGGAGAAGGCCGTGCCCACGATGCGCCGGATCTTGGCGAACACCGACGTGTTCTTCACCCGCGCCTTGAGGGGGATCTGGGTCCCGTCGAACATCGGGCGTCCCGCCTCCATCGACATGGTGCCCGCCTTCACCATCCCCATGACCTCGAGGTCGAACTGGAGCACCTCCCCGGGGCGCCAGGGCAGGGGGCCGGCGCGCAACGCGGGCAGGCCGCAGGGGTCGGCGGCGACGAGGAGCGATGCGAGCGCTGCGACTGCGATCACGGGGCGACCTCCAGCGTGGAGGATAGCCCGGACGCGGGCCGGCGCACGGAATCGGCCCCGGTCAGTTGCGTGCCAGCTGGCCGCCCGGCCGGTAGCCGGACAGGTTCACGACCACGCTGCCCAGCGCGATCTCGGCGCTCACCCGCACCGGGATCCGGTTCTCGTCCGCCGAGAACCAGATGAAGGTGTCGCGCTTCGAGGCGAAATTCCCTTCGAAGGCGGTGCGCACCTCCACCTTCCAGGAGTCGAACTTCCCCGCCCGCGTCTCGATGGTCTCGCGCCCCACCACCGTCGCCTGCAGGAGGAACGTGCCCTTGGTGGTGAACACCGGGATCTCGTAGCGCCCCCCTTCGGCGAGGGGCTGGGTGCGCAGCCAGAGCAGGCAACTCCCGAAGTCCTGCGCCTCCGGGTCGAGCGGATAGGTGTTCTCGACCTTGTTCCCCTTGCGGGTGATGCGGATGGTCGCCTTGCCGCCATCGCGGTCGAACCGGGCGCTGTCGTTGTGCCGGTCGCCCACCTCGATGGCCTGGAGGTCGGAGCCCCGGGGGAGGCGCCTCTCCGAGTCCCAGTAGGAGACGAAGTGCTCGCGGATGTCGACGATGCTCGCCAGGCCGTCGGTCCGGGCCTTGGCGATGACCGGCCAGACGGGCCCCGCGGGCTGCCCCACGACGATGGTGGCCTCCCCCGTGCGGATGCCCAGGTAGTCGATCGTGAAGTCGATCTGCTCGCCCGGCGCGAAGCCGCCGGCAGCCCGGGCCGCCGGGGCGGCGAGGAGGGCCAGGGTGGCGAGGGCGATCCGGGCGCGGACGGAGGCGGAGGAGGTCATGGTCCAACCGGATAGAGAGCAAGGAGAGCGCCAGGGTTCACCGACGACGGAAGTGCCGGAAAAGACGGAAAAATGGAGCGACCGTCCGCCCCCGAAGGGGCGGCTGACCCAGGACAATCCTGTCGCAGTGACGCAAGGGAATGGCTACTGTGCAGGCATGCCGTACGACCCGCATGGCATCGACGACGACCCGCAGGATCCCGGGGAGAAGGCCGGCAGGAAGCGGACCTTCAAGGACTTCGACTGCCCGTCCTGCAGCGCCAACAACCCCTACGACGACGGCTTCAGCGACGGGGACGAGGTGCTCTGCTACTACTGCGGCGCCGAGTTCAAGGCGCTCGTGAACGACGAGGGGCGCCTGCGGCTGCGGGAAACCTGACGGCGAACGGCGCCAGGGCTCCCCTCAGGCGTGGGGAGGGCGCTCGCCGAAGATCGCGGTGCCCACGCGGACGATGGTCGCGCCCTCCTCGATGGCCACCGGGTAGTCGCCGCTCATCCCCATCGAGAGCTCGCGCAGTCCGAGCTGGTCCCGCAGCCCGCGAAGCGTCCGGAAGTGCGGGCGCGGATCGTCCCCCGGGGGTGGGATGCACGTGAGCCCCACCAGGTCGATCGCCGGATGGCCTCGAAGAAGCTCGACGAGGCCGGGAACGGCGCCCGGAGCGCAGCCCCCCTTCGACGCCTCGCCGCCCAGGTTCACCTCGACGAGGACGCGAGCCCGGGCGCCGGCCTTCTCCCAGCGCTTCGCGATCTCCCGGCCCAGCTCCTCCCGGTCCACCGTGTGGACCATGCCGACCCGGCCGGCCAGGTACTTCACCTTGTTGGTCTGCAAGGACCCGATGAAGTGCCAGGTGAGTCCCGGGAGGTCGGCGAGCGCCTCGGCCTTCTCCCGCCACTCCTGCACGTAGTTCTCGCCGAAGTCCCGCTGCCCCGCCGCGTAGGCTTCCCGGATCGCGTCGGCCGGCTGGGTCTTGGAGACCGCGACGAGCGTCACGCCCGCGGGGATGGTGCGCCGGATCGCCTCGAGGCGGGACGCGATGGTGCCTTCGCTCAACGGCCCCCCCACGGAAGGGCCAGCCCGAGGCGGCCGAGCAGGGCGAGCGTCTCGGCGAGCGGGAGGCCGACGACGTTCGAGACGCTCCCCGCGATGCCACGGACGAGCGAGCCGCCCGCGCCCTGCACGGCGTAGGCGCCGGCCTTGTCGAGGGGCTCGCCGGTGGCCACGTACCACGCGATGCGCTCGTCGGAGAGCGTCACGAACCGGACCGCCGAGGAGACGGCGATGGTCTCCGACCGGGCTTCCTCGCCCCGCCTGGCGTGGACCCGGGCGTGCACGCCGGTGATGACGACGTGCGTGCTGCCCGAGAGCGTCCGGAGCATCCGGGCGGCGTCGGCGTTGTCGCGCGGCTTGCCCAGGATCTCGGCCCCGAGCACGACGGCGGTGTCGGCCGCGAGCACGATCTCCCCCTCGGATGCCGGGACCGCCTCGGACTTCTCCCGGGCCAGGCGGCGGACGTACGCGTCGGCAGCCTCCCCCGGCCGGACCGACTCGTCGGTGGTGGACGGGCGCACCTCCACCGACACGCCGACGGAGGCGAGGAGCTCGCGGCGACGGGGACTCTGGGAGGCGAGGACGACGCGCATTTGACGAAAGACCCGCCGTATTGCTACCACAATCCTTGACCATGGAGCCCCGCGACCTGCTGCACGAGCTGGAGCGGAAGGTGCAGCAGCTTCAGGCCTTCAACGACATCGGCCGGACGCTGGCCGGTACCCTCGACATCCACGAGGTGCTCGCCCTCATCATGCAGAAGGTGAAGGAGGTGCTGCGGCCGGGTCACTGGTCCCTCCTCCTCGTCGACGAGCAGAAGCAGGACCTGGTCTTCGAGATCGCGGTGGGGGAGGGCGCCGAGAGGCTCAAGGCCATGCGCCTCCCGCTCGGCGAGGGCGTGGCGGGGAGCGTCGCCGCCACCGGGGACCCGCTCCTCGTCCCCGACGTCCGCGCAGACCCCCGCTTCGCCGCCCGATTCGACGACGCGTCCGGCATCGTGACCGGCAGCCTGCTGGCGGTGCCGCTTCGCTCGAAGGGGCGGGTGCTCGGGGTGGTCGAGCTCGTGAACCCGCGCGGCGGACACCCCTTCGACGCCGCCGACCAGCGAACGCTGGAGGCGCTCGCCGACTACGCCGCCATCGCCATCGACAACGCCCGGGCCTACGAGCGCATCCGGGAGCTCACGCTCCGTGACGAGCACACCGGCCTGTTCAACTCCCGCCACCTCTGGCGGCAGCTCGAGCTGGAGGTGGCGCGCACCGCCCGGACCGGGCGCCCCTTCTCGCTCATCTTCGTCGACCTCGACCACTTCAAGCAGGTGAACGACCGCTTCGGGCACCAGGCCGGCAGCGCGGTGCTTCTCGAGGTCGGGGAGCTCCTCCGGACGTGCATCCGGACCATCGACATCCCCGTGCGCTACGGCGGGGACGAGTTCGTCGTGCTCCTCCCGGAGAGCGACCGGGCCCACGCGCTGGCGGTCGCCGAGCGCATCCGCTCCGCCATGGACCAGGCGCTCTTCCTCCGCACGAGCGGACCGGGGGTGCGGGTCACGGCGAGCTTCGGCCTCGCCACCTGCCCGGACGACGGGGACACGGCCGAGAAGGTGGTCCAGGCCGCCGACGCCGCCATGTACCGCGTCAAGGGATCGACGCGGAACGCGGTGGCGGCAGCGGGCGGCTAGACGGACCGCGCTACTGGTCCTGCAGGGCCACCGGGCTGCGCAGGAGCGCGTCGTTCACCTGGATCTTGGCCCCGTCGCGGAGCGTCTTCAGCCAGGCCGTCTCGATCTCCGCCTGGCGACGGGAGCCGAGGCGGGCGGCAACCTCCTCGCGCTGGCGGTCGTAGAGGGCCGGGTCGGGCCGCAGCCGCTCCTTCACCTGGGCCACGACCGGGCCGGCTCCCGTGGCGTAGACGTCCGGAAGGGTCTGGCCGGCCGCCGTCGCCGCCGCAGCGGCGGCGTAGAGCGCGGGGGCCTCGCCGATCCCGGGCGCGCTGTCGCCGGCCGGATTGAACAGGCCGGTGTCGCGGGCCACGATCGGCTCCCCGCCCAGCATCGGACCGGACTTCTTCGCGCCGGGCTGCGCCGCCGGGAAGAGCACGTCGAGCTTCTTGCCGGCCTTGGCCTGCGCCAGCGCCTCGCGCGCACGGCGGTCGGCGATCTTCTGCGCGCCATCGATCTCGAGCAGCTCGCGAGCGAGGTCCTTCTCGACCTCCTTCAGCGGGACGACGCGCCCGTCCTCGACGCCCTCGACCTGGATGACGTGCCAGCCGAAGCGGGTGCGCACCGGCGCGGAGACCTCGCCGGGCTTGAGCGCGAAGGCCGCGTCCTCGAAGGGCTTGGCCATGAGGCCGGGGCCGAAGGTGCCCAGGTCGCCGCCCTTGTCGCGGGAGGCGGTGTCCTCGGAGACCTCCTTCGCCACCTGGGCGAAGGGCTCCTTCTTCACGCGCTCCGCGTATCCGGCGGCCTTCTTCCGCGCGTCCTCGTCCTGTGCGGCCGGAGCGCCCTCGGGGACGCGGACCAGGATGTGGCGCGCCTTGACCTTCTTCTTGACGTCGTACCGGGCCGCGTTGGCCTCGTAGGCCTTCTGGATCCGGGCCGGGTCGGACTTGAGAAGCGCCGCGACCTCGGCGTCGGTGACCTTGACCTCCTTGCGGGCCGCCGCGATCGGGAAGCGGACGTAGGAGAGGTTCACCCGGTCGGACTCCGCGAGCCACGCCGCCCGGATCTCCTCCTCCGAGACCAGCGCGTTCTCGCGGATGAGCGCCATCATCTTCTGGTAGAGCAGGTCGTCGACCAGCCGCTCCTCGAAGCGCGACTCGGACCCGTAGGCCTGGCGGACGGCCCGGCGGTAGAGCTCGATGTCGAACTTGCCGTCGGTCTGGAAGCTGGGGATGGCCCAGACGGCCCGGTTGATCTCGTCGGGGGTGACGCGGAGCCCGCGCTTCTTGGCCTCCTGGACCACCAGGACCCGGTCGACCAGCTGGTTCATCGCCACGTTGCGGAGCCCGAGCTGGTCCGCCAGCTCGCGCGTGAACGTCTGGCCCATCCGGGCCTGGTACGTGCGGAAGAGGTTCCCGTAAGCTTCCTCGTAGTCGGCGGGAGCGACGACGTAACCGTCGATCTCGACCGCCGAATGGGCCGAAAGCCCCTCGACCTGGCACCCCTGGGAGCCCGGGCCGAAGCTGACGATGAAGACGACGATGATGATGCCGAAGAGCACGTAGGTGAGGACGCTGCGGCTCTTCGAGCGAAGGATGTCCAGCATGAGGTAGAACGCTCCCGCGGGTTGGGCTTTCCGTCCGCGGCGGCCAGCCGCGGCGGGGTTGAACAAGTAGGTTGAGAAGCGCTAAAATGCAAGGGTTTTCGGGGAATGGGCGGGTGACGCGGGCGGGGCAGGAGCCGAATTGTTCGCACTACTGAGGCGGTACCGGGAAGTCATCGTCGTGGTGGTCCTCGCAGTGGTCCCGCTGGGCATCTTCCTCGCCCACGCCAGGCACCCGGGCGACCGGACCGCGATGGACCGGTTCGTCCTCGCCGTCACGAGCCCGGTGGAGAAGGGCGTCGACTGGGCGGTGACCGGCGTCCTGAACGGCTGGCAGCGCTACGTCTGGCTCCGGGGCGTGGAGCGGCGGGCCCGGGAGCTATCACGCGCGGTGAATGAGCTTCGATCCGAGAACGCCGAGCTCGCCCAGCTCAGGGCCGAGAACGAACGGCTCGGGAAGCTGCTGGCCTTCGCGCGCTCCCGCCCGGAGCACCAGGCCGTCGGGGCACGGATCATCGGCACCCGCCTGGACCCCAAGGGCCTCCAGCTCGTCACCATCGACCGCGGCTCCGACGACGGCGTGCGCCGGATGATGCCGGTGGTCACCGCCGACGGCGTGCTCGGGCGCATCCACACCCTCGGGTCCCGGAGCGCGGACGTCCTGGTCCTCTCCGACCGCAACAGCTCCATCGCGGCCCGCGTGGAGCGCTCGCGGGCCAGGGCGAACGTCCGGGGCCAGGGCGCACCCGGCCCTTGCCGTCTCGAGTACGCGCTCCGCTCCGACGATCTCATCGAGGGCGACGAGCTCGTCACCTCGGGAACGGACGGAGTCTTCCCCCGCGGGCTGCCGGTGGGCCAGGTGACGCGCGTGAAGCGCGGCGGCCACGGCCTCTACCAGGCGGCCGAGGTGCTGCCCGCCGTCGACGTGACCCGTGTCGAGGAGGTGGCGGTCCTCATGGTCACCGACCCCCCCGACGCGCTGCCGGCGGCCAGGGCCACGGAACCATGAGGAGCGTGCTGCGGGTCCCGCTGGCGTCGGTCGCGGCGCTCCTGCTCGTCGCCATCGGGGCCACGGTCACGCGGCAGCTCGCCGGTGGCGCGATCTCGCTGGCCCTCGCGGTGCCGGTCGTCGTCTGGCTCGGCCTGGAGACCCCGGTGATCGAGGGAGCGATCGGCTCCGCCCTGGTGGGCGTCCTGCTCGACGCCGCCGCCGGCGGACCGAGCGGCCTGCTCACCTTCCTCTCGGTGATGGTGTTCGTCGGCGTCCGCGCCGGGGCCGGCCCCTTCGACGCGCGCAGCCCGCTCGGGTTCGGGCTCCTGTCCGGCGTGGCCACGCTGGGCCTGGGGTTCGGGGCCGTCGTCCTCCTGCGCTACGTGACCCCTTCCACGGCCGCTCCGGGCTGGAGCCTGCTCGGGCGCGTGCTGGTCGAATCGGTGCTCACCGGGCTGGCCGCGCCCGCCATCCGCTGGGTGCTCGATCGCGTGCTCGTCCCCGCCCATCGCGACCTGCCCGGGGTGCTCCGGTGAGGGAACCGCCGTGGCGCTGACCTCCTCCACGCCGCGCGGGGAGAACGCGACCCGCCTCCTGTGGATGGCCGGGTTCGCGGCGTTCGCGTTCCTGGTCCTGCTGTCGCGCCTGTACCACCTCCAGGTCCTCCGCGGAGAGGAGTACAGGGTCCGGGCCGAGGAGAACTTCGTGAAGGAGCTGCGGGTCCCCGCCGACCGCGGCCTGGTCCTCGACCGCAACCGGAAGGTCCTGGTCGACTCGCGACCCAGCTACGACGTGGTGCTCATCCCGTACTTCTGCGGGAAGGGCTGCGACGAGGTCGTCACCCGGATGGCCACGCTCCTCTCCTTCTCCTTCGACGAGGAGCAGAGGGTCCGCGAGCATCTCCGCACCGCCCGTGGCCTGCTGCGATTCCGGCCGTTCACCGTCAAGGTCGACATCTCGCGCGACGAGCTCGACGTGATCGAGGCGAACCGCATCGAGCTCTCCGGCGCCGTCGACGTCCTTCCCACCCCGCACCGCAGCTACCGGCATGGAGTCTGGGCCAGCCACCTCCTCGGGTACATGAACGAGGTCGGTCCCGAGGAGCTCGGGAAGCTGAACGCCGAGATCGAGAAGGCGGGGGGCGACGTGCAGCCCTACCAGGCCCGCGACTTCGTCGGGCGCCGGGGGCTGGAGAAGCGCTACGAGCGGGAGCTGCGCGGCGTCGACGGGATCCAGCGGGTGGTGGTCGACGCCCGCGGCAACGCCAAGCGGGAGAGCGACCTCATCCCGGAGGCGCAGCGCTTCGAGCCTTCCTTCCCGGGCAACAACCTGGTGCTCTCCCTCGACTGGCGGCTGCAGGAGCTCGCCGAGAAGATCTTCCCGGCCACGGCGGGGTCGGTGATCGCCATGGACGCGCGAACCGGCTTCATCCTCGCGCTGGTGGACCGCCCGGCCGTCGACCCCAACAAGCTGGCGGGCCGCATCACCCGCGCCGAGCTGGCGGAGATCCGGGCCGATCCGCTCCAGCCGGAGCTCTTCCGCGCCATCCAGCAGCACTACCACCCCGGAAGCACCTTCAAGGTGGTCACCGCCCTCGCCGCGCTGGAGGAGGGTGCGCTGCGCCCCGGCGGCACGGTCTTCTGCCCGGGCCGCTACACCCTGGGTGGACACAGCTGGCGGTGCGACAAGGACAGCGGCCACGGCCACGTCGACCTGGAGCACGCGATCGGCGCCAGCTGCGACGTCTTCTTCTACGCGCTGGGCGATCGCATGGGCACGGACAAGATCGCCAAGTGGGGCTCGCTGCTCGGCCTGGGCAAGCCCACCGGCCTCGACATCCAGGGGGAGATCCCGGGCGTCATGCCCGACGAGGCCTGGCACGACGCCCGCCAGCCCGGCGGGCACCAGCACGGCATGTCGCTCAACCTGGCCATCGGGCAGGGGGACGTGAACGTCACGCCGCTGCAGCAGGTCGTCCTCTACGCGGCCCTCGCCACCGGCAAGGTCTGGCGACCCCAGGTGGTCCTGCGCATCGAGGACCCCAGGGGCGACGTGATGAAGGAGTTCGCGCCCGAGGTGCGGGGCACGCTCCCGGTGAAGCCGGAGAACCGGGACGCCGTCATGAAGGGGCTGCTCGCGGCGGTGAACGAGCCCTTCGGCACGGCGTGGGGCGTGCGCTTCAAGGACGTGGTGATGGCCGGCAAGACCGGCACCGCACAGGTCGTGAAGCTGGGCGCGAAGCGCCTCAAGGCCTCCCAGGTCTCCTACTTCCAGCGCGACCACGCCTGGTTCGCCGCCTTCGCCCCGGCCGCGGACCCGGAGATCGTGGTGGTGGTCCTGAACGAGCACTCCGGGTTCGGCTCCTCGAACGCCGCCCCCACCGCGGCTGCCCTGGTCAGGAAGTGGCTGGAGCTCAAGGAGGAGGACGCCCGGGCGCGGGAGGACGTCCAGCGCCCCGCGTCGGCTCCCCCGGCTCCGGCTCCGCAGCCTCCCCCGCCCGCCGTGCCGGGCAAGTCCGAGAAGCCAGCCCGCGCCGACGCGGGACTGCAGGCCGGAGGGCGCCGTGGCGCTTGACCTCTCCGGGCTGGCGAGCCTGGGCGCTCCGCGGCAGCGCTCCATCGCCCGCTTCCCCTGGCACGTCGCGCTCCTCGCGCTCGCCATCTCCGCGGTGGGGGTGTGGAACCTGGCGTCGGCCTCCCGGAGCTCGCACGTCGACATCTGGATCACCCAGGCCACGTGGATGGCGGTGGGGCTGGGGCTGGCGCTCGCGGTCGTGCTCGTCGACTACAAGATCTTCCGGCAAGGCGCCTGGCTCTTCTACGGCCTGGTCGTCCTCCTGCTCCTGGTCGTGCTCTGGAAGGGCAAGATGGTGATGGGGGCGCGGCGCTGGATCAGCTTCGGGCCGGTGAACTTCCAGCCCTCCGAGCTGGCCAAGATCGCCGTCATCCTGGTGCTGGCGCGCTGGTTCTCCTCCGACCGGGAGAGCGATCCCCGGCGCGGCCCCCGAGGCTTCGCCGGCATCGCCATCCCCGGCGCCCTGGTCCTCCTGCCGGCGCTGCTCGTGCAGAGGCAGCCCGACCTGGGAACGGCCCTGATCACCTTCGCCGTGGGCGCCACCATGATCCTCTTCGCCGGGGTCCGCTGGAAGACCCTGGTGGTCCTGGGCATGGCGGTGCTCCTGGCGGGCGCGGCGGCGTGGCCGCACCTCAAGCCCTACCAGCGGAAGCGCGTGGAGACCTTCCTCGATCCGGAGGGAGACGTGCTCGGCGCCGGATACCACGCCACGCAGTCGATGATCGCGGTCGGGTCGGGGCAGGGGCTCGGGAAGGGCTGGGGGCAGGGCACCCAGACGCTGCTCTCCTTCCTCCCGGAACAGCACACCGACTTCATCTTCTCGGTCTGGGCCGAGGAGCACGGGTTCGCCGGGCGCACTGCTCCTGCTCGCGCTCTACTTCGCCCTGGTGGGCTCTGGCATCACCATCGCCATGAACGCCCGGGACCGGTTCGGCCAGTACGTGGCCGTGGGGGCGACGGCGCTCCTGTTCTGGCACGTCTTCGTCAACATGGGCATGGTGACGGGCGTCCTGCCGGTGGTGGGCGTGACGCTCCCGCTCATGAGCTACGGCGGGACCTCGGTGCTGGTGATCTTCGCGGCGCTGGCGATGCTCGCCAGCGTGGGGACCAGGAGCTTCGTGAACTAGCGGCGAGCCCTTCAGGGCGAGCAGGAGCCATCCTCGGTACCGCCGCTCCGACGGAACTTCGTCCCGCTCCTGCACCCGGCCTCACGGCCTGTCGCTCACCCCGCCACCTTCTTCACGCTGTCGATGATCCGCGTGCGGTCCGCGCCGATCACGGTGTCGACGACCTTGCCGCCCTTGAAGACGAGCAGGGTGGGGATGGAGCGGATGTTGAACTTCTGCGCCACGCCCTGGTGCTTGTCGATGTCCATCTTGCCGACCTTCACCTTGCCCTTGAAGTCCACCGCGATCTGTTCCACCACCGGCGCGATGGCCTTGCAGGGCCCGCACCAGGTGGCCCAGAAGTCGACCAGGACCGGGATGTCGCTCTTCAGCACTTCGTTGTCGAAGGTGCCGTCTTCGAGGGTCACGACGTCGTTGGAGGCCATGCGGGCTGTCCTAACCTCTCGGCCGGACGCTGGCAAGCGGCCCCGGTCGCGTGCTAGGTTCCATCCTCGACGCAAGCGCCCGGAATGACCCGCGATCTCTCCATGGCAGGTGGACTGCTCTTCGTCTCCCAGGCGCTCCTCGACGCGTGGGCCGGCCAGGGGCGGATCGACCTCGACGGCCGCTCCATCGCCCTCCTTGGTGGGCAGGCGCAGGGGCGCCGCTACGCGCTCGAGCCGGCGGTGCGCTTCCTCCGCGTCGCGGGTGGCGGCGACGACGCGCTCGCGCTGGTGGCCCGGGTCAAGACCCTGGCCCAGGTGCGCGAGCTCGGTGGGGAGTCCATGGCCGATTCGGTGGTGGTGGGCGATGTCGCCTACGAGGTCGAGCCCGGATTCCTCGCCGAGGCCTCCGCCGTCGAGGCAGCTTCCCGCGCAGTGCCGGCCGCGGCCCCCGCTCCCCCCGCTGGCGGCGCCAGGGCACTTCCCCGCGACCTCGAGGATCGCCGCCGCGAGGCGGAAGCGCTGGCCCGGTTCCTCCTTGACAATCTTTCCTGACGGCCCCATCAGGGACCGTCGAATCCGAAGACCCGACCGAGACCATTGATGAGCCTCCAGGTGCTCCGCTTCGCCGCCCTCTTCTACGCCGGGGCGGTCACGGCCTACGTCCTCTACTTTGCGCGCCCGCGCCACCAGGCCCTGGCGACGGTCGGCCAGTGGCTGCTCGCCGTCGCCTTCGTGGTGCACGCCGCGGCCATCGGCCTGGGCTGCAAGGAGTACGGCGGCGCCGAGTTCTTCGGCCTGCGCGGCGGGCTCGTGTTCATGACCTGGCTCGCCGCCGGGGCCTCGCTGGTGGTGCAGCGGCTCTACCGGATCCCGGCCGTCGGCGCCTTCATCACGCCGCTCATCCTCGTGGTGCTCCTCCCCACGCTCTTCCTGGTGAAGCCGGACTTCCCCGAGGTGCTGCCCGAGGCCGTGCGGCGCCCCATGCTCACCATCCACATCGTGACGGCGCTGCTCGGCGTGGCGCTCTTCGCCATGGCCTCCCTGGTGGCGGTCATGTACCTCCTCCAGGAGCGGGAGGTGAAGGGCAAGCGCTTCGGCGCGCTCTTCTCGCGGCTGCCCTCGCTCGCCGCCCTCGACCAGCTGAACCAGCGCCTGGTGCGCTCCGGCTTCGTGGTCTACACGGTGGCGCTGCTCACCGGGTCGGGCATGGCCAAGGTCGTCTGGAAGAGCGCCTGGCAGTGGGACCCGCAGCAGGTCAGCTCCCTCGTCATCTGGATCCTCTACGCGGCCATGGTGCAGCTCCGCCACACCGGGTGGCACGGGCGGCGCTTCGCGATGCTCACCATCGTGGCCTTCGGCCTGGTGGTGGGGTCGATGATCACCCTGAACGTCCTGCCCGCCGGCTTCACGCGCCACGCCGGCGACTACTCGGGGGCCCAGAAGTGAACTCCGGCCGCGATCTCCACCTGGTCGGGCTCTCGCACAAGAGCGCCCCGGTGGCCGTCCGGGAGAAGGTCGCGCTGGGCGGCGACGACCTCAAGGAGGCGCTGGCCGGCCTGGCCGGGCGCCCCGGCGTCGGCGAGGTCATGGTGGTCTCCACCTGCAACCGGGTCGAGTGCTACGTGTACGGGGAATCCCTCGAGGAGGCCCGGCACTTCTTCCTCTCCCGCACCGTGGAGGCCCAGGGACACCTCTACGAGCGCAGCGGCCGGGAGGCGGTTCGCCACCTCTTCCGCGTGGCCGCGAGCCTCGACTCCATGGTGGTGGGCGAGCCCCAGATCCTCGGGCAGGTGAAGGAGGCCTACGGCATGGCGGCCTCGGCCGAGACCGCCGGGACCTTCGTGTCGCGCCTCTGCAATCGCGCCTTCGCCACGGCGAAGCGGGTCCGCAGCGAGACCGAGATCGCCCGGGGGGCGGGCAGCGTCTCGCAGGTGGCGGTGGAGCTCGTCGAGAAGATCTTCGGCAATCTCAAGAACAGGGCGGTGCTGCTCGTGGGCGCCGGCAAGATGGGGGCGCTCTCGGCCAAGGCGCTCCGCGAGCTGGGCGCCGACCGCATCCTCGTCACCAACCGCTCCCCGGAGCGTGCCGCGGCGCTGGCCGCCGAGATCGGGGCGGTCGCCGAGCCCTGGGATGCGCTCACCAGCCTCCTCGTGCTCGCCGACGTGGTGATCGTCTCCACCGGCGCTCCCACCTACGTGATCACCCGCGACCTGGCCGCGCAGGTGATGAAGGCCCGGCGGGGCCGCTCCGTCTGCTTCATCGACCTCGCGGTCCCCCGGAACGTCGACCCGGCCTGCGGCGAGCAGGACAACGTCTACGCCTACGACATCGACGACCTGCAGCGGGTGGTCAGCCAGACCCACGCGGCCCGCGCCGAGGAGGCCATCCGGGCCGAGGCCATCGTGGAGGCCGAGGTCATGGCCTTCGCGCAGGAACGCGAGACCCGGGCCGCGCTTCCCGTGCTGGCCGAGCTGCGCCGCCACGCCGAGCAGATCGCCCGGGCCGAGGCCGAGCGGACGCTCGCCCACCTGGGCGGGAAGCTCGACGAGAAGGGGCGCAAGAGCGTCGAGGCCATGGCCCACGCCATCGTGAACAAGCTGCTCCACGGGCCCACCGCGCGTCTCAAGGAGGCCGCTGCCTCCGGCGACAGCGACCTTCCCGGAGCCGCCGCCGAGCTGTTCGGCGTGGGAGAGAACGAGAACCCCCGAGCGCGCAGCCGACCGGAGAGCGACTCCGGCGCCGCCGCCCATCCGGAGTCCCATCGATGACCGTCCGAATCGCCACCCGCCGCAGCGCCCTCGCCATGTGGCAGGCCCGCCACGTCTCCGGCCTGCTGACCGCGCGCGAGCCCGGGCTCGAGGTGCAGCTCCTCGAGCTCATGACCCGGGGAGACCGCATCCTCGACGTCCCGCTCGCCGAGGTCGGCGGCAAGGGGCTCTTCGTGAAGGAGATCGAGGACGCCCTGCTCCGGCGCGAGGCGCAGATCGCCGTCCACTCCATGAAGGACCTCCCCGCCGTCGAGCCGCCCGGACTCGTCATCGCCGCCGTCCCGCTCCGCGAGGACCCCCGCGATGCGCTGGTGTCCCACGGCAAGAAGCTCTCCGAGCTGCCGCACGGGGCCCGGGTCGGAACCGCCAGCCTGCGCCGCTCGGCCCAGCTCCAGGCCATCCGCCCGGACCTCAAGATCGAGACCATCCGCGGCAACGTGGCCACGCGCCTGCGCAAGATCGACGAGGGCTTCGACGCGGTGGTGCTGGCCTACGCCGGGCTGCGCCGCCTCGGCCTCGCCGACAAGGTCACCCAGGTCTTCTCGACCGGGGAGATGCTCCCCGCGGTCGCCCAGGGGGCGCTCGCCATCGAGGCCCGGGAGGACGATGCCGAGACGCTGCGTCGACTCGCCCCGCTGGAGGACCGCACCACCCGGATCCAGATCCAGGCGGAGCGGGGGTTCCTCCGCAGGCTGCAGGGTGGCTGCCAGGTGCCCATCGCGGGCCATGCCGAGGTGAAGGGAGACATGGTCCACCTGCGCGGCCTGGTCGCCAACCTGGACGGGACGGTGATCATCCGCGGCGAGCGTTCCGGCCTGGCGACGGACGCGGCCCGGATCGGGGAGGAACTCGCCAACGAGCTCCTCGCCCGGGGCGCCGGCGAGATCCTGGCCACCATCGAGAAGGGGCCGGGGCTCGCTGCCCCCAAGCGGTGAACGAGGCCTCCGCAAGGCTCGACGGCCGCCGCGTGGCGGTGACCCGCGGGAAGGGCGGCGAGGACCCGCTCACCTTGCGGCTGCGCGAGCTCGGGGCCCACGTGCTGGAGGTCCCGGCCATCGCCATCGCGGCCCCCGAGTCCTGGGACGCCCTCGACGCCGCCCTGCGAGATCTGGAGCAGTACGACTGGATCGCCTTCGCAAGCGCCACCGCGGTGGACGCAACCCTCGCCCGCATCGTGGCGCTGGGCATGCCGCCCCCGCCGGTGGGGACGCGCCTCGCCGCGGTGGGCAAGGCGACGGCCCATCGGCTCCAGGAACGGCTCCGGGCCCCCGACCTCGTGCCCGAGAGCGCCACCGGTGCGGCGATGGCCGAGGCCATGGCTCCCCTCGTGCGCGGCCGGCGCGTGCTCGTCCCCAGGGCCGCGGAAGGGCGGCACGAGCTGATGGACGGGCTCGCCGCGGCGGGCGCCGAGGTGGTGGACGCTCCCTGCTACCGCACCGTGGCCGCGCCCGCGGCCGCCCTCGTCCCCCTCGGGGATGCCATCCTCGACGGCAGGATCGACGCGGTGACCTTCGCGTCCCCGTCGGCGGTGCGCAGCGTCGTCGTCGCCCTCGGCGCGCGGGCCGCGATGCTCGACCGCTGCACGCTCGCGGCCATCGGCCCGACCACCGCGGCGGCTCTCCAGGAAGCCGGGCTCCGCGTGTCGGTGACCCCGGCCATCTCCACCGCCGCCGGGCTGGCCGACGCCCTCGCCCGGCACCTGGGCCCGAAGGGCCAGGGCGCGTCCTAGGTCGGCTTCTTCTTCCGGGCCTCGCGGCGGGCCCGCTTCGCGGCCAGGAAGCCGGTTCGCCGGCGCTCCTCCACCTGCTCCTGCCGGGTCGGCTCGGGACGCGCCACGGGCGCCTTCCGTTCCGGCTCGCGCCTCGCGCCGGGCTGGAGCGTCCACCAGAAGAGCCGCTTCACCACCAGCGTGGCGTAGGCCCCGGGAGGGAGGGTGAAGGCGAGGTTCACCCGCAGGCGACCCCGGTTGAGCTCGTCCTTGCGGGCCTCGCCCACCACCAGCTTCCCCGGGTTCACGAGGAGCGGCCGCTCCTCGGCGTCGAAGTGGATCTGGGGCGCGTCCTTCACGCGGAGGTCGGCCAGGGTCTGCTTCTCCCGCGCCAGCACCGAGAGGGCCGCCCGTTCCATGCGCGGATCCTCGAACTTCGAGTCGGGCGCCAGCAGCGGGAAGGTGCGGCCGCGGAGCTCCCGGGCCAGGGCCCCGTCGAGCTCGCGCGGGAACAGCAGCGTCCCGGCCTGGTAGCGGATGGAGACCAGCCGGGCCACGCCCACCACGTCGCGCAGGTAGGCCTTCACCCCCTCGTTCCAGAGCCAGCTCTGGTACGCGAACACCTGGAGGCCGCGCCAGCGGGGCTCGGTGCGGAGGAAGGCGCCCAGGAAGTCCTGGGGGTGCTTGCGGAGATAGCGGACCACCATGTCGTAGCGCTCGGCGCCGGGGTGGGGGTTCCGCAGCTCCCAGTTGCCCCAGTTCTCCTTCCAGAACTGCTTGACCTTGGCGTCGGTGGTCCGGTCGAGCTCGCTCGGGCGCGCCAGGAAGTTCTTCAGCGCCATCTCGTGCTCGCCCCGCATCAGGTCCTTCACCAGGAAGCCCTGGCCGTGCTTCAGCGAGCCGAAGCGCTGGGAGTCGAAGTAGTCGACCACCCCGATGCGCCGCACCTCGGCCATGGACGCGGCCAGCCGGGCCACGTCGTCCTCGGAGAGGTCGCGCACGGTGACGGCGAACCGGTTCGAGGTCGTGTTGGCGGCGGAGAGGGCCGAGGCGGTCCGCCCGAGCGGCTTCAACCGGAGGTCGGGCTCCTGGATCTCCACCTGGGTCCCGCGAACGGCCACGAGCTGCGTGGTGCGACCCTGCTTGTCCTTGAGGCCGCAGTAGCTGATGTCGGCGGCCTGGACCTTGGCCGCGGCGCGAAGCCGCTCCACCGCCTCGAAGGTGGAGAGCTTCTGCTTGTCCATCAGGTAGACGAACCACTGCCCGCGCGGATCGGGGTCGAACCGCCACGACTCGGTGACGGAGAAATCCTCGGGGAGCTGCTTGAGTTTCATGGCGCCTCGGTCGGGCGCCTCAGGCGGCCTGCCGGTAGAAGAGGACGATGGTCAGGCAGTGAAATTCGCTGTCGCTCGACTGGGAAACGACCCGGTCCACGATCTCGAGATCGGCGTTGGCCTGGAGCCAACGGCTGATGGACTCGCCAAGCTCCTCGCGGTCCTTGGCCTTGGTGGCCGAGAAGACCTTTACCCCCGTGAACCGCATCGCGCGCACCTCGCTCACGCCGTGCCCACTCCCAGCGCGTCACCAACTCTGCGATATCATTGCCTCACCCCAAGGCGGGTGTCAAACCTCCGGAAAGGCCAACCCGCCGATATCGCGGCCGAATTCACCTCGTTGAACCCTTCTCGATCCGCGTGGTATTCGAATCGCCGGGATCCCCATGCTCATCGACCTGCACGTCCACAGCCGGCACACGCCGGGCTGCCCTCTCTCTCCGCTCGACGCGGTCCGGAGGGCCCGGGAAGCCGGACTCGACGGCCTGGTGTTCACCGACATGAACTCGATGGACGGGCTCGCCGAGATCCGCGAGGCCGCCCGGACCGAAGGCTTCCTGGCCCTGTGCGGAGCCGAGATCGCCACCGACCGCGGGCACTACCTGGCCTACTTCCCCGACCCGGAGAAGGTTCCCGCCCTGCCCCAGATCTTCGGAACCCCTCCCTGGCCGGTCCAGGAGGTCATCGCCAAGGTGACGTCGATGGGGGGCGCGGTGGTTGCCGCCCACCCGTACGATCGATCGATCGAGCGCCCGGGCGGCGACGTGCTCTTCAGCCTCGACGGGATCTCCGCGGTCGAGGGACTCGACGCGCGGCGCAAGCCCGCCGCGAACGACCTGGCCGTGGAGGCCGCCGACCACATGGGGCTCCCCTGCGTCGGAGGCTCGGGCGCGAGGGAGTCGCTCGGGGAGATCGGAAAGGCCGCCACGCTCTTCCGCGACCTGGTCCGCACCGAGGCGGACCTGGTGGCGCAGCTCAAGTCCGGAACGGTCTTCAGCGTGGCCATCGGCGTCACGCCGGGGCCGGCCGAGACGCGCGCTCCCCGGGGGCCCGGGGACCGGCGGGGCGAACGGGGAGGAGACCGAGGCGGCAGGCGCGACGGGGGACGCGGCGGGCGGGGTGGCCGTGACGACGGTCGCGGCCGTCGCGATTCCCGGGGGCCGCGTCGGGACCGATAGGGCGGTCACTTCCCTCGCGGGGTCCCCTTGCCGGAGTCGAGCCGCACCAGCCGGTCGTCCTGGAAGGAGGCCTTGCGGGAGCTGTTGGTCCAGAACCACTCCTCGGTCCGGGCCGGCCGGTCCATGACGATGCGATCGGGGTAGCCCCAGGCCATGGCGACGGACTCCCGCGTCATGCCCTCCACGAGCGCCTTCTCCCGGATCGCGTCGCGCACCGGGTCGGGAAGCGCGGTGAAGATGGCGGTCGGGTCGTCCGTGGTGAGCACGCGCCCGACCTCGGCGAGGACGTCGGTGGCGGTCGTGCTCTCGGTCGCGAGGACCAGCACGGCCGGCTTGGCGACCCCTTCCACCGTGGCGAGGAGCCACGGGTTGTAGCGGGGCGTCGTGAGGGGGCGGCTCCAGACGACCGTGCCGGTGGGGAACTGGACCCCGTCGACGAAGACGGGGGTCCCGGGCGGCAGGACGCGCGTCGCCGGAGGGGGCGTGATGGACTTGCCGTCCGGAGCCTCGAGGATCTGGAGCTCCGAGACCGGCCGGTCGGAGAGCAGCACCCTCGACCCGTCCCCGAAGAACGGCCCCACGTAGACCGCGACCCGGAGGTAGCGGGGCTGGCGGGCGAGGGAACGGACCACCGTCTCGCGCCCCTCGGGGGGGACCTGGGACGGGGGGACGCAGCCCGAGAGCAGGGCGAAGGACACGGCGACGGCGAGGCGGCGCATGCGGCATCTCTACCGCATCGAGTCCGTGTCGGCACTAGACTCCTCCCATGGCGGAACTGACGCCCAACGCACTTCAGGTCCTGGAGCGGCGCTACCTGCTCCGCGACGACGCGGGTCGGCCCCTGGAGACGCCGGCCGCCATGTTCCGGCGGGTCGCCACGGGCGTGGCCGAGGCCGAGGCGCCCGCGGACCGCTCCCACTGGGCGGAGCGCTTCGAGCGGCGGATGGCGGCGCTCGAGTTCCTCCCCAACTCGCCGACCCTCATGAACGCCGGGCGTCCGCACGGGCAGCTGGCCGCCTGCTTCGTGCTCCCGGTGGGTGACGACCTGGAGCAGATCTTCGACGCGCTCAAGTGGGCCGCGCTCATCCACCAGTCGGGTGGCGGAACCGGCTTCTCCTTCTCCCGGCTGCGCCCGAAGGGCGACCTGGTGCGCACGACCCACGGCGTGGCCAGCGGCCCGGTCTCCTTCATCCGCGTCTACGACGCGGCGACCGAGACCATCAAGCAGGGAGGCGTGCGGCGCGGCGCCAACATGGCGGTGCTGCGCGTCGACCACCCCGACATCCTCGACTTCGTCGACGCCAAGCGGGGGCCCGGGCTCGGCAACTTCAACGTGTCGGTCGCCGTGACCGACGCCTTCATGGAGGCGGTGGCGGCGGGGCGGAGCTTCCCGCTCCTCCACCCGCGCTCCGGCGCCGTGGTTCGCGAGGTGCCGGCGCGCGATCTCTTCCGCCGCATCGCCGAGGACGCCTGGGCCTCCGGCGAGCCAGGGCTCCTCTTCCTCGACCGGGTGAACGCCGCCAACCCCACGCCGGACCTGGGCCCCATCGAGAGCGTGAACCCCTGCGGCGAGCAGCCGCTGCTCCCGTTCGAGGCGTGCACGCTCGGGTCGGTGAACCTCGCCGGGATGGAGCGGGACGGGAAGGTGGACCGGGACCGGCTCGCCGCCATCGTCCGGGACGGGGTGCGCTTCCTCGACGACGTGCTCGACGTGAACGCCTGGCCGCTGCCCCAGGTGGCCGCCATCTCGCGGCGAAACCGCAAGGTCGGGCTCGGCGTGATGGGGTGGGCCGACCTGCTCGTCCGGCTGGGCGTGGCCTACGACGAGCCCAGGGCGCTCGACCTGGCCGGCGAGGTGATGTCCTTCGTGCAGCGGGAGGCCCACGCCGAGAGCGAGCGGCTCGCCGCCGAGCGCGGCCCCTTCCCGGGATGGGAGACGAGCGCGCCCGCCGCGCGCGGAGAGCCTCCGCGGCGGAACGCCACCGTCACCACCATCGCCCCCACGGGCACGCTCTCGGTCATCGCCGGCTGCTCTTCCGGGATCGAGCCGCTCTTCGCCGTGACCTACGTGCGCCATGCGCTCGACGGCGTGGAACTCCAGGAGGAGCACCCGCTGCTCGCCGGGCGGCTCTCCGGTCCGTCGGGAGCGGCGGCGCTCGCCGCGATCCGGACCTCCGGCAGGGCGCGCGGCGTCGCGGGCGTGCCGGCGGAGGTGGAGAGGCTCTTCGCCACGGCTCACGACGTGTCGCCCGAGGCCCACGTGCGCATGCAGGCGGCCTTCCAGCGCCACGTCGACAACGGTGTCTCGAAGACCATCAACCTGCCGTCCGGAGCGCCGGTGGAGGCGGTGGAGCGAGCCTTCCTCCTCGCCCACGAGCTCGGGCTGAAGGGGATCACCGTCTACCGGGACGGCAGCCGGGAGGGGCAGGTGCTCACCACCGGCCTGCCCGGGAGCGAATGCCCGGCCTGCGGCGCCACCCTGTCCCGCAGCGGCGGCTGCATGACCTGCCGCTCCTGCGGCTACGGGACGTGCGAGACGACGGAGTAGGGCGGTCCGGGACGGCGCCTCACGGGTCCGCCCGTCGCAGCCACGGTGCCCGGCGACGGATGAGGTCGACCACCCACTGCGGCGTGGCCGCGGAGAGGGCCGCCATCATCCGATTGGAGAACCCCGGAACGCACTCCGCCCTGCCGGCGAGGAGGGCGCGGACCCCGGCCTCGGCGACCCGGTCGGGCTCCCAGAAGAGCCCGAGCCGCCGCCCGCGTCGGACCTCGTCGGAGTCCTGGCCGTAGAGCCCGGTTGCCGTGGGACCGGGAGCGAGGCAAGTCACGCCGACCCCGTGCACGCCGAGTTCGCTCCGGAGCGCCCGCGCGAAGCCGCGCAGGTACTTCTTGCTGCTGCCGTAGTAGGCGATGCCGGGGAAATCGCGCCACGCCGAGATGCTCGAGACGATGAGGATGCGGCCGCTCCCTCGCTCCCGCATCTCGCGACCGAAGAGCGTGCAGAGCAGGGACGGCGTGACCACGTGCAGCTGCAGGAGGGCGTTCGCCCGCGCGGGTGGGGCGTCGGCCACCTCGCCGAAGAAGAAGATGCCGGCGTTGTTGACGAGCACCTCCACCGTGCATCCCAGCGCGTGGACGCGGCGGTGCACCTCCTCCGCGGCGCCCGGCCGCGCCAGGTCCACGCAGACGACGTCGACGGAGACGCCGTGCGCGGAGCGGATGGCGGCGGCCGTCTCCTCGAGAGGACCCGGTCGCTCGCTCACGAGCACGAGGGAATGGCCCCGGGCCGCCAGGCGACGGGCGATGGCCTGGCCGATTCCCGAACACCCACCCGTGACCAGGGCCACCGGCAGGGGGCCGCGGACTTCCACCGGGTCCGGTGGCACCGTGCGCCCCTAGTCTTCCTCTTCCCGCGCGTCGAGGAAGCGCTTGCCCAGCTCGTGGGACCGCTTCGTGGCGGCCTCCACCGCGTTCATCAGGGTGGTGCGGAGACCGCCGGCCTCCAGCGTGTGGAGCCCCGCGATGGCCGTTCCGCCCGGGCTCGTCACCTGGTCCTTCAGGCGACCCGGGTGCTCGCCGGTCTCGAGCAGCAGCTGCGCCGAACCGAAGACCGTCTGCGCGGCGAGGTCCTGGGCGTTGCGGCGGTCGAGCCCCATCTTCACGCCGGCGTCGGAGAGCGCCTCGATGATGAGGAAGACGTAGGCGGGCCCGGAGCCGGACAGGCCGGTCACGGCGTCGAGGAGCACCTCGTCCACCACCACGGTCTTCCCGACCGCGTCGAAGAGGGCCTTCGCCTGCTCCATGTCCTCGGGGGTGGCGTGCTCGCCCGGCGAGATGGCGGTGGCGCCCGAGCCGACCAGGGCCGGGGTGTTGGGCATGGTGCGGATGATGCGCACGCCGTGCCCCACCTTGCGCTCCACCGCGGCGAGCGGGACCCCGGCCGCGATGGAGATGACGAGCTTGGAGGCGTCGAGGGCCGGGGCGATCTCGGCGAGCACCTTGTTCATGACCTGGGGCTTCACCGACAGCACGACGATGGCGGCCTTCCGGACCGCTTCCAGGTTGTCGGTGGTGGTGGCGACGCCGAAGCGCTTCTCGAGGTCGGCGAGCCGGTCCTTGCGGCGGTCGGTGAGCAGGATCTCCCCTGGCGCCGCGACACCGGCGCGGAGGAGTCCCTTCACGAGGGCCTCGGCCATGTTGCCGGCGCCGAGGAAGGCGATGGTCTTTCCGAGTGGCATGACCGCCACTCTAGCCGATGATGAAGTCCTCGCGCACGGCGGTGCCCCGCTCGAAGCGGTCGAGGGTGAACCGGTCGAAGATCTCGTCCTTCTCCCGGCCGGTCATCCAGTCGGCCATCAGCTCGGCCACCGCGGGCGCCATCATGAAGCCGTGCCCCACGAATCCGGAGAGCTGGAGGAAGTTGGCGGGTCCCGCGGCGCCGAGGATGGGGTTGTTGTCCGGGGTGACGTCGTAGTTTCCCGCCCACTGGCGCATGACGGAGAGGGAGGCGGTGGCCGGGACGTACTCGGTGAGGGCGCGGGAGAACCGGGCCAGGAAGCGGAGGGTGGAGCCGTGCGAGATACCGGCCGGCTCGGTGGGATCGCCCATGCCGCCCACGATCTCGCCGCGCTGGGACTGGGAGAAGTAAAGCCCGGTGCCCAGCGCCGAGACGAGTGGGCCGAGCCAGGGCTTCAGGGGTCCGCTGACCAGGATCTCGTGCCGGGTGGGACGGTTGGGAAGGGTCACCCCGGCGAGCCGCGCCACCTCCGGGCTCCAGGCGCCGCAGGCGTTCACCACCGTGTCGCAGCGGATGCGGCCCGCGGCGGTCTCCACGGCGCGGATGAGTCCGCCCCGCACGTCGAAGCCGGTGACCGGGGTGAAGGTCCGCACGGTGGCGCCGCGTGCCTGCGCGGCCGCCGCGTAGCCCCAGAGGAACGGCCACGGAAAGACCACGCCGTCGTCCGGGTTCCAGGAGGCCGCGACGAAGCGGCTGCGGTCGAGCTCGGGGACCACCGCGCAGGCCTCCTCGGGGGAGAGGATGCGGGTGCGCATCCCCTGCTCCCGCTGGATCGCCTGGTTGCGCTCGAGCCGCTTCACCTGCGCGCCATCGGGGGCGAGGAAGAGGTATCCGCCGCGCCGGAACCAGCCGTTCACGCCGGTATCGCCGGCGAAGGTCCCGAAGAGCTGGAGCGAGCGCAGCCCGAGGCGGACCATGGTGGGGGTCGACCACTGGGCGCGGACGCCGCCGCCGTTCCGTCCCGAGGCGCCGGAGTTGAGGTAGCTCCGCTCCAGGACGACCACGTCGCCCATGCCGCGCAGGGTGAGCTCACGGGCGAGGGCGAGGCCGAGGATGCCGCCGCCCACGATCACGACGTCGGCGCGCTCGGGCAGGGGGCCCGACGGGCCCGGGCGCTGCGGCGGCGGCTCCACGGGGACCGGGACGCCCTCGTCGAGGGGGAGGGCCTGCGGATCGAGCGCGGCCAGCGTCCCGAAGGTCACCGGCTGCACGGGAGGACGGGGAGTGAACGGAACGATCTCGGCCGGGGTGGCCCCGAGCCCGAGCAGCTCCTGCACGACGGCGTTCAGGCAGCTCTTGCCCTGGCACGGACCCGTCCCGAAGCCGGTGTAGCGCTTCACCGACTCGAGGTCGCGGTGGCCGAGGGCGAAGGCGCGCCGCACCTCGGAGCGGGTCACGTCCTCGCAGGCGCAGACGATCGTCTTACCCACGGGCGGCCTCCCCGGCGCGGCGGCCCCAGGCGATCGCTTCCGCCGCCGAGACCGGGCGCGCCACCTCGCCCGCGGCGAACAGGCCGGGGTCCGACGTGGCGCCGTCGGCGGAGACGCGCGGCTCGAAGGCCTCGCTGGCGGCACTCCAGTCGACGCCCACGCCGAGCGCACGGAGAAGCTCCGGAGCGGGGGTGGGGGGTTCGCCCTGGGCGACGGCGTCGCAGGCCAGGGTGGCGTCGCTGGCGAGCCGGAGGGAACTGACCCGGCCGCGGCCACGGGCCAGGGTGACGGGTTCGCCGACCTGGGTCGCGTCGAGGCCGGCGGCGGAGAAGCGCGCGGTCAACGCCGACGCCTCCGGGCCTGCGCCCAGGACGGCGACGCGGCGACCCGGGAAGGCGCCGTGCTCGGCCAGCGCGAGCGCGAGGGCGCGCCCGGAGTGGATGCCCGGCAGGTCGTTTCCCGGGAAGGTGGGGGGACGGGCGTTGCCTCCGGTGCACACGAGGATGCGGGGGGCGCGGACGAGGCGGGTGCGCGGCGGATCCTCCGAGACGAGGAGGCAGACCGGCGAGCCTCCGTCACGCCAGAGGCCGGTGGCGCTGGTGGAGAGGGCGGTCTCGCCGCCGCCGGCGGAGACGGTCCGGAGCACCTCGGTGGGCCAGGTCGCGGTCGCGGCGTCGGGATCGAGGCCGGTGCGGAGGCGGCCGCCGGGGGTGGCGTCCCGATCGGCCAGCAGCACGCGCCGCCCGGCGGCTGCGAGCACCTCCGCGGCGGCGAGGCCGGCCGGGCCTGCCCCGAGCACCAGCGCGTCGAACGATTCGATGGAAGGGGTGGGTCCGCGAGGGGAGGCCACGTCCGGCATCCTCCCGAACCCGGCCAGCCGGCGGGTGAAGGCGACCAGCGCCCGGTTCACCGGCAGCGGACGGGTCAGCATGTGGTGGACGTCGAGCCCGCCGGGGGTGAGCGGGTCGATGATCCCGAGGAGGTCGTGGGCCGCGCCGGGCCAGGCGTTCTGGGTCTCGACGCGGAGACCGTCCCGGCAAGGGGTGCGGCAGGCGCGCCGGTTGGGCTCGCCGTCGATCCGAACCAGGCACGACCCGCAGCTTCCGGAGAGGCAGAAGGGGCCGCGGGGGCGGTGGTACTTGGCGCTGCGGGAGACCACCAGGCGGCCGGCGGCGAGGAGGGCGGATGCCACGCTCTCTCCCGCGCGCGCCGGCACCGCGTGGCCGTCGAAGGTCACCGTGCAGTTGGTCGCGAAGCGGGGGTGGTCGAGTCGGGGCATGGGCGGAGGCGCGCGGAGGATAGCTCCGGTGCGGCGCATCGGCCACGGTTATGAAGGCGCCCGTGGCGGTGATCTTCCTCTTCGTGGACGGCGTGGGCGTCGGGCGCCGCGATCCGGACGTGAATCCGCTCGCCCGGGGC
Source organism: uncultured delta proteobacterium (assembly GCA_963818535.1). Classification (GTDB taxonomy): domain Bacteria; phylum Myxococcota; class Myxococcia; order Myxococcales; family Anaeromyxobacteraceae; genus CAIOAK01. The sequence continues at coordinate 1,283,021 of CAWFSM010000008.1, read as the reverse complement.
GAGTTCCTGCTGTCGCGGTTCGACGACGGCGGCGGCTCGCCGCTGCCGCGCGGGGGGAGGGCCGTCCTGGCCGATGCCTGCCTGGGCGTCCCGGGGCGCCCCCAGTCGGCCACGGGCCAGAGCGCCATCCTCTCCGGGGAGAACGCGCCGTCGGCGATGGGGCAGCACCTGCTCGGGTTCCCCAACGCGCGACTGCGCTCCTGGCTGGAGCCACGGTCGATCTTCCGGGCGCTGGCCGCCGGCGGCAGGCGGACCGCCTTCGCGAACGCCTATCCGGTGGCCCACCTGCACGCGCTGGGGTTCCCGGCCGACGGGGAGCCGGAGCTGCCGATGGAGATCGTCCGTCGACGGTCGCGCGCCTCGGCGACCACGGTGGCCTTCGCGGCCGGTGGAGGGCGGTTCCGGACGTGGAGCGAGGCCCGGGGGGGGAGGGCGCTCACGCACGACATCACCGGGATCCGGGCCAACGGCTACGGGGCGGGCATCCCTCCGCGCACGCCGGAGGAGGCGGCCGAGGTCCTGCTCGGCATCGCCCGGGAGCACGACCTGACCCTCTTCGAGCACTTCGAGACCGACGAGGCGGGGCACGCGCGATCGATGGAGCGGGCCGTCGAGGTCCTCGGGCGCGTCGACCGCCTCGCGCGGGCCCTGGTGGACGGATTGCGGGAGGGGGATTCACTGGTGGTCGCGAGCGACCACGGGAACCTGGAGGACCTCGGGACGCGCAACCACACCCTGAACCCGGTGCCGGTGATCGGGTTCGGGAGGGCGGCGGAGGCCGTGGGCGGGGTGATCGACCTCACGGGCATCGCGCCGATGCTGCGGGAACTGGCCGGCTGAAGGAATGCCCCCATGTCCCTGGGCGCCAGCTGGGGTGTGACCGACGCGGAGAGGGACATCCCTTTCCCGTGCGACGCGCGATGCCCCTCGCCCGACGAGGCCCTGTTCCGTGGGGTCGACGTGGACGCCCCGGCGGCACTGACGTTCCGGTGGCTCTGCCAGCTGCGCGTCGCGCCCTACTCGTACGACTGGCTGGACAACCTCGGCCGCCGGAGCCCCCCGGCCCTCACTCCTGGTCTCGAGGAGCTCGCGCTGGGGCAGCCGGTGATGACCATCTTCGACGTCGTCGCGTTCGAGCCCGGCCGCTCGCTCACGCTGGTCAACCGCGCGCGCGGCGGGGCCCGCAAGGTCTTCGGCGAGGTGTGGGTGAGCTACCTGATCGTGCCGGGGACGGGAAACCGGTCCCGCCTCCTGGCGAAGCTCCTCGTCCGCTACCCGCGAGGGCCCGCCGGCTGGATCCTTCGCGGCGTCCTGCCCCTCGGCGACCTCGTCATGATGCGGCGCCAGCTGCTGAATCTGAAGCTGCTGGCCGAGCGGGATGCGCGCCGCCCTCAGCCCGTCGCGTAGCGGAACTCGATCGGTACCTTCACGTCCGGGTGGAGGCTGCGGAGCACCGGACAGGTGCGGGCGATCTCCTCCAGCCGGGCGCGGTGCTCGGGGCGCACCTCCCGCGGCATGTCGAAGACCACGACGAGTTCCCCGATGCGCCGCGGCGGCGGGGTCATGATCTTCTCCACGCGGGCGCTGGCATCGCCCCAGGAGAGTCCCTCGCGCTGGGCCACGAGGGCCATGGTGCTGAGCGCGCAGGCCATGAGGGCGGCCCCGACCATGTCGGTCGGCGAGAAGCTCGACCCGTCGCCCCCGTTGTCCCGGGGCGGGACCGTCTGGAGGGTCGAGCCCGACGGGCCGTGGGTGAGCTTGCAGGTGAGGCCGGAGATGGCTGCGGACATCGGGACACCGGGCATGGAAGCCTCCTGGCCGGTTTCTAGCGCGGGGCAGCCCGTCCCGCCCTCAATCAATCCACCGGCAGGTTCACCCTCTGGAGGAAGGCCGGGTAGCGCGGGTCGCCGCGCAGGTCCCGCAGGAGCGGGTCGTACTTCACGTAGGGGAGGCCGGCGTCGCGCCGGAGAGCGGCGCGTTCCAGCCACTCGAAGGCGCGGTCCCGCTCGCCGGCCCAGGCGTAGGCCTCTGCGACCTGGTAGCAGGGGGGCTTCCCCCCTGCCGTCAGCTCCGTGACCTTCGCCTGGAACTCCGCCGCACGCCCCAGGGAGTGGGCGACGAGCGCCTCACCCAGGGTGAGGAAGGTCGGGATGCTCGAGCGGCGGAAGGCGTCGAGTGCCTCCGGGTGCCTCCCTTCGAGCAGGTAGACGAACCCCAGGGTGCGCGCACCCTGGGCCTGCCGTGGGGCGATCTCCAGGGAGCGAAGCGCCGCCTTCTCGGCGAGGTCGAGCTGGTTGCTGCCCGCGTAGACCCACGCCAGGCGCCACCAGGCCACCGCGGAGAGGGGATCGAGATCGGTGGCGCGGCGCAGCGCCTCGATGGCGCCCGGAACCTGGCCGGTCGCGGCACGGAGCAGCGCCGCCTGGATCAGGATCTCGGGGTCGTTGGGGCTGAGGGCGAGCGCGTGGTCCACGTCGGCGAGGGCCCCGGACCAGTCCCTCCTGGTGGTGATGACGTGCCGGAGGGAGCCGCGGATCGCGTAGCCTGCTGCGAGGTCGGGCGCGATCGCGACGGCCTTCTCAGCCGCCTCCAGCGCCCGGGTCCACCCCTCGGTCTCTTCCTCGAGCGTGTCGGCGGACGAGTCGGCCCGCCAGAAGGTCGCGCTCGCCAGCCCCGCCCAGGCGGCGGCGTACTGCGGGTCGATGGCGAGGGCCCGCTCGTATGCTTCCACCGCGCGCTGGTAGCCCTCGGGCGTGCCCTGCCCGAAGAACTGCCTTCCCAGCAGGAACTGGGCATGCGCCTCCGGCTGCTCGGTGCGTTGCCCACCCACCCCGACGCTCCGTTCCGGAAGGAGCGTCACCCGGAGCGCCTGGGCCACGGCCCGGGCGATCTCGTCCTGGACCGCGAACACGCCCGCGAGGTTCCGCTCGAAGGTCTGCGACCACAGGTGGTACCCGTCGGCCACGTTCACGAGCTGGGCGGTGATGCGGACGCGGTTGCCCTCCTTTCGCACGCTGCCCTCGAGGACGCTGTCCACGTTCAGCTTCTGGCCGATTCCGCGAAGGTCCTCGTTCCGTCCCTTGAAGGAGAAGGAGGAGGTGCGCCCGGTGACGTGCAGTCCCTTCACGTTGGCGAGCGCGTTCAGGATCTCCTCGGCGATGCCGTCCGCGAAGAACTCCTGGTCCTTCTGTGGGCTCATGTCGGCGAAGGGGAGGACCGCGACGGACGGACCTCGAGGCGCGGAAGGTGCCGTGGCGGCGGGATCGGACGCCTTCCGAGCGGAGCCCTGCAGCACGAAGAAATAGACGAACCCGGGCGCGGCTGCGGCGAGGCCGAGGCCGACCAGAAGCAGTCCCAGCCGCGCGCCCCGGAGGCCGGTCGCCGGGTCCTCCCCTCCGTCCACGGACGCGGTCCGGGTGACCCCGTCGCTGCCTGCATCGAAGATCCACGCGAGCACCACGGTGACGGGGAAGCCCACGCAGAGCAGGGCCACCAGGATCTTGAGCGTCGAGTCCGGGAGGCCGAGGGCGTGCATGAGCGGCTCGGAAATCTGGAGCAGCGCGAAGGAGACCACGCCCCAGCCGATGAGCGCGCGGAACACCCGCCGCCGCTTCAGTTCCTGGATCCAGCCCCACAGTTTCACCCGGGATCCCCCCGATTCGACCAGGGGTCTCTAACTTCCCGGCGGCCGCGACGCTCACCCCGGCGGGGACGGTGTCAATCGTGTCTTACGCCCCGGATGCACCCTCGGGGCAGGGGACGTTTCGCTATGGAGGGGCGAACCGTGCACCCCAACCCAGGAGATCTCACGATGCCCGTTCTGCGACTGCCGCTGGCCCTCGCATGCCTCGCCCTCGTTGCCTTCGCTCCAGCCGTCCCGGCGCAGACCTGGAGCAAGGAGCAGCAGGAGATCTGGAAGCTCGAGGAGCAGCAATGGAAGCTCTCGGCCGCAAAGGACTCGAGCTGGATCGAGACGATGGTGCATCCGAACCTGAACTACTGGAACAGCGCCTGGCCGGCGCCCCAGACCAAGGCCTCCCTCCTCCTCTGGGACCGCTACAACAACACCAGCTCGACGGTGCTCCAGCAGGAACTCTTCCCGATCTCGATCACCATCACGGGGAGCTTCGCGGTGGTGCAATATCGCTATTCGATCGCGCGGGAGAACTACAAGAAGGATCACGAGATGGTCACCGGCCGCTACACGGACGTGCTGGTCAAGGAGGGCGGTCGCTGGCTCTTCATCGCCTGGGCCGGCGGGGACGATCCGAAGAAGTAGCGGGTCGACCTCCCAGGGGGGCCTGCGCACGGGTGTCGCCGGACCCGGCTCCACGGGTCGCCGTGGCCTCTCGCGCCCCGAGGCCGGGTTCCTTAGAATCCCGCCCCCGTGCGCAAGCTTGGAAAGTACCTCCTCATCGAGCCCATCGCGTCCGGTGGGATGGCCGAGGTGTGGCGTGCGGAGGTGGCTGGCCCGGCCGGGTTCGTGAAGCAGGTGGCGGTGAAGCTCGTCCGCGCGGACCGCGGCGACGACGACGAGATGGTGCGCATGTTCCTCCAGGAGGCGCGCCTCGCCGGGAGCCTCCACCACGCAAACATCGTGCACGTCTTCGACCTCGACCTCATCGAGGGGCGCTACGCCATCGCGATGGAGCTCGTCCACAGCAAGAGCCTGCGGGAGGTGCTCGACCGCTGCCGGGAGCTGAACGTCCGGTTCGGGCTTTCACGGGCGGTGCACGTGGCCGCGCAGGTCGCCCGGGCGCTCGCCTACGCCCACCGGCCCGTCGCCGAGGGCGGGGTGGCGGGGCTCGTCCACCGGGACGTGTCGCCCCACAACGTGCTCGTCTCCTTCGAGGGGGAGGTGAAGCTCACCGACTTCGGCATCGCGCGCGTGCCGGGCACGGGCAGCCTGACCGGCCCGGGCATGCTGAAGGGAAAGCTCGGGTACATGGCTCCGGAGCAGGCGAGCGAGAGGCCGACCGACGCGCGCGCCGACCTCTTCGCGCTCGGCGTCATCCTCTGGGAGACCTGCACCGGCCAGCGCCTCTTCGCCCGCGACAACGAGGTGGCGACCCTGCGGGCCGTCACCGGCGACGAGCGGATCGTGCCGCCCTCCTACTGGAACGAGAGCGTGCCGCCGGCGCTCGACGCCATCGTCATGGGGGCGCTGCAACGGGACCCCGCCCGGCGGACCTCCACGGCCGACGAGATGGCAGCGCGCCTCGCCGAGGTCGAGCTGGCCCTGGCCCGCACGCCCGAGGAGCGGGAACTCCGGCCGCTCATGCGCCGCCTCTGGCCCGGCGAGGTCCCGTCGCGCCCCACACCGACGCCTTCGCCCCCGCAGGTGGCCCCCCGACCCCCGCCGGCCGAAGCCACGACCGCCACGTGGCCCCCTCCGCGCCTCGGGCCGTCCCCGGTGATCTTCACGCTGGGGCTGCTCGTCGCCATGGCGGTGGGCACCGGGTGGTGGGTGGGCACACGTCTCGGTTCACCCGCCGCGCCTGCCCAGCCGGCTCGTGCCGCCGCGATGGCGGAGGCGCCACCGGCCGCAGCCCCCTTGCCGGCCCGGGAAGGGGAGGGGACCGGGCCGACCGCGGCGGCCGCATCCCCTGCGCCCGCCGCCGGATCGGCCCCCGAGGCGCCGGCCGTCGCACCATCCGTGACATCCCCCCCCGAGACGTCCACCCCCGCGCGAGTTGCGGCCCGGCCCAAGGTCCGCCAGGGCGTCCTGGCCGCGGCCGGGGCGCTGGAGGGTCTGGAGGTCCCGCCGGCCTCCAGCGGCGAGGGCATCCTCTTCGTCAACGCCGTCCCGTGGGCCGAGATCCAGCTCGACGGTCGCGTCGAGGGCTACACGCCGCGTGAGATGCGCCTGGCCGCCGGCCGGCACCGCCTGAGGCTCGTCCACCCGACGCGGGGGACGGTGGAGCGGAACGCCGAGGTGCGCGCCGGGGAGAGGCTGCGCGTCGAGGTCCCGCTGGGTCCGTGACCCCGTTCCCGCCAGGGTCCACCTGGCTGGAACCCCTCCTCCGCCGCGGCCGCTCGCCCGGCCCCGTCGAGTAGGCCTCCCGTCCTGATGTCCCACGCCTGTCCCACGCCCAGGGGCGTTGACGGGATCCACTGAATGGATTAGCGTTTCGCCAGGATTCGAAAAACAGAATTCTCAATGGATTTCCTGGTTCCCCAGAACGAGATCGGACGGCTCGAGCGAGAGCGGGCCGGAGGCATCACCAGCCGTGAAGTGGTGCGGATCTTCGAGTCCCGTGGGGCGCGCCTCTCGGAGTCCACCTTCCGGAAGTACGTCCAGGTCGGGCTCCTGCCCCGCAGCCGCCGGGTGGGGCGCAAGGGCAAGCACACCGGGTCGACCGGGCTCTACCCCGTCGACGTCGTCCGCCGCATCAACCTGATCAAGCGCATGATGGCGGAGGGCATGACCCTCGAGGAGATCCGGGGGAGCTTCGTGGGTCTCAAGAACCAGCTCTGGGACGTGGAGAACGGCTTCTCCACGCTGCTCTCGGAGCTGTCGCGGAAGGCGCGGGTGCACCCCCTTCGCCGCGAGATGGAGGGGGAGCTAGGCCGTGCGCAGCGCGAGGTGCGGCAGGCGCTGCGGCGTCTCGAGAAGGTCGGTGGGCGGGTGGCGACGGTGAGGCAGGAGACGGTGAGGCAGGAACTGGCGCAGCAGGGCTGAGCATCGGCCGGCGCGCCCGCAAGGCGCGGGCGCCGGTAAGGATGGGGGAAGGGAGGCGGCGTGATGAACGAGGCGAGGCGGAGCGATCAACCGGATCCGGCAGAGGGCGCGGCGGACGAGCAGGTGGGGCCGGTGGGACCGGCGGAGGCGGAGGGGCTGGAACTGCCTGGACGAAGGCGGTCCCGCACCATGTCGCGCAAGGAGATCGCCCGTGAGCTGCGGAAGCAGCGGGCGCTCGGCGTCATCGATCCCGAGGTCGAGGAGATCATCCGGGAGGTGGACGCGCAGCGCCCCCGCTCCCGCGCCGACTGCGCGACTGGGCAGCGGCCGTGCATGTTCATCTCCTGCAAGCACCACCTGTACCTCGACGTGAACCCGACCACGGGCTCCATCAAGCTCAACTTCCCGGACAAGGAGATCTGGGAGATGGCGGAGACCTGCGCGCTCGACGTCGCCGACCGGGGCGGCATCACGCTCGAGGAGGTGGGGGCCATCATGAACCTCACCCGCGAGCGCATCCGCCAGGTCGAGACCCGCGGTCTCCTGAAGCTGCGGGCCATGGCCGAGGACGAACCTCGTTCCCGCCTCGGCAACGACTTCGACAAGTAGCGCGGGCGCGCCCGGCGCCCTTGAAGTCCCCGCCGGTGAAGGCTAGAAGGGACGCCCCCGCTCCGGAGGTGTCCCTTGGCCGTTCGCCGCGCTCTCCTGTCCGTGTCCGACAAGACCGGGCTCGTCCCCTTCGCACGCCGGCTGGCCGCGAAGGGGATCGACCTGCTGTCCACCGGTGGGACCCAGAAGGCCCTCTCCGAGGCCGGGCTCCGGGTCGTCCCGGTGGGGGAGTACACCGCCGCCCCCGAGATCCTCGGCGGCCGCGTGAAGACGCTCCACCCCCGCGTCCACGGCGGCATCCTCTACCGGCGGGGCCTCGCCGCCGACGAGGCCGACGTGAAGGCCCGCGACATCCCGCCCATCGACCTGGTGGTGGTGAACCTCTACCCGTTCCGCGAGGCGGTCGCCGCCGGCAAGCCCTTCGCGGAGGTGGTCGAGGAGATCGACATCGGCGGTCCGGCCATGGTGCGCAGCTCGGCCAAGAACTCCGCCCACGTGGGGGTGGTGGTCGACCCGGCCGACTACGAGCAGGTCGCCGGCGAGATCGAGGCGACCGGGTCCCTCTCCGAGGCCACCCGCTTCGACCTCATGAAGAAGGCCTTCGCCCACACCGCTGCCTACGACGCGGCCATCGCCGAGTACCTCTCGGCCCGGACCGGTCCGGACGCGCAGCCCGGCCACTTCCCTGGCACCCTCGCCGCGACCTGGAGCAAGGCCCAGGACCTCCGCTACGGGGAGAACCCGCACCAGGCCGGGGCCTTCTACCGTGCGCAGCGCGAGCCGGAGGAGCCCACGGTGGCCTTCGCCCGCGTCCTGCAGGGCAAGGAGCTCTCCTACAACAACCTCCTCGACCTCGAGGCTGCGCTGGCCGCCGTGAAGGAGTACGACGGCACGGCGTGCGTGGTCATCAAGCACAACACGCCGAGCGGCGTCGCCCTGGCGGCCACGCCGGCGGAGGCCTTCGCCCTGGCCCGCGACTGCGACCCGGTCTCCGCCTTCGGCGGCATCGTGGCGCTGAACCGCCCGGTCGACGCGGCGGCGGCGAAGGAGCTGGCGGGACTCTTCCTGGAATGCGTCATCGCCCCGGCCTACGGTCCGGAGGCCCGGGAACTGCTCGCGGCGAAGAAGAACCTCCGCCTGCTCGAGAGCCCGCGCCTCGGCGACCCGCGCGCGGCGTGGAAGCGGCGCCCCGAGGAGGCCCGGGAGCTCCGCTCCATCACCGGCGGCGTCCTCGTCATGGACCGGGACCTGGGCAGCGTCCGACGGGAGGACTGCAAGGTGATGACGAAGCGGGCTCCCACCGAGAAGGAGTGGCAGGACCTGCTCTTCGCCTGGAAGGTCGTGAAGCACGTGAAGTCGAACGCCATCGTCTTCGCCGCGGGCGACCGGACGCTGGCCATCGGAGGCGGCCAGACCAGCCGGGTCGAGTCCGTGAAGATCGCCCGGATGAAGGCCCGCTTCCCGCTGGCCGGGAGCGCGGTGGGCTCCGACGCCTTCTTCCCGTTCCCCGACGGGGTCGAGGAGATCATCGCGGGCGGCGCCACGGCCATCATCCAGCCGGGCGGGTCGGTCCGGGACGCCGAGGTGGTCGCCGTGGCCGACGCCGCCGGGATCGCCATGGTGGCCACCGGGATGCGCCACTTCCGGCACTAGCCGGAGCCAGACACCCCGACCAGGACACCCCCGGGCCGTGGTATACCGCCCACGAATGCGAATCCTCGTCGTCGGCGGGGGCGGGCGGGAACACGCCCTCGTCTGGAAGATCTGCCAGAGTCCGCTCGCGGAGAAGGTGTTCTGCGCGCCGGGAAACCCGGGTACGGCGCGCCTCGCCGAGAACGTCGCCATCGCGGCGGAGGAGGTGGAGGCGCTGGCGCGCTGGGCGGTCGCGAACCACATCGACTTCGTCGTGGTGGGGCCGGAGGCGCCGCTGGTGCTCGGCCTGGCCGACCGGCTGACCGAGTCGGGAATCCCCGTCTTCGGCGCGTCCGCCGCCGCCGCCCAGCTCGAGGGGTCGAAGGCCTTCGCCAAGGAGATCATGGCGGCGGCCGGCATCCCCACCGCCGTCCTACGGGTCCTTCGACGCGCTCGGGCCCGCGCTCGCCCATGCCCGCTCGGCCGGGGGCCGGGTGGTCGTCAAGGCCGACGGCCTCGCGGCCGGCAAGGGCGTCGTGGTCTGCGGCGACATCGCCGAGGCCGAGGCGGCGCTCCGATCCATCCTGGTCGACCGCGTTCACGGCCAGGCCGGTGCGCGGGTCGTGGTCGAGGAGTTGCTCGCCGGCCCGGAGGCGTCGGTCATCGCGCTCGTCGACGGCGAGCGGGTGCGGGTCCTGCCCCCGGCCCAGGACCACAAGCGGATCCTCGACGGTGACCGGGGACCCAACACCGGCGGGATGGGGGCCTTCAGCCCCACGCCCACGGTGGACGACGCGCTCCTCGCCGACGTCGAGCGGCGCGTGCTCCTGCCCACGGTCCGCGAGATGGCGCGGCGAGGGACCCCGTTCCGCGGCGCCCTCTACGCCGGCCTCATGCTCACGGCCGACGGCCCGAAGGTCCTCGAGTTCAACGCCCGCTTCGGCGACCCGGAGACCCAGCCCATCCTCATGCGCATCCCGGGAGACATCGTCCCGGCGCTGCTCGCCGCCGCGCGCGGAGACCTCTCGGCGGTGACGATCGAGGTCGATCCCCGGGCGGCGGTGGGCGTCGTCATGGCCGCCGAGGGCTACCCGGGTCGCGTCACCGTCGGCGACGCCATCGACGGGGCCGAAGGGCCGTTCCCCCCGGGGGTGCAGGTCTTCCAGGCCGGCACGCGGCGCGGCCCGGACGGGCGCATCGTCACCTCCGGCGGCCGGGTCCTCACCGTCTGCGCGCTCGGCTCCGACCGTGCCGACGCGGCGGCACGGGCCTACGAGGCCCTGACGCGGGTCCAGTTCCGCGGAGCGCAGTTCCGCCGCGACATCGGGCGAGCCGGCCCGGGGGAGGGTGCATGAGCCCGAAGGTCCTCATCCTGATGGGATCCGACTCCGACTGGGACGTCATGTCCGAGGCGCGCAAGGCGCTCGAGGATCTGGGCGTCGAGACCGAGGTCCACGTCTCGTCCGCCCACCGCACCCCGACGCGCACCGGGGCCCTGGCCCGGGAGGCCGCCGGTCGCGGAATCCGCGTGGTCATCTGCGGCGCCGGCGCCGCGGCGCACCTGGCGGGAGTCGTGGCCGCCGAGTCCGAGCTTCCGGTCCTGGGCGTCCCGCTCGCCTCGAGCGACCTGGCCGGCCTCGACGCGCTGCTCGCCACCGCGCAGATGCCGGGGGGCGTCCCGGTGGGCACGATGGCCGTCGGCAAGGCGGGGGCTCGCAACGCCGGGCTGCTCGCGGCGCGCATCCTCGCCCTGTCCGACCCGGCGCTGGCGGACCGGGTCCGGGAGCAGCGAGCCCGCATGGCCCGCGAGGTCGAGGCGAAGGACGCGGCCCTGCAGGCACGGCTCCAGTCCGACAAGAAGGCGTGACGCGGCTCGACCGCTACCTCGCCCGCGAGATCCTGCTGCCGTTCGCGGCGGCGCTCCTCTTCCTCACGCAGCTCCTCCTCGCCTCGCAGATCCTGGCGCAGGCCGACGTCCTCTTCGGGGGGGCGGTCTCGCCCTGGGACGTCTTCCGCATCCTCCTCGACCTCGTCCCGCACCTTCTCGAGTACGTGCTGCCGGTGGCCTTCCTGCTCGGCGCGGTGCTCGGGGTGGGGCGGCTCGCCGAGGACCGGGAGGTGGTGGCGCTCTCCTCGGTGGGCATCTCACCCGTCCACCTGGTCCGGGTCCCGCTGCTCCTCGGTGGCGCCGTGTCGCTCGTGGCGCTCGCCGTGGCGCTGGTGGTGGCGCCCGCCGGCCTGCGCGACGCCCGCCAGCGCGTCGACGACGTGATCCGCCGGAACATCCAGGGGCAGATCCGCCCCGGCGTCTTCTACGAGGAGATCCCGGGGATGACGATCTACGCGGCCCAGGTCGGTCCGGGCGGCTTCCGGGACCTCCTCATCGCCGATCGGACGAACCCCTCCACGCCGCTCGTCACCTTCTCCCGCTCCGGCCGGCTCGAGGCCGGGAAGGACGGGGGCCTGCGCCTCGTGCTCGAGGACGGGGAGATCCACCGGGAGGACCCCTCGGCCCGGGACTACGTCGTGGCCCGCTTCGCCCGCGCCACGGCCGACCTCGGGCTGGGCGCCGCGCTCGATGCCCGGAACCAGCTCGCGAACAATCCCTTCGAGCTCGACCCGGCGGAGATCCTCCGGAGGTCCTGGTCGGGAGACGACGGGAACCGGCGGTACTGGCGGACCTTCCTCTGGCGGCGCATCGCGGTGCCGCTCGGCATCCTGGCGCTGGGGTTGCTGGCGGTGCCCATCGCGTCCCTCCGGCGGGGCGGTCGCGCCTCCGGGTACGCGGTGTCGATCCTCTCCATCGTCGGCTACTACGCCCTCCTGCGCCTGGGCGAGGGGCTCGGGCACGACGGGATCCTGCCCCCGTGGCTGGCGCGCCAACCTGGCCAACCTGGCGGCCGTCACCGTCGCCGTGGCGCTCCTCGGCGTCCTGGCGCGGCGGGGCACGGGGGCCGTCCGGTGACCCTCTTCCTCCACCTGGCGCGGCGGGCCCTCCTGGGCTTCCTGGGCGCGCTCCTCGCCGTCGTGGTGCTCTTCGTGGCGGTGGAGTTCGCCGAGGGGGCGAGCCTCTTCCAGGGCGAGGGCGCCCTCCGGGACGCACTCCGGGTCTACCTCTACCGCGCCGCGGCGGTGGCCTGGCAGACCGCGCCGGCCGCGATGCTGCTCGCCGCCTCGCTGGCCGCCACCGGGATCCGGCGCACCCGCGAGTACGACGCGATGCGGGCGCTCGGGCTCGGTCCCTGGCGCGTGGCGGCGCCGGTCCTGGCGGTGGCCCTCCTGGTGGCCGGCGGGATGGTGGTCTTCGACGACCTCTTCGCGGCAGGGGCGGCCGCCCGCGCCGACGAGATCAAGGCGTCGCGCGGCAAGGGCGCCGCGTCCTGGAGCCGCTGGCAGGAGCGCAAGACCTGGTTCCGCGGCCGCGACGGGAAGCGCATCTACGAGCTCCGGGCGGCCGGTCCGGACGGCTCGTTCGAGCGGATCACCGTGCTCGAGGTGGGGCCCGACTTCCGCCTCACCCGCCGGCATCGACGCCGCCCGGATGATCCCCGGTCCCCAGGGCGACTGGATCCTGGAGGGAGTGGAGGAACGCCGGTTCCTCCCCGGGGGCGACATGTCGCTCGAGAGTGCGGAGCGGCGCAGCTACCGGTTCGACGAGGACCCCATGGCCTTCTCGGTCCGTCCCGGCTGGCCGGCCCAGATGACGCGCGAGGTGCTGGCCGAGCAGGTGGCGGTTCGCTCCCGGCTCGGGCTGCCCACCTCGGAGTACGCGCTCGAGTGGCACAGGAAGCTCGCCTATCCCTTCGCGGCCGTGCCGGCGAGCCTGCTCGCCCTGGCGCTCGCCCTGCGCCGGGGGCGAAAGGGGTTCGTCACCGCGTCCCTGATCGAGGCGGTGGGGGTGTCGCTCGCCTTCTACGGCCTCCAGGGGCTCGCATGGTCCCTGGCCCGCTCGGGCAGGCTGCCCCCCGGGGCGGCGGCCTGGCTGCCCGACGCCGTCTTCGCCGTCGCCGGGCTCTGGGCGCTCCGGCGCTGGAGGTGATGCGAGTGCCCACCTTCACCCGGGACGTGGACGAGGCCGCCGCCGCCCTGCGCCGTGGTTCACTCGTGGTCTACCCGACCGAGACCTTCTACGGGCTGGGCGCGCTGGCCACGCTCCCCGCGGCGCTGGCGCGCCTGGCCGACGCCAAGCTGCGCCCCGCGGGCAAGCCGCTGCCGCTGGTGGCGGCCGACACCGACGTGGCGTTCGGGCTCTGGGCCGACGTCCCGGCCGAGGCCCGCACCCTGGCCCGGGCCTTCTGGCCCGGTCCCCTGACCCTGGTCGGGCCGGCGGCACCCGGGCTCCCCGGCCCGGTGACGCTGGGGGGAACGGTGGGAGTGCGGGTTCCCGGCTCCGAGCTGGCGCGCGAACTCTGCCGCAGGGCCGGCGGACCGGTGATCTCCACCTCGGCGAACCCGTCGGGCGGCCCGCCGCCGGCATCGCCGGAGATGCTCGACCCGGACCTGCTCACCCGTGTCGATCTGGTGCTGGACGGAGGGAGCACTCCGGGAGGCCTTCCCAGCACGGTGGTCCAGGTCGGGGAGGGCGGTCCCCGACTGCTCCGGATCGGTGCAGTACCCTGGGAGGCGGTGGAAGCGGCCCTCCGGTCCTCCTTGCCCTCCCGCGGCGGCTGATCTACGGTCCCGCGCCCGTGCCGTCGATCGCCCCATTCCAGGGAGTTCGCTACGCCGTTTCCGGCCGAGCCCTCTCCGCCCGGCTCGCGCCTCCCTACGACGTCATCACCGCCTCCCAGCGGGATGCCCTCGCGGCCCGGGATCCCCACGGCATCGTCCACGTGATCCTCGACCGCGAGAATCCGGAGGACCGGGAGGGGAGCGACCGCAACACGCGCGCGGCCGAGAGGCTGCGGGCCTGGACGCAGGAGGGCGTGCTGCAGCGCGACCCGCGCCCGGCCCTCTACGGTCTCGAGCAGGCCTTCGTCGCCCCGGACGGGAGGGAGCGGGTCCGTCGCGGCGTGATGGCCGCCGTCCGCATCCACGACCTGCGCGAGGGGATCATCCTGGCGCACGAGGCGACCATTCCCAGCTCGGTGGAGGACCGCCTGGCGCTCCTCCGCAACGTCCGGACCGACCTCTCGCCGGTCTTCGGCCTCCACGACGATCCGCGCGGCGAGGTGGCCGCGGCGCTCAACGCGTCGTTCGGTCGCGACCCGGTGGCGGAGGGCACGACCGACGACGGGACCCGCCAGCGCGTCTGGCGCATCGAGGACGCGGCGACCATCTCCGCGGTGCAGAAGGCGCTCGCCGATCGGCGCGTCCTCATCGCCGACGGGCACCACCGCTACGCGGCGGCGCTCGCCTATCGCAACGAGCTCGACCGGGTGAAGCCCGGACTCCCCGCCGACGGCGGCCACCGCTTCACCCTCATGTGCCTCGTCGCCAAGGGCGACCCGGCGCTGGTCATCTACCCGACGCACCGGCTGCTCCGGACGCTCTGCGGGGTGACGCCCGACGAGCTGGTCCGGCGGCTCGCCCCGTACTTCGAGATCCAGGTCATCGAGGAGGACGTCAGGCGCCCGACCGGACGGGCCTGGGCCGTCTCCAGGCTGTCCGAGCACATGGGCAAGTCGAGCGCCTTCCTGCTGGTCACGGCGGCCGACCGGAAGGTGCGGCTCCTGACCCTGAAGGACGGCGCCGACCTCTCCGGGCTGCCGCTGCCGTCCCAGGAGACGCTGCGCGCCCTCGACGCCACCGTGCTCCACGGCGTGATCCTCGAGGGAGTGCTCGGGCTGCCGACCTGCTCCCGCGACACGCTCGACTTCGTCCGCGACGCGGGCGACGCGGTCACGCGCACCCTGGGTGGAGAGTACGAGGCGGCCTTCCTGCTCAACCCCACCCCCATGTGGCAGGTGCAGGCGGTGGCCGACGCCGGCCTGACCATGCCGCAGAAGAGCACCTGGTTCCATCCCAAGATCCCGAGCGGACTCGTGCTCCGCCCGGTCGATCCCAACGGGCCGCCGTAGTCCCGGCGACCGCGCTCGCTCCCCTTTCCCGTCGGGCCGGATTGCGCTAAGAACCGCGCATGCCGTTCCCCCTCGATCGCCCCCGCCGCATGCGCCGAACCGAGGCGCTCCGCTCCCTCGTGCGCGAGACCGTCCTCTCGCCGGACGACCTCATGTGGCCGCTCTTCGTGGTTCCGGGCGAGAAGGTCCGCAACCCCGTGCGGAGCATGCCCGGCGTGTTCCAGCTCTCGGTCGACGAGCTCGTCGCCGAGGCCCAGGCCGGATGGGAGGCCGGGGTGCGGTCGGTGATCCTGTTCGGCGTCCCGGTGCACAAGGACGCGGTTGGCTCGGGGGCGTACGACGACAACGGCGAGGTCGCCCGTGCCGTGCGCGCGCTCAAGAAGGCGCTGCCGGGGCTGGTGGTCGCCACCGACGTCTGCCTCTGCGAGTACACCGACCACGGCCACTGCGGCATCCTCAAGCCGCCGAAGGCCGGAGGCCCGGGCCAGGACCTGGGCGTCGACAACGACCTCACGCTCCCCGTCCTGGCCAGGGAGGCCGTGGCGCACGCGCGGGCCGGCGCCGACATCGTGGCGCCGTCCGACATGATGGACGGGCGGGTGGCCGCCATCCGCAAGGGTCTCGACGAGGCCGGCTTCGGCGACGTCCCCATCCTCTCCTACGCCGCGAAGTTCGCCGGTGCCTTCTACGGGCCGTTCCGGGACGCCGCCGAGAGCGCCCCGGTTCCCGGGCCGGGGATCCCCAAGGACCGCAAGGGCTACCAGATGGACCCGGCCAACTGGCGCGAGGCCATCCGCGAGGTGGAGCTCGACATCGCCGAGGGCGCCGACATGGTGATGGTGAAGCCGGCCGTCCCCTACCTCGACATCGTGCGGCTCGTGCGCGACCGGGTGAACGTGCCGGTGTCCGCCTACCACGTGAGCGGCGAGTACGCGATGATCAAGGCGGCCGCACAGGCCGGCTGGATCGACGAGGAGCGGGTCATCCTGGAGACGCTGCTGTGCATCCGGAGGGCGGGCGCCGACTTCGTCCTGACCTACGCCGCCAAGGACGCCGCACGGCTCCTCACGGGTACACGCCGTTGACCGACGACGGTGCCATCCGATACGACGTTGTCGAGGTGGCGCCGGTCACCGAGGAGACGCTCGCGAGCACCCTGAACGACCGCACCGCGAAGGGGTGGAGCTTCCAGTCGATCCACTTCGTCATGCGCGAGGGGTCGCACCGGCCGGCCATGGCGTACCTCTTCTTCACGGGGGCGGGAGCAGGGCGAGGATAGATGCGAGACGCACGACCCGAGGGCTCGCCGTACCCCAAGGCCGACCTCTGGTTGCGCGGCCTGGCCCGCGGCGTGGACTTCCTGGTCGCCTTCGGCCTCGCCACCCTGGGACAGGAGCTGGGCGCGATCCTGGCCGTCGTCTACCTGCTCGTCGCCGATGGCCTGCTGCACGGCCAGTCGCCGGGGAAGCGGCTCTTCGGGGTGCGGGCCATGCACATCCCCGACCGCACCCCCGCCGGCTACAAGGAGTCGGTCCTCCGCAACGCGGTCTTCGCGCTGGTGGCGCTCTTCTACGTCGTCCCGCTGGGCTGGATCCTCCTGCTCCTGGTCGGCCTGCCCGTCATCGCCTTCGAGTCCTGGATGGTCTGGACCGACCGGCTGGGCATCCGCATCGGCGACATCTTCGCCGACACCCAGGTGGTGGACGGCAAGGTGGTGACCAAGATCGAGGTCATCGCCACGCACGCCTTCCCGATGTCCCCGGCGCCCCCGGGGCCGACCGCCACGCGCGCGGCCCAGAGCTAGAACACGTGGCGCGGCGTCGCGAGCGTGCTATAGGTGTGCCGCTTTTCAGCACGAACTCGAGAGGTGAAAGAGATGGCCAGGTCCAAGAGCAAGCACATGCGCGTGAAGTCCAGCAAGAAGCAGGCGTGGAAGGCCCGCCGCAAGCGCCAGAAGGCGGCCAAGAAGCCCGCCGCGAAGAAGTAGCCCGTCCCCGCTCCCGCGAGATCCGCTCCCGCCGCGCGGTCGCCGCGGCACTGGCGGCGATCGACGGCCTGGGCGAGGGGCGCCCGCTGCGCCTCGCGCTCGCCGCATCCCTCGCGGAGCACCCCGGAATCGGTCCGAAGGAGCGGCGCCACGCCGCGGCGGCCACCCGTTCGGTGGCGCGCTGGCTTCGCGTCGTCGACGCGGCGCTGATCCGGGGCCAGGCGCCCCGGCCCATCCCCGCGGACCGCGCGCTCCTGCGCTACCTGGCCTGGCGCGTCGCCGTGGAGGGGGAGCCGCCGGAGGCGGTCGCTCACGACCTCCGCCTCCCGGGGCCGAGGCGTCCCCGGGCGATCTCCGACGCCGAGGTCCTCCGTGTGGCCCGCGCGCTTCCTCGGCCCGGGCCGGACGGACCGCTCGCCGTCGACGCGGAGGGGCGGCCGCTCACGGTGCCCTCCGACCCGGTGGTGGCGCTGGCGCTGCGGGGAAGCGTCCCCGACGACTTCGCGCGGAGGCTGCTGCGCGACCTGGGTCCGGTGGAGGCCCGGGCCTGCCTCGGAGCGCTGAACCGGGACGCCGCCCATGACACTCCGGGTGAACGTCGCCCGGGCCTCGCGCGCCGACGTGCTGGCGTCGCTGGCCGCGGCGGGGATCGCGGCCGAGGCCGGGGAAGGGCCCTGGTCGCTCCGGGTCGAGGACCGGGCCAGCCTCTTCGACAGCGCGCCGCTCCGCGCCGGCCTGGCCGAGGTCCAGGACGAGTCGAGCCAGCGGGTGGTGGAGGCCTGCCGGCCGGGGGCGGGAGACCGGTGGCTCGACCTCTGCGCCGGGAGCGGAGGAAAGGCTCTCGGACTCGCCGCGCTGGGCGCCGAGGTCACCGCCTGGGACACGAGCGCTCGCCGGCTCGCCGACTTGCCGCGCCGGGCCCGGCGGGCCGGGGCCCGGGTCGGGGTCGCGCGGGAGGAGCCGTCCGGGGAGTTCGACGGCGTGCTGGTGGACGCGCCCTGCAGCGGATCGGGTGCGCTCTGCCGGGAGCCGGATGCCCGCTGGCGCATCGACGATGCCGCGGTGTTGAAGTTCCAGGAGGCCCAGGCCGGGGTCCTTCGCCTGGGCGCCCGCCTGGTCCGCCCCGGAGGTACGCTCGTCTTCGCGACCTGTTCCGTCTTCCGGGAGGAGGGGGAGGGGGTCGTCGGTCCATTCCTGGCCGCGAACCCCGGGTTCCGCCTGGTCCTCGAGGAACGGCGCTGGCCCCACCGCCAGCCCGGTGCGGGGTTCTACCTGGCGCGGCTCTCGAGGGGGCGAACCCGCTTGACGGGGCGAGGGGCGGCGCGTTAGAAAGCGCCCTCTCCGTAGGGAGGGTCATTTGGCGTTTCGAGATTTTCTCTTTGGTATCCGGGACCGCATCGTCCAGCGGTCGCTGATCGGCAAGGAGAAGCTCGACGCCGCCTTCGCCCGCAGGGAGCTCGACCAGCGTCTTCAGGACCTCGGCGAGCGGTACTACACCCTGGCTCGCCAGGGTGTGGCGAGCGTCCCGGACGATCTCCGGATCCTCCTCGCGGAGGTCGACGCGCTCGCCGCGCAGCTGGAGTCGCTTCGGGAGCAGGTGAGGCGACTGAAGGAAGAGACGGCTTAGGCCGACAGATAGACGGGCCCGTGGCGCAGCTGGGAGCGCGCCTGAATGGCATTCAGGAGGTCACCGGTTCGATCCCGGTCGGGTCCACCAAAACGTAGCGAATAGACAGGGGAATCCGGGCAACCGGGTTCCCCTGTCGCTTTGAAGGGTGGCGAGTCTGCTCCGGGTCCGCCCCTCCGGAGTCCGGACGGGCACCTGATGGGCCGGTCTGCCCGGCGCACCAGACCAGAACAGCGGCGTCATTGCAGCGAGAACTCGCTTGCGAGTCCGCGCAAGTGTCGCTGCACCCCTTACGGGTCGCGCCTCCAAGCGTCGTCCCAGGCGGTACGGCCCGTTCTAGTCGGTCGTCTTCAGGGGGCCAGGCCGTACACTTTGGGCGAAGACGCTGTCCCAGGGGTCCCGCACCTGCTAGGCGTTCGCGTCGGCTCCACCTGGTGCGTCAAGCGGCGTCGAGGGGGAGTGATGAGACCGTGGCTCCTGGCCGCATCGTTCGTATGCGCGTTGGCTGGTTGTTCGAGTGTTGAACCAGACGGTTCCAACTCTACACGGAGCGGGCTCGCTTCCCTCTCAGATGTCCCGGACGCTGTGTATGTAACTGGCTCCGCAACCAAGGTCTGCCAACTTACCGGCGAGCGAGACCGTCAGACCGGTCAACTGACGCTAAACCAGACTCGATCGCGCTACGGGATATGGGGCGCAGATCTGGGGTACCCGGTCGAGCACGCAGGAAGACTCTACTTCCTGTTCGGCGACACCCAGGGCTCACAAGGAACCGCTCTCGCGCCGGATGTGGAGACGGAAGGTCAGAATCCGGTGACGTTCCTCGACTCTGTTGCCTACACAACGGACGCGACCCCGGAGGATTGCCTGACGATGGATGTCGTCACCGATCCATCCTCCTCGACACCCGTCTACATGCCACCGCAGATTGACCCGGCGAGTTACCCCGCTGGCGTGCGAGCAATCGGGCATGGTGGCGGGCGGGTTCCTGTGTCTGGCTTCAGCGCTGAAGGGAATTTCTATGCCTTCTTCGGCAGGTTCCTTTCCGGAACCATTCAGCGGTCGGTTCTCGCACGCCTGTCAGGAGCAGATCTGCTGGCAGGCAACCTCGGGAAGTTCCAGTACGTGTGCGGTGTCTCGCTTCTCAATCTGACGAGCCCACCGCCGTACGCTGACGGCAAGTTCATCAACACCTCACCTGTCGTCGTTGACGGTGGAGACTTGCCGGAACTTGGAGTCCCTGCGGGAGAGAAGGGATTGCTGCTCTTCGGAAGCGGCGAGTACCGAAACAGCGACCCATACCTGGCCTTCGTTCCGCTCGCAGATATCGAGACCCAGACAGCTTGGCGTTACTTCGCCGGGGTCGATGAAATGAACAACCCAATCTGGAGTGCTGCTCAGTCCGGGGCCATCCCGTTGTTCGACGCCACGCCCGATCCTGCGGCGGCGGGCAGTTGCATCGGGGAACTGTCTGTGACCTGGAATGCGTACCTGGAGAAGTGGCTCATGCTCTACAACTGCCTCCCGGGGCCGCGTGGAATTCGCTTCCAGGTAGCTGACAGGCCATGGGGTCCGTGGTCGACGCAAATGCAGACGCTCTTCAACCCGCGCCGCGACGGTGGCTACTGCCACTTCATGCACGATCTCAGCGTGGTCGCCTGTCCCGATGGCGACACCGCCTATGACCCCTACCCCCTGACCGCGCCTTGGGACATGTCAGGAGGATCGCGGGTGAACGAATATGGCGGCGAGTACGCGCCCTATGTCCTGAATCGATACACGACTGGCGAAGTGGGCAGGTGGACGACCGTGTACTTCGTGATGTCGACCTGGAATCCTTACCAGACGGTCCTCATGCAATCGACACTGCGCGTGGAACATCCTCCCGTCGCCAGTGCGGGTCCCGATCAGACCGTTTCGGCCGACGCAACTTGCCAGGCTTCCGCAACACTCGACGCAAGTGCATCGACAGATCCGGACGGCGATGCGCTCGTCTACGCATGGACCGGTCCCTCTGGCCCGGCGGGCACGGCGGCCGTCGTGACCGTGAATCTCCCCGGCCTCGGTTCGTACCCGTTCTCGGTCACAGTGACGGACGCCTTTGGCCGCCAGTCCTCCGATGAGATCGTCGTGACAGTGGTGGACACGACACCGCCACAGCTCAACTTCGCCCTGACGCCGAATACCTTGTGGCCTCCCAATCACAAGCTCGTGGCAGTGACGTCCACCATCGACGTTTCCGACAGCTGTGATCCTGCCCCGGCGGTTCGGCTCACTGGCGTCGCCAGCAACGAACTCGACAATGGCCTTGGCGATGGTGACACGGCCGACGATATCCAGGGAGCGGCGCTTGGCACCGACGATCGGTCGTTCCAGTTGCGCGCCGAACGGTCTGGCGAAGGAAGCGGGAGGACGTACACCGTGACCTACGAGGCGACAGACGCTTCGTTGAATCGAACCAGCGCATCACAAGTCGTCCGGGTTCCTCACTAGCTGTGAATTTGCTCGTCCGCGTGACGATTTTGTCGTAGGTGTGCTCTTCCGGACCGAATGCCGCTTCGGATCGGAGCAGCGCCCCGCACAGCATGACCACGAGCCGCAAGTGCGCCGGGTCGCCCCAGAGCCCACAAGGCGACCCGTGGCCCGGCCTCGACGAGCCATGTAACAACCCGCACTGGTCCAAGCCCTGGCCCGAGGGCGAGCGGGGGAGTTGAGAGGTCTCCCAAGGCGCAAACCTGGCCGCATGGGGTGCGCCCCGAAATGGCCCGCACCCGCGACCCGCGTTGCTCCGAAACTGAGGAGCACGGGGGTGGGTGTGTACTCGAATGGATGGGTTGCTCGTCGGCTCTCCGTCGTTCTTCTCGCCCTCTGCCTGACCGCCTGCAAGGAGGAGCCCTGCGGAGGCGTGGTGCGAACCGGATACCCCGAGCGTTGCTGCGAGGGTGAGACGGCCTGCAAGGTCGGACCCAGCGTCTATTCCTGCCAGGACCTTCGGACCGACCAGGACAGTTGCGGCGCATGCTGGGTCGGGTGCGGTTCCGGCACGTGCGTTGCCGGTGCGTGTGAGTGCCCAGCAGCGCCCGTGAAGTACTGCGCCCCGTCCTTCGATCCGCCGGACGTGTCCTATGCCGTCGATGCCTGCGTCGATACATCCCGAGACCCCCAGAACTGCGGGGACTGTGGTGTCCTCTGCGCGACCGGCGAGACCTGTGTCTCGGGCGTCTGCAACTGAGGCCCGCCTGTGTTCGTCGGAGCCGACGCCCGAGAGGGAGGGGTCGAGGTGACGGCGTAGCGCCGGAGGCGGCTGTGTCGGTGCCGGAAGGGTACCGCTCCCTATTAGCCATCGGCCCGGCCGATTTTGATCCCCAAACTTCAATCGTAGCCTCAGTGGAGCGGGGGGGACCCGATGAGACCGATAACTGGGATCGCAATTGTCGGACTTTGCACGTCCGTTGCCTGCAGTTCCTCCCCCGACGACGGTTCTGGGGCGTGTAGCGAAGTTGGCGCGTACCGTTGCTGGGCGAACGTGGTCCAGCTGTGCATACCCGGAATGTGCGCGTTCGGGAGTTGCGTCGGCCCCGCCTGGATGGCCGTGGAGACCTGCATCGCGCCCAAGGTCTGCAAGACCGGCACGAATCCCGAAATCGCCCCGGACCTCCAGAACGGCTGCTATGAAGCGAACTCGTCCTGTGCCGAACTGGGGGCGGCGACATGCGCCGTATCCGATGTATTCAACCCGAAGCTGCCCGTTGATCTCTGGACGTGTTCACGAAGCTCGCAGGATCAATCGCTACAGTGGTCGGTGACGAGGTGCGACCTCCGGACGCCGTCCGCGATATGCCTTCCGGACTCGAACTGGTCAGGCGACGTCCCGCCGACGGCTTGCTACGAGCCTACCGGAACGTGCCCCCCCGAATCTCGGTGGGAGCATCGATGTGAAGGGAACGTCATCTACTTCTGCCAGGGGCCTACCATCGTCGACGGGAAGGCAGTGCTCGATTGGATTCAGGTTGTCGACTGCGCCGCGACGGGCGAAGTGTGCCGCGACGGCACCTGCGTACCCTGAACGCCGAATCGTGCTCCAGCAGCCGCTTGCCGCACCTTCGCCCGTCGCTCGGGTCAGGTCGATGGCGTACGCCGCCAGGTCGGCGAGGAAGTCCCACCGGAACTGCTCCGCGAGGTGACGCCGGAACCTCTCCCGCTCCTCCGACGAGAGGTGCCCGTCGATGCGGGCCAGGGGCTCCGCGCTCTCGGACTAGAACTCGGCGAAGGTGGCGTGGAACGGGCCGGCCCTGCCGTACTCCCGGCCCCCGGTTCGGAGTTCACCAGAAGCCCTGTGTCCGGAGTCTGCCCCTGACCATCAGGAAACCCAATAGAACCGAGGCAGGAGCATTGGGGGCATTCAGGACGTCACCGGTTCGATCCCGGTCGGGTCCACCAAAGTGAAACAAAAGGACAGGGGAATCCGGGCAACCGGGTTCCCCTGTCGCTTTGTTCGGGGCTCGAGATCTCGGGCAACCTGGCCGGCCGTCCTGTGGCTGGACAGCACGAGCTTGACCTTCTGGGCCTTGTACTCGTCGGTAAACCTACGCCGCTGCCGCCGCTGGACCTTCTTCTTGCCTTGGTCCATGTCCGACACCGCAAACGCCTTTCGCTTGGCGTCTCCGAAACCAGATCAAGCCAGCCTCTCCCGCGCTGAGCAGCGAGGAGCCCGGCTAATTGTCGGTTGAGGTCTTCGTGGCTCCTCGACCGTTCCTGTGGTGCTTCCCGTCCTCGACCAGATGCGCGATGACCGCCGCGCTTGCCGCATTGAGTCGGTCACCCGCGAGGTCCATCTCCTCCTGCTTCACCGTGAACGCATCCCAGGCTGCACGCAGGGGAGTGGGATCATCGACAACTGCGTCGAGGTATCGGGCCGCCGAGTCGCGGGCCAACCTCGCCTGGATGAATATGAAGCGAGCGCTCTCCCGTTCGGCGATGAGCTTCTCCAGTTTGTGGGGCATGTGGCGCGCCTCCTTCTCCACCCCTGTGAACCGTCGGTGTTCGGTGAAAATGCGATTGCCCGCAGGACAAGCGACTTACCTCGGCGCTTGCTCGCCAGGGCTCGTGTAGGGCGCTGGCCTGCGGGCAGACCGGCCAGCGGGATCTTCTGCTCAGGTGCGGTCCTGCTTCCGGCGAACACGCCTGGGCGCCGGAGACCTGGAGTGCTTCGTCTCCACGGCGCGCAGTTCGTCGAGGAACATCTCCAGCGCCGGGGTCACCGGCCGGTCTGCTCGCCTGAAGATCCCGTAGTTGAGCCTGGCCCACGGAGGAGCAAACGGAAGGGCGACGAACGAGCCATCGGCCAGTTCGGAGGCGATGAGGACCTTCGGCGCCCAACTGATGGCGGTGGTCTCGCGGACGGCGCGCTTCATGAGGATCACGGAGTCGAGCGTGATCGCTGGGAGGAAGTGACCGGACGCAGGGTCGATCCGCCCAGCCGCCCCGATGCGATCGAAGAAGGGTGCGACCCGGCCGGGGAGCGGGCTCATCGCGAACGGGAAGCCGGAGATGTCCTCGAACGTCAGCTTGGACCGGGTGAGCAGCGGGTGCCCCGAGCGGCAGTAGAAGACCCCTCCGTGCTCGCCCATGCGCTCCACCGAAAGCTGCGACTCCTGCTCCGCCGCCGTCACCTCAGCGACGGCCACGTCGAGCGACCCGGCCACCACCTTCTGCGTGAGGGACTCCCAGTCGTCCAGCACGATCCGCAGGTGAAGGGACGGGTGGCGGCTGGCCATCCGGGTGACCGCCTCGGCGACCGACATCTCCAGCGCAAACGACCCGGCCCCGATCCGGAGCGTTCCAGCCTCCAGCCCCTTCACCCGGCGGATCTCAGCGAGTACCTCGTCCACGCCCCGGAGCAGTGGTCCAGAAGCGGAGAGGATGATCTCCCCGAAGGCCGTAGGCGATACACCCTTCCGGCTACGGTCGAAGAGCTGGACCCCGAGCGATGCCTCGATCCCGCGGATGCTCTTGCTGAGGGCCGGCTGGCTGATGCCGAGCGATTCGGCTGCCTTGGCGAAGTTCCGGAAGCGACCGAGGGCGGTGACGTGCTGGATCTCGCGGATGTCCAGGAGCATGCGACATCATAACCAATGGTTACTGAACTACCCAGATGGAGCATGCATGAGAATCCTCTCACTGGCGCAGTTGACGGGGTGTAGTTAGACCCGGAAGGCTCACGTGCAGCGCCAGCTCTATCGGGGGAGTCCTGCAATGAAACGATCCATCGCCTTCTTCGTGTTCCCGCTCGCGCTTCTCTTGCTTGCGTCTGCGTCGCCGGCCTCGGCCCAGCAGAAGAAGCCGAACATCCTCTTCATCATGGGAGACGACATCGGCTGGATGCAGCCGGGCATCTACCATCGCGGCCTCATGGTGGGCGAGACGCCCCACATAGACCGCATCGGCCAGGAAGGCGCGATCTTCATGGACTACGTGGCCATGCAGAGCTGCACCTCCGGGCGGAACGCCTTCTTCACCGGGATGTACCCGCTCCGCACCGGCATGATCCCGCCGCAGCTGCCGGGGAGCCCGAGCTACCTCCGGCCGGGGACGCCTGCACTCGCCGTGTTCCTGCGGGACCTTGGGTACACCACGGGTGAGTTCGGCAAGAACCACCTGGGCGATCACACCGACTCGCTGCCGACCGCCCACGGGTTCCAGGAGTACTGGGGCTACCTGTACCACCTGGACGCCATGCAGGGCGTGAGCTTCCCCGACATCAACAAGACCCCGCTCCTGCAGGGCATCGCCCCGCCATGCAAGAACACCCCGATCCCGGGCGTGGCCGAGGTGCCGGGAGCGGTCGATCCCCGGACCACCATCTGCCTCACGCCGCCGCGCCCGGTCCTCCACTGCAAGTCGTCGGACGGCACGGCGAAGAACCAGACCTGCAAGGACGAGGGGCCGCTCACGCTGGAGCGGTCGAAGACGGTGGACGAGGAGATCTCGTCGAAGGTCGTGGACTTCCTCGACCGCAATGCCCCCAAGAAGACCGGGAAGCCCTTCTTCGTCTGGTACAACCCGGCCCGCATGCACGTCACCACCGTGCTCTCCGACAAGTACTACGCGATGGTCGGGGAGCCCGGCGGCAAGGACTGGGGCGTCAACGAGGCCGGGATGAAGCAGCTCGACGACAACATCGGCACCGTCCTGAAGAAGCTGGAGGACATGGGCGAGCTCGACAACACCATCGTCGTCTTCACAACCGACAACGGTGCCGAGGCCATCACCTTCCCCGACGGTGGCGTCACGCCGTTCAAGGGGCAGAAGGGCGAGGCCTGGGAAGGCGGCTACCGCGCCCCACTGGTGGTCCGCTGGCCCGGCCACATCAAGCCGGGCACCGTGAAGAACCAGCTCTTCGCGGCGCTCGACTGGGTGCCCACGCTCGTGGACATCGCCGGGGGACCCAAGGGCGACGATCTCAAGAAGCAGATCGAGGGCGGGAAGTACCCGGGGATCGTCAAGACCACGCTCGACGGCGTTCGACCAGCGCGACTACCTGGAGGGCAAGTCCGACAAGTCGGCGCGTGACTTCTTCTTCTACTTCTCCGGATCGACGCCGTCGGCGGTCCGCTACAAGAACTGGAAGATGTACTACACCATGTCGCAGCCCGGACCGGCCGGCTGGATCATGCCGCTCGTCCCGTTCCACTTCACACTGGTCCAGAACATCAAGCGCGATCCGTTCGAGCAGAACGTCGGGCTCGACCAGAAGTCGTCGCTGGCCATGGGCGGTGCGCTTGGCGGTCCCGTGACGGCCTTCCTGTACAACTGGAACATCCTCCCCATCGGCCAGCAGCTCTGGGAGGGGCACCTCATGTCCTACGCGAAGTACCCGCCGCTCCAGGCGCCCGAGACCTACAACCTGAGCGGAATCCTGGAGCAGATGAAGAAGGCCGGGCACGCGAGCGACTAGCAGGGTGAGCCGCTGTGTCGATCCGACGTGAACAAACGGGCGCCCACTTGGGCGCCCGTCTTGCTGTGAACACGCAGAGGCTGGAGGGGGACACTTCGATGAAGACCATCCGATCCTGTTCGTTCCTGGCAAGCGTCCTCGCGCTGGGGCTCCTTGGCGCGCCCGGCGCGCACGCGCTCGCCCAGGGCGATCCGCTTCCGTCGTGGAACGAGGGACCCGCCAAGCAGGCCATCCTGGACTTCGCAAAGGCGACGACCGACGCGGCGAGCCCGATGTTCGTGCCGCCGGCCGAGCGGATCGCCACCTTCGACCAGGACGGGACGCTCTGGGTCTCGCACCCGGTCTACACGCAGGTGACGTACTGCCTGGAGCGGGTGCCGTCGCTTGTGAAAGCGAAGCCCGAACTCGCGAAGGTCGAGCCCTTCCAGGCGGTCTTGAAGGTCCTGAAGGGCGACCGCTCGGCGCTGGCGAAGCTCTCCGTGAAGGACCTGGAGAAGGTCGCGATGGCGACCCTTACCGGCATATCGGTCGAGACGTTCCAGGCCGAGGCGAAGAAGTGGCTCGCCGAGGCCCGAGACCCTCGCTGGAAACGCCCCTATACCGAGCTCACGTACCTGCCGATGCAGGAGGTGCTCCGATACCTGCGCGCCAACGGCTACAAGACGTACATCGTCACCGGCGGAGGGCAGGACTTCGTGCGGGTCTATTCGGAGGAGGTCTACGGAATCCCGCCCGAGCAGGTCGTGGGAACGGCGCTGGGCACGAAGTACGGCTACGGAGTGGACGGCAAGCCCTTCCTGACCAAGGAGCCGAAGCTGCTCCTCAACGACAACGACGCCGGCAAGCCCGAGGGCATTCATCTCATGATCGGGCGGCGGCCGCGCGCCGCCTTCGGGAACTCCCCCGGTGACAAGCAGATGCTCGAGTACACGAAGGCCGGGGACGGGGCGCGTCTCGCGATGCTCGTCCTGCACGACGACGGGAAGCGCGAGTACGCCTACGGACCGGCCCAGGGGCTCCCCGATACCAATGTCGGTACCTTTCCCCAGGCACTCCACGACGAGGCGAAGAAGCAGGGGTGGGTCGTCATCAGCATGAAGGACGATTGGAAGAAGGTCTTCGCGTTCGAGTAGCCATGGGGGGAGGGGCATGACGACGAGAGACGGGATGTGAACGGCGTTCCTGGCCGGACTCCTGGAGGCAACCCAGGCGACCGCTGCGGAGCGCCTGGCCGGAACGGTCCTCGGTGGCGGCGCGCCGGTCGTGGGGTCCAGAGTCACGATGTGGGCGGCCGGGGCCGGTGCACCGAGGCGACTGGGTCAGGCCAAGACCGGTGCGGACGGCGCGTTCGCCCTGCGGTTCACGCATCCGGGCACTCCCGATGTCTCGCTCTAGGGCGCGGCGATCCAGGACCACGCGCTCGGCCTGCGCATCGCGGCCGGGAACGTCCCGAGCTTCGTCGATCTCGGCAAGGGTGGATGGGGAGGCACCATTCAAGACCCGCTCAACGGCGGCCAGACGCCGACCATGGCGAACTTCGTGATGCTCGCCGACCTGCTCTCGGGTTGCGTCACCCGGGTGACGGTCGACGCCTGCGCGAAGCTGTTCGAGGCGGACACCGCCGAGGGGTGGCGTTCCGACCGACACGCTCGCTGCCGCGGATTGCCGGCAGGTGAAGGAGGCCCAGTTCGCGTGCGTGAGCGGGGTCGAGGCGGCCTGCCTCACGTTGAAGGGGGCGAACCCCCCGAGTCCCGAGGGCGAGCCGGAGAACAGACCGGGGCAGTTGCCCGGGGGCCTCCCCGCGACTAGGCTTGGATCGTCCGGTCGCCCCAACGCCAGGACGGCCACCCGATGCCTGTCGGCTGGCACCTGGAGGCGGGACCGGGCACTTGCCCTGCGGCCCGGGGCGACGCGCTGGTCCTCCGGATCGGCCTCGCGCTCCGAGATGAACGCAGGGCATTTCCTTGCCCTCACGCCTCCGGCTGGATACGCCCGTCGCTCACGGTGAAGGGACCCCACCCCGGCAGGCGTGCGTGGCTGCCTCCTCCGGTGGGGACGGCCCGGTCAGGGACGTCCGTCGGCTGGGCAGAGGGGACCTCGCTCCGGACGGATCTGCTCCGACATGCCGCTTTCCTCGGCGGGCCCGTTGAGGACGACATATGCCCCTTTCGGAGCCCAACTATCGGGGGCGGATTCGAGAGGTGCGATCCGGCCCCTTGTCTCCTGTGCAAGGGACACAGAATTCCAAATTTTCCCTTCATTATTAGCCACTTGCGGCGCATCGATGGGGCAAATGACCCATTCACCCACGCGATGGGGTGAAGCCCCAATCGACTGGCTCGAAATATCGAGAGGGCGTCTCAAGATCATTGAGGTTTCCCTCGCCTGAGCTCTGGCTCAATAACTGCTTACCTCCCGTGGCTGCGGATCCAATGCGTCGCCGGACATTCCCGCGACCAGATGGGCCTCGTTCGGGGGAGCATCATGGACAAGCAGTTCACTGGTGTCGTGCAGGGCCGCATCCGGCGCAGCACGGCCTGGACCCTTCCCGTCGCGTTGCTGTCGGGGGTCGGGTTGCTGCTCATCTCCGGCTGTTCGGGTCAGGACGGAGCGGCCTCCTCGGCAGAGGCGGCCAAGACCGCGCCAGCCAGGAAGCTTCCGCAACTAGCTTCCGCGCCCAAGTCTCCCCGGCTGATGCAGGTCTACTTCAACACCCAGGACCGTCGCGAGTGGATCTACGACGGTGTCCAGTGGGTGCCTCACGACCGGTCCGTCGACGACTTCAACCGAGCGGCGGACAGGGAGAGCGCAGAGAAAATGCCTCCCGGTTCGCAGGGCGCGGCCCTCAACAGCGCGCCGTTCACCCCGACCGGCGCGCACACCAAGCATCGCGCCTTCGCCTGCGCCGTCTGCCACCCCGTCGGCGGGACCCCCTGCCTCGACCCGGCTGTCGCCGGGAATGCCGCTTCCTTCGATTCGACCGCCAAGACCTGTTCCAACGTTTCGTGCCACGGTGCGTACTCCGGCACCTTCACCTACAGTCGCTGGGACTACGGCATCGACGACATCGAGTGGGTGTCGGTCCAGTACGTGGGTTCCGGCGGAGGCGCGGCCAGTTGGTACTCGACTGGATCGACCGGCTCGAACTGCTCCTCCTGTCACGGGAATCCTCCCGCTCCGATTGGCAACTGGCACTCGTCGACGCACGGCTTCTCCTGGCTGACGGCGGCGAGGAAGTGCGAGACCTGCCACCCCGACGCGATCAGCGCCGTGGTCGGCGGGACGACCGTCGGTGTCTCGATCAACGCGGCCAAGGCGGCCATGCACGCAAACGGGGTCGCGAACGTGCAGGGCAAGTTCACCTCGCAGTGCTTCGGGTGCCACTGATGAGCCCCGCATCGAGACTGGGTGGGTTTGAGATGGCTACCTCGAAGTTCACGCGCGCAAGCCTCGGCTTCGCGACGCTCCTGGCGCTCCTCTGGGGGGCGCTTGCGACGGGCCCGGCCTTCGCGGCGGACATGACGATCAACCAGGGAGCGGCTCACGCGAGCCATACCCAGGACAACCGGGCCCACGCCAGGCTCTCCTGCGGCGAGTGCCACGCGCCGGTGTGCGCCCCGAACGGGAACAAGAACGTCGTGTTCGGTGCCCTTGCCGGCTCCCGGGGAGCCGTCCCGACATACGCACCCTCCGCGGGCAGCACCCCCGCGACATGCTCCAACGTCTATTGCCACGGCAAGAACGCCGTTCCTCTCGCCTGGACGTACTCCTACTCGGCCACGGCCCCGTCCCTCGCCGTCGAATGCTCGATGTGCCATGGCTACCCGCCCACGTCGCACCAGCCAACGTCCAACTGCACGACGTGCCATTCCACCTCCGTGCTCGCCGACGGGACCATCGATCTCGTCGAGGGACGCCACATCAACGGTCTCGTCGACTTCTCGGGGGGAGGCTCGGGACCGGGCGGGTGCAACGGGTGCCACGGCGGAAGCACGACGGACGGCCGCCCCGACTACCCGAGCGGTTCCCCCAAGGCCAACAGCCACGGCCTGCATCCCCAGGGCTGCAACGTCTGCCACGTCGAAACGACCGCAGACGGGACGACGATCGCGAATGCCGCGCTCCACATGAATGAAGCCTACGATGTGGCGGCGGGCCCGGGAGTCACTTTCGCCTACAGTTACGTCGCCACCGGCGGGACCTGCAGCAACATCAGCTGCCACAGTGGAGGAAGCGCGACCTGGGGACCGACCACGAGCCACCTCGCGATCCTGGGCGAGGGCGAGGTCGTGGTCTTCGAGCCAGGCAACGAGCAGCACGGCGGACTCGGCATCACCGAGTCCTGCACCCTCTGTCACTACGCGAGCATCAAGGAGCAGCACGCTGGCCGCTGCGAAGTCTGCCACGGAGGCTCCAGCCCGCCGGCGGCAGCGCTCATCGGGCAGTGGAACAGGGGTTGCTCGCAGTGCCACGCCTCGATCCACGACGGGGTTGGCGACAATCACCACGAGACGTACTGGAACTCGTCCTCCTCCTGCGACCTTTGCCATGATACGAGCGGCGAGTTCCCCGGCCCCGGGGACAACTGCTCGCGATGCCACACTCCGGGCTTCACCGCGGCGGCGGTGGGGGACCACGCGGCTCCGACGACCACCTCCAATGCCTTGAGCCTGTATACCGGCGCCGGTTCAATCCATCTCACGGCGATCGACGTCGGCTCATCGGGTGTCTCGCGCACGTGGTTCTCGCTGGACGGCAACCGCTGGACCATGGGGAACGACGTGAACTTCTCCGCGACTGCCCGGACGCACACCCTGTCGTTCTACTCCGTGGATCACGCGACGAACGCGGAGACCGTGAAGGCGGTGGTGTTCACCGTTCAGCCGCCGGCGCCGTCCGACACGACCCCCCCGACGACGACCTCGAGCTTCAACCCGGTCGTCGGCACCAACTTGAAGGCCTCCCAGACGGTCACCCTGACCGCGATCGACAATGGCGGCGGCTCCGGGGTCAAGGCGACCTATTACAGGATCGACGGCGGGGCGTTCGTTCAGGGGACGTCCTTCTCCGTGTCCGGGGATGGCCTCCACACGTTCACCTACTACTCCGTGGACAACGCGAACAACACGGAAGCCGCGCGAACGTCGAATCAGTTCCGCATCGACACCGTCGCGCCCACGACGAGCGCGAACGTCGTGGAAGGCGGGAGCTACCCCGGCCCCAAGTCCGTGGCCTTCTCCGCAACGGACGCAGGTTCGGGGGTGCAGAGCACCTGGTACACGCTCGACGGCGGCGTGCCCACGCAAGGCACGTCGGTCGTTGTCCCCGCCCCCGTGTCCGGCACCGCTTCGCGCACGATCTCCTGGTACTCCCTGGACGTCGCGGGGAACCGGGAGGTGACGAAGGTGGCGAACTTCAACGTCCAGGCGCCACCGCCGCCGGCGGACACGACCCCCCCGACGACGACCTCGAGCTTCAACCCGGTCGTCGGCACCAACTTGAAGGCCTCCCAGGCGGTCACCCTGACCGCGATCGACAACGGCGGCGGCTCCGGGGTCAAGGCGACCTATTACAGGATCGACGGCGGGGCGTTCGTCCAGGGGACGTCCTTCTCCGTGTCTGGGGATGGCCTCCACACGTTCACCTACTACTCCGTGGACAACGCGAACAACACCGAGGCCGCGCGAACGTCGAGCCAGTTCCGCATCGACACGGTCGCGCCGACGACGAGCATCGATGCGACGAACGGTACCGAATACAGCGGGTCCCAGACCTTCCACCTCACCTCGAGTGACTCCGGTTCGGGCGTGGCGAGCACGCTCTACAAGCTGGACGGTGGCGCGTGGACGAGCGGTACGTCAATCTCCATTCCGGCGCCCGCGTCCGGATCGGCCTCTCACAGCATCTCCTGGTACTCCCAGGACAGTGCGACGAACGTCGAGGCGACGAAGTCCATCACGGTCAGCTTGCGGGCCGTGGGAGGTCCCTCTGCCACGATCACGCTGTCCTTCCGGACGAACGCTTCCTTCTCCGGTTGGTCCTACGTGACCTGGGAGGTCCATGACGCCAATGGCAACGTCGTCAACGACGTCGACGGGAATCCGTGCACGTGGTGGAACGACGACCCGGGCCACCCGTCGTCCATGTGGATCGACTACGTCGTCCCCGCTGGAGTCGCGTATACGATGTACGGAGCGTGGGGACCGATGCCGGACGGGCCAGACGAGGATAGCGGGACTCGCGACGTATCCTCGTCCGAGGCTGCACCGGGCACGACGATCATGTGGTGGTGGTACTGAAGTAGTCGACCTGGTGAACGAGCCGGCTCCTTCCTGGAATCTGCCCGTCCCAGTCGTCTGGCCTGGACTTGCCCTGCGGCCCGGGGCGACGCGCTGGTCCTCCGGATCGGCCTCGCGCTCCGAGATGAACGCAGGGCATTTCCTTGCCCGCGCGGCTCGTGCAAACGGCTGGCTTTCGGGGGCGTGTCCCGTGTGGGGCATCACATTCTCCCCCGATGTCCGTCTGATCCCGATGATGCCCCTGCGGCCCCAGCCGCGCGGCGACATCGCGGTGGGGGAGGGAGGGGCGCTGGCCGTCGCGGCCAGCGCCCTTCTTCTACCCCCGCTCCTGGTCAGGCCCTCCGGGGGGTCGACCGCAGTCCATTGGGGCCCAAGGGTCACGGGGAGAGCCTTGTCCGGTCTCTCTCAAAGGAGTCTAATTTCCTCCTGAGCAGCGATGCGGCGAGACACACGGGGGGCCCGTGGAAAAGCCGAAGGTTCGCCTTGACGGTCCGGTAGGTGGAAAGGCGCTCGATGAGGGCGCCCGGCTGCGGCAGCGACTGGCCGAGCTCGAGCAGCAGAACAGGGCCCTCCGTCTCGCCATCGAGCAGAGCGACCTCGACCGGCAGCAGTTCTTCGACCTCTACGACTACGCCCCGGTCGGTTACGTCACGGTCGACGACAAGGGGTTCATCCATCGGGTCAATCTGACCGCAGCGGCGCTCCTCGGCGAGACGCAGGAAGGCCTCGCCGGCGCCCGCCTCGCCAGCTTCGTCACGGCCTCCGACAAGACGGCCTTCACGTCGTTCCTCCATGGCGCGTTCCAGGCGTCCGGCCCGACCTCGTGCGAGGTGGCCCTCACCCGAGGTAAATGGCGAGCCGAGCACGTCCAGCTCATCGCCGCGCCCGCCGCCTCGGGCCGCGACCTCGGTCATGCGGGAGCGCAGGCCCGGATCGCGATCATCGACGTCACCGCGCGCTGGAAGGTGGAGAGCGCGCTGACGGAGAGCCAGCACCGCTTCGAGTCCGCCGTGGCCGCCATGGCGGAGGGGGTCGTGGTTCTCGACGCATCGGGAGCCGTCCAGTCCTGCAACACGGCGGCCGAAAGGATCCTGGGCGCGAACGCCGATGAGTTGAATGGTCGGAAGGCCATCGACCCGGGCCTGCGCGTCGTCCGCGAGGACGGGAGTCCGTTCCCGGCGGAGGATTACCCGGCCGAGGCGGTGCTTCGCACCGGCGTCCCGCGGTGGAACGTCGTGATGGGCATTCGACGGCCCGACGCGCCGACCGTCTGGCTCCGGGTCGACGCGGAACCGCTTCGCAACGGTGATGGATCGGTACATGGAGCGGTCGTCACCCTGGCCGACGTGACGCAGGAAGAGCGAAGAGTTGCCGATCTCCGGGAGAGGGAGGAGCACCTGGCCCAGGTCCTGGACGCGGGGTCCGACGGCTTCTGGGAGTGGGACGTGCCGACCGGGCGCATCCGGATGAGCAAGCGTTTCACGGCGATACTCGGAGGCCCGGCCGTCGAGAGCGAGGGGTATGCCTGGACCTGGCCGGACCGTGTCGATCCGGAGGAGCGCCACCGGGTCGAGGAGATCCTCGAGGCGGTCGCGGCGGGCGAGATGGAGCAGGTCGACGTCCAGTGCCGGGTGCGCGTGTCCGGCGGCGCCTGGAAGTGGCTGCGGGCGAGGGGGAGGGTGGTGGAGCGCGGCGCGAACGGGGAGCCCCTTCGCCTCGCGGGAATCGTGACCGACTTCACCGAGGCAAAGGTCCGCCCCAGCTCCGTCCCGCGCCTCGGAGCCCGGCGCCAGGGAATCCGGGAGAAGGCGTGAACCGGTCCATCGGCGAGTCCAAGGGATTGCGGGCCAGGGCGGAGGCGAAGGTCGCCGACGCGGGTCGTGCCCCGGCTGCGCCCGAGGCCGAATCCAAGCTCCTGCACGAGCTCGAGGTCCACCAGGTCGAGCTGGAGATACAGAACGAGGAGCTTCGGCGAGCCCATTTGGCCCTGGAGGCAGCCTACGAGGAGTACGTCGAGCTGTTCGAGTTCTCCCCGATCGGCTACCTCACGCTCGACCGGAGAGGGGTGATCACGCGGGCGAACCTGGCCGGGGCGGCGCTGCTCGGGGTGAGCCGGGCTCGACTCCAGGGGCAACCCTTCGCTCGAATGGTGGGCAAGGAGAGCGCCGACGCGTGGCACCGGGCCTTCGCCTCCCAGATCAAGGCCGGCGTGGAACGGCAAGATTGCGACGTCGTCATCCGGCGCGGCGACGGGTCGTCATTCGCCGCGCACCTGGCCTGCCGATACCACACCATCACCGACGTCGGCCCGCGGGTGCAGGTGGCGATCACGGACGTCACGGAGCAGCGGCGTGCGCTGGACCTCGCGCTCGCTCCCGATCGGCTGGGACCCTTCCGGGCCGTCATCGACGCACTCCCCATCGGCGTGAACATCGTCGAGCTGGCGGCGGACGGCACGCCCCGATTCATCTCGCACGACTCCACGTACGGACGCATGCCGGGGACCCTGTCGGAGAGAGGCATCCCGGCCGAGGACCTGCCCTTCGAGGTCTTCCGGCCCGACCGGATCACCCCGATCCCGGTGGAGGACTGGCCGGGGCCACGGGCCGCACGAACGGGCGAGGCGGTCCACGACGCCGAGCTCCATGCCTTCCGGGGCGGGAAGTGGAGCGTGCACTCGGTGAGCGCGGCGCCCATCCCGGCGGTCGATCCCGGAGAGCCTCGCCGGGCGGTGACGGTGCTCCTCGATGTCACCGAACGTGTCGAGCAGGGCCGCCAGGCGGAGGAGGTCAAGGCTCGACTCTCCTACGTCATCGACGGGTCGAACGACGGCTTCTTCGACTGGGACCTCGTGGCGGGACACGGGAAGTACAGCCGCGGCTTCGCATCCTTGCTGGGATACGATCTCGCCGAGCTGGAAACCGATCGCTCGGCATGGGAGCGCCTGGTCCACCCCGACGATCTCGAGCGCGGCCGGGAGGCCGCGGAGAGGCACGGGCGCGGGGAGGCGGAGCAGTTCGCCGTCGAGCTCCGCCTGCGCCACAGGGACGGCCACTGGGTCTGGGTCGCGGCCCGGGGGAAGATCGTCCAGCGGGACGAGGGCGGCAAGCCCCTCCGGATGGCGGGGACGCTGACGGACGTCACGCTGCGGAGGCGAGCCGAGGAGGAACTTCGGGTGAGGCAGGCCCAGCTCGACATCGCCGCCCGCTCCGGTGGCCTGGGACTGTGGGAGCTCGACCTCACGACGAACCAGGCCTGGCGTACTCTCCAGCACGACCGCATCTTCGGATATGACGGGTTGCAGCCCTCGTGGGGACCCGACGAGGCCCTGCGCCACGTCGTTCCGGACGACCGCCCGATCTTCCACCGGGCCTTCGAGGAGGCCCTCGCCACCGGGAAATTCCACTACCAGCTTCGCATCCAGCCGGCGCAAGGGGACCTGCGCTGGATCGAGGCGAACGGGGAGGTGATCCGGGACGAGGCCGGGACGCCGATCCGGATGGCTGGCACGGTGGTGGACATCTCCGACCGCAAGCTGGCCGAGGCGCGGGTTCGCGAGGCCTCGGCCTACGCCCGAAGCCTCCTCGAGGCGAGCATCGACCCGCTCGTGACCATCAGTCCGGACGGCAAGATCACGGACGTCAACGTCGCGACCGAGAAGGTGACGGGAATTCCTCGCGACCGGATCGTGGGGAGCGACTTCGCCGACTACTTCACCGAGCCCGAGAGAGCCCGCGCCGGGTACCAGGAGGTGCTGGCCGCCGGGGCGGTGCGAGACTTTCCGCTCACCATCCGTCACGCCAGCGGCCGAACCGCGGAGGTGCTCTACAACGCCACGGTCTACCGGGACCCGGATGGCCAGATCCGGGGCGTGTTCGCCGCGGCGCGCGACGTGTCCGTGCTGCGTGCCACCCAGGAGCAGCTGGCCATCGCATCGCGCCTCGCGGCGATGGGGAGGGTGGTGGCCGGGCTGGCCCATCAGGTCAACAACCCGCTATCCGTCCAGCTCTCCGGCCAGGGTGTGGCGCTCGAGGCCTTGATGGGCTTCCGCGAGAGGG
Source organism: uncultured delta proteobacterium (assembly GCA_963818535.1). Taxonomy (GTDB): domain Bacteria; phylum Myxococcota; class Myxococcia; order Myxococcales; family Anaeromyxobacteraceae; genus CAIOAK01. The sequence goes on along the minus strand of CAWFSM010000008.1, from coordinate 1,246,150 downwards.
TCCTGCGGAGCAACCTGGACGACCGGACGAGCATCCTCCGGAACCTGGACGAGGCGAAAGAGGCCCTCGAGGACGCCCAGGCCGGAGGGCAGCGGATTGCCCGCATCGTCAAGGACCTCTCGATCCTCGGCCGCGCAGAGCCGCGCCGGTCCCGGGTCCGCCTCGCCGACGTCGTCGCCGATGCCCTCCGCTGGATGCCCAGCTCCGTAGCGTCGTCCGCCTCCGTCCGGGTGGTGCACCGGGACGCTCCGGAGGTGGAGGTCTCGGCCGCACTGCTCGAGCAGGTGATCGTGCGGCTGGTCACCAACGCAGCCAAGGCCACGATTCCCGGGACGCGGGGCGAGATCGTCATCCGGACGGGGCCTGGCTCGACCGGGATGGCGCGCCTGGAGGTCGTCGACCACGGGGTAGGCATCGAACCGGCCATCATGGACCGCCTCTTCGAGCCCTTCTTCACCACCCGACCGGCCGGCGAGGAGAGGGGAACCGGGCTCGGCCTCGCGGTGAGTCACGCGGTCGTCACGGCCCACGGAGGGACGCTCTCCGTGGAGAGCACACCCGGGAAGGGGACGACGTTCCGGATCGAGCTGCCCATCGCGCGGGAGGGAGGACCCACTGGCCAGGAAGTCGACGCGCGATGATGGCAAGAAGCTGAGGGCGGGCGCGGAGGCGAAGCTGGCTCGCCACCCGCGGGCGGCCCCGGCTCGACCAGCCGCGTCCACTCTCCTGCACGAGCTCCAGGTCCACCAGGTCGAGCTGGAGATGCAGAACCAGGAGCTGCGCCGGGCCCAGGTGGCCGTGGAGGAGGCCCGCGACCGCTACCGGGACCTCTACGACTTTGCCCCGGTCGGGTACCTCACGCTCTCCAGGGCCGGGCGGATCCGCGAAGCCAACCTCACCGCGGCCGGCCTGCTCAACGTGGACCGCAAGGCCCTCGTCGGGCGACCCTTCGCGACATTCGTCGGGATGCCCGCCGGGACCTGGACCCCGATCTTCTCCCGGCTTCTCCGGAGCGCGGAGCCCCAGGCCTGCGACGTGCTCATGCTCCGGGAGGACGGGTCGGTCTTCGATGGCCACCTCGCGTGCCAGCGCCGATCCACCGAGGAGGAGGCGGCGTCGGTTCGCGTCGTCCTCACCGACGTCACCCACCTGAAGCGCGCCGAGGCGGAGCGTCTCGACGCGCTCCAGGCCGCGATCGATGGCCTGCCCATCGGAGTGGCGGCAGAGGAGCGGACTCCGGACGGGGTGGCGAGGCTCACCCACTGGAACCCGGCGTTCGAGGAGATCCTGGGGACGCCAGTGACACCGGAGGCCCCCTTCCCGGCGGACGTGCCCGTGGCGTTCCGGCCGGATCGGAGGACGGCCGTCTCCTTCGACGACTGGCCCGGCTCCCAGGCCTCCCGAAGCGGCAAGGTCGTCCGCGACTTCGAGATGCACGTCCGCCAGCCCAGGGGCGAGTGGCGCATCGTCATGGTGAGCGCGGCCCCGCTGGAGCCGAGGGCGGGAGCGAACCGGCGTTCCGTGGCCGTGATGCTCGACATCACCGCTCGCCTGCGCGCCGAGGCCGACCTCCGCGCCAGCGAGCAGCGATTCCGCGACGTGGCGGCGTCGGCCGACGAGTACGTGTTCGAGATGGACGTCCAGGGAAGGGTCACGTTCCTCAGCGACGCCGTGGAGAAGGTCCTCGGGTATCGCCCCGAGGAACTCCTGGGCCAGAGCTCCATCGATCACCTGGGGCCGGGCGAGAAGGCGCGGAGCGGAGCGTTCCTGGGCGAGCGAGCGAGCAGGAAGGAGCGGTTCTCCCATTTCCAGCAGGAGGCCGTCCACCGGAATGGCTCGACGGTCTGGCTCGACATCTCCGCGGTCCCGGTGCTGGCGGCGGACGGCACGCTCCTCGGGTTCCGCGGCGGCGCCGATGGACGTCACCCCGCGGCACCTGGCGGAGAGGGAGCGAGCCTCGCTCCAGGCGCAGCTGGCCCACGCGCAGAAGCTGGAGAGCATCGGCCGCCTCGCGGGCGGCGTGGCGCACGACTTCAACAACCTGCTCACGGTCATCCTCGGCTACGGCGTGGACATGCAGATGGACCTCCAGAACCACGGGGTCCCGGACCCCAGGCACGTGGACGAGATCGTCGCCGCCGGGAGGAAGGCAGCGGACCTCACCCGGCAGCTTCTCGCCTTCGCCCGCAAGCAAGCCGTCGTCCCGGTGACCGTCGACGCGAACGACTGCATCCGGAGCTGCGAGAAGCTCCTGGGCCGCCTGATCGGGGAGGACATCCGCGTCGTCCAGAACCTGCAGCCCGGTCTCTGGGCCGTGCGCTGCGACCCCGGGCTGGTCGGCCAGGTCATCATCAATCTCGCCGTGAACGCGCGGGATGCGATGGCCGGCGGTGGCACGCTCACGCTGGCCACGGAGAACGTGACCGTGGAGCCCGGCGACGAGGCTCCCGATCCGGAGATGGAGCCAGGCGCCTACGTGAAGATCACCGTGAAGGACACGGGAACCGGGATGTCCCGGGAGGCGGTGGAGCACCTCTTCGAGCCCTTCTTCACCACCAAGGGGCCAGGGCAGGGGACTGGGCTCGGCCTGCCCACCGTGTACGGGATCGTGAGGCAGAGCAAGGGCTTCATCTCCGTGTATTCCGCTCCCCGAGCCGGCACGGTCTTCGAGATCTACCTGCCCCGTTCCGATCCCGATGGCCAGGAGTCCGGCGAGCCGTTGCTGGTCATGCCCCGGGGCTCCGAGACCGTCCTCGTCATCGAGGACGACGCCAGCGTTCTCGGCACCGTGGCTCACGGGCTCCGGTCGGCGCGGGTACCTCGTCCTCACCGCGAACGGGCCGGAGCAGGCCCTGGAGCTCGTCCGGAACGCGACGGGACCGCTGCACCTGGTCCTGGCCGACGTGGTGATGCCGGGGCAAGGCGGGAGCGAGGTGGGGCGGCGGATCGCCGAGCTGAGACCGGGCGTGCGGGTCCTGTACATGTCGGGCTACACCCAGGACGTCCTCGACGAGAGAGGCCTCCTCGCCGAGGGGGAAGCCGTCCTTCCCAAGCCATTCACCATGCCCGAGCTGGTCGCCCGGGTTCGGGAGGTCCTCGACTGGGGCGCCGGGGTCGAGATGCCTGACCCATAAGTTGCGACTCAATCGAGCCCGAAAGTCGACTTGTCCAGCGTTTGCACGGGGACTAGCTTCAAGCGGCATGTCCTGCGTCGCGACGGGCTTCGGACCTCTCGACAACCCGCACCGGGATCTGGAGGTGTGCCTTCGCGACCTGGCGGTTGCTCTGAGAGCCCGGGATCTGGCCGACGTGCGCGGCAGGGCCTGCCTCCTCTCGGAGAAGCTCGCGGAGCACTTCTCCGACGAGGAGTGGCTGATGCGCGCGGCCGGGTGGCCCCAGGTCGAGACGCACGCCGAGGCGCACGCCATCCTGCTGCGCCAGGTGCGTCGATTCGAACGGCAGGTCGCCTCCCGGGAGCTGTCCCACGAGTTCGCATCCTGGGGACTGAACCACCTGCCGGAGCTCCTCCGCTACCACTGCATCGCGAGCGACTTCGGATTCGGGAAGTTCGCCCTGGGCCTGGCAAGCGCTCCCGATGGATGGCACCCCGTGCGACGGTCGGGACCCCAGCGGCGGCCCGTCCAGGTGAGACGGTGGGTTCAACTGCCGCGGCGCGGCCGGTGAACTGATACCCTGTCTCGGTGCGGATGGACCGCCGGACCCCGCCGCGAGGGCGCAGACGCACGGCCGCCGCCGTCGCCGCCGTCGTCCTCGTCTCCGCGGCCGCGGTGGCCTGGCAGGCCACACGCCGCACGTCCGCGCCGACCGCTCCGGGCGAAGCGCCACCCGTTGCCGTCGAGCCGCCGACGCTCCCTCCGCCGGAGCTCCCCGATCCACGCCCCCGCTTCCTCGCGGCCCGGGCCACGCTCGTGTGCGGCGGTGCGACCGGCGAGGCCATATTCGTCACCCCCGAGCGGGCGCTCGCCTCCATCCCGTGCCGCGAGGGGCAGGGACAGGTCCACCTCTCCGACGGGCGCGATCTGCTCGCGAGGGCGCTGCCAGGGGCGCCCCCAGGCACCGCGGTGCTCGACCTGCCGGGCGCCGCCGCGTCCTTCGTCACTCCGGGGAGCGCCAGCGGGCTCCCGGACGGGGCCGCACTTCTCGTGGCGCTCGAGGGCGCCGGACTGGAGACGGTGGGGGAGGCGACCGCGCGGGGGCTCGTTCCGGTGGACGGCCTTCCGCTCCTTCGCGCCGAGGAGGCCGCGGGTCCGCTCGCCGGCCCGGTCGCGGATGCGGGCGGCAACCTGGTGGGAGTGGCTCCCTCCGCGTCACCGGACCCGGCCCGACCCTGGCTGGCCGTCCCCATCGAGGCCTTCGCACGCTCCCTGGGCCGCGACGTTCCGTCCGGGTGGGCCGTGGCGGCGGGCCAGGCAGCGGACGAGGACCGGCGCGCCCAGGGGGATCTCTGGAACCGGCTTCACCGCTCGGCGGTCCTGCTCTCGGCGACGCCGGGTCCGAACGGCCTGGCGCTGGTGGTGGCCCGCGCCGCCAGGGGTCGACCGCCGGCCGAGGTGGTTCGCCTCGTGGTGGATCCTCCGGCGCGCGATTGCGATCCGAGCGGACGGATCGTCGACTGGCGCAGCGGGCCCCATGCGTTCGACGGACTCCCCGTTCCGGCGGAGGTGCTGTCCCGCCTGGTGCGGCTCACGCCCCCGGCGCCCGGCGACGCGGTCTGGGTGGGAATCGGCAACTCCAGCATCGAGTGCGACCCGGGGCTGGTGCCCGAGGGGGCGACGCTCTCCATCCCGGGGAGCGACCCGCCCGTGCCGGTCCCGCTCCCGCGTTCCGCGCTGGTCCCCGCTCGCCCGCCGGCCGGCGACCCCGGGGAAGCGGCCGACGCCCAGGCGGGGCCGCCGGACGCCGCCGCCCTGGCCGCGGCCGCCGAGGAGGAGGCTGCCTGGGAGATGGGCTGGCGGCAGGCCTTCCGGGAGGCCAACGACCGGATCGCCCAGGCAAGGCAACGCCGCCTCGACATCCAGGCGCAGCGGGAGGAGGCGCGCGGCAACTTCCAGTACGTCCTCGAGCAGCAGCTCGACGGTGACCTCGAGGTCGCACGGCTGGAGGAGAAGCGGGCGGAGGAGGCGCTCGGCGAGCTGGATCGGCGGGCCTCGCTCGCCGCCGTTCCCCGGGCCTGGCGCCGGGCGGAGTGACGGAGCCGGGCGCTCCGGGGAGTTTTCGCGGTCACGTTTTCCCGGCTGGTGCGTATGGGAGGAGAGGCCCGCACTTGAGACTTCCCTGGCCCATCCGAGAAGCCCGCCTGGCCCGCCTCGCCGCCCGGGCCGGGAAGGGCGATCGCGCGGCAGTGGTCTCGCTCTACCGGGCGCTCCATCCCGACGTGAGCCGCTTCGTCGGGCGCCGCGTCGCGTCCCGGGCCGAGGCCGAGGACGCGGTGGCCGCCACGTTCGAGCGCTTGCTCGAATCGCTCCCGCGCCTGGACGGGGCCCGTGGCTCGGTGACCGGGTATGCGCTGGCCGTGGCCCGCAGCGTCCTCTCCGACGGCCGCCGCGTCCGCCGGGAGGCCTTCCGGCTGGAGGACGTCGAGGAGCCGGAGGACCCCCGGGCCGACACGCTGGGGCGCCTCATCCAGGGCGAGGCGGAGGTGCAGCTGGTGCGGCGCCTCGCAGCCCTTCCCGAGGGGACCCGGGAGCTGCTCGCGCTCCGCTTCGCCGACGGCCTGCGCTGGTCGGAGATCGCGGTCGTCCTCGGGGAGTCGGAGCCTGCGCTTCGCAAGCGCTCGTCCCGAGCACTGCGCGAGCTCCGGGAGTCGCTGGGCCAGGGCGCAGGAGGAGAGCTTGCCCATGAGTGAAACGATCCCCGCGTGGCTGCGCCGCCGGGCGCGCCCACCCGTCCTTCCCGGTCCGTCGCACCGGGAGTCCCTGGAAACCCTGCTCGCCGACCGTCACGGGTCGGCGCGAAAGGAGCACACCGTGGTCACCGTCCTCTTCCGCGCCGGCGTCGCCGCCGGCCTCCTCGCCGCCGTGGGGGCAGGAGCCTCCCAGGTCCCCGCCACCTACCAGGCCGAGGTCGGGAAGCGCATCGAGATCCGGACCCGGGAAGTCCCGGCGCCGGATGCCATCCAGGCCGCCGTGAAATCGATCGAGAGCGGCGCGCAGGCAGGGAAGAGGGAGATCCAGGTGCGCGTCCGCGTGACCCGGGAGCCGGAGCAGGGCGCGCTGGTCCGCATCGACGCCTTCGGCGACACCATCGGCATGGAAGGCATCCCCGACGCCATTCGCACGGCGGTCCCGGCCCTCGGAGGAGCCGAGATCACCGTCGAGCCCGTGGAGGGGAGCGTCGAGGGGGACCTCGGCGGTCTCGTCGGCAACAAGGTGCTCGGCGAGCGGCTCAGCGACGCCCAGGTCGAGGAGGCGGTGCGGCGCAACCTCGCCGCCGACGGCGTGACCGGCGACGTGGAGGTGGACGTCAGGACCGACGAGGCGGACGGCAAGGTCCGTCGCGAGGTGCGGGTGATCGTGAAGTAGGAGGCGGCTACCTCGCGGGATTCCCGTCGGCGTCGAGGAGCACGGGCGCTCCCAGCCCCAGCTCGGAGAGGCCCTTCTCGATCTTGGCCCGGTCGCCCACCACCACCCAGACCACCTGGTCGGGCTGGATGAACTTCGCGGCCTGGGCGACCTGCTCCGCGGTGAGGCCACGGACCTTTCCGGCATAGGCGTCGTAGTACCCGTCGCCGAGTCCGTAGGTCACGACCTCCACGACCGAGCCGGCCACGGCGTTGCCCGTCTCCCATCGGCCGGGGAGCGTCAGGGTGAGGGAGCCCTTCGCCGCCGCCAGCTCGTCGGCGGTCACCGGGCGGGCGCCGGCGATCCCCGCGAGCTCCTTCTGGATCTCCTGCAGCGCCTCCTTGGTCTTGTCCGCCTGGACCGGGGCGGAGGCGTAGAAGAGGCGCGGGCCGCGGGCGTCGGAGAGGCCGGTCCGGGCGCCGTAGGTCCAGTGCTTGTCCTCGCGCAGGTTCATGTTGATGCGGGAGGTGAAGTTGCCCCCGAGGACCCGGTTCACCACTCCCTGGGCGATCTCGTCGGGATTGGCGCGCGGCGGCGCGGCCATCCCGGCGAGGATGACCGACTGCACCGAGCCGGGCCGGTCGACGAGGTAGAGGCGCGACGGGGCGCCTTTCCCCACGAGCGCCAGGTTCTTCGCCTGGGCCTTGCCGGGAGCCCATCCGGAGAAGAGCCGCTCGAGGCGCGGCAGGATCTCCTTCAGGGTGACGTCGCCGACGACCACCAGGACGGCGTCGCTGGGGTGGAACCGGGAGCGGTACCAGGCCTCGACGTCGGCGCGGGTGATGGCGGAGACCGACTCCTTCGTGCCCGATCCGGAGGCCGGGTTCGCGTACGGGTGCCCCTCACCGTAGACCAGGCGCGGAAGGACGCGTCCGGCCATGGCGCCCGGCTCCGCCCGTTCGCGGTCGATGGCGGCGAGCAAGAGCTTCCGCTGCCTGTCGAGCTCGGCCTCGGGGAACGCCGGGTGGAGCGCCACGTCGGCGAAGAGCTCGAGCGACGGGTCGAGGCGGGACTTGAGGGCCGACAGGGAGATGGTGGTCGAGTCGAGAGAGGAGCTCGCGAAGAGGGTGGCTCCCAGATCGCGGAGCGCGTCCGAGATCTGGAGCGCGTTGCGCGTGGCCGTCCCGTCGGGGATGAGGGCGGCGGCGAGGCGGGCCGTCCCTGCGGCTCCCTTCGGGTCGGAGGAGAAGCCGGCGTCGACCACGAGGCTCAGGTTCACCACCGGCACCGAGGGGCGGGACACGACCATGATGCGCAGCCCGTTTCCGAGGACGGCCTTGTCGACCTCGGGGAACTTCGGCGCGGGAGGCGTGCCGGCGTCGGGGACCTTGGCACGATCGACCTCGGCGCCGGAGATCTTGCCCTCCTTCCAGGGAGTGATCTCGAGGACGAAGACGCCGTCGGAGAGCCACCGCTGCGCGGCGGCCTGCACGCGGGCCGGGGTGGCCGCGCGGAGCCGGGAGAGCCGCTCCTCGTAGAAGTCGGGGCGACCGCCGTAGACCTCGCCCTGGGCGAGGACGTCGGACTTGCCCCCGAACCCCCCGATGCGCTCCACGCCACGCGTGAAGGCGGCGAGCAGCTCGGTCCGCGCCCGGTCGAGCTCGACCTGGGTGGGGCCCTTCTCGAGGAAGCGCGCCAGCTCCTCGCGGGCGGCCGCCTCGACCGGCGAGAGCTCTCCGCCGGGACGGGCGGTGGCGATGATCAGGAACTGGCTGGCGATCTCACCGGGCATCAGCGAGGCCGAGACGTCGGTGGCGATCTGACCGTCGTAGACCAGCCGCTTGTAGAGCCGGCTCGACTTGCCCGAGGAGAGGATGCGTGCGGCGAGTTCCAGGTCCTCGGAGTCGGGACTGCTCGCCGTGGGCGTGTTCCAGGACAGGTACACCCGGGCCTGGGGCACCCGGTCGGCCATGGTCTGGCGGTGCTCGCCGGTCCGCTTCGCGATCCAGGCCTCCTGGCGGGTGAGCGGCGGGCCGGACGGGATGTTGCCGAAGTACTTCTCGACCCGGGCCTTCACGTCGGCGGCCTTGACGTCGCCAGCGACCACGAGCACAGCGTTGGCGGCGCCGTACCACTCCTTGAACCAGTCCTTCACGTCGTCGAGGGTGGCGGCGTCGAGGTCCTGCATGGAGCCGATGGTGGTCCAGGAGTAGGGGTGCCCCACCGGGAAGGAGCCGGCCGAGAGGGCCTCCCAGGCGCGCCCGTAAGGGGCGTTCTCGTAGCTCTGCCGCCGCTCGTTCTTCACGACCCCGCGCTGCTCGTCGAGCCTGGCCTGGGTGACGGCGCCGAGCAGGTGCCCCATGCGGTCCGATTCCATCCACAGCACCGTGTCGAGCGCCGGGGTGGGGACGTTCTGGAAGTAGTTGGTCCGGTCCCGGTTGGTGGTGCCGTTCAGGTCCGTGCCGCCGATGCGCTCGAGCACCTTGAACCAGTCGTCGTCGAAGTGCTCGCTCCCGTTGAACATCAGGTGCTCGAAGAGGTGGGCGAAGCCGGTCTTGCCTGGGCGCTCGTTCTTCGACCCCACGTGGTACCAGACGTTCACGGCCACGATGGGGGCCTTGGGGTCCTCGTGGACGATGAGGACGAGCCCGTTCGGCAGCACGAAGCGCTGGAAGGGGATCGTCGGCGTATCGATGTCCGGGGCGGCGGGAGCGCCCTTCGAGGGCGGTGCCTTGCTGGGCGCCTTGTTGGCGGGGGCCGCGGGGGCGGCGAGGGCAAGGGCGGTGGCGAGTGCGACGAGGGTCATGGAGCTCCCGGAGGCGTGGGGGATTGCGGTGCCGGTCGACCGCGTTTACCCGATTCGGGACTCCCTTGCCAGCCCGTTCGCGGTAGACTTCCCACCCCCCGAACCAGAGAGAATCCTTGCCTTCCGTCACCCGCATCGAGGTCGGAACCCGACCCGGATACACAGACAGCCTGGGGGCCTCCGTGGCCCGGCGCGTCCGCGAGCACCTTGGCATCGGGACGGGGCGGGTGCGGACCCGCGACGTCTACCTGATCGAGGCCTCGCTCACCCAGGACGAGGCCGACGCGGTCGCCCGCGAGTTCGCCGGGCCCGGTGGTGCGGCAGGGAGCGGTGGGGCGCCTCGACGACGGTCCCTTCGACGTGGCGGTCGCCGTCGGCTTCAAGCCGGGGGTGACCGATCCGGTGGCGAGGAGCGCGCGGGTGGCCATCGAGGACCTCCTGGGGCGCCCGCTGGGGGAGGGCGCGCACGTCTACACCGCGCGGCTCTACCTCCTCGACGGCGTCGACGAGGTGCAGGCCGGGCGCATCGCCCGGGCGCTGCTCGCCAACGAGGTGATCGAGCGGGTCACCGTCCAGTCGTACGCGCAGTGGAAGGCGTCCGCGCCCGACCTCTCGGTCCCCCGGGTGGCGGAGCACGCCCCGCGGCCGGTGGAGGAGGTGAGCCTCGAGCGATCCGACGACGCGCTGGCCGCGCTCTCGCAGGAACGGCTGCTCGCCCTGTCCGTCGACGAGCTGCGGACGCTCCGCGACTTCTACCGGAAGGCCGGGCAGGACCCGGCGCGCCTCGCCGCCGGACTGGGCCCCTCTCCCACCGACGTGGAGCTCGAGTGCCTGGCCCAGACCTGGTCGGAGCACTGCAAGCACAAGATCATGAACGCGACCCTCTCCTACAGGGAGGAGGGCCGGGAGCCGGAGGAGATCCGCTCCATCTTCAAGACCTACATCCGTGGCACGACCGAGGCGGTCGACGAGGCCATCCGCGCGCGCGAGGGCAAGAGCTGGCTCGTCAGCGTGTTCCACGACAACGCCGGCGTCATCGAGGCCACCGACCGCCACCACCTCGTCTACAAGGTGGAGACCCACAACAGCCCGTCGGCGCTCGATCCGTACGGCGGCGCCATCACCGGAATCGTGGGCGTGAACCGCGACCCGTTCGGCACCGGGATGGGCTCCGACCTCCTCTCGAACACCTGGGGCTACTGCTTCGGTCCACCGGACTGGAAGGGCGAGTTGCCTCCGGGGCTGCTCCACCCCCGGCGCATCCGCGACGGCGTTCACGCCGGGGTCATCGACGGCGGCAACCAGTCGGGCATCCCCTACGGTCGGGGCTGGGAGTTCTTCGACGAGCGCTTCCTGGGCAAGCCCCTCGTCTACTGCGGCACGGTGGGGCGCATGCCGGTCACGGTGGCAGGGGAGCCCGGCGAGGTGAAGCACGCCCGCCCCGGCGACCGCATCGTCATGGTGGGGGGGCGCATCGGCAAGGACGGCATCCACGGCGCCACGTTCTCGTCGGCCGAGCTGACCGAGGAGAGCCCGGTCCAGGCCGTGCAGATCGGCGACCCCATCACCCAGAAGATGATGTTCGACTTCCTGCTCGAGGCCCGCGACCGCGGCCTCTACTCGGCCATCACCGACAACGGCGCCGGTGGCCTGTCGTCCTCGGTGGGAGAGATGGCGAAGCAGCCGGGCGGGGCGCGCCTCGACCTGGCCCGTGCACCCCTCAAGTACCAGGGGCTCGCCCCGTGGGAGATCCTGGTCTCCGAGGCGCAGGAGCGCATGACGCTGGCGGTGCGGCCGGAGAAGCTGGCCGCCTTCCTCGACCTGGCGAGGCTCCGGGAGGTCGAGGCCACCGACCTGGGCGAGTTCACCGCCGAGCCGTTCTTCCACCTGCTGAACGAGGGGCGCACCGTGGGGCTCATCCCCATGGAGTTCCTCCACGACGGCGACCCGGAGATGCGCATCGACGCGGAGTGGAAGGAGCCGGTTCGAGCGCCCTTCGCCCCCTCGCCCGCGCCGGGCCCCCGGGAGGGCAACGCGCTGCTCGCGGCCTTCCTCGCCCGCGACAACCTGCGCTCCGCCGAGAACCTGGAGCGGACCTACGACCACGAGGTGAAGGGGCTCACCGTGGTCAAGCCCTGGATCGGGGCCCACCGCGACGTGCCGTCCGACGCCGCGGTGTTCCAGATCGCCCACGACGGGTCCCACGTCGGCTACGCGCTCGCCGAGGCGGTCTTCCCCACCTACAGCGACGAGGACGCCCACGCCATGGCCCAGGCCGGGGTCGACCTGGCCGTCCGCCGGGTGATCGCCGCCGGGGCGCGCATCGATCGCATCGCGCTCCTCGACAACTACTGCTGGCCCGACCCGTTGCCGGGTCCGAAGAACCCCGACGCCGCCCACAAGGCGGCGCAGCTGGTGCGGGCCTCGCGCGGCCTCTCCGAGATCTGCCGCGCCTACGGCGCGCCGCTCATCTCCGGGAAGGACTCGATGAAGAACGACGCGGTGGTGGGGGGGCGGCGCATCAGCATTCCCCCCACGCTGCTCGCCTCGGCGATCGCCGTCGTCCGCGACGTGCGCAGGGCCGTGACCCTGGAGGCCGCGGGGCCGGGCGAGGTGCTCTACGTCGTCGGCGAGACCGGCGACGAGCTGGGCTGCACCGAATACGCGGCCCACCGCGGCGCCGCCGGAGGGGCGGTTCCCCGCTGCCGGCCGGAGGCGTTCCACGCCCGGTACGGGCGGGTGGCCGCGGCCGTCGGCGACGGGATCGCCAGCGCGGCCCACGCGCCGGGTCGCGGCGGCCTGGCCCGGTCGCTCTTCCTCCTCGCCCGCGCGGCGGGGCTGGGGCTCTCCGTCGACCTCTCGCTCCTCCCCGTGGCGGGCGCCCCCGGCTGGGAGGCGCTGCTCTTCTCCGAGTCGGCGGGGCGCTTCCTCCTGGCGGTGACGCCGGAGCGAGCAGCCGAGCTGGAGGCGCGTCTGTCGGGCCTTCCCTGTGCGCGGATCGGCGCCTACGACTCCGGTGGACGCCTGCGCATCTCCGCCGGTGGAAAGGTCCTCGTCGACGAGGACGTCGACCTCCTGGCGCGCTCCTGGAAGCGGGAAGGAGGGCGGCCGTGAAGACCGTTCGCGTGCTCCTGCCCGTGGGCTTCGGCCTCAACTGCGAGGACGAGACGGCCCAGGCCTTCCGCATGGTCGGCGCCGAGGTCGATCTCGTGCACCTCACCGACCTCTTCGCCCGGCGCCATTCCCGGCGCATCGCCGACTACCAGGTGCTGGCCATGGTGGGCGGTTTCGCCTACGGCGACCACGTCGCCGGCGGTCTCGTCCTCGCCACCCGCATCCGCGCCCACCTGAAGGACGACCTGGCGGCCTTCCTCTCGGGGGGCGGCCGGGTGCTGGGGATCTGCAACGGATTCCAGACGCTCACCCGCCTCGGGCTCCTGCCCGGGCCGGAGGCGGGCGCCCCCGACTTCACGCCGCGTGCGACCCTCACCAACAACGAGCGCCTCGGCTACCGGGACGCCTGGGTGCGCGTTGCTCCCGATCCCCGCAGCCGCAGCGTGTGGACGAGGGGGCTCTCCGCCGTGGACCTGCCCTCCCGCCACGGGGAGGGGCGCTTCGTGGCCGAGTCGGACGACGCGCTGCGCCGGCTCGACGCGAACGGGCAACTCCCGTTCCGCTACGTCGACGCGGCCGGGAGGGTCGCGCAGGCGCTGGCCCGAGAATCCCAACGGCTCGGCCCTGGGCGTTGCCGGCGTCTGCGACGCATCGGGACGGATCCTCGGGCTCATGCCCCACCCCGATGCCTTCCTCCACCCGTGGCACCACCCCGACTGGCCGCGCCGTCGGCGCGAGATCGAGGCGCGCGAGGCGGGGGGGCTGGCGATCTTCCGGGCCGGCCTGGCGGGGGACTAGATGGGGGGCGCCGGGAGGCTCCTGCTCCTCGTCCCGACCCAGAGCTACCGGGCCACGGACTTCCTCTCCGCGGCCCGCCGGCTGGGCGTGCCGGTGGTGATCGGCACGGACCGCTGCCACCGCATCGAGGATGCGTTCGGCCCGACCGAGGGGCTCCTCTCCATCGACTACCGGAAGCCGGAGGAGGCGGCCGCGGAGATCGCACGCGAGGCGGCCATCGATCCGATCGTCGGCGTGGTCCCGGTGGACGACGGGACCGCGGTCATCGCCGCGCTCGCCGCCGAGCGGCTCGGCCTTCCGCGGAATCCACCGGCCGCGGCGCGCCGGACCGCCAACAAGCTGGCGCAGCGCCAGGCCCTCCTGGCCGCCGGGCTCCCGGTTCCCTGGTTCCAGGCATTCCCTCTCGCCGGGGGTCCGGACGCCGCGACCTCGGCGGTCCCGTACCCGTGCGTGCTGAAGCCGATCGGTCTCTCGGGGAGTCGCGGCGTCATCCGGGCCGACGACCCCGACTCGTTCCGGGCGGCCTGGCGCCGCATCGAGGCCATCCTCTCGGCAGCTCGAACCGACCGGAAGGCGCGGGAGGAGGGGGAGGGGAGCCGGATCCTGGTCGAGTCCTTCGTCCCCGGGCCGGAGGTCGCGCTCGAGGGCCTCCTCCGCGACGGGCGGCTCGAGCTGCTGGCGCTGTTCGACAAGCCCGACCCGCTCGACGGACCGTTCTTCGAGGAGACCCTCTACGTCACCCCTTCGCGCCACCCGCCGGGCGTCCAGGATGCGGTGGTGCGGACCATCACCGCCGCCGCCGAGGCGCTCGGCCTCCGGGAGGGGCCGATCCACGCCGAGGCCCGGCTCGGTCCGGACGGACCGGTGATCCTGGAGGTGGCGGCCCGGACCATCGGCGGACTCTGCGCGCGCGCCCTGCGCTTCGGCGCCGGGGCCTCGCTGGAGGAGATCGTGGTGGCCCACGCCATGGGGCTGCCGGTCGCCTCGGTTCACCGGGAGTCTCGTGCCTCGGGCGTGATGATGCTCCCCATCCCCCGGCGGGGCGTCCTCCACGGCGTCTCCGGCCTGGAGGGCGCACGAGCCGTCGCGGGCGTGGAGGACGTGGTCGTCACCGTGCCCGAGGGGCGCGAGGTGGTCCCGCTCCCGGAAGGGGATGCGTACCTGGGATTCCTCTTCGCGCGCGGGGAGACGCCGGATGCGGTCGAGGCCTCGCTCCGCGAGGCGCACCGCCGCCTTTCCTTCGACATCCGGACCCCGTTGCCGACGGTGCGATAGCGACCTCGACGGGCCGGCCTCACTCCCGGTTCAGCGGGGCCACCTGCCCCGCGCTGGGCTCCGCTCAGCAGAACCAGTTCTCGGTGAGACGCGGGGTGCCGGCCGTGGAGAACGGCCGGGCGACGTGGGAATGGGCCCGGCCCGCGGCGGCGAGCGCCAGCGCCTTCACCTCGTCCACGGTGGCTGCCGGGTCCTCCCCGCGCGTCGCCGCCGCGTCCACGAGGGCCGCCACGCGGACCTGGAGGTCGTCCATCCGCCGGTCGGGGTGGCGCCAGCGCCAGGTGAGCCCCGCGGCGTCGAGCCCCTCGAGCGGCAGGTCCGGGTCCCCGACGAGCAACGATCCGGGAGGCACGAGGAGGCGCAGCGAGAACTGCACCGGGTCGATGCGGTCGAGCCAGGCGCGCTCCTCGAAGGTCTCCAGCAGCCCGACGTAGCCTTCGAGCGTCTCCCAGGGAGTGAAGGGCACGAGGGTGGGGCGCAACGGGAGCCCGGCCCGGTCGCAGGCCGCGAAGGCGCGGAAGACGTCATCACGGACGTGCCCCTTCTCGAGCTTCTCGAGCACGCGGTCGGACAGGGACTCCACCGCCGAGACCACGAAGATCGCGCCGCAGGAGGCGAGCTCCGGCAGGAGCGCCTCGTGGCGAACCAGGTGCTCCACCTTCGCGGTGAAGTCGAAGGTCAGCGCCGGGAAGCGCCGGTGGAGCTCGCGGCCGAGCCGGATCGCGTGCGACGGGCCGTTCAGGAAGTCAGGGTCACCGAAGGTGACGTGGCTGACGCCGGCGGCCACCTGCTGCTCCACGTCGGCGAGGACGGTCCCGGCCGGGATCGCGAAGAAGCGCCCGCCGTACACCGCGGGGATCGGGCAATGGCGGCAGCGGTGCAGGCAGCCGCGGGTGGACTCGACGTAGCCGGCCAGGCGCTCCCGCCCGTCGGCCTCCCGGAGGCGGGCGTAGCGCTCCGGCGGGGGCAACCCCCGTCGCTGCGGCACCGGGAAGTCGAGCCGGCCGAGGGATGCGTCCCCGCCGCTCCGCTGCACGAACCTGGACAGGTCCTCGCCGCGCTCGGCGGCAGAGGCCAGGGCGACCAGGTCCTCCTCGCACTCGCCGCCGAGGACGGCCGACGCGCCTGCCTCGAGGAGGAGGGGAGCGTGGAGCGGTGCATAGGTCCCGTGAAAGACGACGATCGCCTCCGGGCGCAGGGCGCGGATCCGGGCCGCCGCGTCGATCCCGAGCCGCAGCGCGGTGTGCATGGGGACCGAGATGGCGACGAGCCGGGCCCGCCCCACGCGACCCTCGTCGAGGGGTTCCACGGAGAGGTCGAGCGAGGCCGGCCGGAACCCGGCCCGGGCCAGGAAGGCGGCCGGCGAGGCGATGCCCTGCGGCTGGTGTCCCAGCTCGTAGGTGGAGACGAGGAGGACCTCTCCCTCGCCCCGCATGCGCTACCCCTTGCGCGGGGGCGGCACGTAGTCCGGCGGGACCTGGGCGCCCTCGCCGAAGAAGTACTGCTCCGCCTGCTCGAACAGGATCTGGTTCGTCCGGGGATCCCCCGGGGCCAGGCGGTACTCGTTCAGGATCATCTTGAAGTGCTCGAGCCACATCTTCCAGGCTTCCTGGGAGATGGACTCGAAGATGCGCTGGCCCAGGTCGTTGGGGAACGGCTTGAAGGCCAGGCCCGGCAGTTCCTTGCCGAGCTTCTTGCACTGGACCATCCGGGCCATCGGAGCCTCCGGCCGATCAGGAGATGAGCGAGGCGGGGCTCACGCCGAGCGCCTTCGACAGCGACTCGAGCGTGTCGAGCGGCGGCGTGCGCTGGCCCCGCTCCAGCATGGAGATGTAGGAGACCGAGAGCCCGGCCTTCCCCGCCAGCGTCTCCTGGGAGAGCTTGCGGCGGAGCCGCTCGGACTTGAGGTTGACGGCGAACTTCTCGGAGAGGGATGCGGTGCGCGTCTTCTTGGATGCCTTGGCCATGGGGGTGCTCTCTAACATCGAGTGCACCGAGGGTCGAGAAATTCGGGTAGCCCGGACGGGGCTACCTGGACGGAGCGCGGACCAGGATCACGTCGACCCACTGTCCGCGCCGGAGCCGGGCGGCGCCGGCAGGCAGGACGGCGAGCCCCTCCACGCCCACGACCGACGTCAAGTGGCCGCTCTGCTGGGTCTTCAACCCCTCCACCCAGAGCGAATCCCCCTCGCGGCGCAGGCGGCAGCGCAGGAAGAGCGTCAGCTCGGAGGGCTTCTCCTCCCCGGCGCCGAGCCGCGCCCGCAACACCATGCGGCCGGTCCCGCGGAGCCCGGCGAGCGCGCGGAGTGCCGGACGGACGAAGAGCTCGAAGGTCACGAGCGAGCTGGCCGGGTTTCCCGGGAGCCCGAAGACCGCCATCTTGCCCCACCGGCCGAAGGCGACCGGCTTCCCGGGGCGCATGGCGACCCGCCAGAAGTCGAGGCGCGCCCCCGAGCCCTCCAGGCCGGCCCGGACCAGGTCGCGGTCGCCGACCGAGACGCCGCCGATGGACACCAGCGCGTCCAGCCCGCGCGCCGCCGAGAGCGACCGGCGCAACGAATCCCGGTCGTCGCCGGCCAGGGGGAGCCGCACCGGGATGGCTCCGGCCTCGGCGCAGGCGGCCGCCAGCTGGTGGCCGTTCGACTCGAAGATCTGGCCAGGGCGGGGCGAGCCTCCCAGCGGCACGATCTCGTCGCCGGTCGCGAGGATGCCCACGCGGGGCCGGCGGTGGACCGGAAGCTCCGGCAGGCCCAGCGCCGCGGCGAGGCCGATCGCGCCCGCGTCGACCTCGAGCCCGGCCGCGAGCGCCACGGACCCCCGGGCCACGTCGGTCCCCGGCGTTGCGGACGAAGCGCCCGGGAACGGCCGCGCGGCGGAAGCGGGCCTTCTTCCGGGATGGCTCCACCTCCTCCTGCATCTCGACGCAGTCGGCGCCCGGTGGCAGCGGCGCGCCGGTGAAGATCCGCGCGCAGGATCCGGGCGGGAGCGGACGATCGCGGTCGTCGCCGGCGAACACCTCGAAGGCGATGGGGAGGCGGGCACCGGCGTGGGGCGCGTCGGCGGCCCGGAGGGCGTAGCCGTCCATCTGGGAGTTGTCGAAGGGCGGGAGGGGACGCTCGGCGCGAACCTCCTCGGCGAGCGCCCGGCCCAGCGCTGCCGCCAGGGGCACCCGCTCCGGGGGCAGGGGAGCGACGTCGTCGATGGAACGGAGGATCCGCTCGAGGGCTTCCGGGGGCGTGAGCACCCACCGGTTCTAGCGGGCCGGGCGCGTCCGTGACAACATCCGCGCATGCCCGAACGCCCCATCCCCGACGTGCGCCCGGATGCGCTCCTCGCCGAGTTGCGCCGCGCCGGAGGGAAGGCCGTCTCGCTGCCCGAGCTCCTCCAGCGGATGCGGGTCCATCCGCGGGCGCGCCGGTCGGCGGCGAAGGTCATGAAGAAGCTGATGAAGGACGGAGCGGTGCAGGAGGTGGGTGGCCGCTTCGCCATCCCCGCGCCCAAGGCGCCCGAGGGTGCCCGGCAGGGGCGCGGGCGGGGAGCACGCCCCCCCGACCGGGAGACCGATCCGCGCGCCGCCGCGCAGGCCGGCAAGGGGCTCGTGGGCTTCTTCACCAAGCACCGCGACGGTTTCGGATTCCTGGCCCGCATCGACCGCCAGGGCCCCGACCTCTTCGTCGCCCCGGGTGACGGCGGGAGGGCCGTCGACGGAGACGTGGTGCGCTTCGAGATCTTCGCCGGCCGCCGCGGCGAGCAGGCCCGCATCGTCGAGGTGGTGGAGCGCGGCCGGCGCATGCTCATCGGCTCGTACGCGGCCCGCGGCCAGGAGAGCTTCGTCGTCCCGCTCGACGAGCAGCTTCCACCGGTGGTGCCGGTCCCGGAGACGCGCCTGGTCCGGAACGGGGAGGTGGCCAAGGTCTGGCTGGAGGCGGGCTCCGGGCCGCTGGCCGGGCGGGTGGTGGACCGCATCCCGAACCCGCAGGCCCCCTCGGTCGAGGTCCTGCGTGCCGCCTACGCCCACGGCTTCGCCGACGTCTTCCCCGCGGAGGTCGTGGCCGAGGCGGAGGCCACGCCCGACCGCGTGCGCCGCGAGGACCGCGAAGGGCGGCGCGACCTGACCGGCATCCCGCTCGTCACCATCGACGGCGAGGACGCCCGCGACTTCGACGATGCGGTGTTCGTGGAGAAGCTGCCCGGCCGCGGCTACCGCCTGGTGGTCGCCATCGCCGACGTCTCCCACTACGTCCGGCCCGGCCGTCCGCTCGACGCCGAGGCCCTGCGCCGCGGAACCAGCGTCTACTTCCCGGGCACCGTGCTTCCCATGCTCCCGGAGCGGCTGTCGAACGGCGTCTGCTCCCTCAACCCGGAGGTGGAGCGGCTCTGCATGGTGGCCGACATGCGCTTCGACGCGGCCGGCACGCCGGGCGCCGTCGAGGTCTACGCCGCGGTGATGCGATCGGCGGCCCGCTGCACCTACACCGAGGTGGCGCGCATGCTCGACGGCGAGCGCGTGCCGCACCGCGAGTTCCTGCGCGACGGCTTCATCCGCATGGGCGAGTTGCAGGAGATCCTGGGCGGAGTCCGGCGCCGGCGCGGGTCGATCGACTTCGACCTGCCCGAGTCGAAGATCGTGCTGGGGGAGGACGGCAAGGTGCTCGCCATCGAGCAGCGCCCCCGCAACCGCGCCCACCGCATCGTCGAGGAGTTCATGCTGGCCGCCAACGAGGCGGTGGCCCGCTGGTTCGGCGATCGGGACCTGCCCACCATCTACCGGGTCCACGGGCTCCCCGACGAGGACAAGCTGCAGGCCTTCCTCGACCTCGCCAGGGCCCAGGGCTTCGAGGTCCCCGAGGCGGGCGCTGGGCCGCTCGCGCTCGCCGACCTGCTCGACCGCCTGGCCGGTCACCCGCAGCAGCGCGCCCTCAACCAGCTGCTGCTCCGCGCCATGATGCAGGCGGTCTACAGCCCGGAGAACATCGGCCACTTCGGGCTCGCGGCCGAGCACTACCTGCACTTCACCTCGCCCATCCGGCGCTACCCGGACCTCATCGTCCATCGCCTCCTGCGGGAGGAGCTGGGGCAGCTGCAGGGCCGGAAGCCCCGCGCCGGGGAGCTGGAGCGGATCGCGATGGTCGCCTCCGACCGGGAACGCGCCGCCATGAAGTCGGAGCGGGACGTGAACGCCTACTACGCGGCGCTCTACATGGCGGACCGGGTGGGGGAGCGGAGCCCGGGGACGGTCGCGGCCGTGGTCGAGTTCGGCCTCTTCGTCTCCATGACCCGCTGGCACGTGGAGGGGCTGGTCAAGACCGAGGACCTCGGCGAGGGCTTCGTGCTCGACAAGGACGGCCACGCGCTGGTCGAGAAGCGGAGTGGCCGCTCGTACCGGGTGGGAGACGAGGTCGAGGTCGAGGTCGCCGCCTCCGACCCGGCACGCCGGCGGATCGACCTGGCGATCGTCGAGGGCGGGAAGACGCGCGCCCCAGGCGAGGCGCCCCGGGCGAAGGGGCGCGACCGGGGGGGAGACAAGGGGCGAAAGGGATCGCGGCCCGGGGAGAAGCGCGAGGAGAAGCGCGGCGGGAAGTCGTCGGGGAGGGGCCGCCCCGGCAAGCCCGAGAAGAAGCGACGCCGTCGGTAGGCGGGCGGCCGGGGGAAAGCCGCCCACCTCAGGTCGATCACCTCACATCGAGGACGATCGACGAGCTCTGCCCGTCCGCGGCTACCTCGGCCTTTGCGTCCTTCGTCCCGACGATCCGGACGTGGTTCGGCGAGGTCTGCCCGGCGACCTGGGCCGTCGGGTCTAGGAGGAAGGTGAGGCGCCACCGCCCCGCTTTCGAGACGTTGGCCGGGATCGCCACCTTTCGCAGCATGAGATTGCTGCCGTAGACGATCTTCCCCGCGCCGTTCAGCTCGGCGGAGAACTTGAGCGGCGGCCCCCCGCTACCGCCCGAACCTCCGCCGCCCCCGCCGGAGCCTCCACCCCCGCCCCCGCCACCCGAATGGCCCTCCTCGGACTCCGCCTCGCCGAGCGCGTCTGCGATGGAGCCGTCGAAGACGACCACGTCGGGGAAGCCCGCCAGGTCGGATAGCCTCTCGATGCGCAACCGGGCGTTGACCGCGAAGACGGTCCGCGCAACGGATGCCAGCGTCGTCCCGTCGGTTCCCTGGATCTCGGTGTCCCGCGAGCCGGCCAGCGTCTTCATCCGGTACGCGACCATGGTGTCGGCCGGGTCGCCGATCACGGTCTCGTCCTGGATCAGCGCAGCCTCGATGCGGACCATGGATGTCGCCGTGTAACTCCGGCTGGAGAGCGCATCACCCCAGTCGATGAGCACCGGCAACTCGGTCCCGGCGGCGTTGTTCCTCCACTCGGCCTGCCATGTGCTCGCGGTGGACTGAGGGAAGTACCGCGTGCCCCCGATGGAGACCGAGGAGGATGACTCGAGGAAGGGGAACTGGGTTGGGAGCTCGGTGGAGAGGGGGCGGAGTCCCGACGCGAAATCGATCGCGAGAGAGGCCCCCTCGGGGGAAGACCCGACCCACGCGCCGGAGATCCTCGCTCCGCTCGTGCCGTATCCGTCCGCGAAGACGACCGGGAAGGAAAGGTTGTTCCCGAAGCCTCCCTCCTCTCCACCCTTCTCGCCCCCCTTCCCCCCCTGGCCGTGCCCGGCTCCCCCGCCGCCCGATCCGTGCGAGTCGCCACCGGATTCGCCGCCTCCCTGAAGCCGGGCGGAGACCTCCGCAGATGGCTGACTTTCCGAGAATGGACCGAACGCCGTCACCACGTAGTAGAAGGTCGTGCCCGTGACGATTCCGTCGTCGTCCAGGTACGGCGCGGTCACGTCCGCGTACTTCCGGGCGCGAGCGCGGTCCTGGATGTACCCGGCGACTCCGGGTTCGGTCCCACGGTAGAGGTGGTAGCCCGTTGCTCCGGGAGAGTCGTACCACTGGAGCGTGACGTTCGTGGAGCCCTCCTTCCGGCTGGCGATCGCCGTGACCCCCGCAGGTGCGGCTGGCGCCGGGGGTGCGGCCATGGCCGACGCCTCTGCCGATGGTGCGCTCTCGCCTCCGGGCCCCACGGCCGTGACCGCGTAGTGGTAGGTCTGGCCGTTGATCGCCCCCAGGTGCGTGTAGGCCGCCGTCTCGATCCCGGCGACGAGCGAGACGCCCGCCGCACCCGGGGTGACGCCGGGCGAGAGCGCGAAGTAGACGGAGTAGGAGGTCGCTCCCGTCGACGGGGACCAGGCGAGATGGACCAGGCCGTCACCCGGCGTGGCCTGGAGTCCCGACGGGCTGGAGGGAGCGGGTGGCCGGGGCGTCGCCCGAGCCTCGACCGAGGGAGGGCTCTCGCCGCCGGGACCAACCGCCGTGACCACGTAGTGCACGGGCACTCCGTTCGCGAGCCCGGTGTGTGAATAGGACGTGGAGGTCGCCACGGCCAGATGGGTCACGCCCGCCGCGCCGGGCCAGACGCCAGGCTGGGCCGAACCGTAGACGTTGTAGGACGTGGCACCTTCCGATGGGGACCAGGTGAGGTCCACGACCCCGTCGCGGGGAGTCGCGGTGAGCAGCGCGGGGGCCCCCGGTGCGGCGGGCATCGGGCGGGAGACCACCTCTGCCGAAGGAGGCCCTTCTCCCCCCGTCCCCACGGCGGTCACGACGTAGAAATGGGGCACGCCGTTCCCGATTCCCGAGTGGGAGAAGTTGCCCTCGGTGATACCGGTGACCCGGGTCACACCCGGCGCCCCTGGCACGACTCCCGGTGCCAGGGACCAGTAGACGTTGTACGACGAGGCGCCGACGCATCCGGACCACGACAGGACCGTGACCCCGTCTCCGGGCACGGCAACGACGTTCGACGGTGCTCCGGGGGAAGGCGGGAGCGGCGTCGCCGAGACCTCCGCGGATGCCGGACCCTCTCCCTTCGTGCCCACCGCGGCGAGGACGTAGAAGTAGCGCGTGCCGTTCGCGAGCCCCTCGTGCCGGAATCTCGTGCCCGGGATTCCCTCCATCCTCTGGACGCCGGGCGCACCAGGGACCACGCCGGCGGAGCCGGACCAGTGGAGCACGTAGGTCTCCACGCCCCCGATCGGACTCCAGGTGAGGGTGACCGACGCGTCCCCGGCCACCGCGGAGAGGTGTTCTGGTCGCCCCGGGATCGGTGCGCGGGGAACCGCCGAGACCTCGTCCGAGTCGGCGCTCTCTGCCGCTCCGCGGAAGGTGGTCACCAAGTAGTGGTAGGCCACTCCGTTGGACAGGCCGGAATGCACGAACGGGGAGACCGCGTTCATGATCACGTGGCCCCCGGACCGGGTCACAGGACCGGTCTCCGACCAGTAGAGGTTGTACCCCTCGACCCCGGGCACGGCGCTCCACTGGACGAGATTCTGGCCATCGCCCGACTCCACCGAGACGGTGTAGGGCGGAAGCGGAAGGCTCGTCCCCGCGTCGGTCGCGCCGGAGGACGAGGAGTCACAGCCCAGGGCCAGCACCAGGCACAGGGAACCCAGCGCCTTCATCCATGCGTTTGGTCTCATTATCCTTCCCCCCCGGGGACTTCCCGTCGTGGCGCGCACCCGCGCCAGGCACGAAGATTCCGCGGATGCCGGGAAAGGCCTCGAGCGGCGAGGCCTTCCCCGGCTCCGCGCCTCACTGGACCGTGATGACGACCGACGTGCTCAGGCCATCGTCCGCCAGGGTGGCCCCGGCGTCGGTCTTGGTCACCATCTTGACGTGGTTCGGGATCGTCGCAGTTCCCACCGTCGCCTGGGGATCCAGGCTGAAGGTGATCCTGTACTGGCCCGTCTTGTTGGGCACCGCGGTGAGCTTGTTGATCTGGAAGTTGTAGCCGTACACCAGCGAGCCACCGACGTTCAGCTCGGCAGCGTAGGCACTGGTCGTCGTGGTGGTTCCGCCGCCGCCCTCCGAGGACGCGCCGAACCCCTCGTAGACGGCCTTGTCGTAGATGACCGTGTCGGCGCCTCCACCGGTGGCGATCTTCTCGATCTTGAGCCGCGCGTTGATCGCGAAGACGTTCCGTGCGGCGGACGCGTAGGTCGTCCCGTCGGTGCCCTGGAGCTCGGTGGTCTGGGATCCGGACAGGAGCATCATCTTGAACGCGGTCATGGTGTCCGTGACGCCCGCGATGGTCGCGTCCTGCTTCAGCACGGTCTCGATCCGGACGATCGAGTTCGCCGTGTAGGTCTTGCTCAGGAGCGCATCACCCCAGTCGACGATCACCTCGAGCTGTGCACCGGGGTTCGACCGCCACTCCGCCTGCCACGTGCTCGCGGTGGCCTGCGGGTAGTAGGTGACCCCCGCCAGCGAGACCGCGGTGGTGCTGTCGAAGAAGGGGAAGGCGGTCAGGGTCTCCGTGCTGAGTGGGCGCAGCCCGGTGTTGAAGTCGAAGGTGGGAAGCGTCGTGAACGGACCGACTCCGGGCCAGGTACCGGTCAGGCTCGCGCCGGCGACGCCATAGCCATCGGCGAAGACGACCGGGAACGAGAGGTTGTTGCCGAACCCGGTATCCCCGCCGCCTTCCTCGCCGCCGCCTCCTCCGCTGCCGATGGTGGCCGAGACCTCGCTGGATGCGACGCTCTCCACGTCGGGCAGGCTGGGCACGAACGCCGTCACCACGTAGTAGTAGGTCGTCCCCGCCACGACGCTGGAATCCACGAACGGAGCGGTGACGTTCGCGAACTTGGTGGCCCGCGAGGCGTCCTGGAAGTACGTGGCGAGCCCGGCCTGGGTACCCCGGAAGAGGTTGTACCCCAGCTGGATCGGAGCCGTTGCCGACGGGTAATCGGTGACGTCGAACCACTGCACCGTGACGTCGGACGCGTCCTTCGGAGCGATGGCCGTGAGGCCGAGGGGGGCGGGTGGAGGTGGAGGCAACGGCCGCGCCACGACCTCGGAGGAGAGGAGGCTCTCCCCACCAGCGCCGATCGCCGTGACGACGTAGTGGTAGGAGTCACCGTTGGTCAGGCCCGCATGCGTGTAGTTCGTCGCCGTCAGGCCCGAGACCTCGGTGACGCCGGCGGCTCCAGGAACCACTCCTGCCGTGGCGGCCCAGTAGAGGTTGTACGAGGTAGCCCCGGCGGATGGCGACCATGAGAGGGAAGCCTGCGTGTCGCCGGCGGTGGCGATCAGGTTGGTGGGAGCCCCAGGTGCCGGCGGGGAAGGTCGTGCGGAGACCTCGGCCGAAGGCGAGCTCTGGCCGCCGGCGTTCGTGGACGTGACCACGTAGTAGTAGGTCTGGCCATTCGTCAGCGACGCGTGGAGGTAGGTGGTGGCGACGAGGCCGGGGATGGAGGTCACCCCGCTGCCGCCCGGCGATACGCCGGGCGTGGTGGCCCAGTGGAGCGAGTAGGATGTGGCTCCCTGCGTCGGGGACCACGCCAGGTTGACGAGGGCGTTTCCGGCCGTGGCCACCAGGTTCGAGGGGGCGCCAGGAGCGGGTGGCACCGGCCGCGCGGTCGCCTCCATCGAGGCCAACCCCTCTCCGCCAGGTCCG
The DNA here is from genome assembly GCA_963818535.1 of uncultured delta proteobacterium. Lineage (GTDB taxonomy): Bacteria > Myxococcota > Myxococcia > Myxococcales > Anaeromyxobacteraceae > CAIOAK01. The sequence continues at coordinate 1,221,126 of CAWFSM010000008.1, read as the reverse complement.
ACGGCCGTCACGACGTAGTGGTAGGCGGTGCCGTTGGTCAGGGCGGTGTGGGTGAAGGTCGTGGTGGTCAGGGCAGAGACGCGGGTGACGCCGGGACCACCCGGGGTGACGCCACCGGCGAGGGACCAGTAGAGGTTGTAGGACGTGGCGTCGGCGCAGGGGGCCCAGGTCAAGTTGACCGTAGAGTCACCCGAGGTCGCCGTGAGGGTGGCGGGAGCGGACGGTGCCGGCGGCAGTGGAGTCGCGCTCGCCTCCGGCGACTGCGTGCCTTCGCCACCGGAGTTCTGCGCCGTGACGACGTAGTGGTACGTCTCGCCGTTGGTGAGGCCGCTGTGCGTGTAGCTGGTGGCCTGGATGGTCCCGATCCGCTCCACTCCGGGTGCGCCGGGCATCAGGCCCGCCGTCTTGGACCAGTGCAGATTGTAGTGGGTGGCACGGGCGACCGGAGCCCAGTCGAGACGGACCAGCCCGTCGCCTCCAGTGGCGTTGAGCGTCGCCGGCGCCGCCGGGCGTGGCGCTACGGGTGCCGCTCCGATCGCGGAGGACAGCTCGCCTTCCCCCTGGGCGTTGGCGGCAGCCACGGCGTAGTAGATGTGCACGCCGTTCACGAGACCGGTGTGACGGTACGGGGAGACGGCTCCCTGGATGACGTTCGCCGTCGACTTCACTACGGGTGATGTATCGGACCAGTACAGGTTGTAGCTCGACGCATCCGGAACCGCACGCCACTGCACGATGTTCAGCTCGTCGCCGGGTTCGACCGAGAGGCTCTGAGGCGCCGCCGGGACCGTTGCACTGTCGGTACTGGAGCAACCGGAAAACCACGGAACGAGCAGTGCAGCCGCGAGCGCGGCGCACGCACCATGAATCGTCCTCATGTGTGTTCCCCCCTTGCACTTTGCGCTCCGTAACGGTTCCCGGAGCGCGCAGGTCCACTATGGGGCCTGCTCCTACTTCACCTATGGTGAGCCTGGGCGCTGGCGATGGCAAGGTCCCGCGAGGTTCGATCGAGAGCTAACTTGGGGGTACGACAACCTATCTGACGCCCAGGACCCAGGGCATCGGCCTCGCTACCTTTGACCGTGCCCTGGCCGGGGCCGGGTGTGGCGAATCTCCCGACCCAACGGAGTTCCTACCTGCGAGCGGGCGACGGGCCTACACTTTCCGACGGGGGGAAGGCCATGGACGTTCTCGCATCGCGTCGTGCGCGATGGGCAGCCCTGGTTCTTTTCGAGGGAAGCCTGCTCGCGGGGAGCGGTTGCAGTCCAGTCGCGGCGCCCGAGCCGGAGGTCACTCCGGTCCGTACCGGCACGCTGGCGGTCCAGGTCCTGGACGAGGCAAGCTCGGGACTGGTCGAGAACGCGCTGGTGAAGGTAATTCCTGCGGCGGCGGACGAGGAGACCACCGACGCCAACGGTCGGGCGACGTTCACGGGCCTCGCCCCGGGCACGTACACCGTGCACGTCCACGGGAGCGGACTCCGGATCGACGGCAAGCGAGTCGTCCACGGGAAGGGGGCGGCGGCACGCGGAACCGGCGTGATAGTCACGGAAGGTGAAGTGGCGGAATACCGGATGCGCCTCCCGCGCATCGATCCGTCGATCAACCTGGTTGCGCTCCACGACGCAGCCACCGCGGGGGAGGCGGGGTACGTCGACGAGAACTGCATCGCGTGCCACGGACAGAGGGCCGATGAGCGCTCGATCGACCCGGAGCAGCCCGCGTTCCACGCCATCGCGCTGGCGCAGGTTCTCCCGCTGGGTCGAGGTGGTTGCACCTTCTGCCATCGGACGGTGGACCTGGCGGCGTCGTCCGGGGCGACGCTCGGCAAGCAGGTCGATGTGAAGGAGGTCTGTCTCTCCTGTCACGAGGAGTACCCGGTGTCGTTCGCGACCCTGGGCGTCTCGAGGAGCCTGCCATGAAGCTCCGTCGCAGGGAGTTCCTTCAGATCGCGTTCGGCGCCGCCGCCGCAACCGCCTTCCCCTGGCCATTCCGTGCCCTGCGGCCCGCCGAGGCGAAGCCACTGCCCAAGTACGGCAAGGGGTGGTGGATTCCCTCGTGCTGCAACACCTGCAGCGGGCAGTGCGGCGTCCTGTGCTTCGTCCAGGACGGGTCGCTGCGAAAGATCGAGCCGAACCCGGAGAATCCCAATGGCGTCGCCAACGTCAATGCGGCGACCCAGCTCGCGGCCGGAACGACGTTTGCCGCGGCGGACTACTTCGATCAGGCACTGGCCGCGGGGGACACCGGCCGACTGTGCTGCAAGGCCAACGCGTCGGCCAGGACCCTCTACGACGCGGACCGCCTCCGGACCCCGCTCAAGCGCGTCGGGGCGCGCGGCTCGGGCGAGTTCGTGGCGATCTCCTGGCAGCAGGCCATCCAGGAGACCGCGCTCGGGCTCCTCGCGTCGAGGGCGAAGTACGGTGCGCGATCCATCGTCTGGTGCAGCGAGGAACCCTCGTTCAACGCCGTGCAGCAGGATCTGTGCGACGCGCTCGGGACGCCGAACTTCACGACGCACGCGAGCACCTGTGACGTCGCGCGCCGGGCGTACTCCCGGAGCACGTTGGGCGAGGAGCGGCTCGCCCCGGACATGGAAGGAACCGATCTCCTGCTGGTGTTCGGGTGGAACTTCCTGTCGGCCATCCGCTGGATGCACCTGCCTGCGATCTTCGCGCGCGGCCGGGCCCGCAATCCCGGGTTCCGCTTCGTCTACGTCGACCCGGTCCACAACGTCACGGCGTCCAAGGCCGACGTCTGGCTGGCACCGAGGCCCGGAACGGACGGCGCCCTCGCCCTGGCGCTCTGCAAGATCGTGGTGGACTCGGGGAGCTACGATCGGGACTTCGTCACGGGCTACGCGCTCGGCTTCGAGGAGTTCCGGAGGTACCTGGACGGCGACGGAACCCACGACAGCGAACCCAAGACGGCGGCGTGGGCCGCGGAGATCACCGGGATCCCGGAGCAGGAGATCGAGCGTCTCGGCGCCGAGCTCTCCGCCGCCTTCGCGGCCGGGAAGCGGATCTGCGTCGATTCCTCCAGCGGCCCCGGCCATCACACGAACGGAACCCAGGCCGGGCGGGCGATCCACGCGCTGATGCTGCTCCTGGGCGCGGTGGATCGGCCCGGCACCAACCTGGTCGGCCTCCGCAGCGGACCGTCGAGGCGACCGACCGGGGGCATGGGCTGGCCGGCGAAGGATGGGTGGCGGCTCGACGGGCGCGACGACGTCACGATCCCGGCCTCGAACCTGGATGGAAGCGCGAATCCGGTGGCTGGCGCCGTGGCGCGAAAGTACGCCCAGGCATCCTCGGCGGGAATCTACGTCGAGCTTCGCGACTGCATCCTCGAGCAACGGGATTTCGCGGGCAACCCGTACCCGGTCAAGGCGGCGATGTTCGCCTTCCAGAACTTCGTCATGTCGACCCCCAATACCCAGCGGAACATCGACGCCCTCCAGAAGCTGGAGTTCGTCGTCTGCGTGGACACCCACCTCTCGGAGACGGCGCTGCTCGCGGACATCGTGGTCCCGGGAAGCCACTGGCTCGAGCGGTACGATCTGAACACGCACCCGATCAGCTTCCGGGCGGTGGGCCTGCGCCAGCCGGTCGTCCACTCGTGGATCGACGGACTCACCGAGACCCAGTTCTTCCTGGAACTCGGTGCCGCCCTGGGGTTCCAGGGATTCAAGACGACTCCAGGCAAGGACGATACGGAGGAGAACTACCTGAAGGAGCAGTGGGACCGGTTCGTTGCTCCGTCGAGCGGGTGGCAGAATCCGATGAGCTGGCTCGAGCTCAAGCAGAAGGGCGTCTGGGTCGAGCCGGCGTCCAGTCCCAGGGGTGGGACCCAGTGGCTCAAGTACCGGAAGACGGCGACGTTCACCGACGGCGACCGGATCCTCCCCATGACCGCGGGTTCCGAGACCGCCTACGTCGTCGCAGACGCGTCCGGCAAGGCGAAGGGAATCGCGAAGGGCCCCGCCATGTCCATCGGTGACACCTACGAGGTGGGGTTCGCGACCGAGTCGCGACGTGCCCAGTTCTGGTATCCGACGCTGGCGAAGTGCTTCTCGGGAGCGGTGCTCCCCGCAGGGCGGGCGGTGACGGGGGATGCGCGCTACCACCCCTTGCCGGTCTACCTGCCGCCCCAGGACGGACCCAGCGCGGAATACCCGCTCCACTTCATCTCCTGGAAGGAGGTGGAGCACTCGAACACGCGGACCTTCAACAACGACTGGCTCATGCAGCTGAGGAAGGAGAACCAGCTCTTCATCCACCCGCGCGCCGCCGCCGTCCGTGGATTGACCGAAGGCGACCTGGCGCGCGTGACCTCGGCCTTCGGCGAGGTCCAGCTGAAGGTCCACGTCACGCCGGCGATCCAGCCCGAGACCGTCGGCTTCTTCCGGGGCTTCGGCCACTGGGCCATGGGTGACCTCGCGCGAGGAAAGGGAGCCCACGACGGGTGGCTGCTCCCGGGCCGTGCCGAGATCCACTCGGGACAGGCCGTGCTGAAGGAGGTCGGTTGCCAGGTCAGCAAGGTGATCGTCTAGGGAGACACGACATGGCCCAACTCGGCTGGCACGTGGACATCGAACAGTGCATCGCCTGCCGCGGCTGCCAGGTCGCGTGCAAGCAGGAGCTGGTGCTCCCCGCGGGGATCGATCGCCGCCGGGTGCTGGTGCAGGAGGGGATGTCACCGACGGGGCGGCCTTTCCGCCAGCACGTCACGGTCGCTTGCATGCACTGCGAGCGGCCGGCCTGCGTGGCGGCCTGTCCGGTGGAGCGGTACTGGAAGGACACCGCCGAGAACGAGCCGCTACGCGTGGCGTTCGGCCTTTCCTCGAATCCGGTGACGGGGCTCGTGCTCATCAAGCCCGGCAAGGAGGAGAACCCGGACGCGGGGGTCGACTGCATCCGCTGCCGCCGCTGCGTGGCCGCCTGTCCCTTCGGGGCCGTTCGCGTGGACACCTGCCGTTCCTGCGGACAGTGCAGCAACTCCAGGAAGCATCCGGGCGGAAGGCCGGCCGAGAAGTGCACGGGCTGCTACCACCGGCTCTTTGATCCCAATCTTCCCGAAGGGAGGCGCATACCGGCCTGCGTGCTCACCTGCCCGTCCGGCGCCCTCACCTTCGGTGAACTCTCGCGATTCACCGGGTCCGAGACGACGTGGGATGGGGCGCCGCCCTCCGGCGCCCGGGAGATCGCCGACCCGTCCCTGACCCGCCCGTCCGTCCGCTTCCGGCCCCTGGTGCGGCGGTGAGCGACGTCACGACGGCGCGCGACCTGTCCCGGCTGCTCGGCGGGGTCCTCCTGGATGGGGCCAACCCGGCGCTGCTCGCCGAGGTCGCCGTGCATCACACGGCTAGTCAAATCGGCGAAGGGCTGGACGGGGAGATCGCCGCTGCACTCGAGGCGTTCGAGGAGGCACTGGTTGGCGGGGGCATCGAGGCCGCTGCCGTGGAATACACACGGCTCACCATCGCCGACGGACGCGGGGCCAGGAATCCCGTGCCGGTTCCCCTGTGGGAGGACGTGCACATGGGCCCGATCGCCGCGTCATGGGGGAGCGGTGCAGCATGGTGCGCACGGCCTATCTCGAGGCCGGACTGGCATATGACGGGATCCAGACCGTCCCCGCGGATCACATCGGCCTCGAGTTCCTGTTCGTGGCATCTCTCCTCGAGGAGGAGCGCCAGGGATGGCGCGACCCGGTCGCCCGACGTGCCTTCGTGAGGACTCACCTGGGGCCGTGCGCGGTGGCGATCGGCCGGGCGCTCCATCGTGCCGCGAAGGAGGGAGCATGGAGGGAACTGGGGAGAGCCGTCGTGCAGGCCCCCTGGGTCCTCGACGAGTCGCTACCAATGGACATCCGCGAGCGTCCGTTGCAGGAATACCCAGATGATCTCGGGGCATGAGGTCCTCGCGGGGTCCCTCGTTGGGCACTGGCAATCGGCGCGGCGTTGCTCCTGATCGGCGCGGGTGACGGATCTGCGCAGGAACGCACGCAATCGCGGGACCGCACGCAGACGCAGGACCCGACCACCCACACCGGAAGCACGAGTCCCGACCTGGATCGCCTCCGCAGGCGCGATCAGCTGAGGGACATCTTGCGCACCGACGGCAAGCTCTCCGAAAAGGAGGTCGAGTCCACGAACGCGGACCTGGACGGCTACCTGAAGCACGGCGGGAACCAGGAGCAGTTCCGGGCGATGGTTCGCACCAGGATCGGGGAGGGATGCAAGGGAGTGTGCCTCGCCGAGGCGGTGCGCTCGATGAACCAGTTCATGGAGCGCGGGCAGAGCGGCACGCAGGCCGGGAACTCCCTGCAGGCGATGCTCCGCCAGCAGAATCAGGAGCGGCAGCAGAAGCAGCTGGCCCAGGGCGACGGCAAGGCCCAGGAGCGGCTGCGGGAGCAGACCCGGGACCCTCAGGGGCGGCTACGCGTACGCACAGCGATGGGCCGAGGTCACCGCCCATTCGACGAGTTCGAATTCGGTCCTGGCGAGCGCCGAGGCCAGGCTTGCGTCGGGTATCTACCTGGGCCTCGGATACTCCTGGTTCACGGGACCGCAGGCCTTCCATGCGGAGGCGCCCGTCGCCGGCGCGGTCACGCCGGCCGCGAGCGGGCCATCGGGCGGGAGCGGGGGCGGGCCGGGGGGCGGCGGGAGCGGCGGGGGCATGACCACCGGATCCGGCGTCTTCACGGACCTCGTTCCTTATCTCGCGAACGCGTCCGAGAGCACGCTGGTGCCGAGCTTCGAGGCGATCGTCTGGGAAGGTCTCTACCTGTTCGCGACCTACGCCTACACGTGGGGCTCCAGCACCGAGGGGAGCTACACCGTGCAATACGCGCTGGGTGGGGTGGGGTACCGGTTCTAGTCCGGGGCCTGCCGCTTCTTCAGGGTGCGCCCCTCGGAGGCTGGAATCGAGGCGACCGATCCTGGGTCCTCGGTGTCCCAGGACAGGACGAGGTCCCGTTGCTCCAGGGATTCGAAGAACTCCTGCCACCCGATGCGACCGGAGGTCTCCCCCTCGCCCAGGAGGACGGGGATCCCGTCTCGGAGCGCCGGCGAGAGGTGGTGGAACCCCGCGAGGTTCAGTACCTCCCCCCGGTCGAAGGTCGCGAGCTTCACCGCGTCACTTCCCGAAGGCGTTGGCGAAGCCGATCAGGGCCTCGAGGCAGTTCGACGTGGTGAGGATTCCCACCAGGTCGTCCTTCTCGTCGACCACCAGCACGCCGTTCAGCTTGCGGTCCTCCATGAGCTTCGCCACGAGCGCGATCTCGTCGTCGGGGCGGACCTTGTGCGGCTTGGGATTCATGGCCGCGGTGACGGGCGTGCGCGCGAGCAGGTAGTGGACCTCCCAGGTGTCGAGGCTGGTCGCCTTGCTGGGAGTGAAGTCCTTGAGCATCTTCTCGGTGACGACGCCGACCAGCTTCCCGCCGCGCATCACCGGCAGGCGGCGGATGTTCTTCTCCTTGAGCCGGTGGATGGCCTCCACGATGCTCGCGGAATCCTCGATGGTCAGCGGGCTCGGCGTCATCCACCGCCGGACCTTGGTCATGCTCGGGTCGTTGGTCATGGATCCCTCAGGCTCCCAGGAACGCCTTCTTGACGTGCTCGTTTCCCAGCAGTTCCTCTCCCGTGCCGGAGAGTACCACCCTTCCGGTCTCGAGCACGTAGGCCCGATGGGAGATGCGCAGGGACTGGAACACGTTCTGCTCGACCAGCAGGATGGTGGTTCCCTGCTTGTTGATCTCCTTGATGATCTCGAAGATGTTCTTCACGAAGAGCGGCGAGAGACCCAGGGAGGGCTCGTCGAGGAGCAGGAGCCGCGGGTTGGTCATGAGCCCGCGCCCGATGGCCAGCATCTGCTGCTCGCCACCCGAGAGGGTGCCGCCGAGCTGCTTCTGTCGCTCGGCCAGCCGCGGGAAGAGGGTGAAGGCGCGCTCGATGTTCCGCTGGCGGTCCGGGCGGGTCGACTTGATGAACGAGCCCATCCGGAGGTTCTCGAGGACCGTCATCTCCGGGAAGATGCGGCGCCCCTCCGGGACCTGGACGACGCCCAGCTCGACCACCTGGTGCGACTCGAGCTTGCCGAGGTCGGTGCCCTCGAAGGTGATGGAGCCGCGGGAGGCGCGCACCAGGCGCGAGATGTTCTTCAGGGTGGTGGACTTGCCGGCGCCGTTGCCGCCGAGCACGGTGACGATCTCCCCCTTGTGGCACCTCGAGGGAGATGCCCCAGAGCACCTGGAGGTCGCCATAGCTGAAGTCGAGGTTCTCGATTCGGAGCACGGAGGTTCCTCGTTCAGACGTGGGCTTCGCCGAGGTAGGCGGTGACCACCTCGGGATTCGAGACGACCTCCTGGGGGGCCCCCTCGGCCAGCTTCTCGCCGGAGTTGAGCACGACGATCCGGTCGGAGATCCGCATGATCGCCTTCATGTCGTGCTCGATGACCATCTGGGTCAGGCCGCGCTTCTTGATCTCGAGGATGAGCTGGATGATGTCCTCGCTCTCGGCCGGGTTGAGGCCGCCCATGACCTCGTCGAGCAGCAGCAGGCTGGGCTTCGTGGCGAGCACGCGGGCCACCTCGAGCTTCTTCCGCTCGCCGATGGGCAGGCCACCGGCCAGGAAGTCGGCCTTGTGGGTCAACTTCACCACCGCGAGCTGCTCGCGCGCGATCTCGCGGGCCTCGGGGACCGAGTTCGTCCGCACCAGGGCCCCGACCACCACGTTGTCGAGCACGGTGAGCTTGGCGAGCGGCCGGACCTTCTGCCAGGTGCGGACCATCCCGCGCTTGCAGACCTGGTCCGGGGTCAGGCCGTTCATCCGCTCCCCCTTGAAGAGGATCTCGCCCCGGCTGGGCGGGTAGTACCCGGTGATGCAGTTGAACAGCGTGGTCTTGCCCGCGCCGTTGGGGCCGATGAGCCCGAGGATCATCCCCTCCGACATGGAGAAGGAGACGTCGGAGTTGGCGGCCAGTCCGCCGAAGAACTTGCTGACCTGCTTGATCTCCAGGATGGGAGCCGCCGAGGTGCTCACGCCGCACCTCCCGCTGCTGCGCGCGTGCGGCGCTTCCGCACCTGGTTCTTGATGGCCCCCAGCACGCCGTCCGGCATGAAGAGGATGGTGAGCGCCACGAGCACCCCGTAGATGAGCATGTGGGCGTGGGAGAGGTTGTCCCGGAGGAACTGGCCGATGCCCGAACCCGCGTCCACCAGGCCCGATCCGATGAGCGCGTCGGTCAGCATGTTCGACCGCAGGGCCTCGGAGAGGGCGACGAGCAGCGCGGCGCCGATCACCGGCCCGAGGATGGTGCCGATGCCGCCGATGATGGCGGTGAGGACGATCTGCACCGAGATGTCGAGCCCCACCGCCGTCTGCGGGTCGATGAACCCGACGTAGAGCCCGTAGAGCGCACCGGCGAAGGCCGTGAAGAAGGCCGAGATCATGAGCGCGACGTTCTTGTAGAAGGTGAGCGGGATGCCCAGCGAGTTGGCGGCGTCCTGGTCCTCGCGGATGGCCTGCAGGTAGTACCCGAGCTTGGACCCCTGGAACCAGACGGTGACCAGCACCGTCACCACCGCCAGCACGAGCCCCATGTAATAGAAGGGCACCTTGGTGCTGAAGTCGGTGATCGTCGTGCCGGCGATGACCAGCGGCGGAACCCCGGAGAGGAGGACGCCCTCGGCCCCGTTCGTGAGCCCCTTCCAGTTGAGCGCGGCCAGGCGGAAGATCTCGGCCACCGCGATGGAGGCCAGCACGAAGTACGGGCCGCGCAGGCGGAAGGTGATGCTTCCGACGACGGCGGCGACCACCACCGCCAGGGCCAGCGCAGGGATGAGCCCCCACCAGGGCGCGATGCCCCTCGACTGCAGGAGCACGATCACCGTGTAGGCGCCGATGCCGAAGTAGGCCGCGTGGCCCACCGAGTACTGCCCGCCGTACCCGCCGATGAGGTTCCAGGCCTCGCCCTGGATGACGGCGAGGAAGAAGAGCACCATCATCTGCAGGGCGTAGGGGCTCTCGACGAACTTCGGGAAGACCGCCAGCGCCACCACGAAGGCGACGCCGAGGACGATGGGGAGGACGGCGAGGCCGCGGGGACGGGGAGTCGGGGGCATGGAGTCTAGACCCGGGACTTGCCGAACAGGCCGGCCGGCTTGAAGAGGAGGATGAGCAGGAAGAGGACGTAGACCACGAGGTCCTTCAGGCCGGAGCTGATGTAGGCGCCGGCCAGCGACTCGGTGGCCCCGATGAGGATTCCACCGACGGTGGCTCCCATCACGCTTCCCATGCCACCCAGCACCACGATGACGAAGGCCTTGAGGGTGAAGGGCTGCCCCACCTGCGGGAAGATGTAGTAGGTCGGCGAGATGAGGGAGCCGGCCACCGCCGCCAGCCCGGCGCCGATGCCCGTGGCGAGCACGCTCATGCGCTTCACGTTCACGCCCATGAGCTGGGCCGCGTCGCGGTCCTGGGCGGTGGCGCGGATGGCCTGGCCGGTGTCGGTCTTGAGCAGGAACCAGTAGAGGGCCGCCGTGACCGCCGCGGTGATGACGAAGGAGAGGAGCAGGGGCGTGGACACCGAGATCTCCCCGACCCGGAAGCTCCCGGAGGAGTAGGTGGTCGAGATGATCCGGTAGTCGGAGGTGAAGAGCAGCATCATCGTGTTGCTGAGGATGAGCCCGATCCCGATGGTGAGGAGGATCTGGTTCTGGGGCAGCGCGTTCAGGACCCGGTTGATCACCGTCTTCTGGAGCAGGGCTCCGAAGAGGAAGAGCAGCGGGAACACGAAGACGATGGAGACGAACGGGTCGACGTTGCCCAGGGTGAAGAGGAAGTACGAGGCGTACATCCCCAGCATCACCAGGTCGCCGTGGGCGAAGTTGATGATGCGCATCACGCCGAAGATGATGGTGAGGCCCACGCCGATGAGCGCGTAGGCCCCGCCGATCAGGACGCCCGAGAGGAGCGACTGGAGGAAGATGGTCATCGTCGGGCGCCGCCGCGGCTACTTCCAGCCCGGGAACGGCCAGATGGGCTTGCCGCTCTGCAGGGCCTGCGGCCAGACCGTGAAGTACTTGCCGTCCTGGACCTGCTCCACGAGCATCTGGTGCTTGTTCTGGTTCTGGTAGCCGTCGAAGTCCTGGAACTTCACCGGACCGAAGAGGCCGTCCCAGCTGCCGGCGCGCAGCCCGGCGGCGACCTTCTCGCGGTCCCCTCCGGCCTTGGCGGCGGTCTCGCCCATGATCATCATGGCGATGTACGCGTTGGCGGCGTGGTAGGTCGGGACCTTCCCGAAGCGCTTCGTGTAGCGATCGCCGAAGGCCTTGGCCCCCGGCCAGTTCACGTCGGGGGTCCACTGGGTGCTCGAGAAGACGGCGTTGGAGATGTTCTTCTCGCTGGCGAACTTGTCGGTGGAGAAGCCGGCGCCGGCGCCCAGGAAGGCCATGGGGGTCAGCTGCAGCTCGCGCGACTGGCGCATGAGCGTGATGGCGTCGGCCACGTAGGAGACCATGAACATGAGGTCCGGGTTCGCGCCCTTCACCTTCACGAGCGTCGAGCGGTAGTCGGGGGAGCCCGGGGAGTAGGCCTCCTCGAAGACCACCTTGATGCCCTTCTTGTCCGCGTACTCCTTGGCGCTCTTCGCCCCCGAGACGCCGAAGTCGGTGTTCTCGGAGAGGATGGCGATGGTCTTCGGCTTGCCGAGGGTGGTCGCCATGTCGAGCAGGATGGCGGCGTAGTCGCCGGTGGTGGCCGAGACGCGGAAGACGTACTTGTAGCCCTGCCGCGTGATCTCCTCCTTGGAGGCCACGGGGTTGACGAGGGGCATCTTGTACTGCTCGGCCTTCTTGGCGACCGCGTTGGTCACGGCCGAGGTGTAGGCGCCGACCACGCCGACCACGTTGTCGCGCGTGGCGAGCTTGTCCATGGCGGAGAGGCCGACCTGCGGCTTGCCGGTGTCGTCCTCCCAGACGAGCTGGACCTTGATGCCCTTCGCCGCCAGGTCCTCCTCGGCCAGCTTGATCCCGTTGGTGAGGTTCTCGCCGATGGGGGCCTGCGGGCCGGTCATCGAGTTGATGACTCCGATTTTGACCTGCGAGACCGCGAGTGCGGGTACGGCGAGGAGCACAGCGGCGACGAGCGAGAGGAGACGCTTCATCTGTTTCGACCTCCGGGACTGGGCCGCAGGAGATGCGGCGCGTCAGGGTGTGGGGCAGGCGAGCCGGCCGAACTTCATAACATGCCGCGGTTGCCCGAATGAAGGGAGCGCCGGGACCTGTCGGCCCCGGCGCCCGATGATGCACGGCGTCAAGAAGCTGCGACGCCGCCGCTAGAACACGAGCTGCGAGTTGACGGAGAACTGGCCCTGCGAGTAGCTGCTCCCGGAGTAGAAGAAGCTGGTGGCGCGCGAGTACTCCGCCGAGAAGCGCCAGTTCTTGCCGGCGTAGCCGATGAGGCCGGTCGCCCACTGGAAGTTCTGCAGGCGGGTGGCGTTCACGGCGAGCAGGCTGCCCGTGTAGGCGCTGAACGGGCTCTGGGTGCCGCCCCAGCCGCCGTAGACCTTGAAGAGGTTGTCCGGGCCGACCAGGACCTGGAACCAGCCGCCGAGCGCGGGAACCGCGCTGGCGTTGGTGATGGTCCACGGGGTGGTCGGGTTGGGCCGGGTGACGGAGAGTGCGATGCCCTGGCTGTTGCCGAGCGAGCCGGGCTGGTCCCAGCCCTTGGCGCTGTAGATGGAGCCGAGGACGTTGACCATCCAGATGTTCAGGGTCATGTCGCCGCCGACGATGTAGGAATTCACGTCGACGGTGGTGTCGGTTGCGGGGCTGACGAAGCGGTTCTTCTGCCAGCCCGCCCAGCCGGAGAGCTCGGCCATCTTCTTCCCGCCGGTCTTGTAGGCGACTGCGACGCGCCCCTCGAACGCGGGGACGCGCGAGCGGTTGCCCGCGCCGAGGTCGACGGCCGCGCTGGGGGAGATCGTGCCGTCGCCGGCGGCGCTGTCCTGCGGGTTCACCGCGGCGACCTGAGCGTTGACCGCGATGCCGTCCTTGGGATTGAGGTCGTAGCGGGCCTCGATCATCGGCGCCCGGCCGTTGAGCGTACCGGCGAACTGGAAGAGCGGGTTCGCGATGTAGGCGACCGACACCGGGCGGAGCAGCGAGACGATGTGGTCGTCCTGGCCGACGCGCAGCGTGAATCCGCCCCAGGCGGCGTCGGCGTAGGCCTTCCGCAAGCGGACGACCGGGCTGTAGAACGCGACGGAGTTGGCCGCCGTGCTCGTGTAGCCGCCCTGGAAGTCGATCTCGACGAGGGCGGCGAGCTTGGCCTGCGTCCATCCGGCGGAGTCGTCGAAGACGAGGCGCGCCCCGAGCCGGGTCTGGCGCACGTCGAAGAGGACGTTGCCCTCGCAGAGGGCGCCGCCCGAGCACGGGAGGGGCAGCGGGTAGTTCCGGTTGCCGATGCTGTCGTTGAAGTAGGTGTTCAGGACGAAGAACCCGTACGGCGTGAAGGTGACGGGCGACGGCTTCGGCGCCTCCTTCACCACCACCGTGGTGCTCTCCTTGACGAGCACTTCCTGGTTGGTGCTCTGGGCCTGGGCGGCGGCGGGAACCAGCGGCCAGAAGCGCCGCGGCTCCAATTGCTGAGATCCTTCTCATCGATGTCACTCCCTCTGGCGGGCGTGGGGCGCCCGGAATGGCCTCGGCGGAGGCCGTTGTCTCTCGTTCAACGGCGAAACGCGCACACGGTAACTGCATCGCCGCCCTCTTGTGGATCTCCGCGGCGAAAGGAACCCACATAGGGTGACTCTTTCAGGTGCCCTCGGAGGGCGTCCTTCAACGCGCCGGTGCCGTGGCCGTGGAGGATGACGGCGTCCAGCGCACCCTCGGCGAAGAGCCGGTCGAGGAAGGCGTCCACCTCGCGGAGGAGATCGTCGACGCGCATCCCCCGCACGTCGAGTCGCCGCGAGACGCTGGTGAGGGGGGCCGGCCGGGCCAGCTCGGCCGCGCGAAGCCGATCGTCCCTCGCTCGCGCCAGGGTCGCGGCCTTCGCCTTTCCCCGGAGCGGCAGGAGGTCGCCGAGGGGCCGCCGGACCCGCAGCCCGCCGAGGCGCACGACGGCCTCGTCCCCGGAGATCTCGAGCACCTCGCCCTCCTGCCCGAGAGAGGCGACGCGGACCCGGACTCCCGGTTCCAGGACCCCGGGCGGCGCCGCCTCGGGTGCCGCCGACGCCTGGGAGACGGCCACGCGCGACGCCTTCCCCAGCGACCCGGACCACTGCTCGAGCTGCCGGGACGCCTCGCTGGCCTTCCGCACGGTGGGCGCAGACTGGAGGTCGGCCAGGACCCGGCGCACCTCCTCCCGAGCGGCGTCCACCTCGTCGGCCAGGGAAGCCGCGACCCGGGCGGCCGCCTCCTTCTCGGCGCGGAAGGCCGCCTCCTCGCGCCTGGCCGCGGCCTCCTCCCGGCGGCGTGCCGCCGTCGGCCTCGCGCGCCAGCTCCGCCCGCTGCGCCTCGAGGCGCGCCCGCTCCTCGGAGAGGGTGCGCAGGGCCTCGCCGAGCGCCCCGCCCCGACCGGAGAGCGCGGCCCGCGCCCGTGCGAGGACGGGCTCGGGGAGGCCGACCCTGCGCGCCACCTCGATGGCCGACGAGCTGCCCGGGCTCCCCAGGTGGAGCTGGAACGTGGGGGCGAGCCGCTCCGGATCGAAGCCCACCCGGGCGTTCGCGAAACGGGGATCGGAGAGCGCCAGGGCCTTCAGCTCGTCGAGGTGGGTGGTGACGAGGACCGTCGCGCCCCGGTCCAGGAATTCCTCGAGGATGGCGGAGGCGAGGGCGGCCCCCTCGCGCGGATCGGTGTCGGCGGCGATCTCGTCGACGAGGACCAGCGACCCGGGACTGGCGCCGGCGGCGATGTCGCGCACCGCGGTGAGGTGGGCGGTGAAGGTGGAGAGGTCGCGGGCCATGTCGCCGTGCTCCTCCACCGCCGCACGGATCGAAGGGTAGAAGGGCAGGCGGGAGCCGCGTGCCGCGGCGATGGGGAGCCCGGCCCTGAGCATGAGCGCCGAGAGCCCGACGGCGGTGATGGCGACGGTCTTGCCGCCGCCGTTCGGCCCGGAGACGACGAGCGCCCGTCCGGGTGGCTCGAGGCGGAGGTCGCTCGCCACCACCTTCTTGTCCTGCAGGACGAGGATGGGGTGGCGCAGGTCCCGCAGCGAGATCCCGTCGCCCGGAGCCACCACCTCCGGGGCCGAGGCGTCGAGGTCGGACGCGAGGAGCGCCTGCGCCTCGAGCAGGTCGAGGGCGGAGAGGGTCGCGAGGTCGCGGGCCAGGTCGGCCGACCGGGCGGTCACGCCGGAGGAGAGGTCGCGGAGGATCCGCTCCTCCTCCTCGGCGGCCATGGCGTTGGCGATGGCGAGCTCGTTGCCCATCTCCACCATGCCGTCGGGCTCGACGAAGAGGGTCTGCCCCGACTGCGACGCGTTGTGGACGATGCCCGGAACCGCGGAGCGGGAGCTCGCCAGCACCGGGAGCACGTAGCGGTCGTTGCGGATGGTGAAGTACCCGTCGCGCAGGTGCCGGGCCACGGCCTCGTCGCCGAGCATCGACTCCACCCGGACCTTCATGGCCCGGTGCAGCCCTCGGGCCCGGTCGCGCAGCTGGGCCAGCTCCGGGCTGGCCCGCTCCGAGATCGTCCCGGACGGCTCGATGCACGCCTCGATCCGGTCGGCCAGCCGCTCGGCGTCGGACAGCGTGCTGGCGAGCGACCAGAGGCGGGGCAGGTCGGCCTGGCGCGGGGAGAGCGCCGCCCGGGTGCGCGCCGCCGACCGGGCCAGCGCGGCGACGTCGCGAAGCGGGAGCGGATCGAGGACGCCGCCCTTGGCGGCCCGCTCCAGGGCGAGGGCCGGCTCGCCGGGTGCCGCGATGGGGAGCGAGGTCCGGGACTCGGAGAGGCTCCGGGCCTCCGCGAGCCTGAGGAGCGCCTCCCGGACCTCGGCGGGCGAGTCGAGGAAGGGAAGGGCCCCCGCCAGCGCCTTGCCGCCCGCCGTCCGGCAGCGCTGCGGCCAGCGCCTCGAGGATGCGCGGCCACCCCAGTTCCTCGAGGGTGCGCGGGTGCGCGCTCACCGTGGCTCCGCGGGGCGCCCCTGAAGACGCGCCAGCACCCAGGCGACGACGAGGCTGCGCGGGATTCCGCCCGCGAGCGCCAGGACCACCACCATCGCCGGCGCGTCGAGCCAGACCCAGGCGAGCAATCCCTCGGAGAGGAGCCAGAATCCGAGCAGCCAGGCGGTGAGCCGGGTGACCCGGCGCGGGGCCTCCCGGGGCACGAGCGAGAGGACCAGCAGGGCGATGGCGGCGAGGACGGCGGAGGTCACGGGGGCGAGCACGTCCCGGGAGACCATGTCCCGGATGGCCTCCGGCATGTACGCGTTGAGCAGGTGGGGCGGCGCGAACTGGGTCGCGATCCAGGCGAGCCCGTCGAAGGCCAGGTTCGCGCCCCAGGCCACGAAGAAGAGCACCACCGCTCCCGATGTCCTGGCCGTCGCCATGCGCCTTCCGCACCTCCGCGGCGAGGGAGTCTGCCACAGGTCGCCCAGACCTGGGGAAAGGGCGGGTAGGATGTCGCCATGGCACGGAAGCGGTCGGCCGAGGTGCTCCCCGGACTCGAGGTGCTGGCGCGTCGCCGGTTCGCGCCCCTGCGCGGGCTCCGGGTGGGCCTCGTCTGCAATCCCACGGCGGTGGACCGGAGGCTTCGCCATGCCGCCGACGTGCTCGTCGCCGCTCCGAAGGTCCGTCTCGTCGCGCTCTTCGGCCCGGAGCACGGGGTGCGGGGCGACATCCAGTACATGGCGGCGGTCGGGGACGAGCGGGATCGGGTCACCGGCCTCCCTGTTCACTCTTTGTATGGGTCCGCCCCCGAGTCCCTGCGCCCCGGGCCCTCCCAGCTCGAGGGGCTCGACGCGCTGGTCTTCGACGTCCAGGACGTCGGAACCCGCTACTACACCTACCAGGCGACCATGATGCTCTGCATGGAGGCTGCGGCCGCGGCCGGCCTGCGCTTCGTCGTGCTCGACCGGCCCAACCCGATCGGCGGGCTCGAGGTGGAGGGGCCGGCGCTGCGCCCGGGATTCGAGAGCTTCTGCGGCCTGCACGACCTGGCGGTTCGCCACGGTCTGACGGTGGGGGAGCTGGCCGAGCTCTTCCGGGTCGAGCGGGGGATCGACGTCGACCTCGAGGTCGTGCCCTGCGAGGGCTGGCGGCGACGGCGGCGCTTCCCGGAGACCGGGCTCCCCTGGGTCCTCCCTTCGCCCAACATGCCCACGCCGGAGACCGCGCTCCTCTATCCGGGGATGTGCCTGCTCGAGGGAACCAATCTCTCGGAGGGGCGGGGCACCACGCGGCCGTTCCACCTGTTCGGCGCCCCCTGGCTCGACGGGCGGCAGCTGGCCCACGACCTCGAGGCGGAGCGGCTGCCCGGCGTCCGGTTCCGCGCAGCCGGCTTCACGCCCACCTGGGACAAGCACGCCGGCCGGCTCTGCCACGGCGTGGAGCTCCACGTCCAGGATCCGGAGGCCTTCCGGCCCTTCCGCACCGGCCTGGCCTGCGTGGCGGTGGCCCGGGCCCAGGACCCCGATCGGTTCGCCTGGCGCGCGGAGCCCTACGAGTTCGTCGCGGACGTCCCGGCCTTCGACCTGCTCTGCGGCTCGGAACGGGAGCGTCGCGCCATCGAGGCCGGCGCCGGGTGGAAGGAGCTCGCGCGGGCCTTCGCCGGGGAGGAGCGCGCCTTCGGCCGGCGGAGGGCCCGGTTCCTCCGCTACGCCGACTGAGGCAGGATGGCGCCATGAGACAGACGGCGATCCTGGGCGGCTCCTTCAACCCGCCGCACGTGGCCCACGTCATGGCAGCCTACTGGACGCTGGCGACGCAGGGGGTCTCCGAGGTCTGGATGCTGCCCAGCTTTCGCCATCCGTTCGGCAAGCCGCTCGCTCCGTTCGAGCACCGGGTCCGCATGTGCGAGCTGGCGGCGGCGCCCCTGCGCGGGCTGCACGTGTGCACCGCCGAGGCCGACCTGGCCGACGACCCCCTGGTGGGGAAGACGGCCCGCACCCTCGAGTACCTGGTGGAGAAGCATCCGGATCGGAGGTTCACCCTGGTGGTCGGCGCCGACATCGTGGCCGACACGCCGAAGTGGTACCGCTTCGACCGGGTGCGGGAGCTGGCGCGGGTGATCGTGGTGGGGCGAGCCGGCGAGACCGCCTTCGCCGACGGCCCGGCCCTTCCCGGCGTGTCGTCCACCGAGGTCCGTGAGCGGCTCCAGCGGGGCGAGGACGTGTCGGCGCTCGTGCCGACGCGGGTGCTCGAGTACGTGAAGGAGCACGGCCTCTACGTGGAGTGAGCGGCGAGCTACCCGATGCGCCGGAAGGCCAGCGCGCCGGACTCGACCGCCACCTCCAGCTCGTCGCCCGGTACGAGCTCGCCGGCCAGGATGCGTTCGGCGATGGGCCCCTCGACGAGCCGCTGCACCGCTCCACGCATGGGTCGGGCGCCCAGGGACGGGTCGAAGCCGCCGTTCCCCAGCAGGTGCTCGACCACGTCGTCGCCGGCGAAGAAGCGGATGCGCCGCTCGGCGGCGAGCCGCTCGGAGGACTGCCGCAGGAGCAGCGCGGCCACGTGGGCCAGGTCCTCCCGGGAGAGCGCCGGGAAGACCAGCCGCTCGTCGAGCCGGTTCCAGAGCTCCGGGGGCAGCGCGGCGCGGGCGGCCTGGCTGGCCCGGTCCTCGCGGGTCGCGCCCGCCTCGGCGCTGGCGAAGCCCATGACGCCGGAGGAGGTCCGGGTGGCCTCGAATCCGCCCAGGTTCGTGGTGAGCACGACCACGGTGGAGGAGAAGTCCACCTGGCGTCCCCGCCCGTCGGTGAGGCGCCCCTCCTCGAGGACCTGGAGCAGGAGCAGGAGGACGTCGCGGTGCGCCTTGTCGATCTCGTCGAGGACCACCACGCTGGCCGGGCGGCGCCGGACGGCGTCGGTGAGCTGGCCGCCCTCGCCGTAGCCGACGTAACCGGGCGCCGCGCCGACCAGGCGCGCCACGCCGGTGGGCTCGCTGCACTCGCTCATGTCGAGCCGGATGAGCGCCTGGTCGCTGCCGAAGAGCGCATCCGCGAGCGCACGGGCGAGCTCGGTCTTTCCCACCCCGGTGGGGCCGAGGAAGAGGAAGCTGCCCATGGGGCGGCGGGAGGCGAAGCCCGCGAAGTTGCGCCGGAGCACGCGGGCCACGCGGGTGATGGTCTCGGGGTGGCCGACGATCCGCTGCGGACAGCGCGTCCTCCAGCCCGAGGAGCCGGTCGCGGTCGCCGGAGAGGAGCCGGGACTCCGGGATGCCCGCCATCTGGGCGACCACCCGGGCCACGTCGGACGCCCCGACCTCGGCGGCGCCCTGGCGGCGCGCCCGGGAGCCGGCGAGGTCCATCGCGGCCACGGCCTTGTCGGGGAGGAAGCGGTCGCGCACGTAGCGCGAGGTGAGCGACGCCGCGGCCTCGACCGCGTCGGGGGCGAAGCGGACCCCGTGGTGCTGCTCGTAGCGGGGCAGGATGCCCTGGAGGATGCGGAGGGTGTCGGGAACCGAGGGCTCCCGGACCAGCACCGGCGTGAAGCGCCTCTCCAGCGCGGGATCCCGCTCGATGTGCTTGCGGTACTCGTCGTGGGTGGTGGCCCCGATGCAGGGGAACTCGCCGCGGGCCAGGCCGGCCTTGAGCTCGTTGGCCGCGTCCTGCGGTCCCTCGCCGGTGGACCCGGCGCCCATCACCGTGTGCACCTCGTCGATGAACACGACGACGCGCCCCTCGGCGCGCCGCACCTCGTCCTGGATGCCGCGCAGCTTCTCCGAGAAGGAGCCGCGCAGCTGGGTGCCCGAGAGCACGCTCGCCATGTCCAGCTCGACCACCACGCGCGGTGAACCCTGGGCGAGCAGCTGCTGGGCCACCCCCTCGACGATGGCGGTCTTGCCCACGCCGGCCTCGCCGACGAGGAGCGGGTTGTTGGTGCGCCGCTTCCCCAGGACGTCGAGGGTCTGCTCGACCTCGATCTCGCGTCCGACCAGGGGGTCGAGCCGGCCAGCCGCGGCGAGCTCCGTGAGGTTGCGTCCCAGCTGCGACAGCCAGGGGAACGTCGGCGGGGTCGAGCGCGAGGGGAGAGCGGGCGCGGGACGGGGCCGCCGCGGGGGTGGGCGTGGCGGCGCGGGCGGCAGGCCGCGGGGAGAGGTCGAGCATCCCGGGCTCCGGACCGTCGTCCTCGATCGGCTCGCCCTCGAGGTCGGTCTCGACGGGCTCGTCGCGGAGCGGCGAGGCCGGGCGGCGAGGGGACGGGGCCGGCGCCCGGTTGGCCGGCTGGGGCACGCGCCGCAGCCTCCTGGGCATGCCCGCCGTGTAGTAGGAGAGCGCGACGTTGCGGAGCGCCGCCAGCTCCAGGCCGCAGGCGGCGAGCAGCTGGTGCGCCGAGCACTGGCGCACCCGGGTCATGGCGATGAGCAGGTGGATGCAGTCGGTCTCGTCGGCCCGCAGCCCCTCGGCGACCTGGCGGGCCCGCTCGCGGAGGTCGCGCTCGAGGCCCTCCGGTTCCTCCGGCGCGCCCGGCATGGCGAGCAGGATCCGGTCCTCGTCGACGCCGCGCTCGCGCAGCAGCATCTCGGCCCGGTTGGGAACCACGAAGAATGCGAGGAGGAGGTGAGCGCTGGTGAGGCGCTGGTTCACGTTCCGCGCGATGTCGCCCGCCTCGGAGAGGACCTGGGCGAGCTCCATCGACTCGATGACGGCCATTGGCCTGCACGATGCGATATCGGGCGGATCCGGTCAATTATTCGACGGGTCCGGGCGACACCGGCGCCTCAATCGAGGCCGAGGTCCCGCAACTGGTCCTCGTCGAGTCCCAGGAAGTGGCCCACCTCGTGGAGGAGGGTCACCCGGATCTCGTCGAGCAATTCCTCCCGGTCGCGCGCGTAGCGCTCGAGGTTGCGCTGGAAGAGGGCGATGGAGGAGGGGAAGTGGCTCCACGGGTCCATGGAGGCCTTGTCCCCGAGCGGAGAGCCCCGGAAGATCCCGAGGATGGACGGGGAGTGCGGCGGGTCGGAGGCGAGCAGCTCCTCGACGTCGGGCAGGTCCTCGACCGTCACGGCGACGTTCGCGAGGTACCGGCGGACCGGCTCCGGCAACTCGGCGAGCGCATCCTCCACGACCTTCTCGAACGCGTCGGGAGAGAGGGACACCGCCTCCGGGAAGTCGTCGGAGGCGAGAGCCCGCGCCCGCGCCAGGTGGCGCTCCGCCCCCTCGACCCGCCCCAGGCGCTCCAGGCAGAGCCCGAGCAGCCAGTGCGACCCCGCGTCGTCCGGGTCCTCGTGGAGGATCCGCTCGAGCAGGTCGGCCGCCTCCTCGAACCGCGTGAGCTCGTAGAGGGCGTTGGCCTCCTCGGCCCGCACGTCCAGGTCGTCGGGAAAGGCCCGGACGGCACGGAGGATGAGCTCGAGCGCGGTGCGGGAGTCTCCCAGGGCGAGGCGGGCCTGCCCCTCGGCGAGCGCCAGGAGCGCCGCCAGCTCGTCGTCGTCGCCCCGCCCGGCAAGCCGGGACCCCTCGATGGCGAGGTCGAGCGCCCGCTCGGCGTCGCCGTCGTCGAGGGCGTCCTGCGCCTGGTCGAGCAGGGCCTGGGCCGTGAGATCCTTCGCCACGGACGATCCCTAGCGCGAGACCGGCGGCTCGGCCGCCGCGATGTAGACCACGTTGCGGGTCGTCTCCTTGCCCCGGTACATGGCCCGGTCGGCCAGGTCGAGGAGCAGCGCCTTCGTGGGGGCGTGCTCCGGGTGGCTGGCCAGGCCGATGGAGACGGTCAGGCGGACCGAGAGCCCTTCCCGGGAGAGGAAGCGGCGGTCCTCCACGGCACGGCGGATGCGCTCGGCGATCTTGAGACCGCCTCCCGAGTCGACGCCGGCGAGGAGGGCCACGAACTCGTCGCCTCCGTACCGCACCAGCACGTCCTCGTCGCGGACGCAGGAACGGAGCACCCGTCCGAACTCGCCGAGCAGGGCGGATCCCATGAGGTGCCCGTGCCGGTCGTTCACGCCCTTGAAACGGTCGAGGTCCATGAAGAGGAGCGTGAAGGCCCGGCCGCCGGACAGCTCCCGGTCGAGGGCCACGTCGAGGAAGCGGTTGTTGTAGAGCAGCGTGACGTCGTCGACGTAGGCGAGCTGCTCGACGTGGGAGAGCCGCCCGAGCGCCCGGAGCGCCATCCCCAGGTGGCGGCAGATGAAGGCGGCCCTGCCGGCGCGCTCGGCGTCGAGCGGGCCGGGGAGGAGCAGGCAGACCGCGCCCAGGATCTCGGGGCCCTCGGAGACCGGCAGGCAGAGCCAGCGCGACGGGGATCGGTCGCCCACCGCCGGGAGGTCGAGCACGAGCGTGGCGTCGAGGGCGAGCTCGGACAGGCGGGGGAGGGCAGGGGCGAGGAGGCCTTCCGCCACCTCCGCGGGCATCCCGTGGACGCCGGAGAGGCGCCATCCATCGATGCCGTCCCGTTCCAGGAGCGCGGCGCCCAGGGCGCCACACTCGGTGGCGAGCGCCGGGAGGGCGAGCGGGACCACCTTGTCCCGCTCGAGCGACCCGGTGATGCGCTGGCAGGTCTCGAAGAGGTTGACGTGTCCCCGGAGCGAGGAGTTCTCGGCCAGCAAGGCCCGTGTCGAGAGCGAACGCTGCACCGAGAGCTGCAGCGCCTCGGGCGTGACCGGCTTCACCAGGTAGTCGGAGGCCCCGGCGCGCATGGCGCGGACGGCGGGGTCGACACGGTCGAGGGCGGTGATGACGACCACCTGCACGTCCGGGTCGAGGCGCTTGGCGTCCGCCAGCAGCTGCAGACCGTCGCCGCCGGGCATGACGATGTCGGTGAGGAGGACGTCGAAGCGCCGGGCCTCGAGGATGCGCACCGCCGCCTCGGCATCCTCCGCCACCTCGACCGCGTAACCGGCGGCCCGGAGGTAGTCGGCGTACAGGGTGCGGGCGAAGCGCTCGTCGTCCACGAGGAGGACCGAGGCCGGCATGGGGTTGGTATACCATGATCGAGTGATCACTCCCCCGGGCCGCCAGGTCCTCCGGTTCCAGGCCGGGGGTGTTCCGTTCGCCCTTCCGCTCTCCACCGTGCGCGAGATCGCGAGGATCGGGGCGGGCTCCGTCCCGGAGCTTCCGGTTGCGGTGGCCCTGGCCGAGCGGCTGGGCCTCCAGGGCGACCACCGCTTCGCCCTGATCCTCGAGGGTGCGGGGCTCCCGCCGCTGCTCGTCGACCGGATGGACGGCGTCGGAGACCTCGCCGACGCGGAAGCCTTCCGGCTGCCGGACCGGACGGTCGCCGCCCACCCGTCCCCGTTCTCGTCGGCGCTCCGTTTCGGAGGGGTGCTCCACCTGGAGCTGGCGCCAGCGGCCCTGGTCACCATGCAGCGCGATGCGCCTCGTCCCTTCCCCCCGGTTCCGGACCTGGCGGCGGCCGAGCGCGAGCTCTTCGCGATGCGGGCGGGGCATGCGCTCGCCGTGCCCCTTCCGCTCGTCGTACAGGTGGTCGATCCCGTCCACCTCTTCCGGGTCCCGCTGTCGCCCGACGGCCACCGGGGTCTCCTCCACCACGGCCGGGCCATCCACCCGGCGTGGGACTCCGCGGCCATCCTCGGGCTGGAGAGAACCGGGGACCCGCGCGTCCTCCTCCTCCTCGACGCCGGAGGGACGACCGCCGGAGTCCTGGTCGACCGGGTTCTCGGGCTTTCGGAGGGGGCGGGGAGCGGCCGCGTCCGCCGGCCGCCCTGGGACGCGCTGCTCGCGCCGGGGGAAGGCGTTTGAATCGCTAGGAAGATTGACACTCGCGTGAGCGGCGCGTTAGCTCTCCGACAGTCCTCGCGTCCGGGAAACCCATGCCCAAGACCCTGCTGCTCGCCGACGATTCGGTCACCATCCAGAAGGTCGTGGGAATCGTCTTCGCCGGTGAGGACTACCGGATCTCGTCCGTCGACAACGGCGAGGACGCCCTCGTCCGGGCGAGGGAGACCCGGCCCGACATCGTCCTCGCCGATGCGGTGATGCCTCGCATGAACGGATACGAGCTCTGCCAGGCGCTGAAGGCCGACCCGCAGCTCGCCGACGTTCCGGTGCTCCTGCTCACCGGGACCTTCGAGCCGTTCGACGAGGCTCGCGCGCGCTCGGCCCGGGCCGACGGCCACATCGCCAAGCCCTTCGACAGCCAGGCGTTGCTCACCCGCGTTCGCGAGCTCGTCGAGGGGGTGACGGCCGAGCCCCTTCCGCTCCCGTATCCGCGCATGACCCAGCCGCCCGCCCCGGCCATCGCCCCGGCCGTCACGATCCCGGCGCCCCGGATGCAGCCGCCGGCCCCGCCGCGGCGGATGGTGCCCCCTCCGTTCCCGCCCCCCGGGCACCCGCTCCGCGCGGGCGCCCCTCGTCCCGGTACGCTTCCGCACACCACGGTGAAGGCCCCGGGGATCCGCCCACCGCCTCCGGGCGCGCAGCGCCCCGCGGTCGCCCCCGTACCGCCGCCCGTTCCTGCCGCCGCGCGGGGCGCCGTCGCGCCGCCCCGGCCCTTCACCCCCGCGCCGGCCAGGCCCCTGGCTCGTCCGCCTCCGCCGGAGCCGTTCGGGATGGCCGCACCGGCCACGGCCGACGACGACTGGAGCGACGTCTCCGCCGGAGCGGTCGCCGCTCCCCCGCGGCGCGTCCCCGCTCCCCCGCCACCCGCTCCCCCGCCGCCCGCACCTCCGTCGCCCGCACCTCCGTCGCCCGCGGCCGCGCCGCCCGCAGCGGCGGCCGACGGTGGCGAGGCGGCCCTGCGGCTCGCCATCTCCCAGGCCTCGCGCGAGGTCGTGGAGAAGATCGCCTGGGAAGTCGTCCCGCAGCTCGCCGAGGTGATCATCCGCGAGCACGTGGAACGCCTGGTGAACGAGCGCCAGAAGCGCTGAACGAAGGCGCGCCCGTCCACGGGTCGGAGCCGACGCCGCTCCCCCGGGGCCGCAGCGCGCGCCATGGAGAGTGACGTGTCCGAAGAACGACAGACCCCGCCCTCGACCGAGCTGTCGAAGGCCTACGACCACCGCGACGTCGAGCCCCGCTGGTACCGCACCTGGCTGGAGCGCGGCTACTTCCACGCCGACGAGAACGACCGGTCCCGCCCGGCCTTCTCGATCGTGCTGCCTCCTCCCAACGTCACCGGCTCCCTTCACCTGGGCCACGCGCTCACCGCCACGATCCAGGACATCCTCATCCGCTGGAAGCGGATGAGCGGCTTCAACGTGCTCTGGCTGCCCGGCACCGATCACGCCGGCATCGCCACCCAGATGGTGGTGGAGAAGGAGCTGCAGAAGACCGAGAAGAAGAGCCGCCACGACCTGGGGCGCGAGGAGTTCCTGAAGCGGGTCTGGGCCTGGAAGGAGCAGTACGGCTCCCGCATCGGGGTCCAGCACCAGGCGCTGGGCGCATCGCTCGACTGGGAGCGCGAGCGCTTCACCATGGACGAGGGGCTCTCCCGCGCGGTCCGCGAGGTCTTCGTGCGGCTGTGGGAGGAAGGGCTCATCTACCGGGCCAAGAAGCTCATCAACTGGTGCCCGCGCTGCCACACCGCGCTCTCCGACCTCGAGGTGAACCACGAGGAGAACCACCCCGGCGAGCTGTGGAGCTTCGCGTACCCGCTCGCCGACGGCACGGGCGAGATCGTGGTCGCGACCACGCGGCCCGAGACCATGCTGGGCGACACCGCGATCGCGGTGCACCCCGACGACGAGCGGTGGCGCGCCGTGGTGGGCAAGAACGTGCGCCACCCGCTGACCGGTCGGGAGTTCCCGGTCGTGGCCGATGCGGTGCTCGTCGACCCGAAGTTCGGCACCGGAGCCGTGAAGGTGACGCCGGCCCACGACTTCAACGACTTCGAGGTGGCGCAGCGGCACGGCCTCCCGCTCCTGTCGGTCATCGGTCCCGACGGGCGCATGACGGCCGAGGCGGGGCCGTTCCAGGGCATGGACCGCTTCGAGGCCCGGAAGGCGGTCAAGGTCGCACTCGCCGAGAAGGGGCTCGAGCGGGGGGCCAAGGCCCACGTCCTTCCGCTCGGCCGCTGCCAGCGCTGCGAGACGGTGCTCGAGCCGCTCCTCTCCGACCAGTGGTACGTGAAGATCGAGCCGCTGGCCCGGCCGGCCATAGCGGCCGTGGAGGAGGGGCGCACCCGCTTCATCCCCGAGGGCTGGACCAACACCTACATGGCGTGGATGCGCAACATCCACGACTGGTGCATCTCGCGCCAGCTCTGGTGGGGGCACCAGATCCCGGCCTGGTACTGCCCGAGCGGCCACGCCACGGTGGCCCGGTCGATCCCGGAGTCCTGCGCCACCTGCGGCGAGCGCGCCCTGCACCAGGACGACGACGTCCTCGACACCTGGTTCTCCTCGGCGCTCTGGCCCTTCTCCACGCTGGGCTGGCCCGACAGGACCAGGGAGCTCGAGACCTTCTACCCGACCTCCGTCATGGAGACCGGGCACGACATCATCTTCTTCTGGGTCGCCCGGATGATGATGATGGGCATCCACTTCATGGGCGACGTCCCCTTCCGCACCGTCTTCCTGCACCCCATGGTGCGGGACGAGAAGGGGCAGAAGATGTCGAAGACCAAGGGGAACGTCATCGATCCCCTCGACATCACCGAGAAGTACGGCGCCGACGCGCTGCGCTTCACGCTGGCCGCGCTGACCAGCGCCCAGGGCCGCGACATCAAGCTCGCCAAGGACCGCATCGAGGGCTTCCGCGCCTTCGCCAACAAGCTCTGGAACGCCACCCGCTTCGCGCTCATGAACCTGGAGGGGGCGCCGGCGCCGTCCCGCGCGGCCGAGCTGGCCCGGACGCCGGCCGACCGGTGGCTGCTCGCCCGGCTCGCACGCGCGGTGAATTCCACCGTGGACGCCCTGGAGGCGTACCGCTTCGACGAGGCGGCCAGCACCGTCTACCGCTTCTGCTGGAACGACCTCTGCGACTGGTACATCGAGCTGTCCAAGGAGGCGCTCTACGGCGACGACGCCGGGAAGAAGGCCGGCGCCCAGGCGGTGCTGGCCCACGCCCTCGACACGGCGCTGCGGCTCCTCCACCCCATGATGCCCTTCGTCACCGAGGAGCTCTGGCAGATGCTCGGGCAGAGGATCGGGGCCGCCGGGTGGGCACCGTCCCTCCTCGAGGCCTCGTACCCGGAGCGGCGCCCGGTGGACGAGGGCGCCGAGCGCAGCTTCGGCCCGGTCCTCGGCGTCATCGAGTCGATCCGCAACGTCCGCGGCGAGATGAACGTTCCGTGGAAGACGATCTTCCAGGGAGTGGAGGTGGGAGGGCTCTCCGCCGAGGCGCTCGCGACGTTGCGCTCGGAGCAGGGGCGGGTGGAGCGGCTCGGCAACGTGCAGGGGCTCGTCCTCCACGAGGCCGGGCGTCCGGCCGGCCGCAGGCCGCAGTGTGCCGTGTCCGTCGGCGACGGGTTCGAGGTGCTCATCCCGCTTGCCGGGGCGGTCGACATGGCCGCCGAGACCGCCCGGGTGGAGAAGGAGATCGCCCGGCTGGCCGCCGAGGCGGACGGGGTGGCCAAGCGGCTCGCCAACCCCAGCTTCGTCGAGCGGGCTCCGAAGGAGGTCGTCGAGGAGGCCAGGGCCCGCGTCGAGGAGCTCGGGGAGAAGCGCCGCAATCTAGAGGCGCACCGGGCGCTCCTCACCGGAGAAGGCGGGCCAGTCGCGGCGCCGCCCGCGCCTCCGACCGCGCCTCCGACCGCGGCGATCGTCCGGAAGGAGCCCGATCGACTGGTGGTGAAGCAGAAGGCGAACCTCGTCCGGAAGGCCACCGGGCAGATGGTGAAGAAGGCGGGCGGAGGGATGGTCCGACGGGTCCCGGGCGCCCTGGCCGTGCAGGCGCCGAAGGCCCGCCCGGTCGAGAAGCAGAAGCCGGCGACGAAGAAGGCCCCCGCGAAGAAGCCGGCGAAGAAGAAGCCCTCGCCGGCGAAGAGCAAGGTCGGGAAGAAGGCGCCGGCGAGGAAGGGCGTGACCACGAAGAAGAAGGCGGGAGCCGCGAAGCGGCGCCCCGCGAGGAGGTAGCCGTGGCCGAGCTCGCCCCCGCAGTGGAGCGCCTCCTCGACCTGGCGCTCGAGGAGGACCTCTCCCTCGGAGACGCCACCAGCGAGGCCACCATCCCCGCCGCGGACCAGGGGCGCGGCACCTTCCTCGCCAAGGAGGATCTGGTGCTGGCGGGCACGTCCGTGGCGATCCGGGTCTTCGAGCGACTCGGGGCAGCGTGCCGGTTCGACCGCGGGGACGGATCGAGGGTGGCGAAGGGCGAGACCTTCGGGGAGGCGACCGGCCCCGTGCGGGCGCTGCTCGCCGCCGAGCGGACCGCCCTCAACTTCCTGCAGCGCCTCTCCGGGGTGGCCACCGGGACGCGCCGCGCCGCGGATGCCCTCGCGGCCGCCGGCGGGCGAACGCGGCTCCTGGACACCCGCAAGACCACCCCGGGATGGCGCCGGCTGGAGAAGGAGGCGGTCCGCGCCGGAGGCGGAGTGAACCACCGCTTCTCCCTCGGCGACGGCATCCTCGTGAAGGACAACCACGTGGCCGCATGCGGCGGCGTGGGGGAGGCGGTCCGCCGCGCCCGCGCCCGGGGCAACGCCATGCTCCGGGTCGAGGTGGAGGTCGTGGACCTGGCCGGCCTGGACGAGGCCATCGCGGCCGGGGCCGACATCGTCCTCCTCGACAACATGGGGGACGAGGCCATGGCCGGGGCCGTCCGGCGCGCCGCCGGCCGGGTCCTTCTCGAGGCCAGCGGCAACATGACCCTCGAGCGCCTGCCCCGGGTCGCCGCCACCGGGGTCGACTTCGTCTCCATGGGGGCGCTGACGCACAGCGCGCGGGCCGCCGACATCTCCTTCGAGATGGAGCCCGGCGGGACGACCCGCCCGGTGGTTTGACAGCCGCGGGCGGCCACCCCGAGAATCGCCGGATGGCCGAGGTCGCACCGGGGAGCGAGGAGATGGTCCTCGAGTTCCTCGCCGAGGCGGCGGACGATTTCGTCTCCGGCGAGGCCATCAGCGGGAAGCTCGGGCTCTCCCGGGCGGCGGTCTGGAAGCACGTCAACGCCCTGCGGGGCCAGGGCTACCGGATCGAGGCCGTCCCGGCCCGCGGCTACCGGCTGATCGCCATCCCCGACCGGCTGGGAACGCTGGAGATCGGGCCGCTCCTCAACACCCACGACCTCGGCCAGAGTGCTCCACTGCAGCGAGGAGTTGCCCTCCACCAACGACCGGGCCCGCGAGCTCGCCGACGCCGGCGCCGTGCACGGCGAGGTGGTGATCGCCGAGTGCCAGACCGCCGGCCGGGGCCGGCGCGGCCGGGCCTGGTCGTCCCCGGCCGGGAAGAATCTCTACCTCTCGGTGATCCTCCGGCCCGCCCTGCCGCCCCAGCGCGCTCCCGAGCTGACGCTGGTCGCGTCGGTGGCCGCCTGTGATGCCTGCCGGAAGGCGGGCGTCGACGCCGGGATCAAGTGGCCCAACGACCTGCTGGTGGACGGACGCAAGGTGGCCGGCATCCTCACCGAGCTCTCCGCCGAGGCCGACGCCGTGCACTGGGTGATCCTGGGGATCGGCGTCAATCTCAACGCCGCTCCCGAGGACTTCCCCGCCGAGCTCCACGCGGTGGCGACCAGCCTCTCCATCGAGCGCGGCCAGCCGGTGCCGCGGGCTCTCTTCGCGGCGGCCCTGCTGTCGGAGCTCGAGCAGTGGCTCGACCTGCACGCCGCCGAGGGGTTCGGCCCGATACGGGACGCCTGGAGGGAGCGCTCCGTCACCCTCGGACGGGAGGTCCGCGTCGACGGCGACGGCGGGGAGATCGCCGGCGTCGCCGAGGACATCGACGATTCCGGGGCGCTCCTCGTTCGCGGGCCCGGGGGGCTCGTGCGCATCGTGGCCGGCGACGTGCGCCTCGTCGGTCGCGTTGACCCGGCAGGGGCCTGAGGCTACCCTCCCGCCGTGCTTCTCGCCATCGACGTCGGCAATACCAACACGGTGCTCGGGGCCTTCGAGGGGCCGTCGCTCCGCCAGCAGTGGCGCGTCGAGACGTCGCAGAGCCGGACCTACGACGAGTGGGGCATCCTGGTCCGGCAGCTCTACGCCTCGGTCGGGCTGGACCCGGCCCGGGTGCGGGCCATCGCCATCTCCAGCGTGGTTCCCCCGCTGGCCTTCGCGCTCGAGCAGATGGCCCAGCGCTACTTCGGCGTGAAGCCGCTCTTCGTGGGACCGGGAGTGAAGACGGGCCTCCCCATCCTCTACGACAACCCCCGCGAGGTCGGGCGCCGACCGCGTGGTGAACGCCGTGGCGGCCTTCGCGCGCTTTCGCCGGGGCCTCATCGTCGTCGACTTCGGGACGGCCACCACCTTCGACGCGGTCTCGCCTCGCGGGGAGTACCTGGGTGGCGCCATCGCCCCCGGCGTCTCCATCTCCATGGAGGCCCTCTTCCGCAACGCATCGAAGCTGCCGCGGGTCGAGTTCGCCCGGCCGCCGCACGTGATCGGGAAGAACACCGTCGCCAGCATGCAGAGCGGCCTGGTCTACGGGTACGTGGGGCTGGTCGACGGCATCTGCGAGCGCATGCAGGCGGAGCTGTCCTTCCCCGCCCTGGTCGTCGCCACCGGAGGGCTCGCCCCGCTGGTGGCCGGGCTGTCGAAGGCCATCGCGGAGGTGGACGAGCACCTGACCCTCGACGGTCTCCGGCTCATCCACGAGATGAACGCATGAGCACGACGCCCGGACAGCCGGGGGAGCGCTCCCTACCGCCGGAGGCGGCGGCTGCCCTCGAGGAGGGATTGCGCCGCTTTCGCGCGGGGGACCGGGAGGGCGCCCACGAGATGTTCGGCCAGGCCAACCGCCGGGCCCCGACCGACCCGCGCATCCAGTCCTGGTACGGGCTCACGCTGGTGCTGATCGAGAAGAACTCCAACCTGGGCGTGGTCCTGGTGGACGGGGCGGTTCGCAACGGACGGCCCGAGCCGGAGTTGATCATCAACCAGTCGCGGGTGGCCATGGCGCTGGGGCAGCGCGTCCGCGCGGTTCGCGCCCTCGAGCGTGGGCTGGCCTTCCACCCGGGGAACGCCGAGCTCACCGCGGAGCGCCAGGCGCTGGGCACGCGGCAACGGCCGGTGCTCTCCTTCCTCTCCCGGCGCAACTGGCTGAACCGGGTGCTGGGCCGCATTCACCACGGGTGGACGGCGCGCCATCCGTCCTCCGGGGCCGAGTCCCGGACCGACGGGGAGGGCTGAACGTTGCCCGACTGTCCGCTTGGCCTACAGGCGCTGTCGCCGGCCCTCCACAAGCACGTCGACGCCAAGGCGCCGGTGGCGCTTCGCATGATGGGGGCGAAGGGGCTCGTCCCCGCTGTGGCGCCGGGCGACCTCGCGACGATGCTGTACTTCCTGTCCTTCGACGCCGACGCCGGAGTCCGCGAGACGGCGGCGCGGTCGGCGGCCTCGCTGCCGGAGAGGATCTGGTCGACGGCGCTCCGGTCCGAGGCGCTCGACCCCCCGGTGCTCGACTGGCTCGCCGACCGGCTCGGACCCGCGTCGGGCGCGCTCCAGTCCATCCTGCTCAACCCGGCCACCTCCGACGAGACGGTGGCGAGGCTCGCTCCGGTGGTGCCCGCGCCGCTCCTGGAGATCATCCGGCAGAACGAGCTCCGCCTCCTGCGCCACGACGACATCATCCGGGGGCTTTGCCGGAACCCCAGCGCGCCCGCATCCACGGTGGACGGTGCCTGTGACTTCTGCGTGCGCAACGGCCTCGTGCTCCTCGACGTCCCGCAGCTCGTCGAGGCGCACCGTCGCATCCACGGCACCGATCCCACCGCCAGCCCCTCCGGGGACTCGGCCGAGACCCTCCTGGTCGAATACGGCGCGGAGCTGGCCCACGACGTCGAGGAGAAGGGCGGCTCGACGCCACCGCCCACCCCGGAGCAGGAGGAGAAGCGTCTCACCATGACGCAGCGGGTGCTCAAGATGTCGGTGTCCCAGAAGATCAAGCTGGCCACCCTGGGGAACCGGGAGGCCCGGATGCTGCTCCTGCGCGACTCCAACCGGCTGGTCAGCCTGGCGGCGGTCCAGAGCCCCCGCATCACCGACGGGGAGATCCTCTCGCTCGCCAACTCGAAGACCGCCGGCGCCGAAGTGCTCCGGTACATCTACGAGAGGCGGGACTTCCTCAAGGTCTACGCCCTGCGGGCCGCCCTGGTCCGCAACCCGAAGGTGCCGCTCCCCACCGCCCTCAAGTTCCTGCCCACGCTCCAGGAGAAGGACATCAAGGAGCTGGCGCGGGATCGGAACGTGCCCGCGACCGTGCAGGCCCAGGCCAAGGGGTGGGTGATGAAGCGGGAGATGGCGTCCAAGGGGCCCGACGGCGGGAAGCACTAGTGCCGGATCCCGGGCACTGAGGGGGCGGCGCGGATGCGGATGGGGCGGGCGATCTGGCTCTCCGCCGCGACCATGGTGTCGCGCGTGCTGGGGCTCGTGCGGGATCAGCTCTTCGCCGCGCTGGTGGGAGCCAACCGCTGGTCCGACGCCTTCGTCGTCGCCTTCCGCATTCCCAACCTGCTGCGCGACCTCTTCGCGGAAGGCGCGCTCTCGTCGGCCTTCGTCCCGACCTTCGCCGAGGCCCACGCGAAGAGGGGGAAGGAGGATGCCCACCGCCTCGCCAACGCGCTCGTCGGCCTGGTCCTCCTCGTCGTGGGCGGCATCGTGCTCTGCGGGCTGCGTGGCCGCCCCGCTCATCGTGAGCGCGCTCGCGCCAGGATTCGGTCCGGAGGAGGCGGGCTTCGCCACCCTGCTCACCCGGATCATGATGCCGTTCCTGCTGCTCGTGTCCCTCTCCGCGGTGGCCATGGGCATGCTGAACGCCCAGTCGCGCTTCACCGCTCCGGCCCTGGCGCCGGCGCTCTTCAACGTGGGGGCCATCGCGGTGGGAGCCTGGCTCTGGGCCACCGGGAAGGGACCCCGGGCGGCCGCGGTGGGCTGGTCGATCGGGACCGCTGGTGGGCGGCGCGATGCAACTCGCCGCCCAGTGGCCCAGCCTGCGGGCGGTGGGCTTCCGGGTCCGGCCCCTCTTCGGGCGGGTCGCGCTGGCCGACCCGGGCATTCGCCGCATCGGGCGACTCATGGGAGCGGCCGTGATCGGGCTCTCCGCGACCCAGGTGAACATCCTCGTCAACACCATCTTCGCCTCGCACGAGGTGGGCGCGAACACCTGGCTCCTGATGGCCTTCCGGCTCATGCAGCTCCCGCTCGGTGTCTTCGGGGTGGCCATCGCCACCGTGGCCGGCGCGGGCGTGGCCCAGCGGGTCGCGGCGGGCGACATGGACGGCGTCCGGGAGACGCTCGGCTCGGCCATGCGCCTGGTGGCCTTCCTGAACGTCCCGGCCGCGGTGGGGCTCGTCGCGCTCGCCCATCCCATCATCTCGCTGGTCTACGAGCACGGGCGGTTCGGCGCCGCCGACGCCTCGGCCACGGCGGACGCCCTGGTCTTCTACGCGGTGGGGCTCTACGGGTACTCGGCGGTGAAGGTCTTCGCGCCGGCGTTCTACGCCCTCGACGAGGCCCGCATCCCCGTGATCGGGAGCGTCGTCGGCATGACGTCCAACGTCGCGCTGGTCCTGCTGCTCCACCCGGTCCTGGGCTTCAAGGGCATCGCCCTGGGTACGGCGCTCGCCGCCACCGCCAACTTCGCGGTCCTGGCCGTGGCCTGGAAATGGCGCCACGGAGGGCTGGGGAACGCGGGCATCTACCGGCAGCTCGGGCGGACCCTCCTGGCCTCCGCGGTCATGGTCGGAGCGGTGCTGGCGGTGAAGGCGGGCATCGCACCGCACCTGCCGGCGGCGGGGCTGGCCCGGCAGGCGCCGCTGGCGCTCGTCCCCATCGCGGCCGGGGCGCTGGCCTACTTCGCGGCTTCCCGGGTCCTCGGGGTGAAGGAACTCTCCGAGGTCGCCTCGGCGCTACGGCGGCGCAGGAGGGCCTAGGAGGGCGCGCTATGCCCCGCCGTCGCCGCCCGGGCGGTCCTCGAGGATCTGGAGCACCATGGCGAGCGCCTTGCGGGTCTTCTCGCGCAGCTTCTCGTCGCTCTTGATCTTCTGGTAGGCGCGAAGGACGCGGTCCTCGAGGTCGGTGGCCTGCTCCTCGAGCTCCTGGATCCGCCGGGACTGCGCGGTGGCCCGGGACTCGGCCTCGGTCCGGAAGGCCTCGGCTGCGTCGCGCTGCGCCTGCGCTTCGCCGCGAAGCGCCTCCACCTCGCCGCGGAGCGTTTCCGACTCGCCCCGGAGCGCCGCGGCCTCCGACCCCCTCGCGTCGGCGTCGGCGCGAAGGGACGCGACCTCCGCGCGAAGCGACGAGATCTCGGCGCGAAGGGACTCGCCCTCGGCGCGGAGCCCGTCGGCCGTGGCTCCCAGGGTGGCGACCTCGTTGCGGAGTCCTGCGGCCTCGCCGCGCACTCCGTCCGCGGAGGAGCGCAGGGACTCGAGCTCCGCCCGCAGCCCCTCGGACTCGGTCCGGGCCACCTCGATCTCGCGCTCGAGCTCCTCGGTGCGTCGCTCCGCGTCCACCAGCTCGGCGCCCCGCTCCATCGCCGACCTCTCGGCGTCGGAAAGCTTGGAGCGGAGCCCGGAAAGCTCCCCGACCAGCTCGGTCGATCGCTTGTCGGCCTGGGACGACTGCTCGCTCGCAGCCTGGAGCCTCGCCTGGAGGTTGGCCAGCTCGGCGTCACGGATGGCCAGGACCCGCTGCGCCTCCGCGGTCTCTCCGCGGAGTCGGGCGGCCTCGTCTCGGTGCAGTGCGCCTTCCTGGCCGAGCCGCTCGCCGTCCAGGCGGAGCCGGACGCCCTCCTCCCGGAGCGACGCGAGCTCGGCGCGAAGGGTGGTGGCCTCCTCCCGCGCGGCCTGGAGCGCAGCCGCGGCTTCCTCGTCGACGGCGGGGAGGACCTCGACGTCCTCGAGGAGGATGGGCGTCTCGTCCTGTGCGACCGATTCCACCCGAGGCTCGACCTTTCGCCGGGACGGGGCGAAAGGGTCGACGTTCGACGCCTCGGCGGCCTCCTCGGCGAGCGAGGAGAGCGCGGCGGCCATCTCCCGGTCGAACTCGGAGAGGGCGGGCGACTCGTCGGCGTCGGGCATCAGGGTGAGCGGCAGGTCGACCGCTGGCGCGCCCGGGGCGCGCGGTCCGGGCTCGTCGCCGCCCCGGCTGATGCTGTCGAAGGCGTCGTCGAGCATCTTGAGGTCGGCGTCCTCCTCCGGCGAGACCCGTGCGCCCTCCGCGGGTGCGCCCTCGAGCTCGACGTCGTCCAGCGTGACGAGCTCCTCGTCCGCCGGCGGGGCATCGGGGACGCCCACCAGGGTGGTGACGCGCTCGACCAGCGTCTCGGGCGAGAAGGGCTTGAGGAGGTAGTCCTCCGCGCGCGTCTTCAGCTTCCGGTGCTGATCGAAGGTCTCGGGCGTCGCTTCCGAGCTGGTGATGACGAGCGGGATGGACTTGAGGTCCCCGTCCTTCTTGAGGCGATTGCACCAGGAGTACCCGGAGAGGCCGGGCAGCTCGACGCAGAGCACCACGCAGTCGGGGTGGAGGGCGCGCGCGAGCTCGAACCCCTCCTTGCCGTCGGGGCTCGTCCGGACGCCGAAGCCCCTGGACTCCAGGGCCTTCGACATCGCGCGCGCAAAGGGGGTGTCGCTCTCGATGAGGAGGACGTTCTTCTGCATCCGGGGATCCTAAGGTCGCCCCGAACGGGATGTCAAAAACCGGCGAGACAGGGCGCTATCGCTCGACGGATTGCGCCGTCTCGACCAGGCGGACGAGGTCGGCCTCGTCGAGGTCGGAGACGAGCGAGTACACGATCTCGTTGCGTCGCCACACGGCCACGTTGTAGCCGCGCATGTTCATCACCCAGATGGTCTCCGCTCCCGCCCGGACCGCATGCCCCTCGTCGGCCACCCGCCGGTTGGGGTCATCGATGATGAAGAGGCCGAGTCGCCCGCCGCGAGGCGTCTCGTAGCGCATGTAGGCGGCGGGCCAGTCGCGGAGCTGCGCCAGGCGCGCCCCGACGAGCTTCACGCCGTCGCCGCGAAAGGCCGGCGGCTTCGGGTTGAAGTCGAGCTTGGAGGCCAGCATCCCGGGGATGACCTCCGGGGCGATGGACGCGGTGCTCAGCTCGAGGGGGAGGTCGCGCGCGTGCTTGCGAACCGCCTCCTCGACGAGAGGATCGGTGGCCCGGTGCCCGGCGAAGACCACGAGGGCGCCGGCCACGCAGGCGGCCACGGCGGCCACCGGGAGAGGGGAGAGGATGCGCCGCCACCAGGCCACCGGGCGCTCGACCTCGGCGTCGAGTGCGGCGGAGATGCGTCGCCGGAGCGAATCGGGCGCCGTGGCGTGGACGGCCCCGGTCGCGAAGGCCTCCCGGAGGCGGGCGCGCAAGGCCGACCGGAAGGCCATGGCTGACGCGGCCCCGTCCCGGCAACCGGTGCAGGACGACAGGTGGGCCTCGAGGGATGCCCGGTCGTCGTCGCCGAACTCACCGTCGAGGTACGGCTCGAGGAGCCGGTCCACGTCGCTGCAATCGAAGGTCGTCCTGGAGGTCGCGCCCTGCGTCATGTCCCCGGTCCGGTGCTACGAGATGCCGTGCTTCCGTTTCCACGCGTCGAGATGGATGCTCTCGTCGCGGATGCTCCCATCGTCCCCGCCCGCGTGCAACACTCCCGACGAGGTTGCGTATTCCGCGAGTTGCTTCTGCAGGAGCCGGCGTCCCCGGAACAGGCGACTCATCACCGTTCCCACCGGGACGTCGAGGATGTCGGCGATCTCCTTGTAGGAGAAGTCCTGGAGGTCGGCCAGGATCACCGCCAGACGGAAATCGACGGGGATCGAGTCGATGGCGCGCAGGACGTCGTCGGAGAGGAGGCGGTCGAAGAAGGCCCGCTCCGGGTCCTCGGCCACGTCCGCGGCATCGCGAGACACCAGCCGGTCCTGAACCGAGTCGCGCTCGTCCTCGACGATGTTGCGTTCCTTGGTGGTCCGACGGTAGCGGTTGATGAAGGTGTTGGTGAGGATCTTGTACAGCCAGGCCTTGATGTTGGTGCCTCGCTCGAACTTGTCGAAGAAGCGAAAGGCGCGGAGGATGGCGTCCTGGACCAGGTCCTCGGCGTCCCCCGGGTTCTTGGTGAGACGGAGCGCCGCAGCGTACAGGCCGTCGAGGTGCGGCAGCGCCAGCCCCTCGAACTCGCGGCGAGTGCTCTCGATGGCTCGGCTCGACGACAAGGTGGTCCCCCTTTTCGTGGCAAACGGGCGGGTGTAGACGGTTGTTCCCGGCCGCGACGACCCATCCGGGTATTAATCGCCCGCGTGCCGAAACACGATGGATTCGGAACCTAGGGCTCCCCCGGGCGCTGGCAAGCGGGCGGTGCTATGAATCGTCCAACCCCGCCATGTACCGACTGTTATTCGCCGACGAACAGGGAGTCGTCTACGACCACCCCCACCTCCAGGCAGCCGCCCGGACGGGGGGCGACGTCGTTCGTCCGACGGGGCGACCCGTCCAGCTCCCGCCGGGGGGCACGCTCTGCGTCCTGCCCGGGCGGCGCCCCGTGGGCATCGACCCGGACCGAGGCGAGCAGGTCGTCCTCCGGGAGGTGCGCGTCGGTCGCCGCACCTTCGCGCCGGTCGCCGTCGGAGCGACCCTTCCGCCCGGGTACACGCGGACCCTGCTTCCCGCCGCCGCCCGCCCGCCGCTCGGGACGGTGGGCCCGCCCGTCCTTCCGCAGTGGGCCTACACCGCGGCGGCCCTCGGCCCCGACGGTCCCGTGGCCTGGGCCCTCCACACCGACCGGCGGCGCCACTGGGACCCGGAGAGCCACTCCACCCCGGAGCTCCCCGGCCTCGTGGAGGAGCGGCTCGCCCGGGCCGACAACCCGATCTACCGCCAGCTCGCCCGCTGCGCGCTGCAGTGGTCCTGCTTCACGGCGCAGAACACCTTCTACGGCAGGGACGAGGGCGCCATTCCCTCCTCGGCCGCCTGCAACGCCCGGTGCGTCGGATGCCTCTCCGAGACGTCCGAGGGCATGCCTCCGTCGAGCCACGACCGGATCCTCCGTGCGCCGACCGCCGAGGAGATGGCCGAGGTCGGCGGCCGCCCACCTCGAGACCGCGTCGGGCCGCACCATGGTGAGCTTCGGCCAGGGATGCGAGGGGGAGCCGCTGCTCCGGTGGAAGGAGATCGCCCGGGCCATCCGGCTCGTCCGGGGGCGGACCGGCCGCGGCTCGATCAACGTGAACACGAACGGCTCCCTGCCCGAGGCCCTGGCCGGGCTGGCCGACGCTGGGCTCGACGCCGTGCGCATCTCCCTCAACACCGCGTCGCCCGACCTGTATGCGGCCTACTACCGGCCGTCGTGCTACTCCCTCGCCGACGTGGAGCGGTCCATGCGGGTGGCGAAGGAGAAGGGGCTCTACCTGGCGCTCAACCTCCTCGTCTTCCCCGGTGTCACCGACCGTGAGGCGGAGGTGGAGCGGCTGGCCGCCCTGGTGCGCAGGGTCGGGGCGGATCAGGTGCAGGCCCGGTCGCTCGCCATGGATCCCGACGTCTACTGGGAGATCGCCCGGGACCGCGGAGGGGGTGGGGTCGGCGCTGGGGATCCCGGCGCTGCTCCGGGCGCTGCGCGCCGCGCGCCCCGGGCTCGTCATCGGAAACTTCGCCCGGGGGCTCTCGGAGCGGGGGAGGGCGGCTTGAGCGAGGTCGAGGCGACGCTGGAGTTGCAGAAGGACCTGGTGCGCCACCTGCGCGCCGGCCACCCCTGGGTCTTCCGGAAGGCCATCGCGAGGGCGCCCAAGGGGCTCGAGGCCGGCGCCATCGTCGACGTGGTGGAGGACGGGCGCTTCGTCGCCCGTGGCTACCTCGACCCGCACTCCGCCATCACGGTGCGCATCCTCACCCGCGAGCCGGCCGAGGTGGTGGATCACGCCTTCTGGCGCGGCCGCATCCGGCGCGCGCTGGCGCTTCGCAAGGACCTGGTGCGCGGCACCACCGGCTACAGGCTGGTCCACGGCGAGAACGACGGCCTTCCCGGACTGGTGGTGGACCGGTACGGCGACTTCGCGGTGCTGAAGCTCTACTCGGCGGGGCTCACGCCGCACCGGGCGAGCATCGTGGAGTCCCTGAAGCAGGAGGTCGAGGGGCTGGCCGGCGTCTTCGGGCGGGACGAGGTCCCCCGCGACGACGACTCGGACGACGCGAAGCCGCAGGGGCGCGTACTCTGGGGCGCCGCGCCCCCGGAGCGGATCGAGATCGACGAGCACGGGATGAAGCTCCTCGTCGACGTGCGGCTCGGGCAGAAGACCGGGCTCTTCCTCGACCAGCGGGAGAACCGGAGGCTCGTGCGGGAGATGTCCGTCGGCCGGGGCGACGCGCTCAACCTGTTCGGCTACACCGGCGGCTTCTCGGTGGCGGCGGCCCTCGGCGGCGCGCGCCACGTGGTCACCATCGACGTCGACCAGGACGCCATCAAGCTGGCCCGGGACAACTTCCGCGTGAACGGGCTCGACCCGGCCGACCACGCCTTCGCCGCGGAGGATGCCTTCGAGATCCTGCGCCGCTACAAGGCCCAGGGGCGGAAGTTCGACCTCGTGGTCTGCGACCCGCCCGCCTTCGCCAAGTCGCAGAAGGCGGTCGAGGGAGCCCTCGCGGGCTACGCCGCCCTGAACCGCGCCAGCCTCCAGGTCCTCGCCCCCGGGGGCCTGCTCGTCACCGCGAGTTGCAGCGCCCGGGTGTCTCCCGAGCAGTTCCACGACGCCGTGAAGGAGGCCGCCTTCAAGGCGCGGGTCGACCTGCAGCTCGTCGAGGATCGGCGCCAGCCCCCGGACCACCCGGTGGCGCCGCAGTTCCGCGAGGGGCGCTACCTCAAGTGCTGCTTCTACCGGCGACCGAACTAGCCTCCTGATCCGATGGTCCAGCGCGGCCAGTACCTGGAACGCCCGGCCCTCATCGAGGCCGACGGCGCGACGCTCGAGGGGCTCTTCCACCGGGGGGACCGACCCCCCGCCGTCCTCCTCTGCCCGCCGCTCGACGCCGAGGGCATGGACGCGCCCCTCCTCGCGGAGGTCGCCTGGGCGGCGGCCCGGGAGGGGCACGCGTCCCTCCGGTTCCAGCACCGCGGCCGCGGCGCGTCGCACGGCGCCTTCGACCCGTCGCGGCTGGTCGACGACGCGCTCTCGGCGCTGTCCCACCTCCGGGACACCGCCGGGCCACTCGTCGGCGTCGTGGGGATGCGCGGCGGCTGCGGGACGGCGGCCGAGGTGGCGCGCCGGGCGGGCCTGCGCCGCGCCGTGCTGGTCGCGCCGGAAGGGCCCGCGCCGGTGCCCGACGAGGTGAAGGCGCTGGTGCTCCTGCCCGAGGATGCCGACCCGTCGTTCCGGAAGGGGCTCTCCCGGGCGGCACGGGACGCCGTCGGCTGGCTTTCCCGACGGTGAAGGGTCAGCCGGAGAGCGCCCGGTAGGCGCCCAGCGCCGCGTAGAGCAGGAGGCCGAGGCCTGCCAGGGCGCTCCACCCGGGCGGGATGAGCGAGAGCCGGAAGCGGATCGAGGGGTCGCCGGGGTCGGTGCGGACGAGGGCCGCCGAGGCGTCGGGAGGCAAGGGGGTGGCGCGGATCCACGCGAGCACCAGGGGCGCCAGCGCCGCGAGCCCGGTGGCCAGCAGGGCGAGGCTCGCCCCGATGGTCCCGTTCGCGCCCGGGTCGGTGGTGCCTCCCGCCGCCAGGGCAGAGCCCAGCGCGTTGTTCACCCCGTGGGCGGCGACGGCCGGCCAGATCGACCCGGATCGCCAGGCGAGCCAGCCCAGGAAGACCCCCAGGAAGAGCACGGCGGGGAAGCGGACCGGATCGAGGTGGATGCTGGCGAAGAGCACGGACGACCCGAAGATGGCGGCGCCGGGCGAGAGGTGGGTCCGGAGCGCGGAGAGGACGTACCCGCGGAACGCGATCTCCTCGGCGATCGGTGCGAGCACCGAGGCCACCAGCGCCATCCCGACCTGGTGACGCCGCGATCCCTCGAAGAGCCGGGTCACGTCGAAGGCGTCCACCCAGGCGCGCGGGACGAGCAGGGTGGTGAGCGTCATGATGCCGCCGGCCGCGAAGAAGAGGGCGAGCCCGCAGGCCGCACCGAGGAGCACCTGGCGGGTCGGCGGCCGCCGGGCGAGGAGCAGGAACGGAGCCGGGCGAAGGTTGGAGCCCGCCGCCACGAGCGCCGGGGGGAGCAGGAAGACGAAGAGCTCCGTCCAGATCAACCCCGCGACGGGGTGGTACGACTGGGCCGTCCCGCCCAGGCCGACGTACAGGACCATGAGGAGGAGGAAGAACCCCAGTCCGCTCTTGGCCGGGCGTTCGACCGGTGGCGCGATATCGATATGGCCGCTGTCCACGTTCCGGGACATGATACTGAACGAACTGCGATGGGCACCTTTCGCGACCGCACCGTGATCCTCGGCGTGGGCGGCGGCATCGCCGCCTACAAGAGCTGCGAGGTCGTCCGCCTCCTCGTGAAGGGGGGCGCGGACGTCCGCGTGGTCATGACGCCGAACGCCACCAGGTTCGTCGGACCGCTCACCTTCCAGGCGCTTTCCGGGCATCCGGTGCTGGTGGACCTGCTCGACCCGGCGTCCGACGCGTCCTATGGCCACCTGGAGCTGGCCCGCCGCG
The DNA here is from genome assembly GCA_963818535.1 of uncultured delta proteobacterium. Lineage (GTDB taxonomy): Bacteria > Myxococcota > Myxococcia > Myxococcales > Anaeromyxobacteraceae > CAIOAK01. The sequence continues at coordinate 1,179,336 of CAWFSM010000008.1, read as the reverse complement.
CCGACCTCCTCCTCGTCGCCCCGGCGACGGCGGACCTCCTGTCGCGGCTCCGCGCCGGCATGGGCGACGACGCCGTGACCACGACGGCGCTCGCGTGCACCTGCCCGGTCCTCCTCGCTCCGGCAATGAACACGCGGATGTGGGAGGGGCCGGCCGTCCAGGAGAACCTGGCCGGGCTGCGCGCGCGGGGCTGGCACGTCGTGGGGCCCTCGAGCGGCGAGCTCGCCGACGGGGACGTGGGAGAGGGGCGCCTCGCCGACCCCGCCGAGATCGCGGCCACGGCCGCTCGCATCCTCGGCCCGCGCGATCTCTCCGGGCGGCGGGTGCTGGTCACGGCGGGGCCGACGCGGGAGCCGCTCGACCCGGTCCGGCACCTCTCCAACCCGTCCACGGGCAGGATGGGCTTCGAGGTGGCGCGGGCCGCCGCCCGTCGCGGCGCCGACGTGCTCCTGGTCTCCGGCCCGACGTCGCTCCGTGACCCGGACGGCGTCCGGGTGGTCCGGATCGCCACGGCCGAGGAGATGGCCGCCGCCGTGCTGGGTGCGGCGGAGGAGCAGGATCTCATCGTGGCCGCGGCGGCCGTCTCCGACTACCGACCGCGCGATCCCTCCCGGTCGAAGAAGAAGAAGGGCGACGGCCCGGAGACCCTCGTCCTCGAGCGGACGCCCGACATCCTGGCCACCGTCGGCGAGCGCCTGGCCGGCCGCGCGCGGTCTCCGGTGCTGGTGGGCTTCGCCGCCGAGACCGAAGACGTGGTTCCGAACGCTCGCGAGAAGCTGCTCCGGAAGCGCTGCGATCTCGTGGTGGCGAACGCGGTCGGCGCGCCCGGTGCGGGATTCGGCGGCGAGCGGAACCAGGTCTCGATCGTCGGCCCGTCGCGCGTCGAGGAGGTGGAGGGCACCAAGGGCGCGGTCGCCGACGCCATCCTCGATCGGGCGGTCCCGCTCCTCGACGCCCGCCGTCCCCGGCCATGAGCGGCGAACCGAAGATTCCCGCGGAGGCGGCCGACGTGGCGGCCGAGGCGATGCGCCACCTCTGGTGGCTGCGCGACGCAGGCATCCGGGAGATCCCCCTCGCTCCCGCACCGCTCCCGACCGCCCGGGCGGCCGCTCCCGCGCGGGCGGACCGCTCCCGCGCAGGGGAACGCCTACGCCCTCTCCGACAAGGGCTGCGGCAGCGATCCCCTCCTCGCCGTCCGCGGGGATCTCGGCGAGTGCACCCGCTGCAAGCTTCACGGAGGGAGAACCCGGCTGGTCTTCGGAGTGGGCAACCCCCACGCGGAGCTCGTGTTCGTCGGCGAGGGGCCCGGGGCCGACGAGGACCTGCAGGGAGAGCCCTTCGTCGGTCGGGCCGGCCAGCTGCTCACCAAGATGATCGAGGCCATGGGATTCGCCCGTTCCGACGTCTACATCGCGAACGTGGTGAAGTGCCGCCCACCGGGGAACCGCGATCCGGAGCCCGACGAGATCGAGGCCTGCGAGCCCTTCCTCAAGGCCCAGATCGCCGCCATCCGGCCGCGGGTCGTGGTGGCGCTGGGCCGCTTCGCGGTGCAGACGCTGCTCCGGGACGCCACCCCCATCAGCCGCCAGCGCGGACGGTGGCGGGAGTACGAGGGGGTGAAGCTCATGCCGACCTTCCACCCGGCCTACCTGCTGCGCAACCCGGCCGAGAAGAAGCCGGCCTGGGACGACCTCCAGCTCGTCATGAAGGAGTTCGGGAAGGCCTCGCCCGGGAGGGGAACGTGACCGGCTCCTGGCCCCTCGGGCGCGCGACGCGCCTGGCGCTCGTGGCGGCCCTCGCCTCGGCTGGCGCGATGGGCGCCCTCCGGACCGGCGCCGCCGCCGAGCCGGCGCGCCCGCGCGTCCTCCTCCTCGACGTGAAGGCCCCCATCACCACGGGAACCGCCGAGTACGTCGAGGCCGGACTCTCCCGCGCGAAGCTGGAGGGGTACGCCGCCGTCGCCATCGCGCTCGACACGCCCGGCGGACACCTCGAGGCCACCCGCGACATCGTCCAGCGCATGCTCGCGAGCGACGTGCCGGTGGTGGTCTGGGTGGGACCGGGTGGGGCGCGAGCCGGGTCGGCCGGCGTGTTCATCACGCTCGCCGCCGACGTGGCGGCCATGCACCCCACCTCCGTCATCGGGGCCGCCCACCCCGTGGCCGGAGGGGGAGAGGACGTCGAGAAGCAGGCCGGCAAGGACATGGCGCGGAAGGTCGAGAACGACACGGCCGCCTTCGCCCGCAGCATCGCCACCACCCGGGGCCGCAACGCCGACTGGGCGGAGAAGGCGGTGCGCGAGAGCATCTCGGCGACCGCCGACGAGGCGCTGCGGCTGAAGGTCATCGACGTCGTCGCCCCGGACATGGCCGCCGCCCTCGCATTCGCGGAGGGGCGGGGCTTCTCGCGCTCCGGGGTGACCCAGGTCATCCACGCCCGCGACGCCCAGGTGGAGCGGGGCGAGATGACCGTCCGCCAGCGGACGCTCGCCTTCCTCTCCGACCCCAACGTCATCGCGATCCTCATGATGCTCGGCACGCTCGGGATCGCGCTCGAGTTCTACCACCCCGGGCGGGATCGTCGCCGGGGCGCTGGGCGCGTTCTTCCTCCTGCTCGCCTTCCTCTCCATGAAGGTCATCCCGGTGAACGTGGGGGCGCTGGTGCTCATCCTGGCCGGCGTCGCGCTGCTCGTCGTCGAGGGCTACATGACCACCCACGGGATCGCGGGCCTGGCGGGCGCGGCGCTGCTCGGCATCGGGACCCTCTTCTTCATCGACCGGAGCTCGGCCGAGTACCGGTTCGACCCCGCGCTCATGACGCTGTCACCCTGGGTGGTCTGGCCCACCCCGCTGGCGCTCGCCTCCATCCTGGGCTTCGTCGGGTGGAAGGTGGCCCGGACGCGACAGGAGAAGCTGCAGGTCGGCGCTCCCGGGATGCTGGGAGAGCTGGGCGAGGCCACCACCGGGATCGGGCCCGACGCGGGGGAGGCCTTCGTCCACGGGGAGCTCTGGGCGGCGAGGTCGCCGCAGCCCATCGCGCCGGGCACGACCATCCGCGTCCGGGAGGTCCGGGGGCTCGTGCTCCACGTCGAGGTCGCCCCCGATCGCCGTGGCATCATTCCCTGAGTGAATGCCGGGCCCCGCCCGGCCAAGGAGAAGCGCACATGCCCGCCCTCGGTCTGCTCATCCCCGTCGCCCTGGTGGTCGGCTGGTTCGCCATGGGCCTGCGCATCATCAACGAGTACGAGCAGGGGGTGGTGCTCCGGCTCGGCCGCTTCGTGGGGGTCCGCACCGCCGGCCTGAAGTGGATCGTCCCCTTCATCGACCGGATGGTCATCATCGACATGCGCGTCACCGCCGAGCAGGTGCCGCCCCAGGACGTCATCACCCGGGACAACGTCTCGATCAAGGTGAACGCGGTCATCTACTTCCGCGTCGTCGAGGCGAGCAGGGCCTTCCTCCAGGTGACCGACTTCCTCTTCGCCACCAGCCAGTTCGCCCAGACCACGCTCCGCTCGGTGCTCGGCCAGGTGGAGCTCGACGAGCTGCTCTCGCAGCGCGACAAGATCAACCGGCAGCTCCAGGAGATCATCGACCGGCACACCGAGCCCTGGGGCGTGAAGGTCACCGCCGTCGAGGTGAAGCAGATCGACCTGCCCGAGGAGATGCGCCGCTCGATGGCCGGCCAGGCCGAGGCCGAGCGAGAACGCCGGGCGAAGGTCATCAATGCCGAGGGCGAGCTCCAGGCCGCCACCAAGCTCGGCGAGGCCGCCGACATCATCGCCCGGTCGCCGGGGGCGCTGCAGCTCCGCTACCTCCAGACCCTGGTGGAGATCTCGAGCGACAAGGGGACGAACGTCGTCTTCCCGCTGCCCCTCGACCTCATCCGCCCGTTCCTGGAGTCGAAGCAGAAGTAGGAACGCCTGAAATAGCGGGCCCGGCCCGACCGTAGGGAGCGGACCGGCGCAGTGCGCGCCGAAGGAGGACTTCCATGCGCCGTCCGTCGCTCCTCGTCGTCGCCGTCGTCGCCGCCGCGCTTCCGGTGATGGCGTTCGCCGAACCCGTCTCGAGCCCCGTGGCGGTGACCGGGACCTTCGACCGGATCGCCTCCCGGGGAGATTTCGACGTCCAGGTCCGCGAGGGGACCCCGGCTTCCGTCGAGATCCTGGCCGAGCCCGGCTGGGCCGAGCGGATCGAGGTCGAGGTCTCCGGAGGCGAGTTGCGCCTCTCCCGGAAGAAGGCCTTCGACTCGGCCAGGGGAGTGCTCGTGAAGGTGGTGGTCCCCGGGTTCCGGGGGCTCTCGGTGGGCGGCAGCGGGAAGGGGAGCGCCGAGTCGGGCCCCGCGCCCCGGGACGTGAACCTCGCCGTGAGCGGCTCCGGTGACCTGGCCTGGAAGGGCGCCGCCGCGGCGCTCGACCTGGCGGTCTCGGGCTCGGGGGAGCTGAAGGCCGCCTGCGAGGCCGGTCCCGTGAAGGCCGCCATCTCCGGCTCGGGCGAGATGAAGCTCTCCGGCAAGGGGGAGAGCCTGAAGGCGGCCGTGTCCGGTTCCGGCGAGCTCGACGCGAAGGAGTTCGCCGTGAGGGACGCCAACGTCTCCATCGCCGGGTCGGGCGACGTCGACGTCCGGCTCGCGGGCGGGACCCTGAACGCCCAGATCGCCGGTTCGGGCGACGTGACCTGGTCGGGCGAGGGGAAGGTCGGGTCGGTCGCGACCGCCGGGTCCGGAAGGGTCCGGCAGCGCTGAGATCGAGGGGCTAGGTGAGCCCGGTGCGGATCGTCCCGGAGGCGTCCGACCAGGCGCGTGCCATCGCCGGCGTGTTGTAGGCGAAGCCAGGTTCCCCGGCCGGCCCCACCACGATGAGGCCCCCCTGTCCGCTCACCCGGGCGCCCAGGACGCGGATGCCTTCGGCTGCCGCCTGCGCGGCGTCCAGCCCGGCATCCGACCAGGTCGGCGACGAGGCGGGCCAGCGTGATCCGGATGATCGGCTCGCCGTGGCCGGTGCAGGAGACGGCGGCCAGCCGGTCGTCGGCGTAGGTGCCGGCCCCGATGATGGGCGAGTCGCCCACGCGTCCGGGGCGCTTCAGGAAGGTGCCCCCGGTGGAGGTCGCGGCGGCGACGTGGCCGGCCTGGTCGCGGGCGACGGCGCCGATGGTGCCGCCACCCACCGCAACCGGCTTCACGCCCCGGGCCGCCTCGAAGCGGGCGCGCTGCTGCGGGATGACGAGCCGCTCGTTCGGCCAGGCGGGGATGCCGGACTCGCGGGCGAAACCCGATGCCCCTTCGCCGACGAGCAGCAGGTGGCCCGACCGCTCGAGCACGGCGCGGGCCAGCAGGACGGGGTTCTTCACGTCCTTGACGCAGGCGACGGCCCCGGCCGCCAGGGTGGCGCCGTCCATCAGCGACGCATCGAGCTCGACGTGGCCACCGGAGGTGAGGGTGGCCCCGGTCCCGGCATTGAAGGTCGGGTCGTCCTCGAGGAGGGAGGCGGCGAGCACCACCGCGTCGAGGGCGCTTCCTCCGCGGCGAAGGACCTCCCACGCCGCCGCCGCCGCGCGCCCCACCCCTTCCTGGCGCGGTGCGTCCGGCCCGAGCCCCGACGTCCCCGAGTCGTCGAGGGCGCCGGCGCCGCCGTGGACGGCGATGGCAGGCAGGGCAGGGTGGCTCATGGCGGCCGGAGCCTAACCGGACCGTGCCTGGGTGCAAGACGCTTCTCGCCTTGACGGGTCCGTCGCCCCATTCCTATGGTCTCGAACGCCCCGGTTCGGGGCCCCACCCAGAGAGGATGAACATGTCCGGACGCGAAGTGGTCATCGCAGGCGCCGCGCGCACCCCCATCGGCTCGTTTCTCGGCAGCCTCGCGGCCGTCCCGGCGCCGCGGCTCGGCGCGGTCGCCATCCGCGCGGCGCTGCTGCGCGCCGGAGTCGACCCGGCCGCGGTCGACGAGGTGGTGATGGGCAACGTGCTGCAGGCCGGGGTGGGTCAGGCCCCGGCGCGGCAGGCGGCCCGATACGCCGGCATCCCCGACGGCACCCCGGCCTGGACGCTCAACAAGGTCTGCGGCTCCGGACTCAAGGCGGTCATCAGCGCCGCGCAGGCCATCGCGCTCGGGGACGCCGACGTGATGGTGGCCGGGGGCATGGAGTCCATGTCCAACGTGCCCTACTACGACATGAAGCAGCGCACCGGGAGCCGCATGGGCAACGTGACGCTCGTCGACGGCATGGTCCACGACGGCCTCACCGACGCCTACGACGGCGTCCACATGGGCATCTGCGCCGAGGCCACCGCCGAGAAGTTCGCCATCACCCGCGCCGCGCAGGACGCCTTCGCGGTCGAGTCGACCCGGCGCGCCATCGAGGCGCAGAAGGGCGGCCGCTTCGCGAAGGAGATCGTGCCGGTCGAGATCGAGGGGAAGAAGGGGGAGAAGACCGTCGTCTCCGAGGACGACGGCCCGAAGAACGCCCGGCCCGACAAGATCGGCACGCTGAAGCCGGTGTTCAAGAAGGACGGAACGGTCACCGCGGCCAATGCCTCGTCCATCAACGACGGCGCGGCGGCGGTGGTCCTCATGACCGCGGAGCGGGCGAAGAGGGAGGGGCGTCCGGTCCTGGCGCGGCTCGTCGCCTGGGGCGGCAGCGCGCGCGCTCCCGGCCGAGTTCACCATCGCGCCCGGCCGACGCCATCCAGAAGACCCTGAAGAAGGCCGGGCTCGGCACGAAGGACATCGACCTCTGGGAGCTGAACGAGGCCTTCGCCGTGGTCTCGCTCGCCAACATGCAGCTGCTCTCCCTCGACGGCGCCAACGTCGACGTCAACGGCGGCGCGGTCTGCCTCGGTCACCCCATCGGCGCGTCGGGCACCCGCATCCTGGTGACGCTGCTGCACGCGATGGAGGAGCGGAAGGCGCGGCGCGGCCTGGCCAGCCTCTGCATCGGCGGCGGCGAGGCGGTGGCCCTCGTGGTGGAGCGTCCATGAACAAGGTCTTCCCGAGCGCCGATGCCGCGGTGGCCGACATCCCCGACGGCGCGACCCTGCTCGTCGGAGGGTTCGGCCTGTGCGGCAACCCGGAGAACCTCATCACCGCCCTCCACTCCAGGGGCGTGAAGGACCTCACCGTGGTCTCGAACAACTGCGGCACCACGGACGAGGGGCTGGGCGTGCTGCTCCAGTCCCGCCAGATCAGGAAGATGGTCTCCTCCTACGTCGGGGAGAACAAGGTCTTCGAGAAGCAGTACCTGTCCGGCGAGCTCGAGGTGGAGCTGGTTCCGCAGGGCACGCTGGCCGAGAGGATCCGCGCCGGAGGGGCGGGCATCGCCGGCTTCTACACCGCGACCGGGGTCGGGACCGTGGTGGCGGACGGCAAGGAGGTGCGCCGCTTCGGCGATCGCGACTACCTGCTCGAGCTGCCCATCCGCGGCGACTTCGCGCTGGTCCACGCCTGGAAGGCCGACACCTGGGGCAACCTCGTCTTCCGGAAGACCGCCGCCAACTTCAACCCGATGATGTGCGCGGCCGCCAGGATCTGCATCGTCGAGGCCGAGCACATCGTCGAGGTCGGGCAGCTCGACCCCGGCCAGATCCACGTCCCGTCCATCTACGTGAAGCGCATCGTGCAGGCCGTGGGCTTGAAGAAGCCCATCGAGCGGCGCACGGTCCGCCCCCGAGCGAGCTGACCATGGCCCTCACCCGAGAGCAGATCGCGAAGCGCGTCGCAGGGGAGCTGAAGGACGGCTTCTACGTGAACCTGGGCATCGGCATGCCCACGCTGGTCTCCAACTTCGTGCCTCCGGGCGTCGAGGTGGTGCTGCAGAGCGAGAACGGCATGCTGGGCATCGGTCCCTACCCGATCGAGGGGCAGGAGGACCCGGACCTCATCAACGCGGGGAAGGAGACGGTGAGCGAGATCCCCGGCACCGCCTACTTCTCCTCGGCCGAGTCGTTCGCCATGATCCGCGGCGGCCACATCGACCTCGCCATCCTGGGCGCGCTCGAGGTCTCGGAGAAGGGAGACCTCGCCAACTGGCTCGTCCCGGGAAAGATGGTGAAGGGCATGGGCGGCGGCATGGACCTGGTCGCCGGCGCGCGCCGCGTCATCGTGATGATGGAGCACGCCAACAAGGAGGGGAAGCCCAAGGTGCTGCGCCAGTGCTCCCTCCCCATCACCGGGCGTGGATGCGTCGCCGCGATCTGCACCGACCTGGCCTGGATCGAGGTCACCCCCCGCGGGCTGCTGCTCCGCGAGCTCGCGCCCGGCGTGACCGCCGAGCAGGTGCAGGCCCTCACGGAACCCCGGCTCGAGGTCGCACCCGACGTGAAGACGATGCAGGTCTGACCGCATGGCCCGCCCCGTCGTCACCTTCCTCACCGACTTCGGGGCGGGGTCGGGGTACCCGGCGCAGATGAAGGGCGGAGGTGCTGCGGCGCCTCCCCGACGCGACGCTCGTCGATCTCTCCCACGACGTGCCCCCGTTCGACGTGCTGGCGGGGGCGCTCCTGCTCGAGGCCTGCGTGCCGCGCTTCCCCGTGGCGGCGGTTCACGTGGCCGTCGTCGACCCCGGTGTGGGCACGGCGCGCCGCCCCCTCTGCGTGGTGGACGGGGCAGGCCGCCGCCTGGTCGGGCCCGACAACGGGCTCCTCGCGCCGTTCCTCGGGCCCGGGTCGACGGCCTTCCTGCTCTCCGACCCGGAGCTCGTCCCTCGCGATCCGAGCCCGACCTTCCACGGCCGCGACCTGTTCGCGCCGGTCGCCGCCTGGCTGGCAGGAGGCGGAGACCCCAGCGAGGCTCGGACCCCGGGTGGCCGACCCGGTGCGCCTCCCGGGGCTCTCGGCGGAGCGGACGGCGGGTGGCATCGACGGCGCCTGCCTGGCCCCGGACCCCTTCGGGAACCTGGTCACGAGCATCCGACGCGCCGACGTGGCCGACGGAACGATCGCCGCCGTGACGGTGGCCGGGCGTCCCGCCCGTCTCGTCGTCACCTTCGCGGACGGGTCGCCCGGTGAGCTGCTCGCGCTCTGGGGGAGCGGCGGGCGCCTGGAGATCGCGGTGCGGGAGGGGAGCGCGGCGCGCGAGCCCGGGCTCGGCCGTGGGGCGCCGGTCCGGCTCGTCCTCGGATAGCCCGTCCCCGCGGCGCCCTACTCGATCAGCCCCTGGTCCTTCGCCATCCGGGCCAGCCGCCCCTTGAGCCGCTCGAAGCGCTTCATGAGCGCCGCCGGCTCGACCCGTTCTCCGTCGGCCGAGACCACGTCGGCGATCTCCGCCCAGGAGAGCTTCTGGTCGACCCGCAGGGTCAGGAGCGAGACCTCCTCGACCTCCAGCGACTCGCGAAGCTTGTCGAGCGCCTGGCGCTGCCGCTCCACCTTGAGGTGGGAGCGCGTGCGGATCTCCTCGACCAGCGCGGAGGCCTCGCCGGTGAAGAAGCGCCTCCCCCGGCGGCGCCAGGCCTCGTTGCGGAGGTTGGTGGCGGCGTTCCATGCCAGGCGGAAGCACCAGGCCTTGAGCGAGCCCTCGCCGCGCCAGGTGGGCAGGCCTCGCCAGACGTTCTCCGCGAAGATCGAGAATGCGTCGCTGGCGTCGTCCTCGTCCCGCAACAGGGACCGGAGGTAGCGAAGCACGGGAGGCCCGTACTCCTGGATGGCCGCGGTCGCCGCACCGGGCCGGTCCTCGGCGGCGAGCAGCGCGCGGACCCGGTCCTCGATCTCCGGGACGTCCTCGCTCACGGGGACAGGTTCATCCGGGAGAGGAGCGCCACGTAGCGGGGATCGGTCCGCACGCTGCGCAGGAGAGGGTCCCCCTTCACCTCGAGCGCAAGCCCGCTGTCGCGGTGCTCGAAGGCGCGTTCCAGCCAGGTCATGGCCTGGTCGGCGTCGCCGCGCCAGGCGTGGACCTCCGCGATCTGGAAGGCCGCCCCGTGCCCCTGCGTCCGCTCCAGCTCGGCCAGGGAGGCCAGGGAGTCGGAGTCGCGCCCCAGGTCCCGGTAGGCGAGGGCGGAGCCCATGGCGCGCCAGAGGGGCTCGGGGTTGCGCTGCGCCGCGGCGAGGGCCTCCTGTGGCTTGCCCTCGAGGAGGTTCATCACCGCCAGGTGGCGAAGCGCCAGCCGGTTGTCGGGGTCGATCTCGAGCGCCCGGGAGAGGGCGGCCGCGGCTGCCTGCATCTCGCCGTTCTTGAGGTGGAGGAGGGCCAGGTCGGTCCAGGCGTAGACGAAGAGCGGCTCCCGCTCGGTGGCCGACTGGAGCGCCGCCACGCCTTCGGAGACGCGGCCGGTGGCTCCCAGGTACCAGGTGCCGTAGCGGCGGAGCGTGTCGGGCTGGCGGGGGTTGAGCGCGAGGGAGCGTTCGAAGTCGGACTTCACTCCCGGCCAGTCCCAGAGGATGCCGGCACGGACGAAGCCGCGCGCGCCGTACGCGTCGGGCAGGTCGGGCGCGAGCGCGACGGCGCGATCGGCGGCGTCGATGGCGCGCCGCTTCAGCTCGGCCACCTGCCCGGAGGAGTCCCCGTAGTCGGCCGACGCCGCCAGGGCGACGGCCAGGCCGGCCCAGGCCGGGGCGTAGCCGGGGTCGGCGGCGATCGACTTCTCGTACGCCGCCACGGCGCTGCGGAACCCGTCGGACGAGCTCCGGGTGTAGTAGCGCTGGCGCCCCAGGAGGAACTGCTCGTAGGCCTCCGGGACCGAGGTGCGCCGCTCCGGAGCGGCCGCCGCTCGCCCCGGGGCCAGCTTCACCCGGAGTGCCTGGGCGACGGCGTTCGCGATCTCGTCCTGGATCGCGAAGACGTCCGTCACCTCGCGGTCGAAGGTGTGCGACCAGAGCTGGTAGCCGTCCCTCACGCCCACCAGCTGCGCGGTCACCCGCATGCGAGACCCGGAATGGCGGACGCTCCCGTCGAGGATGGCGTCCACCTTGAGCTCGTGCCCGATCTCGGCGAGTGACGCGTTCCTGCCGCGGAAGGAGAAGGAGGAGGTCCGGCCGGCCACCCGGAGCCCGTCGACCTGGACGAGCGCGTTCAGGATCTCCTCGGCGAGGCCGTCGGCGAAGTGACCCTGGTCCTTCCCGGAGGACAGGTCCGTGAAGGGCAGCACGGCCACCGCCGGCACGGTCCCGGCCAGCTGGACCGAACCGGCCTCCTGCGCGGGGGCGCCGAGGTACCAGGCGCCGGCTGCGACGGCGGAGGCCACGAGCAGGGCGGCCCCGACGATCCAGGGCGTCCGCCTCTTCCGCGCCGGCGGGCCGGGCGACGGCAGTCGAGCCCGGGGTCCGTCGACGGACCGGAGGATCGGCGTGAGCGCCGCCACCACCTCGCTCGCGTCGCGGCACCGGTCCACCGGGTCCTTGGCCAGCATGCGGGCGACCAGCGGCGCCAGGGCGGGAGCCTCCGGCACGTCCAGGAGGCGTGCGGGCCTGCCGCCCGTCGCCGAGCGCCCTGCGTCGTCCGGGAAGGGATACGCACCGGTCAGCATCCGGTAGAGCATCACGCCGAGCGCGAAGACGTCGGTCCGCTCGTCCTCGGGCGCCCCGCGCCATTGCTCGGGCGCCATGTATGCCGGCGTGCCGCCGTCCACCTTGCGCCGCCCGAAGGCTTGCGCCATTCCCAGGTCGAGCAGCTTCACGCCGCCGTCGTCGCAGAGGAAGACGTTTCCGGCCGACAGGTCGCGGTGGACGATCCCTCGCGCGTGGGCGTGGGAGAGGCCGCGCGCCACCTCGACCAGCACCCGCAAGGCCTCGGCGAGCGTCAGGGGCGCGGAGGAGAGGCGCTGCGCGAGCGTCTGGCCGTGGAGGAGCTCGAGGACGAGGTACGGCCCGTGGTCGCACCGCCCCATGTCGTACAGGGTGACGATGTTGGGGTGGGAGAGGCGGGCGGCTGCCTCGGCCTCGTGCAGGAGCCGTTCCTCCCGGGCAGACGGCAGGACGGAGCCCCGCAGGAGCTTGAACGCCACCGACCGTCCCAGGTCCCGGTCGAGCGCCTCGTAGACGACGCCGAATCCGCCGCGTCCCAGTTCACGGACGATCTCGAAACGACCGACCACCGTGCCCGGCGTCGGTGCCGGTCGCCACGCGGAAGCGTCGGAGGCGCCGTCGCCGTCGGGGCTGACCAGGTCCTCGAGAAGCGACGAGATGCCGGGAGGCCGTGGTCCGGACGCTCGCCGAGCGTCCCCCTTCCGGTCGTCCGTCACCGCCATCCGAGATGACCTCCCCCGAGCGAAACCGGGAGACTAGCAGTGCCGACCCGCATCGGCCAACCCGCCCGGGGAGACACGGAAGAGAGGGGATGGCCGACGGGCATGCGATCCCGATTCCTCCGTGATTCGCGGTCGTTGGGTGAATCCGGAGATTGATGGAGATCAATTTTCTTCGACGGGATGTCCGAACTGGACCGGTCCGATGTCTTTTCCTCGGATGAGCGTGCCACCAGAGGCGATTGCGGAGCGGATGGAGCGGGAGGACCGCGACTACCTGCAGGCGTGCCGCCGGGTTCTCGCGGCGGGCGTGCTGGCCCGGGACCGGGCGGAGGTGCTCGCCATCGACGCCGGCCGATGGCCGCAGGGCGCGGTGCACCTGCGCGAGCGGATCGCGGCTCCAGGCGCCGAGAGCTCACCGGATGCCGAGCTGGAGATGCTCGACTTCGGACAGGAGCTCCAGGTCGGGCTGGCCGAGACGGTCGAGCGGGTCATCGGATTCGACGCCGGGCTCGCCGGGGCGCTTCTCCGGCTCCAGCTCGACTGCGCCCGGGTGCGCTTCGTCTTCGAGGAGACGGCCATGCGCCTCCGCGACGACCCGCTTCGGTTCGCGCACTCCAGGGAGCACGGATGCCTGCTGATGCGCCTCTCGGACGCCAGGGTGAGCCTGCGGTCCGGGCGGCTGGGACGAGGCCCGCGCGACCATCGTCGCCTTTCGCGCCGAGGTCGAGGAGCACGCGCGTTCGATGGACGCGAGGACCGGCCGCCGAAGCCGGCGACACGGCGTAGGCAGCTGGACTGTCGCGCGGCACGCGCCCCTGCTAGGATCCCCGGGACGAATGCCCGATGGTTCCGACAACAAGCGACGAGCGAGTCGCCTCCAGCACGAGTTGCCGGTGGCGTACCGCAGCGTCGGGAGCTTCCTCACCGACTGGGCCACCGACATCAGCCACGGGGGCATGTTCATCAACACGCGGACGCCGCTGCCGGTGGGGACCGAGGTGAAGATCCTCATCCAGCTCCCGACGGTGGAGTTCCCGGTCGGCCTGAGCGGACGGGTCACGCGCGTGGCCGAGTTCGACCACCAGTCCAGCGCCGTCCCCGGAATGGGCATCCAGTTCACCGACATCGACCCGTCCAAGCGGGAGCAGCTCGAGGCCCTGGTGATGCGCCTGCAGCGCGATCTCGGGTCCTGAGGCGGATCGAGACGGGTGCCCGAGCAGATCGAGATCGACGACCTCGCCCCGGGAGGCGAGGGGGTGGCGCGCATCGCCGGCCGGCCCGTGTTCGTGTCCTTCGCGGCGCCCGGTGACCGGCTCGAGGTCGAGCTCCCGCCCGGCGACGGGGTGGTCCACACGACCTGGAGCGCCCTCGTCCGGAGCGGTCCCGACCGGGTCGACCCTCCGTGTCCGCACTTCGGCCCCGGGCCAGGCGAGGACCGGCTCTGCGGAGGGTGCGAGTGGCTTCACCTCGGGTACGACCGGCAGCTGCGCGAGAAGGAGCGGGCGCTCGTCGAGGCGTTCCGGCGCATCGGGCGGCTCGAGCCGGGCTCCTATCCGCTCCTCCCGATCATCGCCTCCCCGGATCCGCTCCGGTACCGGTCGCGGGCCAAGTTCCACGTCGATCGGGGCGGGGAGCGGCTGGTGTTCTTCCGGCGCAGGTCGCACGAGGCGGTGCGCCTCCGGACCTGCTACCTCCTCGAGCCCGGGCTCGATCGGCTGCGGGAGAGCCTCGGCCCCGCGCTGGCGCGTGCCCGGCTGCGGCCCGCCGAGGTGGCCCTGGAGTGGTCCTCCCACGCGCGCCGGGGGACGGTGCTGATGCGCGGCATCGACGCGGGCGAGGGGACGAGGCGCCGCTGCCAGGATCTCCTCGACGGGCTCCCGGAGCTGGGCGGGATCGTCCTGGAGGGAGAAGGGGACGGTCGCAGGGGGCGCCCGTCCACCGTCGTCGGCGACCCGGTGCTCTTCCAGGAGCGGGTGCCAGGCGATCCGACGGCGGGTCTCGCCCGCAGCCGCCCCGACGTGTTCCAGCAGGCGAACCGCGGAGCCAACGCGCGCCTGGTGGCGGCGGCGCTGGCGATGCTCCGCCCCGCCGGGGAGGACGTGCTCGAGCTCTTCTGCGGCGCCGGGAACTTCACCGGGCCGGTCGCAGCGCTGGCTGCCTCGGTCGCCGCGGTCGAGGGGCAGGGCCCGGCGCTGGAACTCGCCCGCGCAGACCTCGGGGGAGGCAACGTCCGGTTCTTCGCCGGGGAGGCGCTCGCCATCGCCTCCGCTCTCGGAAGGGAAGGGCGGAGATTCGGCGCGGTCCTCCTCGACCCGCCGCGCGACGGCATGAAGGGGCTGGGCCCCCTGCTCCGGGAACTGCGCGCGCCGCGGGCGGTCTACGTGTCCTGCGACGCGGCCACCCTGGCCCGCGACGTCCGGGGAGCGATGGCTGCCGGCTACGGCGTGGCGGCGGTCCAGCCCGTGGACATGTTCCCGCAGACCCATCACGTCGAGGCAGTGGTGCTGCTCGTGCAGGGGTGACAAGCCGCTGGCGTTGTGGTGTCGTTCGCGGCCCTGGGCATGGAGATCGAGACGGCAAGGTGTGGGATGCGGGGCCGGCGAGCCGCCGCCACCTGGGCGGCCATGCTCCTCGCCGCCGCCCCGATCCCCGCGCATGCAGGAGATCCCGCTCCGGGCCATCGCCGACCAGCTGGCCGCCACGGGCCCGACGCGCCTGACGCCGGAGGGGCTGGCGTTCGACGTGCGGGAGAACTTCGCCATCCTCCTTCCCCTGGCGGGCATGGAATCGCTCCAGGTGGACTACCGGGCCACCGGGAACCTCCTGCTCAGCTGGGGCTCCGGCGAAGGGGAGAGGATTCCATCCCCGAGCCTCGCCCCCTGGCACCACCTCGTCCTCGTGCCGGGGAACGGCCGAGCCACGCTCGATTTCCGGACCACCCCGCGGTGGAGCGCCGAGCGCGTCCCGTTCCTCTTCCTCCAGGGCACGGGAAGCGTGGTCCTGACCGGCCTGCGGGCCCGCCCGGCGCCGGAAGGGCGGGAAGCGTGGATCCAGGGGCGGGACGAGGCCCTTCGCTGGGCCCCCCTCCGGATCGGCCACACCACCATCAACCACCTCGATCCGCCGACCTGGAAGGCGTCGGACGGCGTCTTCCTCTTCGACCTGCTCGGCATCGCCTTCGTGGTGCTCGCCCTGGGCGGATCGCTCGCCTGGCTGGCGCTCCGGCGACGGTGGCGGCCCGCTCCCTTCCTCGCTGTCGGCCGGCATCGCCGCCGCGCTGGCGGGAAACGTGGTGGTCCTCGTGCGTGCCTGGCCCGCGCTGGCGCTGCGTCCCGTCACCGATCCGGGTGCCCGGCTCCGGGAGAACTTCCACATCGACCCGGAGCTGGGCGCCCTCGCAGCCGTGGCACGGGAGTCGGTCCGCCCGGACGAGCGCGTGGGGATCCAGACGAAGGCCAGCGACTGGTTCGCCTGGGAGACGCTCTGCTTCCACCTCGCGCCGCGCAGGTGCGTCCGGGTGGTCCCGGAGGCCGTCTCCTTCGAGGGGCTGTCCGGATCGGGTCGGCTCACCGCCGACCAGCTCGACGTGGTGATCTTCCTCCACGCCGGCGTGCCCCTCCTGCCCGGCTTCTCTCCGGCCGAGACCGTGACCCGGGAAGCCTTCGTGGCCCGCCGCCGATGATCTTCCTCCTCGCCGCAGCGGCGGTCTCCGCGTCCGGAACCGCGCTCCTCCGGGCGCTTCGCCTCGAGACGGCGCGTCCCGCGGTCGACGTGCCGCTCTCCTGGCTCGTCGGCAGCGCATGGGTCGGGCTCGCGTCGTTCACGGTCCGTGGACTGCTCGGCATCCCTCCGGGCCGGGTGACCGCGCTGGCCGTCCTCGCCCTCCCGTTCGTTGCCTGGGCGGCGGTCCGGCGCTTCCGGGCGGGGCGCGGGGGCGAGGAGGCGGAGGGTCGGACCCGGGAGGAACGGGATCCCGTCCGGTGGGTGCCGCGACCGGCCTGGCTCTTCGCTCCCATGGTGGCCTGGACGGTCGCCGTCGCCCTGGCCGTCCTCCTCCACGGTCTCAACACCCCGGTGCACACCGACGACGCCTACCGGGTCCGGGCCCTCGCGCCCATCCTGGCGGCGACCGGCGCCTGGGACGGCGCGGCGCGGGACGTCATCGCCATCGCCGGACCGATTCCCACCTTCGTGCCGGCGCTCGCGTGGACGCTCGGAGCCGGGATCGACCCGGTCCACGTGAGCGCCTCCATCGTCCTCACCTTCCTGGCCCTCCTGGCGCTGCTGGTGACGCTGGCCGCCACCCGGGGCGTCCCGGAGGCGGGCTGGGGCGCGGCCTTCGCGATCACCTCGATGCCCTTCTTCGCCTATCACGCGGCCTCGACCTACTCGGACGCCTGGCTGGGGATGTTCCTCGCCGCGGCGTTCGCGTTCCTCGTCGCGTACGGACGAGGAGGCGCCCCCGCCGACGCCTCGAGGGCGATGGTCCTGCTCCTCGGGGCGGCCATGGTGAAGCGGGAAGGGGAGCTGGTGGCGCTCCCGGTGGTGGCCGTCCTGCTCGCCCAGGCGACCTGGGTCGAGCGCCCCCGGTGGGGAACGCCGGCCCGGCTCGCGGCGATCGTCGGCGTCTACCTCCTCGTCGTGGCCGGCCGCGTGGCGTCGGTGGGCGTCGGGGGCTCGTCCACGTTCCTGAAGGCCGCGGTCGAGCGCACCGTCGAGGCTGCGCCGGCCACGGCGATCGGCGTCGTCGAGGGCCCCGGCGCGGGCGCCGTCTTCCTGCGGGCCCTGTTCACCAACGGTGATCTAGGGGTGCTCTGGTGGGTGCTCGTCGCATCCATCCTGCTGCTCCTCCCTCGCGTGCGCCGGGAGGGCCTCGGGTGGTCCCTGGCCGCGCTCGCCCTGGTGTTCGCGGAGGCGCTGGGCAGCGCGCGTCTGGCTCTACCCGGAGTTCACGCTGAACCACGGCACGGTCCACCGATCGCTCCTGCCGGTGTCGGCCGCGGCGGCGGTGTGGCTGGCGGTGGCTGCTCGCCGCCGCTTCGCGCCCGGTCACGGAAGCGGTCCCGCCCGCTCCACCCGGCCGTCGCGGAGCCGGAGCTCGAACGAGATCGAAGGGATCACCTCGTCGTCGTGGTGGGTGACCAGGACCGCCGAGCGGCCGCTCCGGCAGATCCCGTCGACGAGGGCCATGGCCTCGGCGCGCGCGCGAGGCTCGAGCCCGACGAAGGGCTCGTCGAGCAGCAGGACGTCGGGGTCGATCACGAGGGCGCGCGCGAAGAGGAGGCGCCGCATCTCGCCGTAGGAGATGGCCTGGATGCTCCGATCCGCCAGGTGGCCGGCCCCCACCGCGTCGAGCCAGGTCCGGGCGGACGCGCGCTGCGCCTCGGTGGCTGCCTCGCCGAGGCCGATGCTGCCGCCGAATCCGGAGAGGGCCACCTCGAGCCCGGTGGCGTCGCCACGGTGGCGTGCCTGCAGGTCCGGGGCGACGAGCCCGACGCGGGCGCGGACGTCGCGGACGTCGGCGCGGGTCCCCAGGTCGAGCCGGGCGATCCGGCCGCCCGGCGCGAGGTGCTCCTCGCCGAGGAGCAGGCGCAGGAAGGTCGACTTGCCGGCCCCGTTGGGCCCGCGAATCGCCCAGCTCTCGCCGGGTCGCATGCGCCAGTCGAGACCGCGAAGGACCCGGCGTCCGTCCACGAGCACGTCGCCGCGGACCGAGAAGAGCGGGTCGGGGCGCGGGCGTGGGGGCGCCGCCGGGAAGGAGGGCAGGGCGGTGGGCGCCGCGTCCGCCCTCCAGGCTGCCTCGACCTCCTCGCGGAGCCCCACGCGCACGATGCGCCCGGCGTCCAGGATGACGGCGTGGCGTGCCTCGGGGATGACCTCCTCGGGCCTGTGGGTGGCCAGGACCGTGGGGGTCCCCGCCCGGGCCAGGGACGAGACCGCGGCGAGCATGCTCGATCGGGAGGAGGCATCGAGACCGTTCACGAACTCGTCCAGCAGGAGCGCGCGCGGCCCGGGCGCCAGCGCGCGGGCGAGCAGCGCGCGGCGGGCCTCGCCGGTCGAGACCTCCACCAGGGCCCGCCGCCGCAGCGGAGAGAGCCCGAGCGCACCGATCGCCTCGTCCACCCGGCGTTCCGCCTCCGGGGGCAGGCGCCCTCCCGGCCAGATGCCGTCCGTGAATCCGCTCCGGACCACGTCCTCCAGGGAAACGGCCCAGTCGCGGCGCAGGTAGGCGTCCTGCGCCTCGGCCGAGACCAGCGCGATCCGCTCCCGGGCGCCGATGGGGCTCGCGCAGGGGTCGCCGTCCAGGTGGTAGGTGCGCCGGCCCCGGCTCGACGGGTGGGGCCAGGCGTCGCCGCGCAGGAGGCGCAGCAGCGTGGTCTTGCCGGCGCCGTTCCCGCCGAAGACGGCCCAGCTCTCCCCCTCGCGCAGCGTGAAGGAGACCCCGAGGAGCAGGGCGCGTCCCCAGAGCCGGACGTCGACGTCGTCGAGGATGACGAGGGGGGAGCCCAACGCGGACTTCATGCCCGAGGCCGGGCCGCCTGACAAGGCGGTTCCCGCGCTACAATCGCGGGGTGGAGGCGCGCATCGTCGAGTTCGCCCGGCTGCTGCGGCAGAACGGGGTGAGGGTCTCGCCGGCCGAGGCCGCCGACGCGGTGCGCGCCGCGTCGCTCGCCGGGGTGGACGACAGGTCCACGTTCCGCGCCGCCCTGCGGGCCACGCTGGTGAAGCGGGGAGCCGACGCCCCGGCCTTCGACCGGCTCTTCGAGCTCTACTTCTCGGGTCTCTCGCGCGTGATCGCCGCGCTGGAGCGATCGGTGCTGCGCGACCTCGAGGAGAGCGGGGTCCTCGAGGGGGACGAGCTCACCATGGCGGCGCTCACCCTGGCGCGACTCTCGCCGCGCCTCTCCCCGCTGGCCCGTGCGGCGCTCACCGGGGATGCGGCGCTGCTGGCGCGGCTCCTGCGCGGCGCGGCCCTCACCATCGACTTCTCGGCCCTGGAGGCGGCGACCCAGCTCGGGTTCTACGGACGGCGGTTGCTCGCGGGGGCCGGCGGCGCGGGGCTGGGGGCCGAGATGGATGGCTTCCCCCGGGCGCTCGCGGAAGGGGGACTCGACCCCGCGCGCGTGGAGCTGGTCGCCGAGCGGGTCCGCAGGGCGCTCGCCACCGTGGAGGACGCGGCCCGCCGCTACGCCGATCTGGAGCGGGAGGCGCGCGCCGAACGGCGCAAGGAGGGGTCGCTCGCCCAGCGCGGATTCGCCGCGCTGACGCGGGAGGAGGTCGTCCGCACCGAGGCGGCGGTTCGCAGGCTCGCCGAGCGCCTCCGCGACCGGCTGGCCCGCAGGGAGCGGTCGAGGCGGCGGGGCGCCCTCAACGTCCGCCGCACCCTGCGGCGCAACCTCGCGTGGGGCGGGGTGCCCGCCCGCCTCGCCTTCCGTTCCCGCCGCCGGGCCCGTCCCGACGTGGTGGTGCTCTGCGACGTCTCCGACTCGGTCCGCCACGTCTCGCGCCTCATGCTGCTCTTCGTCCACACGCTCCAGTCGCTCTTCTCCCACGTGCGCAGCTTCGTCTTCGTCTCCGACCTGGGCGAGGTCACCGACGCCTTCCGGGCCGAGCGCGACGTGGCCCGCGCGGCCGACCTGGCCACGGCCGGGCGGGCGGTGAGCCTGGCCGGGAACTCCAACTACGGCCGGGCCCTGGTCTCGTTCCACCGTCGGTACATCGGCGCGGTGACCTCGCGCACCACCGTCCTCGTCATCGGGGACGGCCGGAGCAACTACCTGGCCCCCGAGTCCTGGGTCCTGAAGGAGATCCGGCGCCGGGCGCGGCGCGTCCTCTGGATCTGTCCGGAGGAACGCTGGGCCTGGGGCAGCGGCGACAGCGAGATGCCGCTCTACGCCGCGCACGTCGACAGGGTGGCCGTGGCCACCCGCGTCTCCGACCTCGAGGAGATCGCCGAGGCGCTCGTGCCCCGCGCCGGCGCCCGCAGTTGACGGCCCCTGGGCTTGGTCCTAGGTTCCCGGGCCCGATGTCCGATCTCGTTCCCCTGCGCAGGCCCGGTTCCCCCGTGGGGCCGGCGGCGCCCGCCCCGGGCGCCGCGCGGAAGGTGTACGTGCACACCTTCGGCTGCCAGATGAACGAGTCGGACAGCGACCGGATGGTGGAGGCGCTGAGCGGCCGGGCCTGGACGCGGACCTCCCACCCGGAGGACGCCGACCTGATCCTCCTCAACACCTGCTCGGTGCGGGAGAAGGCCGAGCAGAAGCTGCTCTCCGCCCTGGGCCGCTACCGGGAGCACAAGTCGCGCCGCGGCGCGCTCATCGCCGTGGGCGGCTGCGTGGCCCAGCAGGAGAAGGAGCGCCTGCTCAAGCGGGTCCCCTACGTCGACTTCGTCTTCGGCCCCGATCACGTCGGGCGTCTGCCCGAGCTGGTGGATCGGGCCGACCAGCGCGAGCGCTTCTCCGAGACCGGCTGGATGGACTCGGAGGAATACGTCTTCCCGCGCGCCGACGCCGAGGCGGCCCGTGGGCGGGCCAGCGCCTTCGTCACCGCCATGAAGGGCTGCGACAACGTCTGCTCCTTCTGCATCGTCCCCCGCACCCGTGGGCGCGAGGTCTCCCGTCCGTTCCCGGAGGTGGTCGCCGAGGTGGCGGCGCTCTCGGCGGTGGGCGTGCGAGAGATCACCCTCATCGGACAGAACGTGAACTCCTACCGGGGAGGTTGCGACTTCGCGTCCCTCCTGCGCCGGGTGGCCGCGGTCCCGGGGGTGGAGCGGGTCCGGTTCACGACCAGTCACCCGCACGACCTCTCCGACGAGCTGGTCGAGGCCTTCCGCGACGAGCCGAAGGTCATGCCCCACTTCCACCTTCCGGTGCAGTCCGGATCGGACGCGGTCCTCCGGCGCATGCGGCGCGACTACGGGGTGGAGGAGTACCTCGACCGCCACCGGCGGCTCTCCGCGGCGCGCCCGGGGATCGCGGTGACCACCGACTTCATCGTGGGGTTTCCCGGCGAGACCGACGAGGACTTCGAGGCCTCCCTGCGCCTCCTGCGGACGGCCCGCTTCGAGAACTCCTTCAGCTTCGTGTTCAGCCCCAGGCCGCACACCGGCGCGGCCCTCCACCTGGGAAGCGCGCCCGAGTGGGCCGAGGTTCCCCGTCAGGTCGCGGTGGAGCGGCTGGAGCGGTTGCAGGCCCTGCAGCGCGAGATCGCGGTGGCGACGCTGGCCGCGCAGGTGGGTCGCGAGGTGGAACTCCTCGTCGAGGGGCCCTCCGACGACGGAGGACACCTCGGGCGCAGCCCGGAGAACCGGATCGTTCACCTGGAGTCGCACGGCCGGGACCTGCCTCCAGGCTCGCTGGTCCGGGCGCGGGTGGTGCGATCCGGGCACAGCTCGCTGGGGGCGGAGCTGGGTTCCTGATGCGCCTCGTGAAGGCGTTCCTTCCCGCGCTGATCTACGCGGCGATCATCTTCCTGCTGTCGGCGCAGTCGGACCCGCTCCATTTCCTGCCGCACGGTATCGCCCTGCAGGACAAGATCCTCCACGCCCTGGAGTACGCCGCCCTGGGAGCCCTTCTCGTTCCAGGACTCCGACTGGCCGGGTTCACCCCGCGCGGCGCGCTGCTGCTCGCCGTGGCGCTCGCCAGCCTCTACGGCGCCACCGACGAGTTCCACCAGTCCTTCGTGCCGGGGCGCGACTCCGACGTCCTCGACTGGGTCGCCGATACCCTGGGCGCGGCCATCGGGGCGGCGTCGGCCACGGTGGCGACCCGCGCCTTGCGGCGTCCCCGGGGCGCGGGCTAGCATCGCCCCCGGTGATGGCACTGATACGCGCGTGGGGAGGGAAGGCGCCAAGGCTCGCCGACGGCGTCTGGGTCGCGGAGGGCGCGGTGATCCTCGGGGACGTCGAGATCGGCCCCGGATCCTCCGTCTGGTTCGGCGCCGTCGTCCGCGGCGACGTGAACCAGGTTCGCGTGGGCAGCCGCACCAACATCCAGGACCACTCGATCCTGCACGTGACCAGCGGAACCCACCCCACCTCGGTGGGTGACGACGTCACCCTGGGGCACCGGGTGACCCTGCACGGGTGCACCGTGAAGGACCGCTGCCTCATCGGGATCGGCGCGGTGGTCCTCGACGGCGCCGTGGTCGGGGAGGACTCCATGGTCGGCGCCGGCTCGCTGGTGCCTCCCGGAATGGTCGTGCCCCCGGGAACGCTGGCCCTCGGGCTCTCCGGCCCGGGTGAAGCGCGCGCTGACCGGGGAGGAGATGGCCCACCTCCGGAGGTCGGCCCTGAGCTACGCGGCATACGCCGAGCAGTACCGGAAGGAGGGATTCCCCGGCCGATGACCCCCGTCGAGGTGCTCCAGAAGTCCAGCCTGTTCCGTGATTTCAGCGAGACCGGACTCAACATCTTCGCCGCCATCGCCTCCCAGAAGAGCGTACCGGCGGGGGCGCCGCTCTTCGCCGAGAACATGGTGGGCGATTCGATGTTCATCGTGGTGAGCGGGACCGTGCGCATCACCAGCCGGAACGGAGGAAGCGAGCGGACGCTCGCCATCCTCGGCCCGGGTGAGCACCTGGGCGAGCTGGCGTTGCTCGCCCGCAGCGTGCGGCTCGTCTCGGCCGTCGCCGAGACGCCCTGCGAGGTGCTGGAGATCGCCCAGCGCGACTACTACCGGCTCCAGCCCCAGAAGCCCCAGGCCTGCCTGAAGCTGGCGCTGGCCATCTCCGCGGACCTGGCCCACAAGCTGGCCGAGGGCCGCGACGCACTCCGGTCCCTCGCAGGAACCAAGAGCTGATCGGCGGGCCCCGGCGTGCTGGAACGTCTCGTCGAACACCTGCAGTCCCAGTCCCTCGGGCTGGGCTACGCCGCGGTCTTCGGGCTGCTGCTCGCGGCCGGCTTCGGCTTCCCGCTCCCCGAGGACGTCCCGCTCATCGCCGGCGGGGTTCTGGCCTGGCTCGCCTCTCCGCTCGAGGAGGTCACGCTGGGCGCGATGCTCGCCGACCACGGGTTCCAGGCCATGGTGGCGGTGGGCCTGGCGGGGATCCTGGTCGGCGACTCGGTCATCTACTTCGCGGGCAGGGGGATCGGCCGCCGGGTCGCCGAGGTGTGGCCCTTCCGCAACCTCGTCACTCCGGAGAAGCTGGAGCGGGTGGAGCGTCTCCTCCGGCAGCGCGGCAAGGTGGTGGTCATGGTGGCCCGGTTCCTCCCCGGGCTCCGGGCGCCCACCTACTTCACGGTGGGGCATTCCCGGGTCCCCTTCTGGGAGTTCCTGCTCTTCGACGGCCTGGCGGCGCTGCTCTCCGCGCCCCTCTGGGTCGCGCTGGGCTTCTGGTTCGGAGACGACATCGAGCGTGCGGCCCGCGCCGGCTCGCAGTTCGGCGGCTACATCCTGGCCGCGGTGGTCGCCATCGTGGTCTTCCTCCTGGGACGGGCCTGGTTGCGGCGGCGCCGGGACGCGGCCGGGAAGGCGGCCCCGGATCGGGAGGAGCCGCCTACCGCGCCCGTGATCCGGCTCCAGAGCCTCCTCAGGCCCCCAGCGGCCGGAGGCTCGGCGGGTCCGGGCTCGGGCTCGGGCGGCGGCGCGATGCCCGCCGACGTGTAGCTGGCGTCCTTCACGACCCGCTTGCGCACCTCCTCGGGCGTTCCCTTCGTGGTGAAGAGCACCTCCACCTCGCGCCCCGATCCCATCTCCCGGGCCCGGACCGCGAGCAGGCACTCCTCGCCCAGCTCGAAGGCCACCGCGATGCGCACCGACCCCCTGGGCCCGCGCGGCAACCCGGTGAGCTGGATGGTGCCCAGGTACTGGCATTCGGCGGCCGTCGCGCCCTCGCCCTCGAAGATCCAGAGGTCGAAGGTCTTCTGGTCGTCCCTGGTGGTGGCGAGCTGGTACTCCTTGCGCACCGGGAGCTGGGAGTTGCGCTCGATGACCCGCTTCACCCGACCCCCGCCTCCCGGGAGGCCGACCCCGATGGAGATGGGAACGACGTCGATGAGCACGACGCCTTCCGCGCTGTTCAGGGAGTGGGCCAGGAGGGCCGCGCCGATGGCCACCGCCTCGTCCGGGTGGACCGTCTTGCTGGGAGCCTTCCCGAAGAAGGAGCGGATCCGCTCCTGGACGAGCGGCATTCGCGACTGGCCTCCGACCAGGATCACCTCGTCGATGTCCCCGGGGTCGAGCCCCTTGTCGTCGAGCACGCGCGCGCACGTCCGGATCGTGCGCTCCACGAGCGGGGCCACCAGCTTCTCCAGATCCGCGCGGGTGAGCGTGGCGTCGAGGGCGGTGGGCGTCCCGTTCACGCTGGCCAGGTAGGGGAGGTGGATGGGGAAGGCATCCTGCTCGGACAGGGCGCACTTGGCCCGCTCGGCCGCGTCGGCGAGCCGGGAGCGGGCCACGGCGTCCCCATGAAACGGTCCGTGAACCTTCTCGAACTCCCCCACCAGGTGCTCGACGATGCGCGCGTCGAAGTCGACGCCGCCGAGGAAGGTGTCCCCGCCGGTGGAGACCACCTGGTAGACCCTGTCGGCCAGCTCGAGGACCGAGGCATCGAAGGTCCCGCCGCCCAGGTCGTAGACCAGCACGCGCTCCTCGACGTTCCGGCCCCAGGCGTAGGCCAGCGAGGCGGCGGTGGGCTCGTTCAGGATCCGCTCGACGTGGAGCCCCGCCAGCGCGCCGGCCCTCCTCACCGCCTCGCGCTGCCGCTCGCTGTAGTAGGCCGGCACGGTGATCACCGCGCGGTTGACCTCCTCGCCGAGGAAGTTCTCGGCGACCCCCTTCACCTCGCGCAGGACCAGGGCCTGGACCTGCTCCATCGTCAGCGTGAGCGGCCCGAGGCGGACCGCGCAGAGGCCGTCGCCTTCCGGGACGACGTCGTACGGGAAGTGGGAGAGCATCGCCTGCACCACCGCCGAGTCGAAGGCGCGCCCCACCAGCCGCTTGGCCCCGTGCACGGTCTGGGTCGGATTGAAGAGAAGCTGCCCCTTGGCGTTCCGCCCGACCACGACCCGGTTGGCGCTGGTTCAGTGCGACCATCGACGGCGTGGTGTTGTAGCCGTCGCGGGAGGGAATCACCCGGGGACGGCCATCCTGGACCACCGCCGCGCAGGAGTTGGAGGTCCCCAGGTCGATCCCGATGGAGATCCGGGACCTTCGCGCCGGAGGGACCGGGCCGTCGGGGAGGCCGATGTCGATGGCAGGGTTGCCGGATGCGACGACGGGAGGGGTCGGGGGGGAGTTCGCGTCGTTGCCCACCGGTGAATCTTCGGGGGGCGCGCGGCCCGTGGCAAGGTCCGGGTCCCCCGAAAGTTGCCCCGCCATTCCCGAGCATGTCCCATCGGGCCCGGAAACGCCTGCAAAATCAATCGCCTTGACCTCGGGGCAGCCCATCCACTATATCGCGGCATGCTCAACCGCGACGACCTCCGCGATGCCCTGACGTTCGACGACGTGCTGCTCGTTCCCGCCGAGAGCAACGTCCTCCCGAAGCAGGTCGAGACCGCGAGCCGGCTCACCCGGAACATCGTTCTCCACGTCCCCATCGTGTCGGCCGCCATGGATACGGTGACCGAGTCGCGCATGGCCATCGCCATGGCCGCCGAGGGAGGGATGGGGTTCATCCACAAGAACATGTCGGTGGAGCGGCAGGCCGCCGAGGTGAACCGGGTGAAGAAGTACGAGTCGGCGGTGGTCTCCGAGCCCATCACCGTGGAGCCGGAGGTGAAGCTCTCCGCCGCGGTGGCGCTCATGCGCGAGAACGGGATCAGCGGCATCCCGGTGACGCGGCGGGGGCGGCTGGTCGGGATCCTCACCAACCGGGACCTGCGCTTCGAGCGAAACCTGGAGCAGACCGTCGAGCAGGTCATGACCAAGGACCTCGTCACCGCGCGTGAAGGGGTGACCATCGACGAGGCCAAGGACCTGCTGCACCGCCACCGGATCGAGAAGCTCCCGGTGGTCAACGAGGCCTTCGAGCTGCGCGGCCTCATCACCATCAAGGACATCGAGAAGATCCAGAAGCACCCCAACGCCGCCAAGGATCGGCTGGGACGCCTGCTCTGCGGCGCCGCCGTCGGCGTGGGCCCCGACCGGGAGGCGCGCATCGCCGCGCTGCTCAAGGTCGGCTGCGACGTGATCGTCATCGACACCGCGCACGGCCACTCCGCCGGGGTCATCGAGGCGGTTCGCGACACCCGGCGGAACTTCAAGGGCATCGAGCTGGTGGCCGGCAACGTGGCCACGGCCGAGGCCACCGACGCGCTCTGCCGCGCGGGCGTGGACGGCGTGAAGGTGGGCGTGGGGCCCGGGTCCATCTGCACCACCCGCGTGGTGGCCGGGGTGGGGGTTCCCCAGATCACCGCGGTGGACGACTGCGCCCGGGCCGCCGAGGCGCACGGCGTGCCCATCATCTCCGACGGCGGGGTGAAGTACTCCGGCGACCTGGTGAAGGCGCTGGCCGCCGGCGCGTCCACCGTGATGATCGGCTCGCTGCTGGCCGGCACCGAGGAGGCGCCCGGGGAGGTCATCCTCTACCAGGGGCGCAGCTACAAGTCGTACCGGGGCATGGGCTCGATCTCCGCCATGAAGGACGGGTCCCGGGATCGCTACTTCCAGGCCGACGTGGCCGACGCCGAGAAGCTCGTCCCCGAGGGGATCGAGGGACGGGTTCCCTACAAGGGCACGGTCGCCATGAACATCTTCCAGCTGGTGGGCGGCCTCAAGAGCGGCATGGGATACCTGGGCGTGAAGGACATCCCCGAGCTCCGGACCAAGGCCCGCTTCGTGCGGATCTCGGCGGCGGGACTGAAGGAGAGCCACGTGCACGACGTGATCATCGTCCAGGAAGCTCCCAACTACCGGGTGGGCTAGGGCGCCGATGGACATCCACGGCGAGAAGATCCTCATCCTCGACTTCGGGTCGCAGTACACGCAGCTCATCGCCCGGCGGCTCCGCGAGCTCGGCGTCTACTGCGAGATCCACCCCTGCACCATGCCGGGAGCGGCCATGCGGGCCTGGGGGGCCCGGCGGCGTCGTGCTCTCCGGCGGGCCGGCCAGCGTGCTCGCCGAGGGCAGCCCCCGCGTCGACGCCGCCGTCTGGGGGCTGGGCGTGCCGGTGCTGGGCATCTGCTACGGGCTGCAGCTCATCGCCCACGAGCTGGGCGGCAAGGTCGACAAGGCGGCCCACCGGGAGTACGGGCCGGCCACCATCGACGCCAGGGGGGACTGCGACCTCTTCCGCGGACTCCCGCCCCGGCTCGACGTCTGGATGAGCCACGGCGACCGGGTCGAGGCGTTGCCGCCGGGATTCGAGCCCGTGGCCTCGACCTCGAGCGCGCCGTTCGCCGCGGTCCAGGACCGCGCGCGGCGCATGTTCGGCGTCCAGTTCCACCCCGAGGTGGTCCACACGCCGCGGGGCGCCGACCTCCTCCGCAACTTCGCGATGGGGATCTGCGGCCTCTCCGGGACCTGGTCGATGCGGGCCTACGTCGACGTGGCGGTCGAGCAGATCCGGGCCCAGGTGGGCGACGGGCACGCCATCTGCGCGCTCTCCGGCGGGGTCGACTCGGCGGTGGCCGCGCTGCTCGTGCACCGGGCCATCGGCAACCGGCTGCGCTGCATCTTCGTCGACAACGGCGTGCTCCGGTCCGGCGAGCGGGAGCAGGTCGAGAAGGTCTTCGGGCAGATGTTCCACCTGCCCCTCGTCACCGTGGACGCGCGCTTCCGCTTCCTCGCCAAGCTCGCCGGGGTCACCGACCCCGAGCAGAAGCGCAAGATCATCGGCCGCGAGTTCATCGCCGTCTTCGAGGAGGAGGTCGAGCGGCTCTCCCGCGAGGGGGAGCGCGCCCAGTTCCTCGTGCAGGGAACCCTCTACCCGGACGTCATCGAGAGCGTGTCCTTCAAGGGGCCGTCGGCCACCATCAAGAGCCACCACAACGTGGGGGGCCTGCCCGAGGTGATGAAGCTGGCGCTCGTCGAGCCGCTCCGGGAGCTCTTCAAGGACGAGGTGCGGCGGCTCGGCATGGAGCTGGGCCTGCCGGCGGAGTCGGTGCAGCGTCAGCCCTTTCCGGGGCCTGGCCTGGCCATCCGGGTGCTGGGCGAGGTCACCGAGGAGCGGCTCGACGTGCTGCGTCGGGCGGACCTCATCGTCCAGGACGAGGTCCGGAAGGCCGGCCTCCAGGAGAAGCTCTGGCAGTCCTTCGCGGTGCTGCTCCCCGTCCGGAGCGTGGGCGTGATGGGGGACGAGCGGACCTACGAGTCCACCTGTGCGATCCGCGCGGTGGACTCCACGGACGGCATGACGGGAGACTGGTCGCGGCTGCCCTACGACCTGCTGGCGCGCCTCTCGACCCGGATCATCAACGAGGTGCGGGGCATCAACCGGGTGGTCTACGACATCTCGTCGAAGCCACCGGCCACCATCGAGTGGGAATGACGCGCTGCACCCGAGGAGGGGAGGCACCCCTCCGGGCCCTTCCCACCTTCGACCGTGCGTGATTCCCGGGCGATGGGCTTGCCCGGGAGGCCCGGGAGGAGCAATAACGAGCCAATGTTCGTTTTCCGCTCGCTCGCGCTCCCGATATCCGCCGTCGCTCTCCTGATGCTCGCAAGCCCGTCGGCGCGGGCCCAGACCCCCACCGCTCCGGCGGTCGCGGCGCCAGCCGCACCAGCCGCACCGGCCGCGACCTGCCGCACCGGCGTCGCCGGAGCTCGCCGCGCTCCTCGCGGAGATCGACGCGAACTGGGTGATCCGCGACCAGCCGGGGAAGATGGACCTCGATCTCGCGCTGCTGCAGAAGGCGGAGAAGATCGCCCCCAACGACTACGAGGTGCTCTGGCGGATGGCGCGCCACTACTACTGGCTCGCCGACGACCCGTCCATCTCCGGCGAGGAGAAGGCCCGGCTCGGGAAGCTCACCTGGGACTGGTCGGACCGCGCCAACCAGGCGAACCCGGCGCGCGTCGAAGGCTGGTTCTACGGATCGGCCGGCGTGGGCATGTACTCGATCGGCATCAGCATCATCAAGGCGCTCCTCGACGGGATGGAGTCGAAGTACCTCGACCGGCTCAAGAAGTCCCAGGCCGCCGACCCGGCCTACTACGGGCACGGGGGCGACGTGTCCTGGGGGCGCTACTACTACGAGCTGCCGTGGCCCAAGTACGACGGGGAGAAGAGCGAGCTCGCCTACCGCAAGGCGCTCCGCAGCTCGCCGACGAACCTGAGGGCCAAGGTCTACCTGGCCGAGCTCTACATCAAGGAGGACCACCCCGTCGAGGCGAGGAAGCTGCTCGACGCGGTGGTGGCCGCAAAGGTGGGCGCGTACGACCCACCCGAGGAGCGGCGCGCGCAGGGACTGGCGCGCGCGGCCCTAGCCCAGATCAAGTAGTCTTCACCCAGGGAGAACACATGACCGCGACGACCAGAAACCTCGTGCAGGTTTTCGAGGACCAGGTGACCCGGCGGGGCGACGCCGCCGCGCTGACGTTCAAGCGGGGTGGGGCATGGAAGACCATGTCCTGGAAGGAGCTGGGACGCCGGGTGCGGGACGTGGCCGACGGCCTCGTCTCCATGGGCGTGAATCCCGGAGACCGCGTCTCCATCCTGGCCGACACCTGTGCCGAGTGGATCATCGCCGACGTGGCCATCATGTCCACGGGCGCCATCACGGTGCCCATCTACCAGTCGAACCCCGCCCACGAGGTGCAGTACATCCTCCAGGACGCCGGGGCCACCTGGATCTTCGTCGACCAGGATCACCAGGCCGCCAAGATCCGCGAGGAGGCGGCCAAGCTCCCCGACCTGAAGGGCGTGATCCGCTTCTTCGGGGACCCCGAGGCCGCGCACGAGCACACCCTGGCCGCCGTGGAGAACCGGGGCGTCGCCTTCCGGGAGCAGAACCCCGGGTCGCACGCCGCGCGGGTGGCCGCGGTCAAGACCACCGACGCCGCGTCGTACCTCTACACCTCGGGCACCACCGGCAATCCCAAGGGCGTCGTCCTCACCCACGGGGCCTGGACCTACGAGGCCGAGGCGACCGCCGAGCTCCGGCTCGTCGTCCCGGAGGACACCGTCCTGCTCTTCCTCCCCATGGCGCACTCGTTCGCCAAGGTGATCGAGGCGGTCTGGTTCGGCCAGGGAGCGACGGCGGCCTTCGTGGAGTCGATCGACAAGATCGTCGACAACGCCGGAGAGGTGCGTCCCACGGTGATGCCGTCCGTGCCCCGGATCTTCGAGAAGGCCTACGACGCGGTGCTGGCCAAGGGGCTCGCCACCCCGGGCGTGAAGGGATGGCTCTTCGGCGTGGCCATGAACGGCTTCGAGGCCTGGGCAGACGGCAAGGCCAAGGGCATGGAGGTGAAGACGCTCGGCTTCCGCATGGGCGAGAAGCTGGTCTTCCCCAAGCTGTCGGCCGCCCTGGCGGCCCGCTTCGGCGGGCGGATGCGCCTCTTCGTCTCCGGTGGCGCCCCGCTCTCGCCCAAGATCAACTGGTTCTTCACGCTGCTGGGATTCACCGTGCTCGAGGGCTACGGCCTCACCGAGACCTCTGCCGGGACCTGCGTGAACCGGATCGGCAAGAACAAGATCGGCACCGTGGGAGCCCCGGTTCCGGGAACCCAGGTCAAGATCGCCGAGGACGGCGAGATCCTCATCAAGGGCGGCGGCGTCATGAAGGAGTACTACCGGCGCCCCGAGGCCACCGCGGAGATCCTCAAGGACGGGTGGCTCTACACGGGGGACATCGGCGAGCTGGACGCCGACGGCTACCTCAAGATCACCGACCGGAAGAAGGACCTCATCAAGACCTCGGGCGGCAAGTACATCGCCCCGCAGAACCTCGAGAACGAGCTCAAGGGCGACCCGCTGGTGTCCCAGGTGGTGGTCCACGGCGACCAGCGCAAGTACGTGACGGCGCTCATCACGCTCAGCATCGAGAACGCCAGGGCCTGGGCGGCCGAGCAGGGCCTGGCCGAGGACGAGCCGCTCCATGCGAACCCCAAGGTGAAGGCGCGGATCCAGCAGGCCGTGGACGCCATGAACGCCAAGCAGGCGAGCTACGCGACGATTAAGAAGTTCGTCATCCTGGAGAACGACTTCACGCAGGAGCGGGGCGAGCTCACCCCTACGCTCAAGGTGAAGCGGAAGGTGGTCACCGAGCGCTACAAGAAGGTGCTCGACGGCCTCTACACGGAGTGAGGAGGGCGGGGTCCATGGCAGCGGAGTCAGTGAAGGACGTGTTCGAGCGGCACATGCCCGAGAAGCTGAAGGGCAAGCCCGACGTGGTCGCCAAGATCAACGCCATCTACCAGTTCAACATCTCGGGCCCGACCGGCGGCAACTGGTCGGTGGATTGCACCCAGCCGGGCGGCGCCATCGCAGCCGGCAGCTCGCCCGGAGCCAAGTGCACGGTGAACGCCACCGACGCCGACTTCCTGAACATCGTGAACGGGAAGCTCAATCCGCAGATGGCGTTCATGTCCGGGAAGCTCAAGATCCAGGGCGACATGGGGCTCGCCATGAAGCTCCAGCAGATCCTCTGAGCCGGGCGGCGTGGCCGGCGTGAGCGCCCTTCCGCTCCAGGGCCTGCGCGTCCTCGATCTCTCCCGGCTGCTGCCCGGGCCCTACGCCACGCTGGTCCTCGCCGACCTCGGGGCCGACGTGGTGAAGGTCGAGGATCCGACCGGCGGCGACTACCTGCGCTGGATGCCACCCATGGCGGGCCAGCAGTCGGGCTGGTTCCACGCGCTCAACCGGAACAAGCGGTCCCTGGCGCTCGACCTGCGCCGTCCGGAGGGGCCTGCGACGCTGCTCCGCCTGGCGCGCCGCTTCGACGTGGTGGTCGAGTCGTTCCGCCCCGGGGTGATGGCGCGCCTCGGGGTGGGCTACGAGGCGCTCTCCCGGGAGAACCCGGGCCTGGTGCTCTGCTCCATCTCCGGCTACGGGCAGGACGGCCCCTACCGCGACCGGGCGGGGCACGACATCGACTACGTGGCCCTGGCCGGCGTGCTCGCCGTGAACGGGCCGCCCGAGCGACCCGTTCCACTCGGCGTGCAGGTCGCGGACGTGGCCGGGGGATCCTGGCCGGCCGTGGCCGGCATCCTGGCAGCGCTCCTCGGGAGGGCAGGGAGCGGCAAGGGGGCCTGGGTGGACGTGGCCATGGCCGAGGGGGCGCTGGCGATGATGGCCCTGCAGCGGGGGGCCGCCGACGCCGAGGGGCGGGCCATGCGTCGAGGCGGGGAGCAGCTGAACGGAGGTTCGGCCTGCTACGGCGTCTACCGGGCCCGGGACGGTGGGTTCGTCGCCCTGGGGGCGCTGGAGCCCAAGTTCTTCCGGGCCTTCTGCGAGGCGGTGGGGCGGCCCGAGCTCGCGGACGAGCAGTTCGATCGGGGCGGCGCCGGGCCGCGCGCCGAGGTCGAGGCCATCTTCGCCAGCCGCACCCGGGAGGAATGGGGTGCGTTCGCCGCGCTCCACGACGTCTGCGTCATGCCGGTGCTCGAGGGCGACGAGCCGCGCCGGGACCCGCAACTCGTCCACCGGGGGAGCTTCGTCGACGTGCCCACGCCCTGGGAGGGGAAGGCGATGCCGGGGCTGGCCTCCCCGGTGCGGATCCGGGGAGTCGAGGCGCCCCTTCGGGCGGCGCCCCGGCTGGGGGCGGACACGGACGCGGTGCTGGGCGAGTCCGGGTTCGAGGCCGGAGAGGTGGAGGCCCTGCGGGCGGTCGGCGCCCTGGGGTGACGGGGACGGCGGGCCCAGCCGGTCTTGACACGCATCCGCCCTGCCACTAGCAACATCGTCCGTGCGCTTCGTCCTCGCCATCGTCGCCGCCACCGTGCTCCTCCTGGGCGTGGCGGCGCCGCATCACCATGGCGGGTCGGGCGGGGTGCACGAGTGCGTCGCCTGCACCGCGGGTGGCGCGCTCGAGGCCCGGGACGCCACCCCCACGCTGGCTCCGCCTCCTCCGGTCCGGGTCGCCGTCGCGATGGGCCCCGTGGCCGACCCGGTGACCGGCTTCCCGCTGGGCGCCGTTCCGGGCCAGTCTCCTCCGCGTCGCTAGCCGCGACCGTTCCCGTCGTGTCCAGGACGTCGATGCGCGCCCGCGCGCGCGGAGGATTTACCCATGGTGAATGTCGTGCTCCTGTCGCTGCTGGCCGCGCAGGTGGTTGCACCGGCGCCGGCCGCTCCGACCCCGTCGCCCGCAGCCCCGGACGCCGCCGAGCCGCAGCCCTTCCCGACGGGGGCCTACAACGTGGGGACTCCCGGCGGCATCCCCATCGGCAAGCTCATGCTGCTGCCCGAGATCGCCGTGGTCATGGACGGGGCGCTCGGGTACACGACGCTCTCCACCGAGCAGCAGGAGCTCACGGCGGGCCCCATCCCCCAGCACAAGGCCTGGCCCATGCTCCAGGAGGTGGAGCTGGCCTTCCAGGCCACCGTGGACCCGTACGTCCGCGGCGACGTGTTCATCACCTTCACCCCGGACGGCGTGGAGGTGGAGGAGGCCTTCCTCAGGACCCTCTCCCTTCCGTGGGGACTCCAGGTGAAGGCCGGCCAGATCTACTCGCCCTTCGGACGGACCAGCCAGCTCCACCGCCACCAGTGGACCTTCGTGGACCAGCCCCTCGCGATGCAGCGCCTGGTCGGCGCCGAGGGGCTCTCCGGCGCCGGCGGGGATCTCTCCTGGCTCGCGCCGCTGCCCTGGTTCGCCGAGCTGCACCTCGCCTACCAGGCCACGCACCCCGGGTTCGAGGAAGGCCAGGCCCAGCTCACCGGCGTGGCGCGGCTCATCCAGTACTTCGACCTCTCCGACGAGGCCACGCTGGGGGTGGGGCTATCCTGGGGCCTCTTCCAGGCCGAGACGCCCGAGCAGTGGAAGAACCTGGCCGGCGCCGACCTGTACGTGAAGTTCCGCGACCCGTCCTCCCGCTCCTCGGTCGTCCTGCAGGGGGAGATCTACGGACGGCAACTCGGTGGGCAGGCCTTCTCGGAGGCGCGCTGGGGAGGCTACGGGCAGGCGGTCTGGCGCGTCGACCGGAACTGGGAGGTGGGGGCGCGCTACGACAACGCCCCCGGGCCGGTGGCCCTCGAGGCGGGGACGCAGGAGAACTGGACCGCGCTCGGGACCTACTACACGAGCGAGTTCTTCCGGCTCCGGCTCCAGCCATCCCTGGTCCTGCTTCCCGGCGGCCACACCGGATTCCAGGGACTCCTCAGCTTCGAGTTCACCATCGGCGCCCACGCAGCCCACCCGTTCTAGGAGGCGACCATGAGGCACGTCGCAACCACGCTGTCCTTCGCCGCCCTCCTCGCCGCGATCGCGTCGCCCGCGAGGGCCACCGTGAACGTGGTCACCACCACCGAGGGGCTCGCCGCCATCGTCCGGGAGGTCGGTGGCGACGGGGTGAAGGCGACCGCGCTCTCCCGCGGGATCCAGGATCCGCATTTCGTGGACGCCAACCCGTCACTGGCCGTCAAGCTCCGGAACGCCGACCTCCTGGTCGACGTGGGAATGGACCTGGAGATCGGCTGGCTCCCGCCGCTGGTCACCCAGTCCCGGAACCCCGCCATCCAGCCCGGAGGGGCGCGGCGCCTGACGGCTGCGAGCGCGGTCCCCCCCATGGATCTCCCCACCGGCCCGGTCGACCGGAGCCAGGGAGACATCCACCCCTCGGGCAACCCGCACTTCCTGACCGACCCTCGCCGGGTGCAGCTGGTGGCTGCCGCGATCGCGGCCCGGCTCTCGGAGATCGACCCGGGAGGCGCGCCCGGGTACCAGGAGCGGCTCCAGGCCTTCCGGACCAAGGTCGCGGCGGCGGAGAAGGGGTGGAAGTCGCAGCTCGCGCCCTACGCCGGACGGAGCGTCATCACCCAGCACAAGACGCTCACCTACCTCCTCGACTGGGCGGGCCTGAAGGCCGCCGGGTTCATGGAGCCCAAGCCGGGCGTCGCGCCGCCGCCCTCCCACGTGGCGTCGCTCGCCGCCACGGTCAAGGCGGCCGGGGTCAAGGGAGTGCTGGTGGAGAACTACTACGACCGGCGCTCGGCCGATCAGCTGAGGGACCTCACGGGGGTCAAGGTGATCGTCATCCCCGGCGACGTGGGAGGGACGAAGGACGCCTCCGACTGGGTCTCCTACCTCGACGTTCTCGTGAGGTCTCTCGTGCAGGCGGTACAGTAGGG
Organism: uncultured delta proteobacterium; assembly: GCA_963818535.1. Classification (GTDB taxonomy): domain Bacteria; phylum Myxococcota; class Myxococcia; order Myxococcales; family Anaeromyxobacteraceae; genus CAIOAK01. The sequence goes on along the minus strand of CAWFSM010000008.1, from coordinate 1,143,990 downwards.
CGTGCCCCCCCTCGTCCGGCTGGACGGTGCTTCCATCGGCTACGGAGGCCGCGCCCTTCTCCAGGGGGTGTCGGTCGCCGTGGAGCCCGAGGACTTCCTCGCCGTCGTCGGACCGAACGGCGGCGGGAAGACCACGCTGCTCCGGACCCTGCTCGGCGTGCTGCCTCCGCTCGAGGGACGGCGCGTGGCGGAGGGCCGGCTCCGGATCGGCTACGTCCCCCAGCGGGACCACGTCGACGCGCTCTGGCCGCTCGGCTGCGGGGACGTGGTCGTGATGGGGCGGGTCCCCCTCGTCGGCCCCGGTGGGCGCATCGGAGCGGGAGACGTGGAGGTGGCCCGCGGGGCGCTCGCGCGCGTCGGGCTCGGCGACCTCTGGGGGCGCTCCTTCGGCACGCTCTCCGGAGGGCAGCGGCAGCGCACGCTCATCGCTCGGGCGCTGGCCGCGGAGCCGCGCCTCCTCGCCCTCGACGAGCCCACCAACGGCATGGATCCCTCGGCCGAGCTCTCGGCCATGGACCTCCTCCGCGACCTCCACCGCGCCGGGGGGATCGCCGTGGTGATGATCTCGCACCGCCTGGAGGCGGTGGCGAACTACGCCCGGCGGCTCGCCTTCGTGGACAAGGACCAGGGTCTCTGGAGGATCGGGCCGCTCGAGGAGATGCTCCGTCCCGAGGCGCTCTCCCACCTCTACGGGCGCGAGGTCATCGTGCGCGAGGAGGGTGGGCGCCGCTTCGTCTACCCGGTCGCGGGGGGCGAGAGGCCTTGAGCGCCCTCTCCGAGTTCTGGTCGGCGGCGGTCATCTGGCGGGATCCGCTCGTCGCCTCCGTGCTGGCCGGTGCGCTGCTGGGTTTCCTGGGAGTGTACGTGGTCCTGCGCCGGGTGGTCTTCGTCTCGGCCGCGCTCACCCAGCTCTCCACGCTGGGCGTCATCGTCTCCCTGCTCGTGCTGGAGGCATTCGACCTCGAGACCGACCACCAGGAGATCCAGCTCTTCGTGGCCTGGATCTTCTCGGTGGGCGGCGGCCTTGTGCTCGGAACGCTGGGAATGGGGCGGCGGCTCCCCACCGAGGCCGGCGTCGGCATGGCCTACGTGCTGGCGGGGGCGCTCGTCATCCTGGGTGCGAACCGGCTCGTCCACGTGGCCCACGACCTCAACACCATGGTCTTCGGCAACGCCGTCGCCGTGCCCTTCCAGGACGTGGTGATCCTGCTGGTGGTGACGGGCGTCGTGGCGATCCTGCACACCCTGTTTCGCAAGGAGATCGTCTTCTCCTCCTTCGACCGGGAGACGGCGGAGGCCACGGGGGTCAAGGTCCGGCTCTGGGGTGGGGTGCTCTTCTTCACCATCGGTCTCGCCATCCCCGTCGCCGCTCACGTGGTCGGGGCGCTTCCGGTCTTCGCCTTCCTCACCGTCCCGGCGGCGGCGGCGCTCCTCGCCACCCGCCGGCTCGAGCCCGCCTTCGCGGTCGCCACCGGGCTGGGGGCGCTGGCCGCGGGGGGAGGGTACGTGGCCTCCTGGCTCCTGCAGTTGCCCACCGGAGCGACCATGGTGGTGGTCGCCGGGGTGCTCGTCCTGCCGGCCTGGCTCTGGAAGCGCTTGCAGAGCTAGATTCGCGTCGTCCCTGGAGAAAACCCTTGACCGCGGCCGGGTTGGCGCATAGATAACCGCACGCTTTCCACTGCCGCGGGGTGGAGCAGCCAGGTAGCTCGTCGGGCTCATAACCCGAAGGTCCCAGGTTCAAATCCTGGCCCCGCAACCAAAGTGAAGACGCCGGTCTGGCTCGTCCGCCAGGCCGGCGTCTCCTTTTCGGAAGCCAGATCGCGGCCGCGATCCAGGGCACGCCCGGGTCCCACCCGGGCGAGGTCGACGCTGTCGTCGATGGTCGAGACCGGTGCGGCGTACCAAGCGTTCGGCTGGCCCAGGACCCAGCACGTCCCGATCCCCGGCCATGAACGTCGGCCTGCGACATTGTGCCGCGCCCCGGCGTGATTCACTCCAGGAGGCCAACCCGTCAGACCCGGCGCGCATGGCATTGCCGTTCCCGGACGGGAGGTGAAACCTGTCACTGGGGAAGTTCACCCAAGGAGCGATTCGATTCAAGCATTCCGTCGGCAGGGAAACTGCCGGAAGGGGGAACGGGAATGAAGACCTTCACTCGGAGAATGACTCTCGCACTCGTGGTTGCGATCACCTTCGCCAGCATGGCGGCAGGGTGTTCCCAGTCGCGGGAACTGGGCGCGCCACTCGTGCCGTCCGCAGCACCGGCGCAGGGCGGAGGCGGAAGCGGCGGAGGAGGCTCGGGCGGAGGCACCGCCCAGGCGGCGGGCGCACTGTACGGCGACCTGTACGTCATCGAGCGGGACGGCAACGGGGTGCCGGTGTTGAAGGAGAAGACGATCAACGGAGTGAAGTACAGCTGCCAGCAACCGATCGCCGCTAGCTGCACGTTCCTCGCGTTGAACTTCGACGACGAAACGCTCTTCAATCCCGAGGAGGAGGACGCGTGCGCCGTGCGGGGCACCGATGTGGATCTCCTGCAGTCAGTCAGCTTCGGGAGGGAGAGCGTCTCCCGGGCGCCTGCCACCGTCCTCGACAAGTCGTACGGGGAGGCCATCAAGTCGATCAACGCGGCGACTCCAGGTCAATGCAGGAAGCTGGACAACTCCCTCGATGGACGTGCCATCAAGCTGGACCCGGCGGGGAGGATCACGCTCTGCCTGCCGTCCGAGACGCTCCCCGTCACCTATGCCTGGAAGACGATCGACGCACCGCTCGAGAACCTGGGGCTGTACCGGGCGTTGATGACGACCGGATGCTTCGGACTGGTCCTGGACACCACGAGGGGCGAGGAGGGGACCATCATCGAAGTAAGGTACGAGCTGAGCCTTGCGGGGATCGCCAACCTGAAGGCATCCGGGCTCGGGCACCTGGTGTGCGAAGGCGCCACGTCGGTGACGAAGGAGGACATGCTCTCTGCGGCCACGTTCCTCGCGGCGGGGGCGGACAAGACCAGCCCGGTGACCCTCGACGAGGTCATCAACCTCAACAACTACGTCGGGGTCAACAAGTGGACCTACACCACGTCGAAGAAGGTGAAGACCCTGACCATCACCTACTTCCAGTTCAATGGCTTCACCTACGGGATGGGTACGGATGCGTGCCGACCGGGAATTGACGACAACATCGTGAGGCTTCTCACCACCGGGAACGGGGAGTCCTTCGTGCTGAAGCCCGTGGACGTGTTCGGTGACTCGGCGGACGGGGTCTACCTCCGTCCCGAGCCTCCGAACAACTTGCCCGGTGTCGAGGTCACCGTGTGCCGGGCCGGTTCACGGCTGGGCGTGGTCTGTGACGACGCCAGCGCCATCGGTTGCGGCGGCGCGAACTGGTTCACGCAGGCGGCCGAGGACTCGCGCAAGACCATCTGGTTCCTGCACAACTACGAGCCACCCGAGTACGCCTACTAGGTGCATGACGGGGGCCGCCCGCGTCCGGGCGGCCCCCCTCTTCTCGACACGCCCGTACCGTCCCGCGAGGAGACCAGGAGGAACCATGAAAAGGGTCGCCTTGTCGTTGCTCGTGATGTCCCTCCTCTCGTCCTGTGCGGGGAGCGGAGACGAATCCACGCCCGTCCTCTTCGGAGTCGTCTCCACGACTCCAGCGAACAATGCCACGGACGTCCCCCTGGGCAACCTCGTCACGGTCACCTTCAACGAGGACGTGGAGCCCGCCACCCTCGTGGACGCGATCTCGGTGAGCAGCCTGGCCGGGAACCTTCCGGGAGTGATCTCCTACAACTACACGACGAGAACGGCGACCTTCACTCCCGGCACTCCGTTCGCCCCGCTCACCGACTACACCGTGACGGTCGCCGCGAAGGTGAAATCCGTCTCCACCGAGAGGCTGACCACACCGTACGTGTTCGGCTTCAGGACGGCCACCGGAAGCAGCCCCGTCTTGCCACCCATCACCACGTCCGCCGCGGCGGCGTTCATCGGCGGGGATGTGGCCACCCTGGAGGGCTCCGTGAATCCCAACGGCCTGGCCACCCAGGCCTGGTTCGAATACGGCACGGATCCCGATCTGCAGGCGCATGCGAGCTCGCCCGCTCAGGACGTGGGAAATGGGATGGTCGGCAGATCGGTCACCACGAGCGTGAACCTCCTGGCGCCGGGAACGGCCTACTATTTCCGGGTCTGTGCCCAGAGCAGCGGAGGGTACTCGGCAGGCCAGATCATGAGGTTCATGACCGGGTCTCCCGGCAGCCTTCCTGTCGTGACGACCCTGGCGGCGACCTCGGTCGGGGCGACGGGAGCCACGCTGAACGGCAGCGTGATCCCCAATGGCCTGGCAACCGACGCATGGTTCGAATGGGGAACGGACTCGACCCTCGCCAGCTACAGCGCGACGGAGGTCCAGGCGGTCGGGTCGGGAACCACGTCCCAGGCAGTCCATCAGGCGCTGACCGGTCTCACCACCGGTACCCTCTACTACTACCGTCTCGCGGCCCGCAACGTGTCGGGGACGAGCAAGGGCATCGTCCTGAGCTTCCTCCCTGGCGCGGCGCCCACGGTGACGACGCTCACGGTGACGGGGCTCGGGACGACCGGTGCAACCCTCAACGGGAGCGTGAATCCGAACGGGCTCGCAACCGGAGCATGGTTCGAGTGGGGAACAAGCCCGGACCTGGTCACCTTCGACACGTCTCCCGTGCAGGCGCTGGGGGCCGGAACGGATTCCCTGCCGGTCATGGCGACGCTGTCCGGATTGAGTCCCGGGACGACCTACTACCATCGTGTGGCTGCCTCGAACTCGACGGGGACGGCGAAGGGGGCGATTGCACGTTTCATCACGGCATCGCCCACCACCTTCCGGGTCGTGTCCACGACCCCGGCGAACAACGCGACGGACGTCCCGCTGGACAGCCGCATCACGGTCACCTTCAGCGAGGACGTGGAACCCGCCACCCTCGTGGACGCCATCGCCGTGAGCAGCGCGGCCGGGAGCCTTCCGGGGTGATCTCCTACAACTCCACGACGAGGACGGCGATCTTCACGCCCGGCACCCCGCTGGCCCCGCTCACCGACTACACCGTCACGGTCGCCGCGAAGGTGAAATCCGTCTCCACCGAGAGACTGTCCACGCCGTACGTGTTCGGCTTCAGGACAGCCAGCGGGTCCGGGTCGTAGGGCATGCTGCCGCGGGTGCCGCGATCGATGCCTTCGTCCGGGGGCTCGACTCCGGTATGTTTCGGGGGGTGCACACCTCGTTCGTAGTGCCAGCGCTCCTGGCGCTCCTGCCCCATGCCGCGGCCGCCCCCTCGCCGGCCCCGCCCGCGGTGCGCGCCCCGACGCGCATCGCGGTCCTGCTGCCGGACGGAAGCGCCCCGGGGCCGCTGGACGGCCGCCTGCTCGTCTTCGTCTCCACGCTCCCGGTCGACGCGAAGCCGGAGCCCCGCTTCCAGGTGAACGAGCAGGACGAGACGCAGCAGGTCTTCGGCCTCGACGTGGACGGATGGTCCCCGGGGACGACCCGCACGCTCGGTGAGGACGCGAACGGCTATCCCTTGCTCCGCCTCTCCGAGGTCCCTCCGGGGGAGTACACCGTCCAGGCGCTCCTCCACGTCTACGAGACCTTCCACCGGGCCGACGGACACGTCGTGAAGCTCCCCGCCGACCGAGGCGAGGGGCAGAGCATGGGCCGCGCCCCGGGCAACCGGTACTCGCGTCCCCAGCGCATCCGGGTCGGGGAGGGCGGGACGGTGCGGATCACGCTCGACCAGGTCGTCCCCCCGATCCCGAGGCCCAAGGACACACGGTACGTGAAGCACGTCGAGATCCGGAACGAGCGCCTCAGCAAGTTCTGGGGGCGCCCGGTCTCCCTGGGAGCGGTGGTGGTCCTCCCCGAGGGCTGGCACGAGCATCCGGAGCAGCGCTATCCGCTCGCCGTGTTCCACGGGCACTTCCAGCCCACCTACGAGGAGATGCGCGAGGAGCCTCCCGACCCCGCGCTACCCCCCGTGGACCTGGAAGGGCTGCGCCTCCACTGCCCGAACGGCCACGAGGGGGCATGGTGCACGCGGTACGGGTACGAGCGGCTGGTCCAGGAGCGGGCCCATTCCTTCTTCCAGAAGTGGACGTCGCCCGGGTTCCCGCGGGCCATCCTGCTCGTCATCCAGCACGCCAACCCCTACTACGACGACTCCTACGCGGTGAACTCGGAGAACCTCGGGCCCTACGGCGACGCCATCACGCTGGACCTCGTCCCCGAGGTGGAGCGGCGCTTCCGCGGGCTGGGCCCATGGGCCCGGGCCCTCTACGGCGGGTCCACCGGCGGCTGGGAGTCGCTCGCCGCGCAGGTCCTCTACCCGGACGCCTACAACGGCGCGTGGGCGGCCTGCCCCGACCCCATCGACTTCCGCCACTACATCACCATCGACCTCTACGCCGACGAGAACGCGTTCCGGTCGAGCGGACCGTGGCGGACGACGCCGCGCGCCGCTTCGCGGGACTACCTGGGACGGGTGCGCAGCACGGTGGAGCAGGAGTCCCGGCTCGAGCTGGCCCTGGGCACCCACTCCCGCTCCGGCGGCCAGTGGGACGCCTGGGAGGCGGTGTTCTCGCCGGTGGGGCCCGACGGCTACCCCCGGAGGATCTTCGACAAGAGCACCGGCGCCATCGACCGGGAGGTCGCGGCGAGCTGGAAGGCGCGTTTCGACCTCGTGCACGTCATGCAGCGCGACTGGGCCACGATCGGTCCCAGGCTGAGGGGGAAGATCCACCTCCTGGTGGGTCTCTCCGACAACTTCTTCCTGAACGACGCCGTCTACCGCGCGGAGGAGTTCCTCTCCACCGCCTCGCCCCCGGCCGACGCGGAGTTCGTCTACGGCGCCCGGGACGAGCACTGCTTCAGCGGCGACACCAGCACGTTCAACGCCGTCTCGCGCCTCACCTACACGGAGCGGCTGCTGCCCCGCATGGTGGACTGGTGGGTGCGGACGGCGCCGCCCGGCACCGACGTCTCCGGGTGGAGGGGTGCTCCGGAGCCTCGAAGGTAAGGGTCGCCCCGGTTCACCCGGCGTCCACGCGCGCGCGTGCCCCCTCCTGGAAGGCATGGAGGAGGGCCCGGCAGGCGGCGTCCCATCGGCGGCAGGATTCCGCGGCCCCGGGCCGCTCCTCGGCCAGGTCGGGCCCGGCGACGAGGCCCACCACCTCGTCCCTCAGCTCGCGGGCCTCGGCGTCCTCCCTCCCGGCGAGCAGGTTCGTCACCAGCTCCCCCGGGGGATACCAGGACGAGGCACGCTGGAGGTCGCGGTGCACCTGCGCGAGCAGCACGTTGCGCGGGCCCTCCCAGAGCTCGTTCACCACCGAGTCTCGGAAGAGGCGTGGAAGCGAGGAGAAGTCCTCCACCACGCCGTTTCCACCGAGGAGTCCCATGGCCTCCTGGATGGTCCGGGTCGCGTCCTCCGACGCCACCACCTTCTGGAGCATCACGAGCTCCCGCGCCTCGAATGCACGCCGCCGGTCGCTCCCCGCGAGCCGGTGGAGCCGGTGCACCTCGAAGGCCCCTGCCGCGGCCCACTGCACGGATCGCTCGAGGTCCTCGAGCTGGGCCCGGACCATGGGGAACCCGTCCACGGGACGCCCGAAGGCCTCCCGGAACGAGGCGTACGCCCGGGCCTCGCGGACGGCCCGCGTCGCGTAGGCGGCGGACGCGAGCCCGATCGTCAGCCGCGACACCGTGAGCACGATGCGGACCACGTTGGCGAGCCCCCTCTCCACGGGCCCGAGCGCCCAGGCCTCCGCCCCGTCGAAGGTCATCTCGGCGGTGGGCAGCTCGCAGGTTCCCGTCTTCCACTTGAGCCGGTCCACGGTGAGGCCGTTGCGCGCGGTCTCCTCGCGCCCCGGGGTCCAGAGGGGCATCGCGAACAGGCCGAGGGCGCCGGTCGAGGATTCACGCGCGGTGATGGCCGCGTAGTCGGCGTGGGCCACCGAGCAGAAGAACTTGGTGCCGGAGATCCGGTAGCGGTCCCCGTCCCGTACCGCCTCGACCCGGTTGGCCGGCACGTCCGATCCGCCCTGGATCTCGGTGAGGAACTGGGCGCCCACGGCGTGGCGCCCGTCGCGCCCCTCCTTCAGGTGATCCCGCATCGCGACGGTCTCGGGCCGATCGGCGAGCTCGTCGAGGGCCGCCACCAGCCCCTCCGTGCAGACGAGCGGGCAGGCGATGCAGGCCTCGCCGTTCTGGTAGACGATGAACTGCTTCACCGCGCGTGTGAGCAGGTCGGTGCGGGCGGAGAAGAGCCCCTCCGAGAAGACCTCGCGCTCGAGCTCGAGCGCCTCGGCCGGTCGCACCACGCGATCCACCCGGCGGTGATGGGCGTCCCAGTGCTGGAGGCGCGGCCGCGCCTCCAGGACGGAGATGGCGTCGGAGGCCTCGCGCCACCGGGAGGACGCCCGGCGGGAGAGCGTGCGGGCCTCGCCGTCCACCCTCGGGAAGTCCGGGCCGGCGTGGTGCCTGATCAGCTGCACCAGGAAGGGGTCGTCGGCGTAGAAGTCGACGCCGGATCGCCAGGCGAGGAAGCGGTCGAACGTGTAGGGGTTCACGTCTCCTCCCTGTGTCCATCCCGTCGGGGTTCTCCCGACATCAGACAGGACCGCGAGCCACGTGACAACCCCGGTGGCCCGCCCAGCGGCCGCCCTCGTCCTTTCCGCCGGGGACACCAGACTTGTGCCGGCGCCCCTCCGCGTGTAGAACGCGACCCCTTGATCCGCCTCGACGCCATCTCCATGCAGCACGGCCACCAGATCATCTTCGTGGAGGCCTCCGCGGTGATCCACGCGGGAGAGAAGGTCGGGCTCGTCGGCCCCAACGGCGCCGGCAAGTCCACGCTCTTCCGGCTCATCACCCGCGAGGAGACCCCCGACGAGGGACAGGTCTCCGTCGACCGCGGCGTCACCGTGGGTCATTTCTCGCAGGACGTGGGCGAGATGTCCGGGCGCAGCGCCGTCGCCGAGACCATGGACGGCGCCGGCCCGGTCTCGGGGGTGGCGGCCGGAGCTCCACGCCCTCGAGCACGCGCTCGCCGATCCCGAGCGGGCCGACGAGATGGAGGAGCTGGTCGAGCGGTTCGGCCACGTGCAGGCCCGGTTCGACGAGCTGGGTGGCTACGGGCTCGAGGCCCGGGCCCGGGAGATCCTGGCCGGCCTGGGCTTCTCCCCCGAGATGATGGACGGCGACGTCGGCGCGCTCTCGGGCGGCTGGAAGATGCGCGTGGCGCTGGCGCGCATCCTGCTCATGGCTCCCGACGCCTTGCTCCTCGACGAGCCCTCCAACCACCTGGACCTCGAGTCCATCATCTGGCTCGAGCAGTTCCTCCGGGGCTACCCGGGCGCCATCCTCATGACCTCCCACGACAAGGAGTTCATGAACCGGGTGGTGGACAAGATCGTCGAGATCGACGCCGGCGAGCTCACCACCTACTCCGGCGACTACGACTTCTACGAGCGCGAGCGGGCCATCGCCGACCAGCACCAGCAGGCCGCCTTCGACAAGCAGCAGGCCATGCTGAAGAAGGAGCTGGCCTTCATCGAGCGGTTCAAGGCCCGGGCCTCGCACGCCGCCCAGGTCCAGTCGCGCGTGAAGAAGATCGACAAGATCGAGAAGGTGGAGCCGCCCAAGGTCCGCAAGACCGTCGACTTCGAGTTCTGGACCCCGCCCCGCTCCGGCGAGGACGTCGCCAAGCTGGTCGGCGTGGACAAGGGGTTCGGTTCACGCAAGGTCTACGACGGGCTCGACTTCCTGGTCCGGCGCGGCGAGCGCTGGTGCGTCCTCGGCGCCAACGGCTCGGGCAAGACGACCCTCCTCAAGATGGTCGCCGGCGAGTCCCGGCCCGACGCCGGGTCGGTCACCGTGGGCGCGAGCGTGAAGATGGCCTACTTCGCCCAGCACGCCATGGAGCTCCTCGACCCCGCGGAGACCGTCTGGGACGCCCTGCAGCGGGCGTTTCCCCGGGCGTCGGTGGGGTCGCTCCGGACGCTCGCCGGATGCTTCGGCTTCTCCGGCCACGAGATCGAGAAGTCCTGCCGGGTGCTGTCGGGGGGCGAGAAGGCCCGGCTCGTGCTGGCCATGATGCTCTACGACCCGCCCAACTTCCTCGTGCTCGACGAGCCCACCAACCACCTCGACGTGGGAACCAAGGAGATGCTGGTGCGGGCGCTGGACGGGTTCGAGGGAACGATGCTCTTCGTCTCCCACGACCGCCGGTTCCTCTCCGCGCTCTCCAACCGGGTCCTGGAGCTCGGTCCCGAGGGACCCGTCGCCTACGGCGGTGGTTACTCGGAGTACGTGAGCCGGACGGGGCGCGAGGCCCCGGGACTCCGGCCCGCCGCGACCCGGCGCTGATCTCGTCCGGAGGACTCCCTCCGGAGCGCCCGGGGTGCGCCCCGGCGCCCGGGCCGTTAGGGATGTGGCGTCATGACAACCTCCTCGACCGTGGAACGCCTGGCCGCCTGCGTCGCCGTGGCGCTCCTCGGACTCGCCTGCACCCGCGCGCCGGCGCCCCCCGCGGCGCGTGCCCCCGAGCCCGGTCCCGACGCCGGCACGGTCTCCGTCCAGATCCAGCCCTACGGCGTGGAGGTCGCGGCCGACGGGATCGCGCGCTGCCGCACCCCGTGCAGCTTCCGGATCGCCCCTGGGCTCCACCGGATCACGGTGCGTACGAGCGGCTTCATGCCCTGGCAGGAGGACGTCCGGGTGGAGCCGGGCGCCGAGGTGAACGTGTCGGCGTCGCTGGTCGGATCGCACTGAGGTGCGCCGCCCGGAGCTCGGGCGTCACGCCCGCCCGGCCAGCTTCCGGTAGAGCGTCGATCGGCCGATGCCCAGCCGGCGCGCGGCCTCGCTCTGGTTGCCCCTGCACTCGGCCAGGACCCGCTGGACGTGCTCCCGCTCGCGGGCCGCGCGGGCGGCGCGAAGGTCGCGGGAGGGGAGGGAGGCCGGCGCCGGGGCGCCCGACTGGAACAGCTCCGGCATGACCGCGGCGAGCTCGTCGTCCCCCACGGCCCGCGAGGTGTCGTCGGCGTAGAGGAGCGCCACCCGCTCGATGACGTTCTCCAGCTCGCGCACGTTGCCCGGCCATCCATAGGCCTCCAGGCGGGGGAGGAGCGTGGCGAGCGCCAGGGCGTGCATCCCGGGCGCCCCGTGCCGGACGAGGGCTCGGCGGAGGAGCTCGGATGCGATGGCGGCGACGTCGCCGGGGCGCTCCCGGAGCGCCGGGATGTGGAGCGGAAGGATGTGGAGCCGGTAGTAGAGATCCTCGCGGAACTCCCCCGCGGCGATCGCCTGGGGAAGGTCGCGATGGGTGGCCGCGAGGACGCGGACGTCGATCGGGGTCGGGTCGTTGCTCCCGAGACGAAGGACCTGGCGCTCCTGCAGGACGCGCAGGAGCCGGGTCTGCAGGGTGACGGGAACGTCCCCGACCTCGTCGAGGAAGATGGTCCCGAGGTGGGCGGCCTCGAAGAGTCCGGGTCGTCCGCCGCGCCGGGACCCGGTGAAGGCTCCCTCCTCGTACCCGAACAGCTCGGACTCGAGCAGCGTCTCCGGGAAGGCCGCGCAGTTGATGGCGACGAAGGGCTGGTCGCGCCTCCGGCTGGCGCCGTGGATGCCCTGGGCCACCATCTCCTTGCCGGTGCCGCTCTCGCCGGTGATGAGCACGGTCGCGTCGGTACGCGCGTATCGCTCCGCGAGCGAGCGGACCCGGGCGATGGCGGGCGAATCCCCCACGATGGCGCCGAGCGCGTACCGGGTCTCGAACCGTCGGGGGCGATGCTGGGAGCGGAGCCGCCTTTCCATGCGCTGGATGGCGCCGGACTCCTGGCAGGTCACCACCGCGCCGCGGATGACGCCGTGGTCGGTGAGCGGAACCCGGCTCACCACGACGGTCCGGCTCCCCAGGCGCTCGACGGCGTCGAGGTCGGCGGTCCCGCTCTGGAGGACGCGGTCCACCGCCAGTGCGGGGAGCACCTCCGCGAGCGGCTGGCCGAGCAGGTCGTGCGCCTCCAGCCCCGCCATCCGGAGCAGGGACGGGTTGGCCGTCCGGACCTTCCCGTCGGCGTCCACCGCGAGGATGCCGGGCTCGAGCGCCTCGACGGTCCGGCGCACCTCCTCGCGGCGCGCCGCCTCGCCGCGGGCGATCCGCGCGATCTCGGCGGCCTGTCGCACGGCCGTGGCGACCGAGTCCTGGCCGTAGAGCAGCACGGAGCGAAGTCCCGCCTGCTCCGCCATCTCGCAGACCGGTCCCGTTCCCACGATGACCTCGATCCCCTGGGCGGCCAGGTCGGCCACCTGCGCCCGCGCGTCCTCCGGCGTGAGGTACGGGCGCTGCTCGACCCGGGTCTCCCCGAGCAGGTGCCGGGCCTGGTCGAGGCCGGCCACCCCCCGCTGGAAGTTGACCACCCCGATGCGGGGAGAGAGCTTCCGGGCCTGCACGAGCGCCTGGAGGGCGTCCACGGTCGACGCCGTGACCACCACGACGGGCACGTCGGCGTGGTCGCGGAGGTAGGTCCCGTTCGCGCCGGCGGCGACGAAGGCGTCGGCGGTCTGTCCGGCGGCAGCCATCTCCCGTGCCGTGTGGAGGGCGTCCTCGAAGCCGCGGTCGAACACCCGGACGTCGGCGACGTCGGCGAGGAACGGCGTCATGCTGGAGAAGACGTGGCGAAGGCGGCTGGTGCTGAAGGCCCAGATGACGGGGCGCGTGGGCTGGTCGGGCAATTGTCCTCCGTCAAGCGTGTGTATCGCCAGTGGGGCGGCACTGTCTCACTATCGGAGCATGTCGAGCAACCCAAGCGAGCAGGGCACCCGGCTGGACTCGATAAGGTACTGTCGTGAAAGGCGTTTGATTTCTACGACGCGGAACGTCGTGAATGGTCCGCGCGTTGCACGGAATGGTGATTCGAAAATCAACCTGTGGCGGGAGGCGACACGACCATGGCGGAATCGAGCGGAGCGAAGGCGCGAATGGCGCGGATCGACCGGGCGGCGGTTCTGGGCTCCGGAGTCATGGGCGCGACCATCGCGGCGCACCTGGCCAACGCAGGCGTCCGGGTGCTGCTGCTCGACGTCGTCCCCAAGGAGGGCGGCGACCGGAACCGGCTCGCCGCCTCCGCCCTGGAGGCGCTCGCGAAGCAGAAGCCCGCCGCCGTCTACCTCCCCTCCGACCTCTCCCGCATCGAGGTCGGGAACCTGGAGGACGACCTCCCGCGCCTCGCGGACTGCGACTGGGTCGTCGAGGTGGTGGTCGAGAACATGGCGGTGAAGAAGCAGCTGCTCGGGGAGAAGGTGGCCCCGCACCTGCGCGCCGACGCCATCCTCTCCAGCAACACCAGCGGACTCTCGGTGAACGAGATCGCCGCGGCGCTCCCCGAGGGGCTGCGCCCGCGCTTCCTCGTCACCCACTTCTTCAACCCGCCGCGCTACATGCGGCTGGTCGAGGTGGTTCCGAGCCGATTCACCGATCCCGCCGTGGCCGCCTCCATGGCCGCCTTCATCGGGCAGCGGCTCGGCAAGGGCGTGGTCCACGCCAAGGACACGCCCAACTTCGTGGCCAACCGCATCGGCGTGTTCTCCATGGCCAACGCCATCCACCACACCGATCGACCTCGGCATGACGGTGGAGGAGGTCGACGCGGTGGCCGGGCCCGCCACGGCCCGCGCGCGCAGCGCCTGCTTCCGGACCGCCGACCTGGTGGGCATCGACACCCTGCTCCACGTGGCCAAGAACTCCTACGACACGCTGCCCGACGACGAGAAGCGGGACACCTTCAAGATGCCCGACGTCATGGCGCAGATGGTCGCGAAGGGGCTGCTCGGGAACAAGTCGAAGCAGGGCTTCTTCAAGAAGACCAAGGGCGAGAAGGCCGAGACCTTCTTCTACGACCTGGCCTCGGGCGAGTACCGGCCGTCGCAGCGCCCGAAGTTCCCCTCGGTCGAGGCCACCAAGGGAGTCGACGACCCGGTCGCCCGCCTGCGGGCCGTGCTCGGAGGCAAGGACAAGGCCGCCGAGCTCGCCTGGCGAAACCTGCGCGACACCCTGATCTACGCCTTCAACCGGGTGCCCGAGATCAGCGACGACTACGCCGGGGTCGACGACGCCATGCGCTGGGGCTTCAACTGGGAGCTCGGCCCCTTCGAGATGCTCGACGCGGTCGGCGTGCCCGAGTTCGTGAAGCGGGCCGAGGCCGACGGGGTGGCGGTCCCGCCGCGCCTGCGCCAGGTCGACCGGTTCTACGTGGACGAGGGAAGCCAGCGCCGCACGCGCGACCCGGCCACGCTCGCCTGGCGCGACGTGGTGCGCCCGGCGGGCAGCGTGGATCTCCTGCTCCTCAAGAAGGGCGGGGCCGAGGTCGAGCGGAACTCCGGGGCCTCGGTCGTCGACCTGGGCGACGGCGTCTTCTGCCTCGAGTTCCACACCAAGATGAACGCCATCGGCGGCGACGTGCTGGCCATGGTCCACCGGGCCGTGAAGCGCGCGGAGACGCGAGGGCGTGGGGCTCGTGGTGGCGAACCAGGGCGTGAACTTCTCGGTCGGCGCCAACCTGGCGATGCTCACCATGGCCATCGCCGAGGGCGCCTTCGACGAGGTGAACCTCTCGGTCTCCGCCTTCCAGCGGGCCACCATGGCCCTCAAGTACGCGCGGGTCCCGGTGGTGTCGGCGCCGCACGGCATGGCGCTGGGCGGGGGCTGCGAGGTCTGCCTGCACTCCGATGCGGTGAACGCCCTGGCCGAGACCTACATGGGCCTCGTCGAGATCGGGGTGGGGCTCCTGCCGGCCGGCGGAGGGACCAAGGAGCTGGCCCTGCGCGCGGTGCGGGCGGCCGAGGCCGGGGACGCCGACCCGTCCCCGTTCGTCTTCAAGGCCTTCACCACCATCGCCATGGCGAAGGTGTCCACCTCCGCCGCGGAGGCCGCGCAGCTCGGATTCCTGCGCCCCGGGCGACTCCATCACCCTCGGCCCCGACCGGCTGGTCCACGACGCCAAGCAGAAGGTGCTCGCTCTCGCGGTGAACTACCGGCCCTCCACCCCGGCCACGGACGTCCGCGCGCCGGGCCGCTCCATGGCCGGGAGCCTGGGATCCCAGCTCTGGAACATGCGCATGGGCGGATTCATCACCGAGTACGAGGAGAAGCTCGGGCGGACCATCGCCGGGGTGATCACGGGTGGCGACGTCGCCGCCGGTACGCCGGTCACCGAGCAGTGGTTCCTGGACCTCGAGCGGGAGGCATTCCTGCGCCTCTGCGGCGAGCGGAAGACCCAGGAGCGCATCCAGCACATGCTCAAGAAGGGCAAGCCCCTTCGCAACTGAACCAGGAGACCACCATGAGCGCTGCCTACCTGATCGCCGCCGTGCGCACCCCCGGCGGGAAGGCCAAGAAGGGGAAGCTCCGGGACGTCCGCCCCGACGACCTGGCCGCCGTGGCGCTGCGCGCCGCGGTGGAGCGGGCCGGGATCGACCCGGCCCGCATCGACGACGTCATCCTGGGCTGCGCCTTCCCGGAAGGGGAGCAGGGCATGAACGTGGCCCGGGTGGCGTCCATGCGGGCCGGGCTTCCGGTCCAGGTCCCCGCACAGACCGTCAATCGGTTCTGCGCGTCGGGCCTGCAGTCCATCGCCACCGCCGCCGAGCGCATCGCCGCCGGGTCGGCCGACCTGATCCTGGCCGGCGGGGTCGAGAGCATGAGCCTCGTCCCCATGGGCGGCAACAAGTACAGCGCCAACCCGTCGCTGGTGTCCTCCTGGCCCGAGACCTACGCCGGGATGGGCATCACCGCCGAGCTGGTGGCGAAGAAGTACGGGGTCTCCCGCGCCGACCAGGACGCCTTCGCCGCCGAGAGCCATCGGCGGGCGGCCCGGGCCCAGGCCGAGGGCTGGTTCGCGAGCGAGCTGGTCCCGGTCGACGTCGAGACCACCGCGGTGATCGCGGGCAAGCTGTCCCGCGCCTCGGAGCGGCTCGAGGCCGACGAGGGGGTCCGCGGCGACACCACCGCCGAGGGACTCGGGAAGCTCAAGCCCGCCTTCCAGGTGGACGGGACGGTCACCGCCGGCAACGCCTCGCAGATGACCGACGGAGCCGCCGCGGTGGTGGTGGTCTCGGAGCGCTACCTGAAGGAGAGCGGGGCCAGGCCGCTGGCCCGCTTCGTCTCCTACGGCGTGCGGGGCGTCGCCCCCGAGCTGATGGGGATCGGCCCGATCGAGGCCATCCCGCTGGCGCTCTCCCGCGCCGGCCTGAAGCAGGAGGACCTGGCCGCCCTCGAGCTCAACGAGGCCTTCGCGGCGCAGTCGCTGGCCTGCGTGCGGGAACTCGGGCTCGACCCGGCGCGGGTGAACCCGTCGGGCGGCGCCATCGCGCTCGGCCACCCGCTGGGCTGCACCGGCGCGAAGCTCACCGCCACGCTGATCCACGGCCTGCGCCGCACCGGCGGGCGCTACGGCGCGGTTTCCATGTGCATCGGCGGCGGCATGGGCGCCGCGGCCATCTTCGAGCGGCTCTAGTCAGGAGGAGGGGAAAATGGCGAAGAAGCTCTTCAAGGGTGCGGAGTTCCTGATCACCGAGGCCGCGGGCGGAGGACGTCTTCGTCCCCGAGGATTTCACCGAGGAGCAGCGGAGCATCGGGGTGACCGCCGAGCAGTTCGTCAAGGCCGAGGTGGTCCCGGTCATGCCCGCGCTCGAGGCCCACGACATGAAGGTCGCCGCCGCGGTGATGCGCAAGTGCGGCGATGCCGGGCTCCTCATGATCGACGCTCCGGCCGAGTACGGCGGGCTCGATCTCGACAAGGTCACCAGCATCCTGGCCGCCGAGAAGATGGCGGCCGGGCAGGCCTTCTCGGTCTCCTACGGGGCCCACACCGGCATCAGCACGCTGCCGCTCGTCTACTACGGGACCCCGGAGCAGAAGGAGAAGTACCTGGGCAAGATCATCACCGGCGAATGGAGCGCCGCCTACTGCCTCACCGAGCCGGGCGCCGGGAGCGACGCCATGGGTGGCACCACCACGGCCACGCTGTCCGAGGACGGCAAGCACTACCTCCTCGACGGCACCAAGCAGTTCATCACCAACGGCGGGTTCGCCACGCTCTTCACGGTCTTCGCCAAGATCGACCGGAAGCACTTCACGGCCTTCCTGGTGGAGCGCGACTATCCCGGCGTGACGGTGGGGCCGGAGGAGAAGAAGCTGGGCATCAAGGGCTCGTCCACCACCTCGGTCATCTTCGAGGGCGCGAAGGTCCCGGTCGAGAACCTCCTCGGCGAGATCGGCAAGGGGCACAAGATCGCCTTCAACGTGCTCAACGTGGGGCGCTTCAAGCTGGGAGCGGCCGTCCTGGGCGCAGCCAAGCACGCGCTGGGCACCGGCGCCGCCTACGCCAACCAGCGCAAGCAGTTCGGCCTGGCCATCTCCTCGTTCGGAGCCATCCAGGAGAAGCTGGCCGACGGCGTGGCCGACCTCTTCGCCTCCGAGTCGCTGGTGTACCGGCTGGCCGGGCTCATCGACGACCGGCTGGCCACGATCCCGAAGGACGCCCCCAACTACTACGAGGCCTACCAGGCGGCCATCGAGGAGTACTCCATCGAGTGCGCCATCTCGAAGGTGTACTGCAGCGAGGTGCTGGCCGACGTGGTCGACGACGTGGTCCAGATCCACGGCGGGTATGGATTCGTCCAGGAGTACCCGGCCGAGAAGTACTACCGCGACGAGCGCATCAACCGGATCTTCGAGGGAACCAACGAGATCAACCGCCTGCTCATCCCCGGCACCATCCTGCGCCGGGCCATGAAGGGGGAGATCCCGCTCGAGAAGGAGGCCCGCAAGGCCTTCGAGTCGCTGCTCAGCCCCTCGCTCGACGAGATCGACCCGTCGGTCCCGTACGCCGCCGAGAAGGCCACCCTGGCCAATCTCAAGAAGCTCTTCCTGATCCTCTCCGGGGCGGCGGTGAAGCGTTTCGGCGCCGGGCTGAAGGACGAGCAGGAGGTCCTGCTGGCCGCCGCCGACGTCGCCATCCAGACCTTCGCGGCGGAGAGCACCGTGCTCCGGGCCGAGCGCATCCGCCCGAACCTCTCCGAGTCGCGCCGCGCGCTGGTGGACGCCGCCGTCAAGGTGCACACCTTCCGCGCCGTGGAGAAGGTGGCCTCGGCGGCGAAGCGGGGCGCCTTCTACGTCTCCGAGGGCGACGAGCTAGCCATGGTGCTCGGCGGGGTTCGCCGCTTCACCAAGTACGACGCCGGCGGGCTGCTGGCGGCGAAGCGAGTCCTCGCGGCCGCCACCATCGACGCAGAGCGTTATCCTCTCTAGGTCGATGTCCGCGGATCGTGGGACCCCGGGCCGCCGGCGGCGAGCGGCCGGTCCGGGGTGCCTGCCGCCCCGGGTCCGATCGGTCCCGCACCCGGAGTGCTTTCACCAAGAGCGAAGTGCACTCCGGGTTTCACCCGTGATCGTGGCCTGATGCCCCCCCGGGTCCGTTCCGCGCGCCCGTCCGCGCCCTCCGTTGACCCCGGTCAATGTTTCCTGATTCCGGGCCCCTGGAGATTGGCCCGGTCCGTGTAGTGCCTTCGTCCACGGCAGATCCTTCCCTGCCTGGAGGAGTGGCACGATGACTTCCAGACGCCTACTTGTCGCACTCGCGGTGGTGGCAACCCTCGACGTCGCATGCGGGGGCGGCGGAGGGACCACCACCACCGGAGCCGGTGGGACGACGGGCGCGACGGGTGGCACGGGATCCACGGGCAGCACGGGAACGACCGGGACGACGGGGACCACGGGTACGACGGGTACGACGGGACCCACGACGCCCCTCCTCGGCATCGCGCTGCCCAAGGAGGTCTCGGCCTTGCCGACGGGCACCTCGTCGCCCGCCGGCCTGCGCTCGGGCGCCGCACGCCTCGCCTCGGTCGCGCTGCCGGCCGACTCCGATTTCGAGAAGGCCCGGACCTTCAAGTTCGTGAACGAGCGGTCGCTCAACCAGTTCGACATCCTGAACACCATCTTCAACGCCATGGCGCAGACGCACTACGACGACCCGGCGGTGCTGAACCACGGGGCGTACTCGGCCATGGTTGTCTGGGAGGAGAAGGACGACAAGAACCAGGACCAGAAGCGCCTGGTGAAATGGGTCGTCGAATCGACCCGCGACTCGGCGACCGCTCCGAACGTGGTCAAGGCCTGGTTCCGCATGCCGATGATGAACGACGTGCCATACACCATCCAGGTCAAGGTGGTCATCGACACCGCACCCACCCAGAACGTGGACGGCTCCTACACCGACTACGGCGTCTGGAGGATGGACGCGAAGGTCCTCGAGGCGGAGGTGCCGTTCCGCTTCGTGGCCTCGGCCTCGCGCGACGCGCAGGGGCGGGCCGTCGTCAAGATGGGGCAGGCCGAGCCGGGCAAGGGCGGAACGCCAATCGAGACGCGCGGCGTCCTCGTGAAGTCGGCCAGCTCCGGCTCGGGCAAGGTCGTCTACCCCGACTGGGAAGCGTGCAACCAGCCCGACTGCGTGCCCTCCTCGGTCCCGGTGGCCTACGTCTACGACGCGCAGACGGTGACCCTGAGGAAGGGCTCCGGCGCCGCCGTCACCAAGGACCGCGACTCCTTCGTGGACATCGTGAACCGCTACGGCCTGTTCGACGCGACCACGGGTGCGGACGTGGCGAAGGCCCGGCAGTTCGGCTTCCCCATCCGCGCCACCGGCGCCGGCGGCGCGGAGATGTTCGGGTACTACGGTGCCTGGCAGGGTCGTCACCAGGTCTGGGGCAACGGACAGGCGGTCCCCGGCGGCCTCTCCGTCCAGCGCGCCGACGTCCCGCCCAGCCAGAGCCCGCCCACCTTCACCACGAGCCCGGCCTTCACGGGCATCCTGGTGAAGCGGACCTACGCGCCGGCGTTCCTCTCCGACCTGGCCGGCCTCGCCGTGGAGACCTGGGACAACGTGAACTTCCAGATCGGCTTCGACGGGACGAGGTGGTGCCGGGACCCGGTCATCGGCCCGCCCCAGCCGCCGCCCCCGCCGGGCGTGCCCTCCTTCGGCTACGCCACCTGCGGACCCCAGTCGACGGAGTTCACCCTCGCCGACCTCGCCAGCCTGGAGAACGACCCGGCCGACATGCGGCGAAGCGTGACAATCAACCAGCCCTCGCAGGGGCAGCCTCTCATGTACGTGCGCGTCGGCGGCTCCTTCTACCCGGCCGTGCAGTCCATGGGCACGCCACACCCCGTGCAGACCTCCGACGTCGCGCACGTCTTCGCGGCCGGTGAGTTCCTCTGGGTGAACATCGGCGGGCCCGTCTACATCAGCTACGACGGCTCCGGCTGGGTGAGGAAGGCGGTCGAGTCCTTCGACCAGCAGACCTGGACGGCGACCTTCAAGCCGTCCGCGTTCGACGTGCCCTACGCCCTGCAGGAGGGGCGCGAGTACTACTTCAACAACTCGGGCACCAACTACGTGGTCAAGCTGGTGAACGGCGTCCCCGACGTGAAGCTGGAGATCCAGTCGGTGGCCCATCCCTGGGACGCGACCGCCTTCGTCCCGGCCGGCACGGTCTTCAGCCAGCAGTGGTGCGGCCAGTCCGACTGCAGCGCATCGAGCACGTACTCCTTCGTGACCGACGCGACGAGTCCGGACTACATGAAGCTCGTCTACGCGGCCGTCGGCGAGGCGGACGCGGGGAAGGTGGTCGGCGCCCCTGTCCAGGGCGGGATGTGGGGCCTCCAGGCCTCCATCGGCGGCGCGACCGTGCAGTTCAACTGGGACTACCCGCAGCAGGGGCAGGACTTCGGCGGCACCCAGCAGTTCCTCCTGCGCGCCGACGGCAGCTACGTCCAGCTGGACGATCCGATCCGGCTCGACACCGTGACCCTCACGAACGGCGGAGTGTCCCGCCCGTTCATGCTCCAGTTCGACGGCAACTGGATGCAGGGGCTCCCCAACGTCTGGGACGACCTGCGCAAGGCCGGCTTCCAGGTCGACGACGCCATCAGGGCCAAGGCCTTCTCGGTTCCGACCGGGACGGTCATCGGCCAGTACGTCGTGAAGCAGCTGCAGATCAGCGAGTACATGGCCCTGTCGTCCGCACCGGCCCTCGACCTCACCGAGGCGAGCGCCATCGACCTGGGCACCGTCCCCACGTTCGTCGATCACGGGATGGGGGCGATACCCGACCCGGCCCCTCTCAAGTACTCGGAGGGCAATCCGGTCGCCCCGTAGCGCTCCTGCGCCGTGGAACTCGCCCGGGCCGCGGAGCTCTCCGCGGCCCGGTGCCGTCTCAGTCGGGTGATCTCGACGTCCGGACCGTCTTCTTGCGTGGCAGGTACCCGGGCGCCGTCGGCGGCGGGACCCCGGTGGGCGCCACCGGCGTGAGGCGCTCCACCGGAGGCGGCGCGAGCAGCGACGCCTTGAGTTCCTTCGCGGCCTCGTGGTCGGGGTCGACGGCGAGGAGATCGTCGAGCGCCGCGATCGCCCCGTCGTGATCTCCCCGGGCGAGGCGCGCCCGCGCGAGCGACATCCGTGGAGGGTGGATCTCCGGGTGCGCGGTCACGAAGGCCGAGAGGAGCGGCTCGGCCTCGGCCGGAGTCTTGCCCCTGGCGGACGCGGCCAGCTCCGCGAAGTCGAGCCAGGGATCCGCCGCCGCGGCGCCCTCGCGCAACCGCGCCGAGAGGCGCGCCACCTCATCGGGGCGCCCGTCGAGGCCGTAGTAGACCGACAGCACGCGGAGGACGTCCGGATCGTCGGGCGCCTGCTGGACCAGGGGACGGAGCTCCTCCAGCGCCTCTTCCTGGGCTGCCCGGGCGCGCCGCAGTCCCTGAGCACCGTCGGGCGATGCGGCCGACGTCTCGCGGAGGTCCGCGGCGGCGAGGAACCGGGCGAGCAAGCGCCCGGCGGCCGCGCTCCGGTAAGCCGGGTCGGCGCGCAGCGGCTCCGGGACGACGGTGGCCACCCGTTCCATCCGGGCAGGGTCGCCGGACGCCGAGAGGGCGAGCACCTCTCGCGCCAGGCCGTCGGGGTCGGGAGCGCTCGAGAGGGCGAGGAGCAGCAGCGCCGTGGAGGGAAGGACGACGGTCACCGGCCATGGCTAGGTGGCTGCACGGTTCCTGTCAAGGCAGCCAGCCGTGGGGCGGTCGGTCCGGGCCAAATGAGGCGGGGACACCTGACCTAGGGTAAAAGGGAGGGACCATGGCCGACCACACCGACAAGAGGAAGCAGTCGCTCTACTTTCCCGAGGAGATGCTCCGGGAGATCGAACACGAGGCCCAGCGGCTCGACCGCTCCCTCTCCTGGGTGGTGCAGCACGCGTGGAAGGTGGCGAGGAGCCACATGGCCAAGATCCCGGGGGTGAACGACCCCTCGCAGCCAACCGCCTGAGCGGCGAGATGTAGAGCGCATCGCTCTCTTTTCGGGTGCCCCGGCCCCGACCCCATTAAGACTGCCCCGTCCGAGGCGTGCCTTTCGCCTCCACGGGGGAACGTGTCCCCGTGCCCCCTCCCGAGGAAGGTGCATGGCAAGGAAGCAATTCTGGATCGTCGCCGCGCTCCTGGTCGCCGCCGGTTGCAGCCGCGACGAGGTCGCTCACTACCGGGTGCCGAAGGCAGACCCTGGCGTGGCTCCACCGCAGGGCTCGATGGGCGCGATGGGGGCGGCCTCCGCCGGCGCACTGCCCCCGCCT
The DNA here is from genome assembly GCA_963818535.1 of uncultured delta proteobacterium. GTDB lineage: Bacteria > Myxococcota > Myxococcia > Myxococcales > Anaeromyxobacteraceae > CAIOAK01. The sequence continues at coordinate 1,121,283 of CAWFSM010000008.1, read as the reverse complement.
CCCGACACCTCCACGACCGGAACCCTCCAGTGGTCGCTCCCCAAGGGCTGGACCGAGAGCCGGTCTGCCGGCGGGATGCGCTACGCCACCCTGAAGCCGACCACCCCGGGCAAGCTCGACGTCTCGGTCACCGTATTCCCCGGTGAGGCCGGGGGCGAGATCGCCAACGTGAACCGCTGGCGCAACCAGATCGGGCTGCCACCGGTGGACGAGCCCGCGCTCGCCAGGGACCGGAAGACCCTCAAGGCGCCCGCCGGCAGCATCGCAGTGTTCGATTACACGAGCGACGGCAAGGAGAAGACCCGGCTCGTCGCCGGCATCCTCTTCGCCGGAGGAAATAGCTGGTTCGTCAAGATGGTTGGAGACGCAGGCCCCGTGGCCGCGTCCCGGGCCGATTTCGTCCGACTCCTGGAGAGCCTCCGCCTTGCTGACCGCTAAGAATCCAGTCCTTCGCGTCCTGACCTCGCTCCAGCTGACCATCGTCTGCCTGGCGGCGCTCATGATCCTGGTCACCGCCGCGACCCTCGCGCAGGTCGGAATGGGCACGGCCGGGGCGGTCAACGCCTACATGCGCAGCTGGGTGGTCTGGTGGAACATCCCGAACTCCCAGTGGATGATCCCGGTCTTCCCCGGAGGCGCGACGGTCGGCCTGGTGCTCATGGTCAACCTCATCGCGGCCCAGGCGATCCGGCTCCAGGCCACCTGGAGCAAGGCCGGCCTCTGGCTCGTCCATCTCGGGCTGATCCTGTTCGTGGGCGGCGAGTTCGTCTCCGGCATGTTCCAGGTCGAGTCGCAGATGGCCATCGAGAACGGCCAGACCGTGAACTACATCGAGGGGCGCGACCCGGAGCTGGTGATCGTCGACGTGACCGATCCCGCGGTCGACGACGTCTACGCCATCCGCACGGACACGCTGAGGCGCGAGGGCACGGTGGCGATCCCGGGCACGCCCCTCACGCTGAAGGTCCACCAGTTCACCCAGAACGCCGAGCTGCGGAACCGCGCGCCATTCGACCCACCTTCGCCGGCCACCGCCGGCGTGGGAACGGCCGTCACCCTGACTCCGCTGCCTCCGGTCACCGCCGACAACGACGTCGACCAGGGCGCGGCCTTCGTCGAGCCCATCGCCGGCGGACGGAGCTACGGAACCTGGCTGGTCTCGCAGGGCCTGGGAGCCCCCCAGTCGTTCACCCACGAGGGGCGCACCTACCAGCTCGCCATGCGCCACCGCCGTCAGTACCTGCCCTACGCCGTGACGCTGAAGAAGTTCAGCCACGACAAGTACGCCGGCACCGAGATCCCCAAGAACTTCTCCAGCCTGGTGTTCCTCTCCAATCCCAGGACCGGCGAGGCGCGCGACGTCCTCATCTCCATGAACCAGCCGATGCGCTACGACGGCAAGGCCTTCTACCAGGCCAGCTTCGGCAAGGGCGACACGCTCTCCATCCTGCAGGTCGTCGAGAACCCGGGCTGGCTCATCCCCTACATCTCGTGTGTGCTGGTGGCGGTGGGGCTCATCCTCCACTTCACCGTCAGCCTGAGGAAGTCGTCCCGGAAGCGCGAGGCCGCGCGTCTGGCCCAGTCGGCGCAGGAGGCATGACATGAAGAGCAAGCTCGGCAAGTACGCAGCCTGGATCGCCGGTGGCCTGGCGCTGGTCGGGGCCCTTCTCATGCTTCGCGCCCCCGGGCAGGTTCGCGGGCTCGACGTCGACGGGTTCTCTCGCCTCCCGGTGCTGGAGGGCGGCCGGCTGAAGCCGCTCGACTCGACGGCCCGCAACGCGCTGCTCCTGATCCGTGGGCAGCAGAGCTTCCGCTACCAGGACCGGACGGTGAGCTCGGGCGAGTGGATCCTCGACGTGCTCTTCCGGCCCCAGGTGGCCGACCTCCAGCCCATCTTCGTCATCGACAACCCCGACGTGCTGGGAATCATGAAGCTGGAGCGGACGAAGGATCGCTACTACTCCTTCCGGCAGATCATCCCGTTCGTCAACGAGATCCAGCGCGAGGCCAACGCGGCGCAGGCCATCGACGCGAAGCTGCGCACGCCTTACCAGAGCGCGGTCGCCAACCTCTTCGAGCGGCTCTACCTCTACCACCGGCTCAAGAACACCATCCAGCTCGAGCAGTCGCCCGGTCTGGCCGCCGAGATCGCCGGGGCCGCGGCTCCGGGCGCGGCGCAGCGCCAGGCCGCGCTCGCGGACCTGGCCTACTTCCGGCCCATCCCGCCGCTGCCCGGCCAGAAGGCCGAGGCCTGGTCCAACACGGGCGAGGCGCTCCGCGGAGTGGCCGTGGGCGCGGTGAATCCCGGACTCGAGCCCATGTCCCGGATCGCCTGGGCCTACTCGGTCCAGGACGCCCCCGCCTTCAACAAGGCGGTGAAGGATCTTCAGGTCGTCACCTTCGGAACCTGGCCCGACGCCCAGACCCACGTCGACCACGAGACCACCTTCAACCGGGCCCAGCCCTTCTACGTCGGCATGGCCATCTACGTCCTGGCGCTGCTCGCGGTCTTCGCCTCCTGGGCCTGGAAGCCGGAGATCCTCCGCCCGGCCGCCTTCGGCCTGCTCTGCGCCGGCGCCATCGTGCAGACCGCCGGGCTCGATCTCCCGCATCGTCCTCCAGGGGCGGCCGCCGGTCACCAACCTCTACTCCTCGGCCGTCTTCGTGGGCTGGGGAGCGGTCCTCCTCGGGATCGTCCTCGAGCGCATGTACCGCAACGGCTTCGGGACGGCGGTGGCCTCCGCCTCCGGCTTCGCCTCGCTGCTCGTGGCCCACCACCTCTCCGGCGACGGCGACACGATGGAGATGATGCGGGCGGTGCTCGACTCCAACTTCTGGCTCGCCACCCACGTCACCACCATCACCATCGGCTACAGCGGCATGTTCCTGGCCGCGGCCATCGCCATCGCCTGGACCCTGCGGAAGCAGTTCGCCGCCCGGATGAACCCGGAGGCCTCGAAATCCCTCTCCGGGATGGTCTACGGGATCATCGCCTTCTCCCTGTTCTTCAGCTTCATCGGCACCGTCCTCGGCGGCATCTGGGCCGACCAGTCCTGGGGCCGGTTCTGGGGCTGGGATCCCAAGGAGAACGGCGCGCTCCTCATCGTGCTCTGGTGCGCCATCATCCTGCACGCGCGCTGGGGCGGGTTCGCCCGGGAGCGCGGCATCATGACCATGGCCATCTTCGGCGGCGTCATCACCAGCCTCTCCTGGTTCGGCGTGAACATGCTCGGCGTGGGGCTCCACTCCTACGGCTTCATGGACAAGGCCTTCTGGGCGCTGTCCGGGTTCATCGCGAGCCAGCTCCTGCTCATGGCGCTCGCCATGGCCCCTCGGCAGTTCTGGAAGGGGAAGGCGGCGCGGGCTGCCGACGAGGCGGCGCAAGCCGCCAAGGCGTGATAGGAAGCGTCCGCCCCGAGGGGCGGACCCCATGAAGCACGAGATCGCACGCCGTCGTACCTTCGCCATCATCTCGCACCCGGACGCCGGAAAGACGACGCTCACCGAGAAGCTGCTCCTCTACGGTGGCGTCATCCAGCTGGCCGGCGCGGTGAAGGCGAAGCGGGGACGCGCCAGCGCCGTCTCCGACTGGATGGAGATGGAGCGCGAGCGCGGCATCTCCATCACCACGAGCGTCCTGCAGTTCCCCTACCGGGGACTGCAGATGAACCTGCTCGACACGCCGGGCCACGCCGACTTCAGCGAGGACACCTACCGGACCCTCCACGCCGTGGACGGCGCGGTCATGCTCCTCGACAGCGCCAAGGGCGTGGAGGCCCAGACCCGCAAGCTCTTCCGGGTCTGCCGTCAGCGGGCCATCCCCATCTTCACGTTCGTGAACAAGCTCGACCGGCCCGGGCGCGATGCCTTCGACCTCATCGGCGAGGTGGAGAGCGTGCTGGGCATCGGCGTCTACCCGGTCACCTGGCCGATCTTCCGCAGCGGCGTCTTCCGCGGCGTGTACCACCGGCTGCGGAAGCGCGTGTACCTGTTCGAGGCGAATCGCGCCAACTCCAGCTCCACCGCCGGCTCCGAGAGGCCCCCGGTGGAGGTGACCGGGATCGACGACCCGGCGCTGCGCGAGGAGCTCGACGACGTCGGGTACGACCGGCTCCGCCACGACGCCGAGCTGCTCGAGATGGCCGGTGACGGCTTCGACCGGGAGCGCTTCGAGGCCGGGCAGCTGTCTCCCATGTTCTTCGGGTCGGCGGTGAACAACTTCGGCCTGGAGGCCTTCCTCGAGACCTTCTCCGAGCTCATGCCGCCGCCGCGCGCCCGCCCGTCCGACGCCGGCCCCATCGAGCCCACCCGGGACGAGTTCAGCGGCTTCGTCTTCAAGATCCAGGCGAACATGGACAAGGCCCACCGGGACCGGGTGGCGTTCGTCCGCATCTGCTCGGGCAAGATGGTCCGCGGGATGAAGGTGACCCACGTCCGGACCGGCAAGGAGGTGCGGCTCGCCAGCCCCACCCAGTTCCTGGCCAGGGAGCGCAGCGTCGTCGACGAGTCCTACGCAGGCGACGTGGTGGGGATCCACGATCCGGGCAACTTCGAGATCGGCGACACCCTCACCGGGGGCTCCAGGTTCGCCTTCGAGGGCATTCCCAGCTTCGCGCCCGAGCACTTCCGCCGGCTGGCGCTCGTCGACCCCATGCGCCGGAAGCAGTTCGCCACCGGCATCGAGCAGCTGGCCCAGGAGGGAACCGTGCAGCTCTACCGGCCGCCGGTCGGACGGGCCGGGGACCTGGTCCTGGGCGCCCTGGGTCAGCTCCAGTTCGAGGTGGTGAAGTACCGGCTCGAGGCGGAGTACGGGGTCGAGGTGCGGGTGGAGGCCGTCCCGTGGGTGCTGGCCCGCTGGCCGAGCCGTGTCGACGGGACCCCGGTGGACCTCGAGGCCCTCCAGGACGCCGTCGAGGGCATGGTGGTGCTCGACGTCCGGGAGCGTCCGGTGGTGCTGTTCGACCGCGCCTGGGCCCTCCAGACCGCGGAGCGCGTTCACCCGGAGTACGTCTTCGCCGAGACCGCCACCGGCGTCGTCGTCCGCGCGGCCTAGCTGGACGGTCGCTCCCGTCACTCCCCGGTGGTCGGCTCGGAAACGGTCGCCGGAGCGGCCCGATCGAGCCCCTCGTCCGCGTAGGACGTCGGGTCCTCGATCGCCTCCAGGTGGGTGATCACGTTGGCGTTCGGGATGGCCAGCCGGACCTCGTGCTCGATCCGCTCGAGCAGGGAGTGGCCGCGGGCCACGGTCCAGGTGCCGGGCACGAGCACGTGGACCGAGACGAAGCGGCGCGACGCCGCCTGCCGGGTGCGGAGCGCGTGGAACTGCACCTCGGGGCCGCGGTGGGAGTCGAGGACCCGCTGCACGGCGGCCTGCTCGTCGGGCGGCAGGGCCGTGTCGAGCAAACCCAGCGCCGAGCGGCGGATCAGCTTCCCGCCGGTCCAGGTGATGTTCAGCGCCACGGCGATGGCCACGATCGGGTCGAGCCGGTCCCAGCCCGTGACCGCGACGATGCCGATGCCGACGAGCACGCCGGCCGACGTCCAGACGTCGGTCATGAGGTGGTGCGCGTCGGCCTCGAGCGCGATCGAGTGGTGCTTCTTCCCGGCGCGCATCAGCACGCGGGAGACCACCAGGTTGACGAGCGAGGCGCCGGTGGACACGAGGAGGCCGATCCCGGCCTGCTCGATGGCGCGCGGGTGGAGGAGCCGGTCCACCGCCGACCAGACGATGGCCACGGACGCCACCAGGATGAGGGCCCCCTCGACGCCGCTGGCGAAGTACTCGGCCTTGTCGTGGCCGTAGGCGTGCTCCTCGTCGGGCGGGCGGGCCGCCACCGTCAGCATGCCGAGCGTGGTGACGGCGGCCACCAGGTTCACCACCGATTCCGCCGCGTCGGAGAGGAGGCCGACCGATCCGGTGAGCAGCCACGCTGCGGTCTTGAGGGCGATGGTCGCCACCGCCGCGGCGATGGAGATCCAGGCGAACCGGGCCAGCGAGGGGCGGGTGTTCGTCACCGAGCCGGCGGACATCCCGGTCGTCATCGGACCGGCCGCTCCCGCGCCGGGAGCAGGTCCTTCAGGACCTCGCGGGCGCGCCGGAGCATCTCGACCGTGGTGTCCCAGGCGACGCAGGCGTCGGTGACCGAGCAGCCGTAGCGCAGCTTCGAGAGGTCGGCGGGGATGGGCTGGCTCCCGGCCTCGATGAAGCTCTCCACCATGAAGCCGACGACGGACCGGTTCCCCTCCCGGATCTGGTGGACCACGTCCCGCATGACGAGCGGCTGGAGGTCGGGCTTCTTCCAGGAGTTGGCGTGGGAGCAGTCGACGACCAGGTTCCTCGGCAACCTGGCCTTGGCCAGCGCCTCCTCGGCGAGCGAGATGGAGACGGTGTCGAAGTTGGGACGTCCCCCGCCGCCGCGGAGCACCAGGTGGCCGTAGCGGTTGCCGCGGGTGCGGACGATGGCCGACCGCCCCTGGCCGCGAGACGCCCAGGAAGCTGTGGGGGCCCGCGGCCGAGAGGATGGCGTTCACCGCACCCTCGATGTCGCCGTCGGTGCCGTTCTTGAAACCCACCGGGGTGGAGAGGCCCGACGACATCTCGCGGTGGGTCTGCGACTCGGAGGTCCGGGCGCCGATGGCGGTCCAGGCGATGAGGTCGCCGTAGTACTGGGGAGCGATGGGGTCGAGGGCCTCGGTTCCGGCCGGGAGTCCCAGCTCGTTCACGTCGAGCAGGAACTGGCGGCCACGCTCCATCCCCTCGTCGATGCGGAAGGAGTCGTCCATCCGAGGGTCGTTCACGAACCCCTTCCATCCCAGCGACGTGCGCGGCTTCTCGAAGTAGACGCGCATCACGAGGAGGAGGGTGTCGGAGAGCTCGTCGGCGAGCGCGCGCAGGCGGCGCGCATAGTCGAGGCCGGCCACCGGGTCGTGGATCGAGCAGGGGCCCACCACCACGAAGAGGCGGCGGTCGCGGCCGTCGAGGATGGCCTCGATGGCGTGCCGGGCGGAGACCACGGTGGCCGCGGCCCGCTCGGAAAGGGGATGGCGACCCTTCACCTCGTCGGGCGAGGGCATGAGGTCGAGGGACGCGACGTTCAGGTTCTCGGTCTGCTGCATGGGATCCCCATGGTACCAAGAACTCGTGACGCTGCTGCACGCATCCTCGATTGGCCTCGCCTTCGGCAGCCGGACCATTCTCGACCGGCTCACCCTCACCATCGAGGAGGGGGAGCGGGTCGGGCTCGTGGGGGTGAACGGGTCCGGGAAATCGACCTTGCTGCGCATCCTTGCGCGCGCCGCCGAGCCCGACCGTGGCGAGGTCCAGTTGCGGAGGGGGGCGTCGGTCACCTACCTGCCGCAGGAGCCGGACTTCCCGGAGGGCGCCACCGTGGCCTCCGAGCTCGAGGTCGCTCGTGCGCCGCTCAAGGCGGCGATCGAGGCGCACGCCGCCCTCTCGGCGCGCATCGCCGACGAGGCCGATCCGGTTCGTCACGACCGCATGCTGGTGGAGCTGGCCGCGCTCTCCGATCGGGTCGAGCACCTGGGCGGCTGGGACACGGCCCACGAGGCCCGGCGCCTGCTCGACCGGCTCGGCGTGCCGGACTGGGATCGCGCCATCTCCGAGCTGTCCGGCGGAGTGCGCAAGCGGGTGGCCATCGCCCGGGCGCTCCTGTCCCATCCGGACCTCCTCCTCCTCGACGAGCCGACCAACCACCTCGACGCCGACACGGTGGACTGGCTGGAGGACGAGCTGGACGCCCGGTCCGGCGCGCTGGTGCTCGTCACCCACGACCGCTACTTCCTCGACGACCTGGTCGATCGGATGCTGGAGATCAACGCCGACGGCAGCGTGACGAGCTGGCCCGGCAACTACGAGGCCTTCCTGGAGCAGAAGCTGGTCGCCGAGGAGCAGTCGGCGCTCGGTCAGCACAAGCGGGAGCGCTGGATCGCGCAGGAGGTGGCCTGGCTGCGCCGGGGTCCCGAGGCGCGGCGAACCAAGAGCAAGGCGCGCATCCAGCGGGCCCGCGCCCTCATGGCCGAGAAGGGCTTCGCGCGCCCGCGCGTCGCCGACTTCCAGGCCTCGCCCCCGCCGCGCCTGTCGCAGGTGGTGATCGAGGCCCACGGGCTCGAGAAGTCCTTCGGCGAACGCAAGGTCCTCGAGGGCGTCGACTTCATCCTGCAGCGCGGGGAGCGGGTCGGGATCGTCGGCCCGAACGGCGCAGGCAAGACGACCTTCCTGCGGCTCCTGCTCGGCGAGCTCCAGCCCGACGCGGGCAAGGTGGTCACGGGCGTCCGGACGCGCGTCGCCTACCACGACCAGCAGCGTGCCACGCTCGACCCGGAGCAGACGGTCTACGAGGCGGCCGGGGGCGGCGCCCCGGGCATGGCGGGCGAGGACTTCGTCACCATCGGCGATCGGCGCGTGGGGCTGCGCGACTACCTCGACGACCTGCTCTTCCCACCGGTCATGCAGCGGATGAAGGTGCGGGTGCTCTCCGGCGGGGAGAGGAACCGGCTCCTGCTGGCGCGCCTCTTCCTCGAGGGGGCGAACGTGCTGGTCCTCGACGAGCCCACGAACGACCTCGACCTCGTCACGCTCAACGTCCTGGAGAGGCTGCTCCTCGACTTCGGCGGCAGCGTGCTCCTCGTCACCCACGACCGGTACTTCCTCGACAAGGTGGCCACCTCGATCCTGGCCTTCGAGGGGGACGGACGTGCCGTCCGCTACCCGGGCAACTACGAGACCTACCGGACGCTGAAGGCACAGTCGGCGGCCGCGCGGCGCGCCGCACCGGAACCGCGGGCGAGAGCCGCGACGACGGAGACGCCGCCCTCGCCCGGACGAAGCCGTGCCGCCCGGAAACTCTCCTTCAACGAGCAGCGCGAGCTCGAGGGGATCGAGTCCGCCATCCAGGCCGCGGAGGAGAGGAAGGCGGCCGCCGAGGCGGCGCTCTCCGACCCGGCGACCTACCAGCGGGGCGGGGAGGGTGTCGCGGCCCTGCGGAGGGAGATGGAAGCGGCGGCGGCCGAGGCGGAGCGGCTCTACGCCCGGTGGCAGGAGCTGGAGTCGCTCGCCACCGGCCTCAGGAACGGGCCTGGATGAGCTCGATCCGGTAGCCGTCCGGGTCTTCCACGAAGGCGATGACCGTCCTGCCGTGCTTCATCGGGCCGGCCGGGCGGACCACCTTGCCGCCGCGCTTCTCGATCTCGGCGCAGGCGGCCGCCGCATCCGGAACCTCGAGGGCCACGTGGCCGAACGCGTTGCCCAGGTCGTAGCTGGCGGTGTCCCAGTTCCAGGTCAGCTCGATGGCCGCCGCCTCCGACTCGGGTGCGTAGCCCACGAAGGCGAGCGTGAAGCGGCCGTCGGGGTACTCGTGGCGCCGGAGCAGGGTCATCCCCAGCACCTCGGTGTAGAAGCGGATCGAGCGATCGAGGTCGCCCACGCGGATCATGGTGTGGAGGATGCGCATCGGATCACTCGTACATCTTTCGGGTGTTGTTGCCCATGAAGCGGACCGCGGCCGATCGGGAGAGGATTCGCTGCATGACGAAGTTCACCGCCCGGTTGAGCCGGCCGGCGACGACCACCGGCTGCCGCCCCAGTGCGGCGAGCGCCTCCTCCGCCACCGGCCCGGGATCCATCATCGGGACCTTCTTCCGGGGGCGGGACGCCTCGTAGCTGGGCGTCCGGGTCGGCCCGGCGCGGCAGGCGAGCACGTCGACCCCGGCGGACCGGAGCTCGTCCCACAGCCCCTCGGCGAGGACGATCTCGAAGGCCTTCGAGGCTGCGTACGTGGCGACCATCGGCGTTCCCTGGCCGCCTGCGAGGGACGACATGAGGATGACGCCGCCGCGGCCCCTGGGAACCATCTTCCGCGTCGAAGTGGTGCGCCATGGCGAGCGGGGCCCGGCAGTTCACGTCGATCACCTGCAGGAGGTCGTCGAGCGGCCGGTCGAGGAAGGGCCCCACCGCCGAGAAGGCGGCGTTGTGGACGAGCAGGCCCACCTCGTCGTCGCCGGCGAGCGTGTCCAGCACGGCGACGAGATCCGGGCGGGCCACGTCGGCCGTGGCGGTGCGGACCTGGACTCCGTGGGCGGTGCGGAGCTCGGCGGCGAGCGCCTCGAGCGGTCCCGGGCGCCTCGCCACGAGCAGGAGGTGCAGCCCGCGGGTGGCGAGGGCGCGCGCGAAGGACTCGCCGATGCCCTCCGAGGCTCCCGTGATGAGCGCCCACGGGCCGTATCGATCGTCGGAAGGTGCTCAACCGCGGTCCTCGGTGGCCTGGACGAGCGCGAGCGACAGGACGCGTCGGCTCACTTGAAGGAGAAGTTGAAGAACGGGAAGACGGGCAGCATCCCGCCCTTGTGGATGATGTTGATGAGGCCGATCTGGACGCCCTCCATCGTGTCGGTCTGGTTCACGAGGCCGAGCTGGAGGCCCTTCACGTGCCTGGCCTGGTTGTAGAGGCCGGTCTGGAGCCCCTCGAAGTTCCCGCCGGTGATGCTCACGACCCAGTTGCCCTGCCAGCCCTTGAACTCGCCGTTCACGATGCTGACCGCGCCCCACTGCACGCCCTCGGCTCCGCCGGAGGTCATGTTGACGAGGCCGAGGTCGAAGCCGTTCACGAAGGCGTTGTTGCCGTAGAGGAGGCTGAAGCGGAAGCCGCTGATGCCCTTGGCTCTCCGGGACGATCTGGACGGGGGTGACGAGGCCGAGCGAGATGGGCTTCCCGCCGCACTCGGCGCGCGTGGTGGCGGGGACCGCCAGGAGGGCGGCGAGGACGGGGATGGCAAATGCGAGTCTACGCATGTCTTCTCCTTGTGGGTGGGAGTCAGCCCAGCGCTTCCTGGAGCGCCATCCTTATCGTATTCGGGTCGGCCTTGCCCTGGGTTTCCCGCATGACCGCCCCGAGGAGAAATGCGAGCAATTTCTTCTCGCCGGCCCGGTATCGCGCCACCTCGGACGGCCTTGGCGGCGAGGACGCGAGCCACGGCGACGTCCACGGCGGCGCGGTCGTCGACCTTCTCGAGGCCCGAGCTCGGCCAGCCGCGCAGCCGGGTCGCCCGGACGGTCGACGAGGCTCGCGAGCAGCGCCTTCGCCCCGGCTCCCGTGGTCCGGCCGGACTCCGCGACCACGACGAAGCGGCCGAAATCGGCCGCCTGGAGGGACAGCGAGCCGAGGGGCGCATCACCGGCGAGGCCGAGGAGCTCGTTGAGGAGCCAGCGAGCCGTGGGGCCGGGCGAGGCTCCGGCGGCGACGGCGGCGTCGAACCAGGCCGCCGTGGCCGCATCGGCGGAGAGAAGGTCGGCCTGGTCGGCCGAGAGGCCAGGAATGGCCGCCAGGCGCGCGTGGAGCGCGGCCAGCGCGGGGTCGGCTGCTCGCTGCTCGGCCCGGGCCTCTCCCCGAGCCTTCCTGCGGGGCGGATGGCTCGGAAGGCTCCCGGGCGGGCCGGGCCGGTCGCCGGGTCCCGGCGGGGGCCGCCCGCGTCGCCCAGGTGTCCTTGAGCGTCATGGTGCGGTTCCAGGCCGGGGCGCCCGGCCGGGAATCGACCGGGTCGACGAAGAAGTACCCCTCCCGGAGGAACTGCCAGTGCGTTCCGGGAGCCGCGTCGCGAAGCGCCGGCTCGACCCGCGCGCCCGGGGCCGAGGAGAGGGAGTCCGGGTTGAGCACGTCGAGGAAGTTCCCGGCCGCGTCCGGCTGCTCCACCGTGAAGAGCCGGTCGTAGAGCCGGACCTGGGCGGGGACCGAGCGGGCTGCGTGAACCCAGTGGATCGTGCCGAGCCCGCGCCGCGCTCCACCGCCCTCGCGGGAGGCCGGGTCGTACGTGCAGCGGATCTCGGCCACCTCTCCGTCCGGGTCCGCGGACGACCTCGTCGCAGCGGACCACGAACGCACCGGCGAGCCGGACCTCGCGACCGGGAGCGAGCCGCTTCCAGTCGGGGGGAGGGTCCAGCGAGAAGTCGTCCCGTTCGACGAGGAGGTCGCGCCCGAACGGAACCTTGCGCTTGCCCCCGCGCTCCGGCTCGGCGGGCCACCAGGGAAGGTCGAGCTCCTCGTCGGGGCCCGTCCAGTTGGTCAGCGTGAGCCGGACCGGGTCGAGGACGGCCAGGGCCCGCGGCGAGCGCCGCTCGAGATCGCCCCGGATGCAGAACTCGAACTTGCCGATGTCGACCACGCTGTTGTTCTTCGCGACCCCGATGAGGTCGGCGAAGTCGCGCAGCGCCTCGGGAGTGACTCCGCGCCGGCGCATGCCGGCGATGGTGGGCATCCGGGGATCGTCCCAGCCCGAGACCCGCTTCTCGTTCACGATCTGCAGGAGCTTCCGCTTCGACATCACCGTGTAGCCGAGGGCCAGCCGCGCGAACTCGTACTGCCGGGGGCGCGGGTCCCACGGGCCGGTGTTGTCGAGGACCCAGTCGTACAGTTCCCGGTTCGACTCGAACTCGAGGGTGCAGATCGAGTGGGTGACCCCCTCGATGGCGTCCTCGAGAGGGTGGGCCCAGTCGTACATGGGGTAGATGCACCAGGTGTCACCGGTGCGGTGGTGGTGCGCGTGGCGGATCCGGTAGAGGAGGGGATCCCGCATGAGCACGTTGGGATGCGCCATGTCGATGCGGGCGCGCAGCACGGCGGCGCCGTCGGGGAGCTCACCCGAGCGCATGCGGCGCAGGAGTTCCAGGTTCTCCGCAGGGGACCGGTCCCGGAAGGGGCTCGCCACGCCCGGGCGCTCGAAGCTGCCCCGCTGCTCCCGGATGGCCTCCTGGGACTGGCTGTCGACGTAGGCCTTCCCGTCCAGGACGAGCCGTTCGGCGCAGGCGTACATCTTCCCGAAGTAGTCGGATGCGAAGTGGAGGTGCTCGCCCCAGTCGCCGCCCAGCCAGCGGACGTCGTTCTCGATGGACTCGACGTATTCCGTGTCCTCGGTGGTGGGGTTGGTGTCGTCGAAGCGGAGGTGGGCGCGTCCCCCGTAGCGGGCGGCGAGGCCGAAGTTGAGGAGGATCGACTTCGCGTGGCCGATGTGGAGAAAGCCGTTCGGCTCGGGAGGGAAGCGGGTGACGATCGGACCGCGCCACCCGGCCCGCCGCGAGGTCGGCGTCGACGATGTCGGTGAGGAAGTTCCCTGGACGTGCCGATTCTGCCATCCGGGGCGTGTACCGCAGCCCCGGACCGCTCGCAACTGCGCGGAAGGAGGGTATCCTTCGCCCCCATGGAGGTCCTCCTCGACGGGTCGAGCCCCCTGCACTGGCTCGTGGTCGCCGTGCTGGCGGTGTCGGGTGCGCTGACGGCCTGGATGGGCGTGCGTGACGGCTTCGTGCGCGGCGTCGTCCGCACCAACTCGGGGCCGCTGACCGGCTGGAAGGCGGTGGCGGCCGGGGCGCTATACGCCGCGTTTGGGCTCGCCGGGGTGGCGGGGGCGATCGTGTTCGTCCTGCGGGCCCGGTGAGCGGTCCCGCCAGGCCTCTCCCCGGTGGCGCGGGCTGCGCCGGTCGCCGCGGGAGCAGGCGAGTTGCAGGGCAACGCTCCGGTGGAAGGCGGCGATCATGGGGGCGAAGCGCTCCGGTGCGCATTCCAGATCCCCCAGGGCGAGCGCCACGGCTTCCAGGGTCGACAGGTGGACGGCGCCCGGCTCGGCGCGCAGGTCTCCGTACCCGCTGGGGCGTCCGGCGTCGACCGAGACGCGAGGAAGGGAGGCCAGGGTCGGGGAGAGGCGCAGCATCTTCTCGGACTGGTGCCAGGTCCCGTCCACGGCGAAGAGGACCGGAGGGGGATGCCGCGCCAGCTCCCGGGCCGGCGTCGAGCCGGGCCCCGGGTAGAGGATGGCGGCCCCGGGAAGGCTTGCCAGCTCCCGGACGCGGGGCGAATCCTCGAAGGCGACGCCCTGGTGCAGTTCGGCGTTCTCCAGCGCGAGCCGGGTGAGCCAGGCGGAGCAGATGGCCAGGCGAGCCTCCCGGGGGTGCTGGAGCAGCACCACCCGGCTCCGGGAGGGAGCGGGCGCGAGCCCTTCGCAGACGCAGAACTCCGCGGGGCGAAGGCATCGGCTGCAGCTCGCGCGCATCGAGGCTTCAGTAGACCCCGAGGAGCTCCACCTCGAACACCAGGGTCGCGTTGGGCGGGATGTCGGGAGGGGCGCCGCGGGCGCCGTAGCCCAGCTCGGCGGGAAGCGTGAGCTTCCGCTTGCCGCCGACCTTCATGCCGGCCACGCCCCGGTCCCAGCCCTCGATGACCTCGCCGGCCCCGAGCTGGAAGGTGAACGGCTCGCCGCCCACGGAGGAATCGAACTTCGTGCCGTCGAGGAGCCAGCCGGTGTAGTGGACCCGGACGTTCTTCCCCCGGACCGCCTCCAGGCCCTTCCCGGCAACCAGTTCCTCGATCTTGGGCTTCGCCATGGTCTCCCCTCCAGGGCCGCGCGTCGGGCGGCCCGGGGCAGCACTACCCGGTCGGCGAGGCCGAGGCAAGGCGTCCGGGAGGCCTGGACGGGGATGAACGCCGCCCCCCTGTTGCAGTTCCCGTCGGGGGTGCGTAAACCATTGGTCGCGCCAGATTCCGGGCCAAAACGAATTTCGGGAGGATCGACATGAACGGGGAGCAGGAGATCACGACGCAGCCGACGCTCGGTGAGACGGCGGTGGCGAAGTACGAGGAGGGCAAGGCCGCCGTGGAGAAGGAGGCGGCGGTGGTCGCGGCCGAGTTCGACGCCGGCATGAAGAAGGTGAAGGCCGCGCAGAAGAAGGCCACGGCCGAGGTCAAGAAGGACATCAAGAAGGTGAAGGCCGGCGTGAAGAAGGCCCAGGCCAGGGCGAAGAAGTTCGTCGCCTCCGTGAAGAAGACGGCCAAGACCGAGGTCAAGAGGGTGAAGGCGGCGGCCAGGGCGCTCACCGGCAAGCCCGCGAAGAAGGTCGCGAAGAAGCCGGTCAAGAAGGTCGCGAAGAAGCCCGTGGCGAAGAAGGCCGTCAAGAAGCCCGTCAAGAAGGCCGGGAAGCGGAAGTAGACCTCCTCCGGGGGTCCAGGGGTGCGTCGGCCGTGGCCATCGCCGCGGCGGGTCGCGCCCCTTCCGTTTTCGCCCCTCGTGGAACCCGTGGACGGTTCGCGCGACTTCTGCTTTCCTTCCGGGTCATGGCCACCCCCGACTTCAAGTACCAGGACCCGTTCCCGCTCTCGAAGGACCAGACCCGTTACCGCCTCGCTCTCGAAGGAGGGCGTCTCGGTCACCACGTTCGAGGGCAAGGAGATCCTCAAGATCGAGCCCTCGGCGCTCGAGCGTGTCGCCAACGAGGCGATGCGCGAGCTCTCCTTCTTCCTGCGCCCCGACCACAACGAGCAGGTCGCGAAGATCCTCTCCGACCCCGAGGCCTCGCCCAACGACAAGGGTGTCGCGCTCGCCTTCCTGCGCAACGCCGAGATCTCCGCGCAGGGAGAGCTGCCCATCTGCCAGGACACC
Organism: uncultured delta proteobacterium; assembly: GCA_963818535.1. GTDB lineage: Bacteria > Myxococcota > Myxococcia > Myxococcales > Anaeromyxobacteraceae > CAIOAK01. Next base: position 1,105,845 of record CAWFSM010000008.1, on the reverse strand, counting down.
GGCACGGCCACCATCATGGGCAAGAAGGGGCAGCAGGTCTGGACCGGCGTGAAGGACGAGGAGTGGATCTCCAAGGGGGTCTACCGGACCTACACCGAGGAGAACCTCCGCTACTCCCAGACCTCCGCCCTGAACATGTACGACGAGGTCAACACCGGCACCAACCTGCCGGCCCAGATCGACCTCTACGCGACCGAGGGCGCCGAGTACAAGTTCCTCTTCGTCGCCAAGGGCGGCGGCTCCGCCAACAAGACCATGCTCTGGCAGGAGACGAAGGCGCTGCTCACGCCGGAGAAGCTCGAGAAGTTCATCGTCGACAAGATGAAGTACCTCGGCACCGCGGCCTGCCCGCCGTACCACATCGCCGTGGTGGTGGGCGGCACCTCCGCCGAGACGAACCTCAAGACGGTGAAGCTCGCCTCGACCAAGTACTACGACGGGCTGCCCACCGAGGGGAATGCGCACGGACAGGCGTTCCGCGACGTGGAGCTGGAGAAGCGGCTTCTCGTCCAGGCCCAGAAGCTCGGCATCGGCGCCCAGTTCGGCGGCAAGTACTTCGCCCACGACATCCGGGTGGTTCGCCTGCCGCGCCACGGCGCCTCCTGCCCGGTGGGCATGGGCGTCTCCTGCTCGGCCGATCGCAACGCCAAGGCCAAGATCACCAGGGAAGGGGTCTTCATCGAGGACCTCGACCGGAACCCCGGGCGGCTCATCCCCGCGGAGTACAAGGGCAAGCACGAGCACGGCGTGAAGATCGACCTCAACCGGCCCATGAAGGAGATCGTGGCCGAGCTGTCGAAGCACCCGGTCTCGACGCCGCTGCTCCTCACCGGAACGCTGGTGGTGGCCCGGGACATCGCCCACGCCAAGTTCAAGGAGCTCATCGACTCCGGGAAGGGCGTGCCGGACTATCTCAAGAACCACCCGGTCTACTACGCCGGCCCGGCCAAGACCCCGAAGGGAAAGCCCTCCGGCTCCTTCGGTCCGACCACCGCCGGACGCATGGACTCCTACGTCGACCTGCTCCAGTCGCACGGAGCGTCGCTCGTGATGATCGCGAAGGGGAACCGCAGCCAGCAGGTCACCGACGCCTGCAAGAAGTACGGCGGGTTCTACCTGGGCTCGATCGGCGGCCCGGCCGCCGTGCTCGCCGAGGAGAACATCAAGAAGGTCGAGTGCATCGACTTCCCCGAACTGGGGATGGAAGCCGTCTGGAAGATCGACGTGGTGAACTTCCCGGCCTTCATCCTGGTCGACGACAAGGGCACCGACTTCTTCAAGAAGCTCGGGATCTAGGCGGTACCGGCCACCCTTCGGCCCCGCGCTTCCCCCGGGAGGCGTGGGGCCGAGTCGGTTCCGGATGGGTCGTGTATACTGGCCGGCCCTTTTCCCGAACCGCCGGACCCACATGACCGAGCCTCGCACGCTGCTGCAGAAGATTCTGGGATTCCCACGTCGTCGCGCAGGAGGAGGGCGCCCCCGCCGTCCTCTACATCGACCGTCACCTGGTCCACGAGGTGACCTCGCCCCAGGCCTTCACGGGCCTGCGGTCGCGGCAGTTGCGGGTCCGTCGTCCCGACCTCACCACCGCCACCGCCGACCACTCCATCCCCACCCGCGGGCCCGTGATCGACGAGCAGGCCGCCGCGCAGCTCCGCCAGCTCGAGGAGAACTGCCGCGAGTTCGAGGTTCCCCTCCACGGCCGGAACAGCCCGACGCAGGGCATCGTCCACGTGATGGGGCCCGAGCAGGGGCTCACCCAGCCGGGCATGACCATCGTCTGCGGCGACAGCCACACCGCAACCCACGGCGCCTTCGGCGCGCTGGCCTTCGGCATCGGCACGAGCGAGGTGGAGCACGTGCTGGCCACCCAGTGCCTGCTCCAGCACCGCCCCCGGAACTACGAGGTCCGGGTGGACGGGCGGCTGCCCGCGGGAGTCTCCGCCAAGGACGTCATCCTGGCCCTCATCGCCCGCATCGGCGTGGGGGGCGGGACCGGCCACGTCTTCGAGTTCACCGGCAACGGCATGGGCGCCCTCGACATGGAGGAGCGCATGACGGTCTGCAACATGGCCATCGAAGGCGGCGCCCGCGCCGGACTGGTGGCGCCCGACGACGTCACCTTCCAGTACCTGGCCGGACGCCCGGCCGCGCCGAAGGGAGCGGCCTGGGACCGCGCCCTCACCCGCTGGCGCACGCTGCCCAGCGATCCGGGAGCCCGGTTCGACCGGAGCATCTCCCTCGACGCCGCGGCGCTCGACCCGATGATCACCTTCGGGACCAACCCTGGCATGGGCATCGCCATCGGCGGGCGCATCCCCGATCCCGCCTCGCTCGCCGACGCCTCGCAGCGGGCCGCCCTGGAGAAGGCGCTCGCCTACATGGGGCTCCGCCCAGGCCAGCCCATCGCCGGCCAGCCGGTGCAGGTGGTCTTCATCGGCAGTTGCACCAATGGTCGCATCTCCGACCTCCGCGCCGCGGCCACCGTCCTGCGGGGGCGCAAGGTGGCGCCCGGCATGCGGGTCCTGGTGGTGCCCGGCTCGCAGCCGGTGAAGATGCAGGCCGAGTCCGAGGGCCTGGACCGCGTCTTCGTCGAGGCCGGCGCCGAGTGGCGCAATCCGGGCTGCTCGATGTGCATCGCCATGAACGGCGACCAGCTGCAGCCCGGCGAGTACGCGGTCTCCACGTCGAACCGCAACTTCGAAGGGCGCCAGGGCAAGGGTGGCAGGACGCTGCTGGCCTCGCCGCTCACCGCCGCCGCGGCCGCCGTCACCGGCAAGGTCACCGACCCGCGCACGCTGCTCCGCTCCTGAGGGACCCCGCCATGGCCCAGTTCATCTCGCTCACGTCCAGGGTGGTCGTCGTCCCCCAGAACGACATCGACACCGACCAGATCATCCCCGCCCGCTTCCTCAAGACCACCGACAAGCACGGCCTCGGAGCCAGCCTCTTCGCCGACTGGCGCTACGGGCCGGACGGTGTCCCGGTCCCCGGCTTCCCGCTCAACGCGCCCCGCGCCCAGGGCGCCAAGGTCCTGCTCGCCGGCGACAACTTCGGCTGCGGGAGCTCCCGGGAGCACGCGCCCTGGGCGCTCACCGGCTTCGGCTTCCGGGCCGTGGTGAGCACCTCGTTCGCCGACATCTTCCGGAACAACGCGCTCAAGAACGGCCTCCTGCCCGTCGCCATCGACGCCGGGGCCCATGCCTCGCTCCTGGCGGAGCTGGCCCGGCAGCCGGACGCCGAGGTGACCATCGACCTGGCCACGCAGACGCTCCGCCTGCCCGACGGGACCGTCGTGAAGTTCCCCATCGATCCATTCGCCCGGACCTGCCTGCTCGAGGGGGTGGACGAGCTGGGGTACATCCTGCGCTTCGAGTCCCTCATCGAGGAGCACGAGCAACGCCTGCGGGAGGGCGCGTGATCCAGATCTACGACACCACCCTCCGGGACGGAACCCAGCGGGAGGGCATCTCCCTCTCCTGCGACGACAAGATCGCCATCGCGCAGCGGCTCGACGAGCTGGGAGTGACCTTCATCGAGGGCGGGTGGCCCGGGTCCAATCCCAAGGACGCCGAGTTCTTCGCACGCGCGCGCGACCTCCCGTGGACGACCGCGCGCATCGCCGCGTTCGGTTCCACCTGCCGGGTGGGAGGCGGTCCGGAGGACGATTCCAACATCCGGGCGCTGGTCGAGTCGGGAGCCCCGGTGTGCACCGTGGTCGGAAAGACCTGGACCCTGCACGTCACCGACGTCCTTCGCACCACCCTCGAGGAGAACCTCCGCATCATCGAGAAGAGCCTGGCCTTCCTCGCCGCCCAGGGGCGGCGCGTGATCTACGACGCCGAGCACTTCTTCGACGGCTACCGGGCCGATCCGGGATACGCGCTCGCCACGCTGGAGGCGGCCGCGCGCGGCGGAGCCGAGACGGTCGTGCTCTGCGACACCAACGGCGGCTCGCTCCCCTGGCAGATCGCCGAGGTGGTCCGGGCGGTGAAGGGGAAGGTGGCCCGGCCGCTCGGGATCCACGCCCACAACGACAGCGAGACCGCGGTGGCCAACTCGCTGGCCGCCGTCCACGAGGGCGCTACCCACATCCAGGGCACGGTGAACGGGTACGGCGAACGTTGCGGGAACGCCAACCTCTGCTCGGTCATCCCGGCGCTCGAGCTGAAGCTGGGCCTCCAGTGCCTGCCCCCGGGCCGCCTGCACACCCTCACCGAGGTGTCCCGGTTCGTCGCCGAGCTCGCCAACCAGGCGCCCGACGACCACCAGCCCTACGTGGGCAAGTCGGCCTTCGCCCACAAGGGCGGGATCCACGTGGCGGCCATGCGCCGCAACGAGGCCACCTACCAGCACCTCGACCCGGTGCTGGTGGGCAACCGCATGAGGGTGGTGGTGAGCGAGCTGTCCGGGCGCGGCAACCTGCTCTCCAAGGCCGAGGAGATGGGCATCGTCGGCGGGGACGTGGGCGGCGTGCTCGGGGAGATCAAGGAGCTCGAGTCGAAGGGGTTCTCCTTCGAGGCCGCCGAGGCCTCGGTGGCCATGCTCATGAAGCGGCAGGAGCCCGGATACCGGGCCCCCTTCGAGCTCGTGGATTTCCTCGTCAACGTCGAGCACCGCACCGGGAGGGGGATCTTCGCCGAGGCCATGGTGAAGGTGCGGATCGACGGAGAGGTGCTGCACACCGCCGCCGAGGGCGACGGCCCGGTCGACGCCCTCGATTCCGCGCTCCGGAAGGCGCTCCAGCCACGCTACCCGAAGGTCGGGCAGATGAAGCTCACCGACTACAAGGTCCGCATCCTCGACAGCGAACGGGGCACGGGCGCGGTGACCCGCGTCCTCATCGACACGCACATGGGCGATCGGCGGTGGAGCACCGTCGGGGCCTCCACCAACATCATCGAGGCCAGCTGGCGCGCGCTCAGCGACTCGGTCGAGTACGGGATCACGGTCGCGTCCTGACGGCGCGCCGGCCCGGGGAGACGAAATGAAGGCGACGATCGTGGTTCTGCCGGGCGACGGGATCGGGCCCGAGGTGACGGCCGAGGCGCTCCGGGTTCTCGACGCGGTGGCCCGGAAGGGCGGGCACGAATTCCGCTTCGCCGAGCGGCTCATGGGCGGGTGTTCCATCGACGCGCACGGCGTCGCGCTCACCCACGACGTGCTGCGTGACTGCCAGGCTGCGGACGCCGTCCTGCTGGGCGCCGTGGGCGGGCCGAAATGGGACGACCCGAAGGCCAAGGTCAGGCCGGAGCAGGGGTTGCTCGGGCTGCGCAAGGGACTGGGCGTCTTCGCCAACCTGCGCCCGGTCCGGGTGCACCCGTCGCTCGTCGACGCCTCGCCGCTCAAGGCCGACCGGCTGGTCGGGGTCGACATCCTGGTCATCCGGGAGCTGACCGGCGGCCTCTACTTCGGCGAGCCCAAGGGCCGCCACCACAAGGACGGGCACGAGCACGCCGTCGATACCCTCGACTACGCCGATTACGAGGTGCGGCGCGTCACCGAGCTGGCCTTCCGGCTGGCGAAGGGGCGTCGCAAGAAGGTGACCTCGGTCGACAAGGCCAACGTCCTCGAGTCGTCGCGCCTCTGGCGCCAGGTGGCCACGGCGGTGGGGAAGGACAACCCCGACGTCGCGCTCGACCACATGCTGGTCGACACCGCGGCCATGCGCCTCGTCCAGGCGCCCGCCTCCTTCGACGTGCTCGTCACCGAGAACATGTTCGGGGACATCCTGACCGACGAGGCGGCCGTTCTCGCCGGATCGATGGGCATGCTCCCCTCGGCGTCGCTCGGAGACCGCGGTCCCGGGCTCTACGAGCCCATCCACGGCTCCGCGCCGGACATCGCGGGCAAGGGGATCGCGAACCCGCTCGGGACCATCCTGTCGGTGGCCATGATGCTGCGCCACTCGCTCGACCTCCCGGCCGAGGCTGCGGCGGTGGAGCGGGCAGCCGAGGCGGCCATCACCGAGGGAGCGCGTACGGCCGACCTGGGGGGGAAGCTCTCCACCCGGGCCATGGCCGACGAGGTGCTGCAGCGGCTGTAGTGCCCCGCCCGGTCAGTCCTCCGGGATGGGCTGGGGCCCGGGCACGATTCCGGCGATGTCCGGATCCTCGCCGGGCGTTCCCGGAGAACCGGGGTTCGTCTCCTTCTCTCGCTTGCGCGTCTCTCGCCGCTCGTCCTTCTTGCGCTGCTTGTCGCGGCGGGCGGCTTCCTTCTGTCGCTTCGTCGAACCGGGGTTGAAGACCATGTGAACTCCTGGAGGCAGGGGCCTCTCGGGTAGGGAAATGCGAAGGCCCGGCCGTCGGCCGGGCCTCCACCGAACGGCTCGGCCTGTAGCTTACAGCGGCCGGACGCTGGCGGCCTGAAGACCCTTCGGCCCCTTCTTTACCTCGAACTCCACCTTCTGACCTTCCTTGAGGGTACGGAATCCTTCCGTCTGGATGGCCGTGTGGTGGCAGAAGACGTCCTCACCACCGCCGTCCTGCGTGATGAATCCAAAGCCCTTCGCATCGTTGAACCACTTCACGACTCCACTGGCCATCCAGCACTTCCTTCGTCGTTCGCGCGGGACCCGTTCCCGGTGGGCCCGGGCCACCCCTGTAGCGCGGGCCGCCAAATTGTCTAGCGCGCCCGAAACGGTTTGTCGAGGGACCGCCCGACGGGGACGCTCTCAGGCCGACTGGTCGAACCGATCGAAGCGCATGGTGAAGACGGCTCGCCCCTGGGTCAGGGAGCGGAGCTCGGTCGCGTAGCCGAACATCCGCCGAAGGGGGGCCTCCCCGTCGATGACCTTCACCGCGGAGCCCCGGTCGGAGACGTCGAGCACGGATCCCCGGCGCCTGTCGAGGCTGCCGAGCACCTCGCCCAGGTACTCGGAGGGGAGCACCACCTCGGTTCGCATGATGGGCTGGAGGATCACGGGCCCCGCCCGGGTCGCGGCGTCGCGCACCGCGTCGGCGACCGCGACCTTGTAGGCGAACGGCTTCGACGCCCCGTCCCGCCACGTGGCGCCGGTCAGGGTCACCTCGACGTCCTGGAGCGGATGCCCTTCCAGGACACCGGTCTCGGCGGCCTCCCGTGCCCCCGCCGCGGCCATCTCCAGGGTCTCGCCCCGCAGGAAGGGGAGGGCCCGCGCCTCGGCGGAGAGGGAGAACCGGAAGCCCGCGCCGCGCGGCAAGGGAGCGACGGAGACGCTGGCCTGCCCGAAGATCTCCTCCTCCTCGAACGACCGTTCGAAGCGCCCCTCGCCGTCCGCCTCCGCGGTGAGGGTCTCCCGCAGGAGGACGTGCGGCTCCCCGGTGCGCACCTCCAGGTGGAATTCGCGCTTCAGCCGCTCGGCCACGATCTCCAGGTGGAGTTCCCCCATCCCCGAGATGAGCAGCTGCCCGGTGTCGGGATTCTCGCCGAACCGGAAGCTGGGGTCCTCGTCGGCGATGCGCGCCAGGGCCTCGAGCAGGAGTTCCCGGTCGCCCAGGCTCCGCGCCTCCACGGCGGCCGAGATGACCGGCTCGTATGCCGAGATGCGCTCGAGGATCAATCCGTGCCCCGGAGTGGTGAGCGTGTCCCCGGTCCTCGTGTCCTTGAGACCCATGACGGCGAAGATCTGGCCGGCGCCCAGGGCCGGCACGCGCCGCTTCTGCGATGCGTGCATGAGCAGCAGCCGGGAGACCCGTTCCTTCCGACCCTGGCTGGCGTTCCAGACCTCGTCCCCCTCGGCGATGCGGCCGGAGTACACCCTCAGGAACACGAAGCGGCGCAGCTCGTCGAGGAGCGACACCTTGAAGGCGAGCGCCACCAGCGGTCCGTCGTCGGAGGGGCTCGGGACCGTCACGTCGACCCCGGCTGCATCGACGCCGTGCGGGGGCATGACGTCGAGGGGCGACGGGAGCCATTCGCAGACGGCGTCCAGGACCTGCGGGACGCCCTTGTTGCGGAGGGCCGACCCGCAGAGGAGGGGGACGAACTTCCCGGAGAGCGTGGCCCGCCGCACCGCGGCGCTCATGGCGTCCGCGTCCAGATCGGCGTCCTCGAGGAGCGCCGTCGCGGCCCCGTCGTCGACGTCGGCGAGCGTCGCCAGGAGATCCCGTCGGGCGGTCTCCCCTTCCGGAGAGAGGCCCGGGGTCACCACGAAGGCGCGCGGGTCGTCGTCGTCGGCGAAGGTGATGGTGTTGCGCCCGACCAGGTCCTCGAGCCCCGAGAACCCGGCGCCGGCGCCGAGGGGGCGCTGGACCGCTGCGCTGTGATGGTCCGGGAAGTGACGCCGCATGGAGCGCAGGGTTTCCTCGAAGTCGGCCCCCACCCGGTCCATCTTGTTCGCGAGCGCGATGCGGGGGACGCGGTAGCGATCGGCCTGTCGCCAGACGGCCTCGCTCTGCGGCTCGACCCCGTTGACGGCGTCGAAGACCACCACGGCGCCGTCCAGGACGCGCAGGCTCCGCTCGACCTCGACCGTGAAGTCCACGTGGCCCGGGGTGTCGATGAGGTGGATCTCGTGGCCGGCCCAGTCGAAGGTGCTCACCGCCGAGGTGATGGTGATCCCGCGCTCGCGCTCGAGGTCCATCCAGTCCATGACGGCCAGGCCGTCGTGGACCTCGCCCATCTTGTGGGTGCGGCCGGCCGCGAAGAGGAAGCGCTCGGAGAGCGTGGTCTTCCCCGCGTCGATGTGGGCCATGATCCCGATGTTGCGGATCGCCCGGATCCGGCGTACCGGTGCCGCCTCCCTCGTTGCCTCCCCTGACATGGACGAGGAGTATACCCATCCAGGCACGGCGCCGGACGCCGTCGTTCGGCAAGATGTAGGCCCCTTCCACGAGGTGAAACGAATGGCAGCGACCTCCAGCTCCTCCCCGCACCGGTGGCGGTTCCACCGCGTCGGGGGTCTCGACCAGGTCCAGCTCGACGGCGCGGACGATCTCCGGAACATCGACCGGCTCGACCAGAAGCTCTGGGTCGCGCTGGCCTGCCCGACGAAGGGGCTCGAGATCGACGCGGCCACGCTGGCCCTCCTCGATGCCGACAAGGACGGCCGCGTCCGCGCGCCGGAGGTGATCGCCGCCGTGAAGTTCGCCGATGCCCGGCTCAAGGACCTCGGCGACGTGGTGAAGGGCAAGGACACGCTCCCGCTCGCCGACATCCGCGAGGACACGCCGGAGGGGAAGGCGCTCCTCGCCGCGGCCCGCCAGATCCTCGTCGCCGCGGGGAAGCCGGACGCGACGGAGATCACCCTCGACGACGTGGCCGACCTCTCCAACGTGTTCACGAAGACCCTCTTCAACGGCGACGGCGTCGTGGTGCCGGAGTCGGCTCCCGAGGGGGCCGTCCGGCAGGTCATCGTCGACGCCATGGCCTGCGCGGGCGAGGTGACCGACCGCAGCGGCAAGCCGGGGCTCGATCGGACGCGGCTCGAGGCCTTCTGGGCCGACCTCGCCGATTTCGACGCGTGGTGGAAGGAGGGGCGTGGCGCCTCCATCCAGGTGCTCGGGGACGCCACCCCGGCGGCCGCCGACGCGGTCCGTGCGGCGCGGGCAAAGGTCGACGACTACTTCACCCGGGTCGGCCTGGCCGCCATCGACGACCGCATGCCGCCGCTCCTCGCCCGTCCCGAGGTGGAGATCGCGGCCATGGCGGGCAAGGACCTGTCCCCGGCCAGCGCCGAGGTCTCGTCGCTGCCCATCGCGCGCATCGCCGCCGGCCGCCCACTGCCACTCGGCGAGGGGGTGAACCCGGCCTGGACCGGCGCAGTGGCCGCCCTGCAGAAGGACGCGGTGTCGCCGGTCCTCGGGGCCGGTCGCGCTGCGCTCACGGCAGCCGAATGGGAGTCCATCAAGGGCGCGCTCGCGCCGTACGAGACCTGGCTCGCCGCGCGCAAGGGCGCCCGGGTGGAGAAGCTCGGGGCCGCCCGGGTGGCGGAGCTCCTCGCCGGGACCGGCAAGGCCGACGTCGAGGCCCTCATCGTCCAGGACGAGGCCCGCAAGGACGAGGCGAACGAGGTCGTGGAGGTGGTCCGGATGGTGCGGTACCGCCGGGACCTGTACCGCCTGGTTCGCAACTTCGTGAACTTCGCCGACTTCTACGACCCGCGCATGCCGGCGGTCTTCCAGGCCGGCACGCTCTACATCGACGGCCGCGCCTGCCATCTCTGCGTGAAGGTGGACGACCCGGCGGCGCATGCCGTCATCGCCGTCCCCAGCCGGATGTTCATCGCCTACTGTGACTGCAAGCGGCCCGGTGGCGAGGCCATGAAGATCGCGGCCTGCGTCACGCAGGGTGATTCCGACTTCCTCTCGGTCGGGCGGAACGCGCTCTTCTACGACCGCAAGGGCAGGGACTGGGACGCGACGGTCACCAAGATCGTGGAGAACCCCATCAGCCTGCGCCAGGCCTTCTGGTCTCCCTACAAGCGGGCCATCCGGGCCATCAGCGAGCAGGCGGCCAAGTTCGCCGCAGCCAAGGACAAGGAGGCCGAGGGCCGGCTCGCGCAGGCGGCCGACAAGGCCACCGGCGTGGCGGTGGGGGCGAAGCCGGTGAAGCCCGAGCCCGTCGACGTGGGGAAGATGGTCGGCATCATCGCCGCCCTCGGGCGTCGGCGTCGGCGCCGTCGGCACCATCTTCGGCGCGGCCGTCTCGGGGTTCATGGGACTCCAGCCCTGGTGGGCCAAGTTCCTCGCCCTGGCAGGGATGGTGCTCGTCATCTCCGGGCCCGCGGTGGCGATCGCCTGGCTCAAGCTCCGCCAGCGAACGCTCGGGCCGGTCCTCGACGGGAACGGCTGGGCGGTCAACGGCAGGGTCGTCGTCAACATGCCCCTCGGGACCGTCCTCACCGACAGGGCCGCGCTGCCTCCCGGGTCGAGCCGCTCCCTCCAGGACCCGTACGTCGACGAAGGGGCCCGGGCCCGCCGCGCACTGGCGTGGGCCATCGTGCTCGCCGTCGCGGCAGCGCTCGCCGCGGCCAGGTGGTACCACCTCTGGCCGTTCCGGAAGTAGGCCGCCGGGTCGCTCCCGGATTCACTCCGGGAGAACCCGCTCGGTGATCTTCGCGCCGGTCGCCGGGTCGACTCCCTCGAGGTCGGCCCAGGCCACGCTGGGGATCAGCCCGTCGCCCTCCTCGGCCTGCACGAAGATGCGCCGGAGCAGGGCCGGACGCCCGGCGATGGTCACCGACGCCGCCGGGCAGCCATCGCGCAGCGTGAGCTTCACCGGGCGGTCCTTCTTGGCCTTCAGCACCACGACGAACCCCTCACCCTTCGGGGCCGGGTCCACGCTGAAGCCGTAGGCGAGGAGCTTCTCGATGAAGTTGAGCCCCTCCCGGTGGCCGTCCTCGGCCAGCATGTGCCACTGCGCCTCCAGCGGGTCGTCGGGGTCGAGCGCCCCGTTGGCGCCTTGCCGGGCGAGGTAGACCACCTCGTTGGCGTTGGTGCTGCGGCCGATGCGGAAGAGCTCCCTGGCGCACGACGGGGCGGGTGCCGTCGAGAGGAGCAGCGCCAGGGTGATCGATCCGAGCATCGTGTGCCTCCGCGCCGGGTGCCGGCCAACCGGTGCTATCGAATCGAGGGGCCGGGCGCAACGACCCCGTGGTGGCGCACGCAGCCGCGTCCCCGGCCGACCGCGTAGGCATGGCGCAGCCCCTCGGTGAGGTAGGCCCTGGCCTGCCGGACGGCTTCCACGATCGGGTCGCCCATCGCCAGGCGGGCCGCGATGGCGGCGGACAGCGTGCAGCCGGTTCCGTGGGTGTGGGGCGTGTCGATCAGCGGGCCGGACAGCTCGTGGGTCTCCCGGCCGTCGAAGAGGACGTCGACCGCCTCGCCGCTCGTGGGCACGCCGCCTCCCTTCACCAGCACGGCGCCGGGGCCGAGGGACTGGAGGTCGCGGGCCGCGCTGCGCATCGCCTGGAGGTCGCGGACGGGCCGCCCGAGCAGGGCCTCGGCCTCGAACAGGTTCGGGGTGAGCAGGGTGGCGAGCGGGAAGAGCAGGTCCACGTAGGCCCGCTGGGCCGTGGCGTCCACCAGCCGGTCGCCGCTGCGGGCCACCATGACCGGGTCGACCACGAGCGGCGCGACCCGGTGGCGCCGAAGCGCCCGGACGACCGCCTCGACGACCGGCGCGGTGCCCAGCATCCCGGTCTTCGCCGCCGCGACCGGCATGTCGGAGGCCACGGCGTCGATCTGGGCCTCCACGAGCGAAGGCTCCACCGTTGCCCAGGCCCGGACTCCGGTCGAGTTCTGGGCGGTGACCGCCGTGATGGCGGTGGTCCCGTGCAGGCCGTGGGCCGCGAAGACGTGGAGGTCGGTCTGGATGCCGGCTCCTCCGCCCGAATCGGAACCCGCGATGGTGAGGGCGACCTTCATCGGCCCGAGTGTCCGTGAATCCCGGAAACGCGCAAGTTGGGATGCAGGCGGGTGGGGATCGGGGAACCGGGTCAGACCAGCCCCGGACCCGGTGGTCGCCCCGTGGCCCGACGCCCTCGGGGATTCAGCGAATGAAGTCGCATAACATGCCGTAGTTACGGTTCAATTATGATCGGATCGCACCGACCCCGAAGTCGGCCCGCTTCGGCAGGCGCTGGCACGGACCGTGCTCTGATCTGGACCGATGCCCTCCATTCCGGTCATCGTCATGGCGTGCCTCGCTGCGCTGCTTCCGGCGGCGCTCTTCTTCGCCTGGGCGCACAGCCGGGAGGAGGCCACGCACGACGCTGCGCGTGAGTCCGCTCCGTGCCAGGCGGCCGCCGAGGCTGCCTCCGCCTTCCGGCTCCTCTCCGACTGCTCGTCCGACCTCGTCGTCCTCGTGGATGCAGAAGGAAAGATGACCTACGCGAGCCGCTCGGTGGAGCGGACCTTCGGCGTTCCGCTCTCCGCCCTGCGCGGCGTGCCCTTCACCGAGCGATTCGTGGAGTCCGACCGGGCCCGCGGCGTGGAGATGCTGGAGCGGGCCCGCAAGCAGGGATTGGCGCGTGCGACGCTGCGCGCGACCCTGCCGAACGGGGACGTCAGGGCCTACGACACGTTGGTCGACGCGTCCCGGGGCGGCGACCCGGGAGTGCTCGCGGTCTCCGGCCGCGACATCACCGAGCACCTGCGCCTCTCCGCCCAGCTCCGCCAGGCGCAGAAGCTGGAGGCGGTGGGGCACATGGCCGCCGGGGTGGCGCACGACTTCAACAACCTCCTGGCGGTGATCCAGTCGGGCACGGCACTGGCTCGCGAATCCCTCCCGCCCGGCCACCCCGCGCACGCCGACCTCGCCGACGTCGCGACCGCGGCAGATCGCGGAGTGGCGGTGACGCGGCAACTCCTCTCCTTCGCGCGCAAGGAGGCGCCCGGTGCGAGGCGGGCCGACGTCTCCGCGGTCCTCGCCGAGCTTGCCCGCTTCATCCCTCGCCTCGTGGGGCGCGGACACCAGGTCCGCGTCGTCGAGGGGCCGGCGCTCGGCGAGGTCCCCCTGTCGACGCACGAGCCTGGAGCAGGTCGTCCTGAACCTGTCCATCAACGCGCGCGACGCCACGCCTTCCGGCGGGTGGATCAAGCTCGAGGCCCGCCGCGTGGAGGTGCGCGACGGCGACGCGTCCGGTCTTCCACCCGGCCCCTACGTCGAGATCGCGGTCCACGACCAGGGCACGGGAATGCCCGATGAGCGTCCGGAAGCGCATCTTCGAGCCGTTCTTCACCACGAAGGACCCTGGGCTCGGATCGGGCCTCGGTCTCGCGATCTCGCTCGGCATCGTGGAGGGCGCCGGAGGGACCATCGAGGTGGACACCGAGGAGGGAAGGGGAAGCGTGTTCCGGGTGCTCCTGCCCCACGTGGCCGTCGTCCCCGGAGTCGCGGTCGTGTCGAGGGCGCCGATCCCCGGGGAGCGCCGATCCCGGGTCCTCCTCGTCGACCACGATCCGGCGCTGGTCGCGATGCTCTCGCGACTGCTCGCGGCGCGCGGCCACGAGGTCATCGCCGCGGCCACGGCCATGGAGGCCCGGCAGCAGGCGGCCTCGTTCCCGGGCGCCGTCGACGTCGTGCTGACCGGGCTCGAGCTGGGCCACGAGCACGGGGTGACCATCCTCGGCGAGGTGAAGCGAACGAGCCCCCGCGTCCGGGCCGTGCTGCTCTCCGGCGAGGTGCGCGATGCCTCCGACGTCGACCACCTGCTCGAGGCCGGGGTGGAACTGGTCCGTCGTCCGGTCCCGGCCGAGGCGCTCGTGGAGGTGGTCGAGCGGGCCGCGGCACGGTCCCTGGTCCGGCGCGACCCGGCGATGGCATAGGATCCGCGCGCTAGGGACCGGCCGGCTCCTGCTGCGTCAGGCAGTGAAGCGTTCCGAGGCCCCAGACCAGGTCCAGGGCGTGGATGCCCAGGACCGGGCGGTCCCGGAACAGCTCTCCCAGGATCCCGAGGGCCTCGCGGTCGGCCGGGTCGTTGAAGGTCGGAACGAGGACCGCGGCGTTGGCCACGTAGAAGTTGGCGTAGCTCGCCGGGAGGCGCTGGCCGTCGAACACCACCGGTCGGGGCATGGGCAGGTCGATCACCTCGGGACGCGAGCCGTCGGCGAGCCGCGCCGAGACGAGCCGCTCCCGGTTCTCGGACAGGACGGCGTGGTTCGGGTCGGACGGGTCGTCCTCCCGCGCCAGCACGATGGTGGAGGGCGACACGAAACGCGCCAGGTCGTCGACGTGGCCGTGGGTGTCGTCGCCGGCGATGCCCTTCCCGAGCCAGATGGTGCGGGTCGCGCCCAGCACGTCGCGGAAGACCGCCTCGTAGTCGGAACGGCCGAAGCCGGGGTTGCGCACCTGGACGGCCGGATCGAGGAGGCACTCCTCGGTCGCCAGGATGGAGCCCGCCCCGTTCACGTCGATCGCGCCGCCCTCCAGGACGACGTCGCGCCCTCCCCGACGCACCGGGAGCAGCGGCAGGCCGAGCCCCTTCGCGGCCCGCTCCGGCACCCGGGCGTCGCGCCGCCAGTCGGGGTACTTCGCCCAGGCGTCGAAACGGAACCCCGCCACGGCCCGGCCTCCACGGCGGGAGCCCTGCCGGACGAAGATGGGGCCGGAGTCGCGCATCCAGGCGCGGTCGGTGGGGAAGCGACGGAAGTCGACCCGATCGACGTCGGCGCCGTGGCGCAGGAGGTGTCGCAGGGCCCTCGCCTCGTGGGCCGCGTCGTTCACCAGGAGGCGGACCGTCTCCCCCGCCGCGACCTTCTTCACGATGTCGGCGTAGGCCCACGGGATCGGTCCGAACCGCCCCGGCCAGTCCCCCACGGCGTGGGGCCAGGCGAGCCAGGTGGCCTCGTGGGGCTCCCACTCGGCGGGCATCCGGGGGCAGGCGTGCGAGGTTGGGTGGGACGGGCCACGGGGTCCTCAGTCGATGAAGCGCTTCTCGATGCCGGCGTACGCGTCGACGCGCCGATCGCGCAGGAAGGGCCAGTGGCGCCGGACCTCCTCGATGCGCGAGAGGTCGACCTCGCCGAGCAGGGTCTCCTCCCGATCGACGGAGGCCTCCGCGATCACCTGGCCGAACGGGTCGCAGAGGAAGCTCGATCCCCAGAACTCGAGCCCGGCCTGGCCGGCCTCCCCGGCCTCGAAGCCGACGCGGTTCACGGCCGCCACGTAGACCCCGTTGGCGATGGCGTGGGAGCGCTGGATGGTGCGCCAGGCGTCGCGCTGCGCCGCGCCGAAGCGCTCCTTCTCGGCGGGGTGCCAGCCGATGGCGGTCGGGTAGAAGAGGATGGCCGCACCCTGGAGCGCCGTGAGGCGGGCGCCCTCCGGGTACCACTGGTCCCAGCAGATGAGGGTTCCGACCCGGCCGGCGGCGAGGTCGAAGGCGCGGAAGCCCAGATCACCCGGAGTGAAGTAGAACTTCTCGTAGAAGGCCGGGTCGTCGGGGATGTGCATCTTTCGATAGGTGCCGCGCAGCGACCCGTCCGCGTCCACGAGCAGGGCGCTGTTGTGGTACAGGCCGGGCGCCCGCCGCTCGAAGATGGGGACGACGATCGAGACGCCGGCCCGGCGCGCGACCTCCTGGAAGCGGCGGCTGCTCGGACCGGGGACGTCCTCGGCCAGGTCGAAGAAGGCGTGGTCCTCGCGCTGGCAGAAGTAGGGGGAGCGGTAGAGCTCCGGAAGGCAAACCACCTCGGCGCCGCGGCGCGCCGCCTCCTCCACCTTGCCCGCGGCCCTCTCCTCGTTCTCGCGCGGGTCGGCGGACATCGCCATCTGGACGAGGCCGACCTGGAATTTGCCCTTCGACATGGGGCGAGAGGATACGCGGAGCGGGGCCGGGACGCACCCACGAAGGGCAGGTCAGGCGCCCCCGAGGGGACCTTCGTCATCGGCGTCTCGCTGCCTGCGCGACCGGCGGATGGAGGAGGGAAGCCACGCCTCCAGGCTCCCGACCGCGAGGGTCACCTCCCGCAGGAAGAGGCCGAGGGCGAAGGTGAGGGCGGTCATGGCGGCCACGAAGAGCACGGCCACCACCAGCGCGAAGTTCATGCCGAGGAGGAATCCCAGGAAGGCGAATGCGATGACCAGCGAGACGAAGAGGGCCGCGCCGGTGCCCATGGTGATCGACCAGCGGACCAGCTCCGCGCGCAGGCGCAGGACCTCGAGCTCCGCGGGGCTCTCGCCGCCCGGCTCGACCCGGGTCTCGAGGACGCGGGTCCGGTCGACGATGCGGGCGAGCCGGTTGACGAAGACGTTGAGGAGGGAGGCGACCCCGGTGAGGAGAAAGGCCGGGGCGAGCGCGACCTGGATGACGCGGGCGATGTCCTGGACGTGGGATTCTTCCATCTGGCTCGATCTATCGCTCGAAGACGAGCGGGAGGGTGACCCGGGAGGGCGCCTTGCGACGGGGGAATCGCCAGGCGGCGACGTGGGCCCGGGCAGCGGCCACGAGGCGTCGCCGTTCCCGCTCCGCGCCGGAGGGGACCCGGGTGGTGTCGGAGAGCACCCCGGCGTCGCGCACCTCTCCCGCGGGGGTGACGCGGAATCCCAGGGAGAGCAGTCCGGCCACGGGGAGGGCGCTCGCGAGGGGGAGGATGGCGTCGGAGAGGGAGTCGATGCGCGGCACGAGCTCGCCCGCGTCGAGCGCGCCCTCCACGAACGGTCGAGGCGAGACGAACCAGCCGTGGACGACGGCACGCCCTTGCCGCGGGTCGAGCGTTCCGCGGACGGTGCGAACGGAGTGGGGAAGGCGGGGATCGAAGGCCACCAACCGGTCGAAGCGGGGCTCGATCACCCGGAGGAGCTCCGGCCGCTCGGCCTTCCGGGTGGAGCGGAACGCGCCCCACCAGTCGAGGACCTCGTCCCGCAGGATCTCGGTCTCGCCGCCCTGGAAGCGGCGCCCCTTCCATCGGGTGAGGGAGTAGACGAAGGCCCAGGGGCCGTGGGGAAGGTCCCCGTGAAGCTCCTGCCCGCACCCCTCGACGTAGACGGAGAGCCAGGGCGGGGAGACGTCGTGGCAGCCGAGCGTGCGCCGGCCCCACCAGACCAGGCGGGAGTGGAAACGTTCGTAGACGTCCTTCGGAAAGTACTTCCAGGCCGGGGTCCGGAGCGCGGTGTACTGGCCGGGCTGGTGCCAGAAGTCCCAGACGAAGCGGTCCGGCGAGGCGACGCGCGGGTCGGCGAAGCGGGCGTCGAGGTGGGCCCGCAGGGCGCGCCCCTCCGGTGCGAAGCGATCGACGATGGCGAGCGAGCGGACCAGTCCCGGCGAGCCTAGCACGGCGGTTGACTTCCACCCCTTCTCGGCTATTCCCTCTACGGACCATGCGAAGCGACGTCATCAAGAAGGGGTACGAGCGCGCTCCCCACCGCAGCCTGCTGCGCGCCACGGGTCTCGTCGACGCGGATTTCGACAAGCCGTTCATCGGGGTCTGCAACAGCCAGGTCGACATCATCCCCGGTCACATCCACCTGGCCGGCTACGGGCAGATCGTCAAGGACGAGATCCGCAAGGCGGGCGGGGTGCCCTTCGAGTTCCACACCATCGGCGTGGACGACGGCATCGCCATGGGGCACGCCGGGATGCTCTACAGCCTGCCGTCCCGCGAGCTCATCGCCGACTCCGTCGAGACGATGATGAACGCCCACGCGCTCGACGCCATGGTCTGCATCCCCAACTGCGACAAGATCGTCCCGGGCATGCTCATGGGAGCGCTCCGCGTCGACGTGCCCACCGTGTTCGTGTCGGGCGGCCCCATGAAGGCGGGCAAGCTCGCCGACGGCACCGAGATCGACCTCGCCACCACCTTCGAGGCCGTGGGCAAGCGCGCCCAGGGCAAGATGACCGACGAGGAGCTCTACGCCATCGAGTGCGCCGCCTGCCCCGGGGCCGGATCCTGCTCGGGCATGTTCACCGCCAACTCGATGAACGTGCTCTGCGAGGCCATGGGGATCGCGCTGCCTGGAAACGGGACGGCCGTCGCCCTCTCGCCGGAACGGGAGGTGCTCCTGCGCCGGGCCGCACGGCGCGCCGTCGAGATCGCCGGCGACGAGCGCTTCCGCATGCGCCGGATCGTCAACGAGGACGCCATCTGGAACGCGCTCGTGGTGGACATGGCCATGGGCGGGAGCTCCAACACCGTCCTCCACATGCTGGCCATCGCGGCGGAGGCGGGGGTCGCCATGGACCTCGCCACCATCGACCGGGTCGGCCGGCAGGTGGCCCACGTCGCCAAGATCGCGCCGTCGCTGTCCACCGTGCACATCGAGGACGTGGGGCGGGCCGGCGGCGTCTCGGCGGTGCTCCACGAGGTGGCGCGCAGGGGCGACGTGGTCCGGACGCGCGCGCTCACGGTCACGGGAGAGACCATCGGGGACCGCATCCGGGAGGCCGAGGCCACCGACCGGAAGGTCATCCGCTCGATCGACGACCCGTACTCGCCGGTGGGAGGCATCGCCATCCTGCGGGGCAACCTGGCCACCGAGGGCGCGGTGGTGAAGACGGCGGGGATCGACCCCGGCCTGCGCCGCATGACCGGCAAGGCCATCTGCTTCGATTCCCAGGACGACGCCATCGCCGGGATCATGGCCGGCAAGGTGCAGCAGGGTCACATGGTGATCATCCGCTACGAGGGGCCGAAGGGCGGGCCCGGGCATGCAGGAGATGCTCTCGCCCACCAGCCTCATCATGGGAATGGGACTCGGCGACAAGGTGGGCCTCGTCACCGACGGGAGGTTCTCCGGAGCCACCCGCGGCGTGTGCGTGGGGCACGTCTCGCCGGAGGCTGCGGAGGGGGGAGTCATCGCCCTCGTGCGCGACGGCGACGAGGTCACGGTGGACATCGACCACCGGAAGCTCGAGCTCGCGCGTGACGCCGGAGGAGCTCGATCGGCGCCGGGCCACGCTTCGTCCTCGAAAGAGGGAAGTCTCGTCGAAGTGGCTCCGCCGCTACGCCGCCATGGTGGAGAACGCATCGAAGGGCGCGGTGCTGCGGTCGGAGTTCTGAGGCGGTGGGGCGGGCGGGGGCGCCAAGCGCTTCCTTCCGGTCCCTGACCCTGAGGTGCGACGAGCGCCGGATCGGGTGGCTCTCCGGATCGCGTCCGCGACCCGTCCGAGGGGATGGACGCTGCGCGTTCCCGAGGGCACGTTCTTCGGTGAGGCCGACGGGTGCCGCTTCCGGGTACTGCTGGATCCGCCCGGCGCCTACGGCCCCAGGGGGGTGCAGTTCTTCCACTCCATCGCGAAGGGGCGGATTCGAGCCAGCGGGGGAAGGGAGCGTCGTGCAGGTGCGCCTGGGAGTGGCCGTCTGGTGCGCGGGCGGTCTGACCTGGTACGTCGCCTTCCTGGCGCGGCGGTTCCGCGCGGGAGTCCATGAGGCGACGACCCGGATCGAACGACGAGCAGGTCCTGAAGCTCGCGCTCGAGGCGCTCGTCGAGAAGCAGTCCAAGCGAAAGGCCTGCGTCCCCGCCAAGGTGAAGCGCGAGGTCGTGAAGCGGGACGGGGAAAAGTGCCAGTGGAAGCTCCCCGACGGCGGCGTGTGCGGCGCGACGACGCGGCTGGAAGTCGACCACGTCGTCCCACGCGGCAAGGGCGGCCCGGACACGGTCGACAACCGCAGGATCCTCTGCAGATCCCATAACCTGGAAACCGCGCCCCGGGCATACGGCGACGACGAGATGGACCTGTTCACCCGGGGTGGAGGACGGAGCGGAGGGTCCGTGGCGGGAGAGGAGGTGGCGGGGTACGGCGTCGCCGCCTACGCCGTCACCCACTCGCGCAGGACGCGGTCGATCTCCTCCGCGGAGAGCTGGCCCCGGTCGGCCATGTCCTTGATCCGGGCGGTGATGTCCTTGAGCTCCCCCTCGCCGAACTTGAGCCCCATCTCCCGGGCCCGGTAGGCGACCGCGTGCTTGCCGGTGAGCCGGCTCCCCACGATGAGCTGGCGCGCCATTCCCACCGCCTCGGGCGGGATGATCTCGTAGCTGCCCGTGTTGGCCAGCATGGCCTTCAGGTGCATCCCGGCCTTGTGCGAGTAGGCGGTGGCGCCGGTGAGCGGGTTGTTGAACGGGATCTCCACGCCGGTCACCCGGGCCACGAGCCGCTCCAGCTCCCGGAGCTGGCCGAGCCGGTACCGCGCTCCCACCCCCTGCGGGTCGAGGCTGTACATCCGGGCCACGAATCCGCCGAGCGGCGTGATGCCGACCCGCTCGCCGATGCCGAGGACCGAGACGTCCACGTGGGTGGCCCCGGCGGCGATGGCCTCCCAGGCGTTGGCCACCGCGCAGCCGGTGTCGTCGTGGCCGTGGAAGCCGATGTCGCACTTCACCGTGCGTCGGATCTCCCGGAAGAGGGCGTAGACCTGCCGCGGCGTGGCGATCCCCACGGTGTCGGCGGCCCCGACGCGGTGGACGCCCATCTTCTCGGCCGCCCGGTAGACCGCCATGAGGTCGGCCTCCTCGCTGCGGAAGGCGTCCTCGGCCGAGAAGCGGGTCTCCAGGCCGGCCGAGAGGGCCAGCTCGACGGGCGGTCCCATCGCGTCGATGATCTGCTGGATGCTCCTCCCGTGGGAGGCCTCCCGGAGGATGCGGCTCGTGGCGAAGAGGAGCCCGATGCCCTGCACCCCCGAGTCGATGGCGGCGCGGACGTCGTCCACCACGCAGCGGGCGTGGGTGATGACCCGGGCGGCGAGGCCGAGCTTGACGATGCGCTCGGCGTCCCGCTGCGACTGCGGGGAGGCGGCCGGCGAGGTGAGCTCGACGTACTCCACCCCGAAGGCGTCGAGGGAGCGTGCGATGGCGACCTTGTCCTCGGTGCGGAAGTTGCCCCGGGCGAACTGCTCCCCCTCCCGCAAGGTGGAGTCGATGATGCGCCAGGGCTTCGGGACCGGCTCGCTCATGACCGCACCTAGTGGGGCACCGCCGAGGCGGCGACGAGATCGAGGACCAGGCCGCCCGAGGCCGGATCCACGCGGAACCCGAAGCGCGCCAGGACCTCGGGCTGGAACCAGCCGGTCTCGAGCAGCTGCACCCCCCGGGCGCGCTGCCGCCGGGAGAGCTCGCGGATGATGCCGTCGGCCACGCCGTGGCCGCGGTGCTTGCGGCTCACCACGATCTTCTCCATGTGCGTGCGTTCGGGGGTCACCTGCCGGTAGAAGACGCCGCCGATGACCACGTCGTGGGCGTCCACCGCGATGAGGTGACGGTGCTCGGGCTCGAAGCTCACCTCCAGGCTCGACTCGCGGAAGAGCTGGAGCAGACGGGCGACCTCGCGCGGGGACCGTGCGGCGCGGACCGAGTAGCGCTCTCCCTTCTCGTCGGTGAGCCCGACCACCACCTCGGCGGTGAGGTGATCGCCACGCTCCAGCGAGATGAGCGAGGTGTCGTCCCCGGGCCGCAGGTGCCGGAAGGTCATCCGGGCGAGGAAGTAGTCCTCCCTGGCGCTGGGCTTCACCGCCTCCCGGAGGTTGGCCATGTGCTCGCGCAGGTCGAGGCCCCGGTACGGGAGGGACCGGGCCCGCGCCATGAGCCGGTCGAGCGCGGCCGCCAGCGGCTCCCGGGCGTCGGCGAAGATGGTGCGCCGGAAGAAGCGGATGCGGGTGTCGGGCCAGTCCCGCTCGACGTCCCCGAGCTGGTAGGTGGTCCAGAGCTCGCCGAGCATGGTGCCCTGCGCCTCCGACGTGGCGTTGGGGTTCACCGCCCGCCAGCGGCGGAACCGCTCGATGGCGAAGTGGACCTGCCGGGAGGTGAAGCCGGTCGGCCTCGACCTGGGCGAGGTAGGCCAGCGCGGCCTCGGCGCGGGGCCCTGGCTGGAGCGAGGAGAGGGCGGTGCGCCCCCGCTCCAGCCCGAGCGCCTCGATGACGGCCGAGAAGCGCAGCGTCGGACCGAGGCAGCCCCGCAGCTGGGGGTAGAGGGCCTCGGTGGGAGTGACGAAGGCGGTCTCGAAGCGGTCGAGGACGTCGTCGAGCCTGTCGACGGCGCCGCGGTCGGAGATGGACACCAGCCGGGCTCCGGTCTGGTAGTCGTGGGACGGGACGATGAACGCCGCCGGGGAGGGGTCGCGAAGCGCCACGCGGCGCCCGGTGCGATCCCAGAACCCCACGTGGGCGGCCAGCGCGTTCCACGCCACGAAGGGCCACTGGTTCATGAGACGCCGCGTCTCACCCTTGGTGACCAGCCGGGCGAGCTGCTGCTCGACGTTCTCGCCCGGGATGAACTCCTCGGTGTAGATGCCCCAGTCGGGGTGGTAGCTGCCGAAGGCCTCGACGAGCGGCGGCGGCGCGCCCGACGAGAGCAACCAGAGGACCTCGTCGCGCAGCTCGGCGGGAGGCATGGTCTCGGCGTGGTTCACCGCGAAGTCGAAGGTCTCCCGCCCCCGGGTGGTGAGGGAGAACCGGTACACCGACTTCCCGAGCCGTCGCCCCAGCAGGGTCACGGTGACGCCGCCCGGTGGAATGTCGGCCAGCGAGATGAGGGATCCCTTGCCCAGCACGAACGACCGAGCTGCGCACCAGGGTGGACTCGGAGACCGCACGCAGGAGCAGGTCCACGGTGCGCGGCGGGAGCGCCCCCTCGAAGCGCACCACGTCACGCCAGGTGTACTCCTCCCCGGTGGCGGGATCGAAGGCGAGCCGGAGGTTGGGCCCCAGCCAGTGCTGGAACCCGCGACGGTTCCGGTCGTACTCCTCGCCCGCCCGGGCGGAGAGCAGGGGATCGGGGTGGAAGGTGAGGCGCGCCAGCGGTACCCGCACCCGCGCGTACCAGGGCGGGTGGGAGATGGAGTAGGCGACGGCGAGGCGCATGGCCCCGGCCAGCAGGCGGCGCTCCGACGCGTCCTGGTCCGGATCCAGGGCGCGCGGGGAGTGGAGCGCGGCGAGCAACTCCTCCACCTGGGCCTCGGACAGCCCCTTCTCGCCGAAGGTGACGAGGTCCTCCTCGCGGAGGGCCTGCGGTCCCAGCCGGTCGAGGAAGACCCGGAGGGTGTCGACGGTCCGGGAGGCCTCCTCGGAGGGGAGCAGGCTCCGGAAGGCGCGCCGCCGGACCTCCTCCTCCGGGGAGTCGGCGCAGCGGCGGAGCAGGCCGCGGGCCAGCGGCACGAGCTCGCGCCGTCCGGAGGCGAGCACGCGCTCGAGGAGGGACAGGGCGCGGCGGGCCTCCGGGCGCTCCGCGCGGAGCAGCTCGCCGGCGGCGTGCACCGACTCGACGGTGGGCTCGTCGCGCCCCACCTCCTCGATGAGCGCGGGGATGCGCTCCGGATCGGGCGACTCCCAGATGCGGGGATCGAGCCGGACCTCCCCGGTTCCCTTGGGGCGGCGGACCGCCAGCGACCGGAAGGCCTCCTCTCCCAGGAAGCGGCGCAGTCCCTCGTTGCCGAGCCACAGGGTGGGGTGGGCGAGCACCGCGCCCAGGTCGAGCACGCCGCCTTCGGGGTGGTAGGCCAGGTCGCCCACCCGGAGGGAGCCCGGCGCGCGCGGGTCGGCCCCGACGCGCAGGACGGTGCGTCCGGCCCGAAGCTCGCCTCCGCGAATCACCACGTCCTCGACGAGGACGCCCAGCTCGCGCAGGACCCAGTTCGGGATGCGCAGGCCGATCCCGTCGACGGAGAGGGAGAGCGCCCGGTGCTGGTACATCCCCTCGATGAGCGGCTTCCAGTTCTTCTCGACCACGTCCCGCTTGTAGGTCAGCTTGTGCGTGAGCTCGCCATGCTCGACGTCGAGCGCGCGGTCGAGGATGCGGAAGGCGACCACCCGCTCGAAGGGCGCCAGGAACCGGTTGGCCGAGGCCACCAGGGAGGAGACGACGTGGTGCAGCTCCTCGGGGGAGCGCTGGCGGAGCTCTGGCCTCCCCTCGAAGTTGGGCCACACCAGGAGCGTGTTGTACTCACGGTGATCCCCGACGAGGAAGGCCTGGGAGAGGTCGTCGAAGTCGCGGAAGAGGTTCTCCACCCGCTGTGGCGCGATGGTCTGGCCGGCGCGGTTCTTGTAGATCTCCTTCTTCCTGCCGGTGATGCGGAAGTGCCCCTCGGCGTCGATGGAGACGAGGTCGCCGGTGTGGAACCAGCCCTCCGCGTCGTGCGCGTCCTGCTCGTCCCCCTCCGGGTGGAGGTAGCCGGGGCTCACGTACGCGCCGCGGATGAGCAGCTCGCCGTCCTCGGCGCGGACGCAGGAGATGCCGGGGAGCGGCTTGCCGATCGACCCGTCGACGTACTCGCCGGGCGGGGTCATGGTGATGCCGCCGGTCGCCTCGGTCATGCCGTAGCCGGAGCAGAGCTCCACGCCGGCCCGGTGGAAGGTGCGGAAGACGACGGGGTCGAGATACCCCGCGGCCGACAGGCCGTAGGCGAGCCGGCCCCCGGTCAGGGCACGCAGCTGTCCCGCCGTGGCCTCGGGGTCGTCGGGGGGCGCCTGGCGCTGCGCCGTCTCCTGGAGCTCCATCCACTTCTTCGGGACCGAGATGAACACCGTGGGCTGGACGGTCTTGAAATCCTCGACCAGGGAGGCGTGACCGGTCGAGCGGGCGAACACGTAGGTGCCTCCCCACCACAGGGAGCCGGTCATCTCCAGGAACCGGCCGAACGTGTGGTAGAGCGGCAGGTAGGCGAGGAAGACGTCGCCCTCGTTCACGTGCGGCAGCGCGAATCCGCGGCACAGGCGCTTCGAGACCAGGTTCAGGTGGTCGAAGACGATTCCCTTGGGGCGGCCGGTCGTGCCGGACGTGTACATCACCGTGGCGACGTCGCGGCTCCGCACCCTGGCTGCCCGGGCGGCCCGCTCCGCGTCGTCGAAAGCGCCCGCTCCCTGGGCGACGGCCTGCTCGAGGGAGAGCAACCCGTGCCGGTCGGCGGCGGCGCGGGAGACCACGACGACCTCCTTCAGGTCGGGGAGGCCGGGCAGCGACGGGAGGACCTTGTCGACCTGCTCCTCGTCGGAGACGACGAGGATGCGCGCTCCGGAGTGGCGCAGCATGTAGGCCACCTGCTCCGGAGTGGAATTGGCCGGAAGCGGGAAGTCGACGATGCCGTTCGAGAGGCAGGCGATGTCGGTGAGCGCCGACTCGATCGAGTTCTCCGAGAGGATGGCCACCTTGGGGTCGGTGTCCCCCGGGACGAGGGCCAGGAGCCCCCTCGCGATGCTGCGGGTCCTCCGCGCAAGGTCGGCCACGGTGAGCTCGGCGCCGTCGGAGCCCAGGACCCGCATGGCCACGACCCGGGGATCGGTCTCCTCGCGGGATCGGAGCATGTCGCCGAAGGTGTGGTCGGCGCGCTCGATGGCCGGAACGAGCAGGGAGGTCCAGGGCTCGACGTCGCCCGGGGCCCATCGCCTCGGTGAAGGCGCGACGCCGCGCGGCGTCGAGGAGGCCGAAGAGGGCGCGCCGCGCCGGTTCACGGGACTCCGGTGAGGCGAGGCAGGCCTCGAGACGGCCGACGAGCTCGGCGACGCCGGCGAGGTCGGTCGGTCGCGCGACGAGCAGAGCGGCGCGGGTGTCCTCGGCCAGCGTCCGGTCGGGGGTGGTCCCGGGCTTCCAGTTCGCTGCGAGATGGGCGTAGGCGGGCGGCGCGCGGTCCATGGCATCCACACTCTACGATCTACCGGGAAAGAGCGCCCGGTCACCGGTGAGGTCGACAGGGGGAGGGACCCGTGGTTCATTCGTCCCGTGGGGGTACCCCGGCTCACCGAGCCCTTCGAGGCGCACAGCTACGCGGTGGACGCGTTCGGCCAGCTCTCGGCGCCTGCCCTCTCCGGCTGGCTCCAGGAGGCGGCCGGACGCCACGCCGAGCAGCTCGGGGTCGGGGTGGACGCCCTCCAGGCGCGAGGCCTCACCTGGGTGCTGGCGCGCCAGGCGGTCGTGGTGGACCGGCCGGTGGAGATGGGGGAGCGGGCCGAGGTCGTGACCTGGCCGAGCGGGGCCGACCGGCTGAGTGCCCTCCGGGACTTCGAGGTCCGGGTGGACGGGGAGGTGCGTGCCCGTGCGGTCACCCAGTGGATCGTCCTCGACCTCGCCACCCGCAAGCCGGTGCGTCCCGGGTCGGTCCTTCCGCTGGAGCTCGTGGAGCAGATGGAGCACGTGCTCCCGCCACTGTCGGGCCGGCCTGCCGCGCCCGAGCCAGCCGAGGTGGAACGGCCCTTCGCCACGAGGTACCGGGACATCGACCGGAACCTGCACGTGACCAACGCCAGCTACGTGGAGTGGGCCTGCGAGGCGATTCCGGCGGGGATCTGGGGCACCCGGAGGCTCCGCTCGTTCGAGGCCTACTTCATCGCCGAGTGCCGGCACGGCAGCCGCGTCCTGTCGAGGTCGGCAGCCGCGGGGGACGGGGTGTTCGTGCACTCCGTCGTCCGGGAGGAGGACGGGAAGGAACTCGCCAGGCTCCGGACGGCCTGGATCGCCCGCTAGGTCGCGGGACGGCAGAGTTCCCGGAATACCCTCGCGAGGTCCGGCCGGAGGCGCACCAGGTCGGCCTCTCGAGCCATCTCGAAGTCGGCGAATTCGAAGCCCGGCGCGACCATGCAGCAGGCGAGGACGTGTTGCCTTCCAGCCGGACGCGCCGCCTGCCAGGAGCCGGCCGGTACCACCACATGGGGCACGGCGACCCCGGTCCCTTCGCGCCCGACCCGCTGGACCTCGTGGGCGCCGGTCGGGTCGATGACGTGGATCTCCAGCGGCCCGCCTCCGACGTGCTGCCACACCTCGTCGGAGTGGACGCGGTGGAAGGCCGAGATGGCGCCGTACGGCAGGAGGTAGTGGATGACGGTGAGGGCGGCCCTCTCACCCCGCGGCGTGGCCACCCGGACCGGAGATCGCCAGGTCTCGCGGTAGAACCCGCCCTCGGGGTGCGGGGCGAGCGCGAGGCGCGCCACCAGTGCCTGCGCCTCTGGGTGTATCTCGTCCACGGGACCTCCCGGCCACCCCTCTTGCACCGGGGCGCTTCCTCCCTCATTCTCCACGATTCGGAAGCTTCGGGAACCCCTGAGGAAGGCGGCTGGAGGAAGGCGGGAGATGGTCACCAAGGCCAGGTCGAAGCCAGGGAAGGCGAAGCCAACGCCGAGGAAGGCGAAGCCCTTGCCGAGGAAGGCGGCGAAGCCGTCCCCGAAGAAGGCGAAGCCCGCGCCGAAGAAGGCGGCGATGGCCAAGGCTCCCCCTTCCGGGGCCCGGAACAAGCCCCTCGCGACCGACCTTCCGTCGAAGCCGAGGCCCGTGATCCCTCCGGTGGGCCCCCAGCGGCTGGCCCTTCCGGCGGCGCTCGCCCGGGAGGTGAAGGGCACGCTCGCCGAGTGGTCGGCCGGTGACAAGATGTCCCGGCTCTGGAGGGGGGATTCCACCCTCTGGACCGGCCGCGACGAGGACCGCTGGGTGGGCTGGCTGCGGCTCGTCGAGCAGCAGCGCGCCCGCCGCGAGGAGTTCGGGCGGGTCTCGGAGGACGTGCGCCTGGCGGGCTTCGGCCACGCCATCGTCCTGGGCATGGGCGGCTCGAGCCTCTGCCCCGACGTCTTCGCTCGCACCTTCGGACGGGTGCCGGGCCATCCGGTCCTCCGCGTGCTCGACTCGACGGTCCCGGCCCAGATCCGGTCGATCGAGCGGGAGATCGACCTCCGCCGGACGCTCTTCCTCGTCGCGTCGAAGTCGGGGACGACCGTCGAGCCGGCCGCCCTCCTCGCGTACTTCCTCGACCGGACGAGGAGCATCATGGGAAGCCAGGCCGCGAGCCGCTTCGTGGCCATCACCGATCCGGGAACCGAGCTGGAGAAGCTCGCGCAACGGGAAGGGTTCCGGAAGATCTTCCACGGAGTCCCGAACGTGGGGGGCCGCTTCTCGGCGCTTTCCCATTTCGGCATGGTCCCGGCGGCAGCCATGGGCGTGAGCGTCCCGCGCCTGCTCGACCGGGCGCTCGTCATGGTGGACGCCTGTGCCGCCGATCGGCCCAGCGACGACAACCCCGGGCTGGTCCTCGGGGTCGTGCTGGGCGCAGCCGCCCGCGACGGGGTGGACAAGCTCACCGTGGTGACCTCGCCGGGGGTCGCCGGGCTGGGTGACTGGGTCGAGCAGCTCGTCGCCGAGTCCCTGGGGAAGCTGGGGAAGGGGATCGTCCCGGTGGTCGGGGAGCGACCTGGAACGCCGCGCGCCAACGGGGAGGATCGACTCTACGTCTACATCCGCCTGGCCCACGCGCCATCGGAGGAGCAGGACCGGGCCGTTGCCGCGCTGGAGCGGTCGGGGGCGCCGGTGGTCCGCATCGAGGTCTCCGACACCGCCGACCTGGGGCAGGAGTTCTTCCGCTGGGAGATCGCGACGGCCGTGGCCGGTGCCATCCTGGGAGTGAACCCCTTCGACCAGCCCGACGTCGAGGCGGCCAAGGTCGCCGCGCGGAAGGTGACCTCGGCGGTCGAGGAGACCGGGGCGCTGCCTCCCGAGGCGCCCGTGCTCGCGGGTGACGGGTTGCGCCTCTTCGCCGACCCGGAGAACGCCCGGTTCCTGGCCGACGCCGCGCGAGACGCATCACCCGCCGGCTGGATCCGAGCCCACCTCTCCCGGCTCGGCAAGGGAGACTACTTCGCCCTGAACGCCTTCCTGGAGCAGAGCGCGCCCGTCGCGACGGTGCTCCAGGAGATCCGCGAATCGGTGCAGGCGTCGGCTCGCGTCGCCACCACGGTCGGATTCGGCCCTCGCTTCCTCCATTCCACCGGGCAGCTGCACAAGGGCGGTCCGAACAGCGGCGTCTTCCTGGAGATCACCGCCGACGACGCGGAACCGCTGTCCATCCCGGGCCGGCGCTACGGCTTCGGCGAACTCTGCCGGGCACAGGCCCGCGGCGACCAGGAGGTCCTGGCCGGGCGGGGCCGGCGCATCCTCCGTGTGCACCTCGGCGTCGACGTGAAGGCCGGGCTCGCGGCACTCCGAAGGGCGGTCAGGAACTAGGGGCGCCTTCGGCCGGATCACGTCTGCCGCCGGCGGGTGGGTCGCGCCGCTCCGAGCAGCACGTCCTCGGGGGAAGGGTGTTCATCGGCCGTTTGGCGTCGAGGTTCGCCGGGCCCTTCGGCCCGGCGCCTCGACTTGCCCTGCGGGCAGCTCGTCGCGGCGCGCGCCCCGCCGGCTGGAGACATCCGGGGCCGAAGGCGACTCGAGCTTGCCTGCCTCGTGGTGGACTACGAGCACCGGTCTCCCGACCGGGCTCCTCGTGGCGACGCCCCTCCGACAGGCGCCCGGGGTGGCCGCGTCGGGCGCCGCCTCCGCAGCGGCACGATGGATGACCCCGAGTTGGAGCGGCCCCGAGGCGGATGCTCCACCCTGTTGCCGCGACCACGCGTACCCCGGGCCGCGAGGACAAGCGGCGCGGAGACGCGGCCACCCCGGGCGCCGGCCCTCGGTGGGGCGTCGCCCGCGTCACGGCGACAGCTGGGAGAGGATCTTCGGGTCCTTCTCGTCGACGGCGAGCAGCGAGTGGCAGAGGCCGCAGTCCTGGGAGATGGCGTTGCCGGCGGCGTCGGCGTGGTCGCCGTCGTGGCACCGGAAGCACCCGGGCGCCTGGTCGTGGCCGAGGAAGCTCGGGTAGGTCCCCCAGGTGATCTTCATCGAGGGCCAGACGTTCCAGGCGTAGATGTCGCCGAGCGCCTGTGCCGCCGCGTTCACGGCGGCCTCCCGGGACGGGAAGGTGGCCGGGTCGAGCTTGCGATAGAAGTCGACGACTTGCTTCGAGATCCCGGCCCTTGCGGCCGCGTGGTCGGGGTAGGTCGCCTGGACGGCCTTGAGCCCCTCCCGCTTGATCCAGGGAAGGGTTCCGTCGATCCGATGGGCCAGGATGGCCTCGTCGATCTCCGGTCCCGGCTGACGGTAGCGGTGCGTGGGGCGGTTGTGGCAGTCGATGCAGTCCATGGTGCGCCAGGCCTCCGGGGACGGCAGGGTCGCCGGTGAGTCCTTGGTGCGGTAGAGAACCGTCTTGCCGTCGGGCCAGGTGGCCTCGACGGTGGAGATGGTGGTCCGGTTCGGGTCGGAGAGGTAGCGGATCTGAACGTCCTTCGCGACGTGGGCGTGGATGCCCTTGATGGGGCCGCTGGCGGTCTGCCCGCCACCCACGTGCAGGAGGGCCACCGTCTTCTTCTCGGTGTTGGCCTCGTCGTCGTCGTAGCTCGTGGTGACGCGGAGCCGGTCCCCGGTGAACTTGGACGGCCAGTGACACTCCTCGCAGGTCTCCCGGGCCGGGCGAAGGTTGTGGATGGGGACCGGGATGGGGCGCTGGTAGAGGTCGAAGGTGACCGAGATGAGCTGCCAGGCCCCGGAGAGCTTCGACTTCACGAACCAGCTCGCGCCCTCGCCGATGTGGCACTCCACGCAGGAGACCCGCGCGTGCGGCGACCGGTGGTAGGCGGTGACCTCCGGGTCCATGACCGAGTGGCACGAGCCGCAGAAGCCCACGGAGTCCATCACCTGGAGCCCCTTGTAGCCGGCCACGCCGAGGATGAGCACGTTCAGCGCCGTGAGCACCACGAACACGAGCACGCGGCGTCGCGTCAGGTCGTCGTTGAAGTCGATGATGGGGAGGTGGGGGATCTCCTCGCCCCGCTCGGCCGCGAGCCGGGCCCTTCGCCGCGCCAGCCAGCTACCGAAGGGGATGAGCAGGAGCCCGAGGATGAAGAACCCGGGCAGCACCAGGAAGGCGGCGATGCCGATGTAGGGGCTTCCCACGAATCCCTGGATGGCGGCGGCGGCCAGGCCGACGATGAGAATGCCCGAGACCGTGGTCAGGGCTGCGCCGAGGATGCCGATGGTTGTCCTGGGGATTCCGGGCGTGTGCTTCACGAGGCCTCCAGTGCGAGGAACGAACGCCGGGAGTGTTGCACGGCTCGGAAGGGAAGTGTCGGAACGGATGGGGCGCGAGGTAGCATGGCGGCTCAACCGGGGGGATCGGAGGCGGACATGATCGCTGCGCTCATCCTGGCCGATGGAGGCTCCCGTGGGCTCGCCGAGCAGTGGCTGGCGCTCCGGAGCGCCGGGCTCGATCCACTGCGCGTCGCGGTGGGAAAGGGCAAGGTCGAAGGGGCTGCTTCCTCGGGCCTTTCGCGGGAGAACTTCGTCCGGGACCGCTCCCGCGCGGGAACCCCGTTCTCGGCGATGCAGGCCGGGCTCCGGGCCTTGCTCGCGGTCGACGACTGGGATGCGGTGGTGGTCCAGCCGCTCGAGGCCGCACCTCCACATCCGTCGGTCGTCCTGGCCCTGCTCACCCGGCTCGCCGAGGGCGACGCCGGCGCCGTCCGCCCCGCCCACCGGAGGCGCGCCGGCTTCCCGGTGGTCATGGCACGGCAGGCGGCCGAGGCCCTCCTCGACGTCGACCCGCGGAGGGGAACGCTCGACGCGGTCCTCGGCGCGCTGGAGGAGGCCGGGGCCGTGGCGACCCTCGAGGTCTACACGTCCGAGGTCCTGGCGGGGCGATCGCGGCGCGAGGGCGGGGCGAAGAGGTGACGGCGACGTCCGAGGTGCTGGTGATCGGCGCTGGGGTCTCCGGGCTCTCCTGCGCGCGGACGCTCGCCGAGGCGGGACGCAGGGTGGCGGTCCTCGATCGGGCGCGAGGGGTCGGCGGCCGCTGCTCGACCCACCGGCTCCTCGGCATGCCCTTCGATCAAGGCGTCTCCTTCCTGCACGGGCGCGACCCGGAGTTCCTCGCCCAGGTCCGCGCGTCCACACCCCGGCGGATCGAGGGCTGGCCGCGGGTCGTCCGGGGGACCGGGCGCCCCTGCCAGCCCGAAGCCTTCCGCGCCGGCGAGCAGCGAATCGCCATGGTTGACGGGGTGACGGCGTTTCCCCGGTACCTGGCCCGCGAACTCGCGGTGCGCCTCGACGCGCGCGTGGAGCGGCTCGACCTCTCCGGCTCGCTTCCCGGCGCAGTCCTCGTGGGAGGCGAATCCGTCCGGGCGAGGCAGCTGGTCCTCGCGCTCGCCCCGGAGCAGGTCCTGCACCTGCTCGGCGGCGTCGCCGAGCTTCCCCGGCCGCTGGCCGGGATGCGAGCCCTCCTCGAGACGTCGTCCAGCGAGCCTTCCCTCTCCCTCTGCGCCGCGTACCCCGAGGGGACTCCGGTCCCGGCGTGGGACGCCTGGTACCCGGAGGATTCCCGGATCCTGCAGTACATCGGGCACGAGTCGGGGAAGCGCGAGTCGCCGCCGTTCCTGGGGATGGTCCTCCAGGCCCAGCCGGCCTGGTCGCGCCGGAACCTGGACGATCCGGGATGGCCGGAGGCCCTGCTCGCCGAGGCCGCGCGGGTGGCCGGCGACTGGGCCGGCCGGCCTTCGGCCACGCACGCCCACCGCTGGCGGTACGCCCGAAGCGACCTCGCCGCGGAGCTCTCCGGCCCGGTCCTGGTGCGGCTCCCGTCCGGAGGCTCGCTGGGGATCTGCGGGGATCGGTTCGCGCCGGGTGGCGGCGTGGAGGCCGCCTGGATATCGGGAAGGAATCTCGGGCGGCGCGTCGCCGCGGAGGAGGTGGAATGACCGGAGGAAAGGAAGCGCTGCGCGCTCTCGTCGCGCGGGATCGCGATCACGAGTGCGAGGGGTTCGGGGCGGCACGGATCTGCGTCCGCGCCGTGGCCGTGGCCGACCTTCCCACGCGGTTCGGCCCCTTCCAGCTGGTCGGGTTCTGGAACAACCGGGACGGCAAGGAGCACGTGGCCATGGTGCACGGCGACGTGGTCGGGGCCGAGGACGTGGCGGTCCGACTTCACTCGGAGTGCCTGACGGGCGACGTGATGGGGTCGCTGCGCTGCGACTGCCGCGATCAGCTCACGGAGGGACTCCGGGCCATCCAGCGGGAGGGGCGGGGGATCCTGCTGTACCTGCGCCAGGAGGGGCGGGGGATCGGGCTGCTCAACAAGATCCGGGCCTACGCGCTCCAGGAGCAGGGGCTCGACACGGTCGAGGCCAACCAGGCGCTGGGGTTCCGCGACGACGAGCGCGACTACGCGGTGGCCGCCCACATGCTGCGCAGCCTGGGAGTGAAGTCGGTCCGGGTCGTGACCAACAACCCGGACAAGATCCGCCAGCTCACGCAGCACGGCGTGGAGGTGTCCGGACGGATTCCCCACGTCATCCCGCCCAACGAGTTCAACCGCTTCTACCTGGAGACCAAGGCGCGCCGCTCCGGCCACATGATCGACCTCACCGAGGAGCGCCTCCCCGAGCAGAGCGACCCGGTCCTGGTCGAGGGCATGCCGCCGTAGGCCTGGATCAGCCGCGCCGTCGATAGGCCCGGATGGCGGCGATCTCCAGGTGGAACGCCCCGACCTGGCGGTCGCCCACCAGCAGTCCGAACGAGACGACCCGCGCCGGCTCGAGCAGGGGAGCCCCCGGCACCGGGCGACCTCGCCAGGTGGGGCGGAAGTCCCCGAAGGGAAGGCGGTGGACCGCCCCCTCCCCGGGACGTGTCGCGAAGCGCACCTGGTAGGAGACGCCATCGGTCCACGGGTCGGTCCGGATGGAGAGCTTGTAGGTCCGGCCGTCCCCGAGGGCCTCGAGGAGCAGCCCCTCGTGCGCGGAGAGGTCGAACGGCCCCGGCGGCGACCGGACCGAGGCGAAGCCGCCCCATGCTCCAGGAGCACCTCGCCACGGAACGCCACCCGTCCGCCGACGAGCGGGACGAGCTGGCCCGAGGAAACCCCGCCCATCACCCGGTCCCCTACCGACTCCCACGAGGAGGCGAGCGACGCGTCGGCGAAGTCGAAGAGGGTCTCGAGGATCTCGCCTGCGGTGGGGGCCACGACCGGGTCTTATGATCCGCCCACCCGGGGCGCCAGGACCCCGGAAGGGAGGTTCGCGATGCACGTTCTCGTCGCCGGCGCAGGCTGGCTCGGATCTGCCCTGTCCAGGGCGCTGGCCGGGCAGGGGCACCGTGTCACCGCGGTCCGGCGGGACCCGGGCCGGGCCGCGGCGCTCGCCTCGCCCGGGGTGACTCCGGTTGCCCTCGACCTGTGCGCCCCGGGCGCCGCCGCGGAGCTTCCGCGCGATCTCGACGCCGTGGTGGCCTGCCAGAGCGCCGGCGCCGACGGAGCGGAGGCGTACCGGCGGGCCTACGTGGACGTCACCCGCGCCCTCGTCGAGGCGATCCGCGCGTCCGGCCGCCCGGCGACGCTCGTCTACACCGGCTCGACCGGGGTCTTCGGGCAGAGGGACGGGGGCGACGTCGACGAGGAGAGCCCTCCGGCGCCGGCCAGCCCGGCGGCCGAGGTCCTCGTGGAGGCGGAACGGCTGGTCCTCGCGGCCGACGCGTCCGGGCTCCGCGCCAACCTCCTGCGCCTCTCCGGCCTGTACGGCCCCGGCCGGAACTGGCCGGTGGAGCGGGTCCGGAGCGGGCAGATCGCGCTCGGCCCGGGCGATGGAACCTGGCTCAACCTCTGCCACCTGGACGACGCGGTGGCGGCGGTCCTGGCAGTTCTCGAGCGCGGCGTCCCCGGTCGCGTCTACCACGCCTCCGACGCCGAGCCGGTGCGCCGTCGCGACCTCGTCAACTGGGTCGCGGGGCGGCTCGGGATCCCTCCGCCACGGCTTCCGGCGGGGGGCGCGGGACCGACGCTTCCGGACCGCCGGATCCACGCCGAGAGGACCCGGGCCGATCTGGGCACGTCGCTCCGCCACCCGACCTTCCGGGAGGGGCTTCGGATCTCAGATCGCTAGGACGGCTCGGGTCGCACCGGGAGGCTCTGTGCCGCCCCGCCCTCGCCGAAGATTCGCCGGAGGCCCCGGACGGCCATTGGGACGGCGAGCGCCAGGATCGCGCCGGCAACCAGGTCGATCGCGTAGTGGAGCGACAGGTAGACCGTGGCGAAGATGATCCCGACGACGGAGACGGCGAGCGGGATGCGAACCTTCCAGCTCGGGAAGAGGCGCCAGCCGTATCCGAGGTAGACGAGCGAGAGCGCGGTGTGGCCGCTCGGGAAGGCGTCGAGCTGGTTCACCTCGGCGGCGCGCAGGAAGTCCCGCACGCGGGCGCTGAACGTGCCGCCGCCCAGGACCTGGAGCTCCAGCTCGTGCGGGACGCGCGGGCCCGTGGTGGGCACGAGGAAATAGCCGACGTAGGTGAGGAGAAGCGTGGTGATGAGGGCGAAGCCCAGGTCGTCGAAGTCCCTCCATCGGCGCTGGACCCAGAGTGCGATGCACATCCCGAAGGGGATGAAGTAGTAGCTCACGTAGGCCAGGGACGCGGCGTCGGTGAGCCAGTTCGGCCGCCCGAGCAGGTTGCGCCAGGCCGGGACGAGCGGCCCGAACCAGCTCACGTCGACCGCGGCCATGGTCGCGTCGAACCGCAGCGGGTTGAGCACCCCGATGAGGGGGCCGGCCACGTTGAAGATCGTCACCACGATGGGGAGCGGCAGGAAGGCGTGGGCCACGCGACCCAGGTCGGAGTGGCGATCCCAGAGCGCCACTCCGACGAAGGCGCCCGCCATGATCCCCAGCAGGACCAGGAAGTGCAGCGGCTCGGGGTGGACGGACACCGCCACCAGCGCCATGAAGGCGATGAAGGTGAGCATCAGCTTGTCGAGGGGGGTGAACAAGGCGGCGCAGTCTACTCGATGGGCCCCCGCCCCGAGCAAGCGCGAGGAGAAACCCGTCCCCCGGAAGGGCATTTCTTGGTCGAATCTGTTGAAAGCAATCGGCAAATTCGACAATTCGAGGGGAGATGACGCAAAAGCTCCTCACCGGCGCCGAGGTCGCGAAGCTCCTCGGGGTCCCGGCGGTCTCCGTGAAGCGCTGGGCGGACATGGGCCTGCTCCGGAGCACCCAGAGCGCGGGAAACCGCCGCCGGTTCGATCCGGTCGAGGTCGAGCGGTTCCTGAAGGACCAGACCGGTGCGGTGCAGCCGGAGAACGGCCCGGAGGTGGAGGGCTGGCTGGAGCTGCTCCTCTCCGACTGCGACACCCATCAGCTGCTCGCCACCATCTACGCGGAGCGGGCGAGGCTGGGCGCCTGGTGGAAGGTCGCCGAGTCCCTCTCCGCGGTTCTCGAGGAGATCGGCGAGCGCTGGGCCGAGGGGACGCTCTCCATCCTCGAGGAGCACATCGCGACCGAGCGCCTGGCCCGCGTCCTGGCCCGTGTCTCCGACCAGCTGCCCTCCCGCCCCGGTGCGCCGAGGCTCCTCCTCACGACCGCGGAGGGCGAGGAGCACACGCTCGGCCTGTCGCTCGCCGAGATCGTCATCCGCGAGCACGGGTGGCCGGTGCTCTGGGCAGGGCGGCGCGTGCCGCTCTCGGAGATCGTGGCCCACGTGGCCAGCGGCAGCGTCGACGCCGTCGCGGTCTCGGCCAGCTCGATCGCGGACCCGGGTGACCTGCTCGCGCAGACGGAGCGGCTCGGCGCCATCTGCCGCGCCGGCGAGGTCCACCTCCTGCTCGGTGGGTCCGGCCCGTGGCCCGAGTGGATTCCCTACGGGGCGCGTGTCGTCACCTTCCAGGAGCTCCGGGGGTGGCTCAAGCTGGTCGAGGCCGGAGCGACGCCGGACGCCGCGTGACGGCCTCCCGCCGGGAGCGGACGATCCTGCTGCTCGTCGCGGCGGTCCAGTTCGTCAACGTCCTCGACTTCGTCATGGTCGTCCCGCTGGGGCCGGACTTCGCGGCGGCGCTGGGAATCCCCATGTCCCGCCTCGGGCTCGTCACCGGGAGCTACACGCTGGCCGCGGCGCTCGCCGGGGCGGCCGGCTCGGGCTTCCTCGACCGGTTCGACCGGCGCGCCGCGCTCGCGGTCGCCATGGCGGGGCTCGTCCTGGCGACGGCTGCCGGTGGCCTGGCGACCGGCCTCGGGACGCTGCTCGCCGCGCGGGTCGCGGCGGGGCTCTTCGGCGGGCCGGCGACCTCCCTCGCGTTCGCCATCGTCGCCGACTCGGTTCCTCCGGAGCGGCGCGGCCGCGCCATGGGCGTGGTCATGGGGGCCTTCTCCGTGGCCACCGTGGTCGGGGTCCCCGCCGGCCTCTGGATGGCCCAGGCCGGGGGATGGAGGATGCCATTCCTGGCCGTGTCGGCGCTCGGCGTCGTCGTGGCGGCGGGAGCCCTCTTCCTCATGCCGGCCATGCGCGGCCACCTGGTGCACGCCCGGGCGGCGGCGGCGCGCGGCTACGCCTTCCTTCGCGAGCCGGCCGCCTTGCTCAGCCTCTGCGCCACCGCCACGACCATGGCCGCGACCTTCGCGCTCGTCCCCAACCTGGCCGCCTTCCTCCAGTTCAACGCCGGGCTTCCCCGGGATCGGCTCGGGTTCCTCTACATGGTCGGTGGTGCGCTGTCCTTCGCGGTGCTCCGCGTCGTGGGGCATGCCATCGACCGGTTCGGCGCTCCGCGGGTCGCGGCGGTCGGCACGGCGGTGATGCTCGCCAACCTGGCCCTCGATTTCGTGCCGGCCGAGCCCGTGCTCCCGGCCTGGGCGCTCTTCGTGCTCTTCATCCTCGCCAACTCGTTCCGCAACCCGGCGCTCTCCACGCTCGCCTCGCGGGTTCCCAGGGCCTCGGAGCGGGCGCGCTTCCAGTCCACCCAGTCGGCCGTCCAGCACCTGGCCTCGGCGGGGGGGGCGCTCCTGTCCTCGGTGCTCCTCGCCACCGGCGACGGCGGAAGGCTCGTCGGCATGTGGAAGCTCGCGGCCTTCTCCGGCGCCATGTCGCTCGCGTTGCCCCTCCTGCTGGCCGCCGTGCAGCCAAGGGTCCTGCGGCGCGAGAACGCGGAGCGGAGGTCCTAGGCCTCGCCGCGAAGGATGGCGTCGAGCCTTCCCTGTCGGTCGAGCGCGTCGATGTCGGTGAAGCCTCCGAGAGACCGATCGCCGACGAAGATCTGGGGCACCGTCCGCT
The DNA here is from genome assembly GCA_963818535.1 of uncultured delta proteobacterium. Taxonomy (GTDB): domain Bacteria; phylum Myxococcota; class Myxococcia; order Myxococcales; family Anaeromyxobacteraceae; genus CAIOAK01. Next base: position 1,067,632 of record CAWFSM010000008.1, on the reverse strand, counting down.
GGCCGGTCGCCTCGGCGAGCCAGGCCCGGAGGGCGTCGTCGGTCTCTGCGTCGATCTCCTCGTACCCGACGCCCTTTCGGTCGAGCAGCGACTTGGCCCGGACGCAGTACGGGCAGTTCTTCTTCGTGTAGACCTTCACCTTGGACAAGCGAGACCTCCCGGCTAGGGCCCGAACGGAACCGTGAAGGGCCCGGCCACCGCCTGCCCGCCGCGCAGGTCGAGGGCGACGACCCAGACCTCGGCCGAGGTCTGGCCGGGCAGGAAGCCCGTGCCCTCCATGTTCGAGGTGGTGTCCGTGCCGGTGGTGATGCCGTCCTCGAAGGTTCCCCCGGTCGTGTAGAAGTAGCCGGTCATCGTCTCGGTCTGGCTGATGCCCGCGGCGTCGACGAAGGTCTGGACGCTCGCCGGGTCGATGAGGAGCCGGACCGGCAGGGTGCCGTTCACCGGCAGGGGCGGGGTGGGCACGCCGACGACGGCCGGAAGCCCTCCGATCTCGACGCCGAGGATCACCGGAGGCAGGTTGGGGTCGGGCGGCGGCTGGCGGGTCCACTGCGGGATCTGCAGGATCGCATCGCGGGTCGCGGCCGCGTCGGTGGCCACCCGGTAGCGGAAGACGGTCAGCAACTGGTCGGGGACGCTCGGAGGGATGGGGCCGCCCGTGAATCCGAGGCAGGCGGAGAGGATCGCGGTGGGGTTGGCGGTCACCGAACCGTCGGCCGCGGCCGGGATCTCGACCTCGCACTGGGGCACGGCGCACGCGTAGGCCGCCACCGCCCCCGCGCTGATCGGGCAGAAGGTCCAGCCGCTGCGCCGCGATGGTGGAACCCGGGGGGACGTAGGTCGTCGGCCGGATGGTGACCGACTGCCCGGGCGCGAGCTCGAGCGGATCGGCCACCAGTGCGAGCACCCGGAGCCCGAGGAGATCGCTCTGGGGGGCGAAGTCGTTGGTGCAGCCCGCCGAGAGCAGGGCCACGGCGGCGAGGGCGACGGCGAGGGAGCGGCTCATCACCACTCTCCCTTCAGCCCGAGGATGGGCAGGATGGGAAGGCCGGTCGTGGGCGTACGCTCCGTGTAGTCGTAGTTGTACGTCCAGCCCTCCTGGTTCTTCCGGTTGGTCACGTTCTGGGTGTCGAGATACAGCGTCAGCGTCCAGTCCTTGAAGGTCCAGACCTTGTCGACGCGCAGGTCGATGGCCCAGAAGGTGGCGAGGCGGTCGCTGTTGGTGTCCCCGTACACGGGCACGAACACCCCCGAGGCCGAGTCGAAGACCGATCCGATCACCGGAGTGTACGGGTTGCCGGAGACCAGGCGGAAGCGCGCGCCGGCGGACCAGCCCCGACCCAGCTGGTAGGTGCCGAGCACGGTCAGGTTGTTCGGCTGGTCGAAGTCGTAGGGGCGCTGGAGATCCGGCGGGTCGGTGCGGAGCGAGCGCTGGAAGGAGTAGGCGAGCCATCCGGAGAAGCTGTCGCCGATGGCCACCTTGAGCAGGGCCTCGACGCCGTAGATCGTGCCGGTGCCGGTGCTGGTGTAGCGCGGGGCGTTCGGGTCGTAGTTCGACGCGGTGTTCGCGATGGCCTGCTGGGTCAGCGTCCTTGTAGAAGCCGGTGACGTCGAAGGTGATCCCGTCCACGATCTTCTGTCCGACGCCGACGCTGGCCTGCAGGCTGCGCTCGGGGAGGAGGAACGGGTTGCCGGTCGCGGAGTTGGTCTTCTGCGGGTTGGGCGCCTGCTGGTACAGGCCGACCGCGCCGCGCAGCACCGTGCCGGGGACGACCTCCCATCGCGCGAGCAGCCGCGGGTCCACGGCCCACTGGTTGATGTCGGAGAACCAGTTGGCGCGCACGCCCGGGAGGATGGAGAGGTTGGGAATGGGGGCCCAGCGCAGCTCGGCGAAGAGCGGCTGGCGAGTAGTACATGGTCGTGACCTGGGCGCCGATCTGGGAGACCGACGACGGGGGCAGCGGGTTCGGGCCGGTGGCGTTCGGGCACGTTGACCGCGATCGGCGGCGCGCCCCATCTCGGCGTCGATGCCGCCTCGCAGCTCCCACTGGGACGAGAAGTCGTAGGTCCAGGTGCTGCGCAGCGAGAGGCGGCGCACGTTCAGGTCGAAGAAGTACTGGGGCCCGATCTGGGTGCGGATCTCCTGGAGGCCGATCACCATCGAGGTGTCCTGGCGGAGCCGGGGCGAGAACGTGTTCGAGTACTCGGCCTGGAGGTTGTAGAAGGAGACCCGGGCGTCGAGCTGGCCGGTGATGGTCGGGTCGCGCATGGGCTTGTCGAGGAGCGCGACCAGGCGGTCCATCGATCCGTAGAAGATGAGCCGCAGCTTCTGGCTGGCGTCGGGGTTCCAGGCGGCGATGAACTGGAAGTCGTAGAAGCGCGGGGCGGTGCTGAAGGAGAGGTTCGCGTCCTTGGGCAGGAAGATCGGCAGGATCGTGTCGATCCAGGAGCGGCGGGCGGCGCCCCCGAGGGACCAGCCTCCGCCGAGGCCGCCCTCCATCTCGACGCCGACGTCGTAGAGGTTCACGTCGGCCTGGCCGTGGAACCCGTCCTGGCGGGGATCGCGGACCCGGACGTCGATGATGCCGCCCTGGGCGCGCCCGTAGTCCACCGAGAAGTTGCCCGGGACGAACTCGACCGACTGGAGGAACGCCGGGGCGTACGTGCTGCGGATCCCGCCGAAGTGGTAGAGCTGCGGAATCTGCTGCGACTCGAGGAAGACCTTGCTGTCCCCGGGGGCCGAGCCGCGCAGCACGAGCAGGCCCGCGCCGAAGGGAGCGCGGGCCGCGCCGGGCAGGTTCAGCACGGCCTTCAGCGTGTCGCCGGCCGAGCCGGGCACCGTGAAGACCTGCTCGGCCGTCAGGACGTCCTTCATCACCTCGCGCTGGATGGCCGAGGCGCTCACCACGGTCTCGTTGGGACCGCCGAGGGACTCGAGGAGGTAGTTCTCCTCCCGGACCTCGCCGGCGCCGGCCTGTCACGCAGCAGATCGAGCTTCTGCCGGTCGGGCGGGGAGGCGACGAGGCGGAACTCGCCGGCGGGCGCCTCGATCTGGAAGCGCCCCGATCCGTCGGTCGTGGCGCTGGCCACGACCGCGTCGCCGACCAGCGCGGTCACCGGGACGTTCGGGATGGGGAGGCGCGAGCCCTCGCTCGAGGAGGAATCCGGTGAGCTTCACGGGCGCGGGAGGCGGTGCGGCCGGTTCCTGGATGCGAAGACGGAAGGTGACGGTGACCGGGACCGCCTCGCCGGTGGAGAGCCGACCGGGCTCGAAATCGAACCGGCGGGCCGCCGACAGGGCCGCGGCGTCGAAGGGCTCGCCGGCGCCGCTCTCCACGGAGGCCTTCTCGACCTTGCCCTCGGCGGAGACGTCGAGGGAGAGGACGACCACCACCTCGGGGGCCGGGAACTTCGTCCCGGGAGGCACGTCGGCCGGCACGAGCTCCTTCAGTCGCGGCGAGGTGGCGAGCGTCGGCTCGGGCGCGGGGGGAGGGGGAGCCTCGACCGCCTTGGTGGCCTGGGTGCCCTGGGCGGCGGCGGTGGCCGGCCCTGCGAGGAGCCCGAGGATCGACAGGAGCGGCAGGGTACGGCCGGGTCGGTGCATCGGTTCACCCCTCGAGACGGAACTTGTAGGTCCAGGCGACGGTGGCCGGGACCGCCTTGCCGCCCCGGGTGGCCGGGCGGAAGCGGAACCGCCGGACGAGCTTCTGGGCAACCTCGTCGAAGCCGTTGCCGGCGGAGCGTACCACGCGCGATCCCGTCACCTCGCCGGAGGCCGAGACCTCGAGCTCGAGCCGGACGTCCCCCTCGAGGCCGGCCCGGCGCGCGGCATCCGGGTAGAGGGCGCGCATCTCGGCCGCGTCGGGCTGGGCGATGAGGCTCGGGGCCGAGTCGGGCTCGGTGTAGTAGGCGGGCGCGTCGGGGCGGTCGCTGGTTCCGCCGGGCGTCGCGCGGAGCGCCGGCGCGCTTCCCGGCGCCGCGGTGGGGACGGCGACGCCTCCGCCCGGAACGGTGGCCTCGAGGGAGACCGCGAAGCGGCGCGGGGCAGCCGGTGGCGGCGGGGCTGGCGCTCCGGGGCGTCTCGAGGAGGGGGGCGGGAGCCGGCGGGGTCTTCGTGGGAGATCGCTTCGCGACCTCCATCTTCTTCGGTGGCTCCTGCGGGACGGGAGGAGCGGGGGAGGCTCCACGACCGGCGGACGGGTGTCGACCAGCGTCACCCGCGTGGGGGGCGGGCGGCTCCGGACGGCGCGCCGGACCGGAGGCGCGAGCCAGACCCAGGCGAAGAACGCCGCGTAGAACGCGAGCGAGACGGCCCAGCCCTGGAGGCCGGTGTGGGTGACGCGGTTCACTTCCCGGAGGCCTCGATGGGCTTGGTGTCGAGCGCGATGTCGGTCACGCCCTCCTGCCGCAGGCGATCCACCACCTCGGCGAATCGCCCGTACGGGGCCGAGACGTCGGCCGAGACGAAGCCGGTGCAGCTTCTGGCCGGGGTCGAGCCGCTTGCGGGCCTCGGCAACCGCGCGCGGGATGTCGTCCACGCGGGCGGGCTGGCCGTTCACGTAGAGCTCTCCCGAGGCGGCCACCACGAGGGCGAGCAGGCCCACCGCCGTCTCCGACCCGGTGGCGGCGCGCGGGACCTCGACCTGGATGCTCTTCGAGACGATGAGCGACGAGGTGACGAGGAAGACGACGAGCAGGACGAGCGCCACGTCGACGATGGGCGTGATGTTGACGCCGGTGACGAGCTCGTCGGCCGGGTCGGTGCCGAAGCCGCCGGTGTTCACTGCGCGTCCTCCGCCTCGAGACGGCCGAGGTTGGCGAGCACCTCGCGCATGAGCGACTCCGCCTCGCGGAGCCGGACGCCCATGTGGGCCTTGAGGAGGTTGTAGGCCACCACGCCCGGAACGGCGACGAAGATGCCGAAGGCCGTGGAAGCCAGCGCCTCGGCGATGGAGGACATCACCTGGGGGTTTCCCGCCGACTGGGTGGTTCCGGCCTGGCCGAGGCCGTAGAACGCGCCGACCACGCCGATGATGGTGCCGAGGAGGCCGACGAGGGGCGCGATGTTGGCGATGGTGGTGAGCCAGGCGACCCGCGCGTCGTAGCGCGAGCGCTCGGCGGCGAGCGTCGCGAGCATCTCCTCCTCGACGGCCTTGGGATCCCGCTCGCCCCGACCGACGGCCTCGAGCCCGGCCCGGAGGACGTTCCGGACCAGCGAGTCCGACTGGACGAGCCCCCTCGCGGCCGCCAGGTCCTGCCGTCGAAGGGCGTCCTGGAGGGCCGCCTGGAGGGAAGCGAACCGCTCGCGGGTGCGCGCGTAGAGGATGAGCCGGTCGACGGTGATGGCCAGGCCGATGATGGAGAGGATGACGAGGATCCAGTTGACCCATTCGGCGCCGAGCAGGTTCAGCTGGAGGAATCTCTGCGTCAGCATGCGTGCACCCGAAACGTCCGTTGAATATAATGAACCGGCCGACCCATCTAATTGGACCTCGCCCGGGCGGCAAGCGGAATGACGGGCCGCGGCAAATGGGAAGAAGAGCAGGCTCAAAGAACCTGGACTACGACCGGACAAGGGTCGAGATCGTCAGTCGCCTGACGGACCGTATATTATCGTCCGACAAGACGAAGTCTGAGTTTCCGGGAGCTCGCCCACGCCGCCCAGGTCGCCCCGTCCACGCTCCGACATTACTTCGAGGGACGCGAGGCGGTCCTTCTCGCGGTGATGGAGAGGGTCCACGATCTGGGGCTGCGACACGTCGCCGAGGGCGCGACGGGGGAGCACGGCGCGGCTCCGGAGTCCCTCCGCTGGTTCCTCGGCTACCTGCTCGAGGGATGGGGCCGCGGAGTGGGGAGGGCCCACGAGCTGGCGCTCACCGAGGGGATCGGCGATGCGGCGCTCGGGCCCGCCTACCTGCGCATGATGCTCGAGCCGACGCTCCAGTCGGCCGAGGCCCGCATCGCCCTCCACCTGGCCCGTGGCGAGATCGGTCCCTGCGACGTGCGCGTCGCCGCCGTCGAGCTGGTCGCGCCGTTGATCCTGGTCCTCCTTCACCAGCGCGCGCTCGGGGGGAGCTCGGTCCGGCCCCTCGCGGTGGAGCCCTTCATCGACGAGCACGTGTCGCGCTTCCTGCGCGCCTTCGGGGTCACGCCCAGTCGCGGGGAGCCCGGATGACCTGGAGGAGCCGCTCCTCCTCGCTGCCCGGCTCGGGGTGGTGGTCGTATCGCCACTGCACCCGGGGTGGCAGCGACATGAGGATGGACTCCGTGCGCCCGCCGGTCTCGAGCCCGAAGACCGTTCCCCGGTCGTGGAGCAGGTTGAACTCGACGTAGCGCCCGCGCCGGATCTCCTGCCAGTTTCGCTCCCGGTCCCCCCAGGCCATCCCGTCGCGCCGCTCGACGATGGGGAGGTAGGCACGGGAGAAGCTGCGGCCCACGTCCTCCACGAAGGCCAGCTCGCCCCACGGGTCGCCGCCCAGATCCTCGAAGAAGATGCCGCCCACGCCGCGGTGCTCGCCACGATGGGGAAGGAAGAAGTAGGCGTCGCAGGTGCCCTTGAAGCCGGGATAGCTGCCCGGCTGGTAGCGCTCGCACGCCCCGCGCAGCTCCCGGTGGAAGTGGGCGGCGTCCTCCTCGAAGAGGTAGTAGGGGGTCAGGTCGGCGCCTCCGCCGAACCAGGCCTTCGAGCCCCGGGCCAGGAGCCGGACGTTGGCGTGGGTGGTCGGTACCCACGGATTGCGCGGGTGGATGACCAGGGAGAGCCCCACCGCCGCGAACTCGTCCCCGTCGCCGGGGAGGCGCGCCGCCATGCGGGGTGGCACCGGTCCGTGCACCCGGGACACGTTGACGCCGGCCTTCTCGAAGCGGGCGCCCTCGGCCAGGACACGGGTGACGCCGCCGCCGCCGCCTGGCCGGCGCCATTCGTCCCGCGCGAAGCGCCCGGCGCCGTCCGCCGCCTCGAGCGCCGCGACGATCGCCGCCTGGAGGTCCAGCACCAGTGCCTCCATCGCGTCCACCAGGCGTGCGTGTTCCATGGACCCTCCGGCCCCTCAGGCGAAGACGATGGTCTTGTTGCCGTGGACCAGGATGCGGTCCTCGCAGTGCCAGCGCACCGCACGGAAGAGCACGCGCCGCTCCAGGTCGCGCCCCAGCGCCCGCAGGTCGTCCACCGAGTCGCGGTGGCTCACCCGGGCCACGTCCTGGTCGATGATGGGACCCCCGTCGAGCTCGGCGGTGACGTAGTGGGCGGTGGCGCCCACGACCTTCACTCCGCGCTCGATAGGCCTGCCTGTAGGGGTCGGCGCCGGCGAACGCGGGCAGGAAGGAGTGGTGGATGTTGATGATCCGGCCGGGGAAACGGTCCACGAAGCCGGGGGACAGCACCTGCATGTAGCGGGCGAGGACCAGGAGGTCCGCGCGCCCCTCGAGCGCCTCGAGCATGCGCTCCTCCGCCGCGGCACGGATCGTCCGGTCGTTGGGAACGTGGAGGAACGGGACCTCGAACGACTCCACCGCGGGGCGCAGGTCGGGATGGTTGGAGACGACGACGGGGATCTCGGCACGCAGGTCCCCGCGCCGCCAGTTCCAGAGCAGGTCGAGGAGCGCGTGGTCGTGGCGCGAGACGAGTACCGCCACCCTGCGACGCTCGGCGTGGCTGGAGAGGCGCCACTCCATGGCCATGGGCCGCCCCACCTCGGCCCCGAAGAGCTCCCCGAGACGGGGGAGCGGCACGTCGAGCCCCTCGGTCTGGAACTCGAGCCGCATGAAGTACGTGCCCGGGGTCTCCTCGGTGGAGTGCTGGTCGAGGTCCACCACGTTGGCGCCGTGGTGGAAGAGGAAGGTCGAGACCGCCGAGACGATGCCGGGACGGTCCGCGCAGCGGATGAGGAGGATGGCGTGCATGGGCGTCCTGTGTAACCCGGTGGGTACCCTTCGGGGAATCGGGTCTCCCGGGGCGGGTTGATTCGCGACAATGGACGTTTACGGACGGCGGAGTAGGGTGGCTCGAAAGTCTTCGCGGGGAGGCATGCGGTGGGCGACGGGCCGGAGAGCGAGTCGGGGTCGGGCGGGGCGCCGGGGCGACCGGAAGCGCCACCTCCCAGCGGGCGGACGCGCCGTCCCAACGACCACGCCGCGCTCGACGCGATCCCCTGGCGCGAACGGATCTCCACCCAGTTGCTCGGCGTCGCGGCCGCGCTGGTCCTCGCGGCCGTGGTCGCGTTCGCGACCGTCGAGATGGCCATCGCACGCCAGCGGCTGGCGAGCGCGACCGCGGCCACGACGCTGGTGAGCGAGACCGTCTCGGCCTCCATCCGCCACGCCATGCTCAAGGACGAGCGAGGCGACGCCTACGCCATCATCGACAACATCGGACGGCAGGCGCAGATCGCGCACGTCCGGATCTTCAACAAGGAAGGGCGAATCACCTTCTCCACCGTGCCCGGGGAGCGGGGCCAGCTCGTCGACAAGCGGGCCGAGGGCTGCAGCGCCTGCCACAGCGAGAACGAGAGCCTCACCGTCCCCATCGACGCGCTCCGGGCCCGGATCTACGAGGGGAGGCAGGGGCGGGTCCTCTCCATGGTGACGCCCATCCGGTCCAGCCCGGACTGCACCACGAGCGCGTGCCACGCCCACCCGCGGGAGAAGGCGGTGGTCGGTGTCCTCGACCTGGGAGTCTCCCTCGCCCCGGTCGACCGGGATCTGGTCGTCTTCCGTCGCGTGAGCCTGATCGTCACCGCCCTGCTCGCCCTCCTGCTCGGCGCGGTCTTCTGGTGGGTGGCCAAGGCACCGCGTGGTCCGCCCGGTGGAGGCGCTGGTCCAGGCCACTCGCCGCGTCGCCCACGACGAGCTCGAGACCGAGATCCACGTCGACGCCAAGGGAGAGCTGGGGCTCCTGGCGGCCTCCTTCAACGAGATGATTCGCTCGCTCCGGAGGGTGGAGGGCGAGCTCCAGTCGCTCAACGAGCAGCTGGAGGCCAAGGTCGAGGAGCGCACCGGCGAGCTGCGCGCCGCCCAGGACACGCTGGTCCGGACCGAGAAGCTCTCCTCCCTGGGCAAGCTCTCCGCCTCCATCGCCCACGAGATCAACAACCCCCTGGCCGGCATCCTCACCTTCGCGAAGCTCATGATCCGCACCATCGAGCACGGGCCGGTCGGCGAGGTGGAGCGACGGACGCTGGTGAAGCAGCTGGCGCTGGTCCAGCGGGAGACCGAGCGCTGCACGGCCATCGTGCGCAACCTGCTCGACTTCGCCCGGGAGCGTCCGCTGCAGCTGAAGAACGTGGACGTGAACCACGTCGTGGAAGAGGTCTTCTCCCTGGTGACGAACCAGACGGCCATCCTGGGCGTCGAGGTCTCGAAGGACCTGGCCCGGGTTCCCATGGTCGAGGCCGACTTCGGGCAGCTCCGCCAGGCGTTCATCAACATCGTCATCAACGGGATCGAGGCCATCGGCAAGGGGGGACACCTCAAGGTCTCGACCCGGCCGTTGCCCGAGGAGAACGGGGTCGAGATCGTCTTCCAGGACGACGGGCCGGGAATCCCGCCGGAGCTGATGCAGAAGATCTTCGACCCGTTCTTCACCACCAAGGAGAAGGGCACCGGGCTCGGCCTCTCGGTGGTCTACGGCATCGTCGAACGGCACAAGGGGCACGTTTCGGTGGAAAGCGAGCCGGGGAAGGGGACCCGCTTCACCATCCGGCTCCCCGCGGCGCGCGAGTCGTGACGTGGAGGCGATACACCTGTGGTGGATCGGTGAGAAGGAGCCCGGCGCCCGGACGCTCGAACACGTGCGGCTCCACCTGGGGCGCGCGCTGGGCGCTCCCGTGCGCATCTGGGAGGATCCGGCGCGTCCGCCCGACGCCTACGACCCGCGGCGCAAGCAGTGGTCGACCTCGAAGATCCTGGCCTGGATGGGCGCGACCGGACCGCCGGGAAAGGTCCTCGCCGTGACCGACCAGGACCTCTTCATCCCCATCCTCACCTTCGTCTTCGGGGAGGCGCAGCTCGGCGGGCGGGCGGCGGTGGTCTCCACCGCGCGGCTGGGGGAGCCCGGGCTTCCGGACCCCCGCGTGGCGCTGGAGCGCCTGGCCAAGGAGAGCGTCCACGAGATGGGGCACTGCTTCGGGCTCGTCCACTGCGACAGCCCGGGTTGCGTGATGGGGCGCTCGCCGAGCTCCCGGGACGTGGATCGGAAGCGCGGAGATTTCTGCTCGAAGTGCCGAGATCGCGTGAAGCGGTCCGGGGGAGACGCGAGATGACCGGAGAGAACACCCGGGTGCTGGTGGTCGACGACGAGGAGATCGTCCGGGAGTCGCTGGGCGGATGGCTCCAGGAGGACGGCTTCCAGGTGTCCTCGGCGCCCGAGGGGCGCACCGCGGTGGAGATGATGAAGCGCGACCGCTGGAACGTGATGCTCGTCGACCTCAAGATGCCCGGGATGGACGGGCTCCAGGTCCTCGAGGAGGCGCGCAAGCTCCAGCCCGAGGCGGCCATCATCATGATGACCGCCTACGCGACCGTCGACACCGCCGTCACCGCCATGAAGCTCGGGGCCTTCGACTACCTGGTGAAGCCCTTCGACCCGGAGGAGCTCTCCCTCCTCATGCAGAAGGTGGTGGCCCAGCAGAGCCTGGTCCGGGAGAACGCGGTCCTCCGCAAGGCGCTCAAGAAGGAGCACCGGTTCCGGGACCTGGTCTCGAAGAGCGCCGCCATGCAGCGGGTCTTCGAGCTGGCCCAGGTGGCGGCGCGGTCCAACTCCACCATCCTCGTCCTCGGAGAGAGCGGCAGCGGCAAGGAGGTCCTGGCCCGGACCATCCACGAGGAGAGCCCGCGCGCCGGGGGTCCCTTCGTGGCCATGAGCTGCGCGGCCCTCACCGAGACCCTCCTCGAGAGCGAGCTCTTCGGGCACGAGAAGGGCTCGTTCACCGGGGCCAACGCGCGCCGGAAGGGGAAGTTCGAGGCGGCCGCGGGCGGAACGCTCTTCCTCGACGAGATCGGGGACATCTCGCCGAAGCTCCAGCTCGACCTCCTGCGGGTCCTCGAGGAGCGGAAGTTCCAGCGCGTGGGCGGGAACGAGTCCATCGACGTGGACGTCCGGATCATCGCCGCCACCAACAAGGATCTGAAGAAGGCGGTCTCGGACGGGTCGTTCCGCGAGGACCTCTTCTACCGGCTGAACGTGATCCCGGTGACCTTGCCCCCCCTCCGGGACCGCAAGGAGGACATCCCCCTCCTGGTCGAGCACTTCCTCGACCGGCTCGAGGCGGAGATGAAGAAGCGGGTCAAGGTCTCCCCCGAGGCCATGGGTGCGCTCCTCGCCCACGAATGGCCCGGCAACGTCCGCGAGCTCCGCAACGTGCTCGAGCGCGGCGCGGTGGTGGCGCAGGGAGACGTCATCAAGCCCGCCGACCTGGGGCTGGCGCCGGCGCCCGTCCGGGCTCCCGGGACCAACGCCCCTGGCGAGCCCGTGTCCCTGGAGGAGGTCGAGAAGCGCCACATCTCCGAGGTCCTCGGCCACACCGGCGGCAACGTGAGCCACGCGGCCCGGCTTCTCGGCATCGACCGGGTCACCCTCTACAACAAGATCCGGAAGTTCCAGCTTCGCCGCGACGGCGAGGACTCCGACGCCCCCGCGAGCTGAGCCGATCCCGGCCGGGTGCCGAGATTCTTGACGCTTGGTGACTTTCTCGACGCCCCGCCGAGTTCCGGGCAAATCCTCCAGATTCCGGGAAGTTGCCCAAAAGGGGCCTGCGGGCCCTCGTTGAGAATCGCATCGCCCCCCTTTCCGGGGAGCATCCGCGTCGCCGGGCCGGCCCCGCTGCAACCGACGGTGAACTGGGCACTTTTCACCGAGAGTTGCGAGCGGCGCACTCTGGCCCACCCCTTGAAAGAGGGACGGGTGGAGGACGCGAGAATCATGACCTGCCCGTACCTGACCGAAGTGACGATGGTGTTCTGCCAGGCCTCACCCCAGAAGAAGCTCATCCCGAGCGACCGGATCAGCACGGCCTCGACCTGCGAGGGGGACGGCTTCAGCGCATGCGCCCTCTACCGCGAGGCCCTGGCGCGCGCCCTCCACACCATCGAGGAGCTCGAGACGGAACTCAAGGACGTTCACGAGAAGAAAGGAGCGCAGTCATGAGCGGAACGACGGTACCACCGGGCGTCGGAAGGCGGACCTTCCTGAAGGTCGCCGGCGCCACGGGCGCGGCGGCGCTGGTCGCCCTCCCGGAGAGTTCGCAGGCGGCGGGAGGAGTCCGCGTCGCCGGCGAGGACGAGAGCTCCGTCCTCGTGGACACCACGCTGTGCGTCGGCTGCCGCGGCTGCGAGGCCGCCTGCGCCGAGGCCAACAAGCTGCCCGACCCGCCGACCGACGACCAGGCCTTCGCGGCCATGCGCACCACGGGCCCGGAGTGCTTCACCGTGGTCAACCGGACGGAAAAGGGCGACGGGTCCGACCGTTTCGTGAAGCGCCAGTGCATGCACTGCGTCGAGCCGGCCTGTGCGTCGGCCTGCCCGGTCCGGGCGCTCGACAAGCAGGCCACCGGACCGGTGGCCTACGACGGCAGCAAGTGCATGGGCTGCCGCTACTGCATGGTCGCCTGCCCGTTCTCGGTGCCGAAGTACCAGTACAACTCGGCGCTCCCGCTGGTCCGCAAGTGCACCTTCTGTGCGGGACGCCAGGCCGAGGGGAAGGCCCCCGCCTGCGTCGGCGTCTGCCCGAGCGGTGCCCTGACCTACGGGCAGCGCGGCCGTCTCGTCGAGGAGGCGCGTCGCCGCGTGTTCGGGAATCCCGACAAGTACACCCCGCACATCTACGGCGAGCACGAGGCCGGCGGGACGAACTGGATGTACATCACCGACGTCAGCTTCGAGAAGCTCGGGTTCGAGGTCGCGGTCAACGACAACTCCTACCCCAGGCTGGTGAGGGGGGCCCTCGGCGTTCCCCCGGTCGTGATGACGCTCTGGCCGCCGCTCCTGATGGGGCTCTGGGCGTTCTCGCACCGCGACGGCAAGGGCAAGGGACACGAGAAGGATCACGGAAAGGGCAACGGAGGCAGCCATGGATAGCGTCGTCACCACACCAGACCGCGGCGGCTCCTGGGTGCAGGAGCGCATCCTCCTCGGGATGAGCTTTCGCGAATACCTCAAGTCCCTCTGGACGCCCTTCAACGTGGTCTGCGCCGCCATCCTGGCAGTGGGGCTGCCGATCCTCGTCTACCGGTTCGCCTTCGGCCTGGGCGCCACCACCAACCTGTCGCAGACCCAGCCCTGGGGGCTGTGGATCGGCTTCGACATGATGACCGGCATCGCGCTGGCCGCGGGCGGGTTCACCATCGGCGCGACGGTGGAGATCTTCGGCCTGGACGAGTACCACCCCATCGAGCGGCCCGCCATCCTCACCGGATTCCTCGGCTACATGCTGGCGGTCATCGGGCTCATCGCCGACCTGGGCAAGCCCTGGAACATGGTCGGCATCTTCTCCAACAACGGCACCCAGTCGGTCCTCTTCGAGGTCGCCTGGTGCGTGGCCTGCTACACCACCGTCCTCTTCCTCGAGTTCTCCGTCCCCCTCTTCGAGTGGCTGGGCTGGGAGCGCTTCTATCGTCCGCTCAAGAAGGCGCTGCTCGGTCTCACCGTGCTCTCGGTGATGTTCTCGACCATGCACCAGTCGGCGCTGGGCTCCCTCTTCATCATCGCCCCCGGCAAGCTCCACCCGCTCTGGTACTCCGGACAGATCTTCCTCTTCTTCTTCATCAGCGCGATCATCGCCGGCATCTGCATGGTCATCGTGGAGAGCACGATCTCCCACAAGATCTTCTCCGAGCAGTTCGAGGGGCAGCACGTCGACGTCGACAAGCTGACGCTCGGGCTCGCCAAGGCCGGCGCGGTGGTGATGTTCGCCTACTTCTTCCTCAAGCTGCAGGGCGTCATCGACAACCACGCCCTCGGCCTCATCGGCGCGGGCTTCTACGGGAAGTGGTGGCTCGTGGAGATGCTGGGCTTCGTGCTGCTGCCCTCGCTGATGTTCGCCTGGGGCGCCCGCAACCGGAGGGTGACCCTGGTCCGCGTCGCGGCCGTCATCGGGGTCCTCGGGATCGTCGTGAACCGGCTCAACGTGTCGCTGGTGGCCTACAACTACAACCAGGCGGTTCGCTACCTGCCGAGCTGGATGGAGGTCGCCGTCTCGCTGGCGCTCGTGGTCGCCGGCATCCTGGCCTTCCGCTGGATCGTGAACCGGATGCCCGTGCTCCGGCCCATGAAGGTCGGTCAGGCCCACCACGGCGGGGGGACGCCATGAGCCGCATCGCCAGGATCTTCCGCGGCGTGACCCTCGCCGGCGCCGTCGCCGTGGCCACCGCCGCGGCGGCCGGCGGGCTCGACAAGCTGCCCAAGGACTACACGTTCCCGTCCGGGGACGGCAGCCCCGGCAAGGTGACCTTCAGCCACCAGAGCCACGTCGATCCCAAGAAGCCCGGTTGCACGAACTGCCACCCGAAGCTCTTCAAGACCATGGAGAAGGGCGCGACGTCGGACGGGACGCCCATCCGCCATGCCGTCATGGAGAAGGGTGGCCAGTGCGGGGCGTGCCACGGAAAGGCCGCCTTCGGCTTCGACTCCTGCGACCTCTGTCACCGGTAGCAGCGCAAAGCATCGCGAAATCCTTGCGCGCGCGCGGCCCCTCAGGGGGCCGTTGCGCGCGCTTCGTGCGTACTGGGGCATGTCCCCCAAATCGCGTGGATGAGTCCATGAAGATCGTCGAATTTCCCGGGCAAATACATGGATCTTAAACATGGTTGTTCTGGTGCGGCGGATGCCGATCTGCTACACGCGTCGAGGCCATTTCGAGGACCGCCAGTCAACTGCCGGGGCCCTCCGACCGAGACGGGGATCGACCATGACGAAGAGGCTCATGCTGGCGCTGGCGGTGGCGCTCATCGCGTCGCCCGCGCTCGCCGAGATTCCGGCGGAACAGGACAGTTGCCTGGGGTGCCACGGCAGCGACCCCTCGATGTCCATGGACCTCCCGAGCGGTGAGAAGCTGCCCCTGTTCGTCGACCAGGCCTCCTTCGCGAAGTCGGTCCACGGCGACATGCTCCGCTGCACCGACTGTCACACCGACAAGGCCGACTACCCGCACGAGTCGAAGCCCTTCAAGGCGCGTCGCGACGTGACGGTGGCGTATTACGAGCAGTGCAAGAAGTGCCACTTCTCGAACTACACGAAGACCCTCGACGGCGTGCACTTCCAGCTGGCCCAGCAGGGCAACCGGCAGGCCGCCCTCTGCGTCGACTGTCACGGCTCGCACGCCATCGGGCGTCCCGCCGAGCCGCGCACGCGCGTCTCCGACACCTGCTCGAACTGCCACAAGAAGGTCTTCGACGTCTACAGCGGCAGCGTGCACGGAAAGGCCGTCACCCAGGGGAACCCCGACGTGCCGGTGTGCACCGACTGCCACCGCGCCCACGACGTGGCCGACCCGCGCGCCGGAGCGCTCTCCCTGCGCACGGCCGAGATCTGCGGCCGCTGCCACACCGACCCGAAGCTGATGAAGCGCTACGGGCTGTCCACCAACGTGGTCGAGACCTACCTGGCCGACTTCCACGGCATGGCGGCGACCCTGCAGAAGGGCAAGAAGGGGAAGGGCGACCGCCTGGCGGCCGGCTGCACCGACTGCCACGGCGTGCACGACATCCAGCGCCCGAACGACCCGAAGTCGTCGGTGATGCAGGCGAACCTGGTCAAGACCTGCGGCAAGTGCCACGTCGGCGCCACCGCCGACTTCCCCAAGGCCTGGATGTCCCACTACGAGCCCAGCCTGAAGAAGTCGCCGCTGGTCTGGAGCGTCCAGCTCTTCTACTACGTGCTGATCCCGTTCATCCTCGTCAGCCTGGTGATCCAGATCGCGCTTCACCTCTGGCGCGTGGTGGTGAACCGGTGAGCGGCGACACGGCGGGAGTTCGAGACCCGGGAGCGAGGAGCGGCGCGATGAGCCAAGAGGCGGTGCAGTCCGAGGCGGGTTACCTGGTCCGCTTCTCGGCGGCGCAGCGGGTGGAGCACTTCATCACCATGGTCGACTTCGTCGGCCTGGTCGCCACCGGCCTGCCGCAGAAGTTCTACACGACCGCCTGGGCCCAGTGGCTCATCGAGGTCATGGGCGGCATCGACAGCGTCCGGTGGATCCACCGATTCTTCGGCATCGTCCTCATCGTGGCGGTGCTCTGGCACGGGGTGGGGGCGATGAGGGCCATCCTCTCGCGCAAGGTCGGCTTCAGCATGGCGGTGAACAAGCGGGACTTCACCGACGCGGTGAAGACCCTCCGCTACTACCTGGGTCTCGAGGACCACCCGGCCGCCTTCGACCGCTACGACTACAAGCAGAAGTGGGAGTACTGGAGCCTCATGATCGGAAACGTGATCATGATCCTCTCCGGGCTCACGCTCATGTACCCGGCGGTGGTGGCCAGCATCGGGCCGGGCGAGATCATCCCCGCCGCCAAGGTGGCGCACTCGAACGAGGGGCTCATGGCCTTCCTCGTCATCACCATCTGGCACATCTTCAACGCCCACCTGCATCCCGACGTCTTCCCCTTCGACGCCTCGATCTTCACCGGGAAGATCAGCCGCGAGCGCATGGAGCACGAGCACCCGCTCGAGCTGGCCCGCGCCGAGGGACGCGAGCCGGGCGGGCACGGACACCACCACTGAGCAGGACCGCATGACCGGCCAGAGGTGGATGGATTTCGCCGGACAGGCGATCTTCCACACGCTGGTGGCGGCGCTGGTGATCGAGGCGCTGGTCCGGCTCTGGGGCGTGCGGCAACCCGAGCAGCGGACCGGGTTCCGCCTGCTCGCGCTGGGCTGGCCGCTGCTGGTGGTCCCGGCCCTCTTCGTGGCCTTCCCGGTCCGCGAGGCCGAGGCCTTTCGCGACGCCCGCGCGGTCTTCGCCGGCCGTCACTGGGACGACCTGGCCTTCCTCGGGATCGGCCTTTACGGATGGTGGATCGGGTTCATGGGGGCGGCCGGGCTGGGGCTCTTCCTCCTCGACCTGGTGCCGTGGATGCGGGCCCGCGGCGCGCAGTCGCCCCCGTGGGTGGCCCAGGCCCCCGAGGCCCGTGGCGCCGAGGAGGCGCTGGCGAGGGCGGCCGCCGCGCTCCGCATGGAGGCCCCGCCGCTGGCCTGGGTCGGATCCGGGCCGCCGATCCTCTTCTGCACCGGCACCCGGCAGCCGACGGTGGTCATCTCTCGCGCCGCCGTCGACCTGCTCGACGCGGACGAGCTGACCGGCGCCCTGGCCCACGAGCTCGCCCACCTCGAGCGCCATGACCCCACCCTGTCCTGGGCCCTCATGGGAGCGCGCGCCCTCATGTGGTTCAACCCCGGTGTCCAGGTCCTGGTCCGGGCCATCGCCCGGGACGGCGAGCGCATCGCCGACGAGCGGGCGGGAACGGCCTGCGGGGACCGGCTGGCCCTGGCGAGCGGGCTGCTCAAGCTCTACCGCGCCACCGGGGGAGGCGTCCCCGCCAGCGGCGTGGGACGCCGGCCGCTCACGGCGGCGCTCGCCGAGCCCATCGCCCGGGCCCGCGACCACGACATCGAGCTTCGCTGCCGGGCGCTGCTCGAGGAGGCCCCCGCTCCGGTCCCGCTGGCGCGGATGCGCCTCGCCGCAGTGGCGGCCGGGCTCGGATTCCTGCTCTTCTTCGTGGTATGACGGCCGTCAGGCCGATGGGAAGCATGGTGAGCGAGGGCGCACGCGCGCTCTGGACCTTGACCCTCGTGCTGGGGGGCGCCGCGCTCGCGCTCGTCGCGCTCGATTCGATGCCCACGTGGCTGCACGGACACCCGCGAGGGGTTCGGCGCGCCGGGTCCATCGAGGAGGCCGAGCGACGGGTCCAGTCCCGGATCCTCCTCCCGTCCTACTTCCCGGACAGCCTGCGCTGGCCACCCAGCCAGGTCCGTTTCATCGTCGACGATGGGGGTTCCGTGGCGCTCGATTTCCAGGACAAGGACGGCGCGCCCGCGCTCCTCCTGGCGCAGACGCTTGCGCCTGGGGGCGCGATCCCCGACGGGCTGCAGGGTCGTCTCGCCGTGATCCAGCGGCAGAGCGCCCCCCTCGGCGAGGATGCGGTCCTGGCCCGGGTCGTGGCCGAGGACGGAACGCTCTGGAACCAGCTCGAGTGGGGCCGGAGCGGCCGGCGCTTCCTCCTGCGGGGTCGCGGGTCGCTCGAGGACCTCATCCGCATGGCCCGCAGCATCCACGGGGAACGGCGATGAGCCGCCCGTCCCTGCGGGACCGGCTGCGCGGCTCCCTGCAGACCCGCGTCTACCTGCTGCTCGCCTTCAGCGCGGTGATCCCGGTGGTGATGCTGGCCTGGGCGTTCGGCGTCCGGGTGTCGCGGCTCGACGAGCAACTGGTGGCCGCGCGGGAGTGGTCGGCACGAACGGTGGCGGGGCAGGTGGAGGAGGAGCTGAACCAGGGGTTCGAGGTCCTGCAGCGTGCCGCCACCGCCTCCCACGTCAACCTCGAGGATGGGGACCCGACTCCCGAGAGGACGGCGCTCCGGGATCCGCGGGTCAGCCTCCAGTTCCCGGGAGGAGCCTTCTTCCTCGACGCCGCCGGCAGGGTCGTCGCGGAGGAGCCCGACCGCGGGTCGCGCTCCATCGCGCCCCTCCCGGACCAGCCGGCGGTCCGGACCGCCATCGAGACCGGCCGCCCGGTGGTGACGCCCTTCGTCGCCGGGATGTCCGGAGAGCACGTCTACGAGCTGGTCCCGGTGCGGGACTGGGAGGGACGCATCACCGGCCTCACCGGCGGCATCGTCGACACCGGGCAGCACCACCTGCTCGTCATGCTCCGCTACCTCCGGCAGAGCACCGAGGGATCGGCGGAGATCCTCGACCGCGCGGGACGCATCATCACCTCCACCGAGCCGGGCCGCCCGACCTCCTCCACCGTGTGCTCGGGGATCCGGCGCGTGGTCGCGGAGGGCAAGGGCACCTCGTCCCGGCTCTGCAGCGAATGCCACTCCGGCCGCGTGCAGGACGCGCGGGGGAGGGCGGCGGTGACGACGGCCGTCGTCCACAACGCGCCCTGGGTGGTCGTGGCCCGCGTCCCGGCGGCCGAGGTGATGGGGGCCTCGGGCGCCTTCCCCGCCTGGCTCGCCGGGATGATCCTCGTGGCCCTCGGCTCGGGAGCGATGCTGGCCTGGGGCGCGGCGCGCAGCGTGGCGAAGCCGGTGGCGGCGCTGACCCGCGCCGCCGAGAACATCGCCGCCGGCGACCTCTCCGGCCAGATCCCGCCCCTCGGGGAGGACGAGGTGGGGCGGCTCTCGATGGCGCTCGAGAAGATGCGCCGCTCGCTCGGCGAGCTCATCGGCGCCGTGGCCCAGGCCAACGCGCAGCTCGAGATGCGGGTCTTCGAGCGGACGGCCCAGCTGGGCGAGGCCAATGCGGCGCTGCGCGACCGCGAGGCCGCCCTGGAGAAGCTCTACGAGAAGGTGGTGTCGGCCCAGGAGGACGAGCGCAAGCGCATCGCCCGGGAGCTGCACGACGACACGAGCCAGAGCCTGGCCGCGCTCGTGATGGCCATCGACGGCGCACTCGCGGCGCTCAAGGCCGGCCTCACCCCGCGCCTCGAGGAGGCCAAGGCGCTCGCGGTGCGGACCATCGAGGAGGTCCACCGGATGATCCTCGACCTGCGCCCGTCGGTCCTGGACGACCTCGGGCTCCAGTCGGCCATCCGGTGGTATGCGGAGCGCCACCTGACCAGCCGCAACGTCTCGGTTCGCTGCGAGTTCGACGCCCCGGACCGCCGCTTCCCGGCGGCGTTCGAGACGGCGCTCTTCCGGATCTGCCAGGAAGCCATGAGCAACATCGCGCGCCACGCGCGCGCGGAGTCGGTGCTCATCCAGCTGTCGGAGGGCGAGGGTGTGATTCGCATCGAGATCGAGGATGATGGGCGCGGATTCGAGCCCGAGAAGGTCTCGCACGCCGAGCGGCGTCACTTCGGTCTCATGGGAATCGAGGAGCGGGTGGAGATCCTGGGGGGCAAGGTGGAGATCGAATCGACGCCAGGGCAGGGGACGCGCATTCGCCTCGAGGTGCCGCTTCCGAGGGGGGCGTAGGGGATGTCGAAGATCCGGGTGCTGCTCGCCGACGACCACGCCATCCTGCGGGAGGGCGTCCGCGCCCTCCTCGCCATGTGCGACGACATCGAGGTGGTGGGGGAGGCCGTCGACGGCCAGGGCGCCATCGAGGCCACCCGAGCGCTCGACCCCGACGTCGTGCTGATGGACATCGCCATGCCGGGCCTGGGCGGGCTGGAGGCCACCCTCGAGATCAAGAAGGCCGGGCTGCGGGCCCGGATCCTCGTCCTCTCCCAGTACGAGGACCGGGAGTACGTCCGGCGCCTGCTCAAGGCCGGCGTCTCGGGCTACCTGCTCAAGAAGTCGGCGGGAGCGGAGCTGCCCAACGCCATCCGCGCGGTCCATCGCGGCGGGCTGGTGCTCGATCCCGAGGTCGCCCGGACCGCCATGGAGGAGGCCGGTCCGGCGGCGCCCGCGGGCGCGGACCCGTACGAGAGCCTCACCGACCGCGAGAAGCAGGTGCTCAAGCTCGTGGCCGAGGGGCTCGCCAACAAGGAAGTCGCCGAGGTGCTGGGCATCAGCGTCAAGACCGCGATGTCCCACCGCGAGAAGGTCATGGAGAAGCTCGGCCTGCACAACCGCACCGAGCTGGTCCGGTTCGCGCTGCGGCGCGGCGTGATTCGCGTCGATCCGTGAACCTCGGGCCGCCCTCGGGCGGGCGACTGCGCGAAATCCCCCGTGACATGTGGCCTTTGACCCAGTGCCCCGGGTTCGCTGAGAGCAAAAACACCCCAATTCGTGGTCTGGGCGGGTGATCCGGTTCGGCCCGTTCCTTGCTGTTCGGGAGGGGGCGTTGGTCGCCCCGGGAGGGGAGCGACCAGGGTCTAGGGCGGGGGAAGAGCGTGCGGGTACTATTCACGAGCGCGCCGGAGCCGGGCTCGGTGGTCGAGTCCGCCGAAGCCTGGCTCCCCCTTGCCCTTGTTCACCTCGCCGGAGCGGTGCGGGCCGCAGGGCACGAGTGCGAGATCGTCGACGCGCTCTCCCTCGGGCTCGGCATCGACGACGTGGAGCGGATCGTCCAGGAGACGCGACCCGACGCGGTCTGCATCTCGGCATCGACCCCCGGCATCCCCGCCTCGCTGGAACTCGCCCGCCGGATCCGGGCCACGGGCCGGACCACGGTCCTGGGGGGAATTCACGCATCCTTCATGTATCCGGAGTTCCTCCCGGGCGGCGCGGTCGACTTCGCGGTGGTCGGCGAGGGGGAGGAGACACTCCCCGAGTTGCTGCGCTGCATCAACCTGGGTGCCGATCCGGCGCGGGTGGCCGGGATCGCCTTTGCGCTCGGCGGCCGCGTCGTCCGCACGGCTCCGCGCCCCCGCATGACCGCCCTCGACCCGATCCCCAAGGCGTGGGACCTCCTTCCCTCCTCCCGCTACCGGTGGGCGGGCCGGCCCTGGGCGCGGATGGGGGCCACCGCCACGTCGCGGGGCTGCCCCCGCCGCTGCGGCTCCTGCTGCCATTCGACCCAGTACGAGGGGACCTGGCGAATGCGGTCCGTCGATTCCGTGGCCTACGAGCTCACGCAGCTCCGCCGGGAGCAGGGAGTCGACCTCGTCAGCTTCTACGACCCAGCGCCTGCCGCAGATGCCCAGCGGTTCGCCGCGCTGACCGAGCGGCTCATCGAGCTCGACCTCGGACTCGAGATCGTGACCTGGGGAAGCGTCCACGACATCCTGCGCGACGAGGCGCTGCTCCCGCAGTGGCGCGCCGCCGGCGTGATCCACGTCGGCATCTGCCGCGACCCGGCCGAGGACCGGCTGGACGGGGCCGCGATGGAGGGTGCGCTGTCCGACGGGCGGCGCGCCGTCCACGCGCTGCGCCGGGCGGGCATCGGGAGCGAGGCATCCTTCTGGTTGGGCTTTCCCGACGAGACGCCCGCCACCATCGATGGGGCGCTATCGCGAGCGCTCGCCTGGGGGCCCGACACGGCCAACTTCCCCCTTCTCACCCCCCTGCCGTACACGCCAGCCTGGCGAACCTACGGGTCCTACGTCATCACCAGGGACTACAGCCGCTACAACCAGCGAAATCCGGTCGTGAAGCCGGACGGCATGGAGCTTCACGAGGTGGAGGAGGCGGCGGAACGCTGTCGCCGGAGGTTCCTCGCCGAGCGTCCGCCGCGGGTCGTGTCGAACGAGATGCGCCGGGCCGGGCCGTGGCTGGTTCACTCCGTGGAACCGGCGGCCCCCGGGCCGACGCCGGCAGCACCGACCGCCGAGGAACCGAAGCAGGACGCTCCCCCACCGCCCGTTCCGCGGCATTGAGGGACCCCGCGGCGTCTTCATCCGCATCCCTTTCGCGGGGGACCCGATCCGGGTGAATCCCGCGCAAGCCCTGCGCCGCCGGATATCCGTAATCGACTGAAAACATTGACTGTTTGGTCGGCACGGGCGTTGCTATTTGGGTTGGCCCGGAGGGGTCCATGCTCGTAGCCATCGGAGTCGACAGAAAGAGGGCCTCCGTCGCTTCCCGCGAGAGGCTGGCCGGCGGAGGGGATGACCTCGCCGACCAGGTTCGCTCGTACGGCGCGCTCGACGGCGTGGACGAGGTGTTCGTCCTCTCGACCTGCTACCGCGTCGAGGTCTATGCCGCATCGACGTGCCCGTCTGCCGCGGCCGCCTGCCTCGCCGATGCCCTCCGCCATCGCGCTGGAGATCAGGAACTCCCGCTCTTCGACCTTCGCGGCCCCGAGGCCTTCCGACACCTCTCCCGCGTCGCGGCGAGCCTGGAATCGGGAGTGGTGGGCGAGCCCCAGGTCCTCGGACAGGTGAAGGAGGCCTTCGGTCGGTCCGCCGAGGCTGGCACCGTGGGGAAGGAACTCTCCTCGGTCATCGCCCGGGTTCTCCAGGTCGCCAAGCGGGTCCGCACCGAGACGGCCATCGGCCGCGCCGGGGTCTCCTGGGGACACGCCTCCGCCGACCTGGCCGAGAAGGTGCTCGGCCCGCTCGAGGGGCGTCGTGCCGTGGTCGTCGGGGCCGGCGAGATGGCCCGGCTCTCGGCCCAGCACCTCCACCAGCAGGGCATGCAGATCACGGTGCTGAACCGCACCGTCGCGAACGCGGAGTCCCTGGCGCTGGAGGTTCAGGGTGAAGCGCGTTCGCTCGACGCGCTGGGCGAGGAGCTCCTCCGGGCCGACGTGGCCGTGGTGGCCGCTCCCGTGGCGCTCGCCGCTCTCGAGCCGCGCGGGGCTCCCGCCCTGATGAAGGCGCGCCGCCACCGGCGTCTGCTCCTCCTCGACCTGGCGGTGCCCCGCGCCGTTCCCGCCGCTCTGGGCGACGTGGACGGGATCTACGTCTGTGACGTCGACGACCTCGCGCGCATCCAGCGCCAGGCCCAGGAAGCTCGGGCGGGCGCCATCCAGGACGCCGAGCAGATCGTCGATGCCGAGGTCGAGCGCTTCGCGCGCGAGCTCGCCGAGCGTCGCGCCGCACCCATCATCGCCGCGGTCCGGAACCGCGCCTCGGCCATCGCGCGCGAGGAGGTCGAGCGAACGGTGCGCCGCCTCGGGGGGGACCCCGAGCTGGAGAAGCGACTCGATGCCCTGGCTGGAGCCATCGTCTCGAAGCTGCTGCACCAGCCGAGCGTCCGCCTCCGCCGGGCCGGCCAGGATGCCGAGGAGGGTGACCACCTCATGGCGGCCGCCGCCCGGATCTTCGACGTCGTCCAGCCAGCCGCCGGCCCGGCCTCCCAGGCCTGACGCCGGGCCAGGCTCGGGCCTGCCAGCAAAGCTTGCGTGGGAGCCCCATCGGGGCGCAGAACAAGCGACTCCTCGGCTTCCAGGCTCGGCCTGTCCGCGTCTGGTGACCCACTTCCTGCGGAAAATCGCCCACGTCATCGCAGTTGTGACCGATCATGGGTGAAATGGCGCGGTCCTTGCGACCTGGATAGGCCAGACCGACGGGAACGGGACCCATGGAAACGCTCAGAATGCTCTGGAGTCGCCTCGACAGGAGCGTACGCGCGCGGATCATCCTGCCGACTGCCGTTCTCTTCGCCGCCGTCCTCGGCGCGATGGTCTACGTCGCCGTGAGCGCCTACGGCTCCGACCTCGAGAAGGTCCAGAGGGAGCGGGCCGAGATCTTCGCCGCCAACGTCGCCTCGGGCGTCACGCAGACGATGATGGAGGGGCAGCCGAACCAGGTGCCCGACCTCCTCGAGCTGGCCCGGAGCCATCGCGCCGACCTCGACTCGATCAGCCTGCTCCGGCCCGACGGCCAGGTGGCCTACTCCACCGACGGACGGCTCATCGGGACCAAGCCGTGGCGGGAGATCGCGTCCTTTTCCCAGCCTCGCGTGATCTCGGCGCCGTCGGGCATTCACACCCAGTATGCGGTGGTTCGTCCCATCGCCAACGTGGAACGGTGCGCCTCGTGCCACGGGCGGGAATCCCGGATCAACGGATGGGTCGACCTCCGCTTCACGAGGGCTCCTGCCGTCGCCGCGCAGGGGGAACTGGCCCGGACGCTCGGCATCAGCACCGGCGTCGCGCTGCTCATCCTGCTCGCCATCGCCTGGTGGCTCATCGGGCGCGAGGCGGTGGCCCCGATCCAGCGGCTCGTCGCGGCGATGGCCCGCGCCGAAGGGGGCGACCTGACGGTGCGGGCGGACGAGGGGCGTCCCGACGAGCTCGGAACGGCTGCCCGCGGGTTCGACGCCACGCTGGCGGCGCTCCGGCGCAGCCAGGCCGAGCTCGAGGCCTTCTACCGGGAGCGCATGGTCCGGGCCGATCGGTTCGCCACCGTCGGCGAGATGGCGACCGGGCTGGCGCACGAGATCAAGAACCCGCTGGCGGGACTCTCCGGGGCGCTCGAGCTGCTGGCCGACGACCTGAGCGGGAATCCGCGCCAGGCCGACGTGGTGGGCGAGATGCGCCACCAGGTCGCACGCCTCACCCACACCATGGAGAGCCTGCTCTCCTTCGCCCGCCCGCCCAAGGCGCGCCTGCGCGCGACCGACCTGAACGCCACGCTCGAGAACGTCCTCTTCCTCGTCCGGCAGCAGCGGCGGCTCGCCGCGATCCACGTCGAGGCCGACCTGGGCGAGGTGCAGCAGGTCCTCGCCGACCCCAACCAGCTCGAGCAGGTGTTCCTGAACATCTGCCTCAACGCCTGCCAGGCGATGGGAACCGGCGGTGGGCGCCTCACCGTTCGATCCCGGATGACGGAGGGACGGGTGAGCGTGGACGTCGAGGACACCGGCCCGGGCATCCCGGACCACGTCCGCCCCAACCTCTTCAAGCCCTTCTTCACGACCAAGCGCGAGGGGAACGGGCTCGGCCTCGCCATCTCCGCGCGCATCGTGGCCGAGCACGGCGGGAACATCGGCTACCGCTGCCCGCCCGGCGGGGGGACCGTCTTCACCATCGCCCTCCAGCCGGCGAAGCCGGCGCCGGAGCGCCCCGCGGAGATGACCGCATGACCAACTCGCCTGCCCGCATCCTGGTCGTCGACGACGAGAAGCTCATCCGCTGGTCGGTGGGGGAGAGGCTCCAGCGCGGCGGCTACGAGGTCCTCTCGGCGGAGTCCGGCGAGGAGGCCCTGGAGGTGCTGGCCGCCCAGTCGCCCGACCTCATCCTGCTCGATGTCCGGCTGCCCGGCATCGACGGCCTGGTCACCCTGCAGAGGGCGCTGGCGCAGTCCCCCGAGCTCGCCGTGCTGATGATGTCGGCGCACAGCACCGTCGACATCGCCGTCGAGGCCATGAAGCACGGCGCCATCGACTTCCTCGTGAAGCCGTTTCCGTTCCAGGCGCTCGACGCGGCCGTGGAGCGGGCGCTCGTCAGCGCGCGAACGCGCCGGCAGATCCAGGCGCTCACCCAGGAGCGCCGCGGGGGGAGCGAGGCCCTGGCCGCCCTGGTGGGACCGTCCGCGGCCATGGAGCAGGTGCGCGCCATCGTCTCCCGGCTCTCCGGGAGCGACTCGACCACGATCCTGGTCGAGGGCGAGAGCGGCGCCGGCAAGGAGGTGGTCGCCCGGGCCGTCCACTTCTCGAGCGGGCGCGCCGAGCGGCCGTTCCTGCAGGTGAACTGCGCGGCGCTTCCCGAGCACCTGCTGGAGAGCGAGCTCTTCGGCCACGAGCGGGGCGCCTTCACCGACGCCCACGTCCAGAAGCGCGGACTGTTCGAGAGCGCCGAGGGCGGGACGGTCATGCTGGACGAGATCGGCGACCTGCACCCGGGCGGCCAGGCCAAGCTGTTGCGGCTGCTCGAGAACAAGACCTTCCGGCGGGTGGGCGGCGTCACCGAGCTGCGTGCCGACGTGAGGGTCCTCGCCGCGACCAACGTGAACCTGGAGGAGCGGGTCTCCGAGGGACGATTCCGCGCCGACCTCTTCTTCCGCCTCAACGTCGTGCGGATCGTCATGCCGGCGCTGCGGGAGCACCCGGAGGACGTCCCCACGCTCTGCGCCCACTTCATCGCGCGGTTCAACCAGGAGATGAAGCGACAGGTGAAGGGCGTGAGCGGGAACGCGATGCAGTTCCTCCAGGCCTACCGCTGGCCGGGAAACGTGCGGGAGCTGCGAAACGTCATCGAGCGGGCCTTCATCCTCCACGCCGGTGTCGAGGAGCTCCGCCCCGAGCACCTTCCTCCGGAGCTGCGCGGCGCGACGGCCGCGCCCGCGGCGCAGCGCCGTCCGGAGCGGTCCCCGGCGGTCCCGCAGGAGGGACTCGTCCTGGAGGACGCGGAGCGAAAGCTCATCCTGGAAGCGCTGGATCGATCGAGCGGCAACCAGTCGAGGGCCGCCCGTCTCCTCGGCATCAGCAGGGACACGCTCCGCTACCGGCTGAAGAAGCACAACATGGGCTGAGAGGGAGGCGCTACGCCGGCGCCAGCGGGGCGAGCGCCGCCCGGAGCTTGCCGCGAGCCCGGATCTCCAGCTGCCGGGCCCGTTCGCGCGAGAAGCCCAGGCGCGCCCCGAGATCCCGGAGCGACGTGGGGTCGTCGGACATGAACCGCTGCTCGACGATGGTGCGTTCCCGGGCGTCGAGGCGGTCGAGCGCGTCGGTGACCCCTCGGCGGACCCGCTCCGACTCGCGGGCGCGGGAGAGCCGCTCGTCCTGGAGGTCGTCGGTGGCGGCGACGCGCTCCATGGGCGAGCCTCCGCCGTCCGGACCGGGAGCGTCGAGCGACTGGTCGCGCCCGTCCATTCGCCGGGAGGCTTCCTGGACCTCCTCCGGCAGGACCCGCAGATGGCGGGCCACCCGGTCGTCGAGGTCCTCGTCGGAACCGCAGCGGGCCAGCTCGCGGCGCGTGCGCGCCAGCGCGAAGAAGAGGCGACGCTGGGCCTGGGTGGTGCCCATCTTCACCACCGACCAGGACTGGAGGATGTAGGCCTGGATGTACGCCCGGATCGACCATGCGGCGTAGGTGACGAGGCGGATGCCCTGGTCCGGATCGAACTTCGTCACCGCCTTGAGGAGGCCGAGGTTTCCCTCCTGGATGAGGTCGGGGAGGCGCAGGCCGTAGCCCCGATAGCCAGAGGCGAGCCTCACGACGAAGCGGAGGTTTGCCGTGACCAGGGTGTGGGCGGCCCGGACGTCGCCCCGGTCCCGGTAGGCGCGCGCCAGGACCTGTTCCTCCTCGACCGAAAGCAGAGGATGGCGCCTCACTTCCTCCAGGTAGGTGGCCAGGACTTCGCTCACGGTCGAAATGTGAGCAACAGGGATGCCACCCGGCAAGGGACCAAAATGACGAGCCCAGGCGAGCATATGCCCGGGTCGCGGGACACGGTGTGGCACTCGAGCGTTACCTTTTTACCGATCCGGGACGGGAAGGCACCCTGAACGGGGTATTTGACCCAGCGACCAGCCCCCAATGGACTCCGGTCTGGGTCCTGACCCATCTGGGTCCCTGCAACCCCTTGCGAAGAACGTCCCCGGGCCGCATCGTAAGAAGACGTATCGGCCATGAGCGAACTCCGCCCGACCCCGACATCCGCCGACCCCCGGCACCGAACCCGAAGAGAAGGCGAGCCATCTCGCCTTCGTCGCGCACGAGATCCGCAATCCGCTCTCCACCGCGCTGTGGAGCGTCGAGTTGCTGGCGCGCATGACCGCCGAGGAGCGAGGCGGACCGCGCGGGGAGAAGCTCTCCCGGATGTCTCTGCGTGCGCTGACCCGCCTCCGGAGGCTGGTGGAGGACCACCTCCTCACCGCCCGCCTCGACGTGGGGGGCATCCCCCTCGAGCTCGAGGAAATTCCGGCCAGGGAGATGTTCCCGGGAGCCACGGCCGTCGGAGCGGGCTCGCTGGAGCTGGAGCTCGAGGCCGGACTCTCCGTCATCGCCGACCCGTCGCTCGCCCGGCGTGTCGTGGAGGCGGTGCTGCTCGCGGCCGCCCGCGGCGGAGCCGACGTGAGGGTCACCGGAACCCGGAAGGGCAGGGTGGCGCGTTTCCGGGTCGAGGGGGCCGAGGCCACCGCCGAGGACCTGGCCGACCCGCGTCGAGGGGACCCGGGTGACACGCGTGGCGCCGCGCTCGCCATGCCGGTGGCCCGGCGGGCCTGTGCACTCCTGGGAGGCGCGATCCTCGCCGAGGACGGGGCCTGGACACTCGAGCTGCCCGCACCGGAGTCGCCCAGGCGCCAGAGCTAGCGCCGTCCTGCCGGAAGCCTTGACAGGGCAGGCCCCCTCCGCTACAAGTCCGCGCTCTCCAAACGTTTTCTGCAAGTCCTCCCCGGCCGGTCGTCGCGGGGCGGACCAATGCGAGGTTCAAAATGGCTACTGGTCTCCTGGGTCGCAAGGTCGGCATGACCCACATCTTCAATGCCGACGGCGACTGCATCCCCGTCACCGTTCTCGAGATGGGCCCCTGCACGGTCATCCGTCGCAAGACGGCGGCCAAGGACGGCTACGACGCCGTCGTGCTGGGCTTCGGCGAGGTCGCCGAGAAGAAGGAGAAGCGGCTGTCGAAGGCCGAGGTGGGCGTGTTCAAGAAGGCCGGCACCCCGGTCTTCCGCCACCTGAAGGAAGTCCGCCCCCGTGACCCGAAGCTCGCTCGGGGAGCTCAAGACCGGCGACGTGCTCACGGTCGACAAGGTCTTCAAGATCGAGCAGCGCGTCGACGTCACCGGCACGACCAAGGGCCGCGGCTTCGCCGGCGTCTTCAAGCGCTGGGGAATGAAGGGCGCCGCTCGCGACTCGTCCACGGCGCACGAGCACCACCGCCACCCGGGCGCCATCGGGCAGCGCAAGACGCCCGGCAAGGTCTGGAAGGGCAAGCACCTCCCCGGGCAGTACGGCGTCGACAACATCACCACCCAGAACCTCACCGTGGCCGGCATCGAGGCCGAGGGGAACCTGCTCCTCGTGAAGGGCGCCGTCGCGGGGCACGCCGACGGCCTGGTCTACGTCGACACGGCATCGAAGGGGCAGCCCAAGCCCAAGAAGAAGCAGGAAGTCCGCGAGCGCGCCAAGCCGAAGGTCTAGCGCCACGGCGCCGGCTTCAGCCGGCGCAGGAGCGGGTTCGCGGAACCGCTCCGGAACGAAGAAGGGCCGGCGAGCGATCGCCGGCCCTTTCGCTTTTCGGATGGAAGCCGGCGCCGCGGCAAGGCGCCGGTGCGATCAGGCCGGGGGAACCTCGGGAGGCGCGCCGGAGCCGCCGCGCTTGCGGTCGCGCTCCAGGCGGTAGCGGGCGTTCGGGTCGAGCGCCTTCTTGCGCAGCCGGATCGAGAGCGGAGTCACCTCGACGAGCTCGTCCTCGGCGATCCACTCCAGCGACTTCTCGAGGTTCATGTCCCGCGGCGGCGTCAGGATGATGTTCTCGTCCCGGCCGGCGGCGCGGATGTTGGTGAGCTTCTTCTCCCGGCAGATGTTGTACTCCATGTCGTTGTCGTGGGAGTGCTCGCCCACGATCATGCCGTTGTAGACCTTGTCGCCGGGCTTCACGAAGAGCTTGCCGCGCTCCTGGCCGTAGAAGCACGCGTACGCCACCGCCTCGCCCTCGCGGTCGGAGATGATGGCGCCGGCCTGGCGCTTGTCGATCCGTCCCTGCCAGGGCTCGTAGCCGTCGAACTGCGACGAGAGGATGCCCTCGCCGCGGGTCAGGGTGAGGAACTCCGAGCGAAAGCCGATGAGACCGCGAGCCGGGACGCGGAACTGGAGTCGCACGCGCCCCGATCCGAGCGGCTGCATGTCGACCATGCGACCCTTGCGCGGGCCGAGGGCGCTCGTGACCGGTCCGACGCCGTCGGCGGGAAGGTCGCACACGAGCAGCTCCATGGGCTCGTGGACCTCGCCGGCGATGGTCTTCAGCACCGGCTCCGGGTTCGAGACGGTGAGCTCGAAGCCCTCGCGGCGCATGTTCTCGACGATCACGGCGAGCTGCAGCTCCCCACGGCCCACCACCTTGAAGGCGTCGGGGGTCTCGGTGTCCTCGACGCGGATGGAGACGTTCCGGTAGGCCTCGCGGTGGAGCCGCTCGCGGATGTTGCGGCTGGTGACGTACTTGCCCTCGCGACCGGCGAACGGGCCCTCGTTCACCCGGAACACCATCGACATGGTGGGCTCCTCCACGCTGATGCGGGGGAGGGCCACGGGGGCGGAGGGGTCGCAGAGGGTGTCGCCGATGCCGATGGCGTCGGCGCCGGCGATGCAGACGATCTCGCCCGGGCCGGCGTCCTTCACCTCGACGCGCTTCAGGCCGTCGTAGACGTAGAGGCGCACGATCTTCGCGGGGACGATCTTGCCCTCCTCGCGGATGACCGAGATCTGGGCGCCCTCGCGCGCCACGCCCGACGAGACCCGGCCGATGGCGAGACGCCCCACGTAGTCGTCGTAGTCGAGGTTGTCGACGAGCATCTGCAGCGTCGGATGCTCCTCCTCGGGGGGCGGCGGGATGTGGGTGAGGATGGCGTCGAAGAGGGGCTTCAGGGTGTCCGACTCGAAGGCGCCCGCGACGGTGTGCGCGGCGCGCCCCTCGCGGGCGACGGCGTAGATGACCGGGAAGTCGATCTGGTGCTCGTTGGCGCCGAGGTCGATGTAGAGCGAGTAGACGAGGTCGAGGACCTCCTTCGCCCGGGCGTCCTGCCGATCGACCTTGTTGATGACGAGCACCGACGGCAGTCCCAGCGCCAGCGCCTTGGAGAGCACGAAGCGGGTCTGGGGGAGCGGACCCTCGGCGGCGTCGACGAGCAGCAGGACCCCGTCCACGAGGCGCAGTGCCCGCTCCACCTCGCCGCCGAAGTCGGCATGGCCGGGGGTGTCGACGATGTTGATCTTGATCCCGCTCCACGTGACGGCGGTGTTCTTGGCGAGAATGGTGATGCCCTTCTCGCGCTCCAGGTCGTTCGAGTCCATCACGCGCTCGACGAGCGTCTCGTTGGAGCGGAAGACGCCGGCCTGTCGGAGCATGTGGTCCACGAGCGTGGTCTTGCCGTGGTCGACGTGGGCAACGATGGCCACGTTGCGGATTCGGTCTCTGGCGATCATGGGAGGGGGGGAAGCGGGCGGGTTCATATACGCGCTGCGTCGAACCGGCAAGGGGAAAGCACCCGGGCCGGCACCGGGAGGACGTGATGGAGAAGGTGGAGGGGCTGCACCACGTGGCGATCCAGTGCGCGGACCTGGACCGGTGCGAGGCGTTCTACCGGGACGTCCTGGGCCTGCCCGTGCTGCGCCGCTGGCCCGCGCGAGGGGGGCGGCGACCGCAGCGTCTGGCTCTCCACGGGCAGCGGGATTCCTGGCGCTGGAGCGCGCCTCCCGGCCGACCGAGGAGGGTCCGTTCGAGGACACCCCGGCGGGATGGCACCTGGTGGCGCTCGCCATCGCCCGTGGCGACCGGCGGGCCTGGGAGGACCGGCTCGCGGCCGCGGGAGTGCGCCTGGCCCGCCGCAGCCCGTTCTCCCTCTTCTTCCGGGACCCGGAGGGGAACCGGGTCGCGCTCTCGCACTGGCCGGAGGAGGCGTGATCTTCGAGCGGCGCCGGTTCGGGCGGGACAACTACCTCTACCTCCTCGCCGAGGGGGCCGACGCCGCGCTGGTCGACCCGGCCGACCCGGAGGTGGCGCTCGAGGTCGTCCGGAGGCACGGAGTTCACCCCCGGTGGATCGTGCACACCCACGGCCACGCCGATCATTCCGGGGGGAGCGCGCGCCTTCGGGAGGAGCTGGGGGCGGAGGTGATCGGCCACGGCGCCGACGCGGGCTGGTTCCGGCCGGACCGGGACCTGGCCGGGGAGGTCGAGCTCGCCCTCGGCGCCCTGCGCATCGGGGTCCACGCGGCGCCCGGCCACACGCCCGGGTCGGTCCTGCTCGAGTGGCGGGGGAGGCTGCTCACCGGGGACACCCTCTTCTGGTCGGGGTGTGGCAACTGCCGGCACGGAGGCGATCCCGCCCGGCTCGCGGCCAGCTTTCGCGAGGTGTTCCCTGGCCTCGACCCGCGCCTGGAGGTCCACCCCGGGCACGACTACGCCGAGGCCAACCTCCCGTTCGTCCTGGCGCGCGAGCCCGCCAACTCCGCCGCGGCAGGGCGGCTGGCGGCCGTGCGGGCGGCCCGAGCCGCCGGGATCGAGCCGGAGGCGACCGAGCTCGGCGAGGAACTCCTCGTGAACCCGTTCCTCCGCGCCGGCGGGGACGGGCCCTTCGTGGAGCTCCGCGCCCTCCGGGACCGCTGGTGATGCGGAGGCCCCGCCGGGCCTGCTAGGATCCCCTCGCGGAGGTGCCGCGGTTGCAGGCCTGGCTCAACGTCCCCAACGTGCTGACGGTGGCGAGGATCGTCCTCGCCCCGACCTTCCTCTGGCTCTACCTGAAGGGGGCCGAGGACGGGGCGCTCGTCGCGTTCGCGGTCGCGGCAGCCACCGACGCCCTCGACGGGCTGGCCGCCCGCCTGCTCCGGCAGCAGACCCGCGTCGGTGCGTTCCTCGACGCCGCCGCCGACAAGCTCCTCGCGGCCTGCGCGCTCATTGCGCTGTCAGTGAAGGGCCAGGTGCCCTGGTGGCTGACCGGCGTGGTGGTGGGTCGCGACGTGCTGCTCGCGGCCGGGTCGGTCTTCCTGGCCGCCCACCACGCGCCGGTGCCGGTCCGCCCGACCCGGATCGGGAAGTACGCGACCGCGCTGGTGTTCTTCATCGTGGTGGTGGTCCTGGTGGTCGACTACCACGACACCCCGGCGGCGCGGAGCGCGCCCTGGGTCGCTGCCCTGAGCATCCTGGCCGGGGCGCTGGTGATCGGGAGCGCGGTCCAGTACGCCTCGTCGTTCTCCGCCAGCGCACGCCTGGGGCGCCGCGCGCAGGACGCGGCGGGACGTTGACACCCCGGCCCCCAGCGGGTAGAAACGGCCCGCTTCCGTCGGTTCACAGGCCCGTAGCTCAGTGGTAGAGCACTACCTTGACACGGTAGGGGTCGACAGTTCAATCCTGTCCGGGCCTACCAAGTATTCCGTGATGCGCCCCCTCCTTTTCGCCCGCGTCGTCGCCTTCGCGCTCGTCCTGGTGGCGAGCGGTTGCGGCAAGTTCGACGTGGCCACCGCTCCCGAGGTCTCCGGTCCAGCGCCCGCGCTCGACGGCACGTGGGACTTCGACATGGAACGTGCAACCGCGAGCTGCACCGGCACGATGACCATCGACGGCTCCACCGGCAGCGGAACGTTCACCGGGTGTGCTTCCATGGCCGGCGTGGTGGCCGGCTCGGTGGACGCGAACCAGGGCGTCGTCCTCCTGTTCAGCCCCGCCGGTCTCGACCAGTTCTGGGTCAGGGGCAAGTTCTACGGCCCCACGGAACTGAGCGGCTACATCTACGGGCCGAGCTGGAACGGGCAGCAGGTCTTCGGCGCCCTTCGCCGGTAGTTGCGAGGGCGTACCGTCAGGGTTGGTGGCTGCGGGTCAGAAGGCCGTGGCTGTCGTGCGAGGAGTCGTGGGACTTCCCTCGAACCGGGGGGAGGGCGCCCTCGACGCCGAGGAAACGCCGGGCTCCCTCCACGAACCGCTCCAGCTTCCGCGAGACGGTTCGCCGGGAGATCCCCAGCACGTCGGCCACCTCGTCGTGGTTCATTCCGTCGACGAAGACCCCCACGGCCACCGCCTGCGTATCGCCGTCGAACCGGGAGAGGACCGAGCGGGCGAGTTCCCAGTCGACGAAGGCGTCCGGGCGGGCAGGGCCGTCGGCGGCGGCCAGAGCCTTTGGATTCTCGGTTTCGGCTTCCTCACCACGCCGCCGGGCATCCCGGAGGAGGTTCAGGCAGTGGTTGGTCGCGACCCGGTAGATCCAGGGCAGCACGGTGTCGCGCTCCTGCAGCTGTTCCATGTTGCCCAGGAGCTTCACGAAGACCTCCTGGGTCGCGTCCTGCGCCGCGGCGCGGTCTCCCAGCAGGCGAAGGCAGCGCCGGTAGACCACCGGCCCGAAGTCCCGGTAGAGCCCGGTGACCTGACGCCGTCGGACCTCGTCTTCGCTGCCAGGCATCTGCCCCATTCAGACCTCTCGAAACTGGAACTCTCCACTCGATGTTGTGAGTGTCCTCATTAGCCCCGGCTCAACTGGCGTCGCACGTACCGTCGTCACGGGACGCAAAAGGGAATCAAACATTTAGGATTACGCAGGAATTGGGCGCGGCTCTCGGTTGTCCAACGGGTGTCCAACCGGTCCCAAGAGGGTAAGCCAGGGCAAGGAAACACGAAAAGGGGAAATTGACGGTCGGGATCCGGGAAGGGCTCTCCGACCGGGAAAATTGTCGAAGTGACTATAAGTAAATCGTCGCACCGTGCGTCCCTCTTGGGGCGTGGCGGCGGTCGGGCGGAGCGTTCGCCTCGACCACGTCCCGAGGAGAATCGGCTTTTTCTGCGAGTGAAGGGCCGGGGCAAAGCGAGCGGACACGGGACCTCGCCGCAGATATGGACCCCACATGCCCAACAAGACCTTCTGGAAGGGCCAGTGGCGGCTGGTCGAGCAGCCGACCTCCGCCGACGGCAAGGGCCGGCTCGGCGAGCCGTGCGCTCCCTTCGTCGATGGCGAGGACGTGAAATGGGTCGCCGACGGCGCATATGGTGCGTCCGGAAACTTCGTGCCGGCGATGCAGTCGGCGGCGCCGCTGCCTCCCTTGCCGGGCGTCGGCGACTGGACCTATCTGGTCGTCACGGCGGCCGATCCCTGGTTCGGAGGCAAGTTCGTCCCGGAGAAACTCGAGGAGCGGCTGAACGACCTCGGCCGGAAGGGATGGCGCGCGATCGGCCTGGCCGGCGGAAGGCTCGATCCCCTCGTGCTCGTGGAAAGGCTCGTGGACGAGCAGTACCTGGCCGACGCGCGACGGAGCCGCTAGAGCGCATCCCACGACCCCGCAGCCTGCTGCGGCGAAGCATTCCTGCCTGCGAGAGGCGGCCTCGTCGTTCCGCTCCTCGAAATACCTCAAGGTATTCCGGCGGTGCTCCCTCCTCGGGCGGCTCTCTCGGCGACGGACTGCTTCGCCTCGCGACGGCCGGGGGTCGTGGGATGCGCTCCAGGCCCCAGGCCGCGCCGGAAGGCGTCAGCGCCCCGGAACGGAGCAGACGCCGGTCTCGGCGGCAGGCGCGGCCCTCGAGCACAGGAGGGGACCGCAATCGCCGTCGGAGGCGCACCTGCGCCCCACCAGGTCCGCGCTCGCCATCTCCACGACCGACTCGTTCAGCACCGTGCTCTGGGGAACGCGGCAGAGGTACGTGATCATCGTGCCGTAGATCGGCGAGGAGCCGTACGTCCCCATGGAGACGGGGCCGAAGGAATAGGCGACGCCGGTGGAGGTCGTCTGGCCCGTCTGGACCTGGGAGATCTCGACCACCTCGTAGACGCCCCGGCAATGCTGCTCGATGGACGAGACCGCCTGGCGCATGGCCAGGGGGACCCCCGACCCGCCACCGACGAGCAGGGTTCCACCGTCCGACGTCTTGCGGACCTGCCGTGCCGTGGAGGTGGGGACGCAGCCCGAGAGCGGAACGAGTACGAGGAGGGCGGAGAGCAAGCGTTTCATGCCAGGAGGCTAACGGCCGCGGGCTCCCCGATCGAGACCCGAGCGAGGATCTCCGGCAATTTCCGCTTACGGTGGCCCGTCCGTCCCGCCCCGGGGGTGTATCGACGAGCCCCCGCGATGCGCGCGGGGAGATGTTCCTGAACGGGAACCCGGAGGTACACAATGAGTCACATGCGTCTCGTGGTGAAGGCCCTGGCAGGCCTGGCGGCCACCGTCGTCCTCGCACCGGCGGCCCTGGCCGGCGACAAGATCGTCGAGTTCGACACCATGGTGGGCGTGGTGCGCCCGTTCACCGGCGTCGCCAACCCGGTCCGGGGAGTGAACGGCGGAGGGCTCCCCTGGGTCATCGGCACCGGAAAGGGCGAGGTGAAGGCCGACGGACGCGTCGAGGTGAAGGTGCGCGGGCTCGTGCTCGCCGACGACCCCGCGGTCCTGCCGGCGTCGCGCCGGCTCACCAACCCGATCCCGAACTTTCGCGTCGTGGTGAGTTGCCTCACCGTGGACGCGGCGGGAGCCGCGGCCACCGTGAACGTCTCCACCGGTGAGTTCCCGGCGACCGTCGCCGGCGACGCGGAGATCGAGGCTGCGGTCGACCTGCCGAGCCCGTGCATCGCGCCCATCGTCTTCGTCACCAGCCCCGGCGGGGCCTGGTTCGCGGCCACGGGCGGCTGAACGGAAGGCTGCCGGAGCTATCGCTGCCACCACCAGTTGGGCTGCTCGGGCTCGACGCGCGGGCGGGGGACGCGAACCCGAGGGGCGGCGGCGCCCACCGACGGGCGTCGGGCCATCTCCACGCGTAGGCGCTTCAGCCGTTCCGCCAGCCGGGCCCGGGCTTCCTGCTCGCGTTCCTTGAGGTCCTTCATGACGTCGTCTCCTGAAGCCATTGGAGCACGAAGGTCTGTCATTCCGTTCAGGTGGCGGACTAGGATGGCCCCGTGCACCCGCTTCTCCGCCTGCTGCCCCTGGCGCTGCTCGTCGCCGTTCCGGCTCCCGTCCGGAGCGCCGACGGGATGAGCTGCCCCGGGGGCGTGGTCTCGGTCGGCGACTCCCGCCTCGACCTGCTCGGGAAGTGCGGTCCGGCGACCTTCGTCGAGTCGCGCCCGGCCCAGGTCACCGAGTGGGTGGGAGACCGCGTCCAGGGGGCCGCGAGGACCGTCGGCATCACGGTGGAGACCTGGACCTACGACCTGGGCAGCTCACGGCTCGTGCAGTACGTGAGGATCGAGGCCGGCAGGGTGGTGAACGTCCGCTCGGGGGGCTACGGCCACGCCTCCGGCAACCGGCGCCGCGAGAATTCGGTGCCCCGTGCCCCCTGCGACCCGACGTCCATCCGCGCCGGCGACTCCACCTACGAGCTGCTGTCGCTCTGTGGCGAGCCGGTCTTCCGCGATTTCCGCGAGGAGCAGATCACCGTGGCCGAGGGCGACGGCGCCTGGGCGACGGGGATGTCCACCGTGGTGGTCAAGGAGACCTGGACCTACGACTTCGGGCCACGCGCCCTGGTGCGCTTCGTCCACGTCCGGGACGGCCGGGTCACCGGGGTCCGGACCGGGGGGTACGGTTACTCGGAGTGAATAGCGGCGCGAGGTTGCGACCCCAAACCCCGCGTGCTACGAGACCTCGCCATATGTCCGAACTCGTGAAGGTGACGCTCCCCGACGGGACGCAGAAGGAGACCCCGCGCGGCACCCGCGTGGGCGACTTCGTGCGCGAGAAGATCGGCCAGGGCCTGGCCAAGGCCGCCTACGTGGCCCGACTCGACGGCGAGCCGGTGGATCTCTCCCGGCCCCTCGACCGGGACGTCCGCCTCGAGGTGGTGACGACCCGGAACCCCGAGGCGCTCGAGGTGGCCCGGCACGACGCGGCGCACGTCATGGCCAGCGTCGTGCAGAAGCTCTACCCGGGGACGCAGGTCACCATCGGGCCCGCCATCGAGGAGGGCTTCTACTACGACTTCGCCCGGGAGACCCCGTTCACTCCCGAGGACCTCGAGTCGATCGAGAAGGCCACCAACGAGGCCATCGCCGCCGACCAGCCCTTCGTGCGCGAGGAGGTGTCGATGGCCGACGCGCTCGCGCTCTTCGAGAGGCTGGGGGAGGGCTACAAGGTCGAGATCGTGAAGGACATCGCCGCCCGGGGGGCGAAGACGCTGACCCTCTACCGGCACGGCGACTGGGTCGACTTCTGCCTCGGTCCCCACGGGCCCTCCACCGGCCGCATCGGCGTGGTGAAGCTGACGTCGGTGGCCGGGGCCTACTGGCGCGGCGATCCCAAGAATCCCATGCTGCAGCGCATCTACGGGACCTCCTTCTTCTCCAAGAAGGACCTCGACGAGTGGACCACGCGGATGGAGGAGGCCCGCAAGCGCGACCACCGCAAGCTCGGGCCGGCGCTGGGCCTGTTCACCTTCCACCCCTACGCGCCCGGCGCGGCCTTCTGGCTGCAGAACGGCACGACCCTCTACCACCTGCTCGGCGACGCCATGCGGAGGCTCACCCGGAAGAACGGGTACGTCGAGGTGAAGACGCCCCTGCTCTTCAACAAGAAGCTCTGGGAGACCTCGGGCCACTGGGGCAAGTACCGCGAGAACATGTTCCTCGTGGTGGACAGCGAGACCGACGAGAGCCTGCCGCTCGAGGACCGCTGCACGCAGTCCTTGAAGCCCATGAACTGCCCGTCGCACCACCTGCTCTACGCGATGCAGAAGCGCAGCTATCGCGAGCTGCCCATCCGCTACCACACCCAGGACGTGCTCCACCGCAACGAGGCCTCGGGCACGCTCTCCGGCCTCACCCGGGTGCGCCAGTTCCAGCAGGACGACGCCCACATCTACCTGGCCGAGTCGCAGATCGTCGACGAGGTCCGCTCGCTGGTCCGGCAGATCGACGTGGTCTACAAGGCGATGGGGCTCTCCTACACCGCCAAGTTCTCCACCCGTCCGGCGGTGAAGCTGGGCGACGACGCCACCTGGGACCGGGCCGAGGCGGCCCTCGGGGGTGCGCTCGAGGCGGTCGGCCTTCCCTTCGAGGTGAAGCCGGGGGAGGGGGCCTTCTACGGTCCGAAGATCGACTTCGACGTGACCGACTCCATCGGTCGCAAGTGGCAGCTCGCCACCATCCAGCTCGACTACCTGGCGCCCGACCGCTTCGACCTGAACTACGTCGGGGACGACAACGCCGAGCACCGGCCGGTGGTCATCCACCGGGCCATCTACGGGTCCTTCGAGCGCTTCCTGGCCATCCTCACCGAGCACTTCGCGGGCGCGTTCCCCACCTGGCTCGCGCCGGTGCAGGCCCGCGTGGTCACGGTCTCCGACCGCTTCAACGACTGGGCCGCCGAGGTGGCGGCGCGGCTCGAGGCCGAGGGCTTCCGCGTCGAGCTCGACCACACCAGCGAGAAGCTCGGCGCCAAGATCCGCGACGCGCAGCTGCAGAAGATCCCCTTCACCGTGGTGGTGGGCGAGAAGGAGGTCGAGTCGAAGGGCGTCTCGCCCCGCCGCCGGGGCGGCGAGGATCTCAAGACCATGCCGCTCGACGCCTTCGTGGAATTGCTCCGCAAGGAAGGGGCCGCGCCGTACTGATGGCGCGGAAAGGCCGGCCATCGTTGACACGGCCTGCGCAGATCCGTATTCTGCTCAGTCCGTGTCTTTCGTACGCAGAGCGCATCGACTTCTTCGCCCGGCGGGAGAGGACTCCCGGCGAGGCTGAACCCTCTGCCGCGACCTCCCCCGCCTGAACGGCCGGAGGGGTCGATCTCGATGGCGAGAATCGCTCCTGCGGCCCCGAACCGGAGCCCGAGAACCGCCATGTCGAGTGACAGCAAGAAGCCCGCCGCCCCTGGACGTTCCCCCGATCGCGTGATCGTGTTCGACACGACCCTTCGCGACGGCGAGCAGAGCCCCGGCTTCTCCATGAACCTCGGGCAGAAGCTCCGGGTGGCGAGAGCCCTCCAGGAACTGGGCGTCGACGTCATCGAGGCCGGCTTCGCCGCCGCCTCTCCCGGCGACCTGGAGGCCATCCAGGGCGTCTCGCGCCAGATCGAGGGGCCGATCATCTGCAGCCTCTCCCGCTGCACCCGCGGGCGACATCGAGGCCTCCTGGAAGGCGCTCCAGGACGCGCCCCGGCGGCGCTGCCACGTCTTCCTGGCCACCAGCCCCATCCACCGCGACTTCAAGCTCAAGATGGCCAAGGAGGAGATCGTCCGGCGCGCCGTCGAGGGCGTGAAGATGGCCCGCGAGAAGTTCGACGACGTCGAGTTCTCCACGGAGGACGCCGCCCGCACCGAGCTCGAGTTCCTGGCCCAGGTCGTCGAGGCGGCCATCGACGCCGGGGCCACGACGCTCAACATCCCCGACACCGTCGGCTACGCGCTTCCCTCCACGTATGCCGAGACCCTGTCGTACCTGCGCAAGCACGTGCGGGGAATCGACAAGGTGGTGATGTCGGTCCACTGCCACAACGACCTGGGGCTGGCGGTCGCCAACAGCCTGGCCGGCGTGCAGGTGGGCGCCCGCCAGGTGGAGTGCACGCTGAACGGCATCGGCGAGCGGGCCGGGAACGCCTCCCTCGAGGAGGTGGTGATGGCCATCAAGACGCGCGCCGACGTCTTCGGGGTCGTGACCGGCGTCCACACCGAGAAGCTCTACCCGGCGAGCAAGATGGTGCAGCAGGTCACCGGCAACTCGGTGCAGCGCAACAAGGCCATCGTCGGGCAGAACGCCTTCGCGCACGAGGCGGGCATCCACCAGCACGGGATGCTCACCCACCGCGAGACCTACGAGATCATGCGCCCGGAGGAGGTCGGCTTCACCAAGTCCCAGCTCGTGCTGGGCAAGCACTCCGGCCGCCACGCGCTGAAGGAGCGGCTCGTCGAGCTGGGCTACCGGCTCACCGACGAGCAGCTCGACAAGGTGTTCGCCGACTTCAAGCTGCTGGCCGACAAGAAGAAGGAGATCTACGACGCCGACCTGGAGGCGCTCGTCATCCACGGGCAGCTCCTCAAGGGACAGGCCATGTGGGAGCTCGTGGCGCTCTCCACCACCTCCGGGACCGGGACGCTGCCGGCGGCCTCCATCTCCCTGGTGAAGTCCGGCGGGGAGAGGTTCCAGGACGCCGCCGCGGGCGACGGACCGGTCGATGCGGTATTCAAGGCCATCGAGAAGATCACCGGCATCGAGGCGAAGCTGCGCGACTACCGGATCCAGTCGGTCACCGTGGGTGAGGACGCCCAGGGCGAGGTGAGCCTGGAGGTGGAGCACGAGACCGGCGTCTACCGCGGTCGCGCGCTCTCCACCGACGTCATCGAGGGAAGCGCCCGTGCCTTCCTCGACGTGGTGAACCGCATCGCGCTGCGCGTCCGGCCGGAGGAGCAGGAGCAGGAGGCGAAGAGTGCGCTTGGAACCGTCTAGGACCGCGAGAGGGACAATGGCAAAAGAGAAGATGACGGGAGCAAAGGCGGTGGTCCGGGCGCTCGAGGCCGAGGGCGTGGACTGGGTGTTCGGCGTGCCGGGCGGGGCCATCCTGCCCATCTACGACGCGCTCTTCGACTCGAAGCAGGTGAAGCACGTGCTGGTGCGCCACGAGCAGGTCGGCGCGCACGCCGCCGAGGGCTACGCCCACGCCACCGGCAAGGTGGGCGTGTGCTTCGGCACCTCGGGCCCGGGGGCCACCAACCTGGTCACCGGGATCGCCGACGCCTACCTCGACTCGGTGCCCATGGTGGCCATCACCGGCAACGTGTCGTCCGCGCTCATCGGCAGCGACGCCTTCCAGGAGGCGGACATCACCGGCATCACCATGCCGATCACCAAGCACAACTGGCTGGTGACCGACGTGAGAGACCTCCCGCGCATCCTCAAGGAGGCCTTCTACGTCGCCCGCACCGGCCGGCCCGGCCCGGTGCTGGTCGACATCCCCAAGGACGTGCAGAACGCCGAGCTCGAGTTCGAGTACCCGGAGACCGTCAACATCCCGGGGTACCACCCGCCGGTGCGGGAGGAGCCCCGCCTCAAGGACGCGGCGGCGCTCATCCGCGGTTCCAGCCGGCCCATCATCTACCTGGGCGGCGGGGTGCGGACCTCCGGCGCCTACGACGAGGTGAAGGAGTTCGCCGAGCTCGTGGGGGCGCCGGTGGTGACCACGGTGCACGGCAAGGGCGCGCTCCCCGAGAACCACCCCCAGTGCCTGGGAATGTTCGGCATGCACGGGGCGAAGTTCGCCAACTACGCGGTGCAGGACTCGGACCTCATCATCGCGCTGGGCGCCCGATTCGACGACCGGGTCACCGGCAAGCTCTCCACCTTCGCCCCCGAGGCCAAGATCGTCCACCTCGACGTCGACCCGGCCGAGATCTCCAAGCTGGTCACGGCCACGGTCCCGCTGGTCGGGGATCTGAAGCTGCTCCTCCCGCAGCTCACCGCCGAGACCCGGAAGGCCTTCGCCGCCTCGGGCCGCGCCGACCTCGCTCCCTGGCTGAAGAAGGTGGCCGACTGGCGGGAGAAGCACCCGCTTCGCCACGCACCGCAGGGCGACGAGCACATCGAGCCGCAGCACGTGATCGAGCGCCTCTGGGAGAAGACCCAGGGCAAGGCGCTGGTCACCACCGGCGTGGGCAAGCACCAGATGTTCGCCGCCCAGTACTGGAAGACCATCTGGCCGCGCCAGTTCATCACCTCCGGCGGCCTGGGGACCATGGGCTTCTGCCTGCCCGCCGCGATCGGCGTCCAGCTCGGCAAGCCCGACGCGCTCGTCATCGGCATCGACGGCGACGGCTCCTTCCAGATGACGCTGCAGGACCTCGCGACCGCGGTCGACCTCAAGCTGAACATCAAGATCTTCATCCTGAACAACCTGTTCCTGGGGATGGTCCACCAGTGGCAGGACCTCTTCTACGAGAAGCGGCTGGCCGAGACCCCGCTCAGCGATCTTCCCGACCTGGTCAAGCTCGCCGAGGCGTACAGCTGCCTGGGGCTGCGGGCCCGCAAGCCCTCCGAGCTGGAGGACGTCCTCGACCGCGCGCTCGCGCAC
This sequence comes from uncultured delta proteobacterium, assembly GCA_963818535.1. Taxonomy (GTDB): domain Bacteria; phylum Myxococcota; class Myxococcia; order Myxococcales; family Anaeromyxobacteraceae; genus CAIOAK01. The sequence continues at coordinate 1,024,529 of CAWFSM010000008.1, read as the reverse complement.
AAGGGAGGCCCCGTCATCGTGGACATCCGCACGCGGCCCGACGCGCACGTCTATCCGATGGTGCCTGCCGGCGCGCCCCTCAACGACATGATCGACGGGGAATAGGGGAGAGACATGGAACGCGACGACAAGCTGCCCAGCGGCACCAGCCACACCGTCAGCCTGCTCGTGGAGAACAAGCCCGGCGTGCTGCACCGCATCGCCGGACTGTTCTCGCGGCGCGGCTACAACATCGCCAGCCTCACCGTGGGGCCGACCGAGCGCCCCGAGTACTCGCGCATGACCATCGTGGTCCTCCTCTCCTCGAAGACCGTGGAGCAGGTGGTCCGGCAGGTGCAGAAGCTCGTGCCCGTGGTCGAGGTGCGGGAGCTCTCCCCCGTCGACCTCATCGAGCGGGAGCTGCTGCTCGTGAAGATCCGGACCCCGGAGAAGAACCACGCCGAGCTGCGGGCGCTGGCCGAGACCTACGAGGCCAAGATCGTCGACGTCTCGCCGGACGCGCTCGTCATCGAGGCCAGCGGCAACGCCGGCAAGCTCGACGCGCTGGAGGACCGGCTGGCCAGCTACGGCATCCAGGAACTGTGCCGCTCCGGGCGCATCGCGCTCGAGCGTGGATTCAAGACCCTCGCTCCCCCCAACCTCAAGTGAACGGATAGATCATGGCGACCATCTACTACGACAAGGACGCGAATCCCGAGCTTCTCAAGAGCCGCAAGGTCGCGGTGATCGGCTACGGCAGCCAGGGGCACGCCCACGCCCTCAACCTGAAGGACTCCGGCGTCGACGTCCGCGTCGGGCTTCACGCCGGGTCGAAGTCGCGGGCCAAGGCCGAGGGAGCGGGGCTCAAGGTGATGAGCGTGGCGGAGGCCGCCAAGGAGGCCGACGTCATCATGGTGCTCCTCCCCGACCAGACCCAGAAGAAGGTCTACGAGGAGGAGATCAAGCCCCACCTGACCAAGGGGAAGGCGCTGCTCTTCGCCCACGGGTTCAACATCCACTTCGGGCAGGTCGTCCCGCCCAAGGACGTCGACGTCCTGCTCATCGCCCCCAAGGGTCCCGGGCACCTCGTCCGCCGGCAGTTCCAGGACGGGCGGGGCATCCCGTGCCTCATCGCGGTGCACCAGGACGCCACCGGCCAGGCCAAGGCCATCGGCCTCGCCTACGCGCGTGCGGTGGGCGGCGGGCGCGCCGGAATCCTCGAGACCACCTTCAAGGAGGAGACCGAGACCGACCTGTTCGGTGAGCAGGCCGTGCTCTGCGGCGGGGCGGCCGCCCTGGTAAAGAACGGGTTCGAGGTGCTGGTCGAGGCCGGCTACCAGCCCGAGAGCGCCTACTTCGAGTGCCTGCACGAGCTGAAGCTCATCGTCGACCTCATGTACGAGGGCGGTCTCGCGTGGATGCGCCATTCCATCAGCGACACCGCCGAGTACGGGGACTACACCCGCGGCCCCCGGGTGGTGAACTCGGCCACCAAGGACGAAATGCGCAAGATTCTCAAGGAGATCCAGGACGGAACCTTCGCGCGCGAGTTCATCGGCGAGCTGAACGGCGGCGGGGCCAGGTTCCAGGCCTACCGGGATGCCGAGAAGAGCCATCCCATCGAGACGGTCGGCAAGGAACTGCGAAACATGATGAGCTGGATCCGCGACGCCCGAAAGGACTCGTCGGACCCCAACGCGCGTTGACATCGGACGGGAAATCCTTATCATCACGCCGCTTTTTCCCGCCCCCGCCCTGGGGACGACAGGAGACCGCCCATCAACGGAAAAGACCAGAGAGCGACGAGCCGCGACGCACGCACCAATCGCCGGATCAAGGCCCGCGAGGTGCGGTGCATCGGGCCCGCCGGTGAGCAGCTCGGCATCCTGACGATCGAGCAGGCGCTTCGGATGGCACAGGAGAACGGGTTCGACCTCGTCGAGGTCAGCCCGCTCGCCAAGCCGCCCGTCTGCAAGATCATGGATTACGGGAAGTTCAAGTACACGGAGAAGAAGAAGCAGAGCGAGGCCAAGAAGAACCAGGTGGTGGTCCAGCTGAAGGAGGTCAAGTTCCGGCCTCGGACCGAGGAACACGACTACGAGACGAAGATCCGGAAGATCCGGGAGTTCCTCGAGGAGTCGAACAAGGCCCGCGTCACCGTGATGTTCCGCGGACGCGAGCTCTCCCACCGCGAGCTCGGCACCAAGGTCCTCGAACGCATCGTGAACGACCTGAAGGAGGTCGCGGTCATCGAGTCCTCGGCCAGGATGGAGGGTCGGCAGATGTTCATGATCCTCGCTCCCAACCCGCGCATGATGCAGTCCCAGCGCGACAAGGCCAAGGCCGCCGCGGCCGCCGCTGCCTCCGCCGCACCCTCGCCGGCCCCCGCCGAGGCCCCGCCGACCCCGGCCGCCGGCGGAAACGACACCGAAGGCGGCGCCACCTAGCGCCGCATCACAGGAGAACGAAGAAGATGCCGAAGCTCAAGACCAAGAGCGCCGCCAAGAAGCGCTTCCAGGTGAAGAAGAGCGGCGCGGTGAAGTTCCGCCGAGCCGGTGCCCGACACCTGGCGACGTTCGGGAAGACCCCCAAGCAGAAGCGTGGGCTTCGCGGGACCGACCACCTCTCGGACAGCGACGCGAAGAAGATCAAGGAAAACTTCCCGTACGCCCGCTAGGGTGAACGGGACCCAACGCCCAAGCGGGGCACTCGAAGCGCTCGGGAGGGAAGTCCTCCCGGCCCCCCGCCGGCACAGCAGGAGTGAAGCATGCGCGTGAAGAAGGGTGTGAAGGCTCGCCGTCGTCGTAACCGCGTCCTCAAGCTCGCCAAGGGTTTCCGGGGCCGCCGCAAGAACGCGTACCGCCGCGCCAACCAGGCGGTCGAGAGGGCGCTGGACTACAGCACCCGCGACCGTCGGCGCCGTCGCCGCGAGTTCCGCGCGCTCTGGATCGTGCGCATCAACGCCGCCGCCCGCGTCAACGGCACGACCTACTCGCGCCTCGTCGGCGCGATGCACAAGGCCGGCGTCGCCCTCGACCGCAAGGTGCTGGCCGAGATCGCGCTCGCCCTGCCGGCCGACTTCGCGGCGGTGGTCCGCGCGTCCCAGGCCTAGAGCCGAGGGAACGTGGACCTGGTCCGTGACCTGGAGGCCCTGGCGGAAGGGGCCCGGCTCTCCATCGCGTCGGCGCCCGACGACCGCGCGCTGGAGGAGCTGCGCGTCCGGTACCTGGGCAAGAAGGGCGAGCTCTCGGCCGTGCTCCGCGGCATGGGTCAGCTCTCCCCCGACGAGCGCCCGCGCGTCGGCGAGGTCGCCAACCGGGTTCGTGACGAGCTGGACTCGCTGCTCGTCCGCGCCCGGCAGCGCATCGAGGACGCACGGCTCGAGCAGGAGCTCCAGGGATCGCGCATCGACGTGACCCTGCCGGGAAGGCGCCTGCTGCCCCGCGGGCACCGGCATCCGGTCACGCGGACCACCGAGGAGATCGTCTCCATCTTCGCCCGGCTCGGGTACGAGGTGGCGAGCGGCCCGGAGATCGAGCTCGACTGGTACAACTTCGAGGCGCTCAACATCCCGGCCGATCACCCCGCCCGCGACATGCAGGACACGTTCTACGTGGACGAGGCCTCCCTCGGACGCGACGGGGGGGAGGGGGCGGTGCTCCTCCGGACCCACACCTCGCCCATCCAGATCCGGGCCATGAAGCGGGCCGGTTCACCTCCGGTGCGTGTCGTGGCCCCGGGCCGGGTCTACCGCAGCGACTACGACCAGACCCACACCCCCATGTTCCACCAGGTGGAGGGGATCTGCGTGGGCCCGGGCATCACCTTCGCGGACCTGAAGGGAACGCTGGCGGCGTTCGCCCGCGCTTTCTTCGGATCCGGGACCAGGACCCGCGTTCGCCCCAGCTACTTCCCGTTCGTCGAGCCGGGCGCCGAGGTCGACGTCTCCTGCACCATCTGCGGCGGTTCGGGCAGCCGGTCCGGCGCCCGTTGCGGCACCTGCAAGGGCACGGGATGGCTGGAGGTGCTCGGCTCCGGCATGGTCCACCCCAAGGTGCTCGAGAACGTCGGCTTCGACCCGGCTGCGGTCACCGGCTTCGCCTTCGGCATGGGGGTGGAGCGCATGGCGATGCTCAAGTACGGCATCGCCGACCTTCGGCTCTTCTACGAGAACGACCTCCGCTTCCTCGAGCAGTTCTGAGTCGACATGCGCATCTCCCTCTCCTGGCTCGCCGCCTACGTGCCCCTTCCGCCCGCCGAGGAGCTGGCGCGCCGCCTCACGGCCGTGGGCCTCGAGGTGGAGGCGGTGGAGCGGGTGGGCGCGGCCCTCGACGGGGTGGTGGCGGCGCGGATCGTCTCCTCGGAGCGCCACCCGAGCGCCGACAAGCTCGCCGTCTGCCAGGTCGAGGCGGGCGCCGGGACCGTGCAGGTGGTCTGCGGCGCCACGAACTGGAAGGTGGGCGACGTGGTCCCGCTGGCCACGCCGGGGACCCGCATGCCGGCCGGCCACCGCATCGACCGGGCCAGCCTCCGGGGCGTCGACTCCCACGGCATGCTCTGCTCGGCCAAGGAACTGGGGCTCTCCGAGGACGCCTCCGGACTGCTCGTCCTCCCCGGGGACGCGGCGCCGGGAACGCCGCTCGCCCGGGTCCTGGGGATCGAGGACGTCGTCCTCGAGGTGAACGTCACCCCGAACCGCCCGGACGCGCTCTCCCACCTGGGGATCGCCCGCGAGGTGGCCGCCGCCACCGGCGCCACCGTCGTCTACCCGGAGCCCGGGCTTCGAGAGACGGCTCCTCCCGCCTCGGCGTCCCTCCGGGTCTCCGTCGAGGCGCCGGATCGTTGCTTCCGCTACGCGGCCCGCGTCGTCGAGGGCGTGCGCATCGGCCCGTCGCCCGCCTGGCTCCGCCAGAGGCTCGAGGCCTGCGGGGTCCGATCCATCTCCAACGTCGTGGACGTCACCAACTTCGTCCTCCTCGAGCGCGGCCAGCCGCTCCACGCCTTCGACCTCGACAAGGTGGCCGGCGCCGAGATCGTGGTCCGCATGGCCCGGGCCGGCGAGAAGATGGTCACGCTCGACGGTGTCGAGCGGACGCTCTCGCCCGACGACCTCGTCATCGCCGATCGCGACCGCGCCAGCGCGCTGGCCGGCGTCATGGGAGGAGGAGATTCGGAGATCTCCTCCGGGACCACCCGTGTGCTGGTCGAGTCGGCCTGGTTCGAGCCCACCGGCGTGCGTCGCACCGCCCGTCGCCACGGCCTCCACACCGAGGCGTCGCACCGTTTCGAGCGTGGCGTCGATCCGGAGGGCGTCGTCGCGGCCCTCGATCGATGCTCGGCGATGATCGCGGAGCTCTCCGGCGGCACGGTCCGTCGCGGCGCCGTCGACGTGCACCCGCACCGGCGCAAGCCGGTGGACGTCGTCCTTCCCTGGGCCCGACCCGGCGAGATCCTGGGCATGCCGGTCAGCCGCAAGGAGGCGCGCACCGCGCTGCTCGCCCTCGGGTTCGAGCTCCGCGCCACCGGGGCGAAGGACGGGAAGTTCCGCGTCCCCAGCTGGCGGCTCGACGTCACCCGCGAGGAGGACCTGATCGAGGAGATCGTCCGGCTCGGCGGATACGACGCCATCCCGGAGACCCTGCCGTCCATCGTCTCCTACACGCCCGAGCTCCCGCGCTCGGCGCAGATCATCGAGCGGACGCGCCAGGCGCTGGAGGGGGCGGGCTTCTCCGAGGCGGTGAACTTCAGCTTCGTCGCCCCGGGTGACCTCAGCCCGCTCTCGCCGGGCGACGGACCCGCCGGCATCCCGCTCCGGAACCCCATCAGCGCCGACCTGGCCGTGATGCGCTCCAGCCTCGTCCCGTCTCTCCTCAAGGTGCTCGCCTACAACCGGCGCCAGCGGGTCGAGGACGCCCGGCTCTACGAGATCGCGAACACCTACCATCGGCGTGGCGAGGATGCGGTGGACGACGCCCCGGCCCGCGAGGACCTGCGGCTGGCGGGGGTGGCGACCGGCCGCCGTCACCCGGTGGGCTGGTCCGCAGGTGGCGACTCCGTCGACTTCCACGACGTGAAGGGGGCCCTCGAGGCGGTGCTCGAGTCGCTGGGCATCGAGGGCGTGAGATTCGTTCCGGGAGGCGCCACCTGGCTCCACCCGCGCTCGGCGGCCACCCTGGAGTGGGCGTCTCCCGGCGGCGGCGCGGTCGCGCTCGGCGTCGCGGGCGAGGTCCACCCACGGGTCGCGGCGGCGTTCGACCTCTCGCGCGGAGTCCTGGCCTTCGACCTCTCCCTCGGCGCGCTGATGCAGGCGGCACGGCTGGTGACGGGGCACGCTGGCGTGGCCCGCTTCCCGGCCGTCCTCCGGGACCTGGCCGTGGTCGTGGCCAACGAGGTGGAGGCGCGGTCCGTGCTCGAGGGAGTGCGCGCCGAGCCGCTCGTCGAGGACGTGACCCTCTTCGACGTCTACAAGGGTGCTCCGATCCCGGAGGGGAAGAAGAACCTCGCGATGGCCATCCGGTACCGCGCAGCGGACCGGACGCTCACCGACTCCGAGGCCGACGGCGCCCACGCGCGGATCGTGGAACGCCTGAAGGGCGAGCTCGGGGCCGAGCTCCGGGGCTAGCCAGTTCCAGGACGAACCGTTCGTTTGACAGCGCACGCCGATTCAGCTAACGAACACGAGCACTTGGGCGCCGCCGCGCCCGCAGGGGTGAGGTGAGCGTGACCAAGGCCGACATCATCGAGAGCGTCTACGAGAAGGTGGGCTTCTCCAAGAAGGAAGCGGCCGACGTGGTGGAGATGGTGTTCGACACCATCAAGGAAACCCTCGAGCGCGGCGAGAAGATCAAGATCAGCGGTTTCGGGAACTTCATCGTCCGCGAGAAGAAGTCGCGCGTCGGTCGAAACCCGCAGACCGGCGAGGAGATCGAGATCTCGGCGCGACGGGTGCTGACCTTCCGGCCCAGCCAGGTGCTGAAGAACGCGCTGAACGGCCCGGACGACGTGCAGCCCGCCGGTCCGGCCGCACCGCCGGCCCCCTGATCGCCGCCCTCAGCGGTCCTCGCGCTCGCCCAGGATCCGGTAGAGCGTCTTCCGATCGATGCCGAGGATCTCGGCGGCCCGCGTCTTGTTGCCGCCCGTCTCCAGGAGCACCTGGGAGGCGTAGCGCCTTTCCAGCTCGGCGAGCGAGGGGCGGTCCGACGTGTCGGGCAGCGGCGCGGCCGCCGGGGGCGGGTGGGCGGCACGGAGCGTGTCGGGCAGGTCCTCGGGCAGGACGACGCCCGACGGGTTGAGCGCCAGCGCCCGGGCGATGACGTTCTCGAGCTCGCGGACGTTTCCCGGCCAGTCGTGGGCGAGGAGCAGCTCGCGCGCCTCCGGGGAGATGGCGGACCCCTCGGCCCGGCCGTGCTTCTGGGCGAAGTGCTCGGCCAGCAGCGGGATGTCCTCGCGCCGTTCCCGGAGCGGCGGGATGCGGATGCTCACGACGTGGAGCCGGTAGTAGAGGTCGGCGCGGAAGGTCCCCGCCTTGACCGCCGCCTCCATGTCCCGGTTGCTCGCGGCGACGACCCGGACGTCCACGGCGATGGGCTCGTTGGCGCCGACCCGACGGATGGTCCCCTCCTGCAGGGCCCGGAGGAGCCTGGCCTGCAAGTTGGGGCCGATGTCGCCGATCTCGTCGAGGAAGAGGGTCCCGTGATGCGCCTCCTCGAAGAGGCCGCGGCGAGCGACCTGGGCGCCCGTGAAGGCTCCCCGGGCGTGGCCGAAGAGCTCCGACTCGAGGACGCCCTCGGCGATGGCGCCGCAGTCGACGGCGACGAAGGGTCCGGCCGCCCGCGGTGACGCGGTGTGGATGGCGCGGGCCACGAGCTCCTTGCCGGTCCCGCTCTCCCCCTGGATGAGGACGGTTGCGTCGGTGGAGGCGACCCGGGCCGCCGTCTTGTAGACCTGGAGCATCGCCTCGCTTCGCCCCACCACGTTGTCGAGCCGGTAGCGGTCGCGCAGCCCACGGCGCAGCGCCCGGTTCTCCATGGCGAGGGCCCGGTGCTGGAGCGCCCGGGCGACCACGATCTGGATGGCGTCGACGTCGTAGGGCTTGGAGAGGTAGTCGGCGGCGCCGCGCCGGATGGCCTCCACCGCCCCGTCGATGTTGCCGAAGGCGGTCACCAGGATGACGGGCGTGTCGGGCGCCCGTTCGCGGAATGCATCGATGACCTGCAACCCGTCCATCTCGGCCATGCGGATGTCGGACACGACGAGGTCGGGAGGCTCGCCGGCGTCGAGGGCCGCGACCGCCTCCCGGCCGTCGGACAGGGCCGTGACGTGGTGCCCGGCGGTGGTGAGGATGCGGGCGAGCAGCTCCCGGCTCGACTGGTCGTCGTCCACCACCAGGATGCGTGCGGGGTCCATGGGCGGATCCTATCCGGGGAGCGCGGGGGAGGTGGGTGGGGCGGGGAAGAGGAGCGTGAAGGTGGCGCCGGCGCCGGGGCTCGACTCGACCTCGATGCGCCCGCGCAGCGCGCCGGCGATCTCCCGGGAGATGGCCAGGCCGAGCCCGGTCCCCTTGCCCGCCTCCTTGGTGGTGAAGAAGGGCTCGAAGATGTGCTTCCGCGCGTCGGGGGCGATCCCGCCCCCGGTGTCGGTCACCGAGAGCGCGAGCTGGTCGCCGGCGCGGCGGGCCCGGACGGTCAGGCTGCCGGCCCCGGGCATGGCGTCCACCGCGTTGGAGATGAAGTTGCCGAGCACGTGCCGCACCAGCGACGGGTCGATGCTGGCCGGCCCGAGATCGACCGGCACGTCGCGCCGGACCTCGATGCGGTGGCGCGCCTCCGCCGAGACGTTGAGCGAGAGCGCCTCGTCCACCAGCGTGACCAGCTGGACCGGCTCGGGCCGAGGCACCAGGGCGCGGGCGGAATCGAGGAAGCGCCGGATGATGGAGGTCATGCGCTGGACCTCGCGCTCGATGACCCGGAGCTGATCCCGCATGTCCGGCGGGCACGCGGCGTCCCGGGCCAGGAGCTGCACGTGACCGGAGATGGCGTTCAGGGGATTTCCCAGCTCGTGCGCGATGGTCCCGGAGAGCTGCCCCAGGGCGGCGAGCCGCTCCTGCGCGGAGCGCTCCCGGCGGGCCTCCATGAGCAGCTCGTTCAGCTCCGCCAGCTCCCGGTTCTTGCGGGCCAGGTCGGCGGTGGCCTCCTCGACCCGGTCCTGGAGCTCCCGGCTGAACCCCCGGACCCGTCCCAGCATCGCGTCGAGTCCGCGGGCCAGCGTACCGATCTCGTCGTGACGCGCGGTGCCGGGGACCGACGCGGCGTCGAGCGCTCCCGACTCGATTCCCTCCACCGTCCCGGCCAGGGCCGAGAGCGGGCGCACCAGCATCCGGTTCAGGCTGATGGTGAAGGCGAGGAAGACGAGGAACGCGGCGAGAGCGGTGGACGCCGCGAAGATCCACCCCTGGCTGCGCCCCAGCCGCTCGGCCTCGGAGAGGGTCGCCTCGAGCCGGATGGCGGCGACCGGGTGGGAGAAGGAATCCTTCACCGGGAGCTCCACCCGGACGATGCGGTCGTCGCCGTCCCCCACCACCTCGGAGACGACCTGGGCGGGGAAGGAGTAGTCCTGCTGGTCGAAGGAGGCCTCCGGGCCGTTCGGTCCGTACTGCATCCGCACCACGTCGTCCTTGCCCGGCTGGCGGATGATGAGCTCGGCGGATCGCACGCCCCGGTGCTGCCGGAGCGCGGCGGCGAGCCGGTCGGCGGCCCGGGCCGGGTCGAGGTCACGGGAGAGGTCGAGGTCGGAGCGAACCGCACGCGCCACCTCGACGGCGCGGTCCCGGACCGCCGACTCGACCGCGCGCGAGGCGGCCCCGGCGCCGAGCGCGGCGGCGATCCCCATGGAGAGCACGAGGATCACCGTGAAGAGAGCGATGATCTTTGCTCGGAGGGACACGGAAGCCCGGGAGAAAAGGGAAAGGGCCGACTGCGTGAGCAGCCGGCCCTTCACGCTACCAGAATCGGTCGACGACTACTTGGTGGGCTGGGGCTGCGTCGTGGTGTCCGGCGGGGCCTTCTTGGCCTTCTTGGTGGACTTCTTGGTCTCCTTCTTCGCCGGGGCAGCGGCGGCCGGGGCGGCGGGCTTGGCAGCCGGAGCCGGGGCAGCGGCGGGAGCGGCGGGAGCGGCCGGAGCGGCAGCGGCGGGCTTGGCGGCGGGCGCCGGGGCGGCGGCCGGGGCCTGGGCGAGGACCGGGAGGGCGAAGGCAACGGCCACGAGGGCGCTGAGGATCTTCTTCATTTGGGTATTCTCCTTTGGAGTGATCTTCGACTGGCGGGAAAACCGTCCGCAGGAATACCTAGCAGCACGCATGCCAAGGCAGGGGAACGGGTCCGGCGGCGTGAAATCAGGTGCTTGCGGTGGTGTCCGGAGACGCACGCACGGGGAGTCGTGGAGTTTCGGGACGCCCCCGGTCGGGTGTGGGTAGGAGTTCCACGCGGTTCGCGACTATAAGCGGCCCATGCCCATCGACTACACCGACTCGAGGCGCATGCGTCTCGACGTGGAGTTCTACTTCGCAGCGGCCCATCGGTTGCCCCGCTACGAAGGACCCTGCTTCCGCCTCCACGGCCACAACTACAAGTTCTTCGTGACGGTCGAGGGGGACGTCGATCCGAAGACCGGGATGATCGCCGACTTCGGGACGATCAAGGAGGTCGTCGGGGAGGAGGTGCTCGCCCGCGCCGACCACCGCAACCTGAACGACGTCCTCGACAACCCGACCGCCGAGAACATCGCTCGCTGGATCTGGGAGGTGCTGGCGCCGCGCGTCCAGGGGCTCTGCGAGGTGCGGCTCTACGAGATCCCCGACTGCTGCGTCACGTACCGGGGGCCCGGTGGGCGCTAGGAGGCGACCGGCGACCGGAGCGGCCGCGGCCGCCGTCGCACGCTTCCTCGCGGAGATCGTCCCCGCGGAGGAGCTCCGGAGGGCCGACGTCAAGGGCACGCCGCGCCGGGTGGCCGAGGCCTTCCGCGACGACCTGCTCGACGGCTACGGACAGGATCCAGCGCAGATCCTGGGGCAGGCCATGGACGTCCCGGGTCGGGACCTGGTGGCGCTCGCCGGGATCGACTTCCACGCCGTCTGTCCGCACCACCTCCTGCCGTATCGCGGCAAGGCCTGCGTGGCCTACGTCCCCGGCGGGCGGGTGGTGGGGTTCGGGCTGCTGGCCCGGCTCGTCGACTGCTTCGCCCACCGTCTGGTGATCCAGGAGGTGCTGGCGCGGCAGGTCGCCGACGCACTGGTGGAGCACCTCGGCGCGCGCGGGGCCGCCTGCGTTCTCGACGCCGAGCAGATGTGCCTCACCGTCCGGGGCGAGCGTCGCCGCGAGGCGCGCGCCCACGCCCAGGCCTTCGCCGGCACGATGGCGCGGAGCGCGGCCTGGCAGCAGCGGGTCCTCGCCATCGCGGCCGGGAAGACGCTCCCGGGCGGCAGGAGGAGGGGGCGGTGAGCGGACGGCTGGACGGACGGACGGCGATCGTCACCGGCGGTGGAAGGGGCATCGGCGCGGCGGTGGCGCGGGAGCTGACCGGCCGAGGCGCCAGGGTGACGGTCTTCGCGCGCACCGCGTCCGAGATCGACGAGGTGGTGCGGTCGGGAGGGGCGGCGCTCGCCGTGGCCGGCGACGTGACGGCCGAGGCGGACGTGGTGCGGCTGCGCGCGGCCCACGAGCGCGTGCTCGGCCCCTGCGACATCCTGGTCCACGCCGCCGGGGTGCTCGAGCGCGGACGCGTCGAGGTGCTCGACCCGGCAGCGTGGCGGCGGGTGCTCGAGGTGAACCTCACCGGAGTCTTCCTCCTGACCAGGGCGGTCCTCCCGGGGATGCGTTCGCGGGGGCGCGGGCGCATCCTGGCCATCGCCTCCATCTCCGGGCACGTGGGAACGCCGGAGGGGTCGGCCTACAATGCCTCGAAGTGGGGGCTGATCGGGTTCGCGAAGAGCCTGGCCGAGGAGCTTCGGGGATCCGGGGTCCAGGTGATGACGGTCTCGCCCGGCGGGGTGGACACGCGGATGCTGGCGCAGACCCCGTTCCCGCCCGCGATGGGGCCCGGGGAGGTGGCCCGCGTGGTCGGGTGGTGCGCCGCGGAGGCGCCCGACGCGATGAACGGCAGCGACGTGGAGGTGTTCGGGTGAAGGTGGCGACGGGAACGGCGGAGGCGATCGAGGAGCTGCGCCGCTCCTTCCCGGAGGACCGGGTGGTCCTCGACGGCGAGCGGCTCGCCGAGTACGGGAAGGACGAGTCGGACCTCGGCGTCTTCCAGCCCGGCGCGGCCGTGAAGGTCGAGTCGGCGGAGGAGGTCAGGACCATCTTCTCCATCGCATCCCGTCACCGGGTGCCGGTCGTGCCCATCGGGGCGCGCAGCGGGAAGTCGGGAGGATCGCTCGCCATCCACGGAGGGATCGGCGTGTCGATGGAGAGGATGAACCGGATCCTCGAGATCCGTCCCGCGGACCTCACCGCGCGCGTCCAGCCCGGCGTGATCACCGGGGTGTTCCAGGCCGAGGTGGAGAAGCACGGGCTCTTCTACCCGCCCGACCCCAACTCGCTCGACCTGTGCTCCATCGGCGGCAACGTCGCCGAGAACGCCGGCGGTCCCCGCGCGCTCAAGTACGGCGTCACGCGCGAGTACGTCCTCGGGCTCGAGGTGGTGATCCCCACCGGCGAGATCCTGCGCGTGGGGCGCCAGACCATCAAGGGCGTGGCCGGCTACGACCTGACCGCGCTCTTCGTGGGGAGCGAGGGCACGCTGGGCATCGTCACCGAGGCGACGCTCAAGCTCCTGCCGCGGCCTCGATGCGTGGCCACGGCGCTGGTCTGCTTCTCCGACGTCGAGACCGCCGCGGCGGCGGTGAGCCGCGTCCTGGCGGCCGGGGTGATCCCGAGATGCCTGGAGCTCATCGACGACGTCTCCGTGCAGGCCATCGCGAAGGGGTCGCCCTTCCAGCTCCCTCCGGGGGCCGGCGCCGCGCTGCTCTTCGAGACCGACGGCAACGACGAGGAGCAGGTGTTCGCCGAGATGGCGCGGGTCGCCGGGATGGTCCAGGGAAGCGCCACGGGCGAGGTCGTGGTCGCACAGAACGAGGCCCAGCGCCGCGACATCTGGGAGACCCGCAAGTACCTGTCGGTGGCCCTCCGGAAGCTCGCGGCGGGCAAGCTCTCCGAGGACATCGCGGTGCCCCGTTCGCGCATCCCGGAGATGGTGGCCCGCTGCAGGGAGATCGGGAAGGCGCACGGCCTGCTCGTCGCCACCTACGGGCACGCCGGCGACGGGAACCTGCACTGCAACGTGCTCTTCGACGGCGATCGGGAGCGCGCCGCGGCCGACGATGCGGTGGGCCGAGATCCTTCGAGCGGCCGTGGACATGGGGGGGACCATCACCGGCGAGCACGGGGTCGGGCTCGCCAAGCGCGACTACCTCGAATACGAGCAGGGCAGGGCCGTGATCGAACTGGAGCGGCGCCTCAAGTCGACCTTCGACCCGCTCGGTATCCTGAACCCGGGGAAGATGTTTCCGGAAACCTGACGCCGATCAGGCGAGGCATCCGAATCGCACAGTGGTTGCGGCAGGTTCCGTCGCTGCTGGCGCCGGTTCTTACCTTGACAACGATCGGACGATCCGGCATCAAGAGAACCCCCTTGGTACCCGGACAGGACGCAACTGTCCCGCCGAGGCCCCTCCCGCGAAGGCCCCCCTCAAGGAGACGAAGGACGACATGCAACCCAACACTGGAAAGACTCGGCCGGTGGAGCAGGTCGAAGGCGTAACGATTCGCTTCGTCGGCGACTCCGGCGACGGCATGCAGCTGGTCGGCTCGGAGTTCACCAAGGCGTCCGCCATCGCCGGCAACGACCTGGCGACCTTCCCCGACTTCCCCGCCGAGATTCGCGCCCCCACGGGCTCGCTGGCCGGCGTCTCGGGCTACCAGGTCAACTTCGGCTCGAGGGACATCTTCACCCCGGGTGACCAGCCCGACGTCCTCGTGGCCATGAACCCGGCCGCCCTGAAGACCAACCTCCAGGACCTCCGCCCGGGCGGCATCCTCATCACCAACAGCGGCGCCTACACCGAGGGCAACCTCGAGAAGGCCGGGCTACAAGTCGAACCCGCTCGACGACGACGCCCTGAAGAAGAACTACAAGGTGGTCTCCGTCGACATGGACAAGCTCACCCAGGCCGCGCTGGCCGGGTCGGGGCTGTCCAACAAGGACGTGGCCCGCTGCCGGAACTACTTCGCGCTGGGCATGATGTACTGGCTCTACAGCCGGCCCGCCGAGATGCAGCTCGAGAACATCCGGAAGAAGTTCGCCAAGAAGCCGGACATCGCCGAGGCCAACGTCAAGGTGTTCCAGGCCGGTCACGCCTTCGGCGAGACCACCGAGCTCTTCCTCTCCCAGTACACGGTCCCGGCCGCCAAGCTCGCTCCGGGCACGTACCGAAACGTCACCGGCAACGGCGCAGCCGCCCTGGCGCATCGCCGCCACGGCCAAGCTCACCGGCCGCCAGGTATTCCTGGGCAGCTACCCCATCACCCCGGCCACCGAGATCCTCCAGGACTCGTCCTACTTCAAGGACATGGGGGTCGTGACCTACCAGGCCGAGGACGAGATCGCCGGCATCGGCTCGGCCATCGGCGCCTCCTTCGGCGGATCGCTCGGCGTCACCACCACCTCCGGCCCGGGCCTCGCCCTCAAGTCGGAGATGCTCGGTCTCGCCGTCATCGCCGAGCTCCCGCTCGTCGTCATCAACGTGCAGCGCGGCGGCCCGTCCACGGGCATGCCCACCAAGACCGAGCAGTCCGACCTCTACATCGCGCTCTTCGGCCGCCACGGCGAGGCGCCCATGCCGGTCATCGCCGCCCGCAGCCCGGCCGACTGCTTCTACGCCGTGATGGAAGGCTTCAAGATCGCCACCAAGTGGATGACCCCGGTGCTCGTGCTCACCGACGGCTACCTCGGCTTCGGCTCCGAGCCGTTCCGCATCCCGGAGGAGGGGGAGCTCAAGGCGTACGAGGTCAAGTACCAGACCGACGGTGAACGACCCGGCCGGCTACATGCCGTACAAGCGCGACGCCAAGCTCATCCGCCCCTGGGCCATCCCGGGCACCCCGGGCCTCGAGCACCGCATCGGCGGCCTCGAGAAGGACTCCATGTCCGGCATGGTCTCCTACGACGGCATGAACCACGAGAAGATGGTGAAGACCCGGGCCCAGAAGGTCCGGAACGTCATCGAGGACGTTCCCGACGTCGAGGTGGACGGCGACCCCACCGGCGACCTGCTGCTGGTCTCCTGGGGCGGCACCTACGGCTCGGTCCGCGGCGCCGCCGCCCGGCTGCGCGGGCAGGGCAAGAAGGTCGAGCCACGTGCACCTTCGCTGGCTCAACCCGCTGCCGAAGAACCTCGGCGCCGTCCTCAAGGCCTTCAAGAAGGTCATGGTCCCCGAGGTCAACGACGGGCAGCTCGCCAACTACCTCCGCATGTCCTTCCCCGGCCTCGATCCGCTCCAGTTCAACCGGATCAACGGCAAGGCCATCAAGATCAGCGAGCTCACCGCCAAGGTGAACGAGATCCTGGGCTAGCGCCCGAAAGGAAAGCCATCACATGAGCGCAAACGGCCAGACCCAGAACCCCGTTCCGACCTACACCAAGAAGGACTTCGAGTCCGGAGTCGACCCGCGCTGGTGTCCCGGGTGCGGCGACTTCTCGATCATCAACCAGGTCCAGAAGGCCATGCCCAACGTGGGCGTGGCCCGCGAGAACATCGTCTTCATCTCCGGCATCGGATGCTCGTCGCGCTTCCCGTACTACATGAACAACTACGGGATGCACACGCTGCACGGCCGCGCGCCGTCCTTCGCCTCCGGGCTGAAGGTCTCGCGTCCGGAGCTGATGGTGTGGGTGATCACCGGCGACGGCGACGCGCTCGCCATCGGCGGCAACCACTTCATCCACACGATGCGGCGCAACCTGGACCTCAAGGTCCTGATGTTCAACAACCGCATCTACGGCCTCACGAAGGGCCAGGTCTCCCCGACCTCCGAGCTCGGCAAGAAGACCAAGACCACGCCGCAGGGCTCGCCCGACTACCCGTTCAACGCTCCGGCGCTGGCGCTGGGCGCGGGCGCCACCTTCGTGGCCCGCTCCATCGACGTCGAGGGCGCGCACATGGGCACCGTGATCGCCGCGGCCGCCCAGCACAAGGGCAGCGCCTTCATCGAGGTCTTCCAGAACTGCCCGGTGTTCAACGACGGCGCCTACACGTTCCTCACCGACAAGGCCGTGAAGACCGAGGCCATCCTCCGCATGGAGGCCGGCAAGCCGCTGCTCTTCGGCAAGGACAACAAGAAGGGCATCCGGTTCGACGGGCAGAAGGCCGAGCTGCAGGTCGTGACCATCGGCGAGAACGGGATCACCGAGAAGGACATCCTCGTCCACGACCCGACCCGCTCCGACCCGACCATCGCCTTCATGATGGCGAACCTGTCCGACCGGGCCGGCTTCCCGACCCCCATCGGAATCTTCCGCGACGTCCGCAAGCCCACCGCGGACGAGAACACCTGGGAGATGATCAAGGCCGCCAAGGCCAAGAAGGGGCAGTCGTCGCTCGTGAAGTTCCTCTCCGACGCCGACACCTGGCAGGTGAAGTAGCGCCGGCGTCCGACTCCGGTACGGATCGATTCAGGGGGCGCCGGTGCGAGCCGGCGCCCCTTTCTCGTTCCCGGTCGTCCGTGCGGCGAGCCGCGCGCAGGCGGCCTCGGCCTCCACGGACCTCCCGGCCGCGGCCAGGGATGCGCAGGCTCCCAGCCAGGCCTCGGTCATCGCCGGGTCCAGCCGCGCGGCCTGCCCGTAGCTCGCAGCCGCGCCAGCCGCGTCGCCCTGGAGCCACGATACCCAGCCCAGGTCGTGGTGGACGAGGGCGACCCGTGGGTTGGCCTCGATGGCGTGGAGCAGGTCGCGGCGCGCCCGCTCGAGCAGGACTCGCCGTTCGGGCTCGGACGCGCGCTCGGCTCGGCGCGCCAGGTGGCGGGAACGGATCAGGCGGGTAGCGACCTGGTCGGGGTCCACCCGCAGTGCGTCCGCGAGGGCGGCCATCCCGGCCTCCTCCTGACCCAGGGCGAGGAGCGCCTCGCCGCGCCCCGCATGCCCCTCGGCCAGGTCCGGGTCGGCCGAGACGGCCTCGTCGAACTGCGCCAGCGCCTGCGGCGTCCGTCCGTCGACCCGCAGCGCCACTCCCAGGCCGGCGCGAGCCTCGGCCAGGTCGGGCGCCATCTCCAGTGCGTGCTCGAAGGCGACCTCGGCGCGCTCCCGGTCCCCGGCGAGCGAGGTGGGCATAGCCACGGCTCACCTGATTGACCGCCCGCGGGTGGGGAGGTGGCGAGACGCAGGCGAGGAGAAGGGCGGCGGCGAGGATCGGCAGGGCGCGACGCATGCGCGTCCAGGGAGCGAACGGCGTGCCGGCCACCGGGCCCAGGTCTCCGGCGCCCATCCCCGGGGGGAGGGCCGGCGGGCGGCCGGGTGGTGCGTGCCCTGGACTTCACGCCGGGAGAATTGACACTACATGCGTGGTCACATAGCCTCGCGCAACCGATGGCCCGCAAGAAGGTCTCCACGACCGTGTACATCACGCCCGAGCAGGACGAACGCCTGAAGCTGCTCAACGAGCGGACCAAGGTGCCCGTGGCCGAGTACATCCGCCAGGGCATCGACCTGGTCCTCGAGAAGTACCGCACCGCCTTGCCCGGGCAGCTCACGCTGGACGAACTGAACCGGAAGGGATAGTCGAACTCCCGCATGGTCGAAAAGCGTGTGGTCATCCTCGGCGCCGCAGGGTTCATCGGCAGCCATCTCGCCGACAGGTTCCTCTCCGAGGGCTGGAGGGTGCTGGGGGTCGACAACCTCGTCACCGGCACGATGCGCAACCTCGGCCACCTCGAGGGGAACGAGCGCTTCGCATTCGCCAGGGCCGACATCTGCGACGGCCTCGAATGGGTCGAGGGGCCGGTGGACGCGGTGCTCGACTTCGCCTCTCCGGCCTCGCCGATCGACTACCTCGAGAAGCCGTTCGAGACGCTCCGGGTCGGCTCGGTGGGAGTCGAGAAGGCGCTCGATCTCGCCCGCGCGAAGGGCGCGACCTTCCTGATCGCCTCGACCTCCGAGGTGTACGGCGACCCGCTCGAGCATCCGCAGAAGGAGACCTACTGGGGAAACGTGAACCCGGTCGGGCCCCGCGCGGTCTACGACGAGGCCAAGCGCTTCGCCGAGGCCATCACCATGGCCTACAGGCGCTACCGGAAGGTGGACACCCGGATCGCCCGGATCTTCAACACCTACGGGCCACGCATGCGGCTCGACGACGGTCGCGTGGTGCCGACGCTGGTGGCCCAGGCCCTGCGAGGCGAGCCGCTCACCGTCTTCGGGGACGGGTCGCAGACCCGGAGCTTCTGCTACGTCGACGACAACGTCGAGGGGATGTGGCGGCTCCTCCACTCCCAGTACCCGGATCCCGTGAACATCGGGAACCCGCAGGAGATGACCATCCTGGAGTTCGCACGGTCGGTGCAGAGGCTGTGCGGGCGCGAGGTTCCCATCGTGCATCGCCCGCTGCCGCAGGACGATCCGCGCGTCCGGCGGCCCGACATCACCCGGGCCAGGGAGGTCCTCGGCTGGGAGCCCAGGATCGGGTTCGACGAGGGCATGCGGCGCAGCATCGACTGGTTCCGCAAGCAGATCTGAGGGAGGAGCACGTGGCTGGAAGGATCCTCGTCACCGGCGGAGCCGGATTCATCGGGTCCACCGTCGCCGACCGGTTCGCCGGGGCCGGCTGGGACGTCGCGGTCGTCGACGACCTCTCCTCGGGCAAGCGGGAGAACGTCCCGGACCAGGCCCGCTTCTACCCGTGCGACGTGCGGAGCGCGGCCGCCGCCGAGGCGGTCGAGCGGGAGCGCCCCGACGTCCTCTGCCACCACGCCGCGCAGATCGACGTCCGTCGGTCCATGGCCGATCCACGGTACGACGTCGACGTGAACCTCGGGGGGCTCGTGAACCTCCTCGCGGCCGCGGCCCGGGCCGGCGTTCGACACGTGCTCTTCGCCTCCAGCGGCGGCGCTGCCTACGGCGAGACCGACCGCATCCCGACGCCCGAGGACGAGCCGACGCGGCCGGTGTCGGTCTACGGGGCCTCGAAGGCGGCGAGCGAGCTCTTCCTGGGGGTCTGGCGGGCCGCCCACGGGATCACCTTCACGGCGCTCCGCTACGGGAACGTCTACGGGCCTCGCCAGGACCCGCACGGCGAGGCCGGCGTGGTCGCCATCTTCGCCGGTCGGCTGCTCGACGGGCAGCCCTGCACCGTGAACGGGGACGGCACCCAGACGCGCGACTACGTCTACGTCGACGACGTCGCGCGGGCCAACCTGCTCGCCGCGGAGAAGCGGCACGACGGGGCGCTCAACGTGGGCACGGGCGTGGAGACCGACGTGAACCGGATCTACCGGGTCCTGGCGGACGCCGCCGGGGTGCCGGGGGCGCCCGCCCACGGCCCGGCGAAGCCGGGCGAGCAGATGCGATCCTGCATCGATCCCTCCGCCGCCGGGCGCATCCTGGGCTGGCGCCCCGAGGTCTCGATCGAGGTCGGCCTCCGCCGGACGCTCGAGTGGTTCCGGGCCCGACGGAGATAGGCCCCTCAGCCGTCCTCGGGCGGCTCCTCGTCGAGATCGGACGGAAGGGCGGGGGCCGCCGCCAGGAGGCGCTCCAGCTCGGAACGCGCCGCGGGAGCCTCGGCCGGGAGCACCGTGCCGTTCCGCTCGAGCAGTCCGAGGATCCGGCGCGCCTTGCGGGCCAGCCAGCGGGGCGCAGGCGCCAGCGCGGCCCGGCGAGGAGCGGGCAGCATGGCCGCCAGCACGGCGGACTGCGCGGCGGTGAGGTCTCTCGCGCTCGTCCCGAACCAGTGCCGGGCGGCGGCCTCGGCGCCGAAGACGCCGTTTCCCCACTCGACCACGTCCAGGTAGAGCGTGAGGATCCGGCGCTTCGAGAGGGACCTCTCCAGCTTCACCGACGAGCAGCGCCTCGCGCGCCTTGCGCAGGTAGCTGCGCTCGGTGCCCAGCCAGAGGTTCTTGGCGAGTTGCTGGGTGATCGTCGACGCGCCGCGGATCGTCCGCCCGGCCTTCCAGTTCTGCTCGGCGGCGTTCTTGATCTCGTCCCAGTCGAAGCCGTCGTGGCCGAAGAAGGAGGCGTCCTCGGACGCGACCACGGCGCGCAGGAGGCGCGGCGAGATGCGGTCGAGCGACACCGGCCGGTAGTCCGGGCGGAAGGCCTTCCCGGCGCGGGTGGCCTCGGCGCGCCGCTGGTCCATGAGCGCCGTGGTGGAGGGGGCCCGGGTGGCGAACTGCGCGGGGTCGGGCAGGGAACGCCAGAGGAGCCAGGAGGCGAGGGCGGCGACGGCGACGATCGCGAGGATTGCCGCGCCCAGGCGCGTCGCCCGTCCCGGACGGGGCGCACGCGTGCGTTCGGCTCCCCTTCGCCTCGACCCGGCCACGGGGCTTCCCTACCACATGGGCGAGCGGACCGGGGAGGCGGGGATTACAAGCCCGGAAACTCCCAGACGAGCGGCACGCGGTGCCGCGGAGGACGAACGACATGAGCGTGAAGCTCTACAAGCCCCAGGACTTCTCCAAGGTTCGCGGCCTGGCCGGAATCTCCAACGACCAGATCGAGGAGCACCTCAAGCTCTACGAGGGCTACGTGAAGCGCACCAACGCGCTGACCGAGAAGCTCGAGGGCCTGGCCAAGGAAGGAAAGGCCTCCGGCGCGGATCCCGTCTACGCCGAGCTGACCCGCCGCCTGGGCTTCGAGTACGACGGCATCATCAACCACGAGTACTACTTCGGGAACCTCACGGCGGGTGCACAGGCTGAGCCGCCGGCGGGATCGAAGCTGGCCAAGGCCGTCGAGGCGTCCTTCGGCAGCCTCTCCACCTACCTCGCCGACTTCCGCGCCATCGCCACCATGCCGGGAATCGGCTGGGCCATGACCTTCCAGGATCCGGCGACGGGCTGGCTCTCCAACCACTTCATCACGCTGCACGAGAACGGGGTCCCGGTCGGCTTCCGCCCCATCCTGGTGCTGGACGGCTGGGAGCACGCCTTCATGCGCGACTACAAGGCCTTCGAGCGCGCCAAGTACGTCGAGGCGTTCTTCAAGAACGTCGACTGGGCGGCGGTCGAGAGCCGGCTGAAGTAGCCCGTCTCCGCATCCACCGCGCGCCCGCGCCGCCTCGCCCCGCCCGGGGTGGGACGCCGCGGGCGCGGTGCTTTCCGCCACGTGGCGCCGCGCGTTCCCATTCCTTCCCCGGCGCGGCTCCGCGCCCTGCGGCGGCGCCTGCTCGCCTGGTGGGATGCCGGCCACCGCGACCTCCCCTGGCGCTTCCCGCAGCGCGCCGCCGACCCGTACCGGGTCTGGCTGGCCGAGGTGATGCTGCAGCAGACGCGGGTGGAGGCCGTGGTGCCCTACTACCGGCGCTTCGTCGCGGCCTGGCCCACGCTGGAGGCGCTGGCCGGCGCGGACGACGCCGAGGTGCTCGCCGCCTGGAGCGGTCTCGGCTACTACGCGCGCTGCCGGAACCTGCTCGCCGCAGCGCGGGAGGCGCTGGCGCGGCACGGCGGGCTTCCCGCCTCGCTGGAGGGTCTGCGCGCGCTCCCGGGATTCGGACCCTACACCGCGGGTGCCGTGGCCAGCATCGCCTTCGCCATCCCGGCCCCGGCGGTGGACGGCAACGTGACCCGGGTGCTGTCCCGTCTCTTCCTGGTCGGCGGCGACCCCAGGTCACCCACGGTGAAGACGCACCTGGAGTCACTGGCCACGGCGCTGCTCGATCGGGACCGGCCCGGCGACCTGAACCAGGCGCTCATGGAGCTGGGAGCGAGCGCCTGCCGGCCGCGCCGGCCCACGTGCGCGCGCTGTCCCGTCGCCCCGGGGTGCGCCGCGAAGCGGGAAGGGCGGGAGGAGGAGTTCCCCGCCCGCGTGCCGCGGAGGAAGCCCATACCGATGGTGATAGGGCTGCTGCGGGTGGAGCGGGGAGGGCGCCTGCTCCTCCGCCGGGCGCCCGCGGGGGGGCTCTTCCCGGGGATGTGGGGATTGCCGGGGCTCGTCGTGCCCGAAGGGGAGGACCCGGCCGGGTATCTCCGCCGGCGGGCCCGAGCCGACCTCGGGTTGCAGGTCGTGGTGGGGAGGGAGATCGCCTCGCTGACCCGCCTCCTCACCCACCGCCGCCTCGAGTTCCGGATCCACGCCGGGAGCCTCCGTGGCGATGCCCCCGAAGGTCCGGGAGGCTGGGGCTTTACATCCGAGGGCGACGCGAGTAGGTTGCCCGCCTCTTCGGCGATGCGCCGTGCCATTGAAGCCTCCGGCGGGTGGACGACCGCCTCGCGGAGGGACCGTGACACGAAAAAGGTCTCCGAGGATCAGCAGAAGGCCTTGACTTCCCGAGGCTGAACCGTATAATTCGCGCCCTTTTTGACGGTGAAAGCCGTCGCAGGTGCACCGGGTTCGCCCGCTGCGCTTTCAGGAAAGAACCGGATCGAATGCCGACGATCAGCCAGCTGGTCCGCAAGGGCCGCGAGAAGCTCAAGACCAAGAGGAAGGCTCCCGCGCTCGTGGAGTCTCCCCAGAAGCGTGGCGTCGCCACGCGCGTCTACACCACCACCCCGAAGAAGCCGAACTCGGCCCTTCGCAAGGTGGCGCGCGTCCGCCTCACCAACGGCTTCGAGGTCACGAGCTACATCCCCGGCGTCGGCCACAACCTCCAGGAGCACTCGGTGGTGCTCATCCGCGGGGGCCGCGTGAAGGACCTCCCCGGTGTCCGGTACCACATCATCCGCGGAACCCTCGACGCCGTCGGCGTCCAGGGCCGCAAGCAGAGCCGCTCGAAGTACGGCGCCAAGCGCCCGAGCTAGGCAGAGGATTCGATGCCCCGTCGTCGCGTAGTCGAGAAGAGGAAGATCCTCCCCGATCCCAAGTTCCAGGATCGGACGGTGGCGAAGTTCATCAACAACCTGATGCGCCAGGGAAAGAAGTCCACCGGCGAGAAGATCATCTACGGCGCGTTCGCCGTGGTCGAGAATCGCCTCAAGGACGACCCCCTCAAGGTCTTCAAGAAGGCCCTCGACAACGTGAAGCCGGTGGTCGAGGTGAAGTCCCGGCGGGTGGGCGGCGCGACGTACCAGGTCCCGGTGGAGGTCCGCCAGGACCGCCGAACCGCCCTGGCGATGCGCTGGCTCATCGAGTATGCATCGGCGCGCGGCGAGAAGACGATGGTGGAGAAGCTGGCCGGCGAGATCCTCGATGCCGCCAACAACCGCGGGAACGCGGTGAAGAAGCGCGAGGACACGCACAAGATGGCGGAAGCGAACAAGGCGTTCGCGCACTACCGCTGGTAGGTCGGGAGGAGAATCGAGGATCGAAGAGGCCGACTCGGTCGGCTGGGTCCGAGGGACCCCAAAGCTCTTTGACAGCTCGGTCAGGTGGACACGTCGCTCGACGACGTACGGTTTTGCGCACCAAACGGTTCGAACGGTTCGAAGGATAGAGACAATGGCCCGCGTTACCCCAATCGAGCGCTACCGGAACATCGGCATCATGGCGCACATCGATGCCGGCAAGACGACCACGACCGAGCGGATCCTCTTCTACACCGGGGTCACCCACAAGATTGGCGAGGTCCATGAGGGCACGGCCGTCATGGACTGGATGGAGCAGGAGCGCGAGCGCGGCATCACCATCACCAGCGCCGCCACCACCTGCTTCTGGCGCGAGCACCGCATCAACATCATCGACACCCCCGGCCACGTGGACTTCACCATCGAGGTCGAGCGCTCCCTGCGCGTCCTCGACGGCGCCGTGGCCGTCTTCGACGCCGTGAGCGGCGTCGAGCCCCAGTCCGAGACGGTCTGGCGGCAGGCCGACAAGTACAAGGTTCCCCGCGCCTGCTTCATCAACAAGATGGACCGCGTCGGCGCCGACTTCTTCGCCTCGGTTGCCTCCATCAAGGAGAAGCTGGGCGCGCGTCCGGTTCCCCTGCACCTGCCCATCGGAGCCGAGGACAAGTTCCGCGGCATGGTGGACCTCGTCAAGATGAAGGGCATCACCTTCGACGACGAGACCATGGGCGCCGGCTACCAGGAGATCGAGATCCCGGCCGACCTGCTCGAGCAGGCCAAGGAGTACCGGCAGGCCATCGAGGAGGCCGTGGCCGAGGCCGACGACGACCTGATGGCCAAGTACCTCGACGGCCACCCGCTGACCAACGAGGAGGTCAAGCGCGGCCTGCGCAAGGGCACCATCGACATGAAGTTCTTCCCGGTCATCTGCGGGACGGCCTTCAAGAACAAGGGCGTGCAGCAGTTCCTCGACGCGGTCGTCGACTACCTGCCCAGCCCGGTCGACAAGCCGCCCGTCCACGGGATCAACCCCAAGGGCGTCGACGTCATCCGCGCGACCTCCGACACCGAGCCCTTCAGCGCCCTCGCGTTCAAGCTCATGAACGACCCGTTCGTGGGCAACCTCACCTTCTTCCGCGTGTACTCCGGGAAGCTGGAGAGCGGCTCCTACGTCTACAACGCCTCCCGCGACCGCAAGGAGCGGGTGGGGCGCCTCCTCCAGATGCACGCCAACAAGCGGGAGGAGATCAAGGAAGTCCTCGCCGGCGACATCGCCGCGGCCGTGGGCCTCCGCTCCTCCACCACCGGCGACACCCTCTGCGACGAGGACAAGCCGGTCATCCTGGAGAAGATGGAGTTCCCCGAGCCGGTCATCTCGGTCGCCGTCGAGCCCAAGACCAAGGCCGACTCCGACAAGATGGGCATCGCCCTCCAGCGTCTCCAGATGGAGGACCCCAGCTTCCGGGTCCACACCGACGAGGAGACCGGCCAGACCATCATGCGCGGCATGGGAGAGCTCCACCTGGAGATCCTGGTGGACCGCATGCTCCGCGAGTTCAAGGTGGAGGCCAACGTGGGCAAGCCCCAGGTTGCCTACCGCGAGACCATCACCAAGCAGGTCGAGTCGGAGGGTCGCTACATCCGGCAGACCGGCGGCCGCGGCCAGTACGGCCACTGCTGGCTGCGCCTCATCCCGCAGGAGCCCGGCAAGGGCTTCGAGTTCGAGAACGAGACCGTGGGCGGTTCCATCCCCAAGGAGTTCGTCGAGCCCATCCGCAAGGGCATCGAGGAGGCCATGACCGGCGGCATCCTGGCCGGCTTCCCCATGGTCGACCTCAAGGTCGAGGTCTTCGACGGCTCCTACCACGACGTCGACTCGTCCGAGATGGCGTTCAAGATCGCCGGCTCCATGGGGTTCAAGGACGGCGCCGCCAAGGCCACGCCCGTGCTGCTCGAGCCCATCATGGACGTCGAGGTGGTCACGCCCGACAGCTTCATGGGCGACGTCATCGGCGATCTCAACTCGCGTCGCGGCAAGATTCAGGGTATGACGCCGCGGTCCGGGGTCCAGGCGATCACCGCCCAGGTCCCGCTGGCCCAGATGTTCGGGTACGCCACGGACCTCCGCTCCAAGACCCAGGGGCGCGCGACCTACACCATGCAGTTCGGGCATTACGCCCAGGTTCCGAACAGCATCGCAGAGACCATCATCACGAAGAGCAAGGGAGCTGCCGCCCCAACCAAGTAGTCCGGCGCGCAACCACGGAGGAGAGCACATGGCCAAGGAAAAGTTCGATCGCAGCAAGCCCCACGTGAACGTCGGCACTATCGGCCACGTGGACCACGGCAAGACCACGCTGACCGCGGCCATCACCAAGGTCGCCGCGCAGCAGGGCATGGCTGCCTTCATGGCGTACGACCAGATCGACAAGGCGCCGGAGGAGAAGGCTCGCGGCATCACCATCGCGACCGCCCACGTCGAGTACCAGACCAAGAACCGGCACTACGCCCACGTCGACTGCCCGGGCCACGCCGACTACGTGAAGAACATGATCACCGGCGCGGCGCAGATGGACGGCGCCATCCTGGTGGTCTCCGCGGCCGACGGCCCGATGCCCCAGACCCGCGAGCACATCCTGCTGGCCCGGCAGGTCGGCGTGCCCTACATCGTGGTCTACCTGAACAAGGTCGACATGGTGGACGACCCCGAGCTGCTCGACCTCGTCGAGCTCGAGGTCCGCGAGCTCCTCACCAAGTACAACTTCCCCGGGGACAAGACCCCCATCGTCCGTGGCTCGGCGCTCAAGGCGCTCGAGGGCGACAAGGGCGACCTCGGCGAGCCGTCCATCGGCCGGCTCATGGAGGCCATCGACAGCTACATCCCGACCCCGGCCCGCGCCAAGGACAAGCCGTTCCTGATGCCGGTGGAGGACGTGTTCTCCATCTCCGGCCGCGGGACCGTGGCCACCGGCCGCGTCGAGCGTGGCATCGTCAAGGTCGGCGAGGAGATCGAGGTCGTGGGTCTCAAGCCCACCGTCAAGACCGTGGTCACCGGCGTCGAGATGTTCCGCAAGCTGCTCGACCAGGGCGAGGCGGGCGACAACATCGGCGCGCTGCTCCGCGGCCTGAAGCGTGAGGAGATCGAGCGCGGCCAGGTGCTGGCCAAGCCCGGTTCCATCACCCCGCACACCAAGTTCAAGGCCGAGGTCTACGTGCTCACGAAGGAGGAGGGTGGCCGTCACACCCCGTTCTTCAACGGCTACCGGCCCCAGTTCTACTTCCGCACCACCGACGTCACCGGTTCCATCCAGCTGCCCGCTGGCGTGGAGATGGTGATGCCGGGTGACAACATCGGGATGGACGTGGAGCTCATCACGCCCATCGCGATGGAGAAGGAGTTGCGGTTCGCCATCCGCGAGGGTGGCCGCACCGTGGGTTCGGGCGTCGTCGCGGAAGTGATCCTGTAACGAAGGAAGAGGCAGCCCCGGCGAACGGCGGTGCAGTTCGGCCGCGCCGCGCCGGGGCCAGAAGCCGAGGACGTGAAGATGGCAATGCAGAAGATCCGCATCCGGCTCAAGGCCTACGACTACAAGCTGCTCGACCAGTCGGCCGGCGAGATCGTGGAGACCGCGAAGCGGACCGGCGCCAAGGTGGCCGGCCCGATTCCGCTCCCCACCCGGATCAACAAGTTCACCGTCCTCCGCAGCCCGCACGTCGACAAGAAGTCGCGCGAGCAGTTCGAGATCCGCACGCACAAGCGGCTTCTCGAGATCCAGGAGCCCACGTCCCAGACGTTGGACGCGCTCATGAAGCTGGATCTATCGGCGGGTGTGGACGTGGAGATCAAGTAGGCGAGGACGCCATGGCAAAGTTCGACGTCTATAGCCTGGACCGGAAGAAGGTCGGCGAGATCGACCTCAAGGACGAGGTCTTCGCTGGCCCGGTGAACGAGCACCTCTTCTGGGAGGTGGTCAAGGCCAAGCTCGCATCCGACCGTTCGGGTACTCATGCGGTGAAGAACCGCTCCCTCGTTTCCGGCGGCGGCAAGAAGCCCTGGAAGCAGAAGGGTACCGGCCGTGCCCGTCAGGGCTCGACCCGCGCCAGCCAGTTCGTCGGCGGCGGGAAGGCCATGGGCCCCAAGCCGCGGGACTACTCCTACGACGTTCCGCGCAAGGTCCGGAAGCTGGCGCTGCGCTCGGCTCTCGCCCTGCGCAACTCCGAGCAGAAGATCCTCATCGTGGATCGCTGGGTGCCGGATGCGCCGAAGACGGCCACCGCGGCCCAGGTCCTGGGGAAGCTCGGCGTGAAGAAGGCGCTGGTGGTCGACGGGGCGGAGAACGTGGCCCTGCACCGGTCGCTCCGCAACCTCGCGGGCTTCGACTTCCTGGCCACCCAGGGACTCAACGTGTACGACATCCTCGGCCACGAGTTCCTGGTGCTCACCGCCGATTCGGCGAAGAGGGTCGAGGAGGCGCTCTCATGAACCTGACCGTCCAGGACGTGATCGTCCGCCCCATCATCAGCGAGAAGGCGGAGCGCGGCCGCGAGGCCGAGCGGCAGTACGCCTTCCAGGTGCACCGCGACGCCACCAAGATCCAGGTGAAGGGCGCGGTCGAGAAGCTCTTCTCGGTGAAGGTCACCGGGGTTCGCACCGCCATCGCCCGGGGCAAGAACAAGCGCGTCGGCCGTCAAGTCGGCCGCCGTCCCAACTGGAAGAAGGCCATCGTCACCCTCAAGGAAGGCGACACCATCGCCCTCTTCGAGGGGAAGTAAGGCCAGGGGAACGAGCATGGGCGTCAAGAGCTACAAGCCGACGAGTGCAGCGCGCCGCCACATGACGGTGGCGGACTTCGCCGAGATCACCAAGCGCCGTCCGGAGAAGAAGCTGACGAGCGCGAAGAAGCGCTCGGGCGGACGGAACGCGCACGGCCACATCACGACCCGTCACATCGGCGGCGGCCACAAGCAGCGCTACCGGATCATCGACTGGCGCCGTGACAAGGACGGCGTTCCGGCCACGGTGGCGGCCATCGAGTACGACCCGAACCGCACCGCGCGGATCGCGCTCCTCCACTACAAGGACGGCGAGAAGCGCTACATCCTCGCGCCGCTCGGCGTGGGCGTGGGCGACGTGCTGGTGTCCGGCGACGCGGTCGACATCCGGCCGGGCAACACGCTCCCCATCCGCGGCATGCCGCTCGGCACCCAGATCCACGGGCTCGAGCTCCAGCCGGGATCGGGCGCCAAGCTCATCCGGACGGCCGGCTCGTTCGGCCAGGTCATGGCCAAGGAGGGCGAGTACGCCCAGATCCGCATGCCCTCCGGCGAGATCCGGAAGGTGCTGCAGGTCGTGCGGGCCACCGTCGGCCAGCTCTCGAACATCGAGAACGCCAGCATCCGCGTCGGCAAGGCCGGCAAGACCCGCTGGCGGGGCGTCCGCCCGACCGTGCGCGGCCTGGCGATGAACCCCGTCGACCACCCGCACGGCGGCGGCGAGGGCAAGTCCGGGCAGGGCAATCCGCACCCGGTCTCCCCCTGGGGCCAGAAGGCAAAGGGCCTCAAGACCCGCAACAACCGCCGCACGGACAAGTACATCGTATCGCCCCGCAAGCGGGGCGTGCGCAGCCAGGCAACATAGCGGCGAGGACCGAGACACATGGCGCGTTCCATCAAGAAGGGCCCCTTCGCCGACAAGCATCTCCTCAAGAAGGTCGAGGATGCGAACAAGGGGAGCAAGAAGTCGGTCATCAAGACCTGGTCCCGGCGGAGCACCATCATGCCGGACTTCGTCGGCCACACCTTCGCGGTGCACAACGGCCGGAAGTTCGTGCCGGTGTTCGTCCAGGAGAACATGGTCGGGCACAAGCTCGGCGAGTTCGCCCCGACCCGGACGTTCCACGGTCACACCGGCGAGAAGAAGGCGGTCGCGGCGACTTCCGCCCCGCCCCCGAAGAGGTAGAGGACGGACATGGCCGATACCCAGAAGAAGACCGCTGCGACGCCGGCCCCTGGCCGGAAGGTCAAGGTCACCCGCAAGGAGCGCCGCGCCCGCACGGAGGCGGCCCGCCCCAAGCCGGGCCCGCACGCCACGTTGCGCCAGCTCCGCGTCACCCCCCGCAAGGTCCGGCTCGTCGCCGACCACGTGCGCGGGATGCCGGTCGGCGCCGCGCTGGCCATGCTCAAGTTCACGCCGCAGGCCGCGGCTCCGCACCTGGCCAAGCTGCTCCGGTCTGCGGTCGCCAATGCCGAGAACAAGGGCGGCCGCGTCGACGCGGACGCGCTGTTCGTGAAGACCCTCACCGTGGACCACGGTCCCAAGACGCGCCGCTTCATGCCGCGCGCCATGGGCCGGGCTACCCGGATCGACAAGAAGACGAGCCACGTCTACGTGGAACTCGGCATCGCGGAGCGCGCGTAAGCGCGCCGTAAGGAGACCACGTGGGTCAGAAAGTCCATCCGATCGGGTTCCGCCTCGGGGTCATCCGGACCTGGGAGTCGAAGTGGTACGAGGAAAAGAACTACGCGAAGTGGCTGCACGAGGACATCAAGATCCGTGAGTTCGTGAAGGAGAAGCTCGGCCAGGCCGGCATCTCCAAGATCGAGATCGAGCGGGCCGCCAACAAGGTCAAGATCAACGTCCACACCGCTCGCCCGGGCATCGTCATCGGCAAGCGCGGGGCGGGCATCGAGACCATCAAGAAGGACCTCCAGGCGCTGACCGCCAACGAGGTCTACCTGAACGTGGTCGAGGTCCGGAAGGCCGAGACCGACGCGCAGCTCGTGGCGGAGAACATCGCCACGCAGCTGGAGCGCCGCATCGCCTTCCGCCGCGCCATGAAGAAGGCCGTGCAGACGGCGCTGAAGTTCGGGGCCAAGGGAATCCGCGTCGCCACCTCCGGCCGCCTGGGCGGCTCCGAGATGGCCCGCTACGAGTGGTACCGCGAGGGACGCGTGCCCCTCCACACCCTGCGCGCGGACATCGACTACGGGTTCGCCGAGGCCAAGACCACCTACGGCAAGATCGGCGTGAAGGTCTGGATCATGCGCGGCGAGGTCCTGCCCCAGTCGGCGAAGGCGCCGCGGGCCGGGCTCGGCGGGCGGGCGTAGCCTTCCCCGTCGGGAACACTTCGAGGAGATCGAGAGATGCTGCAGCCGGCCAGGACGAAGTACCGAAAGATGCAGAAGGGTCGCATGCGGGGGAAGGCCTACCGCGGCTCCGACCTCAACCAGGGCTCGTTCGGCCTGGCCGCCACCGAGTGCGGCCGGCTCACCAGCCGCCAGATCGAGGCCGCGCGCGTCGCCATCAGCCGCTACGTGAAGCGGGGCGGAAAGCTCTGGATCCGGGTCTTCCCGGACAAGCCCATCACCAAGAAGCCCGCCGAGACCCGCATGGGCACCGGCAAGGGGCCGGTGGAGTTCTACGTGGCCGTCATCAAGCCCGGCCGCGTGCTGTTCGAGATCGAGGGCGTCGACGACGCGCAGGCCTCCA
This sequence comes from uncultured delta proteobacterium, assembly GCA_963818535.1. Taxonomy (GTDB): domain Bacteria; phylum Myxococcota; class Myxococcia; order Myxococcales; family Anaeromyxobacteraceae; genus CAIOAK01. The sequence continues at coordinate 993,585 of CAWFSM010000008.1, read as the reverse complement.
AGGCCTTCATGCTCGCCGCCCACAAGCTGCCGGTCGCCACCAAGCTGGTGAAGCGCGGCGTCACCCTGTAGGAGGCGACATGTCGACCACGAGCGAACTGCGCCAGTTGACCAACGAGGAGCTCGAGGCCCGCGTCGCGGAGCTCAAGCACCAGATCTTCGAGATGAAGAGCAAGCTCAACACCGGCGTGCTCGACTCGACCGCCGACCTGGCCAAGACCCGCCGGCTGGTCGCGCGCTGCAGGACGCTGGCGCGCGAGAAGCAGATGGGGATCGTCCGCAAGGCGAAGACCGAGACCCGCAAGGGCGAGAAGGAGTAGTCATGGAACGCGGCAAGGCCAAGTCCCGCGTCGGGGTGGTGGTCTCGAGCAAGATGCAGAAGACCGTCGTGGTGCGGGTGGAACGCCGCATCGCCGACCGCAAGTACGGCAAGATCGTCCGCCGCGCCGAACGCTACAAGGCGCACGACGAGCACGAGACGTCCAAGGCCGGCGACAAGGTCCGGATCGTCGAGACACGCCCCATGTCCAAGGACAAGCGGTGGCGGGTGGCCGAGATCATCGAGAAGGGTCCGGAGGTCTAGCCATGATCCAGCAGCAGACGATCCTGGACGTCGCCGACAACTCGGGCGCCAAGAAGGTCCAGTGCATCAAGGTGCTGGGCGGTTCCCGGCGCAAGTACGCCTCCCTGGGCGACGTCATCGTGGTCTCCGTGAAGGAGGCCATCCCGCAGTCGAAGGTGAAGAAGGGCGAGGTCGCCCGTGCGGTCATCGTGCGCACCGCGCGCGAGGTGAAGCGCGCCGACGGCAGCTACATCCGCTTCGACGGGAACTCGGCGGTGCTCATCAACAAGGATCTCGAGCCGGTCGGCACCCGCATCTTCGGGCCGGTCGCCCGCGAGCTGCGCGCCCGCAAGTTCATGAAGATCATCAGCCTTGCGCCGGAGGTGCTGTAGGCCATGGACGTCCACAAGAACGACACGGTGAAGGTCCTCTCCGGCCGGGAGAAGGGCAAGTCGGGCAAGGTGCTCGAGGTGCTCCACGAGAAGAACCGGGTCCGGATCGAGAAGCTCATGACGGTGAAGCGCCACCTCAAGAAGGGGCGCAGCCAGGTGAACCCGGACGGCGGGATCATCGAGCGGGCCGGCACCATCCACGCCTCGAGCGTGATGGTGGTCTGTCCCAAGTGCGGCAAGCCCACCCGCGTGGCCCACGCCACCCGGGAGGACGGGCGCCGCGTGCGGGCCTGCAAGAAGTGCAAGGAGCAGTTCTAGCAAGGAACGAACGCATCGCCCGGCGCCAAGGGCCCCGGACGAAGGCAAGGAGTCATCGATGGCAGCGCGTCTCAAGGAAAAGTTCGAGAAGGAGATCCGGACCAGCCTGGTCAAGGAGCTCGGGTTGAAGAACCCGATGCAGGCTCCGCGGGTCGAGAAGGTCGTGGTCAACATGGGGCTCGGCGAGGCCATCCAGAACGGCAAGATCCTGGACGCGTCGCTGGAGCAGCTGACCGCCATCACCGGGCAGAAGCCGGTGGTGACCAAGGCCCGCAAGTCCATCGCGAACTTCAAGCTCCGCCAGGGACAGAGCATCGGGGCCATGGTCACCCTGCGCGGGGACCGTGCCTACGAGTTCCTGGACCGTCTTCTCAACGTGGCGTTGCCGCGCGTGCGCGACTTCAAGGGCGTGTCTCCCAAGGCCTTCGATGGCAAGGGGAACTACACGCTGGGCGTGAAGGAGCAGATCATCTTCCCCGAGATCAACTACGACAGGGTCGAGAAGATCAAGGGACTCAACATCACCGTGGTCACCACGGCACGGAACGACGAGGAGGGCAGAGTTCTTCTCCGCCACCTCGGCATGCCCTTCCGCCAGTAGCCGGACCAGGAGACGGAGACGATGGCCAAGCTTTCGAAGATGGCGCAGGCGGCACGCAAGCTGAAGTACCCCGTGCGCCAGTACAACCGCTGCCCGATCTGCGGGCGGCCCCGCGCATTCCTGCGCAAGTTCCAGATGTGCCGCATCTGCTTCCGCAATCGCGCGCTCCGGGGCGAAGTCACCGGCGTCATCAAGTCGAGCTGGTAGGGAGACTCATCGATGAGCTTCACCGATCCAATTGGCGACATGCTCTCGCGCGTCCGGAACGCATCCTCCGCGCGCCACGAGAAGGTGCTGGTCCCGGCCTCCAACCTCAAGGCGCGTATCGCCGAGGTGCTGAAGGCCGAGGGCTTCATCCAGGACTTCGTCCTCCACAAGGACGAGAGCCATCAGGGGGCCATCACCATCCTCCTGAAGTACGGGCCGGACCGCGAGCCCGCCATCAGCGACATCAAGCGGGTGTCGAAGCCGGGCCTGCGGCGCTACGTGGCCACCGGTCAGATCCCCCGCGTCTTGAACGGAATGGGCATCGCCATCCTCTCGACCTCGAAGGGCGTCATGGTCGATCGGGAGGCCCGCAAGCAGAAGGTGGGCGGCGAGCTCATCTGCACCGTCTGGTAGGAGCACCCATGTCCCGCATCGGCAAGCTTCCGGTGAAGATCCCGGAGAAGGTCAAGGTCACCGTGGACGGACTCACGGTGAAGGTCGAGGGCCCCAAGGGCAAGACCGCCTTCAAGGCAAACGCATTGATGAAGTTCCAGGTGGACAAGGGCGAGGTGAAGGTCCTCCGTCCCGACGATTCCATCATGGCCCGGTCCCTCCATGGCCTCACGCGCACCCTGGTGCGCAACGCCATCGACGGGGTCACCAAGGGCTACGAGCGCACCCTCGACATCGTCGGGGTGGGCTTCAAGGCCGAGGCGAAGGGCAAGGAAGTGCACTTCGTGCTCGGGTTCTCCCACCCGGTGGTGTTCAAGCTCCCCGAGGGCATCACCGCGGAGGTCGATCCCAAGCAGACCAAGGTCACGGTCCGCGGGGCCGACAAGCACATGGTGGGCATGACCGCCGCCCGCATCCGCGAGCTCCGGCCCCCCGAGCCGTACAAGGGCAAGGGCATCAAGTACAGCTACGAGATCATCCGACGCAAGGAAGGCAAGACCGGCGCGGCGTAGTCGCCGACCGCTCATGTGCCGGCTGGGTCTGCGCCGGCGCAAGGAGGAGCACCCATGGCAGAGAAAGTCACCCCGCGCGAGAAGCGCAAGGCGCGCATCCGCAAGAAGATCTCCGGCACCGCGGAGCGTCCCCGCCTCACGGTGTACCGCAGCCTGAACCACGTCTACGCCCAGGTGGTGGACGACGTGGCCGGCCGCACCATCGCGTACGCCGGGACGACGTCCAAGGCGCTCCGCGACGCGGTGAAGGAAGACGACAAGACCGCCGCCGCGAAGAAGGTCGGCACGGCCATCGCCAAGGCGACGCTCGAGAAGGGCGTCACCCACGTCGTCTTCGATCGAAATGGTTTCGACTACCACGGCCGTGTCGCCGCGGTGGCGGAGGCGGCCCGCGAGGCCGGCCTCAAGTTCTAGTCACCGCAGGACCGAGGGAAGAATGGCTGCTCCCATCATCAACGTGAACGATCTCGAGCTGACGGACCGCGTGGTCCACATCAACCGCGTCGCCAAGGTGGTCAAGGGCGGCCGGCGCTTCAGCTTCTCCGCGCTGATCGTCGTGGGCGACGGTCAGGGGCACGTCGGCGTCGGCCTGGGCAAGGCCAACGAGGTGCCCGAAGCCATTCGCAAGGGTGGTGAGCAGGCCAAGAAGAACATCTTCCTGGTCCCGCTCGCCGGCACCACCATCCCGCACGAGGTGCTGGGCCACTTCGGCGCAGGCCGGGTGCTGCTCAAGCCGGCCAGCGAGGGTACCGGCGTGATCGCCGGCGGCGCCGTCCGGGCCGTTCTCGAGGCGGCCGGGGTGCGGAACGTGCTCACCAAGAGCCAGGGCTCGCGCAATCCTCACAACGTGCTCAAGGCAACCGTGGCCGGGCTGAAGCGTCTGCGCAACGCCGAGCGCGTCGCCCAGATGCGCGGCAAGACCGTTGCCGAGATGCAGGAATAGGGCAGGGGACGACGATGGCAGCCATCAAGGTGACCTTGAAGCATGGACTGGCCGGGATCCCGGCCAAGCAGCGGCTGATGGTGACGGGCATGGGTCTGAAGAAGACCAACTCGTCGAAGATCCTCCCCGACAATCCGTCGACCATGGGAATGATCCGCAGGGTTGGCTACCTCCTGGCGTGGGAGCGCGTGGACGCGCCGGCGCCGGTGGGGCGCAAGGCCAGGAAGTCGAAGGGCGCCAAGGGCGCCTAGCGCGCTGCGCCCCATTTGGGTAGAAAGGAACGCTCATGTCGTCGTTGAACCAGCTCAAGGCGCCTCGCGGCGCCACCAAGGTCCGCAAGCGTGTCGGCCGAGGCCAGGCTTCCGGCCTGGGCAAGACCGCCGGCCGCGGCGGAAAGGGCCAGAAGGCCCGTTCCGGCAACATGCACTTCGAGGGCTTCGAAGGCGGCCAGATGCCGCTGCAGCGCCGCCTCCCGAAGTTCGGGTTCAAGAACCACTTCCGCCTCGAGTTCGAGGAGGTCCGGGTGACCGACCTCGGGCTGCTGCCGGCTGGCAGCGTGGTCGACCTCCCGGCGCTCAAGGGCGCCGGGCTGGCCCGCGGCAAGGGCGACGGGATCGTGGTGCTCGGCAAGGGCGACCTGGCCGGTGCCTACACCGTGCGCGTGGAGCGGGTGACCGCCGGCGCGCGCGAGTCCATCGAGAAGGCGGGCGGCAAGGTCGAGACCCTGCCCAAGCGCCAGACGATGGGAGAGAAGCAGAAGGCCGAGAAGAAGGCCAAGGGCAAGACCAAGGCGTAGGCGGGGCAGGGGGAACCGAGATGCTCACCAACAGTCTGGCCAACATCTTCCGCGTCCCCGAGCTGCGAAAGCGGCTGCTCTTCACCGTGGGGATGTTGGCGGTCTACCGTCTCGGCGTCTTCGTGAGCACGCCCGGCGTCGACCGCGTGGCGATGCGCAAGGTGGTGGCGTCGCAGGGCGGCCTGCTCGGCCTCTTCAACCTGTTCTCGGGCGGCGCCCTCGAGCAGCTCTCGATCTTCGCCCTGGGCATCATGCCCTACGTCTCGGCCTCCATCATCCTGCAGCTCCTCACCGTCGTGATCCCGGCGCTGGAGAAGATGCAGAAGGAGGGCGAGGTCGGCCGCAAGCGCATCACCCAGTACACGCGCTACGGCACGGTGGTCCTGGCCGCCATCCAGGGCATCGGCATCGCCACCTACCTCGAGTCGCTCCGCGATCCGTCCGGGCTCGCCGTGGTCACCACGCCGGGCTGGTCGTTCCGGATCATGACCGTCATCACGCTCTCGGCCGGCACCGCGTTCATCATGTGGATGGGCGAGCAGATCACCGAGCGCGGCATCGGGAACGGCATCTCCCTCATCATCTTCGCCGGCATCGTGGCCCGCATGCCGGACGCCATGTTCCAGCTCTACGCGGCCTACAAGGCCCCGGGCGCGGGCATGGACGAGCTGCGCCTGGTCATCCTGGTCGCCGTCATGGTGGCGGTGGTGGCCTTCATCACCTTCGTCGAGCGCGCCCAGCGGCGCATCCCGGTGCAGTACGCCAAGCGGGTGGTGGGGCGGCGCACCTACGGCGGCCAGAGCACGCACCTGCCGCTCAAGGTGAACACCTCGGGCGTGATCCCGCCCATCTTCGCCAGCTCCGTCCTGCTGTTCCCGGCCACGCTGGCGTCCTGGTTCCCGTTCCTCCAGCGGATCTCCGACCTGATGCAGCCGGGCGGCTGGGTCTACAACACCTTCTACGTCGTGCTCATCATCTTCTTCGCCTACTTCTACACCGCGGTGACCTTCAACCCGGTGGACGTGGCCGACAACCTCAAGAAGTACGGCGGCTACATCCCGGGCATCCGGCCGGGCAAGAAGACGGCCGAGTACATCGACTACGTCCTCTCGCGCATCACCTTCGGCGGGGCTCTCTACCTGTCGGCGGTGAGCATCCTGCCCACCGTCCTCATCAACCAGTTCGGCGTTCCCTTCTACTTCGGCGGCACGGCCCTCCTCATCGTCGTCGGCGTCGCCCTCGACACGGTCCAGCAGATCGAGGGACACCTCATCACCCGCCACTACGAAGGCTTCACCGGTCCTCGCGGCCCGCGCATCCGTGGCCGGGCCACGGCCGGCCTGAACGCGTAGCCGCGCCGGGCGGCGCGCCAGGAGAAGAGCATGATCCTCATCCTCTTGGGTCCGCCGGGCGCCGGCAAGGGCACGCAGGCCAAGCTGCTGGCCCGCGATCTCCAGATCCCGCACATCTCCACGGGCGACATGTTCCGCGACCACAAGGCGCGGGGCACGGAGCTGGGCAAGACCGTGGACGCCATCATGGCGTCGGGCGGCCTGGTCCCCGACGACGTCACCAACGCCATGGTGAAGGACCGGCTGGCGCGCCCCGACGTGGCGCGCGGCTTCATCCTCGACGGGTACCCCCGCACCGCCGCCCAGGCCGGGTACCTCGACCAGCTGCTCGTGTCGATGGGGCGCAAGCTCGACCGCGCGCTCTCCTACGAGATCGCCCAGGAACTCCTCGTGGACCGCATGAGCGGCCGGCGCAGCTGCCCGACGTGCGGGGCCGTCTACCACGTCACGGCGAACCCGCCCAGGAAGGCCGGCGTCTGCGACCGGGAGGGCACGACGCTCGTCCAGCGCGACGACGACAAGGCCGAGACCGTGGCGCACCGCCTCCGCGAGTACGAATCGAAGACCGAGCCGCTCAAGCGCTACTACCACGAGCGAGGCAGCCTGTCGGAGGTGGCCGGCACCGGTTCCCCCGACGAGGTGCTGGCGTCGGCCCTGCGGATCCTCGGTCGGTCCGTCTAGGCCCCGTGCAGATCAAGACGGCAGACGATCTCGCGCGCATGCGCGACGCGGGGCGGGTCGTCCGCACCGTCCTCGACGCGCTCGTCGCCGCCGCCGTCCCGGGCGTGTCCACGTTCGAGCTCGACCGGCTCGCCGAGTCCCGGACGAGGGAGCTGGGCGCGGTGCCGGCCTTCAAGGGTTACCTGGGCTACCCGGCCAGCGTCTGCATCTCGGTGAACGAGGAAGTGGTCCACGGCATCCCCTCCGACAAGCGCCTCCTGCGCGACGGGGACGTCGTCGGGCTCGACTTCGGGGCCATCGTCGGCGGATTCCACGGCGACGCGGCCGAGACCGTCCTGGTGGGCCGGGCGAGCCCGGAGGCCGAGCGGCTGGTGGCGGCCACCCGGGAGGCGCTCGCGGCGGGGGTCGCCGCGGCCCGATCGGGGGGCAGGGTCGGCGACATCGGGGCAGCGGTGCAGGCCAGCGCCGAGGCGGCGGGGTTCTCGGTGGTCCGGGAGTTCGTCGGGCACGGCATCGGCCGGAAGCTCCACGAGCCTCCCCAGGTACCCAACTTCGGCGTGCCCGGCACGGGCGCCTGGCTGCGGCCCGGCCTCGTGCTGGCCATCGAGCCGATGGTGAACGCCGGCCTCCCCGGGATCCGGACGCTCGAGGACGGCTGGACCGCCGTCACCGAGGACGGGAGCCTTTCCGCGCACTTCGAGCACACCGTGGCCATCACGGAGGAGGGTCCGGAGATTCTCACCCGGACGGGGATATGAGGCGCCGAGGCCTTTCTGGCGGGTGGCGCTTGCATCCCAGAAAATCGCATGTTATAGGGCGCCCTCCGCATCGGGCCGATGTGTGCGGTCCGGGTGCGTCAGGAGTCCCGGTAGCTCGAGGGGGCGTGAAATGCCTCCGATGGTCCCGCCGGCAGGCATGGCGGGGCTTTTCGTCTCGTACCAGAACTTTTTAGGTCGGGTGACAAGGTCATGAAGGTCCGCGCGTCGGTGAAGAAGATCTGCGACAAGTGCAAGGTCGTGAAGCGCAAGGGCGTCGTGCGGATCATCTGCGCCGCCAACCCCCGCCACAAGCAGCGCCAGGGCTAGCCAAGGGCTAGACCCGGAGAACCGGAGACAGAGGAATGGCTCGCATCGCCGGCGTCGATCTTCCCGCAGAAAAGCGCGTCGAGATCTCGCTCCAGTACATCTACGGGATCGGCAAGGCCACCGCGAAGAAGATCATCGCCAAGGCGGGGATCGATCCCGTCACGCGTACGAAGGACCTGAATGACGATCAGGTCCGTCACATTCGCGAGGCCATCGAGGCCATCACCCAGGTCGAGGGCGACCTGCGCCGTGAGACCTCCATGAACATCAAGCGCCTCATGGACCTGGGCTGCTACCGCGGCCTCCGCCACCGCAAGGGGCTTCCGGTCCGCGGCCAGCGCACCCACACCAACGCCCGCACGCGCAAGGGTCCGAAGCGCGGCCTCGTGCGCAAGGCGGCCGCCGCACCGGCCCCTCGCTAGTGCACTCGGCGTGAAATCGAAGAGAATGGAGAGGCAGCGTGGCTGACGAGAAGCAGGCCGAGAAGGCCGAGAAGCCGGTGAAGAAGGCCGAGGCGGCGACCGCCAAGGTCGAGGAGACGGCCCCCGCCGTCCCCAACCTGACTGGCATCGAGCCGGTGACCGCGTCCCCCGTGACCCCGAAGAAGGGGAAGAAGCGGGTCAAGAAGAACGTGGCCAACGGCATCGTGCACATCAACTCCACCTTCAACAACACGATGATCACCATCACCGACCCGACCGGGAACGTCCTTTCCTGGTCGTCGGCGGGCGCGCGCGGCTTCAAGGGTTCGCGCAAGTCCACCCCGTTCGCCGCCCAGGTGGCGGCGGGCGACGCCGCTGCCAAGGCCATGGAGCACGGCCTCAAGGCGGTCGTGGTCATGGTGAAGGGCCCGGGAGCGGGCCGCGAGTCGGCACTCCGGGCCATCGCCTCGGCGGGCCTGAAGATCTCGCTCATCAAGGACGTCACGCCCATCCCGCACAACGGCACCCGGCCGCCCAAGCGCCGGCGCGTCTGAGACGGACAGGAGACGAACACAGTGGCTCGTTACACCGAAAGCGTCTGCCGGCTCTGCCGCCGCGAGAATCTCAAGATGTACCTGAAGGGCGACCGCTGCTACACGGACAAGTGCGCCATCGAGCGCCGTCCGTACCCGCCCGGTCAGCACGGCCAGGGTCGCATCAAGTTCAGCGAGTACGGGGTCCAGCTGCGCGAGAAGCAGAAGGTCAAGCGCATGTACGGCCTGCTCGAGTCGGGCTTCCGTCACGCCTTCGCGGGCGCCGCGGCGGCCAAGGGGCGCACCGGCGACAACCTGCTGCGCGGGCTCGAGCTCCGGCTCGACAACGCGGTGTTCCGGCTGGGCTTCGCCGACAGCCGCAACGAGGCGCGCCAGCTGGTGCAGCACGGCCACTTCCGCGTCAACGGCCGCAAGGTCACCATCCCCTCCTACGAGCTGCGCGCCGGTGACGTCGTCGACGTCCGCGACCGCAGCAAGAAGGTGGCCCGCATCATCGAGGCCATCGAGGCGGTGGATCGGCGCGGCGTTCCCGGCTGGCTGGAGCTGGACAAGGCCGGGTTCAAGGGCACCGTGAGGACCGCGCCGTCGCGCGAGGACATCACCATGCCCATCCAGGAACAGCTGATCGTCGAGCTCTACTCGAAGTGATTCGCCGGACGCGGCCTGCCGGCCGCGCCCGACGTCGTTCGGTCTCAACACGAAGCGTCGCGCGCCCCACGGCGCCCTGACCCCGCCGGGCTGCGGAGGGAAGGGAGGGGGCGGCGGCCAAAGGAGAAAGCCCATGGCGGACGCCATCGTCACGAAGAACTGGCGCGACCTCATCAAGCCCCGCGGGCTGGTGGTCGACCAGGAGTCCCTCACCAACACCTACGGCAAGTTCGTGGCCGAGCCGCTGGAGCGCGGCTTCGGCATCACGCTCGGCAACTCGCTGCGCCGCGTGCTGCTCTCCAGCCTGCAGGGCGCCGGCATCACCTCGGTGAAGATCGAGGGGGTCGAGCACGAGTTCATGGCCATCCCCGAGGTGGCCGAGGACGTCACCGACATCATCCTCAACCTGAAGGAAGTCCTCCTCCAGATCCACTCCAACGAGCAGAAGACCATCCGCATCGAGGCGGAGGGGCCGCGGGAGATCAAGGCCGGCGACATCGTCGCCGACGGCCAGGTGGAGATCCTCAATCCGGGGCACCACATCCTCACCCTCAGCGAGGGCGGGCGGGTGCGCATGGAGATGACCGCGCGCCGTGGCCGCGGCTACGTGCCGGCGGAGCGGAACAAGGTCCCCGGGCAGCCCATCGGGACCATCCCCATCGACGCGCTCTTCAGCCCCATCCGCAAGGTGAACTACCAGGTCACCAACGCCCGCGTCGGGCAGCAGACCGACTTCGACAAGCTCACCCTCGAGGTGTGGACGGACGGCTCGGTCGCCCCCGCCGACGCGGTGGCCTTCGCCGCCAAGATCCTCAAGGAGCAGCTCTCGATCTTCATCAACTTCGACGAGACCGAGGAGCCGGCCATCGAGATCGCCGCGGTCCCGGAGCAGGTGCTCAACGAGAACCTGTTCCGCTCCGTCGACGAGCTCGAGCTCTCCGTCCGCAGCGCCAACTGCCTCCAGAACGCCAACATCAAGTCCATCGGCGACCTGGTGCAGAGGACCGAGGCGGAGATGCTGAAGACCAAGAACTTCGGCCGGAAGTCGCTGAAGGAGATCAAGGAGATCCTCGCCGAGATGGGGCTCTCGCTCGGGATGAAGCTCGAGAACTGGCCCCCCAAGACCGCGCCCGTGCCCCCCAAGGCCTAGGCGTCCAACGAACTCTCCGAGGGAGATGCCGCGATGAAGCACCGCGTAGCCGGCCGCCGGCTCGACCGAACCACCGAGCACCGGATTGCCATGTTCCGCAACCAGGTGACGTCGCTCTTGCGCCACGAGCGCATCGTGACCACGACGCCCAAGGCCAAGGAACTGAAGCGAATCGCCGACAAGATCATCACGCTGGGCAAGAAGGGCACGAGCCACGCCCGCCGGATCGCCTTCCGCGACATCCGGGACGGCGAGGTGATCGACAAGCTCTTCGGCCCCATCGCCGAGCGGTACGCCACGCGTGCCGGCGGCTACAGCCGCATCATCCACACCGGCAAGCGCCACGGCGACAACGCCGACATGTCGATCATCGAGCTCGTCGACCGGGTGGTCGTGGCCGACGAGAAGGGTGATGCCGGCGAGACCAAGGCCGCGAAGCCTGCCAAGCCTGCGAAGCCTGCCAAGGCTCCCAAGGCCGAGAAGGCCGAGAAGAAGTCCGACAAGAAGGCCGCCGTCGCCGAGAAGGCGCCGAAGGCCAAGGCCAAGAAGGCCAAGGGCGAGTAGCCCGGAAGGAGGAGTATCCGATGGCGGTTGTCCTTCGCCTTTCCAGGGCGGGAACGCACAAGGCGCCGTTCTACCACGTGGTGGCCACCGACTCGCGCAAGCCGCGCGATGGCCGTTACCTGGAGGACGTCGGCCAGTACGACCCGACCATGACCCCGATCCGCCTGCAGCTGAAGGTGGACCGCGTCGATTTCTGGCTCAAGGCCGGGGCCAAGCCGAGCCCGACCGTGGCCAAGCTGATCAAGCTGGCGAGGGCCGCGGCTCCGGCCAAGGCCTAGCCTCCCTCCGCACCGTGCGCGACCTGCTTCTCTGGCTGGCGAGGGAACTGGTCGAGCAGCGGGACGCCGTCCGGGTCGACGCCATCGAGCGCGAGCGGGCGGTGGTCCTCGAGCTCGAGGTCGATCCCTCCGACCTCGGCCGGGTCATCGGCCGGGGTGGCAAGACGGCCAAGGCCATCCGCACGGTGGTCGATGCGGCGTCCCGACGCGACGGACGCCGGGCCGTGGTCGACATCCTCGACTGATGGGCTGGGTCCGGCTCGGCACGGTGGTCCGGGCCGTCGGCCTAGACGGCAAGCTGGGCGTTGCCGGTACCGAGGGCGCGCTGGCGCGGATGACCAGCGTGGCGCTCCGAAAGGCCGGCCAGGCCCAGTCGGAGCGAAAGGTCCTCTCCGCCGGTCCGCAGGGGCGGATCTGGTGGATGCGCCTCGAGGGCGTGGAGGGCCGGACGGCCGCCGAGGCCCTGCGGGGCACCGAGGTCTGGGGTCGGCGGGAGGAGATGGGCGATCCCGGCGAGGGGCGCCATTTCTGGGCCGACCTGGAAGGATTGCCGGTGGTCTCGACCACCGGAGTGGAGCTGGGAAGGGTCGCGGAGCTTTTCGTGACCGGGGGCGTGGACGTGCTGGTGGTCCGCGGTCCCGGGGGAGAGCGGCTGGTGCCGCTGGCCCCGTGGGTCACGGTGGACAGGGAGCAGGGTCGGGTGGTGGTGGATGCGCCCCCCGGGCTGCTCGAGGATGACGACGAGGAGGCGCGCAGGACGGAGAGGAACCAGACGTGAAGCGGCTGGAGGTCGAGATCCTGACCCTCTTCCCTCGGATGTGCGAGGGGTACCTCTCCGAGAGCATCCTCGGAAAGGCGCGGGAAGCAGGTCTCCTCGACGCGCGGGTGACGGACATCCGCGAGTACGCCTCCGGGAAGCACCGGGTCACCGACGACGCTCCCTACGGAGGGGGCGGCGGGATGGTGATGAAGCCGGAGCCGCTGACCGCCGCCATCGAGGCCGCCAGGGAGCGGCTGCCCGGTGCCCGGGTGCTGCTGACGAGCCCCCGGGGCGTGCCGCTCTCGCAGCGGCTGGTCGAGGAACTGGCGGAGCACGGACGTCTGGTCATCGCCTGCGGGCGTTACGAAGGAGTGGACGAGCGCGTGAGGATGGCAGTCGACATGGAGGTCTCCATCGGGGACTTCGTGCTCACCGGCGGCGAGCTGGCGGCGCTCTGCGTCGTCGACGCGGCGGCGCGCCTGGTTCCCGGGGTTCTCGGAAACGACACCTCGGCCGGCCGGGAGAGCTTCGCGGGAGCCCCCCTCCTGGAGTACCCTCACTACACCCGCCCGCCGGCGTTTCGCGGAGTGGAGGTCCCCGAGGTCCTCCTCTCCGGGGATCACCGGCGCGTGGAGCGGTGGCGCCGGCGCGAGTCGCTCCGGGTCACACGGGATCGGCGCCCGGACCTTTTCGCGCGCCTGCAACTGGACGAAGACGACCGCCGGCTCATCGAGGCCGGCGACGACGAGCTGTAAGGGAGAAGAGACGATGCTGCGCAAGGCGATTGCCGACGTAGAGGCCAAGTACCTCCGCAAGGACCTGCCGGACTTCCGTGCCGGCGACACCGTGCGGGTGCACACGAAGATCAAGGAAGGCGACAAGGAGCGCATCCAGCTGTACGAGGGCGTCGTCATCGCCTCGTCCGGCGGCAGCGCGCGCGCCATGTTCACCGTCCGCAAGGTGAGCTACGGCGTCGGCGTCGAGCGCATCTTCCCGCTCCACAGCCCCCGCATCGACAAGGTCGAGGTCGTGGGCCGTGGCGCCGTCCGCCGCTCGCGCCTCTACTACCTGCGCGGACTGCAGGGGAAGGCCGCCCGCGTCCAGCAGGAAGAGGGCCCGGGCTCCTCGGCGAAGCAGGCCTGATCCCGGCGCGGGCCTTTCGCACGGTCCGCACGCGGAGTACAGTCCTCCCTCGACGTGCTCCTGCTCGAGATCGCAGCCCAGGGTGTCCGAGGATTCGCGCCCGAGCGAGGGCGAGTCCAGCTGCGCCCGGGCTACAACGTGGTCGCCGTCGACGGCGCGGCGCTCCGCCGTGTCGTGGGGGCGCTCTTCCATCCCGACCTCGCCGCCGACCCGGCCCTTCGCGCCGAGGGGGCCGCGGCGGGGGGCGCCGTGCGGGCGGGCCTGACGCTGGCGGGGGACGACGGCGTCACCTGGCGGGTGGTCCGCGATCTCGCCGGCGGCTCCCAGCTGCAGCGTTACGACCCGGACAAGCGGACCTTCCAGTCCGTGCTCCAGGACCCGGTGCGCATCGCCGAGGTCCTCCGGGCCGCCGGTGTGCCTTCGCCGGAGCGATACGCGGCCGTGCTCTCCGTGGCCGCGGCCGATTTCCCGTCGCGCCAGGGTCCAGCCGGCCTGGCCGGAGCCGGCGCTCCCGTCGGTCCGCCGCGGAGGGTCGCCGCCAGCCCGGGCGAGGCGCGGCGCAAGCTCGAGGCCACGCGGGCCGAGCTCGAGCACGCGCGTGCCGCCGAGCAGATCCAGGCCCGGATGGACGCGGCGCAGTCCCACCTCTTCAAGCTGGAGGAGATGCTCAAGTCCGGCGATCAGGTGAACGAGCGCCTGCGCGTCGCCCGGGCCGGGGTGGAGGCCTACGCGGCCGGCGAGGCGGCACTCGCGACCCTCGGCGACGTGACCGCCCGGCTGGCCGCCTGCGCGAAGGCGACGGCCCGGCGAGACGAGGTGCTTGCCAAGGTGGCCTCGGAGCGGGCGGCGCAGGAAGGGGAGCCGGGAAGGCCGCCTCCGTCCCTCCTTCGCCAGCCTGGCTTCCTCGCCGGGCTGGCGATCGGGGCCGCCGCCCTCCTCGGCGGCCTGTTCACCGAGTTGCGGGCCCTGGCGCTCGCCGCCATCCCGGCGACCGGCTGGTCCGCGTTCGAGGGGTTGCGCTGGGTCGGCCGGGCCGAGGAGCACGAGCAGGCCGCGCGACGCGCCCGGTGGCTCTCCGAAAGGGAGAAGAAGGCCACCGAGCTCTGGGAGCGGGAGACCGCCGCCGTACGGGCCGTCATGGCATCCGCCGGGGTGGCGACGCTGGCCGACCTCCAGGACCTGGACGGCCGGGCGCGCGAGGCCCGGGCCAGCCTCGCCGAGGCCGAGGCCGGTTTCACTGCCTGGCAAGGACGGGCCGAGACCAAGGACGCCGAGGCGGAGCGGATCGCCGTCCAGCAGGAGATCGGCGTGCTCGAGGGGCAACTCACCAGCGGGACGGGTGGGTTCGTGCGGGACATCCACTCCCTGGAGCAGGAGATCGCGCGGCTGGAGCGGGAGGTGGAGACCGGCCCCTTCGAGCCTCTCCGCGAGGTGGCGACTCCCGAGCCCGTCGCCGCGCCACCGCGAGGGGAGCCCCTCCGGACCCTCATGGAGCGGGCCTCGGCGGACCTGGGCCTCACCGCGGGGGCCGCGCTCCGGGCGCTGCAGCCGCGCGTCCTGCAGCTCCTGCCGGCGCTCTCCGGCCAGCGGCTCGCCAACTTCTTCGTCGACGAGCGCGGCAACCTGCAGGTCCAGGCGGGCGGGAAGCTGGTTCCGGCGGCGACGCTCGGCGCGGCGGAGCGGGACCTGTGCTTCGCCGTCCTCAAGATCGCATTCGTCGAGCAGGGGCTGGCGGCAGGGAAGTCGGTCGCCATCGTCGACGACGCGCTGGCCGTCCTGCCCGAGGGATCGCGCCGCGCCCTGGCCCGCGTGCTGAAGCAACTCGCCAGGGGACGCCAGATCGTCCACGGCTCGAGCGACGTGGCCTTCCGGGAGGCGGCGGACCACGCCGGATAGGCCAGCCGTGGCGACCACCCGGGAGAAGGGGCGCGACGCGGAGCGGCTGGCCGAGACCTGGCTGGCGCGGCGCGGGTACGTCGTCCTGGACCGAAATCACGCCACCCGCGGCGGCGAGGTGGACCTGGTGTGCCGGGACGGCGGCGTCCTCTGCTTCGTCGAGGTGCGGAGCCGGGCCGACCAGGGGCACGGCGCCCCGGAGGAGACGGTCGATCGCCGCAAGGCTCTCCGGGTGGTGGCGGCGGCCACCGACTGGGCCCGGCGGCACGGCGCCCTGGACGACGACATCCGCTTCGACGTGGTGGCCGTGACCGGGAGTGGAGAGGGGCAGGGGTTCGAGCTCTTCCAGGGCGCGTTCGACTCCACCGGAGGATCGGCCGGATGAACGCTCCGGCCGCGGTGGGAACCCTCTACGTGGTGGCGACGCCCATCGGGAACCTCGGCGACCTCTCCCCACGCGCGGCCGAGGTGCTCCGGACGGTCGACGTGGTGGTGGCCGAGGACACCCGCCGCACCCGCACCCTGCTCGCGCACGTCGGTGCGCGGCCCGCCGACCTGCTCTCGCTGCCGGCCTTCGACGAGGAGGGCAGGGTGGAGCGGGTGGTGTCGCGCCTCTCCGGCGGGGCCTCGGTGGCGCTCGTCACCGACGCGGGGACGCCGGGAGTCTCCGACCCGGGGACCCGGCTCGTGGAGGCGGCCTGGGACGCCGGGGCGAAGGTCGTCCCCGTGCCGGGCCCGTCGGCGGCGCTGGCGGCCCTCTCCGCGTCGGGGCTCGCGGCGGACCGATTCCTCTTCGCCGGATTCCTTCCGCGCAAGGGAGGGGCGCGCGCCGAGGCGCTGCGCTGGCTCTCCGGCGTGCCGGCCACCGTCATCCTCTTCGAGGCCGGCAACCGGGCGGCCGCGACCCTCGATGATCTGGAAGACGCATTCGGCGACCGTCCCGCCGCGCTGGCCCGCGAGCTGACCAAGCTGCACGAGGAGATCGCGCGCGGAAGGCTCTCCCAGCTCCGCACCCGCTTCGCCGGGGATCTGCGCGGCGAGGTGACGCTGGTGATCGCCGGGGCGGGGGAAGCGCCGGCGGAGGCGCCGGTCGAGCCCCCCGAGGAGGAGATCCTGCGACGGCTCGCGGCCGGAGAGGCTCCCACCGAGGTCGCGCGGGCGATCGCGAAGGGTCGCGGCGTGCCCCGCGGGGAGGCCTACGCGATGGTCGAGCGGGTCCGGGGGAGACGCTGATCGACGGGCCAGGCCAGGGACGGGCCTAGTTGGCGTCCTCGGCGCCGCGCAGGCCGAGCTCCTTCATCTTCACCTGGAGCGACTTGCGGCTGATCTGGAGCTTCTTCGCCGCACGGGTGACGTTCCCCCCGGTCTCCTCGAGGGCTCGGGAGATGAGCGTGCGCTCGAGCTCGGACTGGGCCTGGCGGACGATGTCCTTCATCGACGCGCCGCTGGGCGCGGCGATGGCCCCGAGTGCCCCGAGCGGAGCCACCGGCCGGGCCGCGCCGGGAGTGCGCTCCCGGAGGGTCTCCGGGAGCTGCGCCACCGTCACGAGGTCCCCGTCGGCGAAGAGCACCGAACGCTCCATGACGTTCTCGAGCTCGCGGATGTTTCCCGGCCATCCGTAGTTGACCAGGATCTCCATGGCCCCGGCGTCCACGCGCTCGACCCTCTTCCCCAGGCGCCTGTCGTACTTCTCGATGAAGTGCTGCGCGAGAAGGGGGATGTCCTCGCGACGATCGCGCAGGGGAGGGAGGGCGATGGGGACGACGTTCAGCCGGTAGAAGAGGTCCTCGCGAAACCGGCCCTCGGCGATGAGGGACATGAGATCCCGGTTGGTGGCGGCGATGAGCCGGACGTCGACCCGCAGCGTCCGGATGCCTCCCACCCGCTCGAACTCCGATTCCTGGAGGGCCCGGAGCAGCTTCACCTGCATCTCGACGGGGATCTCGCCGATCTCGTCGAGGAAGAGCGTGCCGCCGTCGGCGAGCTCGAAGCGGCCGGGCTTCGACCCCACGGCGCCCGTGAAGGCGCCCTTCTCGTAGCCGAAGAGCTCGCTCTCCACGAGGTCCTTGGGAATGGCCGCGCAGTTCACCTTGATGAGGGGCTGGGTCCGGCGCGAGCTGCCCCGGTGGAGCGCCTGGGCGACGAGCTCCTTCCCGGTGCCGCTCTCCCCGGTGATGAGCACCGTGGACGGCGAGTCGGCGACGCGCGCGATGACGTCGTAGACCGCGCGCATGGACGGGGATTGCCCCACCAGCGGGGGCCGTTCGCCGTCGGCGGTCGGGGGATGGACGTGCTGCCCCTCCAGCACGCGGGCGCGCGACGCCTTCGCGATGACCTTGCGCAGGTCCTCCTGGTCGAAGGGCTTGGTGATGTAGTCGAACGCCCCGGCCTTCATGGCCTCCACGGCCGTGTCCACGGTGCCGTGGGCGGTGATCATGATCACCGGGACGTCGGGGTGGGCCGACGCGACGTGCCGGAGCAGGTCGAGGCCGCCCATGCGGGGCATGACGAGGTCGGTCACCACCACGTCGACGGGTGCCCGGCTCATCGCCGCGAGAGCCTGCTCGCCGTCCTCGGCCGCCGTGACCTCGTAGCCGTCCCGCTTCAGCATCGCCGCGAGGACGCGGCGGATGTTGGTCTCGTCGTCGACGATGAGGACGTGCGCCACGGCCCGTCCTGTTAGCACGAGTGGCGGGGGAAGGGGAGCCGGCCGTTCAGGTCGGCCGTCGCCGCCGGCGGGCGCGCCGGGAGTCCGGGGACCCGGCGACACGCACGGGAGGCGTCGGGGCCACGGGTGCCTCGACCGGGATCGAGGGGAGGGACACGGTGAACTCCGCCCCTCCCTCCGGCGGCGCGGAGGCGGTCAGGGAGCCGCGGTGCGCCTTGATGATGCGCTGGCTGATGGCGAGGCCGAGCCCGGTCCCCTTCTCCTTGGTCGTGTAGAAGGGGACGAAGATGCTCTCCCGGGCGTCGTCCGGGATCCCGGGACCGGTGTCGCGAAAGCGCACCTCGACGCGGGCGTCCCGGAAGCGGGGCTCCCTCCAGCCGGCCAGGTCGTCCCGGGCCAGGCGGGCCTCGACGTGCAGCCGGCCGCCCTTGGGCATCGCCTGGAAGGAATTGATCGCGAGGTTGAGGAACACCTGCTTCAGCTGCTCGGCGTCGCAGTCGACCGGGGGCAGCTCGGGCGCCGCGTCGATGGCCACCTCGATCCCGGGCGGGATCTGGGGTGCGAGCAGCTTGAAGGTCCGCTGCAGGATGTCGCCCACGTCGCCCGGGAGACATGCTCGACTTGAGGGGACGGGCGTAGTCGAGGAAGGCGGTGACGACGCCGTTCAGCCGGTCGACCTCCTCCACGATGATCTCGAGGAACTCGCGGTCCTCCACGGGAAGCCGACGCGGGTCGAGGTACTGGGTCGCGCCCTTGATGGCGGCGAGCGGATTCCGGATCTCGTGGGCCAGGCCGGCGGCCATCTCCCCCAGCGCCGCGAGCCGGTCGCGCTCCTTCATCTGCTGGTAGAGCTTGGAGTTCTCGATGACCACCGCGCAGCGGTCGGCCACCTCGATGAGCGCGGCGATCTCGTCGGACGCGAAGGCCTCCTGGACGCGCTCGTCCCAGCAGGCGAGGAAGCCGGCGACCCGGTCCCCGGCCGCGAGCGGCATGCAGATCCCTGCCTTCATCAGCGCCATGGCCTCGCGGGCGTCGACGATCCGCTCCAGCTCCTGGGAGACCGGGGGAGGCATCGGGGTCGCGGCGGCGTCCCCCTTCGCCGGTGGGTACTCCGCCTGCAGCTCCGCGAGGCGGCGGTCGAGATTCTCGAGGAGGACGGCGCGCCGGCCGTCCCCGGCCGCCCGGAGGAGCGCCCGCGCGGTTCCAGCCTCGAGGAAGGGGACCGGTTCCGGGCCGCGGAAGGCGAGCAGCCGGTACCCAGGTCGATCCTCGGAGACGAGCCAGAGCGAGACGTGGGTGACCCGGCGGGTCTCGGTGAGCCCGTCGAGGACGGTGCGCTCCAGATCGCCCGGGTCGATGACGTTCACGATCCGGTCGCGCAGCGCCTCCAGCTCCCGGACCAGCTCGTAACGCTCCGGGAAGAGGTTCACCACCACCCATTCCTCGACCTTGGACCGGATGGGATCGAAGAGGGAGAGGATGACGAAGGACGCGACCAGCGTGTTGAAGAAGAAGAGCCCGGGGCGCACGCCGACCCAGAAGACGAGCCCGCCGTAGATGCTCGCCAGCACGAGGCCGAGCAGGGTGACCACCGCGATCTTGCCGAGGAACTCGTGGAGGTCGAGGAGCCGCCGCCGCAGCAGGGCCTGCAGGAGCAGGAACATGTACAGCGTGAGGGCCATGAACCCGATGCCCTCGAGCGGGTAACCGATGCCGAGGCGGGGCAGGAAGTCGAGGAAGGCGAGCGTGCCCACGAACATGGCGCCGGCGAGCACGTAGGTGAGGCGTGCCCGGTCGGCACGGGTGGGGGCGGCCGCGGTCTCGCGCCAGACCACGGACAGCACGGCGGCGAGGGCGAGCACGACGAACCCGGCGACGAGGAGCGAGGCCAGGTCCGAGCGGGCGAGCGGGGAGACCGCCACGACCAGGCCGAAGATGGACCCCGCGAGCATGAGGTCCCGGGCCCGGCGCGCCGGTCGCCGCTTCACCCCGAGGAACTCGAGGAAGAAGGCCATCGCCGCCGCCGGAAGGAGCGAGCCGGCGCCGATGGCGAGGCGCTTCCAGACGTCGTGACCGCCCTGCGCTCCGGGGAGGCCGTGCAGGAACTCCGCGGCCGAGAAAACGAAGAGGTCGAGGGAGAGGAGGGCGAAGAGGGTGAAGGAGCGAGGCCGCGCCGAACGGAGCAGCGCGGCCCCGGCGAGAGCCAGGGTGACGATGGCGGCGAGGAGCGCTGCCTGGTCGCGGATGTCCACCGGAGCGAATCCTAAGCCAGAACGACGCTCCGGTCGCGCGCTTGACCGCCGGGCGGTCGTCCCCCAGATTCCGATCCGATGCTGACCGCCGCCGCCACCGCACTGCTGCTCGCCGTCTCGACCCCGGGCGTGGTGAGCGAGTCGGACGTCCGCCCCCCCTCGACGAAGCGGACCCCTGCCGAGCTCCGGTTCCTCCGTGCACGCGGCGCGCTCGCGGCGGGGGACGCACAGGCCGCGGCGCGGGACCTCTCCGGCCTCGCCGCCCTGCTTCCCGCCATCGCCGACCGGGTGGAGGCCCTCTCCGCGGCTGCAGCCGAGGCCGAGGGGGAGCCGGAGCGGGCCATCGAGGCGTGGGCGCGGATTCCGCGGGGGTCCGTGCTCTGGCCCCAGGCCCGTGTCGCCGTCGCGCGGCTGCTCGCCGCGGCCGGGAAGGGGAAGGAGGCGGTGGAGGCGCTGGGTCCGCTCCTCGCCATCCCGGCGCCGGGAGACCTCTCCCGGGGAGACCCGGCGCCCCGCGCGATGCTGGTTGCCGGCAGGATCCTCGCCGACGAGCCCGATGGCGCGGCCGAGGCGCGGCGGATCTTCCTCGACTGCTGGGCTGGCCATGCGCTCTCCGGGGAGGCCAAGGAGTGCCGGACGCGGCTGGAGGCCCTGCCGCCCCCCCACGGTGGGCCGCCGGGGGACGAGGACGCGCTCCGGCGCGCGGAGGCGCTGCTCGACTGGAATCGCAACGAGCAGGCGCTCGCCGAGGCCCGGAGGCTCGGGGAGCGGCTGCCTCCGCTGGCGGCCGATGCTCCAATGTCCTGTCGAGCCGGCTTCGTGCGCGGCAAGGCCCTCCGCAAGCTGCGGCAGTACGGCGCATCGGCCGAGGAGCTCGGCCCGGTGGTCGAGCTTTGCACCGACCCGGCACTGCGCCCCCGGGCCCTCTACCTGCTCTCGGTGGCCAGGGCCAACGTCGCGAACGCCTCTGGCATCGAGACCTACCGGAAGTTCGCCCAGGAGTATCCGGAGCACTCCCAGTCGGACGACGCTCTCTACTTCGCCGCGGACCTGCTCGTCCGGGAAGGGCGGGTCGACGAGGCGATCGGTCAGCTGGACGAGCTGGTGGAGCGCTATCCGGACGGGGACTTCCGCGCGGATGCCATCTTCCGGACGGGCTGGCTCTCCCGTCGCCAGGGGGACCTCGACGCGGCGGTGGCTGCATTCGTCCGCATCGAGGAGCTCTACCGTGAGTCCGACCCCTACGAGCACGCCCGTGCGCTCTACTGGGAAGCCAGGACCCGGTACCAGCGCAACGGGAAGGGGGACCGCGAGCAGGCCCGGAAGGCATGGGAACGGGTCGTGCGGCTCTATCCAGGCGACTACTACGGGCTGCTGGCGCGAGCGCGCCTGTCCGAGACCGGTCGCAAGGTCGCCGAGCTCCGCCCGACGGGGTCGAGCCGCAAGGGATTTCGCTACCATTCCGGCCTGCTGGCCGGCAATCCCCATTTCCGGGCTGCGCTCGAGCTCCTCCGGCTCGACATGGACCGCGAGGCCGCCGAGGAGCTCAACGCCATCGACCGGAAGTTGCTGGCCGCGAGCAAGGAGCACCCGGAGCCGCTCCTCCTGCTCGCGGAGCTGCTGGAGAGGGCCGGGGACTCCCGCGCCTCCCACCGGTTGCTCCGGGCCCAGGGGCGGCAGGTCCTCCGGGAGCCTCCGGCGGGGATGGGACTCCGGGTCTGGCAGATGGCCTATCCTCCCGCCTGGCGCGACCAGGTGGTCCGGTTCGCGCCGCCTGCCGGCGTGCCCCCCGACCTGCTCCAGGCGCTCATGCGGGAGGAGAGCGCCCTCGACCCCGCCGTGGTCTCGTCGGCCGGGGCGGTCGGTCTCACGCAGCTGATGGTCCGTACCGCCGGCCAGACGGCCAAGCGGCTGGCGCTCCCGGCACCTTCCGCGCACGACCTGACCGACCCGCGCCTCAACATCCGGCTCGGGGCGTCGTACCTGGGAGACCTCCTGAAGCACTTCGGGGGGTCGGCGCCCCTGGCGCTCGCCGCCTACAACGCAGGGGAGGGGAACGCCCGGGCCTGGTGGCGGTCGAGGGGGTCCCTGGCGCTCGACGAGTTCGTGGAGGAGATCCCCATCCAGGAGACGCGGGGCTACGTGAAGCGGGTCCTGCGCAGCTACGCCGCCTACCGGATGCTCTACGGGCGGGACGGGGAGCGACCCGTACGGCTGGTGCAGCAGCTTCCCCCGCCGCCGCCCTAGCAGCGCCTCTCGCCTCACCCGGGCGCGCTGCCGGGTCCCGTGATAGGTTTTCCCCGATGCTCGACACCTCGGTCCTGGTCCTGAACAGGGTCTACCAGCCGATCCACGTGACCTCGGTTCGGAGGGCCGTGTCGCTCCTCTACCAGGGGGTCGCGCGGGCGCTCGACGAGCAGTTCCGGCTCTTCGATTTCGAGAGCTGGGCGGCGGTCGCGGCAGCGGCGAGCCAGGAGGCCATCCACACCCCGACCCGCGCCATCCGCGTCCCGCGGGTCATCGTGCTCGTGGTGCACGCCCACCTGCCGCACCAGCGGGTTCGCTTCTCCCGGCTGAACGTCTACGCGAGGGACGAGAGCACCTGCCAGTACTGCGGTCGGCGCCTGCCGCGCTCCGAGCTCAACCTCGACCACGTGGTGCCCCGCTCCCGGGGCGGCTCGACGAGCTGGGAGAACGTGGTGTGCAGCTGCGTCGCCTGCAACCTTCGCAAGGGGGGCAGGACGCCGGAGGAGGCGGGCATGCGGCTCCGGCGCAGCGCCGCCCGGCCCCAGTGGACGGCGGTCTTCCGGGCCGCGGCACGGCGGGCCTTCTACCGGCAGTGGATGCCGTTCCTCGGGCTGGTCGACGCCGCCTACTGGAACGTGGAGCTCCGGGACTGATCGATGAAGCGCATCCTCGAGCAGAGCTTCTACGAGCTCCTGGAGGTGGCCCCCTCGGCGACGCCGGAGGAGGTCGAGCGGGCCTGGGAGCGGGCGCGCGTCCTCTACGGCCCCGGGTCCCTCGCCGCCTACACCCTCCTCACGCCCGAGGTGGCGGCGGCCCTGGCCGCGCGCATCGACGAGGCCTACGAGGTGCTCCTCGATCCCGAGGCGCGCGCCGCCTACGACGCCCGGCTTCCCGCGGAGGACGCGCGCCCGGCTCGCCCGTCGCCGGAGCCTCCACCGGCTCCGGCCCCACCTCCCGCGCCGGCTCCGCCCCCTCCGGCCGTGGAGCCGCCCAGGCCCTTCGTTCCCCCGGAAGGAGCGGCCTGGACCGGGGAGCTCATCCGGCAGGCTCGCGAGGCGCGGGGGCTCACCGTGGCCCAGCTGTCCGACCGGACCAAGCTCTCCAGGCTGCACATCGAGTTCGTCGAGGCGGAGCGTTTCGCCGATCTCCCCGTGGCCGTCTACCTGCGCGGCATCGTGATGTGCATCGCCCGGGAGCTGCGGCTCGACGGCCAGAAGGTGGCCCGGTCGTACCTGGAACGGGCTGCCGGTGCCTCCAGGCCGGGCCGATAGGGCGCTTCCCAGCTTGACCGGAGCGGGGGGCGGGCTAGCATCAGCGGATGCCGCTCATCGAGGCGCCCGAGCAGGCCATCCGCCTGGCGCGAGCCATCTGCTCCGACGTGTCGCTGTACAACGAGGAGAAGATCGTCCGCTCCATCGAGCAGGACACCTTCTTCGACGCCCTCCGGGAGGAGCTCGAGGAGGGGCGCGAGCTATACCGCTCCCGCGTCGCTCCGGACCTCTACGGCCGGACCAACTACTACGACCGCGCCATCGTCGACGTGATCCTGCGCCCGAAGGGGCACGTGAAGTCCCGGATCTGGTGAGGCGAGGGGCCGCTGGCCGAGCACCACGAGTTTCGAGCCGGGGAGAGCGAGGCGGGCGTCCGTCTCGACGTCGCCGTGTCGCGACTGGCGCCCTCCCTGTCCCGGGCGCGCGTGCAGCGGCTGCTCGCCGACGGGCGCGTGCTCGTGGACGGGCGACCGGCCAAGCCAGCGGCGCGGCTCCGCGGCAACGAGCGGATCGTCGTGGAGGTCCCCGACCCCGAGCCGTCCAGCGTGGTGCCGCAGGACCTCCCGCTCGCGGTGCTCCACCAGGACCGGGACCTGCTCGTCCTCGACAAGCGGGCGGGCATGGTGGTCCATCCAGCGCGGGGATCGCCCCATTCGACAGTGGTGAACGCGCTCCTGCACCGGCTGGGAGGCGACGCGGCCGGCGGGGATCGGCTCGGGCTCGTCCACCGGCTCGACAAGGAAACCTCCGGGTGCCTGGTGGTGGCGCGGACCGAAGCGGCGCTGGCCGATCTCCAGGCCCAGTTCCAGGCGCGCACGGTCGAGAAGGTCTACCTGGCGCTGGTCCACGGCCGCCTGCCCGAGGAGGGTCGGCTGGAGACCCCGTACGGGCGCCACCCTCGCGACCGGAAGCGATTCACCAGCCGCGAGGGGAGCAGGAGGGCGCTCACCGAGTGGCGGGTCCGGGAGCGCTTCGGAGACCGCGCCGCGCTGGCCGAGGTGACCCTCCACACCGGGCGCACGCACCAGATCCGCGTCCACCTCTCCGAGGCCGGATACCCGGTGATGGCCGACGCCGCCTACGGAGGAACGCGCCGCGAGGGACGCCTCGCGGCTGCCGACCCCGTCCGCCTGGCGGCCGAGGCGGTCGGACGCCAGGCGCTCCACGCATGGAAGCTGGCGTTCCGGCATCCGCGGACCGGTCGCCTGCGCCGGTTCGAGGCGCCGGTTCCGGCGGACATGCTCGCCGCCATGGAGATCCTTCGGCGGGGGTGACGAGCCTCAGGGGTCGCGCGGACGCGCCTCGAAGCGGCGCATCGTGTCGCGGGCCCGCAGCGTCGACCGGTCGATGGCGAGGCCCGCCTCCTCGAGGGTGCGGATGGTCTCCCGGTTGGGGTGGCACCCCCCGGAGAGGGTGGTCCAGGCTGGCTGCGTCCAGTCCTGGAGCCGGGCCTTCCATGGCAACGGGGAGCGGACGTGCTCG
Organism: uncultured delta proteobacterium; assembly: GCA_963818535.1. Lineage (GTDB taxonomy): Bacteria > Myxococcota > Myxococcia > Myxococcales > Anaeromyxobacteraceae > CAIOAK01. The sequence continues at coordinate 968,349 of CAWFSM010000008.1, read as the reverse complement.
AGCGCGCGGACCGAGCCGCCGGGCGCGAGGACCCGCAGCATCTCCGACGCCGCCAGCGCAGGGTCCGTGACCGAGCAGAGGACGAGCCCGCTCGCGACGGTGTCGAACGTGCCGTCCCGGAACGGAAGCGCCTCGGCCCTGGCCCGGACGAGCATGGCGCCAGGCGACCGCCTGCGGGCGCGGGCGAGGCTCTGGGCGCAGGGGTCCACGCCCACCGCCCGGGTGCCCGGCGGCAGGAGGGCGAGGTTGCGCCCGGTTCCGCATCCCAGGTCGAGCGTGCGGCCGCGCACCCCAGCGGCCAGCCAGCGGCGCCACGGGCCGAGCCCCAGCCGCTCGAGCACGGCCATGGCCGCGTCGTACAGCCAGGGGATCTGCTCGGCGCCTCGCACGGAAACTCCTTAGTCCAGGTACCCCTGGGCCTGCAGCGAGAAGAGGTGCGCGTAGCGTCCGCCCCGGTCGAGGAGCTCCCGGTGGCTGCCCAGCTCCTCGACGCGTCCCCCGTGGAGCACGGCGATCCGGTCGGCGATCCGGACGGTCGAGAACCGGTGGGAGATGACGATGGCGGTCCGCCCGGCGGCGAGCTCGCGGAAGCGGACGAAGAGCTCGTGCTCGGACTCGGCATCGATGCTGGCGGTGGGTTCGTCGAGGACCAGGACCTCGGCGTCGCGCATGAAGGCCCGGGCCACGGCCAGCTTCTGCCACTGGCCGGCGGAGATCTCGTGCCCCGCCTCGAACCACCCGCCCAGGACCGTGTCGAGGCCGCGGGGCAGCGATTCGACGAGGGAGGCGGCACCGGCCCGCCGCGCCGCCTCGGCGATGCGGGGGCGGTCCTCGACGTGCGTGGGGTTGCCGAACCCGATGTTCTCGGCCGCCGTGAACTGGTAGCGGACGAAGTCCTGGAAGACCGCGCCGATGCGGGAACGGAGGTCCCGGGGGTCGAGGTCGCGAAGGTCCACGCCCCCGTAGGTGATGCGCCCCTCGGTCGGGTCGTAGAGCCTCAGGAGCAGCTTCACGAGCGTGCTCTTCCCGGCGCCGTTCTCGCCGACGAGTCCCAGCGTCTCTCCCGGCTCGAGCCGGAGGCTCACGTTCCGGAGCGCCCACTCCGGGCGGGACGGGTAGCGGAAGGAGACGTCCTCGAAGGCGATGGCGAGCGGGCCGCCGCGCGGCACGCTGGCGGGAGGGTCGACGCGCGCCCGCTCCCCGGTGGTGGGGATGGCGAGGAATGCGAACAGGTTCGACATGTAGAGCGCGTCCTCGTACATGGCGCCCACGGCGGACAGGATCCCCTGGAAGGCCGACTGGCCCTGCCGGAAGACCACCAGGTAGAGGGTCATGTCGCCGAGCGAGATCTCGCCGCGCGCCGCCCGCGCGGCCACCAGCAGGTACATCCCGTAGAAGGCGCCCAGCGCCAGGATCCCGAAGGCGGTTCCGGCAGCGAGCCGGCGGACCGCGAGCCGCCGGTCCTCGTCGTAGAACTTGGAGAAGAGGTCCCGGTATCGCCCGAGCACGAGCGGCCCCAGGTCGAAGAGCTTGACCTCCTTCACGTGGGAGTCCCGGGTGAGGATCCACTCCAGGTAGTTGAGGCGCCTCCCCTCCGGGGCGCGCCAGGTGTTCACCCGGAAGGACTCGGCGGAGAGCCGCGCCTCGGCCACGAAGGCGGGGATCGACGCCACGACGATGACGAGGACGCTCCAGGGGGAGAGGCGCCAGAGGAGTGCCGAGAGGGCGGCGAGCGTCACCGTGTTCTGCGCCACCCCGAAGGCCTGCATCACGAGCGACAGGGGGCGCGACGAGGCCTCGCGCCGTGCGTTCTGCATCTTGTCGTAGACGTCGGCGTCCTCGAAATGGCGCAGCTCGAGGGAGAGGGCCTTCTCGAGGATCCGCACGTTGATCCGGTTGCCGAGGTGGGTTCGCAGGAGCTCGCGGAGCAGCCCCAGGAGGCGCCCCACCACGAGCGAGGCGGCCAGGAGGGCCAGCTCGACGAGCACCAGGCGCGCCACCCGCTCCCGGGCCTCGGGCGAGCCGGATCGGGCGGACTCCACCACCCCGTCGATGATGAGCTTGCCGACCCATGCCACCGGGGCGGGGAGCAGGGCCGCCACCCCGGTGAGGGCGGCGATGGCGAGGGTGCCGCGCCGATCGGCCTCCCAGACCAGGCGGAAGGTGCCCGGGACCTGGGCGAAGACGCCCGCAGCCGCCGTCAGGCGGCCGCGGAGATCGGTCGGGACGGTGGGGTCGGGCTGCGCGGATCTCGACGGGCGGGCGGGGGGCAAGTGCTCGGGCTAGATAACGCCTTCAATTTTTCGACGCCACGTCGTACATGGGTCCTAGATGAACCTGCCCGAGCAGAAGAGCGACGCCACCACCGCCACTCCCGCGTCGGATTGGTCCATCGAGCGGGCCATCCAGTACTACAACATGGCCGGGTGGGGAGCCGGCTTCTTCTCGGTGAACGAGAAGGGGCACATGGTGGTCCACCCGCACGGTCCGGGCGGCCCCACCATCGACCTCATGGACGTGGTCGAGGACATCCAGGAGCGTGGCCTGGGCTTCCCGGTCAACGTCCGGTTCATGGACGTCCTGCGCGCCCGGGTCCGGATCCTCAACGAGACCTTCGGCAAGGCGGTGGCGGAGCTGGGCTACGCGGGCGGCTACTACGGCGTCTACCCGATCAAGGTCAACCAGATGCGCGAGGTCGTCGAGGAGATCCTCGACGCCGGCGCTCCCTACCACTACGGACTCGAGGCGGGCTCGAAGGCCGAGCTCATGGTGGTGCTGGGCTACAACACGGACCCCGACGCCCTGACCATCTGCAACGGCTACAAGGACGAGGAGTACCTGCGCCTCGCCCTGCTCGGCCGCAAGCTCGGCCGCAAGGTCGTGGTGGTGATCGAGAAGCTCTCCGAGCTCCCTGCGCTGCTCAAGGCCGCCGAGGAGGTCGGGGTGGAGCCGTGGATCGGACTGCGCTCCAAGCTCTCGACGCGCGGCACCGGGAAGTGGGAGTCGTCGTCGGGCGACTTCGCCAAGTTCGGACTGACCACCCCGGAGATGATCGAGGCGGTCCGCATCCTCGAGGCGGCCGGCAAGAAGCACCTCTGCAAGCTCTTCCACTTCCACGTCGGCAGCCAGCTCACCGAGATCCGCGTCGTCAAGGACGCGGTGAACGAAGGGGCCCGGCTCTACGCCAAGCTCCGCAAGATGGGGCTCGGCATCGAGTACTTCGACGTGGGGGGCGGCCTGGGGGTGGACTACGTCGGGTCGCGCACCCCGGAGTACGCGTCCTCGATGAACTACACGCTCGAGGAGTACGCCGCCGACGTCATCTACAACGTGCAGCGCATCTGCTCGAACGAGGGCGTCCCGGAGCCGCACATCGTCTCGGAGTCGGGGCGCGCGGTGACCGCCCACCACTCCTGCATCATCATGAACGTCTTCGGGAGCATCGAGATCGGCTCCCGCGCCGAGATCAACGCCGCCTCGGTGGTGCAGCCCGGGGAGCACAAGGTCGTGCGGGAGATGCGGGAGATCGTGGCATCGCTCTCGCCCCGCAACCGCGCCGAGGTCTACCACGACGCGGTCGCGAAGAAGGAGGAGGCCCTGCAGATGTTCAAGCTCGGCATCCTCGGCCTGGAGGAGCGGGCCACCGTCGAGTCGCTCTTCTGGAAGCTGGCCCGGAGCCTGGTGGCCCTGAACCGCGGCAAGAAGCGGTTGCCGCGCGACACCCGCGACCTCGGCGACAAGATCGCCGATCAGTACATGGCCAACTTCTCGCTCTTCCAGAGCGCGCCCGACCACTGGGCCTTCGACCAGCTCTTCCCCATCGTCCCGCTGCACCGCCTGGCGGAGGCTCCCACCCAGGACTGCACCATCGTCGACATCACCTGCGACTCCGACGGGAAGATCGACCGGTTCATCGAGGGGGAGGGGGTCGACGAGACGCTCTCCCTGCACGCGCTCGAGCCAGGGAAGCCCTACTTCCTCGGGATGTTCATGAACGGCGCCTACCAGGACGTGATGGGCGACATGCACAACCTGTTCGGCCGGGTGAACGAGGTCCACGTCTACGTCGACGACGACGACCCGGAGGACTTCTACCTGGGCGAGATCATCCGCGGCGACCACGTGGACAAGGTCCTCCAGTCGCTCCTCTACGAGCCGGCCGACCTGGTACGCAGGGTGAAGACGGCGCTCGACGCCCGGATGAAGGACGGCAGCATCCGTCCCAAGGAGGGCGTGGGGCTCTCCCAGTTCTACGAGGGAGTCATGCGGGGGTACACGTACCTGGCCGGGATGCAGGTCGAACCCGGGCCGTCCAACGCTCCGGAGCCGGCGCCGCAACCCGTGGCTCCTGTCGACCCGGCTGCGGCACCGGTTCCCGACCCGGAATCGTCCCGGAACCGTCCCCGGCTAGCGAAGTTCAGCCCCCGGCGGCGCTTCCCCGGCCGCTCTCCCCGGTGCGGTCGAGGGAGAGCTTGAACAGGACCGGACCGACCAGCTCGTTCAGGGCCACCGCCGCCACGGCCAGCGCTCCGAACTGGGCGCCGAACGCGGGGAACTGCCCCTGCATCTTCGCCGCGATCCCCAGCGCGAGCCCTGCCTGGGGCACCAGGCCCGCCCACCCCCACGAGCGGAGCTCGGGCGGATCGCCGGCGAGCTTGGCGCCGAGGCGCGCCCCGACCACCGCGGTGACGGCGCGTACCGCGAAGAAGAGGAGCGCGGCCGGCCAGAGCGTCCGGAGCAGGGGGAGGTCGAGGTGGGCGCCGGCCGTGGCGAAGAAGATCACGTAGACCACCTCGCCGGTGTGCTCGATGGCGTGGAGCAGCTTGTCCCCCTGCCGGGAGAAGTTCTGCACCACGAAGCCGGCGGTGAGGAAGGTGAGAAGCCACTCGAATCGCAGGTAGGCGATGGCGTCCACCACCACCAGTCCGAGCAGGAGCAGCACGAGCAGCACCTGCCTCCCGACGAAGCGCAGGTAGGCGACGAGCAGGAGCCCCAGGGTGGTTCCGATGGCGACGCTTCCGAGGAGCTCGTGCCCGAGCTCGCCGAAGGCGGCCAGGGAGAGCGTGGCGCCGGGCTCGAGCAGCGGCCGGACCCCCGTCATGACCAGGGCGAGCAGCACCACCACCACGACGTCGGAGGACATCACGAACCCGACCGTGAAGTCGGTCAGGCGGCCCGCCGGCCGGGTCTGGCTCAGGATGCCCATCACCGCCGAAGGGCTGCGGGTGATGGCGACCACTCCCCACAGGAGCGCCACCGCGAACACCGCCGGAAGCTCCATGCCGCGGGTGAACGGGACGAGGTCGCGGGCCAGGACGAATGTCGCGGGGATGACCAGGAGTGCGAGGCCGTTCTGGACCACCGTCGCCGCGACGAGGCTCCGGAAGCCTCGTCGGACCGCCGCGAGCCGCAGCTCGGCGCCGCCGGCGAGCGCGATGAGGGAGAGCGCGAGCGAGTTGACGAGCGAGAGGTCGGCCACGGTGTCGTGGTCGACGGCGTGGAGGACGTAGGGGCCGGCGACGATGCCCGCGAGCAGGAACCCGGTCAGGTGAGGGAGCCGGAGCACCTCGAGGAGGCTGGAGGCCAGGGTCCCGGCGAGCAGGAAGAACCCCACCGCCGCCAGGTCTCGCCCGGTGCGCTGCCAGGCGCCGGGGAGGGTGCCGGTGATCCGATCGACCCACAGCATGAGGGCGAAGAGGCCGATCAGAGCGGTGAGCTCGAGGAGCCGCGAGATCGGGCCCTTCGCGACGGGCGCGCTCACGGCGCGACCTCCCCGGCCCGGCGCAGCGCGCGCCGCAGGGCGGGCGGCCCGATGAACTCGCCGGCGACGGCTGCGGCGACGGAGGTCGCGAGGACCAGGTCGCCCACCGGCCCGGGATAGCGGAGGTCCACGGACAGGGCCACGGCGATGCCCAGCGGGCCGGTGGAGAGAAAGGAGAGGGCGAGCCACGGGCCGCCGCGCCGCGCCCGGGAGTCCAGGGCGGCGACGAGCGCCGCCGCGAGGAGGCCCGAGGCGACCCGGGCGAGCAGGGCGGCGCCGAGGATCCACAGGGCCGGACCGGAGACGGGGGTCGTCCGGGATCCAGCGAGGAACAGGGCCGGGAGGATGATGGCGCCCTCCACGCCGCCCGCCATCTCGCGCGCCCGCGCACGCAAGGGGGATGCGATCGCCAGGAGCAGGCCCAGCGCGAAGCCGGCGGCCAGGATCGAGAGGTCGACCTGGGCGGCGACACCGGAGGCGAGAAGGGAGAATCCGAAGAGCAGCGACCAGAAGGTCGCGGGCCGCAGCGTCCGTCCCAGGAGCGCGGCCAGCGCGAGGCCGAGCAGGCCGCCCAGCGCGAGACCTCCGAGGGGGAACGCCGGCACGCCGCGAGAGGTATCGAGCGATACGAGGACGCTCAGCGCGGCGATGGAGACCAGGTCGTCGGACCGGGTGATGCCCGACACCCGGTCCAGGACCGGGCCGCGCGCCTCCAGCCGTTCCGCGGCCCATCGGGCGACGTGGCGAGAGGTGTCGGCCAGCGACGCGCCGAGGGCGATCGCGAGCGTGAGCCGCTGCGAAGGATCCGGGAAGAGGGCCCCCGCGGACGGAACCCGCTCCAGCACGAGCCAGGCCGCACCGCCCACGCCGGCGAAGGAGAGGAGCCCGGCCGTCACCCCGAGCCCGATGGCGCTGGCTCCGATGCGCCGTTCTCCATCGACGCCGAAGGTGAGGCCCACGAGGAGCGCGATCCACCCGGTGGCGAGGAGCGCCAGAGGTGAGAAGTACTCGACCTCGGCGCCACCCACCAGGCCGAGCGCCGCGGGGCCGGTCACGAAACCCAGCACGAGCCATTCGGAGCCGGACGGGAGCCCACGCCCGCGGATCCCACGCCCTCCCATGAGGAACCCGCCCATGTAGGCGACGACCAGGAGGACGAACAGCGACTGCAGGGTGTTCACGCCGCCCCCGCCGCTCCCGGCTGCGGGCGACCCAGCCTCACGCCCTCGGCGCGCAACGCGGAGGCAACGCGAACCGCCAGGTCGTCCCCGGGCCCGGCCACGCGGTAGAGCGCGCTGGAGGCGTCGAGCCGGACCAGGTCGGCCGCCGTTCCCGGTCCACCGGTTCGAAGGAGGATCTCGCGTACCAGCGCCTGGTCCTCGCTGGGGTCGATCGCGAGCTCGAACCGCGCGGCCGCGGCGAGCCCGGGCAGGCGGGTCGCCGAGAGGAGCGTGGCCAGGTGAGGGACGAGCACGCGGCGCCCGGAGGAGTCCTCCACCTCCAGGTCGAGGAGACCGACCCTGCGCACGACGCCGCTGGTCGTGCCGACCTCGGCCACGTGGCCAGGCCTGTAGACCCTGGCGAGGACGCGAGGAAGTCCGGCGGCCACGTTCGCCAGCGCGGGCGCGGCGGCCATCGCCACGGCCAGGAGGGCCGCGTGGCCCACGCTCGCCAGCATGCCGTCGTCGCTCCCGGTCAGGACCGGCGCCGCGAACACGGCGGCCAGGACCACCACGGAGATGCTCACCAGCTGCCCGATCGGGACGGCGAGCTCGGTCGGGACCCAGCGGAGGTGGGTCTCCTCGGCGGCGACGCTCCCGAAGAACAGGCGAATCGCCCGCAGGGCGAGCCAGAGGAGCGCTCCCGCCACGATCGCCGCGATGGTGGCGGGCAGGGAGCCGCCCACCCGGGCGACCGTGTCCGCCGCAGGTCCCAGGACCACGGTCCCGAGGCGCAGCGCGAAGCCGCGCGTGTAGGGGAAGAGGGAGAGGGCGAAGATGAGCCAGGCGTAGGCGATGGCGATCTGCAGGACGACGCGGCCGACGCGCACGGCGACGGCGAGCGCCCCCGCGACCCCGTGGGGACTGACCAGCTCCACCCCGCGCAGGCGCAGCGCCGGAGTGCGCCGCTTGCGCTCGTGGAGCGTCGCCTCGAGGCCCCGGTCGAGGTCGCCGATCTTCCGGACGAGGAGCCAGGCGACGAGCCCGGAGAGGACGAGGAGGGAGACGTGGAACACCACCTCGGCGATGCGGGCCCGGCGACGCTCGACCCGGAGGGCCCGATCGACGTCGGCGGCCGCGGCGCGGGAGAGCTCCTCGATTCCCGGCGAGCGGGCGGCGGCGACGTCCTCGGGCCCGAGCTCGAGGATCACGGTCTTCCCGACCCGGATCGCGGCGCTGTCTCCCAGGGGCTCGACCGAGGTTCCCGCCGAAGGCTCGGCCTCCAGGGCGTCGGCCAGGGCCCGGGTGGCGTTTCGAGCCCGGGCCTCGGCGTCGACGCCGCCGCGCGATGCGTGCAGGGTGAGGACCCGCCCTTCCCGCAGGGTCACGTCCGCGCGGGGAGGAGGCTGCGGCTGCGCCGCAGGGGCCAGGACCGGGATCAGGACGACGAGAAGCGCGACGGGCCAGACGGGCGGACGCGCACGTGAAGCGGTGGATGCGGCCTGAATCACGGCCCAAGACTCATGGAGGGCACAGCATCGGGTCAAGGGCAATCGGCCGGCCGGGGCCAGCGATGACGGTTGGTCGGCCTCGCGGGCCGGGGTAGATTGCCGACCGGAGACCAGATGACCCCTGCAACCCTGCTCGCAACCCTCGCGCTCGCCGCGGACCCGGCGGTATTCGTCGCCGTCGCCCCCGGCTACCCCGGAACCACCGTCGAGGCCCAGCCATCCATGGACGCCTTCGCGGCGGTGCTGGCGGCACGGGCCGGGCTCCCCGCAGGGTCGATCGCGGCCGCGTATTTCGAGAAGGACCGCCCGGGCGCGGAGCGCCTGCAGAAGCCGGATGCCGTGCTGGGCATGGTGGCGCTGCCGTTCCTCCTGAAGGAGGGCGACGCCCTGCACCTCGAGCCGCGGCTCGCGGCAGCCCAGAAGGGCTCTGGTCCCACCGAGGTGTGGGCGCTCGTGGCGAAGAAGGGACGGGTGACCGGACCGGCGTCGCTGGACGGGTGGCAGGTGAACTCCATCGCCGGCTACGCGCCCGCGTTCGTGACCGGTGGCGCGCTCGCCGCCTGGGGCCGAATGCCGCCGAGCGTGAAGGTCGTCCAGACGAGCCAGGTGCTCTCCTCCCTCCGGAAGGTGGCCGCCGGCGAGAACCTCGCCGTCCTCCTCGACGGCGCCCAGGCCGCGGCGCTGCCCACCTTGCCCTTCGCGGCGGATCTCGAGGTGGTGGCCCGGTCCGCTCCGCTGCCCACGGGCGTCGTGGTGACCGTGGGGAAGCGGCTTCCGCCGGAGCGCTGGAAGGCGCTCGAGAAGGCGCTGCTGGGCATGGCGGAGCGCCCCGAGGGGGCGGCCGCGCTGGAGGCCATCCGGCTCCAGGGCTTCGTCCCGCTCGACACGCAGGCCCTGGCCGCCGCCCGCAAGGCATACGGGGCCGCCGCGAAGTGACGCGCCTCTCCCGCCTCTGCTGGCTGGGCGCGCTCCTCGGCGCCGGATGCGCTTCCGCGCTCAAGGAGCCGCCCCCGATCTCGACGCTGCAGCGGGAGGACCGGGGAACGGTGCCTGCCAACGCGCTCCTCCAGGAGGCCGACGAGGAGTTCGCGAAGCGCCCCGACGCGGCCGCGGTCAGGCGGGCGGAGGGGTTGTGCCTCGCCGCCTCCAAGGCGGACGAGACGCAGGTGGACGGCCTCCTCTGCGCCATGCGCGCCAAGGCCTGGCTCGCCGAGCGGGAGAAGGGGATCAAGGACCGGACCGAGCTCTCGGTGAGCGCCGTCCAGGTGGGCCAGTGGTGCCTTCGCCGGGACCCCGCTTCCGCGCCCTGCAAGTACTGGCTGGCGGTCGCGCTGGGGCTCCAGGCGAGGGACCGTCCGGTCACCGCCGAGGACGGGCTCAAGCGGATGGTCCAGCTCCTCCGCGAGGCGGCCAGCGAGGCGCCGCTCCTCGACGAGGCCGGACCGGAGCGGGTCCTGGCGCTGCTGCTCGTCCGGGCGCCGGGGTGGCCCGTCGGGCCGGGGGATGCGGAGGAGGCGATCCCGCACGCCCGCAAGGCGGTGGAACTCCGTCCGGACTATCCGCCGAACCAGCTGGCCCTCGGCGAGGTGCTCATCAACAACGGCGACAAGCCGGGCGGGCAGGCGGCCCTCTTGCGGGCCATCGAGCTCGCGGAGATCGCCCCGTGGTCGAAGGACCCCGACGCGCCGTCCTGGATCGCCGACGCGCGCGCCCTCCTCCCCCGCTGAATCCAGGACGTCCACGATGGCCGAAAAGCACACCACCTTCTGCCGGATCTGCGAATCGCTCTGCGGCCTCGTCGTCGAGGTCGAGGGCGGCCGCGTGGTGAAGGTGCGCGCCGACGACGACCACGTGGCGACCCGGGGCTTCTCCTGCCCGAAGGGGCTCCGCCAGCACGAGATCTACGCGTCCCCCGATCGCCTGCTCGCGCCGGAGAAGCGCACCGGCGACCGCTGGGAGAAGATCGACTGGGACCGGGCGCTCCGCGAGATCGGGACGAAGGTCCGGCAGCTGCGCGCCGACCACGGGCCGGACAGCATCGCGATGTACGTGGGCACGGCGGCCGGCTTCGGCGTGCTCCACCCGGTCTTCGCCCAGGGGTTCCTCACCGGGATCGGCTCCCGATCGATGTACTCGTCGTCGACCCAGGACTGCGCGAACAAGTTCGCGGTGGCCCGAGAGGTCTACGGCTTCCCGTTCACCCAGCCGTTCCCCGACCTGGAGCGGATCCGCTGCCTCGTCATCGTGGGGGCCAACCCGGTCATCTCGAAGTGGAGCTTCCTCCAGGTCCCCAACCCGGCCCGGGCGCTCCAGGCCATCGAGGCGCGGGGAGGGCGGATCTTCGTCGTGGACCCGCGCCGGACCGAGACCGCACGTGCCGCCGGCGAGCACGTCTTCATCCGGCCCGACACCGACGTCTTCTTCTACCTGTCCTTCCTCCGGGAGCTCCTCGCCGGCGGCGTCGACGAGGCCCGCGTCGGGCGGTTCGCGAAGGGAATCGAGGCGATCCGGGAGCTGTGCGCGCCCTGGACGCCGGAGCGCACCGCGGAGGTCACCCGCATCCCCCCCGCGAAGCTGCGCGAGATGGTGGAGGCCTTCCGGACCGCCGACGGCGCGGCGCTCTACTCGTCCACCGGCGTCAACATGGGATCGAACGGATCGCTCGCCTTCTGGCTCCAGGAGGTCGCGAACTGCGTCTCCGGGAACCTCGACCGGCCGGGCGGGACCCTGGTCGGGAACGGGGTCATCGACTTCGCCGCCTTCGGCAAGAAGACCGGCACGCTGATGCGGAACGACCGCTCCCGGGTCGGCGATTTCCCGTCGGTGAACGACGGGTTCCCGGGCGGGATCCTCGCCGACGAGATCCTCACCCCCGGCGACAAGCAGGTCCGGGCCCTCTTCGTCACCGGCGGGAACCCGCTCATCACCATGGCCAACGCCGGGAGGCTCCGACAGGCCTTCGAGAAGCTCGAGCTGCTCGTCACGCTCGACATCTTCAAGAACGAGACCGGGTCGGTCGCCCACTACGTGCTGCCCTGCACCTCGCCGCTCGAGCGCCCCGATCTCCCCTTCATCTTTCCCCTCATGCTGGGGATGCAGGAGCGCCCCTACCTCCAGGCCACCGAGGCGGTGCTGCCGCCGCCCGGAGACGTGCGCGACGAGGCGTCCATCTACCTCGACCTGTGCAGGGAGAGCGGGGTGTCGCTCTTCGGCTCCCGGATCGCCCAGGGGCTCCTCCAGGCGATGAAGGCGGTCGCGCCGCGCCCGGGATCGCACCCCGCGGTGCCCCAGAGGCTCCTCCTCTCGGCCATCCTCCGGGCCACGGGCCAGGGGTCGTTCCGGGCGCTCCTGCGCGCCCCGCACGGCCGCCTGCGCGAGCCGAACCGGGGAGGGGACTTCCTGGAGAAGCGGGTGGTCACCGACGACCGCCTGATCGACCTGGCGCCGGCGAGGCTCCTCGCCCAGGCCGGCAAGCTCGACGCCGACTTCGAGCGGGAGCGGTCCCGCCCGGAGCAGCTCAAGCTCGTGACGCGCCGTGCCGTGACGACCCACAACTCGTGGACCCACAACATCGAGCCGTTCGCACAGCCGGGGACGAACCTGCTCTACATGCACCCGGACGACGCCGCCCGGGCGGGCCTGGACGACGGGGCGGTGGCCGACGTCTCGACGCGGGTGGCCACGGTTCGTCTGCCCGTGAAGTACCTCTCCGACCTCATGCCAGGGACGGTGGCGCTTCCCCACGGGTGGGGACACCAGCACGCCACCGGGCTCACCGTCGCGTCACGGACGAGTGGCGTGAACGTGAATCTTCTGGCCGCCGACGGTCCCGAGGGGATCGAGCGGGTGAGCGGGATGGCCCACCTCACCGGGTTCCCCGTCGACGTTCGCCCGGCAGCCGGCCCGAGGGACACGCGGTCCTGGTCGGGAATCGGGCAGGAAACCGGGGGCGGGACCGAAGGGTAGTGCTGCGCAGCCTGCCACGGCGCCAGAGACGGGAGCGGCTCCACCGGGAGTGCTACGGGATGTACCCGACGGGGGCGTCCCTGGGCCCCGGCCGTGACGCAATGCGCGTGACTATGGGTCGCGAGAGCACAATTCGCGGAGATTTGACTTCGGGTGGGATATACGGACTCTTCAGATTCCCGCTCGAAGCTGGCGGCCTGAAGCCGCCTTCACTGGGAAGGAGAACCATCCGATGAAGAGGATCCTGTTCGCTGTCGCTGTCGTGACCATCGGCCTCGCTGCCGGTAGCGTCGACGCCCAGACGTTCACGCCCGATACTACCAAGAACACCTACAAGCTCCTTGCCTTCCGCTCCGTCTCGACGGGCAAGCTCGAGGGCGTCGTGTCCTCGGTCGACCCTGCCGGCCGCAAGATCGCCGTCAAGGGGCCGAGCGGCACGGTTCGCACCGTCCGGGCGGGAAAGAACATCCAGGGGCTCGAGAAGATCAACGTCGACGACACCATCGTCGTGGAGACGTATCGCTCGGCCACGTTCGTGACCGAGAAGGGCGGCCAGGCCGCCCTGCAGCCCGAGGTCGCGGCCGCGTTCCAGTCCGCTTCCCGGACGAACCAGGTCGTCGAGGCCGGCGAGACCTTCGCCGAGGGGACCGCCACGGTCTCGGCCGTCGACAAGGCCACGAACACCGTGACCTTCGCCGGCCCGGAGGGGCGTAGCTTCCCGGTCAAGGTCGAGAACCCCGCCCTGCTCGACGGCGTCTCGGTCGGCCAGAAGGTCGACTACCGGATCCTCGACGTGGTCGCCATCGACGTGAAGGTGACGCCGAAGCCGGTCGCGCCGCCCCCGCCGGCGCCCTCGCACGCCAAGGTCGAGGGCAAGAAGATCGTCATCGACGACGTGATCTTCTTCGACACCAACAAGGACACCATCCAGCCCAAGTCGTACGAGATCCTGAACGACGTGGCGACGGTCATGAAGGCCAACCCGAACTTCCGGGTCCGCGTCGAGGGGCACGCCTCGAAGGATCCCATCTCGGCGAAGCGCGGCAAGGCCGGCGCCGAGTTCAACCTGAGGCTCTCGGATCTCCGCGCCAAGGCCGTGAAGGCCTACCTGGTGGAGAAGGGCGGCATCGCCCCCGAGCGGCTCGAGGCCGTCGGCTTCGGCTGGAACCAGCCCATCGCGCCGAACGACACGAAGGAGGGGCGCTACAAGAACCAGCGCGTCGACTTCGTGATCACGAACTAGTCGGCGGTCGAAGACGCGTCGCACCTGGCGGCCGGCTCCTCACGGGGCCGGCCGCTCTTGCGTCCGGGTTCGCGCCCGGGCGGGGATGCTCAGCGGCGGTAGGACCAGCCGATGGACAGCGTGAGGCGGTAGTCGCTCCTCGACGCGTTCTCGTCGGGCGGGCGGGTGTCGAAGGTGTAGCATCAGGTTGCACCCCACGTTGAAGTCCGAGAAGACCTCGTACTTGACCCTGCCGGTGGCCGTTCCTCGCACGCGCCCGAGGTCGTTCAGGACCGGAAGCAGGGACAGCTCGATCTCGGTGTCCAGCTCGGGGCTGGCGTAGCGGAAGGCTCGCCAGGTCGCGTCGAAGTAGCCGGCGACGGCGACGTCCGAGCTCACTCCCGTGTACTGCTCCCAGGCCACGGTGAGCCCAGTGGCCAGCCAGAGCTCCATGAAGCTGTTCCGGATCGCCGCGTAGGCGATGTCGGCGCCCGTCGACAGTCGCAGGTTGAGGCCGAGCTCGGCGTTCTGGTCGAGCCCGCCGAGCAGGCTCACCCGCCAGGGCTTGAAGTAGTAGCTGCCGGAGAGCGCCAGCGAGTTCTCGGTGGTCGCCGCCACCTGCTCGCTGCCCTGGACGTAGGTGCCGAAGGTCGCGGACATCCCGAACACCTCCCCCCGGTAGTCGAACCCGCCGTCGGCCGAGAGGGTCAGGGCCTTGTTCGCCTTGGCGAGGGAGAAGCCCAGGTCCGCGTAGGCGCGGACCCGGTTCCAGAAGCGGTCGTCGACGGGCGTGATGGACACGACCTCGTCCAGCCGCACGGAGCGGGTTCCGACCAGGAGCTCGCCCTCCTCGCCCGCGTGGAGCGGGCCGAAGTAGGTCGTTCCCGACGAGAATTCCACGGCGAACGGGTAGGTGCTCTCGATCTGCGTCACGCGGAGCCACTCGATGGAGACCCTCCCCATGTCGTCGGTGCGGAGGCTCAGGCGGCCGAGCGTCATCTGGAGGATCTCGCCCGGGACGCGGAGGCCGCCACGGAGGGTGACGACGTCGGTTCGCTCGCGGGCCTCGGCCCGCGAGGCCAGCAGGAGCAGCCCGAGGCAGACAGCCCCGATCGGGACGGTGATTCCTCGGCGTGACATGGCGGGGACGCAGACTACCAGTCGGGGTACCCCGAGATCCAATGGCGCGGGAGCACGGATGGGACACTAAGATGCAGGGCTCAAATCGGGAGGAATCACGTGTCCAATTTCTGGGATCTCGTCTGGCTCATCTTCTCGTCGTTCATCTTCATCTCGTACCTCATCATCCTCTTCCAGATCGTCGTCGACCTCTTCCGCGATCCGGACCTCGGTGGCGGGTCGAGGGCCATCTGGATCATCGGGCTCATCTTCCTGCCCGTCTTCACGGCCATCGTCTACGTGCTGAGCCGCGGGAGGAGCATGTCGGAGCGGCAGCGCGCCAGCGTGCAGAAGGCCCGGTCCGAGACGGAGAACTACATCCGCGAGGTGGCCGGCAAGTCGCCGGCGGAGCACATCGCCGCCGCCAAGGCGCTGCTCGACGCCGGGACCATCACCCAGGAAGAGTACGCGAAGCTGAAGGCCAAGGCGCTCGCCTAGGAGGATGGCTGGATGACGGCCGGGCTGTTTCGGTGGCTGAAGCGCGCGGGGATCCTGGCGGTCGTCGTCGTCGTCACCCTCTTCGTGGGGCGCGTCGTCGAGACCCAGCGCGGGCCGCCGCTCCGCGTGTGGCACACCTACGTGCCGGAGGAACTGACGGTCGACGAGATGGAGCGGACCGACTGGGCCGGGTACGTCAAGGCCGAGGCGGCGCTCTTCGATCGCCTCGGCGCCGAGCTGAAGCGCGGCCTCGAGGACGAGGACCGGATCCCGGGCAACCGCTACTTCGACGGGAGCCCGATCTACCCGCCCCGGTTCCAGCAGGACTGGAACCGTTCCTACGTGCTCGAGCCCGACGGTCCGCCGCTCGGCGCGGTCGTCTTCCTGCACGGGCTCACCGACTCTCCGTACAGCCTGCGTCACATCGCCCGGCTCTACCGCGCGGCAGGGTGGGTCTCGGTCGCCCCCCGGCTACCGGCCCACGGCACCGTACCCGCCGCGCTGTCCACCGTGGAGTGGGAGGAGTGGCTCGCGGCGACCCGGCTCGCGGTGCGGGAGGCCCGGAGGCGGGCGGGCCCCTCGACCCCGCTGCACATCGTCGGGTTCTCGAACGGTGGCGCGCTGGCGATGATGTACGCGCTCGACGCGCTCGGCGACAAGACCCTGCCGCGGCCGGATCGCCTCATCCTCATCTCCCCCATGATCGGGGTGACCAGCTTCGCCCGCTTCGCCGGGCTGGCCGGGCTCCCCGCCGTGCTGCCGCGCTTCGCCAAGGCCGCCTGGCTCTCCAACCTGCCGGAGTTCAACCCGTTCAAGTACAACTCGTTCCCGGTGAACGGCGCCACCCAGTCCCACCGGCTGACGCAGGTGCTCCAGGGCCGGATCGCCCGGTACGAGCGCGAGGGGCGCCTCGGGGAGATCGCCCCCATCCTCACCTTCCAGTCGGTCCTCGACTACACCGTCCACACGCGGGCCATCATCGACGCGCTCTACGCCCACCTGCCCAGGAACGGGAGCGAGCTCGTCCTCTTCGACCTCAACCGGGCGGCGCTGTTCAGCCCGCTCCTCCGGAGCTCGATGGAGACGCTCGTGGAGCGCATGCTCCCGGACCCGCCGCGAAACTACCGCACCACCATCATCACGAACGGCGGCCCCGACGACCGGGAGGAGATCGCGCGCGTCATCGAGGCTGGCCAGACCACCGCCACCGTGCGTCCGCTGGGGCTCTACTACCCCCAGGACGTCTTCTCCCTCTCGCACGTGGCCTTGCCGTTCCCGCCGACCGACGCCCTCTACGGGCTGCAGCCCGACGGGACGGAGGACTACGGGATCGCGCTCGGCGCCATGGCTGGACGCGGGGAGCGCGGGGCCCTCATCGTGAGCCTGGACGCGCTGCTGCGGGTGTCGTCGAACCCGTTCTTCGCCTACGTCGTCGAGCGCATCGACGAGGGAATCGTCCCGCGGCGGCCGGCCCCCGCGGCGCAGTGATCGGGTTCGGGTTCCACCCGGGTGGGGCCGCTCACCGCGCTTCGCCGGACGGGGTCTGCCCGAGCCAGGCATGGGCCGCTGCGGCGGCCTGGTTCACCGATGCGCCGAGCTGCTCGGTGGCGAGGAAGACGTTCTCCTCGCCGATGACCTGGAGGGTGCCCGTCCGGGCCAGCTGCTCCCGGGCGGCAGGATCGATCCCGACCAGCATGAGCCTGCCTCCGCGCGCCTGTAGCGCCCGGGCGTAGCGCTGCAGGACGGCGATGAACGTGCTCCCCAGGTCGGTCTTCCCCCGGAGGGCCAGGGCCACGACGGCGCGCGAGGAGCCCTCCACGGAAGGCAGCAGGTCCCCGACGTTCTTCGCGGCGGCGAAGAAGAGGCTGCCGTTGACCACCAGCACGGTCAGCTGGTTGCTGGGGGCCTCGCGAGGAGCGGGCCGGAGCTCGGGCATCCCACCGGGCACGAGCACGATCTCGTTGACCTCGGTCCGGTTCGACTCGCGGGTGACGTGCAGGAGCATGGTGAAGGCCACGCCGAGGAGCACGGCGAAGTGCAGGGGCAGGAAGAGGGTGGCCAGGAACGTGAGCGTCATCGCCGCCGCCGGCGCCCATCCCGTCCTCCAGGCCGTCAGGGCCGGCGCGATGCGTAGCCCCTGGAATCCGGCCACGATGAGGAGCGCCGCCAGGGCGGGCATGGGAACCATCTCGGCCAGCGGAGCGGCCAGGAGCACGATGACGGCCACGGCGGCGCCGCCGAAGACGTTGGTCCAGCGCGACCGGGCGCCGGCGCCGATGATGAGGGCGGTGCCGGAGATCGACCCCCCCGCGGGGAGGCCGCCGACGAGACCAGTGGCGATGTTGGCGGCTCCCTGGCCGAGGAAGTCGCGGGAGACGTCCGGGAACCGTCCGTCCGGGTTGGTGTAGGCCTGGCTGACCCCGGCGCCCTGGACGAGCCCGATGATGGCCACCGACAGGGCCGGGACGAGCATGGTGAGGAGCATCGCGGGCTGGGGCAGGGAGAGTCCGGGGAGGCTGCGCGGGATGCTCGACACGTCGCGCACGATCCGGACCGCTTGCCAGCCCTGTCCGGGATCCAGGGCCGGGAGCGAGAGCACGGCCAGGAGGCCGGTGGCGAGGCCGATGGCGAGGACGAAGGCGAACTTGCTCAGCCGGGACCGGAGCAGGAGGACGATCGCTCCAAGCGCCAGCCCGCCGATGATGGTGGTCCGCACGTCGATCCGGTGGAGGCGCAGGAGGAGGTCGAGGGCCCGCGCCACGGCGTTCGAGAAGGTGCTGCGGTAACCGGTCAGCTCCCCGAGCTGCCCCAGGATGATGAGCACCGCCACGCCGTTCAGGAAGCCGGTCATGACCGGATCGGAGACGAAGCGCAGGATCGATCCGGCCCGGAGCACGCCAGCGAGCAGCTGGATCACTCCCACCAGGAGGACGAGCGCCGCCAGCGCCGCGATACGATCGCCGGGGGCGATGTCCGCCAGTTCCGCCCCCGCCGCCACCGCCGTCGCCGCGGTCGTCGACACGTTCATGAACACGGATCCGGTGGTCACCGCCGCGACCGGGACGGCGACCATCAGGGTGAAGATGCCCATGACCGGATTCACGGTTGCGAGCAGGGCATGCCCCATGGCCTGCGGCACGGCCACGACCGCGAAGGTGAGGCCGGCCACCAGGTCCGGCTTGAGGTCGGCGCGGGCCGGCGCCAGCGTCCGGACCTTCTGGAGGAACGAGGGCATCAGGCTCTCCTGTCGCCGTGGCAGAACTTGAACTTGCGCCCGCCGCCGCAGGGGCAGGGCTGGTAGGGGTCGCGCCGGCCGTCCTCGGCGGCCACCCATGCCATCACCTCGGCGGGCGGCTTCCGGCTCCGGAACAGGTTCGCCATCACCTGCATCGCGGGGCGCGTGTGCTGGAAGAACGCCTCCAGTCCGGCGCACATGTAGTTGTGGCCCGGCTCGCCGTCCGAGGAGGTCACGAAGCGGTCCTTGGGGCACCCCCCGTTGCAGAGGAATCGCACCTCGCAGCGCTGGCACTGCCGGGTGAGCCGGTCGCGCTTGTCGTCCCCGAACCGGCGCAGCTTGGGCGAGGCGACGAGCTGGACGAGCGGGGTCTCGTGGATGTTTCCGAGCTCCTGCCCGGGCTCCACGAAGTGGTCGCAGGTGTAGAGGTCCCCGTTGTGCTCCAGCGCCGGGCCGTAGCCGCAGGTGGGGGCGTGGATGCACAGGAGGTGACGGCCGAAATGGGCCTCGAGGGTGACGTCGAAGAGCTGCACGTAGACCCGTCCCACGTCGCGTCGCACCCACTCCTCGAAGACGTCGATCAGGAACTGGCCGTACGCGGCGCCGCCCACGGAACGTTCGGTGACGAGGGCGCCGCTCTGCGTGTACAGGGGGCGTGGGGCGCGGCCGGGGCGGTCGCTCCATCCCTGGTTGGCGACGGCCAGCGTCTCCTCGGTGGCGCGCTCGACGATGGGGATGAACTGGATCCACTGGGCCGAGAGCTCGTCCCGGAAGAAGCGGTAGACGTCCCGGCCACGCTCCTGGTTCGCGGCGTTGACCGTGCAGAGGACGTTGAAGGGCACGTCGTGCTTGCGCAGGTGGCGCCAGCCCTCCATGACCCGGTCGAAGGTGCCCTGGCCGCGCCGGTCGAGCCGGTAGGTGTCGTGCAGCTCGCGCGGACCATCCACGCTGAGGCCGACGAGGAAGTCGTTCTTCTTGAAGAAGGCGCACCACGCGTCGTCGAGGAGGAGCCCGTTGGTCTGGAAGGTCTGCTGCACGACCTGGCCAGGGCGTCGGTACTTCTCCACCAGCTCGACGGCGCGGGCGAAGAAGGGGAGCCCCATGAGCGTGGGCTCGCCCCCCTGCCAGGCGACCGTCACCTGGGGGGTGCGGTGCGCCTCGAGCAACTGCCGGATGTAGGCCTCGAGGGTGGCCTCGCTCATCCGCTGCTTGTCGCCGGGGTACAGCGCATCCTTGGACAGGAAGAAGCAGTAGGTGCAGTCGATGTTGCAGGTGGACCCGCTCGGCTTGGCCAGGAGGTGGAACGCCGGTGGCGAGAGCGCCGACGGGATCTCGACCGATGCGGCGGGCTCTACGGACATGCGGGGCCTCGATGGAAAGGAGCGGCAACCGGAACGGGATCCGGTTGCCGCACCCAGGTGTCACGGACCGCGAAAGCGGGTCAGTGGTTGGCGCTGCCCGCCGCGTCCTGGAGGGACGCGAGGACCGCGTCGAGGTTGAAGGAGGCGGGCTTCTGCCGCGGCGGGAACTTCTTGAAGGTCTCGATCTGGCCCGCGACGAACCCCTGCATCAGGTAGATGAGGTAGGCGTGGGAGATGCACCAGTCCCAGTAGGTGTTGGAGTTCTCGTCGGCCCGCTCGAAGGGGTCGCGCCGCAGGTGGAAGATCTTGGGGATGCGCAGCTTGATGAAGGGCTCGAACCAGCACTGCAGGGTCTTGGCCCTCTGCTCCAGCAGGACCATCTTCCAGTCGCCGATCCGGATGGCCATGATGTCGCCGTCGTCGCTGATGTAGGCGAAGGAGTTGCGCGGGCTCTCCTTCACGGCTCCGGTGATGTAGGGCAGCATGTTGAAGCCGTCGATGCAGACCTTGTAGGTCCGGTCGCCGATCTTGTACCCCTCGAGCAGCTTCTCCTTGATGTTCGGCTCACCTGCAGCGGCGAGGAAGGAGGCCAGCCAGTCCTGGTGGGTGACGATGCCGTTCACCACCGTGCCCGGCTTGATCTTGCCGGGCCAGCGGACGAAGGCCGGAACGCGCCAGCCCCCCTCCCAGTTGGTGTTCTTCTCGCTGCGGAAGGGCGTGATGCCCGCGTCCGGCCAGGTGTTGTAGTGGACGCCGTTGTCGGTCGAATACATGACGATGGTGTTCTCGGCGATGCCGAGCTCGTCGACCCGGTCGAGCATCTTCCCGATGAGCTCGTCGTGGGCCACCATGACGTCGTTGTAGTCGCCCTGGCCGCTCTTCCCCTTGTTCTTCGCGGAGACGTGGGTCCGGAAGTGCATGGCGGTGGTGTTGTACCAGAGGAAGAACGGCTTCTCGGCCTTGGCGGCGTCGGTCATGAAGCGGAGCGCGTGCTCGGTGACCTCCTCGTCGATGGTCTCCATCCGCTTCTTGGTGAGCGGCCCGGTGTCCTCGATCTTCTGGCCACCCTTGCCGTCCGACCAGCAGTGGAGCACGCCGCGGGGCCCGAAGCGCTTCTTGAACTCGGGGTCCTTGGGGTAGTCCGGGTCCTCGGGCTCCTCCTCGGCGTTCAGGTGGTAGAGGTTGCCGAAGAACTCGTCGAAGCCGTGCACGGTGGGCAGGAACTCGTCCTTGTCGCCCAGGTGGTTCTTCCCGAACTGGCCGGTGGTGTATCCGAGCGGCTTCAGGAGCTCGGCGATGGTCGGATCCTCCGGGCGGAGGCCCATGTCGGCCCCCGGCATTCCGACCTTGGAGAGGCCCGTGCGGATGGGGTTCTGCCCGGTGATGAAGGCGGAGCGTCCGGCCGTGCAGCTCTGCTGGGCGTAGTAGTCGGTGAAGGCGACGCCCTCGTTGGCGACGCGGTCGATGTTGGGCGTGCGGTAGCCCATCTGCCCGCGGCTGTTGTAGCTGATGTTCCACCAGCCCACGTCGTCGCCCCAGAGTACGAGGATGTTCGGCTTGCCCGTCTTGGCCATCGGTCGGTTCCTTTCCGTCTACGTTGATGTCGACACTGCACTGCAGCTGCGGTTGCTAGAAGAACATGCTCCGCGGGAGGAGGAGGGTGGCCTGCAGCCGGACGCTCCAGTTCGGGCCGAAGTCGGGCCGGACTGCGTGGTAGTAGGCGGAGACGTTGCAGTTGAAGGGGAGGGGGCCGATCCAGACGATGCGCCCGGCTCCACCCCCGAACGGGACGTCCCACTTCTGGCCGGAGGACGCCTCCCAGTTCGCGGAGAGGATGGGCGAGCTGAACACGTACCAGCCGCTCTCGAAGTTGTAGTTCACGAAGTACTGCAGGACCATGGCGTTCGCGCTCGCTCCCGCGACCGACCACACGTTGTTCACGAGCGCGCCCAGCACCCAGGGACCGGGCATCGCGAGCACGACGGCCGACGGGCCGAGCCCCCAGGTGGACTGGGACCCGAGCTGCGGCGACGTCGCGGTCGGGAAGGTGGCCACCGGCCCGGCGCCCCAGATCACCGCCCCGGGACGGGCGGGCGCCAGGAACGCGGTGGCCATCACGTTGCCGAGCCCGGTCGTGCTTCCACCACCCGTGAAGTTGGGCATGGTCACGATGGGGAGAATGGTGCGGGTGATGAGGTTCCAGTCCTGGGTGAGGTGGAACGGGACGACCGGCTGGATGTTGAGGACGTTCGCGACCTCCCGCTGTGGGCCGACCCCGAAGCCGATGATGTCCTGGAAGGGGACGCTGATCAGGTCGGAGACCGGGTTCTGGGCGGCCATCGCCAGATCCTCGTCGGTCGGGTTCGGCGGCAGGATCGGGTCCCCGGCCCGGGCGGTCGCGGCAGCCAGCAGGGCGACAAGCCCGGCGCCGATCCATCGTCCCTTCGTGTGCACGATTCCCTCCCACGACGCTACCCGGCAGTCCCGGCGAACGGTATCTACCCCAAACCGTTGAAAGCTAATGGAGCACATACGGAGAGTCGAGGGAGATTCATGCCTGGCCACGGGGCGCCCCACCCGGGGGGGCGGGTGTCACGCAACGACCCTGTCGAGCCCTTGTCACGTCCAGGCTGCGCCGGCCACTCAGCGGCAAGCCAATCGGTTCCCACGGTACTCGACCGCCGGAG
Source organism: uncultured delta proteobacterium (assembly GCA_963818535.1). GTDB lineage: Bacteria > Myxococcota > Myxococcia > Myxococcales > Anaeromyxobacteraceae > CAIOAK01. The sequence goes on along the minus strand of CAWFSM010000008.1, from coordinate 945,829 downwards.
GAGCGATCGTCTATGAAGACCGGGTGCCCGTCATGCGCAAGCGAGCCTGGATGATCGTGGGGTTGGCCGTGGTGGCCTTTGCAGCGGCGTTCCTGCTTCCGGCCATGCCCCAACCCCCCGCGTACCACGACTTCGCCGACTCCCGGTCCGTGCTCGGGGTGGCCAACTTCCTCGACGTGGTCTCCAATGCGGCATTCCTGCTGGTGGGGGTGGCGGGCATCGTTGTCGCCTACCGCCCGCGCACCCGGCTGGCCACGGGCGCGGAGCGGTCGCTCTATGCGGTCTTCTTCGTCGGGATGGTGCTGACCGCGGGAGGGTCGGCCTACTATCACCTGGCCCCGGACAACGAGACGCTGTTCTGGGATCGCCTGCCCATGACGATCTCCTTCATGGCGCTGGTGGCCGCGCAGATCGCCGAACGCATCAGCCTACGGGCCGGGGTGATCCTGCTCGCCCCCATGCTGCTCGTCGGCGTGGGCTCGGTCGTCTACTGGCGCGAGACGGAGAGGGCCGGAGCCGGGAACGTGACCCCCTACGGCATCCTCCAGGGGTTCTCCGTCCTCGTCATGCTGGTCATCGCGATGCTCCCGTCGCGGTACACCCGCGGCAACGACGTCTACATGATCTTCGGCGCCTACGTGGCGGCGAAGATCCTGGAGGCGCTGGACTGGCAGATCCTGGAGGCTGCCGGGGTCAGCGGCCACACGCTGAAGCACCTGGCGGCTGCCCTGGCCGGCTACTTCGTGCTGCGGATGATCGCGCTGCGGAGCCCGGTGGAGCCCCCGCTCACAGCGCGGCGATGAGAGCCAGGATCCACTGCGGCTCGGGGGCGGTCAGCGGGTCGCCGGCCGAACCGGTGAAGCGGAAGTTGGTTGCCCCCCCCGCCTGGTTGGCCTGACGCCAGTTGCCGTCCGCGTCGCGGGTGCCGTTGAACCTGCGATTGCCAGCCTGTGCGTCGAGAGACGTCTTCGTCGCCACGATTCGCACGCGGGCGCCGGCGGCCGTCCCCTGGACGGAGAGGCGGTCGTCCTCGCGGGTGACGGTCAGGGTCACTCCGGCGCCGGTGATCCGGGTGGGGGTGACCTGGAGCCGGGTGGACTGGCCGGCGATCCTCCCGGCCCAGCGCCCATCGGATGCGAGGGTCAGGTTGGTGTTGGGGCCGCGAACCCGCGTGGCGTCGTAGGATGCGGAGAGGCGGACCCGGATCTCGCCGGTAGGCACGTAGTCGGGCTCCGCGGCCGGCGGGGCCGGGGCGGCCTTCGGCGTCGGTGCCGCGGCGGGGGCATCGGGCTTGGCCGCGGGCGTCTGGGCGGCCGCGGGCAGCGCTGAGACCGCAAGTGCGAGGGCGAGGGCGAGGATCGAACGGGTCGGATTCATCCAGATCTCCTTGCTGGTCACGCAGGGTGTGTGCGTCGTGGGGAAACGGGTGACTGCGGGTTTCCTGCGGGTTATACGGATTCCAAACCGCGCCCCGTTATAATGCCCCGTTTTGATTACACCACCATCGGAGGGACAAAAATGATCCGCCTCGCCCGCATCGCCGTCCTCGCCTGCGCGCTCGCCGCCGCCGCCCCCGCGAGCGCCCAGTACACCTTCACGCAGCCCGGCCAGCAGCCCCAGCCCGTCCAGCAGCTCCAGGTCTGGAACAACGTCGCCCGCGTGAACCTGGGCGTCAGCTTCTACAACTCGACCTACTGGAACTGCTTCTACTGGGGCTGGACGGTCTCCTGCAGCGGGGGCGCCTGGGCGAGCTACATCCCCTTCACGGTAGGTCCGCAAATCGACTTCAACCTGCAGGGGATGAACAACATCAGCATCGGGTTCAACGTGATGATGGGAACCGTCTCGGGCCAGCTCACCACCGGGCAGAGCGCCTCGGCGAGCGCGACCGTCTGGCAGCCGACCCTAGACTACGTCGCCAAGTTCGGGCCGTCCACGCAGGACACGGTGGGTCGGTTCCGCGTCGGTGGCGGCATGTACATCGGCCCCAACTCCACCTACGGCGGGGCCTTCCGCATCGGCGGCGGCGCCTCCTTCCTGAACGCGAACCGGCTCGGCATCGGCCTGGACCTCGTGCTGGAGGGCGGCAGCTACCAGGGCTACTGGATTGGCGGCCTCCAGCTTCTGGCCTCACCCGAGTTCCATTTCTGACATGGTTTGAGGGGTCGAGCACGGAGCCGGTCCTTCGGGACCGGCTCCTCGTTTTCAGGCCGCGCGGAAACGGCTCGTGGGCCGGCCCCGGATCAGGCCGGCCCTTTTCGTTTCCGGCGCGCAGCGTGGCTCAGCGCCGCTGGCCACCCGCTCCGCCGCCTGCCGGAGCGGCTCGCGCCGGCTGGGGTGCGGCTCTCTGAGGTGGTGCGCTTCGCTGGCGCGCCGCCGCATCCTGGCCAAGGCCGGCCGGTGCTGCGCCGCCCCGGTTCTGCCCCGGGGGTGGCGCCTGGCGGGTCGGCTGGCCCTGATTCTGGCCCGGGGGCGTCGCCTGGCGGGTCGGCTGGCCCGTGCGGCGGAGTCCGCTGACCCTGTCCGCCTCCGGGGGCGGGCGTCGGCCGGGTGGTGTTGCCGGGCGGGGGCTGCGTGGGACGCTGCGGCTCCCATCCCTGCCTGGTGTTCCGGTCCCAGTTGCCCCGGTCGTTCTGGCGGTACACGTTGCCGGACCGATCGCCGAAGACGTTGTTGGGCCGGTCCACCGGTTGCGGGGTCGGCCGCGGGGCTTGCGCAACGGGGCGCTCGGCGTTGCGCGGGCGGTTCTGGGCCTGGTTGTAGATGTTGCTTCCGGGGCGCTGGCCCGGCGGGACGCCGGGGCGGGCTCCAGCGGCGGGCGGCCGGGCCGCCGGTGCCTGGGGCCTCGGGGCGCGGCGGCCGGGCTACCGGCGGGGGCCGGGTGCCGGGCGGCGGAGGACGAACCACGGGGGGCGGGGGCCGGAAGCCCGGGGGCGGCCGATGCCAGCCGTGCCGCGTCGGCGGAACGATGAACACGGGACGGTACACGACCGGCCCCCACCAGCCCGGCGGGCGCGGGCGGGGTCCGAATGCGGGATGGAAGTGGATTCCGACCGTGATGAACGGCGTCGCCGGGCTGACCACGAACCCGAATCCCGTCCACGGGTTGTAGACCACCCGGACGCCGAAGGTGGTGGGGCGCGCGAAGAAGACGGTGGGGCCGATCCACGGGCGGTAGACGAATCCGGTGCCGAAGACGACCACGCCGCGGTGGCGGTACACGCCCACGAAACCGGGAGTGTGCCCGACGAACACGACCTGGGGCGTCGACCGGTACACGAAGACGTAACGCGTGTTGTAGATGTGGACGGTGGGCGGCACCTGGTCGATGTGGGGTGGCCGCTGGTCGGCCACCACGAACGGCCCTTCCGCGGCGGGAGCCGTGTACCAGACCCCCTGATCGCACGCCCAGTAACGGCCTGCGTCGAGGACCACCGAGTCGGGCGTGTTGATGGCGTAGGACAGCTCCGTCCCCTCGATCCGCTGGAACTGGGGCGCGCCGTCGTACGCCGGCTGGAACTGCTGGTCCCTCCTCACCTCGGCGGTCTGCGGGATGAGCGAGTCGGCGACCGCGTCCGCGGCCTCCTCGGTGCCGGCGACGAAGGTGCGCACGTCGCCGATGTCGGACTCGGGCGGGATGTCCCGGAAGGGGCCCGGGAGCTGATCGGGCGGCACGTTCACCCAGGGTCCGTCGAGGGACAGGGCCTTGAACCACCGCCCGGAGGCGAGGACGTAGGTCTCGCCCGACATCACGTCGACGAGCACGTGGCTCTCGGTGTTGGCGACGTAGAGCAGGTAGGCGTCGTCGCCCACCGGCCGGTACTGCGGAGCTCCGTCGAACACGAAGAGCTCGGTGGGCTGGGTGGCCACCACGATCCGCGGCGGGGTGGAGGGCTCGAGCACGGCCTTCTCGGCCGCCTGCTCCTCCGGGTTCCCTTCCAGCTCGATGGGCGGTGGAGGATTCCGCGCGAAGAAGGCGCTCACCGCCGGTGAGGGCGCGGCCACCGGGGCGTACGGACCCGTGGCGGCGGACGCCGCGTACCAGAACTTTCCGCCCGACAGGTAGTAGAGCCGGGTCGCCGGATCGAACAGCACCAGCATGGGCGTGTTGACCACGCGACGCAGCTCGGTCGAGTCGACCGGTCGCTCGATCGGGGCTCCGTCGAAGACGACAAGGACCGCCGGGTCCTGGGAGAAGACCATCCGCGGCGGCGTGAAGTCGAGCGCCTCCGACGCCTGGATCTCCCGCTCGTTGACGGCGATGCTCGCCTGCAGCTCGAGGAGGGGAAGGTGCAGGTCCCAGGTGGGAATCTCCCTCTCGAGGAGTGCCCGGCCCTGCTGCTCCTGCTCCTTGCTCATGTTCGCGAAGCGGACGCGCTGGACCTTCACATCCTCGAGGCCGACGTCTCCGGCGACCTTGTCGATGGAGACCCGGGCCTGCACCCAGACGACCCCGAAGGCAGGAGGCCGGCCGTTCGGCGTCCAGGCGACGGCCGCCCGCGCGGCCAGCTGGTCACCCTGGAAGCTCTCGATCTGGGGCTGGAAGATCTCGACGGAGCCGTTCTGCACGCCGATGACGCGCGGCCAGGTGCTGGAGGGAGCCGCCGCAGCCGGGACGGTCCCCTGGGCGAAGGCGGCTCCGGCGACGAGGACGGCCAGGGCGATGGACAGGCGCTTCATGGGACACCCGGAGGTCAGGAGGACGGGACGACAGAGGACGGACCAGTCTAATCGGGGCATCCGGAATGCCGCACCTGGAATTGTCACGGGGCGTGCGACGACGGCCGGGGAAGTTAGAATCAGCCGCCATGCGCCAGTGCTCCGGGCCACTCCTCGGCATCCTCCTGATGGTAGCCGCACCCGCGCCGGTCCTCGCGCAGGGGGAACCGGTCGCCGCGCCGACGCCGGGGACGGCGGGCGGAGCGGTGAGCCATCGTGCGCTCGCCGGGCACCTGTTCGTGCCTTCCCACCTCGTCCAGGATCCCTTCTCGTACACGAGCGCGGGGCTGTTCTGGGGCGTGGGAGGCGGCGATGCCATCGGGCCCACCCTGGACCTCGGCCCCCCGCCCCGCATCGATTTCCAGAACAGCCGGTCCTACGGATTCAACGGGCTCGGGCTCGGCATGGTCCTCGACGCGAGGATCCTCGAGTGGCTCTCGATCCACGGTTCGGCCGAAGCCACGGCCTACCTGGGCACGGGCAACCGCTCCCTCCTCGTCCTGGGCACCAACGCCCAGATCACGGGTTCGGTCGGCCTGAAGGGAAGCCTTCGACTCGGGGAGCACGTGCGCCTGGCGGCCATCCTGGACGCACAGTACGGTCCGGTGTTCACGGCGCTCATCGTCCAGGGGCTCATCGACGCCGTGAACAGCGGCCAGATCTCCCTCGACCAGTTCTACCAGGAGCGCAAGGCGCTCACCTGGATCCCCACCCTCGCCGGAGCGTTCGCGCCGTTCCCGTTCGTCGGCGTGACCATGAACGTCCGGCTCCTCTTTCCCGACGGGTCCGGAAACGCCCAGTTCGCCTCTAGCGGAATCGCCCTCGCCGGCATGGTCGACCTGGACCTCCGGCCCCTCGTGCCGTTCCTCCCCCTCGGGCTGAGCGGGGTCTATTCCCTCCTCTCGCCCCTCGGCGGCGCGCTGGCCACGACGCAGAACTTCGGTCTCGGCGTCTACTACACGGGTGTCCCGGAACTGGCGGCCGGGATCGAGATTGACTGGCGGCTGGGGCGCATCGCCAGCGAGCACGTGTCGAGTTTCACGTCCGCGTGGGTCAACCTCCGCTACTATTGGGGCGGCACATGAGCTACGACGACCTCGGCGCCAACGAGAAGATGGCCTCGCTGAGGACGAGCCTCGCCGTGCAGCGCACCCGCATGGCGGCCGAGCGCACGCTCATGGCCACCATGCGCACGTCCCTCTCGCTCATCGGCTTCGGGTTCACGATCTTCACCTTCTTCCAGGGGATCGCGAAGGAGAACCCGCTCGGGAGCGGCATCATCCCTCCCCGGGCCCCGGCGCGCTTCGGGCTGGCGCTCGTCTTCATCGGCGTGCTCGTCCTCCTCCTCGGGACGCTCTATCACGTCCGGTACATGCTGCAGCTCCGGCGCCAGAGGGCCGAGTTCATCGCGCACGGTTACCTGCCGGGAACGAGTGCCTTCCCCCTCTCCATGTCGCTCGTCACCTCCTTCCTGCTCCTGCTGGTTGGGCTGGCGGCCATCCTGAGCATCATGCTCCGGGTGGGCCCGTTCAGCTGACCGCGCCGAAGCCCCGAGCACGAACGGAGCTCGGACCACTCCCCGGAGATCGATCTTGGATCCTGCCACCATCCTGAAGCTCGTCCTGGTCCTCGGCGTCGTGCTGCTCGTGCTGGCGATCGGCCTCCGGTCCCGGCCGGACGATTCGCTCCTGCTCCTGCGTCGGCCGGATCTCGGCGCCCGGGCCCTGGCCGCGATGTTCGTCCTGCAGCCGGCCTTCGTGCTCCTCCTCGTCTGGTCCCTCGATCTCCAGAAGGGGGTGGGAGCCGCGCTCCTGGGATTCGCGGTCGCGCCGGTGCTGCCTCCGTGGGCCAAGAAGGGGTACGCGCTCGGCGCGGAGTCCGGCTACGTCATCGGCCTCGAGGTCATGGCGACGGCCGCATCGATCCTGGTGGTACCCGTCATGATCTGGATCGTGAACGTGGTGTTCGGCGTCCACACCGCACGGGATCCCTGGTCGGTCGAGCTGATGCTGCTCGTCACCATCGGCCTTCCGCTGGCGGTGGGAATGGGCGTCGGGAGGTTCCGGCCGGCGTCCGCCCCGCGCCTCGCCTTCCTCGCAGACCGGGCCGGCAGCGTGCTCCTCCTGCTCGGAGGCGTCGTCCTGCTCGTGGCCAGGGGGAGGGACATCCTCGCCGTCACCGGCCGGGGAACGATCGTCGTCAGCGTGGTGATCATCGGGTTCGGGTTGCTGGTGGGACACCTTCTCGGTGGTCCCGACCTCACCAAGCGCGGTGCGCTCGCCTCGGCGAACGTGTCGCGGCATCCCGGGGTCGCGCTCCTCCTCGCCTCGAGCGCCCTACCGGAGCACGTTCCGGCGGTGACCGGCGCGGTGCTGCTCTACCTCATCGCCAGCATGGTCGTGCCCATTCCGTACGAGCGCTGGCTCAAGAAGTCGACCGCGGCGATCAGCCCACGCACCGCGACGTAGCTCTCGCGCCCGCGTGTGCTACCATTTTCGCCCCTCGACTGGAGGAAGCCCGTGGAACGCCTTCTCGTCCTTCTCGCCGCCGTCGCGCTCGCCTCGCCCGTCCCCGCCCTCTCCGACGACCCGGCGCCGGCTCCAGGTGCAGCGAAGCCCGCCGACGCACCTGCGGCCCCCACGCAGGCGGTGGAGGTCATGGTCGGCGAGGTGATCACCCTCCCGTACAACCGCTCCGCGGCCTACGGGCCGGGAAGGGTCCGCGGTCCCAACGTGAACCTCACCGACGGCGGGGACGGGGAGTGGAAGGGCAACATCAAGGACCTGAGCGGGGTGTTCAAGGTCACCGAGAAGCGCATCTCCGGAGCCAACCTGAACATGGTGATGGAGCGGGACGGCGAGGAGTGGACCTGCCAGGGCACCGTGGACGGGAAGCGCGTCCGCATCGTGCTGTCGCCCGACGGCCTGGTCGCCCGCTACGACAACCGTCTCTACGATCTGAAGCGTGTCGCCCCCGACCTCTGGGCCACCGTCCCCACCGGGCCTGCCATCCGCGTGAAGGGCGACGCCGCCGGGACGAACCCGTATTACCCGCAGTTCATCCTGGCGCTGCTCGCGGTGCTGTAGCGCTCCTGACGCGCCGCGGCACGCGGCAGCGCCTTCCCGACCCTTGCCCGTGTAGAGGATCTGTCCGCGGGCAGGCCGTGGACCCGAGCTTTTGCGAGCGGGTGAACGGTGGGCCCGTTACGCACCTCCGCTCACATCGCAGTGCTCCCGCACTCCGGAGGAATCCAATGGCAGAAGTGAGCAACTCGAGTTCGAGCTTCGAACCGCGGCGGTCCGCGTGGAGAGCCGCGCTGCGGTTCTCCGCGATTCCGGCCCTCGCAGCCTGTCTCGCGGTCGGTTCCCCGGCGAAGGCGGCCGACAAGCCGGCTCCCGAGGTCCGGGCCGGAGTGCTGGTCCTGCCGAACGTCCGGATCCAGGCCGCCACGCCCGAGCAGATGAAGCTGGTCACGGGCCGGGCCGCCGACCAGGGGCGCGCGTACAAGGACGCGGACACCGGGAAGCTCCGCAGCCCGACCCCGGAGGAGATGATCCAGGCTTCCGCCGAGCCGGAGCCGGCGTCTCCGCCCGTGGAGGTTCGCACGCTGGCCGATGGCACGCGCGTCGCCGCCCTCGGCGAGGAGGCGATGCTGCACTCGGTGGTGCGCCGTACCGCCGCCGGAACGTTGCAGCAGGAGTGCGTCACCGGCTCCGCGGCCGCGACGAAGGCGATGGCGATCCCCGTGACCCAGGAGCGGCGCGATGACGACCGATAGGATCGTACGCTGGTGTTCGGCCGTCGCAGCCACGGCCCTGATGGTCGGCGCCACGGCCGCGCAGGCGAACGCGACCTTCGTGATCTACAACGCCGACGGTCCGGGCGAGGGATTCAACGACCCGACGCCGGCCACGCCGGTCGGCGGCAACCCCGGCACCACGCTCGGGCAGCAGCGCATCAACGCCTTCCAGCACGCGGCCAGCGTCTGGGGTGCGACGCTCGACAGCACCGTTCCGATCACGATCGTGGCGGCCTTCAATCCCCTGAGCTGCAACGCGACCTCGGCGGTCCTCGGGAGCGCGGGTCCCCGGTGGATCTTCTCCGACTTCCCGGGCGCGCCGGTGCCTGGGACCTGGTACCACGCCTCGCTGACCTCCAAGCTGGCGGGCGAGGATCCGGTCCCGGACGACGCGATGATCTCGGCCCAGTTCAACAGCAACCTGGGCCAGGTCGGGTGCCTGACCGGCTCACCGTTCTACCTCGGGCTCGACGGCGATCACGGCAACGCGATCGACCTGGTGACCGTGCTCCTGCACGAGTTCGGTCACGGCCTCGGGTTCTCCACCGTGACCAACGGCGGGACCGGCGCACAGCTCGGCGGGCAGCCCTCGATCTACGACCACTTCGCCTACGACAACGTCCTCGGGAAGACCTGGGTCGCGATGACGGACGCCGAGCGGGCGTTCTCGGCCACGAACCCGCGGCAGCTCGCCTGGAACGGCCCGAACGTCACGGCGCGCCGCCCCCACGGTGCTGGAGCGCGGGACGCCGGTCGTGCAGGTGGAAGCGCCCAAGGAGGTGAAGGGACGCTATCTCGTCGGGCGCGGCGTCGTTCGGCGCCCCGTTCGACGCGGAGGGAGTCGATCGGCAGGTCGTACCGGTCGTCGAGGCCGGCACGCTGGGGACGGCTTGCGTCCCCTTCGACGACTACAACCGCCGCGCCGCGAAGGAGCGCATCGTGATGGTGTTCCGCGGAACGTGCACCTTCACGGTGAAGGTGAAGAACGCCCAGGACGCCGGAGCGAAGGCCGTGCTCGTCGTCGACAACACGCTGACCTCGCCGCCGGCAGGGCTCGGGGGCGCCGACCCCACCATCACCATCCCCTCGGGCCGGATCACCTTCACCGACGGAGTGGACCTGCTCGACGCCATGAGGCTCACGGACGGTGGCCGCTCGTCGGGCGTCGTGGTGAAGATGCGCCTCGACATGAAGCAGCGCGCCGGCACCGACGTCGCAGGCCGTGTGCTCCTCTACACTCCGAACCCGCGGCAGCCCGGGTCCTCGGTGTCCCACTGGGATGACAGCGCCTCGCCCAATCTGCTGATGGAGCCGGCGATCAATGCCGACCTGACGCAGATCCTGGGTCCGCCCATCGACCTGACCTCGTCGCTGATGCGCGACATCGGCTGGTGATCGGTTCCCATCCGTGATCCGGTTCGCCGGTCCCGGCCTCCGCCGGGGCCGGCGAGTCTTCGGGCCCGCACGGCGGGCGGTCTCAGAAGTGGAAGAGCAGCACCGTGGGCTCGAGCGCGCTCAGCAACATGCACCTGCTCGTGAACCCCGAATAGATCCCGGACGTGGGCCGCGAGGAGAAGCACACCTCGCCCGTCGGGGTGGAATCCGGAACCGTGAAGGTCGTCTTGCCCTCGTCGTTGGTGATGCGTGTCTCGATCACGCCGGTGGGCGAGGGGGGGGCCGTCCCGTCGTAGACGAGGACGCCCGACGACTCGACCACGGTCGCACCCGGATCGGGACCATTGGACTGCATGACGGTCACCGTCACCTGCTGCGGGTCCGTGCCGATGCTGACGGCTGCCGCCGTGATGCCACCGGCATTCGTGGCGAAGACCGAGTAGCTGGCTCGCGCCGAGGCCGCCGTGAGCGTGCCGGTGATGACGCCGGTGCCGGGGTCGAGGGCCAGGCCAGGAGGAAGTGCGGGCAACACCGCGTAGGAGTCCACCGCCCCTCCGCTGGTCGACGGTCTGTTCGGGGTGATGGGGATGCCCACGGGGTAGGTGGCCGGGTTCTCGGAGTAGGTGAGATTCGGTCGGGGGAACGACGGGAGCCAGGCTCCCCCCGCACGAGGAGAGTGCGAGAGCGGTGGCGGAAAGCATGGCTGCGGCGAGGCGGTGGGACATCACGTTTCTCCGAGTTCACCCCACTGTACGGCGATGTGTGCCGGGGAAGAAGATTCCGACCGGGCGCGACGGGCGCGGGCCGCCCGCGCCAGGCCTTGTGGGTCGAGGTGTGTCTCCATCGCCCTTTCACCCAACTGGTCGACGCGTGGCGACGCGGCTACCCTCGGGACCTGGGAGGGAAGATGTACCAACGGATCGAGCTCACCGTTCGGCGACACGCCATCGTCCTGACCTCGATGGACGGCCGATGGACGGCGACCGTGGACGGCGTCCGTATCGACCATTGGTACGCGTCGTCGGCGGATGCGTGGAGCGCGGCGGTCAGCGCATCGGAGCGGTTCGACGGCTTCACCGCCGCCGCCCGCGTGACCCACAGCTAGAGCCGGCGATCCGGCGGCGCTCCTCCTCCGGTGCGCCGGCGCTCTTCCCTGCAGCGGGCCCGGGAGCGGGGCGGGCCTCCAATGATCACGTGCGGATCGCTGGCAAGTGAATGTTGGCCGCGGCTCCGGACGTTGTAGGCCACGGAAGTCATCGAGGGTGAAGAGGGAAGGTTCACTTGCCCGGAACACGGGCCGGAAGGGACACGATCATGAAGGCTGTCATGCGAATGGTAGTGATGGCGGCACTGGTACTGGGCGCGAACGGAGCGAGGGCGGACCACGATCCGTACTCGGCGAATGCGCCTCATCCGCGGAGCGCGGAGTCGACCTCCGGTACGCCCGAGGCGGCTGGCTCCGCTTCGGCCCCACAGGTGCAGGCGGGTGGAGCGGGCAGCATGGAGCCGAGCGAGGGCATCGACGAGGACCCCGGCACCAAGGCCCACCAAGCCTGGGTCGAGTCGATCTGGAACTCTCCGTAGGATCGCTCGCACTGGACGGCGGGACAGGGGAATCGAACCCCCCAGAAGCGCCTCTCAGCACCCCTCACCGGTTTTGAAGACCGGGCCCGGCACCAGCCTGGGACGTCCCGCCGCCGACCGGTGTATCGACCCGGAACCGCACGGTCAAGCATCCGTGGTCGCAGGGGCCTCGCGTCCAGACGTTGCACGGGCCCCGACCTGGTTCACCCCGGATGGTGACCCCAACAGTCCCGATCGCTCGGGTTGTCGTTTCCGGACGGGGGGTGAACGCTGTGACGGATGACGCGGGTAGCGGAGGGTCTCTCGTCGTGATGCCTGCGAACGAGCTGGTCGACAAGGGCGTTGCCGAGTATGCGCGTGGGCTTCACGAGGAGGCCAAGCGCCTCTGGAGAGAGGCACTCACCGTCGATCCCGGCTGCGAGCGGGCACGGACCTACCTCGAGCAGCTCGGTGCCGCCCCTGGCAACGGCCTCCGGCCACCCGGGGTGGCGGCCGCGCCCGCGCCTGCCGGTGAGCCGGCCGACGCCGCCCAGCCGGAAGAGGAGTCCAGCGGCGGCCCCGCCTCTCCGCGGCGAGGCCCCGCCCGGTTCTCCCTCTCCCCCGAGAAGCTCGCGGCAGCGCACCGCCCGGTTCCCCGGTTCTTCGCCCGGAAGGCGCCCGTCCTCGTCGCGACGGCGGCCGTCGTCATCGGCGCGATCGCCTGGGGCCTGATGGCGGTCCCGACCGCCAGGAATGCGAGCCCGGTCTCCACCGTGCGCCGCGTCGCGGCGGCGGTCTCCGAGGCACTCGCCGACTTGCCCGGCGATGCCCTGCGCATCGTGAGACGGCTCGGCGAACCGGTGGGCCCGGAGCCTGCGTCTCCGAGTTCCCCGGCGAAGGCCATCGCTCCTGGGTCGCCCCCGCAGCGAGGCGGTGGGAGCGACCGGCGGAAGGCCACGGATCCGGTGCGCCGGTCCACGGGGTCCGCAGAGCCCGCTACGCCTGCCTTGCCCGCGGACGGCACCCTGCGACGGGCCACGCTGGGCACGCGCTGGGGAATGACCCTGGGGGAGCTTTTGACGGTCCTGCCGTCGGCGTCGCCGATCTCGCACGCGGAACGGTCCGAGCTGTGGCCGCTGAAGGTCGAGGCACGCGCCGATCGTGTGGATCTCGGCGGGCAGTCGTACCGTGCCGATTTCCTGTTCGACGATCTGGGTCGTCTCGGGGCGATACGGCTCCGGTCCATCCTGGAGACCACGGGCGATGCGGTCTATGCCGGCCTCCGCGCCGACCTCGCTGCGGAACTCGGCGAGCCCTCCGCAGAGCAGGCCGGGCCACCGAGCCTGGGGAGGTGGGCGGCCCACTCGTCGTGGGAGACCAGCCTGGCCCGGGTCGACCTCGAGGTGCGAAGGCGAGGGTTGAACGCGGCCCCCGTGCTCCTGGTGGACATCCGAAAGGGCAATCTCATGCCGATCGCCGATGGAACGGTCGTGCTCACCCTGGTCGCGCCGACGGAGGAGGGGGAGCGCGGGGAGTAGGGCGATCCCTACCGCGGCGCCTTCGACGGGCGATCGCCGGCCGCCGGGGCGGCGTGATCCTCGCCCCAGGGCGCGAGCCGGAGCGCGGAGAGCTCGTGAGGCATGGCACGCCGCAGCACGCGGAAGTACTGCATCGGGGAGTAGAAGACGAAGTTCGAGGCGCGGCTGGAGTACACGCACGCGTAGTCCTCGATCTGCTCCCCGATGCGGGAGTTCTCGCTCCCCTCCTTGAAGGTCAGTCCCCAGTACCGGTTGTATCCGCTCTCGACGGTCGTCTGGAGCTCGGCGATGCGCGCGTTGGCGTCCCGCAGCGCGCCCCGCAACGACTCGAGCTCCCGCTTCATCCGCTGCCGATCGGACTCGAGCGCCGCCGCGGCCGGATCGCCAGCCGGAAGGCGGACCAGCCTTCGCTCCACGGCGTTGAGCGCCGCCCGGTGCGCCGCGGCCTCGTCGTCGAGACGGAGGCGGAGCTCCTCCAGGCCGGCGACCTCCTCCAGCTCGGTGCGGTGCTGGTCGAGCCAGTCGATCTCCCGTTCCAGCTCCTCGATCACGAGGCAGGTCCGCCACTGCGAGCTCTTCTTCGAGCGCAGGATGTCTCCGTAGATGTGATCGCCCACGTAGAGGACCCGGTCTCCCCCGGCGCCGAGCAATCGCTCCAGATCGCCGCGGTTGCCTCCCGCGTACGTGTGGCCGCGCTCGAAGGCGGTCACCTCGCCCGGAAGCGAGGCACCCGAGGCGTCGAGCTCGACGAACGGCTCGCTCGAGGAGAAGAAGCCTGGCTTGCGTGCCGCGGTGATCACCGCGTCGAAGTAGTTCCGCCAGCTCGGGTACTCGGGGAGCACGCCGTCGAGCACGTGCCGCATCACCGCCTCCGTGTAGTCGAGGTGGGAGTTGGTGAGCAGGAAGAGGCGCTTCCCCGCCGAGCGAAGCTTGTGCAGCGCAGGGCCGAGCTCGGGGTCGCGGACGATGAAGCGGGGAAGGTCGGACTTGAGGCGGGTCTTGAGCGTCCCGTCGGCGTGGATCTGATCCATCGACTCCCGGATGTCGGTGAAGAGCCGGTCGTAGTCGAGCTTGTGGTCGGGGGTATCCTCGAGGTCGATCACCTGGGCGAACAGCGCCGCCTCCGGGAGGGAGAAGAGGGTGTCGATCCAGGCGAAGCGGGGCGAGGAGAGGGCCACCCGCTCGTCCCGGTAGAGGCGGTAGCGTTCCTCCTTCGGGACGGCCGTGAGGCCGTGGTAGGCCCGCCCCACGTGGTTGTGGCGGTCCATCTTGAAGATGTTGCCGGTCAGCTTGTCGATCACGAGGCCGCGGATGACGAATTCGGAGAGGTAGCGAAGCCCCCGGAGCCGATCGGGCCAGCCACGCCGCTCGACCATCCGCTCCACCGTCATCGAGAAGGCCAGGTCCTCGATCTGGAGAAGCCGGTAGATGGCCAGCGTGTAGTCCATGTCGAAGCCGACCACCTCGATCTTGTCCATCCGGAGGTTCCGGTTGACGAAGACCTGCCGGGAGGGGGGGACGTCCCTGCCGTCGGCCCGAGGCCCGTCGAGGATGGTGCGGATGACCGGATCGAGGTAGGCCGCGTGGGCGCCGGGAAGGGGCCCGTTTCCGGCCTTGTCGTCGCGTCCAGCCATCCCCGCGGAGATAGCACGGGGCCGCCCCGGGGCGAAGGATCCTTGCGCCGATGCCCGGGTGTGGCAGGCTCCACGGGTGGCGGTCTCCTCGCGATCCCCGCGCCCCCCGGCGCGACGCCGGAAGTCCGGCCCGAGCGTCGGTGAGCTGGTCGACCGGCTCGCGGCGCTGGAGAAGCGCCTGACGCTGGTGGAGGAGGGGAAGGCGCCTCCGGGCGATGGGCGGGGATCCGCGAAGCCCGGGCCGAAGCCCCTCCGCCGCTGCCTGGGCTGCGGGCTGCCGCTCCGGCGGCAGGCGGGTCGCTGTCGCTGGTGCGGGCGGCCGCTGTGACGGCGCCACTCGCGCCGGGCCCCGTCGACCTCGGCTCCGTCGTCGTCCACACCCTGTCGAACGGCCTGCGGATCCGCGTCCTGCCCGATCGGCTCGTCCCGGCGGTCAGCTACTACACCTTCTTCGGCGTGGGGTCGCGCAACGAGCGCCCGGGGATCACCGGCATCAGCCACCTCTTCGAGCACATGATGTTCAACGGCTCGGAGCGGTACGGGCCGAAGGAGTTCGACCGGGTCCTCGAGGCCCACGGGGGCGCCTCGAACGCCTACACCTCCAACGACGTCACCGCCTACCACGACGACTTCGCGACCGACGCTCTCCCCGTGGTGATCGACCTCGAGAGCGACCGGATGCGGGCCCTGCGCATCACCGAGGACGGCCTCGCGCAGGAGCGGTCGGTGGTGATGGAGGAGCGGAGGCTTCGGACCGAGAACTCCCACTTCGGCCTGCTCGAGGAGCAGCTCGACTCGCTCGTGTACCAGGCCCACCCGTACCGCTGGCCGGTCATCGGCTGGATGGACGACATCGCCCGCATCGGCCGCGACGACTGCCTCGCCTTCTTCCGGACCTACTACGCTCCCGGGAACGCCTCCATCTACGTCTGCGGGGACGTCGACCCGGACGACCTGTTGCGGCGCATCGAGGGGGCCTACGGCGGAATTCCTCCCGGTCCACCGGTACCCCCGCCGATCGGCGGCGAGCCGGTCCAGCGCGGGGAGCGCCGGGCCGCCGTCCGACACCCCGCCCAGGCCGCCGCCATGCTGGCGGGGTTCCGGGGTCCGGCGGCGCGCGATCCCGACACCGCCGTGCTCGACGTGCTCCAGGCATGTCTCGCCATGGGGGAGGGCTCCCGGCTGCGCCGGCGGCTCGTCCAGGAGGCGGAGGTGGCCGTGTCGGTGGGCGTCGGCTGGACCTGGCGCGCCGACCCGGGCGTGTTCGTGCTCTCGATGGAGCTCGCGCCGGGCGCCTCGCCGCGGAAGGCGGAGGCGGCGCTCTGGAACGAGATCGACAGGGTGGCCCAGCGGGGAGTCTCGGCGCGGGAGCTCGACAGGGCGCGCGCGCTGCTCCGGAGCAGCCTCCTGCACGAGTTCGCGACGCGCAACGGGGTCGCCCATGCGCTCGGACAGGCGGAGGCCCTCCTCGGGGACTGGCGCGAGGCGGGGAGGGCGCTCGAGCGCTACCAGGCGGTCACCCGGGAGGACGTCCGGCGCTGCGCCCGGACGTGGCTCGCCCCGTCGCTCCGGAACGTGGTCTGGCTCGAGCCGGAGCCCGTTCCGTGAGCGGGATCGTCCTGCCCGAGCTGCGCGAGGCGCGGCTGCCCAACGGCCTCCGCATCGCGGTGGCGCGCCGTCCGGGCGTGCCCCTCGCCGCCGCCCGCCTGGCCGTTCGCGCCGGCTCCGCGCTCGACCCCGAGGGCGGCTTCGGGCTCGCCCACCTGGTCGCCATCTCGGCACGGCGCGGTGCCGGGCGCCGGACCGGACGGGCCATCGACGACCTCGTGGAATCGCTCGGGGCGAACCTGGGAGGGGGAGCTGAGGAGGATGCCTCGGTCCACGGGCTCTCGGCCCCGGTCGAGGTGCTCCCCCGGCTCATCGAGGTGCTCGCCGCGGTGGTGGCGCGACCGACCTTTCCCCCGGCCGAGTTCGAGCGCCTCCGGCGCAGCGAGCGGGCCGAGCTGGCCCACGACTCCGACGAGGCCTCCACCGTCGCCGATCGGGCGCTCATCGAGGCGGTCTACGCCGGGCACGCCTATGGCCACCCGGTCGAGGGGACCGGGCGCGACCTGGCCCGGCTCAGGCGGCGGGACGCCGCGGCGTTCCACTCCCGGTGGTTCGGCCCCCGGACCGCCCTCCTCGTGGTCTCCGGGCCGGTCGACGTCGACCGGACCGTGGAGGAGGCCGGGCGCTGCCTGGGGGCTTGGAAGCCGGCGCCGGCCGAAGCTCCCGAGCTCGCCGCGGCGGCGCGCGGTCCGCGGCGGGTCATCGTCGTGGACAAACCCGACGCCACCCAGGTCCAGATCCGCATCGGCGGGGTGGCCATCCCGCGGCAGAGCCCCGACTACTTCCCGGCGCTGGTCGGCAACTCCGTGCTGGGTGGCGGATTCACCTCGCGCCTCGTGGAGTCGATCCGGGTCAACCGCGGTCTCACCTACGGCGTCCGCTCCCGCTTCTCCGTGGGCAGGGCGACCGGCCTCTTCGCCATCTCCAGCTTCACCAAGAACGAGTCCGCGGGTGAACTGGTCGAGGTCGCCCTGGAGGAGATGGCCCGCTTCGCCGCGTCCGGCCCCACCGCCGAGGAGTTGTCCCGCGCGGCGAGCTACCTGGCGGGGCTCTTCCCCCTCTCCCTGGAGACGCACGACCAGTGGGCGGACCGGATCGCCGACGCCTGGATCTACGGGTACGAGGTCGCGGAGGTCCGGTCCTACCAGGAACGTATCCGGTCGATCACGCCCGGCGAGGCGCAGGCGTCCACCGCTCGCCACCTGCCCATCGAGGACGGAGTGGTCCTCGCGGTGGGGCCGGCCGGGCCGCTCGAGAAGCAGCTGGCCCGCTTCGGGCCGGTCGAGGTCTGGCCGGTGCGGCGGGTGATGTGACGCTCGAAGTCCTCCTGGTCGACGAGCACCTCGCCGCGGTGGCGAAGCCCCCCGGGTGCATCGTCGTCCCGGGACGAGGCGCCCGGGAGCGGACCCTCCGGGAGGAGGCGGAGGCGGAGCTCGGGCCGCTCTGGGTGGTCCACCGGCTCGACCGTGGAACGAGCGGCGTCGTGCTCTTCGCGCGCAGCGCCGACGTCCACCGCAGCCTCTGCGCCCTGTTCGAGAGCCATCGGATCTCGAAGCGATACCTCGCTCTCGTCCGGGGGGTGGTGGCCGGAGACCTCCGGATCGACGTTCCGGTCGCGCCGGGACGGAAGGGGCGCATGCGAGCCGGGGAGGGCCTGCCGGGCGCCAGGCCGTCGACGACCTTCGTCCGCTCCGTCGTCTCCCTCGGACCGGCGGCAACGCTGGTGGAGGCCTATCCGGCGTCGGGACGTACCCACCAGGTGCGGGTTCACCTCGCCCACGCCGGCCACCCGCTCATCGTCGACCCAGATTACGGGGAATCCCCGCCGTGGAAGGTTCCTGGCGGAAGCGCGACCCTCGAGCGCACGCCGCTCCACGCCGCCTCCCTGGAGTTCCTCCACCCGGTGTCCGGGGAGCCGGTTCGCGTAGAGGCCCCGCTCCCCCCCGACCTGCAGGCCGTGCTGGCGGAGCTGCGAGGTCAGGCGTCGAAGAGCGGCTGACCCCGCTCGAAGGTGCGGACGGCGAACGCGCAGACGACGAGCGCGGCGACGAGGGACGCCCCGGTCGCGACGAGCGCCTGCGACGGGACGATCGGCATCCCGCGCACCAGCTCGTTCACGATCATCTGCTGCCCGAGGAACGGGACCGCGTAGAGGGACGGAGGCGGCCGCGCCGACTGGAAGGCGAGGGCCATCCCTGGCAGGGAGGGCACGAGCATGAGCAGGGAGAGCGACGTCTGTGCGGCGCGGAAGGTCCGGGCACGGGCGGCGAAGACCACCATCAGGGCGGCCGCGACGAGGACGATGGGCAGGCAGAGGAGGAAGGTGGTGAAGAGCATTCCCGGATCGAGCTGGACCGAGAAGCCGATGCGGGTGGCGGGAACGACCAGGGGGACGATGCCGAAGCCGATGAGCGTCTCGCCGAGGGTGGCCATCCCGAAGACCCCCGAGGCGGCGATCTTGGCCAGCGCGAGGGACGAGCGCGGAACGGGCGCCGCGAAGAGAGGCTCGAGCGACTGGCGCTCCCGCTCCCCCGCGGTGACGTCGATGGCGATGGGCATGCCGCCCGTGAACATGGCCATGACGAGGAAGAAGGGGATCGTGGCGAGCAGCATGGCGGCACGGCTCGCCGGCGTGGAGACGTCCTCCCGCTCGACGGCCAGGGGCTCGACCACGGCGGGGTGGATGCCCCGGACGATGAGCCGCTGGGCCCCGAGCTGCTTCGACCAGGCTTCGAGGAGCCGCTCGGCGGTGGCGGTCGCCGGTTTCGACTGGTGGCGCGACTCGTCGAGGATGAGCCGGACGGGTGCGGGCTGGCCGGCCCGTAGCTTCTCGGCGAAGTCGGGGGGGATGACGATGACCACCGGAACGTCGCCCCGGCGGACCGCCTCGACGGGGTCGGCCGGCGCGTCCACGATGCGTGCTCCCTGCTCGAGGAGGGCGACCAGGTTGGGGGCGTTCTCCCTCCCCGCGACGGGGATCTCGACCCCCTTCTCGTCGGCCTGCCGCGAGGAGTCGGAGACCAGGAAGAGCATGACGACGACCAGGACGGGACCGAGAGCCGGGAAGAAGAGCGCGGTGAGGAGCGCCTTGCGGTCCCGGATTCCCTCGTGGAGCTCCTTCGAGAGGACGACCCAGAACGAGGCGAGCCAGCTCATGCGAGACCCTCCTCGGACCCGATGGCCGCGACGAACGCGTCCTCGAGGCTCTCCCGGCCGGTCTGGCGCCGGAGATCGTCGGGGGTGCCCTCGGCCACCACCGAACCGCGGGCGATCACCACCACCCGGTCGCAGAGCGCCGAGACCTCCTGCATGACGTGGGACGAGAAGAGGATGCAGCGCCCCTGCTCGCGGAGCTGGCGCAGCAGGGTCCGCACCTGCCGCGTCGCGGCGACGTCGAGGCCGTTCGTGGGTTCGTCGAGGACCACGTTGCGCGGGTCGTGGACCAGCGACCGGGCCAGGGCCACCTTCACGCGCTGTCCCTGGGAGAACCCCTCGGTCTTCCGGTCGGCGATGTCCTCCATGCCGAGCGCCGCGACGAGCTCGTCGCTCCGCCGCCGCAGGACGTCGCCGGACATCCCGTGCATCCGCCCGAAGTAGAGGATGTGCTCCCGCGCGGTGAGACGCGCGTACAGGCCTTGCGCGTGCGGGAAGACCCCGAGGCGACGCTGGGCGGCGAGGCGGTCGGTGGAGAGGTCGATCCCGTCCACCGACGCGACGCCGGAATCCGGCCGGAGGACGCCGTAGACGACCCGCAGCGCCGTGGTCTTGCCGGCTCCGTTGGGGCCGAGCAGCCCGGTGATCTGCGCATCGGGAACGGCGAAGGAGATGCCATCGAGTGCGCGGACGGAACCGAAGGACTTGGAGACGCCCTCGAGCTGGATCACGGCGCGCCCCCCTGGAGGTCGAGGAAGATGGGAGCCGGGTGGAGCCGATCCAGGCAGGAGACGTCGAGCCCGTCGGCGCTGCCGCGCTTCACGAACTCGGTGACGATGCGCGGCATGCACCCGCGAGCGAACACCCCGTGCCCCTGACCCGGGACCGTGATGCGGCGGGAAGCGGGGAGCGCCACCGCCGCCTGGTCCGCCCAGCGCGGAGGGGTGACGGGATCGGCCTCCCCGGAGAGGAGCAGCGCCGGGGTCTCCATGCGCGGAGCCTGGTGGAACGCGGGGTCCATGGGCGCGCGCGGCCACTCGGCGCAGAGGCTGCGGAAGGCATCGCGGGCGCCGTTGCCGAGGAAGGTGGGCGCGGCTCCCGGAGCGGGATCGGCATAGAGGGGAACGTCCTCGGAACAGAGAACGGACAGCTGGAGGGGGCGGGACATGCCGGCCTGGATGTCGCTGACCGCCAGGATGCCCTGCGCCGCCAGGGGGCCGAGGTCTCCCTGGAGCGCCTGCCGGATGAGCGGAGGAAGGAGCGCCGAGGTCTCGGCCTGGTAGAGGAATGCGAGCGTCACCTGACGGACCGAATCGCCGTCGACGGTGAGGTCGATGGGCTCCCCGGTGACCGGATGGCGCGTCCGGACCTTCTCCGGCTTCCGATCGAGACGGCGCAAGAGCTCCCGGAAGCCGTTCTCGAGATCGGGATAACGCTCCCGGCAGGCCGGCTCGCCGGCGCACCGGGCGAAGAGGCGGGCGAGCGCCCGCTCCGAGTCGATGTCGAAGTCGTTTCCGACGATCATCTGGAACGGCACGACCCCGTCGAGGACGAGGGTACGGGCTCGCTCCGGATGGGCCCGGGCGTAGGCGAGGGCGGCGCGGGTGCCGTAGCTGAAGCCGACGAGGTTCACGCGCTCGTACCCGAGGGCGGCCCGCACCGCTTCGAGGTCCCGGACGAAGTCGGCGGTGCCATGGCGCGTGAGGTCGGCCCGGAGGGAACGGGCGCATTCCCCGGCCTCCCGACCGGCCTCGGAGGGGAGCAGCTCCACGTCCCGGTCGGGTCGCCCGATCTTGGGGCAGGCGAGGAGCCCCGAGCCTCCGGTGCCGCGCTGGTCGACGAGGACGATGTCACGCTCCCGGCGCAGCCGATCGAAGGCGGGAGCGATGCGCGGATAGGTCTCGGTGATCGACTGGCCGGGCCCGCCGGCCAGGACGAAGACCGGATCGGGCTTGGCGGAAGGATTCTCGGCAGGCAGGACCGCGACGCGGAGCGCGATCTTTCGAGCGCCGGGCTTGTCGGGGTCCTCCGGGACCTCGAGCGTCCCGCAGCGAGCGGGAACGCGGGCGGATGCGATCGGATGGGCGAGCTGGCAGGGGGCGAGAGGAATGCCCCCTCCCGGAGGCGAGGCGGAGGCGCCTCCGCCGAGAAAAAGGACGACGGCCAGGGCGGTGGCCCGGATCAAGGCGACCTCGACGGACCGGAGGGCGAGGTGGCGTCCCCGGTGGGGCCCGTGGAGCCCTCGGGCGGTCGATCGTCCGGGGGCGTTTCCCCCAGCTCCGCGGCGAGGACGGCCGCGAGAGGAGAGTCGGGAAAACGGGATCGGAGGAGCGCGAGCAACTCCCGCGCCTCCCCTGGCCGCTCGTTCCGGACCAGGTACCGGGCCTTCTCGACCAGCTTCGCTGCGGCCACGTCGCCGGGCTGCGTCGACACCCGGTCGGTGAGGATCCAGGTGCTCGGCCCGGGCCCGGCGTCCACCTCCGTGAAGAGGTCCTTCGTCTTGCGGATGAAGAGGAGGGTGCCGGGCTCGAGCTTCCGGCGGGCGTTCGCCGCGAGCAGGTCGGGCCTGTCGAAGGCCCAGGCCACGAGGAGCACCGTGCCCTCCTGGACCTCGGAGACCGGTGCGAGAGCGGCGCTCTTCAGCCATCCCTCCTCCCCGTCGGAGGCGCGGACGCGGGACCAGTCGTCGCGCCTCTCGACCAGGGAGACCCGCTCCCCTCGGTGGAGGAGGGCGAGGGCGTTCGCGACCGCGGCCTTGGAGCCTTCCGGCTTCACGCGGGCCTGCTCGGTGGGCTGCCGCCGGAGCGTGGAGAGCACGATGACGAAGCGCGCCGCGGGGTCGACGGGCGGCTCCACGACGCCGCCGTCGGTGGGGAGGTCGAGCTTGGCTCCGCGCCCGTCGCGGTTGCACCCGGAAAGGAGGGACGCCGCGGCCAGTGCCGCCACGGCAGTGAGGCGGACGCCGATCCTGCACGCGCGCCAGGGTCCCGGCATCATCGCTTGCCGTGGACGAGCGTCTTCACGCCGATCCGGAAGGTCACCTCGACCTTTCCCGGATCCTTCACGCCGGACACGAATCCCCGGCCGAAGGTGGCGTGGTCGAGCACGTCTCCCGTCGCGAAGAGGACGGTGGGGGCGTAGCGCCGCGCTTCCCCGGACTGGCCGGCCAGCATCTCCTCGAAGGAGACCTTGGCCCCGCCGCGCGGGCTGCGCGTCGCCGGGTGCTTCGCGGCCGTGGAAGCACCTCGGAACCGGTGGACGTTCCGGCAGGTGTTGCACTCGACCTTGACCGGGACCGCGCCGACCATGGCGATCACCGTGTGCGCGAGGAGCAGCTGGCACCTCGTGCAGAACGCATCCACCTCACCGCCGACCTTTGCCATGGAGGGCGGAGTATAGCCGCAACGGGAGAGAGCGCGCAGCGCGGCGTTCGATGCTAGTCTGGCTCGACGCGCGAGGGGCCAAGGACGGCCGGGGAGAAGGCGTGGGGCGCATCAGGGCGGCTTTCGAGGACTTCGGCGGGCTGCTGCTCTTCGCCGGCGAGACCGTGGCCTGGGCGTTTCGCCCCCCGTTCCGTCTCGAGCTGCTCCTGGCCCAGGCTGCCGCGATCGGGGTCGGCTCCACCTTCATCGTGGCCGTGACCGGGCTCTTCTCCGGGATGGTCCTGGCGCTCCAGGGCAACTACGCCATGCGCCAGTTCGGGGCCGAGGGCTACGTGGGCGGCTTCGTGGCCATCAGCCTCGTGCGCGAGCTGGGGCCGGTCTTCACGGCGCTCATGGTCACCGGCCGGTCCGGCAGCGCCATCACCACCGAGCTCGGGACCATGCGCGTCACCGAGCAGATCGACGCCATGGAGTCGATGGCGGTGAACCCCGTGCACTACCTGGTCGTTCCGCGGGTGGTCGCGGCGACGATCATGATGCCGATCCTGTCGGTGGTCTTCAGCGCCATGGGATACCTGGGCGGATACCTCATCGGCGTCTACGTGTCGCTCATCCCTCCCGGCCCCTTCCTCGACCACACCAAGTCGATGCTCGACATCCCCGACATGACCCACGGCCTCAACAAGGCGGTCATGTTCGGTGCGGTGGTGTCCCTCATCGCGACCTACCGCGGCTACAGCGCCTCGGGGGGAGCCCGGGGGGTGGGAGAGGCCACCACACGTGCCGTGGTGTGGAGCTCGGTGGCCATCCTGGTCGTCGACTACCTCCTGACCTTCATCTCCATCGGCTGACCCCATGGCGATGATCCGGATAGACGGCCTGTGGAAGGCCTTCGGCGAGAAGGAGGTCCTCCGCGGGATCACCATGGAGGTCGAGGAAGGCACCACCTTCGTGGTCCTCGGGGCGTCGGGGTCGGGGAAGACGGTGCTCCTCAAGCACGTCATCGGTCTCCTCAAGCCCGACCGCGGCACGGTCCACGTGGACGGAGTCGAGATCTCGGTGCTCACCGGGCGCGAGCTCAACCGAGGCCCGGCGCGTCTTCGGGATGGTTTTCCAGGGAGCGGCCCTCTTCGACTCGATGACCGTCTTCGACAACGTCGCCTTCCCGGTACGGGAGCGCGAGAGGCGCATCCCCCACGACGAGCTCGTGGCCCGCGTGATCGAGAGCCTGCGCGTGGTGGACCTGGGCGAGGACGTGCTCGACCTGTGGCCGTCCCAGCTGTCCGGAGGCATGCGCAAGCGGGTCTCGCTGGCGCGGGCGCTGGTCGCCAACCCCAAGATCGTCCTCTACGACGAGCCCACCACCGGCCTCGACCCCATCACCACGAACTCGGTCGATTCGATGATCGACCAGGCCAAGGATCGCCGGGGAGTGACCAGCATGGTCATCTCCCACGACATCGCCAGCGCATTCCGTGTGGCCGATCGGCTGGCGGTGCTCTACGATGGCCGAATCGCCGCCCAGGGGACGCCGGAGGAGGTCCGGCGGAGCGAAGACCCTTACGTGCAGCGCTTCCTTTCCCTCTGGTTCGAGAAGCAGTGACCCGCGACCGACCCCCATGCCCGCCGCCTCGAACAAGCCCACGCTGAACCGTGCCCTCGCGGTGGGGCTGCTCGTCGCCATCGCAGGCGGCGTGTTCCTCATCGCCTTCACCTTCTTCCGGAAGGGTGGGCTGGCCGCGCGCGACAGCTATCCGGTCACCGCGGTCTTCGACGACGTGACCGGCCTCTCCTGGAAGAGCAGGGTCCAGGTGGCCGGCATCCAGGTCGGCGAGGTCACCGAGATCGAGCTCTCGGGCGAGAAGGCCCGGGTGACCATCCGCATCAAGAACGACATCCCGATCCGCGCCAACGCCTGCCTGACGAAGCGCTTCCCCTCGGCGCTCCTGCCCGACGCGCTCCTGGAGGCCAGCGTGGGGAGCGCGCCCGCGCCCCTGCTCCGCGACCTTCCCGCCGACAAGCGCGAGATCACCTGCATCCGCGAGGCCGCCAACGTGGCCAAGCTCATGGAGTCGCTCTCCAAGATCGCCGGCGACATCCAGGTGGTGTCCGCCGACCTGGCCAAGACGGTCGGCGGCACGCAGGGGAGCGTGAGGGAGATCATCGAGAACCTGACCCACGTCACCCACTCGGTCGACAAGCTCCTCGAGGAGAACGCCTCGAAGGTCGCGGGCATCCTCGACAACACCGAGGCGCTGACGGGGGAGCTTCGCGCGGTGGCCAGCCAGGACGCCGGCCGCTACTCGTCCATCGCCCGGAACGTCGACGAGGCCAGCCAGCGCCTGAACCGCATCCTCGCCTCGGTCGAGGACATCGTCGGCCCGAGCCAGACTCCCGAGCTGAAGGAGTCGGTCCAGGGCGCGCGGCAGGCCCTCACCAAGCTCAACAAGACCCTGGACGACGTCCAGTCGGTGACCGCCAAGGTCGCGGCGGGGCAGGGCGTGGCGGGCAAGCTGCTCGTGGACGAGCAACTCGGCGAGAAGGTCGGCATGGCCGCCGAGAGCGTCTCCGACTACGTGAACCGGATCTCGGCGTGGCAGCTCTTCGTCAACATCCGCTCCGAGTACCTGATCAACTACGGGGGCACGCGGGCCTACTTCGGCGTCACGCTGATGCCCAAGCCGGACAAGTTCTACATCCTCGAGCTCATGACCGACCCGCGCGGCTACAACACGGTGGT
This sequence comes from uncultured delta proteobacterium, assembly GCA_963818535.1. Lineage (GTDB taxonomy): Bacteria > Myxococcota > Myxococcia > Myxococcales > Anaeromyxobacteraceae > CAIOAK01. The sequence continues at coordinate 920,297 of CAWFSM010000008.1, read as the reverse complement.
CACCGAGACGGCGACGACGACGAACCAGGCGACCGGGACGGCGGTCACCACCACCACCACCCGTTCCATCAACGAGCAACGGCTCGCCCTCACGGCCATGTTCGGGAAGCGCTGGGGCGACCTGGTGGGGCGAATCGGCCTCATCGAGAGCTCCGGAGGCGTCGGCCTCGACTACCTGCTCTTCCAGGACAGGCTGAAGCTGTCCGCCAACATCTACGGGTGGACGCGTCCCACCGTGGACACCTGGCCGCGCACCAAGGTGTGGGCCGACTGGCGCTTCATCCCCAACGTCTACGTCACCGGGGGCATGGAGAACCTCTTCAACGCCTACAACTCCGGGACGGGGCGCGAGTACTTCATCGGCGCCGGCGTCTTCTTCACCGACATGGATCTCCGCGCGCTCCTGGTGGGCGGCGGCGGGTCGGCGGCCGGCGCGGCGGCCGGCGCGATGAAGTGATCGTCCGGGGCCTCCCGGGCTACCTCCCGATTGCGAACTGCAGCTGGGCCCAGGCGGAGGCGAGGTCGAAGGCCGCCTTGACCTCCTGGGCCTGCGCAGACGTGTAGGACGTCTGCGAGACGGTCACGTCGATGATGGTGCCGATCCCGGCCTGGTAGCGCCCCTCGGCCAGCTCGAGGTTCTCCTTGGCCTGGGTGACGAGCTTCCGGGACACGTCGCGGCGCGCGCGCGCCTCGTTGACGCCCGTGACGGCCTGCTCGACGTCCGTCCTCACCTGGAGGAGCAGCAGGTCTCGCGAAGCCTTCGCCGAGGCCACGGCTCCCGACTGGACGTCGACGCGCCCCATGTCGGCCCCACCCGAGAGGAAGGGCCACGTGATCGTGCCGAGGAGGTTCCAGGAGTTGGAATCGGGAGCCGGCAACCCGCCGGCGACCGGGTACTTGGAATCGTTCCAGGTGTAGCCGGCCGACACGCCCAGGATGGGGTACCAGGCCGACCTCGCGGCCGACAGGCTCTGGTCCGCCGCGGAGATCTCGAACTCGGCGCCGCGCAGGTCGGGGCGGGCCGCGAGGGCCTCGGTCATCAGGCGGGGAACGTCGAGGTCGAGGTCGTCGGGAACGACCGGCATCGCCAGGGGTCGCCTGGAGACGTCCTGACCGACCGCCTGGGACAGGGCGATGCGGGTGAGGACGACGCCGTCACGGGCGGTGATCTGCGAGATGAGCGACTGCTGGTAGTTGACGTCGGCCGTGGTGACGTCGAAGCGGGGGCGCTGCCCCACCTCGAACTGCCCGCGGGCGAGATCGAGCTGCCGCTGGTTCGACGCGACGGTCTGGTCGGCGACGGCCACCAGCGCCTCGGTGGCGAGCACCGTGTAGTAGGCGGTCCGGACGTTGAGCTCGACGGCGTTCCAGGTGGCGTCGACTCCAGCCTTGGCGGCGCGCTCCTGGTCGCGGGCGGCCAGGAAGGACCCGAGGGTCCGGCCGAAGTCCCAGAGCGTCTGGTTGAGGCTCAGGGTCGCGCCGTAGGTGGCGTACAGGGTGGAGCTCGGGGCCGCCCCGAGGTTGGACGCCGTGCCGCCCGCCCGGCCCGAGACGGTACCGAACGGGAGGAACCCGGAGCGGGCGATGCCGACCTGCCCCTGCGCCTGCAGCACCGACGCCTGGGCCTGCGCGAGCTGGGGAGTGGCCCGTGCGAGCTCGAGCGCGCGCTCGAGCGTGAGGGGCGAGGTGTCCGGCGCCGCGGCCGGGGCCGCAGCGACGGCGAGGGCGAGGAGCAGCGCGTTCATTCGAACCTCAGGGCGGTGATGGGGTCGAGCCGGGAGGCCTTGTGGGCCGGGTAGAGGCCGAAGACGACCCCCACGAGCCCGCTGAAGCCCACCGCGATGGCGATGACGTCCGCCCGGTACATGACCTCCCAGCCGAAGCTCGTGGCGAGGCGCCATGCGCCGAAGACGCCCAGCGCGACCCCGATGAGGCCGCCGGTGATGGCGAGGGCCAGCGCCTCCACCAGGAACTGGAGCCGGATGTCGCCGGGCTTGGCGCCCACCGCCATGCGCAGCCCGATCTCCCGGGTCCGCTCGGTCACCGAGACCAGCATGATGTTCATGATCCCGATCCCGCCGACCAGGAGCGAGACCGCGGCGATGGCGGCGAGCAGGGTGGTGAGGGTGCGCGTTCCTTCCTGGCGGGCGCTGGCGATCTCCGACAGGTTGCGGATGGAGAAGTCGTCCTCCGCCCCGAGGGGGAGCCGATGGCGGTCGCGGAGCAGGGCGCGGATCTGGCTCTCGGCGCGCGCGGTGGTGTCGGCGCTGGTGGCGCTCACCGCGACGCTCCCCTCGATGAAGTTCTTGAGACCGCCCTTGATCTTCTGCTGGAAGGTGGTGACCGGGACGACCACGATGTCGTCGTAGTCCTGACCCCACTGCGACTGGCCCTTCTTGGCGAGCACGCCGACCACCGTGAAGGGGATGCTCTTGATGCGGATGGTCTGGCCGACCGGGTTCGCGTTCTCCCCGAAGAGCTTGTCCGAAACGGTCTGGCCGATGACCGCCACCTTGGCTCCGCCCTCGACGTCGGCATGGGTGAGGAGGTTGCCCAGCGTCACGGGCCAGGTGCGGATCTGGAAGTACTCCGGCGAGGTACCGAAGACCTGCGTCCCCCAGTTCTGCTCCTCCGACATGACCTGCGCGTTGGCGCGCAGCTGGGCCGCGGCCGCCCGCACGGTGGGGATCTCGGTCTGGATGGCCAGGAGGTCGTCCCAGGTCACGGTGGGCATCGAGCCGAACCCGCCCATCGCGCCGCCCGCCGAGCTCGTGCCGGGGAGGACGATGAGCATGTTCGACCCCATGGCGGCGAAGGTTGCCTCGACGCGGGCCTTGGCACCGTCGCCGATGGCCACCATGGCGATGACCGCCGAGACCCCGATGACCACCCCCAGCGTGGTCAGGAAGGAGCGCATCTTGTTGCGCACGAGGGCCCGGAGGGCCACGCGGAGCGTCTGGAGGGGATTCATGGGGCTTCCTTCTCGTCGCCCTCGGTCCAGGGCGGGACCACGGCGGCCTTCGGTGCCTGGCGCTCGTCGGAGAGAACGCGCCCGTCCCGCATCTGGATGACGCGGGAGGCGTACTGCGCGATGTCCGGCTCGTGGGTGACGAGCACCACCGTGATGCCGCTGCGTCCCAGCTCCTGGAAGAGCTGCATCACCTCGACGCTGGTGCGCGAGTCGAGGTTCCCGGTGGGCTCGTCGGCGAGGATGACGCGCGGCTCGGTGACGAGCGCCCGGGCGATGGCGACGCGCTGCTGCTGTCCGCCCGACATCTGGTTGGGGTGGTGGTCGCTCCGGCTGCCCAGGCCGACGCGCTCGAGGGATGCGGCCGCGCGGCGGCGCCGCTCGGCTCCTCCGGCGCCGGCGTAGAGGAGGGGCAACTCGACGTTCTCGAGGGCGGAGGTCCGGGAGAGGAGGTTGAAGCTCTGGAAGACGAAGCCGATGGTGCGGTTGCGGACCTCGGCGAGCCGTTCGGTGGAGAGGGTGGAGACGTTCTCCCCCTCGAGCAGGTAGGCGCCGGAGGTGGGGCGATCGAGGAGCCCGATGATGTTCATGAGCGTCGACTTGCCCGAGCCGGAGGCGCCCATGATCGCGGTGAACTCGCCCTGCTCGATCGAGAGGGACACGCCGCGCAGCGCGTGAACCTCGACGTCGCCCATGTGGTAGACCTTCGCGACGTTCTGGAACTCGATGAGGGTGGGCCGGGACATGGCGCTCTCGCCTAGAGTCCGCGACGAAGGTTCTGGAGGTTGGCCGAACCGGCGCCCAGGGCGTCGGTGATGACGACGTCCCCGGCCTTCAGATCCCCCTCGACCACCTCGGTGAAGCTTCCATCCGAGATCCCGGTCTTCACCTTCTGTGGAACGGGCTTGTCGCCGGCGAGCGTCCAGACGGTGCGCCGGTCGGGCGCTTCGCCCGGACGGCCTCCCGAGGCCCCGGGGCGGAGCCCACCACCCCCTCCGCCTGCACCCGCCGGCGGCGGCGCCGGTGCCGCCGGGACGGGGTCCGCTCGGCCCGTTGCCTCCCTTCGCGCCGTCGAGCATGGCAGGAGGTGGCCGGAAGCGCAGCGCCGCGTTCGGTACCTTGAGCACGTCGTCCTTCTCGGCGTAGACGAAGGTGACGTTGGCGGTCATGCCCGGCTTGAGCTTGAAATCCGGGTTGTCGACGTCGATGACGGCGTCGTAGGTGACCACGTTCTGCACGGTCTGGGGCGCGTTGCGGACCTGGCGGACCTTGCCGCGGAAGACCTCGCCCGGATAGGCGTCGACCGTGAAGGAGGCGGGCATGCCCGCCCTGAGGCGCCCCACGTCGGCCTCGGCCACGCTGGTGTCCACCTGCATCTTGCGACAGGTCCTCGGCGATGACGAAGATGGTCGGCGCCTGCAGGGAGGCGGCCACGGTCTGGCCCACGTCGACGTTGCGGGAGATGACGGTACCGTTCGTGGGCGAGACGATGTTGGTGTAGGCGAGATTCACCTCGGCCGACTTCAGGGCCGCGCGGGTCTGGGCGACGGTTCCCTCGAGGGCCGCCACCTGTGCGTCGGCGGCGTCGGCGTTCGCCTGCGCCGTGTCGAGGTCGGCCTGGGCGTTCAGCTTGCGGGCCGCGAGCTCCTTCTGGCGGGTGTACTGGCGGCGGGCGTCGACGGCCTGGACGCGGGCCTTGGCCAGGTTGCCCTGGGCCGCGGCCAGGTTGGCCCGGGCCTGGTCCACCGAGGCCTGGTAGAGGGCCGGGTCGATCTTGGCGATGAGCTGGCCCTTCTTCACCGGGGAGTTCCAGTCGGCGTAGAGCGCGGCGATGCGCCCCGAGACCTGGCTGCCCACCTGGACCGTGACGATGGCCGAGAGGAGGCCGGATGCCGTGACCTTGGCGACGACCTTGCCCTTCTCCACCTTGCTCGTCTCGAACTGGAGCTTCGGCTTGCCGTCGCCGGACATGAGGAGCCAGGCCGCGAGGGCAGCGATCACGAGGACGACAACCACGGCGATGGAGATGCGACGCTTGGTCATGGGGGGCGGATATTAGGCGGGGAAAGCTGCCTGGTTAACAAAATTGGGTGAAGAATCGTGAAGTGAAGTCCATGGAGTGCAACCACCCGGGCGTCGGTATACTTCCGGTCCCATGCGCCCCTGGCTCAAGATTGGACTCCTCGTGCTCCTGGCCGGAGTGGGTGCGCTCTGGCTGGCTCCCGAGCCCGGGCAGGGTGGCGTCCTGGTGGGCGCGGCGGCGCCTCCCCTGGTCCTGCCGGATCTCGACGGACGCCAGGTCTCCCTGGCCGGGCTCCAGGGCAAGGCGGTCGCGCTCAACTTCTGGGCCACCTGGTGCCACCCCTGCAAGGAGGAGCTGCCAGCCTTCGCCGAATCCTGGCGGGCGTCGCGTGGACGCTGCGTGGAGTTCCTGGGAGTGACGGAGGAGTCGACCCTCGACGATGCGCGCGCCGAGGTGAAGCGGATGGATGTCCCGTTCCCGATCGTCATGGACCCCGAGGGAACGGTCGCCCGGTCCTTCGGGGTCACCGGCTACCCGCGCACCTACGTGATCGATGCGGAGGGGAAGGTCCGGCAGATCTTCAGCGGAATCGTCTCGAGGGAACGGCTCGAGGCCGCGCTGGCCCCGTACGTCCCCGCCTCCTGTCCCGGAACGTGATGCCGCCCCCCGAGCGCCATTGCCCGACCTGCGGGCGGCCGGCGGCGGCGCGCCCCGAGAACGGGACCTGGCCGTTCTGCTCCGACCGCTGCCGGCTGGCCGATCTCGGTCGCTGGTTCGGCGAGTCCTACCGCATCGCCGGCGAGCGGGCCGGGGACGGCGCGGCTGACCCGGTCATCCGACGACGAGGAGGACGAGCCATGAAGCCCATCGTCTACGCCGTGCGCGCCCTGCCGGGTGGGGTTCCGGCCGAGGTGGCATCCCGCGTCGAGCTGCGGGGAGGCGACACGCGCCCGGCCCCGCGCGAGCGCATCCACGCGGAGGCCCGGGAGGCCGAGATCCTGGTGGTCACCTACCTCGATCGCGTGGACGACGCGCTCCTCGATGGCCTCCCGGCGGTCCGGCAGGTCAGCTCCTACGGCGTCGGGCTGAACCACGTCGACCTGAAGGCCACCGCGCGCCGGGGACTCGTCGTCACCAACACCCCCGATGTCCTCACCGACGCGACCGCCGACATGGCGATGGCGCTGCTCCTCGCCGCCGCCCGACGGGTGTGCGAGGGGGACCGGCTCATCCGGGCCGGAGGCTGGCGCGACGCGGGCCCGGAGTTCCTGCTGGGCCGGGAGGTCACCGGGAAGACCCTCGGGATCGTCGGGTTCGGCAGGATCGGGCAGGCCATGGCGCGGCGCGCGGCCGGCTTCGGCATGCGCATCCTCTACACGGGCCCGCGCGACGCCGGCATCCCGGGGACGAGCCGGACCGACCTCGACGTCCTGCTGGCGGCGAGCGACTTCGTCTCCCTCCACTGTCCGCTCACCGACGCCACGCGGGACCTGATCTCCCGCGAACGCATCGCCCTGATGAAGCCGGGGGCCGTCCTGATCAACACCTCGCGAGGCCCGGTCGTCGACGAGGAGGCCCTGGCCGACGCGCTCGAGGAGGGGCGCCTCTTCGCCGCAGGGCTCGACGTCTTTCGCGACGAGCCGAGGGTCCCGGAGAGGTTGCGGAGCGCGGAGAACGCGGTTCTCACGCCCCACGTGGGCTCGGGCACCGTGGAGACGCGCACCGCCATGGCCCGGATGGTGTGGGACGAGGTCCTTCGCCGCGTCACGGGGAGGCCACCGGCCCACCCGGTCGTGATATGACGCGCCGGTGAAGCGCTTCCTCCAGATCGCTGGCGGCATCGCCATCTCGGGCCTCGCGCTCTGGCTCACGCTGCGGGGGAAGGACCTGGCCGCCATCTGGGCCGCCGCCCAGCAGGCCGACTACGCCTGGCTCGTCCCGTACGTCGGGGTCCTCGCGGTCATCCACCTGGCCCGCACCCTGCGCTGGGGCATCCTGCTCGAACCGGTGGCCAAGGTCCCGTTCTCCCGGCTCAACGCGGTCTCGGCGGTCGGCTTCATGGCCCTCATGATCCTCCCGTTCCGGATCGGCGAGTTCGCCCGGCCCTACCTCATCGCCGAGAGGCCGAGGATCCGGGTCTCGGCGACGCTCTCGAGCGTCGTGGTCGAACGGGTCGCCGACGGCCTCTTCACGGCCGCGCTGCTCGTGCTGACCCTGCTCGCCGTACCCGACGGAACCCCGGGGCTGCACCTGCTCCGCGTGGCCGGACTCGTGGTGTTCGCCATCTTCGGCGCCCTCCTGGCGTTCCTGGTCGTCGCCTACCGCAATCGCGCGCTCGCCGTCCGCTTCACGCATCGCATGCTCGATCCGCTCTCGCCGCGCCTGGCCGAGCGCGCCTCCGCGATGATGGACGCCTTCATCCACGGCCTCCGGGTGGTGCCCTCGCGGTCGAAGGTGGCGGCCTTCTTCCTGCTCACCGCCGCCTACTGGTGCCTGAACGCCTGGGGGATGGGCTTGCTCGCTCGGGCCTTCGACCTGCACCTGACGCTCGTCCAGTCCTTCACCGTGCTCGGGGTCCTGGTGGTGGGGGTGATGATCCCGTCCGGCCCCGGCATGGTCGGGACCTTCCAGGCCGCGACCGTGCTCGGGCTCTCGCTCTTCGTGCCGAGCGCCGCGCTCGACACCCGCGGCACGGCCTACGCCAACGTGCTCTGGGCGGTGCAGCTCGCCTTCACCGCCGCGCTCGGGCTCTTCTTCCTGTTCTCCCGCCACATCCGGATCGCCCAGATCTTCTCCGCCCCCTCGGAGGTCGAGGAGGAGCTCGAGGAGGAGGAGAAGGAGTACGTCGCCGAGGGGACGGGAGCACCCCCACCGGGGGGAGCGGCGCGTTGACAGGGCAGGGGGATGGACCTATAAGCGCCCCCTTCAAAGGGAAATCGGTGAGGTAGCTCAGTCGGCTAGAGCGAGGGTCTCATAATCCCTAGGTCGGGAGTTCGATTCTCCCCCTCACCACCAGTTCCACGACTTGCGAGGGCCTTCCGTGTTCGTTCCGGGAGGCCTTTCGTGTTTCCGGGACGGCAGGATAGTCGCTGGACTGTGAGCCCAGATCGGCGATGCTGCGGGGCCCGTCAGGAGGAGTGATCGAATGCGCAATCTCTTCAAGGTCCTCGTCGCCTCCCTCGCCCTCGGGGCGGCAGCGCCGGCACTGGCCCAGTACGAGTACAAGCCGCCCTGGCAGGTGGAGAAGGAGGAGAAGGAGCGGCTGCTCGAGCTGCAGGAGGCGTCCGTCCAGAAGTTCCAGCGCTGGAAGAACGTCGCGCGCGTGAACCTGGGAGTCACCTTCTTCTACTCCGAGTACTACAACTGCAACTACTGGTACGGCTTCTACCCCACCTACACGTGCGGCTCGGGCTCGTGGGTGAGCTACGTCCCCTTCACGGTCGGCCCGCAGGTCGACATCAACCTGGGCGGGATGAACAACCTCAGCGTCGGCTTCAACGTGTTCCTCGGGACCGCCACGGGCACCGTCTACTCGGGCTTCAACGCACTGAGCGTGTCGAAGAGCGTCACGATCTGGGAGCCGACCATCGACTACGTCGGCAAGCTCGGGCCCCCCTCCAACACGTCCGGCCGGTTCCGCGTGGGCGGTGGCATGTACATCGGGCCGAACGCGGAGCTCGGCGGGGCCTTCCGGATCGGCGGCGGCGCCTCGTTCTTCAACCTGAGCCGCGTCGGCATCGGCCTCGACCTGGTCCTCGAGGCCGGCGGCTACAACGGCTACTGGATCGGCGGCCTGCAGCTGGTCGCGTCGCCCGAGCTTCATTTCTAGACAGGAGCGGAGGGGTCACCCCGAAAGGGTGAGCCATCGCCAACGTCCAGGGTTCTCACCGTCCGTCACCGCCTCGCCCCCGATCGGGTACGGGCTTGCCCGTATGGACGGGCAGACGCAGGAGTAGAATCTTGCGCCAGTGAGGCAGACCAACGTACGGGGGTCGAAGGTCGCTCCGGGCTGGACCATCCAGGTGGTTCTCGGCCTGCTCGCTCTCACCGGGCTCGTCCCCGCCGCATGGGCCGCTCCGCGCCGCTGTGAGACTGCACTCTCGGTGACGCCGGCCACCATCCCGATCGGGGCGCGCAAGGCGCGGGTCACCATTCCCGTCGGGCTGACGGAAGTCCAGCTGGGCAGCAGCAGTGGAAGCGTCTCGTCGCCGATGCGGTTCGGTCCCGGGGCCATGGTCGCGGAGTTCACGTCCGGTCCCGGGTCCACGCCGGTGGTGCTGGTGGCCGCGGTTGGTCCGACCGTGTGCGGCTCCGCCGTGGTTCGCATCGCCTCGGAAGGGGTCGCCGTGGAGAGGGGGATGCCCGTCTCCCTCCTCCTGGTCGATCCGCCGTCGCTGACCGCCACCCAGGAGGCGGATGTCCTCGTCTACGTCTTCGCGGTCGACGGCCGCGGGATGCCCCGACGCGGGGGCGCTCCTGCGATCAAGCCTGGCATCGGGTCGATCACGGGCATCGAGATGATCGCGCCCGGGGTCTGGAGGGGGCGCTGGCGCGTCCCCGCCGGCGAGGCCGCTGCCACCGTCGTGGAGGCCGAATTCGACCTGGAGCCCCGCGTGACGGCGTCGCTGGCGCGCACTCCCGGAGAACCCGTAACCATCGGGATCGCCTACGAGCGGCCAGGCGAGGCGGTCGGGGGCGGAGCGCTGGGCGCAGTGGTCGCGAGCATCCGGGACTCCGCGGGGAATCTCACCGAGGCCAGCCTGGCGCTGGAGTCGGACGAAGTGCTGATCGGTGCACCGGTCCGGATCGACCGTGGCCTGTACCGCGCGCCCGTTGAGCCGCGTCCGGGAACACGCGGCAACGTCGCCGTGGTCACGGCCCGGGCCGGGGTCGCCGTAGGGACGACCTCGTTCGCCCTCGCGCCCCCGGCGGCCGCCGTGGTCCGCGTGGTTCCCCCAGGCTCCATCCGATCGGATCGGACCTCGAGCGCGCAGATCGAGGTGGTGGTCACCGACGCCGCTGGAGACCCCGTGGCGGAGGTTCCGGTGGGCTCCGGGGGATCCGGTGAGTTCGGGGAGGCCTTCCCGCTCGAGCCAGGACACTGGACCTTGCCCTACCGTCCGCCGCGCGTGATCGTGGACACGACCGAACGCGTGGTCGTGACGGCAGGCGTCGCGTCCACGGCGGTGGATCTCCGGATCGTGGCCAGGGATTCCCGATTCTCCCTGGGACTGAAGGCAGGCGCGGCGCTCGCGGGTGGCCGCGTGGGACCAGCGGCCGGCGGGGAGTTCGGGGTCTGGGCGCTCGTCGGCGCCGCCCAGCTCGGACTGGTGCTCGGGGTGGACTGGTGGATGCTCTCGGAGAGCAGCACGGTGACCGTCGGAGGCGTGGCGTCCACCTACGAGGCCACGCAGAACTACGTCCCGGTCCTCCTCTCCGTCGCGTGGCGGCTCCCCATCGGTGATCGCTGGCTGTTCTGGGCGACCGGGGGAGGGGGCGGCGCGTGGGTGCAGAACCAGACCCAGGTCGGCGCCCAGGCCCAGGTGCTCGAGACCGGGTTCGCGCCCGCCGCGAGCGCTTCCGTCTCCGCGGGACCGCATCTCGGGCCGGGCTCCCTGTTCCTCGAGGTGCGCGGCACCTGGGTCGGCGATTCCAAGCTCTCGACGCTGAGCGGGTCCAGCTTCAGCATCCTCGGTCTCCTGGGGTTCCGGTTCGATGTGGGCTAGACGCGCCATTCCCGTCCTCGCCGTGGCCGCGGCCCTCGCCGGGTGCGGGGGCACGGAGATCCCCACCCCGGCTCCTTCCTCGGTGACTCCGTCTCGGGGCTTCGCCGCCAGCGCCACGCCCGTCGTCATCGGCGGGTCCGGCTTCTCCGTGCTCACCGTCCAGTCGTCGACCGGGGGCGCACCCACGGTGGACGAGACCTTCCAGGCTTGGCTGGGCGACCAGGCGCTCCTCGACGTCCGGCGCGTCGACGAGTCGACGCTCTCCGCCACCGTGCCGGCCGGGCTGGCCCCCGGGCCGTATTCGCTCCGGGTCCAGGGGCCGTTCGGGACCTCCGGTGAGCTGGCCGCCGCGTTCACCGTGGAGGGATCGGCGCAGGCGGCCCTCACGGCGGCGATCGCCGCGGCCCCTGCCACGGTCAGCGTGGGCCAGGCGATCACGGTCACCCTGACGGTGACGAACTCCACGACCGCCGCGGCCACGGGAGTGGTCCCCACCGTGCCGGTGGTCACCGGGAGCGCCACGGTGGCCGTTCCCACCGGTCCCCTGCCGGCCTCCATCGCCACGCTGGCGCCGGGGGCCTCCGGAACCTTCACCTGGACCTACCGGTCGACGGGGGCGGGCACCCTGGCCTTCGCGGGAGGGGCGAGCGCGACCGACAGCTTCTCCGGCCTGACGGTGACCTGCGCCACCGATCCCGCCCGCCCCGCAGCGGTGACGGTGCAGAGGGCGGCCGCGCTGACGGCGAGCCTGCCGGCCTCGGGGGCCGCCGCGCTCGGCCAGGAGTTCACGGTCGCGATGACGGTCTCGAACGCCGGGGGCGCAGCCGCGACGTCGGTGGTGCCCGGCGCCCCGGCCGTGGTGCCCGCGGGCATGGCCACGCTGAAGACCGGGACGGGCCCGGTTCCCGCATCCGTCGCGTCCCTCGCCGCCGGTGCGAGCGCCACGTTCACCTGGACCTTCGTGGCCGGGACGACATCCGGGAGCCTGCAGGTCTCCGCCGGCGCGAGCGGCACCGACGCGAACTCGGGGGCCGCCGTGGCGTCCGCGACCGCCACCTCCGGCCCGTTCACCATCGGTGCAGCCGGCATCACTGTCACTGCCTTCACCGCGGCGCCGGCGACGGCGAGCGTCGGGCAGGTCGTCACGCTGACGCTGACGCTGCGGAACCCCGGACTCGCCGACGTCCGGAACTTCACCCTGGGCACGCCCAGCGTGAGCTCCACCGACGGTGCCAGCGCCGCGCCGTCCTCGGGACCCGTCCCAGTGCCGCCCACCGTCCTGGCGGCGGGAGCGACCTTCACCACCACCTGGACCTTCCAGCCGTCGCTCGCTCAGGGCGTCTCCGTCGGTCACCTCACCTTCCAGGTCACCGCGGCCGGAACCGATGCGCTGTCCGGGGCAGCCGTCTCGGCGCAGCCGACCGCGTCGGTGACCGTCCAGGCACCGGCGGGGCTAGGGGCCACGCTCACGCCGGCGCGCACGCCTGCTGTCCCCGCCGGCCAGCCCTTCACGGTGAACGTCGGCCAGGTGTTCACGCTGACGCTCGCCGTGAGCAACACGGGCGCGACGGCCGCGAACGCGGTCACCGCCACCCCCATCACGGGCTGCGCGGCGCCCTCGCCGGCCTCGGCGACGGTCTCACCCGGCACCCCGGTGGCCTTCCTCTACGCGAACTGCTCGTCGGCGACGCCGGGGACCCTCGAGCTCTCGGCCTCCGCCTCCGGCACGGACGCGATCAACCCGTCCCTGGTCGTGACGACCAACACCGCCACCACCAGCGTGACCGTCCAGGCGCCGGCTGCGGTCACGGGGGCGCTCTCGATCCCGCCGGCTATCGCCCAGGGGCTCCCGTTCAACGTGGCCCTGACGCTCTCCAACTCGGGCGGCGCCCCGGCCGTCGTCACGCCCGGCGCGCTCGCCGTTGCGGCGGGAAGCACCGGGGCGGCGACGCTGGCCGCCGGCCCGACGCCCGCCTCGGTCACCGTCCCCGGGGGGGATCGGTCAGCGTTCAGTGGACCTACGACGCCGCCAGCGTGGGAACCATCTCCTTCACCGGGAACGCCAGCGGCATCGACTCCAACACCGGCGCGGCGGTCCCCGCCATCGCGGTCGCCGCGTCCAACGTGGGCACGATCGGACAGGGTGGGCTCGCCATCTCGATGGGCGTCTCTCCTACCACCGCGACGATCGGGCAGCAGGTCGTCTTCACCATGACGGTCACGAACAGCGGGACCGCCGCTGTGAACGGCATCGTTCCCACCCTGACGCTCTCGGGTGCCACCGGGGCCCTCGACGGACCGATCCCGGCATCCATCGCCAGCCTGGTCACGACCGCCCCCGGGAACACCGGCACCTTCACGTGGACCTTCATCCCCGCGACGTCGGGCCCGGTCACCGCCACGGCCTCGGCGACGGGAACGGACGCCCTGTCCCTGGCCCCGGTGACCGCCAGCACCGTCGCCGCCGACATCCTCCAGGTCCGGGCCACCCTGGGCGGGACCATCACGGGGCTCACGGGGACCGGGCTGCAACTGGCGACGGCAGGCGAACCCAACCTGGTGGTGGCACCAGGCGAGACGACCTTCACCTTCGTTGCGCCTCTCGAAAGCGGCACCGCGTATGACGTCACCGTTGCCGTCCAGCCCACCGGCCCGAGCCAGACCTGCACCGTCACGAGCGGCGGAACCGGCACGATCGGCACCGCGAACGTCAGCGACGTGGTGGTGACCTGCGTCACGAACAGCTACACGGTCGGCGGCACGGTCACGGGTCTCGCCGCCGGCTCCAGCGTGGTGCTCCAGAACAACGGGGCGGACGATCTCACCGTATCCGCGGACGGGACCTTCACCTTCGTCACACCCGTGGCGAGCGGCGGAACCTACCTGGTGACGGTGCTGACGCAACCGGCCTCCCCGCCGCAGACCTGCGCGGTGAGCGCCGGGACCGGGCAGGTCACGGATACGAACGTCGCCAGCGTGGTGGTGACCTGCGGTTACACGATAGGTGGCACGCTCACGGGTCTCGCCAACGCCGGGGGCGTGGTGCTCCAGAACAACGGCGGGGACAATCTCGCCGTCCCCCTGGACGGGGCCTTCACGTTCGCCACACCGGTACCGAGCGGCGGAACCTACCTGGTGACGGTCCTGAGGCAGCCGACCGCCCCGGCACAGATCTGCACGGTGACGGGGGAGGCCGGGCTGGTGACGAGCGCGAACGTCGACAGCGTCCTGGTGACCTGCATCCGTTAGCGCTCCTGACCCCTTTCCTTTTCCGTTTCGGTGCGATACCCACGATCTCCCGGTAGGGAAGCATCGATCTGGAGGACGCCATGGCCGGAAAGCCCGCCGTCGAGTCGAAGCCCTCGGTTCCCGAGAAGCCCCGCAAGCCCACGCCGGGCGCGGCCTCCACGGCTGGCCATCCCGTCTACAGCCGGGAGGAGCTCCAGCAGATCCTGGCGGAGCGCGAGTCCTGGACCGCCGGTGAACTGGCGGAGACCATCGCCCGTTCCCCCCGTCGCAAGAGGAGCTTCCAGACCGACTCGGGGGTTCCCATCCCCGACATCCTCGATCCGGCCAGCCGTCCCCAGGAGGACTACCGGCGGGACATCGGCTACCCGGGCCGTTACCCCTTCACCCGCGGTCCCCAGGCCACGATGTACCGGGGTCGCCTGTGGACGATGCGGCAGTTCGCCGGCTTCGGCTCCCCCGAGGACACGAACGCACGCTTCAAGTACCTGCTCGCGCACGGGATGACCGGCCTCTCCACGGCCTTCGACATGCCTGCGCTCATGGGCTACGACGCGGACCACCCCCTGTCGCGGGGCGAGGTGGGCAAGGAAGGCGTCGCCATCTCGACGCTGAAGGACTTCGAGATCCTCTTCGACGGGATCCCGCTCGGCGACGTCACCACCTCCATGACCATCAACGCGAGCGCGGTCGTCGCGCTGGCCATGTACGTGGCCGTCGGGGAGAAGCAGGGCGTCCCGCGGGCCCGGCTCGGCGGCACCATCCAGGCCGACATGCTGAAGGAGTACATCGCGCAGAAGGAGTGGATCGTCCCGCCCCGACCCGCGGTGAAGATGGTGGTGGACATGATCGAGTTCTGCGCCAAGGAGATGCCGCGCTGGAACCCGGTCTCGATCAGCGGCTACCACATCCGGGAGGCAGGGGCGACCGCCGTCCAGGAGATGGCCTTCACGCTCGCCGACGGGCTCGAGTACGTCCAGGAGTGCGTCGACCGCGGCATGGACGTCGACTCCTTCGCGCAGCGCCTCTCCTTCTTCTGGGACGTCCACAACGACTTCTTCGAGGAGATCGCCAAGTTCCGCGCCGCCCGGCGCATCTGGGCCCGGACGCTGAAGGAGCGCTTCGGGGCGAAGAAGCGGGAGTCGCTGCTCCTGCGCACCCACGCCCAGACGGCCGGCGTGTCGCTCACCGCCCAGCAGCCCTACAACAACGTGGTCCGCACCACCATCCAGGCGCTGGCGGGGGTGCTCGGCGGCACGCAGTCCCTGCACACCAACTCGCTCGACGAGACCTACGCCCTCCCCACCGAGGAGGCGGTCCGCATCGCCCTGCGGACCCAGCAGATCATCGGGTTCGAGTCCGGCGTCGACCGGGTGGCCGACCCGCTGGCCGGCAGCTACTACGTCGAGTACCTCACCGACGAGATGGAGAAGCGGGCCCTCGACTACATCCACCGCATCGAGGAGATGGGGGGCATGCTCCGCGCGGTCGAGGAGGGCTTCCCGCAGAAGGAGATCGCGGAGAGCGCCTTCCGCTGGCAGCGGGAGGTGGAGACCGGCGAGCGGGTGGTCGTCGGCGTGAACGAGTTCCGGACCGAGGGCGACGACCCCATCCCGCTGCTCCGCATCGACGAGAGCGTGGCCCGCGCCCAGACGGCGCGCCTCCAGGCCATCCGCAGCGAGCGCAGCGCGGACAAGGTGAAGGAGACCCTCTCCGGCGTCGAGCGTGCCTGCCGCGACGGGTCCAACGTCATGCCGCCCATCATCGAGGCCGTGAAGGCGTACGCCACCCTCGGCGAGGTCTGTGACGTCTTCCGCAAGGTCTGGGGCCAGTACCGCGAGGACGGTCGCTTCTAGTGTCGTCGACCCGTCACTGGGCCGACGACTACTACGGCGACCTCTACTACGACTCGGTCGCCGACCTGCTCACCGCCCGGATGTCGGGCTTCGAGGCGCAGCTGCTGCGGCGGCTGCTCGAGCTCGGCCCCCTCGACCGGGTCCTCGACCTGGCCTGCGGCCACGGGCGCCACGCCCGCGCCCTGTCGCCCGAGGTGGGGCTCCTCGTGGGCATCGACCGCAACCCGGAGTACCTGGCCCGGGCCCGCCACTCGGGCGGCGCTGCTCGTCCGGGGAGACCTTCGCGCGCTTCCCTTCCGGCCGGGGAGCTTCGACGCCGTCTACTCCTGGTACTCGTCGCTCTTCATGTACGACGACCAGGAGAACGCCCGATGCCTGTCCGCCGCCGTTTCGCTGCTCCGGCCGGGCGGGCGCATCGTCGTCCACCACGACAACCCGGCCAGGCTCCGGAAGCAGCCCACCGCCCAGACCGCCTGGGACATGCCTCGCGGGGGGAGGGTGGAGGAGTCCTCGGCCTACGACCCGGCCACGGGTACCGATACCTGCACGCGCCGCGTCATTCGCGCGGACGGGACGGTGTTGGCGGGCGTGGCCCATTTGCGGTACTACACACCGGTGGAGTGGGAAGGACTCGCCAGCCGTTGCGGCCTCGATCTCCTCGGCATCACCAGCACCTGGCAGGCGGACCGGCCGGCGGAACGCCTAGACGACGACGCTCCGGACCTCATCGCCATCGGGAGAAGGTCAGCATGAGCCAGAAGAACGAGCGAACCCTCCGCATCCTGGTTGCCAAGCCCGGCCTCGACGGCCACGACCGAGGGGCCAAGATCGTGGCGCGCGCCCTTCGCGACGCAGGTTTCGAGGTCATCTACACGGGCCTCCACCAGACGCCCGAGATGATCGCCGCGGCCGCGGTCCAGGAGGACGTGGACGGTGTCGGACTCTCCATCATGTCCGGCGCGCACCTCACCCTCTTCCCCGCGGTCGTCGACGCGCTGAAGGAGCGGGGAGCGGGTGACGTGACCGTCTTCGGCGGCGGGATCATCCCGCAGGACGACATTCCCACGTTGAAGCAGGGCGGCGTCTCCCAGGTATTCCTGCCCGGGACGACCACCCAGTCCATCGTCGACTGGATTCGCGGCAACGTGAAGCCGCGCGCCGAGGTCGCCTAGCTCCACCGCCGGGCCCCATGGCGACCCGCATCACCGTCTACGAGGTGGGGCCACGCGACGGGCTCCAGAACGAGGCGCGCGTCGTCCCCACCGACGGCAAGCTCGCGCTCCTGGCCGCGCTCGCCGACGCCGGCCTTACGCGGATCGAGGCGACCAGCTTCGTCTCCCCGAAGTGGATCCCGGCGCTGGCCGACTCCGCCGAGCTGGTGGCGCGGCTGCCGGCCCGCCCCGGAGTGCAGTACGTGGCGCTCGTCCCGAACGGGAAGGGGCTCGAGCGACTCCTCGAGGCCCGCGGCAAGGCCCACCCCGTGGCGCCGGTCGACGCCGCGATCTTCCTCTCGGCGTCGGAGACCCACAACAAGAGGAACGTGAACAAGACCATCGAAGAGACCTTCCGGGCCTTCGACGAGGTCGTGGGGCCCGCGCTGGCCGCCGGCCTCCGCGTGCGGGGTTACGTCTCCACGGCCTGGGGCTGCCCGTACGAGGGCCGGGTGGACCCGCACCGCGTCGCCGCCATCGCCGAGCGGTTGCTGTCGCTGGGCTGCTGGCAGGTGTCGCTCGGCGACACCATCGGGGTGGGCACCCCCAACCAGACCCGCGAGATCGTGGGGCTCCTGTCGTCGCGGGCGAGACCCGGATCCATCGCGCTCCACCTCCACGACACCCGGGGCACGGCCCTCGCGAACGTGCTCGCCGGGCTCGACGCCGGCATCACCACCTTCGACGCCTCGGTGGGCGGACTCGGGGGCTGCCCCTACGCGCCGGGCGCCTCGGGAAACCTGGCCACCGAGGACCTCGTCTACATGCTCCAGGGCATGGGGTACGAGACCGGCGTGGACCTCCCGAAGCTCGTGCAGGCCGGGGCGCTGGCCCAGGAACTGGTCGGCCGGACCTTGCCCGGGAAGACGCTCCAGGCCGAGCTCGCCACCCGTGCGCGGGCGGCGGCCCGAGGCGGGGAGGAAGGGACATGAGCGGCCTGGAATGGGTGGTGGAGCGGCTCGAGGGTGTCGAGATCTGGACCATCGACGGCGAGGCCCGTCGAAACGCACTCTCCCGGGCCATGGTCCGGGAGCTCCTCGAGAACCTCGTGCGCGTCCGCGACGACCGGGCCATCCGCTGCATCGTGCTCACCGGCAAGGGGGACAAGGCCTTCTGCGCCGGCGCGGACCTGAAGGAGCGGGCCACCATGTCCGCCGACGAGGTGCACCACTTCCACCAGTCGCTCCGCGACGCCTTCCGCGGGATCGAGACGGCCCCGCAGGCGTTCGTGGCTGCGCTGAACGGGGCGGCCCTGGGCGGAGGGCTCGAGATGGCGCTGGCCTGCGACCTCCGGGTCGCCGGCGACGGCGTGGAGATGGGGCTTCCCGAGGTGGGGCTCGGGATCATCCCGGGCGGCGGCGGAACGGTGCGGCTCCCCAGGGCCATCGGCGTCGCGCGCGCCAAGGACCTCATCCTGACCGGACGGCGCGTCGCCGCGGCCGAGGCGCTCGCCATGGGGCTGGTCTCCCGGGTCGCCCCGGCCGGAGCGCTCCGCGAGGTGGCGCTCGAGGTGGCCGGGATGGTGGCCCGCAACGCGCCGGTCTCCATCCGGCAGGCGAAGCGGGCCATCGACGGAGGCCTGCACCTCGACCTCGACGCGGCGCTCGCCCACGAGAACCGCATGTACCAGGACTGCCTGGGGACGAAGGACCGGGTGGAGGCGCTCCGCGCCTTCGCCGAGAAGCGGAAGCCGGTGTTCACCGGAGAGTGACGGAGAGTACATGGCCAACGAAGAGACGCCGGTGACGCCGGAAGAGCGCATCGCGCGGGAGCTCGCCCGGGTCCGCAAGGGCGGCGCCGAGAAGTACCACCAGAAGAACGCCGAGCAGGGAAAGCTCTTCGCGCGCGAGCGGCTGCGGCTGCTCCTCGACGAGGGCTCCTTCGTCGAGGACGGCGCGCTCGCCAACGCCCAGGATCCGGAGCTGCCCGCCGACGGCGTGATCACCGGGCTCGGCACCATCGACGGCCGACCGGTCGCGGTCATGGCCAACGACTCCACCGTCAAGGCCGGGAGCTGGGGCGTCCGCACCGTCGAGAAGATCATCCGCATCCAGGAGGTGGCGGCCCGCGAGCGGGTGCCGCTCTTCTACCTGGTCGACTCGGCCGGCGCGCGCATCACCGACCAGATCGAGATGTTCCCGGGCCGGCGCGGCGCGGGGCGCATCTTCCACAACGAGGTGCACCTCTCCGGCGTGGTGCCGCAGATCTGCCTGCTCTTCGGGCCGTCGGCGGCCGGCGGCGCCTACATCCCGGCCTTCTGCGACGTGGTCATCATGGTGGACGGCAACGCCTCCATGTACCTGGGCTCGCCGCGCATGGCCGAGATGGTCATCGGCGAGAAGGTCACGCTCGAGGAGATGGGCGGGGCGCGCATGCACTGCTCGGTCTCGGGCTGCGGCGACGTCCTCTGCCAGACCGAGGAGGAGGCCATCCGGGAGGCGCGGCGCTACTTCGCCTTCTTCCCGCGGAGCTTCCGGGAGCTGCCGCCCGCGGCCCCGCCCCGGGCGCCGCGGGTCGACCCGGCGAGGATTCGCCGAGATCGTCCCGCTCGATCAGAACCAGCCCTTCGACATCCTCGCAGCTCGTCGACGCGCTGGTCGACGAGGGCTCGCTTCTTCGAGGTGAAGAAGCTCTTCGCCGGGGAGCTCATCACCGGCCTCGCCCGCATCGAGGGCCGGCCGGTCGGCATCGTCGCCAACCAGCCCAAGGTGAAGGGCGGCGTGCTGTTCGTCGACTCGGCGGACAAGGCGGCCCGGTTCATCTGGCTGTGCGACGCCTTCAACATCCCGCTGCTCTACCTCGCCGACGTGCCCGGGCTTCATGATCGGCACCAAGGTCGAGCGGGCCGGCATCATCCGCGCCGGCGCCAAGATGATCAGCGCGGTCTCGGAGGCCACGGTGCCGCGGATCTGCGTGGTGGTCCGCAAGGCCTACGGCGCCGGCCTCTACGCCATGGGCGGCCCGGGCTTCGCCCCGTCGGCCACGCTGGCGCTGCCGCAGGCGATGATCGCGGTGATGGGGCCGGAGGCCGCGGTGAACGCGGTCTACTTCAACAAGATCCAGGAGAAGCCCGAGGCCGAGCGCGCCGCCTTCGTCCAGGCGCTGCGCGACGAGTACAAGCGGGACATCGACATCGAGAAGCTGGCCAGCGAGCTCATCATCGACGCCATCGTCCCTGGCGCGGAGCTGCGCCACGAGCTGGCGCGCCGCTTCCACTACCATTCCCTCGGCTACGAGCCGCCTGCGACCCGCAAGCGCGCCGTCCTTCCCGTCTGACCCGGAGACTCCATGGACTTCGAGCTCGACGACGCGCACCTCCAGGTCCGGCAGATGGTCCACGACTTCTGCGAGGAGGAGGTGAAGCCGTTCGCCCGCAAGTGGGACGAGACCGGCGAGTTCCCCTTCGCCACCGTGAAGAAGCTCGGGGAGCTGGGGCTCATGGGCGTCACCGTCCCGGAGGAGCTCGGAGGCGCCGGGCTCGACATGCTGGCGCTCGCCATCGTGGTGGAGGAGATCGGCCGCTACGACGGCTCGCTGGCGCTCACGGTGGCGAGCCACAACGGGCTCGGCTCCAGCCAGATCCGCTACTTCGGCAGCGAGGCCCAGAAGCGGCGCTGGATCCCTCCGCTGGCGCGCGGCGAGAAGCTCGCCGCCTGGGGACTCACCGAGCCCGGCTCCGGGTCCGACGCCGCCGGCCTGCGCACCAGCGCGGTGCGCAAGGGCGACAAGTGGATCCTGAACGGGTCGAAGATGTTCATCACCCAGGGGACGGTGGGCGACACCTTCGTCATCCTGGCCCGGACCTCGCCGGAGAAGGCGCAGAAGGGCATCACCGCCTTCGTGCTCGAGAAGGGCATGAAGGGCTTCGCCCAGTCGGCCATCCACGGCAAGCTCGGCATGCGCAGCTCCGACACGGCCGAGCTCCACATGGAGGACGTGGAGGTCCCCGACGAGAACCGCATCGGCGCCGTCGACCACGGCTTCCTCGACACCCTCTCCATCCTCGACCGGGGCCGGATCACCATCGGCGCGCTCTCGGTGGGGCTCGGGCGCGGGGCCCTCGAGGAGGCGCGGGCCTACGCGAAGGAGCGCAAGGCGTTCGGCAAGCCCATCGCGGAGTTCCAGGCCATCGCCTTCGCGCTGGCCGACATGGCCACCGAGATGGACGCGGCCCGGCTCCTGGTGCTCCGCTCGGCGGCGCTGTGCGACGCGAAGCAGCCCTTCGGCCGGGAGGCGTCGATGGGCAAGCTGTTCGCCAGCGAGGCGGCCATGCGCGCCACCGGCAAGGCCATCCAGATCCTGGGCGGCTACGGCTACACGCGCGACTTCCCCGTGGAGCGGTACTTCCGGGACGCCAAGCTCTGCGAGATCGGCGAGGGGACGAGCGAGATCCAGCGGCTCGTCATCGCCCGCTCGGTCCTGAAGGACGCGTGACCGGGAAGCCATCGACCATGGTGGAGCGGGTGCGGGCCGGCGACGTCCGGGCCGCGGCTCGCCTGATGCGCAACCTCGACGACGGGATCCCGGGCAGCCGCGCCGACCTCCGGGAGCTCTTCGCCCGGCCCGGGCACGCCTTCGTGCTGGGACTCACCGGCCCGCCAGGCGCCGGGAAGTCGTCCCTCACCGACCGGCTCATCGCCTACCACCGCCGGGCGGGGCGGACCGTGGGCGTGGTGGCGGTCGACCCCACCAGCCCCTTCACCGGGGGCGCGATCCTCGGGGACCGGGTGCGCATGCAGGACCATGCGCTAGACCCGGGGGTCTTCATCCGGTCGCTCGCGACACGCGGCAACCTGGGCGGCCTCTCCCGGGCGACCGCCGACGTGGTCACCGTGCTCGACGCCATGGGCAAGGACGTCATCATCGTGGAGACGGTGGGGGTCGGCCAGGACGAGGTGGAGATCGCGGGGCTGGCCCACAGCGTCGTGGTCGTCTCCATCCCGGGGATGGGGGACGAGGTGCAGGCGATCAAGGCCGGCGTGCTCGAGATCGCCGACGTCTTCGCGGTGAACAAGGCCGACCGGGAAGGGGCCGACCGCACCGTGAAGGACCTCCAGATGATGCTCGACCTGCGGAGGACCACGGCCACGCGTGGCGGCCTCGACCACGATTCGGTCCACCGGATGACCCGGACCGCCGAGGTGGACCCGCACGAGCCGGGCTGGTGGGAGCCGCCCATCGTGAAGACCGTGGCCACCCGCGACGAGGGCGTGGTCGAGCTGGCCGAGGCCGTGGAGCGCCACCGGGCCCATCTCGAGCGGACCGGGGAACGGAAGCTTCGGGAGGTGGCCCGGGCCCGGGCCACGTTCCTGGCCCTGCTGCGCGATCGGCTCATGCAAGGGGCGCTCGATCGGCTGGCCGAGAGGGAGGGGCACCTCGACGACCTGGCCGCCCGGATCGCCGCGCGCACCGCCGATCCGTACGAGCTCGCCGACGAGCTGGCAGGGAGGCTGTAGTGCCGGAACTCTCCGTGGAGGATCGGGAGCGGGTGGCGCGCCTGGCCGAGCGGGTCCGGGCCCCGCTCGCCGACCGGGCGACCGCGCTCGCGGCCATCACCCACAAGTCCTGGGTGAACGAGCACCGCGGAGACGGCGCGGAGGACAACGAGCGGCTCGAGTTCCTCGGCGACGCCGTCATCGACCTGCTCGTCTCCGAGTACCTCATGAGCCGCTTCCCGCTGGCGCGGGAGGGAGACCTCTCCAAGCTCCGCGCCGCGGTGGTGGACGAACCAGGGCTCGCCGGCATCGGCCGCGCGCTCCAGCTGGGAGAGCTGCTCCGCCTGGGGCGGGGCGAGGAGCTCACCGGGGGTCGTGACAAGCCCTCGGTCGTCGCCGACGCGATGGAGGCGGTGATCGCGGCGGTCTTCCTCGACGGTGGCCTGGCGGCCGTTCACCGGCTGATCGATCCCTTCCTCGAGGAGGCTTACGCCCGGGCCGCCGACGGATCCATCGACCGGGACTTCAAGACCCAGCTCCAGGAGCAGGCCCAGGCCCGCTACCGGGCCTCTCCCCGCTACCGGGTCGTCGCCGAGCTTGGACCGGACCACTCCAAGACCTTCGAGATCGAGGTGGAGCTCCGGGGCGAGGTCCTGGGTCGTGGCTCGGGCCGTTCCAAGAAGGACGCCGAGCAGGGTGCCGCCAAGCTCGCCGTGGAGGCTCTCGCGGCGATGCCCATCGAGCCGGTGCCGCCGCCCGCGCCTTCGCCCGAGCCCGAGCCGATCCCCGAGCCGGTCCCCGAAGCCGAGCCCGTCGTCGTCCCCACGCCGAAGCCCCGGAAAACCGGGGCCAGGAAGGCTCCGGCGGCCAAGACACCCCGGAAGGCCAAGGCCGGACCGGCGAGGAAGATTGCGGCCAAGCGGGTGCGTGACTAGCATCCCCGCATGACCAAGCTCGCCCTTGCCGTCGCGCTGGCGCTCGTCGCCGCGCCCGCCGCAGCCGATGACCTGTACGCCACCTTCGACACCTCCGCCGGGAAGATCGGCGTGAAGCTCCTTCCCGGAGAGGCTCCCAAGACCGTGAAGAACTTCGTGGAGCTCGCCGAGGGCAAGAAGGAGTGGACCGACCCGAAGACGGGGCAGAAGGTGACGCGCCCGCTCTACGACGGAACCGTCTTCCACCGCGTGATCCCCGGCTTCATGATCCAGGGAGGCGATCCGCTCGGGAACGGCGTCGGCGGCCCCGGCTACAAGTTCGAGAACGAGCTGCCCAAGCCTCCGGCCAAGCTCTTCGAGAAGCCGTGCGTGCTCGCCATGGCCAACGCCGGCCCCGACACCAACGGCTCCCAGTTCTTCATCACCGAGGGCTACGGCGGGTCGGTCTCGCAGCTCGAGCCGCGCGCCTGCGTGGACGCGAAGGGCGGGGTCTGCGGCTACACCCGCTTCGGTCAGGGGGTCTGCGGCTGCGAGCTGGTCGCGCAGATCGCCCGCGCCGGGAACTCGAAGGTCCGGTTGAACAAGGTCGTCATCTCCAAGACGCCTCCCACCTGCAAGTAGGAGCCACCCACCATGGCCGACCCCATCCACGCCACGTTCCAGACCTCCGCCGGCGACATCGTCGTGAAGCTCCTGCCCGAGAAGGCTCCCAAGACGGTCGAGAACTTCCTCGGCCTGGCGGAGGGAACCCGGGAGTGGACCGACCCGAGGAGCGGCCAGAAGGTCAAGAAGCCCCTCTACGACGGCACCGTCTTCCACCGGGTGATCCCCGAATTCATGATCCAGGGAGGCGACCCGCTCGGCACGGGCACCGGCGGCCCCGGCTACAAGTTCGGCGACGAGATCGGCCCAGAGAACAAGTTCGACCGCCCGGGCCTCCTGGCCATGGCGAACGCGGGGCCCAACACCAACGGCTCGCAGTTCTTCATCACCGAGGTGCCCACGCCGCACCTGAACCGCGGCCACACCATCTTCGGCGAGGTCGTGAAGGGCGGGGAGCTCATCGCCAAGATCGCCCGGACCGGCAATGCGAAGGTGAAGCTCGACAAGGTCGTCATCACCCGCGGTCCGGTGGCATAGTGAGCTTGACGGGGCCGTTCCGCGCCGGATTCGTCGCCATCCTGGGACGCCCCAACGTCGGGAAGTCGACGCTTCTCAACAAGCTGCTGGGGGAGCACGTGGCCATCGTCACGGCGCGCCCCCAGACCACGCGCACGCGCATCCTGGGCGTCGTGAACGGGGAGGGGTACCAGCTCGCGCTCTTCGACACGCCGGGCATCCACAAGGCCAAGGGTCCGCTCAACAAGCGCATGGTGGAGACCGCCCTGGGGACCCTCGGGGAGGTCGACGTGGCCCTCGTGCTGGTGGAGGCGGCGACGGGCCCCGGCGGAAAGGTCGAGGTGGGCGAGACCGCGCGCTGGATCGCCGACGAGGTCAAGCGGAGGCGCAAGCCGGCCGTCCTGGGCATCAACAAGATGGACCGGGTGCCGCGCGAGACCCTGCTGCCGGTCATCGAGGCCTACCGCTCGCTCCACGACTGGGCCGACGTGGTTCCCTTCTCGGCGCTGACCGGGGAGAACGTCGACAGGCTGACGGCGGCCCTGGCCAGCCACCTCCCCGTGTCGGAGGCGCCGCTCTTCCCGCCCGACGTCATGACCGACCAGGCCGAGAGGGTGATCGTGGCCGAGTACGTCCGCGAGCAGGTGATGGCGCAGACCCGGGACGAGCTGCCCTACGCGGCCGCCGTCGAGGTCGAGGAGTTCGACGAGTCGGAGCGCCGGGAGGACGGGGGTCTCATTCGCATCGGCGCGGTGATATGGGTGGAGCGCGAGTCGCAGAAGGCCATCGTCATCGGCAAGGGAGGCTCGATGCTGAAGCGCGTCGGGACCCGTGCGCGGGAGAGGATGGAGCGCCTGCTCGGCGCCAAGGTCTTCCTCCGCCTCACGGTGAAGGTCGAGGAGCGGTGGTCGGAGCGGCTCGAGGCGCTGCGTCGCCTGGGGATCGCGCCATGAGCAGGTCCCGTCCGCTCGTCGCCTTCGTGGGGCGGCCCAACGTGGGGAAGTCCACGCTCTTCAACCGGATCGTGGGTCGGCGCGCGGCCATCGTCGAGGACCAGCCAGGCGTCACCCGGGACCGGAACTACGGGGACTTCACCTGGGAGCATCGGCTCCTCTCCGGGGTGGACACGGGCGGCTTCGACCCCGTCTCGCCGGCGCGGAAGGACGAGTCGACCGACCGCACCCTCATGCGCAGCGTGCAGGAGCAGGCGCAGCTGGCGGTCGACGAGGCGGCGGCGGTCGTCCTGGTGGTCGACGGGCGGGAAGGCCCCACCTCGGTGGACCGCGCGGTCGCCGACCTGCTTCGCCCGTCGGGGAAGCCGCTCTTCGTCGCGGTGAACAAGATGGACACCCCGGGGACGGAGGGGGAGTCTCCGCTCGCCGAGTTCTACGACCTCGGATTCGGGGACATCCACCCGGTCTCGGCGGAGCACGGCCGCGGCGTCGGCGAGCTGATGGACGCGATCCTGGCAGGGCTTGCCGCCCGGGGAACCCCGGCGCCGGAGGTTCCGGACGAGCCGGAGGAGCCCGAGGAGACCCCGTCCGAGGAGCAGGAGGAGGAGGAGACCTCCAGGGACGACCCGAACAGGGAGATCCGCCTCGCCATCATCGGGCGGCCCAACGTGGGGAAGAGCACCCTCGTCAACGCCCTGCTCCGGGAGGACCGCTTCGTGGTGTCGGAGGTCGCCGGGACCACCCGCGACAGCATCGACGCCACCCTCGAGCACGAGGGGCAACGATTCGTCATCACCGACACGGCGGGCATCCGGCGCAAGCGCTCCATCGCCCAGCGGGTCGAGCGCTACTCGGTCATCCGGGCCATGCGCTCCATGGACGACGCCGACGTGGTGGCGCTCATCCTCGACGCGCAGGAGGCCGGCGCCGACCAGGACGCGAAGCTGGCCGGGATGGTGGTCGAGAAGGGTCGCGCCCTCGTCATCGTGGTCAACAAGTGGGACATCGCCCAGGCGGCCGGCGCCACCCAGCGCTGGTACAAGGAAGAGCTGGGGAAGCGCCTGCCCTTCGTCTCCTGGGCGCCCATCCTGTTCGTCTCGGCCAGGGACGGCAACGGCGTGACCGCGCTGCTCCGCGAGGCGGGCCGGCTCGCGCGCCAGTACCGGACCCGGCTTCCCACCCCCAAGCTGAACGAGCTCCTCGAGACCATCCAGGAGGCCCACCCGGCGCCGCTCTCCCACGGGCACCCGGTCAAGCTCTACTACGTCAGCATGGTCACGACGGCGCCTCCCACCCTCGTGCTGCAGGCGAGCCGCCCGGAGACGATTCCCGACCACTACAAGCGCTTCGTGGAGAACCGCTTCCGCGAGGCGTTCGGGCTCCGCGTTCCCCTCCGCTTCGTCTACCGGGAGCGGGCCCGGCGCGACCGCCCGCGCAGGTCGAAACCGGGTCGCCGCGGCGCTTGACGCCCATCGGCGCCACGCCTAGATTGTCCCGACTTTTCGCAGGGATCACCGGGAGAACCATGTCGAAACACGCCGCCGAGCTCACCCGCAAGGACATGAAGGCCCCCGACGCCTTCCAGACCGCCGCCGGAAAGGCCGCCGGCTGGATCTCGGGGAAGCAGAAGGGCATCGTCGCAGCGGTGGTGGGGGCGCTCGTCGTGGTGGCCATCGTCCTCGGCGCGATGGCCTGGATGGACTCGCGCAAGAACGCCGCGGGGGCCCTTCTCTACCGCACCCTCGACGACGCCGACGGCCAGATCTCCAGCGTTCCGCTGCCGGGCGTCTTCGTCCCCATCTTCCCGAACGTCGAGGCCCAGTACCGGGCCGTCCTCGGGCGCGCCGACGAGCTTCGAAAGAGCTACCCGTCCACCGACGCGGCCCGGACGGCTGCGCTTGCGGCCGCCGCGGCCAATCTCCGCCTCGCCGCCTGGGACGCCGCCATCGCCGACTACGAGTCCTACCTCGCGCAAGCCACCCCCAAGGACTCCCTGTCCTTCCTGGCCATCGAGGGGATCGCCCGCGCCAAGGAGTCCAAGGGCGATCTGCCGGGAGCCCTGGCCGCCCTCGATCGGCTCCAGACCCCGTCTCGAGCCGACCGCGCCGCGCTCGAGCGCGCCCGGCTGCTCACCCGCAGCGGCAAGCCCGACGAGGCGCGCAAGATCCTCGTGGCGTTCGCCCAGGACTTCAAGGAATCGCAGCTCCGCCCCGAGGCCGACAAGCAACTCGCCGCACTGGGTGGGTCCCGGTAGGTGATGTTCGCCAGCACCGCTGCAGCGGTCCTCGCGCTCGCGGTCGCGGCCGCCTCGCCGCCTCCGATCCCCACCGACAGCCTCTTCGCGGTCGCCTGGCGCAAGACCCTCGTCGAGCCCTACCTCCTCGAGTACAAGCCCTTCGAGCCGGCCGGGCCGGCCATCGACCCGCTGACCGGCATGGTCGTCGTCGCCACCCGCGACGGCTTCGTCCAGGCCCTGTCGGCCGAGGGCAAGGAGCTGTGGTACGCGAAGCTGGTGGGGCCGTACCTCGGCCCGCCGGCGGATCGGCGACGGGATGGTCATCGTGGCCGGCCTCGACGGCAGGATCTTCGCCTTCGACGCCGCCCGTGGCGAGTTCCGCTGGAAGTACCCCTACCGGGAGGAGTTCGGCAGCCAGCCGGTGATCGCGGGTGACCTGGTCTACGTCGCCACGCTGGAGGGCACGGTCCTGGCGCTCGAGGCCCGCACCGGGGCGTGGAAGTGGCACTTCCGTCGCGAGCCGTCGGGGAAGTTCATCATCCTCGGCGTGGGGCGGCCGGCCGTCGTCGACGGGATGGTCTACCAGGGCTTCGCGGACGGCTCGGTCGTGGCCCTCGATGCAGCGACCGGAACGGTGAAGTGGGACCGGAAGGTCGGGCGCGGTCCCTTCCCCGACGTCATCTCCGACGTGCAGGTCTCGAAGGACCGCGTCTTCGTCGCCAGCTATGGCGGGCAGGTCGCAGCCCTCGACCGAAACAGCGGCGGGCCGGTCTGGGAGTCGAAGGCTCCCGAGGCCTAC
Source organism: uncultured delta proteobacterium (assembly GCA_963818535.1). GTDB lineage: Bacteria > Myxococcota > Myxococcia > Myxococcales > Anaeromyxobacteraceae > CAIOAK01. The sequence continues at coordinate 891,790 of CAWFSM010000008.1, read as the reverse complement.
AAGGCGCGGCTCGACGGGGACCTGCTGGTCGTCGTCACCACCCGTGACGTCCTCGGGCTCGACGCCAGGACGGGGAACCAGATCTGGAGCTTCACCCACGAGGGCTCGCCGCTGGCGGACCCGGTCATCGCGCGGGGGCTCGTCCTCGTGCCCATCGGCAAGGGGCTCGTCGCCCTCGATCGCAAGACCGGACGGAAGGTCCGCTTCTTCACCCGCGGTTCCGGCGCCACGGGCAGCCCGGCGCTCCTCGGGAAGAGGCTCTACGTGCTGTCCAACGCCGGCGAGCTCATCGCGGTCGACCTGAAGTGAAGCGGGTGCGGGTGGTCGCGGCGGTCCTCCGCCGGGACGGCCGCATCCTCGTCACGCGGCGCCACGGCCACGCCGAGCGTGGCGGCCAGTGGGAGTTCCCCGGGGGCAAGGTCGAGCCCGGCGAGGGAGAGGCCGAGGCCCTGGTTCGCGAGATCCGCGAGGAGCTCGACTGCGCGGTGGCGGTGGGCAGTCTGCTCGCGCGCACGACCCATCGCTACCCGGACCTGGAGGTCGAGCTGGCGTTCTTCGCCTGCACGCTCGAGCCCGGCAGCGAACCGCGCCTCGTGGGCGCGGCCGCCATGGAATGGGCGGAGCCCGGCCGGCTCGCGACCTTCGACTTCTGCGAGGCCGACCGGCCCGTGCTCCCCGTGCTGCTGGGCCTCGACTAGCGCCCCCGGCCTCCGCCTCCTCCATGGCTCCCGTTGCCGCCTCCTCCGCCTCCGCGTGAGGGTGGCGGGGCCGCAGAACGGGACGGCGGGGAGGTGGTTCGCTGCCGCGCCGCCGCGTCGCGTCCCAGCCCTGCGGGAGCGGACGGGTACGACGGCCGGGAAGCCGGGCGGGCGGCCGGCTGCGAGGGGGCGCCCGGACGCGTCTGGGACTGCTGCACCGACGGTCGCGTCTGGGGCTGCTGGGCCGTGGAGGGGCGGGTCTGCTTGGTCGAGGCCCCGGCCTGGGGCTTCCATCCCTGGGGCGTGTTTCGATCCCAGGACCCGCCCTGGTTCTGCCGGTAGACGTTCCCCTTCTTGTCCGCGTAGACGTTGTTGGGGCGGTTCGTCGGGCGGGGCGCGGGCCGGCTGGAGATGGCCTGGGCCCTGTCGACGTTGCGGGCCCGGTTCTCCGGGCGAGCGTAGATGTTGTTGTTCCATCCTCCGGCGGACGGACGGGGAGGGGGAGGGCGAGCGCCACCGCCGGGATATCCAGGCGGGGGAGGCCGGTAGCCCGGGGGCGGTGGCCGGTACCCCCATCCAGGGTAGGGCGGGCGATAGCCGGGTGGCGGTCGGTACCAGCCGCCTGGATAGGGCGGAGGGAAGGGCCGGTATCCGGGTGGACCCCACCAGCCCGGCCCGTAGTAGGACGGCCCGAAGCGCATGCCCGAGTAGAAGAAGGGCGAGCCGTACCCGAAGCCGAAGCCGAAGCCGACCCAGGGGTTGTAGATCACGTTGAAGCCGAAGGTCATCGGCCGCGGGTAGTACACGGAGGGTCCGATGTAGGGCGGGTAGTAGAAGCCGGTGCCGTAGACCACGGTGCCGTAGTACGGGTACATGCCCACGTAGCCGGGCGTGTAGCCGACGTACACCACCTCGGGCGTCGACTGGTACACGTAGACGTACCGCGTGTTGTAGACCGGCGCGCTGGGCGGGACCTGGTCGATGTCGGGCGGACGCCTGTCACTGACCGTCCAGGGGCCCTTCGGCGTCGGGGCCACGTACCAGACCGCCTGCTCGCACGCCCAGTAGCGGCCGGCGTCCTGGATGACCGACGTCGGCGTGTTGACCGCGAAGGCCAGCGGGGTTCCCTCGATGGCCTTGAACCTGGGCTCGCCGTCGTAGGTGACCTGGAACTGCTGGTCGCGCTTCACCGCGGTGGTCTGAGGGATCTGGCTGTCGGCGACCGCGTCCAGGGCCTCGTCCGTCCCGGAGACGAAGGTCCGGACCTGGCCCACCGGCGAGTCGGGAGGGAGCTGCGCGAAGCTCGCGGGGAGCTGGTCCGGGCGGACGAAGGTCCAGGGGCCCTTCTGCGACTTCGCCTTGAACCAGCGGCCCGAGGCGAGGACGAAGGTCTCGCTGGTGGGAACGTAGACGAGCACGTCCCGCTGCGTGTTCTCGGCGTAGAGCAGGTCGGCCGAGTCGCCGACCGGGACGTACTTGGGAGGACCGTCGAACACGAAGAGCTCCGCCGGATCGGTGGAGACGATCACGGCAGGAGGGCTCGCGGGCTCCTCGAAGGCCTTCTCGGCGTCCTGCTGGGCGGCATCGCCCTCGAGCTTGGGGGCCGGCGGCGGATGGGCGTCGTGGAACTGCTTCACCGCCGGGGAAGGCGCCGCGACCGGCGTGAACGGGCCCAGGGCGGCCTGGCGCCTCGTACCAGAACTTGCCGCCGGACAGGTACCAGCGGCGCGTGGCCGGATCCAGGACCACGAACATGGGCGTGTTCACGGCGCGCCTGAGCGACGTTCCCTGGATCGGCTGCTCGACCGGCTTCCCCGTGTAGAGGAGGAGGACGGCGGGCTGGTTCGAGAAGAGCATCCGGGGGGGCGTCGACCGGAGGCCCTCGGAGGACTTCTTCTCGGCCTGCGACACGGCCAGGCTGGCCTGGATGGCGTCGAGGCCGACGGTGAGGTCCCATTTCGGCACCTCGGTCTCCAGCACCGTGGCGAGCTGCCGTTCCTCCTCCTTCGTGATGTTGGGGAAGCGGACCTTGTCGACCTTGATGGTCTCGACGGTCGCGAGGCGCGCGTCCCGATCGACGGTGACCGTCGTCGTGTACCAGACCACGCCGAACACGGGAGCCTTGTCCTTCTCGGTCCACGATACGGCGCTGCGGCCCGACAAGGTGACGCCCTCGAACTTCTCGAGCTGGGGCTGGAAGAGCTCCAGCGTGCCGGTCCCGATCACGATGGCCTTGGGCCATTCGGAGGCGGCTCCCTCGGTCGGGGTGGCCGCGTCCTCCGGAGGCGGAGGGGGAGCCTGCGCGGAGGCGTGAAGGGCGACGGCGAGGAGGAGTGCGGCCGGGAGGAGCTTGCGCATCGGAAAAGTGTATCGCCGGGGGGTTGGGCCCGCGATCCCCAATCGGACGCGTCAGCGAGGGCGCTTCTTCTTGGCCTTCTTGGGGGGTGCGGGCGGCGGCTCGCCGGCGACCCGGAACGGGACCGCCAGCGGCTCGAACGCGCGCCCGTCGTCCGAATTGACCATGCGGCTCTCGAGACCCTCGACGCGCAGGACGTAACGACTCCCGGGCGTGAGCGGCTCCATCGGGACCAGGGTGAAACGGGACGTGGAACCGCCGACCTCGGCCGACTCGTTGGACGGGACGACGGCATCCCGCGCGTCGAGCAGGACGAGCCGGGCGCCCCGGACCGCGATCGGAAGCCGGACCTCGAAGGATGCCGCCGGTTCGACCAGGGCCGAGGCGTCGGGAGCGATGGCGACCACGGTGTCGCCGAGGCGGGCCTCGACGGTCGTCGCGGGCAGGACCGGAGGCGCGGGTGGAACCGCCGGCTCGGCGATCGGGCCCGTCGGACCCGCGGGGGCGGCCGGTCCCGATGGCCCGGTGGACCCCGTGACGGCCTGCGGCGGAGTCGCCGGGGTGCAGGCGACGGCCGTTCCGAGCGACAGGAATGCCGCCAGGAAGGCCCAGAACCGGGGGCTCAGCGCCCCTGGGTGAGTCTGATAATGTATATTATGTAAACTACGACCGGGACCGGTCATGCGAGGGATCGGCTTGCCCGGTCGCCAGCCTGGTGGGCCTGGTTGGCCGGGCCCGACGCGAGCGCCACGTGCCTTCCGCCGCACTCCCCGGTCCTGGCGAGGACGCGGACGATCCGGGGCGCACCGTTGCGGGATGCGACGGTGCACGGGCACGGAACGGTGGACGGATCGGAGACGTTCTCCGCCACCGACGAGAGCGCCTGGCGCAGCTCCGTCTCCAGGCGGCGCATCCGCTCGATGCGGCTGCGGGCCTGGGCGATGTGGGCCGGAAGGCGATCGCGGAGGAGCTGGCGGAACTCGACGGCGTTCTGGCACCCTTCCCGCATCGCCAGCAGAGCGCGGATGTCCGGGATGGAGAGGCCGAGCTCGCGGAAGTCGAGGATGAGCTGGAGCTGCTCGAGCGCCGCCCGGTCGTAGCGGCGATGCCCACCTTCGCTCATGGCGTTGGGCTGCAGGAGCCCCTGCTCCTCGTAGAAACGCACGGTGCGGACGGTCTCTCCCGTCGCCCGAGCCAGGTCTCCCGAAGTCAACACCCGTTCCATGCACCACATTGGCTAATGGCGCGGCGTCCCGGATGCAACGGGCGATTCCAGGCCCGGCTGCGCGTCACTCGCCGCGGGAGAGGACGTGGCGGGCGATGACCAGCCGCTGGATCTCGCTCGTGCCCTCGTAGATGGTCTGCACGCGGGCGTCCCGGAACAGGCGCTCGACGGGGAACTCGTCGATGTACCCATACCCACCGTGAATCTGGACGGCCTTCGACGTGGCGGCCTGGGCCGCCTCGCTGGCGAAGAGCTTGGCCATGGCCGCCTCCTGGCCGAAGGGCATCCCCGCCTCCTTCAGCGCGGCGGCCCGAAGGGTCATCAGGCGGGCCGCGTCGTGCGCCGTCCGCATGTCGGCCAGGGCGAAGGCGATGGCCTGGAACTCGGCGATGGGCTTCCCGAACGCCTGCCTCTCCCGCGCGTAGCGGGTGGAGGCATCGAGGGCGGCCCGGATGGTGCCGGTGGCCTGGGAGGCGATGCCGATGCGCCCCCCGTCCAGGGCGGCCAGCGCCACGCGCAGGCCGTGCCCGACCTCGCCCAGGACGGCCGAGGCCGGGACCGCGCAGTCCTCGAAGGTGAGCGAGACCGTGCTCGAGGAGCGGATGCCCATCTTGTCCTCGTGGCGCCCCACCACGAGGCCGGGCGTGCCGCCCTCGACCAGGAAGGCGGTGATCCCACGGTTCCCCGCCCCCACGTCGGTCCGGGCCCAGACGATGAGGACGCCGGCCCGGTCGCCGCTGGTGATCCACTGCTTGGTGCCGTTCAGCACCCAGCGGCCGTCCCGGAGGTCGGCCCGGGTGCTCATCGAGTTGGGGTCGCTTCCGGCCTGGGGCTCGGAGAGCCCGAACGAACCGGCCAGCCACTCCGCCGAGGCGAGCCGCGGCAGGCAGCGGGCCTTCTGCTCCTCGGTGCCGAAGCGGACGATGGTCTCGCCCACCATGTTGGTGACGGCCATGGTGACCGCGAGCGAGCAGTCGGCCCGGGCCACCTCCATCACCGCCAGCGCGTAGGCCACCGCGCCCGCCTCGGACCCGCCGAAGGCAGCGGGCACGTTCACGGCGAGGAGCCCGAGCTGCCCGAGCTCCCGGACGAGCTCCTCCGGGAAGCGGGCCCGTCGATCGGCCTCGGCCGCAGCCGGCTCGGCCCGCTCGACGGCGAACTTGCGGGCCGCGGCCGCGACGGCCTGCTGCACCTCGGTCCCGTCGAAATCCAAGGGTCACCCCTTCAGGACGTTGGCGGCGATGACCAGCCGCTGGATCTCGCTCGTTCCCTCGTAGATCTCGGTGATCCGGCTGTCGCGCCAGTGGCGCTCCACGTCGTACTCCTTCACGTAGCCGTACCCGCCGTGAACCTGGATCGCCTTGGAGGTCACCCGCTCGCACATCTCCGAGGCGTAGAGCTTGGCCATGGCGCTCTCGGCGCTGTGCCGGACGCCCCGGTCCTTCATCCACGCCGCCCGCCAGAGCAGCAGCCGGGCCGCCTCGATCTCGGTGGCCATGTCGGCCAGCATGAACTGGATGGCCTGGAACTGGGTGATGGGCTGGCCGAAGGCCTTGCGCTCCTTGGCGTAGGCGACCGCCTCCTCGTAGGCGGCCTGGGCGATGCCGAGCGCCTGCCCGGCGATGCCGATCCGGCCGCCGTCGAGGGTCTGCATGGCCACCTTGAACCCCTCCCCCTCGCCTCCCAGCCGGAAGCGCTCCGGGAGGACCACGTCCTCGAAGAAGAGCGTGCAGGAACCGGACGCCCGGATGCCGACCTTCTCGTCGGCCTTGCTCCGGGTGAAACCCTTCACCGACCCGGGAACCAGGAAGGCGCTCGTTCCCTTGTGCCCCTTGGAGCGGTCGGTGACGGCGAAGACCAGCACCACGTCGGCCTGGGGGCCGTTGGTGATGAAGTTCTTGGTGCCGTTCAGCACGTACTCGTTGCCCTTCTTCACGGCCACGGTCCGCATCTCGGCGGCGTCGGATCCGCTGGTGGGCTCGGTGAGCGCGAAGGCGCCCAGGCGCTCGCCGCGGGCGAAGGGAACGAGGAAGTCCCGCTTCTGCTCCTCGGTGCCGAACTTGTAGATCGGGTCGCAGTAGAGCGAGTTGTTCACGCTCATGATGACGCCGGTGCCGGCGCAGCCGCGCGAGATCTCCTCCATGGCCACGGCGTAGCTGACGTTGTCCATCCCGGCGCCGCCGAGCTCGGCGGGGATGGCGACGCCCATGAGCCCCATCTCCGCAAGCTTCTTCACGGCGTCGGCGGGGAACTGGTGGTCGAGGTCCCACTTCCGGGCGTTGGGCCGGAGCTCGGAATCGGCGAACTGCCGGCACAGTTCCCGGACCTGGCGCTGCTCCTCGGTGAGCTGGATGTCCATCGTTCTCCCCTGGTCTCAGGCGCCCGTGAATCGGGGCGGGCGCTTCTCGACGAAAGCCTGAAGTCCTTCCTTGCCGTCGGCGGTCCCGAAGAGCATGCCGAACGCGACCGCCTCCATCTCCTGCCCGGCGGCGAGCTGCGGCGAGGCCGTGGCGCGGAGGATGCGCTTCGCCGCGGCGATGGCCCCGGGTCCCTTCGAGGCGATCTTGCGCGCCTGGGACAGCGCGAACTCGAGCAGCTTCTCCGGGGGCAGCACCTCCAGCGCGAGCCCCCAGGCCTTGGCGGTCGGCGCGTCGGTCATGTCGCCGGTCAGGATCATCTCCATGGCCCGGGCCGGACCGACCCGGCGCTGGAGCCGCTGCGTCCCCCCGAAGGCGGGGATGATTCCCAGGTTCACCTCGGGCTGGCCGAAGCGGGCCTTCTCGCTCGCGTAGATCAGGTCGCAGGCCATGGCCAGCTCGCACCCTCCCCCCAGCGCGAACCCGTTCACGGCGGCGATGGTGGGGATGGAGAGCGCCTCCAGCCGCTCGAAGGTGCGCTGGCCGGCCTCGGCGAAGCGCCGGGCGTCGAGCGGCGACAGCTTCGACATCTCCGCGATGTCGGCGCCCGCCACGAAGGCCTTCTCGCCTCCGCCCGTCAGGATGAGGGCGCGCAGCGTCCGGTCGGCCTCGACCTCGGCGAGCATCTCGCCGAGCTCCCGGACGGTCCGGGTGTCGAGGGCGTTCAGCGCCTTCGGTCGGTTCATGGTGGCGATGCCGACGCCGTCCTCGACCCGCCACAGGATGTTCTCGAGCTGCATCGTGTCTCCCCGGCCGCCCCGTGGGCGTCTCAGGCGTACTTGTAGAAACCGCGGCCGCTCTTCCGGCCGAGCCATCCCGCAGCCACGTACTGTCGCAGGAGCGCCGCCGGGCGGTACTTGTCCTCGCCGAGCTCCCGGTGCAGGACGTCGGCGATGTAGAGGCAGGTGTCGAGGCCGATGAAGTCGGCGAGCGTGAGGGGCCCCATGGGGTGGTTGAGGCCGAGCTTCACCCCGGTGTCGATGTCCTCGGGCGTGGCCAGCCCTTCCTGGAGGGCGAAGCAGGCCTCGTTGATGAGCGGGATGAGCACGCGGTTCACGATGAACCCGGGGACGTCCTTCGACGTGACCGTGGTCTTCCCGAAGGTCGTGGTGGCCAGCTCGACCACGGTCTTCCAGGTGTCGTCGCTCGTCTGCAGGCCGCGGATGATCTCGATGAGCTGCATCACCGGCGGGGGGTTCATGAAGTGCATCCCGATGAACTGGGCGGGGCGCTTCGTGGCCGCGGCGAGCTGGGTGATGGAGATGGAGCTGGTGTTGGACGCGAGGATGGCGTGGGCCGGGAGGAGGGCGTCGAGCTTCCGGAAGAGCTCCACCTTGGGTTCCACCCGCTCGACGATCGCCTCGATGGCCAGGTCGGATCCGGCGGCGGCCTCCACGGCGTCGGCGGGGTGGATGCGGTCGAGGATTCCCTGCCTTGCCTCGGCGGTGATCTTCCCCTTCTCGACGAGCTTCTGGAGCGATCCGCCGAGCTTCGCATGGGCCTTCGCCGCCAGGCCCGGGACGCCGTCGACGAGGGTGACGCTGAGTCCGGACTGCGCGGCCACCTGGGCGATGCCGCTGCCCATCTGCCCTGCGCCGACGACTGCGATGCGCTGGATCGCCATGGATGCTCCTGTGGGGGGACGGTCCGTGATACGGAGAATCCGCCTCCCTTGTCAATCGGCGGGTGGCGTCGGATCGCGGATGGCGAGAACGACGGGGCCGCTCTCGGAGACCACGATGGGAAACGTGCTGCCGCCGGACCGGCCCGCTCGACCCGGAGACCCACACCACGACCTGGTAGGCGCCGTCGGGGAGCTTCACCTCGTGCACGACCTGGCGAGGCGCGCCCCCCGGGAACCGGTACTCGGCGTGGCGCAGCGCGCCATCGGCCTTCCGGACCTCGACCTCGAGCGCCCGGACGTCGGCCCCCTCGCCCAGGTCGTACACCAGGGTCACGTTCCTCGGCACGGCGCCGAGGAAGAAGAGTCCGACCGCCGCGAAGCCGAGGAGCAGGAGGAGGCGCAGCGCACCCTTCACTCCCCAGCATCCTCCGCGCCCGGCCTGGGCCGGCGCTTCACCTTCACGCGGACCGGCGGGGTGGGCTCGCCGTCGGATGCCTTGAGCCGCATCTCGGCGTGGATCTCCACGGTCATGTTCTCGACCGACTTCAGGATCTCCTGCCGGAAGGTCTCCGAATCGAGCAGGCGGCGGAGCTCCTGTGCGACCACCCGCAGGACCTCGTCGCGTGCCCCGGAGGCCTGCGACACCAGGTAGGTGGCGAGGTCCTTGGGGAGCTTCCACTCCCTGGCGACCTTGCGCGCTCCCTCCTCGGTGAGGAAGAGCGCGCCCACGCCGGTCAGCACGGCCTTGCGGACCACGTCGGCGACGAAGCCGACCGTTCCGGGTCCACCGGGCGCGTCGTCCGGCGGCGTGGTGGGGTCCTCGGGAATGGTCGGGTCTGCCATCGTGGAAGCCTACTCCATCCCGCTAGGCCCGGGGCTGGGATCCGATGACCGGGAGGCGAGGCGACTTCATGACCTGAACGCTGATGGCGCCCGCCACCTGGCCGGCCATGGCCTGGAACGCCCGGGCCTGCGGACCGTCGGGCAGCGCCTCGACGACCGGGACCCCGGCATCCCCACCCTGCCGGACGGCGAGGTCGAGCGGGATCTCGCCCAGGAAGCGGATGCCCATGCGCTCCGCGGCGGCACGCGCCCCGCCGTGGTCGAAGATGGGCGTCTCCTGGCGGCAATGCGGGCAGATGAAGGTCGACATGTTCTCGACGATCCCCAGCACGGGGATGCCCACCTTGTCGAACATGAGCTTGGCGCGGATGACGTCGGCGAGGGCCATGTCCTGCGGGGTGGACACGAGCACGACGCCCGCGGCCTTCACGTTCTGCGCGAGGGTGAGCGGGACGTCGCCCGTGCCGGGCGGGAGGTCGAGGAGCAGGTAGTCGAGCTCTCCCCAGTTCACGTCCCGCATGAGCTGGAGGAGCGCGCCGGTGACCATCGGCCCGCGCCAGATCATGGCCTGGTCGGGGTCGACCAGGAAGCCGATGGACATGAGCTTCAGGCCGTGGGCCTCGATGGGGTCGAGCCGGTTCCCCTCCACCGTGGAAGGTCGCTCGGTGACGCCGGTGAGCAGCGGCAGCGAGGGGCCGTAGATGTCGGCGTCGAGCACGCCCACCTTGGCGCCGGTCCGGGCGAGCGAGAGGGCCAGGTTGATGGTCACGGTGGACTTGCCCACCCCACCCTTGCCGGCCCCGACCAGCACGATGTTCTTCACGCCTGGGGTCATCGACGACTGGGCCACGCCGGGAGCCGACCGAACGCGTGCGCCGAACGTCAGGTCCACGCGGGTCGCCCCGGCGGCCCGGAGGGCGGCCTCGACGTCCTTCGCGATGGTGTCCTTGAGGGGGCAGGCGGGCGTGGTCAGCTCCACCTGCAGGGACGCGGCGCCGCCCTGGACCTTGAGGTCCTTCACCATCCCGAGGGTCACGATGTCCCGGTGGAGCTCGGGGTCCATCACCTTGCGGAGTGCCGCCATTGCGCTGTCGAGCGTGATTTCCATTGTGGCGGGGCTATACCCGGGCGGACGGTGCCGGTCAACGCGAGCCGGTCCCTCCTGGGAATGCCGCCGGCGCCTCCGGACGTGCCAAGATGGCCGCCGTGCTGCGGGTCCTGAGACTCGACGGGGAGGCGGTCCGGTGCGGGGAGCGCGAGCTCGCCTCGCCGGGCAGCGCCATCTGGGTCGACTGCACGCCCGAGCCGGAGAACCTCGCCTGGCTGGCCTCCCGGTTCGGGTTCCACCCGCTGGCCCTCGAGGACGCGGCCCACGCCGACCAGCGCTCCAAGTTCGAGGATTACCCCGGAACGTCGTTCATGGTCCTCCACCGGCTCGGGAGCCACCCCGAGGGCGAGGAGGTCGTCGACCACGAGCTGCACTCCTTCCTCACGGCCGAGGCGCTGGTCACCGTCCACGTCGACCGGATCGGCGAGCTCGACGCCGTCTTCGACCGCGTGACCGGCGATCCCGCCGTGCTGAACCGCGGCCCCGACTTCGTCCTCTACCTGGTCTACGACGCCATCACCGACGCCCACTTCCAGCTCGCCGACTCGCTCTCGGACGAGGTCGAGGTCCTGAACGAGGAGGTCCTCGAGAATCCCCGCGAGCGCGAGACGATCGCCCGCATCTCCCGGCTCCGGCACCAGCTCGCCCACCTGCGCCGCAGGCTGGCCCCGCAGCGGGACGTGCTCGCGGCGCTGGCCCGGCCCGGGCAGCCGGTGGTGCGCGAGAGGACCGTCGTCTACTTCCGCGACGTGCAGGACCACGTGGTGCGCATCACCGAGCAACTCGACGTCGCGCGCGACCTGGTCACGCAGACGATGGAGATCTACCTCTCGTCCGTGAACAACCGGCTCTCGTCGGTCATGGCGAGGATGGCGCTCGTGGCCACCATCTTCCTGCCGCTCACCTTCGTGACCAGCGTCTTCGGGATGAACCTCCCGGGCACCGATCGGCCGTACGGATGGTGGCTGGTCGGGGCGACGACGCGTCATCCTGCCCGACGGCGATGTTCGCCCTCTTCAAGCGACGCGGCTGGTTCTAGCGATCGCCGCCAGGGCGGACCGTCACGGTTCCCTCGGCGCCCTCGGCCCCGTCGACCAGGACCTCGACCGGCAGGAAGCTCCGCACGACCTCGGCGTTGGTGAGGAGATGGCGCGTCACCTCGCCCACCGTGAAGCGGGTCGCGCGGTCGACCTCCGGTGGTCGGGGGACGCGACCGGAGGCGACGAGTGCCGCCGGGAGGAGGAGCTGGTCGGCGAGGTGGGGATCGACCGCTCCGTGTCCGTCGAGGAAGCGGGAGAAGGCGGCCACCGCGGCGTCGGCGGTCCTGTCCGGCTCGCGCCCCCCTTCGCTCGTGGCCGAATGGCCGGACCGGATCCGCTCGAAGCGGGCGACCACGATCAGGTGGCTTCCGCGCGACGGGCCGCCCGGCATGGGCACCGCGCGGGCCTGGCAGGCCACGCCGCTCTCCCTCATGCGCCGCTCGGCGCGGTCGGCCTGCTGCTCGGCGACCGCGAACTCGACCCCGGCCACGAGCGAGACGACGTCGGCCTCGACCAGGTTTCCCCGGTGAAGGAGGTCGAGCGCGGGCATGGCGCGCGCCGGCTGGACCCCGGCGGTGAACTCCCCGCCCCCTTCCGGGTAGAAGCCCGCCCGCTGGAGCGAAAGCTCGAAGGGAAAGCCCAGCCTGGCCACCGCGGGCGCCCAGACGAGGGCGAGGTAGTGGAACGACGGACTGTGGTCCTGATGGGTACCCCCAAGGAGGCAGAGCTGGCTCGGAGCCCCGGCGAGGGCGAGCGGCCAGCAGAGCGTCTGGAAGAGCGAGCGGCGCGGAGCCGGCCGTCCCGATGTCGAAGCGCCAGGCATCCTTGCGGATAACCGCCCGTGGTTCCAGGACTGATCTCCCCGGATCCCACGACGTCCCCGGTCAGGGTCCCCTGGCAGATGGCGGCGATGGCCCGGGCCGCGGCGAGGTGCTGGGGGCGCAGGCCCGGCTTCAGCCGGTCGTGGCGGATCCGGGAGATGCGGAAGGGCCTCCCGGTGACGGCGGAAAGGCGTCAGCGCGGTGCGGAGGATCTGGCCTCCCCCCTCGCCCATGCCGCCGTCGAGTTCGATGGGGCCGCGGGGATCCACGCCCGGCCATCTAGAACCCGGCCGCGTCTCCCGTCAAGACGCCTGCTTTCGCTGAAATAGCCCGTTCCGCCGGCCGTAGGGGGCTACATGGTTGCAGCCCACGCACTCCCCGGGATAGGTTCCCGCGTCTCCTGGCCCGCGACGAAGCAGGCGGATCGGGTCCTCTTGGCGCCTCCATCCCACGACGCGAGCCTCGCAATCTCCGCCTCCCGCGGCGACCGCCAGGCCTTCGCGCGGCTCGTCGAGGAGAACAAGCGCTCGGTGTACGGTCTCTGCCTCCGCCTCCTGTCCGACCCGGAGGAGGCCCGCGACGCCGCCCAGGAGGCCTTCACCCGCGCCTACGCCTCGCTCGAGAGCTACGACCTCGAGCAGGCCTTCGCTCCCTGGGTCCTGCGCATCGCGCGCAACCACTGCCTCGACCTCCTCCGCCGCCGCATCCCGGCCCGCGCGCGGGTCGAGCTCGACGCCGAGGACGAGGACGGGCCGTCCCGCGAGCTCGCCGACACCACCTCGGAGCGAGCCGACGACGCCATCCAGAAGGCGCAGACGCGCGAGGCCCTGGAGCGGGCCGTGGCGGCGCTCCCCCCCAACTACCGCGAGGTCGTGCACCTCTTCCACGTCGAGCAGCTCTCCTACAAGGAGATCGCCACCACCATGGGAATCCCCCTCGGAACGGTCATGACGTGGCTGCACCGGGCCCGCGCCCAGCTCCGGAACCTGCTCGAAGGACAGGAGGTCGCGCCATGACCGACATCCGTCACCTCACCGAAGACGAGGCGCAGCTGTTCCTCGAGGACGGGCTCGCCGCGCCGGAGCGCATCCGGACGGAGACGCACCTCGCCGGCTGCCCGTCCTGCCAGGCGCTGGTCCTCTCGTTCGAGGCCCTCTCCGAGGCCCTCTCGGGCCTGCCGCTGGCCGAGCCGCCCGCCGACTTCACCGCCGGCGTGATGGCCCGCATCGACGAGCGCGAGGCCGTCCGTGCCAGCGAGCGTCGCGTCGCCGTCGCGGTCCTGGGCGCCGTCGGCCGTGTCGCTCGCTGCTCGCCCTCGCGCTCTCCGGCCAGGCCACCTGGGCCCCGGCGCTCTCCGCCGTCTCGTCCGCCGGCGTGCAGGCGCTGCAGGCGCTGCGCATCACCTCCGACGTCCTCTCCCCGTGGTCTCGGCGCTCCGCCTGCAGATCATCGTCGTCGCCGCCGCCGTCGGCATCCCGCTCCTCCTCGCCCTCTCCCGCCTGGCGACTCCCCGCCACGGCCAGGCCGCCTGAACAGGGACCACGCCATGCTCTCCGCCCTCGCTCTCGCCCTCGCTCTCGCCGCACCGCCGGCGCTCCCGGCTCCCCCGGCTCCGCCCGCTCCCGCCTCCCCGTTCGCCGCCGCCCGTTCCGGGCGCGACGCGCGCCTCGTGGGCGAGTGGCCGGCCAAGCCGTCGGGCGCCAAGGTCACCTTCCGGGACAGCCGGATCACCGTGGACAAGGCGCTGCGGAAGATCGCCGACGCCGCGGGCTGGAGCATGGTGGCCAACACCGGCCGGGCCGGCGACCGCATGCTCGTGCTCGACCTCCGCGACGTCCCCGCCGAGGATGCGCTGGTCGCGGTGCTCGAGGGCACGCCGCTCGCGGCGACCCGGCGCGGCGAGACCATCACCGTGGCTCCGCGGATCGCGCCCGCGCCGGAGACGCCCGTGCTCTCCGGCTTCGAGAGCCCGTCCGGCAAGAAGGTCACGGCGAGCTTCGCCGACGTCCCGGTCGACAAGGCGCTCCGGCAGATCGCCGACGCCGCCGGATGGTCGATCGTCCTCCCTCCCGGGCTGCGGGGAGCGGTGAACGCGAACTTCAAGGCGACCCCGGCCGAGGAGGCCCTGAAGGCGGTCCTGGCGCAGGCCGGGCTGTCGGCCAGCCGCGACGGCTCGATCGTGACGGTCGCCCGCGAGTCGGGTCCCCGGATCGTCATCCGCGGGGACAAGCGGCGCCTCGTCTTCGACGCAGACGGCGAGCTGCTCACCGAGGACATCCGCGGCATCGCCGAGGAGGCGCGGCAGGCGGCCGCCGAGGCCATGCAGGAGGCGCAGGCCGAGGGCGAGGCCGGGGTCCAGGGAGGACTCCCGGGCGACGCGGGGAGTCGGCGGCAAGGCACGGGACAAGGTCACCTCCGGGCGACGTCACCATCGGCCCCGGCGAGCGCTGGCGGGACGTGGTCGCCCTCCGCGGCAACGTCCGCATGGGCGCCGGGTCGTCGGCCCGTCAGGTGACCGCGGTGCTCGGTTCCGTCGAGCTCGAGCCCGGCGCCTCCGTGGAGCGCGAGGTCGTGGCGGTGGGCGGGAACGTCCACGTCTCCTCCGGGCGCCAGCGTCGGCGACGACGCGGTGAGCGTCGGGCGGCGAGGTCTCCATCGACCAGGGCGGTACCGTCGAGGGCCAGGAGGTCTCGGTGAGCGTGCCCGGGCATCGGCAGCATCATCGGCCTCGCCGCTCCCAAGGCGTCCGCCTCCGGGGGCAAGTCCTTCGGCTGGCGCATCACCCAGGCCATCGCCAAGTTCGTCATCTTCTTCCTGCTCGCCCTCCTCCTCCGCGCCGTGGCGCCCGCCCGCCTCGACCGGGTCACGTCGAGCCTGACCCGGGCGCCGTTGCGCGACGTGCTCGTGGGCCTGCTGGGGACCATCGCGATGCCGGTCCTCACCGTCCTGCTCGTCGTCACCATCGTCGGCATCCTGCTCGTCCCGGTCCAGTTCATCGCCATCCTCGTGGCCGCGGTCCTGGGCTACACGGCGCTCGCGCTCCTCATCGGACGGGCCATCCCCATCGGCGAGCGCAAGGCCGACTCGGTCATCCAGCTCGCCATCGGCACCGGCATCGTGGTGCTCGTCAGCGAGATCCCCTTCGTGGGCGTCATGGCCATGGTCTCGGCCTGGTTCCTGGTCTTCGGCGCCGTGCTGCGGTCCCGGGGCGGGCAGCCACCGCCGGCGGCGCCGATCCCCACGACCACGATCGCGCCGACCCCGGCGAGCTGAATGCGCCCCCTCCAGGGGCACAGCCCCCGCGGGGTGCTTGAGTAACCATCTTGTTCAATGGCTACTGTCGGCATGAACCTCTCCAAGCTGGCCGTGCTCGCCGCCTCGTCCGCAGTCCTTGCCTGCGCCACACCGTCGGGTACTTCCGTTCCGGTGACCACCCCGGTCCCCGGGGAGACCAAGCCGCGCGACTTCCAGGCCACCGGGGAGGTCTTCTTCGACGCCCAGGGCAGCGGCACGAGCGTCGCGTTCAGCGACTTCCGCATGGTCGGGCCGCGCGTCAACATGACCCGCGCCGACGACGGGACCTGGCGCGGGAACATCGGCGACCGGGAGATGATCGTGAAGGTCCAGCCGGGACGCATCACGGGTGACGGGGTCGACCTCTACGTGGTGAAGAAGCCCGGCACGTCGAACGCCGTCAGCGTCCAGGGCATGTACTTCCAGCGCCAGGTCTGGTTCACGTTCAAGGCCGCCGAGATCCAGGGGACCACCGACGGTGGGACGTGCTCGTTCGACCTGAACCCCGCCCAGGCTCCCGGCTACTGGACGGGCGGAGTCGGATGCGGTGGGAGCATGCGCTCGGGCACGCTCCAGCTGACCGGGACCGCGGCGAACCTCGGGGAGCCCCCGATGCCGCAGCTGGTCTTCGCGCTCATCGCCGTCCTTCCCTGATCCTGCCGGACGGCGCCGGGCGCCGTCACGGTTTCCGGGGTGCTCCCACCGGGAGGCGCGAGAGCGCCTCGCGCGCGGCACGCCGCACGTCGGCGTCGTAGTCGGAGCGGAGCGCATCGAGACGCCTCGACGCCGGCTCGTGGCGGAGCCGCCCGAGCGCACGGGCCGCCGCCGCACGCACCGATGGCCCGATCGCCGAGAAGCTCGGTCGAGAGCGCCTCCGCCGCTTCCTGTGAACCGAGCGCGCCGAGGGCCTCCACGATCTCGAGGCGGGCGTTCGACGCGCCCGACCCGAGCGCCGCGACCAGGGCGGTCACGCCAACCGGATCGCCCAGCCGACCGATGGCGACGGCCGCCGCGGCGGCCTGCGCTCCCGCCAGGAGCGGCGCGAGGATCGGCAGCGCGGATGGATCGCCGGTCGAGCCCAGGGCCCGGGCGATCTCCTCGACCTCGCCCGGGTCACCGGGACGAAGGGAGAGCGCGGCTCCGAGAGGAGGGACGCCCGATCCGCCGAGCGATCCGAGGCCGAGATAGGCGGCCCGGCGGACATCCCCGTCCGGATCCGCCGCGAGCCGCCCGAGGGCGGACGCCGCGCCGGGCTGCCGCGCCGCCGAGAGGCACCTGGCCGCCGCGATCCGCAGACGGGGATCCGCGGAGGCCTCCAGGCGGGCCACCGTCGGCCCCGACTGCTCCGGTACGAGCCGGGCCAGGGCGACCGCCACCTCGGCCAGTTCCTCGACGTCGGCGGAAGCGACGCGCCGCTGCAGCGCTGGAACCGCCCCCGGGAATTCGGCGAGGCCGAGCGCCCGGGCCGCGGCGGCGCGGACCCTCGCGTCGGCGCTCGAGGAGACCAGCGAGACCGCCTTCTCGGCGGGCCCCTTCAGGCGCTCCGGAGGCAGGCCCAGCGCTCCGAGCGCGGCCAGGGCCACGATGGCCTCCTGCCCGCCTCGACCGATCCGTTGTGCGAGGGGACGGTCCGGGCAATCGGCGGCCCGTTCGCGGGCGGCCGAGGCCGCCGCCTCGGCGACCTCCGGGTGCTGCGTCCGGAGGGCCACCTCGCACAGGGCAACGCCGACTCCTGGCGCGGGCGGGAGGGCGGCGAGCGCAGAGACGGCGCTCCGCCCGACCCGGAGCGGGGCGGAGACCCCGACCTCCCCCAGGGACTCGGAGGCCTGTGGATCCCCGATCGCGCCGAGCGCCCAGGCGGCCGACTCCGCGACCACGGCCCAGCGGCTGTCGAGGGCCGCCTCGAGCGGCGCGACGGCGCTGCGGTCGCCCGACCCTCCCAGGCCGCGGGCGGCGGCGGCCGCGAGATCCGGGTCGGAGCCATCCGCCTCGAGGAGCGCCACGAGCAGCTTCACCGCCTCGGCCCGCCCGCTCCTGCCCAGCTCCTCGGCGGCGCCGGCACGGCCGCCCGGCGTTCCGGTGCGAAGCTCGCGGGTGTATTGCGCCCACAGCTGGCGGGCTTCCGCCTCGATCGCCTCCCGGAGGGAGGCCCCGAGGTGGTCGAGCGCGGCGGCGATCTCGCGCCGTCCCTGGAAGTCGACGCGCCCGTAGGCCTCGGCGAGGGCCCGGCCCGCTCGCGCGCTCGCCTCCGCGGCGAGGCGGGCGTCGTAGGGGGGGCCGGGAGTGCGAAGCGTTGCGAGGGCGCGCGCAGCAGCCGACACCACCGCGGGATCCGGGTCGCCGAGCATCGAGGAGAGCGTGTCGAGCGACCGGTCTCCGCCCCGGATTCCCAGGGCGGTGGCGGCCGC
Source organism: uncultured delta proteobacterium (assembly GCA_963818535.1). Classification (GTDB taxonomy): domain Bacteria; phylum Myxococcota; class Myxococcia; order Myxococcales; family Anaeromyxobacteraceae; genus CAIOAK01. The sequence goes on along the minus strand of CAWFSM010000008.1, from coordinate 873,956 downwards.
CGCGCGAACGCCCGGATGCGGGTCCTGCTGGGCCGCGAGGAGGGGCGCGAGCTGCGAGGCGTCGCCGGGATCGGCGAGCCGGAGCACCGCGGCGGCTCGTCGTCCAGGGTCGGGCGAGGCGAGGTCGGCGTTGCCGCCGGGCCGGCAAGCCGCCAGCGCCGTCGCGAGGAGCGCGGCGGCGAGACGTTTCACCGCTTCGTGCCCCGGCCGCCTCGCCCGCTGCGTCCGGCGCTCCCGCCTTCCCCTCCCCGTCCACGGGGCGTGGGGCGCTGGCGACGGGACTGCGATTCCCGTTCCGGCCGGGGCTCACGCTCCGGCTTCGGCTCGCGAACCGGGCGAGGCTCGGGGGCGCCGTGGCCGTGACGGCGGGCCGCGCGGGGAAGCGCGAGCGGGGTGGCGTCGGGCTTTCCGCCCTTCGACAGGCCCGCCGATCGGCGCAGGGTCTCGATCTCCTCGGGACGGAGCTCGCGCGTATGGCCCGGCCGGATGCCGGCCACGCTCACTCCGCCGAACTCGGGCCGGAAGAGGCGAAGGACGTCGAGCCCCACCGACTCGCAGAGCCGCTTGACGAGGTGGCGGCGCCCCTCCCCGACCACGACCCGGATCCAGGAGTTCTTCTCCACCCGTTCGTGGAAGGAGGCCTCGAGGGCCTGGGCCGGGCCGTCCTCGAGCCGGACGCCGGCGATCATGCGGTCGAGCGCGCCGTGCGGCGGGATCGCCCTTCACCTTGACCAGGTAGGTGCGGCGGTGACCGTAGCGCGGATGGGCGAGCCGGTTCGCGAGGTCACCGTCGGTGGTGAAGAGGAGCGCTCCCTCGGCGTCCCAGTCCAGCCGCCCCACCGGGAAGACCCGCTCCTTCACGCCGCCCAGGTACTGGGCCACCGTCGGCCGGCCCTGGGGATCGGAGAGCGTGGTGACGCATCCGGGTGGCTTGTAGAGGAGGATGTAGCGCGTCCGGCCCTGCACCTCGACCGGCTTGCCGTCGACCACGACCAGGTCCGTGTCGGGGTCGACGCGGGTTCCCATCTCGGTCACGACCTTGCCGTTCACCGACACGCGTCCGGCGGCGACGATCTCCTCCGCCTTGCGACGGGAGGCGATCCCGGCTCCGGCGAGGAACTTCTGGAGTCGCTCGCTCACGGGGCCCCCTCCCCGCCGCCTTCCGGGGGCGGTTCCGGATCGAGGACCGACTTGACGGAGCGGGTGCTGGAGTCGGCGCGGTCGATGGCCCGCTCCAGCTCCTCGAGCGCGGCATCCCCCTCCGCGCGCCCCTTCTCCAGCGCGGCCCGGAGATTCGGGTCGGCCAGCTCGGCCACGAGCCCCTGGAGGTTCGGGACCTCCGCGGGCGCCTCCCTCTCGACGATGTCCCTGTGCTCCTCGGAGAGCTCGTGGAACTCGCGGAGCGTGGGGAGCGAGGCGAGATCCTTCAGCGCGAAGAACTCCAGGAACTCGCGGGTGGTCCCGTAGAGGATGGGCCGGCCCGGCTCCTCCTTCTTCCCCAGGATCTTGAGCAGGCGCCGCTCGAGCAACGCCTTCATCACCGCGCCCGAGTCGACGCCGCGGATCTCCTCCACCTCCGGGCGGGTCACCGGCTGCCGGTAGGCCACGATGGCCAGGGTCTCCAGGGCGGCGCGGGTGAGCCGCTGCGGCTTCACCCGGAGGAACCGCCGGGCGAAGTCGGAGGCGTCGGGCGAGGTGCGGAGCTGCCACCCCCCTGCCACCTCGTGCAGCACGATCCCGGAGACGCCCTCGCGGAAGTTGCCCGAGATCTCGTCGAGGGCCTTGCGGATGCGCGCCGGCTCGAGACCGGTGGAGAGGCGGACGTCCTCCAGCGCGAGGGGCTTCTCGGAGAGGAAGAGGAGCGCCTCGACCACGGCCCGGGCCTTCTCCGGGGAGAGCTTGCGGGCCGCCGCCGCGAGCTTCTCGAAGGGCTCCTCCCGCTCGGTGGCCGCCTCCGCCACCTCGATGGCGGCCGGCTCGACCTCGTCGAGGGACGGGTCCGCCTTGGCCTCCTCGGCCGCCTGGAGCGCCTGCAGTTCCTCGGCGGTGGGGCCGGGCCCCTGGTTCTCGCTCATCGGTACTCCTCCAGCCCTTCCGTTCCCGGCGCGACGTCGCCCAGGGTCTCGCGTGCCTCGACCAGGATCTCGCCGTCCGCGCCGTCGGCGCCGGGAGGCGCCTGGACCACCCGCAGGAGGCGCAGCTTGGCCATCTCGAGGATGGCCAGGAACGCCGCGATGATGGCGGACCTGCCGGCCCCTCCGGCGGCGAGCAGCAACTCCACGAAGGAGACCCTGCGCCGGAGCCGGAGGACCTCCGCGACGCGGCTGATGGCGTCGGTGATGGAGAGCCGGTCGACCTCCACCTCGTGCCGGGACTCGGGCGTGACGTTGGCGAGGGCCTTGTCGAGGGCCTCGATGAGCTGGAAGACCGAGACCTCGGCAAGTCCCTCGGGCCCGTCCGGCTGGGGCAGGCGGGCCACCCGCGCACGGCGGGTGAACACGTCCCGGTCGAGGATGTCGTGGCGACCCAGCTCCTCAGCGGCGGCCCGGTACTTCTGGTACTCGAGCAGCCGCCGGACCAGCTCGGCGCGCGGATCGCCCTGCTCCTCGGCCGGGTCGGCGTCCTCGGCGACCTCCGTGCGCGGGAGCAGCAGCTTCGACTTCACCAGCATGAGCTGGGCCGCCATGTGGAGGAACTCGCCGGCGACGTCGATGTCCAGCTCCTCCATCGTCTTCAGCGCGGCCAGGTAGGCCTCGGTGATGCGCGCGATGGGGATGTCGAAGATGTCGACCTGGTGCTCGTGCACGAGGTGGAGGAGCAGGTCGAGCGGCCCCTCGAAGGGCGGTTCCCCGGGACGGGCCGGGGGCAGGCTGACGCGAAACGCCTGGGGCGCCGGTGCGTCGGCCGCGGGAGGGCCCGGATTGGCCGGGTCGGGGGTCATGCCAGGTGCATGGCGGTGCGGACCTGCTCCATGGTCCGCTCGGCCTCGACGCGGGCCCGGGCCGTTCCGTCCCGGACCACGTCCCGGACGAAGTCGGGCCGGGCGAGCAGCTTCTCCCGCTGCTCGCGGAGCCGCTCCTGGTCGGGCACCAGCCGCTCGAGCAGCTTCTTCTTGCAGTCGACGCAGCCGATGCCGGCGGTCCGGCAGTTCACGTTCACCCACTCCTGGGTCTCCGGCGTGCTGTAGATGCGGTGCAGGTAGTAGATGCCGCAGACCTCGGGGTTGCCCGGGTCCTGGCGCCGCTTGCGGGCCGGGTCGGTCACCGCTCCCATGATCTTCTTGGTGGTGGACTCGGCGCTCTCCCCGAGCTCGATGGCATTCCCGTAGCTCTTCGACATCTTGCGGCCGTCGATGCCCACCACCTTGGCCGCCTCGGTGAGCAGCGGCTGCGGCTCCGGGAAGACCTCGCCGTAGTGGAAGTTGAACTTGCGGGCGATCTCCCGGGTCAGCTCGAGATGGGTGACCTGGTCGGCTCCCACCGGCACCTTGGTGGCCTTGTACAGGATGATGTCCGCGGCCATGAGCACCGGGTAGCCGAGGAAGCCGTAGAGCGCCAGGTCGCGGTCCGTGATCTGCTCGCGAAGCTCCTTGTACGAAGGGGAGCGCTCCAGCCAGCCGATGGGGGTGATCATGCCGAGCAGGAGGTTCAGCTCGGCGTGCTCCTTGACCTGGCTCTGGGTGAAGAGGACGGTCTTGGCGGGGTCGATCCCGGCGGCCAGGAAGTCGACGAACATCTCGAACTCGGCCTGCTTGAGCTTCTCCGTCTCGTGGTAGCTCGTGGTCAGCGCGTGCCAGTCGGCGCTGAAGAAGTGGGCCCGGGAGGTGTCCTGGAGCTTCACCCAGTTGCCGAGCGCGCCGTGCAGGTGGCCGAGGTGCAGGCGGCCGGTCGGGCGCATGCCGGAGACGACGACGGGGAGCTTGGGGTCGGTCATGTGCAGGGATCTCAGGCGATGAGGCTGGCCAGCCGGATGAGGGCGTCGATTCCCGCGCCCACGGGCACGGCGATGAGGCGCCAGCCGAAGAACACGAGGGCGAGCAGGGCGAACATGGAGAAGCGGGAGAAGGTCTCCCACGCCGGCCGGAAACGGGCCGGCAGGAAGGCGTCGACGATCCGGCTGCCGTCGAGGGGCGGGATGGGGAGCAGGTTGAACACCGCCAGCACGACGTTCATCTGGATCATGCTGAACAGGAAGGCTGACGCGATGCGCGGCGCGCTGCGGGGGTCGCCTCCCGCGCCCAGGTCGGGGACGGCGCGGGCCATGATCCCCAGGAGGACCGCGGCGAGGATTCCGAGGAGGAGGTTCGAGATGGGCCCGGCGAGGGAGGTGAACATCATCCCCTTCCCCATGTTCACTCCCTGGCGGAAGCGGGCGGGGTTCACCGGGACCGGCTTGGCCCATCCGAAGGGGATGTTGGTGAAGACCGGCAGGAGGAAGGTGCCGATGGGGTCCATGTGGGCGAGCGGATTGAGCGTGTATCGGCCCATCCGCTCCGCAGTGTCATCCCCGAGGCGACGGGCCGCCCACGCGTGGGCGAACTCGTGCACGGTCAAGGACAGCAGGAGCACCGGCAGGATGACGAGCAGGCGCTGGACGATTTCCGCAATCGACGGGAACAATCGGAATCTCCGGGGGAAAGGACGGTTGAGTAGCCCGGATCCCCAGGGGAATCAAGCCCGCGGGTGGTGCCTGGAGTGGAGCCGGCGGGCCTGGGCGCGGTCGACGTGGGTGTAGATCTCGGTGGTCGAGACGTCGGCGTGCCCGAGCATCGACTGGACCGCCCGAAGGTCGGCGCCCCCCTCCAAGAGGTGGGTCGCGAAGCTGTGGCGGAGCTTGTGGGGCGAGACCGCGCGGGAGATCCCGGCTGCGCGCGCGTACCGCCCGAGGAGCTTCCAGAAGCCCTGCCGGGTCATCCGCCGGCCTCGCGGCGTCACGAAGAGGTCCCGGGTCCGCCGCAGGCGGAGAACCTGCTCCCGCGGACCCGAGAGCCAGGCGCGCAGGGCGTCCGCCGCGGGGCCGCCCACCGGGACCAGCCGTTCCTTGTTCCCCTTCCCTCGCGCGAGCAGGACGCGAGACTCGAGGTCGACCTGGTTCACCTCCAGGGTCACCAGCTCGGAGACCCGGAGCCCGGTGGCGTAGAGCAGCTCGAGCATGGCCCGGTCACGAACCCCGGCGGCTCCGCGCACCTTTCGCGGCGCCGCGAGCAGCCGATCCACCTCCTCCCGCGAGAGGAGCTGCGGGAGCTTCCGGGTGCGGCGGGGGGCGTCCACCTCGTCGGTGGGGTCGGCGGGGGCGACCCGCTCGGAGACGAGAAGCCGGTGGAATCCGCGGATGGCGGAGAGGGCCCGGGCCTGGCTGCGGGGCGAGATGCCGTCCCGGGCCAGCGCGCCCAGGTGCGCCTGGACGTCGCCGCGTCCGACGACCTCCCAGGAGGCCCGACCCGCGTCGGCGAGGAAGGCCAGGTATCGCCGCACGTCCCGCGAGTAGGACTCGACCGAGTTCCGGGCCAGCCCCTTCTCGACCCGCAGGTGGGCGACGAACAGGTCGAGGGCGGGGGCGAGCGGGCCGCCCTCGACGGCCGGGGGCTCGCGCCGTTCCATCAGAGATCCGATGCGTCGCCCTTGCCGACGCGCACCACCACCGGCTCGGGGCCGGTGAGGTTCACGACGGTGGAGGGCTCGTTGGGCCGGTAGCCGCCGTCGAGGACCAGCTCGAGTCCGTGGCCGAGCCGGTCGCGGATGTCCCGCGCGTCGATGAGCACCTCGCCGTCGGGCGTGGCGGCGGAGGTGGACACGACCGGATGGGCCAGCTTTCGCACGATCTCGAGCGCGACGGGGCTGTTGGGGAGGCGGACGCCCACGGTCTTCTGCCGGCGGAGCGCCAGGTCGGGGACGAGCCGGGTGGCCGGGAGGACGAAGGTGAACGGTCCCGGCGTCTTGCGCCGCAGCACGCGGAAGGCGGCGTTGTCGAGCATGGCGTAGCGCGCCACCTCGGCCAGGTCGGAGCAGATGAAGGAGAGCTCGTGCGTGTGCGGCAGCTGCTTCAGCTGGTAGATGCGCTCGATGGCCCGCTTGTCGAACAGGTCGCAGGCGATGGCGTAGTAGGTGTCGGTGGGAAACGCGACGAGGCCGCCGGAGGCGAGCACGCTCACCGCCTTCTCCACCACCCGCGGCTGCGGGTGCTCCGCGTCGATGCTCCAGATGGTCGCCGTCATCGCCGTTCCCACCCCGAGGTTACCAGGGGGCGCGCCCCGGTCAATTGCGCGTCAGGGCCTGGGTCAGCGCGTCGGTGATCCGCTTTGCCTCGACCCCCTCCACGCGACGCCCGTCCCGGTTGCGGACGTAGAAGGCGTCGGCGGCGCGATGTCCCTCGGTGGTGATGCGGGCGAGGTCCACGGTGAGTCCGAGGTCGAAGAAGGTGCGCGAGAGCGTGTGGAGGAGCCCCACCCGGTCGGCCGTGAAGACGTCGATCACGCTGTGGTGGCGCGAGCTGTCGTTGTCGATGACCACCTTGGTGGCGACCCTCGGGAGCGGCCGCGCCTGGAGCGGAGAGGCCTTGAGCCTCCGGGCCATGAGCTCCTCGAGGTCGACCGCCTCGACGAGAACTCCCTGGAGGTCCGCCCGGGCGGCCCGCCACCGGGCCGGGTCGATGGCGCCCCCTTCGGGGCCGCGCAGCTCGAACAGGTCGAGGGCGCGCCCGGCGATCCACCCGAGCGCCGGATCCACCGGCGTGGAGAAGACCTCGGCGTGCTGGATGTCGATGCGGTGGGCGGCGAGCACCCCCGCGACCAGCGCGAGGAGCCCCGCGCGGTCCGCGGCGGTGAGCGCCAGCTCGGAGTGGCCGAGCGACGGTCGGTGGCGCACCACCGCGGCGAGCGGCCGGCGTCGCCCCATCTCCAGGAGGCGGAGGTGGCGGTGGGCCTGGGCCGGGAGCTCGGTGAGGAAGTACCGGGCCGGCATGGCCGAGATGAACCGCTCGCGTTCCTCGGGCGGGACTCCGCGCACCTCCAGGGCCGAGGCGACCGAGGCTCGGCCGGTGGCCTCGTGGGTCCCCGGGACCGGCCGTCCCCCTCGCTCCCCGCCGGCGGTGAGGACGCCGCGGGTCTTCTCGTAGAGCTCGCGGAGGAGCCGGCCCTTCCAGTCGGTCCAGGTCTTCGGACCCACCGTGGCGATGTCCGCGTAGGTCAGGAGGTAGAGCTTGTCGAGGCGGTCGGCCGTTCCCACCTCGTCGGCGAACGAATGGATGAGGTCGGGATCGGAGAGGTCGCGCCGCTGCGCGATGTTGGCCATGCGCAGGTGCTTCGCGACCAGCCATTCGACGTCGGCGGCGTCGTCGGGGTCGATGCCCATGCGCACGCAGGCCGCGGCGGCGATCTCCGCGCCGCGCGTCGAGTGGTCCTTGCCCGAGCCCTTGCCGATGTCGTGGAAGAGCGTGCCCAGGTAGAGGCCGAGCGGGTGGGCCAGGCCCTCCATCAGGCTGGTGAGGCCCTCGACCTGGAGGTCGCCGTTGCGCAGCGCGAGCAGCCGGCGCACCGCGAACAGGCTGTGAACGTCGACGGTGTACACGTGGTAGAGGTCGATCTGCCGCCGGGCGGTGACCCGGGCGAACTCCGGCATCACCCGCTCCAGGACCCCGACCTCGTGCATCAGGGGCAGGAAGCGCCCCCGCGTCCCCGGTCGGGTGAACATGGCGAGCAGTTCCTGGTTCAGCTCCGGATCGGCCGCCGCCTCGGGGGCGAGCTCGGTGGCCGCCTGGGCGGCCAGGTCCCGGGCGAAGGGATAGAGGTCGAGCCCCTCCCGGTCGGCGGTGGCGAAGAGCCGCACCAGGGCGGCCGGGGAGCGGCGCAGGACGTCGCGGTCGGCCACCGTCAGCCTTCCACGGAAGACCTTGAACTCCCCGCCGGAGATGGGGCGCGCGTCGGGGGTCATGGTGTTCGTCTCGGCCCCCTTGCGGGAGGCCAGCGCGTCGGCCCGGCGCCAGGGCTTGGCCCGGGAGGGCTCGAGGCACCGGTCCACGAGCGCGTCGCTGGCGACCAGGATGGTCTTCGCCGCCAGGTAGTAGTGGCGCATGAAGTCCTCGACCGCCGCGTCGCCCTCCCCGTATCCCATGAAGGTCGCGAGCTGGGGCTGCAGGTCGAAGGTGATCTGGTCGGTCTTCCGGCCCGTCACGTAGTGGAGGTGGTTGCGGATGCGCCAGACGAAGTCACGGGCCCGGCGCAGCTCCCGGACCTCCTGCTCCGGAAGGAGCGCGCGGGAGAGCAGGTCGGTGATGCCCGGCGACCTTGAAGCGGGCCCGCGCCGCCCAGAGGCCCATCTGGAGATCCCGGAGTCCGCCCTCCGACTGCTTGAGGTTGGGCTCGAGGAGGTAGATGGAGTCGCCGAACTTCTCGCGCCGCTCGCGCGCCTCCCGGGTCTTGTCGGCGATGAAGGCGTCCACCTTGGCCTGGGAGAGGCCGTGGAGCTGATCGCGCTCCAGCTCCTGGTAGAGCGCGCGGTCGCCGTGGAGGTGGCGGAGGTCGAGGAGCGCCGTGCGGGCCGTGTGGTCGGATGCCGCCAGCTCGTCGCAGGCGTGGATGTCGCGGATGCCGTAGCCGACCTCGAGACGCAGGTCCCAGAGGGCGTAGAGGAACTTCTCGCTCGCCTCCTTCACGAACGGTCCGGGGTCACGCTTCTCGTGGAGGACGAGGAGGTCGAGGTCGCTGTACGGGGCCAGCTCCCGCCGCCCGTAGCCGCCCAGGGCGACCAGGGCCACCGGGGTCGGCGCATGGCTGGCCGAGGCGGTGGCGAGCGAGCGTTCCCAGATGGCGGCGACGATGCGGTCCATCGCCGCGCTGAGGAGGCGGACCACCGTCCGCCCGCTCCCTCCGGCCAGGTGGACTCCCTCGACGTAGCCCCGCAGGGTGGTGAAGTCGGCCCGGACGTCGCCGGTCAGGGGCGGCATCGCCTCGAGGCGCGACTCGAACTCGTAGGGAGCGGCCTTGGGAAGCTTGGCGAAGGATGCGTCCTGGACCAGCATGGCGATTGCCTATAGCGGCAGCTTCAGCGGGCCGCCACGCGGCTCTGCCCGGCGAAGTCCACCACCGCCCGGGTGACGCCGTCGGCCACGAGCTGCTGGTAGGCGGGGCTGGCGAGCCGCCGCTCCTCGGCGCGGTTCGAGATGAAGGCCGTCTCCACCAGCACCGCCGGCATGCGGGCCCCGAGGAGCACGTAGAAGAGGGCGCTCTTCACGCCCCGGTCGCGAACCGGGCCCTGGCTCTGCCGGGTGCGGGCCGTGATCTCCTTCTGGACCAGCCGGGCCAGGGTCCTCGAGGCGCCGGCGCTGGACTTGGAGTCGAGATCGGTGAGGATCCGCTGCACGTCGTTCGGCGTCTCCTCCATCTCCAGCGCGCCGTTCTCCCGCGCGGCCAGGCGGCGCGCGTACCGGTCGTCGGTCACGTTGAGGAAGTACGTCTCCACGCCGCTCCGATCGCGGCGTGGCGTGGCGTTGGTGTGCAGGGAGACGAAGAGGTCGCCGCGGGCCAGGTTCGCGATGGCGGTGCGCTCCTCGAGCTTGAGGTAGCGGTCGTCGGTGCGGGTGAGCGTGACCTTGAACCCCTGCGCGCGGAGGTTCGCGGCGAGCCGCTTCGCCATGGCGAGCACCACGTCCTTCTCGCGGACGCCCCGAGGGCCGATGGCGCCGGTGTCGTGACCGCCGTGGCCGGCGTCGACGATGATGTGGCGGATGGGGCGGTCGGCCGACTCGGAGTCCTCGTCGGGGCCGGCGGGGCGCGGCAGGGCCCGGGTGACGGCCTCCTTCCGGGCCTCCTCGACCCCGAGGTCGACGATGAGCCGCGGAGGGTCGCCCAGCGTGAAGACCTGGTAGGCCTCCTTGCCCTTCAGATCGAGCACCACGCGGACCGTGTCCGGGTCGAACTGCCCGACGCGAACGCTCTGCAGCAGCGTGTCCGCCACCGTGCGCTCCGTTCCCGGCCCGTCGAGGATCGCCGGGTGGAGATCGAGCGCGAGGCGCCTGGGGTGGTCGGGGTCGGCCGCGAGCTCGCGCTTCTCGAAGGATACCGGCTGGGAGAGGTAGACCGCGACGCGCGTGTAGTCGGGGCTGGTCCAGGAGTGGACCTCGGTCACGTGGGCGGGATCCGTGGCGCCGCCTGCGGGCGCCTTCACCGGGGGCTGCCCCGGCTGCGTGTCGGCCAGTGCCTCCTCGAGGACCGGGTCGGGCAGGTCGTCCTCGTCGGCAGTCGCGGCCGACGGAGGCGGTGCGGGGGACGGCTCGGCGCGGCGCGGGGCAGGAGCCGCCGGCGCAGGGGCGCTCTTGCGGGGGGCCTTCGCGACGGGAGCCGGGTCGTCCCCGGCCTCGCGCCGGATCGCCGCGGCGAGGGAGGCTGCCTGCGGGGCACCGGCCTTCGAGGCGCGGGCCGCGAGCTTGAGGGCGGCCACCCGGTCCCGTTCCACGGCCGAGTACCGGTAGAGGGCGTAGCGGGCCCTGGCTGCGTCGAGGAGTGCCGGACCGGTGTCGGGGCCGCGGGCGGCCCGTTCCAGCGCCTGGATGGCCTTCTCCCAGTTGTGGCGGTAACGCCGCTTGGCCGGACTCTTCTTCACCGCCGCCAGCTCGGCCCTGGCCTTCTGGAGCGCGGGGGAGGCCTGCCGGGCCGGGGCGGCATCGCGCTGTCGGGTGGCCGTCGGCGCACCCCTGCCCGACCGGGACGCCGCCTTCGCGGCAGGCTTTCCGGCCACCTCGATCGGCAACAGGAGGGCGAACGCCACGGCGAGGGCGATGGGGACGAACCGGATCCTGTGGCCGGATGCGCGCATCGGTCGAAACCACCCTACCCCCGGTGATATCGCGATCCAGTTTTCGGTATGATTCCCGTCCCCTGCTTCGGAGGTTCGCCATGGCCAAGGAGAAGCGCGTCGGTGTCATTCTCTCGGGGAGCGGCTACCTCGACGGTTCCGAGATCCAGGAGGCAACGCTCACCCTCCTCTTCCTCGACAAGCGCGGGGCCAAGGTCACCGCCATGGCCCCCGACGTCCGCCAGATGCACGTGGTCGATCACCTTCGCGGCGAGGCAGCGGGCACCGAATCTCGCGGCGTGCTCGCCGAGGCGGCCCGCATCACCCGGGGAGGCATCGTCGACGTGAAGGCCGTGAAGGCCGAGGACCTCGACGCCCTCATCCTCCCCGGCGGCTACGGGGCGGCGAAGAACCTGTGCGACTTCGCCACCGAGGGAGTCAAACTCCAGGTGAATCCCGACGTGGAGCGCCTGGTCCGGGACATGGCCACGGCCGGGAAGCCGCTCGGGTTCATCTGCATCGCCCCGGTCATCGCAGCCAAGGTGCTCGGCGCGAAGAAGGTGAAGCTGACCATCGGGAACGACCCGGCCACGGCGGCGGCGCTGGGCGCGCTGGGGGCCATCCACGTGGACACCGCGGTCGACCAGATCGTCGTCGACGAGAAGAACAAGGTCGTGTCCACGCCCGCCTACATGCTCGGCCCGTCGATCGCTCCCGTCGCCGCGGGCATCGAGAGGCTCGTGGGGGCCGTGCTGGAGATGGCCTGAGCCCTTCGTGTTGACGACGGTCAAGGCGCTCTCGCCCTGGTGGGTGCATTGTGCCGCGACCGTGAATCTCCGCGGACCTGTTCCGTCCCTGGTTCAACCAAGCGATTCCTCCGGACTACTCCTCCGGCGGAACGTCAACTCGAGAAGGGGGAGTCCCGTGAAGAAGATCCTCAGCGCCGTCCTCGCCGTCGGCTTCATCGCCATCGCTTCGTCCGCCGTCGCCGCCCCGCCGCCCGCCTCGGTCGAGCTCAAGGGCGCCACCCAGGCCCCCGTCACCTTCGACCACAAGAAGCACCAGGGCCAGGGCTGCAAGAAGTGCCACGGGGAAGGCGCTCCCGGGAAGATCGAGCTGAACAAGGACAAGGCCCACGCCCTCTGCATCGACTGCCACAAGGAGAAGGCCAAGGGCCCGGTCGACGCCAAGGCCTGCACCGCCTGCCACAAGAAGTAGGCGACGGTTCCAGATCGCTGCGACGGGGGGCCGGGCGACCGGCCCCTCTTCTTTTTCCGGTCCCTACTCCAGCCGGCGCTTCAGATCGGCGAGCAGGTTGAGCGCGTCGAGCGGGGTGAGGCGGTCGAGCGCGAGCTCGCGCAGCTCGGCGCGCATCCGCTCCAGGCGCGGGTCGGGCGCGGCGAAGAGCCCGAGCTGGTCGACGGACGGACGCTCGCGCCGCCGGGCGCCCCGGGCCAGCGCCGCGTGGCCGGCCTCGTCGACCTCCAGCGACTCGAGGTTTCGCAGGATCTCCCGTGCGCGGACCAGGACCTCGGCGGGGAGGCCGGCGAGCTTCGCCACCTCGATGCCGTAGCTGCGGGAGGCGCCGCCCGGCACCAGCTTCCGGAGGAAGACCACCCGGTCCCCCACCTCGCGGACCGCCACGGTGAGGTTCCGCACCCGGGGGCGCTCCCGGGCCAGGTCCTGGAGCTCGTGGTAGTGCGTCGCGAAGAGCGTGCGGCAGCCGGTGCGGTCGTGGAGGCGCTCGGCGACCGCCCAGGCGATGGAGAGGCCGTCGAAGGTGGAGGTGCCGCGCCCGATCTCGTCGAGGATCACGAAGGATCGCCGGGTGGCGTTGTGGAGGATCGAGGCCGTCTCGGTCATCTCCACCATGAAGGTGGAGCGTCCGCGGGCCAGGTCGTCGGAGGCGCCCACCCGCGTGAACACCCGGTCGACCACGCCGATGCGCGCCCGTTCGGCGGGGACGAAGCTCCCCGCCTGCGCCATGAGCACGATGAGCGCCGCCTGGCGCATGACCGTGCTCTTGCCCGCCATGTTCGGGCCCGTGATGACGAGCAGCTGGGCGCCCTCGGGATCGGCGCTGGAGGAGATCGACACGTCGTTGGGGACGAAGCCGCCCGAGTCGGCAGGCAGCATCGCCTCCACCACCGGGTGGCGCCCGCCCACGATCTCCAGCGACTCCGAGTCGTCCAGGACGGGCCGCTGGTAGCCGCGCTCCGCCGCGATCCGCGCCAGGGAGAGCACCGCGTCGGCGGTGGCGATGGCGGACGCCGCCGCGCGCAGCCTCCCGGCCTCCGACACCACCCTGCCCCGCAGCTCCTCGAAGATCCGCTCCTCGAGGGCCACGCGCTTCTCCTCCGCGCCGAGCACCTGCTCCTCGAGGTCCTTCAGCTCGGGGGTGACGAAGCGCTCGCCACCCACCGTCGTCTGCCGCCGCTGGTAGTCGGCGGGGCCAGGTGGAGGTTGGCCTTCGTGACCTCGATGTAGTAGCCGAAGACCCGGTTGTACCGGACCTTGAGGGACCCGATGCCGGTGCGCTGCCGTTCCCGGGTCTCCAGGGAGGCGATGACTCCCTTGCCGTTCTCGGAGAGCTCCACGATGCGGTCGAGCTCCTCCGACCAGCCGCGCCGGATCATCCCGCCCTCGCCGGTGGTGGCCGGCGGCTCGTCGGCCACGGCCCGTTCGAGCAGGGCGGCGAGATCCTCCAGGCCGCGGAGGGAGCGCCCGGTGCCGGACAGCAATCCGGCTCCGGCTCCCTCGAGGAGGTCGGCCGCGGCGGGGAGCGCCGACAGCGTGCTGGCGAGCGCGCGAAGGTCCCTGGCGTTGCCCTGTCGCAGCGCGAGCCGGGAGAGGAGCCGCTCCACGTCGGCCACCGGCCGGAGGGCCTCCACGACCCGCTCCCGGAGCACCGCGCCGCCGGCCAGGGCCCCGACCGCGTCGAGCCGGGCGTCGATGGCGGCCACGTCCGTGAGCGGGTAGCGCAGCCACTCGGCCAGGCGCCGGCCGCCGGCCCCGGTGATGGTCCGGTCGAGCAGGCCGAGGAGGGACCCCTTGCGCTTCCCTCCGGCCAGGGTGCGCTCGATCTCCAGATTCGCCCGGGTGCTCTCGTCGAGGAGCAGCACGTCGGTGGTGGGGAGGAGCGAGATGCGGTCGACGTGGCGTGGCTCGGTGCGCTGGGTCTCCGACAGGTAGTGAAGGGCGCCGCTGGCGGCGGCGACGGCCCGAGGGAGGTGTCCGACGCCGAAGCCGTCGAGCCCGGCCACGCCCAGCTGGCGGGAGAGCTTCTCGCCGGCGCGCTGGAAGGCGGCGTCGTCGATCTCCGCGACCGGGACGCCGACCGTCCGCGCGATCTCGGCGGCCCGTGGCGACGCCGCCACCGACCTGGCCATGACCAGCTCCCGGACGCCCGCCTTGCGGAGCTCCTCCCCGAGCCGGGCGTCGGTCTCCACCTCGCCGCAGCGCAGCTCCCCGGTCGTGGCGTCGAGGAGCGCCAGGCCACCACCGGCGCCCTCCGGGTCGAGCGCGACCGCTCCGAGGAAGCTCGACTCCCGCGGGTCGAGGGACTGCTCGTCGAGGATCGTGCCCGGGGTGACGACCCGGGTCACGTCGCGCTTCACGATCCCGCCCTTCCCCGGCGGCTCGACCTGGTCGCAGATGGCCACCTTGAAGCCGCGCTCGAGGAGCTTCGCCACGTAACCGCGCGCGGCGTGGTACGGGACGCCGCACATGGGGATCTTCCCGTCCCCCTTGGCGCGCGACGTCAGCGTGATCTGGAGCGCCTCGGCGGCCACCACGGCGTCCTCCGCGAACATCTCGTAGAAGTCGCCCAGCCGGAAGAAGAGGATGGCGTCCGGGTACCTCGACTTCACCTCGAGGTACTGCCGCATCATCGGCGTCGCCGGCTGTGCGATCTCGGCCACGGGGAGCTTCTAGCACGCCGGTCCGCATCTCGCAGTCCGGGTGCCTCCTCCCGGCGGGTTGCGGGGTTGCGGGATGCGCTCTAGCATCGACCGGTGCTGCGCGAGGCCATCCACGACCTGAACCGCCTCCGCGAGGTCTCCTCGGTCATCGCCCGCCACGGCTTCGGCGCTTACCTGGAGCGGGTCCGGCTCGGCGCCGCGGCGCCCCGTCCGGCTCCGGAGGCCGGAGGCCCGGGGACGGCTCCGCCCTCCGATGGCCGCAACGCGGCGCGCTTCCGCCAGATGCTCGTGGACCTGGGCCCCACCTACGTGAAGCTCGGGCAGCTGCTCTCCAGCCGCGGCGACATCCTCCCGCCGGCGTGGATCGCCGAGCTCTCCCTGCTCCAGGACGCCTGCGAGCCCGTGCCCATCGCGTCCATCCGCCGCCAGATCGAGCTCGGCCTCGGCCGCCCGGCCGACGAGGTCTTCGCCTGGCTCGACCCCGTGCCGGCGGCCAGCGCGTCGATCGCGCAGGTGCACCGGGCGCGCACCCACTCCGGCGCCGACGTCGCGGTCAAGGTCCAGCGTCCGGGCGTCCGCGAGCAGTTCGAGTCCGACCTCGGGCTCCTGCAGTACGTCGCCCGGCTGCTCGAGGCGCTCGTGGAGGAGACGGGCGTCTACACCCCGTCCGACATCGTCGAGGAGTTCGACCGCGCCATCCACGAGGAGCTCGACTTCGCCAACGAGGCCCGCAACGTGCGGGACATGGCGGCCGCCTCCCGCGACCTCCCGTTCGTGGTCATCCCCGGCGTTCACGCCGCCCACTCCTCGGCGACCGTGCTCACGCTCGACTTCGTCGATGGCTTCAAGGTGACCGACCTCGCGGGGCGCGAGGGTTACGACCCGCAGCAGGTGGCGCGCAACCTCATCGAGGCGACCTTCCGCCAGCTCTTCGGTGGCGGGATCTTCCACGGGGACCCGCACCCCGGGAACATCCTCGTCCTCCCCGGGAACCGGATCGCCTTCCTCGACTTCGGACTGGTGGGGCGCATCGGGCGGCCCATGCAGGAGGCGCTCGTCACGCTGCTCGTGGCGGTCGCGCTGCGCGACGCCGAGACCGTGGCCCGGGTCCTCTACCGCATCGGGGTCCCGGAGGCGCACACCCCCATCAACACGCTGCGCGACGACATCTCCGGCATCCTCGACCGGTACCTGGGGCTGAAGCTCGACCAGATCCGCTCCTCCACGCTCCTCACCGACATCCTCGACCTCGCGGTGCGCCACAAGATCAAGGTTCCCCGCGAGTACGCGATCCTCTGCAAGTCCTCGGTGACCATCGAGGGAGCTCATCCGCGGGCTGTACCCGGAGCTCGACATCATGGAGGTCGGCCTCCCGTACGCGAAGGAGATGCTCTTCGCACGCTTCCAGCCGGGCGACGCCTCGGGCGCGCTCATGAAGTCGTTGCTGAAGCTGCAGGGGCTCGCGGAGGACGTTCCCGGCCAGCTCTCCCAGATCCTGGCCGACCTGGAGGGCGGCAAGTTCCGGGTCCAGGTGCGTTCCGAGGGGATCGACCGCATCGCCGACAACATCCGGTCGCTCGGGCTCACCGTGTTCCTCGGCCTGCTCGCCAGCGCGCTGGCGCTCGGTGGCCTCTTCGTGGTGGCTCGCCAGATGGCGGGCTCGCAGGCCGTGCTCCTGCTCGGATTCTCCGCGCTGCTCCTCGCCGGCTTCCTCTTCGGCGCCTCGCTCACCGTCTACTGGCTGGGCGGCCGGATCCCCAAGCTCTCGCTGCGCAAGCTCATCCACCGGGTCTCGCGGCCGGACTGAGCGGAGAGCGCGAGGGCCCCCACGGCCGAGATGCGCCAGAGTTCCGATCCGGCGGCCAGCAGGGACGCCGCGACCGCCAGCAGCAGCTGAGGGAACATCTGGAGCGCCGGCGGGCCGCCCCGAGCGACGCTTCCGAGCGCGCTCAGCACTCCCTGGACGGACCCGGTCGCGAGCCCGGTGGCCAGCCACACCGCGAGCACCGCCGCCAGGAAGGCGGCCGGACGCGCCAGGAACGAGCGGACGCCCCCCGCGACGGCTCGCCCCGCGTCCTCTCCGGCGATGGCCGCGCGCGCCACCGCGACGTCGCCGAGCGCGGAGAGCGAGGAGGCCAGGAAGGCCGAAGCGGCCAGCGCGAGAGCGGCGACGAAGGCGGTGGCTCCGGCCGAGGCGCTCCCCTGGGCGCGCGCGCCGACCGCGAGGACTCCCAGTGCCGCGGCGAGGACCATGGCCCTTCCCGCGAGGTCGAGGAGGAGCGCGACCACGGCGACCGGGAGGACCCGGTGGAATCGCCACGCAGCGCCCTGGGAGAAGCGCGGTTCCTCTCCGCGAGCGCCGGACATGCGCCAGGCGACGAGGGGAACGGCCCCCGCCACCCAGGCCACCCGCAGGGCCCCCCAGAGGAGGAGGCCGGCGAGCCAGAGGCCGATGGCGATGGAGCGGAATCGCGGGGATTGCCAGACCTGGAGGACGGCGCCGAGGACCGCGTCCGGACCCCCGCCCCGGACCAAGGCTTCCCGGGCCGAGAGCCAGGACACGGCGACGACGAAGGCCGTCCCGGGGAGCGCCAGCGCACCCCGGAAGAGGGTCACCCCCATGCCCAGCACGGCGACCGACGGCTCGCTGGCCACTGCACGGAATCCGGCGCCGAGCGCCCTGCCCACGGTGGGTTCCTGCATCGAAGCCGACCGTACGCCCCCGCCCAGGGCGCGGCAAGGCGCATGCCCGAACGGAAGTTGCGTCTGAACGTCCGGAGGGTATACTTGCGTTCAGGAGGCGTCGACGCCATGGAAGCCCTGACCGACCGACAGCTCGAGGTTCTTCGCTTCATCGCCCGCCAGATCGAGGAGCAGGGCTACCCGCCCACCATCCGCGAGATCGGCGAGGCCCTCGAGATCCGGTCCACGAACGGCGTGAACGACCACCTGAAGGCGCTCGAGCGCAAGGGCTACCTCACGCGCGACCCGGTCAAGTCCCGGGCCCTCATCCCTACCCCCAAGGCGCGCGACGTCCTGGCCGGCCGCGGGTCCGGCGCGCAGGTCATCTCCCTGGCCGCACGCGCCGCATCGAAGACGGCCTCCCGGCTCGTCGACGTGCCCATCGTCGGGCGGGTCGCCGCAGGGCAGCCCATCCTGGCCGAGGAACGCATCGAGGACACCGTCCAGGTCGACTCGTTCTTCCTCGGCGCGGGCCGGAAGGTCTACGGCCTGCGGGTGCAGGGCGATTCCATGATCGGCGACGGCATCCTGCCCGGCGACTACATCTTCGTGCGCAAGCAGCTGAACGCCGACGACGGCGACATCGTGGTCGCCATGATCGACGACGAGGCAACCGTGAAGCGGGTCTACTTCGAGGGAGACCGGGTCCGCTTCCAGCCGTCCAACCCGCGCATGGCGCCCATCTACGTCCGCGAGTCCGACTTCCGCAGCACCATGATCCTCGGGGTGGTGGTCGGCATCTACCGCCGCCTGCAATGAGGAACGTGGCCTAGCCGCGCGTCTTCGCCTGCCGGATGTAGCGGTCGAGATCCTCCCGATCGATGAGGGAGAGGATCTCCACGGTGTTCTGGCGTTCCGGACGCCTGTAGATGAGCCGCACGTCGGTGGCCACCCGTACGCGGTAGTAGCCGGGGAGCCCTTCCAGCGGGATGGCCCGAAGGCTCGGATGGCGGTGGTCCAGCGCGAGCAGGTGCGCCTGCTTGAAGGCCGCGCGCAGGATTCGCCGGTCCCACCCGTCGAGCGAGTCGTAGAACTCCCTCGTGTACACCGGGAAGAGCCAGGTCTCGGCGTCGCCCGCGTCCGGCTCCTCCGACGCGGAGGGTGGCGCCCCGGGCGCCACGGCCGGCGCGCGCTCGCTCCGAGCCCGTTCCAGCTCCGCACCGAGCTCCAGCTCCCGTTCCCGGGCGCGCTCGAGCCTCGCCTCCAGTGCTCCCACCTTTCCGGCCAGCTCGCGGACCTCGGCGCGGGCTCGGTGGGCCTCGACCGCCGCGTCCGACGCCCGCAGGGCCTCCGCCTCCGCACGGGCGCGCGCAAGCTCCCTCCGGGCGACGGCCTCCGCATCCTGGGCCCGGGCCGACTCCTCGACCGCCCGGGACTCCCTCGCGCGTGCCTCGCGAAGCGCGGCCTGGAGCTTCTCCCGCTGCTCCTCTGCCTTGAGGCGAGCCTCGTCGGCGCGGGCCTGCGCGCCTGCCTCGGCCTCCCGGAGACGCGCCTCGGCCCGGGCCAGCTCCGCCACGAGAGCTTCGACCTGGGCCGCCGGATCGTCGACCGGGGCGGCTTCCCTTTCCGGGGACGTCGCAGCACGCTCGCCCGTTCCGAAGTAGTGGACCGCCAGCTCGTCGAGGAGGGGGAGCGCCGCTCGACGAACGTCGGCGCTGCGGTCGGAGAGCACCCGCCAGAGCGCGAGGGCGAGCGCGGCGTCCCCGGCCCCGACGTCGAGCAGGTCGGCGGCGCCATCCTCCCCGAGGGCGATGCGGGGGAACGGCGGGCGTTCGAAGGCCGTCGCGAGTGCGTCGAGCACGGCGCTGGCCGCGGGTGGGTTCTCCCGGATCTCGTCGGCGATGACGTCGCAGCGCTCGACGTCGCCGAGCGAGCCGCTGCGGAAGCCCGGGATCCCGAGCTTCCGCTCCTTCACGATGGCGCGCGTCTCCTCGGGAGTGAGCGCCACGAACAGGAACACCGAGAGCTGGTCGCGGGACAGCTCGGCGAGCGGCGCATCCTGCAACTGGAGCTCGCCCACGGTGCGCGGACCCTTCCGTGCGGGGGTCTTGGCCTTGCCCTTCGCCATTCCGGGGTCGCCTCAGGCCCGCGAGGCGAATACGGGCTGGACCGAGCGGATCCCGCTGCGATCCACCTCGTAGACGAAGCCGCGCGCGCGCCGGACGGGTTCGTCGGACACCCGGGTCGCCGAGCCGGCGCAGAGGATCGGGGTGGGACCGGCCGCCCCCGGGATGTCGAGTCGGAAGGCGCAGTGCCGGTGACCGTGAAGGACGGCGGCGACCCGGACGTCGGAGACCAGGCGGACGATCTTGTCGGCGTCCACGAGAGGCGTCCGGGCCACGAGGGCGTCGGAGGGCACTCTCTCCCGGGGCAGCAGGATGTGGTGGTGGAGCGCCAGGAGGACGGCCCTCCCCTCCTTGACGTGTTCCCGCACCAGGTCGCGGCACGCCTGGAGCTGGGCCGTTCCGATCCGTCCGGGAGTGTCGAGCGGCTCCTCTCCGAACCGGGCGGAGTCGAGGGCGACGATGGCGACCTCCGGGGTCGGAAGCGCCGCGAACGGATAGGACGCCTGGGGGCGGCGCATGCCCCGGCCGTCGGGGCCCACGATCCGCAGGAACCGGGCGGTCTTCACCGATTCCGCCGTCCACACGTCGTGGTTTCCGGGGACGACGGTGAGCTTGCCCGCGTCCGCCCACCTGCGGAGGAGCTTCGCGGCCCGCTCGAACTCGCCGGCCTCGGAGGAGAGCGTCAGGTCGCCGGTCACCACGAGGTGGTCGACCTGGGCCTCCTCGAGCTCCTCGAGGATCCGCTGGGCCAGACGGATCGAGTGCCGGTCGCAGTCCCGGGGAAGGTAGCCGTTGCGCGGGTATCGGCCGCGGTCGGAGAGATGGAGGTCGGATACGTGGCCGAGGCGCAAGCGGCAGGATGCTATCGGCCGCGGGAAGAAGCGTCAAACGACGGGGCGGACGCTTGACCGCCCCCTTTCCTGTCTTAGATCGACCCCCAGGGTCCCGTCGGATATCCTCCCTGCGCCGGAGCAGGCCGTCTCCGAGGAACACGAGAAGGAGCACGCCATGTCGGAGAAGAAGAAAGAGGCTGCTGGGGCCCAGGTCGCACCGGCGATGGGTCCGCCAGCCCTCATCAACAAGGAGGACATTCCGCAGGTCCTCCCCATCCTTCCGCTCCGCAACTCGGTCTTCTTCCCCGGCGGCGTGCTTCCGCTGGCGGTGGGCCGCCAGAAGACCATCGCCCTCATCAAGGACGCGGTCCGGGACGAGCAGGTCATCGGGGTCGTGACGCAGCGGCGCGCCGAGGAGGAAGATCCCGGCGCGGCCGACCTGTACACCGTCGGCACCGTCGCCCGGATCGTGAAGCTCCTCAAGATGGGCGAGGACAACTACTCGCTCGTCGTCCAGGGGCTGGCCCGGGTCCGGGTGCTCGACCTGGTGCAGGAGACCCCCTACCTCAAGGCCCGCGTCGAGCCGGTCGAGGACAAGACCTCCGTCGACGAGGTCGAGGTGGAGGCCCTCGCCATCAACTTGAAGAAGCTCGCCCGTGAGGTCATCGAGCTCATGCCGGAGCTGCCCACGGCGGCCACCGAGCTGGTCGACTCGATCACCCACCCCGGCCACCTGGCCGATCTCATCGCGGCCAACGTCGACGTGCCCATCGAGGAGAAGCAGCAGGTCCTCGAGACGGTCGATCTCAAGGCGCGCATGAAGCTCGTCCTCGAGCTCCTCAACCGCAAGCGCGAGATCCTCAAGCTCTCCAACAAGATCGACAGCGCCGTGAAGGGCGAGATGTCGAAGACGCAGCGCGAGTACTACCTGCGCCAGCAGCTCAAGGCCATCAAGGAGGAGCTGGGAGAGCTGGGCGAGGAGGAGGAGGAGCTCGACGAGCTGGGCGAGCGGCTCAAGAAGGCCGGGCTGCCACCGGAAGTCGAGAAGGTCGCCAACAAGGAGCTCAACCGGCTGAAGGCCATCCCCACGGCCAGCTCCGAGCACGCCGTGGCGCGCACCTACCTCGACTGGATCGCCGACCTTCCCTGGTCGAAGCGGACCGAGGACAACCTCGACATCGAGAACGCCCGCCAGATCCTCGA
This sequence comes from uncultured delta proteobacterium, assembly GCA_963818535.1. Lineage (GTDB taxonomy): Bacteria > Myxococcota > Myxococcia > Myxococcales > Anaeromyxobacteraceae > CAIOAK01. The sequence continues at coordinate 852,405 of CAWFSM010000008.1, read as the reverse complement.
CGCCGACCACTACGGCCTCGACAAGATCAAGAAGCGGATCCTCGAGTACCTGGCGGTGCGCAAGCTGAAGAACGACATGCGTGGCCCCATCCTCTGCTTCGTCGGCCCGCCCGGCGTGGGCAAGACCTCGCTCGGCCAGTCGATCGCGCGCGCCACCGGACGCAAGTTCGTCCGCCTCAGCCTCGGCGGCGTGCGGGACGAGGCGGAGATCCGCGGGCACCGGCGCACCTACGTCGGGGCGCTGCCGGGCCGGATCATCCAGTCCATGAAGAAGGCCGGGGCCAACAACCCCACCATGATGCTCGACGAGATCGACAAGCTCGGCGCCGACTTCCGCGGCGACCCGAGCGCCGCGCTCCTCGAGGTGCTCGACCCCGAGCAGAACTTCAGCTTCTCGGACCACTACCTCGACGTGCCCTTCGACCTGTCGAAGGTCATGTTCATCGCCACGGCCAACCTGCTGGACCCCGTGCCCGGACCGCTCCGCGACCGCATGGAGATCCTCGAGCTGCCGGGCTACACCTTCGAGGAGAAGGTGCGCATCGCCCAGCAGCACCTGGTGCCCAAGCAGCTGAAGGAGCACGGGCTCTCCCCGGACGCCATCGAGTTCTCCGAGAAGGCGCTCATCAAGATCATCATGGCCTACACCCGGGAGGCCGGCGTCCGGAACCTGGAGCGTCGCATCGCCGACGTGTCGCGTGCCATCGCCGTGGAGGTCGCCAGCGGGAAGATCCCGCCCGGAGCCAGGCGCGCGGTCGACGAGAAGGACCTCGCCGACATGCTCGGACCGGAGAAGTTCTACAACGAGACGGCCGAGCGGACGGAGGTGGCGGGAGTCGCCACCGGACTCGCCTGGACCGCGGCCGGCGGTGACCTCCTCTTCATCGAGGCCACGCGCATGCCGGGCAAGGGCTCGCTGACGCTCACCGGCCAGCTGGGGGACGTGATGAAGGAATCGGCGCAGGCGGCCCTTTCCTACCTGCGTTCCAAGGCCGACCACCTCGGCATCCCGGCCAACTTCCTCGAGAAGACCGACATCCACATCCACTTCCCGGCAGGAGCCATCCCCAAGGACGGCCCCAGCGCCGGCGTCACCATCCTCACGGCGCTCGTCTCCCTGCTCTCCGGCATCCGCGTTCGCTCGGACGTGGCCATGACGGGAGAGGCCACGCTGCGCGGCCTGGTCCTCCCCGTGGGCGGCATCAAGGAGAAGGTGCTGGCGGCGCACCGCGCCGGCATCAAGCGGGTCATCATGCCGGCCCGCAACGAGAAGGACCTGATCGACGTCCCGGAGCAGGCCCGCAAGGAGCTCGAGTTCGTCTTCGCCACCCACATGGACGACGTTCTCGGAGCAGCGCTCGAGGAGAACCCGGTCGGACGCAAGGTCCCTCCCCCGCCCCCTCCCGAGGGCGGCGGGAAGCCTCCCGAGGTCCGCGCCTGACGGCGGCCTGGCAGGGGCCCTTCCGGGTAGCCCCTGCCCCGACATCCGTGTCATAGTGATCGGCGGTCACTGGGACTGCGGCGTCGTGGTCTGGAGGGTGTGGATTGATTCGCCGGATCGACCGCTACGAGCTGCTCGAGCAGGTGGGAACCGGTGGAATGTCGGTCGTCTACCGTGGCCGCGACACCGCGCTCGACCGGGAGGTCGCGGTCAAGGTCCTCCACCCACACCTCGCCACCAAGGCCGATTCGCGGGCCCGGTTCTCCCGGGAGGCCCGGGCCGTGGCCCGGCTGTCCCACCCGGGAATCGTGGAGATCTACGACTACTCCGGGGACGACAACGACCGAGAGCTGGCTCGTCACCGAGTTCGTCCACGGACGGACCCTCCGCGCCTTCGCCGACGAGGAGGGGATCCCGCTTCCCGAGTGCGGTGCGCTCATCGGGCTCGCCCTCGCGGATGCGCTGGTCCACGCCCACGCCGCCGGCGTCATCCACCGGGACCTGAAGCCCGAGAACGTGATGATCGCCGAGTCCGGGGGCCGACCTTCGGTCAAGCTCGCCGACTTCGGCATCGCGCGGATCCTCTCGCAGGACGACCGGATGACCATGACCGGCGCCATGGTCGGGTCGCCGAACCACATGGCCCCGGAGATCGTCGACGGTGGGGAGGCCGACGAACGCTCCGACGTGTTCTCCCTCGGCACCATCCTCTACTGGCTCTGCACCGGACGGTTGCCGTTCGAGGCGCCCAACCCCAGCGCGACCCTGCACCGGCTGGTCACCGGCGACTTCCCCGATCCACGTTCCGTGAATCCGGCGCTGGGGGACGCCCTGGCCCGGGTCATCGTCGCCTGCCTGGCCCTCGACCCCGCCGCGCGCCCCGGCAGCGCCGCGGCGGTTCGCGACCGGCTGGCCGAGATCCTCCGCGCCGACGGCATCGACAGGCCCGAGGAGACCCTCACCGCCTTCCTCGCCAATCCCCGGGCGACGGCCGAGGCGCTGCGTCCCCGGCTCGTGGAGACCCGCCTGCGCCAGGGGGAGGAGCACCTGGCGCGGGGAGAGGTCGCGAAGGCGCTCGGCGCCTTCGACGGCGTGCTGGCCATGGAGCCGCGCCATCCCGCCGTGCTCGCCCACCTGGACTCGGTGGCCCGTTCCGGCAAGCGCAAGCGTCTCCTGCGCAGGGCCGCGGCCGGCCTCGGAGTGCTGGCCGTGGGCGTGATCGCAGCGCTGGGAATCGCCCGCGTCCTCGATCGAGAGCCGGTCGCGGAAGGCGCCCCGGCCGCCGCCTCCGCCCCGGCCACCGTGCCGCCCTCGTCGGCCGCGGCCGCCCCGACGGTCGGTGAATCCCCTGGAAGGGCCGACCCCGCTCCGGTCGAGCCGGCCCCGGTCCCTGCCCGCGACCCTTCGGGGCAGCCACGACCGATCGCCGCTCGCAAGGTTCCCGCGCCCGTCTCCTTCACCGTGCACGTCCGCCCGTACGCCCAGCGGGCCCTCCTCGACGGCGCCGAGGTCGCGTCCGACGAGCAGCGCGTGGTGTTCAGCCTCACCCCCGGAGTCCACCGGCTCCGCATCGAGCACCCTTGCTGCGAGCCGTTCGACAGGGAGATCGACGCCGCGTCCGCGGAGCGGATCGGGGAGCTCAAGGTTCCGCTGGTTCCGCGTGCCGCCAGCCTTCGCATCGGAGGAGACCCGGCCACCCGGGTCTACGTCGGCGGGAAGCTCCTGGGGACGGCCGCCGACTCGCAGCGGGATCCCTTTCGCGTCCGCGTTCCCCCCGACGGTCCGAACCCGTACGAGGGCGAGGTCGAGCTCCTCCTCGAGACGCCAGGACGCCGGGCCACCGGCGCGACGGTGCGCGTCCGGGCCGGCCAGGAGATCACCGTCCCCGCCGTCCTGACGGAGGAAGCGCCTCGATGATCGCCCTCCTCCTCGTGCTGGCCCTCGCCACCCCCGAGGCCGATGTGAAGCGGGCGCGCGATCGCTACGAGTTCGGCGCCTACGCCGACGCCGCCGGAGCGGCCCGCGAGCTGCTGGCGCGCAGCCCCGACCTCCCCACCCCGATCGCACTGGAGGCCTGGCGCCTCCTGGGACTCGCCGAGTACCAGCTCGGTGACAAGCCCGCCGCCCGGGAGGCCTTCATCCACCTGCTCTCCCTCGACCCCGACCAGACCCTCGATCCCTTCCTCGTGCCTCCCCCCATCGTCGAGTTCTTCGACAAGGTCCGCGCCGATGCCGAGCCCGAGCTCGCGCCGCTGCGCGAGCAGAAGAGACAGCTCCAGGAGCAGGAACGCCTCGCCGAGGAGGCGCGCCGCCGGCTCCTCGCCGAGGAGCAGGTGCGCTCCGGTCCGCCCTCCAAGGTCGTCGTGGTGGAGGAGCACGTGTACATGCTCAACTTCCTCCCCTTCGGGGTCGGCCAGTTCCAGAACGGCGACACCACGAAGGGGATCGTCATCGCGGTCGCGCAGGTGGTGTTCGGCGCCGTCAACCTCGGGGCGATCTTCGCGCACAACGCCATCGCCCAGGACAGCTCCCGCCGCTGCTCCGTCAGCACGCCGACCAACTGCAGCAACCCCCCGATCCCCGACTCCGATCGGGAGCTGCTCAACAACATCGACATCGTGAAGTACGTCTCGGCCGGCCTCTTCTGGGGAACGTACGCCTACGGCGTCGCGGACTCCCTCATCCACTACGTCCCGCGCATCGAGACCGAGGTTTCTCCCGGTCGAGCGGCGGTGAAGCTGTCGTGGGACTTCTAGGAGGGATGAACGTGGCGGAACTCGTCCTCAAGTCCGGCGACGGCTCCCCCCGGGTGATCCAGCTGACACGGCGGATCACGACCGTGGGCCGCGACCCGCAGAGCGACCTGCCCATCGACGACCCGGCGCTTCCTCCCACCGCGCTCCACGTGCTCGCCGACGGGGAGGCCTTCACCGTCTCCGCCCACTCCGGTGTGGAACTGACCGTGAACGGGCGCCGCCGGACCACCTGCCGCCTGGCCCCCGGGGACGTTCTCCGGGCCGCCGGGCACGAGCTGCACTTCTCGCCCCCGTCGCCCGCTCCTCCCGCGGCCGGCGCCGGCGCCCCCCCGCGCGAGGACCCGCTGGTCCGGTTCTCGCGACGTCTCCTGGAAGCCGGATCGCTCGAGACGCTCCTCGACGCCCTGCTCGATGCGCTCCTCGAGGTGACCCGGGCCGACAAGGGCTTCGTGATCGAGCTCATCGACGGGCAGCCGGAGGTCAGGGCCTCGCGGAACGTCGCGCCCGGAAACGTGGAGGAGGCGGTATCCCGCGTCTCCGACTCCATCGTCCAGAAGGTGCTCGCGACGCGTCGGCCGCTGGTCGTCGCCGACGCCCTGCACGACGCCGAGTGGTCCAGCTCCGCCTCGGTGGTGAACCTCCGCCTCCAGTCGGTGATGTGCGCTCCGCTGCTGGCCCGCGGCGAGGTGTTCGGCGCCATCTACCTGGGGAACGACAGCGTCCGGAACCTCTTCGACGAGCGATCCCTCGAGACCCTGACCGTCTTCGCCTCGCAGGCCTCGCTGCTCCTCCAGAACGCCCTCCTCCTGCGGGACCTCCGGCGCGAGAACGAGGAGCTTCGCGAGGCCATCGAGAACCGGCGCTACGGCGAGCTGGTGGGGGCCGGCCCGAGCATGCGCGAGGTGTACCGGCGCATCGAGAAGGTGGCGCCGACCGACGTCACCGTGCTCGTCCAGGGCGAGACGGGAACGGGCAAGGAGCTCGTGGCCCGCGAGATCCATCGCCGTTCCCCCCGCGGCCCAGGCCCCTTCGTGGCCGTGAACTGCGCCGCCATCCCGGAGGGGCTCCTCGAGAGCGAGCTCTTCGGCCACGTGAAGGGCGCCTTCACCGGGGCGGTGGCCACCCGCGCCGGACGTTTCCAGGCTGCGTCGGGAGGCACCCTCTTCCTCGACGAGATCGGCGAGATGCCCCCGTCGCTCCAGGTGAAGCTCCTCCGGGCCATCCAGGAGCGGGTGGTCCAGCGGGTCGGCGACTCGCGCCCGGAGCCGGTCGACATCCGCGTGGTGGCCGCCACCAACCGGAACCTGGAGGACGAGGTCCGCGCCGGCCGGTTCCGCGAGGACCTCTACTACCGTCTCCACGTCGTCACCATCTCGCTCCCGCCCCTGCGCGAGCGGGGCGACGACGTCACCGTCCTGGGCCGATGGTTCCTCCAGCGCTACGCCGCGGAGTTCGACTCCCGGGCGCGAGGATTCGCACCGGGCGCCCTGGCCGCGCTCCGCAAGTACCACTGGCCCGGGAACATCCGGGAGCTGGAGAACCGCGTGAAGAAGGCGGCCGTCCTGGCCGACGGCCCGCTGGTCACGGCCGAGGACCTGGACCTGCGCCAGGATTCCCTGGAGGCGACGCTGCCGCTCGCCGACGCCATCGAGGAGTTCCGAAAGCGGTACATCAGCGACATCCTGGAGCGCAACGGCGGGAACCGCACCAAGACCGCCAAGGACCTCGACGTGGATCCACGAACCGTCTTCCGCCATCTCGAGAAGCTGGAGTCGGAGCGCCGCGGCGGATCCGCGACCGCGGCCAAGCCGCCCGGAGGGACGCCTTGAAGCCCGAGCCCTTTCGCATCGGCGCGCTGCTGCTCGCCGCCCTGGCCGGCGGAGCGCTGCTGGGTGGCTGTCCCATTCCCCAGCCCCTCCCCGGCGTCGGCTCGATCGACGGCGGCCTTCCCATCACCCCACCGCGCATCCTGACGACCAGCGCCGAACCGGGGCTGGCCATGACCGACTACGGGCCGCTGGCATCCTGTCCGCCCGGATCGCTGTTCGACGTGTCGGCCGTGGTCATCGACGAGAACAGCGAGGAGCCGGTGGAGGTCCGCTGGTTCGTGGACTACGACCCGGACAACCAGCTCCGGCGCACCCCCCTGCAGATCGAGACCCTGCCGCCCCCCGCCGACCCCCAGCAGTACAAGCGCTTCCCGAAGGCGTTCCCCTTCGCGCCGTGGGACTTCGACAGCGCCACCGACCGGGTGCACGTGGTGGAGATGACCATCTCGAACGGCTTCCTGCCGGTGGGCGCCGCGGTCCCCGCGGGGGACCTCCCCAACCGCACGGCCGCCACCGGGCTACGAGGTCCAGATCTTCCGCTGGACCTTCCAGCCGTCCTCCACGGGAGGGTGCGGACCCTAGCCTACTTGGTGGGGTGCGCGGCCTCGCGGGCGTGGGCCATCGCCTCGGCCGCGGCGCGGGCCAGGTCGCCGTGCTCGTCGGCGAACCGGTTCACCTGCGCGGTGTAGGCGCGATGGAGGGCCAGCATGGCGTCGCGGGCGGCGGCCATGTCGGCGCGCTCCAGGGCCCATTCACCCTTGGTCACGTCGAGCCGGCAGCGGTCGGAGAGATCCTCCACCCGCTCCTCCCATCGCGGCGCCCACTCGCTCCACACCGCGAGAGGCATCGGGCCCTCGAACCTCGCTCCCATCGCCCAGGCGCGCTGGTTCTGCTCGACGTAGAGGGCGTCGAGGTCGTCCATGCACACCCGGAGCGTCGCCCGGGTGGGAATGGTGCTCGTGGCGACCGGTGGCGCGCGACGCGCCCGGCCCCGCAGCGTCTTCACGACGCTGACGACGAAGAAGCCGACCGTGACGGCGATCGCCAGGAAGTAGAGGATCCACGCAGCCGTTCGGTACGGCCGGAGTTTCGGGTCGCGGGTCGCCACGGCGCGCAATCTGCCACTAGCGGCCGCCGCGAGTCCAGCATTTCACAAGTGAAATGTGAAGATTCATGTATGAAAGGCCGTGGTCCCGGTCCTCGGCCGCCGAACCCGGCCTGGGCCAGTGATTCCGGACGGTTAGCTGCCAGGGGGTGGATGGCCCCGGGATTGCTAAATGGAAGTTCGAAGCGACGCGGGTCGTCGTAGGTCTCTCCCCCCCCGCATCCTGTGCCGGCCATGCGGCGCTTCGGAACACGGGGTGTGGCTTCCGGTCGGGACAACGTGTCCGACACCCAGCATCCGGCCGGGAGCCCTCCCACTTCTTCCCTCTACCGACGACCGACGCGGCGCTCCAGCTCGGCCAGGGGCAGTTCGACCACGACGGGCCGCCCGTGCGGGCACCGGGCCTTGAAGTCGATGGCGTCGAGTCCGTCGAGGAGGGCGCGGACCTCTTCCCTCGTGAGGTCCTGGTTGGCGCGCACGGCCGCGTGGCAGGCCATGGTCGCGAGCAGTCCGTCGAGGGCCTCGCCGACCGCGCTTCCTCGCTCGGCCTGCTCCAGTTGCTCGGCCAGGTCCGTGAGGAGCGGCGCCATCGACGCCCCGCCCAGGAGGGCGGGCGCGCTCTTCACGGCGAAGGCGTCTCCCCCGAAGGGCTCGACCTCGAGGCCGACGGCCGAAAGCTCGTCGACCGCCCCCTCGACCACCCGGGCGGCGGAAGGCGGAAGCGTCACCACCGGAGGCACGAGGAACGGCTGGACCTCCAGGCGACGGCCGCGCAGGGCCTCCCGGAGTCGATGGAAGAGGACGCGCTCGTGGCTCGCGTGCTGGTCGATCACGACGAGGGTCCCGCCGGGCGCCTCGCAGAGGAGGTAGGTCCGGGCGTGCTGTCCCACGTAGCGCATCGACCCGAAGTATCCGGGCCCGGGCCCTGACGCGGTCCCCGCCGTCGCCGGGACCGCGGGCGGGAGGTCAGGGGCGGCCGCAGCGGGGAACGGGAGCATGTCCCGCGCACGCTCCTCCGCCCGGTCGCGCGCCAGGGCGAGGACGCTCGCCACGTCGTCACCTCGGGACTCCGCCGCCACCGGTGCGACGGGCGCGGCGGTGTCCACGCCCTCCGGGTACGACGGCCGATGGCGCAGCCAGGGCGACGGGCGAAGGGACTCGCTGACCGCGTGGTGGACGGCATCGGTGGCTGCGCGCGGGTCCTGGAAGCGAACCTCGAGCTTCTGGGGATGGACGTTCACGTCCACCCGGTCGAGGGGCAACTCGAGGAAGAGCACGCCGGCCGGCTGGCGTCCGGCAGGGAGCGAACCGGCGTAGGCGCGTACGACCGCATAGGCGAGCGCGCGGTCGCGGATGAAGCGGCCGTTCACGAAGAGGTAGAGCCCGCGCGCCGTGGCCGCCGAGTGATCGGGCGACGTGACCACCCCGCGCACGCGGAACTCTCCCCGGCTCCCATCCACCGCGACGAGGTGGCGCGCCGCCTCCCTTCCCAGTGCGATGGCCGCCCGCTCCTCGAGAGAGGCGCCGGGCGCGGTGGCGATGGCCGCGCGCCCCCCGGAACGGAGCGTGAAGCCGACGTCGGTCCGGGCCAGGGCCACCCGGACCACCGCCTCGCTGGCGTGTCCGGACTCGGCCGCGGTGGAACGCATGAACTTCCTGCGCGCAGGCGTGTTGAAGAAGAGGTCGCGGACCTCGACCGTGGTGCCACGCGGCCGCGCCACCTCGTCGAGGGCGACGACCTCCCCTCCTTCCAGGGCGATGCGGGTACCGACCACGGTGCCCGGGGGACCCTCCGCGCAGGTGTCGATGCGCATGCGCGAAACCGACGCGATGGCCGGGATGGCCTCCCCGCGGAAGCCCATGGTCGCGATGGTGGCGAGGCCGGATGCGTCCCGCAGCTTGGACGTGGCGTGGCGTTCGAGCGACCGGAGCGCGTCCTCTCGCCCCATCCCCGAGCCGTCGTCGGCGACGCGCACGAGGCCGAGCCCGCCGTCCTCCAGGTCCACCTGGATGGTCCGGGCGCCCGCGTCGAGGGCGTTCTCGAGCAGTTCCTTCACGACCGACGCGGGGCGCTCGACCACCTCCCCTGCGGCGATCTGGTTCACGAGACCCGGGGGCAGCACCTGGATGAGCGTCACGCTCCCCTCGTACCACGCCTCTCCGACCGTTTGACGGAGGGGCCCTTCCCCTGTACGAAACCGGGATGCCGACGAGGAAGCGGAAGCCCGCCCGCGCAGCCCAGGCCCGGCGTCCGGTCCTCGGAAACGACCCCTTCGAGCGGGGGGCGGCCACCCGTCCCCCAGCGGCCGTGGCCCCACGAGAGGTCGCCGCCCCGGCCCCACCCGCGGAGCCGCCCCGGCAGGTCCAGCCGCCGCCGGAGCCGCCGGCAGGCGACGGCGAGGCCCGCCTCGCGGAGGTCGTCCGGCGTACCGGTCCCGCTGCCTACACCGAGGAGCTTCGCGAACTGCTCGTTCGCCTCCTGCCGGCCCTGCGCGACACGATCGCCCCGCTCGCCTCGCTGGCGACCCTCATCGGCTCCCCTGGGCGGCTCGACGAGCTCGGAATGGATCCGGATCTGCTCGTGCGCGCCCGGGCGGTGCTGGACTTCTTCCTGGGCACGTGGTGGCGCGTCGACGTCCAGGGGGCCGACCTGCTTCCCGAGGGCCCGTTCGTCCTGGTCGCCAACCACGGCGGGACGACGCCCTGGGATGCCGCGGTCCTCCGGGCTTCCGCTGCGCGCCTGCCGACGCCGCGCGAGCTCCGCCCCCTGCTGGACCCGCGCGCCCTGTCCGCACCCCTGGTGGGACCGCTCCTGGTCCGGATGGGAGCAGCCCCGCTCCGCGCGGACATCGCGCTGTCCCTGCTCGACCGGGGATCGAGCGTCTGCATCTTCCCGGAGGGGCCCCGGGAGGCGCCTCGCCCCTGGGCCGACCGCTACCGGGTGACCCGGTTCGGTCGGGGCGGCTTCGCCCGGGTCGCGGCGCTGGCGCGCGTGCCCATCGTCCCCTGTTCGATCATCGGGAGCGAGGAGGCCGCGGCTCCCTTCGACCGGCGCGGCTGGCTCGCCGACTCGCTGCACCTGCCGCTCCTCGCGCTGGCGCCGCCGCTCCCGCTGGCCGGGCTGCTGTCCTGGTTCCCGCTCCCCTCCCGCTGGTCCGTCCGCTTCGGAGACCCGATCGCTCCGCCGGCCCCGGATCGGGCCGAGGACGCCGCCGCGGTGGCTGCGGCCGGGGAGCGGGTTCGCTCCGAGCTACAGCGCATGCTCGACGCCGACCTGGCCGTCCGCCACTCCGTCTTCCTGTAGCGGCCGCATCCGTGCCGGCAGCCGCCCGGCGCGAACGTGCGCCGGCGGGGTCCGCAGGTCCCACACCAGCCCGATCGACGCGAGTCCGCGCAGCGCCAGGTAGGAGAGGTCGAGCTCCCACCAGAACCAGCCCTGGTTGGCGGTGGATGCGTAGAAGTGGTGGTTGTTGTGCCACCCTTCACCAAACGTGAGAAGGGCCAGGATCGGGTTGTTGCGCGAGTCGTCGGCGGTGGGATAACGCCGGGACCCGAGGACGTGGGCCACCGAGTTGATGGAGAAGGTCACGTGCCAGGCCACCACCACCGGCACGAAGAAGCCCCAGAGCAGCGCCGGCAGGCCGCCCGCGGCGAAGAGGACCGCAGCGAAGACGAGCGGAACGAGCATGCCGAACCGGTCGAGGAAGACCAGCTCCGGATAGCGGGCCAGGTCCTTCACCCGGTCGGCGCGGGTGCGATCGTAGCGAGCCGCCAGGATCCAGCCGACGTGGCTCCACCAGAATCCGCGCTGGACGGGGCTGTGGACGTCCTTCTCCCCGTCGGAGTAGCGGTGGTGGTCCCGGTGGTGCGCCGCCCACCAGAGGACGCCCTTCTGGACCGAGAGCGTCCCGAGCAGCGCGAGGACGAACTGGAAGACGCGGCCGGTCCGGAACGCGCGGTGGGAGAAGTACCGGTGGAATCCGGCGGTGATGCCGAACATGCAGACCGCGTAGACGGCCAGCGCGAGTCCGGCGAGGCGCCAGGTCGGGTGGACCAGGAACGGAGCCGCCAGGGCGACGACGTGCACGGCGAGGAACGGGATCGACTTGACCCACTGGGGCCTGTCGAGATCGGAGTCCACGGGGAGTTGGCGGGTCACCCCCATTTCCTAGGGCCTGCATGTCACCGCACGGTCACGACGGTTCGTCCCTCACGCACCCCTTCCTGTGCGCCCCCCTTTGCGCTATCTTTCACGCCCCTTCGACCCGAGGTTCTCCCGAGATGGCGCGTGCTTACATCGGCAACACCCCCTGCGAGGTCACCATCGACAAGGACCTCGGGGACAGCTGGGCGGTGACGGTCCTTCCTCCGGCCTCTCCTTCCGTGGCCGGCGCGGCGCGCCTCTCCCCCCTCGTCGTGAAGCTGCAGGGCGACGACAAGGAGAAGTGCCTCGCCGGCGGCCTCGAGATCCTCCAGAAGGCCGGGAAGATCGACCGCTTCGAGGTTTGACGGACGGTCAGGGCGCCAGCCCGTCCGCTCGGACCAGCGCCTCCGGCGCGACCGCGGACAGGATGGCGAGCGACGCGCCGCGAACCGCCTCGGGGGCCCTGCCCTCGACGGTCACGCGGACCCGGTGGTCGGCAAGGTCGAAGCGCGGGTAGCTCCCGATCTCCACCTCCGGGTAGGCCTCCGCGACCGCCGCGAGCGGCAGCGCGAGCTGGTCCTCTCCCCAGGAGAAGAAGAGGCTCACCAGGTGGTACGGCGCGCCGCCGAGCAGGTGCGCCACCCGCTCGAACTGGTGCCGGAGGAAGGACGGGACGCCGGGCAGCATCACCACCCTGGAGACGACCAGCGTGGGGAACTCCGGGTCGCCGAGGAGCTGCGTCCCCTCGGGGAGATCGGCCATGCGCAGCGCCACCTGCGGAAGGGCGGCGCCCGCGTGGTGACGCGCGTGCATCGCGCGAAGGACCTGCTCCATGCCGGGATGGCGTCGAATCGGGACCCCGAGAGCTCGCGCCACGGCGGGCAAGGTCAGGTCGTCGTGCGTCGGTCCCACTCCACCGCAGGTGAATACCCATCCGGCCCGCCGCCGGGCGGAGAGGAGCGCCTCCACGACCGCGTCGGTCCTGTCCGGCACGACGTGGATGACGGTGAGCTCGACGCCCAGCTCGTGGAGCCGGCGCGCGAGGAACGGGCCGTTCTCGTCCTGCACCTTCGCCGACAGCACCTCGCTGCCGACGATCACGACGGCGGCGGTGGCGCCATCGCTCACGGCAGGATCATCTCCACGGCGCGGGCGATGGCCCCGGCGACCCGATCCACCGGCTGCTCGCCGTCGAGATCGGCGACCCGCTCGCCGGCATCGACGATACGCGACAGGGCCTGGCCATAGGCGCGGTGGACGCGCCGCTGGAAGGCCGGCACCTCGAAGATCTCCCGCTCGGCCGAGGCCGCGTAGCGGCGGCGAAGCGCCACCGCGGGTCGGACCCGGAGGAACAGCGTCAGGTCGGGGGCCGGCGCCTTGGCGTTCAGCGCGGCCACCCATGCGGCATCGCCGGTGGACACCGCCTGGTAGGCCAGGCTGGAGAGGACGTAGCGGTCGGAGACCACGTCATGCCCCTCCTCGAGTCGCGGCCGGATCTCGCTCGCCCAGTGGTCGAGCCGGTCGGCCGCGAAGAGGAGCGCGAGGGCACGCGGGTCGAACTCGCCTCCTCCGGCGCCCCGGAGGCGGCCGGAGAGGACGTGCCGGATCTCCGTCCCGATCGGCCCGCGGGAGGGCTCGGCGGTGAGGTGGGCCTTCCGTCCCCGGGCCGCGAGCCACGCGCAGAGCCGGGAGGCCTGCGTGGTGGTCCCGGCGCCGTCGAGCCCCTCGAGGACGAGGAAGAGTCCGCGTCGCGGCTTCACGCGTCGATCCCCAGGCGGGCCCGGATCTCCCGGAGCCGGGCGAAGTCGCGGTCCTCCACCTGCATGGCGGCGCGCGCCCTGCGAAAGGCGATCACGGCGACGGAGGCGAGGAAGACGGAGATGGCGAGGGCGCCCACGAAGAGCAGCGGATAGCGCCCGGGAGGCCGCACGGGGGGCGGGCCCCAGCCCCATCGATCCCAGGCGAACTTGAGGGTGAGCCCGGCGGACATCACGAGGCCGAAGGTCGCGTACGCTCCCTTGCGGACGTCGTCGATGGACCGGCGCGTCGCCACGCGTCCGGCCAGGACGTCGTGCTCGGCCCGCAGCGCGGCCTCCTCCTGGGAGGAGAGGGACGGCCGGATGGCCTCGAGGACCATCGACTACTTCTCCCCGAAGCGGGCCGCCACGGCTTCCTGCACCGCGGCGAGGGTGGCGGGCAGCTTCACGGGTGGGTTTCGCAGCGCGGGACGCAGCCCGGCGAGCGTGCCCTCGTGGTAGCCCACCTTGAAGTCGGAGAACTTGAGACCGTGAGCCGTGGAGATGACCACGACCCGCTCCTGGGGCTTCACCACCCCGCGTGCGGCCAGCTTCTCGAGCGCGGCCAGGGCCACCCCCGTGTGAGGACAGGCGAAGGCGCCGGACAGGTCGGCCCGGGCCGCCGCGTCCGCGAGTTCCTGCTCGCTCGCCTGCTCCACGAGCCCGTCGAGCGCCTCGATGGCCCGGAGCGCCCGCTTCGCCGAGACGGGGGCGCCGATCTGGATGGCGCTCGCCAGGGTCGTCCGGGCCGGGATGGAATCGACCTGGACGTCGGGGCTGGCCCGCCCTGCGCGCTGCACGGCCCGGTAGAGCGGATTGGCGTTCTCCGCCTGGGCCACGACGAGCCTGGGGAGCCGGTCGACGAGCCCCAGCTCCTTCAGGAGGAGGAAGCCCTTGCCGAGTGCGCCGGCGTTGCCCAGGTTCCCGCCGGGGATGATCACCCAGTCGGGCGAGGTCCAGCCGAGCTGCTGGGCGACCTCGACGGCGACCGTCTTCTGGCCCTCGATGCGGAGCGAGTTCATCGAGTTGGCGAGGTAGATGTCGGGCGTGAGGGAGAGGTCCTGGACCACCCGCATGCAACCGTCGAAGTCGGTGTCGAGCTCGAGCACCAGCGCCCCGTTCGAGACCGGCTGGACGAGCTGGGCCGTCGAGACCTTCCCGCGCGGGAGGAGGACGACGGAGGGGATGCCCGAGGCGGCGCAATAGGCCGCGAGCGCCGCGCTGGTGTCGCCGGTGGACGCGCAGGCCACGGCGCGGATGGGAACGCCGCGCGCGCGCATCTCCTTCACCGCGGAGACGAGCACCGTCATGCCCAGGTCCTTGAAGGACCCGGTGTGGGTGACGCCGCACTCCTTCAGCCAGACCTCGCGGAGCCCGATGTCGTGGGCGTACCGATCGAGCCGCAGGAGCGGCGTCCCTCCCTCGTACATGGAGACGACGTTCTCGATCGCGATCTGGGGATACACCCACTCCTTCTTGCCCCAGACCCCGGACCCCAGGGGCCAGGCGCCTCCGCGGAAGCGCCCCTCGAAGAGCGCCTTCCAGTCCGCGGCGGGGACGCGCCGCAGCGCATCGAGGTCATGCTCGACCTCGAGGAGCCCCTGGCAGTGGGGGCAGCGGTAGATCACCTCGGTGAGCGGTGCGCGGAACGCGCAGCTCTCGGCACAGCGGAACCACGCGGAGAAGGTGGGCGGGGTGGAGGAGGTCATGGCGGCGGGCGGCCCAATCTGCCGAAGGTCGGTGGGGATGGCAAGCGCGGGACGGCGGGTCAGCCCGGCACCCGGACTCCGCATCCCGGGCAGCTCGACCCCTTCATCGGTGTGCCGCAGTCCCGGCAGAGCGTCGCACCGGCCGGGGATGGCTCGGCCCCTCCAGGCACCGAGGGCAGGCGCATCCCGCAGTGGCCGCAGAAGGCCTCTCCGGCGGGCGCCGGGTTCCGGCAGTAGCGGCAGACGCGAGCGGTGGGCGCCTCGTCCTCCCCTTCGGCGGGGATCCCCTCCACCTCGGTCGGCTGAAGGTCCTCCATGGCGAAGACGACCACCTGCACGGGGGCGACGCTCGTCGCCTCGAGCTCGGGAACCGTCTCCCCCGTCGCGGCGACCGGGTCGAGGAGCGTCGGTTCCAGGCCCTCCAGCGGCTCGACCGGGACCGGCGTGCGCTGGTCCGGGGCGAAGGGATGTCCGCAGACCTCGCAGGCCTCCCCGGAGACCTGGACGTTCTCGCACAGCGCGCAGGCGGGCATCTGGCGATGATAGCAAGCCCGGCGCCCCGACGCGCGATCAGCCGACGCGGGCCAGGGACAGGCGGGACGACCAGCGCTCGAGCGCCTCCCGGGTCGCCTCGTTCCCGGGACGGGAGAGGTCCGGGTCCTCCTCCGCGAGGCGCATGGCGTCCTCCCGCGCCTCGTCCAGGATGGCCTCGTCCCGGTAGAGGTCGGCCACCTCGAAGAGGGGCTGCCCGGCCTGCCGGGTCCCGAGCATCTCGCCCGGGCCCCGGATGCGGAGATCGGCGCGGGCGATCTCGAATCCGTCCTGCGTGGCGACCATGGTCCGGAGCCTCTCCCTCGCATCGCCGCCCGCCCCCGCGCCCCCGGTCACGAGCAGGCACTGGCTCCGCGCCGCGCCTCGCCCGACCCGCCCGCGAAGCTGGTGGAGCTGGGAGAGGCCGAATCGCTCGGCGTGCTCGACGATCATCACCGTGGCGTTCGGAACGTCGACGCCGACCTCGATGACGGTGGTGGACACGAGGACGCGCGCATCGCCGGCGCGGAAGCGGGACATGACCGCCTCCTTCTCGTCCCCCTTCATCCGGCCGTGGAGGAGCGCCACCTCGAAGGGGGCAAGCGCGGCACGCAGCTCCTCGGCCCCGCTCGTCGCGTCGGCGAGGTCGGACTTCTCCGACTCCTCGACCAGGGGATAGACGACGTAGACCTGCCGCCCCGCCTCGAGCTCGCGGCGGGCCGCCTCCAGGACGCGCCCGCGCTGCGACTCGCGGAAGACCCTGGTCTCGACGGGGGTCCGCCCCGGGGGAAGCTCGTCGATCTTGGACTGGTCGAGGTCGCCGTAGAAGGCGAGCGCCAGGGTGCGCGGGATGGGGGTGGCGGTCATGACGAGCACGTCGGGGCGAACTCCCTTCGACATGAGCGTGGCCCGCTGGAGCACACCGAAACGGTGCTGCTCGTCCACCACCACGAGCCCGAGGCGGGCGAAGGCGACGCCCTCCTCCAGGAGCGCGTGGGTGCCCACCACGAGGGAGGCCTGGCCGCCCGCGATGGCCGCGCGCGCCTCCTTCTGCCCCTTGCCGCGCGCCTGCGCTCCGACCAGGGCGAGCTCGACTCCGGAGCCGGCGAGCCATCCACGCAGGGTCCGGGCGTGCTGCTCGGCCAGGATCTCGGTGGGCGCCATGATCGCCGCCTGCCAGCCGGAGCGGATGGCCAGCATGGCGGCGGCGAAGGCGACCGCGGTCTTGCCGCTCCCCACGTCCCCCTGGAGGAGCCGGTTCATCGGCTCCGGCCGCCCCATGTCGCCCGCGATCTCCGCGAAGACCCGCTCCTGCGCCCCCGTGAAGGGGAACGGAACGGGCGCCCGGGCGGCCACCCGGGCGGAGGGGGATGCGTCGAAGGCGATGCCTGGCTCCTTGCGGACCCCGCGTCGCCGGAGCGCCAGCGCCAGCTGGAGGAAGAAGAGCTCCTCGAACGCCAGCCGCCGGAAGGGGTCTGTGGCCCTGGCCGCGGCCCGGGCGAGGTCGGTCCCGGCGGGTGGGAAATGCGCCTGGGCGATCGCCTCCGCCCGCCCGAGCAGGCTCCTCCGTTCCCGGATCGGCCCGGGGATCTCCTCCACCACGAGCGGCGCGAACTCGTCGACGAGCCGCTTCATGAGCTTGCGGAGAGCAGGGTGCTGGTAATCGGCCGGACCCGGGTAGACGGGCACGATGCGGCCGAAGTTGGCGGAGTCGCCCTCCCCGATCTTCTCGACCTCCGGCTGCGCCATCTGGCGGACGCCGCCGAAGCCCTCGGTCACCTCGCCGGACACCAGCACCTGCTCACCTGGGGTGAACTGCTTCTGGCGCCAGGGTGGAGGGTTGAAGAAGACCAGGTCGAGGCGGGAGGGCCCGTCGGCGGTCCCCACCTTGAGCATGGGCTTGCCGCTGCGCATCCGTTGCGACCGGACGGTGCGCACCGTCACCACGGCGATGGCCGGTTCCCCGGTGCGCAGCTCCGAGACCTTCCGCACCTGGGTGCGGTCCTGCCAGGCCCGGGGAAGGAACTCGAGCGCCGCCTCCACGGTGGAACGGCCCCGCTCCTCGAGCAGCGCCCGCGGCGCCGGGTGCACGGCGGGGACGGCCGAGAGCACCGTGGCGAGGCGGCGACGCCGTTCCTTCCTCCCCGGCGCATCGGAGGGCGGGATCGCGGGAGGGGTCGACGGCGCCGGCCTCGTCGCCCGAGCCACGGGCCGGGCCTGCGGCCGGACCTGCGGTCCGGCCTCGGCTGGAGCGTGCTCCGGGATGCGCCCACGCCGAGCCAGGAGCTCCAGATCGACCGGGAGAGGCACGAGCGCGCCCAGATCGGCGGCGATCCGGCAGACCGCCGCCAGCCGCCTTCCCGGGGGCATCGCGTCGATCGCTGCGGCAGCGGCTGCGAGGCGGTCGAGCGCCGGTCCAGGCTCCGCGCCCGCCGCCAGCGCCCGCTCCACCGCGCCGCGGACGGTGCTCCCCAGACCGGCGAGGCGTGCCTGTCCAGCCTCCTCCTGCCGGGCCGCGAAGCGGAGGGGCGCGAAGAGCGCCGTGAGCTCACGGGCGCCAGGCGGCGCCCCGGGGACATCGCGCGGAGCCATCCCCCTCCCCGTGCCGGCCTACTCCGGATCGGAGGCGACCGGCTCCTCGATGAATTCGACGCTCCCGATCTCGTACTCGCGCTCCCCACCCGGGGCACGGACCCGCACCACGTCACCCTCCACCTTGCCGATGAGGGCGCGGGCGATGGGGCTGGTGACGCTGATCTTCCCCTGCTTCAGGTCGGCCTCGAGCTCGCCGACGATCCGGTAGACCACCTCGTCGCCGCTCTGGCTGTCGGTGAGGCGGACGGTGGCGCCGAAGACCACCCGATCGCCGGAAAGGCGCGAGACGTCGATCACGTCGGCCGTGGCGATCCAGTGCTCGACCTGGGTGATTCGCCCCTCCACGTGCGACTGCTTCTCCTTGGCGGCGTGGTACTCGGCGTTCTCGGAGAGGTCGCCGTGGGAGCGAGCCTCGGCGATCTCCTTCACGATGCGCTGCCGCTCGACGCCCTTCAGGCGCTTCAGTTCCTGCTTGAGCCGGACCAGGCCTGCGGGAGTCATGGGCATGCGATCGCTGGGCATCCTCGTGTCACCTTCCGTGCGCGTGATATTCCTGCAGGGAGCGGACGCCGTAGCCGGCGTCGCGTGCCCTTTCCATGGCGCCCAGGGCGGCGCGCGCCCCGGTGAGCGTGGTGAAGTACGGGACCCGGTGCATCAGCGTCTCGCGCCGGATCGAGTAGCTGTCCGAGATGGTCCGCTTGCTGGCGGTGGTGTTGATGAGGAAGTGGACCTCGCCGTCGATGATGCGATCGACCACGTTGGGGCGCCCTTCCCCGACCTTCCTCACCGGCGTGGCCGGGATGCCCTCGCGGGCCAGGAAGGCGGCCGTCCCGGCCGTGGCGAGCACCTCGAAGCCGAGCGCCACGAGCCGGCGGGCCAGGTCCGACGCCACGGGCTTGTCGGCGTCCTTCACCGACACGAAGGCGCGAAGCACCTCGCCGCGCTTCGGCAACGGCAGGGCGTTCCCGGCCGCCGTCTGGGACTTCCAGAAGGCGCCGTAGAAGTCGGCTGCGATGCCCATCACCTCTCCGGTGGACTTCATCTCCGGGCCCAGCACCGGGTCGACGCCCCGGAAGCGGGCGAAGGGCATCACCGCCTCCTTCACCGAGACGTGGCGCGGGCGCGGCGTGCTCCGGAGCCCCTGCTCCTCCAGGGAGATGCCGGCCATGGCCAGGGCCGCCTTCTTGGCGAAGGGCACTCCGGTGGCCTTCCCCACGAAGGGAACCGTACGGCTGGCCCGCGGGTTCACCTCCAGGACGTAGATGTCGTCGCCCTGGATGGCGAACTGCACGTTCATGAGCCCCACCACCCCGAGTTCCCGGGCGAGGGCGATGGATTGCTTCTCGATCTCCGCGACCACCGCGTCGGAGAGGCTGTAGGGCGGGAGCGCGCAGGCCGAGTCGCCGGAGTGGATGCCGGCCTCCTCGATGTGCTCCATCACCCCGCCGACGATGACGCTCCTTCCGTCCGACACCACGTCGACGTCCACCTCGGCTGCGTCGCGCAGGAAGCGGTCGACGAGCACCGGGCGCTCGTTCGAGGCCTGCACCGCCTCGGTCAGGTAGGCCCGCAGGTCGGCGTCGTCGTACACGACCTCCATGGCGCGACCGCCCAGGACGTAGGAGGGGCGCACCATGACCGGGTAGCCGATGCGATGCGCCACCGCGAAGGCCTCCTCGGCGCTGCGGGCCATGCCGTTCGCGGGCTGGCGGAGGCCGAGCTTGTCGATGAGCGCGGCGAAGCGTTCCCGGTCCTCGGCGCGGTCGATGGCGTCGGGGGTGGTGCCCAGGATGGGAGCGCCCGCCTCCTCGAGCGGCACGGCCAGCTTGAGCGGGGTCTGGCCGCCGTACTGGACGATCAGTCCCTCCGGCTTCTCCACCCGGACGATCTCGAGGACGTCCTCCAGGGTGAGGGGCTCGAAGTAGAGCCGGTCGCTGGTGTCGTAGTCGGTGGAGACCGTCTCCGGGTTGCAGTTGACCATGATGGTCTCGAACCCGGCCTCCCGCAGCGCGAAGCTGGCGTGCACGCAGCAGTAGTCGAACTCGATGCCCTGGCCGATGCGGTTCGGTCCCCCGCCCAGGATCATGATCTTGCGGCGGTTGGTGGGCTTGGCCTCGCACTCCTCCTCGTACGTGGAGTACAGGTAGGGGGTGTAGGCCTCGAACTCGGCGGCGCACGTGTCCACCCGCTTGAACACGGGGTGAACGCCGGCGGCCCAGCGGGCCGCCCGGGCGACCCCCTCGGTGGTGCGCGCCAGCGAGGCGATGCGCTTGTCGGAGAAGCCCAGCCGCTTGGCCTGCCGCCAGGCGTCGGCGTCGGCCGGGAGGGCGCCGGCGAGGGTGGGCTCGTGGTCGACGATGCCCTTCAGCTCCCGGAGGAACCAGGGATCGATGGCGGTGAGCCGGTTGAGCTCCTCCACCGTCACTCCGGCCCGCAAGGCCTCCCCCACCCAGAAGATGCGGTGTGCCCGGGGCACGCGCGCCTGCTCCAGCACGAGCATGCGCTCTGCCTCGGTGTAGGTGTCGCCGGGACGCTTCCCGAGCGGCGAGTCGAGGCCGGCCCGGTCGATCTCGAGGCCACGGAGCGCCTTCTGCAGGCTCTCCTGGAAGGTGCGCCCCATCGCCATGACCTCGCCCACCGACTTCATGTGGGTGGTGAGGATGTCGTCGGCCCCCTTGAACTTCTCGAAGGCAAAGCGCGGGACCTTGGTCACCACGTAGTCGATGGTGGGCTCGAAGGACGCCGGGGTCTCCCGGGTGATGTCGTTCTTGAGCTCGTCGAGCGTGTAGCCGACCGCGAGCTTCGCGGCGATCTTGGCGATGGGGAAGCCGGTGGCCTTCGAGGCCAGCGCCGAGCTGCGCGACACGCGCGGGTTCATCTCGATGACCACCACCCGCCCGTTCTCCGGATGGACGCCGAACTGGATGTTCGACCCCCCGGTGTCGACGCCGATCTCGCGGATGATGCGTACGGAGAGGTCGCGGAGCCGCTGGTATTCCTTGTCGGAGAGGGTCTGGGCCGGGGCGACGGTGATGGAATCGCCGGTGTGGACGCCCATGGGATCGAAGTTCTCGATGCTGCAGACGATCACCACGTTGTCGTTCCGGTCCCGCATCACCTCGAGCTCGTACTCCTTCCAGCCGAGGATCGACTCCTCCACGAGGATGGTGTGGGAGGGGGAGAGGTCGAGCGCGCGGCGGGCCAGGGCGTCGAACTCCCCCTTGTTGTAGGCGACGCCGCCGCCCTCCCCACCCATGGTGAAGCTCGGCCGGATGATCACCGGGAAGCCGATGTGCTCGGCGACGGTCCGCGACTCCTCGAACGAGGTCGCGTACCCGCTGCGGGGCATCTCGACCCCGACGCGGTTCATGGCGTCCTTGAAGAGCTGCCGGTCCTCGGCCTTCTCGATGGCCTCGAGCGAGGCGCCGATGAGCTCCACGCCGTGCCGGGCCAGCGCCCCGTTCTTCGCCAGCGCCACGGCCAGGTTCAGCGCGGTCTGGCCTCCCAGCGTGGGGAGGAGGACGTCGGGCTTCTCGCGGGCGAGGATCTGCTCGGCGACCTCGGGGGTGATGGGCTCGATGTAGGTCCGGTCGGCGAAGTCCGGGTCGGTCATCACCGTGGCCGGATTGGAGTTGAGGAGGACGACCTCGTACCCCTCCTCCTTCAGCGCCTTGCAGGCCTGGGTCCCGGAATAGTCGAACTCGCAGGCCTGTCCGATGACGATCGGCCCAGACCCCACGATCATGATCTTCTTGATGTCCAGACGCTTCGGCATCGCGGGCGGACCCTAACATGGGACCCCCCCCGCGGGTACGCGCGGAGGGGGCGGGAATCGGGGAGGTCGGACCGGCCTATTCCAGGCTTTTCACCATCTCGGCGATACGGTCCACGCCCTTGTCGATCTGGTCGAGGGCGATGGCGAAGGACAGGCGCAGGTACCCGGGGGCCCCGAAGGCCGACCCGGGGACCACCGCGACCTTGTGGTGGTCGAGCAGGTGGGCCACGAACTTCTCGTCGGTGCCGATGGGCCCCGCCTGGCCGGGGATCTTCTTGTCGAGGAGCTTGCCGATGTAGGGGAAGGCGTAGAAGGCGCCGCCCGGATCGAAGCAGGTCACTCCCGGGATGGCGTTCAGGCGCTTCACGATGTGCTGGCGACGCTCGTCGAAGATCTTCCGCATCGTCTCGATCTCGGCGTCGAGCGGGAGCGTGAGCGCCCCGAGCGCGGCCTTCTGCGAGATGGAGGCGGGGTTGGACGTGGAGTTGTCCTGGAGCTTCTGCATGGCGCTGATGAGCGTCCTGCGGGCCCGCCGTCCAGCCGATGCGCCAGCCGGTCATGGCGTAGGTCTTCGAGGCCCCGTTCACGAGCGCCACCTGCGGGTGGAGCGAGGGGTCGACCGTGAGGACGTTCTCGAACCGTCCCTTGTAGACGAGCTTGTCGTAGATGTCGTCGGTGACGACGAGGATGTCCTTGCCCTTCACCTCGTCGATGATGTTGCGCAGGGTGGCCCGCCCGAAGACCGCGCCGGTGGGGTTCGACGGGCTGTTCACGATGACCGCGCGGGTCTTCGGCCCGATGGCCTTCTTGATGTCCGCGTGGCTCGGCTCGAAGCCGTCCTCGTGCCGGGTCTGGACGATGACCGGGACGCCGTCGGCGAGCCGGACCATGTCGGCGTAGCTGACCCAGTAGGGGGCGAAGATCACCACCTCGTCGCCGGGATTGAGCAACGCCTGGAACAGGTTGTAGAGGGAGTGCTTCCCGCCGCACGACACCAGCACCTCGGTCGGCTTGTAGGCGATGCCGTGCTCCTGGGCGATGCGCTTGGCGATGGCCTCGCGCAGCTCCGGGATGCCGTTCGTCGGGGTGTACTTGGTGAACCCCTGGTCGATGGCGGTGATGGCCGCCTGCTTGATGGCCTTGGGCGTGTCGAAGTCGGGCTCGCCGGCGCCGAACCCGACGACGTCGATGCCCTTGGCCTTGAGCTCCTTCGCCTTGGCGGTGATGGCGAGCGTGGGGGACGGTTTCACCGCGTCGAGCCGCTTGGCGAGTCGCATCCTCGGAATCTCCTGGGGCAAAGGGAAGGCGCGAATGGGGCAGGGAGGATACCAACTCGGAGCCCGGTTGGGAACGGCCGCCTGCCGCGGGCGGGAACGACGAATCCGGCCTAGCGGGGGGGGAACTTCTTGCGGAGCCCCTCGTTGACGACGGGGGGCACGAGACCGGACACGTCGCCGCCGTAGCTGGCCACTTCCCGGACCAGGCTGCCGGTCACGTAGAAGTAGTCCTGTCCGGTCATGACGAAGACCGACTCGAAGTCCGGGTCGAGCTTGGAGTTCATGTTGGCGAGCTGGAACTCGTATTCGAAGTCGGATACGGCCCGCAGACCGCGGAGCACGGTGTGGATCTTGCGCTTCTTGGCGTAATCCACGAGCAGGGTCTCGAAGTGATCCACCTCGACGCGCGGGTCGGGTCCCACGGCGGCGCGGATGAACTGCTTGCGCTCCTCCAGGGTGAAGAGCGCCTTCTTGGCCGCGTTGTTGGCCACGGCCACCACGAGACCGTCGAAGATCTTGAGGCCGCGCTGGATGAGGGACAGGTGCCCGTTGGTGAGGGGATCGAACGAGCCGGGGTAGATGGCGAGCCGGGGCATCGGCGCGGAGTATCCCCTACTCCCTGCGATAGATCGAGATTCCCGTGTCGCCGTAGGCGCGCCGGTCCTCCAGGACCAGGGCACCGACGCGGTCCGGCGGGGGCGAGCGGCGGTCGTGCTCGGCCACGACCGACGCCCCGGGCCGCAGCACCCGGTCGAGCGCCGCCAGCGCCGCGCCGGGCCCCTCGGCGTAGGGGGGATCGACGAAGGCCATGTCGAAGCTCCCTGGGGGCAGCGAAGGGATGGCGTCGGCGACCCGGCGCCGGATCACGGTGACCCTGGAGGCGAAGCCGCACGCCTCGGCGTTGCGGGCGATGGCCTCCGCGGCGGCCACCGACGAATCGACGCAGGTGGCATCGGCGCATCCCCGGGAGAGCGCCTCGAGGGCGAGCGCCCCGGTCCCCGCGTACAGGTCGAGGACCCGACCCCCGTCGAAGAACTGGCCGAGGACGTTGAAGATGGCCGCGCGCACCTTGTCGCTGGTGGGCCGCGTGCCGTCTCCGGCCGGCGCGGCGAGCCGGCGGCCGCGCGCGGATCCGGCCACGATGCGCACGGCTCAGCCCCCCGCCGCGTGGGGAGCGCAGCGGTTCTCCTGCGCGTGCCCGTGGACGTGGACGTCGTCGTAGAGGTGGGCGTAGCGGGCCGACTCGATCTGGATGGTGGTGTGGTCGATCCCGAACCGTTCGCGCAACCGACCCTTCACCTGGTCGAGGATCGAGTCGTTCCGGCCCAGGTCCTCCTCGCCGACGACCACGTGGGCGGACAGGGCGTGATGCCCGCTCGAGATGGTCCAGACGTGCAGGTCGTGGACCGCCAGGACGCCGGGGATCTCGCCCATCGCGCCGCAGACCTCCTCGATGGCGAGGTGGCGGGGGACCGCCTCCATGAGGATGTCGGCGATCTCCAGGGAGAGGCGCAGCGCCCCCCAGAGGATGAGGAGCGAGATGGCGAGGGAGAGGACCGGGTCGATCCAGGTCCAGCCGGGCTCGAACCACATGGCGGCCGCGCCGGCCAGGACCACGACCGAGGAGATCGCGTCCCCCAGCACGTGCAGGAAGGCCGACCGGGCGTTCAGGCTGTGGTCGGCGTGGAGCCATCGGAGCACGAAGAGGTTTGCGAGGAGCCCCACCGCGGCCACCGCGGCCATGACCCCGAGCTCGATGCGCACGCCCGGATGGCGAAGGCGGTCGACGGCCTCCCAGGCGATCCACGCGGTGAGCACCACCAGCGCGGCGACGTTGGCCTGGGCGGCGAGGACCTCCGCCCGGTGGAACCCGAAGGTGCGCTTCTGGTCGGCCGGGCGGGAGGCGAATCGCACCGCCAGGAGCGCCAGGCCCAGCGCCGCGACGTCCGTGAGCATGTGTCCCGCGTCGGACACCAGCGCCAGCGACCCGGAGACGATGCCGCCCACCGCCTCGGCGACCATGATCCCGGCGGTGACGGCGAGGGAGAGCCCGAGGCGCCGGGCGCTCTGCGCCGTCGCCGCGCCGTGGGCCCCGACCGCGTGGTCGTGATCGTGCCCGTGCGGATGGTCGTGATCGTGCGCCATGGTGCTTGGCGCAGTCTAATCGAGTCGTCTAGCATCGGCACCGCATCCGAGCCCCCGTTGACCCGAACCTCCCCACTCCTCGCCCTCCTCCTCGTCCTGGTTCCCGGGCTCGTGACCGCCCAGTACGATCCCGCGCTGCGCTGGAGCACGCTCGAGACACCCCACTTCCGCATCCACCACTACGTGGGGGAGGAGGCGCTGGCGCAACGGACCGCCGGCGCGCTGGAGCGCGCCCGGGAGCTGCTCGCGCCCGCCTTCCCGTCGCTCCCCACCGGCAAGGCCGAGGTGGTCCTCGCCGACAACTCCGACGAGGCCAACGGCCTGGCCACGGTCTTCCCGTACGACGCCATCCACCTCGTGGCCACGCCTCCCGACTCGCTCTCGGACCTGAACGACCACGCCGACTGGCTCCTCTCCCTCACCGCGCACGAATACGTGCACGTCCTCCAGCTGAACGTGCGCGGGGGCGTCCCGGCCGCGCTCGACGCGATCTTCGGAAAGATCCTCCTCCCGAACGCCATGGTCCCTCCGTGGCTCACCGAGGGCATGGCCGTCCTGCACGAGTCCGGGGAGGGGCACGGGCGAAACGCCAGCGCCCTCTTCGACATGTACGCACGCGCCATCGTGCTCGAGGGCGGGCTCTTCCCGCTGTCCGTGGTCTCGAACCCCCCGCTCGACTGGCCACTCGGCAACATGTGGTACCTGCTGGGCGGGCGATTCCTCTCGTTCCTCCACGAGCGTTCCGGAGCCGGACGGGCTGCGGGCCTTCCTCGCCGCGCAAGGGCGCTACGTCTGGCCCTTCGCCATCGGGGTGGTGGCCGAGGACACGCTCGGCGGCCAGGACTTCCATACGCTCTGGGGCGAGTTCGGGAAGGCCCTGCATGACCGCTACGAGGCGCAGATGGCCGAGATCCGCCGCTCGCCGATCACCGAGCCGGAATGGATCACCCGGCGCGGGGCCCGGGTCCTCCACCCGCGCTGGTCGCCGGACGGCGCCTTCGTGGCCTACTGGGATCGCGGGCTCGACGGCCCGCAGGGCATCCGCCGGGCCACGCCCACGGGCGAGGATCTGGGGCTCGCCGCGGAGATCCCGGCCAACGGCACCTTCGGCCTTCTCTCGCCCGGCGAGGCGATCGTCGCCGTCGAGGACTACTACCGGTATTACTGGCTGTGGAGCGACCTCTGGCGCGTGGACCTCGGGACGGGGCGCCGGACCCGCCTGACCGAAGGGGAGCGGGCCACGGACCCGGACGTGCTGCCGGGGGGCGCCTTCGTGGCCTACGTGGCGCGCATCGCCCCCGGAGAGATGGCGCTCAAGCGGCTCTGGCTCGCCGACGGAACGACCGAGGTCCTCGTTCACCTGCCGGGTGCGCAGATCTACCTGCCGCGCATCTCGCCGGACGGGCTGCGCATCGCGTTCGAGCTGCAGCAGGGACCCCGGCGGGACATCGCCGTCTGGGAGGCGGGCCAGGTGGCTCGGGTCACCGACGACGACGCGATCGACTCCAGCCCGGAGTGGCTTCCGGGCGGCCGGCTCGTCTTCTCGTCCGACCGCACCGGCGTCTACGACCTCTACCTCTTCGAGCCCGGACCGGGCGGATGGCGAGCAGCCGCGGAGTTCCGTGTCTCTCCGCTCCCCCTTCCGGCCCCGGGCCGTCTCCTGTCCCTCGTGCCGCCCCTTCCCCTCGCCGGGGCGGCGGCCGCTCCTCCCCCTGCCGGCGCTGCGCCTCCCGTGGCGCTCGTCGTCCCCGGTGTCGTTCGCCGGATGACCAACTCCCCGATGGGCGCGATGCAGCCGGCCGCCTCCCCGGACGGCAGCCAGCTGGCCTACGTCTCCTACTCGCGGAACGGATACGACCTTGCCCGCCTCGACCTTCCTCCCGCGCCGCTCCCCGAGGCCCCGGCCGCCGCCGCCCGGCCCGGCGCCATCCCCTACGACAGGAACCCCGCCTACCCGTCGGCCCCCTACGACCCGCTACCGATGCTCCTCCCGCGCTACTGGCTGCCCGTCTTCGGCTGGGACGCGGCCGGGTTCACGTTGGGTGCACTATCCTCGGCGTCCGACGTGGTCGGGCTCCACAGCTGGGCGGCCGAGCTGCGCTGGAGCTTCGGGACGGCGTCCCCGGTCTACGACGTCGCCTACGTCGGCCAGTGGCTGCGGACGCCGCTCGTCCTCGGCTCCGGTCGCTGGATCACCTCCGCGCCCGACCTGTCCGGGGTTTACCAGGAGGTCTGGACCCCGCTGCGGGCCTCGCTGCTCGTGCCCATCCGCGAGCTCTACCGGCGCCTCTCGGTCTCGCTCGGCTGGAGCGGGACGTTCTTCCGGGCGTTGAACCCGCCCCCTGGACCCCTGCCCCTCCAGGACGGGTTCCGCAGCATGGCGACCGGTAGCGTCGCCTACGACGACACCCGACTGTTCGTGAACAGCATCTCCCGCATCTCCGGGTTCCAGGCCTCGGTGGCGGCCGGGGTGACCTCGCCCGTCCTCGGCAGCGACTACGACTACGCCTGGGGAGAGGTGGCCTGGAACGGGTACCTCCGCGTTCCCGGGACGAAGCAATGGGTCCTCGCCCTCCACCTCGCCGCCGGGGTGTCGCAGGGGACCTTCGGCGGCCAGTATCCGTTCTCCCTGGGGGGCGTCCCGCAGCCGGACGTGGCGGCGCTCCTCCTCTCCGCGCTGGGATTCGCCACGGCGGGCTCCCAGCCCGACCAGCTTCGCGGCTACCCGTCCGGCGCCTTCCAGGGGAGCCACCTCCTGTCAGGGACCTTCGAGCTCCGCTTCCCCATCGCCGCGCCGCAGTGGGGCTACTCGACCTGGCCCTTCTTCGTCCGGCGGATCTCCGGGGCCCTCTTCCTGGACGCCGGGAACGCATGGGTCCCCCTGGATGGCCTTCCCTGGTGGGAACGGGTCCGCTTCGGCACCGGCGCCGAGGTGAACGTCGAGTTGGTGCTCGGGTTCTACCTGCCGGTCGTCCTGCGCGTGGGCGTGGGACAGGGGCTGGGGCGGCTGCTCGCGCCCGGGAACGCCCCGGACGCGTACGCGGAGACGCAGGTCTACGTGACGCTGGGGGAGACCTTCTAGGAAGCCGGACGCGCTTGCGGGGGCGCGAAAGCGGTGCTAGAAAACCCCGCGTTTCTCGCACTTCGCCGACATAGCTCAGCTGGTAGAGCAACTGATTCGTAATCAGTAGGTCCCCAGTTCAATTCTGGGTGTCGGCTCCAGAAATCGATGATCCAGATGGCCCTCCCCGCCCGAACGGTGCTTGGAGGGCCTTCTGCTTTCCCGGATGGACAGGGTCGCCGGCCATGCGTCGCAGATTCTGGTACGCTGCGGGGCATGAGGACGACGGTCGTACTCCTGGTGACGCTCGCTCTGACCCTGCCTTCCGTGGCCATGCCCCACCCGTGCGAGGCGGAGGTTGCGCAGTCGAAGAAGGACCTGGAGGCGATCCGCGGGGCGGTCGCCACCATCGAGGCCGTGCCGCCCAGCGACATGCAGCGCCAGATGCTCACGGGTGCGAAGGAGAAGTACGACTTCGAGCTGCGCCGGTCGGCGGAGGCGCAGGCCCGGTGCGAACGCCTGGTCCGGGAGGAGAGCCCGGGCACCACGCCATCGCCGGCCTCCGGAGGGCCAACCCCGGCGGCGCCGGCTCCGCCCCCTGCCGCCCCCGTGCTGGTCGCACCGGTCGTGAAGGCGCCACCGCCCCCCGCTGCTCCCCCTCGGCCCCCCGCTCCGGTTGCCGTTCCGGCAGCCGCTCCGCCCGAGGTGTCGGCTGCGCCGGCCACCCCGTGCCTCACCGGTTGTGGCAAGGACACCGACTGCAAGGGTGACCGCATCTGCGTGAACGGCGCGTGCCAGGACCCGCCCGCGCGCTGACCCGGCCGGGCCCCACCCGGTCGGCTTGCCCCCGTCACGGCAACCCTTGAGACCGCTCGCGCGAGGAGCGGGCATCTGTCACCGTGAACTCGGAGGCGGCTACCCGCCCGGATCATGAGGTGCTCGCGACTCCCTGCCCCGAGCCCCGTCCGAGCGGCCCGCCTCCTTTCCTTTTCTGCCTACATCCCCCTACCCTAGGTCGGGGTAGTTCGAGATTTGTGGCTCCACGCGTCAACCAGCCGAAAATCATCGGGTCTGGTATCTCCTCTCCCTACACCTACCCACACCTCGTTCGATTGTGACCCCTTGCAGGGGCCCCTCTTTGGGTCTTTCATGTGCCATGATTACGGGACACATACAGGCCTCATTCGGGTCGCTCTCGGTGAACGCGGCCCGGTCCGTTCGCAGCGTCTCGACGCGGCGATGGCAGGGAACGAAAGGATGGCGAGAGGAGTGGACATGAGAAGGACCGCCGAAACCACGACAGAAACCACCAACGGCACCCGACCCGCCCGCGAGCGGGGACAGAAGATGAGCCTCTACCTCCCCGGCGACGTGCTCGCGGACATCCGGGCCGAGGCTCGCCGGCAGCAGCGGAGCATCTCGTGGCTGGTTCGCAACGCCTGGCGCCTCGCGCGGAGGGGCATGGATACCCTCCCTTCCGGCCCGCAATGGGCCGACAAGGACGATGGTGGACCCTTGACCAACCCCTGACCGGAGGGCCGGCCAGCGCCAGCAGTCCAGGGAATTGCCTCCGGGACAACTGCTTGCGCTGGTCGGCCACGCCGGGTGGGGCGATCGGGTCAACCCAACCTGCCCCCTTTCCTGCTCCCTCCGTGTACCCACACTATTTGTGTGGCAATGCCGTCTTCGGCCGACGGCGTGGTCCTGGAGGGGCGAATGTCCGTGTCTCCCTGGATTGGGACGGTGTGGAGCCTGCGCGGAGCAGAGGGCTCCGTCATGGGCCGCGTGCTCGCGGTCGACGGAAGGTCCCTCATCTTGACCATCGTCGGAGCGGTCGAACGGGCGCCGGAAGGCGTGACCTTCCTCTCCCCGATCGACCCGAAGCGCGGCGGAGTCGCCCGCGTCTCCTCGGCGTCGCTGCTCGCCCGATGGGACCGCATGAGCGGCAACCTCGCCCGACTCATGGCCATGCCGGTCCACGAGACCGCCCTGTAGTCTTGCGCCAACCCCTTTGGTAGCGTTCTCGCGATGAAGCGCGCTGCACCGCTGGCCTCGGCCGCACTTTCCGTCCTCCTGGCGGTGCTCGCGGGCTGCGGCTCGTCCGCCCGGTACACGTTGCCCTCCGCGGCCATCAACACCGCCCTCGCCGCAGGCGCCGCCGCCGCGCAGAGGTCGGCGGGTGGCTGTTACGCCCAGTGCGTGGGAGGCACCGTGTGCAACCCGCGCAACGGATTCTGCGAATCACCGGGCGCGGTCTGCATCGGGATGGAATCCGATCCCCCGTCGTGCCTCAACCGTCCGGGCACGACCATGCACACGACGACGCCCGGGCCGGCCGGCACGGGGGACACGCCCTTGCCCCTGGGCATCTCGCCGGCCACCGGGAGCGTCCCGCCACCGCCCGGGACCCGTCCCTGAGGCGCTCCTCCGCTGCCCGGCATAGGATGCAGTTCAGGAGGAGTCCCCTTGTCCCGTCCCGTGAACCGCCAGTGGCAGCTCGCCCGCCGTCCCGAGGGGCTCGTCTCCGCGGAGGACTTCCGCCTCGTCGAGGCCCCAGCCCCCGAGCCCGCCGACGGCGAGGTCCTGGTGCGGAACCTCTACCTCTCGGTCGACCCCACCCAGCGCGGCTGGATGGCCGGGGACACCTATCTCCCGGCGGTGAAGATCGGCGAGGTCATGCGCTCCTTCGCGGTCGGCGAGGTGGCCGAGTCTCGCCACCCGGCATTCAAGCCGGGCCAGCTCGTCCAGGGACTCTTCGGCTGGCAGGACTGGGCCATCGCCCGGCCCGGTTCGCCCTCCTCTCCCACCCCGGTTCCGGCCGGCGTCCCCGTGGAGACGGCCATGAGCATCCTCGGCCTCACCGGCATGACCGCCTACTTCGGGCTGCTCGACGTGGGCCGTCCCAAGGCGGGAGAGACGGTGGTCGTATCGGGCGCGGCCGGGGCGACCGGCTCGGCGGCGGCGCAGATCGCCAAGATCGCCGGGTGCCGGGTCATCGGCATCGCCGGTGGACCGGAGAAGTGCGCCTTCCTCACCCGGGACCTCGGCCTCGACGGCGCGGTGGACTACCGCGCCGGGAACGTCGGCAATGCGCTGCGCGCCCTCTGCCCGAAGGGCGTCGACGTCTTCTTCGACAACGTCGGCGGACCGGTGCTCGACGTCGTGCTCTCCCAGCTCGCCCTGCGAGGACGCATCGTCCTCTGCGGCGGCATCGCCCACTACAACGACGCGCTCCCGTCGCGCGGGCCGGCGAACTACCTCGCACTGGTCATGAAGCGGGGCCGCATGGAGGGGTTCCTCGTCCTCGACTACCTGGCCCGTGCAGGCGAGGCCGTGACCGCGCTGGCGGGCTGGCTGCGCGAGGGCCGCCTCAAGGACCGCGTCGACGTCGTCCAGGGCCTGGAGAACGCCCCCGCGGCCCTGCTCCGGCTGTTCGAGGGGAAGAACCAGGGCAAGCAGCTCGTCCGCCTGGGCGCTCCCTCCCCGTGAACGTCCCCCGCCGCGTCCTCGTCGCCCCCGATTCGTTCAAGGGGAGCCTCTCGGCCGTGCAGGCCGCGGACGCCATGGAGCGCGGGGTCCTCGCCGCCTGGCCGGATGCCACGGTCGTGAAGGTCCCCATCGCCGACGGCGGCGAGGGAACCGTGGATGCGCTCGTCACCGCGACCCGGGGTCGCTTCGAGTCGCGGACCGTCCGCGGACCGCTGGGTCGTCCGGTGGACGCCCGATGGGGAGTCCTGGGCGACGGGCGGACCGCGGTGATCGAGATGGCGGCGGCCTCGGGGATCACGCTCGTCCCGGAGGGACGTCGCGACCCTCGCGTCTCCTCCACGTTCGGGACCGGGCAACTGCTGCGCGCCGCGCTCGACGAGGGCTTCCGGCGAATCGTCATCGGGATCGGCGGAAGCGCCACCAACGACGGCGGCGCCGGCATGGCCAAGGCCCTGGGCGTGCGATTCGTCGACGGCCGCGGCGAGACGCTCCCCGAGGGCGGCGCCGCCCTGGCCCGGCTCTCCTCCATCGAACTCGACAAGGTCGACCCGCGCCTCTCCGAGGCGGAGATCCTGGTCGCCTGCGACGTCGACAATCCGCTCACCGGACCGCGCGGTGCCTCCGCGATCTACGGCCCGCAGAAGGGGGCGACGCCCGCCGTCGTCGAGGAACTGGACGCCGCCCTCGAGCGTTACGCCCTGGTCGCCTCCGAGGCTACCGGGAGGGACGTCGCCCGCCACCCCGGAGCGGGGGCGGCTGGCGGGCTCGGGGCCGGGCTCCTCTTCTTCACGCCGGCCCGCCTGGTGCCGGGCATCGACCTGGTCCTCGACTCGACGCGCTTCGACGAGCAGGTCCGGGGCGCGAGCCTGGTCATCGTCGGCGAGGGGCGAACCGACCACCAGACGGCGATGGGCAAGGCGCCGGTGGGCGTGGCGACGGTCGCCGCACGCCACGGGGTGCCGGTCCTCCTCGTGTCCGGAAGCCTGGGACCTGGCGCGGAGGAGGTCCTCGCGCGGGGCATCGGCCGGATGGTGCAGGCGGCCCCGGTCGGGATGGCCGTGGAGGATGCAATGGCCCGCGCCGCCGAACTGCTCGAGGCGGCGGTGGCGACGTCCCTCCGGGGATGACCCAAGGTAGTCGGCGATGGCCTCGTAAGCGCCCGAACTTCCAGCCCTAACACGGGGTGGAAAGAGTTTGATTCTGGAGTCGACCGGCCGTAGCATCCGACGCGTCCCCTCCCCAACCCGTTTACTCGAGGTGCGGCATGAAGGCGTCGCGCAAGGATAGTCCCAGGAAGAGCATCTTCGACGAGTCGATGGAGGCGTTCTACCGCGCCGCCGAGCACATCAAGCTCAACCCGCGCGTCCGGCTCGAGCTCGAGGAGCCCGACTTCGAGCACATCTTCTACATCACCATCGAGACCCGCGACCGGCTGGTGCCGGTGACCAAGGAGGAGGAGGCCCACTTCAAGGACCTGCCCGCCTCGTCGGTGAAGGCGGGCGAGGCCCTCGAGCCCCTCGCCAACGGCCAGTTCGTGCTCCACCGGCGCGCCCTTCTCAAGGCCGACATCACCCTTCGTGAAGGGGTGCTGCGCATCCCCAAGCGCGGCCTCTTCCGGATCGAGAAGGGCGGCCCGAAGAAGTTCAAGGCCTACCGCATCCAGTACAACCAGGTCCGCGGCCCGTACAAGGGTGGCGTCCGCTACCACAAGGACGTCTCGCTCGACCTGTTCAAGGCGCTGGCCGCCGACATGACCTGGAAGACGGCCATCGCCGACATCCCCTTCGGCGGGGCAAAGGGCGGCGTCCGCATCGACCCCTCCGCGTATTCGAAGGAGGAGCTCGAGCACGTCACGCTCCGCTTCATCTACAAGCTGAAGAACGTCATCGGGCCCTACGTCGACATCCCGGCCCCCGACGTGAACACCAACCCCGAGATCATGGCCATCATGATGCGCCAGTTCACCGACGGGGAGAGGATGCCGCACGCCATGCGGGGCGTGGTCACCGGCAAGGACGTCCGCATCGGCGGTTCCGAGGGACGCGCCAAGGCCACCGGCCAGGGCACGGTGTACTGCCTCGAGGAGTGGGCACGCTGGCGCGGCGAGAGCCTGGCCGGCAAGCGCGTCCTGGTGCAGGGCTTCGGCAACGTGGGGACGGCTTCCGCCGAGATCCTCCACGCCATGGGAGCGAAGGTCGTGGGCGTGCAGGACGCCTACGCCACCATCGTGAACGAGAAGGGGCTCGACATCCCGGCCCTCCTCGCCCACGCCGCGGAGCCGGAGAACCTCCGGCGCTCGGTGGAGGGGTTCACGGGTGGGTCCAAGCTCTCGCGCGACGACTTCTGGAAGCTCGACGCCGAGATCGCGATCCCCGCCGCGCTCGGTGGCACCATCACCGGCGACGTGGCCGAGGGGCTCAAGGTCCAGGTCGTGGCCGAGGCCGCCAACGGTCCGACCACCCCCGATGGCGACCGGGTGCTGCGCGACCGCAAGATCGACCTCATCCCGGACATCATCTGCAACGCCGGCGGCGTCACCGTCTCCTACTACGAGTGGCTCCAGAACCTGCGCATGGAGCACTGGAGCGAGGCCGAGGTGAACAACCGCCTGGAGCGCGCCATCAAGGCCAACTTCGGCATCATCCACGACATCTCGACCGACAGCCCGCAGAAGACCCCGCTCTACGACTCGCGCCGCTTCGTCGTGGGCAAGAAGGTCGACATGCGCACCGCCGCCATGGCGCTCGCCCTTCGCAGGATCGAGAACCACTACCTCCTCGAGGGGTTCTCGCAGTAGCCGGTCGTATCAGGCGTCGTCGCCGCAGACCGCCGGGAGGAACTCGTCCCGCCGGTCTGCGAGCAGGCGCGCCTCCCGCGGGATGGCCTTCCGGAAGGCCCAGGCCCCGAGCAGCCCCAGGATCCCCCAGCCGGCGACCAGCGCCGCCGGCGACTCGCTGCGAACCGCGACGAGGGCCGGCAGCGCGAAGACTCCCATCACCGCCGAGATGATTCCCATCCCGATCAGTCCGGAGAAGGTGGAGACCGCCGAGCTGCGCTGGATGGCGAAGGATGCGGCCTTGGGACGCAGGATCGAGACCAGGTACCCGGACAGGAGGAGCCACGGCGCCGTGGCAGCGTGGAGGACCAGGGCCCCGGCGAACGCCCAGGCCGGGGCGGTTCCCTTCCCGACCGTTGCCAGGACCGCCGCGGACGCGAGGAAGAGCAGCAGGCTGTAGCAGTAGAGGACGAGCGCCTTGGCCCGAAGGACCCACGAGAGGTCCATCGGGGCGAGGAAGAAGGCGCGCGCGCCGCCCCGTTCCCAGCCGAACGCGTTCAGCCAGAAGGCCTGCAGGAGCAGGTGGGCGTAGAGCGCTGCGCCGAAGAGCGGCAGCGCGCGGACGACCTCCCCCGCCTCGACGGGGATGCGCGGCTCGACCTTCAACGCGACGACGGCCATGATGACCGGGGCGAGGAAGGCGTCGACCCGGGCCAGCGGTTGCCGGAAGAGGTACCGCGCTTCCTTCTCGACCAGCGCGCCGAGACGGCCGCCCCGCCAACCCAGACCGACGGCCCCAGGGCGACCGGCCGACCCCTCGCCGGAAGCGCCCGCCCCGAGCGCCTGGGCGAGGGCGATCCGGTAGGCGAGCCAGCCCGTGAACGCGGTTCCAGCGGCGAGCCCGGCGAGCCAGGGCAGGCTCTCGGCGGCGTGCCCGGCGAAGAGCGCCCGTGCCGCCGCGGCGGGGAACGCCGCGGGCCAGGCCAGCCACTGGACGACCCGCAGGGTGGGGAGCACGTCCAAGGCGGCGCGGAACGGCCGGTCCGCGGACCAGACCAGGACCGCGAGGATGCCCACGGAGGCACCGACCGATCCCAGCATCGCCCACTCCCGGATCCTCCGGGTCGAGAGCACCGCGGAGAGCAACTCCTGCACGAGCGCCACGAAGATGATCGTGGCCACCGCGAACGCGACGAGCACGACGAGGAAGAGGAGCAGCCAGGCTCCGGGCCGGGCGATGGCCGCTCCCACGAAGACCCCTCCGAGCATCGCGCCCCAGACGACCCCCATCGGATCGCCGAGGATCCCGGTCAGCAGTCCCATCGCGTAGACCCTGCCCGCCGGGATCGGGAACACCAGGAAGCGCCGCAGGTCGAGACCCTCCCTGTCGTTCAGGGTGAGGCTCACCGCCGTCCAGGTCTGCCAGAGGCCGAAGAAGATGGCGGCCGCTCCCACGTCGGTGCGAAGGCCACCCCCGGCCTTCACCGCCTGGTAGGCGCCGAACCCCACCGCGACGGCGAAGCCCAGGCCCACCGGGACGGCGATGGCGAGCAGGACCACGCTCGCCACACCCTCGGCGATTCCCCCGCGGGCGGTGAACCGGCGCCAGAGGAGCCGCGCGCGGAGCTCCGCGAGCACCCGGAGTTGTTCGATCACGCCTCGAGCTCCCGCGTGCCCAGCCAGGAGAGCCCAGGACCCGCCGGCCGCTCGTCTCCCACGAGCCGGATGAAGGTCTCCTCCAGCGATCCGGCCGCCCGGACCTCCTCGAGCGATCCCTGCGCGATGAGCTCGCCCTTGTGGATGATCCCGACGTGGGTGACGAGCCGCTCCACCACCTCCAGGACGTGGCTGGTCAGGAAGATGGTGAGCGACCGGCGGGTCACCAGGTCCTGGAGCATCCGCCGGATGCCCGAGACCGCCACCGCATCGATCCCCTCGAACGGCTCGTCGAGGAAGAGGAGCTCGGGCCCGTGGATCAGGGCGCAAGCCAGCGCGAGCTTCTTCTTCATCCCGTGGCTGTAGTCCTGGACGAGCTTCCCGCCCTCCGCCGCCAGCTCCATCGCCTCGAGGAGCTCCGCGGCGCGCAGCGCGGCGACCTTGCGCTCGAGTCCGTAGAGCTGTCCCTGGATCCGCAGCATCTCGGCTCCCGAGAGGCGCTCGAAGAGCGCCAGGCCGTCGGGGACGACTCCGATGCGCCCCTTGACCGAGAGTCCGTCCCGGGACAGGTCGGCGCCCAGCACGCGCGCCTCGCCGCTGGGTGGGGCGGAGCAGGCCGGTGAGCATCTTCATGGTGGTGCTCTTGCCGGCGCCGTTCGGTCCGAGGAAGCCGTAGAACGCCCCCACGGGGACGCGGAGGTCGAGCCTGGAGACGGCGGGCTTCCCGTCGAAGAGCCGGGTCAGCGCTCGGGTCTCGACGGCCAGGGGAACGGACGGTTCATCCATCCAGTTCGGATAACACGGCCGGTGCTCCGGGGCCTGCTCGCGCTCGCGCCGCTCCTAGTGGAGCGCGCGCTGCGCCTCGCCCCGGGCCTCGAAGTAGAGGAAGCGAACGCCCATGCCGTGGACGGAGGCCTGCACGTCCTGCCCGGCCTTTCGCCCCACGAGGTGACACACGTAGCGCACCTCCCCGACCGCGGTCATGTCCCCCGCCTCGGACGGGAAGGAGACGTGCACCTGCGAACCGATGGGGTGCGGGGTGGCCGTCTCCACGAACATGCCTCCCTCGGAGATGTTCCGGGCGATGCCCATCCCGCATCCGTGGTGCCCCTCGAGCCAGACCGGGAACACCTTGTCGAGCCGGGACCCCGTGCGGCGGTCCGACGGACTCGGCCGTGCCTCGGCACCTTCCTCGACCTCTCGCCGGAACCAGGACATCGAGTGAAACCTCCGCCGCGAACGGTACGGCGGAGGCTCGATGTCGTCAAACTTCCGACCTTCACCTACACCCTCGTAGGGGTCACTTCTTTTCGGGCGCCTCGGGCTCCAGGATCTTCACCGGGACGAACGTGGCCTGGTTTCCCCGCTTCACCCGGAGGAGCAGCACGTCGCCGGGCTGGGCCTTCGCGACCGCGGCGGTCACCTCCTCGGGCTTCCCCACGGCGTCCTGCGCGACCTCGAGGATGACGTCGCCGCGCTGGATGCCCGCGCGCGCCGCCGCCCCGTCTGGGGCCACGTCGGCGATCAGAACACCGACGTCGCCCTCCAGCTTCATCTGCTTCCGCATGTCCGGAGTGAGGCCCTGGAGCCGGACGCCGAGCTTCGCGCCCTTGGCATTCGCGGGGGAGTCGGCCGATGGCTGGCCGTCCTCGATCCCCTCGCCCCGGGCGAGCGCGTCCTCGTCGGGACGGGTCCCGACGGTCACGGTGAGATCCGTCTTCTTGCCCTTCCGGAGCACGCTCAGGCCGGCCTTGCCGCCCGGGGAGATGCTGGCGATCGCCCGGGTCAGCTGGCCGCGGTCCTCGACCGGCTTGCCGTTGACCGCGGTCACCACGTCACCGGCCTTCACGCCACCCTTGCTGGCAGGGCCGCTGGCGATCACGTCCTGGACCACGGCTCCCTTCACGCCCTCGCCGAGCCCGAATCCCCGGGCGAGCTCGGGGGTCAGGTCGCCCACCGTGACGCCCAGGTACCCACGGGCGATCTTGGTGCCCTTCTCCAGCTGGGGGAGGAGCTGCTTCGCCAGGCTGATGGGAACGGCGAACCCGATCCCCTGGCCGATCTGGGGAGAGACGATGGCGGTGTTGATCCCCACGACCTCGCCCTTCATGTTGAAGAGCGGGCCGCCCGAGTTCCCGGGGTTGATGGCCGCGTCGGTCTGGATGAAGTCGTCGAAGGGGCCGTTCTGCAGCGAGCGGGCCTTCGCAGACACCATCCCGAAGCTGGCCGATCCGGAGAGGCCGAACGGGTTGCCGAGCGCGAGCACGAAGTCGCCCTGCTCGAGCGCATCGGAGTCGCCGAGCGCCACGGTGGGGAGATCGTGCGGGGCCTTCTCGAGCCGGATGAGGGCCACGTCGGTGGGCGGATCCTTTCCCACCACCTTCGCCATGAACTCCCGCCCGTCCGAGAGCTTCACCTTGATCTCGGTGGCTTCACCCACCACGTGGTTGTTGGTGAGGATGTACCCGTCCCTGTTGATGATGAAGCCCGAGCCCAGGCTGTTGGAACGGAAGTCGGGGTTGTCCCGGGGCTGCCCGTAGAAGCGCTCGAAGAACTCCTCCCACTGGCCTCCCGGTCCCTGCCCACCCTGGCCACCCTGCGGACCACCCCGCGGGTAACCCGGGACGCGCGGATGCCCCTTCGTGACCGTGGTGGTCGAGATGTTCACCACCGCCGGCTTCAGCTGCTTGATGAGTGGTGCCAGCGTGGTCACCGGGGCAGCCGTGGGGCCGGCCGCGGGCGTGGCCGCCGGCAGCTCCCTCCACAGAGGCGCGGCGACGGACTGGGTGGCGCTCCCCGCGTCGGCCCTCCCCTCCCGGCTGCAGGCCAGGGTGATGGCCAGGGCGGTCGCTGCGATCAGGGACAGCGTCAGGACTCGTCTCATGGAACCTCTCTCGCTCGTTGGTTGGGAGAAAACATGCGGGAAACCGGATGGACACCGGGCGTATTCCCCGGGTCCCCGCGGAGGTCAGGCCCGGACGAGCCGCCCGACCCGCACGCGGGCCGCTCGAAGCACCCGGTCTCCGATTCGCCACCCGGGGCGCAACTCCTCCATCACGATGCCGTCCTTCGCCTCGTCGTCCACCACCGCGAGGTCGATCGCCTCTCCGGTGCGGGGGTCGAACGGCAGCCCGACGACCTCGAGACGGACGGCTCCCATCTCGGCGATGCGCTTCTCCAGCGTCGCCAGGGTCAGCCGGACCCCCTCGCGGAGGTCGCCCAGCGCCGGGCCGTCGCCGAGGTCGCGTCCGGAGGCGCGGAACGCCATCTCGAGGCCGTCATGGGTCTCCAGGAGAACCTGGGCGAGCCGGGACTTCTCGGCTTCGAGCACCCGCTCCTTCTCCCGCTCGGTCCGCTGGCGAAATGCCTTGTTGTCCTCGACCAGGGAGGCGCAGGTCCGGGTCAGCTCGTCGATCCGCCCGGCCTGGGCCTTCAACATCTCCTCGAGTTCGCTGAAACCGGCGGCGCGTCGATCGGTCAAGACTTCCTCCCGCGACGCAACCTAAGGCCGCGAAAGGCCGTGTCAATCGCTACAGGCCCAGGAGCTTCGCGACGGTCTTCTCGTCGGCCGCCGGGAATTCGTACTGGTCGAGCTCGTCGGGCCGCACCCATCGGTGGTCGTGGACCCGCGCGTTCTGGACGGCCCCCGCCCGTATCTCGCAGCGGTAGACGCAGAAGTCGATGTCGTAGCTGGCGTAGGAATGCTCGACGTGGATCACCCGCTCCCCGACCCGGACGGAGATGTCCATCTCCTCCTCCAGTTCGCGTGCGAGCGCCGCCTCGTCGGTCTCGCCGGGCTCCACACGGCCTCCAGGGAACTCCCAGAGGAGCGGAAGGGACGCCGTCGGCGAGCGCTGCGTGATGAGGTAGCGGCCGTCCTTCTCGATCATCGCGCCCACGACCCGGATCTTGCGCCGCATGAACTCTCCGACCTTCCTGCCGCGTTCCCGGCGGCGCATTGTAGAATCGCGGGACCATGGCGTCCATCCGCTTCCTCGGCGCAGCAGGCACGGTCACCGGGTCCCGGTTTCTCGTCGAGGCCGCCGGCAGGCGGGTTCTCGTCGACGCCGGCCTGTTCCAGGGATTGAAGGAGTACCGGCTCCGCAACTGGGCGCCTTTCCCGGTGCCCCCGGACTCGATCGACGCGGTGGTCCTCACCCATGCGCACATCGACCATTCCGGGGCGCTCCCGCTGCTCTGCCGATCCGGGTTTCGCGGGGAGGCCATCTGCACACCCGCGACCGCCGACCTCGCGCGCATCATGCTTCCCGACTCGGCCAAGCTGCAGGAGGAGGAAGCCCGTTACGCCAACGCCAAGGGCTACTCCCGCCACGCTCCCCGGGCCCTTCCCCTCTACGAGGTGGCCGACGCCGCGACGGCGATCGAGCGGCTGACGACGCTTCGCTACGGCAAGTCCCGGGAGATCGTGCCCGGGTTCACCCTGAGCTACACACGTGCGGGGCACATCCTCGGCAGCGCCTCGGCGCTGCTCACCTGCCACGCCACCTCCGGCCAGCCCCTGCGGATCCTCTTCTCGGGCGACCTGGGCAGGTACGGCGCGCCCATCCTGCCGGACCCGGAGCCCCCGCCGGAATGCGACTTCCTGGTGGTCGAATCGACCTACGGGGACCGGGCGCACCCTCCCGACACGGCAGCCGCGGCACTGGAGCGGGAGGTCCTCGCCGCGGTGGCGCGCGGAGGCGCCATGCTCTTCCCCGCGTTCGCCATCGGCCGGACCCAGGAGGTGCTCTTCCTCCTGCGGCAGCTGGAGCAGGCCGGGCGCATCCCCTCTCTCCCGGTCTTCGTCGACTCGCCCATGGCCTCCGACGCGACGCCGGTCTACCGCGCCCACCGGGAAGACCACGACCTGGAGATGGACAGGCTGCTCGAGAGCGGGGTCGAGCCCCTCTGCCCGAAGACGCTCCGCTTCACCCGCACCACCGACCAGTCGAAGGCGATCAACAACGTTCACGGTCCGTGCATCATCATCTCCGCCTCCGGCATGGCGACGGGAGGGCGCGTGCTCCACCACCTGGAGCGGCGCCTTCCGGAGGCCAGCACCACCGTCGTGCTGGTCGGCTTCCAGGCCGTCGGGACCCGCGGCTGGAGCCTGCAGAACGGGGCGGCGACCGTGCGCATGCACGGGAAGGACGTCCCGGTGCGGGCGCGGGTGGTCACCCTCCCGGGATTCTCCGCCCACGGGGACAAGGACGAGGTGGCGCGCTGGCTCGACGGCTCGCCGCGCCCGCCCCGGCGGACCTTCTGCGTCCACGGGGAGCCGACCGCGCTCTCCGCCCAGGCGGCGAGAATCGAGGCCCGGGGCTGGCAGGTCCACGTCCCGGCCCACCTCGAGTCGGTGGATCTCGATTGATTCCCGGACCCCGTTCCGGTCGTGTCGTCCGCCTCGACGGGGCCATGGGAACCGCGCTCCTCGCTCGCGGGCTGCCGACCCACCAGGTTCCCGAAGCATGGGTCCTCGTCCGGCCGTGGGAGGTCGCCGCGGTGCACGAGGCCCACGTGGCCGCAGGCGCGGAGGTCGTCCTCACCTGCACGTTCAACCTGGCCCGCCTCGACCTCGTCGACCCCACCCTCCGCGTCGCGGAGGTGGCCCACCGTGCGGTGGCTCTCGCCCGTTCGGCGCGACCACTGGCCGTCGCCGGTTGCGCCGGGGCGACCGGGCTCGCTCGCCCCGGAGGCGGGGGCCCGTCCCCGGCCGAATTCCGCGAACGGTACGAGGGTCCGTTCCGGGCGCTGGCCACGGCGGGTGTGGACCTGATCTGCGCCGAGACGCAACTGGATCTCGGCGAGGCCCGGGCGGCGCTCGAGGCCGGCCGGAGGCTGGGGCTCCCCGTGCTCGTGACCGCCTTCCTCCTGCCCGCCCCCGGCGGGATGACCGCCCTCGACGGCTCGCCGGCCCTGGACTTCCTGGGGGCGCTCTGGCGGGACGGAGCGGCGGCGGTGGGCGTGAACTGCGTCGCGCCTGACGCCCGGCTGGCCCAGGTGATCGCCGGCCTGGCGACGCGGGTCCCCATTCCCCTGGTGGTGAAACCGAACGCCGGCCTTCCGGGGCAGCCCATCGGTCCAGCCGCGTTCGCGGCCGGCGTGGCCGCCGCGGTCCGGGCCGGCGCGACGCTCGTGGGGGGGTGCTGCGGCGCGGGGCAGGAGCACCTCCGCGCCCTCGGCGCCGCGATCGGCGCCCCTCCGGCTCAGGCGCGCGGATAGGACCCGAGCAGCAGCATCATGTGCACCTGCCTCCGGACTCCGGCGAGCGCGTCGGCGCACTCCGGCTCGGCGCGGTGCCCCTCGAAATCGAGGAAGAACACGTAGTGACCCACGGCGGTCTTGGTGGGACGGCTCTCGATGCGCGACAGGTTGATGCGCCGGGTGGCGAACTCGGCGATGACCTCGTAGAGGCCGCCCGGCCGGTCACGGTCGAGGGTGAAGGCGATGCTGGTCCGGTCGCGGCCCGTGGACTTCCCGTCCTCCCTGCCCAGCAGGACGAACCGGGTGAAGTTCTCCGCCGCATCCTGGATGGAGGGCGCCAGGATGACGAGACCGTACCGCTCCGCCGCTCCCCTTCCGCCGATGGCGGCCAGGCCCGGTTCCTCGGCGGCGCGCCGCGCTGCATCGGCGGTGGAGAGGGTCGGCTCGGTCGGGACGCCAGGCAGCCGCTGGCGCAGGAACGCGGAGCACTGCCCGAGGGCCTGCGGATGGGAGAGGACACGCCGGATGGCGGCGAGTTCGGTGCCGGCACGTACCAGGAAGTGCTGCTCCACCGGGAGCACCAGTTCCTGGCGGATGCGCAGGCCGGGGCGCTGCACCATGAGGTCGAGGGTGGCCCCCACGGCCCCCTCGATGGAGTTCTCGACCGGCAGGAGCGCGGCGTCGACCTCCCCCCTCAGGGCGGACTCGTAGGCGTCGGCGAAGCTTGGGAACGGCTGCCGATCCGCACCCGCGAGCGCCGGACAGCGGGAAACCGCCTCCTCGCTGAAGGTTCCAGGTGGGCCCAGGTAGGCGACGCGCATGGGCCGTTTCTACCAGGGGTGCGAGGGGCTGTCTCCTTCGCCGCTCCGGCGGCCCGGCGCGCTCCTCGCCCGTCGACGGGCTTCGCGGACGACGCGGATGCTTGGGCCCAGGTCGCCCGGGTTCACGCCTGGCGGGGGGAGACTAGGAACTGAGCGCTCGACCGCCGCCGTTCGCACGGTCGGCGCCCCGGGTCTCGGGCGCCGTCGATCGGCTGAAAGCCAGCACGAGCACGGCGGCTGCGGCGACGACGGCCAGGATCGGGCCCATCCGAGACCTCGTTTCCCCTCGTCTCCAGGAAGGGGTGCTGCATGGAGACGCCATGAGGAATGCACGGAATATGCCCGGGCTACCATCTGCAAGAGCCTGAAATGCCAGTGGAACGTCTGCACCAAGGGGGAGGGATTCCTCACCCGGGTCGAGGGCGACTCGGAGGGGACCGAGGGGCGCAGAGTCGCACGGCTCGCCGCTTCAGGGGGAGGTGCCAACGGGCCGTGCTCCGGCTCTCTGCGCCTTGTCCGGGAAACCGATGGACCAGGACCCGGCTTCCCCCGGACCGGCGCGGGAACGCGCAGGAACCCGGGGAGGACCATTCGGGCGGCCTGCACGCATGGTGCGTCACATCGCGCCCCGCCAGGCCTCAGGAGCCTCGAAACATTCGTTCCAGGCGACGTCCCACCTTGGTCCAGCACTCTCCGTGCTCTCGTCGCTGGTCGAACCTCGAACCCCAAGGAGAAGGGAATGGACTCGAAACTCACGGCAGGTCGCGTCTTCCGCCTCATCGTGGCTGGAGCCACGGGTATTCTTCTCGTCGGGCCATCCGAGGCCACGGCCCAGCAGCGGACGACGGTCTGCAGCGCGGCCAACTTTCTTGCGCAACCGGGCGCCGCGACCGTTCCGACCATGGTTGCCTACTCGATTCTGTCGTTCACCAATCCGAACCCGGGCGCTTCGCTCGTCATCGACAGCATCACCGTGTTCGACCGGAACGGGCACCAGCTCTGCGCCTTCGCCGAGGGCAACCCCCTGCCGGTGAAGGCCTTCGACCCGGCGCGCTTCTTCGACTTCACGGAAGCGCTCGGGCCGAACCAGACCCTCAACATCATGACGGCCCGCCTGCCTTGCATTCCGTGGCCCATCGTCTCGACCGCAAGCGCCAATGACATCATGGGCACGCTGACGGTCCGGGTCGCCTGGAG
Source organism: uncultured delta proteobacterium (assembly GCA_963818535.1). Lineage (GTDB taxonomy): Bacteria > Myxococcota > Myxococcia > Myxococcales > Anaeromyxobacteraceae > CAIOAK01. Next base: position 808,098 of record CAWFSM010000008.1, on the reverse strand, counting down.
TTCCGACCGGGAGGGGAAGTCGGTCTCCGCCCTTCTCGGAGGGGTCTCGGTGGTCTACGCCGACATCGCAACAGGTCGGTACGATGGGGCCCGCACGCTGCAGTGCAGCGAGGTCTGGCCGTAAGAGGTTGTGGAGGATCCGCCCGGCGAGCGGCAAGTACTAATTTACGCCCCAAGTTATGTCGCTCGCTCGCGGGACAAGTCGTTGCCTCGGTTCGCCGACCCGGTGTATCCACTCGTCATGGGGGTGGTCCTTTGATTCCTCGAAGTTTCCCGCGCCGGCGCGTCCGGGTGCGCGTCGTCACGCCGAGGGGTTCCTCCCTCACGAATGACCTCGGGCCCGGTGGCTTCTGCACGAGCGTGATGCGTGTCCTACCGGTCGACTCGCGGTTCGAGGGAACGATCCTCCATCGTGGCCAGGACGAACGTTTCACCGGACGCGTGGTATGGGCGCGGCCGGGAAACCCCCGCCTGGGAATCGCCGGGTCGGTCGGGGTTCGCTTCGAGTCCATCTCCCCGGACATCGTCCGCGAGATCGCCGACTCTTGCGGCGCACGCGCCGCCTGCTGAGACGAATCACTCCACGACGTAGTTCAGGGGAACGAGTACACGCTGGGCCAGGGCGGCTCCTCCTGCGTGAGCAGGGCCCACACGTCGTCACCCGGCGCCGCCTCCGCCGCCTGCTTCACGACCTTCGGTTCGACGGGCGAACCCATCGGAGCCGGGAACCGGTGAGCCGCGAGCAACGCGCGTGCCTTCTCCTCGTCCATCGGTGCGACGTATAGCCACCGCCCTTCGACGACCTTGCGCACGTTGACGGGGATCCCGGCATTGCGAAGGAGGGCGATGGCCCGCTCGGCTTGATCGAACGGCACGCCGGATAGCACTTCGACGGGGCTCGCCATGGGGCCGCATCCTAGTTCGATATCGGCTCAGGGGCATTCCTCCCGCGTGGGGTCCCTCGGAGAGGGTACCCGATCTGGGCAAGGGGACGCCCGGCGGGCTCCGCGGCGGCGCCGCCCGGGCCCGCCGCATGGAGATCCGGTCCTTCGCCGAGCGACCGGGAACTCCCAACAACAAGGCCGCGGCCTTCTTCGCGAAGCAGCCAGAGGTGCAGTTCGCGTTCATCGACGCGGAGAGGCCCTTCCACCAGATCACGAAGCTCGCCGGCTGCTCCAGGTGTCGCGAGCCGGGTTCTACGCCTGGGCAGGCGGCCGCCGTCGAGCGCGCGCTCGAGGACGCGCGTCTGTCGCTCCTCATCCGCGAGGCGCACGAGCGCAGCCGGAAGCACGTACGGCAGCCCGCGCGTCCATGCGGAGCTCCAGGCCCAGGGAATCTTCGTGAGCCGCAAGCCGCGTGATTCGCCTGATGCAGGCGGAGAAGCTCGCTGCGCGCCAGCAGCGCCGCGTACCGCGCCGTGAACGCGACGGAGAACACGACCAGCCGGTCGCGCCGAACCTCCTCGACCGCAAGTTCCAGCCCGCAGCGCCGAACCAGAGCTGGGTCGGCCGACACGACCGATTCCTCCGCGCCGGCGACGGCTGGATCTACCTGGCCGTCGTCCTGGACCTCTACTCGCGCTTCGTCGTCGAACGCACTCCCGGAATGCGGGCTGATCGCCTCGCAGACGCCCCGCACGCACTGCTCGCAGGGGATGACCTGCCCGCACACCGTGGCGTACCTGCAGGTGACCCCGGCGCACCGGTCATCGGGGACACACGATCCGCCGACGCACCACTCGTCGGTCCCGCAGCGCACGCCGCAGTCGCCGCAGTTTGCGGAGTCGGTCGACGTGTCGACGCAGGCATCGACGGCAAAGGACACATCCGGCGGATCGAAGGACGGGGCGCAGTACTTCATGGGCGCTGGCGGGCACTGACACGCACCGGCAACGCACGTGCCGGGACCGCACCCGACCCAGCACACGCCGCAACTGTCGTGATCGGTCTGGAGGTCAAGGCAGGCCCAGACGCTGGGTCCGACCTTGCAGGCCGTCTGGTTCTCGCAGCAGTGCCCGCCGTACCCGGTTAGCAGCACGCCTCCGCAGGGCTCCTCCTTGCAGGCGGTCAGGCAGAGGGTGAGGACGACCACCAGGAGCGGACGGACATCAGAGGCAGTCACGCGCATATCCCCCCCGTTGCTCCTCAGTTTCGGCGCGACGCGGATCGCGGGTACGGGCCATTTCGGGGTGCACCCCATGCGGCTAACCCTGCCCCTCCGAGAAGTTCTCGGTTCCCCGCTCGCTCGGAGACCTGGGCGCGACGGTCTAGACGCCCCCGTCTGGTCTGACCCCCGGAGGTCGCCCCGTGAGGCCAGGCCTCCAGCGGTTGCCGCCGACGTGCAGGAGGCAGACTCTCGTTCGCAGGGGGAACCACGATGGCCGCTGGGCCGGCGAGCGCCGCAGGCCGCGCATGCCGTGAACACCGCTGCCATCGGCGCACTCCCCCATCTCACCTCCACATGCTCGGAATCGTCGCGGTCGCCGTCGCCGCGTCGGTCACATCAACGGGATGCGGCAAGGGTGATCAGGAACGAGTCGTGCCGATCATGAGCTGCAACCTGGAAGCAAGCGCTGAGTGTGACGAGATCATCGGGAGTATGGGCTTGATGCACATGTCTCAAGCCACATACGACTGCACCAAGAGGGGAGGCTCCTACTCGTTCACAACATGGTGCCCCTGGACGGCTGTGGTCGGCACGTGTTCGATCGCCAACATCTACTCCTCTGGATCCACCCTGATCGAGCGGTACTACCCGCCGTCTAGATCTGCCGACCGCCAAAGCCTCATGTGAGCAACGGAGTGGAGTCTGGGCCTCGCATTAGCGCATGGCCACGCCTTCGACCAATGCGGCGTGACGCGGTCCAGTTCCAAGCCCGGCCACTCAACTGGCGGTCATGGCTGGGAAGTCGCGGCGCAGCATTGGAGCCCCCACCTGTCATCATCGGCCGCCGGTGAGGACTTCGCCTTTCGGGCTGACCCCCAGTGATTCGAAGTTGGCGTGCAGTGCTCTTTTGGGGTGGGGCGCCCTGCTGCCCCCTGTGGGCGGCGCAGTCAAGATGTCGTTGGCGTTGAATGGGAGTAACGGAAGGAGGGTCCTATGAGTCGATTCTTCGCCGTCCCGTTGGCCGCGCTGTTCCTCATGGTCGCCTGCGCACCCGACTGGGGCCACGGCGACTGCTCCGATGGCGAATATTCTTGTGCTGGCAGCACGTTGCGGTACTGCGTCGGCACGGCTTCGGCGAAGCCTTCCTGGCAAGATGTCGAGACGTGCGTTTCACCACAAGTATGCAGAGTGAACGCAGCTGGACCCGACGCCGCGTTGGGCGCCCCGATAGAGAACGGGTGCTTCGATCCGAACTCGTACTGCCATGGAGGTGCCGTATCTTGTACCTGGCTGTCCGGCGCAGGCTCGGACCTCTGGTCGTGCCTCTTGCGCGCTTCCGATCAGACGTTCCGATGGACGAGGACGATCTGTGGTGCGCAGGTGCCAAAGGCGATGTGCTTTGAGGACCCTGGGACGCCGGCCGCCTGCTTCGAGGTCGTTGAGGTCTGTACTGCGAACAACTCCCAATGCGACGGAAACGTAGTTCTCACTTGCAGTACCATTCCAATCATCATCGACAACAAGGCTGTGTTCGATTGGGATAGGACCGACTGCACCTTGGGAGGCCGGGTGTGTCGGGTCGTCAGTCCCGGCGGGGCGTCTTGCGTCAGCCCGTAGTTTGGTCCTGACACCAAATAGAGCGGCCGGTTGGGCATGATTGCCGTGGTCAGCGAGTTCTCCGACCGAGCGGTGTCCCTGGCTTCTCCTTCATCGGTTTCGACCAATGCGCGTTGGTGCGCGGCTCGTCCAGGCCCGGCCATGGATTGCGGACCCGTCCGGTGTAGGTGGCCGCACCGCGACCTCTCTCCCGCAGAAGTCGCAGCGCACCTTGTCGATGCCCGGCCTGAGACCAGGGGCGGGCAAGAGCGAACCGGGGCAGTCGAGCGGGACCGGCACGCCGGGAGCCTACCCCCTCCCGCTGCCTTCGGCGCGGCTGAGCCAACCGCCGACCGGGAGACCCGTTTTCGGGCAAAAAAAAGGGCGGCTCCGGTTTCGCCGGAACCGCCCGTGTCCCTTGCTTCTTTTACTGGTGGGCGCTGAAGGTTTCGAACCTTCGACCCCTGCCGTGTGAAGGCAGTGCTCTACCGCTGAGCTAAGCGCCCGTCATCTCAAAACGGCCGCGGAGTATGCCGGTGCGCCCCCACGGTGTCAACGCTTCCGGTCCTCCTCCACCCGCCTCGTGAGCTCGCGCAGCTTGCGCTTGAGGCGGGCCATGCTCTTCGCCACGTCCTCGTAGTCTCCCTTGCTGGGGAGGCCAGCCGCCCGGAGCACCCGCCCCTGCACCTCCTCGAGCTGCCGCTTGCCCTTCTGGGCGGCACCGACGGCCGCCGCGAGGACCTCCTGCCCCCGAGGGTCCTCGAGAACCACCTTCGCCGCGCGCGAGGCAGCCCGCACGCCCTGTTCCAGCAACGCCTCGGGAATTCCCTTTCGCCGCTCGCTCATCCGCTCACCTCGTCCGGGAAGACGGTAGCCACCCGTCGCAGTGCCTCGTCGACGATGTACCGGTAACCGGCGCGCCGCACCAGCCCATCCAGATCGCCCTTCACCTTCACGCGACCGGTGAGCGCCGCCTCGACCGGGTCGGCGCGCCCTCGCAGGAGGTCCTTCCAGACGGCCAGCGGGGCACGGACGACGTAGGCCGGCGAGAGCTCCAGGACGTCGTCCTCGTCCTCCAGGATGCGCCAGTCCACGATGCGGCCGCCTTCGTGCCGGCCCCAGGCGGCGGCTCCCCGCGGGAAGTGCCTCGAGTCCCGCTCCGACGACCGCGGCCAGGTCGGCTCCCAGGCCGGCGAGCGCCCGCCCGAGATCGGGATGGCCGTTCACCTCCCGGACCACCGCCTCGAGCCATTCGGAGGACGCGAAGAGCAACTTCAGCTCCGGGTGAGCCACCCGAAGAGACCGCGCCGGTGCTCCCGGGGCGCCCCACCCGCGGCGCCATGTGGCGGGGTCTTCTCGGCGATGGCCCGGCGAAGGGCCTCGGGAGTGTCGCGGGTGGCGAAGGGGACCTCGACCATTCCCCTCTCCGGATCGTCGAAGGAGACCCGCAGGAGGCACTCCTCGTCCAGCTTGAAGTCGATGCGCCGCCCGGTGGCCGCGGCGGGGAGCCGGAGCGAACCGAGGAACTCATCGTCGACGATCTGGTCGCTGTCCCCCTGGTAGATGTCGATCTCGATAGGCTTGCCTGGTTCCCGCGGCGGCGGCAGCCGGAAGCTGCGGGTGGCCGGGATGGGCTGGTTCTTCTCGAGCACGCGCCGCATCCGATCGTTGGGGGCGGCGATGCCGATGGGCATCGAGAGCACGTCCACCAGGGTCACCGAGTCGATGCTGTCGAGCGAATCGCCGAGCAGCGCCGCGCCCAGCGCGACGCACTCGTCGGGGTGGACCCCCTTCCGCGGCGGCTTCCCGAAGTGCTCCCGGATGCGCTGCTGCACGAGCGGCATCCGGCTCTGGCCGCCCACCAGGATGATCTCGTCGATGGAGGCGCGAGAGATGCCCTTCTGCTCGAGGACCTCGTCGCAGAGCGTGAAGCTCCGGTCGACGAGGTCGCGGGTGATCTCCTCCAGTTGCTGCCGGGAGATGGGCATGCGCAGGTCGAGCGGCTTGCCGCGGCGCTCCTCGACGAAGGGAAGGTCGATCATCGTGTTGGGGATGAGGGAGAGGTCGATCTTGGCGGCCTCTGCCGCCTTCTTCACCCGCTGCAGCGCGATGGGCGACTGCGCGAGGTCCACCTTGTGCTGCCGCCAGAACTGGTCGAGCGCCCAGTCGATGATGCGGTTGTCGAAGTCGACCCCGCCCAGGAAGGTGTCCCCTCCGGTGGCCACCACCTCGAAGACGTTCTGCTGGAGCTGGAGGACGGAGATGTCGCAGGTGCCGCCGCCCAGGTCGTAGACCAGGACCCGCTGGTCCAGGCCGCGGTTGAAGCCGTAGGCGAGCGCCGCGGCGGTGGGCTCGTTGACGATGCGCTTCACCTCGAACCCGGCCAGCCGCCCCGCCTCCTTCACGGCGTGGCGCTGGTTGTCGTTGTAGTAGGCCGGAACCGAGATGATGGCCTGGGGCATGGGCCTGCCCAGGAAGGCCTCGGCGATCTTCTTCACGTGGCCGAGGACCAGCCCCGAGATCTCGGGCAGCCCGTAGATGCGATCGCCCAGCGAGACCGCGGCCTCGCCCTGCGGCCCCTCGACGATGTCGTAGGAGTAGTAGGACCGCAGGTCCTGGACGACCCTCGAGTTGAACTTGCGGCCGATGAGCCGCTTCGCGCCGTAGATGGTGTTGCGCGGGTTGGTGAGGAGCTGGTCCTTGGCCGCCCCACCCACGAGGAAGTCGCCGCGGCTGGAGAGCGCCACGACGCTCGGAAGGATGAGGCTTCCCTTGTCGGTCGGCACGACGCGGGGAATGCGATTCCGCACGTGGGCCACGCAGGTGTTGGTGGTCCCGAGGTCGATGCCGAGGATCGGCTTGTCCCGGCTCAGAGGGGGAGGCATCTCCGCCGACGGTAGCACGGTCCGGGGCGCTCCACCGCTTCCTGTCGTGGCCGGGACGGGGCGCTAGAACGGGACGTCGTCGGGACCCTCCCCACCTTCACCCTCCCCGTCCGACCCCGATGCGAACAGCCGCGGCATGGTCATGGCGGGAAGAGGGGCTCGCCCCTCCGGTGCGGGCCCGAACGCGGGCAGCCCGGACCCGTCGTCGAGTTGCCAGCGCTCGTAGACGGCCGGCTCCCCGGGCAGCTCCTCGACGAAGCGCGAGGCCTTCAGGACCACCCGCTCGCGATCGCGCGGCGCCGCCACCAGCGGATGGCACAGGGTCAGCTCGTCCTTCGCCCGGGTGCAGGCCACGTAGAAGAGTCGCCGCTCCTCCTCCTCGCCCTCCGGGTCGCGGAGCGCCTGCGCGCTCGGGAACCTCCCGTCGGCGAGCCAGACCACGAACACCGCCCGCCACTCGAGCCCCTTCGACTGGTGGACGCTGGAGAGCACCATCTTCTCGTCGGCCTCCTCCCCCTCGGCCACCGTCTCGGCGGTGAGCTCGGTGAGCAGGGCGATCTCGGAGAGGAAGGCCTCGCCGTCCTCGTAGCCGCGGGCGTAGTCGGCGAGCTGCCGGATGTCCTCGACGCGCGAATCGGCGTTCAGGAAGGCGGTTCGCAGGTACTCCTCGTAGCCCCCCTCGAGGACCCGGTCGATCGACTCGCCGGGGAGGTCGCGGGTGGGAGTCCGGGTCAGGTCGCGGAGGAGCCCGGCCGCCCGGCGGTAGCCCTCGCGCGCCTTGGGTGGGACGTGGCTCGCGACGTCGGGCGAGGTGAGCTCGTCCACCGATCCGGCCCCGCCGCGGCGCCGGGCGGAGAGCGCGTTCCAGACCGCGTCGGCGGTCATGCTGCCGATGCCCGGAAAGAGCTTCAGCACCCGCTTGAGCGCCAGCTCGTCGCCCGGGTTGTGCGCGAAGCGCAGGTGGGCCAGCACGTCCTTGATGTGGGCGGCCTCGAAGAAACGGACCCCGCTGCGCACCACGAAGGGAATGCCTCGCCGGGCCAGCTCGAACTGGATCTCCATGGAGTGGTGGTGTGCCCGGTACAGCACCGCGATCTCCGGCAGCGGGATGCCCTCGTCTCGCAGCTCGAGCACCCGCTGGGCCACGAAGGCCGCCTGCTGCTCCACGTCGCGGCACGGGACGAGGCCCGGGAGCGACCCGGAGGGCCGGACGCTGCGCAGCTCCTTCCGGAACTGCTTGAAGTTGTTCTCGATGGAGGCGTTGGCCAGGTCGAGGATCTCGGGCGTGGATCGGTAGTTCACCGTGAGATGAAAGCGCCGCGCGTCCGGGTAGCGCTTCTCGAACTCGAGGATGTTGGCGAAGTGCGCGCCGCGGAACGAGTAGATGCTCTGCGCGTCGTCCCCGACCACGCAGAGGTTCCGGTGGTGCGAGGCGATCAGGTCGACCACGTCGCCCTGCAACCGGTTGGTGTCCTGGTACTCGTCGACCAGCACGTGCCGGAAGCGCTCGGAGAGGAGCTTGCGAACCCCCTCGTGCTCGACCAGCAGGACCTTCCAGTTGAGCAGGAGGTCGTCGAAGTCCATGGCGTTCATGCCGTGCTTGCGCTCGGCGTAGCGCCGCGCCACGCGCAGGACGTCGTCCACCAGCGGGGCGAACTGCGGACGACGGTCGAGGAGCACCTCGGCGAGCGGCGTCTGGGTGTTCACCGCCATGGAGACGAGGTCGATGAGGACGTCGGCCTTGGGGAAGCGGCGGGCCCCGACCGCCAGGCCGCAGTCGGCGATGGAGGCGGCCATGACGTCCCGCCCGTCCTCCCGATCGAGGATGGAGTAGCCCTTCTCGTATCCGAGCAGCCCGGCGTGCTCCCGCAGCACGCGGTGAGCGACGTGGTGGAAGGTTCCTCCCCAGATGCGCCGGGTGTCCACGTGCGCGACCTCCTCCACCCGGCGGAGCATCTCCCTCGCGGCCTTGTTGGTGAAGGTGAGGAGGAGCAGCGCCTCGGGATCGAGGTGGCCGTGGAGCAGCCTGGCCACCCGCCAGGTGAGGGTCCGGGTCTTGCCGGAGCCGGCGCCGGCGATCACGAGGAGCGGGCCGTCGGGCGCCTCGATCACCGCCTGCTGCTCGTCGTTCAGCTGCCCGCCCGCGTCGAAGGTCCGGGGAGCACCGGCGGCGGGTCGCAACTGGTAACGGCGCGTCATCGAATGGCGAAACCTATCACCCGCGTCCGACAGATCGATATCGCCCGCGCCCGGGAAGTGGACGCGGCGTCGAGCGCGGATAGCATGACCGGCATGGCGGCATCACGTGCGTTCCTCCTGCTGGCCCTGGCGATCGGATCGGTCGCCTGCGCATCCAGCAAGACGGCCACGACCCGCCGACCCCTGCCCCCGCCCGCCGGTGATGGCCGGGCCGGTGCCCGCGAAGGACGCGGCGCCGGCCCGGCTCTCGCTTCCGGGCCCGCGACGCCCGCACCGGAACTGAAGCCGGACGTTCGCCGTGCCGTCGACACCGCCCAGTCCCTGGTTGGCCACCGCAGCGTGGTGGTCGACGGGCGCGACTACGGCGCGGGTTGCACGGCGCTCGTCCGCGCCGCCTTCGACAACGCCGGGAAGCCCCTTCCCAAGGACGCTCGCACCGCCGGCGCGCTCCTGGACGTGGCCAAGGGGCGTGGCGCCATGCGGACGGGGATCCGCTGCTCCCCCGGCGACGTGGTCTTCCTGGCCGACCGACCGGGCGGCGCGGCCGCGCACGTGGGACTCGTGACCCGCGTGGAGCCCGACGGGACGGCGGTCGTGGTCCACCGTCTCGCCCGCGGCGTCGCGAAGATGCGCGTGAACCTGGGCTATCCGGCCCGTGTCTCCGACCCGTCGACGGGCAAGAGGCTCAACGACACCCTTCAGGTCGGCAAGAACTCCACGACCGCCGGGAGCCTGGTGGTCGGCGTCGCCGCCCTGCTCTGAACCAGGTACCAGCCCGCGGCGACCGCCAGGGCGACGAGCAGGGCCGCGAGGACCACCCAGAGCCACCGCGATCTCGGGCCACCCGGGCCGCGTTTCGCCGTCACCGAGGGTACGGGCTCCCTGCGGCGCGCGGGAGCGGGCTCGGGCGCGGGAACCGCGGCGATGCTCGCGGTCTTCTCCTCCGCACCCGCCGTCGCGAATCCGAAGAGGGCCGTGCGCTCGTCTCCCGGAGGTCCAGGGCTCACGCCAGGCGGGGCTTCCGGAGAGGGCGACACGGATCCGGCCACCGGCGGAGCGGCCCGGAACACGTGATCGCAACGGGTGCACTTCACGAGCGCCCCGTGCGGCGGCAAGCGCTTCTCGTCCAGCTCGTAGATGGTCGCGCAGCGTTCGCACCGGATCCGCAAGGACGTCCCTCCCCCGTGAAGACTAGCCCATGCGCGCGACCCGCGGCTATGGAGACGTGGTGCGAACCCATGGCCGCGCCTTCTCCATGCGGGCCGGCCCGATCCCCCGGACGCGCCGCAGGGCATCGGGCGTGCGGAAGGGGCCGTGCACCGCGCGATCCCGGACCACCTCGGCCGCGAGCCCGGGACCGATTCCGGGCACCGCGGCGAGGTCCTCGGCGGTTGCCCGCTCGAGGTCCACGGGACGGCCCAGCAGGACGAGCTCGAGACCGGTCAGCGGCCGGGCTGGGCCGGGATCCCCGCGGCAGCCGATCCAGTGGGACGGCGGGACACCGCGCCCCTCCGGCTCGCAGGCCGCCGGTTCACCGCGGGGAAGCCGGCGAATCGCCGACGGGGCGAGGGCGGCGAGCAGGAGCGTGGCGAGGGCGATGCGGTGGGCCATCCAGGCCACGGGAGCAAGCTGCAGGCCAACCTCGACCGGGGTGGGAATCGCCCTGGAAACGTGCGATTCATGCCCGGCCGGAGGTTCACATGGCCCGCGTCGTCGTCGATGGAGAAAACCTGGGGCTCGCCCAGATCGAGCTCGTGGCCCGTGGCGGCGCCCGGGTCGAGCTGTCGCCCGCCGCCCGGGAACGGGTCAGGGTGGCGCGGGCGCTCGTGGAGGCCAGGCTGGACGACGGCGAGGCCCACTACGGCATCAACACCGGTTTCGGGACGCTGGCGGAGGTCCGGATCGCACGGGCGGATCTGGAGAAGCTCCAGCGCAACCTCGTGCTCTCCCACGCGGCCGGCGTCGGGGCTCCACTGGCTCCTGCCGAGGCGCGTGCCCTGGTCCTGCTCCGGGCTAACGTCCTCGCCAAGGGCCGCAGCGGCATCCGGGAGGAGACGCTCGACCTCGTTCTGGCGCTGCTGGAGCGGGACTGCATCCCGGTCGTCCCCGAGCGGGGGTCGGTCGGGGCCTCCGGCGACCTCGCTCCGCTGGCCCACCTGGCCCTGGTCGTCATCGGCGAGGGGGAAGCCTGGGTCGGCGGCCACCGCCTCCCGGGACGCGAGGCGCTGGCCCGGGTCGGGCTCCGCCCGGTGGTGCTCCAGGCCAAGGAGGGGCTGGCGCTCGTGAACGGCACCCAGGCCATGGTGGCGGTCGGCGCCCTCGCCCAGGTCCGCGCGGACAGGCTCGCCGCCATGGCGGACGTGGCCGGCGCCATGACGCTCGAGGGGCTGCTCGGCTCGCACCGCCCGTTCCTCGCATCCATCCAGGAGGCCCGCGGCCAGATCGGACAGGCGGACGCCGCCGCCCACCTCCGGGAGTTGCTCGCCGACTCCCCGTTGAACGCCTCCCACCAGGGGCCCGACTGCCACAGGGTCCAGGACCCCTACTCCCTCCGGTGCATGCCGCAGGTCCACGGGGCCGCCCGGGACGGCCTGGCGTTCTCCCGCGGCGTCCTCTCGCGCGAGGCCAACGCAGCCACCGACAACCCGCTCGTCTTCGCCGAGGACGGGGACATCGTCTCCGGAGGGAACTTCCACGGGCAGCCCGTCTCCCTCGCCCTCGACGTGATGGCGATCGCCGCCTCCCACCTCGCCACCATCTCCGAGCGCCGCGTGGAGCAGCTGGTGAACCCGATGCTCTCCGGGCTCCCGCCGTTCCTGGCCCGCAACCCTGGCCTCGACTCCGGCTACATGATCGCCCAGGTCACGAGCGCGGCGCTGGTGTCGGAGAACAAGGTGCTCGCCCACCCGGCCAGCGTGGACTCCATCCCGTCGTCCGCAGGTCGCGAGGACCACGTCTCCATGGGCATGACCGCCGCGCTGAAGGCCCGATCGGTCGTCGAGAACGTCCGGACGTGCCTCGCCATCGAGATGCTGGTGGCGGCCCAGGCCCTCGACCTGCGTCGTCCCCTGCGCCCCGCGGCACGCGTCGCCGAGGCGCATCGGCGCATCCGCGACGTGGTCCCCCACCTCGACGAGGACCGGGAGCTCCACCGGGACATCTCGGCCGTGTGCCGGCTCGTCGACGACGGGGGCCTGGACCTGTAGCGCCTAGGCCGCGGTGGGCGGGTGGAGGCAGAGCGCCTCGTTCAGCGCCGCCACCGCCCGCTTGTAGTCGTCCCGCCCGATCACGAACTGGATGTTGGTCTGGCGGAGCGACTGGGACACGGCGTTCACGTTGATCCGGTGCTCGGCCAGCGCCTGGGTGGCGCGGGCCAGGACGCCCGGGAAGGCGATGTTGGTCCCGATGGCGCAGACCATGGCCGACGGCATCACCGTCACGGTCTCGTAGGCGTTCTCGAGCTCCTCGATGAACCCCGGCGTGACCGCCTTGTCCCAGACCACGTGGGTGATCGAGTTCGCGTTGGTGGCCTTGAGGATGTACGACACCGAGTGACGGGCGAACACCTCCATCACCCGTGCGTCGAACCCGACCGTGCCCACCATGGACGGATCGTGGATCTCGATGGCGGTGACCTTGGGCGACCCGGCGATGACCTCGATGCGCGCCTTCGTGCCCACGTACTCCTTGGTGATGAGCGTGCCCGGGTGGTCGGGCTCGAAGGTGTTCTTGAGGCGCAGCGGGATCGCCGCCAGCTCCATCGGCTTCGCGGCCTTCGGGTGGATGGCCTCCATCCCCACGTCGGCGAGCTGATCGGCGACGTCGTAGTTGGTCATCCCGACGAGCACGGTGTTCTTCGCCCCGACGATCTCCGGGTCGGCCGAGGACAGGTGGAACTCCTTGTGGATGATGGCCTCGCCCGGGCGCAGCTCGACCGCCACCTTGCTGAAGGTGACCTCCGAGTACCCGCGGTCGAACTCCCGCATGATGCCCTCGACGCCCTTGGTGTAGCCGGTGACCACCACCACCTGCCCGGCCACGTCCACGCCCTGGAAGGACTTGTGGATGCGCTGGTCGATGGAGAGCGGGTCGTCGTCGTCGAAGCCGGAGAGGTCGAGGAGCTGGGCCTTCACGCCCTTCGCCTTCAGGATGGCCACGCTGTTGTAGGCGCTGTGGGCCTCGCCGATGGCGGCCAGCATCTCCCGGGCGGCGAGCAGGACGTTGTCCCGCCGCAGGTAGCCGCTCGCCAGCACGTGGCGCATCGAATCCAGGTAGGCGCGGAGCTCCTTCATCCGCCTGTCGAGGAAGTCGTCCGCCGCCTTCACGTCGAGCCCGAGCGAGGCGAAGCCGGCGTTGGTCTGCTTGAGCTTGCCGAGCAGGCCGTCGAGCGCGCCGTGGTAGTCGTCGCCCTGGGCGAACTTGGCGTAGATGCCCGGCGCGCCCGTCTTCTTGTTCTCGAGCAGCTCGTTCGTCACCCCGGCGTAGGCGGAGACGATGTAGACGCGCCCGTACACGTGCTTCGGGTCGCGCAGCATGATGTTCGCGAGCACGTCGTCGAACTTCGACATCGACGTGCCGCCAATCTTCTCGACGGTGATCATTTGGCCTACCCGGACGCTGGAGGAGCCGGAAAAAGAATCACGAAGCGAGGTCCGGGGCAAGCGCCACGGGCGAGGCGGCCCCTGCCCCGGCCAGCCGGACCGCCCGGCGCAAGCCGGCCCACGGCAGGCGGCCCAGCGCCTCCTCCGCATCGAACCAGCCCCACTCGCGGTGCTCCGCCGAGAGGCGCGGCGCGAATCCGTCGGGGAGCAGCGCGGCGAAGGCGGTCTCCTGTCCGGTGCGCAGCCCCCCACCGACCTTGCCGGTCAGGACGGGCCCGAGGGCGAAGCCGTGCACGTAGCCGAGCGGACGCACCGGGACGTCCGCGCCGGTCTCCTCCAGGAGCTCCCGCCGCGCCGCGGCCGCCGGCGCCTCCCCGGGCTCGATCCTGCCGGTCACCTGCTGCCAGAACCCACCCCTCTCCTCGGTCCGGCGGAGGAGCAGGACCTTGCCGTCGCCCCGGGTGGCGGTGACCGAGATGGTGTGCAGGTCGAAGCCCACGTCCACCCGCTCCCGCTCGAGCAGCTCGCACAGGTGGGCGGCCAGCCGCTCCTCGACCTCGGCGAGCGTCGGCGCCGCTCGTCCGGCGGCGCGCAGCTCGGCGGCGAGCGTCGTCACCCCGAGAGAAGGGTCGCCGATGCCGCACGGGACGATCGCACCGAAGTGGCCGAGGTCGGCGTCGGCGTTGAGGGCCAGTCCGTGGGTGGAGATCCAGCGGCTGAGGTGGACGCCGACGGCTCCCACCTTGCGTGCGCCGATCCAGGCGCCCCGGTGCTCCGGGTGGCGTCCGGCGGCGACGTCCCAGTCGGCGCAGGTCCGGATCATGGCCTCTTCCAGCGTCCCCACGAACTTCCGGACGTCGGGCCTCGCCGAGAGATCGACGACGGGATAGGCCACCAACTGGCCCGGCCCGTGGTAGGTCACGTCCCCTCCCCGGTCGGTCTCGTGGACCTCGAAGCCCCGGGCCTCGAGCCAGCCCGGAGACGCCACCACGTTCCTCGCGTCGGCCCCTCGACCCAGGGTGAGGACCGGCGGATGCTCGAGGAGGAAGAGCCAGTCGGCGTCGGGGTCGCGGGCGCGGACCCGCTCGGCGGCGAGCCGCATGAGCTCCAGGCCGTCGGGGTACTCGACCCGCCCGAGCTTGTGGACCCGGATCCTCCGCACGCGCCCCCCTAGCCCTGTGCGGGCGCGGCCGCCTTCTCGCGGCGCGGGCGCTCCGGCCGGTTGATGGCGTGGATGGCCTCGCCGAGCGCCGCCTTGCAGGCCTCCATGAAGGCCTCCGCGAGCGTCGGATGGGCGTGCACGGTGAGGGCGACGTCCTCGACGTAGGCCCCCATCTCGAGCGCCAGCGTGGCCTCGGCGATGAGGTCGGAGGCCTCCGGACCGACCATGGTCACTCCGAGGAGCACCTTCGACTCCCGGTCGGCGACGACCTTCACGAAGCCCTCGGTGTGGTCGATCGCGATGGCCCGCCCCAGCGCCGCGAAGGCGAACTTGCCGATGAGGGGGTCGAGCCCCTTCGCGCGGGCCTGCTCCTCGGAGAGGCCCGTCGTGGCGACCTCCGGGTCGGTGAAGATGGCGCCCGGCATGGCCACCCAGTCCCTCGCCGACTTGTGTCCGGCGATGACCTCGGCGGCGATCTCACCCTCCTTCGACGCCTTGTGGGCCAGGAACGGGGGACCGACCAGGTCCCCGATGGCGAAGACGGCGGGGTTCGAGCTGCGCAGCTGATCGTCCACCTGCACGAAGCCCTTGGCGTCCAGCTTCACCCCCGCCACCTCGAGCCCGATCCCCTCGGTGTTGGGCCGGAATCCCACCGCGACGAGGACCTTGTCGGCGGGGATGGCCTGCTCCTTGCCCTCCGCCTCGATCTTCACCGACCACGCGCCACCCGCCGCCTCCATTCCCTTGGCCTTGGCGTTCACGTGAACGTCGACGCCCAGGTGGCGCAGCCGCTTCTGGACGATGCGGACCGCCTCCGGGTCGACGCCGGTCAGGATGGTGGGCAGCGCCTCGACCACGGTGACCTTCGACCCCAGCTTGGCGTAGACGGTGCCCAGCTCGAGCCCGATGATCCCGCCGCCGATCACCACCAGCCGCCCCGGTACCTCGGGCAGGTCGAGCGCCTCGCGTGCTCGCCCAGACGTCCTTCCCGTAGGCGAAGCCCGGGGATGGCGATGGGACGCGCGCCGGTGGAGAGGATGAAGGCCGGTGCCTCGACGCGGAGTCTTCTCGCCGCCGGCCTCGACCTCGATGGCGTTCGGGCCGACGAAGGTGGCCGTGCCCTTCAGCACCTCCACGCCGTTCCCCTTCTCGAGCGCCCCGATGCCCGAGACGAGCTTCTTCACCACGCCCTCCTTGAAGGCGCGAAGCTTGTCCACGTCGATCCTGGGCGCTTCCACGAGGATGCCGCGCGCCGCGGCTGCCTTGATCTCGTCGACGAGGTTTCCCACCGCGATGAGGGCCTTGGAGGGGATGCAGCCCCAGTTGAGGCAGACCCCGCCCAGCGACTCCTTCTCCACGAGCGCCGTCTTCTTGCCGAGCTGGGCGAGGCGGATGGCCGCCACGTATCCCCCGGGTCCGGCTCCGATCACCACCGCGTCGTAGGTCTTGGTCGTCATCCGTCTCTCCTGGTTGTCCTGGATATATCGCGCTTTCGGCGCCTCGCCTGCTCGGCGTCGGCGAGCACCCGAGGGGTACGCGGGGCGACCCCTCCGAGGTCCTGCACCACCACCGCGGCCGCGACGAGGCCGAAGACTCCGGTCACGAAGGCGACGCTCCCGTAGCACTTCGGATCCCGTCGCCGCTGCCCCTCCGGCCGGGGGCGGGCTCCCGGAACACCCTCCTCGTCGCCTGGCATGGCCAGGGTCACCCGAGGCTCCTCGACCGACCAGACGGCCTTCACGCCCAGCGGGGCCGTGGCCGAGATCGCATGGCGCCGGCGCAGGTACTTGCGGACGTCCTTGGCGAGCTGGTCGGTGTGTGTCTCCGAGAGGTCGGTGACCTGCACGGCGGTCGGGTCGATCCTCCTGCGCCGCTCCCAGCGCCGTCACCACCGGGATGCCGAGGTCCAGGCAGCGGGCGATCACGTGGAGCTTCGCCACCACGGTATCCATCGCGTCGACGACGTAGGAGACCCCGGGCGGGACCAGGGCCTCGGCCGTCTCGGCTCCGTAGGGCTGGCAGACCGGCTCGATGGTGGCGCCAGGCGCGACCCGGCGGAGGCGCTCGGCCACGGCATCGGCCTTGAAGCTTCCGAAGGCGCCGTCGAGCGCGTGGAGCTGCCGGTTGGCGTTGGTCTCCTCGACCCGCTCCCCGTCCACCAGGGTGAGCCTCCCCACTCCGCCGCGGGCCAGGGCCTCGGCCGTGAAGGAACCCACCCCCCCGAGCCCCAGCACCACCACGTGGGCAGCCGAGAGCCGATCCAGCGCGTCCAGACCGAGGAGGCGCGCGTTGCGATCCGAGCGGGGGGACGGCTTCCGGGGAGAGGTCACGGATCAGGCCGGGGCGAGTCGAAGGAGGCGCCGGGCGTTCCGGGTCGTGAGCAGGTCGAGGTCGGCGGGCGAGGTTCCGACCGCGCTGGCCAGCGCCTGGAGGACGAGCGGCAGGTAGGAAGGCTCGTTCCGCGAGCCCCGATGCGGGTGCGGCGTCTGGTCGGGGGCGTCGGTCTCCACGAGCAGGCGGTCGGGGGGGACGGCCCGCGCGGCGGCCAAGGGCTTGCGCGCCGCCTCGTAGGTGACGGGCCCGGCGAAGGAGAAGTGGAGCCCCAGCGCGGCGAAGGGCGGGACCTGCTCGGCGCTCCCCGAGAAGCTGTGCAGCACC
Organism: uncultured delta proteobacterium; assembly: GCA_963818535.1. Taxonomy (GTDB): domain Bacteria; phylum Myxococcota; class Myxococcia; order Myxococcales; family Anaeromyxobacteraceae; genus CAIOAK01. The sequence goes on along the minus strand of CAWFSM010000008.1, from coordinate 790,891 downwards.
CCACCCGAAGGCACGCCGTCCCGTTCGAGCTCCTCCCGCATCGCGTCGTGGGCGCGGAGGGAGTGGAGCAGCACCGGAAGACCGAACCGCCGGGCGATGGCCAGGTGGCCGCGCAGCACCGCCCGCTGCCGATCGAGCGGCGCTCCGGAACCGGCGGTCGGGCCGTCGAGGCCGCATTCGCCCACCGCCACGGCGCCGCCGCGGGCGAGCAGGGACTCCAGATCGGCGAGGTGCCGGTCGTCGTCGGCCGGGTCGATGCCCGGAAGCGCCTGCGGGTGGATTCCGAGGGCGGCGTGCAACCCCTGGCTGGCGGCGCAGAGCCCGAGGAGTCGCTCCCATCCACCCGGCTCCACGCCGGGCACCACCACGTCGGTGACGCCCGCGGCGCGGGCCCGGGCCAGCGCGGCCTCCCGATCGGCGTCGAAGGCGGGGCCGTCGAGGTGACAGTGGGTGTCGATCACCCGCTAGACCGTGTGAAGGAAGAGCAGGGCCGGGTCCTCGAGGTTCCGGATCACCTCGTAGGTGAATGCGGCCGCCTCGGTGCCGTCGACCACGCGGTGGTCGCTCGTCAACGACACGTACATGACGTCCCGGATGACGACCTGGCCGTCGCGGGCCACCGGCGTGGGGCGGATGCGATGCACGCCCAGGATGGCGACCTCGGGGAAGTTGATCACCGGGGTGGCGAACATGCCGCCGAGCGCGCCCAGGCTGGTGACCGTGAAGGTGGAGTTACCGACGTCCTCCGGACGCAACCGCCCGGCCCGGCTGTCGGCTCCCAGCCGCTCGATCTCGCGCGCCAGGTCCACGATGGAGAGCTGGTCGGCGCGCCGGACCACCGGGACGGTGAGCCCCTGGTCGGTCGCGGCGGCGATTCCGAGGTCGTACCAGTGCTTGCGGTGGATCTCTCCCCGCTGCTCGTCGAAGGAGGCGTTGAGCTGCGGGAACTTCCGCAACGCGGCCACGGCTGCCTTGAGCACGAAGGGCAGGAACGTCACCTTCACCCCCTCGGCCGCGGCGCCCTTCGCCATCCGGTTCTTCATGGCGACGAGCTCGGTCGCGTCCACCTGCTCGACGAAGGTGAAATGGGCCGCCGTCCGCTTGGAGAGCGCCATCTTCTCGGCGATGCGCCGGCGCAGACCGCGGACCGGGACGACCTCCACGGTGCCCGGGGCGGGGGCGACCGCATCCGGCCGGGCAAGGCCGGCGACGGCCTGCCCGGTCGTGCTCGACCGGGCGCGCACGTCGTCCTTCGTGACCCTGCCCCCGGGCCCGGTGGGGGCGACCTGCTGGATGTCGACTCCCAGCTCGCGGGCGAGGGCGCGCACGGCCGGCGCGGCGAGGGCCTTGCCATTGCCACCTGGGGCGGCGCGATGGACCGCCTCGGCCACGGCCGCCCGGACCTCGGCGGCGGGAATGGACGGCGGTGGTGCGACCGCCGGCGGCGGGGCCGGCCTGGGCAGAGGAACGACCGACGCCACCTCGGGAGCACCGCCGTCGAGCTCCATCTCGACGAGGGCGTGGTGGACCCTGGCGACGTCCCCCTCCTTCCAGAGGAGGCGCGTCACCGTCCCGCGCTTGGGCGACGGGATGGTCACGGTGGCCTTGTCGGTCATCACCTCGGCGAGCGGCTGGTCCTCGACCACGGCGTCGCCGGGCTTCACGAACCACTTGAGGATCTCCGCCTCCACGACCCCTTCACCGATGTCGGGCAGCAGGAACTGGTAGGCCATGTCTCTCCCGGTACGTGCGGCTAGAAGGCGACGACCTCGCGGATGGCCTTCAGGATGCGCGGTGCGCGCGGCAGGTACTCGCTCTCGAGCGTGTACGGGAACGGCGTGTCGAATCCGGTGACGCGGGTCACCGGCGCCTCCAGGTGGAGGAAGCACCGCTCCTGGATGAGCGCGGAGATCTCCGCACCGAAGCCGCAGGTCCGCGGCGCCTCGTGCACGATCACCGCGCGGCCGGTCTTGCGCACCGACCCGGTGATGGCCTCGATGTCGAGGGGCTGCAGCGATCGCAGGTCGAGGAGCTCGACCTCGATTCCCAGCGCCGCGGCCTCCTTCGCGGCCTGGTCGGCCTCGTGCCACATGGCGCCCCAGGCGATCACCGTGACGTGGCTCCCCTCCCGGGTGATCTTGGCCTTGCCGATGGGCACGACCACCTCGCCCTCGGGGACCTCCCCCTTGGCGGCGCGGTACACCCGCTTCGGCTCGAAGAAGAGGACCGGGTCGGGGTCGCGGATGGCGGAGGTGAGCAGCCCCTTGGCGTCGAACGGGTTGGAGGGAACGACCACCTTGAGCCCCGCGGTGTGGATGAAGTGGGCCTCCGGGGACTGGGAGTGATAGTGGCCCCCGCGGATCCCGCCGCCGTAGGGCGTCCGGATCACCATGGGGCAGGCGTACTGCCCTCCCGACCGGTATCGGTACTTGGCCACCTCGCTCAGGATCTGGTCCATGGCGGGGAAGATGAAGTCGGCGAACTGGATCTCCGGGACCGGCTTCAGCCCGTAGAGGGCCATCCCCAGGGCCGTCCCGATGACTCCGCTCTCGGCCAGCGGGGTGTCGATGACCCGTTCCTTGCCGAACTCCTCCTGCAGTCCCTGGCTGGCGCGGAAGACCCCGCCGAACTTGCCCACGTCCTCTCCCAGGACGACGACGCTGTCGTCGCGCCGCATCTCGAGCTTGAGGGCGTCGTTCACGGCCTGGATGATGTTCATCGTCGGCATGGGGCTCCGCTACCGGGGGCTGGCCGTGCGTGGGTCGGCGGCCACGGCCGCGCGCAGTTCCTCGAGCTGCTCCCTCTGCTGCCAGAGCGGCTCGGCGTAGACGCCCTCGAACAGGGTCTCGATCGCCGGCTTGGGGGCGAAGGCTTCCGCCTCCTCGACGGCGCGCCGCACCCGCTCCCGGGCATCGGCCCGGAAGGAGTCGGTCTCCTTGGGTCCCACCAGCTTCTTCCAGCCCAGGTACCGGGCCAGGCGCAGGATGGGGTCTCGGGCGCGCCAGGCTTCCACCTCCTCCGTTCCCCGGTACGCGCGGGGGTCGTCGGAGGTCGAGTGCCCCTCGACCCGGTAGGTCACGCACTCGAGCAGCGTCGGGCCCTGCCCGGCCGCGGCCCGCTCCCGCGCCCGACGGGTGGCGGCGTGCACCGCGAGCAGGTCGTTCCCGTCCACCCGCTCGCCGTGGATGCCGTAGGCGACCGCCTTCTGCGCGATGGTCTCCGACGCGGTCTGCAGCTCCCGCGGGACGCTGATGGCCCACCCGTTGTTCCGGCAGGCCATGATCACCGGGACCTTGTGGACGCCGGCGAAGTTGGCGCCGGTGTGGAAGTCGTTGGCGCTCGTGGCCCCCTCCCCGAACCAGGTCAGGGCGACCATGTCGTCGCCGCGGATGCGGGCCGCCCAGGCCGCGCCGACCGCCTGGGGGACCTGCGTGGCGATGGGCGCGCTGATGGAGACGAAGCGGCCCGGCGCCCAGGCCTCGTGGCAGGGCATCTGGTGCCCGAGCATGCGATCGCCGGCGTTTCCCAGCAGGTCGCAGACGAAGGTGGCGAGCGGCATCCCGCGGAACAAGGCTCCCGCGTGCTCGCGGTACGACGGGAAGAGCCAGTCCTGCTCCTCCATGCCCGCCACGGTGCCGAGGACGGTGGCCTCCTCGCCGATGGCGCCGATGTAGAAGGCGATGCGTCCCTGCCGCTGCAGCTGGACCATGCGCTCGTCCACCTCCCGCGAGAGCAGCATCCAGCGGTAGAGGTCGACGGCCTGGTCGTCGGATACCGTCACCTCGGCGGGGTCGGCCGACCCGTCGTCGGAGATCACGGACCGGAGCGGGAACTCGCGCTCCCATCGGCCGCCGCCCGGAACGCTTCCCTTGCGCTTCCTCGCCTCCTCGATGTCGCGCACGCGTCGCATCACTCACCCTCCGTCATGGCCGCGCCTGGGAGGCGCGCGACTCGATCACGCCCTTCATGAAGAGCTCGCCGGCGCGGTAGCTGGAGCGGACGAGCGGACCGCTCGCCACGTAGCGGAAGCCGAGCTCACGCCCCCTCGCCTCGTAGGCCGCGAAGGCCTCCGGGGTCACGAACTCCACCACCGGCAGGTGCCAGGCGGACGGGCGCAGGTACTGGCCCAGCGTCAGCACCTCGACGCCGACGCCCCGGAGATCCTGCATCGCCTGATCGACCTCGGCGGCGCTCTCTCCCAGCCCCACCATGACCGAGGACTTGGTCGCCACCCCGGGAAACTCCCGCTTCATCCTGGCCAGGACGCCGAGGGTCTGGTCGTAGCCGGCGCGGCCGTCCCGGACCGCGGGCGTCAGGCGCCGCACGGTCTCCAGGTTGTTCGCGAACACGTCCGGGCCGGCGCGGCCGACGGTCCGGACCGCCTCGGCGTCTCCCTGGAAGTCGGGGGTGAGCACCTCGACGAGGAGTCCTGGGACCTCCTTGAGGAGCCGGATGGCCTCGGCGAAGTGGGCGGCGCCGCCGTCCGGAAGGTCGTCCCGGTCCACGCTCGTCACCACCACGTAGTCGAGCTGGAGCTTCCGGACCGCGTCCGCCACGTGGCGAGGCTCGTCGGGGTCGAGGGCCGGAGGCCGGGCCGCGGTCTTCACCTGGCAGAAGCGGCAGCCCCGGGTGCAGGTGTCCCCCATGAGCATCACGGTGGCCGTCCCGCCCCCCCAGCACTCGGCGACGTTCGGGCAGTGGGCCTCCGCGCAGACGGTGTGGAGCTTCAGCCCGGACAGGGTGTCCCGGACGCGACCGTACCGCTCCCCGCCCGGAACCCCGACCCGCAACCACCCGGGTTTGCGGGCGTTGATCGGCAGCCCGCCCGCCCGGATGGACGCGAGGGCCTCGCGCCCCCCGTCGTCGACCGGTTCCGGCCCGATCACCGGGAGTCTAGAGGAAGGGGTGGTCATCCCGGCGGTTTCTATTCGCGGACCCCCACCGGTTCAAGGGTGCTTGTGCGGTCTCCCGGGCCGGGACTTCCCGTGGCCGGCGGCCTCCCGGTGGGGTATGTAGGTCCTCGCATGACGGGCGAAGCGTCGAGCCTGGAACCAGCGGACGGCACGGCGGCGCGCGTGCTGATCGTGGACGACGACGCCGTCGTCCGCGACGCCATCGGCATGGTGCTCTCCGACGAGGGCTACGACTGCCGGACCACCTCCGGGGCGGAGGCGGCGCTCGAGATGGCCCGCGAGACCGACCCCCATCTCGTCATCAGCGACATGAAGATGCCCGGCAAGGACGGCCTCTGGCTCCTCGACCGGCTGCGCCGGGAGCGCCCCGACACCGCGGTGGTCATGCTCACCGCCTATGGCGACACCGAGGCCGCCGTCGAGTGCCTCCGCCGGGGCGCCACCGACTACCTGCTCAAGCCGCCCAGGTCGGGAGACCTCCTGCGATCCATCGAGCGCGCCCTCTCCCGGCGGCGGGACGAGCGTGCCCGCGAGCGCTACCGGACGAGCCTCCAGCGAACGGTACGCGAGAAGGCCAGCGACCTGCGGCGCGCCCTCGTCGAGGTCGAGGCCGCCTACCACAGCACCCTCTACGCGCTGGTGGCCGCCCTCGACGCCCGGGAGCACGAGACCGGCGACCACTCCCAGCGCGTGGGGCGCTACACGCTCGCCCTGGCGGACCGCATGGGCGTCCCCATGGAGAAGCGGAACGACATCTTCCGTGGAGCCCTCCTCCACGACATCGGCAAGATCGGCGTCCCCGACGCGATCCTGCTCAAGCCCGGGCCGCTCGACGCCGCCGAGTGGGAGGAGATGCGCAAGCACCCCCAGACCGGCTTCAACATCCTGAAGTCGATCGGCTTCCTCCGCCTTCCGGCCGAGATCGTCCTCTCCCATCAGGAACGATTCGACGGGTCCGGATATCCCCGGGGCCTGAAGGGCGACCGCATCACCGTGGGGGCGCGCATCTTCGCGGTGGCCGACGCGCTCGACGCCATGGCGAGCGACCGTCCGTACCGCAGGAGCCTCGGCTTCGAGCAGGCCATCCGGGAGATCGCCCGACAGTCGGGGACCCAGTTCGACCCCCAGGTCGTCGAGGCCCTCCTCGCCATCGGTCAGGCCGGCATCGAGACCATCGCCCGGCTGGAGACGCGCCCCCTGTGACCGACGGAGTCCCCACTCCGGGCTCTCGCCGCCCGCTCGTCGATCCCCAGGGTCGGCACATCGTCTACCTGCGCCTCTCCCTGACGGATCGCTGCAACTTCCGCTGCAGCTACTGCAGCCCGGGGCTCGAGAGCGCCCACGGGGACGCCCTGGAGCGCCCGGACATCCGCCGCCTCGTCGGGATCTTCGCCGAGATGGGCATCCGGCGCGTCCGCCTCACCGGTGGAGAACCCACGCTCCGGCGGGACATCGTCGAGATCGTCTCCGACCTGCACGGAACGCCCGGGATCGAGGAGATCGCCCTCACCACCAACGGCCACCGGCTCGAGGAGCTGGCGGTGCCGCTGCGTCAGGCCGGCCTCCGGCAGCTCAACGTCTCCTTCGACACCTTCGACGGCGAGCGCCTGGAACGCCTCTCCGGGCGCGCCGCCGACGTGGAGCGCATCCGGCGCGGCATCGCCGCGGCCGCGGCGGCAGGCTATCCGTCCCTCAAGGTGAACACGGTGGTCCTGCGGGACGTGAACTCCGGAGAGCTGGGCGACCTGGCCCGCTTCGCCTGGCGCCACGGGGCCATCGCCCGGTACATCGAGCTCATGCCCTTCGGGGGTGGGGAACCGGTGTCGGTGGCCGAGATGCAGCGGATGCTGGTGGAGCAGGGAGTCCGGCTCGAACCCGACGCCACCCGCGGATGGGGCCCGGCCCGCCACATGCGCGGCACCTCCATGGACGGCGGCCGGGAGGTCCACGGGCTGCTCGGGTTCATCGGAGCCATCACCGAGAACTTCTGCGGGGACTGCAACCGGGTCCGGGTGAGCGCCGCCGGCGCGCTGCGCGCCTGCCTCGGCGGCCGCGACGAGGTCCCGCTCGCCGGGCTCCTCCGGGAAGCCAGCGACGACGCCATCGAGGCCGCCATCCGCGAGGGGCTCTCGCGCAAGCGCGAGAGGCACCACATGGAGGAGGAATCCTTCGAGACGATGGTGCGGATCGGCGGCTGACCGTCGATCAGTGCGTGACGGTGGGGGCCGGGGCGATCGGCTTCCCGTGCTCGTCCACGCTGGACGGATCGCCGTTGCAGGCCAGGTCCGTCAGGTGGGTGTGGATCTTCATCGAGCAGAACTTCGGGCCGCACATCGAGCAGAACTCGGCGTCCTTGAAGGCCTCGTGCGGAAGCGTCTCGTCGTGCATCGTCCGGGCGGTCTCCGGGTCGAGCGAGAGCGCGAACTGCTGCCTCCAGTCGAAGGCGTAGCGGGCCCGGGAGAGGGCGTCGTCGCGATCGCGGGCTCCGGGCCGGTGGCGCGCCACGTCGGCCGCATGGGCCGCGATCTTGTAGGCCACGATCCCCTGCCGGACGTCGTCGGCGTCGGGAAGCCCCAGGTGCTCCCGGGGCGTCACGTAGCAGAGCATGGCGGCTCCGTGCTGGGCCGCCACGGTCGCGCCGATGGCGCTCGTGATGTGGTCGTAGCCCGGAGCGATGTCGGTGACGAGCGGGCCCCAGGACGTAGAACGGCGCCTCGTCGCAGAGCTCCCGCTCCTTCTCCATGTTCATGGGAATCTGGTCGAGCGGCACGTGCCCGGGCCCCTCGACCATGACCTGGACGTCGTGCTTCCAGGCGCGGCGGGTCAGGTCGCCGAGGACGCGGAGCTCCGCGAACTGGGCCTCGTCGGAGGCGTCCGCCAGGCAGCCCGGACGGAGGCCGTCGCCGAGCGAGAAGGCCACGTCGTAGCGCTTGAAGATCTCGCAGATGGCGTCGAAGTGGGTGTAGAGGGGGTTCTCGGCGCGGTTCGCGAGCATCCACTGCGCCATGAGAGCCCCGCCCCGGGAGACGATCCCGGTGACCCGCTTCGCGGCGAGCGGGATGAAGTCCCGCAGCAGGCCGGCGTGGATGGTCATGTAGTCGACGCCCTGCCGGGCCTGCGACTCGATGATCTGGAGGAGCAGCTCCGGCGTGAGCTGGGCCACGTCGCTCACGTGGGCCATGGCCTCGTAGATGGGCACGGTGCCCACGGGCAGCGGGCTGTGGCGGAGGATGGCCTCCCGGATCTGCGGGATGTCACCGCCGGTGGAGAGGTCCATCACCGTGTCGGCGCCGTACTTGAGGCAGATGCGCAGCTTCTCGAGCTCCCCCTCGATGTCGCTCACCACGGCGCTGTTGCCGATGTTCGCGTTGATCTTGCAGGTGGCGCCGATGCCGATGGCGATGGGGTCGAGCTCGGGGTGGGCCACGTTGGCCGGGATGATCATCCGCCCGCGCGCCACCTCGCTGCGGATGAACTCGGGCTCGAGCTTCTCGCGCGCCGCGACGTGCGCCATCTCCTCGGTCACGACGCCCTTCCGGGCGTAGTGCATCTGCGAGACGTTCGGCTGGCCCCGGCGCTTCTTCACCCAATCGGACCGCATCTTTCGACGACCTCCGTGAACGAGGGGACGCGAAAGTAGACCCCGGCCTGACCGAAGTCAAACCTCGACGACGATGCGAGTCAGCGCTTACTTCCGCAGGGCGCGGAAGGCGTCGCGACCGGCGTAGCGCGCCGTCTTGCCCAGCTCCTCCTCGATGCGGAGGAGCTGGTTGTACTTGGCCACGCGGTCGGTACGCGAGGCCGAGCCGGTCTTGATCTGGCCGCAGTCGCAGGCCACCGCCAGGTCGGCGATGGTGGTGTCCTCGGTCTCGCCGGAGCGGTGGCTCATGACGCTCGTGTACCCGGCCCGGTGGGCCATGCGGACGGCCTCCAGCGTCTCGGTGAGCGAACCGATCTGGTTCACCTTCACGAGGATGGAGTTGGCCACGCCCTCGTCGATCCCGCGGGCCAGGATCTCGGTGTTGGTGACGAAGACGTCGTCGCCGACCAGCTGGACCTTCTCGCCCAGGCGGTCGGTGAGGAGCTTCCAGCCCTTCCAGTCGTTCTCGCCGCAGCCGTCCTCGATGGAGACGATGGGGTACTTGGCGGCCAGGCTCTCGTACCAGTCGACGAGCCCCTTCGCGTCGTAGGTCTTCCCCTCCCCCTTCAGGACGTACTTCCCGGTCTTCGCGTCGTAGACCTCGGAGAACGCGCAGTCGAGGGCCAGGCAGACCTGCTTCCCCGGCTTGAGGCCGGTGGCCGCGATGGCCTCCATGATCACGGCCAGGGCCTCCTCGTTGGAGGCCAGGCTGGGCGCGTAGCCGCCCTCGTCCCCGACGCCCGTGGAGGCGCCCTTCCCCTTCAGGACCTTCTTCAGGGCGTGGAAGACCTCGGCGCCGTAGCGAAGCCCCTCGGCGAAGCTGGGGGCGCCCAGCGGGACCACCATGAACTCCTGGATGTCCACGTTGGAGTCGGCGTGCGCGCCGCCGTTCAGGATGTTCATGAGCGGGACCGGCAGGGTCCGGGCGTTCACCCCGCCCACGTACCGGTAGAGCGGCAGCTCGTGCGAGAGCGAGGCGGCGCGGGCGGCGGCGAGCGAGACTCCGAGGACGGCGTTGGCCCCCAGCTTGGACTTGGTCTTGGTCCCGTCGAGCGCGATCATCCGCGCGTCGAGGGCGGCCTGGTCGGAGGCGTCCATGCCCACGATGGCCGGGCCGATGGCGTTCATGACGTTCTGGACGGCCTTGCGGACACCCTTGCCCAGGTAGCGCTTCTTGTCGCCGTCGCGGAGCTCGAGGGCCTCGCGCTCGCCGGTGGAGGCGCCCGACGGGACCGCCGCGCGCCCCAGGTGCCCGCTCGCGACCGCGACCTCCACCTCGACGGTGGGGTTTCCGCGGGAGTCGAGGATCTCGCGGGCGGCGACGTTGATGATCTCGGTCATGGCGGCTCCGTTGGCTGGGAAGGGGTTGCCGCTATTTGCCCGCTCGATCGCGTGGCCGTCAACCACCTTCGCACGGCAACCGGGTCGGGGGCGGAGCGCTACCCGTAGTCGATGATGATGACGCCGCCGGACGGCGGATCTTCCGGAGGTTTCTCGTCCTCGGCCGGGTTGCCGGGGACGGGAACGGGGATCTGGATGCCGGGACGGTCGTCGCGACCGCGCTCCCGCTCGCGGCGCCGGATCTCCTCGATCACGAACGCGTCCAGCATGACCCGGCCACCTCCTCCGATCTCGGTAACACGCGTGGATCGGGAGGGTCAAGGAACCCCGGTCAGCGTCCTTTTTCGGCCTTGGCCTTGAAGGCATCGAGCGTCCGGGGCAGCTGGACCTTGGTCAGCTCGTCGCTCACCCGGTCCATGATCGACTGGGGCACGAGCGGAGGCTTCTGCACCTGGACCTCGACGGTGTAGCGGGCCAGCGTCTTCCCGGCGTGGTTCGAGAGCTCCCAGGCCCCGTTCGAGACCTTCATCATCTCGCCCTTCACGAGCGACCAGGTCATCTTGGTCGGCGCGTGCTCCAGGTGACGCAGCGTGTACTTGATGGTCTTCACCCCGAGGTCGACCTCGTACTCGACGTCCTTCACGCCCTTCTCGGTGCGGACCACCCGCGTCCGCTTCACGGAGGGGACGAAGCTGGAATAGGCCTCGTAGTCGGCCACGACCTCCCAGAACTCCTCCACCGGCACGTCCACCACCATCTCCTTCGACACCTTCGAAGCCATGGCGCGTCCTTTCCCCTGTCCCGGGTCTACCAGCCGTAGTTGGGCTTCTGCAGGAAGTGGTGCTCGGTCTCGATGTAGCGCACCGTCCCGGTCCGGCTGCGCATCACCACCGAGTGGGTGCGCGCCCCGTCGCCCGTGAAGCGGACGCCCTTCAGGAAGTCGCCGTTGGTGACGCCGGTCGACGCGAACATGACGTCTCCCCGGGCCATCTCGTCGATGCGGAAGATCTTCTCCACGTCGTCGATCCCCATGGCGCGGGCCCGCTCCCGCTCGGCGTCGTTCCGGTAGCGGAGCCTCCCCTGCATGTCGCCGCCCATGCAGCGCAGCGCGGCGGCGCTGATGACCCCCTCGGGCGCCCCGCCGATGCCGATGAGCATGTCGATGCCGGTGTCGGGAAGGCAGGTGTTGATGGCCGCCGAGACGTCGCCGTCGCCGATGAGGCGGATGCGGGCGCCGGCCTCGCGAACCTCGCGGATGAGCCGCTCGTGGCGGGGGCGGTCGAGGATGACCACCGTGAGGTCCTCGACGTACTTTCCGAGCGCGTCGGCCACGGCGCGCAGGTTGGCGGTCGCCGGCCGGGCCAGGTCCACCACGCCGCGCGCCTCCGGACCCACCGCGATCTTCTCCATGTAGGTGTCGGGCGCCCGGAGCAGCGACCCCTTCGGCCCCATGGCGATGACGCTGATGGCGTTGGCGGCGCCGGTGGCGCAGAGGTTGGTGCCCTCGAGCGGGTCGACGGCGATCTCGATCTCGAGCGCGCCCGGCGACGGCGCGCCCCACCCGCTCCCCGATGTAGAGCATGGGGGCCTCGTCCCGCTCCCCCTCGCCGATCACGACCTCGCCGTTCACGTCCAGGTCGTTGAAGGCCCCGCGCATGGCCTCGGTCGCGGCGTGGTCGGCGGCGTTGTGGTCCCCGCGCCCCATGAGCCGCGCCGAGGCCAGCGCGGCAGCCTCGGTGATGCGAACGCCTTCGAGCGCCAGGTTGCGATCCATGGTCCCTCCCTCGGTCCTAGTCGATCCCCTCGCCGACCTTCATCCGCGCCAGGAAGTCCGCGGGCAGCCGCCGGATACGTCCGTCCCCGTCGACGCAGGCGTGCACGGTGAATCCCGTGGCGAGCAGGTCCTGTCCCGCGGCGGACGGCGTATTCGAAGCGGGCCGAGGCCCGCCGGGCGATCGCCAGGCTGGTCTCGATCGCAGACGAGGTCGTCGTAGCGGGCCGGCTGGAGGTAGTTCACCCCCGCCTCCGCGACCGGGAGGATGAGCTTCTCGCTGGCCTCGAAGTCCGAGTAGGACAGCCCCTTGGCCCGCAGGAACTCGGTGCGCCCCGCCTCGAACCAGCGCAGGTAGTTGGCGTAGTACACGACTCCCATCTGGTCGGTGTCGCCGTAGATCACGCGGATCTCGCAGCGCACCATGGCGTCAGACCTGCTCGATCCGGATGAGCCGGGTGGGGGCGGACGGTGGTGTCGTACGCGTCGATCTCCCGGATGGCGGCGCGGAGGTCGGCCTCGCGGGCCTGGTGGGTGACGATGACGAGCGGCACCGGCGCGCCTTCCTCCTCGTGCTCCCGCTGCTGCACGGCGGCGATGGAGATGCCGTGGCGCGGCCAGGGTGGCGGCGATGCGCGCCAGCACCCCCGGCGCGTCCTTCACCGAGAAGCGCAGGTAGTAGCCGGTCCGGATCTCCGCGTGGGGCCGCAGCCGGACGAGCGAGCTCGCCGGCGGCAGCGGGCACGCGGCCCGGGCTCCCGGAGAGGAGGTTGCGGGAGAGGTCGATGATGTCGGCGACCACCGCGCTGCCGGTGGGCATGGCGCCCGCGCCCTGGCCGAAGAGCAGCGTCGGGCCGAGCGCCTCCGACCGGAGCAGCACCGCGTTCATGGCCCCGCGGACACCCGGCCAGCATCGAGTCGGCGGGGATGAAGGCCGGGTGGACGCGTGCCTCGATGTACCCGTCCTCGCCGCTCCCGTTCGGTCCGGACCGCCGGGCCACCGCGAGCAGCTTGAGGGCGTAGCCGAACTCCTTCGCCCAGGCGAAGTCCTCGGGGATGAGCCCCATGATCCCCTCGGTCAGCACGTCCTGTGGCGCGAGCCGGGCGCCGAAGGCGAGCTGCGCGAGCAGGCAGAGCTTCTGCGCGGCGTCGCCCCCGACACGTCGAGCGTCGGGTCGGCCTCGGCGTATCCCAGCCGCTGCGCCTCGGCGAGCGCCGTGGCGAGCGGCTCCCCCTTCTCCGCCATCGAGGTGAGGATGAAGTTGGTGGTCCCGTTCACGATCCCGTGGATGGCCTGGATGCGATCGGACGCGAGCGCCTCCCGGAGCGTGCGGATGACCGGGCACGCCGCCGGCCACGGCGCCCTCGTAGTACACGTCGACGCCCTTCTCCTGGGCCAGCCGGAAGATCTCGTCCCCGTGGAAGGCGAGCAGCGCCTTGTTGGCGGTGACCACGTGCTTGCCGGCCTCGGAGCGCCGCGAGGACGAGCCTTCGCGCCTCGGTGGTGCCGCCCACCAGCTCGACCACGACCTGGACCGACGGGTCCTCGACCAGGTCCTGGTAGCGGGTGGTGAGGAGCGACCGATCGAGGTCGACCATGCGCTCCTTCTCCGGATCGCGCACCGCCACCTTCCGGACGACGATGCGCGCGCCGAGGCGCGCCTCGATCTCCCGCGCGTGGCTGCGGAGGATGGAGAGCACCCCTCCGCCCACGGTTCCGAATCCAGCGATTCCGATGCCGACCTCTTTCATCGAGATGCCCTCACGATGCGATGCGATGCCAGCTCCGCCTTGACCTGGGGTACCTTGCGACCCTCCACCACCGCGAAGGTCTCGATGCGGACCGGCCCGACGCCCGGCGCGTAGGTGGTCTCGAGGATGATCTCCGTGTCCGGCCCGGCGCGGTTGCGCGCCCGCACCAGGATGCAGCCCTCGAAGGTGCCCGCCGGGACCGTCGCGGTGACCCCGATGGCGGCGATCTGGTAGCGCTCGGTGGAGGTCTCGCTCACGATCGAGGTCCAGGTGCGATCGAGCTCGAAGGGAGCGCAGAGGAGCCGGCGGACCCGGTCCTGGATGCAGCCGTGGGCGACCTTGAGCGCGCCCTCGCGCGTCGTCGACGAAGTAGCCGTCGGCGTCCCGGGACACGATGCGGACGGTGCGCTCGCTTCGGCGCTCCCGCACCGCACCTGGGGCGAGCGGTCGATCCAGGTCCACTCGTTCCCGACGGCGAGCGGGAAGTAGGTGGTCGGGTCCGGGGCCGGGGCCGCGGGGCGACGGACCGGCGGCGCTCCGGGAGACGCTGGGCGCAGGCCGCCAGCGCGGCGGCAGAGGAGCGGTGCGGTGTCTCCGGAGCACGGCGCGCATCTTACCCTCAAAGTGGCGTCGCGACGCTCGACTCACTTCGCCCCGGTCCCGGCCCTTGCCGGCGGCGCCGCTGCGCCGCCGGGCGTCCCGGAGGGCCTCGCGCGCCGCCTGCGGCGACGAGCGGATCCGGGATGGCCGGCGGCGATGCGTCTCGAGGTAGGCCTCCGCCTCGGAGCCGCCGATGTCCCCGACGGCCCGGACCATCTGGGCGACGAACGGCCCCTCCCGGCGGCGAGACAGCTCGATGATCGGCCCCACGGCCCGCGGGTCGCCGATCTGCGCCAGGGCGCCCACGGCGCGGTCGGCGATCTCGGGGTCGGGATCCTGGAGGCGCGCGATGAGACCGGGAACGGCCGCCGGCGTTCTTCCGGTCGGCCAGCACGCCCACCGCGAGCTCCCGGACCCGCGGGTCGCCGGACTCGAGGTCGCGGATGACCGCCGCGTCCGGCTTTCGCGCCTCCGCCAGCGCGAGAGCCAGGCCGCTCGCCGCGCGCTTCGCGCTCGACTCGGATGGCGCGACGGAATGCGCCCGCCACCGGCTTCGCCCGGGCCGACGCTCTCCGCCCCGCGCACCGTGTCGACGGCCGGTTCGCCGTCCTCTCCCGGGTCCACCTCCAGCCGGACGAGGACCTCGGCCTGCGTTGCCCGTCCCGCTGCGCGGTGAGCCGGGCATCCTCGAGCGCGATCGCGCCCCGGCAGCGCGGCGCCCCTTGCGCCGGTTCGCCCGTCGGCACCACGAATCCGGGCGTCCGAGGCGAAGGCCTCGAGCCCGATGCGCCGGAGTTCCTCCCGGTCGAGCCCGACGGCCGCCAGCCGGGACGGGCCCTGCGCCTCCTCGATCGGCGACGCCCGTCACGACGCACGGCGCCGGCTCGTTCCGGCAGCCCGCCGCCCCGCATCAGCGACAGCAGGCCAGCGACGAGCCAGGAACCGTTGCGCATCGGGCCTTCCTCGAACCCCTGCTCGTCCCCGCTCAGGTCCCTTCGCCGGAGCTCGTGGGAGGAGGATCTCCGGAGGGCGGAGCCGGAGGCGGAGTGCCCGCCTCGCCACCTTCCGGTGCGGGAGAGCCGTCCGCCCGTCGCTCCCCGCGGCCGCGGCCGCCCCGGCGCCTTCGCCGACGACGCCTGCGGCGCCCGTCTCCGGTGGCTCCGTCCTTGGATGCCTCGCCGGGCGCCTCGCCTGGCGCGCCCTCCACCGCCGTGGGTCCATCGGGAGCGTCGTCGTCCTCGCCCTCGTCGTCGCCTTCGTCGAGGTCCAGGGCGGGCGGTTCCTGGCGCGCCACGGCCGGCGGGATCACCTGCTCGGTCGCCCGCGCCGTGCCCTCCGCCTCGCCTTCGGGCGCCTCGGCGCCCGCTGCCATCGTCGGCACATCGGCGGGGGGCGTGGTGTCCAGTGCAGCGGCCGCGGACGGGTCCGGCCGCGGCGGTCGACGCTCCTCGCGTCGGTCGCGGTCCCGGTCCCGGCCGCGATCCCGGCCCCCGCCTCCGGCCTCGCGCTCCTCGCGTCCATCCCGGCGATCGCGCTCCTCGCGGCGGGCCTTTCGGGCGATCTCCTCGCGCTGGGCAGCCTCGCCGGCCGTGGCCAGGAAGTCCTCGTCCGCCTCGGGGATCGAGACGATCCGGCATCCGACGCCTGCATCGGCGAAGGCCTCCGCGAACGCCTCACCGGCCAGGAGGAGGACGGGCAGCTGTCCCGCGGCGGTGGCCTCTCCGCGCGCCTCCCGGTGGGCTTCTCCGGAGGTGACCAGCATGCCGATCTGCGCCCCGTAGTGCCCCACGTCCCTCCGGACGTCGGTGACGTCCCGCTTCCCCACGTCCGTGCCCGTGCGAAGCACGCGGATGGCGTGCCGGACGTCGACGAGACCCATGCGCCGGCGTGCGGTGAAGACGACGCTCTCCCGCCCGCGCTTCGCGACCTTGACGTCCTTGAGCCCGCTCGCCTCGAGCAGGCGGCCGACCAGGTGCTCGATCGGTCGGCCCATCGCATTCGCGGAGGCGCCTTCGCAGCGCGGCGAGCGCCGCTCGGCGCATCTCGGCGGGGCTGGCTGGGCCCAGCGCGGCCACGACCGGAACCGGGCGATCGCCCGGCTCGGGGGCGGCGCCGAGGGTGACGATCTCCCCGTCGATGGCGAAGAGCGCCTTGCGACCAGCCGACTCGCGCCGGCGGTTGTCCTCGCGCAACGCCGCCGCCAGGGAGCCCGTCTCCCGGACGAAGGCGTCGGGCATCAGCATGCGTTCCGCCCCGAGCGACGCGAGCTCCCGCAGGGTGAGCGAACGCTCGGCCCCGGACAGGATCTCGTAGGCGACCTCGGCCGGCGGCGGGAAGCGACGCTTCTTCTCGTCTCCCTCCTCGCGGCGTCGGCCCCGGCTCGCATCCCTGCCCGAGCTCCGCGCGAGCTCCCGGGTGGGGATGGGGTGGCGTTCCCGGGGTCGGTACGGGAGCTCGTCGACCGGTGGTGGCTCGATCAGCTTCTCCAGGCCCAGGGGGTCTTCGGGCAGGCCCCACTCTTCCAGGGCGAAGGTCGCGTGCTGGACCACGACGATGGCCCTGTCCGGCCGCGGCAACTTGCAGTGCGCGGCCAGCTGGTCGGCCATCGTGTCCTCGGGAATCTTCCCGACGTGGTCGAGAAGGCTCTCGTGGATCGCGATCTCGGCGATCTTCCGGAAGTGGAGTGGCTTGCCTTCCCGCTTCAGCACCTCGACGGCTGCTTCGGTGAAGGTCATGAAAGTCTCAGGATTCCTTGGTGATTTCGCGGCGGATGTCGCCGCGGGCAATCGCTCATCTTGTGTCGCGCTCCGCCCCCTGTCAACGTGGAATTCCTCCGGATCGCCGGAGATTTCCATGATCTGGAGGGTCGCGGGGAATGGTTCGGATCCGGATCGGCGAAGGATGGGCCTCGGACCCCGAGATCCGGGCCGGGTTGCGCGCCGGGTCCCTCGAGCCCCGGAGGGCGGCGATCCGGTCCATCGTCGACGTCCTGGCGGTGGAGGTCGAGGGGGTCGATATCGGGGCAGGCCGGACCGAGGGACCCCTCGCCGAGGGGGTGCTCGGCATGCTCCTGGCGGTCGATCGGCTCGCCGCCGGGGAGGAGCACGCGTCCGTTCCCTTCGACGACGGCGCGGTCGAGCTCCTCCTGCACCGGCGCGATGGCGTCGCCCTGCTCTCCGTGGCGACCCTCTCCCGGCCGGCGCGACTGCTCGCTCACGACGTCGAGGTCGACCTGCCTCGCCTGGCCGAGGCGGCCCGCGCTGCCGCCGTCGCCTTCTGCGACCGCGTGGTGGAGATCTCCCCGGCAGCCCGCGCCCTCCCCGAGCTGCGCCGCCTCCTTCTCGCGGCGTCCCGGTCGCCCGTCGACGCCGGGGAGCGACGCGCGAGCGGCGCTGCGCCGCGCACGCGCACCCGCAGGACCCGGCGGCGCCTCCGCGATGCCGCGTGCAGCTTCGAGCTCCACGACGAGACCGGGCGGCTCACGACCTGGCGGGGCCCCGGCGCCGACCTGGCCTCGCTCCTCGTCCGCGGTCGGGTCTCCTTCCGCGCCCCGTCGGGCGACGAGTTCCTGTCGCTCGCCGGCGCCCCGTACCTGCTCTTCCGCGACCTGTGCGCGGCCGCCTCCCGGATGGCCGCCGCGCCCGCTGCCCCGGTCACCTTCGACCTGGCGCGCCCGGGACGAAACGCGACGGCCCGCGTGGTCGTCGGCGACGGAACCGTGACGGTCGACGGGGCCGACCCCGTGCCCTGCGACTCCCTGGCCTTCGCGCATGCTGCCCTGGAGGGCGCCACGGACTTCTGCGCGGTCATCCGGGGGCGCGCGCCCTGCCAGGCGGACAATGGCCTGCTCTCCGACCTGGAGCGGACGGCCGCGACCACGCTCGCCCAGGTCGTGGAGGCGAGGGAGGGAGACCGCACGTCGAGCGGCCGGCGGCGCCTTCGCGTGGGGCGGGCGCAGAGGGCCTCCCCGCGGCCCCTCGGCGCGGGAAGGCTGCGCCGGGTTTCCTTCCGGCACCTCGCCTCGTTCGAGATCGGCCCGCCGGCGGGGGCAGGCCTCTTCCGCCCTGACGGGCGGCTCGTCGCCTGCGGCCGGGACCGGACGATCGCACTCGACGCCGCGGGGGGTTCCGTCCTGTGGAGCGCTCCCGGCTCCGACCTTGCCGGTGCCGGGGACCGCATCCTCGCCCTCCTTCGCGGCGAGACGATGGAAGGCAGGGACCTCGCCACCGGGGCGGTCCTGTGGACCCGCCCTGCGCCCAGGGACGCGGACGGCCGGAGCACCCTCGCCCTGGCGCCAGGAGGGCGCGTCCTGCTGGGATCCGGCCCGTCCGTCTTCGCCTTCGGCGCCGCGGAGGGCGACCCCCTCTGGACGTTCTCGTCGCCCGGCGCGACCCGCCTCTCCCTCCTGCCCCTCGGCTCCATGCTGGTCGCGGCGTCCGACGCCGGGATGGTCCACGCCATCGACCCGGTCGGGCGAGTCGCATGGCGCCTGCGCGGCGCGGGGCCACTGGCCTCGCCCGTCGCCGGGACCGGGCGCTCCTGCCTCCTGTGCTTCCTGACTCCCACGGGAGCGACGCTGACGGGCGTCGAGCCGTCGACGGGAGAGCGGGTGTTCGAGGCGTCGCTCGACTTCACGCCAGCCGGCCCACCGCTCCGCTTCGCCGGGCGCATCGCCATCGCCGGACGCGTCGGCGGGGACGCGGTGGTGGCCGCGCTGGAGGAGCACGGGGGGGCGGCCTGGGTGGAGCCCTCGCCGGTCGGGGCCATCCCCTCGCTCGCGGAACGGGCCGGCGGGCTCCTCGCCAAGGGCCCCGACGGGACCTGCGCCGCGCTCGACCGGGACGGCAAGATGACCTGGGCTCGCTCCTGCGAAGGTCGTCCGGTTCCTCCGGGCAACCTTCCGCCGGTTCCCGCGCGCGGCGTGGTCGTCGTCGCCGCCGAGGAGGTCGAGCTTCTCGACGCCTCGACCGGCGCGCTGGTCGGGCGGGTGCCGTCCCTCGCCCCTGCCCGGCTCGCCGTGGACGGCGACCTCACCACCTGGACGCTCGACGGGGACGGCCTGCTCTCCGGTGCAGGAGTGCGCGGCCACCTCTCGGTGCTCGACGCCTAGATCCCGAGGAAGAGGCGGCGGCCGAAGTTCGCGGCGACCTTCGCGGCGAAGATGCGCTGGGCCGAGGTCTCGATGTCGTAGGGCACCCGCACGTACTCCACGGTGCGCTCGACGGTGTCGTGGATCACGAAGCAGGCCCGGTTGTCGTAGTCGCGGGGCTGCCCCACCGCACCCACGGTCACGACGTACTTGTAGCCGGGACGGAGCCGGAACTTCCGGCCCGAGACCTCGACCACCTCGCTCCCCGCCTGGAGGGCGAAGACCTTGGTGAGGTGGGAGTGCCCGATGAAGGTCACGCCCGGCAGGTCGTCGACGACCGGGATGAGCTCGGCCGCCTGCTCGCTCGCCAGGATGTAGTCGTAGGCCTCCGGGTGCAGGGGGGACCCGTGGCTGAAGCCCACGTCGTCGATGCGCTCGGAATACGGCAACCCCGAGAGCCAGGCACGGTGCTCGGGCTGCAGGACGCCGGCGGTCCAGTCGAGGGCGTGCCGGGCCGCGTCGTAGTAGAACGCGTAATCCATCCGGCCGGTGACGGCGGCGTCGTGGTTGCCGAGGAGCGCCACCCGGGCCATGCGTTGCAGGACCTCGCAGCACTCGTTCGGGCTCGCCCCGTACCCGACCACGTCCCCCAGGGATGCGACCAGGTCGACGCCACGCTCGGCGATCGTTCGCTCCACCTCGGTCAGGGCCTCGAGGTTGGCGTGGACGTCGCTGAGGATGGCGATGCGCATCGTCAGGGTCGGGCGGCCACCGGCAGGACGTCGACGTCGAGATCGTCGAAGTGGGCCAGCCTGCGGAACTCGGCGTAGCGGGCCCGGATCTCGTGAGGACCCAGGTCCCGGAGCCGGTCGAGGCTGAAGCGTTCGACCGCGAAGCTGGCCAGCACGCTCCCCACCACGATGGCCCGGCGCATCGCGGGCAGGTCGAGCGATCCGGAGCGGGCGAGGTAGCCCATGAAGCCGCCCGCGAAGCTGTCGCCGGCGCCGGTGGGGTCGAACAGCTCGGCCAGCGGGTAGGCCGAGCTCGCGAAGACCTCGGTCCCGGAGAAGAAGAGCGCGCCGTACTCCCCGCGCTTCACCACCACCGCGCGGGGGCCGAAGATCGAGGATGGCCCGCGCCGCCTTGACGATGTTGTGCTCCCCGGCCAGCTGCCGGGCCTCCGCGTCGTTCACGAAGAGGAGGTCGACCCGGCGCAGCACCTCGAGCAGGGCGGTGCGCTTCGAGGCGATCCAGAAGTTCATGGTGTCGGCCGCGACGATCCGGGGGGCGCGCACCTGGTCGAGGACGCGCGACTGCAGCTCGGGATCGATGTTGCCGAGGAACACGTGGCTGGAGTCGCGGAAGGCCTCCGGCAGCTCGGGGCGGAAGTCGGCGAAGACGTTGAGCTGGGTGTCCAGGGTGTGGGCCTGGTTCAGGTCGAACTCGTAGCGCCCCGACCACCGGAAGGTCCGGCCGGGCCGCCGTTCCAGCCCGGAGACGTCGACCCCGCGCCCGCGCAGGAAGTCCACGTGAACCTGGGGGAAATCCTCCCCGACGACCGCCACGACCCTGACCGGGGCGAAGAAGCTCGCCGCCGTCGAGAAGTAGGTCGCCGATCCCCCAGGACGTCCTCGCGGACGCCGAAGGGCGTCTGGAGCGAGTCGAGTGCCACCGAACCGACCGCGAGCAAAGCCATGGAGCGGTGCTCTACCCCGCGGAACCACGGCCGGTCAACGGCGGCGTTCCCTCCCGCCCCCTGCGGCGGGGGTCGCCGGGCCCTCCCTCGGCCGCCAGCTGGCCGCAGGCTGCGGCGATGTCGCTCCCCCGGTTCCTCCGTACCACCGCCGTCACGTTGGCGGCGACGAGCCGGTCCTGGAAGGCCTGGACCCGCCCGGGATCGGGCGCCCGGAAGCCGAGCCCCGGGTTCTCGTTGTAGGGGATGAGGTTCACCTTGGCGGGGATCCCCTTCACCATGCGGGAGAGCCGGACGGCGTCCTCGTCGGTGTCGTTCACCCCGCCGAGCAGCACGTACTCGAAGGTGATTCGCCGCCCCTTCTTCATGGGGAACTCGCGACAGGCCGCCAGCAGGTCCGAGAGCGGCCATCGACGGTTGAGCGGCATGAGGGAGGTCCGGACCTCGTCGGTCGTGGCGTTCAGGGAGACCGCCAGCTTCACGTCGGTCTCCTCGCCGAAGCGGCGCATCTCCGGGACGACGCCCGAGGTGGAGACGGTCACGTGGCGGTTCGAGAAGTTCGGGCCGTCCTCCGACAGAAGCACGTCGAGCGCTGCCTTGACGTTGTCGTAGTTGTGGAGCGGCTCCCCCATCCCCATGAAGACCAGGTTGGTGAGGGGGCGCGGGGGAGCGCCCTCCCCGAGCTCGAGGAGACGCCGGTTGGCGCGGGAGACCTGGTCGACGATCTCCCCGGACGAGAGGTTCCGGGAAAGCCCCATCGTCCCCGTCATGCAGAAGGTGCAACCCACCGCGCAGCCCGCCTGGGTGGAGACGCAGAGGGTCTTCCGCCCCGTCTCGGGCATGTAGACCGACTCGACGAGCTTTCCGTCGTGGGTGCGCCAGGTCCACTTGATGGTGCCGTCGGCGGAGCGCCGTTCCTCGGCCCGCTCGAGCACGGTGAGGCGAAGTTCCGCGGCGAGCCTGGTCCGGAACCCGGCGGGGAGGTCGCTCATCTCCTCCAGCGTGGCCGCGCCCTTCTGGTGCAGCCAGCGGAAGAGCTGACGGGCGCGGTAGGGCTTCTCCCCCAGCCGGGCGACGAGCGCATCGACCTCGCTCCGCGCGAGGGAACGGAGGTCGGGAAGTGCCGGCTCCACGCTCAGCCCTCCCCGACCGGGACCGTGACCGGGTCGCGGCGGGCGATCTCCACCCGGGTGACCCGCCGATCGTCCGCTCCGCGAACGGTGAAGCGGAAGCCGTCGAGGTCGACGTGGGCGCCCACCGTCGGGACCCGTCCAGCGGTGGCGGTGACGAAGCCGCCCAGGGTCTCGTAGTCGCCCTCGTCGGGGAATCGCAACGCGCCTCGATCGCCCGGCTCGACGCCGGTCTCCCGGTCGAGGAACTCCTCGAGCTCCCGGAGCGGGCACCGCGGCGTCGGCCATCCACACCCCGGCCCCCACCGGCTTGACCTGGGCGGACTCGGCGTCCCCCTCGTCCTGGATCTCCCCGACGATCTCCTCGAGCACGTCCTCCAGCGTGACCACTCCGCTCGTGCCGCCGAACTCGTCGACGACCACCGCCAGGTGGGTCTTGCGCCGCTGCATCTCCTTCAGGAGCCGCGAGACCTTCATCTGCTCCGGGACGAAGAAGGCCGGCTTCAGGACCCGATCCCAGGGGATGGGGCCGGGCCCCCGCGCGACCTCGAGGACGATGTCCCGCACCATGAGGATCCCGACGATGTTGTCGGCGGACCCCTCGTACACCGGCATCCGGCTGTACGGGTTCTCGGTCACCACCCGCACGATCTCGTCCCGGGGGGCGTCTCGATCGAGCGCCACCATGCGGGTGCGCGGGACCATGACCTCCTTCACCACCCGGTCCGCGAACTCGAGGACGCTGTTGAGCAGCTCCTCCTTCACCTCGTCGAGCACGCCCTCGCGAGTGCCCATCTCGATGATGTACTCGATCTCCTCGCTGGTCACCGCGGGGCCCGGCGGAACCTGGCCCCCGCCGAACAGGCGCATGAGGCCGTGGGTCGCGCGCACCAGACCCATCGAGACGGGCCAGAGCAGCCAGGAGATCGCGCTCACGAAGGGGATGAGCGACAGCGAGAAGCGCACCGGGTGACGCTTGGCGAGGGTCTTCGGAACCACCTCGCCGGCGAAGAGGATCACCACCGTCGCCACCGCGGTGGCGATGCCGAGCGTGGTGGCGGCAGAGAGGCCGTGGGCGGCCGCCACGTCCGCGGCGATCTCCCCGGCGAGCACGCCGCCCCCGATGTTGAGGAGCGTGTTGGTCACCAGCACGGACGAGAGCACGCGCTCCGGGTGCTCCACCCAGACCCGCATCAGGCGGCCACGGCGCCCTCCCGAGTCGACGAGCTGGCGCGCCCGGAGCTCACCGAGGGCGGTCAGCGCCGTCTCGGAGGCCGACGCAGCCGCCGACCCGAGGACCACGAACGCGGCGGCCAGCCATTCCCATGTCGGAGCTCCCAGCACGTGCCCTTCCGTATAGCGGCGCGCCCCGCTCCGGGCTGTCCCGGGCGGGGCGCATCACGACGACATCAGTGATGTCGGGTAGTTAGCGCTTGTCCTTCCACTCGTAGGCGTGGACCTCGATCTCCGGGAAGAAGTAGGAGATCTCGACCTTGGCGGTCTCCGGAGCGTCCGAGCCGTGCACGGTGTTCTTCTCGATGTCGGTGGCGAAGTCGGCCCGCAGGGTGCCGGGGGCCGCCTTCTTGGGGTCGGTCGCTCCCATCACCTCGCGGTTCTTCGCGATGGCTCCCTCGCCCTCGAGGACCATGAGCACCACGGGGCCGGCGGTCATGGACTTCACCAGGTCGGCGAAGAACGGCCGGGCCCGGTGGACCGCGTAGAATCCCTCGGCCTCGGCCTGCGAGAGCCGCTTCAGCTTCATGGCCACGGGCTTGAGCCCGACCGCCTCGAAGCGGGCGATGACGCGGCCGATGACGCCCTTCTCGACCCCGTCCGGCTTGATGATGGAAAACGTCCTCTCGATCGCCATGTGTCTCTCCTGTTCGCTACCGCTTGGGGTTCTTCTTCCGGGCCGGCCCCTTCGGGGCCGGCTTCGACGCCTTGGCCGCCTTGGCCGACTTCGGCGCGGGCTTCGCCACCGGCTTCGGCGCCGCCTTGCCAGCAGCCTTGGGGGCCGACTTCGGCGCCGGGCTGGGCTCCTCCCGGGCCACGGGTTTCCGCTTCGCCAGCAGGTCCTTCATCGCCGCACCGAGCGTCGACGGCGACTCGCACACCAGGATGCCGGCGTCCCGCATGATGGCCATCTTGGCCTCGGCGGTGTCGCCGCCGCCCGAGATGACGGCGCCCGCGTGACCCATCCGCTTGCCCGGAGGGGCGGTGCGTCCGGCGATGAAGCCGACCACCGGCTTGCGTCATGTTGGCCTTCACCCACTCGGCGCCGCGGGCCTCCTCGGTACCGCCGATCTCGCCGATCATGATGACGCCGTCGGTGTCGGGGTCGGCCTCGAACAGGCGCAGCACCTCGATGAAGTCGAAGCCGTGGACCGGGTCGCCGCCGATGCCCACCGCGGTGGTCTGCCCGAGCCCGATCTGGGTCAGCTGCAGCACCGCCTCGTAGGTGAGCGTGCCGGAGCGCGACACCACCCCGACGCGTCCGGGGCGGTGGATGTGGCCGGGCATGATGCCGATCTTGCACTGTCCCGGCGTGATGACGCCCGGGCAGTTCGGCCCGAGCAGCTTCACGGCGGGCTGATCCTGCAGGTAACGCTTCACCCGGACCATGTCGAGGACCGGGATTCCCTCGGTGATGGCGACCACCAGGGGGATGCCGGCGTCGGCCGCCTCGAGGATCGAATCGGCCGCGAACGGGGGCGGGACGAAGATGGCCGAGGCGTTGGCCCCGGTCTCCCGGACCGCCTCCTCGACGGTGTTGAAGATGGGGACCTGCCCCTGGAAGCGGGTCCCTCCCCTTCCCGGGGTGACGCCGGCCACGACCTTGGTGCCGTAGGCCAGCATCTGCTCCGAGTGGAAGCTTCCGGCGGAGCCGGTGATGCCCTGGACGACGACGCGGGTGTTTCGATCGACGAGGATGCTCACGGTGTTCCTCCCGCTCAGGCCTTGATGGACCGGACCGCCGCCACGACCTTCTTGGCGGCGTCGCCGAGGTCGTCCGCGGCGATGATGTCGAGACCGCTCTTGGCCAGGATCTCGTTGCCCAGCTCGACGTTGGTGCCCTGGAGACGGACCACGAGCGGCATGGACAGGCCCAGCTGGCGGGCCGCGGCCACCACGCCGTTGGCGATCACGTCGCACTTCATGATGCCGCCGAAGATGTTCACCAGCACCGCCTTCACGGCGGGGTCCTGGAGGATGATCTTGAAGGCCTCGGTGACCTTCTTCTCGTCGGCGCCGCCGCCGACGTCGAGGAAGTTGGCCGGCGCCCCGCCCGCGAGCTGGATGACGTCCATCGTGGCCATGGCCAGGCCCGCGCCGTTCACCATGCAGCCGATGTTCCCGTCGAGGGCGATGTAGGCCAGGTCGTACTCCTTGGCCTGCGTCTCCTTCGGATCCTCCTCGCCGGGGTCGCGCATGGCCGCCACCTCGGGGTGGCGGTAGATCGCGTTGTCGTCGAAGTTGAGCTTGGCATCCAGGGCGATGACCCCGCCGGTCGCGGTGACCACCAGCGGGTTGATCTCGGCGATGGAGGCGTCGGTGGCCACCGCCGCCTGGAAGAGGCCGGTGGAGAAGCGCACGAAGGCGCTCACGCTGTCCCCCTGCAGTCCGAGCCGGAAGGCCAGCTGCCGGGCCTGGAAGGGCATGAACCCGAGCAGCGGGTCGACGGTCTCCTTCAGGATCTTCTCGGGATGGGCCTTGGCCACCTCCTCGATGTCCATGCCCCCTTCCGAGGAGGCCATGACCGTCATGCGGCTCCGCTCGCGGTCGAGGGCGATGCCGAGGTAGAGCTCGCGGGCGATGCGCACGCCCTCCTCGATGTAGAGCTTGCGGACCTCCTGCCCCTCGGGACCGGTCTGCGGCGTGTGCAGGACCATGCCCAGGAGCGCCTCGGCGTGGAGACGGGCCTCCTCGGGGGAGCGGGCCAGCTTGATGCCTCCCGCCTTGCCGCGGCCACCGGCGTGGATCTGGGCCTTCACGGCGCAGATGCCGCCGCCGAGCTGGCGTGCGGCTCCCTCGGCCTGCAGCGGCGTGGTCGCGAGGATGCCGCGAGGGATGGACACGCCGAACTTCTTGAGGATTTCCTTGGCCTGGTACTCGTGGATCTTCACCGGGGCCTCCTGATGGTCGCCCTGCGGGGGCGGTTCTGCCTCCCGCGGGCCCCCCTTTTATCTGGATTGCCCGCGCTCGGGGACGAAAAGACGCGGGACCGCCCCTACAGGCGTGTTTCGTCGACCGACCGCTTCACGCTGGCCACCGACTTCGCCAGCATGGCCTTCTCCTCGTCGTTCAGGTCGAGCTCGACGATCCGCTCCACCCCACCGGCGCCGATCACGACCGGCACGCCGACGAACATGCCCTTCACGCCGTACTGCCCGTCGAGCAGCGCCGAGCAGGGCAGCAGCCGCTTCTGGTCGCGCAGGAAGCTCTCGGCCATGGTCACGGCGCTGGCGGCCGGAGCGTAGAAGGCCGACCCGGTGCCCAGCAACGCCACGATCTCGCCGCCGCCCTTGCGGGTGCGCTCCACGATGGCATCCAGCTTCGCCTTCTCCAGGAGCTTGTCGAGCGGCACGCCGTTCACCGACGAGTAGCGGAGCAACGGGACCATGTCGTCCCCGTGCCCTCCCAGGACCATGGCGCACACGTCCTGCGGAGCCACGCCGGCCGCCTCGCCGACGAAGTACTGCAGCCGCGCGGTGTCGAGCACGCCGGCCATGCCGACCACCCGGTTCCGCGGGAAGCCCGTCACCTTCCACATGGCGTAGACCATGGAATCGAGCGGGTTCGTCACCACGATGACGAAGGCGTTGGGCGCGTACTGCTTCAGCCCCTGGGCCACCCGGGTGATCGCCTCGAGGTTCACCTTGAGGAGGTCGTCCCGGCTCATGCCCGGCTTGCGGGGCACACCGGCGGTGACGATGCAGACGTCGGCGTCCTTGACGATCGAGTAGTCGGTGGTCCCGCCGCCCGTGACGTTCACGTCGAACCCGAGGACGCCGCGGGTCTCCTGGAGGTCGAGGGCCTTGCCCTTGGCCACGCCCTCCATGATGTCCACCAGCACGACGTCCCCGAGCTGCCGCTGTCCACAGAGGAGCGCCATGGTGCCGCCGATCTGGCCGGCTCCGACGAGTGCGATCTTCTTCCTTGCCATGTCCGGTTTTGTAGCACCCCAGCGTCCGGACTGGCAACGACGCGGCCCGAGGCGGGACGCCGCCCGTCACTCCGGGAGAACACCGAGGAGCGAGACGCACGCCGCCCGGAAAGCCTCCCGGACGCGTGGGTCCAGCGCGGCGGCGAGCTCGATCTCCCGCTCCCGCCCGAAGCCGGTGGTGACGTGGGAGGGGGCGTGCCCTGGGTGGATCATCACCTCGCTGGTCCCCGGAGGCAGCGCCCGGGCGGCGGCGGCCAGCCGCTCCGGCGTCCAGCACGGGCGGAGGTCGGCGTCGCCGACGAACGTGTCGCAGGCGCGGCCGCCCCCGGCGCGGATCCTGTCCCGCATGATCGGGTCGAGCGCACGGACCCGGAGTCGCATCGGTCCGGCCACCCGGAGCAGTGCCGAGAGCACGGCGGGCTCGGCGTGGACGTGCCGGTGGCCGTCGACGTGCGTCGGAGGCGCGCCCCGCAGCTCCGCGAAGCGCCGGAACTGGCGGTGGATCTCGACCTCCGCCTCCTCGCCCCCCGTTCCGCTGGGCAACCGCAGGTGGAGCCCGACCGCCAGCGACCGCGGCGCCGCGAGGAGCGCCGCCTCCGCGAACGGCCCGTCGACCAGTGCGCTCGCAGCCGTCACCACCCCGTCCCGGTGGGCCTGGAGGATTCCCTCGTCGATGGCCGGGTCGTAGCCCAGATCGTCGGCAACGACCAGGGCCCGGCGCACCGTCATCCCGGGATCTCCACCGAGAACGAGGCGCCCTTCCCCGGCTCGCCCCGGACCCGGATCTTCCCGCCGTGGGCCTCGACGATCTCGCGGGCCACGTACAGCCCGAGCCCGAGCCCCGGGTAGTGGTGCGCCGGTGCCGCCCGCTCGAAGCGGCCGAAGATCCGTTCCGCCTGGTCGGCCTCGATCCCGACGCCCCGGTCGACCACCTCCACCCGGATCCCGTCTCCGCCGCGCTCGACGCGGATCTCCACCGGCTTGCCCTCCCCGAACTTCACCGCGTTGCCGAGCAGGTTCGCGAGCACCTGCTCGATGCGGACCCGGTCGAGGGAGGCGATCACGGGCCCGGGGGCCACCACGCGGACCGAGGAGCCGCGCGCCAGGTCGAGATCGGCCTGGTAGGGGTTGGCCACCTCCCGCGCCAGCGCCGACAGGTCGACCTCCTCGCGGGAGAGCTCCATCCGTCCGAGCCGGATCCTGGAGAGGTCGAGCAGGGCCTCGACCAGCCCGGCCAGGCGGCGCACCTGCCGGTCGAGCGACTCCACCCGTTCCTTGACCGGGCCGGGTGCGCCGGTTCGCTCCACCACACGCTGGAGCATCTGGAGCTGGACGTGCAGCGCGGTGACCGGGGTGCGCAGCTCGTGGGAGGCGACCGAGAGGAACTCGTCCCGCGCCCGCACCTCCTCCTTCGCCTGCCGGTAGAGCAGGGCCTTCGCCTCGACCCGCCGCCGCTCGGTGGCGTCGCGAACCGCCGCCACCGCCCAGGTGATCCCACCGGAGCGCAGGGGGGACAGGCTGATCTCGGCGGGGAACTCGGTGCCGTCCTTGCGCAGGGCGGCCAGGTCCATTCCAAGACCCATGGGGCGCGGACGAGGCGCCTCGTGGTATCCGCGGCGAAGGCCGATATGGACGTTGCGGTGGCGGGCCGGGATGAGCGACTCGACCGCCTGCCCGACGAGCTCGTCGCGCTCCCAGCCGAAGAGCTCGACCGCCGTGGCGTTCGCGTAGACGATCGTGCCGTTCTCGTCGGCGACCAAGATCCCGTCGGGAACGAACTCGAGGAGCGAGAAGTCCATGGCCGCCTTCCGGACGGCGCTCAGACGGCGTTTCGTCCCTGTGGCGCGTCGAAGTCGTAGATCGACTCGACCCGCACGTTGCGGTAACGCTCGAGCCTTAGCGCCATCCGGGAGAGCTGCGCCAGGAATTCGTCGACGTCCGGCGCCTGCCCCGGCGGCGCGGCCTCGACGAGGCGCTTCGCCTCCTTGAGGATGCCGCGTCGCACCTCCCGCGGGTGGTAGATGAACGCCGCGGCGAAGTGGAGCTTGCCGTCGTGCGGCACGAGCCTCGCCTCGAAGATGTCCCCCTTGGCGAGCGCGACCACCGCGCGCCGCTCCACCACCTCGTGCCGGGCGCCCCCGAGAACCTCGTCGAGTTCCATCACCCCGGGCCGGATCTTGCGGACCTCGAAGAGGGCCCTGCGGCTGCGGCCGAAATCGCGCACCTGGGCGCGCTCGTCGGTGGTGAGGTCGACCGCTCCGTCCCGGAGGTAGAGGTCGACGGTCCGGTTCGTCCCGTCGGGACGGTAGTCGTGCAGGTAGTGCTCGACCAGGCCGTTCATGCGGTGCTCGAAGCTCTTGTCCTCCTCGTGCGGCTCCCCGACCCGCGCGAACCAGGTCCGGCGCGCCTCGAGAAGCCAGGGCTGGCGTTCCTCCGCACCTGCCCAGGCGAGGAGTCGGTCGTGCAGTTCCGTCAGGGTCACCGGCGCTGCTCCATCATCCCGACGAAGCGCGTGAAGAGGTGGCGCGCGTCGTGCGGCCCCGGGGAGGACTCGGGGTGGTACTGGACGCCGAAGGCCTGGGCGTCGAGCACCTCGATGCCCTCGACCGTTCCGTCGTTCAGGTTCACGTGGGACACGCGGGCCCGCCTGCCCAGGGACCCGTCGTCGACCGCGAAGCCGTGGTTCTGGGCGGTGATGTCCACCTTTCCGGTGGCCAGGTCCTTCACGGGCTGGTTGGCCCCTCGGTGGCCGAACTTGAGCTTGTAGGTCGAGGCCCCGAGCGCCAGCGCGAGGATCTGGTGGCCGAGGCAGATGCCGAAGACCGGCACCTTCCCGAGCAGCGCGGCGACCGTCTCCTTCGCCCCCACCACGGCCGCCGGGTCGCCCGGGCCGTTGGTCAGGAAGACGCCGTCGGGCCGGAGCGCGAGCGCTGCGGCGGCCGGTGTCCCGCCGGGGACCACGGTGATCCTGCAGCCCGACTCGGCGAGCAGGCGCAGCATGGCCCGCTTCAGGCCCCAGTCGTAGGCGACCACGTGGAATCGCGGATTCTCCACGTCGTTGCGGGCCTCGTCGCTCCAGGCATCGGCGCCGCCCTCGCTCCAGGCGTAGGCCTCGGGCGTGGAGATGCGGGTGGCGAGGTCCTGCCCTTCCATCCCGGGGAGCGACCGGGCCCGGTCGACGAGCGCCTGCGGGCTCCCCTCGGTGGCGATGACCCCCATCTGCGCGCCGGTGGTCCGGATGTGCCGGGTGAGGCGCCGGGTGTCGATGCCGTGGATCCCCACGATCCCGTGGCGCACCAGGTAGGCCTCGATGCCCTCCTCGGCACGGAAGCTCGAGGGCTCCCGCGCGAAGTGGCGCACGATGAACCCGGTGGGATGGGGCTTCGAGGACTCCTCGTCGGAGCGATTCGTTCCGTAGTTCCCCTGCTCCGGGTAGGTCATGCAGACCATCTGGCCGACGTAGGACGGGTCGGTGAGGATCTCCTGGTACCCGGTCATCGAGGTGTTGAACACCACCTCCCCGCAGGTCTCCCCCTGGGCTCCGAAGGCCTGGCCCTCGAACACCGTCCCGTCGGCGAGCGCGAGCGTCGCCTTCCTCATCGAGGATCCCCCGTCTCGTGGACCAGGCGGCCGCCCACGAAGGCGTGGGTGCAGCGCCCGGTGAGCGTCCGGCCCTTCCACGGGGTGTTGCGGCTCTTGCTGAATCCACGCATCGGGTCGACGACCCACGCCGCCGTGGGGTCGAGGATGGCGACGTCGCCGGGCGCGCCCAGGGCCAGCGTCCCGCCGGGCAGGCCGAAGCAGCGGGCCGCACCCACGGTCAGCGACTCGACGAGCCGCTTCTCGGTGAGGTGCCCGTTGCGCACCAGCTCGAGGCATACCGGGAACGCGGTCTCGAGCCCGAGGATGCCGTTCAGCGCCGCGTCGAACTCGAGCTTCTTCTCCTCCGGAGAATGGGGAGCGTGGTCGGTGGCGATGGCGTCGATGGTCCCGTCGGCGAGCCCCTCGCGGAGCGCCTTCACGTCCTCCGCCGTGCGGAGCGGGGGGTTCATCTTGAAGTCGGGATCGTAGTCGCTCGTGGCGACGTCCTCGTCGGTGAGGGCCAGGTGGTGAGGCGTCACCTCGGCCGTGACCGGGAGGCCGCGCCGCCTGGCCTCGCGCAGCGCCCGGACGCTGCCCGCCGTGGAGAGGTGGCAGAGGTGCAGGCGCCCGCCGGTGAGCTCGAGGAGCGACAGGTCGCGAAGCACCATGACGTCCTCGGCCTGCGCCGGGACTCCCTTCAACCCGAGCCGGGTGGCGGTGGCGCCCTCGTTCATGACGCCCTTGCCGACGAGGTGCAGGTCCTCCTCGTGGACCGCCAGCGGGAGGCCGAAGGCGCGCGAGTACTCGAGCGCGCGCCGCATGAGGCCGGACGACATCACCGGGCTTCCGTCGTCGGAGAGTGCCACGCACCCCGCCGCCCGGAGCTCCCCGTACTCGGCCAGCTCCTCTCCCTTGCGCCCCTTGGTGACGGCTCCCACCGGGTAGACCCGGGCGAGGCCGGCCGCGGCGGCGCGGGCCAGCATGAGCTCGGTCACGCTCGTGTTGTCGTTGGCCGGGACCGTGTTGGGCATGGCGCACACCGAGGTGAACCCGCCCGCCACCGCGGCGCGCGTCCCGGTGGCGATGGACTCCTTGTACTCCTGCCCCGGCTCGCGCAGGTGCACGTGGAGGTCGACGAAGCCGGGCGTGACCCACTTGCCCCGCGCGTCCACCACCAGCGCTCCCGAGGGCGCCTCGACCCGCTCCGAGACCGCCGCCACCTTCCCGTCGCGCAGGACGCACGGTGCGGATCCCGTCGACGCCGCTGGCCGGGTCGATGACGCGCCCGCCCTGGATGACCACCACGTCCTTGACGTTGCTCATGCCGAAACCTTCTCCGCGCGGTCCTCGCCGGCGCCGCCGGCGAGGAGGTAGAGGATGGCCATCCGGACGGCCACGCCGTTCTGGACCTGGTCGAGGATCACGCTGCGCGGCCCGTCCGCGACGTCCGAGGAGAGCTCGACGCCACGGTTGATGGGGCCGGGGTGGAGGATGACCGCGTCGGGCTTGAGCCACTCCGCGGCCTTCTTGGCGTTGAGCCCCCAGAACTTCGAGTACTCGCGCGTGTTGGGGATGAGCGGGTCGCCGATCCGCTCGTGCTGGATGCGCAGCATGACGACCGCGTCGACGCCGTCCACCGCGGTGCGCAGGTCGTGGTGCACCGTGGCCCCGAGCTTCTCGATCCCCTGCGGGATCATGGTGGGCGGCCCGCACAGGCGGACCTTCACTCCAAGCTTGGGCAGGGAGTGGAGGTCGGACCGGGCCACCCGCGAGTGGCTGATGTCGCCGACGATGGCCACCGTGCGCCCCTCCAGGCTGCCGAAGCGCTCACGCAAGGTGAAGCAGTCGAGGAGCCCCTGGCTCGGGTGCTCGTGCGCGCCGTCGCCGGCGGAGACCACCGCGCAGCCCACGTGTCGCGCCAGGAAGTTGGGGGCGCCGCTCGCGGAGTGCCGGACCACCAGCACGTCGGGGCGCATGGCCTCGAGGTTCTTGGCCGTGTCGAGCAGCGTCTCGCCCTTGGTGGTGGACGACTGGGCCGACGTCCAGTTCAGGGAGTCGGCCGAGAGCACCTTGGCGGCGATCTCGAAGGAGCTGCGGGTTCGCGTGGAGGTCTCGAAGAAGAGGTTCACCACGTTCTTGCCGCGCAGGGACGGCACCTTCTTCACGGGCCGGGACAGGACCTCCTTCATGGAGGTGGCGAGGTCGAGCACCTGCAGGATCTCCTCGCGGGAGAGCCCCTCCAGGCCGATGAGGTGACGATGGCGTCCGATCACGGCTTCCTCCCCTCGCGGACCACCACCGAATCCTCGGCGGCTCCGTTCTCCCGCCAGCGTACCTGCACGTCGTCCCCCTCCGGAACCTCGATCCGTGCGCCCGCGAAGTCGGCGGAGATGGGGAGCTCGCGCCCGCCGCGATCGACGAGCACCGCCAGCCAGACGCGCCGCGGCCTCCCGAAGTCCACCAGCTCGTCGAGGGCCGCCCGGATGGTCCGGCCGGTGTAGAGGACGTCGTCGGCGAGGACGATGGTCCGCCCCTCCAGCGGGAAGCGCACGTCGGTGGGTCCCACCACGGGCGCGGCGCCGCGCTGGGCCAGGTCGTCCCGGTAGAGGGCGATGTCGAGCGTTCCCAGCGGCGGCGGGGCCCCGGTCACCTTGCCGATCTCGGCGCGGATCCTCTCGGCGAGCGGCACGCCGCCTCGCCGGATTCCCACGAAGGCCAGCTTCTCCAGCGACCCCTGCGCCCGCGCCCTCTCCAGCACCTCGTGGGCGATCCGCTGCACCGCCCGCTCCACGGCCTCCGCGTTCATGTCCTCGCGTTCCCCTTCCCCGTCACCGCGACGGTCCCCAGTCCGGCATCGTCAGGTCCATGGTCAGGTCCACCCGGTACACGCGCTCGAGGACCCTGTTCATCCAGGGCAGCTCGAGCGTGCGCGGGTACTCGAAGGCGACGTGCAGCGACTTCGGGTCGGCGGACCGGGTCCCAGAGGACGTCCTCCTTGCGAAGGTCGACCACGGGCAGCCGGACCGGGCGACCGGCGTCGTCGACTCCCGTCGACGGTATCGAGGGACCGGATCTTCTGGACCATCTTGGTCAGGAGTTCCTCGTCGTTGGCGTTCTTGACCGCCTGGTTGCCGTAGTCGCGGACCACCTGCTTCACCTCGTAGTGGAGCACCGCGGGCGGGACGAAGACCACCGCCGCATAGGCCGCGGCGGCCAGTCCCAGCACGAGGAGCACCGTCACCCAGCTCGCCGCTCCGCGTTCTAGCCGTTCCCTCCGACACCGGGAAGCGGGCATGGGGGTCGTCTCGGGTCCTGGCTCCACGGTCACTCCTCCGACTTCAGCACGGCGAGGAACGCCTCCTGGGGGATCTCCACCTGGCCGACCTGCTTCATGCGCTTCTTCCCCTCCTTCTGCTTCTCGAGGAGCTTCCGCTTGCGGCTGATGTCGCCACCGTAGCACTTGGCGAGGACGTTCTTCCGGTAGGCCTTGACCGTCTCCCGGGAGATGACCTTGGCGCCGATGGCCGCCTGGATGGCCACCTCGTACATCTGCTTGGGGATGACCTCGCGCAGCTTCTGGCAGTTGTCGCGCCCGCGCTGGTAGGCGCGCTCCCGGTGCACGATGACCGAGAGGGCGTCGACCGGCTCCCCGTTGATGAGGATGTCGAGCCGGACCAGGTCCGCCTCCTGGTAGCCGAGCAGCTCGTAGTCGAGCGAGGCGTAGCCCCGGGAGATGCTCTTCAGCTTGTCGAAGAAGTCGAAGACCACCTCGGCCAGCGGGATCTCGTAGGTGATCTGCACCCGCCGGGTGCCGATGTACTTGAGGTCGCGCTGCACCCCGCGTCGTTCCTGGCAGAGCTTGAGGATCGCGCCGACGTCGTCGGTCCGGCCGTGGATGTGGCAGGTGAGGATGGGCTCCTCGAAGGTGGCGATCTTCTGGACCGGGGGGAGCTTGGCCGGGTTGTCGATCTCCACCGTTTCACCTTGCGTGTTCGGTGATCCGGTAGACCACCGAGGGCGCGGTGGTGATGAGGGTGAGGTTGTACTCCCGCTCGAGCCGCTCCTGGACGATCTCCATGTGGAGGAGTCCCAGGTAGCCGCAGCGGAAGCCGAATCCCAGCGCCTGGCTGGTCTCCGGCTCGAAGGTGAAGGCCGAGTCGTTGAGCCGGAGCTTCACGAGCGCGTCGCGCAGCTGGTCGTAGTCGGCGGCGTCGACCGGGAAGACGCCGCTGAAGACCATGGGCTTCACGACCTTGAAGTCCGGGAACGGGGCGTCGGTGGGGCGCCGGGCCTCGGTGATGGTGTCGCCCACCTTGGCGTCGTGGACGTCCTTCACGTTGGCGACCACCACGCCCACCTCGCCGGCCTGCAGCTGCTGCACGGGACGCGAGAAGGGGGCGAACACGCCCAGGCCCTGCACCTCGAACTCCTTCCGGTTGCTGAAGAGCAGGATCTGCTGGCCGGGACGGAGCGTGCCCTCGAAGACCCGGACCAGCATGACGACGCCGCGGTAGGTGTCGTACCAGGAGTCGAAGATGATGGCCTTGAGGGGGGCCTCCGGATCGCCCGAGGGCGGCGGCACCTTCTTCACCACCTGCTCCAGGATCTCCTCGATGCCGATGCCCTCCTTCGCGCTGGTGGGCACGGCGTCCTTGGCGTCGAGGCCGATCACCTCCTCGATCTCCTGGCGGACCGCCTCCACGTCGGCGCTGGGCAGGTCGATCTTGTTGATGACCGGGATGATCTCGAGGTCGTGGTCGAGCGCCTGGTAGACGTTCGCGAGCGTCTGCGCCTCCACGCCCTGCGTGGCGTCCACCACCAGCACCGCGCCCTCGCAGGCGGCCAGCGACCGGGAGACCTCGTACGCGAAGTCCACGTGACCGGGGGTGTCGATCAGGTTGAGGACGTAGTCCTTGCCGTCCTTGGCCCGGTAGGTCATGCGCACGGTCTGGGCCTTGATGGTGATGCCCCGCTCCCGCTCGAGCTCCATGTTGTCGAGGAACTGGGCCTGGGCCTCCCGCTTCGAGACCGTCCCGGTGAACTCGAGGAGGCGGTCGGCGAGCGTCGACTTTCCGTGGTCGATGTGCGCGATGATCGAGAAGTTTCGGATGTTCTGGTTCGAGTCAGCCATCGGGTCGGGGCTTTCTAGCACGCGATACCGACCGAGACACGCCCCGCGACTCTCCCTGGATGACGCCTTGCGTCACCAGAAGAAGGTACACACGTCGGAGGGAACCTTGGTGGGGTTCGGGCCGGATGGCGGCGTGCCACCCGACGTCATCCTACCTCAAGATCTGGCCAAATTCACCGCATCTGGTGCCTGTCAAGACCATACCCCACAATATATTGTGGTTGGCGCCTTGACTCCAATCTTGCCGCTGGATATCGTCCGCCATCGCCGCCGAGGTCCGAAACGTGGACCCGGCTGGCCGATGCAGGCGATGGGGCGATGGCGCCCCCCGTGTCAGAGGCGACGGGTAGAGCCTCCGGTCCGGAAGACGGGAGGCTGGGGATGGGAAACGGGGCCTGGGCGACGACGCTTCATGCCCCACGCAGGCCGGGAGAGGGCCGGTCGGGAGGTCGGAGATGATCGAGCGGGAGAGCGCGTCCGCGCAGCGTCGCGGCGCACGGCAGCAGCGGAAGACGGCACGGAAGGGAATCGCCGTCCCCCGGTACTTCACGACCCCGGGCGTGGATCCGGCCGAGGAGCTGGCCTGGGAGACCCGCACCGCGGCGATCACCGGCGAGGGCGGCAAGGTCATCTTCGAGCAGAAGGACGTCGAGGTCCCGAAGAGCTGGTCCTTGCTGGCGACCAACGTGGTCGCCTCCAAGTACTTCCGTGGCCAGCAGGGCACGCCGCAGCGCGAGACCTCGGTCCGGCAGCTGGTCGGACGCGTGGTCCGCACCATCTCGGCCTGGGGGCGCAAGGACGGCTACTTCGCCTCCGACGCCGACGCCCAGGCCTTCGAGGCCGAGCTCGCCCACCTCGTCTACCGGCAGAAGATGAGCTTCAACTCGCCGGTCTGGTTCAACGTGGGGGTCGAGGAGCAGCCCCAGTGCTCGGCCTGCTTCATCAACGCGGTGAGCGACTCGATGGACTCCATCCTGCGCCTCGCCCACACCGAGGGCATGCTCTTCAAGTACGGGTCGGGCACCGGCTCCAACCTCTCCCGCATCCGCTCCTCCAAGGAGTACCTCTCGGGCGGCGGCGAGGCCTCGGGCCCGGTCTCCTTCATGCGCGGCTTCGACGCCTTCGCCGGCGTGATCAAGTCGGGCGGCAAGACCCGCCGCGCCGCCAAGATGGTCATCCTCGACGCCGACCACCCGGACATCGAGGAGTTCGTGAGCAGCAAGGCCACCGAGGAGAAGAAGGCCTGGGCGCTCATCGAGGCCGGCTACGACGGCGGCTTCAACGTCCACGGCGGCGCCTACGACTCGGTCTTCTTCCAGAACGCCAACCACTCCGTGCGCGTCTCCGACGCCTTCATGCACGCGGTGGTCGACGACGCCGAGTGGCCGCTGCTCGCCCGCACCAACGGCAAGCCGCTCACCCGGGTGCGCGCCCGCAAGCTGATGCGCCAGATCTCCGACGCCGCCTGGCTGTGCGGCGACCCGGGGCTCCAGTTCGACACCACCGTGAACGCCTGGCACACCTGCCCGGAGACGGCGCGCATCAACGCCTCCAACCCGTGCTCGGAGTACATGTTCCTCGACGACAGCGCCTGCAACCTGGCGTCGCTGAACCTCATGCACTTCCGCTCCATCGACGGCGGCTTCGACGCCGAGTCGTTCCGCCACGCCGTCGACCTCACCATCCTGGCGCAGGAGATCCTGGTCTCCAACTCGCGCTACCCGACCGAGGCGCATCGGCAAGAACAGCGAGGACTACCGTCCGCTCGGGCTCGGCTACGCCAACCTCGGCGCCTTCCTCATGGCCACCGGCGTCCCGTACGACTCGACGTCCGGGCCGGGCCACCGCCGCGGCCATCACCGCGGTGATGACCGGCGAGGCCTACGCCCAGAGCGCCCGCATCGCCGCCCACAAGGGTCCGTTCAACGGCTACGAGCGCAACCGGGCCCCGTTCCTGTCGGTGATGCGCAAGCACGCCGCCGCCGTCGACCGACATCGACGCGGAGCTGGCCGCGCCCGGAGCTGCTCGAGGCGGCCCACCGCGCCTGGGCCGACGCCGTCGCGCTGGGCACCCAGCACGGCTACCGGAACGCGCAGGCCACCGTGCTCGCGCCCACCGGCACCATCGGCTTCATGATGGACTGCGACACCACCGGCATCGAGCCCGACATCGCGCTGGTGAAGTACAAGAAGCTGGTGGGCGGCGGCATGCTCAAGATCGTGAACAACACGGTCCCGCTGGCGCTGCAGCGCCTCGGCTACTCCTCCGGCGAGATCGGCTCGATCCTCCAGTACATCGACGACGCGGAGACCATCGAGGGCGCCCCCGGGCTCCGCGACGAGCACCTGCCCGTCTTCGACTGCGCCTTCAAGCCGCAGAACGGCACCCGCACCATCCACTACATGGGGCACATCCGGATGATGTCGGCGGTCCAGCCCTTCCTGTCCGGGCGCCATCTCCAAGACCGTCAACATGCCCACCGACCGCCACGGTCGAGGACATCGAGACGGCCTACATCGAGGCCTGGAAGCTCGGGCTGAAGGCCATCGCCATCTACCGCGACGGCTGCAAGCGCAGCCAGCCGCTCAACACCGGCAAGGCGGCCGAGGCCAAGGAGGAGGAGGCCTCCGCCGAGACGCTCGCCAGCCTGCAGCGGCGGCGCCTGCCCGACGAGCGCAACGCCATCACGCACAAGTTCTCCATCGGCGGCCACGAGGGCTACATGACCGTGGGCATGTACGCCGACGGCACGCCCGGGCGAGCTCTTCGTCACCATGGCGAAGGAGGGCTCGGTGGTCTCGGGGCTGATGGACAGCTTCGCGACCTCCATCTCCATGGCGCTGCAGTACGGGGTTCCGCTCAAGGTGCTGGTGGACAAGTTCAGCCACACCCGCTTCGAGCCCTCGGGCTTCACCGGAAACCCGGACATCCCCATCGCCAAGTCGATCACCGACTACATCTTCCGGTGGCTGTCCCTGAAGTTCCTGCCCTCCGAGGAGGGCATGCCGGTGGCCAAGGACATGACGCCGGGCGCGGCCCCCGCGGCGCCGCGGCTCGCGGCCTCGGTCCGGACCGTGTCGGCCACCACCGTCACCCCGTCGCCGGTCATCGCCCTGCCCGCCCGGGAGGACTCGCCGTACCTGGCCCAGGCCGACGCGCCGCCCTGCCCCAACTGCGGCAGCATCACGGTGCGCAACGGCGCCTGCTACAAGTGCCTGAACTGCGGGACGACGACGGGCTGTTCCTAGCAGCGGCGGCTTCAGCCGCCGCAGGAGCGGCGCCTCTGAGCCGTTTCGACGTACGGTCTGACGAACGAAGGGCGCTCGGATCACTCCGGGCGCCCTTCTTCGTTCCTCGGCACGTATTCCTGGGTGCGCTCTTGCGCCGGCTGAAGCCGGCGCCGTTAATCCGTCACCACGATCTTCCCGTCCCCCATCGCCATCGCGGTGCAGTGGAACTTCTCCACGCCCGCCCTGGTCGGGGTGATGGTGAGCGTCGACCGCCTTGTTCAGCGGCAGATCGAAGCCCTTCACCTTCTCGGCAGGGATGTCGATGGCCTTGATGCAGGTGCGGTCGGTGGTGCGCAGGAAGGAGAGCGTGACCGGCTGCCCCTTCTTCACCTTGATCTCCTTGGGCTCGAATCCGTTCTCCGTGACCTTGATCTCGATCTTCGTTCCCGCGGCGGCGGGGGCGGCGGGGGCCTTGTCGGCGGCCAGGACGGGGAGCGCGACGACGAGCGCGAGCATTGCGGCGAGACGCATTCGGGAATCCTCCAGGGGTTCGAACCGGGGAACATCCTATCCGGATCGGGGATTCCCGCGTCTTTTTCAGTGAAAGTCCCGCGACGCCGTCCGGACCTCGTCGAGCGGGGCGAGCGGCAGCAGTTCCCGGACCTGGAGGTTCACCACCCCACCGGTGCGCTCGACGCGCCCCCGGGCGATGAGGAACGGGGCGTTGCGCACCAGCGAACGGAAGCGCTCGTAGACGTCCGGCATCACCACCAGGTTGGCGATGCCGGTCTCGTCCTCCAGCGACACGAAGGTGATCCCCCGCGCGGTCTCCGGGCGCTGCCGCACGATGACGATCCCACCCACCTCGACCGCCGCCCGATCGCGCAGCCGCGAGAGCTCCCGGGTGGTCCGGGCCCCGCGGGCCGCGAGCGCCGCCCGCAGGAAGGAGACCGGGTGGGCCCTCTCGGAGAGCCCGGTGGCGGCGTAGTCACGCGCCACCTCCTCGGCCGCGGCCGGCTCCGCGATGGCGGCCTCCGCCTCGGGCGGGAGGCGTCCGGCGAAGAGGCCAGCCTCGTCCCCCGGGGACAGCCCCAGCGCCGTCCAGAGGGCGGATCGCCGCCCCGGCGCGAGCGAACGGAGCGCGGCTGCCTCGGCGAGGCGTGCGAGCCAGGCCCGCGACAACCGCGCCCGCCGCGCCAGATCCTCCACCGAGACGAAGGGGGCCTCCCGCCGGGCCGCGACCACCGCATCCCCCACGGTCCGCGGCAGCCCGCGGATGCGGCCGAGGCCGAGCCGCAACGCCGGCCGTTCCCCGGGCGCCGCCGCAACCCCCTCCTCCGCCCCCTCCAGCGTGCATTCCCAGGCGCTGTGGACGACGTCGACGCCGCGCACCTCCACCCCGTTCCGCTTGGCGTCCTCCACCAGCGTATGGGGGGCGTAGAACCCCATGGGCTGGCTGTCGAGCAGCGCCGCGGCGAAGGCGGCGGGGTGATGCCGCTTCACCCAGGCCGACGCGTAGACGAGCAGCGCGAAGGAGGCGGCGTGCGACTCGGGGAAGCCGTAGCCGGCGAAGCCGTGGAGCTGCTGCAGGATGGCGTCGGCGTCCTTCTGCGGGATTCCCTTCGCGGCCATTCCGGCCGTGAGCCGGCCGCGCATCTCCTCGATGCGCTCGTGGGAACGCTTGTGGGTCATGGCCCGGCGCAGCTCGTCGGCCTCGCCGGGGGTGTAGCCGGCGGCCACCACCGCGAGCCGCATGGCCTGCTCCTGGAAGAGCGGGATGCCCAGCGTGCGCTCCAGCACCGCCCGCAGCGGCTCGTAGGGGTAGCGCACCTCCTCCCGGCCGTCCCGGCGGCGCAGGAAGGGATGGACCATGCCCCCCTGGATGGGACCGGGGCGGATGATGGCCACCGAGATGACGAGGTCGTAGAAGCAGCGCGGACGCAGCCGGGGGAGGAGCGACATCTGCGCCCGCGACTCGATCTGGAACACGCCGATGGTGTCGGCCCGCGAGATCATCTCGTAGACCTCCGGCTCCTCGGCCGGGATGGCGGCGAGCGTTGCCGGGTGGGGATCGACGGTCGCGCCGGAGGGAGCCGGCCGGTGGAGCGCCAGGAGCGCGAGCGAACGGGAGAGCGCCGTGAGCATGCCCAGCGCGAGCAGGTCCACCTTGAGGAGCCCGAGCTCGGCGAGGTCGTCCTTGTCCCACTGGACCACGGTGCGCCCGGCCATGGCGGCGGGCTGCACCGGCACGGTCTCGACGAGCGGCCGCTTCGTGATCACGAAGCCTCCCACGTGGATGGAGAGGTGGCGCGGGAAGCCGGCGATCTCCGCGGAGAGGCGCAGCGCGTGGCGCACCGCGGGCGAACCTTCCGGATCGAGCCCGGCCTGCTCGAGCACCGCCGCCGGGATCTCGCCAGCCGCGTCGTGGCTGCCCACGAGCTTCGCCAGCCGGTCCACCTGGTCGGGGGCGAGCCCCAGCGCCTTGCCCACGTCGCGGATGGCCGAGCGGGCGCGGTAGCTGATGACCTCGCAGACCATGCCGGCCCGGTCGCGTCCGTAGCGCCCGTAGACGTACTGGATGACCTCCTCGCGCCGCTCGTGCTCGAAGTCGACGTCGATGTCGGGCGGCTCGCCTCGCTCCGCGGAGAGGAAGCGCTCGAAGAGCAGCCCCATGCGCACCGGGTCGATGGAGGTGATGCCGAGCGCGAAGCAGATGGCCGAGTTGGCCGCGCTGCCCCGCCCCTGGCAGAGGATGCCGCGCTCGCGGGCGAAGCGGACCACGTCCCAGACGGTGAGGAAGTAGCTCTCGTAGCCGAGCTGCTCGACCAGCGCGAGCTCCCGGGCGAGTTGCCGCTCCACGTCGGCAGGGGGGGCGCCGCCGTAGCGCCAGCGCGCGCCGTCGCGCACCAGGTGCCGGAGCAGGTCCATCCCGCCCACCGGCGTGGTCCCCTCCCCGGCCACGGCGGCGGCCTCGGCCAGCACCGGCGGGAGCGGGTGCTCGCCGCGTATCTCCTCGAGCCGGAAGGTGCAGGAGGCGGCGAGGTCCGCAGCCGCCTCGAGCCCCTCGGGGAAGTCGGGCCACA
The DNA here is from genome assembly GCA_963818535.1 of uncultured delta proteobacterium. Lineage (GTDB taxonomy): Bacteria > Myxococcota > Myxococcia > Myxococcales > Anaeromyxobacteraceae > CAIOAK01. The sequence goes on along the minus strand of CAWFSM010000008.1, from coordinate 748,771 downwards.
GCCGCGCCATCTCCTCGGGCCCCTTCAGCGTGCGCTCGGCGTTGGGGAAGAGGCGCCGCCCCACCCGGTCGACGCTCGTGCCCAGCCGGACGCAGGTGAGGACGTCCTGCAGGGGCTGGCGACGCCGCTCGTGGGTGTGGACGTCGTTCACCACCGCCACCGGGATGGAGAGCCGCCGACCCAGGCTGCGCACCGCGGCGATGCGCGCCTCCTCGCCGGCGGCCCGGTGGCGTGACACCGTCAGTGCGAGGCGCGAGCCGAAGGCGTCCCGCAGGCGGGCCGCGGCCCCGGCATCGGCGCCGCCGTGGATCGCCAGCAGGCCGCGAGCGCGCTCGGCCACCGCCAGGAAGGGGAGCCGGGGCGTGGGCGGCCGGACCACCGCGCCTTCCGGCGCCTCCCCCTCCCTGAGCGGCGCGCCCGCGTGGGCCTCGGTGAGGAGCCGGCAGAGCCCGGCGTACCCCTCGCGGTCCATGGCGAGCAGGGTGAGCCCCGCCGTTCCCGGGCCGAGCCCGTCGCAGGTCACCTCGGCGCCGACGACGAGCGGGAGCCCCCGCTTGCGGGCCCGGGCGTGGGCCCGCACCACGCCGTAGATGCCGCCACGGTCGGCGAGCGCCAGCGCCTCGAGCCCCAGGTCGGCGGCGCGGTCCACCAGTTCCTCCGGGTGGCTCGCCCCTTCCAGGAAGGAGAAGCTGGAACGGCAGCGCAGCTCTGCGTAGCGGGGAGGCATCGCGCGTCTCAGTCGAAGAGGCCGTGGAGCCAGAGCCGGCCGTCGCGCCCGTCGCGGTAGATCCAGGCCTCGCCCAGCCCCTCGAGCCGGACCCGGTAATAGTCGCGTTCGAAGGGCTCGTTCCACCACTCGCCGGCGAGCCGCTCGGGCCCTGCGAGGGAGAGGACGGGGCGGAACGTGCCGTCGATCCGGAACGCGGTGAGACGACCGCCCTCTCCCAGTGCGACGATCGGACGCGGCGGGTCGAAGAGGCGCGTGGGGCGCCCTGGTGGTGGATCCGGCGAAACGTCCCCGGGCCCGGCCCCTGCGCCCCGGCTGGCCCCGCCGCGCCGGAACGGGGTCACCCGGTAGGCCGCTTCCGGCCGGTGCCGGTCGGCCGCCTCGGCGGCGAAGAGGGAGCGCTCCCCCAGGCGGGCCGCGAGCCTCGACAGCGCCACGTCGAGCGCGCGCGCCGCCTCGGGCCGATCGCCCACGGCGAGTTGCTCGGCCGGGACCTCGGCCGCCTCCACCACCGCGAGGTCGAGGGCGCTCACCGGCGCGGGCAACCGCAGCCCGGCGAGCCGCTCCCGCAAGGGGGCGAGCCAGAGCGCCGCGTCGGCGCCCGGCCGGGCCAGCGGCAGATCGACCCGCTCCTCGCCACGTGGGTCGAGGAAGAGGGTGAGCCGCAGCCGGCTCGCCCCCAGGCCGCGCCCGGCGAGGCGCGCCGCCACCCGGTCGGCCAGCCGCTTCGCGGCGAAGAGGACCGGCTCGGCGCTCTCGAGCACCCCGAGCTCGTCCTGGAGGTCCCAGCGCTCGTGCGGAAAGGTCTCGGGGGCGAAGGGGACGAGCGGCCGTGGATCGATGCCGCGGGAGAGCCGGCCGGCCGCGGCGCCCGGAGCGCCGAAGCGGTGGGCGAGCGTCTCCGCCGGAAGCGCGGCCAGCGCGCCCGCGCTCTCCACCCCCACCGCGGAGAGCCACCGCGCCACCTCGGAAGGCAGGTCGAGCGCCTCGAGCGGCAACGGGGCGAGCGCCCGCGCCCCCTCCCCCGGCGCCGCCCGCGTCCGTTCCCGGCCGGCGTGGCGCGCGAGCGCCAGCGCAACCCCCTTGCCGTCGGCCACCGCAACCCGGCCCAGGAAGCCCATGTCGCGGCAGAGACCGAGCGTCCGCTCCGCCAGCGCGCGCTCCGACGCCTCTGGCTCGTTCCCGGCGAGACGCGCGCCGGCGGCGTCGATGAGTACCGCGTCGGGGAGCGCCACCTCGACCACGGGGGACAGGGAGAGGAGCGCCTCGGCGAGCGCGCGCAGGGCCGCACGGTCGGCTGCGCCGTCGAGCGGCACGGCCTCGAGCCCGGCGCAGGCCGCCCGCGCCTGCACCAGCGAGTCGCCCGGCCTGACCCCGGCGGCGAGCGCCGGGGGGGTGGCGTGGCGCACGACCCCTTCCGACACCACGGCCAGCGCTCCGGCCGGCGGGCGCTCCCGGAGGACCCGCTGCAAGGGCAGCGCAGGGACGACGACGGCGAGGACGCGCGGCGGGCCCCGCTCAGGCGACATGGCTGACCTCCGCGCACGCGCCGTCCGCCACCGCGCGGAGCGCCGGGCGGAACCGGACCGCGTCGAGGTCGATCCGGAGCGCCGCCGGGATGGCCGGGTCGCCCGGCCCGGAGAGCAGGAGCGCCGCCGCCCCGCCCTTCTCGGCAGCCGCCCGCAGCCGACGAAGCAGCGGCTCGGCGCGCGCAGCGGGAACCCCGCGCAGGGACACGTCGATGGCCACGGCGGGGAAGGCCCCGCTCGCGAGCAGGACCTCGGCGGCCCAGAGGCCGGGGAGCACCGCGCCACGCGCCGGCTCCGGCCGGACGATGAGGAGCCGCGCCAGGTTCACTCCCAGCGCGAGCGCCGCCGGCGGATAGAGCTCACCCCTGCCGTCGACGAAGGCGGCGAGCCCTCCCCCGGCCTGGGCCTCGCGCAGCGCAGACAGGGCCACGAAGGTCTTGCCGCTGGCCGGCCCGCCGCACAGCGAGGAGATGGCGCCACGGGCAAACCCGCCGCCGGGGAGCAGCGCCTCCACCTCGGAGGATCCGCAGGCGAGCACCCCCTCGCGCCGCGCCGGCCGCCGCTCCATGCGGCGGATCTGGCGACGGAGATCCTCGAGGACTTCCTGCTGGCGGGTTGCGCTGCCCATGGCTCACGTCCTGAACGATACTGCTCGTTCGTTCAGGTAGCAAGCCGGTCTGACAGGACGGTGCCAGCCCTCTAGACTCCGGCCCGTGGCCGGCATCGAAAACCTGGGCCCCTACTGGAAGGCGATCGCCCGCGGCCGCCAGTTTCGCCTCCAGGCGGTCGCTCGCGAGCCTCGCAGCACGGCCATCTCCCGGGTGGAGGAGGCCGTCCAGCGACAGGGGGGATACGTCCTCGACTTCAAGGCCTTCAGCGACCTCTCGCTCAACCTCCTCGTGGAGTCGAGCGGAAGCGGCGTGATGGGAATCGTCGACTCGCTCGTCGCGCTCGGCTGGCCGGTCGACCTCGAGCCCGGGCGAGCCCCCCTCGAGGCGTATGCGGCCGAGCGGCTGGAGGGCACAATCCAACTCACCTTCCCGGAGGGGGAAGGCGCGCTGGTCCACCCCCAGCCGGCCGTGCCGGGCTGATCCTGCAGCGCCGCTACGCCGTCGCCGCGCCCTTCTGCTTCTCCTCCGCCTCCGCCGCCGCGATCTCCGCCCGGACCTTGTCCATGTCGAGCTCGCGGGCCTTCTGGATGAGTTCCTCGAGCGCCGTCTCGGGCAGCGCACCTGGCTGCGAGAAGAGCAGGATCTTGTCGCGGAGGATCATGAGCGTGGGGATCGACATGATCTGGAAGGAGGCGGCCAGGCCCTGCTGCTCCTCGGTGTTCACCTTGGCGAAGGTGACGTCGGGGTGGCGACCGGCGACCTTCTCGTAGGTGGGCCCGAAGACGCGGCAGGGGCCGCACCAGGGCGCCCACCAGTCGACGAGGACGATCCCGTCCTTCTCCACGACCTCCTTGAAGTTCGCCTCGGTCACGTCAACGGTGGGCTTCATCTGTCGTTCCTCGTGGGCGGCGCCGTCCATCGGCGCGGGCGCCTCTATCTGCCGAGAGCCGTAACGCCGCGAAACGGTTCGCGCCACGACGGGCGCAACCGGGAGCCTTGACGCCGCGCGCCCGCCGGCCCCAAGGTTCCCCCGATGGAAGGCCGGGGCCCGAGAGGACGACGCAGGACGCTCGCCAGCGTGGTGGCCGAGTCGCTGTCGCGCCGATCCGAGGCGCGCCGCCCGGCCGCCGCCGCGGCCTTCGCCGAGGCCTGCGGCTGGCCGCTCTCCCGCGAGCTCACGGTGCGCGGCCTCGGGCCCGACGGCCACCTCTGGGTGGTGGCCTCCTCGACGGAATGGGCCCGCCAGGCCGAGGGCATCTCCGCCGCGATCGTGGCCCGGGTGAACGAGCGGCTCGGGCGTCCGGTGGTCGTGGCGCTCGACGTCCGCGTCCGGCAGGACCGGAAGGGATGACGCCCGCCACCGCGGTGCTCCTCGCGCTCCTGGCCGCCCCTGGCGTGGCGTCCACGCCGCTCCCCGGGCTCTCGCCGCTCGAGGCGGCCGCCCTGGATCGGGTCCGCGCGTCGCTCCCCCAGCGCACCGTCCCGGCGCTCTCGGAGCCGCTCGTGCAGGCCGCCCGGACGCTGGCGCGCGCTGCCGCCGGGGGAGACCCGCATCCCCTCTCCTCGTCCGCCCTGCAGGCCGCCCTCGGCGCGGCCGGCGTCGTCGACCCAGCGCCGGCCGCCGTGGTGCTCTCGGCCCGTGCCGCATCCTTGCCCGAAGCCCTGGCCGCCGCGTCCCGGTTTCGCGGCGCGACCCACGTGGGCATCGGGGTCGTGGTCCGGGACGACCTGGCCTGGGCGGTGCTCCTCGCCTCGGAGCGCCGCGCCGAGATCGACCCCTTCCCGCGCCGGCTGGCCCCGGGATCGACCGCCCGGCTGCAGGGGCGCCTGCTCGACCTGGACGGCCCGCGGGTCTGGGTCGCGACCCCGTCCGGAGCGGCCTTCGAGGTCCCGGTCGAGTCCGAGGGGCGCCGGTTCTCCGCCTCGGTCCACTTCTCGGAGCCAGGTACCTGGCGTGTCGAGGTGGGAGGAACCGGCGCGCGCGGCCCGTCCGTGGGGGCCGTCCTCGAGGTCGCCTGCGGCGAGGGCGGAGCGCGAGCAGGTCCCGGGGGCGGTCCCGACCCGCTGGATCGGGCCGAGGCCGAGGCCCGCATCCGTTCGGACGCGAACGCGCTGCGGGCGCGCCAGGGCCTCCGCTCCTTGCAGGCCGCCTCGGCGCTCGACGAGCAGGCGCGGCGCCACAGCGAGGCCATGCTCGCGGCCGCCACGGTGGCCCACCGCCTGGAAGGAGGCGGGGATCTCTCCACCCGACTCGCGGCGGCCGGCATTCCCTTCCGGTCGGGTCGGGAGAACGTGGCGCGGGGCGACGACGCATCCGACGCGCACCGGGCCATGGTGGAGAGCCCGGCCCACCTGGCCAACCTGCTCGCACCGGAAGTGCAGTTGATGGGACTGGGAATCGCCCGCGGAGCCCTTCCCGGCGGACAGCCGGTGGTCTACCTCACGGAGATCCTGGTCGAGCCGCGCGAACCGTTCCCGGTCGGCGATCCGCCGACCGGGGAGCGCTGACGCCTGCTAGGCCAGGCGGCGCTGCGTCGCGTAGTTCTCGATGCTCGACTCGATCTGCGGCTGGATGGCGAACAGCGTGCAGCGCGTGCAGGTCCAGCTGTTCCACGCCCGCTTCACCGCCTCGTCGAGGCACGAGTCGTAATTGCCGCAGAAGAGGTTCCGGTGCCCCTCGACTCCCCTCTCGGGATTGATCGGGGCGTTGAGCTCGGCGGGGGTTGGCTTGCTGAACAAGGTGTTCTCCTTCCGTGATCGTCGCTTGGAGTTTCCTTCAACGAATCGGGGCGGTTATCTCGCTCCCCGCTGCGGGGTGTCAACCCCCCGGCGCCGCACGATTTGCCGGTATGTGAAGAAAGATAATGGCCTGCAACTTCCATGGGTTGTGTCATCATCCGGCGCGTTTTGCGCACCCCATTCGTGACATCGCTGCTGATACTGTCCGTGACGGCTCGCGCCCGCGCCGAAGTGCCCTTCACGACGTGGGCGGACGGCGCCGGCAGCGCGGTCGTGGCGCTCTCCTCCGGCGACGCCCCGGCGGCGCTGCGCGCCTCCGGCGCGGCGCTGGCGGCAGTCACCAAAGGTGAATGGGGCGCGCGCGCCCACCTCCTCGCCGCCTCGGCCCTCGAGCTCGACCGTCGCCCCGCCGAGGCCGCCGCCGCGATCGCCGCCGCGCTTGATTCACTTCCAGTGACTCTCGGCCCGGCCGCCCGGGCACGCCGGGCCGCCGACCTGGTCGCAGCCGGACGCCCCGCGGAGGCGGCCGCGGCCTGGGCCCTCGCCGCCGACGGCGCCGACCCGTCCGACCGCCCTCGCCTGGCGGCCGCCGAGGCGAGTGCCTGGCTGGCCGCGGGGGAGCCCCGCGAGGCCGCGAGGGCCGCAGCGGCAGGCGGGGACGCACCCGCCGCACGGCTGGCGCTGGCGCGGGCATGGGTGCTGCTGGGCGACCCGCGCGCTCCCGCCGCGCTCCGGGCGCTCGCCCTGGAGCGGCCCGGAACGACCGAGGGGGAGGAGGCGGCCCGAGCGCTGCTCGCCTCGTCGCCCGGAACGCTCACCCTCGCCGACCGTGTCGACAGGGCGCGCCATCTCCTCGCGGCCGGTCGGACCACCGCCGCGCTCGGGGAGATCGACGCCATCGACGGGCTGCTGGGCCCCGCCCCCCTTCCCGCCGTCCTCCGCGCCATGGCCCTGCTCCAGCTCGGCCGTCCCGCCGACGCCGAACGGATCGCCTCCCCGGTGGCGCGCCTTCCCGGCCCAGGCGAGCCCGCGGCGGCCCGTTACGTGCTCGCTCGCGCCGCGGCGCGGCAGGGTCGCATCGAGGAGGCCGTCTCCCTCTACCGCCAGGTGGCGCGGGAGCGGCCGATCGTTCCCGGGCTGACCGCCACCCAGCAGGCCGACCTCCCCGACGACGCAGCCTTCCTGGCCGCCTGGCTCCCGTACGACATCGGGCGCCATGACCAGGCGGCCCGCGCCCTCGGTGTCTTCCTCCGCGAGCGCCCGGGCGCCCGCCGGGCCCAGGATGCCCGCTGGTTCCTCGCCTGGTCGCTCTTCCGTTCCGGGGATCGCGCCGCGGCACGGAGCGCCCTTCGCTCCCTCTCGCAGAAGGAGTCGGGCAACCTCCGGGCGGCGGCCCTCTACTGGCAGGCCCGCATCGACCCGGATCCGCAGGGTGCCGCCTCCGCCTACCAGGCCGCGTTCTCCGAGGTCCCCGGAGGCTGGTACGCGCTGCTCTCGGCCGCCCGCCTCGAGCAGCTCTCCGTCGCCGTTCCCCCCTCCGCCCCGCTCCCTCCGTCGCCGCTTCCCGACCCGCCGCGGGATCCCCGCGTCGCCGCCGCGCTGGCCCTCGCCGTGGACCTCGCCGGCGCCGGGCTCCGCGAGGAGTCCGCCGCCTTGCTCCAGCGCCTCTCCCGCGGTCCGGACGTCCGGGCGCGGGCCGCGCTCCTCGCCGAGGTGGCCGCCTTCACCGGCGACGCCGAGGTGGCCTACCGCATGGCCCGGGACCACCTGGCTCCGGGAATCCAGACCCAGCGCCTCGCCTACCCCGACGCACTCGCCGACGTGCTTCGCCCGGCGGCGCGCGCGCTGGGGGTCGATCGGGCGCTCGTCCTTTCCGTGATGCGCCGGGAGTCGGCCTTCATCCCCGCCGCACGGAGTGCCGCCGCTGCGGAAGGCCTCCTCCAGCTTCGCCCGGAGACGGCCCGCAGGCTGGGGGCGCTCGTCGGCTTCCACGGAGACTCCGACCTGGCCGACCCCGCCGAGAACACCCGGCTCGGGGTCGCCTACCTCGCGCTCCTCGCCGATCGGTTCGCGTCGCCCGCCCAGGTGCTCGCCGCATACAACGCCGGCCCCACGGCCGCCGCCGCCTGGTCACGCGCGCGAGCCGGACTCCCGCTCGACGAATGGGTGGAGGAAATCCCCTACCGGGAGACGCGCCAGTACGTCCGGACGGTCGTCTCCGACTGGGCCCGCTACCGGATGCTGGCCGGGGAGCCGCCCCCGCCGCTCGACCCTGCCGCGCCCATCACCCCTCCCGGTCCGGGCGTGGCGTTCTAGCGTCCCTCTCCAGCGTACCCATCACCTGGCGTATCGCCTCGCCCGCCCGCTCCATGACGTTCGGGGTGATGCCGGGGATGGAGCGGATGGCAGCTTCCTGGGAAGGCCGGCGCCTCGCCAGCTCCACGAGCGCCGTCTCCGGGATCACCTTGAAGGGCGGCTTGTCGATGGCCGAGGCCCGCTCCTCTCGCGCGATCCAGAGGGCGCGCAGCACCTTCTTCCCCTCGACGTCGAGCTCGCGGGCGCCCTTCAGCTTGCGCCAGCCCTCCGGATCGAAGACCCGCGCGTGGGCCTTGGCGGCGGCGATGCGGTCGAACTCCCTGCGCGCCTCGTCGGATCCACCGCCCTGGGACAGGCCCGCCGAGAGGATGTCGTGGAGCGGAAGGAGGAAATGGGTGTCCAGCGCCGCATAGCGGAGCTGCGCGGGGGTGAGCGGCCTCCGTCCCCAGTCGGCGCGCTGGTGCTCCTTGGTGAGCCGGACGCCGAAGTGGGCCTGGACCAGGGCGGCCAGCCCCAGCTCCTTCGAGCCGAGCCTACGAGCCGCGATCATGGTGTCGAAGATCCGCCCGAGGTCCCACCCGAACTCGCGCCGGAGGCAGCGCACGTCGTAGTCGGCCCCGTGGAGGACGAGCTCCCGGTCGCCGCCCAGCACGGCGCCCAGCGGCCCGACGTCCACCGCGATCGGATCGACGATGAAGTCGCCGCCCGGGATGGAGATCTGCATGAGGCAGACCCGCTCCCGGTAGGCGTGGAAGCTGTTCGACTCGGTATCGAGGGCCACGCGGGGCTCGACCTCGAGGCGGCGCGCCAGCGCCTCCAGGGATGCCGGGTCGGCCACGAAGACGGGGGAGAGCGAAGGAGGTGTCACCTGCAGCACCTCATACCCCATCGTCCTCCCTCGCGCAGGTCCCATGGTGGTCGCGGGGAACGTTGGCGTCGCTCCTGACGGACGGTAAACTGCCCCCATGGGCGATCGACCGCAGGGCGTCCCGGGCCTCGTCGAGGGGGCGCTCGACCAGGGGCGTCGCGCGACGTCCGACCTGATCGAGGGATTCCGGAAGGCGGGGCGCTGGCAGAGGGCGCGGCTCGGCCTGGTGGGCGGGTGGCTCGTCGCCTCCTTCCTGGCCCTCTGGATCGCCTGCCCCTCGTCCGGTCCGGGCAACTCGATCGGCGCCGACGTCCACGTCCTCAAGGACTCCCTGCTGGGCGGCCAGCAGATCCTCGTGCGCAACGAGTCGGACGAGGTCTGGACCGACGTCGTGCTGACCCTCGACCGGACCTGGAAGAGCGAGCAGCGGACCCTGCGTCCGCGCGAGCAGGTGGTGCTCTCCCCGGCCCAGTTCGAGCGCGGCGGCGAGGCGGCGCCTCGCGACCTCCGGCCCAGGCGGCTCGAGATCGAGTGCCGGCAGGGCCGGGCCGGCTTCGACCTGCGGTAGGGCTCCGCGGGACGCGCTCCACGCCTCCTCGATCTCGCGCTCCAGCCCGGCCTCGCGGGCACGGCGGCGCTTCTCCTCCCAGCGCATGAGCCCTCGCGCCAGGGCCTCCTCCCTCGCCCTGGTCTCGCGCGCGGCGGTGGCTGCCTCCAGCGCGCGGCGCGTCGCCCCCTCCGCCTCGACGGCCGCCCGCTGCCCGTCCCGCGCCGCCCGACGGGCCGCCTGGTCGGTCGCCGCCCGGGACGCCGCGGCGCCCGCGAATTCCGCGGCCAACCCGCGTGGCCGCCGGCTTTCCCGTCGAGGCGGCGCTCCTCCGGCCCTCGGCCGCCCGAAGCGCAAGCTCCTGGGCGGCGCGACGGGCGCGCAGGGCCTCGGCGCACCGGACCGCGGCACCTCGCGTCGCTCCGCGCGCTTCCGCCGATCGGAACCGCAGGAGCGCGCGCAGCGGCCAGGCGGTCATTCCTCGATCCCGGAGGCGAGCCCCCGGAGCGCTCCCAGCGTGTCGTCGAGCGGCACGCCGTCGGCCCCCTCCTGGCCGAGGAATCCCTCGATCGCGGGCATGGCGGCGGCCGCCGCGTCGAGCGCCGGATCGGCGCCACGGACCCAGGCTCCCGCGGCGATCAGGTCCCTGGCCGCCTCCCAGCGGGAGATGGCCCGACGCACCCTGGCCGCCGCCTCGCGGTGCTCTCCTCCCGTCACGGCCGGCATCGCGCGGGAGAGGCTCGAGGACACGTCGACCGCGGGATGGCGTCCCCCCTCGGCGATCCGTCGATCGAGGACGAGGTGCCCGTCGAGCAATCCCTGGATCTCCGCCGAGATGGGATCTTCGGCGTCGTCCCCCCCGGAGAGGACCGTGTAGACCGCGGTGATCGGACCTCCCGGACCCGTCCCGGCCCGTTCGACGAGCCGGGGGAGCTCGGAGAAGACCCGCGCGGGGAAACCCTGTCGAACCGGCGTTTCCCCTGCTCCCAGCCCCACCTCCCGCACCGCCCGGGCGAACCGGGTGAGGGAGTCGACCAGGAGGAGGACGCTTCGCCCCTCGACCCGGGCGAACCACTCGGCCACCGCGGTGGCCACCTGGGCCGAGCGCATCCGCACGACGGCCGGGGCGTCGCTGGTTGCCGCGATCACCACGCTCCGCCCGAGACCCTTCGTCCCCAGCGCGTCCTCCACGAATTCCCGGACCTCGCGCCCCCGCTCTCCCACCAGACCCGCCACGCACACCTCGGCGCCGTGGGAACGCGCCAGGCGCCCCAGGAGCGAGGACTTGCCCGCTCCGGGGCCCGCGAAGAGCCCGACCCGCTGCCCCTCGGCGAGCGTGGCGAGTCCGTCGATGACCCGGACGCCCGTGACGAAGGGGCTTCGCAGGCGAGGCCGAGCGAGCGGGGCCGGCGCTCCCCGATCGACCTCCCAGGGGGAAAGCCCCCTTGGGAGCGGGCGCCCGTCGATGGGACTTCCCAGGCCGTCCAGGACGCGCCCGAGGAGCCCAGGACCCACGCCGATCTCCAGCCTTCGCCCGGTCCTCCGGACCCGTCCGCCCGGGACCACCGTCCGGGCGTCACCGAGCGGAAGCAGGAGGGCGGTGTCGCCGCGAAGCGCCACCACCTCGGCTCGTACGGCGGTTCCCTGCGTCGCCTCGACCTCGACCTGCTCGGCCAGGCCGGCGCCCACCCCCGCGCAGCGGAGCAGGAAGGGCGTGACGTCGTCGAGCGTGCCCGTTCGCACGAGCGGTCGTGCCTTCCGGACCGCGTCCCGCGCGCGGGAGAGCGGAGTCCCGGCCGGCGCCATCATCCCTCCCCCTCGGCGATGGCTCTCCTGAACTCGGCGAGCTGGGCCCGGAACCGACCGTCGACGGCCGCGCCGTCGGCCTCGACGATCACCTCGCCGGCCCGGAGCTCCGGATCGACGAGGAGCCGCAGTCCCGCCGGATCGAAACCCGGCGAGCCGCCTTCCTCGCGCAGTGCCGCCGCATCGTCCTGGCTCGTCCGCAGGACGACCTTCGGGCTACCGCGCACCATGGCGAGGGCCCGCTCGGCTGCGGCGACGCCGTCCAGGCCCGGCCGGACCTCTCGACCCAGGATCCGCTCGGCGATCTCGATCGCCAGCTCCAGGAGTTCCGTCGAGCAGCCAGCCAGCAGGCGTTCCCGCTCCGCCGCTCCCCGGGCGATCTCGGCCGCGGCACGAGCGAGCCCCGTCGCGAGCCCCTCGGCGAACCCCGCCTCCACCGCCGCCGAGCGGGCCGCCTCGGCCTCGCCCACGGCGGCGCCCAGGATGCCGCGTGCCCGATCTTCCGCCTCGGCGAGGAGAGCCCTGGCGGCCTGCCGGGCGTCCCAGGCCTCGGCGGGAATGCGCCGGGCTCCGGAGGCGGCGCCCCCTCCCGTGGTCCGAGCCGCATCCGATCCGTTCACGCCGCGACCTCCCCGGCCGCGCTTCCTGGCAGCGCCGCGCCATCGCCTCGACCCTCTGCAAGCGAAAGGCCCACCCCGCGTGGCGGAGTGGGCCTGGGTGAAGCGCGATCCTGCGGGAGGCTAGGCGGCTTCCTCGGCGTTGCCGATCTGGCCGGTTTCCACCGACTCGACGGACTCGAGATAGCGGTGGAGGAACTGCTTGGTCTTCAGCTCGACCTGGCGGACGCGCTCCCGGGAGACGCCCCAGCGCTTGCCGATCTCCTCCAGCGTCTTGGGCGAGTCCTGCTGGAGCCGGTTGTGGATGATGTCCCAGCCCAGCTCGCCGATGCGCTTGCGGACCTTGCCGAGCGCGTCGCGGACCTCGCGGTCCCCCTCGTTGGAGAGGTAGCCGCCCTCGGGCCCCGGGCCCTCGTCCTCGATTCGCTCGAGGTGGGAGACGTCGCCGTCCTCGTCGATGTAGCTGTCGAGGGAGAGGTCAGGCTGCGCGACCGTGCCGCTCTGCGGCCGGACGGTGCTGCGCGCCTCCTTGAGGTACTTGCCCACGTAGGCGCGGATCCACCAGACCGCGTAGGTGGAGAAGCGGGTGCCGGCGTGCGGGTCGAACTTCTCGACGGCGCGCATGAGGCCGACGTTTCCTTCCTGGATCAGGTCGTCGAGGCGGACCGTCCCGCGGCGCTGCTTGCGGGCGATGGCGACGACGAACGCCAGGTTGTGCCGGACGAGCTTCTGCTTGGCCCCCACCTCGCCCTTGCGGGCCTTGAGGGCGAGCGCGTGCTCCTCGTCGCGGGTGAGCGGCGGATAGTCGCGAACGGCCTTGAGATACGGGGCGAGTTCCTCGAACTCCCTGCTTCCGCGCTGGATGCCGGCGGTCTTCATTCTTGTCTGGCCTCTCCACCGTCCGTGCAGGCTGCCGGGTCTTCCGGAATGCCGGACAGTTACGTTACGGCATATTACGAATCTGGACTTTTTCAGTCAACCACTAAAGCCAAGTATCCGTCATGACTGAACTGTGACACTCAAAAATCGACCGTTCCGGTTGTCGTCCCGGAGACCATCTGCCATGACGCGACGAATCACGAAAGGGCCGGTCCTCTTTCATGAACAGGCTGGAACCACGGAATAGTTCCAGACTCGCACACCCGTCCAGGGGCGTCCCGGAAGGCCCGGCCAACCCGTCCCTGCAGGGTCGTCCACCCACCCCTGACCCCCTGGCGCACGCCCCATGAAGGGCGATGGCCCGAGGCTTTCGCCCCGGGCCACCGGATGAAGCTGGTCTGCGGAAGTCCCTACTCTTCGCCGGAGGCGGTGGCGAGGCCGAGGGCTTCCTCCGCCTGCTCCACCGCGTCGACCGGCGTCTCCACCTCGATGTCGAGGTGCTTGTAGGCGGAGAGGCCCGTGCCGGCCGGCACCAGGCGTCCCATGATGACGTTCTCCTTGAGGCCGCGCAGGTGGTCGACCTTGCCGCTGATGGCGGCCTCGGTGAGCACCTTGGTGGTCTCCTGGAACGAGGAGGCCGAGATGAACGACTCGGTGGAGAGCGAGGCCTTGGTGATGCCGAGGAGCAACGGCTCGCCCTGCGCCGGGCGCCCTCCGGCCTTCATCACCTTCTCGTTCTCCTCCTCGAAGACCCACTTCTCGACCTGCTCGTCGGCGAGGAAGCTCGTGTCGCCGACGTCCATGATGCGCACGCGGCGCAGCATCTGGCGAACGATGGTCTCGATGTGCTTGTCGTTGATCTTCACGCCCTGGAGCCGGTAGACCTCCTGCACCTCGTCCACCATCCAGCGCGCCAGCTCCTTCTCGCCGAGCACCCGGAGGATGTCGTGCGGGTTGGCGGCGCCGTCCATGAGCGCCTCGCCGGCCTTGACGCGGTCGCCGGTGTGGACGCTGATGTGCTTGCCCTTGCCGATCAGGTACTCCTTGAGCAGCTCGGGGTGGAGCTTGCCGTCGATCTCGGGCGTGATGACCACCTTGCGCTTGCCCTTGGTGTCCTTGCCGAAGGAGACCACGCCGTCGATCTCGGAGATGACGGCGTACTCCTTGGGCTTGCGGGCCTCGAAGAGCTCGGCCACGCGCGGGAGACCGCCGGTGATGTCCTTCGTCTTGGTGGTCTCGCGCGGCATCTTGGCGATGACGTCGCCGGCGTCGATCTCGTCGCCGTCGGCCACCACCAGGTTGGCGCCCTCGGGCAGCATGTAGCGGGCGTCGGCGTCGGAGGAGGCGAGCTTCTTCGTCTGCCCCTTCTCGTCCTTGATGGAGACGCGCGGCCGGGCGTCCGGGTCCTTGGAGGCCCCGACGACCTTGCGGGCCAGGCCCGTGATCTCGTCGACCTGCTCGGCGTAGGTCACGCCGTCGACCAGGTCGCCGAACTTCACGCGTCCGGCCACCTCGGTGAGGATGGGCACCGAGTAGGGATCCCACTCGGCCAGCGCCATGCCGCCCTTGGTCAGGACCTCGCCGTCCTTGACGAGCATCTTGGCGCCGTACACCACGCCGTAGCGCTCGCGCTCGCGGCCCTGCTCGTCGTTGATGACCACCTCGCCGTTGCGGTTCATGACGATGAGCGTGCCGTCCTTCTTCTTGGCCACGTTCACGCCCACGAACTTCACCACGCCGGGGTTGCGGTTCTCCACGTTGGACTGCTCGGACCGCCGGGTGGCGGCGCCGCCGATGTGGAAGGTGCGCATGGTGAGCTGGGTTCCCGGCTCGCCGATGGACTGGGCGGCGATGACGCCGACCGCCTCGCCGATGTTCACCTTGCGTCCACGGGCCAGGTCTCGGCCGTAGCACTCCACGCAGATGCCGCGGCGCGCCTGGCAGGTGAGCACCGAGCGGATCTTCACCTTGTCGATGCCCGAGTTCTCGATGAGCTTGACCTTCTGCTCGTCGATCTCCTCGTTGGCGCGCACCAGCTCGCCACCCGCGAACGGGTCGCTGATGTCCTCGAGGGCCACGCGGCCGAGGATGCGCTCGCCCATGGGCTCGATGATCTCGCCGCCCTCGACGAGGGAGCCGAGGGTGATGCCGTCCATGGCGCCGCAGTCGTACTCGGTGATGATGGCGTCCTGCGCCACGTCGACCAGGCGGCGGGTCAGGTAGCCCGAGTTGGCGGTCTTGAGCGCCGTGTCGGCGAGGCCCTTGCGGGCGCCGTGGGTGGAGATGAAGTACTGCAGGACGTTGAGGCCCTCGCGGAAGTTGGCCGTGATGGGGGTCTCGATGATCTCGCCGGAGGGGCGGGCCATGAGGCCGCGCATGCCGGCCAGCTGGCGGATCTGCTGGGCCGAGCCGCGGGCTCCCGAGTCGGCCATGATGTAGATGGGGTTGAAGGACGGGAGGCGGCGCTCCTCCTTCTTGCCGTGCTCGGTCACGCCCTCGGCGGTCTCGAACCCGATCTCGCCCATCATCTCCTTGGCCACCGCGTCGGTGACCTGGGCCCAGATGTCGATGACCTTGTTGTAGCGCTCGCCGTCGGTGATGAGACCCTCGGCGTACTGGTTGCGGATCTCGTCGACCTCGGCGGTGGCCTTCTCCAGCAGGGCCACCTTGGCCTTGGGGATGAGCATGTCGTCGAGGCAGATGGAGATGCCGGCGCGCGTGGCGTTGCCGTACCCGAGCGAGCGGACGCGGTCGGCGAGGAGGACGGTCTCCTTCTCGCCGCAGAGCCGGTAGGTCAGGTCGATGAGGCTCTGGAGCTGCTTCTTGTCCATCACCTTGTTGATGGCGTCGAAGGGAATGCGCTTGGGGACGATGTCGTAGAGCAGGACCCGGCCGGTGGTGGTGTCCACCCGCTGGCCGTCCATGCGCACCGTGATCTTGGCCTGCAGGTCGAGGGCGCCCTGGTCGTAGGCGGCGCGCACCTCGCCCGGGCTCGCGAAGACCTTGCCCTCCCCCTCGGAGAAGGCCCGCTCGCGGGTCATGTAGTAGATGCCCAGGACGATGTCCTGCGACGGGACGATGATGGGCTTGCCGTGGGCGGGCGAGAGGATGTTGTTCGTGCTCATCATGAGCACGCGGGCCTCGACCTGGGCCTCGGTGGAGAGCGGCACGTGCACGGCCATCTGGTCGCCGTCGAAGTCGGCGTTGAAGGCGGTGCACACCAGGGGGTGCAGCTGGATGGCCTTGCCCTCGATGAGGACGGGCTCGAAGGCCTGGATGCCCAGGCGGTGCAGGGTCGGGGCGCGGTTGAGGAGCACCGGGTGCTCGCGGATCACCTCGTCGAGGATGTCCCAGACCTCGGGGCGCTCCTTCTCCACCATCTTCTTCGCGCTCTTGATGGTGGTGACGTAGCCCTTCTCCTCCAGCTTGTTGTAGATGAAGGGCTTGAAGAGCTCGAGGGCCATGATCTTCGGGAGCCCGCACTGGTGGAGCTTGAGCTCGGGGCCCACCACGATCACGGAGCGGCCGGAGTAGTCGACGCGCTTGCCGAGCAGGTTCTGGCGGAAGCGCCCCTGCTTGCCCTTCAGCATGTCGGAGAGCGACTTGAGCGGGCGCTTGTTGGGCCCGGTGATGGTCTTCCCGCGCCGCCCGTTGTCGAAGAGCGCGTCGACCGCCTCCTGCAGCATCCGCTTCTCGTTGCGGATGATGATGTCGGGGGCGTTCAGCTCCATGAGCCGCTTCAGCCGGTTGTTCCGGTTGATGACGCGGCGGTAGAGGTCGTTCAGGTCGGACGTGGCGAACCGGCCGCCGTCGAGCGGCACCAGGGGGCGCAGGTCGGGCGGGATGACCGGGATGACCTCGAGCATCATCCAGTCGGGCTTGTTGCCCGACTCGCGGAAGGCGTCGACCACCTTGAGCCGCTTGGCGATCTTCTTGCGCTTGGCGTCGGAGGTGGCCTCCTTCATCTCGGCGCGGAGCTGGTCGGAGAGGCTGTGCACCTCGATCTGCCGGAGCAGCGCCAGGACGGCCTCGCCGCCCATGCCGGCGTCGAAGGCCTCCTCGCCCATCTCGTCGCGGAGCTTCTGGTAGCGCTCCTCGGAGAGCATCTCGGCGCGGAGCAGCGTGGTCTGCTTCGGGTCGGTGACGATGTACGACTCACAGTAAAGAACCTTCTCGAGGTCCTTCAGGGTGATGTCGAGCAGGTTCCCGATGCGGCTGGGGAGCGACTTGAGGAACCAGATGTGGGCCACCGGGGTGGCCAGCGTGATGTGGCCGAGCCGCTCGCGCCGCACCTTGCTCTGGATGACCTCGACGCCGCACTTCTCGCAGACCACGCCGCGGTGCTTCATGCGCTTGTACTTGCCGCAATTGCACTCGTAGTCCTTCACCGGGCCGAAGATCTTGGCGCAGAAGAGGCCGTCCCGCTCCGGCTTGAAGGTGCGGTAGTTGATGGTCTCCGGCTTCTTCACCTCGCCGTGCGACCACTGCCGGATCTTGTCCGGGCTGGCCAGCGAGATGCGGATGGCGGAGAACGACGTCGGGTCCTTCGGCTTCTCGAAGAAATTGAAGATATCCTTCACGTCTCGTCCCTCGATGCGGCGTTCGGGTTCCGGGTCATTGCGCGCCTAGGCGGTCTTCTTGGGAGCGGCCAGGCCGAGCGGGTCGGCCTCCGCCTCGGCCTGCTCGCGGGCCTTCACGGCCTCGGGCGATTCCATCAGGTCGACGTCGAGCGCCAGGCTCTGCAGTTCCTTGATGAGCACGTTGAAGGACTCGGGCAGGCCCGACTCCAGCGTGTTCTCGCCCTTGACGATGGCCTCGTACATGCGGGTACGGCCGACCACGTCGTCGGACTTCACGGTGAGGAACTCCTGCAGCGAGTAGGCGGCGCCGTAGGCCTCCATGGCCCAGACCTCCATCTCGCCCAGTCGCTGGCCGCCGAACTGGGCCTTGCCGCCCAGCGGCTGCTGGGTGACCAGCGAGTAGGGCCCGATGGACCGGGCGTGGATCTTCTCGTCCACCAGGTGGTGCAGCTTCAGCATGTACATGATGCCGACGGTGACGTCGTGGTCGAAGGCCTCGCCGGTGCGCCCGTCGAAGAGGGTCGACTGCATGGTGGCCGACCCGTGCGTCAGCATCGAGCGGACCTCCTCCTCCTGCGCCCCGTCGAACACCGGGCTCGCCGTGAAGATCCCGCGGACCATCTTCTGGGCCAGCTTCGGGACCTCCCGGTCGGGGATCTCGTCGATGATCTGGACGATGCGCTCGTTGGACGCGCCCGCCCCCTCGAAGGCCTTCTTGATGTACTTGCGCATCACGTCGGGCCCGAACTTCTTCTCGAGCATCTCCTCGACGCGCCAGCCGATGTTGCGGGCGCCCCACCCGAGGTGGGTCTCGAGGATCTGGCCGACGTTCATGCGGGAGGGCACGCCCAGCGGGTTGAGGACGATGTCGACCGGACGGCCGTCCTCCAGGTAGGGCAGGTCCTCCTCGGGGAGGATGCGGGAGACCACGCCCTTGTTGCCGTGGCGTCCGGCCATCTTGTCGCCCACCGCCAGCTTGCGCTTGATGGCGACGTACACCTTCACCATCTTGATCACGCCGGGCGGCAGCTCGTCGCCCTTCTTGAGGCGGCCAATCTTCTCCCCGAAGAGCAGCTTCACCAGCTCGCGCTGCTCCTCGAAGTTCTCGACGATCTTGCGGACCTTCTCCTGCACGTCCTGGGTGCCGGCCACCGCGATCTCGCCCCAGTAGCGCTGGGGAACGGTGTCGAGCACCTCGTCGGAGAGGGTGTCGCCCTTCTTGAGGAGCTGCTCGCCCTTGTCGTCCACCAGGCGCGCCGCCACCTCCTTGCCGGAGAGCAGCTTGCGGATCTTCAGGAAGGCCGAGTCCTGGATGATGCGGATCTCGTCGTTCTGGTCCTTGAGGAGCTTCGCCTCCTCGGCGTCCTCGATGGCCTTGGCGCGCTCGTCCTTCTCCACGCCCTTGCGGCTGAAGACCTTGGCGTTGATCACCGTGCCGGAGACTCCCGGAGGCACGCGGAGCGAGCTGTCCCGCACGTCGCCGGCCTTCTCGCCGAAGATGGCGCGGAGCAGCTTCTCCTCGGGAGAGAGCTGGGTCTCGCCCTTGGGGGTGATCTTGCCGACCAGGATGTCGCCCGACTTCACCTCGGCGCCGATGCGGATGATGCCCGCCTCGTCGAGGTCCTTGAGGGCCTCCTCGCCGACGTTGGGGATGTCCCGGGTGATCTCCTCCTTGCCCAGCTTGGTGTCGCGGGCGACGGCCTCGAACTCCTCGATGTGGACGGAGGTGTAGACGTCCTCCTTGAGGAGGCGCTCGGAGAGGAGGATCGAGTCCTCGAAGTTGTAGCCCTGCCAGGGCATGAAGGCGACCACCACGTTCTGGCCGAGCGCGAGCTCGCCCATCTCGGTGGCGGGACCGTCGGCGATCACGTCGCCCTTCTTGACCCTCTCGCCCGGCTTCACGATGGGCTTCTGGTTGATGCAGGTGTTCTGGTTGGAGCGCTGGAACTTGATGAGGTTGTAGATGTCCACCTCGTTGGCCACGTCGGTGGCCGAGGTGGGCACGTCGGCCTTCACCACGATGCGTCCCGCGTCGACCGACTGGATGACGCCGTCGCGGCGCGCCACCACGGTGACGCCCGAGTCGCGGGCCACGATGGCTTCCATGCCGGTGCCGACCAGCGGGGCCTCGGTGCGGATGAGGGGAACCGCCTGGCGCTGCATGTTCGAGCCCATGAGGGCGCGGTTGGCGTCGTCGTTCTCCAGGAAGGGAACGAGCGCCGCGGCCACCGAGACCAGCTGGTTGGGCGACACGTCCATCAGCCCGACCTCGCCGGGCTTGACCTGGACGTACTCGGCGCCCTTGCGGCAGGAGATCTCGCTGCTGGTGAAGGTCCCCTTCTTGTCGAGCGCCGAGTTGGCCTGGCCGATGGTGTGCTTCTCCTCCTCGAGCGCCGAGTAGAAGTGCACCTCGCCGGTGACCCGGCCCTCCTCCACCTTGCGGTAGGGGGTCTCGACGAAGCCGTACTCGTTCACCCGGGCGTAGGTGGAGAGCGAGGCGATGAGGCCGATGTTCGGACCTTCCGGCGTCTCGATGGGGCAGATGCGGCCGTAGTGCGTCGGGTGCACGTCGCGCACCTCGAAGCCGGCGCGCTCGCGGGTCAGGCCGCCGGGCCCGAGGGCCGAGAGGCGGCGCTTGTGGGTGACCTCGGAGAGCGGGTTCGTCTGGTCCATGAACTGCGAGAGCTGGGACGAGCCGAAGAACTCCTTGATCACCGCCGTGACCGGCTTGGCGTTGATCAGGTCGTGCGGCATGAGCGTCTCGATCTCCTGCAGGCTCATGCGCTCCTTGATGGCGCGCTCCATGCGGACGAGACCGATGCGGTACTGGTTCTCGAGCAGCTCGCCCACCGCGCGCACGCGCCGGTTGCCGAGGTGGTCGATGTCGTCGATGTCCCGCTCCTTCGAGCCGTTCTTCAGGTCGATGAGGAAGCGGACCACCTCGAGCACGTCGCGCTTGGTGAGGACCTGGTTGTCGAGCGGCTCCTCGAGGCCGAACTTGTAGTTCAGCTTGAGGCGGCCGACCTTGGAGAGGTCGTAGCGCTCCGGGTTGAAGAAGAGGTTGTGGAAGAGCGATGCCGCGGTGTCGGGGGTCGGCGGATCGCCCGGGCGGAGGCGCCGGTAGATCTCCATCACCGCCTCCTCGGGAGAGGAGACCTTGTCCTGCACGAGGGTGTCGCGCAGCGACGGCAGCACGTTCAGGCCGTCGATGAAGAGCACCTTGAACGCGGTGATGCCGCGCTTGCGCAGCTCCTCGATCTTGTCCTCGGTGACCTGCTCGTTCACCTCGAGGAGGACCTCGCCGGTCGACTCGTCGACGACGTCCTCGGCCGAGTACTTCTGGAAGACCTCCTCGGGCTCGATGGGGAGCGTCTTCACCTTGGCGGCCACCAGCTTCTTGATGGCCGGCTCGGAGAACTTGCGGTTCTTCTTGACCACGACCTCGCCGGTGCGCGGGTCCTTGATGTCGCGGGTGGCGCGCTGCCCCTTGAGCAGGTCGGGCACCACGTCGCGCTCGTACTTCCCCTTGCCCTCGACCCGGATGGTCTCGGTGTCGTAGTAGTACTTGAGGATCTCCTCCGAGGTGCCCCGGAAGTCGATCGGGTCCTTCTTGGCGGTGTCGGGGACCGATCCGATGGCCCGGAGCAGCACGGTGGCCGGCAGCTTGCGGCGCCGGTCGATGCGCACGTACAGCATGTCCTTGTGGTCGAACTCGAAGTCGATCCACGAGCCGCGGTACGGGATGATGCGGGCGTTGTAGAGGATCTTGCCCGACGAGTGGCTCTTGCCCTTGTCGTGGTCGAAGAAGGCGCCCGGGCTGCGGTGCAGCTGGCTGACGACGACGCGCTCGGTACCGTTGATGATGAAGGTGCCGTTGTCCGTCATCAGCGGGATCTCGCCGAAGTAGACCTCCTGCTCCTTCACGTCGCGGATGGACTGGGCGCCGGTCTCCTCGTCCTTGTCCCAGACGACCAGGCGAACCACGACCTTGATCGGCGCGGAGAAGGTCATCCCCCGCTGGTGGCACTCGCCGACGTCGTACTTGGGCTTCTCGAGGTGGTAGCTCACGAACTCGAGGGAGCTCGTCTCGTTGAAGTCCTTGATGGGGAAGACCGACTTGAAGACTCCCTGGAGGCCGGTGTCGTCCCGCTTCTCGGGCGGCACGTCGGCCTGCAGGAACTTGTCGTACGAACTCTTCTGGATGGCGATGAGGTTGGGGATGTCCGCAACCTTCTGAATCTTCCCGAAATTCTTGCGGGCCCGGAAATTGTTCTGGATCGTCGGCGCCATCGAGCTGGTTCCTCTTTCCCCGGAAGGAGTCTCGTCACAAGCACTTCGAGCCGGCGCGAGGCCGGCTCATGACTTCATGCCCGGCGGTGAGGCCGGGGGACGGGGATGGTCATGGGGGGTTGGAGGGTATTAACCACTCCGGCCCTCCGTGTCAAAACTCCCGTCCCGGGTGGGAAGGGGCGGAGCGGCCCCAGGCCACCCCGCCCCCCTACCCGCAAACTGGGCTACTTGATCTCGACCTTCGCGCCGGCGGCCTCGAGCTTCTTCTTGACCTCCTCGGCCTCGGCCTTGGGAACGCCCGTCTTGACCTCCTTGGGGGCCCCCTCGACCAGGTCCTTGGCCTCCTTCAGGCCCAGGCCGGTGATGGCGCGGACTTCCTTGATGGTGTTGATCTTGTTGGCGCCGGCGTCCATGAGGACGACGTTGAACTCGGTCTTCTCCTCGACCGGGGCGGCGGCGGCGGCGGCGCCACCGGCCATCATCACCGGCGCGGCGGCGGCGCTCACGCCCCACTTCTCCTCGAGGGTCTTCACGAGCTCGGCGGCCTCGAGGACGGTGAGGCCGGACAGCTGCTCCACGATTGCGTTCAGGTCTGCCATGACTTCGTTTCCTTTTCTCTGGGGGCGACTCAGGCGCCCCGCGTCCGTGCCCGCGCTTCCGCGCGGGCGGGTTCACGTACCGTTTTAGGAAGCCTGCTTCTCCAGCTGTTCCCTGCGCGCGCCGAGGACCTGGGCCAGCTGCTGGCCCGGTGCCGCGAGCATGCGCACGAGCTTCGATGCGGGCTGGGCGATGACTCCCGCGATCTTCGACCGCAGCTCGGGGAGCGCGGGCATCTTCGCGAGGGCCATGATGGCCTTCACGTCGATGACCTTCCCCTGCACCACTGCGATGCGAATCGCGAAGTTCTCGCGGTCCTTGGCGAAGTCCGCCAGGATCTTCGCCGGGGCGATGACGTCGTCGTACGACATGACGAGCGCCGTCGGTCCGACGAACTTGTCAGCCAGCTGCTCGAGGTCCGTGCCCTTGGCGGCACGGATGGCCAGGGTGTTCTTCACGATGCGGTACTCCACCTTGGCTTCGCGGCACTTCCTGCGAAGCTCGGTGACCGTCGCGACGTTGAGACCCCGGGGCTCTGCCAGGATGGCGGTCGTTGCCTTGGCCATCTTGGCGTGGAGCTGGTCGATGACTGCTTCTTTTTCCGTCCGGTTCAAGTGTTCTCACTTCCTTCCCGACCGGCCGCGATGCGGCTCGGCGTGATGTGGGCCACGGACCGGACGTCCGGTACGTCGACCCCCTGGCCAAGCAGGGGACGCTGCAATTGCAACTTCCCGTCTCGGCGGGTCGGGCTCGCTTCGCCCGCTTGGCCGTCCCTCCCCTTCTGCCTCTCGCACCCGGGGATGGGCGGGCCCGCTGTCTTGGACCAGGAAACGCCCGGCGGCGAGGTGCCGACGGGCCAGCCTGGAACTGCTGCTCCTATCCTGCCGTGTCGTGCGCGGTGAGCTCGGCCGGGTCGAGCCTGATGCCCGGGCCCATGGTCGTGCTCACGGTGACGCCCTTGAGGTACACGCCCTTGGCGGTCTGCGGACGCGCCTTGAAGATGACCTCCATGATGGCGTTGAAGTTGTCCTTCAGCTTGTCCGGCGTGAAGGAGGCCTTCCCGAACGGGACGTGGACGATTCCGGCCTTCTCGACGCGGAACTCCACCTTGCCGGCCTTCTGCTCCTTGACCGCGCGGGCCACGTCGGCGCTGACCGTGCCCACCTTCGGGTTGGGCATGAGGCCGCGGGGGCCGAGCACCTTTCCGAGCCGTCCGACCACGCCCATCATGTCGGGGGTGGCGATGACCTTGTCGAAGTCCATGAAGCCGCCCTGGATCCGCTCGGCCAGGTCCTCGGCGCCGACGATGTCGGCCCCGGCCTCGGTGGCCTCGCGGGCCTTGTCGCCCTTCGCGAAGACCGCCAGGCGGATCGTCTTGCCCATGCCGTGGGGCAGCACCACCGCGCCGCGGACCACCTGGTCGGCGTGCTTGGGGTCGACGCCCAGGTTGATGGCGGCGTCCACCGACTCGTCGAACTTGCGGACGGCGGTCTTCTTCACGAGCGCCAGCGCGTCGTCGAGCTTGTACCGCTTGTTGCGATCGACCTCGGCGACGGCCTTCTTGAAATTCTTTCCGATGTGAGCCATGTGCGTGTGTCTCCCGGCCTAACCGACGATCTCGATGCCCATGGACCGGGCGGTTCCCTCGACGGTCCGCATCGCGGCCTCGAGGCTACCCGCCGTCATGTCCTGCATCTTCATCTTGGCGATCTGCTCGAGCTGCGTGCGCGTCACCTTGCCGACCTGCTCCTTGCCGGGCTTGTGCGCTCCGCTGCCCTTCTTCTTCTCGGTGTGCAGTCCGGCGGCCTTCTTGAGCAGGATCGACGCCGGGGGCGTCTTGAGGATGAAGCTGAAGGAGCGGTCCTGGTAGACGGTGATGATCACCGGGATGATGAGCGCTTCCTTCGCCTGCGCCTGCGTGGCCGCGTTGAACTGCTTGCAGAACTCCATGATGTTCACGCCGTGCTGGCCGAGCGCCGGACCCACCGGGGGCGCCGGGTTGGCCTTGCCAGCCGGGATCTGCAGCTTGATCTGCCCTGTGACCTTCTTCATGCCGTGCCTTCCTTCCGGACCCCACCGCGGGGTCCTGCGTGGTCTTCCGGGTGGCTACCCTTCCACGCGGTGTGAACTGCGGGCTGCGACTCGACTTCCACTGCGCGAGGGGTTCCGCTGAGCGCGGCGGCTCCTCGGTGCGGCTCCTGCGGCGCCTGAAGGCGCCGCTACGTCTTCTCCACCTGCATGAAGTCGAGCTCGACCGGGGTGGCCCGGCCGAAGATGGAGACCAGCACCCGGACCTTGCCCTTCTCGGGCTTGACCTCTTCCACGGTGCCGTTGAAGTTGGAGAACGGGCCGTCGGTCACGCGGACCTGGTCGCCCTCCTCGAACTGGACCTTGGGCTTGGGCTTGAGGGTACCCTCGGAGATCTGGCTGGTGAGGCGGGCCACCTCCGCGTCGGAGATGGCGGGCACGTCCTTGGGGATCTTGGCGCTTCCGACGAAGCCGGTGACCTTGGCGGTGCCCTTGACGAGGTGCCAGGTGCGGTCGTCCATCTCCATCTGGACCAGCACGTAGCCGGGGAAGAACTTCCGCTTGGAGGTCTTCTTCTCCCCCTTCACCATCTCCACGACCTGCTCCATGGGGATGAGGATCTCGCCGAAGCTGTCCTGGAGGTCCTCCTGGCGCACGCGCTCCTCGAGCGACTTCTTCACCTTGTTCTCGAAGCCCGAGTACGTGTGCACCGCGTACCACTTCTTCGCCATTGCCATTTTCTCCCGACGCTCGGTGCGCCGTCTCCGGGCGCGCCGCGCCCGGTCAGCTGCTAGTAGACCAGCGACGAGAGCCGCGACCAGACCAGGTCGAAGATCCCGAGCAGGAACGCGGCGACGAAGGTGAAGACCACCACCGCCACCGTCGAGGCCCGCGTCTCGCGCAGGTTGGGCCAGGAGACGCGCTCCAGCTCCTGTGCGACCTGCATCGAAACGGCGTTGATACGAGGGGAGCGCCAGGCCAGCACCGCCAGGGCCGCGGCGATGCCGTAGCCCAGCAGCGTGCTCAGGGTCCACTCGTCCCCCAGCACGGCCACGTCGTTCAGGCGCGCGTACGAGAAGACGAGGCCCAGGATCTTCTCGAGGAAGATCCCGACCACCACCGCCGCGAAGAAGTAGAAGATCGCGACGATCCGCTTCGGTTCGACGCCCGGACCCTTTTCCATGCTGCCCTTCCGCTGAACTGGCAGGCCAGGAGGGATTCGAACCCCCAACCCGCGGTTTTGGAGACCGCTGCTCTACCGTTCGAGCTACTGGCCTTCGAAATCCCGGTACAGGATTACTTCGTTTCCTTGTGCGTCGCGTGCTTGCGGCAGCGCGGACAGAACTTGGAACGCGAGAGCTTGTCCTGGGTCTTCTTCTTGTTCTTGGTGGTGCTGTAGTTCCGCTCCTTGCAGGTCGTGCACTCGAGCGTGATGATCGTTCTGTTGCCGGCCATGGCGTTCCGTCCTCACTGACTGCGGTGATGATGCTGGAGCCCTCTTCCAGGATTGAACTGGAGACCTCGTCCTTACCAAGGACGCGCTCTACCGACTGAGCTAAGAGGGCCTTTCTTCCTTTCTTCGTATCCTTGCGGTCTGGAGCGGGAAAAGGGATTCGAACCCTCGACATTCAGCTTGGAAGGCTGACGCTCTACCAACTGAGCTATTCCCGCGTACTTCGTATTCTCCTGGAGTGGAGGGGGGTGGATTCGAACCACCGAAGGCGTAAGCCGGCAGATTTACAGTCTGCTCCCTTTGGCCGCTCGGGAACCCCTCCTTGACCACTTCGAACCTCGGACCACGACGATCGATGCGACGAGCCAGCTGGAGCTGGCGGTGGGATTCGAACCCGCGACCTGCTGCTTACAAGGCAGCTGCTCTGCCAACTGAGCTACGCCAGCGAATCCCCAGAAGTTTCGGCTCTGGCCATCCGGCGCGAGGGACACCCGTCCCCGGCATCGGAGCGGGGTCTTGTACAAGACGACCCCAGGGTTGTCAAGGCGCGTTGTTGCGGCCGCTTTCCCCGCGCTGACGCGTCGCTTCATAAAGCGCGATGGCCGCTGCCGCCGAGGCGTTCAGGCTGCCCACCCGCCCCAGCATGGGGATGCGGACGGCGTGGTCGCAGCTCTTCCGGACGAGGGGGCGGATCCCCTGCCCCTCCCCCCCGAGGACGAGGGCCGTCGGCCCCCGGAGGTCGACCGAGGCCAGGTCCTGGTCTCCGTCCGGGAACCGCCGCGACCGTCCAGATCCCGGCCTCCTTCAACTCCTCGATGCAGCGGACCAGGTTGGTGACCCGCGCGATGGCCATGTGCTCCACCGCCCCCGCCGACGCCTTGGCAGCCGAAGGGGTCACCCCGGCGGCCCGATCGCGTGGCATCACCACCCCGTGCGCGCCCAGCGCGTGGGCCGAACGGACGATGGCGCCCAGGTTATGGGGGTCCTCGACGCCGTCGAGGAGCACGACCAGGGGTGGGCGACCGGATGCGGCGGCCACGGCGAGGATCTCGTCCACCTCCCGGTACCGGTAGTCGGCGACCACCGCGACGATCCCCTGGTGCTGGGTCACCCCCGCCAGGCGATCGAGCTTCGCGCGGGGCGCGGCCCGGACCTTGGCGCCGCGCTCGCGGGCGGCTCGTTCCAGGTCCGCGAAGGCCTTTGGCCTCTCGCCCGCCTCGGCCAGCCACAGCTCGGTCACCCCTTCCGCGCCGGAGCGGAGGAGCTCGCGGACCGGGTTCATTCCGTAGACGACGCGCACCGATGCCTCACTTCACTTCGACGGGGATGGTGACGGTCTTCGTCTGGGGGACGCACCACGCGTCGCTGCAGATGGCGAAGCGCATCTGCACCGCGATCTGCTGGGCGCCCTTCGCCGTGGCGGTGACCGGGATCTCGAAGCGAGGGTTCTCCGCGGCCGGGTCGACCGCGTCGGAGCGCTTCCACTCGAGCTTGTCGACCTTGAGGCCGGCCGAGGGCTCCACCTTGTACTTGAGGGGAAACTCGCGATTCACGTGGATGCCCTTCTCGAGGGGGACCACGTCGACGACCACCTTGCCCTTCTTGCCCACCTCGAGCGTCCGGGAGGAGCCGTCGGTGACGACCTTGTAGGTGCTGGCGGCGTTGACGCCGTCGGCGCCCGTCGCGGGGAGCGCGAGGGCGACGGCGAGCACGGCGAGGGCGATACGGACCATGTGTCCTCCTCCAGGTTGCGGAGCGGGTATACCAGGGACGGGGCCGCCCGACCGCCGATTCAGGTGGCGCGGCGCGGAGCCCGACGGGACCGGCCGCGGACCACCGGCGGCGATCCCACCATCTCGGCGGCCCGCTCCACGATGGCGCCGGCCAGGTCGACGCCGCAGGCCTCCTCGGCCTCGCGGATCCCCGGAGAGCTGTGGATCTCGAAGACCCGGGGCCCCCCGGGCGCCTCGAGCATGTCCACGGCGCAGACCTCGAGGCCGATGACCCGGGCGGCAGCCACGGCCGCCCGCTCCGCGCCGGGATCCAGCACGACGCCCTCGAACCTGGCTCCCTGCCCGAGGTTGCGCGAGAGGCGCCCCACCCGTGGTCGCCGGCGCAGGGCCGCCACGGCCCGCCCGCCGACCACGAAGGCGCGCAGGTCTCCGCCGCGCCTTCCGCGGACGTACTGCTGGACCACCGTGTTCTGGCCGAGCCGGAGGATCGCCTCCAGCGCCGACTCGAGCGCCTGCCGCGTCTCGCAGACGATGACCCCGGTCTTCTCGTTCCCGCGCAGGAGCTTCACGAGCACCGGCAACCCGCCCACGTGGCGGACCATCTCGCGCAACCCGGAGGGCTCGGACGCCATCACGGTGCGTGGAACCAGCACGCCGCTCGCCGAGAGCAGCTGCAGCACCCGCATCTTGTTCCGCGACAGGCCGATGGCCGGCGCGCCGTTCAGGACCGCCAGCCCGAGGAGCTGGAGGTGGTTCACCACCGCCAGCCCGTACTGGCTGATGGAGGGCGCGATCCGCGGCACCACCACGTCGGTGGCCGGGAACGCGCCGCCCCTGTGGAAGATCTCCGGCCCTTCCCGGCCCAGCCGCATCTCCACCTGGAGCGGGTCGACCACCCGCGCCACGTGTCCACGGGCGCGGGCGGCCTCGACGACCCGCCGGGTGGTGAAGATTCCGGCCGAGCGGGAGAGGACGGTCAGGTGCATCGACGAGGCTTATACCTGCTTGAACTCCGCGTCGACGACGTCGTCGCCGCCCTTCTTCTCGGGCTGGGGCGGCGGAGCGCCCCCGGCGGGTCCGGCTCCGCCTTCCGGCGGGGTGCCCGCGGCCTTGTAGAGCTCCTCGGCGGCCTTGTGGCTGGCCTTCTCGAGCTTCTCCAGGGCCGCCTTCACCTCCTCCGCGGTGCCGCGCTCGCGGACCCGGTGGGCCTCCTGGACGAGCCCCTCGAGCTCGGTCACGGTGGCGGCGGAGAGCTTCTCCTTGTTCTCCTTGATGAGCTTCTCCATCTGGTAGGCGAGGTTCTCGACGCGGTTCTTGACCTCGACCTCCTCGCGCCGCTGCTTGTCCTCGGCCTCGTGGGAACGGGCGTCGGACACCATCTTCTCGACCTCGTCCTTGGAGAGACCGGAGGACTGGGTGATGGTGACCTTCTGCTCCTTGCCGGTGGCCTTGTCCTTGGCCGCCACGTTCAGGATGCCGTTGGCGTCGATGTCGAAGGTGACCTCGACCTGCGGGACGCCGCGCGGCGCGGGCGGGAGGCCCTCCAGGTGGAAGCGACCCAGCGTGCGGTTGTCGCGCGCCATCTCGCGCTCTCCCTGGAGCACGTGGACCTCCACCGACGTCTGGCCGTCGGAGGCGGTGGAGAAGGTCTCCGACTTGCGCGCCGGGATGGTGGTGTTGCGCTCGATGAGCCGCGTCATCACGCCGCCCAGGGTCTCCACGCCGAGCGACAGCGGGGTGACGTCGAGCAGCAGGATGTCCTTCACGTCCCCGGAGAGGACACCACCCTGCACGGCGGCGCCCACGCTCACCACCTCGTCGGGGTTGACGGTCTTGTTCGGCTCCTTGCCGAAGTACTTCTTCACCGTCTCGACGATGAGGGGCATGCGCGTCTGGCCACCCACCATCACGACCTCGTCGATCTTGTCGGGCGTGAGCCCGGCGTCGGCGAGCGCCTTCTTCACGGGCTCGATCGAGCGATCGACGAGCGGCGCCACCATCTGCTCCAGCTTGGCGCGGGAGAGCTTCACCGCGAGGTGCTTGGGGCCGGTCTGGTCGGCGGTGAGGAACGGCAGGTTGACCTCGGTCTCCATGGTGGAGGAGAGCTCGATCTTGGCCTTCTCGGCGGCGTCCTTCAGCCGCTGCAGGACCATCTTGTCCTTCGAGACGTCGATGCCGGTGTCCCGCTTGAACTCGGCGATGAGCCAGTCGATGACCACCTGGTCGATGTTGTCGCCGCCGAGGTGGGTGTCGCCGTTCGTGGCGAGCACCTCCACGACCTTGTCGCCGACCTCGAGGATGGAGATGTCGAAGGTGCCGCCGCCGAAGTCGTAGACCGCGATCTTCTCGTTCGACTTCTTGTCGAGGCCGTAGGCCAGCGCCGCGGCGGTGGGCTCGTTGATGATGCGCCGGACGTTGAGACCGGCGATCTCGCCGGCGTCCTTGGTGGCCTGGCGCTGTGCGTCGTTGAAGTAGGCGGGGACCGTGATGACCGCATCCGTGACCTTCTCCCCGAGGTAGTTCTCGGCGGCGCGCTTCAGCTTGAGCAGGATCTGGGCGCTGATCTCCGGGGGGCTGAGCGCCTTCCCGTCGACCTCGATCCGCGAGTCGCCCCCGCTGCCGGACACGACCTTGTAGGGGACCCGCTTGGCCTCCTCCTGGACCTCGTCGGCCCGGCGCCCCATGAACCGCTTGATGCTGTAGATGGTCCGCTCGGGGTTGGTGATGGCCTGCCGCTTGGCCACCTGGCCGACCAGGCGCTCCCCGTCCTTCAGATAGGCGACGACCGAGGGAGTGATGCGGGAGCCCTCCTCGTTCGTGATGACGACGGGGTCCTTGCCCTCCATCACCGAGACCACCGAGTTGGTGGTGCCCAGGTCGATGCCGATGATCTTTCCCATGGTTGAAAACCTCCCTTGTGGAACGGAGGCTAAGCACCCAATGCGACGAGTCAAACGAAAGCCGACCCTCCAACGTGGGTGCCTGGCGGCAGCCGGCGGAATCGGGTGGGTGCGTAGCCCACTTCGCGGTATGGAACCTTTTCTACTCGATTCTGGGAGCGCGGTCGGTCCCCCGCTCGCCACGGATCCCTTGAACTTCCAGGCTTTTGTGGACGACGCAGCGTGGCATCGGGCTTGCTAAATGCAGGTGTGACGATGCTGTCACACCCTCGCACAGGGGACTCGATGCTCCAGGCCTACTCCTCGCGCCACATCCCCGAGCAGACCGCCGTCCTCCTGAACGCCAACGCCAAGCAGGTGAGTCCTCGCGTCCGCGAGGCCCTGTCGGGGCTCGTCCCGGCCGAGAGCCTCTTCTTCTCCCGCGACCACGACGACGCCCATCGCATCGCCGACGCGGTGGTCTCCCGGGGCTTCGACACCGTCTTCACGGGAGGCGGCGACGGAACCTTCGTCTCCTGGGTGAACCACATCCTCGACCGGGCCGAGACCCGCTCCGAACCCACCCCCCGCTTCGGCGTCCTGGCCCTGGGGACCGGGAACGCGGTGGCCGAGATGGTGGGCGCCGGGAGGCCGCTCGACGACCTGCGCCGCCACCTCTCGGGCGAGGTGCTGCCGGGCCGCCGCCTCGACCTCGTCACCTGCGAGGGTCGTCGGACGCCCTTCGCCGGCGTGGGCATCGATGCCGCCGTCCTGAACGACTACAACTGGCTCCGCACCCGGCTGGGAGCGAAGGCCGGACGCCTCACCTCCGGCCTGCGCGGCTACGGCCTCGCCATCGCGCTTCGCTCGGCTCCCCGCCAGGTGTTCCAGCGGGCTCCCGCCTACTGCGAGATCGTCAACACCGGCGGGCCAGCCTGGCGGCTCGATCCCTCGGGCGAGCGGGTCGGCCGCTCGGTCGCGCACGGCGAGCTGCTCTACGCCGGCCCGTGCATGATGGCGGCGGGCAGCACCGTGCCGTACTACGGGTTCAAGCTGCGCGCCTTCCCCTTCGCCGGGCGACGCGCCGGCACCCTCCAGGTACGCGTGGCCACGCGGATCCCGGTTCCCGCCCTGGTCCTCCACGCGCGGAAGATCTTCAGCGGCGAGTTCCAGCACCCCGGCCTCCTCGACTTCGAGGCCGACCGGGTGGAGATGAGCTTCGACCGTCCCGTCCCCTTCCAGGTGGGCGGCGACGCCGAGGGGTATCGCGAGAAGCTGACGCTGGGGATCGCCACGCGGAGCGTCGAGCTCCTCGACTACACCGCGGGCGCCCGCCTCCAGCCGCCGCCCGGCACGCTGCCCGTCTAGCGGCTAGAGCAGGTTCGCGGCCAGCTCGGCGAGGGGTGACCGCTCCCCCTTCGTCATGGTCACGTGGGCCGCCAGCTTCTCCTGCTTGAAGCGGTTCACCACGTGGACGAGGCCGTTGTTGGTCTGATCCACGTACGGGTTGTCGATCTGGTAGGGGTCCCCCGTCAGCACGATCTTGGTGCCGTCGCCGACGCGGGTGATGATGGTCTTCACCTCGTGGGGGGTCAGGTTCTGCGCCTCGTCCACGATCATGAACTGGTTGGGGATCGAGCGGCCGCGGATGTAGGTGAGCGGCTCGATCTCGAGGATGCCCAGGTCGACCAGCTCGTGGTACCCGCGCCCCAGCTTCTTGTCGGAGCGCGAGAGGTTCATGAGGTACTCGACGTTGTCGAAGATGGGCTGCATCCAGGGGTTGAGCTTCTCCTCCACCGACCCGGGCAGGTACCCGATGTCCCGCCCCAGCGGGAAGATGGGCCGGGAGACCAGCAGCTTCTGGTACGCCGACTCCTCCATGGTCTTGGTCAGTCCGGCCGCGATGGCGAGGAGCGTCTTGCCGGTGCCCGCCTTGCCCACGATGGTGACCAGGCGGATCTCGTCGTTGAGCAGGAGGTCGAGGGCGAAGGACTGCTCCTTGTTGCGGGGACGGATCCCCCAGATCCCCTCCTTGGGAAGCTTGATGAGGGGAACGTAGGCCTGCCGGGGAGCGCTGAACTTTCCCACCGCGCTGTGCTGGGGGTTGTCCCGGTCGCGCAGCACCACGAACTCGTTGGGGGGCGGCGGGGTACCCCCGGGCGGGACCGGCACGATCCCCTGGGCGTAGAACTGGTTCACCGCCTCGGCTTCCACCTCCACGTCGGCGACGCCGCTCCAGAGCTCGTCGAGGTCGACGCCCTCGACGTCGTAATCCTCGGTGGTGAGCCCCATGGCGTCGGCCCGGATGCGCAGGTTCGTGTCCTTCGACACGAACACGGCCGGGAGCTCGCGCTCCCGCTGCGAGATGTCGAGCGCCACCGCCAGGATCCGGTCGTCCGTGGTCGAGTGGCCGTTGCGCAGCTCGGGCGGGAGCTGGCGGTCCGTGAAGAGCACGCGGACGCTCCCCTTCCCGGCCCCGATGGGAACGCCCTCCTTGAGCCGCCCCTGGGCGCGGAAGTCGTCCAGGGACCTGGCGACGGCGCGCGCGTTCCTCCCCAGGCTGGAGAGGTCGCGCTTGAAGTTGTCGATCTCCTCGATCACGTAGATCGGGATGACGACGTTGTTGTCGTCGAAGGCGAAGATCGAGCGCGGGTCGTGCAGGAGGACGTTGGTGTCGAGGATGAAGTTCTTCTTCAAGGCCGGCCCCGGGTCGGGACCGAGTCTAGCAGGGGGTCCGACCGGCGGACAGGTCGATCGAGCGGGCCGAGCGATTCCGGCCGGAGCGCTTGGCGTGGTAGAGGCACCCGTCCGCGACCTCGACGAGCCGGGCCTTCTCCGATCCGTCATCCGGGAACGTGGCGATGCCGAGCGAGAGGGTCACGCGGAGCGGCCCCGCCTCGGTGGGGAAGGTCGCCTCCTCCAGGCGCTTGCGGATCCGCTCCGCGATGACGAGGGCTCCTTCGCCGTCGGTCTCCGGCATGACGAGCGCGAACTCCTCGCCACCGTAGCGCGCCACCAGATCGGTCTCGCGAGCCTCCTTGGCCAGGACCCCCGCCACCCCGCGCAGCACGAGGTCGCCCACCGGGTGCCCGTGGGCATCGTTCACGGCCTTGAACCGGTCCACGTCGCAGATCACCACGGAGAGCCGCTTCCCGTAGCGCTGGGCGACGCGCAGTTGCTCGTCGAGGCGGGCCTGGAAGGTCCGGTGGTTCTGGAGGCCGGTGAGCCCGTCGGTGCTGGCCAGGCGCTCGGTCTGCTCGAAGAGGCGCGCCCGCAGGAGCGCATCGGCGACCTGCATGGCGATCACCTCGAGCTGGCGGGCCGCCTCCCCTTCGAAGGCCTCCACCCGGCGCGAGCCGACCACCATCGTCCCTAGGGTCTGGTCGCCCGACTTGAGCGGGAAGACCCGCACGGCGCCCAGCCCCTTCAGGCGCGTGCCCTCGTCGAAGACCCGCATCCGGTCCACCCGCTCGCCCAGGCCGGGCAGCGCGGAGCCGTGCCGCACGGCCGAGGCCACCAGCCCGGTCTGGGCCGAGAAGCGCCTGCCCTCGATCTCGGAGACCTGCCAGCCCTGCGCGGAGGAGGTGACCGCCTTCACGACGCGGTGCGGCCGGCGCGCCTCCTCGGGCTCGAAGAGGGTCACCGCCCCGAAGTCGAGCTGGACGATGCGCGCCGCCACCTCGATGGCGGCGTCGAGCACCTCCTGCGTCTTCGACTTCCGGTTCAGCTGCTCGATGGCGCCGTAGAAGAGCTCCTTCTCGTCGCGCTCGGCCTGGAGACCCAGGAGGATGCGCTCGGACTCGACCGCCCGGATGAGCTCGCCGGCCACCCGCGTGACCAGGTTCTCGTCCGATTCCTCGAAGGGCTGATCGTCGAGGCGGTCCGCCACCAGCACGCCGCGGACGTGACCGCCGCGCCGGTCGACGAGCGGCGCCGCCACCAGCGCCCGCGGGCGCGTCCCGTCGTCGTAGTAGGTGGCGGTGCGGATGTCGCCCGAGAGGCGAATCGGCCCGCGCCGCGCGACGACGGTCCCCAGCACTCCCTCGCCCGCCGGGATCGGCCGCCGGGCCACGTGGTCGCTGCCCGACCGGCACTCGCGGAGCGTCATCGTGGCGTCGTCGGGGGAGAGGAGGAAGAGCGCGCAGGTGTGGCTCCTCAGCGCGGCCTCGGCGACCTCCATGGCTCCCGCCATGGCCGCCTCGACCTGCACCGCGGCGGCCCGCCCCCGGAGCAGCGACCGCTCCTCGCCCCGGGTGGAGCCGCGGTCGATCCCGCGCGGGGAGAGGAGGCGCATCTCCCGGGCGCGCTCGTCGAGCTCGCGCAGCCGCCGGTCGACCGCCTCGCGCTCGTTGCGCCGGGCAGCCGCCAGCCGGGCCCACAGGACCGCGTGGTAGAGCACGGCGAAGAGGAGGATGAACCCCACCCGGGCCAGCACGCCGGGCAGGTGATCGGGCGGCGCACCCGACGTCCACCACACGCCGAGCTGCAGGGTGGCCGCCAGCGCCACCAGGGCCAGCCCCACGGAGAGCGAGAGGAAGGACACCGCGACCGCCGCCGTCAGGTAGACGAGCGGGAAGAGCGGGCCCTCCCCGCCCCCCGAGGACGTGAGCTGGGCGAGCGCCGCGGCGCCGACCACGAAGATCGCCCCGATCTCCAGCTGCTCCCCGATGCGCGCCGTGCGCCCCTCGGCCGAGCGCCGCACGGCGCGGACGGCCGCGACCGAGGCGGCTCCGCCCAGGAGGAGCAGCACGCCCCACTCCTCCGGCCGGATGCCCGGGAGGGCGAATCCGCCCTGGGTCACGGCGAAGGCCGCCAGCAGGGCGATCCCGCCGGGGAGCACGCGCGCGACCGCGCGACCGATGCGGCGACGGACCGGGGGGCCGATGAGGCCGTCGTCCCGGTACCAGGCGTCGGCGAGACCGCTGCGGGCGACCCGACCGTCGACGGCCTGGCGCCGCCTTCTCCCTGCGCCGGCAGCCGCGGCGACGGGGGCCGGGCTCACCGGGAGGCTCCGGCAGGCGGCAGCACGTAGACCCGCTCGCCGGGCCGCACGTAGCCGAGCTCCTCCCGGGCGGCCCGCTCCAGCGCAGCCGGGTCACCGGCCAGCGCGCGGGCCTCCCGGCGGAGCCTCTGGTTCTTCTCGCGGAGCTTCTCGTTCTCGTCGGCGACGCGACGGACGTCCGCCGCCAGCGCCCGGTGCTTGCGCAGGCCGGCGGGGTGCAGCGCCGAGGCGGAGAGGAGGACCGCCAGGACGCCGAAGTAGGCAAAGAGCCATGGTTTCGCGAGCTTCACGAGCCACGGCCACCCTACCAGGGGGGTACCGACCGTCCAGAAATCGGCCGATACCCAGCGCGAGGATCAGCGCTTCTCGACCCGCTTCAGGAAGATCTCGCTCGCGATCTCCGGGTCGATGGCCACCGTGGTCTCGCCGATGTCGAGGACGTAGGCGGGGGCTCGCTGGTGCAGCCGCACCTCGCTGCCGGGCACCACGCCGAGCGCCGCGAGCTTGTCCATCCGGTCGTGGAACCGGGGCGCGATGAAGACGATCCGGCCCGTGGCTCCCGATGGGGAAGTGGGGCAGCCCGGTCACGAGGGACTGGACGCTGCGGTGGGCGGCGCTGCAGCAGTCCCCGGGCGGGATCGACTTCCCGTGCGGGCAGGTGGGCGGGTGCCCGAGCAACGTGCAGACCGAGTCGGTGGCCTCCGGGGAGAGGATGTGCTCGAACTCGCACGCCTGGCTCTCGGCGACTCCCTCGGACAGGTCGAGCAGGTCGCGGAAGAGCCGCTCGGCCAGCCGGTGCCGCCGGACCACGCCGCGGGCGCGCGCGTTCCCCTCGTCCGTGAGGGTCACCCGGTCATCCTCCACCCGGACGAGCCCCATCCCGGAGAGCGCGCGGAAGTCCTCCGCTCCCGAGTCCGGGGCGTGGTCGCCCAGCCGCGCCAGCACGCTCGCCACGTCGGCGTGTCCCGACCTCGGCCTCCGCGAACACCGCCTCCAGGATCTCCTCCGCCCTTCGCCCGTCCATGACGTTCACCGTACGTCCTCCTTGCGCCGATCCAGCCAGCCCTTCAGCCGTCCCGCCCAGCCGGTCTCCTGCGGGAAGGAGTACCCGCAGGACGGGCAGCACACCACCTTGCAGCCGGTGGCCAGCGGGCAGCTGGGCCGGCACCCCTGCCCCTCCGCGTCGAAGGCGTTGCCGCAGAGCGGGCACTTCTCCTGTCGCGAGACGAGCGCCGGCACGTGTCCCCTAGAAGAACCTGCGCATGAGGAGGTTCACGCCGCCGCCCACCCCGACGGCGAACGGCAGCACGAAGGCGGCGATGGCGAGCCCGGTCTTCCAGCCCCGCTCCTTCAGGATCATGAGGAAGTTGGCGATGCAGGGGATGAAGAGGGTCACGGTCACCAGCGCCACGGTGACCTGGATCTCCATCACCCGGGTCATGGTCCCCGTCGTCATGTACGGCTGGTAGATCTGGAAGAGCCCGGCCGCGGCGTAGTCCCGCCGCAGGAATCCCAGGATGAAGGCGCTGGCCGCCTGCTCCGGAAGCTGCAGGACGCCGACCACGACCGGCGCGGCGGCCCGCTCCACGAGCTGGAGCAGGTGGGCGCGGTCGAGTCCCCAGAGGAGCAGCGTACCGAGAACGAAGAGGGGCAGAGCCTCCCGCAGGTACCACTCCATGCGCGCGAGCGTCTTCACCAGGACGTTGCCGAACTGCGGGACGCGCAGTGGCGGGAGCTCGAGCACGAAGTCGGAACCACGGCCGGGGATGACCCGCGCGGCCAGCCACCCCACCAGGAAGAGCACGAGGATGATCACCGCGCTGAACCAGATCGACGCCGCGAAGGACAGCCCCTGGAGCATGGCGAAGATCACGGCGATCTGGGCGCTGCAGGGAACGCCCAGCGCCAGCAGCAGGGTGACGATCACCCGCTCCTTCCGCGTCTCCATGATCCTGGCGGTCATGGTGGCCATGGTGTCGCAGCCGAGGCCGAGCACCATGGGGAGCACGGCCTTCCCGTTCAACCCCATCCACTTGAAGACGCGGTTCACCATCACGGCGAGGCGAGGCAGGTAGCCGGAGTCCTCCAGCACGCTGAAGGCCAGGAAGAAGGTGGCCACGATGGGCAGCACGATGGCCATGCCGTAGGCGAGCCCCATCGAGACCAGGCCGTACTTCCCGATGATGAACCCGTTGGTCTCCCGGAAGGGCAGCCCGGGCGGCCCGACCAGGAATTCCTGCACGGGCCCGGCCGGGACGATCCAGCGCAGGAGCGCCTCGGTCCAGGGAACCACGTGGTCGTAGAAGACCGTGTTCTCGAGGAAGTCCACCGCGGTCTTGGCGCCGAACACGCCCACGAAGAGGTAGGCGACGGCCAGGACCAGGAGGAGGATGGGGATCCCCTTCACCGGGTCGGTGGACCACGCGCCGATGCGTCGGGCCAGGGCGCTGCCCGCCGAGGCCTTGCCCTTCGTCACCACCTGGTCGTGCAGCCGGTCGGCGGCCTGGAGCCGCTGACGCGAGATCACGTAGCGAAGGGACTCGGGGTAGCGGGACGCGAGGCCGCGCCGGACCTTCTCCATGCGCTCGCGGGCGTCCTCGGAGACCCGGGACGCAAGCCACGGCTGCAGGGACTCGTCCCCGGCGAGGAGCATGAGCCCGAGCGACCGCCTGGAGAGGCGACCGTCCGGGAGCAGCGGCTCGATCTCGGCCAGGGCCGCCTCGATGGCCTCGTCGTAGCGGGGCCGGAATCTCGAGACGCGCGCCTCGGGGATCCGCGTGAGGAGGTTGGGGAGCCCGGTTCGCTGGACGGCGACCGTGGGGATGACGTCGATCCCCAGCGCGGTCGACAGCCGGTCGCCGTCGATGCGGATGCCGCGCGCGGCCGCCTCGTCGGCCATGTTGAGCGCCAGCGCGAACGGGACGCCGGCCTCCGCGAGCTGGCAGGCGAGGAGCAAGCCGCGGCGCAGGTTCTTCGCGTCGCACACCTGGAGGCACACGTACTCCGGCTCACGGAGCAGGATGTCGCGCGTGACCTGCTCGTCCTCGGACATGGGAAGCAGGTTGTTGGTGCCCGGGGTGTCGAGCACGTGCCAGCGGGCCCCGCCGATCTCGGCCGCCCCCCGGGTGACCTCGACCGTGGTGCCGGGATAGTTCGAGACGGTGACGTACTTCCCCGTCAGCGCCCCGAACAGCACGCTCTTGCCCACGTTGGGATTGCCCACCAGCACCAGCGTCCGCGGCGCGGCCACGATCTCCTTGTGGTCGAGGGGCTGGGGCCGGGTGGCGGCGGACGACGACGGGGTCACGACCGCGCGTCCTTCACCGGGAGCTCGCCACGGCGGCAGCGATCGCAACGGCCGTAGAGCTCCAGCTTGTGGCTGTCCACCTCGAAGCCGTGGCTGCGCGCCACGCGAATCTGGAGCTCCTCGATCTTCTCGTTCTCGAATTCCACGATCCGGCCGCAGCCCGTGCAGATGAGGTGGTCGTGGTGGGAACGGCCCGTGGCCGGCTCGTAGCGGGTCTGGCCGTCGTCGAAGCGCCGCGGCACGGCGATGCCGCATTCCGCCAGGAGCTTCATGGTCCGGTAGACGGTGGCCACGCTGACCCTCGCGTCGAGCGCCCGGACGCGCGCCACCAGCCCGTCGACCGGCACGTGGCCGCCCATTCCGTAGAAGGTCTCGACGATCACGTCGCGTTGCCGCGAGTGCTTGAGCCCCCGCTCCTCCAGCCATGAGCCGAGCCGTGCCAGGGCGGCCTGGGCTTCGCCCTTCCCGTCCACCGGGCCCGTGCCTTCCCGAACCGTCTTGCGTCGCGTGGCCATATTGATAACGATTCTCATTATCCTATGGCCGGCGGGAACGCAAGCAGGAACTGGCGCGGCCCCGCCGATCGCTCGATCACGGGGGGAAGGCGACGCCGCGAGCCGCCCAGTAGGCGCGCCAGCGGCCGGCAGCCTCCGGGCCTTCGCCGCCGACATCCTCCTGGGCCATGGCCACGAGCGACGCGCGGGCCTGCCGCCTGACCTCCCCGGCCGAATCGGACAGCAGGGCCACGAGCCGGGGGACGTAGCGGCGGGCATCCTGGGGGTCCCGATGGCGGACCAGCTCCGCGGCCATGGCGCGGGCCTCCGGGTCGCTGGACCGCAATTGCCGGGTCAGGTCGACGGGCGGGGTCGCGCCGGAAGCCTTCCAGCGCTCCACCGATCCCGGGAGGAAGAGGAAGAGCACGAGGCCGATCAGGCCCACCTGGATGAAGGCCTTTCCGGCGTGGTACTGGCCTGCCCGCACCAGCGTGAAGCGGTAGGCCGTGAATCCGATCGCGAAGGCTCCGAGGAGCACGGGGGCGAGCAGGAGCTCGGCGCGCCGACCGGCAGTGGCCCCGGCATCGCTCCCGGGAACCACCAGCAGCGCGGCGGCCGCCGCCCCGAGCAGGAGCAGGTACAGCACGACCCGGGCTGACCGGGCCGCCGGGGAGAGCTCGACGTCTCGAGGGGAAGGGAGCATCGGCTCCATCTTAGCAGTGGACTTGACTGGGCGGGCGGCGCGTCGCACCTTGCCCCGCGATGCCGGAGATCGACCGAGAGATCATCGACCGCGCCATGCGGTGGTGTGCCGAGTCCGGCCGCCCGGTTCACGAGGACGTGGTGCGCCACGCCCTGGGACCGCTGGGCTGGGACGCATTGCTGGCCGTGAAGGCCATCCTGGCCGATCCGCCGCCGGCCCGCGACCTCTCGCCGTCGGATCTCGTCGCGCTCTCCCGGGGCGGTCCCCCGGCCAGCACCGGCGCTCCGGCACCCCGGGCGGCCCGGAAGGCAGGGCCCCGCGCCCCGCGGCCCCCGCGCCCCGTCCCGGGCCCGCGGATCCGTCGCGCGCGCGACCGCGTGGAGCCTTCCACCCCCTCCCCCGCCGCTCCGCCCTCGATCGACCTCCTCTACCAGGAGGCGGGGCGCGCCGTCCTCGACAGGATGGTCCGCCAGCACGGCGCCAACCGGACCGCCATCCTCGCCGCACTCGCCGCGGGGTGGTCCGCCGGTGGCGGGGCCCCCAGCTCCGGCGACCTCGACCGGCTCCTCGCCCACCACGGGCTGGCGCGCGGCTTCGCCGAGCGGGAGCGTGCCCTGCTCCTGCACGCCTTCCGCAAGCACGGGGGCGTGTTCCTCCGCGTGGCACGCGAGCTGGGAACGGCGCCCGCCGACCTCCGCGCCGCCGTGACGCGCCTCGAGCTGTCGGGCCCCGTGGAGGCGGTCCGCGAGGCCCGCCGCCGGGTGCTGGATCGGAAGGGGACGCTCGCCGACCGAGCGCGGCTGGTCGACGAGGAGGAGGAGGCCCTCAAGGACCTCGGACTCCTCCCCCGCTTCGAGGAGGACCTCCGGAAGCGCCTTCCCGAGCAGCTCCGGGCCCTCTCCGTCGGCGGCCGCCGTCCCTCCGCCGCGGACCTGGGTCGCAGCCTTTCCCTGTCCCGCGGCGCGGTCGACCGCCTGGCCACGCGGTTCTCCCTGCCCCTGCGCGCCGCCCCGCCCGAGCGCCCGGAACGACGGGAGACGCGTGGCGGTCCTCGCCGCACCCCGGGGCGCGGCCCCCCCGCGGCGCGCGCACCCCGTCGCGAACGCTAGCGCGCGACATGGAAGACGGGCCCTCCCGGCCCTATGATTCCCGCATGCCGATCTACGAGTACCTCTGCGAGAGCTGCGGGATGGTCAACGAGAAGCTGCAGAAGGTGAGCGACCCCCCTCCTGCCCGGTGCGACGAGTGCGGCAGCCGGAAGCTCGCCAAGCTGGTCTCGCGCAGCGCGTTCCAGCTGAAGGGAGGCGGCTGGTACTCGGACCTGTACGCCTCGAAGAAGAAGGAGGCCCCGGCCAAGGCCGAGACGGATTCCACCCCGCCCGCGAAGACCGAGGCGAAGACCGAGGCCAAGACCGAGGCCAAGACGGAGACCAAGGCCGATCCGAAGCCGGCCGCCAAGCCGGAGGCGGCCAAGGCGCCCCCGTCGGAGGGCCCGCCGAGGAAGGAGCGCAAGAAGGCGGATTGATCGGCGCGACGCGGCCCTACTTGGGCTTCGGCGCCGCCTTGCCCTTCTCGAAGGTGGCGTTGTCGCCGAACTTGGCGACGATCTGCTTCTTGGTCTTCAGGCCGGTCTGCTCGATGACGAAGTTCGGAACCCGCCGCGCCCGGCGATCGGCGACCCACTTGGCGAGCTCGGCGCGCGGAGCGCCTCGCGCCGCGGCGCCGCGACCCTTGCGCCCCTTGCCCACGGCCCTCGCAACCTGGACCTTCAATTCCTCGTCGATCCGGACCGCAAGGATGTCGGCGATTGCGCGGGCAATTCCCGCCGAGGCCCGCTCGACGACGCTCTCTACCGCCTGGAGAATGACGTCTTCTGCGCTGGCACGGCCTGTCCGACGGGGCATTGGCACTCCCTTGGATTGGTCACGAAATAGGTCCTGCAATTCCTGAATTGACCGAGGGAATACCTCGAAATGATCCATTGCGCAAATGGAGCGGAGATCTGCTAGGTTGCCGCCGGGCCCTCTGGCGAAACGGTAGACGCGCTCGACTCAAAATCGAGTGGGGTCACCCCCATCCCGGTTCGAGTCCGGGGAGGGCCATTTCCCCTTGCGGCGCCCGGCCGGCGCCGTGTATCCATCGCCAATGTACAACCTGCTCATCAGCCTGGCCGTCGGCCTCGCCGTGACCCTGGCGATCCGGTTCGGCACGAGCGTCGGCTGGGTGGGGTCCATCCTCCCGGGCATGCTCGCGCTGGGGATCGCCTACTTCCTCCTCGCCCGCCGCAGCTGGAAGCAGCTCGAGGCGCTCATGGGCGCGGTCCAGAAGGAGCTCATGGCCCAGAAGTTCGACCGGGCCCTCCAGACGCTGCAGGGCGGGTTCGCGCTCGCTCCCTGGCAGTTCCTGGTCGCCTCCCAGATCCATTCCCAGATCGGCGTCCTCCGCTACGTCCGCCAGGACTTCTCCGGCGCCCAGCCGCATCTCGAGAAGAGCTTCTCCCGCCACGGGATCGCCCGGGCCATGCTCGCCCTCGTCCACTACCGGAAGAAGGACCTCGAGAAGATGCGCAAGGTCTTCGACGAGGCCGCCAAGGACAACAAGAAGGAAGGGCTGGTCTTCGCCTCCTGGGCATGGGTCGAGGAGAAGGAAGGCAACCACGACCAGGCCATCGCCGTGCTGGCGCGGGGGCTCAAGGCGAACCCCGGGGACGAGAAGCTCAAGGCGGCCGCGCAGGCCCTCCAGAACGACAAGCGGCTCAAGCTGGGCAAGCTCTACGGGGAGCAGTGGTTCCAGTTCCACCTCGAGCAGATGCCGCCGCAGATGGTCTCGCCCGGAGCCGGCGGTCGGGGTGGTCGCCGGGTGATCTACCAGCGGCGCTGAGGGTGCCGGGAACGAGGCAAGGGCCAGGGGAGCGGGATTGAGCACCGAGCGAGGGGCCGGCGCGAAGCCGGGCAGCGACACCGATCGCCTCTGCGCCGAGATCCGGGATCGTGCCCGGTACCTCGCCGAGCGGGCGCGTGGCCTCACCACCCCGGACTCCGCCGTGGCCCGGCATGCCCGCGCCCGCCTGCTCGAGGTGGACGCGGAGACCCTCGCAGACCTGGCCGAGGACCTCCTTCGCGTCGCGGCGGGCCTGGCGGCCACGGCCTACGTGCCCGAGCCGCGCGACCTCGGTACCGCCTCGGCGCCCGGCGGGCGTCCCCGCATCCTCCTCGCGGAGGACGACGTGGACGAGCGCGAGGCCATCGCGGCCGGGCTGGAGGCCGACTACGAGGTGGCCGTGGTCGGCGATGGGAACCAGGCGCTCGCCTCGGCTCGCCTGGGAGTTCCCGACCTCGTCGTGCTCGACCTCCGCCTCCCCGGGATCGACGGACTCGCGGTGCTCGACGCCCTGCGCGGAGACCTGCACACCGCCGAGGTCCCGGTCATCCTCCTCTCCGGCCAGGCCGACGACGCCACGCGCGTCCGCGCGCTCGACCTGGGCGCCGCCGACTTCGTCCAGAAGCCCGCCTCCCTGCAGGAGCTGCGGGCACGCATCGACCGGACCCTTCGCCTCACCCGCCGGCAGACCCACCTCCGGGCGCTCGCCCAGACCGACGCCCTGACCGGCCTCGCCAACCTGCGCGCCTTCCGGAGTCGCCTCGACGACGAGGTTCGACGCGCCCGGCGCTACGGGACGTCGCTGACCTGCATCATGGCCGACATGGATCACCTGAAGCCGGTGAACGACGCCTTCGGGCACGGGGCGGGAGACCGCGCCATCGCCGCGGTGGCCGAGGTCCTGCGCTCCCAGCTCCGCGCCACCGACCTCGGGGCCCGATATGGCGGAGACGAGTTCGTGCTCCTCCTCCCCCACACCAGCGCCGGCGACGGACGCATCCTCGCCGAGCGCCTGTGCCAGCGGCTGGCCTCGGCC
The DNA here is from genome assembly GCA_963818535.1 of uncultured delta proteobacterium. Taxonomy (GTDB): domain Bacteria; phylum Myxococcota; class Myxococcia; order Myxococcales; family Anaeromyxobacteraceae; genus CAIOAK01. The sequence continues at coordinate 705,150 of CAWFSM010000008.1, read as the reverse complement.
GAGCTCCCGGTGGGCGACCGGAAGGTCTCGCTGCGGACCTCCTTCGGCCTGGCCGAGCTGGGTCCCGTGGCCGGAGCCGACGACGGAGCGGAGCTGGTGCGGCACGCCGACGAGGCGCTCTACGCGGCCAAGCGCTCAGGGCGCGGCCGGGTGGAGATTCACGGCCAGCCTTCGAGCGCGTAGCGCCGCAGCTTGTTGTAGAGCGTCTTCTGGCTGACCCCCAGCGCCTCCGCGGTGCGGGAGCGGTTGCCCCCGAATCGCCGGAGGGTGGCGAGCAGGTAGTCGCGCTCGACCTCCTCGAGAGGGCGGCCCAGCCCGACCCGGATCTCCTCCCCGCCTCCCCGGCGGGAGAGCTCCGGGGGCAGGTCGGCCACCCGCACCGCCCGTCCGTCGCCCAGGATGAGGGCCCGCTCCACCACGTTTCGGAGCTCCCGGACGTTTCCCGGCCACGAGTGCTCGCGCAACGCCTGGAGCGCGTCGGGCCGGAACTCGGGGAGCGGCCGCCCGGCCTCCGCGGCCAGGCCAGCCGCGAAGTGGCGGGCCAGGACGGTCACGTCCTCCAGGCGCTCCACGAGGGGCGGGACGTCGATGGTGAACACGGCGAGACGGAAGTAGAGATCCTCCCGGAACCGCCCTGCCCGCACCTCGGCGCGCAGGTCCCGGTGCGTGGCCACCAGCACCCGCAGGTCCACCTCGACCTCGGTGTTGGCTCCCAGGCGACGAACCCGTCGGTCCTCGAGGACCCGGAGGAGCTTGCCCTGGATCTCGAGCGGCAGGTCGGCGACCTCGTCGAGGAACAGGGTTCCCCCGCTCGCCATCTCCAGGAGTCCCGGGCGCCGCTCCCGGGCGCCGGTGAACGCCCCGCGCTCGTGGCCGAAGAGCTCGGACTCGGCGAGGGGGGCCGGAACGGCGGCGCAATTCACCGCGAGGAACGGTCCCTCGCGGCGCGGGGAGAGGTCGTGCACCATCCTCCCGACCGCCTCCTTGCCGGACCCGCTCGGGCCCTGGATCACGACGCTGGCCGACGCCGGCGCCACCCGGCGCACCAGCTCGAGGAGCGCGCGCGTGGCGGGAGCCTCGCCCAGGAGCACCGCCCTCCGGTCGACCACGGCCAGGCGGCCGCGCAGCAGCTCGACCTCCCGGTGGGCCGCCCTCTTCTGCACGGCGCGGTCGAGCACCAGCCGGAGCCGCGCCGCGGCGATCGGCTTCTCGATGAAGTCGTACGCCCCCTCCTGGATCGCGTGGACGGCCAGCGAGACCGACGCCTGGCCGGTGAGGAGGATCACCGGGACCTCCGGGACCTCGGCGCGCAGCGCCCGGAGCAGCCACATCCCGTCCCGGGTCGGCATGAAGAGGTCCGAGACGATGGCGTCGGGCTGCCACGCCAGCGCGAGCGGGACGGCCCCTCCCCGTCGGATGCGCCCCGGGCCTCCCAGCCCCAGCCGCGCGCCAGCTCGGCGAGCGCCTCGCGCCCGTCCGGCTCGTCGTCGACGATGAGCAGGCGGGGGGGCACGCTGGCCGCTATCCCGGCTTGGATTCGGGCAGCTGGAGCTCGGTGAGCTCGATGCCCAGGCGCTTCGCGTGCTCGAAGATCCGCTCGTCCCGGTAGAACTCCCCGAAGACGATGCGCTTCGTCCCCGAGTTGGCGACGAGCTTGAAGCAGGGCCAGCAGGGGGAGGCCGTCGTGTAGATCGTGGCCCCGTCGATGGCCACCCCGTTCTTGGCGGCCTGGATGATGGCGTTGGCCTCGGCGTGCACCGTGCGCACGCAGTGGCCGTCCTCCATCATGTGCCCCTCCTCGCTGCAGTGCCCCAGCCCGCGGATCGACCCGTTGTAGCCGGTGGAGAGCAGGGTCCGGTCCCTCACCAGGACGGCGCCGACGTGCTTGCGGTCGCAGGTGGCCCGCGTGGCCACCATGCGCGCGATGTTCATGAAGTACTCGTCCCAGCTGGCGCGCCAATCCATCCATCCTCCCCGGGCAGGGCCGCGCCGGGAGGGCGCGGCCGGGGCGACATGGTAGCCCAGGTCCCGCGCCCCGTGGGCGGACGCCCGCGGAAATTCCCGGGCGCCCTCCCGTGGTGTAGCCTCGGGGCACCGTGGGGGAACCGGCTCGCGACACCATCATCGGGATCGACCTGGGGACCAGCAACTCCTGCGCCGCCGTGGCCAGCGAGTCGGGCGAGGTCCGGCTCATCCCGTACAAGGGAGGGGACTTCATCATCCCCTCCATCTTCGCCATCGACGACAAGGGAAACGAGCTCATCGGCCACGAGGCGAAGCGCCAGTGGCAGCTCAACCCTCGCAACACCCTCTACGCCACCAAGCGCCTCATCGGTCGATCCCCCATGGACGACGTGGTGGAGAACGTGCAGCACTCGGTCCAGTACCGGGTGCACGCCGGGTCCCGCAACGACGTGGAGCTCGACTGCCAGGGCCGGTCCTTCCAGGTCTCGGAGGTGGCTTCCCGCATCCTGGCCAAGATCCGCGACGTGGCCTCCGACAACCTGGGCTTCCGGGTCACCCGCGCGGTGGTGACCGTCCCCGCCTACTTCACCGACCGGCAGCGCCAGGCGGTGAAGGAGGCCGGCAAGCTGGTCGGGCTGGAGGTGGTGCGGATCATCAACGAGCCCACCGCCGCCGCCCTGGCCTACGGCCTGGGAAAGAACCTGCGCGAGCGCGTGCTGGTCTACGACCTGGGGGGCGGGACCTTCGACGTCTCCATCATCGACATCCGGGACCGCGTCTTCGAGGTGAAGGCCACCGCCGGCGACATCTTCCTGGGCGGCATCGACTTCGACAACGCGCTCATCGCCTACGTGCTCGCCGACTTCCGCCGCAAGCACGCGGTCGACCTCTCCTCCGACCCGGTGGCCATGCAGCGCATCAAGGACCTGGCCGAGCGGACCAAGATCGACCTCTCCTCGCGCGCCGAGGCCCCCTTCTCGATTCCCTTCATCACCATGACGCCGCAGGGGCAGCCGCTCAACATCGACATGCGGATGGACCGGGCCCTGCTCGAGCAGCTCACCGAGCCGCTGCTCGACCGGAGCATGGAGATCCTGGCCCGCGTGCTCACCGACGCCGGGATGTCCACCGGGGAGATCGACAAGGTCATGCTGGTGGGAGGGCAGACCCGCATGCCGGCCATCCAGGAGCGGCTCACCACGCTTCTTCGGGCGGCCGCCGTCCAAGGGGGTCCACCCCGACGAGGCCGTGGCCATCGGCGCGGCCCTCTACGGGTGGTCGCTCGTCGCGGGCGGCGAGCAACGGCTGCAGCTTCTCGACGTCATCCCCATGGCCATCGGCATCGAGCAGGCCGGCGGCGGCACCCACGTGGTCTTCGGGCGCAACGCCGCCATTCCCAACGCCCGCGCCATCTCCGCCACCAACTCCCGCAGCGGCCAGACCGAGCTCGTGCTCCGCATCGTGCAGGGAGACCACCCCGAGGCGGCCCGCAACGAGACGCTCGGCGAGTTCACCTTCAGCGGAGTGCGGCCCGGACCGGCCGGCGAGGTGCGCCTCGAGATCCTCTTCGAGGTCAACGTGGAGGGAATCCTCTCGGTGCACGCCCGCGACCTGGACACCGGCCGCGAGATGAAGACCACGGTGCGGGTGACGCAGAGCTGAGCGAGGCGGAGCGAAGCCGGACCGCGACATCACCGTCGCGGTTCACCACGTGAACGACTCCTTGGGGCCAGGGCTACGCGTCGCGCCGCGCTACGCCGACTTCTTCTCCTTCTCGAAGGAGAGCAGCGGCGGCTCCCGGCGCAGGATCACGCCGTCGGTGATCCTGCACTCCTTGACGCCCTCCCGGTACGGCACGTCGTACATGATGTCGAGCATGGCCTGCTCGAGGATCGATCGCAGGCCTCGCGCGCCCGACTTGCGGCGCATGGCCTCGCGCGCGGTGGCCCGCAGGGCCTCCTTCGTGAAGGAGAGCTTCACCTTCTCGAGCTCGAAGAGCTTCTGGTACTGCTTCACCAGCGCGTTGCGGGGCTGGGTGAGGATGGTGACCAGGTCGTCCTCGGTGAGCTCGGAGAGCGTGGCGATGATGGGGATGCGCCCCACGAACTCGGGGATGAGCCCGAACTTCACCAGGTCCTGGGGCTCGATGTGGGCGAGCAGCTCGCCCGAGCGAGGCCTCCTCGCGGGCCTCGATGCGGGCCCCGAAGCCGAGCCCCTTCACCCCCACCCGGCGGCGGATGGCCTGCTCGATGCCGCAGAAGGCGCCGCCCACGATGAAGAGGATGTTGGAGGTGTCGACCTGGATCGACTCCTGCTGGTTGTACTTCTTGCCGCCGCGCGGCGTGACGTTGGCGCGCGTGCCCTCGACCACCTTGAGGAGCGCCTGCTGCACGCCCTCCCCGCCCACGTCGCGGGTGGCCGACGGCGAGTCGCCCTTGCGGGCGATCTTGTCGATCTCGTCGATGTAGACGATGCCGCGCGAGGCCTTCTCCACGTCGTAGTCGGCGTTGTGGAGCAGGTTCTGGATGATGTTCTCGACGTCCTCGCCCACGTAGCCGGCCTCGGTGAGGCTGGTGGCGTCGGCGATGGTGAAGGGCACGTTGAGGAAGCGGGCCAGCGACTGCGCGAGCAGGGTCTTGCCGGCGCCGGTGGGGCCGATGAGCAGGATGTTCGACTTCTGCAGCTCGACCTCGTCGCCGCCACGCCCGGAGACCGGGCGCTGGGCGCGGGGAGCACGCCGCGCGTGGATGCGCTTGTAGTGGTTGTAGACGGCGACCGCGAGGACCTTCTTGGCGCGGTCCTGCCCGACCACGTAGTCGTCGAGGAAGGCCTTCACCTCGGCGGGCGTGGGCAGGGAAACCGGCGGTCGCCCGTCGTCCCGCTCGCCCTCCTCGGCGATGATGTCGTTGCAGAGCCGGATGCACTCGTCGCAGATGTAGACGGTGGGACCGGCGATGAGCTTGCGGACGTCCCGCTGCCCCTTGCCGCAGAAGGAGCAGCTCAGGCTCCCGTGATGTGGATCTTTCCGGCTCAATCTGCCCTCTCCGCGGGATGTTACACCAGAGACACGGGCTCCCCAAGGAACCCCACGCCTGGAAATCCTAATCCGGGCCCGGACGCGGCGCCGCGCGAGGGGCGGGACGGGCCAGTGCTCAGTCGCCCGCCAGCCGGTCGAGCGCGTCGGCGAGGTCCCGGGCCGTCCTCCGCAACGCCGCGGGGACCTCCCGCTCCTCCTCGCAGGCCTCGGCGAGGCGCCGCGCCAGCCCGGCGATCCGCGCCACCCGCTCCTCGGAGGTCGGCTGCGGCGGCTTCGGAGGGGGGCCGAACCGCTCGGCGATCTTCCGGCTCACCTCGGCCTTTCCGGCCTCGCCGTCCATCACCTCCGTCGCGCATCTCCCCCCAGGCGGTGCGGTCCATGCGGCCGGCGGCCTCGGCCCTGGAGAGCACCTCGATCACCTCGAAGGGAGGGGCCGAGCGCAGCTCCCGGGCACGTGCCATCTCGGGCTCGTGGCGCTCGAGGAAGCCGTAGGAGAGCGCCAGCTTCTCGGCGGTCGCGCGGCGGAGGAAGAGCTCCTTCGTGCAGTAATCCTCGAAGCTCGACCAGCCCCACTCCTGCCAGGTCCCCTCCCGCCGGACCTGGGCCAGCATCCGCCCCAGGTCGACCCAGGAAGCCTTGAAGCGGCGGGCGCTCTCCAGCACCTTGCGCCGGAGAGAGCCTTCCGGCAGCTCGCCGATGCGCGCGTCCAGCCTGGACACGGCTCCGGTTCCCACGCTCGACGACCTCCTCGCCCCCGGACCGGGCGCGATGGCGCCCCGGGCGCGGGCGTGCGAACGTAGCACGGCGTGGAGAAGCGACGGTACGCGATGCGGATCGCCTACGACGGGGGAGCGTTCCGTGGCTTCCAGCGCCAGCCGGGCCTTCCCACCGTCGAGGAGGCGCTTCTCTCGGCCATGCGCTCCCTCGGGCTCGCGCCGCGCCTCGAGGTGGCCGCGCGGACGGACGCCGGGGTCCACGCGCTGGCGCAGGTGGTGAGCTTCGCGGCACGCGCCGACGTCGACCCGGAGGTGCTGCGCGCCACCGTGAACCGCGAGGCGCCGCCTGCACTCACCTGCCTCGCGGCCTGGCGCACCGGCCCTTCGTTTCACGCCAGGGCCAGCGCCACGTCCCGCACCTACGTGTACGTGGTCGGCACGCCACCGCCGGACGGGTTCGACGGCAGGGCCTGGTCGCTCCCCGACGAGCGAGCCTTCCCGGGTGTCCCTGCGCGCGAGCTCGACGGCCAGGCCATGGCCGCGGCGCTCGCCGCCGCGGTGGGGGAGCACGACTTCGAGGGATTCGCGCGTCCCGGCGAGCAGCGCGGAACGGTCCGCACCCTCCTCCGGGCCGACGTCGAGCGGGCCGCCTGGGCGCCGCTCTGGACACTCACCCTCGAAGGGCGCGGATTCCTTCGCGCCCAGGTGCGCAACCTGGTGGGAACCGCCGTCGCGGTCGGCCTCGGCCTCTCCCCGGTCACCCGGGTGGAGGAGATCCTCCAGGCCCGGGGGCGATATCGGGGAGTCCGGGCACCCGCCTGGGGGCTCACCCTCACGCGGGTGAGCTATCCCCCGAGCGCCCTGACCCGGTCAGGGTGACGTCGCCTCGCCGTCGACCGAGGTGTCGTCGTACTTCATGAGGAGGTCGGAGACCGCCTCGCGAAGGTAGTCGGACTGGCGGATCCGCGTGGACCGGGCCAGGCGACGGAGGCGTGCCGCCAGCTCCGGAGGCAGCCGGACCAGCATCGGCTCGAGTCGGGTCGCCGAGGCCCCCATGAGGGGCATCTGATTGATCGATCGGGGCATCTCGATGGGTCGCATGTAGGTCTCTGCCTCCCTGTGACTACGTTTGCCTACACGCTACCACCCGATAGCCCGAAGTCAAAAATTCCCCAATTGACAATTTTCGAGAATCAGGAACGGGGAACGGACGCGATTCCAGCGACCTCGTTCAGCCGCCCCGACCGGAAGGGCTCCAGGTCGAGGGCGGCGAGGGCGAACCCGGCGCGCCGGACCGCCTGGCCGATGTCCTCGCGGCGCGCGAAGGCCAGGTCCATCTCCTCGGCCGCCACCTCGATCCGTCCTACCGAGCCGTGATCGCGGACGCGGAACTGCCGCAGGCCGGCCGCGCGGACCCCCGCCTCGGCCGCCTCGATCCGCGCCAGACGCTCCGGGGTCACCGGGGTGCCGTAGGGAATCCGGGAGGCGAGGCAGGCCATCTGGGGCTTGTCCCAGGTGGGAAGGCCGTAGGCCTCGCTCCAGGCGCGGACCTCTTCCTTGGTGAGGCCGGCCTCGGCCAGCGGCGAGAGCACGCGGTGCTCCCCTGCGGCGCGGTGACCGGGTCGGTGATCGCTCCGGTCGTCGGCGTTGAAGCCGTCGAGGACGGCGGGAAGATCGAGCCGGGCGCAGGCCTCGTCGCAGAGCCGGTAGAGCTCGCTCTTGCAGAAGTAGCAGCGCTCGGAGGTGTTCTCCCGGTAGCGCGGGTCCTCCCCTTCCCGGCTCTCCACCTCGACGTGGCGCGCCCCGATCCGCGCGGCCAGCGCCCGCGCCTCCTCCCGCTCGGAGGAGGGAACGCTGGGCGAGTGGGCGGTGAGTGCGACGGCCCGCTCGCCCAGGACCTCGCGGGCGACGGCGAGGACCAGCGTGGAGTCGACGCCGCCGGAGAACGCCACGAGCGCACCGCCGGTGGCGCGCACCGCGTCCCTCATCCGATCGAAGCGATCCCGGGACCGGTCGCGAAGCCTCGCCCGGTCCTCCTGCGTCCCTGCCATGCGCTGGATCCTAGCCGCGCCGCCCCTTGGCCGCCCGCTTCTCCTTGGCGGGGGCCGCCGCGGGCTTCTTCGCCGCCCTGGCGTCCTTCGCCGGCTTCGCGGTCTTTCCCGCCTTCGCCGGAGCGGCGACCTTCGCCTTCGCCGGGGCGGCGGCCTTCGCAGGCTTGGCTCCCCCCTTGCGCGGGCGCTGGCCCCCGGTGAGCAGTGCGAACTCGGCGGGCGTGACGTACTTCATGTCGACGAGCTTCTGGAAGAGGCGACCCAACGCCGCGTCGGGCTTCTCCAGATCGGTGCGGACGACCAGCTCGGCGTGGGCAGGCGGCTCGTAGGGATCGTCGATCCCGGCGACGTTGGTCAGCTCGTGGGCGAGGGCCTTGCGGTACATCCCCTCGGTGTCCCGGGCGAGCAGGGTCTCCATGGGCGCGTCGACGAACACCTCGACGAAGCGGCGCACCTCGCGCCGCACCGCATCGCGCGCCTCCCGGAACGGAGAGAGGGATGCCACCACCACGACGGCACCGTGCCGGACCAGCATGCGGGAGACCGCGCCCAGCCGGCGCACGGTCGTGTCGCGGTCCTCCTTGGTCACGCCCAGGCCGCGGGTGAGCAGCTCGTTCGGCGCGTCGCCATCCATGACCTCGGCTGGCCTCCCGGCGGCCGCGAACCTCTTTCCGAGGTGGTGGGCCAGCGTGGACTTGCCTGCCCCCGTCATTCCGGTGAGCCAGATGACGAAACCCGTCCCGAACTGCTGATCCATGCTCCCTCCAGGGTTCACCAAGCGCGAATGGCGCAATATACCGGAATGCGGCGCGGAATGCGCCGGCTCAGGAGGGCCGCGACTTCGCTCAGCGTGCGCCCCTCGCGACGCGGCGCGCCAGGGGAACCGGGAGCGCGGCAGCCAGGGAGAAGCCGCCGATCCCCCAGCCAAATACCTTGATTTCCTGGCTTTTGCCGGAATTCATCCCGATCACGATCTGGTCCACTCCCGGCAGCACCGGTGCGTCGCCGTCGACGGCACCCGCGATGTCGGCCCGCGACAGGAAAGCGGAACCGCCCACGTGGGAATGGTAGACCGCCGCGATCCGGCCGCCCTCCACCCGCAGGCGCCGCGCCAGGGCGAGGTGGGCTCCGGGATCGACCAGGAAGGCCTCCCGGCTGTCCTGGCCAGGCTCCTCGGACCCCCTGCCCTCCCCGGCCACGTTCGGCATCGGAACCACCGAGAGGCCGCCACGGGCATCGGCCACGACGAACCCGCAGACCTCCCGATCCGGGTCGGCCTCGGCCAGGGATGCCAGCCGGTCGGCGAGCGGTGCGTAGTCGGTCACGACGCCACCCGCCCTCTTCAGGGGGCGAGGCCCGCGGCGGCCGGTCCGGCGCAGGCGCAGCCTGCCTGCCGGGCCGTGGCACGGACCAGGGGAGTCCCGCGGAAGACCTCGATGCGGCGGGCGCGCGGCTCGAGCGACGCTCCCGTGATCAGCAGCACCAGCTCGAGAGCGGCGAGAGCGCCCACCGTCGCTCCCCCCTCGGCCGTCGCCGCCGCCCCCAGCCCGGGCCGGACTGCGCAGGAATAGCAGGGGGCGCCGACCGGCACCGACGTCGCCGCGCCGCCCTGTCCGTCCACGTCGGCGACCACGTGCGGAAGCTGGAGGAGCCGTGCCTCGTCGGCGATGGCGCGGGAGATGTCGAGCGTGGCGCCGCAGACGAGCAGCGCGGTGGGACGCGAGCCCGGGCGGAACAGGTCGACCGCCACCAGTCCGTTCACACCGCGGGCGAACTCCACCAGCGCCGCCGCTCGCGGCCGGCCCAGGTCCGCCGGGCCGAGCGCGAAACCCGCGCCCGTGCCTGGCTTCACCTCGTCGGGATCGTCGATCCAGATCGTCCCGACTCCCGCGGCAGCGAGGTAGTAGACGGCGGGCGCCATGGCGAGCCCCCCGCCGGAGATGCGAATCCGGGCTCCGCGCAGGAGCTCCTGCGCCGCCTCTCCCATCCCGGGAAGGAGGAGCTGACGGGCGTAGCGCCCGATCTCGACGTCGCTCAGGGCCATGCCCGATCCTCCGGCGAGGCGCCGCGCACGAGCCAGACCCTCCAGGTGCCCGCCCCCTCCTCCGGCGCCGGCTCGAGCCGCAGCACGCGATGGCCGTCCTCCTCGGCGCTGCGCGGGACGTTCTCCCGCGGCTCTCCGTCGCGCAACAGGACCTCGAGCACTTCCCCCTCGGCGATGCGGGACAGCGCGATGCGGGCCTTCACCCATGTGACCGGGCAGGCGTGGGACCGGATGTCCAGGCGCGCCACCGGGAGGAGCGGCTTCATGCCGGCACCTGGGTCGCGGCGGCCGCGCCGCTGCAGACCGGACACCCGGGGCGCACCCGCAGCGGGACCAGGCGCGAGCGCCCCGAGCGTGCGTCGAAGGCCACGAGCCTTCCCGCGTAGGCGCCGCGCTCCCCGGAGAGGAGTCGAAGCGCCTCCGCACCCATGAGCGCGCCGGCGAAGCCGGCCAGCGCCCCCAGCACGCCGGCCTGGGCGCACGTCGGGACCGTCCCCTCGGCCGGCGGCGCCTCGAACAGGCAGCGGAGGCAACCCGTCTTCCCGGGCATGACGGTGAGGAACTGCGCCGTGAACCGGAGCACGGCCCCGTGGACCAGGGGACGACCGGCAGCCACCGCCACGTCGTTCGCGAGGAAGCGCGTGGCGAAGTTGTCGGAGGCGTCGACGACCACGTCGCAGCCGCGGACCAGGTCCTCCGCGCCCTCGGGTCCGAACCGGAGGTCGCGCCCCTCGACGCGCACGGACGGGTGCAGGAGGGCGATGCGCGCCGCGGCGGCGACCGCCTTGCGCCTCCCCAGGTCGGCCTCGCCGAAGAGCGGCTGCCGGTTCAGGTTCGAGGTCTCGACCTCGTCCTCGTCCAGCACGACGAGCCTGCCGACCCCGGCCGCGGCGAGCACCAGCGCGGCCGGACCGCCCAGCCCACCGGCGCCGATGACCAGCGCGCTCTTGCCCGACAGCAACCCGGCCATGGGCTCCCTTGTAACCTAGAAAGCCAGCACGTGCCCCTGGCCGGCGGTGCGCCACTGGTCCGGAAGGCTGCGGAGCGCGTCCAGCGACGGCCGTGCCGCCTCCGGATCGATGCCGGCGAGCCGCAACTCGGTCTCGCAGGCCACGACGTCCACGCCCAGGTCGCGCCGCGCCTCCTCGAGCATCTCGCGCAGGGACCCGACGCGGGCCGCAGCGGCCAGCTCGGGCGCCCCCTCGTCGAAGCGACCCTCCACCCAGGCGCGCAGCGGGTCTCCGGTGAGCGCGAGGGTCACCGGATGGCCGAAGGCCGCGGCCGTGAGCGCCACCGAGGTGGCGCGCCGACGCGCGTCCCAGCCGGCGCCACCCAGCAGGATGAGGCAAGGCTTCCCCATGTCGTCCTCCCGCGAGGAATCGGTCCGGATCGCCCACCCGAGTCGCTTGCGCCCCGGGCTACCGTCTGCTAGAAACCGACCCGCTTTCTCGCCCAGGTGGTGAAACTGGTAGACACACCATCTTGAGGGGGTGGCGCCGTAAGGCGTGCGAGTTCGAATCTCGCCCTGGGCACCAGTTACCGCTTCGAAGAAGAAGGGACCCGTCGCCGGGTCCCTTTTTCATTTTCCGGCAAGGTCCCGCGCCCTCACCACTTTGGCGGAGCCTGGCCCGGCTGCCCTGGCTGGCCAGGGGTGCTCTGGGCCGGAGGCGTGGCCCCCGGGGCCGGCGCCGTGTCGAGGACCCGGGAGCCCGGGCCGGCAGGAGCAACGGGGGCCGGCGCGACGGGCGCCGGTGCCTCCTTCACCACCGAGCCGGACCGCGTCGAGAGGTAGGAGAGCGAGAGCGACGTGAGCATGAAGACCGCGGCAGACGCCGACGTCACCTTGCCGAGGAAGGTCTGCGCCCCGCGACCTCCGAAGACGGCCTGCGAGCTCCCGCCGAAGGCGCCGCCCAGACCGCTGCCCTTCCCGGCCTGCAGCAGGATGACGATGACGAGGACGGCCGAGACGATGACGTGCACGACGATGAGGAAGGTGTTCAACGGATTGCTCCCTGGATGATCCCGGTGAAGTCTACTGCCTTGAGGCTCGCGCCGCCCACCAGCGCGCCGTCCACGTCCGGCTGGGACATGAGCTCGGCGGCGTTGTCGGGCTTCACGGAGCCTCCGTAGAGGATGCGAACGGATTCGGCGGCGCCCGGCGCGAGCTCCTTCAGGATCCCGCGGATGGCCGCGTGGACCTCCTGGGCCTGGGCCGACGACGCGGTCTTCCCGGTGCCGATGGCCCAGACGGGCTCGTAGGCCACGGTGAGCCCGCCCACCTGCGCGGGAGTGAGCCCGGAGAGCGCCGCCCGGACCTGTCGCCCCACGACCTCGAGGGTCCGGTTCGACTCCCGCTCCGGAAGGGTCTCGCCGACGCAGACGATGGGGTGGAGTCCGGCGGCGAGGGCGGCGCGGGTCTTCTTCTGGACCGCCTCGTCGGTGTCACCGAAGAACTGGCGTCGCTCGCTGTGGCCGCACAGCACGTAGCGACACCCGGCGTCGACGAGCATGGGGGCCGAGACCTCCCCGGTGAACGCTCCCTGTGACTCCCAGTGGAGGTTCTGCGCACCCAGGCCGATGCGCGACCCGGAGAGCTCGGCGGCCGCGGCGTGGAGCGCCGTGAAGGGAGGCGCGATGGCGACGTCCACCCGCTCGGCCAGCGGCTCGGCCGCGGCGCGGACCTCACGGGCCAGCGTCCGGGCCTCGGCCGCGGTCCGGTGCATCTTCCAGTTGCCGCAGACGAATTTCTTCCGGGCCACGTTCACTCCTCGAGGACCTTCACGCCGGGGAGCTCGCGCCCCTCGATGAACTCCAGGCTGGCGCCGCCTCCGGTGGAGACGTGCTTCATCTTGTCGACCAGGCCGGCCTCCTCCACCGCCGCGGCGCTGTCCCCGCCGCCCACCACGGTGATCGCCGCCGACTCGGCCATGGCCTTCGCCACGCCGAAGGTGCCTTCGGCCCAGGGCTTCTGCTCGAAGAGCCCCATCGGCCCGTTCCAGAAGACCGTCTTCGCCGCCAGGATCCGCTGCCGGTAGCGGTCGAGGGTCTTCGGGCCGATGTCGAGCCCCATCACCCCGTCGGGGATGGCGGCGCCGTTCACCACCACCCGCTCGGCGGTCTCCTTCGGCTCGGATGCGCAGACGTGATCCACCGGGAGCTCGAAGTCGACCCCCTTGGCCTTGGCCTTGTCGAGGATCTGGCGGGCCAGCTCGAGCTTGTCCTGCTCGACGCGGCTCTTGCCCACCGGGACGCCCTTCGCGGCCAGGAAGGTGTAGGCCATGGCGCCGCCGATGAGGACGGAGTCGGCCTTGCCGATGAGGTTCTCGAGCACCTTGATCTTGTCGGAGACCTTGGCGCCGCCGAGGATGGCGACGAACGGGCGCTCCGGCTTCGCCAGCACGCGCCCCAGGTACTCGACCTCCTTCTGGATGAGGAAGCCGCCGGCGCGCTCCTTGACGAACCGGGCCATGCCGGCCGTCGAGGCGTGGGCCCGGTGCGCGGTGCCGAAGGCGTCGTTCACCCAGACGTCGGCGAGCGAGGCCAGCTCGCGGCAGAAGGTCTCGTCGTTCGCCTCCTCGCCCTTGTGGAAGCGGAGGTTCTCGAGGAGGAGCACCTTGCCCTCGCCCAGGTCGGCGACCGCCTTCTTCACGCCATCGCCGATGCAGTCGTCGGCCAGGATCACGTCGGCGCCGAGCAGCTCGGAGAGCCGCTGCGCGGCCGGCTCGAGCGTGAACTTCGCCTTGTCCGACGGGTCGCCCTTCGGACGCCCGAGGTGCGAGGCCAGGATCACCCGTGCCTTCCTGCGACAGCGCGTGCCGGATGGTGGGGAGCGCGGCGCGGATGCGCGCGTCGTCGGTGACCCGCCCCTTGTCGTCGAGCGGGACGTTGAAGTCCACGCGGATGAAGACCCGCTTCCCGGCGAGGTCGAGCTGGTCGATGGTCCGGATCTGGGCCGCCATGGTCGCTCCCGCAGACCTACTTCGTCAGGTACTTGGCGACGTCGACCATGCGGTTCGAGAACCCCATCTCGTTGTCGTACCAGGCGAACACCTTCACGAAGGTGCCGTCGATGACCGCCGTGTTCGTGGCGTCGAGGATCGAGGAGTGCGGGTTGCCGTTGTAGTCGATGGAGACGGTCGGCTCCTCGGAGTACTGGAGCACGCCCTTGAGCGGGCCCTCGGCGGCGGCCTTGAAGGCCGCGTTGATGGCCTCGACGGTGGCCGGCTTCTCGATCTCGACCGTCAGGTCCACCAGCGAGACGTTGGGCGTCGGGACGCGCACCGCCGTGCCGTTCAGCTTGCCCTTCAGCTCCGGGATCACCTCGGCCACGGCCTTGGCCGCGCCGGTGGTGGAGGGGATCATGGAGAGCGCGGCCGCGCGGGCCCGGCGCAGGTCCTTGTGGGGCAGGTCGAGCAGGTTCTGGTCGTTGGTGTAGCTGTGGATGGTGGTCATCAGGCCGCGCTTGATGCCGAAGTTCTCGAGCAGGACCTTGGCCACCGGGGTGAGGCAGTTCGTGGTGCAGGACGCGTTGGAGATGATGAGGTGCTTGGCGCGGTCGAGCTTCTGGTGGTTGATCCCGTAGGCCACCGTGATGTCGGGGTTCTTGGCCGGGGCGGAGATGAGCACGCGCTTGGCGCCCGCCTTGAGGTGCCCCTCCGCCTTCTCGCGCTCGGTGAAGAGTCCGGTGCACTCGAGGACGAGGTCGACGCCGTTCGCGGCGTGCGGGAGCTCGGCGGGGCTCTTGACCGCCGTGACCTGGATCTCCTTCCCGTTCACGACGATGCCCTTGTCGGTGGCCTTCACGTCGAACGGGAAGACGCCGTGCACCGAGTCGTACTTGAGCAGGTGGGCCAGGGTCTTCGTGTCGGTGAGGTCGTTGATGGAGACGACCTCCAGGTCCTTCTCTCCCCGGGCGATGGCGGCGCGCAGCACGCAGCGTCCGATGCGACCGAAACCGTTGATTGCGATGCGGGCCATGGCAGGGGGCTCCCTCTCCCGGGCTTCCCGGGGGGTCGTGAAATGGGGTCGCAAAGCTACTCGCCGGACCCGGGGGTGTCAAACGAAAACCCGGGGAGTTCCGGGCCGAAAAACGAGAAACGGCGCCGGGTTCGGCCCGGCGCCGCCGCGCGGCTCGCTGGAGCGGAGAACCCGCCCTCTAGAAGGCCGCAGCCTCCGTGGACTTCTCCTCGGTCGGGCGGGCATCCCCCTGGGCGCGCAGGTCGCGGGTCACGAGGTCGATGAGCTCCGTCGACAGACCCAGGATCTGGTTGGCGGTGTAGCCACTCGCCCGCAGCTCCTTGAAGAGCGACTTGGCGAGAATCTTGGTGCCCTTGGCGTCGAGCATGGGTGCGAGCATCGGTTTCCTCTCGGGCGTCATCGCCGTGTGAACCAGCGACGAGATGTCTTAGCAACGCGCAGGCCATGTCGAGCTAAGCGAACACTTCGTGTCATTACGGGCTCTTGGCTCGCGTCTGCCGTCCGGGAAATCCACCGGGTGCGTAGGGACCTACGCGGTCCTGCCCCAACGGACGGGAGGAATGCGCGAAGGCGGCTTCGCAGCGCCGGAGCCGCGCCGAGGCTAGATTCGCCCTCCGTGCGCTACCGCGTTCCCGGCATCCACCTCTGGCTCGACGAGCCTCCTGACGCGCTCGAGCGGCGTGTCGCCGAGCGCCTGGGCGTGCCGCGCGGCGACCTCGCGCGCCTCTCGGTCTCCCGTCGCTCGCTCGACGCCCGCAGGAAGGGGCACCCCCGCTGGGTGATCGACGCGGAGGTCGAGCTCTCGGGCGAATTGCCTTCCCTACCGGCGGGCATCGAGCCCGTTCCTGGGCCCGAGCCCGCTCCGCCGCCGGTGCGCGCGCCCGACCTCCCTCCGGTCATCCTCGGAGCCGGGCCGGCCGGGCTCTTCTGTGCCTGGGGACTCCTCGAGCGAGGCGTGCGTTCGATCGTGGTCGACCGCGGCAAGACGGTGAGCCCGCGACGCCGCGACGTGGCCCGGCTGATGCGCGAGGGCGCCCTCGACACCGAGTCGAACATGAACTTCGGCGAGGGGGGCGCCGGCGCGTACACCGACGGGAAGCTCTCCACCCGCATCCGCCATCCCGCCGTTCGCAAGGTGGTCGAGCTCTTCGCGCGCTTCGGCAACGCGGAGGGGATCAAGGTCCAGGGCAAGCCGCACGTCGGGTCCGACGTCCTGCCCGCCGCGGTGTCGGCCATGCGCGAGGAGCTGGAGCGCGGCGGCTGCACGTTCGTCTGGAACGCCCGCGCGACCGACGTGGAGGTCGTCGAGGGTCGCGTGCGCGGCCTCGTCCTCGCCGACGGTCGCACCCTCCCCTGCGATCGACTCGTCCTCGCGCCGGGAAACAGCGCCCGGGAGCTCTACGAGCGCTTCGCGGCGCGCGGCTGGCCCATCGAGGCCAAGCCCTTCGCGGTCGGGTTCCGGGTCGAGCACCCGCAGTCCCTCATCGACCGGATCCAGTACGGGCGCGCCGCCGGATCCGACGGGCTGCCTGCCGCCGACTACCGCCTCGCCGAGAACCCCAGCGTCGACGGGAAGGCCCGCGGCGTCTTCTCCTTCTGCATGTGCCCTGGCGGCGTCGTCGTGCCCACCCCCACCGAGCCGGAGATGCAGGTCACGAACGGCATGTCCAACTCGGGGCGCTCCTCGCCGCTCGCCAACGCCGGGCTCGTGGTGGCGGTGTCGCCGGACGACTTCGCCGCCGAGGGATTCTCGGGCCCGCTCGCCGGGCTCGAGTGGCAACGCAAGTGGGAACGGGCCGCGTACGCGCTGGGGGGCGGCGGATACCGTGCGCCGGCCCAGCGGCTGTCCGCCTGGCTCACCGGGCATGCCGGCGAGCCGCCCGGCAAGAGCTCGTACCGTCCGGGGCTCACCCACGCCGACCTCTCGAGGCTCTACCCCCCCCAGGTCCACGAGGCGCTGCGCGCGGCGGTTCGCGGCTTCGACCACCGCATGCGCGGGTTCGTCTCCCCCGACGCGCTCCTCATCGGGATCGAGAGCCGCACCAGCGCACCCTGCCGGCTCGCCCGGGGCGAGGACATGCAGGCCCCCGGCCTGGCCGGGCTCTACCCGGCGGGCGAGGGTGCCGGCCACGCCGGCGGCATCGTCTCCTCGGCGGTGGACGGCATGAAGGCCGCCGAGGCCATCTGCCGGGAGCTGGGAGGCTGAGCTACTTGCCGGCCCGCCCGTAGGCGTCCTCGAGGCGCACCACGTCCTCCACCTCGGGCGTGGAGACCTCGAGGATGTCACAGTCGGTGATGGCAACCATCCGGTGCTTCGTGAAGGGCTTCACGTGGTAGCTCTCGCCCGGACGCATCACGTGCTCGACGAGCCCCTCCCCCTCGTCGAGGACGAGCTGCAGCTCGCCGCTCCACAGGTGGATCGTCTCGTCCTTCCTCTCGTGGTACTGCAGCGAGAGCTTGTGGCCGGCCTTCACGTGCAGGAGCTTCCCCACGTACCGGTCGGTCTGGGCCCACCACAGCTCGTGGCCCCAGGGCTTCTCGACGCGCTTCGGCTGGTCGAACTTCTTCATGGGCGGGGGATCCTAGCCCAGTTGGGCACTAATTGGCGGTGGCGACGAATCCCTTGGCGCCGGTGGTCCGCTCGAGGTCCCGGAGGTAGCGGTCGGCCGCCTCGCGTGTCTCGAAGGACCCCATTCGCACCCGGTACACGCGACCCTTGCCCGGGACGTCCGCGACCAGCACCCGGGCGCCGCGCGAGGCGAAGCGTGCGGCGATCCGATCGGCCTCGAAACGCTCCTGCGTCGCCCCCACCTGGACGACCCAGGCGCCCTTCGCGGCGGGCCCCCTCGGCGCGGGAGCGGCCTTCGGCGTGGGAGCGGCCGGAGCAGCCGCGGATGCCTTGGCAGCGACGGCGGCGGCCCCGTCGGCACCGACGGCCGGAGCCGTCGCGGGTGGCGCGTTCGCGGGGGTCGTCGGCCCCGTCGGACCGGACGGCGCGGCTGTCGCCGCTGGCGCGGCGGCCAGCGGTGACGGGGCGACGGGAACGGTCCTGGGCGCCGGAGCGGCCGCAGATGCCCTGGCGGGCTCCGGGGCGGGAGCCGGCGCGGCCTGCGCCTTCGGCGCCGGGGGCAGTCGATCGGGCGGCGGGCGGGCGCTCGTCAGGGCCTCGTGGAAGGAGAGCGGAGCCGAGGGCTCCCCCCCGTCCGGACGTGGAGCCTGGTCGAGGGCCGCCAGCGGATCGGAGGGCGGAGCCACCGGGGCGTTCGGGCGAGCCACGGCGGTGGGGCGTTCCGCGACCCTCTGTCCGAGGGAGTGTCCGAGGAAGAACGCGAGCCCGAGCGCGCCGAGCGAGCCGAGGATCACCCCGGCCACCTGCCGTGCGTCGAGGGAGAACTCGAACTTCTCTCGTGCTGGTCTGTTTCCCGCCATGGTCGACCCCAGGGGCCGACCCGATTCTAGACGTCTTCGGCGAGGTCTCTACTTTCCATCCGCTCCGGCGCCGAGACGCCGAGGATGGCGAGCCCGTTCGCGAGCACCTGCTTGAGCGCCCGGGCCAGCGCCAGCCGCGCCGCGGTCTTCACCGGGTCGGCGCCGATGAAGCGCTCCCCGGTGCGCTTCCCCTGCGTGTAGTAGGAGTGGAAGGCGCCGATGGTCTCCTGCAGCCAGAAGGCCACCCGGTGCGGCTCCCAGGCCAGCGCCGCCCCCGCCACCAGGTCCGGGAACGAGAGGATGCGCTTCACCAGGTCCATCTCCTCCGGAGCGGTGAGCACGGCGAGGGTCTCCGGATCGAAGCGCGCCGCCGGCGCCCCTGCCTCCGCCGCCTTCTCGAGGATCCGGGCCAGGCGGGCGTGGCCGTACTGCACGTAGAAGACCGGGTTGTCGAGGGTCTGGCGCTTGGCCAGGTCCAGGTCGAAGTCGAGCTGGGCGTCGGCGCGGCGGGTGAGGAAGATGAACCGGGTGGCGTCCCGCCCCACCTCGTCCACCACCTCCTGGAGCGAGACGACGGTGCCGGCGCGCTTGGACATCTTCACGGCCTCGCCGCCCCGGGTGAGGTTCACCATCTGGATGAGGACGACGTGCAGGTCCCGGCGGTCGTAGCCGAGCGCCTCGAGCGCCGCCTCCAGCCGGGGCACGTACCCGCCGTGATCGGCGCCGAGCACGTCGACGAGTTGATCCGCCCGTTGCCGCTTGTCCCAGTGGTACGCGATGTCGGCGCAGAAGTAGGTGGGCGTCCCGTCGGCCTTCTTGACCGGCCGGTCCACCTCGTCGCCGTGGCGCGACGAGCGGAAGAGGAGCAAGTCCTCGCTCTCGGTGAGCCCCTCCTCGTTCGGCCCGCCTGCGGCCGGCGCCGGCTGCCCCTTCTTCGACTTGGGGGGCGGGAGCTTGCCCCAGTAGACGAGGTCCTTTGCCTGGAGCTCCTGGACGAAGCGCTCCACGGTGCCGGAGTCGTACAGCCGCTTCTCGGAGGACCAGACGTCGAAGGAGATGTCCACGGCGGCCAGGTCACCCCGGATCATGCCGAGCACGTGGCCCACGGCGCGGTCGCGGAAGAGATCGAGCCACTCCCCCTCCGGCGCGTCGAGGAACCGGGTGCCGAACTCGGCCTGCAGCGACCGGGCGATCTCGATCACGTACGCGCCGGGGTAGCTCTTCGGCGGCATGGACACGCTGCGTCCGAGGAGCTCCTGGTACCGGAGGTGAACCGAGCGGGCCAGCGTCTGGACCTGCGCCCCGTAGTCGTTGACGTAGTACTCGCGCGTGACGGCGTGGCCGCTCCAGTCGAGCAGGCTCGCCACCGCGTCGCCGGTGACGGCGTTTCGGCCGTGTCCCACGTGCATGGGTCCGGTGGGATTGGCGGACACGAACTCGACGTTGACCCGCTTCCCCTTCCCCACCTCGGACCGCCCGAAGCGGGCGCCCTGGCGCTCCACCTCGACGAGCCCGGCGAGCCAGACCTCCGGGCGCAGCTTGAGGTTGACGAATCCGGGGCCGGCGATGTCCATCGACTCGATGGTCCGACCGCCGTCCTCCACCCGGAGGAGCTCGACGATGCCCTGGGCGAGCTCGCGCGGCGGCCGGCCGGCCGCCTTGGCGAGGACCATCGCCGCGTTCACCGCGAAGTCGCCGTGGCGGGGGTCGCGCGGAGGATCGACGCTGAAGGGGGTTTCCAGCGCGGGCCAGCGGCCTTCCGAGGCGCCCCGGGCGAGCGCCCTTCGCACGATGTCGACGACGTGTTGACGCATGGGGGCAGGGTCATACCCGCGCCGGCAGCCGCGGGCAAGCGGGGGACCGCTCAGCCGTAGGCGTCGAACACCCCGCAGCGAGGGCAGCGCCAGGCCCGGACAACCGCGCCGCCGCCGCAGCGCCTGCAGCGCAGGAGCCCGGCGCTGCGCAGGAGTGCGGCGACCATGAGGTCGTGGCGACCGACCAGCTCGGCGGGCCCCGGCGGGGCCGCCTCGCGCAGGAGCTCGCGGAGGGCCAGCGTGACCTCGCCGTCCCCGTCCCTGGCCAGCGCCTCCCGGAGCGGGGCCAGCGCGTCGGCGGGACGCCCGGCCGACGCCAGGGACCGTCCGCGGAGCGTGAGCAACCGGGGATCGTCCGGGCGGCCGGCGACGGCTCGATCGAGCACCTGACCGGCCACCTCCGCCGGGAGCCCGGCGAGCGCCGGCCAGGCGAGCAGCGCACCTTCGGGCGCGGCGGCGAGCGCGCGCTCCAGCGCCTGCGAGGCGCCGGGACGTCGCCCGAGGCGGAGAGCGCCTCCGACAGCGCCAGCAGTGCATCGGCGCACCGCGGGTCGGCCTCCTCCGCCTCCCGCGCCGCGGCCAGCGCCCCGGCCAGATCCCCCTCCCGAAGCTCCCGGCTCCGGGCGGCGAGAAGGTGGGCGAGCAACCGGGCGTCGGGACTGCAACGGGTCCGGTGGACCTCGACGGCCTCGGCGTACGACCTCTGGTCGACGAGGACGTCCCGGAGGCCTTCCGCGGCCACCGCGTCGCCCGCCGCCATGAGCCTGCGGTAGGCCTCGGCGGCGTCGGCCAGCATGCCGGCCCGCCGGTAGTCGTCGGCGAGCTCGCGCTCCACCTCGGCCCGCCGCCCGGCGGGAAGCCCCGGCCGGTGGAGCATGTTGCGGTGCAGGCGGATGGCCCGGGTGAGATCGCCCTCCCTCTTGAAGAGGTCGCCGAGCGCCAGGTAGGTCTCGACCGCCTCGGGACTGCTGAGCCGGGCGGCGTCGGAGAGCGCCTCGATGGCGGCGTCCGGGTCGTCGGAGATCATCGACCGGACGCCCTTGAGGTAGGCCCTGGCCTGCTCCCGCCGTCGGCGGAGCCGATGGCCCAGGACGGCGGCGACCACGGCCAGGCCGATGGCGATGAGGAACCAGTTCATGTCCACGCGACCGCGGCCCCCTCAGGCGGCGAAGCCGTCCCGGATCTTCGTCCAGCTCGACGCGAGGTGCTCGACCATCACCTTGGTATCGGAGAGGACCGGCATGAAGTTGGTGTCACCGCCCCAGCGCGGGACGACGTGCCAGTGGAGGTGGTCGGCGATCCCCGCCCCCGCCACCTTCCCGAGGTTCATGCCCACGTTCAGGCCTTCGGGCCGGTAGACGGAGCGGATGACCCGCACCGCCAGGCGGAGCTCGGCCTGGAGATCGCCGAAATCCTCCGCCGCGAGGTCCTCGAGCCGCGAGAGGTGTGCGCGCGGCACGACCATCACGTGCCCGCTGTTGTACGGAAAGCGGTTCAGGATGGTGAAGGAACGGGTCGTCCGATGCACGATCAGGTTGCGGCGGTCGGACTCCTCACCCTGCTCGGCGGGGAAGGTGCAGAAGATGCAGCCGGTGGGCTTCTCGGCCTCGATGAACTCCATCCGCCACGGCGCCCAGAGGGGATTCTCCACGGGTTCCCGCCTAGCGCGCCAGGAAGTAGACGCCTGGCCCTTCCATCGTCGTTGACTGCCGGTGTATCTCGGCGCGCATGGTCTCGGCCACCGACTGGGCCACCTTCGTGGCCACGCCGCCGAGCAGGTCCTCGAGGAAGCGGGCCCGCTCGTCGGGCGGGTAGACGAGGCGCGGCTCTCCCCGGATCTCGGCCAGCTCCTTGGCGAGGTCGACGGCGTCCTGGAAGCCCCCCAGCTCGTCGACGAGGCCCAGCTCGACCGCCTGCTCGCCGGTCACCACCCGGCCGTCGGCGAACTTCTCGACCTGCTCGATCGGGAGATCCCGCCCCTCCGCCACCGCCTGGATGAACTGGCGGTGGATGCGGTCGGCGAGCTCCTGCCAGTAGGTCCGGTCGCTCGCGGTGAACTCGCGGAAGGGGCTGCCGGCGTCCTTGAGCTTGCCGGCGGTCACCGTGTTCATCTCCACGTCGAGCTTCTGCATCAGTCCGCGGACGTTGGGGAAGGCGCTGATCACGCCGATCGATCCGGTCAGGGTTCCCGGCTCGGCGACGATGCGATCGCAGCCCATGGCCACGAGCAGGCCTCCCGACGCCGCCATGTTGCCCATGGCGCAGACCACGACCTTGTCCTCGGCGAGCCGGCGCAGGCCGTCCAGGATCTCCTGGCTCGTGCCCACCGCGCCCCCCGGAGAGTCGATGCGCACGACCACGGCCTTCATGTCGGTGTCGTCCGCGTAGCGCTTCACGATCTTCAGCAGCGGCTCCGACTCGACCGAGCCGCGCCCCATGCCGATGGCTCCCTTGATGTCCAGGACGCCGATGCGCGGCCCGGAGGCGAGGCGCGGCGTCTCGCCCTTCACCGCGCCGTAGGCCAGCCAGAGGAAGGCGAAGAAGACGAGGAAGAGCCCGCCGAACACGAAGAGCACGACCGCCAGCGCGGCCCTGTCTCGCCGTGGCGGCGGCTGGGGGGGGAGCGGCGGCTGCGCCCACGCCGGGGGCGGACCCCACTGTGGTTGCGCCCAGGCGGGCGGCGCGGCGGTCGGGGCCGGGGGAGCCGGCACGGCCGGAGTGGTGGGCAGGGGCTCTGGGTTCTCGTTCTCGCTCATGACCGTCCGAGAAGACCACGGGCGCCCGGGGGCCGCAACTGACGGCGCGTCCCGCGCCCCGGGGCGGAAAAGGGAGACGGGCGGCCCGCTCGCGCGAACCGCCCGCCGTGGAACTCCGCGCGCCGGGACTAGCCCTTGCGGCGGTTGAACTTCTCCATCAGGTCGCCGAGGCGAGCGCGGCCGTCGCCCTGCTTGCGCAGGTACTCACGGTACTCGTCCTCGCCGCCGTCGCGGGAGAGCGCCTTGATGGACAGGGCCACCTTGCGCTCGTGCGAGTCGATGTCGATCACCTTGACCTCGACCTCCTCGCCCTCCTTGACCACGTCGTGCGGGTTCTCCACCCGCTCGTCGCGCATCTCGGAGACGTGGACGAGCCCCTCGATCCCGGGCTCGATCTCCACGAAGGCGCCGAAGTCGGTCACCTTGGTGACGCGCCCCTTGAGGCGCGACCCGACCGGGTGGCGCTCGGCGAGCGTGGTCCACGGGTCGGCCTGGTTCTGCTTGATGCCCAGGCTGAACCGCTCGTTCTCGACGTCGATGTTGAGCACCGCCGCCTCGACGACGTCACCCTTCTTGAACTTCTCGCCGGGGTGCTTGATGCGCTCGGTCCAGGAGATGTCGGACACGTGCACGAGCCCGTCGATGCCCTCCTCGACGCCGACGAAGATGCCGAAGTCGGTGACGTTGCGGACCTCGCCCCGGATGACGGAGCCGATGGGGTACTTGTCCTCGAGGAGCGTCCAGGGGTTGGGCTCGATCTGCTTCATGCCCAGGCTGATGCGCTTGGCCTTCGGGTCGATGTCGAGGACGACCGCCTCGACCAGCTCGGCCGGGTTGAGGAGCTTGGACGGGTGCTTCACCCGCTTGGTCCAGCTCATCTCGGAGACGTGGACCAGGCCCTCGACGCCCTGCTCGAGCTCGATGAAGGCGCCGTAGTCGGTGAGGCTGACGACCTTGCCCTTGACCCGCGTTCCGACCGGGTACTTCTCGTCGGCGCGGTGCCACGGGTCCTCCTGGATCTGCTTCAGGCCCAGGCTGACGCGCTCGCTGGCGGGGTCGAACTTGAGGACGACGACGCGGACTTCCTGGCCCACCTCGAACATCTCGCTGGGGTGGCCGATGCGGCCCCAGCTCATGTCGGTCACGTGGAGGAGGCCGTCGATGCCGCCGAGGTCGATGAAGGCGCCGTAGTCGGTGAGGTTCTTCACCACGCCCTTCAGGACCGCGCCCTCCTTCAGGTTCTTGAGGGTCTCCTTCTTCAGCTCCTCGCGCTCCTTCTCGAGCAGCACGCGCCGGCTGAGGACGATGTTCCCCCGCTTCTTGTTGAACTTGATGACCTTGAACTTGAACTTCTCGCCGATGAGCTTGTCGAGGTTGCGCACCGGGCGGATGTCGACCTGGGAACCGGGGAGGAACGCCTTCACGCCGATGTCGACGGAGAGGCCACCCTTCACGCGCCCGACGATCATGCCCTCGACGAGCTCGTCGCGCTCGCACGCGGCGGAGATCTCGTCCCAGATGCGCATCTTGTCGGCCTTCTCCTTGGAGAGGACGACCATGCCGGTGTCGTTCTCGCGCGACTCGACGAGAACCTCGACCTTGTCACCGATCTTGACCTGGGGTTCACCGCCGGGGACCGGGATGAACTCGCCGAGCGGAACCTGGCCCTCGGACTTGTAGCCGATGTCGACGACCACGTAGTCCTTGGTGATCTGGATCACGGTGCCGCTGACGACGCGTCCCTCCTCGACCTGGCCGGTTCGCGCTTCGCTCTCCGCGAACATGGCTGCGAAGTCCTCGGAGGGGTCCTGCTCGGGCGTACGGATATTCTGATTCTCCATTCGATTGGAACCGGTCCTATGGGCTTGGGCCGACATGGCGCTCTGAGGACCGCGCCCGGACTGCCGGCGAAAGCTGCATCGCCCCCTTTGTTGGCCAGCGCGTCATCCCCGGGGATCGAGGGAATCGGCGGGTCACCGGGACGCTCCCGGCGACGAAGGCGTTGGAAGCTACACGGGCGGGATCACAGCGTCAAGCGCCGCCCGACCTGCCATGCCGCCCAGCCGGGCGGCCACGCCCTGGATGACCCAGTCCGGGGTCGAGGCGCCTGCGCTCACCCCCACCACCGCGCAGCCCTCGAACCACTCCGGGCGGAGCTCTTCCTCCGTCTCCACGTGCCAGGTCCGGGGCTGGATCTCCTTGCAGATCTCGGCGAGGTGGCGCGTGTTGGCGCTGTTCTTCCCCCCCACCACGATCACCGCGTCCACCTCGGTGGCCAGCTGCCGGGCGTCGGCCTGCCGCTCGTCGGTGTCGGCGCAGATGGTGTTCACCGCACGGACCTCCTTGTGCCGGAGCGCCAGGGCGCCCACCACGCGCTCGAAGTCCGCGCCGATGCAGGTGGTCTGCGCGATGACGGCCACCTTCTTGGCGTCGATGGGAGGGATCTCGGCGCCGGGCCGCACCACCGTGCAGGGGCCCTCGCCGTAGCTGACCACGCCCTTCACCTCGGCGTGGTTCGGGTCTCCCACGATGACGAGGTGGTAGCCCTGGTGCGAGAGGCGCCGGGCCATGGCCTGCGGATACTTCACGTAGGGACAGGTCCCGTCGACGACCTCGAGGCCTCGCTCCCGCGCCGCGTCGAGCTCCGGCTTCACCGCGCCGTGGGTCCGGACCACCACGGTCGTCCCCACCGGAACCTCGGCGACCCGCTCCACCGTCCCGACGCCCATCTCCCGGGTCCGGGCGACGAACTGCGGGTTGTGGATGATGGGGCCGAGCGTGACCACGGGCGTCTGCCGCTCACGGGCCACGTCCATCAGCTGGTCGACGGTTCGCCGCACTCCCCAGCAGAATCCAGCCGTCTTGGCTACCTTGACGCGCATCAAGTCCTCTCCGGAGCCGTATATAACGACCCTCGCTGCCGGGTCCAGCGGGACTCACCCGCGGGTGGCGACGCGGGACGTGACCAGGGCCACGAGCCGTTCCACCACGTCGTCGAGCGAGAGCGACCCGGTGTCGACCGTGACCGCGTCCGGAGCAGCCCGGAGCGGCGCCACGTCCCTCGAGCTGTCGTTGGTGTCGCGCTTCCGCTGGTCGGCCAGCACCGCCTCGAACGGCTGCGGGTCCCCCTTGGCCTGGAGCTCGAGGAACCGCCGCCTGGCCCGGACCTCGTCCGCGGCGGTGAGGAAGAACTTGGCGTCGGCGTCGGGGAAGACCACCGTCCCGATGTCCCTCCCCTCCAGCACCGCACCCCGGTTCCCGGGCGCGGTCGCGAGCCTCCGCTGGAGATCGAGCAGGCCGGCCCTCACGACGGGCCGGGCGGACACGGCGCTCGCACCCAGCGACATGGGCGGCGTCCGGATGGCCTGCGAGACGTCCTCGTCGCCGATCAGCACACGCTGCCCCGCCGCCTCCGCACCCGGGGGCGGCGGCTCGAAGCGGATGCGGACCTCGGGGAGGAGCGCGCCGAGGCGGGCATCGTCGTCGAACGCGATGCCCTGCCGGCTCGCCGCCAGGGCCACGGCCCGGTAGATCGCGCCGGTGTCGACCATGGCGAAGCCGAGGCGCGCCGCGAGCCGGCGCGAGGTGGTGCTCTTCCCGGCTCCCGCCGGCCCGTCCACCGCGACGATGAAGGGCCGGGGCGCCGTCACCTGGCGAGGACCCTGCGCAGGGCGGCGAGGACCTTCACGTTCTCGGCACGGGTGCCGACGGTGATGCGCTGCGCGGTGGGGTAGCCGTAGCCCGCCACGGGACGCACCACCACGGCCTCGCGGAGGAGCGCGTCGAAGAGCGCCATGCCGGGCTTCCCGGGGAAGTCGGCCAGGACGAAGTTGGCCTGCGACGGGACCACCGTCGCCCCCAGCTCGCGCAGTCCCTGCTCGAGGAACGGACGTTCGGACCGGACGAGCGCCCGGCTCAGGAGCACGTGCTCCTCGTCGTCGAGCGCGGCGGCGCCGGCCGCCTGCGCCACCAGGTTCACGTTGAACGGCGCGCGGACCCGGTCGAGGTACGCCACCACCTCGGGCCGGGCGAAGGCGTACCCCAGCCGCAGGCCGGCCAGGCCGTAGATCTTGGAGAAGGTGCGCAGCACGACCAGGTTCGGGAAGCGCTTGCGCAGCTCGAGCGCGTCCTGGAAGCCCTCGGCCTCCACGAACTCCACGTAGGCCTCGTCGAGCACCACCAGCGTGTCGCGGGACACCGCACCGAGGAAGTGCACCAGCTCCTTCTCGAGGAACCAGGTGCCGGTGGGATTGTCGGGGTTGGCGAGGAACACGACCTTGGTGCGGGGCGAGAGCCGGGCGTGGATCGCGTCGAGGTCGTAGTGGAAGCGCTCCTTCATGGGCGCCTCCACCAGCGTCCGCCCGTGGGCGTGGGCCGCGAGCTTGTAGGCCACGAAGCTCTGCGCGCTGGTGAGCACCTCCTCGCCCTCCAGCACGAAGGTCCGCACGAGCAGCTCGATGAGCTCGTTGGACCCGTTGCCGACCAGGATCTCCTCGACCGGCACGGAGAAGCGCCCGGAGAGGGCCTTCTTCAGCAGGAACGCGCTGCCGTCCGGGTAGAGGTGGACGCGGCCGCAGGCCTCCCGTGCGGCGCGGAGAGCCAGGGGCGAGGGACCGAGGGCGTTCTCGTTGGAGGCCAGCTTGGCGACGTCGCTGACCCCGTACTCCCGCTCCACCTCCTCGATGGGCTTGCCCGGGACGTACGGCTGGAGCGACGCGACGTGGGAGGGAACGAGCGGCACGCCCCTCACTCCTCGGTGGTGAAGACGCCCATGGCCCGGAACTTCTGGTAGCGCTGGCGCACCAGCTGCTCGGGCGTGAGCTGTCGCAGGTCGTTGAGCTGCCGCCGGATGGCGCCGGCCAGGTTCTCCGCGGTGAGCTTCGGGTCGCGGTGGGCGCCGCCGGGCGACTCCTTCACCAGCTCGTCGACGATGCCGAAGCCGGCCAGGTCCTTGGCGGTCAGCTTGAGGTTCTCCGCCGACTTCTGGGCCTTGGAGGCGTCGCGGTAGAGGATCGAGCTGCAGCTCTCCGGCGAGATGACCGAGTAGGTGGAGTACTCGAGCATCAGGATCTTGTTCGTGACCCCGAGCGCCAGCGCGCCCCCGGAGCCGCCCTCCCCGATGACGATGGAGATGGAGGGGACGCCGAGCGACGACATGACCTCGAGGTTCACGGCGATGGCCTCGGCCTGCCCGCGCTCCTCGGCGCCGATGCCGGGATAGGCCCCGGGGGTGTCGATGAAGGTGATGAGCGGCCGGCGGAACCGGTCGGCCATGTCGTAGAGCCGCCGCGCCTTGCGGTACCCCTCCGGCCGGGGCATGCCGAAGTTGCGCAGCATGTTCTCCTTGGTGCCGCGCCCCTTCTGCTCGCCGACGATCACGACCGGCTCGCCCTCGAACCGGGCCAGGCCGGCCACGATGGCGTGGTCGGCGCCGAAGCGGCGGTCGCCCTCGAGCTCCATCCAGTCGGTGAAGATCATCTGGAGGTAGTCGAGCGTGTAGGGGCGGTTGGGGTGCCGAGCCAGCTGCACCACCTGCCAGCGGGAGAGGTCGCGGAAGATCTCGACCTGGAGCTTCTTCGCCTTGCGCTCCAGCTTGACGATCTCGTCGCTGAAGTCGACTCCGGCGCCGCCGGATAGCTGCTTCAGCTCCTCGATCTTCGACTCGAGGGCGGCGAGGGGCTTCTCGAACTCTGTCGTGAACGGGACGCGGGTGGCCACGGCGACGCTTTATAACACGAGGTGGCCCGGGATCACGGCGCGCTGCGCAATGCACCGGCGAGGGCGTCGGGATCGAACGGCGGCGCCACCCACTCGACGTCCTGCTCCCGGCGCAGCCAGATGACCTGCCGGCGCGCGTACCGTCGGTGGAGCAGCGCGATCCGGGCGGCGAGCTCCTCCAGGTCGATCTCGCCCCGGGCGCAGGCCATCGCATCGGCGTAGCCGATGGGCAGGCGGGGCTGCGCCTCGCCGAACCGCTCCATCAGCCCGCGGGCCTCCTCGACGATCCCTCCACGGGCGATGGCCACGGCGCGCTCCCCGATGCGCCGGTGCAGCTCCTCCCGCGGGACGTCGATGGCGAGCAGGCGGTACCGATAGCGACGGGGCGCGAACCGGTGGGCCTCGAAGAGCTCGCTCTGCGTCCGACCCCCGGCCGCGATCTCGAGCGCTCGCACGATGCGGACGAGGTCGTTCTCCCGGATGCGCGCCGCGGCGCCCGGATCGACCTGGGCGAGCCGGCGGTGCAGGGCGGCCCTGCCCTGGACGGCCGCCTCCTCCTCGAGCCGGGTCCGCAGGGCCGGATCGCGCCCGGGGGCGTCGACGACGCCGTGGAGGAGCGCCCGGACGTAGAGCCCCGTGCCGCCGACGACGATGGGGAGCCGCCCGCGCGACGCCACGTCGGCGATGGCCGCGTCGGCGAGCGTCACCCAGCGCGCCGCGTCCATCCCCTCTCCGGGATCGACGAGGTCGAGGAGGTGGTGGGGGATCGAGGCCCGATCCCCGGCGCCGGGCTTGGCCGTGCCCACGTCGAGGCCGCGGTAGACTTGCTGGGAGTCGGCGTTCACGATCTCGCCACCGGCGCGGAGCGCGACCTCGATGGCGAGCCTGGTCTTGCCCGACGCGGTGGGGCCGGCCAGCACGACGACGAACGGGAGAACGTCCGGCAAGCCGGATTCCATGCCTACGCGGGACGGAAGCGTGCGGCGAGGTCGGAGAGCGCCACCGGGATCTCCTCGCGGGTGGCCATGTCCTTCAGCTTGGCCTGGCCGCTCGCGGCCTCGTTGCCGCCCACGACCACGGCGAAGCGGGCGCCCACCCGCTCGGCCTGCTTGAACTGGCGGGCGAGCTTTCCACCCCGCGCGTCGAGGTCGCAGGCGATGCCGGCGCGCCGCAGCTCGGCGGCCCGGCGCAGCGCCTCGCGCCGCCCCGCCTCGTCGGCCGAGACGAAGAAGACCTCCGGGCGGGTCTCCGGGATGGGCCGGCCCGCGGCCTCGAGGATGAGGGCCAGCCGCTCCTCCCCCATGCCGAAGCCGATGCCGGGCGTTGCCGGGCCCCCGAGCGTCTCCACCAGCCCGTCGTAGCGCCCGCCGCCAGCCACGGCCGACTGCGAGCCGAGCGCGTCGCTGGTGAACTCGTAGGCGGTGCGCACGTAATAGTCGAGGCCGCGCACCAGGCGCGGATTCACCTGGTAGGTCACCCCGAGGTCGTCGAGCCCCTGCCGGACGGCGTCGAAGTGAACCCGGCAGGCGTCGCAGAGCCGCGTGAGCAGGCGCGGCGCCTCGGCCAGGACCGGCTGGCAGGTCGGCACCTTGCAATCGAGGACCCGGAGCGGGTTCCGCTCCGTCCGCTCCCGGCAGTCGGCGCAGAGCGCCTCGCCCCGCGCCCGCAGCCACGTGCGCAGCTCCTCGAGGTAGGCCGGGCGGCAGGCGGCGTCGCCCACGCTGTTCACGTGCACCACCGGTGCGACCCCGAGCCGCCGGAAGAGGTCGGCGAGCATGGCGATCTGCTCCACGTCGATGGCGGGCTCGGCGATGCCGAAGGCCTCCACGCCGATCTGGTGGAACTGCCGGTAGCGCCCCTTCTGCGGCCGCTCGCGGCGGAACATCGGGCCGACGTAGAACCACTTCTGCGGCCCCTCCACGTGGGCGCCGTGCTCGATGTACGCGCGGACCGTGCCCGCGGTCCCCTCGGGGCGGAGCGCCAGCTTCTCCTCCCCCTTGTCCTCGAAGACGTACATCTCCTTGTTGACGATGTCGGTCGCCTCGCCCACGCCGCGCGCGTAGAGCGCGTAGGGCTCGACCACCGGCGTCCGGACCTCGCGGTAGCCGTGGAGCGCGAAGACCTCGCGCGACACCCGCTCGATCTCCTGCCAGCGCCCGACCTGGGCGGGCAGGATGTCGTTCATCCCCTTGACGCCGTTGATCTTCACGCGGGCGGTTCTAGACCACGGCTCCGGCCCGGTCAAACCGCGCGGCCGCCGATGGTCTCGCCGACTCGCACCCTGGCGCCCGGCGCCACGGCGGGGGCGAGGGCGACCCGGCCCGGCTCGAAGATCAGGATCACCGTGGAGCCCATCTCGAAGGCGCCGAGTTCCTGCCCCTTCTCGACCGGGATGGGCGTGGCGTAATCGAGCGACTGGGCCCCGGCGCCGGCCAGGTTCGTCACCGGGACCTCGGGGTCGAAGGTGGCCCGCACGCGACCCACGACGGTGGCGCCCACCGCCACGATGGCCACGAGCCCGAGCGGCGAGTCGAGCAGCGTGACCAGGCGCTCGTTCACGGTGAAGAGCCCCGGGACGCTTCGCACCGAGGCGGGGTTCACGGGCCACAGCTTCCCCGGGACGTACCGCCACCCGAGGACGCGCCCGGAGAGCGGGAAGTGGATGCGGTGGTAGTCGCGCGGGGAGAGGTAGAGGGTGGCGTAGCGTCCGCCGTCGAGGCGCGCCCCCACCCGCTCGTCGCCCACGAGCGCCGAGGCGGTGTAGTCGATTCCCTTGGCCTGGACGAGCCGGCCACCCCGGGCCACGCCGGTCTCCGACACGACGGCGTCGACGGGCGAGACCACCACCTCCTCGCCGGGCGCGATCGGGCGCAGGCCGGGCTTGAGGGGGCGGGCGAAGAAGTCGCCGAAGGTCCGGAACCCGGACAGCTCCCCGCACTCCGAGAGGTCGATCCGGTAGCGGTTCGCGAAGGCCTTCATCACGCCGCTCCCGATCGGGGCGGGCAGCGGCAGGCGCGTCGCGGCACCCACGACGCGCGAGAGGGCGTTCTTCGGGACGAGGCGGAGGGCGGAGATGAAGGCTCGGTCGTTCAAGGCCCGGGCAGTGTAGCCGACCCTCCGCGCGCGCGCCCTGGAGTCGTGCTAGAGCCAGGGAATGGACGAGATCCGCGCCCCGCGGGGCACCACCCTCTCCTGCCGGGGCTGGGTCCAGGAAGCCGCCCTGCGGATGCTGATGAACAACCTCGACCCGGAGGTCGCCGAGCGCCCCCAGGACCTGGTCGTCTACGGTGGGACCGGGAAGGCCGCCCGCGACTGGGAGAGCTACCACCGGATCGTCGCCGCCCTGCGCGACCTGCGCGACGACGAGACCCTGCTCGTCCAGAGCGGGAAGCCGGTGGGCGTGGTCGGGACCCACCCCGACGCGCCCCGCGTGCTCATCGCCAACTCCAACCTGGTCCCGCGCTGGGCCACCTGGGACCACTTCCGGGAGCTCGAGCGGCGCGGGCTCATGATGTACGGCCAGATGACCGCCGGGTCGTGGATCTACATCGGCACCCAGGGAATCCTCCAGGGCACCTTCGAGACCTTCGCCCAGGCCGGCCGGACCCACTTCGGCACCGACGACCTGTCCGGCCGGCTCATCCTCTCCGGCGGGCTCGGCGGGATGGGCGGCGCCCAGCCCCTCGCCGCCACCATGCTCGGCGCCGCCTTCCTGGGCGTGGACGTCGACCCGGATCGGATCGCGAAGCGGCTCGCCCAGGGGTACCTCGACGAGGCCGCCACCTCGCTCGACGACGCGCTCCGCCGCCTCGACGCCGCCCGGCGCGAGCGGCGTCCGCTCTCGGTGGGGCTCTGCGGAAACGCCGCCGAGGTCTACCCGGAGCTGGTCCGGCGCGGCATCGCCCCGGACCTCGTCACCGACCAGACCTCGGCGCACGATCCGCTGAACGGCTACGTGCCGGCCGGGCTGTCGCTGGCCGAGGTCGCTTCGCTGCGGGTGAAGGACCCGGAGCAGGTGACCCGGCGCTCCCTCGCGTCGATGGGCGATCCAGGTCCAGGCGATGCTCGCCCTCCGTGGGCTCGGCAGCCAGGTCTTCGACTACGGCAACAACCTCCGCGCGGGGGCGAAGGACGCCGGCGTCGCCAACGCCTTCGACTACCCGGGCTTCGTACCGGCCTACATCCGGCCGCTCTTCTGCGAGGGGCAGGGCCCCTTCCGCTGGGCGGCCCTCTCCGGCGACCCGGCCGACATCGCCGCCACCGACGCGGCGGTGGCGCGCCTCTTCCCGGAGAAGCGCGCCCTGCTCCGCTGGCTCGACCTGGCCGCGCGCAAGGTGAAGTTCCAGGGGCTCCCGGCGCGCATCTGCTGGCTCGGCTACGGCGAGCGCGACCGGGCCGGGATCGCCTTCAACGACATGGTCCGGCGCGGGGAGCTCCGTGCCCCGATCGTCATCGGACGCGACCACCTCGACTGCGGCTCGGTGGCCTCGCCCAACCGCGAGACCGAGGCCATGAGGGACGGCTCCGACGCCGTGGCCGACTGGCCCATCCTGAACGCGCTCCTCAACGCCGTGAACGGCGCCTCCTGGGTCAGCTTCCACCACGGCGGCGGCGTCGGCATGGGCTACTCCCTCCACGCCGGGCAGGTCGTCGTCGCCGACGGGACCGAGGCGGCCGGCCGTCGGGTGGCCCGGGTCCTGCGCGGCGACCCGGCCATGGGCGTCCTCCGGCACGCCGACGCCGGCTACCCCGAGGCGCTGCGGACCGCGCGCGAGCGCGGCGTCCGCATCCCCGCCTGACCCATGGCTCCGCCACTCCGCGCCACCCTGGTCATCCGACGGGCGACCATCGCCACCTGCGACGGCCCGGCGAACGACCCCTGCCTCGGCGAGGGCCGCGCCATCGCCGTGGACGGGGAGCGCGTGCGCCTGGATCGGTCCGGACGCCGCGCTGGAGGCGGCGGTCGACCTCTCCGGCGCCCGGGTCATCGACGCGGATGGCCGGCTCGTCTCCCCCGGCCTCGTCGACTCCCACACCCACCTCGTCTTCGGGGACGACGGGAGCCGCGCCGGGGAGTTCGGGGCGCTCGCGGCCGGACGGAGCTACGCCGAGATCGCCCGCGCCGGGGGCGGCATCCGGGCCACCATGCGCGCCACCCGCGCCGCGTCGGACGAGGAGCTTCTCGGCTCCGCCCGGGCCCGGGCCGGGCGCCTGCTCGCCTGGGGCGTCACCACGCTGGAGGTGAAGAGCGGGTACGGGGAGTCGGTCGAGGAGGAGCTGCGCCTCCTGCGAATCGTCCGGGACCTGGCCAGAGCCCGGGCCGGTGAGCAGGACGTGGTCGCCACCGCCCTGCCCCTCCACGCGCTTCCCGTCGGGACGGGACCGGGAGGACTGGGTCCGCGAGGTCATCGCGGTGCTGCTCCCGGAGGTCGCGCGGCAGGGGCTGGCCACCGCCTGCGATGCGTTCGTGGCCGCCACCGCCTTCACGGTGGAGGAGGCGCGCCGCGTGCTCCTGGCCGCCCGCGCCCTCGGGCTCGCCCCGCGGCTGCACGCCGACCAGCTCTCCGACGACCGGGCCGCCGCGCTGGCCGCCGAGGTGGGAGCGGCCTCGGCCGACCACCTCGAGCACGTGGGCGAGGCCGGCATCGCCGCGCTGGCCGGCGCCGGGGTCGTGGCCGGCCTCCTCCCCACCTCCACGCTCCTGCTGCGGGGCGCGGCGCTGGGCCCCGGGCCGCCGGCTCGTCGACGCGGGCGTCGCCGTCGCCCTCGGGAGCAACGTCGAACCCGGGCTCGGCCGATGAGCGAGAACCTCGGCCTCTCCCTCTCGCTGGCCTGCCTGGAGAACGGCCTGACCCCGGGTGAAGCGCTCTGGGCGGCGACCCGCGGTGGCGCCCGCGCCCTGCGCCTCCCGGACGCGGGCCGGCTCGCGGCGGGCGCGCCCGCCGACCTGGTCCTCTGGGGGGCACGCTCCCCCGCCCATCTCTGCTGGCACGCCGCCGTGAATCACGTCCTCTGCGTGGTGAAGGGCGGCCGCGTGGTGCACGAGGCGGCCGGGCAGCCGACTGCGGGGCTGACCGCCGACTGCGCCGGCTGAGCCGCGGCGCTACAATCCCCGAGGGATGTGCCGCCTCTTCGGACAGCTCGCCGACTCCCACCGGACGGCCTGCGAACCGCTCTGCAGCGCCGAGAACGCGCTGCGCACCCAGTCCCACCTCCATCCGCACGGATGGGGCATCGCCTGGTACGGCGAGCGCGGCCCCCGGGTCCGCCGGGGGGTGATGGCGGCCCACGCCGACGAGGACTTCGTCCGGGCCGGCAAGACGCGCCCGCTCCCGCATCGTGCTCGCGCACGTGCGCGACGCCAGCGTGGGGCGTGTCGCGATCGAGAACACCCACCCGTTCGTCGAGGGGCGCTGGGTCTTCGCCCACAACGGCACGGTGGCCCGCTACAAGAGGTCGCGCACCGTGCGGGAGGCCCTGCTCGCCGCCATCTCGCCTCCTCGCCGCGAGCGCCTTCGCGGGGCAGACCGACAGCGAGCGCTGCTTCCAGCTCTTCCTGTCGCGGCTCGACCTCCGCGCGGGCCGGGGGCGGGCCACCCTGGCCGACGTCCGGACCGCGCTGGCCGAGTCGGTGGCGCTCGTCCGTGCCATCGCCGACCGCGGCGAGCACCGCTCCACGCTCAACTTCCTGGTCTCGGACGGCCGGCTCCTCTGCGCCTGCCGCCACGGCAAGCCGCTCCACGTCTCGGTCACGGCCGGCGACGGCCACCTCTTCGCGGTCGCCAGCGAGCCCATCGGCCGGACGGGCTGGGAGGTCCGTTCCGGAGGACGGCTTCGTCGGCGTCGACGGCGCCCTGCACGTGCTCCAGGCGCCGCTCGGGATCTAGCCAGATCCTGGCCGGGCCCGGGGACGTCCGGGCGCGAGCACGCGCGCCAGCTCGGCGTGCCGGTCCCCGAAGCCGGAGATGGCGATCCGGCGGGACGACGGGTGCCCTGGCTCGTGCTCCAGCCGGATCTCCAGCCGTTCGCGGGGCAGCGCGCCGGGGAAGCGGTCGGCCCACTCCACGATCGTGGCCCCGGTCCGGCCCACCAGGTCGTGGAACCCGGTGGCGTGCAGCTCGTCCTCGTCCCCGATCCGGTAGAGGTCCGCGTGGTTCACCGGGAGTCGACCCCGGTAGGTGGCCACGATGGCGAAGGTGGGGCTCGAGACCTCGTCGTCGGGCACGCCGGCTCCCCGGCAGATGCCGCGGGCGAGCTGCGTCTTCCCGGCCCCCAGCTCCCCGGAGAGCGCCACCACGTCGCCCGGGGCGAGCAGCCGCCCGATCCGCTCGCCGAGCCGGCGGGTCTCGCCCGCCGAACGGCTGGTGCGCGCCACGCGGACCGCGGCCGGATCGCTCACCTGTCCCATGCGGCCCAGACGGCCCCGATGGCCTCGGCCAGGTCGCCTGCCACCATCCCCCGCTCGCCGAAGCGGCTCGCCGCGATGTCCCCGGCGCGCCCGTGCACCCAGGCAGCCACCCGCGCCGCCTCGCGAGGCCGCATCCCTCCCGCCAGCAGCGCGCCGATCAGGCCGGCGAGCACGTCGCCGGTGCCGCCGGTCGCCATGCCCGGGTTTCCGGTGGGGATGATGGCCGCCGGACCGTCCGGGTCGGCGACCACCGTCCGCGCGCCCTTCAGGACCACGACGGCGCCCCACTCCTGCGCCTTCCGGCGGGAGATGCCGACGCGGTCGGCCTGGACGTCCTCGATGGTGCCGCCGATGAGCCTCGCCATCTCTCCCGGGTGCGGGGTGAGCACGATGGGCGCGTCGTGGCCGATGATGGCGACCAGGCCCGGGTGATCGGCGAGCGCGTTGACGGCGTCCGCGTCGAGCACGGTGGGGAGCGGGTAGCGATCGAGCAGCCCGCGAATGGCCGGGGCGGTCTCCGGGCCCCGGGGGATGCCCGGCCCGATCACCAGGGCGCTCGCCCCCGACGCCGCGCCCTGGAGCGCCGGGATGTCGCTCCGGGCGATGTTCCCGCTTCCCGGGAGCGGCGTGCTCATGGCTTCCGGGCGACCCGCCAGCGCCGGGCCGATCACCTCGGTGCGGGCCGCCAGCGTCACCAGGCCGGCCCCGCCGCGCAGCGCGCCGGTCAACGCCAGGTGAGCCGCACCGGTCTTGCCGGCCGAACCCGCCACGACGAGCACCCGACCGGCGTCGCCCTTGTGGGCCTCCCGGTCGCGCCGCGGGACGAGCGCCCGGGCCGCCGCCTCGTCGAGCAGCTCCGCCGAGGGGGGGATCCGCATGGCGGCCGCCGGGGGGATCCCGATGTCCACGACCGTCACGTCGCCGGCCAGGTCCGCACCCGGATGCAGCGCGAGACCGATCTTCGAGAAGGCGAAGGTCACCGTGGCGTCGGCGCGGACGGCTGGCCCGAGGGCGCGTCCGGTGTCGGTGGAGATGCCCGAGGGGAGGTCGACGGCGAGCACGCGGGCGCCCTGCGAGCGGAGCGCACCGATGGCCTCGATGGCCGCCGCGGAGACACCGTCCGCCGGACGCGTGAGCCCCGTCCCGAAGATGGCGTCCACGACGACGTCGCCGGAGCGGACCGGGAACCTCTCGAGCTCCTTCAGCCCGGACACCGGTACGCCCGCCTCCTCGGCCGCCTTCCAAGCGGCCAGCGATTCGGCGCTTCCGCTCCCGGGAGGGCCGAGCGCGACGGCGAGCACTCCGCGCCCGGCCGCCTGGAGGGCCCGCGCCGCGACGAACCCGTCGCCACCGTTGTTGCCCGCCCCGCAGACCACCACCACCCGTCCGTCGGGCCCCGCCAGCGAGGCGGCCGCGTCCGCGACGGCCCGGCCGGCACGATCCATGAGCGTCGCCGCCGGGATGCCCATCTCCTCGATGGCGATCCGCTCGATGGCCCGCATCTCCTCCGCGCTGACCAGCCTCATTCGCGATCTCCCTCCAGAACCACCACCGCGGCGGCGACTCCGGCATCGTGCGTGATCGAGAGGTGGACGCGGGACACCCCGCGTTCCCGCGCCACCCGCTCGGCGACCCCGGAGAGGCGGAGGCGTGGCGCTCCGTCCTCCCGCTCCACCTCGACGTCGGTCCAGTGGATCCCCGCGGGCGCGCCGAGGGCCTTGGACGCGGCCTCCTTGGCGGCGAATCGCGCGGCGTACGGAACGGCCCGGTCGGCCCGCGCGTCGCAGAACCGGCGTTCCCCCTCGCTGAAGCAGCGGAGGAGGAACCGCTCCGCCGTCCCGGGCCGGGATCCGTCCCCGACGAGGCGCCGGATGCGCTGGATCTCCACCACGTCGATCCCGAGCCCCAGGATCACGGCGCGTCCCGCGAGAGCAGATCCTTCATCTCCCGCACCGCCCGCTCCATGCCCACGAGCACGGCGCGGGACACGATGGCGTGGCCGATGTTGAGCTCCTCGATCTCGTGGATGCCGACGACCGGCAGGACGTTCTGGTAGTTGAGCCCGTGGCCGGCCGCCACCTGGAGTCCCAGCTTGGCGCCGGCCTTGGCGGCGTCGACGACGCGGGCGAGCTCCCGGCGCCGGTCGCCCGGGAGGCGCGCGTCGCAGTAGCGGCCGGTGTGGATCTCGATGGCGTGCGCCTCGACCCGGACCGCCGCCTTCACCTGATCGGGGTCGGGGTCGATGAAGAGCGAGACCATCACGTTGGCGTCCCGCAAGGTCTTCACCACCCGGGAGATGTTGTCGCGCCCGCGGACCACGTCGAGCCCGCCCTCGGTGGTGAGCTCCTCGCGCCGCTCCGGGACCAGCGTCACCTCGTCGGGGCGCAGCTCGTGGGCGACCTTCACCATCTCCTGGGTCACCGCCATCTCGAGGTTGAGCCTCGTGGTGACGGTCTTCCGCATCACCTCCAGGTCACGGTCCTGGATGTGGCGGCGATCCTCGCGCAGGTGGATGGTGATCTGATCGGCGCCGCCGAGCTCGGCGAGCATGGCCGCCGCCACCGGATCCGGATAGGTCGCGCGGCGAACCTGGCGAAGGGTTGCGACGTGGTCGACGTTGACGCCGAGGCGGGGTCCGGGCATGGCGCGAATCTAGCGCAGAATCGCTCGATCTTCCCGTCCGCGTGGGGTCGGTTCGGGCGCGGTCAGGCGAGTTCCCGCCGCAGCGCCTCGGCGATGCGCTCGGCATGGCCGCGGATGACCGCTGCGTCCGGCCCCTCGACCAGCACCCGCGCCTTGTTCTCCGTGCCGGAGAACCGGACCAGGACCCTTCCGTCGGCCCCCAGGGACTGCTCCACGTCGACGATGGCCGCCCGGACGCCGCCGAGCGACTCGAGGGGGCGCTTCTCCCTCACCGAGACGTTGATCTGCGCCTGGGGCGACGGCGTGAAGCACCGCGCCAGGTCGGAGAGCCGGAGGCCCGTGCGCTTCATCACCGCGAGCAGGTTGAGCGCCGCGCAGACGCCGTCGCCGGTGGTGACGTGGTCGAGGAAGACCAGGTGCCCCGACTGCTCCCCGCCGAAGTTGTACCCGCGCCGGCGCATCTCCTCGACGACGTACCGGTCGCCGACCTGGGTGCGGACCACCGCTCCCCCCACCTCGGCCATGGAGCGCTCCAGCCCCACGTTGCTCATCACCGTGGCGACCACCGTCTCCTGGTTGAGGCGCCCGTTCCGGAGCAGGTGGCGGGCCACGATGGCCATGATGGCGTCGCCGTCGACCACCTGCCCGTTCTCGTCGGCCACGATGACCCGGTCGGCGTCCCCGTCGAGCGCGATGCCCAGGTCGGCCCCGATGTCCCGGACGGTGGCGGCCATCTCCTCGGGGTGCATCGCCCCGCACCGGTCGTTGATGTTGCGCCCGTCGGGATCGACGGAGAGCGGCACGACCTTCGCGCCCAGCTCCTCGAAGACCGCCGGTGCGGTGTGGTAGGCGGCGCCGTTGGCGCAGTCGACGACGATGGTCATCCCGTCGAGCGTCAGGTCCCGGGGGAAGAGGGCCTTCAAGAAGACCACGTAGCGGCCGATGGCGTCGTCGATGCGCTTGGCCTTCCCGATGAGCTCGGCGGTGGGGCGCAGGCCGTGGAAGTCGGGTGAGGTCGCCGATCCTCCCAGGATGAGCCGCTCGATCTCCAGCTCGTCCTCGTCGGGGAGCTTGAAGCCGGTCCGGTCGAAGAACTTGATGCCGTTGTCCTGGTAGGGGTTGTGGCTGGCGCTGATGACGACGCCGGCGTCGGCGCGCATCGACTGGGTGATGAAGGCGATCCCGGGCGTGGGCAGCGGTCCGCAGAGGAGGACGTCGACCCCCATGGAGCAGATGCCCGCGGCGATGGCGGTCTCCAGCATGTAGCCGGAGAGGCGCGTGTCCTTGCCGATGACGATCCGGTGGCGGTGGGTGCCCGAACGCATCTTCCAGGCGAGCGCCCGGCCGAGCTGCAGCGCCATCTCGGCCGTGATCGGGTGGACGTTGGCGACGCCACGGACCCCGTCCGTCCCGAAGAGCTTCCGCTCCGCCCCTGCCCCGCTGCCCTGATTCGCCGCCATGGATTGCTTCCCTCCGTGCCGACAGTCTAGGCGTTCGCGCCGGATCCGCCAGAGACCCGAAGGGCGGAGGCGACCCGGGCGGCCTGCCGGGACGCCGCGACGTCGTGCACCCGGAGGAAGGTCGCCCCTCCCAGGACGGCGGCGGTCACCGCCGCGAGCGTTCCGGCCAGGCGTTCCTCCGGAGGCGCGCCGGTGATGGCGCCGATGAAGCTCTTCCGGGAGGGCCCCACGAAGAGCGGCCTCCCCAGCGACAGGAACTCGGGAAGGCGCGCCAGGACCTCCATGCTCTGCTCGGAGGTCTTGGCGAAGCCGATGCCGGGGTCGAGGAGGATGCGTTCGCGCAGCACACCCGCCGCCTCGGCGCGGGCCATCGCCGCCGCCAGCTCGGCCCGGACCTCCCCCACCACGTCTCCGTACGTGGCCCGTTCCCGCATGTCGCGCGGCGTCCCCCGCATGTGCATCAGCACCACGGGCACGCCCGCCTCGGCGACGACGCGGGCCATGCCGGCATCGGCCAGCGCCCGGACGTCGTTGATCATCTGCGCACCGGCATCGAGCGCCGCACGCGCCACGGCCGCCTTGCTCGTGTCGACCGAGATCGGCACCGGGAAGTGCGACCGGGCCAGCATCGAGAGCACCGGGACCACCCTGCGGAGCTCCTCCTCCTCCGAGACCTCGGGCGCCCCCGGTCGGGTCGACTCGCCCCCCACGTCGATGAGGTCGGCTCCCTCCGACGCCAGGTGGAGCGCGTGCTCCAGGGCCGCCTCGGGGTCGAGGAAGCGCCCGCCGTCGGAGAAGGAGTCGGGCGTGACGTTCAGGACGCCGACGATGAACACGCCGGGGGACGCGAAATCGCGTCCCCCGATGCGGATCGACGGCCCTGGCGGCACGGCCTCCCCTCGCTACGCCTTCCCCGGCTCGGCCTTGGGCAGCCCGCCGAGGCCGCCGAGGATGCCACCCTTCTTCGCCTTCTCCTTCTCGCCGGTGGTGGCCGAGGGAGGAGGGGGCGACTTGGGAGGCGGCGGCCGGTTGATGGCGCCGCCCGCGAGCAGGACGTCGACGTCGGCGAGATCGAGCGTCTCGTACTCGAGGAGGGCGTCGGCGATCTTGTCGAGGGACTCGCGGCGCTCGAGCAGGATCTTCTTGGCCCGCTCGTACTGCTCGTTCACGATGCGGCGCACCTCGGAGTCGATCTCGCGGGCGGTCTGCTCGGAGTAGGTCTGCGTCGACGCCATGTCGCGTCCCAGGAAGACCTCGCCCTCCTTCTTCCCGAAGGCCAGCGGCCCCATTCGCTCGCTCATGCCCCACTCGCAGACCATGGCGCGGGCCATGTTGGTGGCCTGCTCGATGTCGTTGCCGGCGCCGGTGGTCTTCTGCCCGAAGGTGAGCTCCTCGGCGACCCGGCCGCCCATGAGGATGGCGATCTGGTTGAGGGCGAACTCCTGGTTGATGTTGAGCCGGTCCTCCTCGGGAAGCTGCTGGGTCAGTCCGAGCGCGCGTCCCCGGGGGATGATGGTGACCTTGTGCAGCGGGTCGGCGTTGGGCAGCACCTTGGCGACCAGCGCGTGGCCCGCCTCGTGGACGGCGGTGGTGCGCTTCTCCTTGTCGCTGATGATGAGGGAGCGCCGCTCGGTGCCCATGAGCACCTTGTCCTTGGCGTACTCGAAGTCGCCGCCCTCCACCTTCTCCTTGTTGCGGCGGGCCGCGTAGAGCGCGGCCTCGTTGACCAGGTTCTCCAGGTCGGCGCCGGAGAAGCCGGGCGTGCCGCGGGCGATCTTGGTGAGGTCCATCCCGGCATCGAGGGGGACCTTGCGGGTGTGGACCTTGAGGATTCCGAGCCGGCCGCCCAGGTCGGGACGCGGCACCACGATGCGGCGGTCGAAGCGCCCCGGGCGCAGGAGCGCCGGGTCGAGGACGTCGGGCCGGTTGGTGGCGGCGATGAGGATGACCCCCTCGTTCGACTCGAACCCGTCCATCTCGACGAGGAGCTGGTTCAGCGTCTGCTCGCGCTCGTCGTGGCCGCCGCCGAGGCCGGCGCCGCGGTGCCGACCGACGGCGTCGATCTCGTCGATGAAGATGATGCAGGGGGCGTTCTTCTTGCCCTGCTCGAACAGGTCGCGGACGCGGCTCGCGCCGACGCCCACGAACATCTCCACGAAGTCGGAGCCGGAGATCGAGAAGAAGGGCACGCCGGCCTCGCCGGCGACCGCCCGGGCGAGGAGCGTCTTGCCGGTGCCGGGGGGGCCCATGAGCAGCACGCCCTTGGGGATGCGCCCGCCGAGCTTGGTGAACTTCTTCGGGTCCTTGAGGAAGGAGATGATCTCCTCGAGCTCGTCCTTCGACTCGTCGATGCCGGCGACGTCGGCGAAGGTGACCTTGTTGTGGTGCTCGGTCATGAGCTTGGCCTTCGACTTGCCGAAGCTCATGGCCTTCCCGCCGCCGGCCTGGAGCTGGCGCATGAAGAAGAAGAAGAGGAGGAAGAGGAACACGAGCGGCAGGTACTGCACGAGCACCGTCACCCAGAACGAGTTCTGGTCGGACTTCTCGTAGAGGACCTTCACGCCCTTCTTCTGCAG
Source organism: uncultured delta proteobacterium (assembly GCA_963818535.1). Classification (GTDB taxonomy): domain Bacteria; phylum Myxococcota; class Myxococcia; order Myxococcales; family Anaeromyxobacteraceae; genus CAIOAK01. The sequence goes on along the minus strand of CAWFSM010000008.1, from coordinate 662,556 downwards.
GCGGTCGAACACGGTGCTGGTGGCGTCGAGCGGCCCGACGGTGTGGAAGTCGCTGCCGTCCCGCATGTGGCCGTAGTAGTTCGTGTCCTTCACCGTGACGTCGCGGACGTCACCCGCCTCCACCTTGGCGATGAAGTCGGAGAAGGCGAACTCCTTCTGCTCGCGGCCGTGCTGGGCGAAGAACTGATAGAAGGCCACGAACATCAGGATGAGGACGACCCACAGCAGGACGGTCTTGTAGGACTGGCGCAATTTCCGAAACCTCTTCCCGGGGTCTCCCCCGTTCAAAACCTCGAAGTCCCAATATAACAGCGCCGGACACCGGCGCAGTCCGGGAAGGATGCCGCCCCCCTCGAATTCTCATGGGGCTCGGCTTCGCAACCGGGCATCGGCGCTGGGTTTCTCGGAGCGTACGCCAAGCTCCGGGATCCAGAGAATCCATCCCGCGTCGTCCGCGAGCACCCGGATGGCCTCCCGGACCTCCCTGGGGACCTTCCGGTCGATGAGCCAGGCCTTCAGCTTCTTGGAGCCGCGCCCTCCCGCCGGCCGGAACCGGTCCCCCGGCTTCCGCCCCCTCCACCAGAGAGGCCAGGCTGCCCCTGGAGCCGATCCGACCTCCAGCACCCCACCTCCGGGCAACGGGTGCGACCCGGGCTCGGGGATGCGAACCGGGTCCGCGGCCGGCGCCACCCTCTGCGTCGGTCGGATGCCGAGCGCCCCGTACCGAACGAACGCCTCGAACCCCCGGGAGAGCGGCAGTCGCGAGGGGCCGCGTCTCCCGAGCATCGCCAGGACCGACTCCACCTGGCGCGCGTCGAGGTCGGCGCGCCTCCCCGACGCCTGGCGCCAGAGATCCCGCACCGCGCGCCTCCGGATCGCCGCCGGCTCGGCCATCAGATCCGCGACCCTCACCGACCCCGTGGTCGCGAGGCGCCGTCCCTCGGCCGCCAGCGCGCGCTCGTCGTCCCGGAGCAGGTCGGCGGCGCGCGCGATCGCCCGCGCGGCCTGGGGCGCCAGGGATCGGATCACCGGGAGCACCTCCGCACGCACGCGGTTGCGCAGGAAGCGCGGCGTGGCGTTCGAGGGGTCCTCGAGGTGGGGCAGGCCCCGGGCGAGGACGTGCTCGACCACCTCGGCGCGGGTGCGATCGATGAGGGGGCGGATGACGGCGCCTCGCCGGGGGGGAATGCCGGAGAGGCCGCGCGCTCCCGCGCCGCGCAGCAGGTGGAGGAGCACCGTCTCCGCCTGGTCGTCGAGCGTGTGACCGGTGGCGATGCGGGTCGCTCCCACCCGTGTCGCCTCCCGCCGAAGGGCTGCGTAGCGGGCGCGGCGCGCCTCCGCCTGGACGTTTCCCTGGCGGACCTCCACCCGGACGCGGTGGAACGGCACGCCCAGCGCCTCGCACACGCACGCACACGCGTCGGCATCCAGGTGGCTGTCGGGGCGCAGCGCGTGGTCCACGTGGACCGCGGTCACGGCGCGGATCTGCCCCGCATCGCGAAGGTCGGTGAGCGCGGACAGCAAGGCGGTCGAGTCCGCCCCTCCGGAAAGGGCGACCAGCACGGCGTCGTTACACCCAAGAAGGTGTCGCTGGACGCAAGTAGCTAGAACTCTTGATGTAAACTTCACGATTTCCTTGTCGCTCGATCGAGGTACAAGGACCCGGAGTTGACCGAACTGGTCCATGACGCCATCCTCGACGGCAGTTCCGCTTCTGGTCGTTGGGCTGAGGGGAACCCCTCCCCCTCTTGGCCCACGGGGAGCCGGCAGAGATGTCGGCTCCCCTTTTTCTTGCCCTCGCGCGTTCGCCGCGTTGTGGCCACTTTCCTTGACCTCGCGTCGAGCCGCGACGTATGAACGCTGGTACGCTGCAATCCTACCTCTGGGGAGATTCGATGGCCGGAACCGACAAGCGCAAGCAGTCACTCTACTTCCCCGAGGACATGCTGAACGAGATCCAGCTGGAGGCCAATCGCCAGGACCGCTCCCTCTCCTGGATCGTCCAGCAGGCCTGGAAGATCGCCCGGGGCGAGATCCTCCGCTTCCCGTCGGTCAACGACGTGCTCTCGGGCGTCGCTCGCGAGGACGAGCGCGAGGAGCGGGACCGCACCGTCTAGCCTCGGGCAGGTCCCCGTCAGACGTCGCGCACGGCGCGTCGGAGCGATCCGGCGCGCCGTAGCTTTTTTGACTCCCGATGCACCCGGGGCGATACCGGGAGATATGTCCAGTTCACCGTCCGAGCGGCCCGACACCGACCCGAACCGCGGCCCCAACGGCGGCCGCGATCCACGCTGGGTGGAGCCCGGCGACGACGACGGCCCGGGCACGGAGAGCATCGACCCCGGCTCCCCCGCGCCGCCGCGCGGGAGTTCTTCACGGATGGTCCAGCTCGTGGCCCTCGCCGGCGTGGCGATCGTCGTGCTCGCCGCGGCGCTGCTCTACCGCGCCCATCACCGGCGAGAGGTGCTCGATCAGGGGATGACGCGCGCCCGCGAGCTGATGCGCGCCGACACCTGGGCCGGGTACCGCGCCGCATCCCAGATCCTCGAGCCGCTCGTCGCCATCGACGCCATGGAGGCGGGCGCGCTGCGCGCCCAGGCGCTTTCGATGCTGGCCGCCGACTACCGGGACGAGGCGGCCGCGGTCGCCGCCGAGCGCCTCCTCGACGCGCCGGAGCGCTCCGCCGACATCCCTCCCGCAGCGAGCCTGGCGCGCGCCTCCCTCGCCATGGGGCGGGGGCAGGCCGGCTCCGCCGCCACGTCGGCCGCACGCCCGAACACCGGCGCCATGGGCCGGGTGATCCAGGGCCGGGTGGCGCTCCTGGCCGGCAACCCCGCCGGCGCGGCCGAGTTCGCCGCCGAGGCGGCATCCACGGACCCCGGGCTTCCCGCCGCCCTGGCGCTCCAGGGAGACGCCCTGCGGCGCACCGGAAAGGCGGAAGGCGCGCGGCAGGCCTACCTGGCGGCGCTCCAGGCCTCGCCCAACCACCCGCGCGCCGCCTACGGCGTCGCCAAGCTCGCGCTGTCGGGAAAGGCCCGCCCCGAGGAGGCCTACCCGGCGCTGGAGCGGATCCTCGCCGACACGAACGGGACGCCCGGAAACGAGCGCGGCCGGGCGGCGCTGCACCTCGCCGCCTTGCAGGGGCGCGCTGGCGATCGCGCCGGCGCCCAGCGCACCCTCGACGCGTCGGGCGCCACGGGGGCCGACCGCCTCTGGCTGGAGAAGGCCGTGGCCGAGGAGGAACTGTCCCGCTCCGGCTTCCGCGTGGTGGACGGCGCCCCGGCCGGTCTCCGGAGCGCGAGCGACGACGACCCGTACGTCGCGCCCCCTCCCCCTCCGCCGCCGGAGCCCAAGAAGGTCGTGGAGAAGAAGAAGGCGGTCGCCTCGAAGAAGGCTCCGGCCAAGGCCAAGGCGACCACGAAGTCGAAGGGCGCGAAGCAGCCCGCCAAGGCGCCCGCCAAGGCGCCCGCGAAGAAGACCTCCAGGACGACGAGCCGATAGACCCGGGTCCTCCCCGGGTCCGCGCGGGTCCCTGCCCGGACCCCGTGCAGGGGACTGCGCGTCCGTCGGGCATCCTTGCCCGTGGATGCCCGAAAAGGCTGCCCCCGCGTGCCCGGGGATACGGCATGCGCCCTGCAACGTCGGTCGTCACCCCACCCTCCCTGGAGGAACACAGCTTGAATCCGATCAACTCGGGCGACACCGCCTTCGTCCTCATGAGCGCCGCGCTCGTGATGTTCATGACTCCCGGCCTCGCCTTCTTCTACGGCGGCCTCGTCCGGGCAAAGAACGTCGTCCACACCATGATCCTCTCCATCGTCTGCATGGCGGTGGTGGGCGTGCTCTGGGCGGTCGTGGGCTACAGCCTCTCCTTCTCGCCGGGAACGTTCGATTCGTTCCTGGGCGGGGCCCACTGGTTCGGGCTGAAGGGCGTGGGAGCAGACCCGGAGAAGTCCCTCTCCGCCACCGTCCCGCACGTCGCCTTCATGCTCTTCCAGGGCATGTTCGCGGTGATCACGCCCGCCCTCATCTCCGGGGCCCTGGTGGAACGCATCCGCGTGAAGGCCTTCGTGCTGTTCATCATCCTCTGGAGCCTCATCGTCTACACGCCGGTCGCCCACTGGGTCTGGGCGCCGGGCGGATGGCTCCGGGCCAAGGGCGTCCTCGACTTCGCCGGCGGGACGGTGGTCCACATCAACGCGGCCGCGGCCGCGATCGTGGGCGCCCTCCTCCTCGGCAAGCGCCGCGGCCTCAAGGCGCCCACCACCCTTCCGCACAACGTGCCCTTCGTGATCCTCGGCGCCGGGATGCTCTGGTTCGGCTGGCTCGGATTCAACGGTGGGTCGGCGCTCGCCGCCAACGGCCTCGCCGCCTATGCCTTCGCCAACACCTTCTTCGCCCCGGCCGCCGCCGCCGCGGCCTGGGGCCTCGCCGAGCTCTTCTTCTTCCACGGAAAGATGTCCGGCGTCGGTCTCGCCTCGGGCGCGGTGGCCGGCATGGTCGCCATCACGCCGGCCTGTGGATTCGTGACGCCGGGCTCGGCGCTGCTCATCGGGGCGCTGGCCGGCCTCGCGTCCCTGCTCGCGGTGCGCTTCCGGCCGCGCCTCGGCATCGACGACTCGCTCGACGTGTTCGCCGTCCACGGGGTCGCCGCCACGCTGGGCGCGCTCCTGACCGGCGTCCTCGCCACCAAGCTCGTGAACCCGGACGCTGCCGACGGCAGCCTCTCCCTGCTGGGCTGGCAGGCGGTGGGCGTGCTGGTGACGCTGGTGTGGTCGGCCAGCATCTCCTTCGTCCTCTACAAGGTCGTGGGCTTCGTCTTCCCGCTGCGCGCCGACGAGCAGGACGAGTGGAACGGCATGGATTCCTCCGAGAGCGGGGAGCGCGGCTACATCCACACCGACATCGAGTCCTCGTCGGGCGGCCCCGCGCACGCCTGATCCCATCCCTCGCCGTCCTCCCGGCCCGTCGTGCCTCGCGCGCGACGGGCCGGTCCCTTTTCCGGGCTCCGTGCGCGGCAGGGCGAGCAGCGGTTGCCCGCCCTTCGCGCACGCCGGTCCCCGCGCGCGCAAACCGCGTGGGATTCCGACCCGTCGCCGCCGGCACGCGGAGTGCAGAGCCCCATGGTGCTACGTCGTGCCCGCCTTTCGCGGGCACCAGCCAGGGAGACCATCGATGAAGAAGATCGTCCGAGTCCTCGCCGCCTGCGCCATCGCGCTCTCCGCGCAGAGTGCCTGGGCCACCCCGTCCACCGTCTTCTGGACGCCGGCGACGACCTACATCCAGCCGTTCCTCATGCCGCATCTCGGCATGGACGTGTACTTCAACGACAAGGCCAACTACCCCATCAACGTCGGCCTCACCATGGGCGTCCTTCCCTTCGAGAAGATCCAGGCCGAGGTGGGGCTCGACTTCTTCTTCCCGTACTGGGGCCCCCAGAACGCGGTGTTCCTCTCGCCCGCCGGGGCGCTCCAGCTGAACGCGAAGGTCGGGACGCCCGAGGGATCGTTCGCCGAGTGGTCCCCCGGCATCTCGGGCGGCATCTACGGCGTGGGGCTGAACCAGGCCACCCAGTTCTCCATCCTGCACGCCGAGATCGGCAAGACCTTCTTCTTCGGCAACCTCACGGTCGGCGGGTACTACGGCGCCGGCGGCGTGGGCGCGCTCTGGAGCGACGTCGACGGCACGCCGGTCACCCGCGGCGGCTTCATCGGGTCCTACACGACGCCCGACTTCGTCCTCGACCTGAAGGGGCTCTACAAGATCAACTTCTTCGCCGACATCCAGACCGGCAACAACGCGTTCTCCGCGGCGGCCGGCGGGATCGGCGTCTACTTCACGCCCTCCATCGACATCCTCACCGGCCCCGTCTTCTTCCTGAACAAGTACACGCAGCCGGGCATGTCCACCATGATGTGGTCGGTCCAGCTGGACGTCGACATCGACTTCGGCGCCAAGCCTCCGCCCGAGCCGACCAAGTCGTAGCTTCGCAGCGCGCGTGGGGCGCGGAAGGCGGTTCCGGGGCGGCGGGCCCCGGAGCCGCCTTCACCTTTGGTGCATCCTCACACCCGGATGTTCTGCAGCACGGTGTCGAACACGGCGAACTCGAGCTTGTCCCGTTCGACCGCCCCGAGTCCGACGAACGCGAAGGACACCCGGACCACGGCGGGCTGGACCACCGAGCCGACCACCCTGGCGCGCCCGGCCACCGCGTCCGCGCCGGGCAGCCGGAGCTGGACCTTGATCTCCTCGTCGGTGGGCGGGGTCTTGGTCAGGAGCGCCGAGAAGCCACCGACCGAGATCTCCTGCGTCACGGCGCGGACCCGGTCCACGCTCCACTCCAGGTCCGCCTGCAGCGCCCGGGCGACGCGAAGCGCCTGGCGCGGCACCTCCCCGGGCTTGAGGGTGGCGGCCTGCGCCCCGAGCAGCGCCCGGGCCAGCTCGTCGCGCCCGGCGCGGTAGCCGGCCAGGCCGTCCCCCGACAGGTTCCCGGCGCGAGCCTGCTCGTGCTGCGCCTTGAAGCGGACCAGCCAGTCCTTCAGGCTCATGCGATCTCCAGGATGCGCCGGGCATCCGCCGGCGAGGCCAGCGCGCGCCCGGACGCGCCCACCATGCGGACGGCGGCCGCGACCAGCTCGTGGTTGCCCTTCGCGAGCACGCCCTTGCTCAGGTACAGGTTGTCCTCGAGTCCCACCCGGACGTGCCCTCCCATGCGCAGCGAGAGCTCGGCCATGGGCATCTCGAACCGGCCGATTCCCGCCACCGTCCACTGCGCCGGCTCGGGCATGCCGTCCACCAGGAAGCGCAGGTTGCGCTCGGTGCCCGACATCCCGCCCGGTACGCCGAGCACGAACTGCAGGTGATAGGGGTGGGCCAGGTGTCCCTTGTCGAGGAGCCACCGGACCGTCTCGAGCATGCCGGCGTCGTAGACCTCGCACTCGGGCACGAGCTTGCGCTCCCGGATCCGTCCTGCGATGCGGACGATGTCGGGACGCGCGTTCACGAACACGTCGTCGCCGAAGTTGAGGGTTCCCATGTTGAGCGTGGCCATCTCGGCCCCGTCGACCAGCGACCCGAGCCGCTCCTCGACCCCCATTCCCACCGCGCCGCCGGTGGAGCACTGGATGACGACGTCGCAGCCCTCCGCGCGGATCCGGTCGACGATCTCCCGGAAGTGCTCCGCGCGCTGCGAGGGACGTCCGTCCGGGTGGCGCGCGTGCAGGTGGACCACCGCCGCGCCCTCCCGCCAGGCGTCCACCGCGGCCCGGGCGATCTCCTCCGGCGTGTACGGCACCGCCGGGCTCTGCTCGCGCGTCACCTCCGCTCCCACCACTGCGCAGGTGACGATGGCCTTCTCCCCCATGGCTCTCCCCTACCCGCGAACGCGGCGCTGCTTGTCCTTCGGGACGACGCAGGTCCCGGTGGCCCGGCACACCACGACCGGCTCGACCAGGAGGTCGGCCGCGCTGTCGGACAGGTCGGGGCGCGGGATCACCACCTTGCGGGCCTCGAAGCGCATGGCCCGGAGGTGCTCCCCACCCGGGTGATCTCCCCCGTGACCTCGACGTAGTCGCCGGCGTGGACCGGGGCGAGGAACTCGACGGAGTCGTAGGCCCGGAAGAGCCCCTCGTCGCCGTCGAGGCGGATGAGGAGCTCGGTGGCCACGTCGCCGAAGAGCTGCAGCATGCGGGCGCCGTCCACCAGGTTGCCGCCGTAGTGGGCGTCGGCCTGGGACATGCGCATCCGGATGAGGACCCCGTCAGACATCCCGCACCTCCGTGCGGCGCCTTGCCCGCCTTCTCCATCACGCGCCCCACGATGTAGTTGGCCACGTCGGACGGCTTCGTGCCCGGCCCGAACCCTGCGTCGTATCCCAGCTCGAGCGCCAGCCGGTGGTCGATGCGGGGACCGCCCAGGATGCAGAGGACCCGGTCGCGGAACCCCAGCTTGCCGAGCTCGTCGAGGAAGGCCCGGGCGTTCTCCTTGTGAACGTCCCGCTGCGTGACCACCTGCGAGACCAGCACGGCGTCCGCGCCCGCTTCCTGGCAGGCCCGCGCCAGGGCGACGTTCTCCACCTGGGAGCCGAGGTTGCGCGCGTCGAAGGCCGGGTAGCGCTCCAGGCCGTAATCGCCCGCGAACCCCTTCATGTTCATGATCGCGTCGATGCCCACCGCGTGGGCGTCGGAGCCCGTGCAGGCGCCCAGCACCACGATGCGGCGCCCCAGCTCCGCGGAGACGAGCGCGTTCAGCTCGTCGAATCCGCGCTTCTTGACCTTGACCTCGGGGACGTCGATGGCCGCCAGGTCGACCGCGGCCTCGGTGTGCCCGTAGACCACGAAGAAGGTGTAGCCCTCGGCCGCCCTCTCCATCGCCGCCACGTGGATCCCGGAGAGCCCCATCTTGCGCGCCACCTGGGTGGCCGCCTCCTTCGCCCGATCGCCGGCGACCACCGGAAGGACGAACGAGACCTGCACGACGCCGTCGTCGCGCCGGTCGCCGTACGGGCGCACCAGCTCGGATGGCCTCGTGGGACCGGTGCGGGTCATGGTGCTCCCCCCAGGCGCGCCGTGGCGACGAGCCGCCGCTGCACCTCGATGGTCTCTCGCGAGACCGGCGCGCGACCGGACAGGAAGACCCGGTACTGCTCGCCGCGGTCGCAGGTGGCCCAGGCCCAGCCGTGCCAGCCGCCCTGGTCGGCCTCCTGCGCGATGGCCTTCTTGCCGGCGAAGGTGGAGGCGTGCCTGCGCACGCCGGAGAGGGACGCGGCGCCGCGCTCCAGCGCTTCCCCGGCGCCGGCCAGGCAGTCGGCGGCGGTCCCGGCGACCGCGGTGGCCTTGACCTCCATCACCGCCTCGCCCCCGGGGGAGGCCAGCTTCACCTTGCGTTGATTCCCGTCGGCGCTCCAGGAGGCCGGGGCCTCGAAGGAGAGCCCGGCGACCGAGTAGACCCGCGCCGCCCCGTCGGGCGTGGGGCGCGACACCGGACCCACCCGCGCGCAGGAGGCGGCCAGCGTCGCCGCCATCGCGGCTCCGACGACGATCCGCCGCCTCATCCGCGCCCCTCCAGGACGTCCAGGAACGGGTTGAAGTAGCCGGGCGCGCGCTCGACGACGCCGGAGAGACCCTTGCCCCCGTCCTCCCGCCGCGAGACGTCGCCGAAGCGGGCCTTGCCGATCGCCACGAAGAGCCCCGCGTCGGCCACCTCCTCGAGCAGGTGGAGCGCCTTGCCGAGGGTCTCCCGGGCCCGCGTCTCGATCATGCCGCCGGGGCGGAACTGGATCTCGCTGCCCATCGACTTCCAGGCCCGGTAGACGTACTCGGCGCTCTTCAGCGCCACGTACCGGTCCATCAGGAAGGGATTGTGCATGGCCTCGGTCATCATGCCGAGGAGCTGGATGGACTGGCCGGTGACCCGCGCCACCACGTCGGCCTGCACGTCGTAGGCGTGGCTGAAGAAGATGTCCCCCTCCTTGTGCTTGGTGGGGGGCATGTACTTGATGGGGGCCTCGGGGAACAGGGTCCGCACGAGGAGCGCCTGGGCCATCTCGCGAGCCAGCGTGTCCTCCCGGTGCGGGTCGATCTCGAAGCTGTGCCCCAGGCCGATGAGCCGGTCCGGAAGGCCGGCGCGGTGCGCGAACGACTCGTTCACGAACTGGCTCGCGATGACCGTGTGCGCGGCCTCGTCGGCATCGGCGGTCGTGATGTAGTTGTCCTCGCCGGTGTTGATGATCACGTCGGCGAAGGCGGTGATGCGGCGGGAGAAGTACTGGTCGCAGAGCGTCCGCTTCATGTTGATGTCGCGGAAGAGGATGCCGTACATGGCGTCGTTGAGCAGCATGTCGAGCCGCTCCCATGCCGCCGCGAAGGCGATCTCCCCCATGCACAGCCCGGACGCGTAGTTGGTGAGCATCACGTAGCGTCTCAGCCGCCGCGACTCGGCGTCGAGCGCCTCGCGCATGATGCGGAAGTTCTCCTGCGTGGCGTAGGTGCCGCCGTACCCCTCGGTGGTGGCTCCGTGGGGGACGTAGTCGAGGAGCGACTGCGCCGTGGAGCGGATGACGGCGATGATGTCGGCGCCGGCCTGGGCCGCGGCGCGGGCCTGTTCCACGTCGTCGTGGATGTTCCCGGTGGCGACGATGAGGTACTTGTGCGGACGGGACCCCATTCCCAGCTCGGCGCGGAGCGCGTTGCGCGACTCCACGCGCCGGCGCAGCTCGTCGGCCGCGGCTCGGGCCTCGGCGCCGACCTCCTCGCGGAGGGCGCGGTCCTCGGCGGGGGTGAGGGTGGCCGGTTCCCGTGGAAGGCTGGTGATCCGGTCGACCACCTGCATGGGGTCCCGCGCGCCCTGCCGGAGAGCCCAGCCGAACCAGTAGGCCGCCCCCTGCCCGAGCAGTCCGCGCTCGTGCAGGGCGTCCACCATGAGGTTGACCAGCGGGATGCCCCGGGGTCCGGCGTCGTGGAAGCCCAGCTGCCGCAGGACCGTCCGCTCGATCGACACGGTCGTGTGTCGCTCGATGAAGCCCATCACCTGGCCGGTCACCCGGTCGGCGAGCGCCCGGCAGCGCGCCACCGCGTCCGGATCGACGTGCAGGTCCGGAACCTCGCGCCCATCGGGGAGTCGCATGTCAGCTTCCTACGACGGCGCGCCGGCGCGAGCAACCTTGCTTCCCAGCCGGACGCCCTCATCCCCGGCCCGGACGCGCGCCAGGTCACCGCGGATCGCGCCGCCGACGGGGAAGCGGACCGTGGCGTACTCGCGCGACGTGCCGCTGGCCTCGGTCCCCTGGACGCGCTCGACCACCACCTCGAGCTCGCGGTGGCGCAGCCCGTCCTGGAAGGCCTTCCACCTCCGTGCGGAGAGGTCCCGAAGCTCCCCGGCGCGCCGCTCGGTCACCGGGGCCGGTGGGCGCCCGTCCATGGCGGCCGCCGCCGTCCCCGGCCGGGGCGAGAACGTGAAGACGTGGAGGTACGCGAGCGGCATCGATGCGAGCAGCGCCAGGGTGGCCCGATGGTCCTCCTCGGACTCTCCGGGAAAGCCGGCCATCACGTCCGCGCCGATGGCGGCCCCAGGACGTTTCCGGGCGACGCTCTCGACCACGCCGGCGTACCCGCTGGCGCGGTACGGGCGACCCATCGAGGCGAGAACCCGGTCCGACCCGCTCTGGAGCGGGAGGTGGAAGTGCTCGCAGAGGATGGCGCCGGCCTCCTCCCCGAGGAGGTCGACGGGGAATTCCATCGGCTCGATGGACGAGAGCCGGATACGCCGGACCGCGCGCGTGGCGGCTGCGGCGCGGACGAGGTCGGCGAGGCCGAGCCGGGGAGCGAGGTCGCGACCCCACGCACCCAGGTGGACGCCGGAGAGCACCACCTCGGCCCGGACACGACCGTGCGCCGCGATCCGGGAGAGCGATTCGGAGAGAGGCAGCGACCGGGAGGCGCCGCGGGCCATCGGCACCGCGCAGTAGGCGCACGCGTCGTCGCATCCATCCTGGACCTTGAGCACCGGCCGGGCCGCCCCCGTCCCCGGTCGCGGCGACGCATCCCAGGGCGGCGCGCCGCGCCGGGCCGCCTCGACCGCCTTCCCGCCTTCCACCCCCGACCTCAGGAGCGCCAGGACTCCAGGGAGCGCGCGGTGGTCCGTCGGCTCGACCACCGCGGCGACGCCCGGAAGCATCGCGAGCAGCGACGCCTCCTGCGAGGCGTGGCAACCGGCCACGACGATGCGGGCCCCCGGGTGCTCGCGGGCGGCCCGCCGCACCGCCTGGCGCGAGCTCGCCGCGGCGTCCGCGGTCACGGAGCAGGTGGAGACGACCACCCAGTCGGCCGTCTCGCCGGGCGCGGCGGCCCGGAAGCCAGGCGCGAGGCCGGCCAGGACCGACCCGCCGTCCGCCCGGCCCACCCGGCAACCGAGCGTCACCACGGTGACGCTATCCGCGCGCGATGCGTCCACCGCCCACCACCTCGTCGCCGTCGTAGAAGACGGCGGCCTGGCCCGGTGCGACGCCCCGCACCGGGACCCGCAACCGGACGTCGGCGCGACCGCCGGGGCCCGGGACGACCGTCCCCTCCTCCCCGTCGTGCCGGTGCCGGACCCTGATCAGGAAAGAGCGGGAGGACACGGGAGGCGTCGCGGCCACCCAGCGGACCTCCTCCACCGCGAAGCGATCGGCGGAGGCCTCGGCCGAGGAGCCCACCACCACCCGGGCCGTCCCCGGCTCGATCCGGACCACGTAGGCCGGCGCGCCCGAGGCGACCCCGAGGCCGCGCCTTTGCCCCACGGTGAAATGGTGCACCCCCGCGTGCCGACCCAGGACGCGTCCCGACCCGTCCACGACCTCGCCCGGCCGCGCCGCCCCGGGGCGCCGCAGCTCGACGAACCGGGCCGCGTCACCGTCGGTCACGAAGCAGAATCTCCTGGGACTCGGCCTTGCCGGCGGTGGACAGGCCGGCGCGGGCGGCGAGGGCGCGGACCTCGGCCTTGGGCAGGTGCCCCACCGGGAAGAGCACGTCCGCGAGCTCGGCCTGCCCGAGCCCGTGGAGGAAATAGCTCTGGTCCTTCGACGGATCCGCCCCGGCGAGCAGCGCCAGCCGCTCCCCGCGCCGCTCGACCCTGGCGTAGTGCCCGGTGGCGAGCTTCGCGCCCATCCCGCGCGCCCGCCGGAGCAACCAGTCGAACTTCACCTCCGCGTTGCAGGCGATGCACGGATTGGGGGTGAGGCCGGCCAGGTAGTCGTCGACGAAGCGATCGACCACGCGCCGGCCGAACTCCTCCTCCACGTTGGCCACGTAGAAGGGGATTCCCAGGTGTCGGGCCACCGCCCGTGCGTCGTCCAGGTCGTCCGGGGCGCAGCAGGATCTCCCCCGGGCGCGGTCCGAGAAGTCGTGGACGCGCATCGAGACGCCCACCACCTCGTGACCCTGGGCCACCAGGAGAGCGGCGGCGGCCGACGAGTCGACTCCGCCCGACATGGCCACGAGGACCCGCAAGGCACTATCCCGCTGCCGCAGCGAGGGGAATCTCGAGCACGAACTTGGAGCCGGTGAACTGCCGCCGGACCCCCTCGGACTGGGCGCGTGGCGGGCTCTCCAGGGAGATGGTCCCCCCGTGGGCCTCGACGATCCGCTTCGCCACTGGCAGTCCCAGTCCGCTGCCCGGGTGCTTCGCACGGTCGTCCTTGCCGGCGGCATGGGAGAAGGGCTCGAAGACGTGCTTCTGCTCCTGCGGTGCGATGCCCGGACCCTGGTCGGACACCGCGAAGCGCAGCGCCCGTGCGTCCCGCTGGACCTCGACCAGCACCTCGCCGCCGTGCGGCGAGAACTTCACCGCGTTGCCCACCACGTTGGCGAGGGCCTGTCGGAGCTTGCGCGGGTCGGCCGTGATCGGGCCCCCGCCGGCCTTCTGGACGGCGACGTGCAGCCGGGCCTCGCGGATGGCGGGACGCAGGTCGGCGACCACCTCGTCGGCCAGAGCGTCGGGATCGACCCCGGCCGGGAAGAGCGCCGCGTCGCTTGCCTGCATGGTCGCGAAGTCGGAGAGGTTCTCGACCGTGCGGGTGAGCCGACCGGTGGCGGCCTGGATGGACTCCAGGATGCGCTGCTGCTGGCCCGAGAGCGGGCCGAGCTTGTCGGAGGAGAGGATCTTGAGGTAGCCGGAGATGGGCGTCAGCGCGGTGCGAAGCTCGTGGGCCAGGTTGCCGATGAAGATCCGGCCGAGCCGGTCCCGCTCGACGCAGCGTTCCTCCCAGCCCCGGGCGTCCTCGAGCGCGTGCTCGAGGTGGTTCACCATGGCGGCGGAGAGCGCACGCAGTCCGGCCCGCTCCCCGGCCTCCGGCAGCCGCTCCCGGCGCCCAGCCAGGACCTCCCGCACCTCCTCGAGGAGCCGGGCGTCCTCCACCGGCTTCGCCAGGAAGGCGTCCGCCCCCGCCGCGAGGGCGACGTCGTGCTCGGCGTCGGCATCGCCGAGCGCCAGGAACGGGACGTCGGCCAGGGACCGCTCCTGCTTCAGGCGGCTGGCGATCTCGACCCCGTCGATGTCCGGAAGGTGGACGTCGGCGATGACCAGGTCGGGGGGCAGGTTGAGTGCTCGCTGGATCCCGGCCAGGCCGGACGAGGCCTCGTCCACGGCGAAGCCGTTCGCCTCGAGCAGCCGGCGAATGCGTGCGCGAAAAGGAAGGTCGCTCTCGATGCAGAGGATTCGCTGGGGCATTGGGCTTCCGGGCGGGGGGATGATAGTCCCCCCGCGCCGCCGGGGCTCCCGAAAACGACGCGCCGGGTCAACCCGGCCCGCCGCCCCCGGCTTCGGCCGACCGCGCGCTCCACCAGTCGTGCAAGCGCCCAGAAAGGCTAGACTTCGTGTTGATGGAGGGGTCGTCGAGGACCTCCTCGAGGAGATGGCGCAGCGCCTCCCCGACCTGCCTCCCGGAGATCCCGGGGAGGAGCTCCATGACCTCCGTCCCGCCGAGGGAGAGCTCCGCGACGGAAACGGGCACCTGCCGGCGCAACTCGGCCGCGACCCGGGCGCGGAAGCGACGGACCTCCGCCACCCTCTTCGCGGTCCGCGCACCCTGGTGGCGGGCGTCGGCCCTCCAGAGCTCGAGGAACAGCGGGACCCGCTCCCGACCCGCCGCCGAGATCCAGCGCCTCGTCTCCGCGGCGTTGCCCTTCCCTCCCGGGGGGCCCTGCAGGTCGAGTCCGCACCGTCCACCGGAGAGCGCCACGACCCCGGTCGCCAGCCGGTTGGGGAGGCGCAGCTCGACCACGGCCTGCATGGCCTCCTCGGGCGGGAGCACGTGGAGGAGCGCGGCCATCCGGAGCAGGCGGCACCGCTCCCGATCGCCCTGCGGCCCGCCCTGCCCGCAGGAGCCGAAGGGCTCGGAGGCGACGGCCAGGGCGTGGCGGACCCGGCCGGCGGGCATCGCGGCCAGGCGCGGGAGCACGACCGCGAGCAGGCCGGTCGTCGAGAGGGTCGCGAGCCCTGCCGCGGCGTGACGGCCGAGGAGGAGACGCGAGAGCTCCTCCGCGACCCGCTCGCGGGAGACGAGCGCGACCACCGGGAGTGCGTCCGGGATCGCGTCACGCGTGGTCCTGGCCAGCCGGAATCCGAGCTGGGAGACGAACCGGGCACCTCGCAGCGGGCGGAGGCCGTCCTCGGCGAAGCGCTCCCGGGGATCGCCGACCGCCCGGATCACCTTGCGCAGGAGGTCTGCCCTGCCGGCGAAGGGGTCGCGGAGCTCGTCACGAAGCGGATCCCAGGCCATCGCGTTCACCGTGAAGTCGCGGCGAGCCAGGTCGGCCTCGAGGTCTCCGTGGAAGGTGACGCGGCTCGGCCGGCGCCCGTCCAGGTAGTCCTCCTCCCCGCGGAACGTGGTCACCTCGACCCGGGCTCCGCCCTCGACGACCGTGACCGTTCCGTGGTCGATGCCGGTGGGGATGACCTTCCGGAAGAGAGCCTGCACCTCGGTCGGCGTCGCCGGCGTGGCGACGTCGAACTCGCCCGGATCGTGGCGGACACGCGCCAGGAGGAGATCGCGGACCACGCCCCCGACGAGCCACGAGCGGTGGCCCCCTTCCCCCAGCCGGCGCAGCACGTCCAGCACCGGCCCCGGAACGCTGCGAGGCCGGAGCCGCGGGTCTCCCTGGCTCGCCATGGTCATTTCGGGAACATGAAGGTGACGACCATCCGGGTGAGCCACGGGGACCCGCCCTCGGGGTGCACCACGTTCGCATAGTAGGAGAACGAGAGGGAGATGGGCTGCTTCGCGATCGAGATGGTCTTCGCGATGCTCGCGCCGACGGGCACCGTCCACTGCTGTCCGACCTGGTTCCAGTTGACCATGAAGGTCGGCGCGGTCCCGATGGACCATGCCCTGGGCAGGTTGTAGTTGAGGAAGACCTGGAGCGAGCTCGTGTCCAGGTGGGCCGAGCCCATGCGCGCGAAGGCGTCGAGCTGGGTGAAGAGAGCGCCCAGCACCCACGGCCCCTCCATGTACACCGCGGCGATCACCGGCCCGGCCGCGAAGCACCCGGTCGCCGCGGCGTCGTTGGTGGCCGTGGGGAAGGAGAAGGCCGGTCCGATGCCCCAGATGAACGGGCTCGCCCTCGACGGCGAGAAGAAGGTCTCGAGCACGATCTCCCCGAGCCCGGTGCTCCGCTCCCCGTTCGGGAGCGGCACGTTGTAGTAGGGCACGATGGGACGGACGATGAGGTTCCAGCTCGCGGTGAGCTCGATGGGGATGACCGGCTGGAAGTTGAGGTTGTAGGCGGCGCCCAGGCCTGCCGCTCCCCCGCCGTTGAAGTTGTTCTGGAACGGCACCGAGACCAGGTCGGCGAGCGGGTTCTGGAGCTGCTTGGCCAGCTCGTCGAGCGAGGCGCCGCCCAGCGCCGCCGCCACGTGGGGGGGCCGCTGGTCCGGCGCCGCCGGCGTCTCGGGAGGAGTGGTCGGTGCGGCGAGGAGGAGCGCGGCGGCGAGCGAGACGAGCATGTCCGGCGATTTGACCAATTCCAGACGCCGCTCCGCAAGCGATTCGATCGGGCGCCCCCGCCGGGCGAGACGCGCCGGGCCATCCGGGCTACACCATCACGACATCCCGACCGACGCGCTTCCCCGCTTCGCTTCCGCCGTCACTCCGGCGGTGATGGTCTCCGCCTGCGGCCTCATCGCGCTCGGGCTCATCAACCTCTCGCAGGTCCTGAGCGGCCGCCTCCGCGAGCTCACCCGGGAACACCGGGCGGCGCCCACCGCGGAGGCCCGGCGCGCCGTCATCCGGAAGCAGGTCTTCATCCTCGGGTTTCACCCTCACGTCGCTGCTCTTCCTGGGGCTCGGGCTCGTGGCCCTGCCTCCTGTCGTCGAGGCCACGCTGTTCCTCGTGGGGGTGCTGCTCCTCTGTGGCGCGGCGGGGTTCGCCATCGCCGCCGTCCACCTGGACGGTGGGGCGCTGCGCCTCGAGCAACTGGACGTCCTCGGCGATGGCCGGGGAGGGACGTGGACCCCTCCCTGATGCCGAGGAAATGGTGGCCCCGACGTGACTCGAACACGTGGCCTACGGTTTAGGAAACCGCCGCTCTATCCACCTGAGCTACGGGGCCTCGGACACCGAGATGGCCTGAGATACCCTTTACGGGCGCGCCCCGCAAGGCACGCGATGGCGCGATGGCCTCTCCCGGCGCGCTTCCGATAGGATGTTCCGGTGATCCGGGAGCCATTCCTTCGGACCCGGACTGGCCGGGTGGCCCTGCTCGGCATGCTCGCGGTGGACGTCTTCGTGGTCCCCGTGCTGCAGACCCTCGGCGTCGTCCCCGTGCGGGTCGGCGACGTGGTCTTCGCGGTGATGATGCTGGTCGTCATCGGCGCCATGGGAACCGGGAGGGGACGCAGCGTGGTCCTGACCGTGGCCCTCGCCGCCTTCCTCGTCCAGATCTCGCGCTTCGTGAACGACGAATCGCTCCTCGTCATCGTCGACGCCTCCCTCTCGGCGCTCGCCATGGGCACCTTCGCGGTGATGGTGCTGATGGACGTGTTTCGCACGGACCCGCTCCCCGACCGCCTCCTCGACGTGATCCTCGCCTACCTGCTGGTGGGCACCATGTTCTCGTTCGCCTACGAGGCCCTGAACGTCGCCAGCCCGGGCTCGATCACCGTCGACGGACGGGAGCACGTGCTGCCCTCCGGATTCGTCTATTTCAGCTTCACCACCATGACCAGCGTCGGCTACGGCGACGCGCTCCCCATGAGGCCCGTGGCGAAGGCCATCGCCGTCGCCCAGGCCCTCACCGGGCAGCTCTACGTGGCGGTGCTCATCGCCCGGTTCGCGAACCCGGCCCGCGCGAACCACCAGGGTTCCCGGTGACCGAGGCACTGGCGGGGATCGACCGAGACGGCGACGGCACGATGGTGGTCCGGGTCTCCGGCGACTGGGCGCTCGAGACCCCCGTGCCCCATCCGTCGGCCCCCATGCAGGAGGTGAAGCGCGACCCTCCCGCGCGCCTGGTGTTCCAGGCGGCCGACCTGGGCCACTGGGACTCCTCGCTGGTCTCCTACCTCGCCTCGATCGCGGAGGTGGCCCGCGACGAAGGCCTGGCCGTGGACTCCACCGGATTGCCGCGGGGGCTCCAGCACCTGCTGGCGCTCGCCGCCGGCCCGCGGCGACCGCTCCCCCCTCCCCCTCCCCACCAGCCGCTCCCCACCCGCATCGGGCATGCGGGCATCGACCTCGGCGCGCACGCAGCCGGGATGCTCGACTTCGTCGGCCGCGCCTCTCTCGCGGTGAAGGACGTCCTCCTGGGACGCGGCCACTTCGAGCGACGCGACTTCGGGCTGCTCCTCGAGCAGACCGGCGGCGCGGCGCTGCCGCTGGTCGCGGTCATCAACTTCCTGGTGGGCGCGGTGCTCGCCTTCCTGGGAGCGGTCCAGCTCGAGCAGTTCAACGCCACCATCTACGTGGCAAACCTGGTGGGGGTCGGGACGGTGCGGGAGACCGGCGTCCTCATGACCGGGATCGTCATGGCCGGACGCACCGGGGCCTCGTTCGCGGCGGTGCTCGGCACCATGACCGTGAACTCGGAGGTGGACGCCCTCGAGACCATGAACTTCCCGCCCATGGAGTTCCTGGTCGCGCCGCGCATCCTGGCGATGGTCCTGATGATGCCCCTCCTCGTCCTCTACGCCGACGTCTTCGGGATCCTGGGCGGCTACGTGGTGGCGGTCGGGCTCCTCGACCTCACGCCGGCGCTCTACCTGACCCAGACCCGCGAGGCCATGACCATGTCCGACGTGATGGTGGGCCTGCTCAAGGCCCCCGCGTTCGGCGCGGTGGTGGCGCTCGCCGGCACCTACTTCGGGATGACGACCGGTCGCACCGCGTCCTCCGTCGGAACCTCGACGACCCGCGCGGTGGTGTCCGGGATCCTGCTCGTCATCGTCGTCGACGCCCTCCTCACCGTCTTCTTCTACGCCGTGCGGCTCTAGGCATCCCCACGTGACCGATCCGACGACAGACACCGGCTTCGTCACCGTGGACGGGATGACCATGGCCTACGGCGATTTCGTGGTCCAGTCGGACATCTCCTTCTCCATCCGGCGCGGTTCGGTCTTCGTGGTCATGGGGGACAGCGGGAGCGGGAAGAGCACCCTCCTGCGCCACATGATCGGTCTCGACCGGCCCGCCAAGGGCGACGTCCGCTATGCGGGCACGCCGTTCTGGGGCTCCTCCGAGGTGGAGCAGCGGCGCCTGCGCCGGCGATTCGGCGTGCTCTTCCAGGGAGCTGGCCTGCTCAGCTCGATGACGCTCGCCGAGAACATCTGCTTGCCGCTGGTCCAGCACCTTCGCGTTCCCAAGGGGGAGGCCCGCGAGGTGGCGGTGACCAAGCTCGAGCTGGTCGGCCTCGGAGGATTCCAGGACAGCTACCCGTCGGAGGTGAGCGGCGGCATGCGCAACCGGGCCGGGCTGGCCCGCTCGCTGGCGCTCGATCCGGACATCCTCTTCCTCGACGAGCCCTCGGCCGGTCTCGACCCGCTGTCGGCGCGCCACCTCGACGACCTGATCCTGGAGCTGCGCAGCAGCCTGGGCACGACCTTCATGGTGGTGACCCACGAGCTTCCGAGCATCTTCGCCATCGCGGACGACGCCATCTTCCTGGACGGCGAGCGCCACCGGATGGTGGCCCACGGCCCGCCCAGGGAGCTTGCCGAGACCACCGCCGATCCCAAGGTGAAGGCATTCCTCCAGCGGGGGCAGTACCCATGACGAGAGCGAATCCCAAGATTGTGGGCGGCTTCATCATCGGCGGCGCGCTGCTGCTGCTCCTCGCCATCGCGGCGCTGATGTCGGGGAGGTTCTTCACCCACAACACCACCTTCGTCAGCTTCTTCCCGGAGTCGGTCCGCGGCCTCCAGATCGGCTCGCCGGTGACCTTTCGCGGCGTGCCCCTCGGCCAGGTCACCGCCATCGAGGCGTACATGGTCAACAAGAACTCCGGGATCGACATCGAGGTCACCTACGAGGTGAACCTGGCCCGGATCCACGACCCTGCCGGCACCGTGAGCGAGCTCCACGCCAAGGGACCGGGCGAGGCCGCCAGGTTCCTCACCGAGAAGGGGTTGCGGGCCGAGCTCCAGAGCACGAGCCTCGTCACCGGGCAGCTCTACATCGACCTCGACTTCCACCCGGAGCAGCCTCCGCGCACGGTCGACATCCCCACGCGCTTCCCCCAGATCCCGACGGCCCCCACGAAGCTCCAGGTGCTCTCCAGCCGCGTCGAGAAGTTCGCGAACGCCCTCTCCGATCTCCCCTACGACGAGATCGCCCGGAACCTCTCCGAGACCCTGGTCGCCTTCCGCGACCTGGCCCGTTCACCCGAGATCCGTTCCGCGCTGGCCGCGGCCGGAACCGTGGGGAAGGACGTCTCGAAGACCCTGGGGAACGTCGACAAGCTGGTCGTCGACCTGCGCGGGAAGGTCGGCGAGGCCGACGTGAGGCAGGTGGTGACCGATCTCCACGACACGCTGGCGGCCGCGGAGAGGGGGCTGGCCCAGATCCAGGCGACCGTGGCCGGCACCTCCGGCGCCCAGCGGGAGCTCACCCACACGCTCTCCGAGATCTCCCGCGCCGCCGCGGCCGTGCGGGTCCTCGCCGAGTACCTGGAACGAAACCCGTCCTCCATCCTGGAGGGCAAGCCGTCCGCGCCCAAGGGAGGCCGATGATGCGTTCCCTGCCGATGTCCCTCGTCGCCGTCGCACTCGTCACCTCGGGGTGCTTCGGGACCTCTCCCGCGGCCCGGTTCTACGTCCTCTCGGCCAGCGCCACGGCCAACGCGGCCGTCCCCTCCACCGGCCCCGAGGGAACGCTGGGCGTCTTCCCCACCCGCGTCGCCGAGTACCTCGATCGGCCGCAGATCGTCACCTTCACCGGCGAGAACACCGTCGACCTCGACGAGTACAGCCGCTGGGCGGAGCCGCTGGGGGCCGGCGTGACCCGGGTGCTGGCCCAGGAGCTCTCGGCCCTGCTGCCCTCCTGGCGCGTGCTCCCGCAGCCCTGGGACCCGGTCATGCCCCTGCGCGCTCGCGTGCTCGTGAGCGTCACGGCGCTGGGCTGGAACGAGAGGGGCGAGGCCAGGCTGGAGGCCAACTGGGCCGTCCTCTCCGGCGCCGGCGACGTGTCCCTGGCGCGCGGCAGGGCGGTCCTGCGCCGGGAGAGCGCGGGACCCGGCGCGAGCGCCGCGGTCGCGGCCACGAGCGCGCTCGTGACCGGGCTCGCCCACGAGATCGCCTCGGCCGTCCTGGCGTTGCCTCCCGCCAGGTGACCGGCGCCGTCCGGCGCGCCTACGCCCTCAGCGAGACCTTCTCGTCCCGCTCCTCGCCGAAGAACTCCTCGATCTCGCCGCGGCGGGCCAGCGTGTCCTCGTACCCCAGCTCGAGGAGCCTCCCCACGTAGACCGGCTCGAACGCCAGGTAGCTGAGCAGGTCGGAGCCACTCTCGCCGTGGGCCCCGATCCCCGAGAGGACGTAGCGCAGGAAGCGCGGGAACCGACGGTACTGGTCGCCCGCCAGCTGGCCGAGGTCGCGCGTGGGGCGCAGCACCAGCGTGGGGATGACCTTCAGGCCCTCCCTGCGCTCCACCGGGATGCTGTCCACCATCCGGTTCACGACCTCGAGGCGCTCCACGTCGGCCTCGATGGTCTCGAGGAACACGGCGTTGAGGAGCGTGCCGGCGATCTGCGAGGGCGGCAGAGCCTCCCGCCGCGCCGCGGCCCGGGCCGGCTGGAGCTCGGACGGCTCCTTCCAGCGACGGACCCCGATCACGAGCAGCCGCTCCGCGCCCATGTGGATGGCCGGCGAGAGGGGAGCGGTCATCCGGACGCTGCCGTCGCCGTACCAGGCGCCCTGGATGCGAACCGGGGGGAAGAAGATGGGGATGGAGGCCGAGGCCATGATGTGGTCGAGCCGGATCTGGGCCCGCACGCCCACGCGGGTGGACCGGACCCAGGGCTCGATGTCCGGGGCGCCGTCGAAGAACGTGACCGCCGCGTTGGTCGCGTAGCTGGTGGCCGTGACCGCGAAGCCCCGGATGGCGCCCGAGGCGAGGTTCCTGCGCAGGTCGGCGAGCGGGAGCCGCTCGTGCAGGAAGTCGCGCAGCGGCGTGGCGTCGAGGAGGAAGTTGATGCGGCTCCGCTGGAAGAGGCCGCCCGCCGACAGGTCGCGCATCCAGCGGGTGCCGATGCCGAGCATGCGGACGCCGTCGGTCCGGAAGACGCGCTCCGGGGAGAGCTCGAGCCAGAGGTCGCGAAGCCTGTGGCCCGCGTCCTCGAAGTCGCCACGCCAGGCGCCCAGGAAGGCGGCGTTCAGTCCGCCCGCCGAGACCCCACACAGCGAGGCGAACGGAACGGCTCCACGGGGAAGGACCTCGGCGAGCGCCAGGAGTACGCCCGCCTGGTACGCCGCCCTCGCTCCGCCGCCGGTGAGCACGAGTCCTACATGCACGCACCGGGATGCTACCACCTGTGCCCCCTTCCCGTCACCGTGGGACGTCGATCGGCTTCCTCCTCCCCCGCCGGCGGGATGGGAGGATGTGCGCGTCGCCGTTCTCTCCGGGTGAACCAGGATCGGCCTCACCCATTTGACCGTGAGTCGATGTAGGGGCGGGTCGCGGCTTTCCTCGTCACCCTGCGACGGGACTGGTGGCGAGCGCGAAATGCCCGCAAACATGAGGCATGGAGAACGCCACGCAGACCGTCTCGATCGACGCCGAGCAGGTGCTTCTGACATCCGAGCGCGAGGTCGACAGCGCCATCGACACGGTGGTCACGTTCGCCTTCGGAAACGCCGAGCCGCTGGACCGGTACCTGTTCCGCATCCGCGCCGCCCTCCCCCATCGACCGTCCGTGAAGGAGCTGGTCGAGGCGGTCTTCCAGGTGCGCGGCGAGCTGGGCCCCATCTCCGACGAGCAGACGCGGCGGCAGAACGCCGCCATGGCCATGGCCGCCTTCCTCTCCGCCGACCCCTCCGAGCTCGGGCTGCCGGCCGCGATGTTCCGCCTCGGGCCCGAGGTCTGGCTGACGCCGAGCCGGACCCATCCCAGCTAGTCCAGGGTCAGCGCGGCGGCCCGAGCGCCGCCAGCGCCCCGTCCACGGCCCGGAGGACCTCCGGGATCTCGGCGGGATGGTTGGGCCAGTGCGGCGAGAACCTCAGGGCCCCGTCCGGCGTGGAGCAGGCCACTCCGCGCTCCCGCAGCTCCCGGGCCAGCGCCGACGCCGCCAGCCCCTGCGGCGGGTCCACCGAGAGGATCCCCGATCGGCCCTCCGGATGGCCCGAGCGCAGGCTGCGAAATCCCCGCGCCACGAGCTCCGGCTCGAGGAGGTCGAGGTAGCTCCCCACGTGTGCGGCGATGGCGGGCGGTCCCAGCGCGAGCAGGATCTCGAGGGACGCCAGCAGCCCGGCCAGCGGCGCCTCGGGCATGCCGCCGCCCTCCACCAGGTCGGCGCGCCGGCGGATGGGTCGGTCGTAGCGGACCAGGCCTGGACCCTCGAGGAGGAAGCGGACGGGATCCTCGTGCGACAGCCAGCCGGCGGTGCGCGGGACGAGGGCCGCGGCCCGCTCCGCGCGGACGAAGAGGAAGCCCGCGCCCAGCGGGCCCATCAACCACTTGTGCCCGCCGGCGGCGAGGTAGTCGATCCCCTGGACGTCGAGCGGCAGGCAGCCGGCGGCCTGCACCGCGTCGACGAAGATCTCGGTCCCGGCGGCGGCGCACCGCGCGGCCATGGCCTGGATCGGCATGCGGAGCCCGCTCCGGAACTGCACGGCGCTCACCGCGAGGAGGCGCACCCCCCTCGCGAGCGCGGCGTCGAGCGACGCGAGCCCCTCCTCCTCGGAGCGGAGGAAGGGCGCCAGCGGGATGAAGTCGACCTGGAGACCGAACAGTGCGCCGGCCTGCTGCCAGGGAGTCACGTTGGCGGGGAACTCCCCGTCCACGAGCAGCAGGCGGTCTCCGGCGCGCCAGGGGAAGTCGAGGGCCACGGCCTGGATCCCGGCGCTGGTGTTGGTGGTGAGCGCAACGTCGGCCGGGGCGGCACCGAGCAGCTCGGCGATGCGCCCGCGCAGCCGGCCGCGGCGTTCCACCGCCGCACCCACCGCATCGCCGCCCCGTCGCGCGAAGTCGTCGACGGCTTCCTGCACCGCGCGGCGGACCGGGTCCGACGGCGGGGAGACCCCGGCGTGATTCAGGTAGGCGCGCGGCTCGAGGAGGGAGAAGAGGGCGCGGTCTCCGAGGCGGGCCCGGGTCACTGCGCGGTGTAGCCCCCGTCCATGACCGCCACCGAGCCGGTGATTCCGGCCGCGGCGTCGGAGAGGAGGAACAGCGCGTACCCCACGATCTCGTCCACCTGGAGCAGCCGCCGCATGGGCACGAGCGGGTAGATGACCTCCTCGAGCACCTTCTCGAGCGGCACGTTCCGGGTGCGGGCCAGGTCGGCGAGCTGGTTGCGCACGAGCGGCGTGTCGACGTACCCGGGCGCGAGCGCGTTCACCGTGATGCCGTGGGCCGCCCCTTCGAGCGCGGTCACCTTGGTGAGCCCGATGACGCCGTGCTTGGCGCTGTTGTAGGCCGCCTTCCCGGCGAAGCCCACCAGTCCGTTGATGGAGGCCACGTTCAGGATGCGGCCGTACCCCTGCCGCTTCATGGCCGGGAACACCTTCTTGATCGCGTAGAACGGGCCGAAGAGCATCACCCGGACCAGGAGCTCGAACTTCGCCGACGGGAAGTCCTCCACCGGCGACACGTGCTGCAGGCCGGCGTTGTTGACGAGCAGGTCGATGCGGCCGTTCGCCTGGAGCGTGGCCTCGAGGGCCGCCTGGATCGCGACCTCGTTGCCGACGTCGGCGGCGACGCCGGAGGCGCCCCGGCCGATTCGTTCCGCGGCCGCGCGGGCCGCCCCGCCGTCCAGGTCGGCGACGGTCACCCGGGCACCTCCCTCGGCGAGCATCTCCGCGATGCGGAAGCCGATCCCCCCGGCCGCGCCGGTCACGAACGCCACCTTCCGGTCGAAATTCGGTGCCATCGCCGTCCTCCGTCGTCAAGAGGACCGGCGCGCGAAGAGCGCCCGGACCTCGCCCACCACGCCGCGCCGGAAGGCCATCACCATCACCACGAAGACCGCCCCGGTGATGACCGTGACCCAGGATCCGAGGCTCGCGAGGTAGTTCTCCATCGTGACCACGAGCAGCGCCCCCACCGACGGGCCGAGCACCGTCCCCATGCCGCCGAGAAGGGTCATGAGCACCACCTCCCCGCTCCGCTGCCAGGCCACGTCGCCCAGGGTGGCGAACTGGAGCCCGATGGCCTTCAGCGAGCCCGCCAGTCCCGCCAGCGCCGCCGACAGGACGAAGGCGAGCAGCTTGTAGCGCTGGACGTCGTAGCCGAGCGAGATGGCCCGGGGCTCGTTCTCGCGGATGGCGCGCAGGACCTGGCCGAAGGGAGAGTCGATGGTGCGCTGGATGAGCCAGAACGCGGCCAGGAAGATCGCGTACGTGAAGTAGTACATCGCGAGGGAATTGCCGAGGTCGATGACGCCGAAGAGCGTGCCGCGCGGGATTCCCTGCAGGCCGTCCTCGCCGCCCGTCCAAGGCATCTGGACGACCAGGAAGTAGACCACCTGGGCCAGGCCCAGCGTGATCATCGCGAAGTAGATCCCGGATCGACGCAGCGCCAGGATGCCGAAGAGGAACCCCAGGACGGTGGCCACCGCCACGCCGGCCGCCATCGAGGGGAACACGCCGATGCCCCAGGTCTTTGCGGCGAGCCCGGTGACGTACGCCGCCGATCCCAGGAACGCGGCGTGGCCGAAGGAGAGGAGCCCGGAGTAGCCGAGCAACAGATTCAGGGCGCTGGCGAAGAGCGCCATCACCAGCACGTTCATGGCGAAGACGGGGTAGACCACGAACGGCGCGACGAGGCCCCCGGCCACCAGGGTGGCCCAGGCCATGAAGACGGTCTGCCCCTTCCAGACCCTCTTCATTTCTGCCTCCCGAACAGGCCGGCCGGTCGGACGAGGAGCACCGCCGCCATGAGCACGAAGACCACCACGTTCGCCGCCTCGGGCCAGAGGAACTTGGTGAACCCCTCGACGAGGCCGACCCCGATGCCGGTGACGATGGAACCGAGGATCGAGCCCATCCCTCCGATGACCACGACGGCGAACACGACCATGATGAGCGACGAGCCCATCATGGGGGTGACCTGGTAGATCGGAGCCGCCATCACGCCGGCGAAGGCGGCGAGAGCCACCCCGAACCCGTAGGTCAGCATGAACATGACGGGCACGTTCACGCCGAACGCCTGCAGCAGCTTTGGATTCTCGGTGCCGGCGCGCAGGTAGGCGCCGAGCGGGGTCTTCTCGATGAAGAACCAGGTGCCGAGGGACACCACCAGCGAGACCACCACCACCCAGGCCCGGTACTTGGGGAGGTACATGAAGCCGAGGTCGAACCCGCCCCGCAGCAGCTCGGGCACCGGGTACGGGCTGCCCGAGTTGCCGAAGGCGTGGTGGAAGAGCCCCTCGATGACCAGCGCGAGGCCAAAGGTGAGGAGCAGCCCGTAGAGGTTGTCGAGCCCCTGCAGGCGACGGAGGAAGACCCTCTCGATGACCAGGCCCGATGCTCCCACCACGAGTGGCGAGAGCAGGAGCGCCCACCAGTACCCGATGCCCAGGTACTGGAACCCCATCCAGGCCAGGAAGGCTCCCAGCATGTACTGCGCGCCGTGCGCGAAGTTCACCACGTCGAGCAGGCCGAAGATGATGGCCAGTCCGAGGGAGAGCAGCGCGTAGAACGAGCCGTTGATGAGGCCGAGCAGGAGCTGGCCGGAGAGGGCCTGGATCATCTCGAGGCTACTTCTTCACGAGCGGGCACTTGTCGGAGACCGGCGGGAAGGCATCCGCCGCCGGGATGACCTTGGCGATCTTGTAGTAGTCCCAGGGGTACTTCGACTCGGCCGGGGTCTTCACCTGCACGAGGTACATGTCGTGCCGGTGCAGGCCGTCGGGGCCGATGCGCCCGTTCTTGGCGAAGAAGTCGTTCACCGGCGTCTCGCGCATCTTGGCCGCGACGGCGTCGGGCGCGTCGGTGCCAGCGGCCTGGATGGCCTTCAGGTAGTGGGACACGGCCGAGTAGACGCCCGCCTGCACCATGGTGGGCTGCTTCTTCATCCTGTCGAAGAAGCGCTTCGACCACTTCCGGCTGTCGTCGTCGCGGTCCC
The DNA here is from genome assembly GCA_963818535.1 of uncultured delta proteobacterium. Lineage (GTDB taxonomy): Bacteria > Myxococcota > Myxococcia > Myxococcales > Anaeromyxobacteraceae > CAIOAK01. The sequence continues at coordinate 635,314 of CAWFSM010000008.1, read as the reverse complement.
AGTAGAAGGCGGTGGTCAGGTACATGCCCTTCGCCGTCTCGAGCCCGAGGCTGTTGATGTCGGAGATGAAGACGAGCAGGCCGGCCAGGTTCTGCTTCTTGGTGATGCCGAACTCGTTGGCCTGCTTGATGGCGTTGATGGTGTCGGCGCCGGCGTTGGCGAGGCCGATGATCTTGGCGCCGGAGGCCTGGGCCTGCAGCAGGTAGGAGGAGAAGTCGGTGGTGCCCGGCGACGGGTGGCGGGAGAAGCCCAGCACCTTGCCGCCCGCGCTCTTCACCACGTTGGCGGTGTCCTCCTCGAGCGACTTGCCGAAGACGTAGTCGGCGGTGATGAAGTACCAGGTGTTTCCGCCCTGCTTCACCACCTCGCGGCCGGTGCCGTTGGCGAGCGCCCAGTTGTTGTACGTCCAGTGGAAGTTGTAGGGCGTGCACTTGTCCCCGGTGATCGCGGTGGTTCCCGGGCCGGAGAGCAGCGTGATGCGCTTCTTCTCGGCGGCCACCGGCATGACCGCGAGCGCGGTGGACGAGGACACCAGGTCGGCGATGGCGTCGACCTTCTCCTCGTCGAACCACTTGCGGGCCACGGTGGAGGCCACGTCGGCCTTGAGCTGGTGGTCGGCGCCGATGATCACGATGGGCTTCCCCAGCACCTTCCCGCCGAAGTCCTCGGCGGCCATCTTGGCGGCCTCGAGCGACCCCGGGCCGGAGAGGTCGGAGTAGTAGCCGGTCATGTCGGTGAGGACGCCGATCTTGACGACGTCGTCGGAGATCTTGGGATCGGCGGCGGTCGCCGATCCGGCGGCGAGCAGCAGTACGGCGGCGAATGCGATGCTTCGGGTCATGTCCATGCCTCCTCGGGTTCGGAGCGGACTACACTCCCAGGAACTCCTGCAACGACTCCATGCGGCTGGCCAGCTGGCTGGCCTCGATCGTGTCGACGACGCGTCCGTGCTCGAGCAGGTAGTGCCGGTCGGCCAGCGGCGCGGCGAACCGGAAGTTCTGCTCCACCAGCACGATGGTGTATCCCTTGTCCTTGAGCTGCTTCACCACCCGTCCCAGCGCCTGGACGATGACAGGCGCCAGCCCCTCGGTGATCTCGTCGAGGAGCAGGAGGCGGGCCCCGGCGCGCAGGATGCGGGCCATGGCGAGCATCTGCTGCTCGCCTCCCGACAGGCGCGTGCCCTGGCTCTTCCGCCGCTCCTTCAGGTTGGGGAACATCTCGTAGATGTCGGCCTCGGACATCCCGGAAGCCCCCACCTCGGGCAGGAGCAGGAGGTTCTCCTCGGCCGAGAGGCTCGCGAAGATGCCCCGCTCCTCCGGGCAGTAGCCGATGCCGATTCCCAGCCGCGCGATGCGGTGGGGGGCCATGCCCACCGTCTCCACGTCCGCCCACCTGGATCGAGCCGGTGCGGCGTCCCACCAGCCCGAGGATCGACTTCAGCGTGGAGGTGCGGCCCGAGCCGTTGCGCCCGAGCAGCGTCACCACCTCGCCCTCGGCGACCTCCAGGTCCACGCCGTGCAGCACGTGTGACTCGCCGTAGAACGCGTTCAGGTCCCGGATCCGCAGGGCCGGGACGGCGGCGCCCGCGCTCACGCGGCGCTCCCGATGTAGGCCTCGCGAACGGCGGGATCGGCGGAGACCTGCGCGTAGGTCCCCTCCGCGAGCACGCTGCCCCGCGCCAGCACGGTGATGGTGTCGCAGAGGTCGGCGACCACCGAGAGGTTGTGCTCCACCATGAGGACGGTGCGCCCCCTGGCCACGCGCTTGATGAGCTCGGCCACGCGCCCCACGTCCTCGTGCCCCATTCCGGCGGTGGGCTCGTCGAGCAGCAGCACCTCCGGCTCGAGCGCCAGCGTGGTGGCGAGCTCGAGCGCCCGCTTGCGTCCGTAGGGCAGCTCCCCGGCGGGGACGTCGGCCAGGGCCTCCAGGTCGACGTCGGCGAGGAGCGACCGGGCCCGATCGTCGAGGACCGAGAGGCTCCTCGACGGCGACCAGAACCGGAACGAGGTGCCGAGCGGCCGCTGCAGCGCGATGCGCACGTTCTCGAGGGCGGTCAGGCTCCCGAAGACCGCCGAGATCTGGAAGGACCGCACCACCCCGCGCCGGGCCACCCGGGCCGGCGCCATGTGGGTCACGTCCTCGCCCCGGTGGACGATGGTGCCCCGCGTCACCGGCAGGAACCGGGTGAGCAGGTTGAACATGGTGGTCTTGCCCGCCCCGTTCGGGCCGATCAGCCCGTGGATGGAGCCGCGCTTCACCTTGAGTGACACGCCGTTCACGGCGAGGAACCCGCGGAACTCCTTGGCGACGTCGCGGGTCTCGAGGATCAGGTCGTCGGGCATTGGATGGCGCTGGGTGCGGACAGGATGTTTAGTGACCGATCCGCCGCTTGTCGAGCCCATGGCCACCCATGACGCGGCGCGCCAGCACGGTGGGAGCAGGAAATCCACGCCGACCTTTGCGAACGCCGTTCCGGGTGCGCTACCGTACCCTCGCGAACCCCGTCCTCCGGAGGTGCCCATGCACGTCTCCCGTAGAGGCTTCCTCAAGCTCACCGCGTCCGGGATCGGCGCCACGCACCGTCGGCGCGCTCGGATTCTCCGCCGAACGCGCCGTGGCCGACGTCCGGCTCTTCAAGCTCGCGCACGCCAGCGAGACCCGCAACACCTGCCCGTACTGCTCGGTGGGCTGCGGCGTCATCCTCTACGGGCTCGGCGACCGCTCGAAGAACGCCCGGACCGAGATCATGCACGTGGAGGGCGACCCCGACCATCCGGTGAACCGCGGCACGCTCTGCCCGAAGGGAGCGAGCCTCCTCGACTTCATCCACAGCCCCACCCGCCTCAAGTTCCCCGAGTACCGCGCCCCCGGCTCGTCGGAGTGGAAGCGGGTCTCCTGGGAGTGGGCCGTCGACCGCGTCGCGCGCCTGATGAAGGAGGACCGCGACAAGAACTTCGTCGACGAAGAACGCCAAGGGACAGACCGTGAACCGGTGGACGAGCACGGCGTTCCTGGCCGCCTCGGCCTCCTCGAACGAGACCGGCTACGTGTTCCACAAGGTGATCCGGGCGCTCGGGGGGGTCGCCGTCGACAACCAGGCGCGTGTCTGACACGGCCCCACGGTGGCCGGTCTGGCCCCGACGTTCGGCCGTGGCGCGATGACGAACAGCTGGGTCGACATCAAGAACGCCGACCTGATCCTGGTGATGGGAGGCAACCCCGCCGAGGCCCATCCCTGCGGCTTCAAGTGGGTGCTCGAGGCCAAGGCCAAGAAGAGGGCCCGCCTCGTCGTCGTCGACCCGCGCTTCACCCGGACCGCGGCGGTGGCCGATCTCTACGCCCCCATCCGGCCCGGGACCGACATCGCCTTCCTGGGCGGCGTCATCCGGTACCTGCTCGAGAACGACAAGATCCAGCACGACTACGTCAAGAACTACACGAGCGCCGCCCTGCTGGTGCGCGAGGACACCGGCTTCGACGACGGCCTCTTCACCGGCTACGACGAGGCCAAGCGGTCATACGACAAGACCACCTGGAACTACCAGGTCGACAAGGACGGCATACGCCAAGGTCGACCCGACGCTGCAGGATCCGAACTGCGTCTTCCAGCGGATGAAGAAGCACTACTCCCGCTACACGCCGGAGATGGTGGAGCGGACCACCGGCACCCCCAAGGACAAGTTCCTCAAGGTCTGCGAGGCCATCGCCTCCACCGCGGTGCCCGAGCGCACCATGACGAGCCTCTACGCGCTCGGCTGGACCCAGCACAGCGTGGGCTCGCAGAACATCCGCTCCATCGCCATCCTCCAGCTTCTCCTCGGCAACATGGGGATGGCGGGCGGCGGCGTGAACGCGCTGCGCGGCCACTCCAACATCCAGGGGCTCACCGACCTGGGGCTGCTCTCGCACTTCGCTTCCCGGGTACCTGACCCTCCCCACCGACGGGGACCCCGACCTCAAGACCTACCTCGAGAAGCGCACGCCCGAAGCTGCTCCGCCCCGGGCAGTTCAACTACTGGTCGAACTACCCCAAGTTCTTCGTCTCGCTCATGAAGGCCTGGTACGGGGCCGCGGCGACGAAGGAGAACGACTTCGCCTACGAGTGGCTGCCGAAGATCGACGGGCCCTACGACGTGCTCCGGGTCATGGAGCTCATGTCCCAGGGCAAGGTGAACGGCTACGTCTGCCAGGGGTTCAACCCGCTCTCCTCCTTCCCGGACAAGGCCAAGATCCTGGGCAGGCCTGCGGCAAGCTCAAGTACCTCGTCACCATCGACCCGCTCGCCACCGAGACCTCCGAGTTCTGGCAGAACCACGGGGAGTTCAACGACGTCGACCCGTCGCAGATCCAGACCGAGGTGTTCCGCTTCCCCTCCTCCCTGCTTCGCCGAGGAGGACGGCTCGCTCGTCTCCAGCGCGCGCTGGCTGCAGTGGCACTGGAAGGCGGCCGAGCCTCCCGTCGAGGCCAAGGGCGACCTCGAGATCGTCGGTGAGCTCTTCCTGGCCCTGAAGAAGCTCTACGCCAAGGAGGGCGGGGCCTTCCCGGAGCCCGTCCTCAAGCTCACCTGGCCGTACCGCATCGCCAAGGTCGCCGGCGCGCCGACGAGGTGGCCCGGGAGTTCAACGGCCAGGCGCTCGCCGACGTCCCGGATCCCAAGACCCCGGGCGCGTTCCTGGTGAGGCAGGGCGAGCAGGTGCCCGGGCTTCGCCGTGCTCCAGGCCGACGGCTCGACCGCCTGCGGCTGCTGGATCTTCGCCGGCAGCTGGACCCAGGCCGGCAACCAGATGGCCCGCCGCGATCCCGTCCGATCCCAGCGGGCTCGGCGTCACGCCGGGCTGGGCCTGGTCGTGGCCGGCCAACCGGCGCGTCCTCTACAACCGCGCCTCCTGCAATCCCGACGGCGTGCCCTACATCGCGACGCGCAAGCTCGTCTGGTGGAACGGCACGAAGTGGGTCGGCAACGACGTGCCCGACTTCAAGGTCGACTCGCCACCCGCCGACGGGATGAACCCGTTCATCATGAACGGCGAGGGCGTGGCCCGGCTCTGGGCGCCGGCCATGACCGACGGTCCGTTCCCGGAGCACTACGAGCCGTTCGACACCCCGCTCGCCAGGAACCCGTTCGGCAAGGTGCTGAACTCCCCGGCCGCACGGGTCTTCAAGGACGACTGGAAGGCCTTCGGCAAGCCGGACGAGTTCCCCTTCGTCGCCACCACCTACCGGCTCACCGAGCACTTCCACTTCTGGACGAAGCACGCGCGCATCCCCGCCATCCTCCAGCCCGAGGCCTTCGTCGAGCTGCCGGAGGGGCTGGCCCGGAAGAAGGGGATCCGCAACGACGACTGGGTGGTCGTGAAGTCGAAGCGAGGCCAGGTGAAGCTGAAGGCGCTGGTGACCAAGCGCATGCCCACCCTCACCATCGAGGGCAAGGAGGTCGAGGTGGTCGGGCTCCCCATCCACTGGGGGTTCATCGGGCAGACGCGCAAGGGGTACATCACCAACACGCTCACCCCGCCCGTCGGCGACGCCAACATCCAGACGCCGGAGTACAAGGCGTTCCTGGTCAACGTCGAGAAGGCCTAGGAGATCGCCATGGCTCTCGAGACCCAGGACATCCGGCTCCGCTCCGCCACCACCGTCGAGTCCCCACCGTCGGCCCGCTCGTTCCGGCCCGAGGTGGCGAAGCTCATCGACCTCTCCCGCTGCATCGGGTGCAAGGCCTGCCAGGCCGCGTGCATGGAATGGAACGACCTGCGCGAGCAGGTGGGAACCTTCCAGGGCACCTACACGAACCCGCTCGACCTGTCCGATCAGTCCTGGACGGTGATGAAGTTCAACGAGACCGAGATCGACGGCTCGCTGGCCTGGCTCATCTTCAAGGACGGGTGCATGCACTGCAGCGACCCGGGCTGCCTCAAGGCCTGCCCGTCGCCGGGCGCGGTGATCCAGTACGCCAACGGGATCGTCGACTTCCAGCAGGACAGCTGCATCGGTTGCGGCTACTGCATCACCGGCTGCCCCTTCGACATCCCCCGCATCCGCAAGGAGGACGGCCGCGTCTACAAGTGCACCCTCTGCTCCGACCGGGTCTCGGTGGGGCTCGAGCCGGCCTGCATCAAGTCGTGCCCGACCCAGGCGCTCAGCTTCGGGTCCAAGGCCGAGATGAAGGAGATGGCGACGCACCGGCTCGAGGACCTTCACGAGCGCGGCCTGGCCAAGGCCGCCGTCTACGACCCCCCGGGCGTGGGCGGGACGCACGTGTTCTACGTGCTGCCGCACGGCGACCGGCCGGAGACCTACGGGCTGCCCCGCGACCCGAGCGTCGGGCCGGTCGTCACCTTCTGGCGCTCGGGCGTGGCCCGCGCGCTGGGAGTCGCCACCATGTTCGGAGTGCTGGTGGCGGGCATCCTCCACTACATGCGGTACGGACCCCTCGAGGTGCCGGAGGAGTCCGAGGAGAAGACCGGGAAGGAGGCGAAGCCATGAAGCCGAACACCGGGTACGTCCTTCCGGACGGGAAGATCGTCCGTCACGACAACACCGAACGCATCGTCCACTGGCTGGTCGCCATCGCGTTCCTCTTCCTCTTCTTCTCCGGCCTGGCGCTCTTCTCGCCGTTCTTCTTCTGGATGTCGGCGATCTTCGGCGGCGGCCAGTTCATGCGAATGCTCCACCCGTTCGCCGGCGTGCTGCTGGTGCTGCTCTTCTACCCGTACGCCTGGCGTGCCCGGAAGGACAACCGCTGGACCCCGACCGACGCGAAGTGGGTGGAGAACGCCGTCGCCTACATGGAGAAGCGCACCGAGTCGAGCGAGACGGGCAAGTACAACGCGGGCCAGAAGCTCATGTACTGGTCGATGGTGCCCATCATCGCCATCCTCTTCCTCACCGGGATCACCATGTGGCAGCCCTGGTTCGCGAACTCCTTCCCGGCCTCGCTGCGCCGGGTGACGAGCCTGGTGCACGCCGTCTCCGCGTTCGTGATGTTCATCGGCATCGGCATCCACTGGTACGCGGCCTACTGGACCCGGGGATCGATCCGCGCCATGGTGCGGGGAACGGTGACGCAAGCCTGGGCCCGCTACCACCACCCCGGCTGGTACCGCGAGATCACCGGGGACAAGGATCGATGAGCTTCGAGCCGCCCGGAGTGCCGGGCGAAGTCGTCCAGCTGAGATTGCCGCGCCCGGCCGAGCTCTTCGCCAGCCGGGCGCGTCGCTTCCGGGAACTCGCCCCGGGCAACCCCATGGGCGAGTTCCTGGACGCCCTCGCCGACGTCGCCGACGCTCAGGGGGAGGCGCTGGCCCGGCTCTCCCTGGCGCCGGCCGCACCGGAGCTCCCCGCCAGCGCGCCGCTGCGCGCCACCTCCCACCCCCGTTCCCCTGCCTGGCGCGACGCGCTCGCCATGGTCGTCGAGGCGCTCCGGAGCCGCCCCTGGCCCGCTCCCGCGGCCCAGGCCCTTCGCCGGCTCTCCGGCGCCTGGCCCGAGGAACTCGAGGCCATGGCCGACGGCGTCATCGCGGGAACGCCGGCGGCGACCGACCTCGCCGCCGCGCCCTTCGTCGGCGCGGCCCTCCAGGTCTACTTCGCCGCGCTGGCGGCCTCTCTCCCCGCCGACCGGGTGGCGGCCAGCACGGGGGGCTGCCCGGTGTGCGACTCCCCGCCGGTGGCGGGGGTGGTCCAGGGGGACGACAAGCTCCGCTACCTCTGCTGCTCCCTCTGCGGCTCGGAGTGGAACCTCACCCGCATCCAGTGCTGGAGTTGCCGCGACACGGGCGGCATCCGCTATCTCGGCGTCGCCGGGGAGCCGGGCGGCATCAAGGCCGAGGCCTGCTCGACCTGCGGCGCCTACCTCAAGATCTTCTACAGGGAGAGGATGCCGGTCGTGGATCCGCTCGCCGACGACGTGGCCTCCCTCACGCTCGACCTGCTGGCCGCCCAGGAGGGATGGGGACGCAGCGGCGTGAACCTCTTCCTGCTCGGCGGGGCGGAAGGCTGAGGGGACCAGCGGGTGCGCCGCCGCCGCGTTCCGGATCTCTCCCGGCGCTGTCCCGGGTGCTTCTTCCCGCCCGACCGCTGCCTGTGCGCGGAGGCGCCCCGGGTCGAGAACCGGACCCGCGTCTTCATGCTCCGCCACTGGCAGGAACGGGTCCGGACCACCAACTCCGGCCGATGGGCGGCGCTCTCCCTCTCGCGCTGCGAGATCGTGGACCACGCCGTTCCCGGAGCCCCGCTCGACTTCGATCGCATCCCGGTGGAGCGCGCGGCGGTGCTGTTCCCGTCGCCGGGCGGCGGCGTCCCTTCCCCTCCCCCGGAGACGCTGGTGGTCCTGGACGCCACCTGGGCGCAGGCCCGGCGCATGCTGCAGCGAATCCCGGCGCTTCGGACCCTTCCGAGGATCTCCCTGCCCGGGAGCGTCGCCGAGCGGCTTCGTGAACCTACGGTGAAGGAAGGCATGTCGACGATCGAGGCGCTGGCGCAGGCGCTCGACCTGCTCGGGGACGAGGACGCCGCCCGGGCGCTCGAGCGGACCTGGGCGCTGGCGGTGGAACGTGGGCTCTCGCTCCGCTGGTCGGGTACCGCCCGGAGCGCGCGCCGGGCTCCCGGGGCCCTTCCGTGAAGGCGTCGGGCTACCGGCGCGCCGCCTGGCTCCCCGGCCCGCACCTCGGGACGGTCTACGCGAGCGTCGCCCGCCCCTGGCCTCGGCCCTCCTTCCGGCGCGAGCGGTGGGACCTTCCGGACGGGGACTTCCTCGACGTCGATCGCCTCGACGGGCCCCGCGCCGGGGCACCCCTCCTCGTCATCTCCCACGGCCTGGAAGGCAATTCCCGGGCCTCCTACGTCCGAGGCCTCGCCGCGGCGGCCAGCCGGAGGGGACTCGCCGTGGCGGCCTGGAACTTCCGCGGATGCTCCGGGGAGCCGAATCGCCTGCTCCGCCAGTACCACTCCGGGGAGACCGGCGACCTGGCGGCGGTGGTGGGGCGTCTCGCCGCCGAGGACCCGGCGCGCCCGCTGCTCGTCGCCGGCTTCTCCCTGGGCGGGAACCAGCTCGTGAAGTGGCTGGGCGAGCAGGGGGACGCCGTGCCCTCCCCGGTCCGAGCCGCGGTTGCCGTCTCCGTGCCCTTCGATCTGGAGGCCTGCGCGACCGCGCTCGACGGCCCGGGATTCTGGCCGTTCGTCTACCGGGAGCGGTTCCTCAGGCGCCTTCGCCGGAAGGCGCTCCGGAAGGCCGTGGAGCACCCGGGAAGCATCGACGCGGAAGCGGTTCGCCGGTCCCGGACCTTCTCCGACTACGACGGCCTCGTCACCGCCCGCCTGCACGGCTTCGCGAGCGCGCAGGACTACTGGCGTCGCTGCAGCTCGGCCCGCTTCCTGGGCGGGGTCCGGCGGGACCTGCTGCTCCTCTCGGCGGACGACGACCCGCTCGTTCCGGCCGGATCGATCCCGGTGACCGAGGCTCGCGACAACCCGGCCGTCACGCTGGAGGTGACGCCGGGAGGCGGTCACGTGGCCTTCGTGGCCGGAACGCCGCTCAGCCCGGAGTTCTGGGCCGAGGAGCGGGCCGTGGCCTTCCTGCTCGACCGGCTGGGCGACGCCCCCGGCTGATCAGGGAACGAGGAGCACCTTCCCCACGCTGCCCCGACCCTGGAGCCGCTCGTGGGCCAGGGCGGCCTCCTCGAACCGGAAGGTCGAGTCGATGCGTGGACGGATCCGCCCCTCGCGGAACAGCGCGAGCAGCGCCTCGAGCTCGCCGAGCACCATCTCCGGCTCCCCCCAGAGGTGCCCCATGTTCACCCCGGCGACTCCCCGGTTGTCGTCCATGAGCGCGATGGGGGAGAAGCGCGGAACCGAGAGCAGCTGCCGGGCCGCCACGAGGAGCGACCGCCGCGGCCCCGTCGCCATGTTGGCGAAGCCGTAGGCCACGAGCATCCCGCCTGGGCGGAGGAGGCGGTACCCCTTCTTCCAGTCGGCGCCTCCCAGCGCGTCGAGGACGAGGTCGACGCCCCGCCCGCCGGTGAGCTGGCGCACCTCCGGCTCGTAGTCGCGGGTGCGGTAGTCGATGGGGTGGTGGCAGCCCTCCTCCCGGATCACCGCGTGCTTCGAGGCCGAGGCGGTGCCGAGCACGGTGACGCCGGGGACGGTCCGGCAGAGCTGGAGGGCGGCGATGCCGACGCCGCCCGCCGCCATGTGGACCAGCACCGACTGGCCGCGGGAGAGGTGTCCCACCCGGAAGAGCGCGTGGTAGGCGGTGAGATAGTTCACCGGAAGTGCCGCTCCCTGCTCGAAGGTCATCCCCTCCGGCATGGGCATGGCGTGGGCGGCCGGCAGCACGACCTTCTCCGCCTGCCCTCCGAAGCGCACCAGCGCCAGCACCCGGTCGCCGGGAGCGGGCGACGTCACGCCCGTCCCCACCGCGTCGACGGTCCCCGCCACCTCGTACCCGACCACGGCGGGGAGCTTCGGCGCGTCCGGGTAGAGCCCCATCCGCGCCATGACGTCGGCGAAGTTGAGCCCGGCGACGCGCACGGCGATGCGGACCTGCCCCGGACCCGGGACGGGGTCGGGGACCTCGCGGACCTCGAGAACCTCGGGTCCACCACTGCGGGTGATGAATACGGCTCTCATCGCTCCTCCGGGGATTCCTTAGTCCGTCGCGCGGCGCTACGCTGCCCGGCCATGAACGGACCCCACCCCACCGAGAGGGACGTGGCAGCGAACGGCCTCCGCCACCACCTGCTCGAGTGGGACGGCGGCGGCCGGACCACCCTCCTCTGCCTGCACGGCTTCCTCGACCTGTCCTGGGGCTTCGCGCCCATCGCCCCGACGCTCGCCGCGGCCGGGTATCACGTGGTCGCTCCGGACCTGCGCGGCCACGGCGACACCGAGTGGATCGGCCACGGCGGGTACTACCACTTCATGGACTACCTGCCCGACGTCGCCGACCTCGCCGATGCCGTCGCCCGCGACCGACTGGTCGTGGTGGGCCATTCGATGGGCGCGTCGATCGCGGCCCTCTTCGCCGGCGTCTTCCCGGAGCGGCCCCGGGCGGTGGTGGCCATGGAAGGGATGCGGCTCCCCGAGCAACCGGACGAGGACCTGCCCCGCCGCGCGGCCGACTGGATCCACGGCGTGCGTCGGGCCCGGGAGCGGGGACCCCGCGTCCTGCCCGACGTCGACGCCTGCGCGGCGCGCATCCGCCAGTTCGACCCGCTCTGCCCGCCCGACGTGGCCGCATTCCTCGCCGAGCGCGGGACGGTTCCGGTCCCGGGTGGCCGCGCCTTCAAGCACGACCCGGTGCACGTCACGCGCGGGCCCTACCCGTTTCGCCTGGAGCAGTGGACCCGGTACTGGCGCGCCGTCCGCTGCCCGGTGCTGCTGCTCGAGGGGGAACGGACCGAGTTGCCGCCGCCGCCCGACATGGGCGTTCGCGTGGCCTGCCTGCGCGACGCCCGCACCCGGGTCATCCCGCGCGCCGGCCACATGATGATCCGTCACGAGCCCGCTGCGGTGGCCGCCGAGACCCTGGCCTTCCTCGAGGCCGTGTAGCGCACGAGCCCGAGGACGATCACGATGCCGACGACGGTGATCCCCGCGTCGAAGGCGAGCGCCCCGCGCGCACCCGCCTCCCGGGCCCAGTCCCCGGAGAAGCCCCGGAACCCGCTCGCCCAGCCGTTGAGCTTGGTGACCGTGCTGATGGCGAAGTTCGAGGAGGCCACGAAGAGGGCGTACTTGGTGGCGACCGCGGCCGTGTCGCCCACGACCTCCAGGACCATCCCGGCCCAGGTCGCGAAGGCGATGCCGTTCGCGAAGTTGTAGGCGAGCGTCCCGACCATGTACGTGGTCGGGGTCATGGGCGCCACCAGCATGCCCGCCGCCGAGAGCGCCGTGAGTCCGCCGGCGAGCGCGTAGGCCACCCGGCGGTTCATCCGATCGGCGAGGAACCCGCCGACGAGCGATCCGAGCGCGCCGGCGAGCCCGCCGCCCAGGCCGTTCACGACCTCCACCACGTGCTGGTCGGCCCCGTACTCGATGGCCATGCCCGAGAAGAGGTTGGTGAGGGCGCCACAGCCCACCGGCGCCACGGAGATGACGAGCGCCGTGAACCCGTGCAGGCTCGACGCGGTCTCCCAGAGGTCGCGCCCCATGGCCGCGATGCGCCTCCCCAGGGCGCGCACGACCCCGGCGGCGCGCACCGCCGCGTCCTCGACGCGCCGCTTCTCGTGGATGGTGGCCGCTCCCGCACCCGAGGCGACGACCACGAGGGCGAGGACCAGGCCTCCCGCCCATGGGGCCACGGCCGTGGAGAGCCAGAGGGCGAGCGCGCCGAGGATGCCGGTGCCCCCCACGTTGCCGGCCATGTAGAAGCCACCCGCCTTGCCCTTGTCCTCGGGATGGGTGGTCATGGCGATGAGCGCGTTCAGCGCACCCGACGTGGTCGCCGCCGCCGCCTGGAGCGCGGCCACGATCACGGTCAGCAACCCGAGGTGGCGCGCCGGGTCGGGCACGAGCGACGCCGCCGCGAGGAGCGCGGCGGTCACGCCGACCATGGCGAGGTACCAGTGCTTGCGCCTCCCGATCATGTCGATGACCGGCACCCAGAAGATCTTGAGGGCGTGGGGCATGAATCCCACCGCCGACACCGTCGCGATCTCGGAGAGCGGCACCCCGGCCGCCGAGAGGCGGTACGGAACGGCGATCATGAGGAATCCGATGGCCGCCCCGAAGGGGAGCTCGAGGAACAGGAAGAGCCAGGGGCGCGTCCAGCGCTGCTCCTCGACGTCGACGTGCTCGGTCACCGACGCTCCGTGCGCGCGAGGAGCCAGGCGCCGACCGAGGGGCCGATCCGCTCCCACAGGTCGACGTCCTGGGCGAGCCGCTCGAGCGTCTGGGAGATGGCCTGGCGCGCCGCCGGGACCTCGTGCGCGGCGAAGAAGGCCCGGGCCTGCTCGAGCTCCTCACGCGTGGTGAACGACCCGATCCCCTCGATCACCCGGCGCAGCATGAGCGGCGCGTCGGCGAGGCGTCCCTGGAAGGATTCCCACCCGGCGCGCAGGCGCATCCCAGAAGAGGCTCCTGGCGGCCCGGTTGCCGAGGAGCGCACCGGCGAACGCGGCCAGGTCCTGGAGGGGAACCTCGTCGCCGAAGGGGATCTCGGCGGCCTGACGGGCCAGGGCCGGATCCTCGAAGAGCGCCATGCCCATGCGGTAGCGCCGGAGCAGCGCCGGGTCCTTCTCCTCCCGGGCCAGCCGGCGCAGCTGGGCGAAGCGGGGCTCGTCCCCGTCCCGCGCGGCGACGGCCACGGCCGCGTCGTGCAGGTTGGACTCCAGGGCGCCGCGCTCCCCGGCCAGGAACCGGTCGAGCCGTGCGACCAGCTGGGCGGATGCCGCCGGATCGCGGGCCACGACCGCGACGCCGCGCACCAGCGCGGCTCGGCGCAGCCGGAGCTCGCCGTCCTCCCCGTCCGCCGCGTCCATCCCGGCCCGGTCCAGCGACGGCCGGAGCAGCGCGGCGGCGAAGGCCCGGAAGCCGGCCCGGGCGGCCGGGTCGGGAAGACGGCTCTCGACCGCGCCGAGCCGTCCGACCAGCTCGTCGAGCACGGCCCGGTCCTCCTCGCCCGCGAAGGAGGCGAGGAGCTCGAGGAAGGGCTCCGCGGCACGGTCGCCGGAGCGGAGCAGCGCCCACTCGTCGGCGAGCAGCGCGATGCGCTCCTCCGGCCGGAGGGACCCGAGGTTGCCGGCGAGCGCCGCGCGATCGCTCGCCGCGTGGTCGACCCGGTAGAAGCCGGTGGAGCCGGCGTTCCCGAAGACCCACCGGACCGGCCCCTCGGCGTCGAGCGTCACCTCGACGGCCGATTCGCGGAGCAGGAGCCGCTGCTCCCTGGGCCCGCGGTCGTCGGCGTAGCGGAGGACCACCGGCACCGGCCAGGTCCCCGCCTCGCGGGCGCCGGGCTCGGAGAGGAACCGGCGCTGCGTGAGGCGGACCTTCGAGCCTTCGCGGGCAAGCCCCACGAGCGGGAAGCCGGGCTGCCGGATCCAGCGGTTGGCGAGCTCGAGCACCGGCTGCCCCGAAGCCTCCTGCAGGGCCTTCCAGAGGTCGTCGGCCACGGCGTTCCCGCGGGCGAAGCGGCGCATGTAGCGCCTGATGCCCTGGCGGAACGGCTCCTCCCCGAGCCACGCCTCGATCATGCGGAGCACCGCCCCGCCCTTCTCGTACGTGATGAGGTCGAAGGCCTCGCCCATGTCCTCCGGGTTGCGAACCTCGGCGTGGATGGGGTGGGTCGAGCGGAGGGCGTCGAGCCCGAGGGCGGCTGCCTTGCCCTGGTCGAAGTCGAGCCAGATGCGCCACTCCGGCTTCCAGCCGGCCACGATCTTGTAGGCCATCCAGGTGGCGAACGACTCGTTCAGCCAGAGGTCGTCCCACCAGGCCATGGTCACCCAGTTGCCGAACCACTGGTGCGCGAGCTCGTGGGTCACGACCTCGGCGACCCGCTTCTTCACCGGCAGCGAAGCGGTCTCCGGATCGAGGAGCAGCGCGGTCTCCCGGTAGGTGACGAGTCCGGCGTTCTCCATGGCCCCGAACTCGAAGTCGGGAAGCCCGATCTGGTCGAGCTTGCCGAAGCCGTACGGGACGTCGAAGTAGTCCTCGAGACGGGCGAGCACGGCGACCGCCGCCTCCTGCCCGAACGCCGTCAGGTCGGCCTTCTCCGGGACCGCCCAGGTGCGGACCGGAACGCCGCGAACCCGCTCCTCGGCACACGCGGCCATGGGACCGGCGACCAGGGCGACGAGGTAGGTGGGCAAGGGAGGGGTCTCCGCGAAGGTGACCACCTCGCGATCGCCCTGCGTCTCCCTGCGGACCTCCCGACCGTTCCCGAGCACCGCGGTCCCGCGCGGCACCTCCACCGTGATCGCCCAGGGCGCCTTGAACCCTGGCTCGTCGAGGCACGGGAACACCCGGCGTGCATCGGACGCCTCGAACTGGGTCGCGGCCAGCGGTCCGGCGCGGTAGAGGCCCCGCAGGCCCGCGCTGAAGGCGCCCGACCAGGACAGGTCCACCTCCACCCGGCCCACGGGGATCGGGTCGCTGGTGGTGAGCAAGATGGTCTCGCTGGCGGGGAACGAGTCGACCTTCCCCTCGAGCGCCGCCCCTTCCACCGTCACCGTCGCACGGGAAACCTCCAGGCCGACCGCGTGGAGCGCGATCCACGCCGCCTCCCGCTCGATCGAGAGGGAGATGCGCAGCCTGCCGCCGAAGGTGCGCTTCTCCGGGTCGATGGAGAGGAAGGCCTCGTAGCGAATCGGCCGGATGGACTGGGGAAGCCGGTAGTTCCGGTCGGTGGGAGGAAGCGCCATGCGATGACCTCCAGGTCGTGGGAACGTTTACTTGGGGGCGCCGCATCCGGCCAGCCGAATCCGCGACGCCCGGGGTATCCTCCAGCCGGGAGGCGGCATGCGCGCGATGGTCCTGAAGGCGCCCGGCCGGGCGCTCGCGGCGGTGGATCTTCCGGACCCGCAGCCCGGGCCCGGCCAGCTCGTCGTCGAGGTGGCGGCCTGCGGCGTCTGCCGGACGGACCTCCACGTCATCGACGGAGACCTCCCCTTCCCCGGGCACCAGGTGGTACCCGGGCACGAGGTGGTGGGGAGGGTGGTTGCCCTGGGCCGTGGATCGCTTCGTTTCCGAGCCGGCGATCGGGTCGGCGTCGGCTGGCTGGGCTGGACCTGCGGCGAGTGCGCGTTCTGCCGATCGGGACGGGAGAACCTGTGCGGTCGTGCCCGCTTCACCGGGTATCACCTCGCCGGCGGCTTCGCCCAGCGGACCATCGTCGACGAGCGCTTCGCCTTCCCGATCCCGGCCGGCTTCACGGATGCGGAGGCCGCGCCGCTCCTCTGCGCCGGGCTCATCGGGTATCGCAGCTGGAAGCCGGTCCGCGGGGTGCGCCGGCTCGGGATCTATGGATTCGGGGCCGCGGGTCACATCGTCGCCCAGCTGGCCCGCCACGCCGGCCAGGAGGTCTTCGCCTTCACCCGGCGCGACCGGGGGCCGTCGGTCGACCTGGCCCGCCGGCTGGGAGCGGCGTGGGTCGGGACGTCGGCCGAGACGCCCCCCGCCCCGCTCGACGCGGCGATCCTCTTCGCCCCTGCCGGTGAGCTCGTCCCGGCGGCGCTGCGGGCGGTGGACCGGGGAGGAACGGTCGTGTGCGCCGGGATCCACATGTCCGACATCCCCAGCTTCCCCTACTCCCTGCTCTGGGGAGAGCGCACGGTGCGCTCGGTCGCCAACCTCACCCGCGCCGACGGCGACGAGTTCCTCGACCTCGCTCCGCGGATCCCGATCCGCACCGAGGTGACCACGCTGCCGCTCGAGCGAGCCGGCCAGGCGCTCCAGGACCTTCGCGAGGGCCGGATCGCCGGAGCGTCGGTGCTCGTGCCCTGACGAGACCCGGATGAGCCTCCCGTGACCACGGGATGTGCGCCCCCCTCCGAAGGAGGTACGTATGGGCCGTCGGGGGGAAGGCCGAGGGCTCACGCATGGCAACGTCGTCCTGGATCGATTCGGTATGGCGGATGCGCGGGGCCAGAAGTCCGGTCGTCGGCCGGGTCCGGGACGTCGAAGGGCCACTCCTGACCCTGGCCGTCTTCGGCCTGGGCGATCAGGACGCGGAAGGAGCTGAAGTGCTCCCCGGCGCGGGTGGAACCCGACGGTACGCCCGGCTCTCCCTCGATACCCTGCTCGCCAACTGGACCCGGGTGGAGGCCAACGGAGCGCGCAACTCGCAACGGTCCTGATCCACGGTACCGGCCGCCCGCCCGATCAGGGCGGCGGGACCCTGGCCAGCGTCGTGCCCCGCGCAAGTTGCAGGACGTGGCCGCCCGGCCGGTCGTCGATCGGCAGGGCATACCGATCGGGAGGGAGGTGCCTCCCGCGCGCACGCCACCGGGCCACGTCGGCGGCCACCGCGACCCACAACATGACTCCGAACAGAAGAATCTCCGCGATGCCCCTGTAGTCCGCCATGGCCCCTCCGGCAAGGCGTCCCGCATCACTGGGCCGGCCGGCCGCGATCGTCGCGTCGCTGCGCGACGATCGCCCCCCCTTCACCGGCGGCTATCCGACATCAGGCGCCAGATCGGGCCACGTGCGTTAGCCCACGATCCACCGACCAGGATCGAGAGACACGGTTTGGGGATCACCGCTAGACTGACCCTGCAGTCGCCCACGACGGAGTCGGCATGGTCACGATCGAATACTGCACGGTTTGAGGGTATCTCCCCAGGGCCCGAGGTCTCGGGCAAGCGATCACCGACAGGTTCGGCGGCAAGGTGGCCGTATCCCTGAAGGCGGGGAGGAGGTCGTCCTTCGAGGTCACCTTCGACGGCGAGGTCATCCACTCCAAGCTCGAAAGCCAGGAGTGGCCCGACACGGACGCGGTCCTCGAGGCGCTCGCGAAGCGGATCTCCCCATGAAATGGCGAAGGCCCCGCAGGAACCGGGACCTTCGGGTCGGCGCTTACCCCCCGTCGCCGATCGGGTGACCTCGCAAGGAATGCTAGCGCGGTTCCGGCGGTGGAGAAGTCCCGCGTCTCCGGGACGGCCTCCTCACGGCGCCTGCCGCTGCCGCTTCCCGTACTCCTTGTCGAGGTAGAGCGCCGCGCTCGACTTGTCCCCGATCATCCGCAGCTTGTCGACGATCTCCTGGACGTTGGCCTCCTCCTCGACCTGCTCCGAGACGAACCACTGGACGAATACCTGGGACGCGGTGTCCTTCTCTGCGACCGCCGTCCGGTAGAGCTCCTCGATCGACTGGGTCACGTGCCGCTCGTGGTCGAGCACGGCCTCGAAGAGCTGGAGCACCGATCCGAACTCGCGGGGCGGGGCCTTCACGGCGCCGATGGCCGGAGACCCGCCGCGGGCCACGAGCCAGTCGAGGATCTTGTGCGCGTGGTCGAGCTCCTCGAAGTACTGGACGCGCAACCACCTCCCGAACCCCTTGTAGGACCGCCCATCGCAGTGGCTGGACATCGCCAGGTAGAGGTTGGCGCTGTAGAGCTCGGCGGTGACGTGCGCGTTCAGTGCGTCCTGCATCTTCTGGCTGATCATCCGTGGCCTCCCGGCTGTCCTGGATCGAATGGTTCTTTCGTAGTCGGGCGCCCCGGCCCGCGCCCTGCCCGTGCGGGGGTACCCCCCTGGCAGCGGCACGCGGCCTCCCGTCCGTGTATGAAAATTCGATGGACCTCGTCACCGGCGCAACGGGCTATGTCGGGGGGCGCCTCGTGCCCCGGCTCCTCGAGTCCGGGCGTCGCGTCCGGGTCCTGGCGCGGGACCCCGCCCGTCTCGCCGGGCGCCCCTGGGCGGGGGACGTCGAGATCGTCCGGGGAGACGTCCTCGATCCATCCACGCTCCCGCCTGCCTTGGCGGGAGTGGAGGTGGCCTACTACCTCGTGCACAGCATGGGCGAGCACGCTGCGTTCGCGGCGAGGGACCGGGACGCCGCCCGGGCGTTCGGCCTGGCCGCCTGCGAAGCAGGGGTGAAGCGCATCGTCTACCTCGGCGGCCTCGGCGCGGCCGAAACCGGCCTCTCCGACCACCTTCGGTCCCGCCAGGAGACCGGCGAGGCGCTGCGCAGCGGGGGAGTCCCGGTCACCGAGTTCCGCGCCGCCGTCATCGTGGGGAGCGGGAGCATCTCCTTCGAGATGATCCGCTGGCTGGTCGAGCGACTGCCGGTGATGATCTGCCCTCGCTGGGTCTTCCAGCGCATCCAGCCGGTGGCCATCGCCGACGTCCTCTCCTACCTCGTGGCCGCTCCCTCCGTGCCCGAGGCGGCGAACCGGGTCGTGGAGATCGGCGGCGCCGACGTGATCACCTACCGGGAGATGATGCTCGGCTACGCCGCCAAGCGTGGCCTTCGCCGGCACCTCCTGCCGGTCCCGGTGCTCACTCCCCGGCTATCGTCCCACTGGGTTCGCTGGATGACCCCGGTGCCGGCGTCCATCGCCAGGGCCCTCGTCGAGGGCCTTCGCAACGAGGTGATCGTGCGGGACGACTCCGCCCTCCGCCTCTTCCCCAGCATCCGTCCGCTCTCCTACGGAGAGGCGCTCGACCGCGCCCTGGAGCGGCTGGAGCGTGGAGAGGTGGAGACCGCCTGGAGCGACGCGCTCTCGAACTCCCCGCCGGGCGTGCCCACCGTGACCCTCACCACGGTGGAGGGCATGATCATCGAGCGGCGCACCATCCAGGTGGCCCTCCCGCCCGAGCCGCTCTTCCGCGCCTTCACCGGGCTGGGCGGCGAGCGCGGATGGCTCTACATGAACTGGGCCTGGAAGATCCGGGGCGTTCTCGACCAGCTGGTGGGCGGACCGGGATTCCGTCGGGGGCGCCGCGACCCCGACCACCTCCGCCCCGGCGACGCCATCGACTTCTGGCGGGTGGAGGCCGTGGAACCCGGACGGATGCTCCGGCTCCGGGCGGAGATGAAGGTCCCCGGGCGCGCCTGGCTCCAGTTCGAGGCCCAGCCCTGCGAGGGTGGATCCGTGCTGAGCCAGACGGCCTACTTCGCGCCTCATGGCCTGGCAGGTCACCTCTACTGGTACGCCCTCTACCCCGTGCACGCCGCCATGTTCTCCAACATGGTGCGCTGCGTGGCCGATCGGGGACGCTCCCTGGCCGGGGCCGCGCTTCCCGGAGGCGCGACGTGAGTCACGTCCCTGTCGATCGGGTCCGGGCCGTCAACGCGTCCCCGGTGCGGCGCGACGGGGACTACGTGCTCGTGTGGACCACGGCCTTCCGCCGGACCTCGTGGAACTTCACCCTCGACCGCGCCGTGACCTGGTCCAGGGATCTCGCCCGTCCGATCCTCGTCCTCGAGGGGCTCCGCGCCGGATACCCGCACGCCAGCGATCGCCTTCACGCCTTCGTCCTGCAGGGGATGGCCGACAGCGCCCGGGCCTACGCCGATGCCGGCATCGGCTACCACCCCTACGTCGAACCCAGCCCCGGGCGCGGGCAAGGGGCTCCTCGCGGCGCTCGCGGCCCGCGCCTGCGTCGTGGTCACCGACGACGCGCCCTTCTTCTTCCTCCCGCGCATGCTCGCCGCCGCGGCGGAACGGATCCCGGTCCGGGTCGAGGCGGTCGACGGGAATGGACTCCTCCCGATCCGGCTCGCGCCCGACGACCTTCCCCACCGCCTACGCGTTCCGCCGCTTCCTCCAGGCCGAGGTCCCGGAACGCCTCCCCACCTTCCCGTCGACCGATCCACTCGACGCGGAGGGAGTGGCCGGCGCGGAGGTTCCCGACGACGTCGCCTCGCGCTGGCCGAGGGCCGGCCCCGGAGCTGCTGGCGGCCACGGCCGGCGGCGCTGCGCGCGCTCCCCATCGACCACGCGGTTCCACCCGTCACGGACGCGCGTGGCGGGAGCGTGGCCGGCCGCGCGGTCCTGGCGTCGTTCCTCGCCGACCGCCTCCCCCGGTACCTCGAGCGGAGCAACCCCGACACCGACGGCTCGAGCGGGCTCTCCCCCTGGCTCCACTTCGGGCACGTCTCGGCCCACGAGGTGTTCCGCGCCCTGGCCCGGCACGAGGGCTGGAAGCCGGCGCGGCTCGGGACCGTGCGAGCCGGCAAGCGGGAGGGGTTCTGGGGCATGAGCCCGGAGGCCGAGTCCTTCCTCGACGAGCTCGTGACCTGGCGCGAGCTGGGATTCAACATGCTCGTCCGGCGCCCCGAGGCGGCCCACGACTTCGACTCCCTCCCGCCCTGGGCGATCCGGACGCTCGAGGCCCACGCCGGGGATGCCCGCGACCCGCTCTACGACCGCGCCACCCTGGAGCGGGCGGCGACCCACGACGAGGTGTGGAACGCCGCGCAGCGGGAGCTCCTCGAGCGAGGGCGCATCCACAACTACCTGCGCATGCTCTGGGGAAAGAAGATCCTGCAGTGGAGCGCGTCGCCCCGGGAGGCGCTCGCGACGATGCTCCACCTGAACGACCGCTGGGCCCTCGACGGCCGCGACCCCAACTCGGCGTCGGGCATCTTCTGGTGCCTCGGCCGCTACGACCGCCCGTGGGCGCCCGAGCGGCCGGTCTTCGGCGTGATCCGCTACATGTCGTCGGAGAACACGGTCCGGAAGCTCCACCTCGAGAAGTACCTGCGCCGCTTCGGGGCGCAGCAGGTCCTCCCCGGAGCCTGAGCGCCGCTCACACGTGGTTGCGGAGCATGAGCTCCTTCGGGTGCGGCGCCAGGTGGGTCTGCCCCTCGAGGTAGGCCACCTTCAGCTTCCGGACGTGGTGCCGGATCAGGGTGAGCGGCACGACGAGCGGCACGAGCCTCTGCCGGTAGTCCTGGATGGCGTCCTGGAGCTCCGCCCTCTCGTCGTCCGGGAGCGTGTCCTTGAAGTAGCCGGCCATGTGCTGCATCACGTTCATCTGCTTGCCGAGGGTGGCCGGCTTCGCCATGGACGCGCATGAAGATCTCCCCGTACCGGGCGACGACCTCCTCCCGCGGCGTCTCCTTCGCCTTCGCCACGATCCTGCCGAGCTGCCGGTAGCCCTCCGGATCGTGGGCGAGGAGCAGGAGCTTCTCGGCGGTGTGGAACCGCACCAGGTCGCCGACGGTCCAGCGCACGCGGAAGAGGTCCTTCATCCGCCGGTACGCGAATACCCGCTCGACGAAGTTCTCGCGCAGCTCGGGATCGTTGAGGCGCCCCTCCTCCTCGACCGGGCAGCAGGGGGAGGCGATCCATGAGCTCCGCGGCGAAGAATCCCCTGCCCGGACTTGGTGGGGGCGCCCTTCGAGTAGACCCGCACCCGCTCCATGCCGCAGCTCGGGGAGTCCTTCTTGAGGACGTAGCCGCACAGGTCGAGCGTCGCGATCTCGGTGACCCGCCGCTCCGCCCACCGGCGCATGGGCTCGGTGTGATCCACCCCGTTCTTCGGCTCGACGAGGCGGATCTCCTCCCCGTGCCGCTCGAGCCGGATGGTCGGACGCGGGATGCCCATGCCCACCTCGACCTCGGGGCAGACCGGGACGAACTCGACGTACCGTCCCAGCATCCCGGTGACGAAGTCGTCCTTCTTGTGGCCTCCGTCGAAGCGCACGTTCCTGCCGAGCAGGCAGGAGGAGACGCCGATGCGGATGGGCCCTGCCTGATCGACGTCGGTCATGGGTTCTCCCCGGCTCAGCGCCGGCGGCTTCCGCCGAAGAGGCTTCCGAGCACGCCGCGCACCAGCTCGCGGCCGATCTGCGTCCCCGCCGAGCGCGCCACGCTCTTGGCCATGGCGCCGAGGGTGTCGGCGATCTCGTTCCGGGGCTCGGCGGCGCGGCCGCGCCCCCGCGTCCCCGGACGTCTCGGCGGACCCGCTCCGCGGCACGGGCCTGCAGCCGCTCGTAGGCCGACTCGCGGTCGACCGCCTCGTCGTACTTCCCCCGCACCGGCGAGGCCCTCATCACGCGGTTGCGCTCCTCGGGCGAGAGCGGGGCGAGGCGCGATCGGGGCGGCAGCACGAAGGCGCGCTCCACCGGGGTGGGAGTCCCCTTCGCGTCGAGGAGCGAGACCAGGGCCTCTCCCACCTCCAGCTCGGTGATGGCGGTGGCTGCGTCGACCCGGGGGTTCTGCCGGAACGTCTCCGCCGCGGTCCGGACGGCCTTCTGGTCGCGCGGCGTGAAGGCCCGCAGCGCGTGCTGGACCCGGTTGCCGAGCTGACCGAGCACCGTCTCGGGAACGTCGAGCGGGTTCTGGGTGACGAAGAAGACCCCCACGCCCTTCGAGCGCACCAGCCGCACCACCTGCTCCACCTTCTCGAGGAGCGCCCTCGGCGCGTCACGGAAGAGCAGGTGGGCCTCGTCGAAGAAGAAGACCAGCCTCGGCTTCTCGGGGTCGCCCACCTCGGGCAGGTGCTCGTAGAGCTCGGAGAGGAGCCAGAGCAGGAAGGTGGAGTAGAGGCGCGGAGAGAGGAGCAGCTTGTCGGCGGCGAGGACGTTCACGATCCCCTCGCCGCGGCCGTCGACCTCGAGCAGGTCGGCGAGCTCCACCGCCGGCTCGCCGAAGAACCGATCGCCCCCCTGCTGCTCCAGCGCGAGCAGCTGGCGCTGGATGGCGCCCACGCTCGCCGACGAGACGTTGCCGTGCGACCTCTGCAGCTCCCCCGCCCGCTCGGCGACGTGCTGCAGGACCGCGCGCAGATCCTTCAGGTCGAGCATGAGCAGGCCGTCGTCGTCGGCGATCTTGAAGGCCAGCGCCAGCACGCCCTCCTGGACGTCGTTGAGGTCGAGCATGCGGGCGAGCAGCACCGGCCCCATCTCGGAGACGGTGGCCCGCAGCGGGTGCCCCTGCTCGCCGAACACGTCCCAGAAGACCACCGGCGTCCCGGCGGGATCGAGCGTCGCTCCCAGCCGCTTGACCCGGGCGAGCATCCGCTCGTCGGGCTCGGCGGCGACGGCCATGCCGGAGAGGTCGCCCTTCACGTCGGCCAGGAAGACCGGGACCCCGGCCCGGGAGAGCCGCTCGGCGAGGACGCGGAGCGTGACGGTCTTTCCGGTGCCGGTGGCGCCCGCCACGAGGCCGTGGCGATTCGCCATGCCGGGCAGGAGCGACAGGATCTCTTCCCCCTGCTTTGCGACGGGGAGCGGCGGAGCGGCCATGCGCGATGTTCCTCCCGAGCCCTGCAATAGCACGCCGGAGGCGCGGTCGTGCGACTACCCGCTCCAGCCGGTGCGCACGCCCAGCGACGAGGCGACCCGCAGCACGTCGGTGATGACCCCGCCGGCGGTGAGGGCTCCCCCGACTCCCGCTCCCTGGACCACGAGCGGAGAGCCGGAGCGGCGGACGGTGGTCGCCGCCACGTAGGCCTCGACGTCGCGCAGGCGAGCCGCCCGGTGCTCCGGGCCGACCTCCTGCGGTCCGACCCGGACCCGCCCGCCGTCCACGTCGACGTGGACGAGGTAGCGGAGGATCCGTCCCCGGGAGCGGGCCGCCTGGACGCGCTCGGCGAAGGGCCTGTCCAGGCGCCGGAGCGCCTCGACGAGCTCCCCGGGCGACGAGGACGCGAGCGCGGCGGGCGGGAGGAGCGGCTCGAGCGCGACGTCGGACACGTCGAGCCGCATCCCCAGCTCACGCGCCAGGATGACCGCCTTGCGAGCCGAGTCGAGGCCCGAGAGGTCGTCGCGCGGGTCCTCCTCGGTGTAGCCGAGCTCCCGCGCCCACCGCAGGGCCAGCGAGAGCGGCGTCCCCTTCTCCGCCTCGGCGAGCAGGTAGCCAGCGGTACCGGAGAGCGACCCCTCCACCGAGAGCACGCGGTCCCCGGTGCGCACCAGGTTGCGGAGCGTTCCGAGGAGCGGGAGGCTCGCGCCCACCGAGGTCTCGTAGTGGAAGTGGACGTGGGCCTGCCGCCGCGCCGCCGAGAGCCGGTCCCGGTCCGCCGTGGGGGCGGCGAGCGGAAGCTTGTTCGCGCCCACGACGTGGATCCCGCGCCGGAAGGCCTCCTCGTAGATCGGGAGGAGCGCCGCGTCGGCGGTCAGGTCGACGAGCACCGCCCCGGGCAGGCGCGCCAGCCGGTCGAGCACGGGTGCCGCCCCGGGCATCCGGAAGGGGCCGGTCGGCTGCGCGGCGGCGACGGCCTCTCGCCAGTGCTCGAGGTCGATCCCGCCCTCGTCGAAGGCGATCCCGCGCCGGTCGCCCACGCCCACCACCCGGAGCGCGATGTCGTAGTCGGAGGCGAGGCTGCCGGCCTGCTCGCGCACCTGGTCGAGCAGGGGAGCTCCGACCTTCCCCTTGCCCAGGACGAGCAGCGAGACCCCCTGCCCTCCCGAGGCGGGCCGGGCCGACGGGCGGGGCGCGCTCCGTCCCTCCACGCGATCGCGGAACTCGGCGACCATCGCCGAGAGCTCGTCCACGTGGATGAGGAAGGCGTCGTGGCCGTGGGGGGACTCGAGCCGCTCGAGCCGCGCCGCCGGCATGTGGCGCGCCATCACCCGCTGCTCCTCCGGAACGTAGAGGACGTCGGTGTCGACGGTGACGACCAGCGCCGGCTGCCGGATGCAACGGAGCACCGCCTCGAACTCGCCGCGCCCGCGGGCCACGTCGTGGGTGTCCATGGCCCGGGTGAGCGCGTGGTAGGTGGCGGCGTCGAATCGATCGACGAGCTGCTGCCCCTGGTAGCGCAGGTAGCTCTCCATGGCGAACAGGTCGGCCGACTGGGAGCGCCGCCCGTAGCGCTCCTCGAAGCTCTCCCATCCACGGTAGGTGCACATGGCCATCATGCGGGCGGCGGCCAGCCCGGCCCGCGGAGGGTCGATCGGGTCGTAGCGTCCGCCCGCCCAGCGCGGATCCGCGGCGATGGCCTGGCGCTGCGCCTCCGAGAGGCCGATGGCCCAGGCGGAGTGGCGCGCCGAGTTGGCGATGGGCACGATGCTCTGGACCAGGTCCGGGTAGAGGAGCGCCCACTCCAGCACCTGCATCCCGCCCAGCGAGCCGCCGATGACCGACCGGATGCGCCGGACGCCGAGCGCCCGGGCCAGCTCGCCCTGCACGCGAACCATGTCTCGCACGGTGACGGTGGGGAAGGACCCCAGGTACGGGTTCCCGGTCGACGGATCGATGGAGGCCGGGCCGGTCGTTCCGTAGCAGCTCCCCAGGATGTTGGAGCAGATGACGAAGTCCCGATCCGGGTCGAGGGCGCGCCCGGGGCCGAACATCTTCGTCCACCAGCGGTCCACGTCGGCCGACCCGGTGAAGGCGTGGCAGACCACGACCGCGTTGTCCCCTGCCGGCGAGAGCTGTCCCCAGGTCCGGTAGGCGACCTGGAGCCGGTCGAGCCGCGCACCCGATTCCAGGAGGAACGGTCCAGGCGGGACGTACCAGCGCGTCTCGGGAGCGATGAACGCTGCCCGCGCGGGGCCAAGGGGATCGGGGGGCTTTTCGGCGAAGGGCATGGCCGCGCGCGTGGACGGAAGGCGGAATCTAGAGGCAGGGCACCGTCCCAGTCAAGATAGCGGAGAAGCCTCCGTTCACGTGGAGGTGAGGCCCAGGCGCTCGCAGAGGAGAATCGGCCAGCGCCCTCACCTCTCCCGGCGCGAAGGTGGGGATGTCGCGGGGGGCCGGCTCGTCCGAGAC
Source organism: uncultured delta proteobacterium (assembly GCA_963818535.1). GTDB lineage: Bacteria > Myxococcota > Myxococcia > Myxococcales > Anaeromyxobacteraceae > CAIOAK01. Next base: position 609,213 of record CAWFSM010000008.1, on the reverse strand, counting down.
CAGCGCGATGAATCCCCGGGAGCGAGCGCAGGCGAACTCCCGGCTCACCGCCCGTCGGTGGACCTCCACGCGGGGGAGCTTCTCGTCCTTCCATCCCTCCACCAGGACCAGGTCGACCGGGGGCAGCAGCCGGGCCAGCGCCCGGGCGCCGCCAGGTCGAGGCGCCCCGAAGATCGCGAGCTGGGCCGGCCCCTGGACCGCCACCGACGACGGCGCCGGCGCGGAGGAGGAGGTCGCTGTCCTTGCCCGGAACGTCGAATCCGTGCGGATGACCGGAGTGCTTGATGGCGGCCACCCGGAGGCCGCGCCTCCGGAGCTCCTTCACCAGCGCGACGAGGACGCGTGGTCTTCCCGGCCCCGCTCGGGCCGGAGAAGGCCACCATCGGCACGGGGCGTCGCCGCGCGACGGTGGCTTTCACTCTCCGAGAAGCCACGTCTCCACCCGCTCCCCCTCCGGCACGTCCCCGGCTCCCTCCGCGATGCGCACCAGCGCCTGCGCGAGGGCCGGGCCCCGCACCTGGGCCGCGTCCCGTCCGACCGGGCGCACCCTCCCGTCGGGCTCCAGGGCGGCCCAGAGGAAGCGGGCCCGTCCCGGCCGACCCTCGCACCGTTCCGCGAGCGGCAGCCAGGCGCGCGGCCGGTCGATGCGCGCCGCGCCGGCCAGGCGGAGGAGCGCCGGCCGGGCGAAGACCTCGAAGGCGACCAGGCATGCCGACGGACTGCCCGGCAATCCCAGCACCGGCTTGCCGCCGAGCACGGCGAAGAGGAACGGCTTGCCCGGCTTCATGGGCACCCCGTGAACGCGGATCTCCGCGCCCAGCGCACCGAGGGCGCCGGCCACCAGGTCCTTCTCGCCCACCGAGACCCCGCCCAGCGAGATCAGCGCGTCGGCCCCGGCCAGCGCTTCCGAGAGGGCCTCCCGGAGCGCCGCGGCATCGTCACCCACCGCCGTTCTCCGCACCTCGAACCCGCATTCCGCGAGCAACCCCGCGAGCGCGGCGCCGTTCGAGTCGGGGGTCCTTCCCTTCACGACCTCGTCGCCGGTGGAGAGCAGCGCGACCCGCCCCCGCCGGTGAACGTCCACGTCGAGACAGCCCACCGCCTCGAGGAGCGCGACCTGGCGCGGCCCGATCCGGGCGCCCGCCGGGAGCGCCTCGCCTCCGGAGGCGACGTCCTCACCCGCCGCCCGGACGTTCTCTCCCAGGCGGGCCTCGTGGCGGAGGAACACCCGGTCTCCGCGCGACTCGGCCGACTCCTCCCGCACGACGGAGTCGGCGCCGGCCGGCAGCGGCGCACCCGTGAAGATCCGCGCCGCCTCCCCGGGACCGAGGGGCGTCGTCGGCAGGTCGCCCGCGTAGAGCACCTCTCGCACCTTCAACTCGACCGGACCTCCGACGTCGGCGTGACGCACCGCGTAGCCGTCCATCGCCGAGCAGGTGAAAGGCGGCGCCGCCCGGCGCGCCAGGGCCGGCCTCGCGAGGAAGCGGCCTGCCGCCTCCCCCAGGGGTAAGCGTTCGGTTGCGAGCGGTCGGACCGCTTCGATCACCTTTCGCCGATGGGCTTCGAGCCGATCCACGGGCGGATGATGCCATCCTCGCGCGCCCGCTGTCCGACGAATTCCGCAACGCTTGCGTCGGTCGGGACTTGATCCGGGGCAATACGCAGGTTCTGCGGCAAAGAGCCCTGAAAACCCGGGCCTGAGTCGTGCATCTAGACTTCGGTCAAGCACGGAGGTGCCCATGATCTCGACAGCGCCCGTCACCGACTGTAACGCCTGCACCCTTGGAATCGCTTCCGGGGGACGGTGCCGATTCACCCCGTCCACCCGCGAGCCCGGCGCGAGCCTCTGCGCCCAGGGGGAGCGTCCGCGCACGGTCTACTTCATCAAGGAGGGGTTCGTCGCCCTCTCCGCCGTGAGCCCGAAGGGATCCGAGCTGGTCCTCACGCTCCGCGGGCCCACCTCCCTCCTCTGCACCGAGGCCATGACCAACGAGCCCTCGGCCTACGAGGTGCGCGCGCTCTCCCGCGTCAAGCTCTGCGGCATCGCCGGGGACGCCATGAGCCAGTGGGTGGGGCCGGAGCGCAGCCCGGCCCGCGTCATCCTCGACCTCATGCTCGCCGAGTCCCGCATGCAGCGGGACGAGGTGAACTTCCGCCAGGGCGACTGCATGTCGCGCGTCGCCCGCTTCGCGCTCGCCCACGCCAAGTTCCTCGCCGACCGGCCGAACGCGGTTCGCAAGCAGGTCGTGGCCCGCATGCTCGGCATGCGCCCCGAGACCCTCTCCCGGTGCCTCACCCGGCTCGAGCAGGACGGCGTCCTCGACGCCTCCCGCGGCGTGCGGGTGCTCGACCAGCGCCGGCTGGCCGCCATCGCCATGGAGGACGCAGCCGCCTGATCGCGGTATGATCGCGTCATGTTCGGACTCGGCATCGGCGAGCTGCTGCTCATCGCGGTGGTGCTCCTGCTCCTCTTCGGGGCGAGCAAGCTCCCCCAGCTCGGCCAGGGGCTCGGCGAGAGCGTGAAGAGCTTTCGCAAGGCGTTTCGCGAGGTGCAGGGCGACGACGACGCCCGGAAGCCGCCTCCGCCCCCTGCCAAGCAGTAGCGCCCGTCACCTTCCCGAGAGCAGCCGCGCCACACGCTCGGTGAAGCGGGCCACCGCGGATCCGAGCGCGTCGAGCAACTTCCCTCCGAACCCCCTCCGCGCCGCCTCCTCGGGCGGCACCCGCCGCGCCAGCGCGGCCCGCTCCTCGAACCACCTCCGCGCCGCGCCTGCCGTCGCCGGGTCGTCGATCTCCACCAGCGACTCGAGGTTGGCGAGCGACAGCGGGTCGAGGTTGAAGCTCCCCATCAGCACCTTCTCGCCGTCCACGACCGCCACCTTGGCGTGGTGCACGGAGCGGGTCCACTCCCGGATCTCCACGCCGGCCTCGATGAGCCGGCGGTAGAGCCGCGTCGTGCCCGCCCGGGCCAGCGGGACGTCGCTGCGCCCGGCCAGCAGCAGCGTCACCTTCACGCCCCGTCGCGCGGCGGCGGTGATGGACCGGACGAAGCGGCGGTCGGGCAGGAAGTAGGCGTGCGCCGCCAGGATCTCGGTGCGGGCTGCGCCGAAGGCCCGCCGGTAGAGGTTGCGCAGGCGTCCCCCGCCCCCGATCCCCGAGAGGTGGACCTGCACCGGGCCGCGCAGGCGCGGGGGTCGCTCGCCGCGCATCCGGGCCTCCAGCCAGGCAGCGGTGGCGCCGCGGATCTCCACCGCGAGGTCCATCCACTCGGGCGCCTCGTCGGCCAGGTCGGGAGCGCGGCCCGGGCCGACCTGTCCGTACTCGTCGGCGATGTTGATGCCGCCGAGGAAGGCCACCTCGCCGTCGACGACCAGGATCTTCCGGTGGTTCCTGCGGAAGCGCCCGGTGAAGAGCGCGGAGAGCGGGTGGTAGATCTTCACCTCGGCGCCGTCGGGCTCGAGCATCGACTGCAGCCAGCGGCCGTCGAGCGCCGACCCCCAGCCGTCGAGGATCACCCGGACGCGAACTCCCCGGAGCGCCGCCAGGGAGAGGGCTTCCCGGAAGGTGTCCCCCACTCCCTCGCGGGCCAGGTAGTAGATCTCGAGGTGCACCGACTGCTTCGCTCCCCGGATGGCGCTCAGCATCCGCGGGAAGGCCTCCCGGCCCCCGGCCAGCAGGGTCACGGTGTCGCCGGAAGCCGGTGGGGCCTGCGCCATGTACCGAGGCTACATCGTCCTGGCGCCCGAGCGGCGTCCCGCCCAGGGCGCTCCGCGTTGATTCGTGGGGGCCGGAAGCCTAGATTCCCCGCTCGCATGGCGGAGACCCTCATCGAGGAGTTGAAGCGTTACGTGGGCTTCGGGCCCGACGACGCGTCGGCCTTGCGCGCGCTCCGGGACGGTGCCTCCTCCGACTTCCCCGCCATCGCCGCCACCTTCTACGACCGGATCCTGGCCCACGAGGGGGCGCGGCAGGCGCTCGTCGGTGGGGAGAGCCAGGTGGGTCACCTCCGCAAGACGCTGGTGCGGTGGATGGAGGAGGCCGTCGGAGGCCCCTGGGACGAGTCCTGGTGGGAAGCCCATTGCCGCATCGGGAGGGTCCACGTCCGCATCGACCTTCCCCAGCACTACATGTTCGGGGCCATGAACGTGATCCGGGAGGAGCTGGGGCTACGCATCGGCCGTCTCTGGCCCGACGACCCGGCGCGCCAGGAGCGGGTCCGGGCCGCGCTCGGGAAGGTGCTCGACCTCGAGCTGGCCATCATGCTGCACACCTACCGCGAGGACCTGATCGCCCGGGCGACCCGGTCGGAGCGACTCGCCACCTTCGGACAGCTGGTGGGCTCGATCGGGCACGAGCTTCGCAATCCCGCTCGGGGTCATCGAGAGCTCCCTCTACCTCCTGCGCGGACGCACCGGCGACGACGACCGGGTGAAGAAGCATCTCGACCGGATCGGCGACCAGGTCCGCCTCTCCAACCAGATCATCTCCGGGCTCCTCGACATGGTCCGCGATCGCCCCCTGCCTCGCGAGTCGTTCCCCATGGCCGCCCTGCTCGACAAGGCGGCCGAGGCCGTTCCCCGGCCGCCCGGCGTCACCCTCGAGATCGACGCGGCGGAGGGGCTCACCGTCCGCGGCGACCCGGTCCAGCTGGGGCAGGCGGTCGTGAACCTCCTCCTGAACGCGGTGCAGGCGGCCGCCCCCGAGGGCGCGGTCCGTCTCGTGTCCCGCGCCGACGCGGGCGGGGTGGCCGTCGACGTCGAGGACGACGGGCCAGGGGTTCCCGAGGCGGTCCGCGGCCGGCTCTTCGAGCCGCTCATCACCACCAAGGAGCACGGGAACGGCCTGGGCCTCGCGCTCGTGAAGCGCGTCGCCGAGCGGCACGGCGGCACCGTCCTGCACGAGCCCCGCGCGGGTGGCGGGACCCGGTTCACCCTCCGTCTCCCGGCACCCTGACCATGCGCCGCTACCTGTTCGTCGACGACAACCGGGAGTTCGCCGAGAACCTCGTCGAGATCGCGGGCGAATGCGGTTGCGCGTGCGAGATGGCGGCGACCGGCGCCGAGGCCGTCGAGAAGGTGCGTCTCACACGGTTCGACGCGCTCGTCACCGACATGCGGATGCCGGGCATGGGCGGCGCCGCCGTGGTCAACGCCATCCGGCGCGTCGACCCCGGGCTCCCCGCCGTGGTCCTCACCGCCCACGCCGGCGACGCCGACCTGGATGCCGCCCGGCGCGAGGGGCTGCTCGCCGTGCTCGCCAAGCCGGTTCCCGTCGACCGGCTCCTCGCCCTGCTCGGGGCGGCTCGCCGGGACGGCCTGCTGGCGGTGCTGGAGGACGACCAGGCGCTGCTCGACAACCTCACCGAGGCGCTCCGGCTTCGCGGATTCGCCGCGGTCACCGCCAGCTCGGTCCTCCACGCCGATCACCTCGGCCCGGTGCGCCCCTTCGCGGCCCTCGCCGACCTTCGCCTGCCCGGCGGCCCGGACGGCGAGGCCATCCGGAGGCTGGAAGCGAGGTTCCCCGGGATCCCCGTGGTCGCCGTCACCGCCTTCCCTTCCGCCGCGCCGGCCTCGGCCCGGGCCACGTTCTCGAAACCGTTCGACACCGCAGCGCTGCTCGACGTGGTGGAGCAGATCCACGCCGAAAGGACGGCCTCCCCGTGAACCACCCCTCCCCGGCCCGGCGCTCCCGCGTCCTCGTGGTGGACGACAACGCGGCGCTCGCCGAGAACCTCCGGGACATCCTCGAGGATGCCGGCTTCGCGGTCCGCTCGGCGGGCTCCTGCGCCGAGGCGCACGCGTCGGCGCGGGGCGGGTTCGACGTCGCCCTCGTCGACCTGGGGCTCCCGGACGGCAGCGGCACCGAGCTCGCCCAGGAGCTCAAGGAGTCGTCGCCCGACAGCGAGGTCGTCCTCCTCACCGGACACGCCACCATGGAGTCGGCGCTCGACGCGGTGCGGGCGGGCGCCTGCGCCTACCTCCAGAAGCCGGTCAACCCGCCCGAGCTGATCATGACGCTCGAGATGGCCATGCGTCACGTCCGGCTCCATTCCGAGAAGCGCGAGCTGGCGAGGCGCGCCGCCATGTCCGAGAAGCTGGCCGCGGTGGGAACCATGACCGCCGGCCTCTCCCACGAGATCCGCAACCCGCTCAACGCCGCCGCGCTGCAGCTCGTGGTGCTGGAGCGGCGCGTGGGAAAGCTCCCTGCCGTCGAGCAGGGCCCGCTCCTCCAGCCGCTGCACCTGGTGCGCGACGAGATCCGGCGCCTCGACCACATCCTGGAGGACTTCCTCCAGTTCGCCCGCCCGCGCGAGTTCTACCCGAAGCCGGTGGAGGTGGCGCCCGTGCTCGACCGCGTGCTCACCCTCCTCGGCGGTCCAGCCGACAAGCGGCACGTGCGGGTCATGCGGGACTTCGAGGTGGTCCCTCGCGTGGCGGGAGACGAGGAGCGCCTCCAGCAGGTGCTCGTGAACCTGGGGCTGAACGCACTCGACGCGGTCCGCGAGGGAGGCTGGGTCCGGGTCTCCTGCCGGCCTTCCGACGACCCCGACATCGTGGAGATCCTCATCGACGACAGCGGTCCGGGCGTTCCCCTCGAGATCCGGGAGCGCATCTTCGAGCCGTTCTTCACCACCAAGGCGGAGGGTTCCGGGCTCGGGCTCCCCATCGTCCACGCCATCGTGACCCAGCACGGCGGGACCATCACCGTGGAGGACGCCCCCGAGGGCGGCGCGCGATTCGCGCTGCGGGTTCCGCGGGCCCGATAGGCCGCGGCCGGGCTAGCCGGACCCGGTGGGCTCCTCGGCCGCGTCTTCGGCCCCGCCGTGGGCTGCACCGCCGTTGGCGTACTCCTTCAGGCGGTACTGGATCTTGCGAACGCTGATGCCGAGGATCTCGGCCGCCCGCGAGGTGGAGCCGCCCACCATGTCGAGGGTGCGCAGGATGGCCTCCCGCTCGATCTCGTAGAGCGTGGCGCCGGGGATGAGCGCGCCCGGGCTGCGCTCGCGCGGGCGCGGTCCCCGCAGCGTGGGGGGCAGGTCGTCGGCGGTCATCTCCGGCCCCTTGGCCAGCACCACCGCCCGCTCGACCACGTTCTCGATCTCGCGCACGTTGCCGGGCCAGTCGTGCGCCAGCAGCGCGTTCAGCGTGCCCGGCGCGAGCCCCCGGATCTCCTTGCCGTAGGCCTTGCCGTACTTCTCGACGAAGTGGCTCACCAGCGCGGGGATGTCCCCCTTGCGGTTGCGCAGCGGCGGCAGCGTGACCGCGACCACGTTCAACCGGTAGTAGAGGTCCTCGCGGAACTTCCCGGACTTCACCTCGGAGGCCAGGTCGCGGTTGGTGGCGGCCACCAGCCGGACGTCGACCTTGAGGGTGGACACGCCGCCCACCCGCTCGAACTCCTTCTGCTGGAGCACGCGCAGGAGCTTGATCTGCAGGGCGGGAGAGATGTCCCCGATCTCGTCGAGGAACAGCGTGCCGCTGTCGGCCAGCTCGAAGCGGCCCTCCTTCCGGCCGATGGCGCCGGTGAAGGCGCCCTTCTCGTGGCCGAAGAGCTCGCTCTCGAGCAGGGTCTCCGACAGCGCCGCGCAGTTCACCTTGATGAACGGCTGGTCGCGCCGCGGTGACTCCTCGTGAAGAGCCTGGGCGATGAGCTCCTTGCCCGTGCCCGACTCGCCGAGGATGAGGACGGTGGCGCGCGTGGGCGCCGCGCGCTTCACGACCTCGTAGACCGCCTGCAGCTCGGGGGCGTCGCCGACGATGTTGTGGAAGCGGTAGCGCTCGCGCACGCGCTCGCGGAGGTTCTGGGTGTCGCGCTGCAGGCGCAGCTTCTCGAGCGCCTTCTCGAGGACCACCAGCACGGCGTTCACGTCGAGCGGCTTGACCAGGTAGTTCTCGGCCCCTGCCCGCATCGCCTCGACGGCCGCCTCGACGCTGGCGTAGGCGGTCATCATCACGAAGACCGCGTCCGAGCCCTGCTCGCGCGCGCGCTTGAGCAGGGTGATGCCGTCCATTCGCGGCATCCGGACGTCGGCGAGGACGGCCGCCGGAGCGAACGACTGCATCAGCTGGAGGGCGTCCTCGCCGTCGGCCGCCTCGACCAGCTCGTACCCTTCCTCGGTCAGGATGTCCTTCAACGCCTGGCGCGCGTTCCCCTCGTCGTCCACGACGAGGATCCGCTCCTTGCCACCGCGCGTCTGGTTCTTGCTCAGCGTCATTTCTCCTCGCCCACCCTCGTCTTCCCATCTCGGCTCGCGCAACCGCTGCGGAGGCCCGCATGTTATGCATGGTTTTCGGAGCCCGGTCCACCCATTTGGTAGCCAAACCGGCGAAGCTGCGGGGTTCTTCCCGGGAGGTCGGCAATGCCGTTCGGGGCGAAAGCCTTGCGGCAGTCCCCGTTCGGGTGCCCCCGAGTCAGGCGTTTCCGCCCAGCTCCTTGAGTCGCCCGACCCGATCGTAGGGCCTCCAGCGAAACTGGGCGCCCAGCGACCTCGGCGGCCCTTCGGCAGTCGTCCATGACAAGCCCCGGAACCCCGACGAAGCTGGCGTGGACCTCCGGGATATGGCGCGTCGCGGCACGAATGAACTCCCGCACGGCTTCCCATGCCGCCTCGCCGTGCCTGTTCGGGCAGAGCCGCACGTATGTGGCCGCGTCCGGGGCGTTGAGCGACACCACGACCGCGGCGAGCCCCGCCCGGCCAGGTCGGGCGTGACGTCGCGACCTTCCCGGAGATTCGCCAGTCCGTCGGTGTCGAGCCGAACCCTGGCGACCCCCGCGGCCACGAGCCTCCGCGTGACCTCGAGAAGCACGTCCAGCCGCCGGGTCGGTTCACCGAGGCCGGTGAAGACGACCTCGGGCCGGCCGGCCAGGCCGAGCTTCTCCACCTGCTCCCACACCTCGGCGACGGAGGGTGGCCTGGCGAGGCGAAGGTCGTGACCGCCCACCACCCAGTCGTCGTCCCGGATCTTCGGGCAGAAGACGCAGGCGAGCGTGCAGGAGGAGGTGAGATTCAGGTAGAGCGCGTCGCCGAGCGCGTAGGCGTAACACCGGCACCCCTGGAACTTAATCGTCCCCGGGCCTGTGGCCACTGCAGCCGAGGCAGAAGCGTGCTTCCGGGATGGCCCGGAGGCGCTGGAGCCCGAGTGGCCCCCCGCAGGCGCTGCACGTTCCGTAGCAGCCCTCGGCGATCCGGCCCAGCGCCGCGTCGACCTCGGCGAGCTCGCGGGCGATCTTGTCGGCGATCACGGCTTCCGGGATCACCTCCGTCGGCGTGTAGGCTCCGGCACCCGATGGGTCGTGGGAACGACGCAGGGCCTCTCTCCGGTTCAGGAGGAGGGAACGGGCGTCGCTTTCGATCCGGCTCATCTGATGGAGGTTCTCCCGCACCACGTGGCGCCAGGGAGTCCTTTTCACGTGCCGTGCCGAAGCCGAAACCGCAGTATTCCGTGGAGATCCGCTGGGAGTGCTTGCGTCCGGACGCGCGCCGGACGCATCCGTTGCGCGTCAGCCTCGGCTTCCCGGCCCGTCACCCGGCATGCGCAGCAGGGTCACCAGCGCCCGCAGGGCGTCGGTGGAGGTGAAGATGCCGACCACCGTGGACCTCTCGACGACCAGGGCCGAACCGTGCTTCCGGTTCGCCATGGTCTCGGCGACCTCCTCCAGGCTGGTGTCGGGCGCGACGACGAACGGCTCGTCGCTCATCGCCTCCTCGACCAGCTCGCGGCTGACGTCGACGCCGCGAAGGGTCTCGAGCAGGTAGAGGTCGCGCTGCGACACCACCCCGACGAGCTTGCCCTCCTCGACGACCGGGAGGTGGCGCACGCCTCGATCGCGCATCGCCTGGTGGGCCTCGGCCAGCGTCTGTCGGGTCGAGATGGTGTGCGGCGTCGGAGTCATGAACCGCTGGATGGTGTGGCGTGACATCGCATCCTCCCTTCGCTTCACCCGACAGCGTAACTCCGGAACCCGCGGTTGTCTCTGAACTCCTCCTGGGTTAGCTTCCGCGAACCATGGAGAAGACCTGGGTCAAGGACATCAAGGAAGGCGAGCGCGTGAAGGGCATCTTCGCGGTGGCTCGCAAGGCCGTGCCCACCGCCAAGAGCGGCAAGACCTACCTCGCCGCGACGCTCGTGGATCGCACGGGAGAGATCGAGGCCCGCTCCTTCGATCGCGTCGACGAGTTCTCGGCCCTGTTCGAGGAGAAGGACCTGGTGGAGGTCGAGGGGGCCATCGGATCCTTCCAGGGGAAGCCGCAGCTGCGCTTCGAGACGATCTCGAAGGTCGACCCCGCCACCGTCGGGATCGACGCCGCCGACTTCGCCTGGGCTCCTCCGCCCGAGCCGCGCAAGCCGGAGAAGGCCCCCAGCGAGGGCGCCACCGACGCCACCTGGGCGGAGCTGGTCGGGCTCGTCGAGGCCATCACGGACGTCCACGTGAAGGACCTCGTGAAGGCCTTCCTGGCCGACGACGACGTGGTCTCCCGGCTTCGCCGCGCCCCCGCCGCGAAGAGCGTCCACCACGCCTACGCCGGTGGCCTGCTCGAGCACACGGTCAGCTGCATCAAGCTGTCCCACCGGGTCGCCGACCAGTACCCGCAGCTCGACCGCGACCTGCTGGTCGCAGGCGCCTTCTTCCACGACCTCGGGAAGATCCGCGAGCTCGGCTACGAGCGAGGCGTCGAGTACACCGACGAGGGTCGCCTGGTCGGGCACCTGGTCATGGCCGCGCAGTGGATCCACGAGAAGGCCCGCCGCGTGGGCGTGCCCCGCGAGCTCGAGCAGCACGTCGTCCACCTCGTCCTCTCGCACCACGGCCGCCTGGAGTTCGGGTCGCCCAAGACCCCGGCCACCCTCGAGGCGCTCGTCACGCACTTCATCGACGACCTCGACAGCCGGATGAACTCCTGGCTCGGGCTCATGGGTCGCGAGGGCGGGACCCGCCGCTGGACGGACGCGCAGAACATCTACGGTCACCACATCTGGCGCGGCACGCTGCCGACGGCCCAGGTGGAGAAGAAGGCCCCTCCCCCCGAGCTCATGACCCCGGTCATCTACGTCCCCCGGCCGCCGGCGAACGGGACGTCCCAGCGGAAGCCGCAGCAGGAGAAGAAGGCGAAGCCTCCCCGGCCGCCGCGCCCCGAGCGCACCGAGCCGAGGCCCGCGCCCGAGGGGGCAGCCGCCGCCGCGCCCGCCGAGGGGACCCCTCCCCGTCCGGAGCGGACCGAGGCCCCTCCCCGCGCCGAGCGTCCTCCCCGGCAGGACCGGCCCGATCGTGGACCCCGCGGTCCCGGCGGACCCGGCGGACCCGGGGACCGGAAGCCCCGCTACATGGGACCTCGCCTGCCCGGAGACCGGGGCCCGAGCGCCCGTCCGGACAAGCCGAAGAGCCTGACCCACAACCCCTTCGCCGCCCTCGCCGCCAAGGTCGAGGCGGCGCGCCCCGACGCCGCGCCCGAGGCGGCAGCGGAGCCCCAGGCCGAGGCGCCCGTTCCCGAGGCGGCTCCCGAGATCCCCCCCCAGGCACCTCCGGTCGAGGCCGCTTCGGCCCCGGAGGCTGCTCCCGAGACGCCCTCGGCACCCGAGACGACGGCACCGACGGGCGGAGACGCCACGCCAGCGTGATCCCGTTCGGCCGCACAGCCGCGATCTTCGACGTCGACGACTCGCTCCTCGACGGCAATGCGGGCACCATCTTCAGCTGGTACCTCTACAGCGAGAAGATCATGCTCCCGGAGATCCGGTCGCGGATCCCGCGGCTCGTCTACGAGTACGCGCGCCGCCGGCTGGGCGAGAAGGACATGGTGGAGCTGGGGTCGCGCTGCCAGGCCGGGCTCTGGGTGGACGACATCCGGACCCACGCGCAGGCGTGCTTCGAGCGGCACCTCAAGAAGCGCATCACCGAGGGTGCGGTACGGCAGATCCGCAAGCACCTGCTCTCCGGCCACTACGTGCTCATCGCCTCGGGATCGCCGCAGGTCATCGTCGACGAGGTGGCCCGCCACCTGCGGGTCCACGGGGCGATCGGCACCCGGACCCGCGCCGTCGACGGCAAGGCCACCTCCGACATCCTCCCCCCCATCGTCTTCCAGGACGGCAAGCGGGAGGCGGTGGCCACCGCGCTCGCCGCGCAGGGGATCCCGCTCTCGCGAAGCTGGCTCTACTCCGACTCCGCGGCGGACGTTCCGCTCTTCGAGGCGGTGGGCCACCCGGTCGTGGTGAATCCCAAGGAAGCCTTCCGGACGCAGGCCGAGGAGCGCGGCTGGCAGGTGGTCCGCTGGAAGGAGCGCAGCCAGGAGGTCCAGGCCGACCTGGCCAGCGAGTGGACGAGCTGGGATGGGTAGCCAGCACCGGCTCGCTAGGCGAGCCGGAAGAGCCTCTTCACGTTCCCGGTCGTGATCTCCGCGACCTCACCCGGGGTCACCCCCCACAGCTCCGCCACCTTGCTCGCCACGTGGACCACGTGCGCCGGCTCGTTCCGCTTCCCCCGGAACGGCACCGGCGCGAGGAACGGGCTGTCGGTCTCGACCAGCAGCCGGTCGCGCGGGATGCGGCGCACGGCGTCGCGGATGGCGTCGGCGGCCTTGAAGGTCACGACGCCCGCCACCGAGACGTGGAGGCCCAGGTCGAGATAGGTCCGCGCCGCCGCCCAGTCGCCGGTGAAGCAGTGGATGACCCCACCCGCGGCGGGGATCCCCTCCTCGCGAAGGATGGCGGCGCAGTCGTCGTGGGCCTCGCGGACGTGGACCACGACCGGCTTCCCCACCTCGCGGGCGATCCGGATCGAGCGGCGGAAGCTCTCCCGCTGCACCTCGCGCGGGGAGAGGTCGTAGTGGTAGTCGAGCCCGGTCTCTCCGACGCCGACCACCGCGGGATCGGCGGCCAGGCGCGCGCTCTCCTCCCAGTCGGTCTCGGGCACCTGGGCGCACTCGTGCGGGTGGATCCCGACGGTGGCCGCGAACACGGCCGGACGCGCGCGCGCCAGCTCGAGGGCGTTCCCGAAGTTCCCCGGGGATCGCCAGAGCCCGACCACCACGATGCGGTCGACGCCGGCCGCCGCGGCCCGGGACACGACGCCGTCGACGTCGCCCTGGAAGTCCTCGAAGTCGAGGTGGGCGTGGGAGTCGATCAGGCTCACTTGACCCGCGTGCCGGGAGCCACGCCCTCGTCCACCTGGAGCAGCCTCGGGGGGTCCCCGGCGGCGAGCAGCATGCCCTGGGAGGTGATGCCGCGCAGCGCACGCGGCGCGAGGTTCGCCACCACGACGATGCGCCGGCCGACCAGGGCCTCCGGCTCCGGGTAGGACGCCGCGATGCCGGCCACGATGGTGCGAGGGGCCGGCTCCCCGACGTCGACGGTGAGCTGCAGGAGCTTGTCGGCCTTGGGAACGCGGACCGCGGCGAGGATGACCGCGACCTTGAGCTCGACCCGGGCGAAGTCGTCGAAGCCGATGACGCCGGGAACGGCCGGGGGTGCGGGGGGCGCCTTGACGGTGGCCTTCGTCGCCGTCTCCGCGGGGCTCGCGGCCTGGGAGACGCGCGGCGCCTCCGCGTCGGGAGTGGCGACCAGCTTCGCCACCTGCTTCGCGTCGAGCCGGGCGATCTGCGGCGGCTTCGCCCGTGCCACCACCGGCGCGCCCACGAACGGGTCGAAGTCGGCCGCCCAGGTTCCCGGGCGCGCCTGGCCGAAGGCGGCGCAGAGATCGTCGGCGAAGACCGGCATCACCGGCCAGAGCATGACCGCGATGGCCCGGAGGGCGCGGGCGCAGGAGAGGAGCAGCCTTCGAGAGGAGGGCGCCGACGGCGCCTCCCAGGGCTTCGAGGCCTGGAGCTGCTTGTTGCACGCGTCGGCCACCTGGTTCACCAGGCGCACCACCTCGCGATACTCGAGGGCCTGGTAGGCCGGGCGGGCCAGCCGGAGCGCCTCGCGCGCCACGCCGGCGATCCCCTCCTCCGGCTCGCCGGTGAGCTCTCCCCCGGCCCGCTCGGCCAGCGCGAAGACGCGCGAGGCCAGGTTGGCCACGTTGTTGGCCAGGTCGGCGTTGATGCGGTTCCGGAACTCGTCGAGCGAGAGGTCGAGGTCGGAGACACCCGGCCCGAGGTTGGCGGCGTAGTAGTAGCGGAGCAGCTGGGGATCGAGCCCGGAGTCGAGGTAGGTCCTCGCCGTCACGAAGGTCCCGCGCGACTTTGACATCTTCTCGCCGTTCACGGTCAGGTGTCCGTGCACCGCGAGCCGGTGCGGGAGCTTCAGCCCGGCCGCGCCCAGCATGGCCGGCCAGAAGACCGCGTGGAAGCGGAGGATGTCCTTCCCGATGAAGTGCTCCAGGCGCGAAGGCGAGCCGGGCGCGAGATACGTGGCCTCGTAGGCGACCGGGTCGAGCCGTTCGCCGGCGGGAGCCTCCTCGGCGAAGTAGTGCTCCCCCGAGGAGAGGTAGCCGATGGGGGCGTCGAGCCAGACGTAGATGAACTTCCCCGGGAAGTCGGGGTCCTTCACGGGAAACCCGAAGTACGGCGCGTCGCGGGTGATGCACCAGTCCTGGAGGTCGGCGAGCCAGCCCTTCACCTGCTCCCGGACCGCCGCATCGAGGTGGCCCTCCTCCTCCACCCAGGCGCGGATCGACGGCTCGACCTTCTTGAGATCCACGTAGGCGTGATCGCTCGCCCGCACCACCGGCGCGGTCTCGCAGAGCACGCAGCGAGGGTCCGAGAGCTCCCGCGGGTCGTAGGTGGTCCCGCACTTCTCGCAGACGTCGCCGTACTGCCCGGGCGTGGCGCACTTCGGACATGTCCCCTTCACGAAGCGGTCGGGGAGGAACCGGGCATCCCTCTCGCAGTACAGCTGCTCGACCGACTTCTTGTAGATGAGCCCGCGGGACTTGAGCGCGTCCCAGATGCGCCAGGCCCACTTCCGGTTCTCCTCCGAGTCGGTGGTGTAGTAGGTCGAGAACTCCACGCCGAAGCGCTGGAAATCCTGGTGCTGCTCGCGGCGATAGCGCTCGACGAAGTCCTTCGGGGAGACGCCGGCCTTGGCGGCGTTCACCTCGATGGGCGTCCCGTGCGAGTCGGCCGCGCAGACGTACGTCACGTCGTCCCCCAGCGACCGCCGGTACCGGACGTAGACGTCGGTCTGGATGTACTCGACGAGGTGCCCCAGGTGGATCGACCCGTTGGCGTAAGGCAGGGCGCTGGTCACGAGCAGCTTCTGGCTCAAGCGATTCTCCTCTCCCGGTCCGGCGCGCGGAGCATCCCGACGAGCCAGCGCTCGACGAGGATCGCGCCATCGGACCCGGTCTTCATGGAATGATCGGCCTCGGCGAGCGACGCGAGCCCCTCGAGGAGCTCCTCTCGACCGAAGCGCAGGGACGCCTGGTACTTCATCCACAAGCCGTAGGGCTTGCGCTCCTTCAGCTCGGCGGGTTCGATGGAAGGCAGCACGTTCGCGTTCCATTCGGCGAACGATCCGACGCGGCGCCCGCCCGCAGCGACCCGGCCGCGCTCCCGCTCGACCAGCATGCGCCGGATCGTGCCGGCGAGCGATCCCACCAGCATGTGGGGGCTGGCCCCGTCGGCGAAGCTCCGGCGCAGCACGCCCAGCGCCGCGGGCAGGTCCCGCGCCTCGACGGCGTTCCCGAGCGCGAAGAAGGGGTCGGCGGCGGTGCGGACCACGAGCGCGTCGACGTCGTCGGCGCGGATCACCTTGCGGTCGCCCACGAACGTCGCGAGCTTGGCGACCTCGGCGGCGAGCCCGCGGGCATCGGCCCCCACCAGCGCGGCCAGCCGTGCCTCCGCTCCCGGGTCGACGGTCTTCCCGGTCCCGGCCAGGATCTCGGCCAGCAGAGGACCGATCACCGGGCGCTGCGCGTCCCAGGTCCCCTCGCTCTCCACCGCGAGCGGGATCCGGCTCCCCGCCGCCGCCAGCCGCTTCACGAGCGGCAGCCGCCCGTCGACCTTGCCCGCGGCGATCAGGAGGACGTGGCCGGAGGGAAGCCCGCGCTCCAGCAAGCCCTCGAGCGCGGAGACGTCGTCCTTGGCCGCCTGCAGCTTCTTCTCCCCCGCGTAGCGCCCCGCCTCGGCGAGGAAGGTCCCGTCCTCGGGCCGCAGGGCGTCGTCTCCCTGGAGCTTGTCCTCCCACTCCTCGGGCCTGGGCGGGGTGTCTCCCGCCAGGTCCGCCGTGGACCACCCGAAGCGCGCCGCCAGCGCGACCAGCCGGCGCGCCGCCTCGCGCTGCCGCCCCTCCCTCCACATGTCGCTCGCCCGGGCGAACGCGGCGGCGAGGTCCTCCTTCGACTGGAGGAAGGCCGGCTCGACCACCAGCACCACCTTGGAGCCTCCGAAGAGGCCGCCCGTGGCGAGCTCGGCGGCAACCTCGGCCGGGCCGGCCGCCGAGTCGACCTCGACCAGGTTGAGGGAGCGCTGCTCCTCCGGGACGAGGGCATCGGCGATGGCCCGCGCGGCGCGGAGCGTGAGGAACGGATCGCCGTCGAGCAGGTAGACGGGCGACGGCTTCCCGCCCCGGATCGCGGCCAGCGCTCCCTCGAGGTCGAGGGCGGGCTCCTTCCTCTTCGCCGGGGGCCTAGCCATGGAACCACCCGACCAGCATGCGCTCCAGCGTGAGCGGACCGGCGGCGTTGTGGCGAAGCGCCAGGAGGGCCCGGCGCACCGACTCGATCCGGCGGAGCGCGACCTCCGGCCCGAGGCGCGCCGCCGCGGCCGTGGCCTCCTCCAGGTCGACGAGCGCCAGCGGGGCGCCCGCGCCCGCCGTCCCGCGAACCAGGACGTCCCGCAGCCAGACCAGCAGCAGCTCGCACACCTCCCGCGCGCGTTCACGCTTCGCCCCGTGCCTCGCGGCGAAGGCGATCCAGGGGCGGGCGTCGTCGGCAGGCAGCGCGGCTGCCTCCTCGACGGCGAGGCTCCGTTCCTTGATGGCGTCCTCGTCGAGCGCAAGGGCCTTCCCGAGCGACCCGGCGGCGAGGGTGGTGGCGAGGCGCGCGTCCTCCGGCGTCCGGCCCGCCGCCGCGAGCCTCTCCACGACGAGTGCGTCGGGGAGCGGCGCGAAGGGAAGCCGCAGGCAGCGCGACCGGACCGTGGGAAGCAACCCGTCCGCCGAGGAGGAGACCAGGACGAGCGTGGTGTCGGGTGGCGGCTCCTCGAGGGTCTTCAGGATCGCGTTCTGGGCTTGTGGATTCATCGCGTCGGCCGGATCGATGAGCACGAAGCGCCGCCGCCCCTCGAATCGCCGCAGGGACAGGCGGCGATCGACGAGCTCGCGGACCTGATCCACGACGATGTCCCGAGACGGCGTCCTCCCGCCCTTCGGCTCCCACCGGCCGGCCCGGGCCATGTCCCGTTCCCGCTCCACGACCAGCACGTCGGGGTGGACGCCTCGCGCGATCTTCCGGCAGGGGGCGCAGGCGCCGCAGGCGTCCCCGTCGGCCCGCTCGCAGTTGGCGGCCTGGGCGAGCAGCCTCGCGACCGTCCCCTTCCCGACCCCCTCCGGCCCTGCGAAGAGGTAGGCATGGTGGAGCCCGCCGCGTCGAACCGCGGCGCGAAGGGCATCGACGGCCCTGTCCTGGCCGATGATCTCCGCGAAGGGCATGGGGCGCGGGGAAGATAACACGGAGGCCCAGCCGCCGCGGGGAGCCTCTATCCCGACCTGCCCGCCAGCCGGGCCACCACCGCGGCCAGCTCGCGGGGGTCGACGGGCTTGGCCAGGAAGGCCTGGAAGCCCGCCGAGAGCGCGCGTTCCCGGTCGGACGCCTGGGTGTATGCGGTGAGCGCCGCCGCCGGCACCGTCCCTCCGCGATCCGGGTCGAGCTGCCGCACCTTGCGGATGAGGGAGAGCCCGTCCTCGCCGGGCATCCCGATGTCGGAGAGGAGCACGTCCGGCGGTTCCCCCGCGACCGCCTGGAATGCGGAGGAGGCCGAGCTCGCCGTGGAGACCCGCGCCCCGGATTGCTCGAGCAGGTGGCGAAGCGCGTCGAGCGTGTCGTCGTCGTCGTCCACCACGAGGACGTGGATCTCGGCGAGGCTGGGGATCTCGCCGGGCGGGTGCCAGGGGCGGTTCCCTCCCCGCGGCGCGGGGCGCGGGTGGGCGCGCGGGGCATCGGGCGGGGTGGGCAGGTCCACCGTGAAGGTGGCGCCCTGGTTCCTTCCCGGGCTGGATGCGCTCACGCTGCCGCCGTGGGCCTCGACGAGGTGGCGGACGATGGCGAGGCCGATGCCCAGCCCTCCGTGGGCGCGGGTGGGGCTCGAGTCGCCCTGGCGGAAGCGCTCGAAGACATGGGGCAGGAAGTCCGGGTCGATGCCCGCGCCGTCGTCCCGGACCTCGAGCCGGACCAGATCGGGGAGGCGCCGGACCCGCACCTCCACCCGTCCCCCGGCGGGCGTGAACTTGATGGCGTTGGCGAGGAGGTTCCAGACGACCTGCTGGAGGCGGGCCGGGTCGCCCCGCACGGCCCCCGCTCCCTCCTCGATGTCGATCTCGAGAACGATTCCCTTGGCGGTCGCCGCCGGCCGGACCGTCTCCGCGGCGGCCTCCACGGCTGCCCCGAGGTCGGTGTCCCGGACGTCGAGGTTGAGCCTGCCGCGCACGATCCGGGCCACGTCGAGCAGGTCGTCGACGATCTGGGCCTGGGTCGTGGCGCTCCGCTCGATGGCCTCCATGGCCCGCTCGGTCGCGGAGGCGTCGAGCCGCCCCGTGCGGAGCAGCCTCGACCAGCCCAGGACGGCGTTCAGCGGCGTGCGCAGCTCGTGGGAGACGGTCGCGATGAATTCGTCCTTGGCGCGGCTGGCCCGCTCCGCCTCGGCGCGCGCCTCCTGCTCCCGGGAGAGCAGCGCGGCCCGCTCGGCCTCGCTCCGACGTGCCTCGGTGCGGTCGCCGAAGACCAGGGCGACGCCCTGCGCCTCCCTGCCCTCGGCGCGGATGGGAGCGGCCGAACCCTCGATGGGGTACTCCCTCGCGCCCGGGGCGAGGAGCGTCACGCCCGCGCCGAGGGGCTTCGGGCCGCCGCTCGCGAGCGCCGCCGCCACCGGGTCGGGAATGGGTCGTCGCTGCTCGTCCACCGCGCGGAACACCTCCCCGAGGGGACGCCCCACGGCCTCCGGCCCGGCGCCGACGAGCTTCTCCGCCGCAGCGTTCACCAGGGTGACGGTCCCCCGCACGTCGGTGGCGATCACCGCGTCGCCGATGGACGCCAGCGTGGTCCGCAACCACTCCCGCTGCTTGCGCTCGGTCTCCTCGGCCCGCAACCGGTCGGCTTCCATGTCGCCGAGCGCCAGCGCGTTCCAGTAGACGACCGCGGCCGCCACCACCACCGCGCTGACCACCACGAAGGAGGCCCCGAGGAGCGCCTCGTACCTGCCGGCCCGCAGCCCGACCACGAGGAAGAACCACCCCAGCCCGATCGGCACCACCAGGACCGCACCGATGAGCCGGCGCGCCATGAACCCGGCCAGGCCGGGCGCGGTGAACACCCGCATCACCCCGGTCTGCGGCCGGTCGAAGAGCAGCGCGGTGACGAGCAGGAAGAAGCCGATCCCGGCGTAGAAGGGGACCCGCGTGCTGGCCGCCAGCCCCTCCATGGGCTCGACCCCGTACGCGTATCCGATGAGGGCCTGCAGGGGCACCAGCGCCGCGGCCAGGGCGAGCAGCTGGGCAGGGCGGGTCCCGCCCTCGGTCTCCAGGTCGTGGACCGCCAGGGCGATGCCGATGAAGAGGAAGGCGAGCGCCGCATTGGGCGCCATCCGGCCGGGGTTCGACACGGCCCCGCCCTCGTTGAAGAGGAGCTGGTCGATGCCCAGGTTCACCCGGGCGACGTACTCGACGAGGGTGAGGAAGCCGACCACCCCCACCAGCGACCCTGCGACCTTGGCGAGGAGGCGCGTCCGGGGCCCCGTGCGGTGGGAGGCCAGCCCACGGGCGGCGAGCCCGGCCATGACGAAGCCCAGCGCCGAGTTGGCCTTCACGGCGACCGACCCGGGCAAGCCGGAGCGCAGGAGCGGCAGCTCGAGCCCCCATCCGATGAGGATGGCGCCCCCGAGGAACGCGGTGGCCTCGGCGGCGGCGCGCGCCAGCATCTCGAGGTTTCGCGGGAGTCGCCGGGTGTCGACGGACATGGGGGACGCGGTCATGTTGACCCCCTCTTCCGGCCCACGCAAGCGAACGGGGCGCGAGGGGCCGCCGAATGGACCGCCATGGGGCGCGTGTTACCCTGACCCACGGAGGTCTCCATGAGGCTCACACCGCTCGACATCCAGCAGAAGCGCTTCTCCCGGGCCCTGCGGGGTTACCACCGTGAGGAGGTCGAGGCCTTCCTCGCCCTCACCGCCTCCGCCTTCGAGGACCTGGTGAAGGAGCTTCATTCCCTCCGCGAGGAGCTGTCGCGCCGCGACGAGGAGATC
This sequence comes from uncultured delta proteobacterium, assembly GCA_963818535.1. GTDB lineage: Bacteria > Myxococcota > Myxococcia > Myxococcales > Anaeromyxobacteraceae > CAIOAK01. Next base: position 588,821 of record CAWFSM010000008.1, on the reverse strand, counting down.
GCCTCCCACCGGGACCTGGAGCGCACGCTCCAGGAGACCCTGGTGACCGCGCAGCGGGCCAGCGAGGAGATCCGGGAATCGGCCCGCAAGGAGGGGGAGATCGCCATCGGCGAGGCCGAGCTCCAGGCCGAGAAGATCGTCCAGGGCGCGCACCACCGATTCCTCCGGATCGTGGACGACATCCAGGAGATGAAGCGGTTGCGCGTCCAGTTCGAGGCCTCGGTCCGGGCCCTCGTCGAGGGACATGCCAAGCTCCTCGACACCTTCTCCAGCACCGACCTCGGCGATCCGGTGGAGTACCTCGCAGGGCGCAAGAAGGGCAGCGGGGAGCCCTGACGAGGGGGGCCGAGTTCGCCTAGTGCGCCTCCGCCCAGCTCGAAGCCTTTCCCACCTCGACGTCGAGCGGCACCCGCAGCGCCGCGGCCCCCTCCATGGCCTCGCGGACCAGCGCTCCCGCCGGCTCGGCCTCCGCCTCGGGAACCTCGAGCACCAGCTCGTCGTGGACCTGCAGGATCATGCGCGACGCCAGCCCCTGCGCGGCGAGCGCCCGATCCACCCGGAGCATGGCGATCTTGATGATGTCGGCCGCCGTCCCCTGGATGGGTGTGTTCACCGCCATCCGCTCGGCCGCCTGGCGGAGGCCGGGGTTGCGTGACCGGATCTCGGGAAGCTCCCTCCGCCTCCCCCAGAGCGTTCGTACCTCGCCCGACTCCCGCGCGGACGCGACCGTGGCGTCGAGCCAGCGCTTCACGCCGGCGTAGCGGGCGAAGTAACGGTCGATGATGCCCTGGGCCTCCGCCGGCGGCATGTCGAGCCGCTGGGCCAGCCCGAAGGCGGAGAGGCCGTAGGCGATGCCGAAGTTCAGGACCTTGGCGACGCGGCGCTGGTCGGGGGTCACGTCGCCCGCCGGCACGCCGAAGGTCTCGGCCGCGGTGCGGGAGTGGACGTCCTCGCGGAGGCGGAACGACTCGAGGAGCGCCGGATCCTCGGCGTAGTGGGCCAGGATGCGCAGCTCGATCTGCGAGTAGTCGGCGGACAGCAGGAGGCGCCCCGGCGGCGCCACGAAGGCGGCCCGGATCCGCCGGGACAGCTCGGTCCGGATCGGGATGTTCTGGAGGTTGGGGTCCTGGGACGAGAGGCGCCCGGTCGCCGCCCCGGCCTGGTTGAAGGTGGTGTGGATGCGACCGTCGACCGGGTCGACCAGCAGCGGCAGCGCGTCCACGTAGGTCCCCTTCAGCTTGGAGAGGGACCGGTGCTCGAGGACGAGGCGCGGAAGGGGGTGCTCCTCGGCCAGCTTCTCGAGGACGTCCTGGTCGGTGGAGGGGCCGGTCTTGAGCCGCTTCACCACCGGGAGGCCCAGCTCGACGAAGAGCACCTGCGCCAGCTCCCGGGTCGAGGCCACGTTGAAGGTGCGGCCGGCCGCGGAGTGGATGCGCGTTTCCAGGTCTCGCATCGCCGCGCCGAACTCGGTGCTCATGGAGCCCATGGCCGCGGAGTCGACGGCGATGCCCACCTGCTCCATCCCGGCCAGCACCGGCACGAGTGGCCGCTCGATCTCGTCGTGGACCCGGGCGAGCCCCTCGTCTCGCAGGGCGCGGACGCAGTGCGGCCGCCAGGCCGGGCAGGACCGCGGCTGCGGCGCCGGCGTGCGCCGCCGTCTCCTCCACCGGGTACGTGGCCGGATCCCCGTCTCCCCTCCCCGCGTCGGCGGGCGCCGGGGGAATCCCCACGCCCAGCCGCTCTCGCGCCACGTCGGCGAGCGCGTGCTCGCGGCGCGAGGTGAGCAGGAGGCGGCTCGCCAGGTCGGTGTCGATTCCCCGAGCCGGCGCGGACAGGCCGAGGTGGCGCAGCGCGTGGATCTCGCCCTTCAGGTCGTGGGTGTGGACCGCCACGGCCGGGTCCTCGAGGAGGGGCCGGAGCGCCGTCGCCACCTCCGCCGGGGAGAGCTGCGCCGGGGCACCCAGGTACCGATGCCCGATCGGCACGTACCAGGACCGCTCGCCGGCGGCGAGCGCCAGGCCGGCGGGAGGATATCTCCGTGGCGAGCGGCGAGGAGAAGGCCGCGCGCAGGCCCACCTGGCCGGCGCGCCGGGCCTCGACCACGGCCGCGTCGAGCCCGGCCCGCGTGGTCACGACCTCGGTGGCGACCCGCGCCTCCCGCGACGGCGCGGGCGCGGGCAGGTCTCGCAGCAGGCGGCCGAACTCGAGCTCGGTGAAGAGCGCGCGGGCGCGCTCGGTGTCGACCGGGCGCCTCGCCAGGTCGCCCGGGCCCTGCGCCAGCGGCACGTCCTCCTTCAGCGCCACGAGCGTGCGGTTCAGCCGGATGCGGTCGGCAAGCCCCGTCACCTTCTCCTGGAGCTTCGCGCCGCCCCGGGTCACCGCCCCGGGGATCTCCTCCGGGCGGGCCAGCATGGCCTCGACCGTCCCGAAATGGCGGACGAGCGCGGCGGCGGTCACGTCGCCGACCCCGGGAACGCCGGGGACGTTGTCGATCTTGTCCCCGGTGAGCGCCATGAGCTCGATCACCTGGTCGGGACGGACCCCCAGCTTCTTCTCCACGTCCGCCGTTCGCGTCCAGCCGCCGCGACCGGCGGCCTCCGCCATGGGGTCGTAGAGCTCGATCCCGTCGCCGACGAGCTGGGCGAAGTCCTTGTCGCCGGTGACGATGATCACCTCGAAGCCCTCGGCGCGCGCGCGCCGGGCCAGCGTGGCGATGACGTCGTCGGCCTCGACGCCGGCCTCCTCGAGCACCGGCACGTCGAGCGCGCGGGCCACCTCCCGGACCAGCGGGAACTGCCTCACCAGCTCCTCGGGAGCCTCGGGACGGTTGGCCTTGTAGGCCGGGTCGAGCTCGGTGCGGAAGGTCTTGCGGCCCGCGTCCATCACCAGCGCCACGTGCGTGGGCGCGTGCTCCCGCAGCGCCTTGAGCAGCATGGTCGTGAAGCCGTAGACGGCGTTGGTGGGCTGCCCCTTCGTCGTGGACAGGTGGGGGATCGCGTGGAACGCCCGGAAGACGAACCCGGAACCGTCGATGAGGGTGAGCGTGGGCAAGGGCGCCCTCGCCTCAGCGAACGGTGATGGTCTGGCCCACGTCGAGTCCCGGGGGGATCATCATGAGCAGGTCGCCGGTGAAGGTCACGTAGAAGGCCCGGCCCACGTACTCCTGGCCGGGGAACTCGCTCTTGTCGAAGGAGGTCACGGCCGTCCCTCCCGCCGAGCTGTTGGGGTGGCGGGACAGCGCCAGCAATCCACTTTGGGTGAAGAAGTCGACCCCGGCGTCGCGCGCCGGCAGCGACGTCGTCGCGTTGCAGCCGGGGACGGTGGTGAGGCAGTAGCGCCCCACGCGGAATCCCAGGGCCGGCCCGGGCTGCATGGGGTCGCTCATGTCCGGGTATCCCTGGTAGGCACGGCTCGGGTATGCGGACGGGTAGTAGAACCGGCGCGCCTTCCGGGCCAGCACGAGGGCCTCGCCGGTGAGCCCGGTCTCGTCGGTCCAGGCGAGTTCGTACCGAATGTCCATGAAGGGCCTGCCTGCGTAGCCCGCCACCGACCCGGAGAGCAGCAGCCCGCCAGCCCGGATCCATGCGCCGCGGGCGTAGTCGGTGCTCGGGGGATTGTTCCGGAAGGCGGTGAGCACCTTGCCGGCGTTCTCCGGACTCTGGAACCAGGCGACCAGGCACTGGTACTCGGCGGCCAGGGCCGGGTCGGCGGTCGGTTCGACGACCGGGGTGAGGCGCATGGCTCCGCCGGGGTAGAGCAGCCCGTTCTCCGGGAGGAGCGAGAGGAGGTTCGCCTCGTGGGCCTGGGGCGCCTTGGTGGGATCGTAGACCGGGACCGTGCTGCCGGTCGGGATCCAGTTCGGTCGCGTCGAGGCGCAGGGGTCGTTGTCGAGCAGGAACACGGCGATGTCGCCGGGAGCCCCGTCCTTCTCCACCGTGTGGATCCCCAGGTCCGGTCGGGCGAGGATCGCGCCCGGGACCCAGTAGGAGGTGGCGGGCAGCACGCCGTCGTTCGAGGGGACCGCAGCCTCCTGGATGGCGAGGTAGAGGGTCGCGTCGTCCGAGAGCCCCAGGACCGCACGACGCTGGGCCAGGCCAGGCAGGACCCCCTGGTAGGAGACCAGCCAGTGGTCGTCCTTGGTGAACCCGGGCCAGACGGTGATCGCGCTGGCGAGGTCGGTCGCGTCGGAAACCACGGTCCCAATCTTGGTTCCGGAGCCCTGGTCCAGCCACAGGCCCAGGGCGGTCGTGCCGTCGGGGAATCCGAAGAGGGAGGAGTTGCCGATCGGGCCCAGCGGCCCCACCGGGCTGGCCGCGAGCGGCTGGGTCCGGGTGCTGTCGTCGTTCAGCATCGACACGGCGTTCACCGGCCCGAACCGGCCGAGGTCCTGGAGGTAGGCGAGGCCGTCGATGGCCGTCACCAGGCCCGTCACGCTCGTCCACAGTTGCCCGGTGGGCGGGGCCTGGAGCATGAAGCTCTGCGGCGCGCCGCCGTTGTTGAAGGGAGGATTGGAGGCAACCTCGGTGATGCTGGGACAGAGGGGCAGGCTGACGCCGGTCTGGGCGGGCGAGTAGCAGACCTGCGAGCCGAACGGCGTGCTGGGTGGATTGGGACCGGGATTGGCGGGAGGCGGAGCGATTCCCATCGCGATGGGGAGTGCCGCGACGAAGAGGGGCGTCCGGTAGGACTGGGTGGGAACGCGCCATCCCGGCGGCCCCGGCACCGCGGGATCGGCGGCGAGGCCTCCGAGCGCCGGGTCGAAGGTGGCCACGCCGCAGGCGATCCTGGCCTCCGGGCCGCAGCCCGAGGAATCGAGGCTCGCATACACGCGCAGTGCAGGCGGGGCGAAGGTGTAGAAGTTCTCGGGGGTCCGCTCGCCCACGAATGCGGCGGTGACGCTGAAGGTGGGAGCGCCCCGCGCGTCGAAACCGCGAACGGGCCAGGGGAGGCCGAGCCCGCCGCTCACGTCCACCTCGGCGATCCCGAGCACCTCCTGGCCGGACGAGTCCAGGATCGGCTGCTGGCTGGCCAGGTAGAGGTGGACGTTGTCGGGAGCCGCCGCCATCGCGATGGGCGGGAACCCGAGCGGCTTGACGACGGGCGCCGCCGCGAGCGCGATGGAGCCGTCGACCTGGCGCGCCACCTCGAGCACCACGAGCTGGCCACCCCTCGGGGCGTCCACGTCGGTGAGCCCGATCACGATCCAGGCCCGGCCCTTGGCCGCCGGGGCCACCGGCGGGGTTCCCGTCGGCGGTCCCTCGGGCACGGAGGCCGCCACCATGGAGAGGATCTGCGCCCCCGGGCCGACGACGCCGGAGAGGTCGATGGTCTCGACCACGCCGAAGCCCGTCGTCGCGTATCCCCCATCCCCCCCGTCGAGCCACGTGCCGACGATCTGCACCTCGGGCGGGGCGCCCGCCACGACCAGCAGGTCGGCCAGGTCGTCGCCGAGCGACGCCGCGGCGAGGAAGGTCGGGCGCGGCAGCGTGGGGATGGAGAGCGCCCAGGCGAGGTTGGGGCCAGGCACCGGAGATTCGTCGAGCGGATCCACGAGCACCAGCTCGTCACCGCGGAAGGACGCGACGGCGAGCAGCGAAACGATCCCCTCGGAGGGCGAGTCGGGGTTGATGCCCTTGAAGGCGACGACCGCCACCGGGCCGTCGAATCCCGCCGGGATGATCGGATTGCCGCTCGAGCAGGCCGAGAAGGCCAGCGCGGCGGCGAGGGCGAGCCGCTTCACGGTCCCCTCCCGATGCGCTTCACCAGGGCGACCTCGTTGGGCCTGTCCGGGTCGAGCTCGAGCACGTTGATCCAGTGGTTCAGGAAGCTGCCCACGTAGATCCTCTGGCAGCTGGGCCCGACGCCGCAGGGGGATTCGTCGTAGAGGGGCGACTGCACGGGAACCGTGGCCCGACGCGGGGTCGATGGGCTCGACGGCGAGGCCGAAGGGCATCCGGCCCAGCGCCGGCAGGCCCGTGTCCGTGTCGAGGCCGACGTACTTGACCACGGTCTGCGCGGCGGAATCGTAGATGGCGAGCGCCCCTTCCAGGTCGCAGGTGATGGCGAAGAGGTCGGGCTTCCCGGGACGGCCGGGGAGCCGCCGGATCTGGCCCGCACCGATGCAGGTCCGCTCCACGCCGAGGAGCGCCATGCGCGGCTCGGCGAAGGCCGACTGCGAGAGGTCGAAGACGGCGAGCGCTCCACCCTGCGTGAAGAAGGCGCCGGTCTGGAGGGCGAGCGTGAGGTCGAAGAGCTGCACCGTCACGTAGAGCTTCGTGCCGTCGCTCGACAGCGCCATGTCGCGGGCGACCGCGCCGGGCATGAAGTTGGAGAAGAAAGGACCGCTGTAGTCGGGCACGGAGAAGCCGTCGACCGTGGAGACGGTGACGAGCGGGTTGAACCAGCGGAACTGGGCGTTCACGGCGGCCGAGGCGCTCACGAAGACGAGGTCGCTCCCCGGGTCGTAGATCGACGCGTAGGTCGCGTTGGAGCCGAGGACGAGCCCGAGCACGTCGCTCTCGGCGCCGGTCCGCAGATTGGCCCGGGTGAGCCACCCGAGGTTGTTCGTCGCCTGGAGGTGGGACACGAAGGCGTAGGCCGCGGGGATCGACGGATCGGCGCTGCAGGCGATCGACACCCCGTAGGGATCGAGCCGCTGGATCGGAAGGTCGTACGGGCAATTCTCGTCGCACAGGAGGGACCCGTCCGCGGCCATCGCCACCCGGTACAGGGTCAGGCTGGATCGCGACGCCACGACGAGCTTGGCGCCGCCGCCGCTGACGGCCGGGTCGCCGGAGAGCGTCGAGCACGCGCTCGGGCAGTCCGGCCATCCAGGGAGGCACCCGCCGTCGACCATCCCGATCTCGCCTCCGAAGCTGCCCATCCGGAAGGATCCCCGGACCGTGAGCTGGCCTCCCTCGGAGGTGTCCTGCGACGCGTCGGGGTCGACGACCAGCACCGTGCCGCCGCTGCTCTCGTCGTACCGGAGGTCGAAGTTGGAATTGACGACGACGAGCTGGGTCGACCCGTACGGGGTCGCGTCCGTCGGGGCGACCTGGCGGACGGCCATGCCGACCGGATAGTAGAGGACGTCGAGGGGGGGCTGGACCGTCGGGAAGGAATCCTGACAGCCAACCGCCATCCCCAGGGCGAGGAGCGCGACAATCTTTGGGATTCGGGTCACCGGGACCGCGAAACCTAAGCCCCACGTCCCCCCAGGGTCAAGGGGAAACCGGGTCCCGGAGCGCTCCTAGGCGCCCTTCCCTTCCCCGCTCGTCTGAGGCACCTCGGCCTGGATCTTCCGGAAGTCGGCGACGTCGCCGAAGAGGTCGGAAACCCGCTTCATGAGCCCGAGCCGGTTGGCGCGGACCGCGGGGTCGTCGGCCATCACCAGGACCTGCTCGAAGAACCGATCGATCGAGGGCTTCAGCGAGGCCACGGCACGCAGGACGGCCGCGTAGTCGCGGACGCGCCGCAGCTCCGCGACCTCCGCCTCCACGCTCGTGAGGTCGTCGAGCAGCGCCGTCTCGGCGTCTTCCCGGAGGAGCGTCCGGTCCACGCCGGCCCCGGTTCCCTCTCCCGCCTTCTCGCGGATGTTCGCCACCCGCTTGAAGGCGACTGCGAGCGGGACGAAGTCGGGCCGGGACTTGATGCTGGAGAGCGCCTCGAGCCGCTGGCGCGCGTCCACCACGTCGTCGAATCCCGCGGCGAGCACGGCGTCGACCAGGTCGCCGTCGAACTCGTCGCTCCAGAGCGCGCGCAGGCGCCCCCGGAGGAACTCCCGGACCTGGGAGGCCACCACCGCCCGGTCCGCGGCGAGCCGCGCCCCGGCCAGGGCGTCGAGGGAGCGCTCCACCGCTCCCGCCAGCGAGAGGTGCCACCCGCGCGACTGGACGATGCGCAGGATCCCGATGGCCGCGCGCCGCAGGCCGTAGGGGTCCGCGGCGCCGGTGGCCTTCTCGCCCACCCCGATGATGCCCACGAGCTGGTGCAGCCTGTCGGCCACGCCGACCAGGGCGCCCAGGTCGCCGCGCGGCATCTCCTCGGAGGCTCCGAGCGGCTTGTAGTGGTCCTCGATGGCGTCGGCGATGGCGGGCCTGAGCCCCTCCAGCCGGGCGTAGTGTCCGCCCATCGTCCCCTGCAGCTCGGGGAACTCGCCGACCATGCCGGTGGTGAGGTCGGTCTTGCAGAGGCGCGCCGCCTCGAGCGCATCCGGGACCAGCTCCTCCTTCCCCAGGGCCCTCGCCAGGTCGCTCGCCACCGCGCCGATCCGGTGAACGCGATCGAGCTCGCTCCCCAGCCTGGCCTGGTAGGTCCGGCGCCCCAGGTCCTCGATCCGATCGACCAGCTTCCGCTTCCGATCCTCCTCGAAGAAGAACCGCGCGTCGGCGAGCCGGGCGCGCAGCACGCGCTCGTACCCGTGGCGAGCGACCTCGGGGTCCTTCACCGGCGTGCCCGACACGGCCACGAAGCCGTTCTGCAGGCGCCCCTTGCCGTCGACCACCGCGAAGTAGCGCTGGTGGTTGCGCATCTCGGAGATGACCACCTCCGGGGGCAATTCCAGGTTGGACTTCTCGAAGGAGCCGGCGATGCCGGTGGGGTGCTCGACCAGCCAGGTGACCTGCTCGACGAGCGACTCGTCGGGCCGGAGCGATCCACCCGCCTTGCGGGCGGCCCGCGAGAGCTCCTTCTCGACCGCCGCGCGCCGCTCCTCGGGGTCGACGAGCACGTGTGCCTTGCGCAGCCGCGCCACGTACTCCTCCGGCACGCCGGAAAGCGGGATGGCGCGCGGGGAGAGGAAGCGATGTCCGACGGTGGTCCGTCCGCTGCGGACCTCGCCGTACCGGACCGGCACCGGGCGCCCACCCAGGAGCGCCACCATCCAGCGCACCGGTCGGGCGAAGGTGACCTCGTCGTACCGGGAGCGCATGACCTTCTTGAAGCGCAGGCCGGACACCAGCCGCTCCAGGATCGCCGGCACGACCTGCTCGGCCTTGCGCCCCTTCTCGACCTTGGTCACCGCGAGTCGAAGTCCCTTGGGCGTCTCCACCCGCTCCAGCGCCGCCACCTCGACGCCCTGGCTGCGGGCGAAGCCGGCCGCCGCCGGCGTGGGGTTGCCGGCCGGGTCGAAGGCCTGCGCCACCGGTGGTCCGAGCGCCTGGCTGATCGCGTCTCCCTGGCGGGACGCGACCTCGCGCGCCCAGACGGCGAGCCGCCGCGGGGTGCCGACCGCTCGCACCTCGCCGTGGGCGAGCCGGGAGTCGTCGAGCGCCTTCGACAGGTCCTGGGCGAGCTGCTGGAGCGCCGCCGGCGCGAATCCCGCCGGGATCTCCTCGGCGCCGATCTCGAAAAGAAGGTCCGCCATGCCCGCCTCCTACTTCCCGGCCTCGGCCGCTTCGCGGGCCGCGCGCGCCGCATCGACCGCCGCCTTGCGCTCCTTGGGCGGCAGCATGGGGAATCCCAGCGCCTCCCGCGAGGCGAGGTAGCCCCGGGCGCACAGGTGCGCCAGGGCCCGCACGCGCCCGATGTAGGCGGCGCGCTCGGTGACGCTGATGGCGCCGCGGGCGTCGAGCAGGTTGAAGGTGTGGGAGCACTTGAGGCAGTGGTCGTAGGCCGGCAGCGGCAGCCGGGCCTCGATGAGGCGCTTGCACTCCGCCTCGTACACCTCGAACAGGCCGAAGAGCATCTTCGGGTCGCTCTGCCGCAGGGCGTACTCGCTCATCTCCACCTCGTTCCGGTGGAAGACCTCGCGGTACTTCACGCCCTTCACCCACTCGACGTCGAAGACGTTCTCCACGTCCTGCAGGTACATGGCGATGCGCTCGAGGCCGTAGGTCAGCTCCGCCGCCACGGGCCTCACCTCGAACCCGCCCGCCTGCTGGAAGTAGGTGTACTGGGTGATCTCCATGCCGTCGCACCAGACCTCCCAGCCGAGACCCCAGGCGCCCAGGGTCGGGCTCTCCCAGTCGTCCTCGACGAAGCGGATGTCGTGCTCCCGCGGGTCGATGCCGATGGCCCGGAGGGACCCCAGGTAGAGCTCCTGGGTGTCGGGCGGGTTGGGCTTGAGGATCACCTGGAACTGGTGGTGCTGGAAGAGCCGGTTCGGGATTGTCCCCGAACCGGCCGTCGGCGGGGCGCCGCGAGGGCTCCACGTAGGCCACGCTCCACGGCTCGGGGCCGAGCACGCGGAGGAACGTCGACGGGTTCATCGTACCGGCGCCGACCTCCAGGTCGTATCCCTGGGTCAGGATGCAGCCCTGCTTCGCCCAGTAGGACTGGAGCTTGAGGATGAGGTCCTGGAACGTCACGCGCTGCCCTCGCTTTCCCGCCACCGGCCGTCGGCGGGCCCTCCTACGTAGGGCCCCGCGGCCGTCGCTGTCAAACCCTAAGCTACGAGAGCATCGGCCCGACCTCGTCGAGGAAGCGGCGCGACTGGAGCCTCTTGCCGAGGTGGATCTCGATGCAGGCTCCGAGGATCGCCCGCGCCTGGGCCCCCTCGGCAGGGCCCTGGTCGACGGCCTCCCCGCGCTGGAGCCGCCTCAGCGCCTCGAGCACGTCCGCGCCGATGGGCCGCGCTCCCGCGCTGCCGGTGGACGCGCACGCCGGGCAGAGCACGCCTCCCTGGAGCGGGTCGAAGCGGGCCGGCCCCTCGCCGGCCGGGCGTCCGCAGCGCGCGCATTCGACGAGAGCGGGCTGGAGGCCCGCGGCGCGCAGGGCGTCGAGCTCGAACCGCCGCAGGTCCCAGGGACGGGCCGGAGCCTCGTCGAGGAGTCCGAGGTAGGCGACGAGCCCGTCGAAGAGGTCCTCGTGCGGCTCGGCGTCGCGCACCAGCTCCCGCGCCAGCTCGACCGCGTAGCTGGCGCAGGCGATGCGGGCCAGGTCGCCTCGCAGGTTTCCGAACCCGCGCTCCACGCCGGCGTCCTCCAGGACCCAGAGGTCGCCCCCGCGCTCCGTGACCTCGGCTGCCAGCAGGGTGAACGGCTCCAGGGCGCCCCCGAAGCGGCGCCGCGAGGAGCGCGCGCCACGCGCGAAGGCGGAGAGCTTCCCCCGCTCGCGGCTGAAGAGCGTCACCACGCGATCCCGCTCGCCGTAGTCGACCGTCCGGAGGACCACGGCCCGGAGCTTGGCGGAGCGGGACACGCGAGCGCCTACGGCGCACCGGGGGCCCGGTAGGGCGCGCGCTCCGAGGACTTCCGTCCGCGGATCTCGCCCGCGTCGTCGCCGCCGCGCCGGAAGCCGATGGCCACCGCCGCGGCCAGGAGCACGGCCAGCAGGACCGCGATCGCCAGCCAGCGACGCCCTCCCGGGGACGGCGGACCGATCGATCGGGCGCCGGCGCGCGCCGGACCCGGCGTCGGCTCGGGATCCTCGGCGCCTGCCGCCTCCTGGTAGCGGAGCACGACGTCGTCGGCGTCCAGCCCGACGGCTCCCGCGTAGCTCCGGAGATAGCCCACCAGGTATCCGCGCGGCGGCATGCGCTCGGGATCTCCGGCCTCGATGGCGTCGATCACCGCGGGGGCGAGCCGGGTGACCCTGGCGACGTCCTCGGGCGAAAGCCCGCGCAGGTCCCGCTCCCGCAGGAGATAGCGGCCGAAGGCGCGAACCGCCTCGGCGCGGGGATCTGCACCCGGCTCGGAGGCCCCGTTCGTCACCGCAGTTGCTCGCCGCTCTTCTTGCACTCCTCGCCGAGGGGAGTCCCGTCGGCGAGCTCGGCGCACCTCTGGAACGACTCGCGTGCCCGGCCCGCCTGTCCGGATCTCAGGAGGGCCGTGCCGAGGAGCTGCTGGGCGTCGGCCGACTTGTCGCAGGTCTTCGCGTACTGCTCGAAGGAGCCCACGGCGTCCTTGCCCTGCCCGTCGGCGAGCTGGATGCGCCCCAGCTCGCGCCACCCCTGGCAGTACTTGGGCTGGAAGTTGAGGCATGCCTTGAGCTCGGCCACGCCCTCCTCCTTCTTGCCCATCCGCCAGAGCGCCTGCCCCTTGTTGCAGCGGGCGACCCAGGGCTCGCGATAGAGCATGATCGAGGAGGCCAGGTCGAACTCCTTCACCGCCTCCTCGAGCCGTCCGTTGCGGGCGAGGATCTGTCCCAGGTTGTTGTGTGCCTCGGCCAGCGTCGGCTTGAGGGCGATGGCCTTGCGGTACTCGGCCTCGGCCTCGTCGAGCTTCCCGTAGGCGAGCTCGTAGACGACGCCCTTTCCCAGGTGCGCCTCCGCCAGGTCGGGGTCGTACTTGAGCGCCTCGTCGTAGGCCTTCATCGCATCCTGGGCGCGGCCGGCGTTGATCGCCTCGGCCCCCAGGTCGGCGTGCACGATCGCCGTGTCCTTGTCCCGCGCACTCGCGCCGTGCGCGCAGGCGGAGGTGAAGAGGAGGACGGCGGCGACGAGGAGAGGGAGATCGCGCATGGTCAGACGCTCGCCAGGAGCCGTGCGATGCACTCGGCGGTCCTGGTCTCGGGAGTCCCGCCCGTGGCCGTGCCGGCCGGGCGCGGCTCCTGGAAGAGCGGCACCCGCTTCAAGGTCTCGACCTGCTGGGGCGCCGCCAGGTTCCGGAAGTTCAGGTTGTCGAGCATGAAGCCCATGGATTCCAGGAAGTGGAGCCCCTCGATCTCGACGTCGCGGTACTCCTCCATCCCCACCTCGCGCCGGTTGCTGGCGTAGACCACGTTCTCGCTCGTCCGGGGGAGGAAGAGCGAGACGAAGATGGAGAAGGTGCCGTTCTGGTTCCGGAGGCCGCAGAGGAAGCCCTGCACCGCCTGGGGCTCCTTGCCCGGGATGGAGACCTGCGGCTGGTTGATGCTCTCCACGAGCGCCACGACCTGCTCGCGGGTGGCCGGGATGTAGCGGATGCTCGGATCGGGCTCGAACACGCTGCTCCTCGTCGCTGCGTGAAGACGCGACCGAATTTCGCCTGGCTTCCCGGTAGCTAGCGCCCCCGGCGCGGGCGCGTCAAGTTCCCCGTACCGCCAGACTACACGCCTCGTGCGTCGGCGCCCCAGACGAGCTTGTGAAGCTGGAGGTTGAGGCGGGCGGAGACCCCGCTCTCCAGGATCCAGCGGGCCAGGTCGCGCGGCTCGACCCGCCCCAGCACCGGGCCGACGAGGACGGTCACCCTGCCCTCCAGGCCGTGACGGCGGATCACCTCGAGCGACCAGCGGAAGTCGGCCTCCGAGGAGACCACGAACTTCACCTCGTCGTGGGGGAGCAGCCGCGAAAGCCAGTCCATGTCGGTGGCCGGCTCGCCCGACTCCGGGGTCTTGACGTCGGCGATGCGGACCACCGCCTCGGGCAGGGCGTCGAGAGGGGCCTGCCCGTGGGTCTCGACGAGCACCTCGTGGCCACGATCGAGCAGGTCGCGGGCCAGGTCCGGCAGTTCCCGCTGCAGCATGGGCTCGCCGCCGGTCAGGAGCACGAGGCGGCACGGATGGCGCGCCACCTCGTCCAGGATCTCCCCCCGGCTCATCTCCCGGCCCCCGGTGAAGGCGTAGGCCGTGTCGCAGTAGTTGCAGCGCAGGTCGCAACCGGTGAAGCGCACGAACACGCAGGGGCGTCCCGCGCGCGTGCCCTCACCCTGGATGCTGAAGAAGATCTCCGTTACCCGCATGGTTGCGACCGGGCCGGGATCCTACTCCTTGCGCGCGCGCTCCTGGGCCACGGCCTCGAGCCGGTCGGCGACCTGGTCGATGCGGCGGCGCAGGGACTCGATCTCGTCCCGGGTGGGAACCTTGAACTGGGCCGCCGCGCGACGGACGCCGTCGTCGATGGCCCGCTCCACCTCGCGCCGCTGCTGGGTGAGCCGCTCGCCGAACTCGCGGGCGTGGTGCTTCACGTCCTCGGGGGTGAGCCCGGCCGCGTCGGCCAGGCGGGCGAGGACCTTCTCCGCCTCGGCCTCGGCGGCGTTCAGCCCCACCAGCGCGTGCGACCAAGCTTCCCGGAACTTCGCCTGGAGATCCGCCATCGAGTCGCTCCCCTTGCCCTAGGCCTGCCCGACGACGGGCTTGCGCGTGGGCTTGCCGGCCTTGCGCTTGCGGCTCTCGTCGAGCCGCTTCAGGATCTTGTTGATCTCGCGGGAGAGCTCGGCGACCTCCTCGCGGCTCGCCACGCCCAGGAAGCGCAGCGCCGAGACCTGGAGGTTCTCGAGCTTCTCGGCGGCCTCGACCCGGAACTCCTGCGCCTTGTCCTTCCACTCCTCGGCGCGCTCCATCCCGACCTCGCGGAGGTGGTCGAGCCGCTCGCGGACCTCGGCCCAGTCCTTCCCGGAGACCTTCTGGAAGCGCGTCTGCACCTCGTGGAGGAGCTTCTGGGCCTCGGCCTCGAGGATCTCGAGGCGCGCCTGGGCGACCTCGACCGATTCACGGAGGAAGCCTTCCACCTTGGCGTTGCTCTTCGCGTTGCGACCCTTGTGTGCCTCGGCCATCGTCGTCTCCTTCGTGGGGTTGGCCCCTCTCCGTGAGGGGCGATGTCGACGATGTGGTATAACGCGTCGCGTCATCCTCGTCAACTGTCCAGGTGATTTCCCAGTCAACCCGGAAGGGGGGCGGTCCCGATGGCTTCCTCGACGCTCCCGAACCCATCCCGACGCAGGAGTTCCGGCAATTCCTCCAGGATCCTGCGGGGAAGGGCCGGGCCTCCGTAGATCGAGCCCGTGTAGACCTGGACGAGCGAGGCTCCCGCCCGGATCCGGGCGTAGGCGTCGCGCGGCGTCCATGATCCCGCCGACCCCGACGACGGGGATTCGACCCGCGGCCCGTGCGTGCGCCCTGCGCAGGGCGAAGAGGGCCAGCGGAGCGAGCGGCGCTCCGGACAGCCCGCCTGCCTCCCCCGCCCGCGGATGGGCCGCCACCGCTCCAGGTCGCTGGATGGTGGTGTTGGTCGCGATGATCCCGGAGGTCCCGCAGGCCACCGCCACGTCGACCGCCTCGTCGAGCGCCTCGGGCGCGAGGTCCGGCGCGAGCTTCACCAGGAGTGGCTTGCCGAGCGGCCGGGCCCGGTCGACGCAGGCCCCGAGCAACCGCTCCAGCGGCGCGCGGTCCTGGAGATCCCGGAGCCCCGGCGTGTTGGGCGAGGAGAGGTTCACCACCAGGTAGTCGGCCCAGGGGTGGAGCGCGTCGATGGCCGCCAGGTAGTCGTCGACGGCCCGCTCGTTGGGGGTGTCCTTGTTCTTGCCGACGTTCACCCCGACGATTCCCCTGCCCTCCCGCGGCAGCCTCGCGAGGCGCTGCCCGCAAGCCGCCGTGCCCTCGTTGTTGAAGCCCATCCGGTTGATGAGGGCCCGGTGCTCGGGCAGCCGGAAGAGGCGCGGCCGGGGGTTTCCGGCCTGGGGCCGGGGCGTGATGGTCCCGACCTCGACGTGGCCGAACCCGAGCGCGTGGAGTCCGCGGACGAGCACCTCGCCCTTGTCGAACCCCGCCGCCATGCCGAGCGGGCTGTCGAACTCGAGCCCCATGCACCTCACGCGCAGGGAGTCGTCGGGCCTGGGACGGAGCACCCCGCCCGCGGTCGCCCATGACGCGCAGCGCACCGGAGGCGAGCGCGTGGGCCCGCTCCGGGTCGAGGTGGAAGAGCAGCTTTCGCGCGGTGCCCCAGGCCATGGAGTCAGGAACGCGGAGCGCCGAGGGTCTCGCGGAAGAAGCGGATCTCCATCTCGGCGAGCTGCTCGGCGGTGGAGGGATCGGCGGCGAGATGGGTGACGTTGGCGAGGGGCACGAAGGTGGCCGGCGCGCCGGCGCGGAACAGGGCGTCGGCCAGCTTCAGCGAGTGCAGCAGGTAGACGTTGTCGTCGGCCGTGCCGTGCACGAGGAGGAGCGGCGCGTGGCCCTTGGCGGCCAGGCGCGTCGAGCGAGCTCCGGTCGTAGGCCTCCGGAGCCTCCCCGGGAAGCCCCAGGTAACGCTCGGTGTAGAAGGTGTCGTAGTCGCGCCAGTCGACGACCGGGGCTCCGGCCATCGCGGCCCGGTAGAGGTCGGGCCGCTTCAGCGCGGCCAGGGCCGCCATGTACCCGCCGAAGGACCAGCCAGAGATGCCCACCCGGGAGAGGTCGAGCTCGGGGACCACCGCGGCGAGCCCGGCCAGCGCCTCGGCCTGGTCCTCGCAGCGCCGGACCGGCCAGGTCCCCCTTCACGGCCCGCTCGAAGGCGCGCCCCAGCCGCGCCGTCTCGCCCCGGTTCACCACCTTCACCACCAGGAAACCCTGGTCGGCGATCCACTGGGCGCGCGGGGATCCGGTCCGCAGCCCCATCGACGAGAAGCGGGTCGGCCCACCGTACACCTGCACGATCACCGGGTACTTCACCCCGGGGCGGAAATCGCGGGGACGGACGAGCGACGTCCAGAGCCCCCGCTCGCCGACCTGCCGGACCTCGGGGCGCGATCGGAAGGGCGGCTCGACCGCCACCGAGGGCAGCCGGACCCTCTCCGTCCCGTCGGGCCCGACGAGCGAGGTCCGCGACCCCTCGCCCGCCCGGGAGGAGGTGACGAGGAGGGCCTTCCCGCCGTCGGCGACCTTCGCCCCGAGACCGGTGAGCGGCTCGGCGGAGACCACCACCTCGACCGGCGCCTGGCCCGGGCGGACCCGGAAGAGGCGGTCGCGGGTCGGGTCCCCCGGCGTGCCCAGGAACCAGACCTCGCCGTCGTCGGACACGCCCGCCAGTCCCACGTACCCGGAGGCGAGCGGCACCACGTCGGAGACCCGGGTCCCGTCCGGAGCCCGCAGCTCGACCTCGGCCCCGCCGTTGCGCTCGGTGAACCAGAGGAATCCCGACCCGTCCGGCATCCAGCGCAACGCCGCCTCGTTCAGGTTCAGCCAGGCCGGGTCCTTCTCGACGAGGAGGACCGCCGTCTTCCCGGTGGCGGTGTCGGCGCGGAGCACCGCCGCCTCGGTCTGGGCGCGGTTCTCCACGACGAGGAGCAGGGGCGCGCCCTTCTGCCACCGCACCTGGGCCAGGTACGGGTAGCGCTCGCGGTCCCAGTCGATCCAGGTGGGAGCCCCTCCCTCGACGCCCACGACGCCCATCCGCACCCGGGTGTTCTGCCGGCCGGCGCGCGGGTAGGCGAACTGCACCGGGCGCCGCTCGGGACGGGCCGGATCCTGGATGGAGAGCTTCTCCACCTCGGTGTCGTCGGCCTCCTCGAATGCCAGGCTCCGCGAGTCGGGCGACCACCAGTAGCCCTCGCTGCGGTCCATCTCCTCCTGGGCCACGAACTCGGCGAGCCCGTGGGTCTTCCACTCGGTGGCCCCCGTCGTGAGCGCCCGCACCTTCCCCGTGCCCAGGTCGAGGACCTGCAAGTCGCCGCCGGAGACGAACGCGAGGAGCTTGCCGTCGGGGGAGAGGCGCGGGTCGAGGGAGCCCTGGGGGACCGGCAACCGCCGCTTCTCGCCCGTCACCCGATCGACGGCGTAGACCCTGCCCCCCAGCGAGGCGATCAGCGTCCGACCGTCCTGGGAGAGCGCGTAGTGGGTGATGCCCCGGGCCGTGATCCGCTGCCGCTCCAGCCGCGCCTTCTCGGCGTCGGAGAGCTCGCCGGGCTCCGAGGCGAGGAGCGTCTCCGCGGTGAGCAGCTCGCGCGTCTTGCCCGTGGCCACCTCGGTCGCGAACAGGGACAGCACGCCCGACCGGGGTCCCGAGCGGAGGAAGATCACCTCCGCACCGCCGGGGACCACGGTGGCCCGGGAGGGCATGCCGGCGCGGTAGCCACGCGTCTCCGCCTGCTCGCGCAGGAAGGACGGGGCGGCACCCTCCGTCGCGGGAGGCGTCGAGGCGAGCAGGGCCAGGCCGAGCAGGAGCGCGGTCGTCATGGCGGGCTGTCTACCACGGAGAAGCGGCCGCGTTCCACGCGGGAAAGCGCGGCAGGGCGCCCTACAGATCCTTGTCCATCACCAGCGCGTCCTCGCCGTCCTCGGCGTAGTAGCGCGGGCGGACCCCGACCTCGCGGTAGCCGAGGGAGCGATAGAGGGCGATGGCCGGCGCGTTCCCCCGGCGCACCTCCAGCATGGCGATCCGGGCCCCCTGCTCCCTCCCCTGCGCCTCCACCCGGTCGAGGATGGCGCGCGCGACGCCGCGTCGCCGGGCCTCGGGCGCGACCGCCACGTTGAGGACGTGGAGCTCGTCGTGGACGAGCCACACCACGGCGAACCCCTGCACCGCTTCCGATTCCCCGCCGCAGGCGAGGAGGACCGTGGAGAACTCGTGGCCGAGCTCGCGCCGGACGAGCTCCTCCGTCCACGGGTGGGAGAAGGCGGCCCGCTCGATCTCCATGACGCGCGGAAGGTCGGCCTCCCGCATGCGCCGGAAGGCCAGGCCAGGCGACCCGTCGCCCTTCACGGGCGGGCGCCCAGATCGACGAGGATGCGGATGTCGGCCCGTCTTCGCAGGTCGGCGAGCAGCGCCCGGGTCTCGGAATCGGCCCTTGCCGAGGTGAGCCGGGCGGTGATCTCCTCGGTGACCTCCGACAGCGGTCGACCTCCGTATTCGGACGGATGGGCCTCGTACCAGGCCTCGACGTCCCGCGGAGTCGGACGGAGCCTTCCCAGGCGGGACTCGAGGTACCTCCGGACCCGCAGGCTTCGCCGGAGCGTGCTCGTGAGCTCCTCCTCGGTCGCATCGATCTCGAAGAGGAAGGCCTTGAACTGCCGGGGTGTCGCGAACTCGGCCTTGAACCGCGCCAGCTCGGCGACCGCTGCCTCCCGTTCCACCTCGAAGACCTGGAGCCGGACGGCCTCCTCGTGGAGCAGGAGCTGGTCGACGTACCAGTCGAGGGAAGCGCGGAGGACCGCCCCGTCCAGGGTGGAGGTCGCCGCCTCGATGCCCCCGCGGGACACGAGCGCGATACGCCCCTCCTCCGCGACCCTGGTCAGGGTCACGATGCGCGCCTCACGGCCCCGGGTGGCCACCACGGCGACGACCTGGTCGACGACCCGACCCTCGTCCGGGACGTCGGTGGCCCCGGCGGCGAGCGGGACGAGGATGGCCGCGACGAGGGCGCCCTTCAGCACGGGGCGATTCTAGTCCTCCCCACCCTTCCGGGCGACAACCAACGTTGACCTCGGGCGCGGGCGCGTTAGCTTTTTCCTCGTGCCCCCACCTGACCTCTACGACGTCCTCGGCGTGAGCCGCGGCGCCTCGAACGACGACATCCGGAAGGCCTACCGGAAGCTCGCCAAGAAGTTCCACCCGGACATGAACCCGGGAAACCGGAAGGCCGAGGAGAAGTTCAAGGAGATCACGGCCGCCCACGAGGTGCTCTCCGATCCGAAGAAGCGCAAGCTTTACGACGAGTTCGGACCGGACTCCCTGCGAACCGGCTTCGACGAGAAGGCCGCCGACCAGTACCGTCAGTGGAGGCAGCACGGCGGCCGCCCCGGGCAGGAGGTGCCCTTCGACCTGGGCGACTTCGAGACCGTCAACGTGGGCGGGGTGGGGAACTTCGACTTCGGCTCGATCTTCGGCGACCTCTTCGGCGGGGGAGTGCGTGGCCGACGCCGTGGCGTTCCCTCCGCGATCCCGGGCCGGGACGCCGAGGCCGAGCTCCAGGTCGACCTCCGCGACGCCGTCCTCGGGGCCGAGCGCGACCTGCACGTCGACGGCAAGACGCTGCGGGTGAAGATCCCCGCCGGTGTCACCGACGGATCCCGGATCCGGCTGACCGGCCAGGGTGGCGAGGGCTCGAACGGCGCCCCGGCGGGCGATCTCTACCTGGTCGTCCGGCTCCTCGCGCACCCGGGGCTTCGCCGGGAGGGGCACGACCTGTACCTCGACCTCCCGCTCACCGTTCCGGAGGCGGTCACCGGGGCCGAGGTGGTCATTCCCACCTTCGAGGGACAGGTGCAGCTCAAGATTCCGCCCGGGACCCAGTCCGGTCGCCAGCTGCGGCTCCGGGGCAAGGGGCTGCCCGACCTCAAGGGAGGGCCCCGGGGCGACCTCTACGCGGTCGCCAAGATCGTCCTTCCGGAGGAGAGTGACGCCCTGCGCGAAGCCGTGAAGCCGCTCCAGGATCTCTACAAGTCCGACCCGCGCGCGGGAATCTCGTTGTAGAAGGTCGCCATGGGAATCCTCGACCTCTTCGGCAGCCGGGAGTCGCGCGAGCAGGCCAGCCTGAAGAAGCTGGGACAGAAGATCACGCAGAAGTGGGGCCCCGCCGAGAACCGGCAGAAGGCCCTCGAGCAGCTCGGCGAGATCGGGACCCCGGCCGCCCTCAAGACCATCTGCCTGCGGTTCACGGTCCGTGCCGAGGTGGGCATCTCCGACGACGACGAGAAGGAGCAGGCCCGCGCCATCCTGGTGGCTGCCGGCACCAAGGCACGGGAGCCGGTGCGGGAGTTCCTCGAGGAGCAGGAATCGGGCGTCGCCTGGGGCCTGCGCGTGCTCGCCTCGCTCGCCCCGCCCGAGGAGCTCCTCGGCACCGTGCACGCCATTCTCCAGAAGCTCGGGCGGGAGTACACGCGCGATCCGGAGAAGAAGCTGGTGTTCCTCTCCTGGCTGCGCGAGCACCCGGACCTGGCGGCCCTGAAGCCGGTCGGGGGACCCGAGCGCGACGACGTGGTCATCCCGCTCCTCGAGGACTTCGTGGACGACGTTCGCATCGGGGCGGCCCGGTCGCTCACCGTCGGGACGCCGAGCGAGGCCGCCCGGGAAGCCCTCCTGGCGCTCCTCCTCCGCGACCGGGACAACGCCCGCGTCCGCGGCGAGGTGCTCCAGGCGCTGCACGACCTGGGCGCGGACGTGAAGGGGCACCGCGGCGAGGTCGAGACGTTGCTCGTCGAGCCCTGGTACCTCGACCGCGAGGGGCGCGTGAAGCGCCGCGGCGCCTAGCGCGGCGCACCCGGACCTCGATTGGACCCCGCTCCCTCCACCACCCCGGCTCCCCGAAGCCCTCGCCGGCGCCGCCTCCTCTTCGACCGCTGGTTCGAGCCCATCCACCTCCCGGAGGGGCTCGAGGGCCAGATGT
The DNA here is from genome assembly GCA_963818535.1 of uncultured delta proteobacterium. Taxonomy (GTDB): domain Bacteria; phylum Myxococcota; class Myxococcia; order Myxococcales; family Anaeromyxobacteraceae; genus CAIOAK01. Next base: position 567,885 of record CAWFSM010000008.1, on the reverse strand, counting down.
CGGCCCTCGCGGAGCGGGGCAGCGTCGTCTTCGTCGCCCGCTCCTCGGGGCTCATCAACTACCTCTACGTGAAGTGGCTCGTCCGGCGGCTCGCCTTGCCGCCGCTCCGGGTCGCCGTGAACTTCGTCGGGCTGTTCGGCTGGCTGGCGGCGGTCTGGCGCAGCCGGCGCGCGCTCGTCGACGCCGCGGAGCGCGGGCAGTCGACCGCGGTCATCTTCCTCAACGCGCACAAGGACAGCGCACCTCCCTTCGAGGCGCTGGTGGAGCTCCAGCGCAGCCAGCAGAGGCCCATCTTCCTCGTCCCCCTCATCCTGGTCTGGAGCCGCCGCGCCCAGCGCGTCGTCCCTCCCATCTGGGATCTGGTCTGGGGCTCCCCCGAGTCGCCCACCACGCTGCCGGCGGCGGTGGCCTTCCTCCGCAACTACAAGCGGGCCTACCTCCGGGTGGGACGCCCCGTCGACCTGGCCACCTTCGTGTCCGAGCGCCCCGGGGAACCCGACGCGCTCGTGGCCCGGAAGGCGCGTGGCACGATCCACCACCACCTCGCCCGGGAGCTGCGCGCCGCCGTGGGTCCGCCGCTGCGGACGCCGACCCGCGTCGAGGAGAAGGTGATGCGCGACCGGCACCTGCGCGAGGTGCTGGAGCACGTGGCCAGGCAGAAGGGCAGGTCGGCGGGCTCGGTGCGGCGCGAGGCCGTGAGGGACCTCCGCGAGATCGCCAGCCGCTACTCGCCCCTCTTCATCGACTTCATCCGGCCCATCTTCCGCTGGATCTTCCAGACCATGTACGACCGGGTGGAGATCGACGAGAAGGGGCTGGCCGAGATCCGGCGGCTCGCGGCCGACAAGCCGCTCGTCCTCACGCCCAGTCACAAGAGCCACATCGACTACATGCTGCTCTCGTGGGCCTTCTACGAGCACGGGCTCATCCCGCCCCAGGTCGCCGCCGGCATCAACCTGGCCTTCTGGCCCTTCGGATCGTTCGCGCGCCGCGCCGGAGCCTTCTTCATCCGGCGCAGCTTCAAGGGCGACAAGATCTACAGCGCCACCCTGCGCGCCTACGTGAAGTACCTCCTCCGGGAGCGGTTCACCCAGGAGTTCTTCCCGGAAGGAGGGCGCTCCCGCACCGGCAAGCTCCTCTTCCCCAAGACCGGCCTGTTCTCGATGGAGGTCGACGCCTGGGGAGACGGTGCGGTGGACGACGTCCTCTTCGTGCCCATCGCGGTGGACTACGAGCGCCTCGTGGAGGGCTCGTCGTACGCGCAGGAGCTGGCCGGGGGGGAGAAGAAGAAGGAGTCCTTCGGCGCCCTCCTCCAGGCGCCCCGTGCCCTCCTCCGGAGCTACGGCCGCATCTACCTCCAGTTCGGCACGCCCGTCTCGCTGAAGGATCTCGCCGAGCGGCAACTCGGCGCCAACGCGGGCGCTCCTTCGCTCACGCTCGACGCCGACGAGCGCGGCTTCGACTCGCGCCGCTCCCTCGTCCAGCACCTGGCCAACCGGGTCATGTGGGGCATCGCCGAGGTGGTGACGGTCACGCCGGTGAGCCTCGTGGCCGCCGCCCTGCTCTCCCACGTCCGGCGCGGCATCTCCGCGAAGGACGTCGCCGAGCGGGTCGAGCTGCTGCGCGCCATCGCGATGCGGGAGAACGCGCGCATCGCCTCCGGACTGGCCGACGCACCGTCGAGCCCGGTCCCTCCTGGCCCCATTCACGACGCCGTCGCGACCTTCGCGGCCAACAAGGTGATCGAGGTCCAGGAGGCGGGCGGCCAGGTCATCTACCAGGTGCCGGACGGCAAGCGCACCTACCTCGACTTCCACCGGAACGCGATCCTGAACCGGTACGTCGGGCTCTCGCTGGTGGCCCAGTCGGTCCGTTCGCGCGCCGGGGGCGCCTCCCTCGACGAGGTCCGCGAGGACGTCCGCTGGCTCTCGCGCCTCTTCCGGCTCGAGTTCATGTACCCGGTGGGCGCCACCTTCGATTCCGTCTTCCAGTCCAAGCTCGACGCGCTCCTGGCCCTGGGCGCGGTCGTCGAGACGGGCGGCGTCGTCCGCCCCGGACCGGCCCGTGCCCATCTCGACTTCCTCGCCGACCTGACGCGCCCCTACCTCGAGGCCTATCGCGTCGCCGGGGAGACGGTCCGGAGCGCCGGACTTGCCGACGAGTCCGCCGACCGCAAGGTCCTGGTCAAGCAGGCGCTCGAGCGTGGGCGGGCCGAATTCCTCTCCGGCCACGTGCTGATGCGAGAATCGATCTCCGAAGGCCACCCTCGAGAACGCCATGGAATGGCTGGGAAGCCAGGGAGCCTTCGAGGGCGACGCGGAGGGACGGCGGCACGTCACCGCCGAGTGGCGCGACACGGCTTCGACGCACCTCGTCGAGAAAATCGGTCGTTTCCTGGTCGCTTGACTCTCGTCAGGCGGCGCCTTCTCCCTTCCAAATCGCGTCCCGTCCGGGCTATCCTGCCGGACCCTGCCCTCCCCCCGCGCGTTTCCGGGAGTGGTGGGCTCGCTGCACCCCAACGCATGCAACCGGACCCCGAGTCCGCGAGGAGAAACACACGATGGGTGATCGGATCCTTCACAAGGGGCTGAAGAGCAAGGTGATGTCCGCCGAGGCTGCCGCGGCGCTCATCCCGAACGGCTCGGTCGTCGGCATGTCCGGCTTCACCGGCGCCGGCTATCCCAAGGCCGTTCCGATCGCGCTCGCCAAGCGCGCGCTCGACGAGAAGCTGAAGGGCAAGGCGCTCAAGCTCGACGTCCTCACCGGCGCCTCCACCGGACCGGAGCAGGACTCGATGATGAGCTTCGTCGAGTCGCAGCGGTTCCGCTTCCCCTACCAGGGCGACGCGGTCACCCGCGAGAAGATCAACGCCGGCATCATGGAATACCAGGACATGCACCTCTCGCATGCCGGCTCCCTGGTGCGCTACGGGTACTACGGCAAGGGCAAGAACAACATCGACTTCGCCGTCATCGAGGTCACCAAGATCAACGAGGACGGCACCTGCGTCCCGTCGTCGTCGTGCGGCGCCAACAACGTCTACTTCGAGATGGCCGACAAGATCATCCTCGAGGTGAACAGCTGGCAGGACGAGCGGCTCGAGGGGATGCACGACATCATCTCCATCCCGGGCGAGCACGGCACGCGCATCCCGCTGCCCATCCTCAAGACCGACGACCGCAAGGGCTCGAAGTTCTGGAAGTTCGACGTCAGCAAGGTCGTGGCGGTGGTCGAGTCCACCTACCCGGACCGCAATGCCCCCTTCAAGCCGCCCGAGGAGATCCACAAGCGGATCGCCGGCCACATCATCGACTTCCTCGCCGGCGAGGTGAAGGCGGGCCGTCTCTCCAAGCACCTGAACCCGCTGCAGTCGGGCGTCGGCAACATCGCCAACGCCGTGCTCGTCGGCCTGAACGAGGGCCCGTTCGAGAACATGACGAGCTACACCGAGGTGATCCAGGACGGCATGCTCGACATGCTCGACTCGGGGAAGCTCACCGTGGCCTCGGCGACCGCGTTCTCGGTCTCCCCCGAGGGGCAGATCCGGTTCAACAAGCAGATCGACGACTACCGGAAGAAGATCATCCTGCGCCCGCAGGAGATCTCCAACCACCCGGAGATCATCCGCCGCCTCGGCTGCATCGCCATGAACGGATTCGTCGAGGCCGACATCTACGGCCACGTGAACTCGACGCACATCGCCGGCAAGGGCATCGAGAACGGCATCGGCGGGTCGGGTGACTTCGCCCGCAACTCGGCCTACACGATCTTCATGTCCCCGGCGACCGCCAAGGACGGGAAGATCTCCGCCATCGTCCCCTTCGCCTCGCACATCGACCACACCGAGCACGAGGTGAACGGCATCGTCACCGAGTTCGGCTTCGCCGACCTCCGCGGACGCAGCCCGAAGGAGAAGGCCAAGGAAGTCATCGAGAAGTGCGCCGCCCCCGAGTACCGCCCCATCCTCTGGGACTACGTGAAGCGCGCGATGAAGAACCCCAGCGCCGGCCTCCACTCGCCGCACATGTTCAGCGAGGCCTTCGCGTTCCACACCCGGTACCTCCAGACCGGCGACATGCGCCCCAAGAAGTAACCGGACCGGACACCGATGCATCGACGGCCGTCCCGGGCTCCCCGGGGCGGCCGTTCCTTTTCCGGCCGCCCGGTGGTAGAGTCCCGCGCATGTCGCTCGACCTCGACCTCGACCTGGCCCTCGCCACCGCCCGCCGCGCCGTGGAGGCCGCCTCGGCGGCCAGCCTGGCCCACTTCCGGACCGGCGTGCGGGTCGAGACGAAGCCCGACCGCACGCCGGTGACCGCCGCCGACCGGGACGCCGAGGCGGCCGTCGTGGCCGTCATCCGCGCCGCCTTCCCGACCCACGCCATCCTCGGCGAGGAGACCGGCGCCCACGCCGGCGACGCCGCCACCCGCTGGATCGTCGATCCCATCGACGGGACCCGCGGATTCACCCGCGGTGGTTCCTTCTGGGGCCCGCTCGTGGCGCTCGAGCACGAGGGGCGCGTGGTGGCCGGCGCCATGGCCATGCCCGCGCTCGGCGAGACCTACTGGGCGGCCCGCGGCCGCGGCGCCTGGATGTCGCACGGCGGCGGGGCACCGGTGCGGCTCCGCGTCTCCGGCATCGACGACTGGGCCGAGTCGAGCCTCTCCTTCGGCGAGTTCCGCGGAGTCTTCGCCCCGGAGCGGGAGCGGGCCGTCCTGGAACTGGCCCGCACCGCCGCCCAGGCCCGCTGCTACGGCGACCTGGCCGGCGCCGCCATGGTGCTCACCGGGCGGGCCGAGGCGTGGGTCGAGGCCGGGGTTCAGGTCTGGGACATCGCCCCGCTGCTGGTGCTGGCCGAGGAGGCCGGGCGGCCGGTTCACCGACCTCGCCGGGAAGGCGACGGCCGCTTCCGGGAACTGCCTGCTCTCGAACGGCCGGGTGCACGACCACGTGCTGCGGGCGCTCTCCGCCCGGGCCGGAGCCTGAGCCGCACCAGCGGGCGCGTCGCCGAGCGCCGCGCGACCTCCTCGAAGCCGGCCCGCCGGAACGTCGACGCCAGCCCCGTGTAGAGCCAGGCGTCCGCGGTCTCGCCGCGAGGTTCCACCGGGTAGCCCTCCAGCACCTCCGCCCCGGCACGGCGCGCGTGCCGTGCCGCCGCCGCCAGCAGCGCGGAGGTGAGCCCGGTTCCACGCGCCCGGCGGGCGACGAAGAAGCAGGGCACCGACCAGACCGGCGCGTCGTCCACCGGGGCCAGGGTCCGCGACCTGGCGAGCCTCGTGAAGGCGCTCCGCGGCTCCACCGCGCACCAGCCCACCGGCCCCTCCGCGTCGTAGGCGAGGATCCCGGGCACGACGCCCGCCCGGACCTGGCGCCGCATCGCCTCGCGGTTGCGCTGCGCCCTTGCCCTTCTCGTACTCGGGGCGTGTCTGCTTCCAGAACATGCACCAGCACCCCGCGCAGGCGCCGCGCGGGCCGAAGAGCGCCTCGAGGTCGCCGAGCCGGTCGGGGGTGAGCGGGTGGAAGCGGAGGGGCGCCACGGCGGGACTCTCAGGCGCCGGCGCGCCGGAACAGGTCGACCACCGCTCCCTCGCGGCCGGCGGCGCGGGCCCGGCCGCGCGACCACTCGCGCAGCGCCTTGATCTCCTCCTCGTAGGTCTTGAAGAGGGGAACGAGGTCCTGGGCGACGCGGCGCAGGTCGGACATCTCGAGGTCCCTGCCCTGCGCGAAGGCCCGGTGCATGGCCCCCACCACCACCTGCTCCAGCTCCGCGCCCGGAGAAGTTCTCGCAGGCGTCGGCGAGCAGCGCCAGGTCGTAGCGCTCCGGCTCGCGGCCGCGCTTGCGGAGGTGCAGGGCCAGGATGGCCCGCCGGGCCGCCGCGTCGGGGAGGTCCACGAAGAAGAGCTCGTCGAAGCGTCCGCGCCGCAGCAGCTCGGGAGGGAGGCGCGAGACGTCGTTGGCGGTGGCGACGGCGAAGACCGCGCCGGCCCGCTCCTGCAGCCAGGTGGAGAAGGAGCCGAGGAGCCGGGCGGCGCGCGAGTCGGCCCCCTGCCCCGGTCCGCTCCCCGCGAAGGCCTTCTCGATCTCGTCGACCCAGACCGCCACCGGCGCCACCGCCTCGGCCGCGGCCAGCGCGCGGGCCAGGTTCTCCTCGGCCCCCTCGGCCGCCCCCATCACCCGGGGCAGGTCGAGCCGGAGCAGCGGCACGCCGAGCTGCGACGCCGCCACCTTGGCGGCGAGCGACTTGCCGCAGCCCTGCACGCCCACCAGCAGCACGCCGCGCGGCGCCGGGAGGCCGAACCGGCGGGCGTCGGGGGCGAAGGCCTGGGCCCGCTCCTCCATCCAGGACTTGAAGCTCTCGAGCCCTCCCAGGGCGTCGGCCGCCTCGCAGCGTCTCCACCAGCTCGAGCCCGAGGTCCCGGGCGAGGATGCGCTTCTTCTCCTCCAGGACCAGGTCCGCGGCCTTCGGCCCGAGCGCCGGGTCGGCGTGGAGCGCGCGGAGGAAGGCACGCCGGGCCTGGGTCTCGGTGAGTCCCGCGGGCCGCCACCAGGACCCGGTGCCGGTCCTCGGGCCGCGACGCGCCCGCCGGGGAGAGCCCGTCGAGCAGCGACGTGAGCTCCGCCTCGCCGGGGAGCGGCAGGCGCAGGACCGCCGCCTCGGACGACGAGCCCGGCGGGCAGCGCCAGGCGCGGCGCCACGATGGCCAGGCAGCGCCCCTCGGCGGTGAGGCGCGGCAGGGCGTCCCGGATCGTCCGGACCACCGACGGGTCGGCCAGGGCCTCGTGGAAGTCGAGCAGCACGGCCAGGAAGGGCGCCGGCGCCTTGAGCACCGCCTGGATGGCGGCGATGGGCGTCCGCGCCTCCGGGGCGATGGGCTCGAGTCCACGCTCGCTCGACCAGACCGCGACGTTGGCGTCGATGGCGTCGGCGGCGGCGCGGCACACGGCGACCGCCCGGGCCTCCTCGACCGTGACCAGGTAGACGATGGGCGTCCCCGCCGCCCAGAGCTCCCCGACCTCCGCCTCGGGCTTCCTCATGCTCCCTCCGAGTCGGCGGTGGAGCGCATGGCCTCCTCGAAGGAGGTCGCCCCCGACGCCACCTTGAGGACCGCGTGCTCGCGCAGCGTGCGCAGCCCGTCCTGCCGGGCCGTGCGGGCCAGCACCTCGGGAGTCGCCCCCTCGGCGATGAGGTGGCGCAGCCGGTGGTTGACCGAGAGGATCTCGAAGAGCCCGGTGCGCCCGAAGAAGCCGGTGTAGCGGCACTTGGGACAGCCCACGCCCGCGCCGGGCGATGAGCTTGCCGGCGTGCTCCTCGGGGTGGCGCACGCCGAGCTCGGCCACCTGGTCGGCGGTGAGCAGCACGTCCTCCGCGCAGTTCGGGCAGACCCCCCGGACCAGCCGCTGGGCCACCACGCCGGTGAGCGTGGCGGCGATGAGGAAGCCCGGAACGCCCAGGTCGCGCAGGCGGGCCACCGCCCCGACCGCGTCGCTGGTGTGGAGGGTGGTGAGCACGAGGTGGCCGGTGAGCGACGCCTGGACCGCCTGGGTGGCGGTCTCCCCGTCGCGGACCTCGCCCACCATCACCACGTCGGGGTCCTGCCGCAGCACGTGGCGCAGCGCCTCGGCGAACCCGGTGCCGGTCTTGGGGTTGGCCGCGATCTGGTTGAACTCCTCGTGGACCATCTCGATGGGATCCTCGATGGTCACGATGTTGATCTCGGGCGAGGCCAGCGCCTCCAGCGCGGAGTAGAGCGTGGTGGTCTTGCCCGACCCGGTGGGGCCGGTGACCATCACCAGGCCGTGCGGGCGCTCCAGCCAGCGCTCGAAGCGGTCCCGCTCGTCGGGCAGGAAGCCCAGCTCGGAGAGGTCGCGCACCAGGACCTGCTGGTCGAGCACGCGGACCACGATCTTGTCGCCGAAGGCGGTGGGGATGGTGGAGACGCGCAGCTCCATCTCGGTCTCGCCGCGGGCGGTCCGGATGCGCCCGTCCTGGGGGCGGCGGGCGGCGATGTCGAGCCGGCTCATGATCTTGAGCCGGTTGGCGATGGCGCCGTGGACGCCCTTGGGAATCCGGTAGACCGGGTGGAGGACGCCGTCGATCCGCATGCGGATGATGGTCTCGTCCCGCCGCGGCTCGACGTGGATGTCGCTGGCCCGCTGCTCGAAGGCGTAGTGGAAGAGGTACTCCACCGCGGCCACGATGGGCTCGCTCGAGGCCTCGAGCACCTCCAGGCCGGACAGGTTGACGAACTGCTCCAGGTTCCCGACGTCGACGATCCCGCCGCCGACCTGGATCTGGGCCTCCTGGATCTGCTCGCGGAACCCGTAGATCTCGGCGATGGCCCGGTGGATGTCGGCCGGGGCGGAGAGCACCGGCTCGATGGCCATGCCCGGTGAGCCCGTGCAGGTTCTCGAAGAGCTCCCGGTCGAAGGGGTTGGCGGTGGCCACCACCAGCGCGCCGCTCCGCTTCTCGAGCGGGAAGCACCGCGTGCTTGCGGGCGAACGGGCGGGAGAGGGTCCGCGTGATGAGCTGGACGTCCAGCTTGAGCGGGTCGATCTTCACGTAGGGCAGGCCGATGACCTCGGCCAGCGCCTTCGTGATCTTGTCCTCGTCGACGCGGTCGGCCTCGCGCCGGGCGTCGGAGAAGGCGAACGAGGCGAGCAGCTCCACCGGGGAGAGGTCGGCCCGCCGCAGGGCGCGCCCCCCCCGCCCCTGGGTCTCGCGGAGCAGCTTGGCCCGCTGGACGTTCTCCCGGGCGGAGGCCGTCTTCCGGTCCTCCTCCCGCAGGATCCCCTGACGTTGGAGCGCGTCGGCGACGAACTCCAGCGTGAAGTCGCTGGCGCGATGGGTTCGCATGTACGGCGGGATCCTATCGCGCCGGGCCCCGGGGGGCGAGGTTGCGACCGTCGTGCGCTATCGGGTGATTCCTGGTTCCGCGCGACCGCGCGGAGGTCAGATGGCTCAACCGACGGGGCCGCAGTTGGCCGACGAGGCCGCCGAGCCACCGTCGCCGCCGCTGCGGGCCGCGGCCGGCCGGGACACGAGCTTCTCGACACGCTTGCCCTTGCACTTCGGGCAGCGGACGTCGTCCTCGTCGGAGCGACGCATGACCAGTTCCTCGAAGGTCCGGTCGCAGGCCTTGCAGGCGTATTCGTAGATGGGCATCGGGTGTTGGAGCCCGTGGACCGGGAAAGGGTTCGGGACGGCCCGCCGGTGCCTCCCCTACCGCTGCTTCTTGCTGCGCTTCTTGGGGGGCGGGGCCATGTCGCCCCGCAGCCGGTCGGCCTCCCGGTCGTAGAGCCGGATGGCCGCGCGCAGCACCTCGAGCGCGTGGGCCCGCCCCTGGGGCTCCCGCACCAGCACCTTCTTGTGCTCGAGCGCCTTGTAGTCCTCGAAGAAGCGCTTGAGCTCGCGCATCCGGTGGGTCGGCATCTCGGAGATGTCGGAGATGTCGGCGTACTCCGGGTCGTCGGCGGAGACGGCGACGAGCTTGTCGTCCTCGCCCTTGTCGTCCCGCATCCGCATCACGCCGATGATCTTCGCCTGCATGATGGCGAGCGGGACGATGTGCTCCTGGCAGTAGACCAGGATGTCCAGCGGGTCCCCGTCGTCGCAGTAGGTGCGCGGGACGAATCCGTAATTGGCCGGGTAGTGGACCGCGCTGAAGAGGATGCGGTCGACGCGGAGCAGCCCGCTCGCCTTGTCCAGCTCGTACTTCACCTTGGATCCGGTGGGGATCTCGATGATGGCCGGGATGGCCTCCTCCACGTAGCGGGGGAGCTCCACGTCGTGCCACGGATGGAAGGACATTCGGTCTCCGATGCGGCGAGAAGGTGGACCGGGCCTATCCCCGCTCCACCGGCGCTTCCTGCGTGACCTTGCTGCCGGCCGGGCACCGCGTGGGTGAGCCACACGTTGCCGCCGATGCTGGAGCCACGACCGATGACGATGCGTCCCAGGATGGTCGCACCCGAGTACACCACCACGTCATCCTCCACGACGGGATGGCGGTCGATGCCCTTGATGGGTTTGCCCTCGGCGTCGAGCGGGAAGCTCTTCGCTCCCAGCGTGACCCCCTGGTAGAGCCGCACGCGGTCGCCGATGACGCTGGTCTCGCCGATGACCACGCCGGTCCCGTGGTCGATGAAGAAGCGCTCGCCGATGCGCGCACCGGGGTGGATGTCGATGCCGGTCAGGGTGTGGGCGTGCTCGGTGATGATGCGCGGGATGAGCGGGACGCCCAGCACGTGGAGCTCGTGGGCGATGCGCTGGTTCGTCACGGCGAAGATCCCCGGGTAGGCGAAGATGGCCTCGTCCCGGGTACGCAGCGCCGGGATCCCCCTCGAAGGCCGCCTCCACGTCGCTCGCCACCAGCCGGCGGACGAACGGCAGCCGGCCCACGAACTTCCGCGTGGCCTCGGCGGCGGCGATGGAGCAGTGGGGGCAGGCCTCGAAGTCGTGCTTCTCCGCGAAGGCCACGGCGCGCCGGATCTCCTCGTCGAGCACCACCCGCATCCGGTCCAGCGTGGCGCCGATGTGGAAGGAGAGCGTGTCGCCGCGCAGGTCCTGGGTGCCGAAGTAGCCCGGGAAGAAGAGCGCCCGGACGTCCTCGACGATGGAGATGACCCGCGCGCGGGAGGGCAGCACCATCCGGTAGTGGCCGGAGAGGACGGGCTCGGCCTCGCGGCAGAGCTCGTCGACGATGGGCTGGATGGGGAAGTCGTCGGGCGGGGTCATGGATTCCTCCGGGAGTCCGCGATTCATAGGTTCCTCGCCGTCGTCGATCAACCTTCCCTCCTCGGGGCGGTGGAAGAACTCCCACACGGCGCGCGCCTGGGCCTCCCCCACCCCCTCGACCCGGGCGATCTCCTCCGGCGTCGCCTCGCGGACCCGGCGGAGCGATCCGAAGTGGCGGAGCAGCGCCTTGCGCCGCAGCGCCCCGATGCCCGGGATCTCGTCGAGCCCCGAGCGGAGGGTCCGGGCCCGCCGCAGCTTCCGGTGGAACTCGATGGCGAACCGGTGGGCCTCGTCGCGGAGGCGCACCAGGAGGTAGAGCTCGGCCGAGGTCTGCCGCAGCACCACCGGGTCCTTGCGTCCGGGCAGGAACACGCGCTCCGGCGTCCGGGCCGCCTCGGCGACGAACCCCTTGCCGGCCCGCTCGGCGGCCTCGGCCAGCCCGGTGCTGCGCGCCGAGCGGCGGGAGACGACGCGCGTGGTGGAGAGCGCGGCGGCGTCGATGGTGCGGCTCTTGGCGAGCCCCACCATCTGCACGAAGGGCAGCCCGGGGTTGCCCGGGTCGGGCCGGGTGGCGACACCCAGGTCCTTCGCCGCCGCGAGCGCCGCCGAGAGCTGCCCCTTCCCGCCGTCGATGACGAGCAGGTCGGGCATGGCCTCCTCGGCGAGCGCCCGCCGGAGGCGCCGGGTGATCACCTCGTGGAGCATGGCGAAGTCGTCCTGGCCGGCCACGCCCTTCACCCGGTAGCGCCGGTAGCCGGCCCGGTCCGGCTCCCCGTCCCGCATCGAGACGCCCGAGCCGACCGCCATCGATCCCTGGAAGGTCGAGATGTCGAAGCACTCCATCCAGCGCGGCTCCCGGTGGAGGGAGAGAGCCCGGGTCAGGGCGGCGAGCGCGTCGGACCGCTTCACGCCCTCCTCGCGCCAGCCCCGGAACGACTGGACGGCGTTGCGGTTGGCCACGTCGAGCAGGTCGGCCTTGGCGCCCGCGCTGGGGGAGGAGGAAGCGCACCTTGCGCCCGCGCCGCTCGGAGAGGACCTCGGCCAGGGCCTCGGCGTTGGCCGGCTCGATGGGGAGCAGCACCTCGTCGGGCGGCTCGACCCGCTCGTAGTGGAGGGAGAGGAAGGACGAGAGGAGCTCGTCCCCCGGGAACTCCTGGCCGGAGAACGGGTGGGCCCGGGAGTCGAGGAGCTTGCCGCCGCGGATGGAGAGGACCTGGATGACCAGGTCGGGCCCCTCGCGGTGGATGCCCACCACGTCCCGGTCGGCCCGGTCGTCCATGAGGACCCGCTGCGTCTCCAGGCTGCGCTCCACGGCGCGGAGCTGGTCGCGTACCCGGGCCGCGTCCTCGAAGCGCATCGCCGCGGCGGCCTCGCGCATGCGGGCCTGGAGCCGCTCGGTCAGCTCCCCTTCCCTCCCCTCCAGGAAGGCCACCGCGTCGTCCACGCTCCGCTCGTACTCCGCCTGCGGGAAGTCGTAGACGCAGGGCGCCGGGCAGCGGTGGATCTGGTAGAGGATGCAGGGCCGCTTCCGGTGGTCGAAGACGTGATCGGTGCAGGTGCGCAGCTGGAACCAGCGGTTCACCACCCGGAGCGTCTCCCGGATGGAGCTGGCGCTGGAGTACGGCCCGAACCAGCGCGCCCCGTCCTCCTTGCGCTGCCGGGCCCGGGCCACCTCGATGCGCGGGTACGGGTGGCGCCGGTCGAGCCGGAGGACGATGAAGTCCTTGTCGTCCCGCAGCCGCACGTTGAAGCGCGGCTTGTGCTTCTTGATGAGCTCGTTCTCGAGGAGGACCGCCTCCTTCTCGGAGCGGGTGACCACCACGTCGATGTCGCCGAGCAGGCCGTCGAGCAGCGGGATGAAGTGGCGATCGTCGCCGCCGCCGGCGTCGAAGTAGCTGCGCACCCGGGAGCGGAGGGACGCGGCCTTGCCCGACGTAGACCACCTGGCCCCGGCGGTCCCGCATGAGGTACACGCCGGGCTGCGGCGGGCAGCTCGTCGATCTTGTTGCGAAGCGCGGCGTCCATGGGTCAGCGCCGCCGCCTCCGCTGCGGGCGGCGCGCCGCCGGGCCGTTCGCGAAGGCGCCCGACATGGCCCCGCTCCCGAGCATGCCCCGGGCGCCGGTGGTGTTGCGGCGGACCCCCAGCTCGAGGTCCTTCATCCCCAGGATGCGATCGCGCAGCTGGGCCGCCTTCTCGAACTCGAGGGCCTCGGAGGCCCGGCGCATCTCCTTCTCCAGCTCGGCCACGATGGCCGGGATCTGCTCCGGCTGGTACTCCGCGCCGTCGCCCTCGGTGGGCACGGTGACGTAGTCGGCCTCGTAGACCGCCATGGAGAGGTCGCGGATGTTGCTCTTCACGCTCTGCGGGGTGATGCCGTTCGCCTCGTTGTAGCGCCGCTGGATCTCCCGGCGACGGTCGGTCTCGGAGAGGGCGCGGCGCATCGACTCGGTGACCGAGTCGGCGTAGAGGATGACCCTGCCGTTCACGTTGCGTGCGGCCCGGCCGATGGTCTGGACCAGCGACACCTCGGAGCGCAGGAAGCCCTCCTTGTCGGCGTCGAGGATGGCCACCAGCGACACCTCGGGGATGTCGAGCCCCTCGCGGAGCAGGTTGATGCCGATGAGGACGTCGAACTCGCCGCGGCGCAGGTCGCGGATGAGGGCGCTGCGCTCCAGCGTCTCGATGTCGGCGTGCAGGTAGCGGCAGCGCACGCCCACGTCGGTGTAGTACTCGGTGAGGTCCTCGGCCATGCGCTTCGTCAGGGTGGTCACGAGCACCCGCTCGCCCGCCTCGGCGCGCTTCCGCACCTCGGCCAGCAGGTCGTCCACCTGGGTGCCCACCGGCCGGACCTCCACCTCGGGATCGACGAGCCCGGTGGGGCGGATGATCTGCTCCACCACCACCCCGCCGGCCTTCGCGAGCTCGAGGGCCGCGGGCGTGGCCGACACGTAGATGGCCTGCCCCACGTGCCCCTCGAACTCCTCGAACTTGAGCGGCCGGTTGTCGAGGGCCGAGGGGAGCCGGAAGCCGTGCTCCACCAGGGTCTCCTTGCGGCTGCGGTCCCCGCGGTACATGCCCCCGACCTGGGGAAGCGTCTGGTGCGACTCGTCGACGACGAGCAGCCAGTCCTTCGGGAAGTAGTCGAGCAGGCAGGGAGGCGGCTCCCCGGGCCGCCGGCCGGAGAGCCAGCGCGAGTAGTTCTCGATCCCGGAGCAGAAGCCCATCTGCTCGAGCATCTCCAGGTCGAACATGGTCCGCTGCTCGAGCCGCTGGGCCTCGACGAGCTTGTTGGCCCCGCGCAGCTCCTGGAGCCGTCCGAGCAGCTCGTCGCGGACCCCCTGGATGGCCTGGTGGCGCACCTCGGGAGCCGACACGTAGTGGCTGTTGGGGAAGATGGCGACCTTGTCGAGCTCGGCGATGGCGACGCCCGCGCAGCGGGTCGAACTCGCTGATCCGCTCCACCACGTCGCCGAAGAACTCGATGCGGACGGCGCGAGACTCCTCGTAGGGCGGGAAGACCTCGACCGTGTCGCCGCGGACCCGGAAGGTCCCGCGGTGGAAGTCGGTGTCGTTCCGCTCGTACTGGATGTCCACGAGCGAACGGATGAAGCGGTCGCGGAGGAACTCCTGCCCCTTCTCGATCTGCTGCAGGAGCCCGAAGTAGGCCTCGGCGGTTCCCAGGCCGTAGATGCAGGACACCGAGGCCACGATGATCACGTCGTTCCGGGTGAGGAGCGCGTGGGTCGCCGCGTGTCGCATCCGGTCGATCTCGTCGTTGATGGACGAGTCCTTCTCGATGTACGTGTCCGTCGAGGGCACGTACGCCTCCGGCTGGTAGTAGTCGTAGTAGCTGACGAAGTAGTGGACCGCCGCGCTGGGGAAGAGCTCCTTGAACTCCCCGTAGAGCTGGGCCGCCAGCGTCTTGTTGTGCGCCATCACCAGCGCCGGCCGCTTCACGGCCGAGATCACCTGGGCGATGGTGAAGGTCTTCCCGGACCCGGTGACTCCGAGGAGCACCTGGTCCTTGTCCCCGCGGCGCAGCCCGGCCACGAGCTCCGCGATGGCCCGGGGCTGGTCGCCGCACGGGGCGAGGTCGGTCTGGATGTCGAGGGGCACCGGGGGAATGTAACGCCCGGTGCCCCCTCGATCACGGCGCCTCTACGGCTGGAAGACGAAGCGGCTCACCGCCGCCGCCTGCACGTCGGCCGGGGTCCAGGGCTGGTTCCCCGGGGCGTTGGTCAGCCAGAGCGGGATCTGGCTCTGGTAGTTCGGGTCCTGGACGAAGTCGGGCTGGCCTCCGGGGATGACGGCGCGCCACACCACGTTCCCCGGCGCGATCATCTCGGCGGAGGTCCGGACGTTGGCGCCGGAGCGCTGGATGAAGCCGTCGGCCCCGACGTCGTTCCACGAGAAGTTGGCCACGTCCACGGTGTAGAGCCCGCCGTCGTTGGCGAAGCGCCCGTAGTTGAACACCGAGGTGAAGGACCCGAGCAGGCTGTCGAAGGTGACGCGGTGCTTGCGACCCCAGACCCAGTCGGACGGTCCCAGGCCGGGGAAGGCCTCCGTGGAGAGGAAGCTCACCGTGTCCTCGAGCGCGCCCACGGCCACCGATGCGCAGGCCGCCGGCGTGCCGCCGCAGGGCAGGAGCCCGGTGTTGAGCGGGACGGCGGGCGTCCCCCGCCGCGTAGGTGGTGAGCGCCACCAGGTACTTCGCCAGGACCTGCCCGTCGGCGAGGGCGAGGTAGCGTCGCGTGTCGAGCGGGGCGCCGTCCACGGTGACCCCTGCGAGAGACGGGTCGAGGACGCGGGCCGCCAGGCGCGGGAGGAGCGCGTGGAAGATCATGGCCCCGTTGGACGCCGCCACGATCTCGGCGTCGCTCGCCTTCGCGCCCACCGGGTTGGAGGTGGCGAGGCCGGTGGGGGTCCGGAAGCGCTGCGGGTTGGCCGGGTCGGCCCAGTGGGCGAGCACCGCCACCGAAGGTCCGAGCCCCTTGGCCTCGACCTCCGCGCTCGCCAGCTGGAACCAGGCCAGCAGCCCCGGCACCACGTCGGCCGCGAGGTGCGAGTAGTTGTCGGCCTGGACGGCCGTGAAGTCGTCGAGGGTGTACCCGGAGGCCTTCGCCGAGAGCAGGTCGGTGGCCCGGGCCGCGCGGTAGCCGAGGTCGGTGAAGGCGTAGAGGTAGCCATCGGGCCCGGCCGAGAGCGGGTCGTTCCCCGCGGTGACGCCGGTGATGTCGTTGTTGGCGGTCACGATGCGGTTGGAGGCCGGGTTCTTCGCCTGCGGCAGCGCCGCGTCGGAGATGCGCCCGGTCCAGATGCAGCTCCCGTCGTAGCCGGGCATGGGAGCCCAGGGCACGACGCCGGGACGGAAGCAGCCGGCCTTGCGGATGGGAACGTATGCGTGGGGGTAGTAGCCGATGTCGCCGTTCACGTCGGCGAAGACGAAGTTCTGCGCCCCGACCTCGAAGGTCTTCACCGCCTCGAAGGCCTCGTCCACGGTCCTCGCCTGGTTCAGGAGGAAGAAGGCGAGCAGCTCGTTGGAGGGCTCCTGGCCGGTCCATCGGGCCGTGTAGTAGGCCGACGCGTCCGCCGCCACGACGGGACCGTAGCCGGGAACCAGGAGGATCGGGGTCGTGGGCGTGTAGTCCGGACCCCCGCGGACCTTGTAGGTCTCGGGCACAGGCACGGTGGTGGCCGGCAGCCCTCCCGCCGCGACCGGGAAGAAGTACACGTCGGTCACGTCGTAGCCGACCACGGTGTCGCCCCAGCCCACGTTGTCGTTGTGGCCGATGGGGATCACCGGCGCCCCGGGGAAGGCGACGCCGCCGACGCTGCGGGTGCCCGTGGTCACCTGCATCAGGTAGAAGATCGAGGGGTTCTGGAGGGCGAGGTGCGGGTCGTTGGCGACCGAGGCGTGCCCGACCAGCGGGGAGCGCATCACCCAGTTGTTCGAGCCGGCCTTCTCCCCGGGCACCATGCCCAGCGCACGCTGGACGAGGCGGGCCCCCTCGAGCACCGCGCCCCGCGCCGAGGCCAGTCCGGCCGGCGCGGCAGGGAGCACCGGGGGCGTCGCGGCCGGGGCGCCCAGGATGAACGTGTCGGTGGCCGGCGCGAAGCGGGAGAGGTCCGCGAAGAGGCCGAGCGTGTAGCAGCTCGAGGCCGGGGTCGATCCGCAGGCCGCCGCGAAGGCGACGGCCGCCTGCCCGTAGGACGCCTCCTCGGTGCCCGACCAGGAGAGCTGCCAGGCCTGGAGCCGTCCGATGGCGAGCGAGTCCTCGATGGTCCAGGGAGCGGGGAAGTACGCCGCCGGGAGCGCCCCGGCGAGCAGCGCGTACTCGGCCGGGATTCGGGCGCCGTTCGCCCCCGTGGCCAGGTCGACCAGGTAACGATTCACGCCGTCGGCGTAGCGCTGGAGGAAGGTCCGGAAGCTGGGCGTGACCGTCGACGCGATGACGTCCTCGATGCGGTAGCTGCCGGCCCGGGGACCGCTGGCCACCGGGGCCTGCGAGGTGAACACGGTGCGGAGGGAGACGTCGGTGGCGAGCGCGTCCGGGCCGAGGAGCTCCGCGAGCGTGCCCCGTCCCAGGCGGCGCATGAAGTCCATCTGGAAGAGCCGATCGCGCGCGTGGACGTAGCCGATGGCGTAGGAGGCGTCGTCGTCGCTGCTCGCGGTGACGTGGGGGATGCCCAGGGAGTCGTAGTAGACGGTGACCTCGGCGCCCAGGCCGGGGACGCCGGACACCTGCCCCTGCACGGGGGTGCCGGTGGGCGTCGCCTTCTCCTGGCAGGCGGCGACGACGGCGAGGAGCAGCACGGGGAGTGCTCTGCGAATCATGTACACCTCGGGTGACTGCGCGATGGCGCGGCGGAAGGACGGGCGGGGAGGGATCCACTCCCCCGGCCAATCCCGTTTAGCGGGCGTGCAGGTGCTCCGCATCGCGCGACGCGTCATCCGACGTCGAATTCCGCGCGAGCCGCGCCGTCGGCTCTACTCGACCTTCCAGGTGGTGCCGGCCGGACCGTCCTGGATGGTGACCCCCAGCGCGGCCAGCTCGTCCCGGACCGCGTCGGACCGGGCGAAGTCCTTCGCCCGCCGCGCCTCGGCCCGCTCGGCGATCCGGGCCTCCACCATCGCGGGGTCGATGCCGCGCCGGACCACCGCCTTGGCGCGGAGCTCCTCGAGCGCCCTTGCCGGCGGGCGCTGCAGGATGCCCAGCTCGCTCCCCACCGATCGGGCGTCGCGGGCGAAGCGGGCCAGCGCGGCCCGGTCGGCCGGGGACTTCTTGCCCTTGCGGTCGGCGTCCCCGTTGGCGGCGGTGAAGGCGTCGGCCAGGATGCCCAGGACCGCGGCGGTGTTGAAGTCGTCGTCGAGCGCCGCCCGGGCCGCCTCGGCCCAGGGACCGGGGGGGCCGTCGCGGCGGGTTTCCCTCGGCGATCCGGTCGGCCTTCTCCAGCGTCTCGTACAGGTAGCCGAGCCGGCGCTCGGCGTCTCCGAGCAGGCCGTCCGAGAAGTTGATGGGGTTGCGGTAGTGGGTGCCGAGGAGCAGGAGCCGCAGCGCCTCCCCGTCGTGGCGCACCAGCACGTCCTTCACCGTGAAGAAGTTGCCCAGCGACTTGGACATCTTCTCGTGGTCGATCTCGACGAACCCGTTGTGCATCCAGTGCCGGGCGAAGTCCTCGGGCTCGAGCCGGTCGGAGAGGGCCGCCACGGACTGGGCGATCTCGTTGGTGTGGTGGGGGAAGACCAGGTCCTTCCCGCCGGTGTGGATGTCGAAGGGAGCGCCCGAGGTGCTCGAGGGTCATGGCCGAGCACTCGATGTGCCAGCCCGGCCTCCCCTTCCCCCAGGGGGAATCCCATGCCGGCTCCCCGGGCTTCGCGCCCTTCCAGAGCGCGAAATCGAGCGGGTCGCGCTTCGCGTCTCCGGGGTCGACGCGTGCGCCGGAGATGAGGTCGTCGAGGTTGCGCCGGGAGAGGCGTCCGTAGGACGGGAACTTCCGGACCGCGTAGTAGACGTCGCCGTTGCCGGGCGCGTAGGCGAAGCCCCGCGCCACCAGCCGCTCGATGAGGGCCACGATGCCGGGAATGGTCTCGGTCACGCGCGGGGCCACGTCGGGGCGCAGGCATCCCACCGCGTCCATGTCCTCGAGGAAGGAGTCGGCGAACCGGGCGGCCAGCAGCACCGGGTCCTCCCCCCTCTCGTTGGCCCGGGCGATGATCTTGTCGTCGACGTCGGTGAAGTTCCGCACGTACTTCACTTCGAGTCCGCGGGCGCGCAGGTGGCGCACCACCACGTCCCAGACCACGTAGCAGCGGGCGTGGCCCAGGTGGGCGTGGTCGTAGACGGTGGGGCCGCAGGCGTAGAGCCCGATCTTGCCCGGCACGATCGGCCGGAGCTCGACCTTCTCGCCGACGAGGGTGTCGTGGATCTGGATGGCCATGTCGTTCGCCTACCTCCTCACCAGCAGGGCCACGGCGTGCGCGGCGATCCCCTCGCCTCGACCCACGAAGCCGAGCCCCTCTCCGGTGGTGGCCTTCACGTTGACCTGGGCCGGCGAGATCCCCATCGCCTCGGCCAGGCGGGACCGCATCTCGTCGGCGCGCGGGGCGACCTTCGGGCGGCGGGCCGCCAGCGTCACGTCGCAGTTGCCCACCGACCAGCCCTGCGCGCGGGCCTTGGCGGCGACCTCGCGGAGGAGGTGGAGCGACGAGACTCCCTTCCAGCGCGGATCGGTGTCGGGGAAGTGGCGGCCGATGTCTCCCAGGCCGGCGGCGCCGAGGACGGCGTCGCAGATGGCGTGGGCGCAGATGTCGGCGTCGGAGTGGCCGAGGAGGCCGTCCCCCTCGAACTCCACGCCGCCCAGGACGAGCTTGCGGCCCGGGGCGAAGGCATGGACGTCGTAGCCCACGCCCATGGCCACCGCCGGCTCGAGGAGAGCCCGGGCCCGCGCCAGGTCGTCGGGGCCGGTGATCTTGAAGTTCCCGGGCTCGCCGGGCACCAGCGCGACCGCCTCGCCGAGGCGCTCCACCAGCTGGCACTCGTCGGTGGCGTCCGCCGCGGACGCGCCCGCCGATGCGAAGGCCAGGCGGAGCAGCGGAGCGCGGAATCCCTGGGGGGTCTGGGCGAGCCAGAGCACGCGCCGGTCGAGGGTCTCGGCGACCCGGTTCCCCTCCCCGCGCTTCACGGTGTCGGTGGCCCGCAGCGCCGCCAGGGCCGCTCCGTGCGCCGCCGCCGCCTCGGCCACGGCCCGGGCCAGGGCCGCCGTCGCGAAGGGGCGCGCGGCGTCGTGAACGAGGACCACCGCGACGTCGCCCAGCGCCTCGAGCCCGGCGCGCACCGAGTCGGCGCGGGCGGCTCCTCCGGCCACGGTCCGGACCGGAACGCCCAGGCCCTGGAGGTCGGCCTCGCCGCGGGCTTCCTCGCCGGCGGGCACCACCGCCACGATCTCGTCGACCACCCCGCTCGCCGCGAGCGCCCGCGCGGAGCGCCGCAGGACGGTCTCCCCTCCGACGGTCGCCCACTGCTTGGCCACGCCGGCGCGAAGGCCCGCTCCGCCCGCGGCCAGGATGCCCCCCACGCGATCGCCGCCGATCAAGGCGCCTCCAACGGGCTGGCACTCCCCGTGCTCTGGCCCACCCTCGATGACCTCTCCGCCCAGCCCGCCACGCCCCGCCCCCCGGAAACGCGACCGCCGCGCGTACCATGGGTCGCGCGGCGGACGTCATCGCTGGCGATCCGAAACGGCATCCCGCCCCGGACCCGCGACGTCAGTTGATGTTGAAGATCTTGCGGAGTTCCGTCTCGACGTCCTGCTCGTCGCAGTCCTTCGCGATGGCCAGCTCCTTGATGAGCAGGGAGCGGGCCGTGTCGAGCATCTTGCGCTCGCCGAAGGAGAGGTCCTTGTCGGACCGGAGCAGGTAGAGGTCGCGGAGGACCTCCGCGATCTCGAAGACGGATCCCGTCTTGATCTTGTCCATGTACTCCCGGTAACGGCGATTCCAGGTGGTGGAGTCGACCGAGACCTCCTTCTCGCGAAGGATGGAGTAGACCTTCCGGACTTCCTTGTCGCCGATGATCTCGCGCAGGCCGACCGAGCCCACCTTGTTCATCGGGATCATGATCTTCATCCCGTTGTCGAGGATCCGGAGCACGTAGAAGGACTGCCGCTGTCCGGCGACCTCCTTGTGCTCGATCCCCATGACCTCTCCAACGCCCTGCCCTGGGTACACTGCCTTGTCCCCGACCTTGAAGGTCGGGCCCGACGGATTCTGGGATGCCGCCATTCGTTCCTCCGCCCCGCTGCCGGTGTCGCCTACGCCCGGATCTTCGGGCGGGCGGGCGCTGGGCCTGGAGCGCGGACCCTAGCACATCGCTTGAGCCCCGTCAATACAGGTGAAATCGTTCACCTCGGGGCCGTTTCATGAGGCATTCCAGGCGGATACAGGTTGGGGCCGTCTGCTTCGCCGCCGGGGCCGGGACGGCCATCCTATTGAAACCAGGAGCTTTCGCTCACGGCGCCGGAATCGTGGCGGCGCTCGCGGGAGCCTGGCTCACCTCCGTACCCCTCGCATTCGCCGGGGCGGGATGGCTGGCCGGCGGGGCGGCCCTGGCAGCTCCCGGCGCCGTCCCTGCAGGGGGTGCCACCCTTCGTGGGGAGGTCGTCTCCATGCCGCGGCGGCAGGAGGACAGGGCCCGGTACGTCGTCTCCGACGCTTCCCGTGGCAGGGTCGAGGTCTCCTCCCCCGACCTGCCCGTTCCCCTCGCTCCGGGCGATGAGGTCCTCGTCTCCGTGGAGGTCCGGGAACCGAGGGGTCCCCGGAATCCCGGTGGGCGGGATGGCTCGTTCGCCATGGCCGCCCACGGGGTTGTCGGCGCAGGCATGGACGCGGTCGCCGCCGGCGAGGTCCGCTCCTCCCCCGCCCTCTCGGCCGTTGCCGGGGCCCGGATCGCCTTCGCCGCGATCGCCACCGGAGCGCTGCCTCCAGCCGAGGCGGCGCTCGTCCGCGCCATCGGCGCCGGCGACGAGGCGCAGATCGACCCGGCGACCCGCGAGCGGTTCGCGCGCAGCGGCCTCGCGCACGTGCTGTCGGTCTCCGGCCTGCACCTCGCGGTCGTGGCCTTCGGCGCCTGGCGAGCCATCCAGGCGCTGCTGCTCCGGTTGCCTGCGCTGGCCTCCCGCTTCGACGTCCGCCAGGCTGCCGCGGCCGCCTGTCTCCCGGTGACCGCCTTCTATGCCGTCGCGACGGGCGCGACCGTTCCCGTCCTGCGCTCCGCCGTCGGCGCCGGTCTGGTGTTCGGCGCGATCCTCCTGGGGCGAGCGACCGACGCCGCCACGGCCCTGGCCATCGCGGCGCTGGGGCTCCTCGCGCTCGACCCCGGCTCCCTGGTGGACGTCTCCTTCCAGCTCTCGTTCGCCTCCGTGGCCGGGCTCGTCGCACTCGCCAGGCCGTTCCGCGACGCCCTGCCCCTCCACCCCGACCGGTCCACCTGGATCGGGCGGGCGGTCGAGGCGTCGATCCAGGCCGTCTGCGCCAGCGCCGCGGCCACCGTGGCCACCGCCCCCCTGCTGGCGCTGCACTTCCGCAGCCTGTCCACCGTCGCCATCGCCTCCAACGCGGTCGCGTTGCCCGTCGCGTCCGCGCTCACCGTGCTCGCCGCCCTGGCCTACCTGGCCAGCGCCGCGGCGCCGCCGCTCGCGCCCCTGGTGCTCTGGGCCTGCCGGCCGCTCGCGACCGCTTTTCTCCGCGTGAACGACGCCTTCGCCGCGCCGGCGTTCGCCACGGTGGGGGTCGCCTCGCCGGGCTGGGGTCTCGTCGCGGCCTCCTACCTGGCCGGCGCCGGCGCCACCCTCGCCCGCGGTCGCCTCCGCTGGATCCTCGCCGCGGCCGGGTGCGCGGCGATCCTCCTTCCCGGGCCAGCCAGGCTGGCCGCGGCCCGGGAACGCCCCGGGATCGAGGTCGTCTTCCTCGCGGTCGGACAGGGGGACTGCACCGTCGTCCGGCTTCCGGACGGCTCCGCGGTGGTCGTCGACGCGGGCGGAGACCCGTCCGGTCGATACGACCCCGGCGCCCGTGACGTCCTCCCCTTCCTCCGCGACATGGGGGTGAACCGGCTCGCGGCGGCATTCGTCTCCCATCCCCACCCGGACCACCTGCAGGGGCTCCCCGCCGTGGTCGCGGGACTCGGCGCCCGGCGCGTCTACGCCTCCCACGACCGGGGCGACGACGCGGCCCGCGCCGCCTTCGCCCGGATGCCCCCGGCGACGGAACTCGCCGCCGGGGACGAGGTCCTCCTCGCCGGGGTCCGCTTCCGGGTCCTCGGCCCGCCCCGGGGGGACACCCGCCTCGTCGAGAACGACGCGTCCCTGGTCCTCCACGTCACGTACGGTGAAACCTCGTTCCTCCTCCCCGGGGACGTCGAGGCCGCCGGCGAGGCCGCGCTGCTCACCTCCGGGGTCCCGCGCTCC
This sequence comes from uncultured delta proteobacterium, assembly GCA_963818535.1. Taxonomy (GTDB): domain Bacteria; phylum Myxococcota; class Myxococcia; order Myxococcales; family Anaeromyxobacteraceae; genus CAIOAK01. The sequence continues at coordinate 544,681 of CAWFSM010000008.1, read as the reverse complement.
GACGTGGTCAAGGCGCCCCACCACGGGAGCCGGACCAGCTCCGGCCGGGGGCTCGTCGCCGCCTCGCGCCCGCGCTGGGTGGTCTTCCCCGTCGGCGCGGGGAACCGCTACGGATTCCCCCACGAGGAGACGGTGGCCCGCTGGCGGGACTCCGGCGCCGAGCTCCTCCGCACGGACGACGGGCCGGTGCGATTCCGCTCCGATGGACGCACCGTGTGGCGCGTCCCGACCGGAAGGCGCCATCGACGCCTGGGCGCTCGTCTCCGGGGGATGACGCACCGCGATGCCATCGAGAGCCACCGTCCACCTTTCCGGCGAGCCCCCACGGGAGGTGGCGCTCCCGCCCGGCACGACCGTCGAGGTCCTCCCCTCGGTCCGGGTGTCGTCGGCCGACGCCCCCGGCCTCGTCATCGAGGGGTCTCCCCGCCGGATCCGCGTCGGCGACCGGCCGCTCCGCCGGGGCGAGCGCTGGCTGCTGCGCCCGGGTCAATCGGCCACCGTCGACGGGGCCCGGATCGTCGCCGGGTGGGACGATCCCGGCACCGCATCCGAGGCCCGGGGGGTGCTGCGCGCCGCCCTGCGAGGGGAGATGGCCGACGACGCACCGGAGATGGTGGCCGTCGCCGGGCCGCTGGCCGGACGGCGCATCCGCCTGCGCTCCGGGCGTGCTCGGTCGTGGAGCCGACGCGGCGACCCGGCTCGACGAGCCGTCCGTGTCCCGGGTCCACGCCCGGCTGGAGCTCGACGGAGGGCGCGTTCGCGTCGCGGACCTGGGAAGCAAGAACGGGTCGTGGCTCGCGCGGGGAGCGGCTCTCCGGGCTGCGCGAGCTCGAGCCCGGAGAGGAGCTGCGGGCGGGCCAGACCGTGCTCGCCCTCGCCATCGCCCCGCTCCGTACCCCGGCCCAGGTGGCGCCGGGCGAACGGCGCTCCACTCCGTGGCCGGTCCGCGCGGCGCTCCTCGCGGCTGCCACGGCCGCCGCGACGGCGGCTCTCCTCGCGCTCTAGCTAGAAGCGGCCGCCCAGGGCCCGGTACACGAGCTCCAGCCCCTCGAAGTTGGGCACCAGGGTTGCGCCAGCGTGGCGCACCTCGTCCGGGCGCGCCTCCGCGGCCGCGCCGCCCACGAAGACCTCGACGCCCGCCGGCACCCCGTCGACCACGGCCTTCACCGCCTGCACCGACGACGACCCGTTCTCCAGGCGCGTCAGCCCCATCACCACGGCACGGGCGCCGGTCCTCCTCGCCGCCTCCACGACGTCATCGGTGGGAAGGTCTGAGCCCAGGTAGACCACACCCAGGCCGCCCGCCGCGGCGAGCATCGCGGCAGCGGTGACCCCGAGCTCGTGACGCTCCCCGGGAGGCGTGGCGAAGACCAATCCGACCCGGCTGTCCCGCGGAGCCTGCAGGCGGACCAGCGAGCCGAGCAGGTTGCGGAGGGAGCCGGACACCATGTGCTCCTGGGCGACGGTGAACCTGCCCTCCTGCCAGCCCTTTCCGACCTCGCGCATGAACGGGAGCACCACCTCGTGCACCATCTCCCGGGAGGAGAGCACTGCGGACAGCTTTCCCAGCTTCCGGTCCACGGACTGGAGGTCGTAGCGGTCGACGGCGTCGAGCAGCGCCTTCAGGTCGACGGCGTCGGTCTTCCCGCCACGATCGCTCGGCTCGAGTCCTGCCTCGAGGAGCTTGCCGAGTTCCGGCTCGCCGAGGTTGGCGATGCGCCCGATGGCGTGGCCGCGCTCGACGAGACGCCGGAGCAGCTTCAGCTTCTGGAGGTCGACGTCGTCGTAGAGGCGTCCGCGGTCGTCCCGCCCGGGCTCGACGGCGCCGTAGCGCCGCTCCCACGCGCGCAACGTGTCGATGGGAATCCCCGTCAGCCGGGCGACGACGCGGATCGGGTACTTGCCGGGGGCCTTTGCGGTGGCGGTGTCCATGCCCCCATGTCTAGCGACATGGCAAGCTGTTGCAAGGATTTTGTCCGGCCATTATCCATGACAAAGATACGCGTTCGCCAATCTCCAACGTGTACAGAGGGACACCGATGAGCCGGATTCACATCCTCGAGCGAAGCCAGGTCGTTCCCGTTCCCCGACCGGAGGTGTTCGCGTTCTTCGCCGACCCCCGGAACCTGGAAGCCATCACCCCGGCTTTCCTTCACTTTTCGATCCTTCCCCCGGTTCCGGACTCCCTCGACGTCGAGTCGCGCATCGACTACCGGCTCTCGCTCTTCGGGGTCCCGTTCCACTGGCGAACCCGGATCGCCGCCTGGCAACCCGGGCGTGCGGTTCGTCGACGTCCAGGAGCGCGGCCCGTACGCGCTCTGGCACCACACGCACACCTTCGCGGACGAGGGGCACGGTACCCGCGTCTCGGACCGCGTGGAGTACCGGCTCCCGCTCGGAGCGCTCGGGGAGGTCGCGCACCCGATCATGGTGCGGCGAACGCTGGCGCGGATCTTCGACCACCGCCAGGAGCGGGTCTCGGCCCTTCTCGGCGCGCCGCCCGGATCCCGGCGCGCCGCCTGATCGCGAGCTACCCCGCGAACGGATTCCGCAGGAGGATCGTCTCCTCCCGGTCGGGGCCGACCGAGACGGCGATGACCTCGACGCCGGTCAGCACCTCGAGCCGCTTCACGTAGGACCGGGCCGCCGCAGGGAGAGCTTCCCAGGTGCGGATGCCCTTCAGCGGCTCCGTCCAGCCCGGGAGCGTCTCGTACACCGGCTCGCAGCGCTCGAGGTCCTCGAGGTCGCCCGGCAGCTCGTCGACGGTCTTCCCGTCGAGCCTGTAGGCCACCGCGACCTGCAGCTCGGGGAAGCCCGAGAGGACGTCGAGCTTCATGATGGCGAGGCCGTGAAGGCCGTTCACTCGCGCCGCGTAGCGCATGGCGACGGCGTCGAACCACCCGGTGCGCCGGGGGCGGCCGGTCGTGGCGCCGAACTCCTGCCCGATCCGGCGGAGCTCCTCGCCGACGGCGCCCTTCTGCTCGGTGGGGTACGGCCCGCCGCCCACGCGCGTGCTGTAGGCCTTGGCGATGCCGATGACCTCGTCGATGGCGGTCGGGCCGACGCCGGTTCCGGTGGCGGCGTTGGCCGCAACGGTGTTCGAGCTGGTGACGAACGGGTAGGTCCCGTGGTCGACGTCGAGCATGGTGCCCTGGGCGCCCTCGAAGAGGACCGAGCGGCCGCTCTTGATGAGGCCGTGGAGCACGCGCGAGGCGTCCTTCGCGTAGACGGCGAGCCGCTTGCCGAGCGCCGCGTACTCGGCGGTGATGGCGTCGGCGTCGAGCGTCTCCCCGGCTCCCAGCCGGCGGAGCTCCTCCTGGGCCACCGGTAGCCGCTCCTTCACCCGCCTGCCGAGCTTGGCGGCGTCGAGCAGATCCCGGACTCGGATGCCCCTGCGCGCGACCTTGTCCTCGTAGGTGGGACCGATGCCCCGGCCGGTGGTGCCGATCTTGCCGGCCCCCATCGCGCTCTCCCGGGCGACGTCGACCGCCTTGTGCCACGGCATGATGACGTGGGCGTCGAGGGAGAGGACGAGCTGCGAGTCGTCGGCCAGGTACCCCTTCTGCTTCAGCCGATCGATCTCCATCATGAAGACGGTGGGGTCGACGACCACGCCGTTCCCGATGATGCAGACCTTGCCCTTGTGCAGCACACCGGCGGGAATGAGGTGCAGCACCGTCTTCTCGCCCCCCACCACCAGCGTGTGACCGGCGTTGTTCCCGCCCTGGTAGCGCGCCACCACGTCGGCGAACTCGGTGAAGCGATCGACGATCTTGCCCTTACCCTCGTCGCCCCACTGGGCGCCGACGACGACCACGTTCGGCATGTGCTTGGCTCCTCGCAGCGATGCGCCGTCTCTTCGGCGCGCGCGATGTCCGACGTTACCAGGGGTGGGCTGCGGGGGCCACCGTCATCGACGGGACCGGCGCGGGGCCCGTCGCTCCAGGGCCTGGGTGGCGTATTCCAGGTCGACCGCGAACCCGATGGCCGGCCCGGGGCGCCCGAACCGGGCCAGGAGTCCGTCGTACCGGCCGCCGGAGGCCACTGCGCTGCCCGCCCCGGGTGCGTACCCGGCGAAGGTGATGCCCGTGTAGTAGCCGAGGCCACGCACCTCCCCCAGGTCCACCTCCACCGAGCGGAGACCGCGCCGTCGCGCCAGCCGGAGGGCCGCTTCCATCTCGGCGAGCGGCTCGGCCGCGCCCGGCACCTCCTGGGCCACGGCCCGGGCGCGCGACAGCGCCCCTTCCCCGTACAGGGCGGCCAGGGACGGGAGGATCTTGCGGGCCGCCGGCGATCCACGGGCCTTTCCGGCCAGGCGGGAGAGCGCCGCCTCGTCCTTGCGGGAGAGCGCCTCCTCGGCCTCCGCCCGGGCCGCGCCCCGGAGACCGGCCGCCTGGAGCACGGTGCCTGCGAAGCGGGCGTGTCCGACCTCCAGCACGGCGGCGTCGAGGCCCACGCGGTCGAGCGCCTTTCGAAGGACGACGAGCGCCTCGGCGTCGGCAGCGGGCCCTCCCGCGCCGAGCAGTTCCACGCCTGCCTGGTAGACCTCGCGCGGACGCCCTGCACGGGCCTCGCGGGCCCTCAGCACCGGCCCGTCGTAGCAGAGGCGCGCCGGGTTCGGCATCGCGTCCGGCCGCGCCGCGTAGAGCCGGACGATCTGCGGGGTGATGTCGGGCCGGATGGCCACCACCTCGCCCGACCCGGGCTCGACGAACTTGAGCACCTGGGCGAGCGCCGAGGCCGAGAGTCCACGCTCCACGACGTCGAGCCGCTCCAGCGTCGGGAGCAGGACCCTGCGGTAACGGAAGGCGGCGAAGACCTCGTGCAGCCGGGCCGACAGGTCGGCCAGGTGCGCCGAGTGGTCGGGGGTCAGGTCGCGAAGTCCGAGCGGGAGCGAGAGGTCGAGCATGGGCGAAGACTCTACAACCGGATGCGCCGGACGTCGCGGACGTGCGGCAGGGCCCTCAGGGTGTCGAGCACGGCCGGCGACGGCTCCGAGTCCACGTTGAGGAGGGAGGCGGCCGCGGACCCTGCCTCGTCGCGGGAGAGCGAGATGCGCGCGATGTTCACGCCCGCCGCTGCCCAGCGCCGTCCCGATGTTCCCCACCACGCCGGGCGAGTCGTCGTTCACGCACAGGATGATGTTCCCCTCCGGAACCGCCTCGAGCCGGAACTGGTTCACCCGGACGATGCGCGCGTCCCGGTGGCCGAACACGGTGCCCGCCACCACCGCCTCCCCGCCCGCCCGCTCCGACGACCACCGTGACCAGGCTGGCGTAGTCCTGGTGCCCGGCCGCGCGCTCCTCCAGCACGGCGATCCCCCGGTCACGGGCGATGCCGGGCGCGCTCACCTCGTTCACCGGGGAGGACTCGACGGTGGAGAGCAGTCCCTTCAGCACGGCCGCCGTGAGCAGCCGCTGCGGGGCCTCGGTCACCTCGCCGGCGAAGGTCACCCGCACCTCGCGAACGCCGGTCGGGGCGATCTGCGCCGCGAGCGAGCCCAGCTTCTCGCAGAGCTTGAGGTAGGGACCGAAACGCTCGCGGGCCTCCCGCGACATCGAGGGCACGTTGACGGCGTTCCGGACCTCGCCCCGCGTCAGGTACGCGGCCAGCTGCTCGGCGATGCCGACCGCCACGGCCGACCTGGGCCTCCTCGGTGGAGGCTCCCAGGTGCGGGGTGCAGATGAAGCCGTCGAGCTTCAGGAGCGGGTTCTCGGGGGACACCGGCTCCTTCTCGAAGACGTCGAACGCGGCACCGCCGACGTGCCCCGACGGCGATGGCCGCGGCGAGGGCCGCCTCGTCCACCAGGCCGCCGCGGGCGCAGTTGACCAGCAGGACCCCCTTCTTCATGCGCGCCAGCGTGGAGGCGTTCACCACGTTGCGGGTCTGCTCGGTGAGCGGGACGTGGAGCGAGATGACGTCGGCCCGCGCCCACAGCTCGTCGAGGGTCACCAGCTCCACCCCGAGCTGCGCGGCCGCCTCGGCCGAGATGAAGGGGTCGTAGGCCACCGCGCTCATCTTCATGGAGCGTGCCCGGTCGACCACCACCGACCCGATGTTCCCGATGCCCACCACGCCCAGGGTCTTCCCGGCCAGCTCGTGACCCTGGAAGCGCTTCTTCTCCCACTTGCCGGCCTTGGTCGAGGCCGTGGCCTGGGCGATGTGGCGGGAGAGCGCGAGCATCATGGCGATCGCGAGCTCCGCCACCGTGACCGAGGAACCGCCCGGCGAGTTCATCACGACGACGCCTCTTCGCGTGGCCGCCTCCAGGTCGACGTTGTCGATCCCGACCCCGGCCCGGCCCACGACGCGCAGGCGCGAGGCCTTCTCCAGGACGCGGGCGGTCACCTTGGTGGCGCTGCGAACCGCGATGGCGTCGTAGTCGCCGATGGCCGCCTCGAGCTCCTCGGGCTTCATCCCGACCCGGACGTCGACCTGGAGCCCCGCCCTGCGCAGGACCTCCACCCCTTCGGAGGAAAGGTCGTCGGCGACGAGTACACGGTGAGACATTGGTTCTCCCGGACGGCGGCAGCGGGTGAACCGTTCGAGTTAACCGCGCCCGGGAGGGTCGTCAACGTGCCGGGTCGGGAACGCCCGGAGCCAGGACCGCGCCCAGCGCCGCCGCCACGACCTGGCGCTTCATGCGTTCCAGCTCCTCCTCGGAGGGCTGCGGCGCGGTGAGCAGGCCGGTCACCATGCCTGCCAGGTTCATGTCGAGGACGCCGAGCACGCTCGCAGCCGCGACCAGCGGGTCGAGGTCGGAGCGAAGCTCTCCCTCCCGCTGGCCACGCTGCACCACGTCGGCGATGAGCCGCGTGGCCGTCTCGAAGGTCTGGCGCGTGCTCCCGGCCCGGAGCACGTCGGGCGTGCGCGGCACCTCGAGGATGAGGACCCGCACCGCGGCCGGCGCCGTGCGGAAGACGTCGAGGGCGAAGCGGATCACCGAGGCGATCTGCTCGGCGGCGCTGCCCGGCCCCTCCGAGATGGCCCGGATGGCGCCGATGAAGATGCGCCACTGCTCGTCGAAGACGCTCTCCAGCAGCTCGTCCTTGTTGCGGAAGTAGTGGTAGACGAGGCCGTAGGCGACACCGGCCTCGCTCGCCACGTCGGCGATGCGGCAGCCGTGGTACCCGCGCTCGGCGAAGACCTTGAGCGCTGCGTGGAGGATGGCGCGTCGCTTCTCGGGCTCCCCGTCCACGGACGGGTCCGGATGCGGCGTATCGGATGCGATTTCGCTGGCGGGCCACGATTGACTCCCGAGTCAACCGCAGGCTACGCGCCCGTGCCGGGACAGTCAAACGCCCTTCAGGGCACCAGCGTGAGACCCGGTGATGGCCGAGAGGTCGAGCCCCGCCGAGACCCCGTAATAGCCGCACTGCGACACCTGCACCCGGATGAGACCCCGCCAGCAGTTGCACGGCGAGTTCCAGGAGGCGGTCACGGTGTTCTGCTGCATGGTCGGTCCGACCGGCACTGCGGCGCCGCCGCCGCACGGCGTGGCGTAGACGGTCCGGACCGAGAAGAGCGTGTCCCACTGGACGTCGAGGCCGCCCGCCACGTGGACCTTGAGCCCCGCGGTCCCCTGCCCGAAGGCCTGGAAGGGAACCGGCCGCGGGTCGAACAGGGGGTCGAGGCCCGCCTTGAGCGTCGCCGACGCCGCCGAGGAAAGCGCCAGGAACCCGAGGGTGAGCCGGTCGCCGCGGGCGTCGGCGGCCGCGAGATCGAACCGGACCTCGGTGAAGTGGTCGAGGAATCCCGGGTCGAGCGATCCCCAGGTGCCCGAGGCCGGGACCGCGCCGAAGGCCAGGAACCGCGCGAGGACCAACCCCTGCACGGGGCCCCATTCCGCGGCCCCCCGCACGAAGGATTCGCCGAGCGTCCCGGTGGAAAGGTCGAGGTCCTGGCCGATGTCGAGGTCGACCCGCGTCACCGAGGGTGCGTCCTTGCCCGGGGCGACGAGCCGGTTGCGGAGCGAGATGCGCATCTGGTCGAAGCCGCCGGGAATCGTGGCCGAGAGGGTGCGCAGCGGCAGGCAGCCGCCGGTGACCCCGGACGGCGGCCCCCGGCAGGGAGCGCCGGGGAGGACGGGCGCCGCGTCCCGCTCGTCGTAGGCGTAGGCGGGCAGCGGTGTCCCGCCGATGGCCGTCGCGGCTCGCCACTCCACCCGCGGCTCGATGACGTGTCGGAGGGCGTCCGGCCCGCTGCCGAAGGTTCGCGAGATGGAGCTCCGGAGGATGGCCCCACCGCTCACCCATCCGCTCGCCAGCCCCGCCTGGGCGTCGTTCCCGAAGAGGTACGCCGCGCCATTCCCGGCGACCCAGGGCTCGAGCTCGACGACGTCCCCGAGGGAAAGCGGGGCGCGAACCTCGGCGCGGGCCCAGGCGCGCGAGGCGGAGAGGCGCTGGCCCGGCGTCCAGACGTCACCGGGCGGTGGGGCGGGACCGAGCCACCCGCGCTCGCCCGGACCGAGACCGTCCACGCTCTGGTCGGTGATGCCGGAGAGGGGCGCGAAGCGGGCCAGCCCGGCCTGGGCGGCGACCGTGAGCGGTCCCAGCAGTCCGACGGGCAGGAGCGTGGCGGAGAGCGCCGGGAGCCGGTGGAAGGAGGGAACGCTTCCGCCCAGGAAGCCGAAGGGCACGAGCGGGATGACCGGCTGGCCGGGAGGGCTGGCCTGTCCGAGCGTCCCGATCTGCTGGTTGTAGCCGACGTCACCCTCGAGGAGCAGGTTCGGAAGGGCGTAGCCCGCCGGCCAGGGCCGACCGGTAGTAGGAAGCGTCGCGCTGCAGCAGGTCGCCCACGAAGTCCTGGGTCCAGGCCGGGTCGTCCACCAGGAACGCCTCCGCGTTCACGAAGCTCTCCGGCGACGGCCGCGCGTCGCTGCGCAGGGCGATCCCGGTGCGCAGCCCGCTCTCCGGCTTCCACCGGTACGGCAGGGTGTCGTGCTGGAGCAGGAGCTTCGCCTCCCCCTGCACTCCCGGAACGGGCGCCCATCGGAACTCGACGACGCCGCCGACCCCGCGCACTCCGGGGTTCTGTCCCTGGGCGATCCGGTCGTCCACGGTCGATTGCGAGGGCCCGAAGGCGTAACCCGCCGTGAAGGTCAGGTCGTAGCTCTCCCCCAGCGTGAGGAAGAAGGGCTGGGCCAGCCACCAGCCGGTGCGCGAGCCGACGTCCACGATGGGGAAGAGGAATCCGGTCTGGCGCCCCGAGAGCGGCACCTGCAGCCAGGGGAGCGGGAGGATGGGAACGGGCTCGTCGATGAAGAGGAAGCGCGGGGTGACGTAGATCACCGGCCAGGTCAGGCTGGCGCTGCGACCGGGCTCGATCTCGGCGCGCTCGGCCCGGATCTCCCAGGACGGCGCGCCGCCGCAGCAGTCGCACAGGGTGAGGCGCACTCCCTCCACGGAGAAGCGGGTCGGGGCGTCGCCGGACGGGACGGTCCCGGTGGCCCGGTCGGCCCTGACCGTGAGCCGGTTCCGGCCGTCTCCTTCCGCCTCGGCGATGGTCTCGTGGCGCGAGAGGTCGAGCGGGGCGTCCTTGAGGAAGGCGACCACGCCCCGTGCCTCCCAGTCGCCGTCGAGCACCGCGTGGATGCCCTCGGCCGCCACCACCCTCCCCGGCCCGGTCAGCAGCACGTCGCCGGTGGCGTCCACCTCGCCGGTCTTCGGGTCGTAGCTGCCGGTGCGCGCCCGCAGGAGCACCGCCCCGCGGCGGAGGCGCACGCCGTCCTCCAGGACGAACCGCTCCCGCGAGGCGTCGTAGGTCAAGACCCCGGCCTCGACGTCGACCGGTCCACCCGGACCGGGGAGCGAGGCCGACGCGCCCTGGGCTGCGCCCGGAACGAGGAGCAGCAGGCCGGCGAGGAGAGCGAGTGGCCTCGACACCCGCTACTTGGCCGGCGCTGCGGGTGCGGGTGGCGTCGTCGGACGGTCGAAGTCGAGCGACAGCGTCGCGCCCTCGATCCGCTGCTGCCACGCAACGCTCTCCCGGAGCTGGATCTCGAGGACGTAGCTCTTTCCCTGGCGCACGGGAGTCACCTTCGCCACGGCGGTCGGGAAGAAGGACGTGTCGAGCGCCTTCAGATCGTTCCGCAGCGGGACCCGCGTGTTGGGGAACTCGACGCGCACCAGCTTCTCGCGGGGCTCGGAGACGCTGAACCGCGGCGTCGTGCGGAGCCGGACGAACACCCGCGAACCGGTGGGCGTCTGCTTGAAGCCGACGAACTCGACCTCGTTCCGCACCGGTGCCGTCTGCGCCTGCGCCGGAGCGGGCTTCGCGGCGGGCGGAGGAACGACCACGGCAGCGGCGCGAGCTTCCGCGGACGCGGCTGCGGCCGCACGGGCATCCGCAGCCGCCTTGGCTTCGGCCTCGGCCTGGGCCTGGGCCCGTCGCGCGGCGCGCACCTCCTCGGCCGCCCGAGCTTCCGCGGCGGCCTTCGCCTCCGCGGCCGCCTTCGACTCCGCAGCCGCCTTCGACTCCGGCGAGCGCGCCTTCGGCGCTCCGCAGCGGCCTTCGCCTCCGCAGCGGCCCTCGCCTCCGCGGCCGCCTTCGCCTCCGCAGCGGCCTTCGCCTCCGCAGCGGCCTTCGCCTCCGCAGCGGCCCGGGCCTCCGCGGCGACCTTCGCATCCGCAGCGACCTTCGCATCCGCCGCCGCCCGAGCTTCGGCCGCGGCCTTGGCTTCGGCGGCAGCCTTGGCCTCGGCGGCGGCCTGGGCCTGGATGGCGGCCCGTGACTCCGCTGCCGCCTTCGCGTCCTCGGCAGCCTTCGCGTCCGCCGCTGCGCTGGCGGCGACCGGGCTGGTGACCGCCGCCGCAACCACGACCGGAGCCGCCACCGGCGCGGCGACGGGTGCAGGTTCAACCGCGGCCGCCGCGGCCGGCGCTGCCGCGACCGGAGCCGCCACCTCCGGCGCAGGGGCGGGCGCCGCCGCCATCATGCTGCCGGCGGGGGCGCGCACCCGGACGACGAGCTGGTTCCCGGAGACGATCACGTCGGGTGGATCGACGTCGCCGACGAAGGTGACGGTGATGCGCGCCGTCGCGTGCGTTCCTTCCCCGAACGAGATGGCGTTCACCTCCTTCACCACGCCAGCCCCGGACACCTTCCGCTTCACGCCCTCGAATCCGGCCTCGGCCAGGTCGACGACGAACCGGGGCGGGTCGACGAGCGAAAACGTGGTGAACGACGGGGGCTTGGCCCCGCGGATGGTGACCGTGGAGGCGGCGTCCGCCTCCGCGACCTCGACCGCGGTGATGACGTTCGTGCCCGCGGCGAACGCCACGGCAGGGGCAAGGATGAGGGCAGCGGAGAGAAGCGTGGACTTGCGCATGGCGCGCTCCCGTCGGGCGTTTGCGCGAAGATAGCACGCACCCCGCCGGGACGAACAAAGGGATCCAGACGCCTACATCCGCTCACCCGCGAGAAGACCCCGAGCCTCTCCCACCAGGTAGAGCGAGCCCGCGACGCAGACCAGCGCGCCGTCGCGTGCAGCGGCGCGGCGCACAGGTCAGGGCCTCCGGAAGGGATGCGTGAACGTCGACGGCGACGCCGAGGCGCTTCGCGGCCGGCAGGTAGCTGCCGGGTTCCCTGGCCCGAGGCGAGTCCGGAGCGACGAGGTGGATCCGGCGCGCGACCGGACCCAGGGCGGCGAGCATCCCCTCGTGGTCCTTGTCCGAGAGGACCCCGAAGACGAGTTCCACCGACCGTGACGGGTGGAGCACCGGGAGGGCCGCCGCCAGCGCCTGCGGCACCGTCCGGGTTGTGCGCCCCGTCGAGGAGCACGCCGCCCACCTCCTCCATCCGCCCTGGCCAGCGGGCGGACGCGATGCCGTCGCGGATCTCCTCCTCCCCGACCCGCACTCCCGACGCGTCGAGGAGCCGGAGTGCCGCGGCGGCGAGTGCCGCATTCCCCTGCTGGTGGGCTCCGCGCAGCGAGATCGGGCCATCCCAGGAGGGCGCGGCGACGTGGAACGGGGCGCCCCGCCGCTCCGCCTCGTCGATCAGGGCGCTCATCGCCTCCGGAGGCTGGGCGTGCGCCACCACGGCCGGCACGCCGCGCTTGAAGATGCCCGCCTTCTCCCGCGCGATGGCGTCGACCCGGTCACCGAGGAACTGCATGTGGTCGAGCCCGATGCGGGCCACCGCGGCGACCAGCGGCGTCACCGCGCTGGTGGCGTCGAAGCGCCCGCCCAGCCCCACCTCGACGACCGCCGCCCCCACCCGCTCGCGCGCCATGTGCAGGAGCCCGACCAGCGTGGCGAACTCGAAGTACGTGAGCCGGTCGCTCTCCCCGCCCTCCTCGTGCCAGGGGCACGCGCGCCGGACCTCGTCGATCCGGGTGGCCAGCGCCGCGTCGTCGATGGGGCGTCCGTCCACCTGGATGCGCTCGTGGAAGCGGACGAGGTGCGGCGACGTGTAGAGACCGACCCGGTGGCCGGCGAGCTGGAGCGCCTGCGCGGCCATGGCGCAGGTCGATCCCTTCCCGTTGGTCCCCGCCACGTGGAGGATGGCGAGATCGCGGTCGGGGCGACCCAGCGCATCGAGGGCGCGCTCCATGCGCTCCAGCCCGAAGCGCATGGCCAGCGGCCGCAGCGTGTCGAGGTAGTCGTTCGGCCCCATTCGCCCCGGGGACTTCGCCGGCAGCGCGCCGCGCCTAGCCGAGGAGCGAGATGATCTGGGCCAGCCGCTCGCGCATCTGCAGGCGCGGGACGATGGCGTCGATCATCCCCCGCTCCAGCAGGAACTCGCTGCGCTGGAATCCGGGTGGAAGCTTCTCGCGGATGGTCTGCTCGATGACCCGCGGTCCGGCGAAGCCGATGAGGGCCTTGGGCTCGGCGATGATGACGTCGCCCAGCCAGGCGAAGCTCGCCGCCACGCCTCCGGTGGTGGGGTGCAGCATCACCGAGATGTACGGCTTGCGCACCTGCCGGAACCGGTTGAGCGCCGCGGAGGTCTTGGCCATCTGCATGAGGGAGAAGATGCCCTCCTGCATGCGCGCGCCGCCGGTCGAGCTGAAGACGATGCAGGGGCAGCGCCGCTCGTAGGCCCGGTCGATGACCCGGGCCACCTTCTCGCCCACCACCGAGCCCATCGACCCGCCCATGAACTCGAAGGCGAAGGTACCGAGCGACACGGGCTGCCCGGTGATGCTGCCCACCCCCGAGATGAACGCGTCGCGAAGCCCCGTCACCTTGTAGGTGCTCTTGAGGCGGTCCCGGTACTTCTTCGCGTCCGTGAAGCCGAGGGGATCCTCCGGGACGAGCTCGGTGTCGAGCTCCTCGAAGGTGTCGGGGTCGAGGACCATCTCGAGCCGGCGCCGGGCCGGAAGGGCGTCGTGGTGGCCGCAGCCCGGGCAGACGTTCCAGTTGCCTTCCCACTCCTGCGTGTAGATCACCTCGCCGCAGCCGTCGCACTTGGTCCACAGCCCCTCGCCCTTCTTGGCGGGAACCGGGCCGGTGGGCTTGTCGGACGACGGTTGCGCCTTCAGGGTCTGCCGCTTCGAGAACCAGGCCATGTTCACCTTGCCGTGCGCCGGATCGTCAGATTGCGATCTCGTCGCCGCTTTCGAGCACCGTGACGCCGCGGAGGCCGAGCTCCGCGAGCTCCGCCCTCAGCTCGGCCTCGAAGGCCGGCTTGAGGTGGTACAGATATACGGGAACCCCCTCGCGTTCCACCTTGGCGAGCTCGCCGACGAGCGTGCGGGGCGTGAGGTGGCCCGATCGGTCGGCCAGCCGCTGCATGCGGCTCGGGAAGGAGAGCTCGACCAGGATGGCGCCCAGCCCCGGCGCCCGGTTCACTTCCCGCCAGAAGGCGGTGGTGGGTCCGGTGTCGCCGGAGATGGCGAAGGCGGAGGCGCCGCGCCGGACCACGAACCCCGAGGACTCCACGGTGTGGCGAACCTTCACCGCCGCCGCCGCGTAGGGGCCGATGCGGAAGGGCTCGCCGAACCGGAAGGTCTCGAGGCGGACCACGGGGCGTTGCGCGCTGGGGATGCGGGTGAAGTCCGGCCAGAGCCGGCCGTTGAAGAGGGAGCGCCGCAGGGTCTCCGTGGCTCCCCTCGAGGCGTGGACGGTGACCGGGCGGCGTCGGCGGCCCACCATGAGATCGGCGAGGAGGGGGACGTCCTTCACGTGGTCGAGGTGGGCATGGGCGACGAGGACGTGGTCCACCCGGTCGAGCTCGGCGAGCTCGAGGCGCGAGGTGAGCGCGCCCGCGTCCACCGCCAGCCGTCCGTCGACGAGGAAGCAGGTGCTGCCGTGGCCACGGAGCTCGCCTCCCGAGGCCCCGAGGACGCGAATCCTCACGGGCGGATCCCGGGGTGAGCGTCGAGCTGGAGCAGGTCGAGGAAGTGGCGGAGGCGGTCGGCGTCCGGGACGGTCCATGCCCCCTCCTTCCCGGCCAGGAGCCCCGATCGCTCCAGGGTCCGCAGCACGTCGGCCGCCTGCTTCGCGTCCACGTCGAGGCGGGTCGCCAGGTCGTCGGGCGAGAGCGCGAGGGGTGCGCCTGGATGGCGCGCGGCCTCGCCGGCCACGAAGTGGACCACCCGGGCCCTCGCGTCGCGCAGGAGCAGGTTCTCGATCTGCCGGTCGGCCTCGGCGAGCCGCCCGGCCATCTTCTGGATCATGCGCACCGCGATCTCGGCGCTGCCGCGCACCATGGCCTCGAAGGTCTTGGCGTCGACCACGAGCAGGAGGCAGTCCTCCACGCAGGTGGCGGTCGCCGAGCGGGGGGCGCCGTTCAGGATCGACATCTCCCCGAAGAACTCCCCCTGCCCCAGGGTGGAGAGGACCTTCTCGACGGCGCCGACCCGCGCCGAGATGGAGACCTTGCCGCGGTTGACCACGAACATCTCGCCGCCCGGGTCTCCCTCGCGGAAGAGCACCGTTCCGCGCGGAAACTCGCGGCCGAAGCGCTTCATGAGGCTCTCGGGGTCCACGGACGGTCCTTAGCCGACGCCGCTCGGCGGTGTCAACGCGGGCGTGCGACGGGGGGTGACGCCTTGCGGCATCGCCGCGCATCCGGTAAGGGGGGCGCATGGCCACGACCTATCGCGACGCCGGCGTCGACATCGACGAGGGCGATCGGCTCGTCGACCTCATCAAGCCGCTGGCGCGCCCCACCATGCGTCCCGAGGTGCTCGCCGGCATCGGGGGGTTCGGAGGGCTCTTCGCCCTCGACGTGAAGAAGTACCGCGACCCGGTGCTGGTCGTCGGGCACCGACGGGGTGGGCACCAAGCTCAAGCTGGCCTTCCTCACCGGGCGGCACGACACGGTGGGCATCGACCTGGTCGCCATGTCGGTGAACGACGTGGCGGTCACCGGCGCCGAGCCCCTCTTCTTCCTCGACTACTTCGCCACCGGGAAGCTGCGCGCCGAGGAGGCCGCACAAGTGGTGAAGGGCATCGCCGAGGGCTGCCGCCAGGCGGGCTGCGCGCTCATCGGCGGCGAGACCGCCGAGCTGCCGGGCTTCTACGCCGACGGGGAGTACGACCTGGCGGGATTCGCGGTCGGGGTCGTGGAGCGGGACCGCATCCTCGACGGGCGCGCCGTCCGGCCCGGCGACGCGCTGCTCGGCGTCGCCTCCACCGGCCTGCACTCGAACGGCTACTCGCTGGCGCGCAAGGTGCTGCTCGAGCGCCACGCCCTGTCCGACAGGCCGCCCGAGCTCTCCGGCCGGACCGTCGGGGAGGCGCTCCTCGAGCCCACCCGGATCTACGCCAAGGACATCCTCGCGCTCCTCGAGCAGGTCCCGGTGCGCGCGGTCGCCCACATCACCGGTGGTGGACTGCCGGGGAACGCACCCCGAAACCTGCCCGACGGGACCCGGGCGCTGATCCGCGCCGGGACCTGGGCCGTGCCGCCCATCTTCGAGCTCATCGAGCGGGAGGGCGCGGTGCCCCGCGACGAGATGTACCGGACCTTCAACATGGGACTGGGGCTGGTGATCGCCCTGCCCGCCGCCTCCGTCGACGCGGCCCGCGCCCTGCTCGCCGGCCGCGGCCTCCAGAGCTGGGCCGTGGGCACCGTGGAGCCGGGCGACGGCGAGGCCACCTGCGAGGTGGTCGGGTGATCCGGATCGGAGTCCTCGCCTCGGGATCGGGGTCGAACCTCCAGGCGCTCCTCGACGCCGCGCGGGACGGACGCATCGACGGGACCGTCGCGACGGTGATCTGCAACGTGCCGGGGGCCCGGGCCCTGGATCGCGCCCGGGCCGCCGGGGTCGAGGCCGAGTTGCTCCCCTCGAAGGGCGTGGTCGACCGGGAGGCCTACGACCGGGAGGTGGTGGCCCGGCTGGTCGCCCACCGGGTCGACCTGGTCTGCCTGGCCGGGTGGATGCGGCTCGTCACCCCGGCCTTCCTGGGAGCCTTCGCGCCCACCCCGGGGAGCCGCGGCTGTCCGCGCGTGATGAACGTCCATCCGGCGCTCCTCCCCAGCTTTCCCGGGCTTCACGCCCAGCGGCAGGCGCTCGACTACGGGGTCCGGTTCACCGGCTGTACGGTCCACTTCGTGGACACCGGCACCGACACCGGCCCGGTCATCGCCCAGGCCACCGTGCCGGTCCTGCAGGGCGACGACGAGGCCTCCCTCTCGGCGCGCATCCTGGTCGAGGAGCACCGGATCTACCCCCTCGCCGTGCAGTGGTTCGCACAGGGGCGGCTCGAGCTGAGCGGCCGGCGCGTCTCGGTTCGGGACGTCGCAGCCCCCGGGATGGGCTCGATTCCCGTGGCCGCCAACACCCGATCGCCCGTCATCCCGCGCCCCGCCACGGTCCGGCGCGCCTACGACGTCTGCGTGATCGGATCCCAGCTGGGCGGCGTCGCCGCCGGCGCACTCCTGGCGCGCCGCGGCTACCGCGTCCTCCACGTCGATCTGGATGGTCACGGCACGGGCTACGACGACGCCGGATGGCGGATCCCCTGGGGGCCTGCCATCATCCCGGCGCTGCGGGCCCTTCCGGCCGCCGAGGCCGTCCTGGTCGAGCTGGGCCTCGCCACCGACGCGGCCCGGCTCCTCGAGCCGGCCCGCCCCTCCCTCCAGGTCCTCCTCCCGCGCCACCGGGTCGACCTCCCCGCGGTGAGGGCCGAACGGACCGCCGAGCTGCGTCGCGAGTGGCCGGGCGACGCGGCCCGGCTCGACGCGGGCCTGGCGGCCCTGCGCGCCGCCTTCGAGGCGGAGGACCCGTTTCTCGCCTCGTTCCCCCCGCTCCCCCCCGCGGCCTCGGGGAGCGCTGGCGCCTTCACCGTGCCCGGAAGCTCTCGCCGTCCGGAGGCGGGCACGGGCCCGTGCCGCTCGCCGACCTGGGCGATCACCCCCTCGCCGTGGCCCTTCGCGGGGCCTGGCCGTTCCTCGGCTTCCTGGACGGTCCGCCTCCGGCCCTGGGGCTGGCCCGCGCGCTGGGCGGCGCGCTGCACGGTTCGCTCCGTCCTGCCGGAGGGGAGGCCGCGGTGGCCGCCCTGCTGCGGCGCCGCATCGCCGAGTCGCGCGGAGAGCTCCTCGGAGGCGAGGGGGAGCCGGCACCGGTCTCCGGCCTGGAGCTGGAGGGCGGCGGCGCTAGTACACTCACTGGTGAAAGGCGGCGAGGCCCGCTACGCGGCCAGGGCCTTCGTCTTCGCCGGGGACGTCTCCACCCTGGGAACGCTGGTCGGGAACCCGGAGCGGGTCCGGAAGTGGCTCGAGCCCGCCACCCCGTCGGGCGGGCTCCGGTCCCTCGCCTGGGTGGTGCGGGGGGACGCCCTGCCCGCTCCCCTGGGCGACCTGGCGCTCGCGGTCCCGGCCGACGGGATCCCGGTGCTCCTCCAGACGCTTCCCGCCCTCCGCGCCGGCCCGAAGGGCCTGGAGGCCAGCCCGAGCGAGAGGACCCTCGTGGCCGCGACCCCGACCCACGGCGACGGCCACGGGGATCCCGAGGTGACCGCCCGCCTTCGCCGGACCGTCGCCGAGTTCCTCCCCTTCCTCGATCGCGCCACCGTCCACGCGTCCGACCCGGGCACCCGGCCGGGTGCCCGCGCGTTCCATCCCCTCCTCGCCGCCCGACCCGATCGGGCGCTCGGGGTCGGAGGGGTCTCCACCAGTCTCGCCCGTCGGGAATCTCTTCCTGGCGGGGCGCGAGGTGCTTCCCGGCCTGGGCACCGAGGGGCAGTTTCATGCAGCCTGGCAGGCCGCGGCGGCGGTCGAACGGCACCTCGGAACGAAGAACCGGCCGAAGTAGCTTGACGCGGGGCCCCGTCCCGCGTATTAACCCGCCCTCTTTTCTAGGAAAAAAAGCCAATGGCACGTCGCTGCGACATGTGTGGGAAGGGGCCGCTCGTCGGCAACAACGTCTCCCACGCGAACAACAAGACCAAGACCCGCTCGCTCCCGAACCTCCGCTCCGTGCGGGCCACGGTGGACGGAACCGTCCGCCACGTCCGCATCTGCACCCGTTGCCTCAAGGCCGGGCGCATCGCGAAGGCGCCGCACCACGGCACCCGGGTCGCGGCACGGGCCTGATTCCGGATCCGCAGGGCGAGGGAACTCCCGACGCAGGGAGCATGCTCGAGTTGCGCCGTGCGCTCGCCCAGCTCGGCGGGCGCAGGCGGCTCGACCTCCTGCTCGACCAGCCCGACCCACGCGCCGTCGTCCGGGCACTCCCGGCCGACGAGCTCTACCACGCCATCCAGGACGCCGGCCTCGCCGACGCGTCCGACGTGGTCCAGCTCGCCTCGCCGGAGCAGTTTCGCACCTTCGTCGACCTCGACGCCTGGCGCGGCGGCGAGGTGGACTCGATGCGGCTCGTGCCCTGGCTCCGCGCTGCGCGCGGGGCGCCGTCGGGCGCCGACCGCGACGCCGACCTCGATGCCTGGCGCGAGAAGCTCGCCGCCCTCGACGCGGAGCTGGTGAGCCTGCTCCTCCGCTCCGCGCTCAAGATCCACGACCTCGAGGAGGACGAGGACCCGGATTTCGAGAGCGAACGATTCATGCGAACCGCGGAGGGCCGGTTCATCGTCGAGTTCGTCCCCGACGGCGCCGACTACGTCGCGGTGCGGCGGCTCGTCGACGACCTCTACGAGCGCGACCCCTTCATGGCCGGCCGGATCCTCTCCGCGGTCCGGTGGGAGCTCGAGAGCGACCTCGAGGAGCAGGCGCTCCGCTGGCGCAACGGACGGCTCGCCGACCTCGGCTACCCCACCTTCGAGGAGGCGCTGTCCTGGTTCGCCCGCCCCGCCGTGCGCGGCGACGCTCCCGCCGGCCTCCCCGATCGGCCACCGGGCTTCTGGCTCGCATCCTTCCGGCGCGAGACCCTGCTCGACCGGGCCGCCGCCCGGCTCCCGGCAGGGGCGGTCGAGCGCTTCGAGAGCGAGGCGCTCGCCGCGGCCAACGCCGCCATCGTGGCCGATCGCGTGGATCCCTCCGATCCCGATCGGTCCGGAGCGCCGTCGAGTCGGCCCGGACGCTGCTCGAGCTGGGGCTCGAGTCGCTCTCCGGCGGAGACGTCGAGGCGGCCGCCCTCGTTCTCGCCGCCACCCCGCTGAAGACGGTCTTCCAGCGCGGCTTCGGCCAGCTCCTCGAGCTGCGCTGGAGGGCGGAGCGGATCCGCAAGGAGGCGGCTTCCGCCGGCCCGGCGCCGGCGCTCGATTCGCCCGTCGGCGAGGCCTTCGCGGCGGTCCAGCGACGCCGGCCCCGCTACTTCCCGGGCATCGATCTTCCGCGCGAGGAATGGGGGTCGGTGGCCTCGAGCGCGTTCGAGGATCGTCCGTTCCGATCGGCCGACGAGGTCGGGCGCACGTCGTCGGCCCTCTCCGACGCCGAGGCGCTGCTCGCGCTCGGCCGGCAGCTCGGGCTCGCCCCTTCCGGGGAGCCGAACCCGCCGACGCTCGCCACCCTCTACCTCACCGCGCTCGCCAACGAGCGGCTCGGTCGGGCCTTCGCGCCGGCTCCGCTCGGTCGCGCCGAGCTCCCGGCGGCGGCTCGCGCACTCGAGGTCATCGACGATCCCAGGCTCTCCGGCGCGGGGGCGCCCGGCGAGCTCCTGCTCGGCATGGCGCGGAACCGCGCCGCCGAGCTGGCTCCGGTGCGGGCCGGCGAGGCGCCGCCGCCCGGGACCGTCGCCGCGGTGCTGGTCTCCGGCTGACTGCCTAGCTGCGCGCCGTCTCGACGAAGGTCGCCTCGCGGGCCCAGCGGAACGCCTGATCGATCTGCTCGTCGGCGAGCACGCCGTCCCGGCGCAGCATCTCCACCTCGCGCCGCATGTCGGTGTCGAGCAGGTAGGGACCGTCGGTGTTGATGGTGAAGCGGACCCCGGCGCGCCAGAGCTTCTGGAGCACCTCGCGCATCTCGGCCGTTCCCGAGACGGCGCGCGTGGCCAGGTTGGACGTGGGACAGATCTCGAGGGTCACGCCGCGCTCCTTGAGGAGCGCCATGACCTTGTCGTCCTGTGCGGCCCGGATGCCGTGCCCGATCCGGTCGGGCTCGAGCTGCTCGACCACCGCGCGGACTCCCTCCGCGCCGGTGCCCGCGGTCTCCCCGGTGTGCACCGTGGTCTTCAGGCCGGCCTTGCGGGCGTGGGCGAAGAGGTCCCGGTACTTCCCGACGACGGACGGGTCGAGCTCGAGCGCGTGGCGCTCCGTGCCGGCCAGGTCGATGCCGACGACGCCCCGCTTCTGGTAGCGGATCGCCTTCTCCACGATGATCTCGTTGAGGGAATGCTCGAACTCCCGGGCCAGGCAGAAGATGAGGCCGGCCTGGACCCCGTATTCGAGGACGCCCCGGTCCATCCCGCGCAGGGCGGCGTGGATGATGTGGTCGAGATCCCTCTCGCCGCCCTGGTTGCGCTTCATCGGGTTGAACCGCAGCTCGATGAGGTTCACGCGGGAGGAGCGGTACTCCTTCCCGATGATCTCGTGGACGCTGCGCTCCATCGCCGAGGGTGACGACTGGATCTTCTCCGTCCACTGGTGGAGCACGGCCAGGTACTCGTCGAGCGACGTGACCTTCCCGGGACGGGCCGAGACGAGCTCCCGGAACTCCCAGTAGTCCGCGACCGGGAGCTTCAGCCCCTGCTCGTGCGCGATCGACCAGAGGGTGTGCGGCGCCGCCGCCCCACCCACGTGGATGTGGAGGTCGGAGAGATCCCGGGTCACGTCCGGCTCAGTGCTCGGCTTCGTCGGGGGATGCATCGGCAGGCGCCCCGAGCGCGAGTCCGCAATCCGGGCACTCGGCCGCGCTGCCGGCCGGCGTGAACTTGTGACCGCAGGCCGGACATTCGATCTCGCCTCCGGCGTCGAGGTCGATGCCGCGCAGGCCCCGCTCCGCGGCCTCCCTCGCACCGGTCTCGCCGAGCAGGTGCGACCACTCCGCGCGCAGGGCCGCCTGGGCGGACTCGACCTCGGCCACGGGGACGTAGAGGTTCCAGAGCGGGTGCTGCTTCTGCTCCGGTCGCCCGACCGGCACCTGCTCCATCCCCGGGGAGAGCCCCTCCCCCTCCAGCACCGCCATCATCTCCTTCACCGATGCGTATCCGGACCGCGAGAGGAGCTTCAGACCTTCCCCCTCCGCGCCGCAGGTCACGCAGGTCCCGGCAGGGTCGATCGGGGTGTTGCACTTGGGGCAAGCGGCCACGTCCATGAGCTCCTCCTCGTGCGCCGGATGTTCGCCCGCTCCGGCGCTCCCACGGCTATACTCCTGCGCCTCATGATCATCGACGGAAAACAGGTGGCGGCCAAGGTTCGCGCGGAGGTTGCGGACCAGGTGAGGGAGCTGACCCGGCAGGGACTCGTCCCGGGCCTGACCGTGGTCCGCGTCGGCGAGGACCCGGCCTCGGCCGTCTACGTCCGCGGCAAGCGCAAGGCCTGCGAGGAGGTGGGCATCCGCTCCGTGGAGCACCACCTCGACGCGTCCGTGCCCGAGACGGAACTGCTCGACCTCATCGCCCGTCTCAACCAGGACCCCGAGACGCACGGCATCCTGGTGCAGCTCCCGCTTCCCAAGCACATCGACGAATCCAAGGTCCTCGACGCCATCTCTCCGACCAAGGACGCCGACGGGTTCCACCCCGTGAACGTGGGGGCGCTCTGGCTCGCCAAGCCGGCTCCCCGCCCCTGCACCCCCGCGGGGGTGATGCGGCTCCTCGACGAGGCCCGCGTGGACCCCAAGGGCAAGCGGGCGCTCGTCATCGGCCGGTCCCACATCGTGGGGAAGCCCATGGCCGCCATGCTCCTCGACCGGCATGCCACGGTCACCGTGGCCCACTCCCGTACCGAGGACCTGGCGGCCGAGGTCGGCCGCGCCGACATCCTCGTCGCCGCCATCGGCAAGGCGGAGATGGTGAAGGGCGCCTGGGTGAAATCGGGCGCCGTGGTCATCGACGTGGGGATGAACCGCAAGCCGGACGGCAAGCTCTGCGGCGACGTGGAGTACGCCGAGGCGGAGAAGCGGGCCTCTGCCATCACGCCCGTGCCGGGTGGAGTGGGCCCCATGACCATCGCCATGCTGCTCGTGAACACCCTCGAGCTGGCGCGCAGGGCGCGTCGGTGAGGCTCGCCGTCGTCGCGGCGGCGCTTCTGGCCGCCTCCTGCTCGCGGGGATCCGACTTCACCCTGCGTCCGGAGCCGCTCGGCCCCGCGCCCGCCCCGGCCCCCGTGTCGTTCCGGGCCCTGCACGTGGCCGACTTCGGCGACGACACCGCGCAGCAGTCGGCCGTGGCCGAGGCCATGGCGGCCCTGTCCCGGGCCATGCCGGTGGACCTCGTCCTCCACCCCGGCGACAACGTCTACGAGTGCGGCCCTGACCCCGTCCTCCCCGGGGCCGAGAGGTGCGCCTTCGGTCCCGACCAGAACCAGGTCGCGGCGGGCTACGTGCCGCCCGCCGACCCGAGCTTCGAGAAGCTCTTCGAGAAGCCGCTCTCCGGCGTGCTGCGCGACGGGAAGCCCGTGCCGGTGCTCCTCACGCTCGGCAACCACGACGTGGCGGCCCTGGGCACCTGCGCCTCCGGCGGCGAGGCGCGCGTGATCGCCCGCCGGCGGGCTTGCCTCTCGGTCGCCCACCGCTCGGCGCGCTGGTCCATGCCCGGTCGCCACTGGGTCGAGGACCGTGGACCCGCCCGCTTCATCGCCATCGACTCCAACCTGCTCAAGCGCGACTACGGCGACTTCTCCTTCGACGACGAGGTGGCCTTCGTGGCCGAGGCCGCCCGCCCCTGCAAGGACAGGCTCTGCTTCATCGTGGCCCACCACCCGAGCTTCTCCGCCGGCGAGCACCGCACCGACGCCACGCCCGAGTACCTGGCCCGTGTGAAGCGCATCGAGGAGGCGGCCGGCCCCATCGCGGGATGGCTGTCCGGCCACGAGCACCAGCTCGAGCACCTCCGGGCCCCGTCCGGCTACGACGTCCTCATCTCCGGCAACGGATCGCGAGGACGGCCCAAGGAACGATTCGAGACCATCTCCGCCCCCGGGGCGCGCCTCCTCTTCGCCTCCACCAGCCCCGGCTTCTCGGTCCTCGAGGTCGGGGAAGGAGGCAACTGGTCCTACCGGTTCGTCGACGTGGCCGGGAAGGCCATCCAGTGCTGCACGGCGACTGCACGGGGTCCGTGCAAGCCGGTGAAGTGTCCCCCATGATGCCTTGACCCTCGGGGGGCGGCCGCTACAATTCCGCCGCCCTCCCCAACCTCGGCGGTCCCGATGGCGAAGCGCACTCCGCTCTACGACGTACACGTGCAATCTGGCGCTCGCATGGTCGAGTTCGCCGGCTGGGACATGCCGGTCCAGTACTCGGGCGTCCTCGACGAGCACGAGGCGGTGCGCACCCGCGCCGGCCTCTTCGACGTCTCGCACATGGGCGAGGTGGTCTTTCGCGGCCCGAAGGCCCTCGAGGCGCTCAACCGGGTCTTCACCAACGACCTCACCAAGGTCGCCGACGGGCAGGCCCAGTACGGGTGCCTCTGCCGCGAGAACGCCGGCATCGTCGACGACGTGGTGATCTACCGGCGGTCCGCCGAGGACCTGCTGGTCTGCGTCAACGCCGGCAACCGCGACAAGGACTTCGAGTGGCTGCGCGACCACGCCGGCGGCGCGCAGGTGACCAACGAGTCGGACGACTGGGTCCAGCTGGCGCTCCAGGGCCCGCGCGCCCAGGCCATCCTCCAGCCGCTCACCGCCACCGACCTCTCCGGGGTCAAGACCTTCCACTTCGCCGAGGGCGAGGTGGCGGGCGTGCCCTGCACCATCGCCCGGACCGGGTACACCGGCGAGGACGGGTTCGAGCTCTTCTGTCGTCCCGCACTGGGCGTGAAACTCTGGAAGGCGCTCGTCGAGGCCGGCAAGCCGGAGGGCCTGGTCCCCGCCGGCCTGGGGGCCCGCGACACCCTGCGCCTCGAGGTCGCCTACCGCCTCTACGGCAACGACATGGACGACGCCACCACGCCGCTCGAGGCCGGGCTGGGATGGGTGGTCAAGTTCGACAAGGGCGACTTCATCGGCCGCGACGCCATGCTCCGCCAGAAGGCGGCCGGCCTCTCCCGCAAGCTCGTCGGCTTCGTCCTCACCGATCCGGGCATCGCCCGCCACGGCCACGACGTGCTCCACGACGGCAAGAAGGTCGGGGTGGTCGCCAGCGGCACCCGGTCGCCCACGTTGAAGACCTCCATCGGCCTCGCCTTCGTGCCGCCCGCGCTGGCGGCGGAGGGTTCGTCCTTCGCGGTCGACATCCGCGGCAGGCCAGTTTCCGCCCAGGTAGTGAAGACGCCGTTCTACGCGAGGAAATGACCATGAACTTCCCCGACGATCTGAAGTACACCCGCGACCACGAGTGGGCCCGCGTCCAGGGCGCGAAGGTCACGGTGGGCATCACCGACTTCGCCCAGGACCAGCTGGGCGACGTGGTCTACGTGGAGCTCCCCGAGGTCGGCGACGAGGTGAAGAAGGGCGAGACCTTCGGCGTGGTGGAGTCCACCAAGGCGGTCTCCGACCTGTTCGCGCCCATCTCCGGCAAGGTGGTCGAGATCAACGGGCCGCTCGTCGACGCTCCCGAGACCGTCAACGAGGATCCCTACGAGGAAGGCTGGATGATCGTCGTGGAAGCCTCCGACCCGAAGGAGCTCGCCGAGCTCCTGGATGCCCCCGCCTACCGGAAGTTCGTCGAGGAAGAGCAGGAGTAGACCTTGCGCTACCATCCCCACACGCCCGGGGACGTCCGGCAGATGCTGGACGTCTGCGGGGTGTCGTCCATCTCCGATCTGTTCCGCTCCATCCCTGCGAAGCTCCGCCTGGAGCGGCCGCTCGACGTCCCGGCCGCGACCGACGAGGTGTCGCTCCTCGCCGAGTTCCAGCGGCTGGCGGCCCGGAACCGCACCGAGCATCCACCGTTCATCGGCGCCGGGGCGTACGCCCACCACGTCCCTCCCGTGGTCGATCAGCTGCTCCTCCGCGGCGAGTTCTTCACGGCCTACACCCCGTACCAGCCCGAGATCGCCCAGGGGACCCTCCAGGCCCTCTTCGAGTGGCAGACCTTCGTCACCCTGCTGACCGGGCTCGAGATCTCGAACGCCTCCATGTACGACGGCGCGTCGGCCACCGCGGAGGCGGTGCTGCTCGCCACCCGGGCGACCAACCGCGAGAAGGTCGTGGTGAGCGCCGCCCTCCACCCCGAGTACCGGAAGGTGCTGGCCACCTACCTGGCCTCGACCGGCGACGAGATCGTCACCGTGCCCTACGGACCGGACGGGCGCACCGACCTGGAAGCCCTCGACGCCGCGGTCGACGACCGGACTGCCGCCGTGGTGGTGGGCTACCCGAACTTCTTCGGCGTGATCGACGCCCTCCCCGAGGCCGCCGCCATCGCGAAGCGCGGCGGAGCCCTCGCCATCTCGGCCACGTCCGAGGCGGTGTCGCTCGGCCTGCTGCAGGCTCCCGGCGCGCTGGGCGCCGACGTGGCGGTGGGAACCCTCCAGAGCTTCGGGAACGGCGTCAGCTTCGGCGGGCCGGCCCCCGGCTTCCTGGCCATCCGCGAGGGGCTCGTCCGCCAGATGCCCGGACGCGTGGCCGGCGCCACGGTCGACCGTACCGGCCGGCGGGGCTTCGTGCTCACCCTCTCGACCCGCGAGCAGCACATCCGGCGCGAGAAGGCCACGTCCAACATCTGCACCAATGCCGGCCTGGCGGCGCTGGCCGCCACCATCCACCTCTCGCTGCTCGGCAAGGGAGGCCTCGCGCACCTGGCCCGCCTCAACCACGCCCGCGGCAAGCAGCTCCGCGACGCCATGAAGAATGCCGGCTTCGGCCTGCGCTTCTCCGGCCCGACCTTCAACGAGGCCGCCTTCGAGGTCGGCGACGCCCAGGCGGTGGTCGACCGCATGGCCAGGAAGGGCATCGCCGCCGGCGTCCCGCTCTCGCGCTGGTACCCCGACGATCCGAGGATGAAGGGCGCGCTGCTCAGCGTCGCGACCGAGCTCCACACCCCCGAGCTCATCGAGCTCTTCGCGCAGTCGGTGAGGGGATAGACATGGCCAACCCGACCGGCTGGAAGCCCAGCATGGAGAAGAGCGCCGCCCCCGGCGGCGATTCGCAGGAGACGGGGCTCATGGGAGCCACCCGCGGCCTCGCCATGGAGGAGCCGCTGGTGTTCGAGCAGGGTTCACCCGGGCGCGTCGGGGTCTCGCTTCCCCCCCTGCCCGCCGGAGCCGACCCCGCCGCGGAGATCCCCGCGGCGCTGCTCCGCGGCGAGATCGCCGGCATGCCCGAGATGGGCGAGCTCGAGGTGGTCCGCCACTTCACCCGCCTCTCGCAGTGGAACTGGGGCATCGACACCGGCTTCTACCCGCTGGGCTCCTGCACCATGAAGTACAACCCGAAGTCGAGCGAGGCGCTGGCGCGCCTGCCCGGATTCGCGGGGGCGCACCCGCTGCTCCCCGGCTCCATGAGCCAGGGGGCGCTCGAGCTCATCTACAAGCTGGAGCGGGCCCTCTCCGAGGTGGCGGGCTTCCCCGCCTCGGTCATGTCTCCCGCCGCCGGGGCCCAGGGCGAGCTCGTCGGCCTGATGATGATCCGCGCCTATCACGTGGCCCGCGGCAACCCGCGCCACAAGGTGCTCATCCCCGACACCGCGCACGGCACCAACCCCGCGTCGGCGGCGTTCAACGGATACTCCACGGTGCAGCTCGAGAGCGGCCCGGACGGCCGGCTCCACCCGGAGACGGTGGCGAAGGCGATGGACGAGGACGTCGCCGCCATCATGATCACGAACCCCAACACGCTCGGCATCTTCGAGAGCCACATCGCCGAGATCGCCGCCATCGTTCACGCGAAGGGCGGCCTCGTGTACGGCGACGGCGCGAACTTCAACGCCCTCCTGGGCGTGGCCCGACCCGGCGACATGGGCTTCGACGTCATGCAGTACAACCTGCACAAGACCTTCGCCACGCCGCACGGCGGCGGCGGCCCCGGCTCCGGTCCGGTGGGCGTGGCCGAGGCGCTCGTGCCCTTCATGCCGCTTCCGGTCGTGGTGAAGGAGGGCGAGACCTACCGGCTCGTCACCGACCCGGCCGAGCGCCCCAGCACCGTCGGCAAGGTGCGCGAGTTCTGGGGCAACATGGGCATGTTCGTCCGCGCCTGGGCGCTCATCCGCGAGCTGGGGCCCGAGGGACTGCGCCGCGTGGCCGAGCTGGCCGTGCTGAACGCCAACTACGTCCGGGCCGAGCTGAAGGGCCATTTCAACCTGCCCTACGAGACCGAGACGCTCCACGAGGTGGTCTTCGACGACAAGCTCCAGAAGGACGCTGGCGTCACCACCATGGACGTGGCCAAGCGGCTCATCGACCACGGGTCGCATCCGCCGACCGTCTACTTCCCGCTGGTGGTCCACGGCGCGCTCATGATCGAGCCCACCGAGACCGAGTCGAAGGAGACGCTCGACCAGTTCGTGGCCGCCATGCGCTCCATCGCCGCGGAGTCGAAGTCGGATCCCGAGGCCCTGAAGGCCGCGCCCCTGAAGACGGTCCGGGCCCGGCTCGACGAGACGCGCGCCGCCCGCAAGCCGATCCTGCGCTGGACGCCGGGGATGAAGGTCGAATAGCTCGCACTTCGTAACGCAGCGGAATTCCCGAGAAGCCCCCTGATCAAAGGGGGTTTCTGTCTTTTTGTTCTCCCATGGGCCTGGACGGCTCGCGTTTTTGTGGCAGGCTGTCCAGTCCATGGAGGCAACGTGCGGCCCCGCATCGGCGGCCGCCCCCACGACGGGAGTGAGCACATGAAGAGGATCGGCAGTGTGGTGGCGTTCGCGGCGGCGCTGGCTCTCGCCTTCCCGGCCGAGGCCCAGGTGGCGCTCGACCTCAAGGCGGGCTACGCCCTCCCCACCGGCGACGTGATCAAGTTCGGCGGGTCCGACTTCTACGGGCCCATGAAGAACACCTGGTCCGGCGCGATCCCCATCGAGGTGGCCGGACGCTACCGCTTCAGCCCGAACTTCTCCGCCGGCATCTACTTCCAGTACGCTCCGGCATTTATCGCCTCGCGACTCTGCGCGAGCGGGATGACCTGCTCCGGCTACGACATGCGGGTCGGGGTGGAGGCCGTGTACGGATTCCTCCCCGACGGGTTCCTCAATCCCTGGGTGAGCCTGGGCACGGGCTGGCAGTGGTCCAACTTCTCCATCGCCACCGCGACCGATTCGGCCGCATTCACCTACAGTGGATGGGAATACTTCAACGTGCAGGCCGGGCTCGACTTCAACCTATCGAAGACGTTCGCGGTCGGTCCCTACGTCGGCTACTTCGGCGGGACCTTCACGAGCATGTCCTCGACCCAGAGCGGCGCGAGCGCCAGTTCCTCGATCCCCTCCGAGTTCCGGGCCTTCCACGGCTGGATCCAGTTCGGGGCGAAGGGGACCGTGAATCTATAGCCGTCCAGTCCGGCGTGGAGCGGGGCTGGACCACCGGGCGACTACTCGCACATCCGCCGACACCAATATCTGGTGTAGGTATCCTGATTATCAAGGTTTTTATCGTCCGATCCCGCATCTGGGTTGTGGACAGCTCGCATTCTTGTGCGAAGCTGTCCCGACAACGATGGCAACGCGGGTTCCCGCCGAGGCGGCGTCCCGCTCAAAGGGAGACGACACATGAAGAGGACCTTGAGTGCACTTGCCGTGGCGGCGGCCCTGGCGTTCGCCCCGTCGGCGATGGCGCAGGTCTCGCTGGACCTGAAGCTGGCCTATTCCGTTCCCTCCGGGAACGCCGTGACCAACAGCCCGCTGTCCGACGCGTTCAGCGGCGCGCTCCCGATCGAGGTCGCCGGGCGCTACCGCTTCACGCCAAACCTCTCGGCCGGCGTCTACTACCAGTTCGCCCCCGCGTTCATCGCGTCGAGCACCTGTGACGCCGGCGTCAGCTGCTCGGGCTACGACATGCGGCTCGGCATCGAGGCCGTCTACGGCTTCATGCCCGAGGGGGCGATGAACCCCTGGATCAGCGTCGGCACCGGGTGGCAGTGGACGCAGCTTTCCGCCTCGGCGGGCGGGATCAGCCAGAGCGTGACCTTCAGCGGCTGGGAGTACTTCAACGTCCAGGTCGGTCTCGACTTCGCCCTCAGCAAGATGTTCGCGCTCGGCCCGTACGTCGGTTACTTCGGGGGCACCTACACGAACGTCTCGAGCTCCGGCGCGGCCTCCGAGTTCATCAACGGCTCGATCCCTTCGGACGCCCGCGCATTCCACGGTTGGTTCCAGTTCGGCGTCAAGGGAACGCTCAACCTCTAGCCCCACCCTTCACCCCCGCCGCGCCCGGACGGTCCGCCGTCCCGCGCGGCGGTCGTGCGTCCGGCCGGCGCCGCTCCGCCGCGCCGCTCGCTACTGGCCCGGGCCGCGGAAGAACTTGAAGCCGCCTCCACCGGTGGAGACGTGGAACCCGAAGGTGAAGCGGATGTCGCCGCGCGCGTCGGCCAGGCCGGGGGGCGGGTTCACGAAGGGCTGGGCCTTCTCGAAGGCGTCGATGGCGGTCTGGTCGAGGAAGTCGAGACCGCTCGAGCGGGCCACCTTGATCTCGGTGATCGTCCCCTGCGGATTCAGCGTCACGGCCAGCACCGTCGTCCGGTCCTTGCCGAAGTAGCGGGATCCGGTGGGGTCACGGACCCGGGCCGCGTCCATCGGGTTCCACACCTCGGCCACGTTCTGCTTCACCCGGTTGAAGAAGCCCGCGTACTTCCACTCGCGCGTGTTGAGGAAGGTGGCGTCGCCGACGTCCACGCCCTCGACGTGGTCGGGGGCCGGCGCCGCGGTGAGCCTGTCGTAGAACGCCGACGAGGGCGTCAGGATGGGCTTCCCCCCCGACGCGCCCGGGCTGGACGCACCCTCGCCGCCCTCGCCGCCCTCCCCCAGCTCCTCGAGCGGAGTCTTCTTGCGGTCGGTGCCCGGCGCGACCTCGCGCCGCTTCGCGTCCAGGAGACCGTCGGGCGAGACCGCCATCGCCAGCTTGTCCGGGGACGGCTTCGGCGCCGCGTCGGGCATCCTGCCGGGCGCACCGGCCTTCCGGGTGTCCCCGCCGGCGGCCCCTGCCTGGGCATCCCGGGACGCCTGGTCGCGCGCGAGCCCCCGGCGCCTGCTCCTTCACCCGGTTCTGTGTCGGCATCGGAGCGGCCTTCTCGTAGTCGAGACGGCGGAAGCGGGAGATGGTCTCCTTCTCGACCGAGTTGTTGCTCTCGGCGAGGAAGCGGGTGTCCTTGGGAGGCGGCTTGTCGCTGCTCGTCGGCGCCACGTCCACGACCTGCCCCGGCAGCTGCTGCTGCGGAGGCGTCGGGACCTGCTGCGCCTGCGCCTTGCCCGGCGGCGGAACCGGGGAGGGTCTCGGGGCCGGAGCGGGTCGCTGGGGCTGGGCCTGGGGCGGTGGAGGCCGGCTCCCGTCGGCGATCTGGCGGTTCGCGGCCCAGGCGTCCGGGGACAGCGGCGCCATGGAAACCGAACGGGGACCCTCGGCGGGGAGCGACTTCAGCTTGGTCCAGTCGAGCTCGACCAGCCAGAGGACGAGCGCGTTCACGAGAAGCGACGCCGCAACGCCGGCCAGGAGTCGCCACCCGGTCCAGGAGCGATAGCGGCGACGGCGCAGGCTGGGGCCGAGGTGGTTCATCTCCGGAGCGGGAATCTATAACAGACGGCACCGGGGCGGGGCTCGCCCGTTCCGATGGAATTCTCCTACGTTGACCCACCGCCTGGGCGGCGACAAGAATCCCCTCCCCGTGACCTCCCGGCCTTCTCATCCCGCAACCCCTCCCCGCGGGAAGGCGCTCCGGTTCAAGCTCCTCGCAGCGGCCGCCACGGCCGGCCTGGCTCTGGTCGTGACCTGGGGCGCCGCGCTGGCCTGGGGCAACTCGCCCTCCGGGCCGGACGTTCATCCGGGAAAGGGCCTCCGAGGCGCTCCGGGCCCGGATCGGGCCGGTGGAGATCGGCGACGCCGGCCTCGACCTCCTCCTGCGCGCCCGGCTCTTTCCCGTCACCGTGCTCGGAAAGGGAACGGACGAACCGCTCCTCCGGGCCGACCGGGTCGTGGTCCGCCCCCGTCTCGCAGCCCTCCTCGGTGGGCGCGTCGACCCCGCCGCCGTGGCGCTCCGGGGGGTCCGGATCTGGCCGGGTCGGACGGGGGACGAACTGGGACCGTTCGACCTCTTCGTCGAGCTGAGGAGCGGCGGGGCGGTGGCAGCCCGGATCGGACTCGCTGGCGGCGGGCACCTCGACGCCAGCGGGCAGCGAGGCCCCGAGGGGATCACGTTCCGGGCGGAAGGCGCGATCTCCTTCCCCGACGATCTCCCGCCGACCGTCGCGGCCAGCCTTCCCCTCACGCCAGGCTCCGGGCGGCTCGCGCTTCGCGCGGACGGCAGCTCCACGCCGGGTGGCGACCGCATCGAGGTCGTGATCGACCTCCGCGCGACCGAGCTCACCTTCGACGGGCCGCGGGTCGGTCCGGTGCCGCTGGGTCCCGTGGCCCTCGGCGCGTCCGGCCGCGTGCGCTGGACCGGGGCGACGAGGCGCCTGGAGCTCACGGAGGGCGTCGTCACCCTGGGTACGTCCGGCGAGGTCTCGGCCGCCGTGAAGGGCGAGGTGGTCGCGATGGGCGACCCCCGCTTCTCGATGTCCGCGCGGGCCGAGGCCGTTCCCTGGCAGTCCCTGGTGGACGCGCTTCCGCCCGACCTGGGGCCTCCACCCACGGCCCCGCGCCTGTCGGGCAACCTCTCCGCGCGGGCCTCGGCGTCGGGCACGCTCTCCCGGCGAGGCGAATGGGACGTGCAGGTCGACCTCGACCTGGAGGACCTGCGCCGGGCCGCGCGGGCGGGAGGCCCCTCGTGGCTCTCCTCCGGTTTCGCGTGGACCCCCATCGACCCAGGTCCGGGCGAGGCCCCGCGCCGCATCGCGGTGGGCCCTGGCAACCCGGACTACGTCCCGTACCCCGAGGTTCCCCAGTTCCTCGTCCGGGCCGTCACCGCCAGCGAGGACGCCGGCTTCTTCGGCCACCGCGGCTTCGACTTCCGGGAGATCGCGAACGCCGTCGCCGACCCTGGCCGGGTCCGCGGAGCGTCCACCATCTCCCAGCAGCTGTCGAAGAACCTCTTCCTGACGCCCGGAGCGGACCCTGGCGCGGAAGGTGCGCGAGGCGCTCGGGACCATCGCCCTCGAGGCGAGCCTCTCGAAGGGCCGCCTCCTCGAGATCTACCTGAACATCGCCGAGTGGGGTCCCGGGGTCTACGGCGTGGGAGAGGCGGCCCGCTTCTGGTTCGGAAAGGACGCGAGAGATCTCACCGCCCGGGAAGCGGCCTTCCTGGCCACCGTCATCCCGAGCCCGCGCCGGTTCCACGCGCGGCTGCGTGCGTTCCGGCATCACGCCCTGGTGGAACGCCCGCATCGACGACGTCCTCGCCAAGATGCGCGTCCAGAACCAGCTGACCGACGAGCAACTGGCCGCAGCGCTCGCCGAACGACTCGACGCCGCTCGGCCACGGCCATGCCGCGGGTCTCGCCGACGAGGATGCGGGGAACCCCGACTTGCCGGAGCCGGAGGAAACCGCGGACGCACCAGCGTCCGAGCGGTCCTACTTGTCGCGGTAGGTGATGCGGCCGCGCGTGAGGTCGTACGGGCTGAGCTCCAGCTTCACGCGGTCGCCGGGAATGATGCGGATGTGGAACTTCTTCATCTTTCCGGACGCATAGGCCAGCACCACGGGGCCGCTGTCGACCTTCACGCGGTACATGCCTCCGGCGAGGGCCTCCTCGACGGAGCCCTGCACTTCGATTCCTGCTTCCTTCTCGCTCAATCGCTCTCCTGGGTTCGGGACCTTATAGCCGGAAACGGGCCCGAGCGTGCGCCGAATATCCCCAAGACACCCTGCTGGTCAAGCGGCCGAAAGGGACCCCTTCAGGACCCTGAAGCCACGAACTGGGCCAGGAGGAGCCCCGCCAGCCCGGCCACCCAGGCCCCCAGGAGGGTAGCCCCGACATAGGCGGTGGCGATTCCCCACTGCCCCCTTTGCGCCAGGACCAGCGTCTCGTGGTTGAACGAGGAGTACGTGGTGAATCCGCCCATGATCCCGACGGCCAGGAACGTCCGGAGGTCCGGACCGATCGAGCCCACCTCCAGCCCGAGGTACATGATCACGCTGATGAGGAACGAGCCCGCGAGGTTCACGGCGAGCGTTCCCCAGGGGAATCCGGTGCCCCAGGCGGCGACGGCCCAGCTTCCGACCAGGTAGCGAGCACCGCTTCCGATGGCGCCGCCGGCGCAGACGAGCAGGAGCTTCGACATGGGCGGCGCGCAGTCTAGCACCGGTGAGGTCAGGGCCCGAGGGCCCGGAGGAGTGCCCCGGCGCGGCGAGCGACGTCGTCCCCGCCGGAGAGGAGGCCCCCCAGCTCGGCCCGGGCCAGCTCCCGCCGACCCGCTCCTCCTTCGCCCGCACCGGGGGGCACCGCCAGGATGGCCTCGGCCCGCACGAGCCGGACCTGCCGATCGTCTGGAGCCAGCCGGGCGGCCGCCTCGGCGCAGAGGAGCGCGGTGAGGGGCTCCCCGCGTCGCCGCTCCACCTGCGACAGCATCGCCCAGGCCAGCGCGTCTCGCGGGTTCGTCACCACCAGCCCCTCCAGGATTCCACGGGCGAGCTCCAGGTCTCCTGCTCCGGCCTGCTGCGTGGCGAGCGACGCGATCGCCGCTCCCATCTCCGCGGTGAAGCCCTGGATCTCGGCCAGGGTCCGTCCTGCCCTCAGGTCGTCGATGGTCGGGATCACGTTCGCCTCCTACCGGACGTTCTGGATGGCCACCATGCTGGTGTCGTGCATGCTCTTCATCAGATTCGAGACCAGCGTGAAGAGCTGGTTCTGCTTCTCCACCAGCCGCTGGATCTCGAGCATCTCCAGCCGCTCGTCGGGCGACCCGGCCTCGGCCTTCTTCGGGGTGCTGGGGGCCTTTGCCGTGGACCCGGTCGTGGACTTCGTGGTCGGTGACTTCGTGGTCGTCGACTTGGTGGTCTTGGCCTTGCTGGTCGTCGTGCTGGCGGCGAGGGCTGCGCCCAGGCTCTCGCCGACCTTGAGCGCCGCGGGGGCGAGGACGGGCAGCCCCACCGCCGTGGCGAGCGCGGCGAGCAGGGGACCTCCCAGGGACTTGAGCGCCTCGCCCAGGAGCTTCTCCAGCCCGCCGAGGACCTTGTCGAAGATGCCCCCGGCCGGGAAGATGGCGCCGAGGATGCTCCCGAAGAAGCCCCCGCTCTCCTCCTTCTTCGTCTCGGTGCCGTCCTCGCCGTACTTCGCCTTGTAGTCGTTCATCTTCTCGGTCAGCTCGTCGCCGAGCTTCTTCTGCACCGCGATCATGAACCGGGAGAGCTTCTCCTCGAGGCTGAGCGACGGGTCGGAGAGGAAGGACCATTCGCCCGCGACCTTCGGGCTGGAATAGCCTGGCCCCGAGGTCTTCCCGGCGCCAGCCGCGGAGACGAGCCACGGGGTCGGCGCCGCTCCCGCGATGCCCTCGGCAGACCAGGGCAGGAGCGGGGCCGCGGTGCTCGCGGCCGTTGCGAGACCCACGGACGTGGCGCCCCTGGACCGGTTGGCGGCGGTGGCCTCGTCCGCCTCCGCGGCGTCGGAGAGCGGGATGGAGAGACGCGATGCGACGGGGTTGGCCTGCGCGGTCGACATGGTGGAACCTCCTCGGTGAGTGGTGCGCACCATCCCCTCGCACGGGGCGTGCCGCGCGCCCACGGCCTGCTTTCGCCCCGTTCCCGACCCTGGGAGGTCGCATCCGGGACCACATGGCCGCAGGGCGGTCGTTTGACCCCGGGGTGAGGCGCTTCTACATTCCCTCCGTGCGCTACCTCGGAATCGATCTCGGACGGGCTCGAATCGGGCTCGCGCTCGCCGACGACGTCCTGCGCGCGGCACGGGCCCTGAAGGCGGTCGAGCGGCGCGACGAGGCGACCGACCTGGGCGCCATCGGCTCGGTGGCCCGCGAATACGAGGTGACCCAGGCCGTGGTGGGACTCCCCCTCAACATGGACGGTTCCGAGGGCCCCTCGGCGCGACTGGCCCGCAACTTCGCCCCCCGACTGGCCACGGCCCTGGGCGTCCCGGTCGACCTGTTCGACGAGCGGCTCTCCACCTTCGAGGCCGAGGACAGGCTGCGCTCGCGCGGCGTCTCGGCCCGGGACATGAAGGCCCTCGTCGACGCCGAGGCCGCGGCGGTGATCCTCCAGGGCTGGCTCGACGGGAGGCCGGGTTGAGGATCGTCCGGCTCCTCGGATTCCTGGTCTTCCTCTCGGTGCTCGCCGGGGGAGCCTTCGTCTGGACCACCTGGCGGGAGCTCCGCGCCTTCCGCGACACCCCGTTCGGCAGCGGGTCCGAGAAGCTCGTCGAGATCGATCCGGGCACGAACGCGCGTGGCGTCATCCGGCGGCTCGCCGAGGCAGGGGCCATCTCCGACGACGAGACCGCCTGGCGCTACATGCGGATGTGGAAGCGGGACAAGCGGACCTTCAAGGCCGGCGAGTACGCCTTCAGCGGACCGTTGCTCCCCGACGACGTCCTCGAGCGCATCTACAAGGGCGAGGTGAAGACCTGGAAGTTCACGGTGCCCGAGGGCCTGCGCGCCGACGAGATCGCCCCCATCATCGAGAAGGCGGAGCTGGGGAAGGCGTCGGAGTTCCTCGCCCTGATGCGGGACCCCGAACTGGCCGAGGAACTCGGCCTGCCCTTCCCTTCCCTGGAGGGCTTCCTCTTCCCCAGCACCTACGCCTTTCCCCGCAGCGCGAAGCCGAAGGACATCCTCGCGGCGATGGTGGCCCGCTACCGTGAGGCCTGGCAGAAGGCGGAGGAGAAGCGCCGGCCAGGCGTCACGCTCGACGAGGGGCAAGCCGTGGTCCTGGCGTCCATCATCGAGAAGGAGACCGGCCGGGGCGACGAGCGGCAGCGCATCTCGTGCGTCTTCCACAACCGGCTCGCCAAGGGCATGAAGCTCCAGACCGACCCGACGGTGATGTACGCCACCATGCTTCGCAAGGGCGGGCGCTGGTCGAACAACATCACCAGGAAGGACCTCACCTCCCCGCACCCCTACAACACCTACGCGGTTGCGGGATTGCCGCCTGGCCCCATCGCGAACCCGGGCGAGGCCGCGCTCGTCGCGGCCGTCTCCCCATCCGATTGCCGCGACCTCTACTTCGTCTCGCGGAACGACGGCAGCCACGTCTTCTGCCCGGACCATCGCTGCCACCAGGCCGCCGTGCGGGAGTGGCAGGTGGAGTACTTCCGTGCCCGGAAGGCAGCGCGCGAGGACGCCCGTGCGAAGGAGAACGTCGTCGCGCCTCCCGAGGACCCGCCGCGCGGCTAGATGGCGGGGACGCGGGGACTCCGCGCGTCCGCCCAGGCCTTCACCGCGGTGGCGCCGAGGATGAGCACCCCCCCGCCGAGCGCCAGCGGCGACGGACGTTCCCCGTGCGCGATCCAGGCCCAGACCGGATTGAGGCCCGGCTCCACGAGCAGGAGCAGCGACGCGTCGAGCGCCGGGAGCTGACCTACCCCCCGGGTGAGGAACACGTAGGCGAGCGCCACCTGGAAGACCCCGAGGTAGACGAGCGCCGCCCAGTCCGGCGCGGCGATCAGCGCCGGCGACCGGAGGAAGGGAAGGCAGATGACGGCGGCGAAGACGTTGCCGAGCACGGCGGCGGCCAGGGGAGAGCTCTTCGGGTGCTCCGACATCCAGCGCAGGCCCATGATCGCGAAGGCCCAGGTCACTCCGGAGAGGAGCGCCAGCACGTTTCCCCGGAACGGGTCGGGCGCGGTGCGTCCCGCCACCCCGGTCCCGGCGAACACGAGGAGGAGGCCGGCCGCCACCGGGAGCATGAGCAGCAGGTCGCTGCGGCTGGCGCGCTCCCGGAGGAGCCAGGGCCCCGCCAGGAGGACGTAGAGGGGCGCGGTGGACTGGAGGAAGATGCTCGCCGCCGAGGTCGTGAGCTTGTTGGCGGTGACGAAGAGGACCAGCGAGCCCGCGAAGGCGAGCCCCACCGCCGCGGCACGCCAGGTGTAGCCCCGCCGCGCCGCCGGGATGAAGAGCACGAGCGCCACCGCGGCGATGGCCGAGCGCAGGCCCCCCACCTCGATTCCCGAGAGCGTCGTCGCCTTGATGGCGGCGCCGCCCGTGGAGAAGAGCAGTGCGGCGGCGATGATCTGCAGCGGGGCCCGGCGAAGGGGAAGCACGCGCGGAGAATCTCCCGGGAGCGGCGGGACGGCAACACCCCTGGCGACCCCCTCACCTTTCCCCTCACGACCACCCTTCCATCCCCCCTCGGGTCGCTGCTATGTTGCCGCCGACTCGATGGTCCCTCCGTCCCGCCATCGCTTGCCCCGCGCCCGGGTCCTGGCAATTTCAGGCATCGCGCTCACCGCAATCGCCGTGGGCGCATTCCTGTTGCTCCGCGCTCGCCCCGACTCCAGGTCCGTCCATCCCACCGGCGCCGGTGGCGGTTGCAGCCCCGGTTCAGCCTCCCCCTCCTCCCGACGTCACCCGGGCCGCGTCCCGCCTCGTCGGGCGAAACCAGAATCCCACCCAGGTCCTCGCGTCCCTGGGGCTCGATGCGGCCGAGGTCCAGTCGGTCCTCGGCGCGCTCGACGGCGTCCTGTCCTTCAAGCGCATCCGCCCCGGCGACCAGGTCCGCGTGGAGCGAACCGTTCCGGGTGACGCGCTCCGGTCCCTCTCCTGGCGGCAGGGCCCTGCCGACGAGTACCTGGTCCGCCCCTGCCCTTCCGGCCTCTGCGGGAGCAAGCGGGAGGTCGCGGTCACGCGCCAGGAGGTCCTGGTGTCGGTCTCCATCCGGTCCTCCGTCTCGGAGGCTCTCCAGGCCGCGGGACACGACCCGGCGCTCGTCGCCTCCGCCGCCGACGTGCTGGCCTGGGACGTCGACTTCTACCAGGACGTCCGGGGCGGCGACTCGCTCAAGCTCGTGGTCGAGCGATTCGAGGCCGACGGCCGATTCTGGAAGCACGGCGAGATCCTCGCAGCCGAGTACGAGGGCAAGGTCGCCGGGCGCAAGCGGCTCTTCCGGTACACCGACCCGGGCGGCGACACCGGCTACTACGACGACGCCGGCACCAGCGCCCGGCGCGGCTTCCTGAAGGCCCCGGTGCCGTACGTGAACCTCACCTCGCGCTTCGGGAGCCGGCGCCACCCGCTGCTCGGGTACGTTCGCGCCCACCAGGGCGTGGACTACGGCGCTCCCGCGGGCACGCCGGTCTGGGCCGTGGGCGACGGCGTGGTGACGCTGGCGGGCTGGAACGGCGGCTGCGGGCTGATGGTCCAGGTCCGCCACCGGAACGGGTTCGACTCGGTCTACTGCCACCTCTCCCGGGTGAACGTGGCCGCGGGGGCGCGGGTCGCGCAGCGACAGGTGGTGGGACGCGTGGGGAGCACCGGCCTCTCCACCGGGCCCCACCTCCACTACGCCATCCGGCAAGGCGGCACCTACGTGAACCCGCTCCGTCTCCAGGTCCCCCGGGGGGAGCCGGTCAAGGCGGAGTGGCGCGAGGACTTCCTCGCCCGCATCGACGCCGCGCGGCGCCAGCTCGACCGTGCCTCGG
The DNA here is from genome assembly GCA_963818535.1 of uncultured delta proteobacterium. Taxonomy (GTDB): domain Bacteria; phylum Myxococcota; class Myxococcia; order Myxococcales; family Anaeromyxobacteraceae; genus CAIOAK01. The sequence goes on along the minus strand of CAWFSM010000008.1, from coordinate 505,623 downwards.
TCGCGCTGATCGACTGAGCTTCACGGAAGGTCGAGGCGCCGCTTCAGGGCGCTGGCCTGGGCGAGCAGCGGCAGGTCCGGGTCGGCTCCCCTCCACGTCGCGAGCCAGCCCGTCACGCGCGCCCGGGCCTCGTCGCGCCGCTCCAGCCGGGCGAGCGACTCCGCGGCGAGCAGGTCGGCCCAGGGCCGGAAGACGTAGACGGCCGCTCGCGCGAAGATCGGGTGCCGCGCCTGGACCGCCTCGAACGCCTGCAGCGCCTCCGCGTGCCGCCCCGCGCCGGTGAGCGCCAGCCCGAGGAGGAACTGCGGCTCGACGTCGGGAGAGCGGCGAGCGAGGTCGTCGAGGATCTCGGCCGCATCCGCGTGACGCCCGCTCCGGAGCGCCTGGACCGCCGCGTACTGCCGCTCGGAGAGTGAACCGGGCGTGAGTTGCTGCGCCCGGACCGCCGCCTGATCGTCCATCCCCAGCCAGGCGACGAGCCACGCCTCCCGGTCGGCCCTGGGGTCCTCGCCTGGCGATGGCCCCTGGCGGTTCTCGAGGGACCGACGGGCGGCCGCCGTGTTCCCCCCGGTGAGGGCGAGGTAGGCCAGCATCGTCGCGTCCCAGGCCTCGTACTGGTGGCCGGCCTCGACGGGGGCCACCGCCAGGAAGACCTCTCGCCCCTCGCGCGCCCTGCCGTGGAGGGCGAGCAACGGCGCCAGGACCTCGGCCGCGACGCGGCGCTGCCCGGGACTCGCGTCCGGGGTGAGCCACCGGCGCAGGCTCTTCTCGGCCTCGGCGTGCTCCCCGGCCCCGAAGATCACCTCGGCCTGGGCGTAGGAGGACTCGAAGTGCTCGCCGCGCGAGATGGCGATGGCGCTCCGGGCCGCGGCGAGGGCCTCGGACCAACGATCGGAGGCGCCGAGCGCCCGGGCCACCATCGCCTGCGCCTCCGCCGACGGCCGGAGCTTGGCGGCGCGCTCCGCCCGGGCCAGCGCCTCTCCCTTCGGTCCGAACCGATCCAGCCACTCGAAGAGGTGGATGTAGGCCACGAGGTAGGCCGGGTCGAGGTCGAGGGCGGCGCGGAAGAGCGAGGCCGCGCGGGCGAAGCCTGCCGGCGTGTCCCCGTGCCAGAAGGCCTCGCCGGCGAGGTAGAGGACCTGCTTGTCGAGCGGGTAGTCGAGCGCCAGCGCGTCGAGGATCCGCGTCGCCTCCGTGTAGCGCTGCTCGACGAAGGCCTTGTATCCGAGGATCAGCCGCCGCTCCTTGTCGGGGAGCTTTCCGGCGCTCTTCGCCGCCGTCGCCATGTGGGTGCGCTGGTCCTCGTCGGGCGCGTCGTGCCACCCCGCCAGGATCGCCATCTCGAGGTGAGGCATGGCGAACTCGGGGTCGGCCGCGATGGCCGCCTTGTACTCGGCGATGGCCGCCGGCACGTCGAAGGTCTCGTTCGCGAACTGCTGGCCGAGCAGGTAGTGGCGGTAGGCCTCCAGGTTGCGCGTCACCGCGACCGTCTTCCCGCCGCCCCCCGGCCCTCCTCCGTCGCGCAGCGCCTGGCGGATCGAGCCGGCGATGCGGTCGACCAGTTCCGGGATCGCCTCCTTCTCCCCGGTCCCGGGCGCGCGCTCCTCGACGACGAAGAGCGGGTCGAGCCTTCCGGGATCGAGCCCCCGGACCTGGAGCACGACGTCCGATCCGATCCGTCGGACCTCCGGGATGAGCACGAGGGACGCGCCGAGCCTCCGGGCCAGCTCCCGCGCCACGGCCGGGCTCCACCCTTCCCGGCGACCCCAGGGCGTCCTGCGCGACGAGATCGAGCAGGCGCAGCCTCCCCGGGACGTCGAGGGCTCGCGACTGCTCGAGCGCGGTCATGAGCAGGGGGGAGATGGCGTCGAGCGACGGGTCGCTCGGTCCGGTTCAGGGGGTCCGAGACGACGACGACCGTCCGCCCTGCTTGCACGACACCCGCGGCGCTGGACGGACCGGTGGTGCAGGAACGCACCGAGAACCGCTCCCGCCGAGATGGCAACGACCGCGCCGGCGATGCGGAGCACACGGGACGGCCGGCGAGCCCTGGGGCGGTCGGTGGTCGTCGCCCCGGGCGGTCTGCGCGGGCGGCACCAGCCATCTCGTCGATCTCGCGCGCCACCGCCGCCGCGTCGCGCGGGCGGTCCACGGGATCGCGCGAGAGCATCCGCTGCACCGAGCGAGCCGAGGCAGGGAACGTCGGGCACCTCCAGGATGGGCGTGGACCGGGCGTCCCTCGAGCCCGTCTCTCCCGGGAACGGGAGCTCCCCGGTCAGCATCTGGAAGATCAGGACGCCCAGCGCGAACACGTCGGTTCGCTCGTCCTCCGGCGCCCCGCGCCACTGCTCCGGAGCCATGTACGCGGGCGTGCCTCCCTGGACGCCGCGCTGGCCGAATGCCCGGGCCAGCCCGAAGTCGAGGACCTTGGCGTGCCCCTCCTCGTCGACGAAGACGTTCCGGGGGTTCAGGTCCCGGTGGATGACCCCGGCGGAGTGGGCGTGCGCCAGCGCGGCGGCCACGTCCCTCGCCACGTGGATCGCGTCCTGGGACGGGATGACACCCGCCTCGAGCCGCTCGGCGAGCGTCTGGCCGCGGAGCAGCTCCAGCACCAGGAACGGGCCATACTCGGAGTGACCCAGGTCGTGGAGCTGGACGATGTTGGGATGGCACAGGCGTGCCGCGGCTGCGGCCTCCCGGAGGAGCCGGTCCTCCCGCATCGCCCCCTTGCCGGCGGACACGACCTTGAAGGCGACGGTCCGGCCGAGCGAGAGATCGCGGGCCTCGAACACGACGCCGAAACCCCCGCGACCGATCTCCCGGACGATCTCGAACCGGCCGTCCACGACCACGCCAGGGCGCAGGCGGGCCGCGGCCGCCCCGACGGGCACCTCGGGGGCGCGGGCGATCTCGGACAGCAGCGCCGAGATGGACCGCCCGCCGAATGGCCGGCGGCCAGGATCGGCGATCGCACCCTTGCTGCCGTTCGGGCCCGCCATTGCGCTCCCCCGTCCTTCTGGCCCTACTGGGAGGAGACGCTAGCGACAAGAATTTTGTGACCGGGTATGGCCATCCCCGAAGGGGCTTGATTCGCCGGTCAGCGGCGGCGGCGGCGCGCCTTCTCGGCTGCCAGGGCCTTCCCGAAGCCCTCCTTGCCCTGGAGCGCGTTCACGAGCCCGTCCAGGTCCTCTGGCTTCACCTCGAGGAAGGTGTGGCTGCGCCGCAGCTCCACCTTGACGATCTCGACCCCCGGTACGAGGGAGGCCACCGTCTCGCGGATCCGGGCCTCGTCGGCGCCGTCGGCCTCGCCCGCGTTCAGGAACACGCGCGACGAGGACGGGCGGCCGCGCTCGGCGGAGCTCTCGGAGGGCTCGAGTTCCCGGGTGGCCGGGATCTCCACCGGCTCCGGGCGCGCCGGGGCGGTGACGATCACCTCCCGCGCCTCGAAGATCTCGCGATCGCTCCGGGGACGGCGCTCGCCGCGGCCCCCTCGGTCGCTCCGATCGGTCCGGCCCGCGCGCTCCCGGCCGTCGCGCGCCCCGCGATCGCGAGACTCGCCGCGGGGTTCCCCGCGGGACTCGGCCCGCGGCTCGCTCCGGGCCTCGCGCTTCGGGGCGACCCGCTGCTCCTTGCGCTCGTGCTCCTCCTTCTTGTGCACGGCCTTGTTCAGGTCCTGGACCTTCTCGATGCGGTGCTGCGTGAAGAAGTACTTGAGGGCGAAGGCCATCAGGTGATCGCCATCCGGGCGGTTCTTGATCTCCTGGGCCAGCGGGATGAAGCCCTCGAAGATCGAGGCGCTCATCCCCTCGCGAAGCTCGACCACGTGCCGATCGGTCCAGATGCGGCGCGCGTCCTCCTGGGTCGGCATCTGCTTCTCCTCGAAGACGACGCCGAACTTCTTCTGGAGCACGCCGAGCGTGATGCCCTCGGCGCCGGTCACGAGCGAGAGCGCCGTGCCCTTCTTCCCGATGCGTCCGGTGCGGCCGGCGCGGTGCAGGTAGACGGCCGGGTCCTCCGGGAGCGAGTAGTTGATCACGTGGGACAGGTCGGAGATGTCGATGCCGCGGGCGGCGATGTCGGTGGCCACCATGAAGCGGACCTCGCCGCGCTTCACCTTGGCCATGACCCGCTCGCGCTCCTTCTGCGGCAGCTCCCCGTTCAGGAGCTCGGCCTCGTAGCCGTTGCGGTTCAGCACGGCGGTGATGAGCGACGTGTCACTGCGGGTGTTGCAGAAGACGATGGCCGACTCCGGCTCCTCGATCTCGACCATGTAGAGGAGGTTGCGCGGCTTCGGGTAGGCCTCGTTGGTGTGGTAGAGGACGTTCCGGATGTTGTCGACGCGGTACTCGTCGCCCGAGAGGAGGATGGTCTCCGGGTCGGTGAGGTAGTCCTTGATGATCTGCTCGATGTCGGCCGGGACGGTGGCCGAGAAGAGCAGCTGCTGGCAGTCGTCGGGGAGGTGGCCGAGGATCCGCGTCACCTCCTCGAAGAACCCCATGTTGAGCATCTCGTCGGCCTCGTCGAGGCAGCTCACCATGCAGCCCGAGAGGTCGAGGGTGTGGCGGCGGATGTGGTCGTAGATCCGCCCCGGGGTGCCCACGACGATCTCGGCCCCGGCGTGGAGCCCGTCGAGCTGGTCGCCCATGGAGGCGCCGCCGTAGATGGTGACGACCTTGAGTCCCTTCGGCTTGGCGAGGGCCTGCAGCTCGTCGGCGACCTGGATGGCCAGCTCGCGCGTGGGCGCCATGACGAGCGCCGACGGGCGGCCGCGGCCGGCGGGGATGCGCTCGACGATGGGGATGCCGAAGGCGGCGGTCTTGCCGGTGCCGGTCTTCGAGCGGACGATGACGTCCTTGCCGGCCAGGATGGGTCGTACGGTCGCCGACTGCACCGGGGTGGGGCGCTCGTAGCCCCTCTCGGCGATGGCGCGGCGGACGGGCTCGGAGAGCCCCATCTCGTCGAAAGTTGCCTCTGAAACGTAATCGGAACGGACCTCGGACGGTCCTCCGGACGGAGCCGTGTCGCTCAAGTTGCTGCCCTTTCTGTGAAGGGCGCATGGCGGCTCGCCAGACTGCGTAGGCCCCGCTCCTCGAGCGGGGGCCGCGCCTTCGCGCGAACCGGCCATGCGCCGGACGTGCCTTGCGTGCAAGGCGGACTTCTCATATCACAACCGGGGGGATCCGCAGAAATTCCCCAGTCTTTCTCCCCGGAGCCGCGTGCCCATCGACAGGAAGCCGGACCCCCAGGAGCCCGAGGTCGTCGAGCCGGAGGTGGTCGAACCCGACCTGGTCGAGGACGACACGCTCGACGTCGCGCCGGAGGTGCCGGCTGTCGAGGTGTCCCCGGAGCCCTCGGGCACCAGCCTGGCCCGCTCCGACCCGCTGCGGGCCTACATGGCGGAGGTGTCGCGCCACCCCCTCCTCACCCGGGAGGAGGAGCAGGAGCTGGCGACGCGCTACGCCCGCACCGGGGACCGCGACGCCGCCTGGAAGCTGGTCACCGCCAACCTGCGACTGGTCGTGAAGATCGCGCGCGAGTACCACCGCGGCGTGTTCCAGCTCCTCGACCTCATCCAGGAGGGCAACGTCGGGCTCATGCAGGCGGTGAAGAAGTTCGACCCGCTGAAGGGCGTGAAGCTCTCCACCTACGCGGCCTGGTGGATCCGCGCGTACATCATCCGCTTCATCATGGACAACTGGCGCCAGGTGAAGCTCGGGACGACCCAGGCCCAGCGCAAGCTCTTCTTCAACCTGAGCAAGGAGCGGGAGCGGCTGCTGGCACGCGGCATCGAGCCCACTCCCCAGCTGCTCGCCCGCAACCTGCGCGTCGACGAGGACGACGTGAACGAGATGGCGGCCCGCATGTCCGGCGACGACCTCTCCCTCGATCAGCCGATGCGGGCCGACGACGGCGAATCGTCGGCCTCCCGGATGGACCGGCTGGAGGACAGCTCGGCGACCCCGGCCGACGAGACCATCGCCGCCGACCAGATGCGCGAGCTCTTCCGGACGAAGCTCGATGCCTTCGGGAAGACGCTCACCGACGAGCGGGAGAAGGCCATCTTCCAGGACCGGCTCCTGCCCCGGAACGGGGCAGACGCCGTCACGCTGTCCGACCTGGGTGCGCGCTTCGGGCTCACCCGCGAGCGGGCCCGCCAGATCGAGGCCAAGCTGACGGCACGGCTGCGCGACTACATGAAGGCCGAGATCCCCGACTTCGACCTGCTGGGGCCGGAGCCCTGAAGTGGGCCGGGGGGGCTGGCCCTGGATGGCCGTGGCCGTGGCCCTCGCGGCGGCGCCGCTCTCGTCGTCCGTGCTCCGCGGCGGTGGCTCCCACGAGCGTTCCCGGGCCGAGCTTCGTCGACGACTTCGAGCGGCGGGAGGTCGGCCCCGACTGGTGGTCGACGGGCGGCCCCTGGATGATCCGCGCCGGCGAGCTCTGGGGAGCCGGGACCCGCAACAACCCCCTCTGGCTCGAGATGGAGCTGCCTCGGGACGCAGCCGTCGAGTTCACGGCCCGCAGCGAGACGGCCACCGGCACGCGTCCGGGAGACATCAAGTTCGAGGTCTTCGGCGACGGGCGCGCCGCGGGCTCCGGCTACGTCCTCGTCTTCGGCGGCTGGGGCAACGCCGTTTCGGCGATCGCGCGGCAGGACGAGCACGGAGCCGACCGGGTGGAGCGGACCGACCGCCGGGTCGAGCCGGGCAGGACCTACCGGATGCGGGTGGAGCGACGCGATCGGGTCCTGCGCTGGCTCGTCGACGGCGACGAGTTCCTGGTGCTCGACGACCCGGCGCCGCTCGCCGGCCCGGGCCATGACCGGTTCGGCTTCTCCTCCTGGGACTCCGACCTCTTCTTCGACGACCTGCGGATCGGACCGCTGGCCGTCAGCCCTGCTCCGCAGCGCCCTTGACCGGCGGCGGAGGGGGCTTGCCCGGCGGCGGCTTGCCGCCCCTGCCCCAGGCCCGCGAGAACTGGAAGGCCGTCCCCGCGACGGCGAGGATGGCCGCCGCGGCCAGGATGGCCGTGGGGTGGGCGAGGAGCGCCCGCCCCGGCAACGTGCCCCGGAGGGCTCCCGCCGCACCGATGCACACGGCCAGCGCTCCGACCCCGGAGGCGACGGCGGCGGCCACCGGACGGGCCGCCAGCACCCCCAGGACTCCCCCCAGGAGCGCACCTGCCGCCAGCACCTCGAGCTTCCGTTCGGCCGGCGCGAGGAGGCCGGCCAGGAGGGAAACGGGAAGCGCGCCCGCGAGAGCCGGAAACACCTGGGGCACGACCACGGCCACGGCTCCCGCCACCGCAGCCGAGGCCACCGCAAGCGTCGAGACCGGAACTCCCAGGGCCGCGCTGGCGGGTTCGCCCAGGAGGTGAGCAGCCATGGCGGCCACCCCCGCCGCACCCACCACCGCGACCGGCCTGCGAGCCCGCGCGCCCACGAGCAGCACGAGAAGACCCGCCGCCACCACGCCCGCCGAGAAGGGCCAGGGGGATCCGCCGAACTCGCTCGCCACCCCGGAGGCCCAGCGCCCCGCCTCGCGCAGCGCCGCCCCGACCGCGTCGTTCATCGCATCCAGAGACCGGCGGCCGCGACGATCGCCAGCAGGACGAGCCCGGCCCCGAAGGCCAGGACGGCCGACGGGCCCGGCCGCAACCGGGACCACGCGCGCGCCGCGGCCTCGCGCTCCGCCTCGACGTTCGAGCCGGCGAGCCGGGCCGCCTCGACCCGGGCCGCGCGCCAGTCGCCGGCGGCGAGCAGCCCCTCGAGCCGCTCCTCGGCGGCGTTCTTCCGTTCCTTGCGAGCCACGGCGGAAATCTAGCAGAGGTGTAGTACGTTTCCCACGCGCCATGCGTCGACGCACGTTCCTCAAGCTGGCCGCCCTCGGCGCCGGGTCCCTCGCCCTTCCCCTTCCCGCCCGGGCCATGGGCGACGCCTCGCGGGTCGCCATCGGCCAGATCGAGCACGGCGGCCGGTGGAATCCTCGCCCCACGGCGCTGCGCCGCCTCTCCTGGGAGCTGTCCCAGCGCACCAGCATCGACTCGGCGGGGGACGGCGTGCCGGTGCGGCTCTCGGGCAGCTCGGTCCACCTCCACCCGTTTCTCTACCTGGCCGGCGACGGGGCGCTGCCCCCGTTCCCCGAGGCCGACCTGGGGGTCCTGCGGCGCCACCTGCAGTACGGCGGCTTCCTGCTGGTCGACGCCGCCGACGGCTCCGACGGGACCGGGTTCGACGTGGCCGTCCGGCGCGAGTTGCAGCGGCTGCTCCCGGCCTCGCCGCTCGCCCGCATCCCTCGCGACCACGTCGTCTACAAGAGCTTCTACCTGGTCGACCACCAGGGGGGACGCGTCCTCACCCGTCCCTGGCTGGAGGGGCAGGTGCTGAACGGGCGCCTGGCCGTCGTCTATTCCCAGAACGACCTGGGCGGCGCCTGGGCCCGCGGGCAGCTCGGCGACTGGGAGTACGACTGCACTCCCGGTGGAGAGCCGCAGCGCGAGACCGCCTTCCGGCTGGGGGTGAACCTGGCCATGTACGCGCTCTGCACCGACTACAAGGACGACGCCGTCCACCTGCCCTTCATCCTGCGGCGCCGGAGCTAGGACCTGCCTCCGATCCACGAATCCTGGCGCCTCGCCTTCCTCGCGCCCTGGCCTCGCTGGGTGCTCGCCGCCGCCGCGCTGGCGGCGCTGGCGTCGGTGGTGCTCGCCTGGAGGGGGCTGCGCGGCGAGGCGGTCCCGGGGCGGAGGGTGGCCCTGGTCGCGCTGCGCTCCGTCGCCGCGCTGGCCGCGCTCTTCCTCCTCGCCGAGCCGGCCCTGCGGGTGGTCCAGACCACGCGGGTGCGCAACCGGCTGGCGGTGCTGGTGGACCGGTCCCGCTCGATGAACTTCCCGGTCGAGCCCGGCGGTGAGACGCGGGTCCAGGCGGCGGCGCGCTTCGTCGCCGCGAGCCGGCCAGGACTGGAGGCGCTCGCCGACGAGGCCACCGTCGAGGGCTGGGGCTTCTCCCGCGACGCCTGGCCCGTGGACCTGGCCGCCCTCTCCCGCCCCGACCCGGCGACCGGGGGCGCCACCGACGCCCTGGGCGCGCTGCGCGCCGCCGCCGGGGGCTCGGGCGCTCCCGGCCGGCGCCTGGCCGGCGTCCTCCTCGTCACCGACGGCGCCGACAACGGCGCGCTGGCGGCGGGCCTCTCCGGCCAGCCCCGCGCCGACCTGCTCGCCCTGGGCGTCCCGGTGAACGTCGTGGCGGTGGGCAGCGACGCCCCGCGCGACCTCGCGGTGGAGCGGGTGGCGGTGGACGACTTCGCCTTCGTCCGCAGCACCCTCACCGTGGAGGCCACGCTGCGTGCGCGCGGCTTCGGGCGGGAGGACGTGCAGGTCCTCCTGAAGCGCGAGGGACAGGTGGTGGCGCAGGCCACGCTGAAGCTCGAGCCCGGCAAGGAGACCTACACGGTTCCCCTCTCCTTCGCTCCCGACACCACCGGCACGTTCGTGCTCACCGTCTCGACCCCGGTCCTGCCCGGGGAAGCGGTGGTCGAGAACAACACCCGCTCCTTCGTCCTCCGGGTCATCCGCGACCGCGTCCGGGTGCTGCTCGTCGCCGGGCGCCCGAGCTGGGACGAGCGCTTCCTGCGCGGGCTGCTCAAGCAGGACCCCAACGTGGACCTGGTGTCCTTCTTCATCCTCCGCACCGCCGGGGACAACCCCGGACCGCAGGACCAGCTCTCCCTCATCCCGTTCCCTGTCGCGGAGATCTTCGGGGAGCAGCTCCGGACCTTCGACGCGGTGATCTTCCTCGACTTCGCCTACCAGCCCTACCGGAGCCTCGACATCGAGCGTTTCCTCCCCAACCTGCGCGACTACGTCCGGGGCGGGGGCGCGTTCGCGATGGTGGGAGGCGGCCAGTCCTTCGCCCAGGGGCACTACGCCGGGACGCCCATCGCCGACATCCTGGCGGTGGACCCGGCCGAGGGAATGGGCGAGACCTCCGAGCCCTTCCGCCCGCGACTCACCGCCGAGGGGCGTCGCCACCCGGTGACGTCCCTCGCGCCCGGCGAGGGGGCCAACGAGGCCGCCTGGACCGCGCTCCCCCCCCTCCCCGGCCTGAACTTCACCCGGCCCCTGCCCTCGACCGACGGGGCCCGCGTGCTCCTCGAGGCCCCCACCCTTCTCTCCGGCGGCCGCCCCGCCCCGGTGGTGGCGGTCCGGGAGGTGGGAGTCGGGACGTTCACTTTCCGTCATGACCGACGGGACCTGGTACTGGGGCTTCGTGGCCGCGGGCGACGGACAGGGCGGTCGAGCGCACCAGCGCTTCTGGAACGGCGCACTGCGCTGGCTGGTCCGCGACCCTTCCCTCACGCCCCTGCAGATCCAGCCGGACAAGCCGGCCGTGGAGCCCGGCGAGCCGGTCGGTTTCTCGGTGGCGGTCCGGGGGCCCGACTACGGCCCGGCCCCTGGGACCGCGGTGACCGGAGAGCTGGTCGCCGAGGACGGCCGCGTGATCGGCCGCGCCGAGGCCCGCGCCGCCAGCGACGGCTCGGCCCGCCTGGAGTTCCCCGCCCCTCCGCCCGGCGCCTACAAGCTCCAGGCCTCGGCCGAGGTGGCGGGCGCGCCCGTGGAGCGCGGGGCCGCGGCGGTGGCGGTACGCGCGAGCGGCGCGGAGGACTCCGATGCGGCGCCCCGGCCCGAGCTGCTGCGCGAGATCGCCGAGGCGACCGGCGGGACGTTCACCCGCCTCCCGCAATCGCGGCTGCCGGAGCTGCGGCTCCGGGAGCCGGAGGTGGTCGAGGTGGGACGGAAGCGGGACGAGCCGCTCTGGGACCGCTGGTGGTACCTGGCCATCCTGGCCGGCGCCCTGGGCGGCGAGTGGCTCCTGCGCCGCCGCTTCGGGCACTGGTAGCGGGTCTGGGGCGCTAGACGCGGAACTGGCCGAGCACCAGGGTGGCCACGCCGGCGGCGACGCCCTGCGCTCCGGCCCGGATGTCGGCGCGTCCGGCCGGGAGCGCACCGGGGGCGGTGACGCGCGGCTGCACCGGGAGGCGCAGCGGCGGCGGCGGATCGGGGAGCTCCACCTCGATCTCGATGGCGTCGACGGGATTCCGGCGCTGGACGGCGTGCGGGAAGGGAGGGGCCGCCAGCGAGAACTCGCCCACGAACACGTCGTCCTCCCGGAGCGCGGGCACGGGGCGCGGGATCGGGCGCGGCTCGACCGTCGCCGCGGCCACGAGCCGAGGCGCGGACCGGGGCGCCGGCCGGAACCCGAGGCGCGGGGGCGGACCGCGATCGAGGCGCGCCGGGGCGGATTCGACGCGCCGGTCGGGGGCGGGCTCGGGGAGCGGAACGGGCCGGGGGGGAGGCTCCGCACGGCGCCCCGCGAGGTGCGCGGCTGCCGTCATGGCTGCGTCGACCGCCCGGGCGCGGAGCACCCGCATGCCCATTCCGGCCGGGAACAGCGACTCCGACCAGGCCGCGACCTGCGACGGGCTCGCCATGTCGGGGACCGCCGCGTCGAGGGCCCGGGCCAGTTCCAGCGCGTCGCCGAAGCGGTCGCCTGGCTTCACGGAAAGTGCGCGGCGCACCAGGCCGGCCAGCGGTGCGGGCACGCCCAGCGGCTCGAGCAGCGGCGCGGCGCGGGAGAGGATGGCCACCTCCGGATCGGGATCGCGCTCGAAGGGGTTCTCGCCGGCGAGGCAGGCGTGCAGGACGAGGCCGAGCCCGTGGACGTCGCTGCGGCGCGAGGCGGCGCCAGGACCGCCCAGCACCTGCTCCGGGCTCTGCCAGGGCATGAGGTCCGCGGCGGAGCGGGCCAGCCCGACGCCGAACCCGGTGACGAGCGTCACGCCCGAGCGGCAGACGAGCAGGTGGGACGGGCGGAGCCAGCCGTGGAGGATGGGGCCCTGCTCCTGCCCCTCCTCGTGCGCGAAGTGGACGGCGACGCAGGCGTCACGAACGATGCGGGCGGCCACCTCGGGAGGGAGCCGGCCGCCTACCGACAGGATCTCGGCGAGGGTCTCCCCGTCGGCGTGCTCGACGGCCATGGAGAGCCGACCGTCGGTGTCGTCGAGCCCGAGCGGCGCCTGGACGTTTGGGTGATGGAGGGCGTCGACGGCCCGGGCGACCTCGCGCCACAGACCCTCCCGGGCTGGGACATCCACACCCGGCAAGTAGACGATCCGCGCCACACGTGGAGCGCTCCCGTCCTCCAGGAACAGCCCCAACCCCTCGCCCTCGCGCCCTGGAAAGGCCCCCAGGAGCTGCACCCGCCCGCCGACCATGTAGGGCATGGTACCACCATGTACACACGGGTGCGCAAATTTGGCGGCACAATTCCTGGACCTGTCAGGTCTGCCTGGCCACGATCTGCCCCCTTGGGACGACGAGGAGCGCCCCTCCCGAGACGCAGATGTCCTGGCCCACCAGGTGGGCGGAGGCCTGGCTGGCGAGGAACAGGGCGGCATGCGCGCAGTCGGCGACCTCCCCCACCCTCCGGTTCGGGCAACGCGCCGGCGATGAGCGGCCCGATGGTGGCGAGCTCCTCCTCGGCCATGGGGGTGCGAATCCACCCCGGCGATACCAGGTTCACGCGCACCTCGGGGGCGAGCTCGACGGCCAGGCTCATGGTGAGCGACTGGATGGCCCCCTTGGTCGCCGCGTAGTGGGAGTGCCCCGGCTCGCCGCGCTGGCCGGCGGTGGACCCGACGAGGATCACGTTTCCCGGGGCGCCCCGCCGCAGCGAGGGGAGCGCCTCGCGCACCAGGTAGAACGCGCTGAAGACGTTGATGCGGAAGATCTCCTCGAGCCGGCTGGCCTCGATGCTCCCGATGGGGCCGTCGTTCCAGATGCCGGCCGAGTGCACGAGCTGGTCGATTCCCCCGAGCCGGGCCGCGGCCTCGCGCACCAGGTCGATCGCGCCCCGCTCGGTGGAGAGGTCCGCACCCACCGCGAAGGCGCGCCCCGGGAACCGGGCCGCCATCCCCTCGGCGTCCCCCTTGTGCGACCGGTAGTGAATGACGACCTTCATTCCCTGCTCGAGGAGGGCCTCGGCGATCCCCAGCCCGATCCCGGACGAGCCGCCGGCCACCAGCGCCCGGCGCCCCTCCAGGTCCAGGTACTTCACCGGAAGTGTCATGGAGTCCCCTTCCCCTTTCCCGCCGCCTTGCGCGGCCGCGCCGGCCTCGGCGCCGTCCAGCGCGCGCCCTGCAACACGTCCCTCACCTGGGCGAAGGAGGAGATGGCGAGCGGCCATCGCTCCTGGCCCTGGTCGGCCACGTGGCGCGCCGTCACCGAGCGGGCCGAGATGATGGCCAGCCGCTCACGGTACTCGCCGGAGATGTAGGTCCCGTACTCGGCCCAGACCCCGAGCGCGCCGCAGGCCCGCGCCACCGGCATGTCCTTCTTCACGTTGTCGCCCACGTAGACCACCTCGGCGCCACGCAGGCCGAAGTCGTCGAGGATGCGCTTCAGGCCGGCGGGACTGGGCTTCTCGGCCTCGCGCGGGAGCTCCCGGACCTCCGTGCGGGACCGGTAGTGGCCGGCCTCCTCGCGCCGGCGGATGGCCGGGTCGACGTTCTTCGGCAGCTCGTATCCGGGCAGCGTGTAGAGGGCGTCGAAGTGCCCGTCGAGCTTCATGGTCTTGAGCCGGAGCTCCGCGGCGTTGCGCGGGGCGTCGGTGAGGCCCACGACCTTCAGTCCCTGGTCGCGGATCCAGTCGAGCGTGTCCCTCACGCCCGGATACGGGTGGAGGAACCGGGCGCGTGCCGCCTTGAAGGCGTTGGCCGCCGGCTCGACCACCAGCCGGTTGAACGAGTCGAAGTCGCGCTCGTAGGGCTTGAAGATGTCGGACTCCTGGATGGCGAACGGGTACTCGTTCGACTCGTACCGGCCGTAGACCTCCTTCAGCGACTGGACGATGCGGACGCGCGGGAGGCCGGTGGTGGCCACGAGCGATTCGACCATCGCCTCGAGGCTGGGGACGATGTAGTCGACCCACGGGTAGAGGGTGTTGTCGAGGTCGGTGACGACGGCGCGGAAGCGGGGCACCGGCGCATGGTAGCCAGGGCGCGCCGGGCGCGCTAGGTACTGGATCATGCGCTACGTCCGCCACGTCTTCGTCTGCGAGAACCGCCGCCCCGACGGCCATCCCCGGGGCTGCTGCGCCGCCAAGGGCGGCGCCGCGGTCAAGGACGCGCTCAAGGCCGAGCTGAAGGCCCGCGGCCTCCAGTCCCGGATTCGCGCCAACTCGGCCGGCTGCCTCGACGCCTGCGAGAGCGGTGCGTCGATGGTGGTCTACCCCGAGGGCGTCTGGTACGGCGGGGTGACCCCGGCGGACGTCCCGGAGATCGTGGAGCGCCACCTGGTGGGTGGTGAGCCGGTGGAGCGCCTGGTGATCCGGGAGTTCGCCGGCGCCAAGGTCAGTTGAGGAGCGACCTGCGCCCGCCCAGCTCGCGCAGGAGCGCACGGACCTCGTCCACGTCGGAGGCCCGCGGGTTGCCCTGCACGTAGGCTTCCAGGTCGCGCGCCGCCGCCGCCGTGCCCCCGAGCCGCGCGGAGACGAGCCCGCGGTCGCGGCGCTCCTCGAGGTCGCCGGGGGTGACCTGGAGCAGCCGATCCACCACCCAGAGCGTGCGCACGTCGTCGCCCCGCTCCACGTAGATGCGCTTCAGGTTGTGGAGGAGCCGGGTGAGGATGTGGCGCGAGTCGACCGGATCGAGGAGGGACTTGTCGAAGGGGCGACCGTGGAGGACGGCGCGGAAGCGGGCCGTGCACTCGTCGCTCCCCAGCAGCTCCCAGCCGTTGAACGCGTCGATGAACACCTCGCCCGGCAGCCCGGTCTGCTGCGGGCACTTGACGAGGAAGTGGCCGGGGAAGCCGACCCCTTGCAGGTGGAGATCGAGCCGCCGGGCCACCTCGATGGTGAGCAGCGAAAGGGTGATGGGGATGCCCACCTTCCGCTCGACCACCTCGTTCAGGAACGAGTTGCGCGGGTCGTAGTACTCCTTCTCGTTTCCCTGGAATCCCTCGGCGCGGAAGACGGTCCGCATGGCCTGGAGCACCTTGAGGGGAGGCCGGAGGTCTCCGACCTGCTCCCCGACCCGGGCGGCGAGGGCATCGAGGCCGGCCAGCGTGGGAGCCGGATCGAGGCCTGGATACTCCTCGGCGGCGATGGCCAGCGCCGCCTCGTCGAGCGGGATGTGGGGCCGCTCGAGGAGGGCCGCAAAGCGCGCGCGCGCCGATGGAAATCCCTTTGTCATCCTGTCACCCGGGCCGCCACGTCCTCGTGGTACCTGCGCTCGGCCCCTGCCAGTTCCACGACCTGGGCCGCGACCTCGGCCGAGGCCCCCGCACCGGGTCTCCCGGAGAGATCCTTGAACGAGTTTGCCAGCCGAGTCCAGCGGGCGGCGATCTCCTCCATCCGGGCGGGCAGCCGGAGCGCCGCCACTCCGGGGTGGTGGAGCGCCGCCTCGGCGAGAAACCGGGCGTAGAGAAGCCGGAAGTTCCCTCCCCCGGTGCCCCGCCTCTCGATGCACTGGTACGCGAACCGGAAGCACCAGGCCCGGTCGGCCTCGTCTCGGGCCAGCTCGTGCCAGCGCGGCACCTCGGCGGCGAAGCGCTCCATCGCCGAGACCCCCACGTAGCCGTCCTGGGAGAGCAGCATCTGCCGGGACTGCCGCCGGAGGGCATCGGCCACCGCGTCGCGCCAGCGCACCGGCCCGGGCGGCGCGTCGATCTCCATCCACTGCCTGCCGGTGAAGCCGAGCGGCTGGCCGTCGGATGCGCGGGCCCGCTCCAGATCGGCGAGGGGGACCTCCTGCAGCGCGGCGCGCTCGGTGTCGGCGAGGAACGCCACCCCCCTCCCCTCGTCGTAGCCGGCCAGCAGGACGCGGTGGCCGTTGAAGGGCGACGACGGTCTGCCAGTACGGCAGGAACCGCAGGTCGGTGGAGAGGATGGGGGCGAAGCCGCGCTCCAGGGCATCGCGGACGGCCGACCAGGCGAGCGCCGGGTCGTTCTCGGTGCGGATGGCGAAGGGCGCGCCCAGGACGTCGCACGCGGTCTCCTCGAGCGTCCACGGCCTCCCCAGGATGATGCGCGTGGGGGAGAGCACGGGTGAGTCGAGATAGAAGAATCCGAGCCCGGCGCCCAGGCCGAACGCCATGGCCTCGGTGATGTCCAGGCCCCTCGCGCGCAGCGCGTCGGAGAGCGCGGTCGATCCGCAGTGGACGCCGGGGCGGTGCGTGAAGCCGGGGAGGATCACCCGGGGAACATACGGCGTGCGGGAACGGCGCGCCAACTGGCCCTTTCCGCGCGATTCCCGGGTCGATCCGCGGGCGTTGACATCGCCGCCCGCCGCGTCTAGTCTCCCCGCCCTGCCATTCCCCAGTAGCTCAGTTGGCAGAGCAGATGACTGTTAATCATCGGGTCCGTGGTTCAAGTCCACGCTGGGGAGCCACAAAACGCAGCAAATAAGGGCCTTCCGTGAGCACCCGGGAGGCCCTTCCTTTTTGCTCCCCGCGCCCCAGGCGGTCCATGGACCAGACTGCTACCGCGTTCACGCGCCCTGCTCGGACATCGGAGAGCATGCGGTCCAGCACCGGGCGCGCCATTACTGCGCTCCCCGTCTCCGCGTAGACGATTGGTTCGAAGCCTCTGGCAAGGACAAGCTGCGTCACCTCGTCAGTCTGATTCGCGACGGTTTGGTCATCCGTGCTCACCCTGAGATACACAGCGGCGGTCTTGGCCATCATGGCTTCGATATGGTGCTTGCCACCTACTGACGCCATTCCCATGACCGAGGGTCGAGATATTACTGTGAGTGCGATGCGACGCATGGTGCATGTAGCGCGGCCATGGTGATCTGGTGTCGCTCGCCTCTCCCTTCCCTGTACCCGAAGCCCCCCCGTAGGTCGATCCCAATGAGCCTCGCCACCGTGGAGTGGAACATGGTGATCAGGCATGAGGAGAAGCGTGCGGCGCTGGTGCGGGGAGTCCCCCGCCCTGGCTTCGCAGAAGTCGGAGTCTCAGATGGCGACGGGTTCCCGGCCGCTACCACTCTCACGCCCAGGACACTGGGGAGCCGGAGTGTTGAGCAGGCAGAAACGAAGCGGGCGGCCCCGTCGCCAGGACCGCCCGCTGGTTGGATGCTCACAGAGCAGAAGGCGTCGAGATCCTCACTGGTAGCAACACATCGCTTTGGGGCCAGGCTCGTTGGGTAACGGCTGGCTCGCGGACGGCGTACCTCCCGGAAGGATCATGACGTAGCAGCATGGAAGGTCCGTCTGCCCAGTGGATAGATCCGTGCATGTCGATACGCCGACAACGTGTGGGTGTTGCAGGTGGTCGGGGTCCGTTCCGCCCATTGCACACGAGATCACAATCTGGTTCTCACCGCATATGGCTGGGTTGTACCAATTGTTCGTGCCTATCCGCCAACCCTGAGGCGTGACCCAATTGCAGGAGTGGAGGCCTATCGACGGGGAGGCGCACCTCCACATGGAATTGCCGCTCACCGCGCCCGTTGCCACTACCACCTGACCGGCCACACAAGTTGGCAGGGCAGATCCAGCGGGTCCAGGTTCGCCCGTGTCGCCCTTGGGCCCCGCTGGCCCTTGCGAACCCGCCACGCCCTGCCGGGCCTGCCGGGCCTGCCGGGCCTGCCGGGCCTGCCGGGCCCGTATCACCTTTCGGCCCTGGCCGAGTCTCGGAGTACGCCTGCGCGGCTGCCAAGGTGTCGGCATCAGCCTGCTTTCGTGCGGCCGTCTCCGCGTTCAGATTACTCAGCAGGGCTGCGTCCGCAGATTGACGAGTCTGGGCTTCAAAGACGACTTCCTCTCTCAACGCCGGGAGCCCCCCTGTGGACTGCCCGAGAGCCCAAATCGGGACCAACGCTACCATCAAGAACCAAAGGCATCGCTTCATCCGTCCCTCCTTGCGGGCGAGATGCCCGCGTTGATGTTGCGAAGCGGAGAAGGAGAGAGGGGAGCGCGCCGACCGCCGTCGGCGTTCACAGCATGCGCGGTCTACGGCTCTCGCCTGACCTGCGGCCATGGAGGCTCCCCCTGCGCAGGAGTCTCGAATTCCAGGCCGGGTACCGCAATCCCACGGGCGTCAGGACTCATGGGTCCACCTCTCGGAGTGAACCAGGCGGGGGCGTCTGGACGGACGCGGTCAAGTTCCGCGGGCGAGCGGGGTCGGCACCGTGTCTGTCCTGGATTGCTCCGCGAGCTTGGTGCTGCTCCCGGGCCTCCCGCTCGCGGCAGAGATTCAGTGCCCGGTCTGCGGGCGGCGCGTCACGATGCGTGCGCCCCCGCCAGAATGTTTCTGCGACCAGTGGCCGGCAACCCGGCGAACCGCATCACGCCGTATTGGTCGAGGCCGGTGCCCGAGGGGAAGCCGGGGAGTTGAGAAGGTGGAGGCTGGCCCCCGGGTGGCGCGAGTCCCCCGTCATTAGCTACGCTCTTGGTGTGGCCCCTCCCAATGCAAGATTGGTCGGTTTCTTGGCACTGACGGCTGGACTCGCTTGCGCCGCGGGGTGCGCAACCACGCGCGCATTGGTCGGAGCCGATGCCCGAGGGCGGCGCGCGAAACTGGCGGCGCCCTGGCAACTGCCGAAACGTCGACCTGGCCGCACTCGACAAGTTCACCTGCCTTGACGGGTATCAGGTCCGGTCACGATTCTGATCCCCCGCCCTCTTCTCCGCGTAACACCTTCGGTTGGACCGCACGCTCGGTGCGTACGGAGCGCCGCCTCCCGATTCGACACCTTCCGCGAGCCGAAGGCCGCTGGGTTCACGCTTCAACGGGGGTGTGCGATGCGGAATCTCGTTACGACGGTGGTGGCCTTCCTCGCGGTCGCTTGCGGAGGGGCAGTAGGCGATCCAACGGCGGAGGCATTGCAACAACAGGCTGGCGCGGAGTCCTCCGTCCAGTCAACGGAAGAGGACTGCGGCGAGCCGTTCAAGGGTCCTTCGTCGGGGACTGCTGTAACGACGGGATTCCAGTACCCGATCGCTAGCGCCACATTCACTGGCACAGGGAACTTTTCCGGCCTCGGCCTCTCACAGGTCCTGTTTCCGCATCAGTTCAACGTGCAAACAGGGTCGGTCACTGGGTCTATGACGATCACCGCAGCCAACGGCGACAAGCTCTACGCCCAGGTGACAGGGACCGGGACGCCGACCAATGGCGCACTTGCTCTCGATGAGATCGCAACCGTTTCTGGCGGCACTGGCAGGTTTGCCCAGGCCAAGGGCTCCTTTGCCATTGTCGGCACCTCGGTCAACTCTTTGGTGACGGTACGAACCGACGGGTATCTGGTACGCAATAGGGAGTGCGACTGATCGTTGCCGACATCGACACGGCCCCGGCGTTCCGACGCCATGGCCCTCTTGTTCCTGGTCGAAGCCGATGCCGGAGGGCGAGCCGGGGAGTTGGAAGTGCAGAGGCGGGCGCACGGAGTAGCGAGCGTCACGGGCGCCACGCCCTGCGGGGGACGGGGCGGCGCCTCTGCTTCTCGACCTTCCCGCACCTCGAGACTAGCCGTCCACCGGCGAGTCGGGTTGCCCTGACTCGCGTGAACCGATTGCCCTAAGCACCTGGGGTACCACCGAGATTGGGCGGCCTTGGCCGCGGTCGTGCGACAGACGCCCCAAGAATCGGTGCCGAAGGACTCCGAGGTCTCGGTCGAACGGCTTCCCCGATACCAAGGATGCTGACTCGCGAGCGGCCCCGCTAGCCTCTGCGAAGGCGTCGCTTTGGTCCCGCCCTGCCATTCTGCGCGAATGGCAGGGCTTCTTCGGTTCCGGTCAGGGGTGCAACGCGATTGCCTCGCATGCGTGGGACGTCCACCCGAACAGCTCCGGCGACCTAATCTGGTACACGTCGGAGTATGCAGAGAGCCCGTTCACGTACCCATTCGGCTCGTCAACCACGCTCCAATACAGGACGATGGAGAATCCTCCGAGACCGGGGGACGACGCGATCGGCCAGTTCGCGCAGGCGCTGGTGAAGGGTTCCCTGGTCATGTTGAGATACAGGGTCGCGTGCGGCCCCAGGACGTAGGGCGGAAGCGTGTCGCAGGGCGTACTGCCTGCGTCGTCGTAAACGACCAGCCTATCGATCGAGATGGAGACGTGGTCGTTGTTGTTGAAGGCGTGGATCTTCGTGTACCACTCCCCTGCCGTGGCTTGGATGCGTTGTCCATAGCAGACCAATGTTCCGCCGGGCCTCCCTGGCGTTCCAGGCGACATCGACGCCGACGTGCGCTGCGTGGCCTCCTGGGCCCCCGCGCTGCATCCGGCCACCGTGACCACGGCGAGCACGAGAAGCCACATTCTTGGCTGCATCCCTTTCCTCATGGCTTACCCCCTTGTGAGCGAACTCCGGTGTGCCACGCCCGTCCCGTCAGGACATGATCCATCGGGGCCGCATCACTTGGAGTCTGCGCTTGCAACATCGGTAGCGGTAGGGGAGAAGGCGGGGTGCTACCGAAGGGCGAGCCGCCGCCGTGGCGAAGTACGTGTCGGGCATGAAGTAGCCCCATCTGCGGTCTGGACGCCCCATCCGCGCCGTCATATTCGCCCGCGTCGGTCGTCCACCTTCCGCACCGGTGTCCGTCTGATCCCGACGATGGACCTGCGGCATCTGCCGCGATGACCCCGCAACCGGAGCCCCAACGATGACCATTCGCAGTTTCGCCGCGCCGGCCGCCCTGCTCGTCGCTCTCTCCCTGGCAGCCTGCGGCGGTAGCGATACGCCTGCTGCCGGCCTCAACCCGGCGTTCGCCGGCACCTGGGACGGGATTACAGCGGTCACGATTCCTGGAGTGACCCCGATCACTTACCAGGGCCAACTCGCAATTTCACTATCAGGCAACGCCGCAGGGGTTTCTCGCGTATGCCCCGACGGCTCCGGCAGCCTGACGATGACGGGCACCGGCAACACCGCATCGTGGACTGGGAGCCTCGTCTGCGCGCCGATTGCGGTTACGTGCAGTGGCACCCCGGGCACGCTCAACATCACGCTCACCTCTGCCACTGGATCACTCAGCGCCGACACGACAACGCTGACGGCGCAAGGGTCTGGAACGGCGACGGCATGCGGGGGATCGACGACGGTGACCTTCAGCTTCGTGGGCACATAGCGGTTCGGGCAGCACGGGGGAGGGAGGGGCGCTGGCCATCGCGGCTGACGCCCTTCTCTTATCCTCTGCCGGCATCGACCACCCCCGTCGATCGTGGACGTAAGACTCCGGGTGAACACTGTGGGTTCCCGCCGTCACCACCCTACCCCGTAGCCGTTCCCACTATGTTCCCACTGCGCCCCGCCAGGGACGGCCACGACAGGCCACGGAATGGGCCAATATCACATGAATCGCAACCCAGACGGGGACCCCGTGGACGCCTGTTAATCATCGGGTCCGTGGTTCAAGTCCACGCTGGGGAGCCACACCAGACGGGCCTCTCGCGCAAGCGGGAGGCCCGTCGTCTTTTCCGTCCCCTTCACCGCGAGACCGGGACGAGCCGAACGACTCCCAGGTCCACGTGCCGACCCGGTGAGACGTCCACCTCCTTGACGATCTCCTTGTGCTGTCGGGCACCCACCCGGATGGATTGACGTCCCGGGGGAACCTGCTCGACCACCACCGTGCCTGGAGCGACGCCATTGCCGCCCGGCACTCCCCCTCCGGACGCGCCACCTCCCGGGAAGGGAATGCCTTCGCCGGCGGTGTAGCCCGTCCGGGAGCCCAGGATGAGCGCCCCGTCGCCGCCACCGCATCCGGAACCCGGCTGCCCCCCGGCTGCCATCGGCACCGACCGGCCGAACCTCGATGACGCCTGCAACCTGCACCGCGATGTCGCGCTCCACCGACTCGCCGGGGGACAGGGAGAGCGAGATCTCCCCCACCCTGCCGTCCGGGGCCGTGGCGATGAGCCGCACCGCCCCCGACGGCAGTTCCTGGACCTCGAACCGATCTCCGCTGAAGTGGCGCCGGTTGCTCCCGGCCAGCGGACCCTCGCTCGCACCGGGGATCTCGATGTCGAGGGCGAAGCCGTTCACCCTCGAAGCGCCCGGCGCGAGCACCCTCCCCTGGATCGAGGCCGCCGGTTGGAGATCCACCACGACCTCCCGAGATGCCTCCGTCACCTCGACGGGCAGCGACACCCGCCCGCCCTTCCTTGCCGTCACCTTCGCCGAACCGGGGCGTCGGCTCACGGCGATGCGCCCCCCTTCGTCGGCGACGGCCATGGACGTGAACGCCGGGCTCTCCACCGTCACGAAGGCGTTGCCCGAGGGAGCACCACCCGGCTCGCGAACCTCGATGGCCAGGGTGTTCGGGGCGTCCTCCGGGGGCGGGGCCACGAGGTCCAGGTGTGTCGTCTCCCCTCCGGCCAGCTTCACCTTCTCCCACTTGCGCACCCCGGACCGGCTCGCCTTCCCGGCACTCGCCTTGAAGTCCCCCGCCGGAAGCTCGACGCGATAGCGACCGCCTTCGACCACGTCCACGTGAACGACGTCGTGCCCGCTCACGGACGGCAAGTCGGGCGCGTGTTCAGATCCACCTCGCGCCCGATGACGGCTGACAACTCCGCCTCCATCCTGAAGAACGCGAGACCTGGAACGTGGCCAGGCTCGAATTCGACGAGGACGTCCACGTCGCTGGTCGGCTTGAAATCGTCCCGCAGGACCGAGCCGAAAAGCGCCAACCTCCGGACGTGGTGACGCCGGCAGAACTCGGCGACAGCTTCCCGGTCGACTCGTCCATGAGCGAGAAATGGACGTCGAAAGACCCTTCCTCGTCGCGCAGGACCCGCATGCCCACGGGTCGATCGTACCATCGAGCCGGCCCTGGGGAGTGACCTCCCGGGCCGTCGTTTCCCCCCTTCCAGAACGGCCCTCGCTGCGCCATCCTCGGGCTTGCCCTCCGGCATGCTCGCAGCACCCGCGTGAAAGGTCGGCTCCATGACCATGCGACATTTCCTCGTCACCTTCCCCGCCTTCCTGCTCCTGGCCTGCGCGACCACGCCGGCCGGCGAGATCCTTCGCGTCGCCCCCGCCCTCGCGCCCGGCGTGCAGGGCGGAGTCGTCTGGATGAAGAACTACGACTACACCTACTTCACGGCGAGCTGGACTTCGGATGCCGTCACGGCCGGGCCTCGCGGGTATCCGGCCACTGGCTACTTCCAGCGCGCCCCGGACGGAAAGTGGAAGACCGGAGTGGACCTGGTCGAGGTCACGGACACCCAGATCAAGGGGCGGAACACCAACGTGGCCTTCACCCGCGTGGACGGGGGGTTCCGCCTGAAGGGGCTCTACGGAGGGCAGAACGTCGATCTCGTCGTCGACGAGAAGGGCGCCCGGGCCCAGCAGACGAAGTACGTACGCGAGGAATCGGGGGCGTACGTCGACCCGGAACTTCCGCAGAACTGCTTCTTCCTCGTCGGGGAGGCCGCCCGGCTCGACGCTCCCCCCTGGCCCGAGCTTGCCCTCGCCCTTCTCGCGGCGAACTTCGGCGTGAAGCGGTAGCCGCTACCCCTCGCCGGGAGGCTCCCACGAGACGATTGCTCCTCATCCTGTGGACTGGAAGCGCGGCGTGCGCCGGCGCGCCGGCAGTGCCCGTGCCGCCGCCGACGGTGTCCATCGACAGTTACTCCGCCACCGGCTGCGTCGAGCTCGTCCACGTGCGCCCCACCTCGCCGGAGTTGGCCGCGCGGCTGCTGCCGGCGGGTACCGCCTCGCCCTCGGGACGGACGGCCAGGCACAGGTGATCTTCGCGCTCTACGGCTGCGGCGCGTTCGCGGTGGACGGCCGGCGGGCTCCCGGCGGCGTCGTGGCGGAGCACGCGGTCCGGATCGAGGCGCCGGACGGCAGCCCGGGCCGCCACGCCTACCTCCTCCACCTGGTCACGTCGGTGCTGCCGCTCGCGGCGGCCCTCGCGCCGCTCTCCGACCGCATCGAGCTCGCCCGGGACGCGTCGATCGAGGTCGGCCATGTGGCCCCCGGCAACTCGACCGTCGTGCGGGGGCGCGTCCGCGCCGACCACTTCGAGGCCGAGTGGATCGGCGATCCGGTCGTCGAACCCCCTGAAGGGCCGGTGGACCCGAACGCCAAGGGGGTCACGTTCTGGCTGCAGGCCGGCGCGGGGCGCATCCAGCTCGACTACTCGAGCCGGCTCCGTCCCCGAAGCACGGGGACCGTCACCGTGCGTTCCGGTGGCGTGGAGACGAGTGGCCCGGGCGCCTACCTGAGGTTCGATCCCACCGTGCGCGTCGTGCGGTGAGGCCCCTCGAGAAGCTCGTCCAGCTGGTCGAACGTCTCGCCCAACCCACCCGTGCTCCCGGAGGCGATGGCGGCGTCGAGAGCTTCCTTCGAGGGATGGAGGTCGCGCATGACCACGAGCGTCCTGCCGTCCCTTTCCTCGAAGGTCACCGTGGTGACGGCCCCACCCTCACCACCTTCCTCGTTGGTCCACGCGAGGCGGGAGTGCGGCGTCACCTCGACGTACGTGCCGAAGAACGCCATCGAGTCCGAGGCGCCGACGCGGAACACGAGGCGGTACTTGCCCCCGACTCGGACGTCCAGGTCGCAGGAGAGCAGGGACAGGCCAAACGACTTCGGGACCCACCACCGCGTGAACAGCTCGGGCCGGGTCCACGCCTCGAAGACCAGGCGCGCCGGGCAGTCGAAGGTTCGAGTGACGACGAGCTCACGGTCGGACTTCCGTTCCACCGTCGTGGGGTTCTTCCTGGGGTGGGCTCACTTCCATTCTTGCGTCCATCGACTGCTCCTTCCGGTTCAGCTCCTCGAGAACGTCGTCCAGCTCGTCGAAGCGTGAGGCCCAGAGCCGGCGGTACCCCTCGATCCATGCCGTCTCTTCCTCCAGTCGGCGCGGACCGAGCTTGCAGGTCCGCACGCGCCCGACCTTCTCCGTGGTCACGAGGCCGGCGTGCTCCAGGACGCCGACGTGCTTCTTCATCCCCGTGAGGGTCATGCGGAACTTCTCGGCGAGGTCCGAGATCGAAGCGTCCGCGCGTCCGAGGTGGTCCAGCACGCCGCGTCGGGTCGCGTCCGAGAGCGCGGCGAACGAGGCATCGAGGCGGGTGCTCGCAATACTGAACCATGTGGTTCAGTATAGCGCGCGGACCGGCTGCCGCAAGGGGAACCGGGAAGCCGAGCGCGCTGGATCCCGGGGTCCCGTTCCGGGGCGGGTAGGACGCATCGGGAGCAGGTCGGCGGTCTACGCCTTCGCTCCGGTCGTCCTGGCGAGCACGACGTGCGTCGCCTTCTCGGTGCCCACGTTCTCGACCACCTCGTAACCCAGCTTCGCGGCGTCGATGCCGGCGAAGAGGTGCTCCCCCGTGCCGAGGAGGACCGGCGAGATGGCGAGGTGCAACTCGTCCAGGAGCCCGGCCTCGAGGTACGCGCGGATGGTCGCCGCTCCGCCGCCGACCCGGACGTCCTTGCCGCCGGCGGCCTCCGTGGCGCGCGCGAGGGCGGCGTGGATCCCCTCGGTCACGAAGTGGAACGTCGTGCCCCCCTCCATCGGGAGCGGCGGCCGGGCGTGGTGCGTGAGGACGAAGACCTGCGTGTGGTACGGCGGGTTCGGGCCCCACCAGCCCTTCCAGCCGTCGTCGGCCCACGGTCCCCGGCTCGGCGCGAACATGTTGCGTCCCATGATCCACGCGCCGACGTTCGCGAAGCTGCGCGCGGCGTAGTCGTCGTCGACCCCGTCGCTTCCGCCCTCCGCGCCGAACATCTTGCGGAACGTCCGGGTGCCGAACGCCCACCCGTGCAGCTTCATGCCGCCGACGCCCTGAGGGTTCTCGAGACTCTGGCCGGGGCCGGCACCGTAGCCGTCGAGAGAGATGGAATAGGCGGCGACGCGCAGCCTGGACATGGCTCGACGTTCTTAGCCTCGACCGGGACGGCGTGCGACAATCTTTCGAGGCTAGCCGTACATCATCACGAACCACAGGAACACGAGGACGACGCCGATTCCCAGGAGCGCCACGGCGATCTCCCGGAGCGTCGGACCGCGACCCCGCGCCTTCACGAGCCCACGCACCACGGCGCCGGCAACGGCCAGGATCGCGACGACGCCGACCGCCTTGAGTCCGAGGTCGAGGATCCGTCCCCGCCCGCGGGAGCCACGGAGGAGCGCGCCGAAGACCACCAGGATCGTGGCGGCTGCCCCGATGGACCAGAGGCATCCCGTCCGCTGCCAGGCGGCGCGACGGTCACGCGAGGTGTCCGGATCCATCCGCGCAGGATAGCAATTCCCGCCAGGGACGGTGCACCCCGGATCCGCCGTTGCCCTGCCCTCGCCGCGTCACTCGGGTTCCGTTCCGTGCGATAAGTCCAATGTGTCGAAAGGGTTCCAGAACGACTGGCGCACTCCGGACGACGTTCCGGACCCTGACCGCTCCGTCGCCGAGGGAGCCGTGTCGCGCCTGCTTCGGGACGTCTTCACGGGAGAGGACTCCAAGGCCTCCGGCTGGGACGGGGTCCTCTACAAGGGCTCGGTGGTGGGGCGGTTCGAACTCGTCCGGGAGGTCGGCCACGGCGGCTTCGGCACGGTATGGGTGGCGCGGGACCGGGAACTGAAGCGCCGGGTCGCCTTCAAGGCCATCCACCGGGTCGCTGGCGAGAAGCCGGACGATCGGACGGTTGCCGAGGCGGAGGTGGCGGCGCACCTCTCCCACCCCAACGTGGTGACCCTCTTCGACGTGGGGCGCTCCGAGCAGGGCGCCTATCTCGTCATGGAGTTCCTGGAGGGGGAAACGCTCTCGAAGTTGCTCCGCCACGGCCCGCTGTCGCCGGAGGACGCCGTGCGGATCGCAGCGCAGGTGGCGCGCGGACTCGCGCACGCGCACGGTCGAGGGGTCCTTCACCGCGATCTCGCCCCGTCCAACGTGTTCGTGTGTGACGACGGAACCGTGAAGCTCCTCGATCTCGGGCTGGCCCAGCTCCTCGCCACGGGGACGCCCCCGATCTCACTGGGCGGAACCGCGGGGTACGTCCCGCCCGAGCGGCTCCGCGGCGAACCGGACGACGCACGCGGGGACCTCTACGGGCTCGGGGTGCTCCTCCACCGGATGCTCGCAGGGAAGGTGCCGGAGACCCGGGGCGGCGCGGCCGCGGCGACCGACCTCGCGGGACCGGAACCGATCCGGGCCTTGGTGGCCCGGCTGCTCGCGGATGACCCTGCCCGAAGGCCATCGAGTGCGGTGGAGGTGGAACGGGAGCTCGAGGCGATGACGGCCGGCGGTACGGAAGCGACCGCCCGGCTGGCGGCAGCCCGTCGGCGGCGGCACCGGATCGGCGGCCTGCTCGGGCTCGTGGTCGCCGCCCCCGGGAGTCACACGGCTGGACATGACGCTGGAACTGCGGTTGCGCTCGGCCCAGGATTCCCTCGGGATCGAGGACGTCGTCGTCCTGGAGTCGAACCCCGCCGACGCGAGCCTGGAGCGGTGCGTCGCGGAGATCTTTCAAGGGCGCCAGGTTTCCGCGCCCGGCATGGTCTCGGGTCGGGCGTTCCGGATTCGCCTGCCCATCGTGAAGTCGCTGGAGTGAGACGCACTTCGGGTCGATGACGTGGTCATCCTGGAGCCGTCCCCTTTTCCGTGGCGGCGCGGAGCCGCTCCTCCTGCGCCCGTAGCTCGGGCGTGAGCGCCTCGCCGAAGTCGTCGGCCTCGAAGATCCGCCGGATCTCGAGCGTCGCCTCCTCGCCCGGCATCGGATCGGGACAGCGGCGAACCCAGGCCACGGCCTCTTCCATCGACTGGACCTTCCAGATCCAGAAGCCGGCGATCAGCTCGCCGGCCGGCGCGAACGGGCCGTCGGTCACCGTCCTTTGCCCGCCGGCGAAGCGTACCCGCTTCCCCGCAGAGCTGGGGTGGAGCCCCTCCCCGGCCTGCATGATCCCCGCCTTCACCAGTTCCTCGTTGAACTGCCCCATCGCGGCGAGGTCCTTCTCGCTGGGCAGCACGCCCGCCTCGGAGTTCCTGGTCGCCTTGACGATCACCATCACGCGCATCGGGGTTTCTCCTCTCGCTCGGGCCGGCGACGCCTCGCGCCGGCGTTGACGACCTTCTTAGCGGGGCGTGCAGGGACCGGCCAGGGTCGCCATCCCATTCGTGACCATCGACTGCGTGAACGCGATGGCGCCCGACGTCATCCCCGCAACCAGCGCTCCGTGACCAGGTAGTTCTCGAGCGCCGCGAGGTCCAGGAAGCTGCGGACGTCTCCGTACACGCGGAGCATGTTGGGGACCATCCGCAGCCAGCCGCCGAAGAAGCGCACGGGATCGAGAAGCTCGCCCCGGGTGCGGCACTGCTCCTCGACGATGCCGCAGAGCCGCGGGGAACCGGCAAGGACCGGGGCCGCGACGACGTTGCGCACGTAGTTCCACAGCGGGTGGATCTCGAGCGCCAGTGGCGAGTGCCCCTCGTGCCACCGCCGCAGGAACTCGGCGTCCGTCAGGCCGGCCCGGCGGTGCAGCAGGGTGAGCATGCTCCCCCCCGGCGTGTCGCTGCCGTCGGGCCAGTCGCGGCGGTAGGCCCGCGGAAGCGACTCCTCGACCCGGTAGCCCGCCGCAGCGCCCTCGGGCTTCATGACTGCGTTCCATCGGGCCGCGGCCACCTCGGGCGCCCCCTCGTCCCACAAGGACACCAGGGCGACGCGATCCCGCC
This sequence comes from uncultured delta proteobacterium, assembly GCA_963818535.1. GTDB lineage: Bacteria > Myxococcota > Myxococcia > Myxococcales > Anaeromyxobacteraceae > CAIOAK01. The sequence goes on along the minus strand of CAWFSM010000008.1, from coordinate 476,943 downwards.
GGAAGGGCGCCACCGAGAACCGGGGAGGCTCCTCTGCGGTGAAGGTGAGCTTCAGCCGCGCCGGGCCGCAGGTGAGAAGGCGCGCGGCGCTTGCGAGCGCCCGATCCCGGAACGCCCCCACGCTCTCCGCGGCCGGCGCGCGCAGCAGGTACTGGAGCTTGACCATCGGCACCTTCCCGTTGCTCGATGTCAAAACCGTTGCAGGACATCGCGTCGCGTGGCAATTGTCGCATGGCAATCGAGGGTGCGTTCACTCGAATCGAACCAAGCAGGGACTGGCCAGCCGGTGGCAGGCGCCGGATTCCAGTCGACGGGAGGCAACCTTGCGTGCGTCGAAAATGGCGGTGTTGGTGGCGGCCGGCTTCGCTCTCATCGGTGGTTCGGCGAGGGGGGACGACCCGAAGTTCGCTTACGGCAAGCGGGACGAGATCGCCAAGCTCCCGCCCCTGGCGGCGTCCGTCCAGGCCGGGTTCGGGATGACCACCGGGAATGCCCAGTCGATCAACCTTTCCGGTGCCGGCAACGTGGGCTACCGCTTCTCGCCAGACGACCGGCTCGTCTTCGACGCCGGCGTCGCCTTCCAGCGCAGCACCGTGCAGTCGGCGGTCGACACCAGCGGGGACGGCATCATCTCGCCCGACGAGGTGTTCGACATCACGCAGACCGTGAGCTCGGCGTGGTTCACGAAGCTGCGCTACGATCACTTCTTCGACCTGAACGCGATCTACGTCTTCACCACCGCGGGCGGCGACGTGCCGGCCGGCAAGCAGTTCGTCTACAGCGCGCAGGTGGGCTACTCGCGAGCGCTCTGGAAGACCGCCACGAACGAGCTCGTGGCCGAGGCCGGTCTCGACTACACCTACCAGCGGTACGTCGTGGGCACCCCCGACTCGATCAACATCGCCGGCCTGCGCGGCTACCTCGGGTACGTCGGCAACCCCAAGCCGGACCTCTCCTACAACGCCAGTGTCGAGTACATCGGCAACCTGAACTCCCTGGACACGCCCACCGGCACGGTGAACGCCTTCGGCGACAACCGCCTCCTGATGCGGGCCGGCGTCACCTGGAACATCTTCGGTGACGGCAGCCTGGGCTTCCGGTTCCGCGCCCTCTATGACTCGGCGCCGGCGCCCAAGCCACCGCCCGCCGGCTTCTCCTGGGCGCCCGGCTACCAGCCTCTCGCGAACCCCTGGGACACGTTCACGGAGCTGGTGCTCATGTACAAGCTGATGTAGCCGGCCCAGTCGGCCGCGACCCACCAGCAACTCCAGGCTTGCTCCGCGAACTACGGGCAAACCCGTGGACCCGTTTGGCCGCAGATGCCGACCGGGCGACGCCACATGGGTCCTCCTGCACACGGGATCGGATCGAGTTCTCACGTCCTCCCGGTGCGTCCAAGGAGGCACGCATGACTCCCGTTCGTCTCGTCGCAACTGCCGCATTCGCCCTTCTCTCCGTCGGCACGCTTTCGCTGACGGCCGACGCTGCCGCCCAGACCACCACCGTCGCCCCGGCGACCGGGCACTCCGACGGCATGATGGCGGCGTGCCCCATGAACGTTCCGGGTACCAAGGTGACCGCCATCGACACCGCGGGCGGCGAGACGCTCGAGTTCACGACGACGGGCGACGTCGCCGCACTCAGGAGCCAGGTTCGCCGCATGGCGGAGATGCACGACCAGCATCACGCCACGGGCGGAACCCATGGCGGGATGATGGGCGGGATGGGGCGGCAAGGGGATGGAGGGCAAGGTGATGATGCCGCCCTCGAACGCCACGGTCACCGACGTCGAGGGAGGCGCGAGCATCACCCTGACTCCGATCGCCCCCGCCGATCTTCAGCAACTCCAGACCGCGGTTCGCACGCACGCCAAGCACATGGAGCAGGACGGCTGCGGGAGGATGGGGCACGCGAAGTGAGGGCGCCTCCGCCGTGAACGGATCACGTCGGCTCGCTGGCCGTCGGGATCACGAGTGATTCTTTCTGCCTGGAACGAAACCCGAACCCGGGATGTTCAGGCTTTGTACAGCCTCGAACCCTGGAACACCGTGGCGCCGGGCGGTGGTCGAGCCCGATGGAAAGGCTTCCCGTGAACATCCGAATCTCGACCCTCGCGGCTCTGGTGGGCTCCACCCTCTTTCTCTTCGCCTGCAACAGCGGAAGCAGCACCGCCTCCACGACTCCGACCACGACCGGCACGGTCAGCGGCACCGTGGTGAAGGGCCCGGTGGGTGGGGCCAACGTGATCGCCTACGCCATCACCAACGGCACGATGGGCGCGCAAGTCGGGGGCGGCACCACCGACTCGACGGGGAACTTCAACATCCCCATCGGCGACTACTCCGGCCCGATGATGTTGCAGGCGAGGGGCGGCACCTACGCCGACGAGGCCACCGGCACGACCATGGCCATGCAGACCGGGGACGTGATGGCGTGCGCCATCCCCTCGGTGACGGCGGGTGCGGCGACCACGGGCATCCAGATCACGCCCGTCACCTCGATGGCGCACTCCCGGGTGCACCACATGACCGGGGGCATCACGGCGGCGAACATCACGGCCGCGAACGCGGCGATGGGAGCCTACTTCTCCGTGGCCGACATCCTCCACACGGTTCCCATGAACCCGATGGTCGCCGGCTCCGCCACGGGAGCCAGCCAGGACGCGAAGAACTACGGGATGGCCATCGCGGCGATGTCCCAGTACGCGGCGACCATCGGGATGCCGAACTCGTCGGGCGTCGTCACCGCGATGATGGATGACGCCTCGGACGGCGTGATGGACGGCATGATGGGCACGGCCCCCATCGCCATGGGCGGCGGGATGATGAGCGGTTCGATGATGCAGCCCACCGCCGGGACCGCAGGGCTGGCGACGGCGATGACCACGTTCGTGGGATCGGCCAGGAACGTGTCCGGCGCGACCATGACGGACGTGCAGGCTCTCGTGGACAAGCTCAACGCCGCCAGTGGGCAGGTCCCCGGCGGCGGCGGGACGACGACCGGGATGATGTCCGGCACCGCGGTGAAGGGGCCGGTCGGCAGCGGCACCGTGACCGCCTACGCCATCGCGGGCGGGATGATGGGCGCGCAGCTCGGCAGCGCGACCACCGATGCCTCGGGCAACTTCAGCGTTCCCCTCGGCTCCTACGCGGGCTCCGTGATGCTCCAGATGACGGGTGGCACGTACACGGACGAGGCGACGGGTTCGACGATGCCGATGCTCACCGGTGACGTGCTCGTGGCGTGTGTCCCGGCGGTCACCTCCGGCTCGACGACGACAGGCATCCAGATGACGCCGCTCACCTCGATGGCGAGCGCCAGGGCGAAGGCCATGACCGGCGGGATGACCGACGCCAACATCGCCACCGCCCATACCGCCGTCGGGACGTACTTCTCGGTGAACGACATCCTGCACACCGTGCCCATGAACCCGATGACCCCGGGCTCGGGCGGTTCCGCCACCCAGGACATGAAGAACTACGGCATGTCCATCGCCGCGATGTCGCAGTACGCGAAGACCCAGGGGATGACGACGTCGTCCTCGGGCATGGTCACGGCGATGATGGACGACGCCTCGGACGGCGTCATGAACGGGATGATGGGCTCCACCGCCATCTCGATGACGGGCATGGGCGGCATGATGGGCGGGATGATGCAGACGTCGGCCGGGACGTCCGGACTCTCCACGGCGATGGGCACCTTCATCGGGTCCTCGATGAACGCGTCGGGCGTGACGATGGCCGACATGCAGGCACTCATGACCCAGCTTGCCGGGTCGTCCGGGCAGCTCCCCGGTGCGGGCGGGACCGTCGGTCCCAGCGGGACGATGAGCGGCACGGCGTTCATGGGCGGCATGTCCGCCGGGACGGTGACCGCGTACTCGGTGAGCAACGGCACGATGGGGCCGCAGATCGGCACGGGCACCGTCGACGCCACCGGGCAACTTCACCATCCCGCTCGGCGCCTATGCCGGGACCGTGATGTTGCAGGTGACCGGCGGGACCTTCATGGACCCGGCCAGCGGAACCACGATGACCATGCAGCCGGGCGACGTGATGACGAGCTGTGTTCCTTCCGTCGCCGCGGGCTCGGCCACGACCGGAGTCCAGGTCACGCCGCTCACCTCCATGGCCCAGATGATGGCGCAGTACATGTCGGGCGGCATGACGGCCGCGAACGCAGGGACCGCCAACACCGCCGTCGGCAACTACTTCTCGGCGGGTGACATCCTCATGGCCTCGCCGATGGACCCGGCGATGGCGGGCTCGGCCTCCGGCGCCACCCAGGCCCAGAAGAACCACGGGATGGCCATCGCCGCGATGTCCCAGTACGCGAAGACCGTCGGGATGACGACGTCGTCGTCCGGGATGGTGACCTCGATGATGAAGGACGCCTCCGACGGGACGATGAACGGGATGATGGGCTCGACGTCCATCTCGATGGGTGGCATGGGCGGGATGATGGGGAGCGGAACCATGATGCAGACGACCGCCGGCACCACCGGCCTCGCCACGGCCATGACCGCGTTCGTCGGCTCCTCCAGGAACACGTCCGGTGCGACCATGACGGACATGCAGCCGCTCGTGAACAAGCTCAACACGTCGACGGGGCTGATCCAGTGACCCGCCACGCGATCTTCGCCCTGGCTCTGAGCCTCGCGGCCTGCGGCGGCTCCACCTCGGGGCTCGACACGGCGGAGATCCAGGCCTTCAACGCATCGGCGCAGGGCGTGTCCGCCGCGGTGACGACCTACGGGACCCAGGCGGCGACCATGACGTCCCCGGCCACCTGCACATCCACGCAGAGCTCCTACGATTCCCAGGTCCGACCCGTGGTCGGGCAGATGCAAGGCATGGGCCCCGACATGGACGCCATGATGGGCTCGATGAACCACACGGACGCCGAGGACATGGGCTGCACCGCCAACGCGATGCTGGCGGAGCTGAACCGGCACCAGGCCGTCGCGTGCGCGTCGACCACCGACATGACTCCGAACAAGGCCGAGGCGCAGCAGCACGTCGGCGCCATGACCCAGTGGGCGAGCCACGCGATGGGGCGCTCCCATGACCTCGCCACCATGTCGGGGATGGGGATGGGCGGCATGGGGAGCGGAACGACGGGCGGGCGCTGCATCCAGAACGCCGACGGGTCATACACGTTCCAGCCGTAACCGCGCCATGCGATGGTGGCCCCGCCGGGTCGGCGCCCTGTCCGTCTCGTCGGGCGCTGCCGGACATCCCGACTATGTATGGGGATTCCGCTCTCTCGGGAGGCGACGTCCCATGTCCCAGCCTGGATCAGAACACTCTCCCGGGGACGTCGGCGAGGCGCTTGCCAGGGACGAGCAGCGCTACCGGAACCTCGTCGAGGTCTCTCCGGATGCCATCCTGCTGAATCGTGGCGGGAAGGTCGCGCTGGCGAACCCCGCGTGCGCTCGGCTCTTCGGCGCTCGCGAGCCCTCCGAGCTGATCGGGCGAACGGCGATCGATCTGTTCCATCCCGACTACCACGCCCTCATCCGCGGCCGGATCTCCGACATCGTCGCGGGGAGGAGCATCCCGCTCGTGGAGGAGCGGATCATCCGGCTGGACGGCGAGGTCCGCGACGTCGAGGTCGTCGCCGCCTCCTTCCCGGACGGGGACGGCAGTCTCCATCCAGGTCATCCTCCGCGACATCACGGAACGCAAGCGCGCCGAGGCCGCCCTGATGGAAAGCGAGCGCCGCTCGAGGACCCGGGCCGCCGAGCTCCAGGCCGTCCTCGACACCGTCCCGGCGGCCGTGTGGATCGCCCGCGACGACCAGGGAACCCTCATCGAGGCGAACCGCTTCGGCGCCGAACTGCTGCACCGGCCGCTCGGAACGAACGTCTCGGTCACCGCGCCACCCGACGAACGTCCGACGAATTTCCGCCCGATGAAGGACGGGGTGGAGATCCGGGACGACGACTTGCCCATCCAGGCGGCAGCGCGATTCGGGCGGGAATTCCGCGACTTCGAGTTCGACCTGGTCTTCGACGACGGAAACGTGCGCCACCTGCTCGGGAACTCGTCGCCGATACGGGGCGACGACGGCCAGCCGCAGGGTTCCGTCGGGGCGTTCGTCGACATCACCGAGCGCAAGGAGGCCGAGGCGCGTGCAGAGTCGCTGGCGCGCTTCCCCCGGGAGAACCCGGACCCGGTCATTCGCCTGGCCGGAGACCTGACGGTTCGATACGCCAACGACGCCGCGCTCAGGCTTCTCGGAGAGCTGGGCCTGGAGGTGGGCGGCGCCGCCCCTGCCGAGCTGGCGGAGCCCGCCAGGCGCGCCCTCGACGCCGGCAGGCGGCTCAAGGTCGAGGTCGACCACAGCGGGGTCGTGTTCCAGGTCAGCGTCGTGCCGGTCGGGGCCGAGGTGAACCTCTACGCGCAGGACGTCACGGCCCGGAAGGCGGCCGAGGACGCGCTGCGCATGGAGACCCGCCGGAAGACCGAGTTCCTCGCCGTGCTGTCGCACGAGCTGCGGAATCCCCTCGCCTCCCTCCGCAACAGCATCGCGCTGCTCGACCGGGCCCCGCCAGACGGCGAGACGGCACGGCGTGCACGGGTCATCCTCCATCGCCAGACGGAGCATCTCACCCGCCTGGTGGACGACCTCCTCGACATCGCGCGAATCGCGCACGGGAAGATCGAGCTCCGCCGCACCCGGCTCGACGCGCGGGAGCCGGTGCGACGCGTCTGCGAGGACGCGAACGAGGCGTTCGAGGAGCGCGGGGTCGCGCTCTTCTCCTCCGAATCGTCCCACCCGATCTGGATCGACGCCGACGCGGCGCGGATGGTCCAGATGGTCGGAAACCTCGTGAGCAACGCGCTCAAGTTCACGCAGCCCGGAGGCGAGGTGCACGTCGGCGTCCGGAAGAGCGGCGTGGCCTGCGAGGTGAGCGTGCGCGACAACGGCGCCGGCATCGATCCCCAGGACCTGGATTCCATCTTCGACCCGTTCGTCCAGGCCGAGCGGACGCGGCACGGTTCACGGGGGGGAATGGGAATCGGCCTTGCCCTCGTGCGGGAACTCGCGGTCAGCCACGGTGGCTGGGTGCGCGCCGTGAGCGAAGGCCCGGGCCAGGGCACGGAGCTCATCCTGAGGCTACCGCTGGCGGTCGACCAGGCGGACGTGGCGACCACGGCGGTCGAGGCGAAGGTCGAGCAGCGCGCCTCGGGCCTGTCGATCCTCGTCGTCGAGGACAACGAGGACGCCAGGGAGAGCCTGGCCCTCATGTTGACGCTGAACGAGCACGACGTGAACGCCGTCGCCTCCGGCCGGCAGGCCGTGGCGTCGGTGCTGGCGCACCCGCCCGACGTCGTCATCTGCGACGTCGGGCTCCCCGACCTGGACGGCTTCGAGGTCATGCGCGCGATTCGCGCGGCCCAGCCGGCGAGCGGGATCTTCGCCATCGCGCTCACGGGGTACGCGCAGCCCGAGGACCGCGAGCGAGCGCTCGCCGCCGGGTTTCGACGCCCACCTCGCCAAGCCGCCCAGCTTCGAGGAGCTGGACGAGATCCTGGCCGGGGTGGCCCGGCGGAAGGGTCGACCGCTCGACGCCTGAGTCGCGCCACCCCTTCCCGGGAGACCACCCGATGCACGCCTTCCGCATCCTCAACGTATTCACCGTCGACGGCGACCGCCTGTCCGGAAATCCGCTCTGCGTCTTCGAGGACGGGCGAGGCCTCACCGACCCGCAGATGCAGGGGCTGGCGCGGCAGATGAACCTCTCCGAGACCACCTTCGTGCTCCCGTCCGCTGGTGCCGACGCCCGGGTCCGCATCTTCACGCCGGCGTTCGAGATGCCCTTCGCCGGCCACCCCACCCTCGGCACCGCCAGCGTCATCGGGGGCGACCGGACCCGGGTGAAGCTCGAGATGAAGGCGGGCCAGGTCGAGGTCTCCCGCGAGGGCTCCAGGTGGACGCTGCGTGCCGCCCGGCCGCCGGTGGTCCGGGTGGTCGATGCGACGCGTGCGGAGCTGGCGCGCATGGTGGGTCTTCCCGACGGCGCGATCTCCGACGAGCCACTCTGGGTCGACACGGGCGTGGAGCAGCTCGTCCTGCCCATCGCCACCCCGGAGCTCGTGCGGGCGGCGAGCCCGTCGTTCGCGCTCCTCCAGCGGCACGGGTACCCGCCCGATCGCCAGGAGGCCATGGCGTACCTCTGGTCCAGGGGTTCACCGGAATGGACGGTGCGCTTCTTCTTCACGGCCGACGGAGCCGTGCGGGAAGACCCGGCCACCGGCTCGGCCTGCGCCAACCTCGGCGGCTGGCACGTCGCGCGCGGACGGCCCTTGCCGATGAACGCAACGCTCCGTCAAGGGGATGCCGTGGGGCGCCCGTCGCGCCTGGGCTTGCGGGTCGACGCCGGTGCCGGGATCTTCGTGTCGGGCGAGGTCGTCGAGCTAGGGCGCGGGACGATCGACCTGGGGTGAGCGGCGCGCCGCCCTACCCGCCCGCGTGGGCGCGCTCGAGCGCGGCGATGTCGAGCTTCCCCATGGTCAGCATCGCCGCGAACGCCCGGTTCCGGGCCGCGGCATCGCCGCCCGACAACCACCGTCCAATCCCGGCCGGAATCACCTGCCAGGAGACGCCGAAGCGGTCCTTCAGCCAGCCGCAGGGCCCGAATGACCCGCCGGCGCCCAGCGCCTCCCAGTAACGGTCCAGCGTCGCCTGGTCCTCGCACGTCACCTGGAAGGAGAGCGCCTCGTTGAAGGTGAACCCGTGAGCGAGGTGGCTGTCCATGGCGACCATGTCCTGCCCCGCGAGGACGAACCGCCCGTGCTTCACCGTGCCCTCCGGACCCTCCCCGGGGGCGTAGCGCGCCACGTCGACGACTCTCCCGCCGGGGAAGATGCCCGCGTAGGCGCGCATCGCCTCCTCCGCGCGGCCGTGCTGGGCGTCGGAGAACATGAGGCAGGGGACGATGGTCGAGCCCCCTGCGGGGCGACGCCCCGCCATGACCTGCCACGACACCCCGAAGCGATCCGTCACCCAGCCGTAGCGCTCGCTCCAGGGATATGCGTCGATGGGCATGAGCACCTGCCCCCCCTCGGCGAGCGACGCGAAGAGCCGATCCGCCTCGCCGGGGGTCTCGACGTGGACGAAGAAGGAGATGCTCGGGTTGAGGACGAACTGGGGGCCCCCGTTGAGTGCTGTGAAGCGCTGGCCCGCCACCTCGAACTCGGCCGTGAGGACGCTGCCGCGCGGCCGGCCGCCCGGGTTGTCGGTCGATTCCGGGTAACGGGACATCGCGGTGACGCGACCCGCTGGAAGGGTCTGCGCGTAGAAGGCGGCGGCCTGCTCGGCCTGCCCGTCGAACCAGATGCAGGGCGTGATCCGGTGGCTGGTCATGCCTGCCCCCCTAGCGCCAGATCGCCGCCGGCGCAACGGGGCCAGGGAAGGCGGGAGGAGGGATCGCTCCCTCCTCCCGCCGGACGACCTGCTCCTCGGCTACTCAGGGTCCCGTGCGAATGGGGAACGGCATGGCGTTCACCCAGGCGGACGAGCCACTGATGGCGTCGGTCGCCTGGATCCTGAAGTAGTAGGTGGTGTTCCTCGTCACGGTCTGGTTCACCGTCCTGAGGTTGCCTGCGACCGTGCTGGTGGTCAGCCCAGTGGTGAACGCGGCGTTGGTGGCGCGCTGGATCGTGAAGCTGGACGGGTTGGTGGCCGCGGCCCACGTCAGCGTGGCCGTGTAGTTGTTGCCGTTCGCCTTCGTGACGCCAACGGTGAAGTTCGAGGGTGCGAGCGGAATCGCCGGCACCACGACGGGCGTCGCGAGAGTCGCGTACGTGTACGGTGGCGCGGACGCCCCGTTCACGGCGGCCACCCGGTAGAGGTAGCTGTTTCCGGGTGCTGCCGTCACATCCACGAACGTGGTGTTCCCCGTGTTGTTCCTCGGTGGAGCCACGGCAACCTGGGCGAAGCTCGTGCAGCCGGCACCGGCGCACCGCTCCACTACGAAGCCGGTCTCGTTGTTGGCGTTGTCACGCCAGGCCAGGGTCACCTGCGGTCCGGCTTGCAGGGTGGCCGTGAGATTCGTCGGAGCCGCTGGCACCGTCGGCGCCAAGCCAACGAGCACGGTGACGGGAGCGGTGACGGAGTTGGCGGACGCGGTCGGGAAGCCTGCCGTCAGCGTGTCACCCACCACGCTGCCGAGCGCGAACACCTTGTACCAGTACTGCGTGTTGTTCGCGACGGACGTGTCGATGAACGCGACGTTGCTCGGCGGGGGCGCGGCGTTCGCGGCGACCTTGAAGCTGGTCAGTCCGACCGTGAAGTTGGCATCCGCCGCCCTCTGGACGGTGAACCCTGCCTCCTTCAGGGAATTGTCCGTCCAGTTCAGGGTGACCCGTCGGTTGCCGCCCGTGCTCCCGTTCCATGCAGCGACGAGGGCCGTGGGCGCCCTCGGCGGAACGGCGGCCACCAGCGAGTGCATCATGTCCATCTCCTCGTGGGCGAGGATGTGGCAGTGCCAGACGTACTCCCAGCCGAAGTTGACGTAGTGGTTGAGGATCTCCGCGATCGCGTTTCCAGCCGGGTCGAACCATCCCCCGGGTGGCGGCTCGATCAGCGTGGCCCCCTCGGGAAGCGTCGGGTCGATCAGGCGGATGCTGTCCGGCACCTCGAACGGGAGCTGCGCGGGAGTCGGAAGGACCGGCCTCATCGCGAGGAACGTGACCTCCAGGGGGTTGACCCGGAAGGTGTCCTTCCAGCCGAACTCGCTGGGCTCCGCGTCCACCATCCAGTTGTCCTGGCCGATGCGATTGATCAGCTGGGCGTTGAACAGGTGGACGTGGATGGTGTGGGTGTCGACGCCGTTGTGGAAGATGCGCCAGATCTGGGTGCCATCCGCGAGCGAACCCACCGGCGCCGCGTCGACGTCCGGAGAGCCCACGATCACGTCCGTGGGCGGGCTGGCGTAGTTGTACGGCGTGAGGAACGCGCCCCCGTGCTTCGGATTGGTGAGCCCGAGCATCCCGCTCATCCGGCCGTACTGGACGTCATAGACGCCCCCCATCTCGTCGTGCATCGCCTTCATCTGCAGGGGGAGCGTCACGAGCGGCTGGAGGACCCCTGCCCTGTTGATGGGCTGGAAGGTCATCTGCACGTCCGGAATGTGCAGGTACTGGCTGGCGTCGGCCGGGAACGAGTTGTTGTAGGCGGAGTTGTACGCCGCCTGCGGGATGAGGATCGGATCCTGGGAGACCTCGAAGACGCCGCGCTTGCACGGAGTCGTGTTGGTGGCGCATCCCGAGGTGTCGCCCTTGGCGAAGACAGCCTGGAGATTCGGGAACGTGACCTGCGATGTGTCGATCCCGGTTCCCGCCGGAGGCGGCGGCGTGGCGGCGGCTGCGACCCGGATCTGCATGATCGTCCTGGTGTTGGGCCCGTAGCCCGGGAGCGTTCCGGGCGCGCCACCCACGTCGATCTGGTCCGCCACGCCCGTGAAGTAGTCGTACGTCGGGACGCCCGCAGGGAAGGCAGCCGGGGCGTCGTTGTAGAGAATGAGCGTCTTGCCTGCGAACAGGGTGAAGTCGACGACGACGTCCGCGCGCTCCGCCGTACCGAGGAGGAGCGAGTGCTGGTTGACGACGCCGACGTTGAAGGCGGTCGGGTCCATGTTCCAGCCGACGGGCTGGATGGGAACGACGGTGGGGGCCGCCAGGAAGCCGCCCTCGGTGCCGATCTGCCACCACTCCGGTCCTGCCGTGGCCGGATCGGGGAGGCCGCTGGGGGTGTCCGCGGTCTGGTTGGGAGCCCCGTTCACCGGGACCATCTTGACCTCGGTGCACACGGCTGGGTCCGCAAGCGCAGCGCAGACGGTCGTGGGGCTACCGGGGATGCTGGGGGTGGCGGGGTTGCCGGGTACCCAGGTGGTCTTGTCCGCGGCCACGTAGAGCTGGAGGTTCACGAACCGGTCGTTCGCCGCGTTCAGGATGCGGAACCGGTAGGGCCTCGGCTCCACCTCGAGATACGGGTAGGCCGTGCCGTTCACGATCGGCGTGTCGTTGAACGCCTCGCCCGGAATGGAGGGGTTCGGAATTCCCGGCCGCTGCGGCGGCTCCCAGGGATTGGTGCCGAAGTACTCATTGGGCACCGGCCCCACCTCGATGCATCCGAGCGGTGTCGCAGGGGCCGTGCATTCGGGGGTCGGTGGCGTGAACCACGGTCCGTAGTGCCACCGGCCGAAGGCGTTCATGCCGCCGAGGTCCCAGGGGTTCTGTGCCGACATGTAGACATGGGGGTACCAGAGGTCGCCCGTGACGGCGCCCGTGATCCTCCCGTCCGCGCCTCTCGGCCCGGTTCCCCAGTTCCAGGTGGGGTCCTGGGCGAAGATCGTCTCGGCGTCCACGAAGGTCCTGTCCTGGATGACGAGGGGAATGCCGAGGTCGGGGAGAACCTTGAGGAGGCCGGGATTCACGCCCGTGACGTTCGTGCCGTTGATCATGTCCTGGTCGACCTCGTCGGTCAGCAGGTAGCCCGCAGCCTCGCCCGCGTAGACGTTGAGGCGCGTGATGCCCATCGCGTGGTCGTGGTAGAACATCAACCGCGCGCTCATGGCGTTGGTGTAGTAGAGCGTGATCGTCCCGTCGGTGGGGGAGTCGACGCTGGCGGGTCCATGTCCGGCACGTTCCGGACGCTGACGCCCTGCGGATACGGCGTGGATTCGTTGGCCGGGGTGATCCACTGGTGGGGCGTCCCGTCGCTGATCCAGACCGTGTTGTTGCCGTGGAGGTGCACCGCGGCGCGGTTCTGGGTGTAGGCGCTGCCCGCCACGCCCGGCCCTGCCGGGCCAATGCCCGAACCCATGGTGGTTTCGTCCACCGGCAGGAAGAGGTCACCCGGGCGCCGGCCCGTGGCGTCCGGGAGGCCAACTGGAAGCAGGTTGTAGAACTTGATGCGGACGGCCTTGTTGCTCGTTCCCACGATGGTGGGCCCGAGGAAGTGCGGAGCCTCGACGGCCGTGATCTGGGTCGTCGTCCCTGGATAGTTGATGGGGCTGCCGTCGAGATACGTCAGCGGGAAGGAGCCAGGAACCTTGGCCGTCGCCAGCTGCACGTAGCCCCGCTGGAGTGTCGGGGGCAGGCTGGTGTGCATCTTCTCGTAGAACTCGACGAGGCCGATCTCGTAGTAGTCGGAACCTGGATAGGTCTCCTGGCCTGCCGGTTCCTTGGCCGCGACCGAGATGTACTGGCCGAGGTTGTTCGCACCCGACGGTCCGAGGAGCGGCAAGCGGTCCACGAACTTGACGAGCCCGCCGGTGACGGTGGTGTCGAGAGTCGCCGTGGCCGTTGCACCGGTTCCGGTCGGATCCGTGATTGTGACGAACGGGACGTGGAACCCTGCGCTCCCCGGGTCCACGGTGATCGTCGCGATGCCGCCGCCGGCGTCGAGCGTCGCGGTGGCTGTCGCTGTGCCGGTACCGTAGATGTCGGAGATCGTGACGACGGGATTGGTGTACCCCGTACCAGGGGTGACCGGCGTGACGCTGGCGATCCCCCTCGTCGGGAGCGGGCTGTAGGCCCAGTTGGCGTAGGGACCAAAATAGTGCGGGATCCCTCCAGGACCCTCGGGGCCGGGGAGCGGGGTAGCCGCCTTGAAGGCGGTCACACCCGCCACGCCTGGCTTCAGGCCGAGCGCCGCGGCCCTCTGCGATGCGGCCTGCCTTTCGGCCTGAGCCTTCTTCCCCTTGTCGAGGATGTCCTTCTTCGCGGCGTAGGCCTGGCCGGGCGCCAGCGCCAGGGCGGCCAGCGCGGATATCACGATGAGTGAGATGGAAAACCTTCGTCGAGCCATTTTGTCCCCCATTCAGACAACTGGTCGGGGCACGCCTGTCTCCACGTGACGCACGGGGCAGGCATGACCCACGTTCGTGCACATCGGAGGCAGAGTGCGGCGGATTGCCGCACCTGGACAATGGCTCGACAATTGCCCTCGGTCAGGGGCCCTGACGAGGATCAATTATTCTCGGAACAAGCCGGAAAGGTCGGTCAAGAAGCCCAGCGTTCCCGGGCACTCCATCGGCACCGTGCCACAAGGAAATTTGGGGGGCGATGATCCCTAAATGTCCTATTACACAGCCCATTTCCGGCCGGATGTCCCGCCCAGAGGAACAACCGGGGCCGGGGAAACCCGGGGAAACCATGTGGCATATTCACCTACAGTATGGAGGTGCTCGCGGGCGTCCAGGCCGACATGACGGGGGAGCCGGTGATCCGCCAGCCGGCCGTGACCAGCTTCACGGTAAGCGAAGCCTCGCCCGGCTCACCTCGAACGACCCGGCCGGCATCGCCCTGCCGTTGACCACGACGGCGACGGCGTGCGTGCCGGGGCGCGGCCGGCGCGTCGTATGGTCGGCAAGGGACACGGACGTCCGGAACTCCGCGCGGCCTCCCGGAGGGATGACGACCCGCCGCACCTTGAAGACCTTCGGGGATGCCTTGCCGTTCGCCTTCACGAAATGGACGGCGAGGTCCACGAGGAGGTCCTGCGACCGACGCGAACTGCTGCGCAGCGCGAACCCCACCGTGACCCGTCCTCCGATCGGCACCCGGGCCGGCTCGAAGCGGACGTCCTCCAGGACCACCGACGCCTGTCGCCCGTACCCCAGGAGCCGGAGGGCGTCCGGCTCCCCGCGCTTCACCGCGCTCCGCAATGCATGCTCGACGAGCTTGCGGCGTTCGACCGAGGCGCCTTCGAGCCACCGGGCGCACGTTCGAGCGAGCAGATCCATTCGCACCTTGCCGAGGTCGTTCAGGTTGTTGGCCACGCTCCGTCGCACGAGGGGCGCGGGGTCGTCCTTCAGCGCCTCGAGAAGCTCGAGAACCCGCTCGGGGTTCTCGTCGAGCCAGGCAACGCGTTCGGCCCAGGGAAGGCGCAGCCGGGTGCACTCCGAGACGAGGCGCCGGACGTGGGCGTTCGGGTCGGTCGCCCACCGGCGCAGGAACCGGAACGTCCTCTCCGGGTCCCTGGCGATGTAGGCACGCATGCTCGATTCGGCGCTGAAGCGCCGCGTGAGCTCGTGCTGGGCCCGCATCGACAGGTCGAAGTGGTCCAGGCCCCGGTCGGCGACGAAGATCACGTGCGGAAGGTAGAAGAACGGCGCCATCCCGACCCCGAGGAGCTCGTCGGTGGCGTGCTCCGGGCCGAGGGAACGGAGCAGGATCTCGATGGCGGAGGGGTACGATGCCGGAAGGTGGGTCGCGAGGGAGCCCGCGATCTTCCGCGCGCGATCGAGGAGCGAGAGATCCTCCAGCCCCGAGCACGCCTGCGAGGCGAAGTCGCGGGCGGGAAATCCCGGATGGACCCGCGCCACGTCCGCCGCGAGGCGCCGGACGAGCGCCGGCGAGAAGAAGGTCTTGAGGGCCTCCGCCATCGCCCCTCGCCCTTCAAGCCCTGCGGCGGACCACCGCTCCGTGCTCCTGGAGCAGTTCTCGCAGCACCGACCGGTGGCAGCGCGCCTCGTCGGCGCAGGTGCAGCCCACCGCCAGGTCGGTCCGGTGGGAGAGCGCCGCCAGCAACGCCAGCAGGTGGCGGGCAGCGGGGACGTCCATCTCCTTCCGGTAGCGCCGCGCAAAGGTGCCCCAGTCCCGGTCGGTGGCGGCTGCCCTTCCCTTCTGGACCAGGGCTGCCGAGGGGGCCAGGCCGGGAAGCCAGACGTCGTACCAGTCGTCCTTCGCGAGCCGCTCCCGCGGCACCCCGCGCGGCGGGTAGCGGATGGTGCCGAGGCGGAGCTCGTCGCGTCTCGGGCGCGGCGCCCCGAGGCGGATCACGTCGATGGCCATGTTGCGATCTCCTCGTATCCCCCTCCAGTGAACTGAAGCAGGCAGAATCCGTGACCGAAAGGGTCGGCCATGTTGGCCATGCGCCCCCATTTCCGCTCGACGATCGGACGCTCCAGCGTTGCACCGGCGGCGCGGGCCCGCTCCACCGCGATCTCCAGATCCGGGACGGCGAGATCGAGGTGGACCGGGGTCCAGTGGCGCGCGAAGTCGCGCCGCGCACGCCCACCGGGCGAGGCCTCGCTCCCCTCTTCCACCGGGAGCAGATCCACCGGGCACCCAGCCCCGAGCATCTCCACCCAGAGTGCTCCGTTCCGGCGACCCGGCCGGAGTCCGAGGGCGGCGGAGTAGAAGTCGATCGCCCGATCGAGGTCCGGGACGTCGATGCAGATGCGGAGGTCGGCCATCGGCCGATGATACCCCCGCTTGCCGCCTGGCCGGACCGCGCCGTGGCCTCCACACCTCAGTCCCCGTAGGCGATCGGGTCCGGCGCCACCGCCCAGGTCCCGTCGTCGTTCGTGACCGCGATCGTCACCGGTCCGGGGGCGGCTGGCGGCGCCTCCACGGCCACCAGCGTTCCGCTGGCAGCGAGCAGGCGGGCCGGGACGGTACCGAACATGACCTGCACGACGCGCAGGTTCCGGCCTCGAATCTCGACCCGATCCCCTCCGGCGGCGCGGACCCCGCTGGGGACCACCCCGTCGATGACCGGGGGCGGCCCTTCCCTGGTCGGGTCCGGACGCCAGGGATCCGGTTGCGGGGCCACCGTCTGCTGCTGCGGTTCGGGAAGGCCCGGACTGTACTCGAGGTCGCTGACCAGCTTGCCCATGCGCGCCACGAGCAACGCCGCTTCCTCCCCCTCCGAGCCCTCCAGCACCGGGCCGGCGGCCGGCGGGGTCTCGTCGATCCGCGGCCGCGAGCTGGTCGAGGGCCGCGTGCCCGACGCCCACCGGGAGGGATCAGCGCCTCCCTGGCCGACGGGCTGAGGCTTTTCGCGCAGGGCCACCCCGCCACGAAGACCGAGGAAGCCCGCCGTCGCCACCGCCGCGAGCACGAGCCCCGAACCCAGCCATCGGTGACGCGACGTCATCGTCTCCTCCGCGGTCCGATCTAACCGATGCCCTGCGCCAAGCCGTGCCCCTCCATGTCCCCCTCTCGTGGGGCAAGGCGAAATCGCCCACGAGTGTCTGCATCGGTACGGAAGCCGCGGTCGTTCGTCCCTGCATCGTTACACCTCGCCTCCGCGAGCCGGGACAGGAAAGGGAACCAAGAGATGGCCGACACGATGGCGAAGCCCGAAGCCCCGAAGAAGCCCGGCGTCACGCGACGTGATCTCCTCAAGTGGAGTGCGGCCACCGGCGCCGTCGCGGCCCTGGGAACCCTCGCAAGGCCCGCCCGCGCCTCGAGTTGCTCGGGACTGGACGCCATCGAGGGCTTCCCGGTGAGCCCGCTCATCCTCCAGCCCTTCACGGAGCCCCTTCCCGTCCCCAGGGCCTACGCCCCGGAACCCGCTGGCTCCGCGAAGACGTGGGCCAACTGTCCGGGGTCCGAGGAGGGACGCCAGGACTGCGACGGAGGGACCCACCAGCTCTATCCCGGCCAGTACGGGACGGCCTGCGAGGACATGCCGGCACCCAGTCATCTACCGGGTGAAGCTCCAGGTGGCGCCGCACAGCTTCACGAACTCGCCGGTCCGGAACCTGGTCTCCTACCGGGACACCGACGGCAGGACCGTCTCGGCCGGCACGGTCGTTCCCCGGCTTCCGCTCAGCACCATCTACGGGTTCAACGGCACCGTTCCCGGGTCCGATGATCAACGCCGAGTACGGCAAGCCGGTCATGCCTCCGCGTCGAGAACCACCTCGACGAGAACCCGCTCAACCTCGACCGCGGCGACTTCGGCGATCCGGACTGGGCTTCCTCACCCACCTCCACAACGGCCACACCGCCGCCGAGTCGGACGGCAACCCGCACCACAAGGACGGAGGCCTACCAGCCGGGCGACTGGTGCGACAACCTCTACCTCAACTACCCGGCCGGCGGCGACGACGCCGAGAAGCAGTCGTTCCTCTGGTTCCACGACCACCGCGAGGGGCACACCGGCGCCAACGTCTACAAGGGCATGGTCGGGCTCTACCCCATCTACGACCCGGTCCTCGACCCGGGCGACGAGACCAGGGGGCTGCGCCTGCCCGGCGTGCGCGTCGACAACGCCGACGGCTCGTTCGACGTCGCTCTACGACATCCCCCTCGCCCTCTACGACTGCGCCCTCGACGACGGCGTCATCCCGCACCAGGACTTCCACAACGGCTGCGGCGAGTCCCACCCGGAGTGGTGGGGCAAGACCTTCTTCCGCCACTTCCCGAACCACGGCTTCGTGGGTGACGTCTTCACCGTGAACGGCAAGGCCTACCCCGTCCTCGAGGTGAAGCGCCGCAAGTACCGGCTTCCGCTTCCTCACCGCCGCCATCTCCCGGCAGTTCGAGGTCTCCATTCATGAAGTCGGCGCGGGGCCCGAGGGCCGCCGTGGACCTCGGCTACAAGGGCGAGGATCTCCAGGGGCAGTGGCGGCTTCCCGACGGGAAGGTCGCCATGCGGATGACGCAGATCGCGACCGGCGGCGGGCTCCTGCCCCGACCCGTCATCCGCGACTACATCGAGAACTGGCCGGCCATGCGCCACGAGGTGATCGTCGACTTCACGAAGACGGCCGGACGGCAAGCCCACCGTGAAGGGCGACGTCATCTACCTCGTCAACACCGGGAAGATGCCGGACGGCCGCAAGATGACGAACAGCGTCGCGCATGGGAAACGCCGACTCCGGCCTACAAGATCCCGCTCCTCAAGATCGTGATCGGCGACGACGCGCCGGACGACAGCCTCATGCCGACGCCCATCGACGATCCTCCGCCCGGCGCCGACGCTTCCCTCGAACCTGTCGTCGCTGCCCACAGCGCACCTTCGACCTGCAGCGCGGCAGCTTCGGCGGCGAGACCCAGTGGCTCATCAACGGCCACCCCTTCGACGCCCACGTCCCGCTCGCCACCGTGAAGCAGGGCAAGCCCGAGGTCTGGACCATCAAGACCGGCGGCGGCTGGAGCCATCCCGATGCACTTCCACATGGAGGAGCACCAGATCCTGACCCGCAACGGCAAGAAGGCCACGAGCGTTCCCGGCCACCAGGACGACACCGGCAAGGACGACGTCATCGCCCTCGACGACTCCGAGGTGGTGACCATGTACCGGAACTTCCGGACCTTCACGGGCAAGTACGTGGCCCACTGCCACAACCTCGCCCACGAGGACCACGCCATGATGTTCGGCTGGGCCTCGAGAAGTAGCGGCCGGAACGCCATGCGCCGGGTCACCCTCATCGCGGCCTCCCTGGCCTCGCCGCTTCCGGCTTCGCGGCGGGGCGCCTCCTCCCCGGCGTCCGGAGTCGCCGGTCGCGGCGGTGGGCCCGAAGGTCTCCGGTACCAGTGCCCGATGCACCCGAGCGTCACAGTCGGACCGGCCCGGGTCGTGCACCATGCTGCGGGATGGCCCTCGAGCCGGTGCGGGACGGCGGCGCGCATGCGACGGGCGGCGCATCCCGGCCGGCCGGAACCGTCTCCATCGACGCCGGCCTTCGCCAGCTCCAGGGGGTGAAGCTCGGCGCCGTGGAGATGGGCGCCGACGACCCACTCGCTTCGTCTCTTCGGCCGGGTCGCCCCCGACGAGACCCGGGTCTACTCGCTCAACGCCGCGATGGAGGGCTCCATCCGGGAGATCTCCGGCGTCACCACCGGATCGATCGTTCGCCGGGACCAGAAGCTCGCCTCCTTCTTCTCGGCCGACATGCGGAGCGCCCTCCAGGCCTACATCACGGCCCTCGACGTCCAGGATCAGGACCCCGCGCATCGCGCCGCGTCCCACGTCGTGATCGCAGCGGGCAGCACGCCCGTCCCGGAACTCCCAGTACACGGTGGAACGCCTCCGGGGCATGGGGATGTCCGTTCACCAGATCGAGGAGATGCGCCGGAAGCGGGAGGTCCCCATCACCATCGACATCCTCTCCCCGGCCGACGGCGTGGTCCTCGTCCCGGAACATCACCCTCGGCCAGAGGTTCGACAAGGGCGCCGAGTGGTTCCGCATCGCCAACCTCGAGAAGGTCTGGATCCTCGCCGACCTGCTCGAGGGCGACGCGCCGCTGGCCCGACCCGGGATGACCGCGAAGGTGACGGTCCCGGGCGCAGGCGAACGCGCTCACCGCGGTGGTGAGCCGGATCCCGCCGCAGTTCGACCCGGTCTCCCGGACCATGAAGGTCCGGCTCGAGGTCGAGAACCCAGGCGCCCGGCTCCGACCCGACATGAACGTGGACGTGGAGCTCCAGGTCGAGCGCCCGGACGCCCTGACCGTCCCTGTCGACGCGGTCGTCGACTCCGGCCTCCGCAAGACCGTCTTCGTCGAGACGGGCGAGGGAGTGTTCGAGCCCCGCGCCGTCGAGACCGGCTGGCGCGCCGGGAACCGCGTGGAGGTGACCTCCGGCCTCTCGCGCGGGCGACCGGATCGTGGTCTCGGGCACCTTTCTCGTCGACTCGGAGAGCCAGCTCCGCGCCGTCTGCCGCTGCGGCGCGGGGCCCCACCTCCGTCGACCCCGTCTGCGGCATGGACGTCGACGAGGCCCACGCGCGCGCCGAGGGGAAGACCACCACCCGGGACGGCAAGACCCACTACTTCTGCTCCGACTCCTGCAGGGAGAAGTTCCGGGAGCAGACCGCATCCATCGCCGTCCCGTCCGAGGTCTCGGGCAGGCCATGATCGACCGGATCATCGAGTTCTCGGTCCGGAACCGGTTCCTGGTCTTCGCGCTCACGGCCGCCGCCTGCATGGGCGGCTGGTGGTCGATGCGCCACGTCGCCCTCGACGCCATCCCCGACCTCTCCGACACCCAGGTCATCGTCTACTCGAAGTGGGACCGCAGCCCGGACCTCGTCGAGGACCAGGTCACCTATCCCATCGTCACGGCCATGCTCGGCGCACCCAAGGTGAAGGCGGTACGCGGGCTACTCCGACTTCGGCTACTCCTACGTCTACGTCGTCTTCGAGGACGGCACCGACATCTACTGGGCGCGCTCCCGGACGCTGGAGCTACCTCTCCTCCGTGGTCTCGCCCCCTCCCGCAGGGGGTGAAGACCGAGATCGGACCGGACGCCACCGCGCTGGGCTGGGTCTTCCAGTACGTCCTCGAGGACCCGAGCGGGACGCACAGCCTGGCCGAGCTCCGCTCCGCGCAGGACTGGTACCTCCGCTACCACCTCAAGTCGGTCCCTGGCGTCGCCGAGGTGGCCTCCATCGGCGGCTTCGTCCAGCAGTACCAGGTGAACCTCGACCCGAACCGGCTCCGTGCGCACGGCATCCCCATCGGACGGGTCGTGGAGGCGGTGAAGGGGGGGAACGGCGACGTCCGGCGGACGGCTCATCGAGATCGCCGGAGCCGAGTACATGGTGCGCGGGCGCGGCTACGCACGGTCCGCGAAGGACTTCGAGGACCTCGTCCTCGCGACCAGCGAGAAGGGGTCGCCCATCCGCGTCCGGGACGTCGGGCAGGTGGTGATCGGTCCCGAGCTCCGCCGCGGCGTCTCCGACCTCGACGGCAAGGGGGATGCGGTCTCCGGCATCGTGGTGATGCGCCAGGGCGAGAACGCGCTCCAGGTCATCGACCGCGTGAAGGCGAAGCTGGCCCAGGTGTCGTCGGGACTGCCCGCCGGCGTGAAGGTCGTTCCCATCTACGACCGCTCTGCGCTCATCCACCGGGTCGATCGACAACGCTGCAATCCACGCTGGTGGAGGTGCTGGTCACCGTCTCGCTCGTGATCCTGCTCTTCCTCTGGCACCTCCCGAGCGCCATCATCCCGCTCGTCACCATCCCGGTGGCGGTGCTGCTCGCCTTCATCCCCTTCCAGGCCATGGGGGTGACGGCCAACATCATGTCGCTCGGCGGGATCGCCATCGCCATCGGCGCCCTGGTCGACGCGTCCATCGTGGTCGTGGAGCAGACCCACAAGAGACTCGAGGAATGGGAGCGGGGCGGGCGGAAGGGGGACCACGTCGAGGTGATCGTCTCGGCCGTCAAGCAGGTCGGGCCGACCAGCTTCTTCGCGCTCCTCGATCATCGGCGTCTCGTTCCTCCCCGTCCTCGCGCTGGAGGCGCAGGAGGGACGCCTCTTCAAGCCGCTCGCCTACACCAAGAACCTGGCGATGATCATCGCGGCCTTCCTCGCCATCACGCTCGACCCGGCGCTGCGCGTCACCCTCACCCACTTCCGCACCTTCGACTTCAGGCCGCGCTGGCTCGCCCGCACCGCCAACGTGGTGGTCGGGGGCAAGGTCCACCCGGAGGAGAGTCACCCCGTCAGCCGCTTCCTCATGCGGGTCTACGAGCCGGTGGTGACCTGGTCGCTGCGCCACGGAAGGCTCGTGATCGCGGGCGCGCTCGGCGCTCGTGCTCGTGACCATCCCGGTCTACCGACGGATCGGGACGGAGTTCATGCCGCCCCTCGACGAGGGCGCGCTGCTCTACATGCCCACGACCATGCCCGGGCTCTCCATCTCCGAGGCGCAGAAGCTCCTCCAGGTCTCCGACGGGATCCTGAAGGGCTTCCCCGAGGTGGACCGCGTCCTCGGCAAGGCCGGGCGGGCCGAGACCTCGACCGATCCGGCGCCCCTCTCCATGCTGGAGACGGTCGTCACGCTGAAGCCGACCTCCCAGTGGCGCCGCGTGGACACCTGGTGGTCCGGGTGGGCGCCGGGATGGCTCGCTCCGGTGCTCCGGCGCATCACCCCGGACCACCGCTCCTCCGAGCAGCTGGTCGCGGAGATGAACGAGGCGGTGCGCCTCGTGGGCGTCTCGAACGCCTGGACCATGCCGATCAAGGGGCGCATCGAGATGCTCTCCACCGGGATGCGAACGCCGGTGGGGCTCAAGATCTCCGGCTCCGACCTGGACCAGATCGAGCGGATCGGCACCCAGATCGAGTCGATCCTGCCATCGGTCCGCGGAACCCGCAGCGTCTTCGCCGAGCGGGCCGGGCGTGGCTACTTCCTGGACGTGGAGTGGAAGCGGGACGCCCTGGCGCGGGAAGGGCTCACGGTCGACGAGGCGCAGATGGTGCTCCAGTCCGCCGTCGGCGGGGAGAACGTCTCCACCGCGTTCCAGGGGCGGGCCCGCTATCCGGTGAACGTCCGCTACCAGCGCGACTTCCGCAGCGACCTCGACGCGCTCGGCAGGGTCCTCGTCCCCGTGGCGGGCGGCCAGCGTCACGTGGCCCTCTCCCAGCTCGCCGTCCTGCGCACCGCCTCGGGCCCGTCGATGATCCGGAACGAGGACGGGCACCTCACCGGCTACGTCTACGTCGACCTGGCCGGACGCGACCCGGTCGGCTACGTCGAGGAGGCGAGCGCGGTCCTCCAGGGGAGGCTCGCGCTGCCCGAGGGCCACGCCGTGGCCTGGAGCGGCCAGTACGAGTCGCAGCAGCGGGTGGCGGAACGCCTCTCCAGCGTCGTTCCGCTGACCCTGGTCCTCATCC
The DNA here is from genome assembly GCA_963818535.1 of uncultured delta proteobacterium. Classification (GTDB taxonomy): domain Bacteria; phylum Myxococcota; class Myxococcia; order Myxococcales; family Anaeromyxobacteraceae; genus CAIOAK01. The sequence goes on along the minus strand of CAWFSM010000008.1, from coordinate 453,566 downwards.
TGCTGCTCCTCTACCTGAGCACGCGATCGTTCACGAAGACCGTCATCGTGGCGCTGGCCGTCCCGTTCTCCGCCATCGGCGCCATCTGGCTGGTCTGGGCGCTCGGCTACAACATGAGCGTCGGCGTCTGGGTGGGGCTCATCGCGCTGCTCGGCCTCGACGCCGAGACCGGCGTGTTCATGCTCCTCTACCTGGACATCGCCTACGACCGGGCGCGCAAGGATGGACGGCTCCGCAGCAAGGCCGAGCTCGACCACGCCATCATGGAGGGCGCCGCCCGGCGCCTTCGCCCGAAGTTCATGACCTTCGCCACCACGTTCGTCGGCCTCGTCCCCATCCTCTGGGCCACGGGCACGGGGGCGGACGTCATGAAGCGGATCGCGGCCCCGATGGTCGGGGGGCTCTTCAGCTCCTTCGTCCTCGAGCTCGTGGTCTACCCGGTGATCTACAGGGCCTGGAAGTGGACCACCGAGGTGAAGGCGCTCGCCGAGGCGGCCGGGGTATCGGGCGCCGGATCAGCCCCCGCTCAGCGCCTGGACGATCTGCACCGACTCCCCGGCGGCGAGGCGCCGGCCTAGGTCGAACACCTGGACTCCGTCGACGAAGAAGCGGACGTGCGGCCGCATCCGGTCCTGCTCGTCGACGATGCGGAAGCGGAGCCCGGGATGGCGCCGGTCGAGGTCCACGAGGACCTCGTCGAGGGTCGAGCCCTGCCCGTCGACCTCCGCGGCGCCGGTGTAGGACCGGAGCGGGCTGGGGATGAGCACCTTCACCGGGCAAGGACTCCCGTCTCCACGGCGTAGATCTCCGGAAGGTGGCGCGCCACGCAGGACCAGCCTCGACCTTCCGAGCGGCTGGCCCACAGCTCGCCGCCGGTGGTGCCGACGTAGATCCCCACGGGCTCGCCCCCGTCCGCGGCCATTGCCTGCCGCTTCACCGTCCACCAGGCGTGGCGACGCGGGAGACCCGAGTCGAGGCGACGCCAGGACCTTCCGGCGTTGCGGGTGACGTATGCGGCGGGGCGGCCGCCGGGGCTGGTCCGTGGCCAGACCGTCGTTCCGTCCATGGGGAAGACCCAGGCCGTGTCGGGATCGCGCGGGTGGACGACCATCGGGAATCCGATGTCCCCGACCGACGAAGGCATGGCCTTCCCGACCCGCTCCCACTGCTCCGACGGGCGGTCGATCCGGTAGATGCCGCAGTGGTTCTGCTGGTAGAGCCGGTCCGGCCGGCCCGGGCAGATGCGAACGCAGTGGGGGTCGTGGAAGGAGACGTTGGCCGCGTCGAAGCCTTCCACCACCTCCATCCCCCGGACCATTGGCCTCCAGCTCCGGCCCCCGTCGACCGACTCGTGCACGCCACCGCTCGACATGCCGACGTAGAGGTGGCGCCGGGTCGCGAGGATCGACGATCACGGAGTGGAGCTTCGGACCATCGGGTGTCCCGTCCTGCGCGCCCCCCATCCACTTTCGGTAACGGGGGTCGTCGTTCAGCCCGGGAACGGGCGCCCAGGTGACGCCCCCGTCGGTGGACCGGAAGAGACCGTGCGGCGAGGTCCCGGCGTACCAGGATCCCGGCTCGGAGGGATGGCCGGGCGTGAGCCAGAAGGTGTGGTCGACGACCCTGCCCTTCTCGCCTCTCTTCGCCTTCGGGAACGCGGGGGGCCTCGACGCCTCCGTCCACGTGCGCCCCCGGTCGGCGGAGCGGAAGATGGTCGGGCCGAGGTGGCCGGTCTTGGCGGCGGCGAGCAGCGTGCGTCGGTCACGCGGGTCGAGGACCAGGTGGTGGATGACCTGGCCGAGGAAGTGCGGTCCGTCGAGACGCCATTTCCGTCGGGTGGCGTCTCCGTGGAAGAGCCAGGCGCCCTTGCGCGTGGCGACGAGGACGGTCGGGCCTGGGGCTGCCATGGGACGCACCTCCCTGGCGTGGATAACCCCGCCCCGGCGTCACGCAAGGTCAAGGTCCGCTTATCGTCCCGGCCGGCGCGCGCCGTTCGGAATGGAAACGCGGCCCACCGCCCCCAGAGGGACGGCGCGCCCGTGCCCAGGCGTTGGAGAATCGTCCCGATCCGGAGGATCCATGCCCTGTGTCGCCCTGCGCGCCTGCGTCGCGTCGTTCACCATCCTCGCCCTGTCGTCCACCGCCGCTGCCCAGGCAACCCCTCCCGAGCCGATTCCGCCCGCGTCGGCCGTCACCCCCGATCCCTGGCCGAAGACGCTCGCACCAGGACGGCATGACCTACACGGTCTTCCAGCCGCAGCTCGACTCCTGGGACGGTTACGCCATCGAGGCGCACGCGGCGGTCTCGGTGCTGGCCGACGGGACGAAGGACGCGATCTTCGGCGCCGTGGAACTCAAGGCGGTGACGGTGGTCGACCGGACGGCCCGTTCCGTCGCCTTCCAGGACATCCAGGTGTCGAAGGCCACCTTCCCGAGCGCCCCGGGCGACGCCGCGAGATACGGCGCGGCGCTCCAGCAGGCCGTGACGGGCGGGCCGTCGACGATGTCCCTCGACCGGCTCGAGCAGTCCCTCAAGGTGATCGGCGCCCAGCAGAAGGCGGCGACGGTCCCGGTCAGGAACGAAGCGCCGGCCTTCGTGTTCAGCCAGGTCCCGGCCATGCTGGTGCTCATCGACGGCAACCCGGTCTTCGGCCAGCCCAAGGGCAGCAAGCTGCAGCGCGTGCTCAACACCCGCGCCCTCGTCCTCCAGGATGCGAAGGGCGTGAACTACATCCACGTCTGGGACGGCTGGGTGCAGTCGGCCTCCCTCGCCGGCCCGTGGACGGTCTCGAAGAAGGGTCCGAAGGGCGGGGACGAGCTGGCGAAGCAGCTCGCCGCGCAGAAGGTCGTCGACCTCCTCGAGGGCGTCGCCGACGACACCACGAAGAAGATGCCCACCCTGAAGGAGAACCCGCCGGCGCTCCTGGTGGCGACGCGCCCCACCGAGCTCGTGGTCTTCGACGGCGCCCCGGACTGGGTGCCCGTCGAGACCACCAACCTGCTCTACGTCGCGAACACCACCGGGAACGTGTTCCTCGACATCCAGAACCAGGTGACCTACGTGCTCGTCACCGGCCGCTGGTTCTCCGCGCCCGACCTGAACGGACCGTGGACCTACGTCCCCGGCAAGGTCGCTTCCTCCGGACTTCGCCAAGGTCCCGGACGGGAGTCCCAAGGAGAACATGAAGGCATCGGTTCCCGGCACGCCCCAGGCGGCGGCGGCCGTGATCGCGGCCACCGTTCCCCAGCAGGCCACGGTGGATCGGACCAAGGCCTCCTTCGCGTCGACCATCACCGGCGCCCACCCAGCTGAAGCCCATCCCGGGAACGCCGCTCCAGTACGTCTTCAACTCTCCCGATCCCATCATCATGGTCTCGCCGACGGAGTGGTACTCGCTCTACCTGGGGATCTGGTTCGTCTCCCAGTCGCCCAGCGGGCCGTGGCAGTCGGCGTCGATGATCCCGGCGGTCATCTACTCCATCCCTCCGAGCTCCCCGCTCCACTGGGTCACCTACGTCAAGATCTACGCGGCCACGCCCCAGTACGTCACCGTGGGTTACACGCCGGGATACCTGGGCGAGGTGATCACCCCCGACGGCGTGGTGGTCTACGGGACGGGCTACGTCTACCCGGCCTACGTGGGAGCGGCCGTCTGGTACCCGCCGCCGATGACCTACGGGTACGGCGTCGCCATGGCCTGGACCCCGTGGACCGGGTGGGCCATGGGATTCGGCTTCGGCCTGGCCATGGGAGCCGCCATGTGGGGCCCGGCGCCATGCTGGGGCGCGGCCTGGGGCTGGCACGGCGGTGCGGCCTGGGGAGGCCCCGGCGGCTGGGCCGCCACCTCCGGAAACGTCTACCACCAGTGGGGAAGCACCGGCGCCGTGACACGCACCTCGGGCGGATACAACGCCTGGACCGGGAACGCCTGGTCGAACCAGGTGGGCCACTCCTACAACTCCAGCACCGGCCGCATCAGCGCGGGGCAGCGCGGAACCGTCCAGAACGTCTACACCGGGAACTACGCCCACGACGCCGCCGGCTCGACCTACAACCCCAGGACCGGGACGAGCGCGTCCGGAGCCAAGGTCACCGTGGGGAATGCCTACACCGGCAAGTCGGAGACGGTCAGCGCCGGGAAGGTCACGGGACCGGGCGGGCAGAGCACCGAGGTGGCCCACGCCGGAAACACCACCTACGCCGACCACGACGGCAACGTCTACCGGTACGACTCCCAGAGCGGGAGCTTCCAGCAGCACGACTCCGGCGGCGGCTGGAGCAACGCCAGCGCCGACAGGAGCCAGTCCCTCGCCTCCGAGCAGCAGGCCCGCACCGCGGGTGACCAGCGCTCCGCGGGCTCCAGCTGGTCCCACGACGACTCGGGAAGCGGATGGGATCGGGGCGGCTGGAACGGCAGCGCGGACCGTGGGGGTGGCGGAGGCTGGGACCGCGGCGGAGGCGGGGCAGCCGCGGCGGATGGGGCGGCGGCGGCTTCCGCGGTGGTGGCGGACGGCGCTGATTCCCGCGAATCACCCCTGGTCGGATAGGATGCCAGGGTGCTCCCCGCACCCTGGCGGGCGGCCGTGGCATCCGCCCTCATCCTCGTCGTCGCGTCGTCGTCCCGGGCCGACGAGGATTCTCCATCGGTGAACTGGTCGACGCTCGCCTACACCGAGCCGGCGCCCACCTATCGTCTCCGGCTCGGGCTGGAGGAGCTGTTCGCGGTGACCGCCGCGTTCGTGGGCTACGCCATCCAGGACCCGCCAGAGTCGATTCCCGGCGTCCGCATGCCGGTCCACGTCTGGGAGAAGCTGTCGTTCCAGCCCGGCACCTGGGTCTTCGACGCCGACGACTTCGGGACCAACATGGTGGGGCACCCCACCGCGGGCACGGTCTACTACCTGATCGCGCGAGGGAACCGGGTCTCCATCCCGGAGGCCTTCGCCTGGAGCTTCGGCGCCTCCCTGGCCTGGGAGCTCGTGGAGTTCAAGGAGGCGGTGTCGATCAACGACGTCGTCATGACACCGGTGGGCGGGCTGGCGCTGGGGGAGGCCTTCTCCCAGCTCTCGGCCTGGTTCGATCGAGGGCCGGACGACGGGCTCTCCCGGGCCATGGCGTTCCTGTTCAGCCCCGCGAAGAAGATCCACGACTGGATCGACCGGGCCGTGCCCGATCGGGATCCGCGGGCGCGCGGCTGGCACGAGTTCACGTTCTTCGGGGGCGGGGGCTTCCTCCACCAGTCGGCCGGCGAGATCAACTACCCCGTCGCCCAGCTGGGTCTCGGCACGCGGCTCTTCCGCGCCCCGGGCTACGGCGAGCCCGGACGCGGACGGTTCGCCTGGGACGACGGCAACGCCTCCCGCATCGGACTGGGCGTGACCTTCGCGGGGAGCCAGGTGGTCGACTTCCTGCTCGACACCGAGACCGCGCTCCTCGGCGTCTACCTCAGGGACCTGGCCGCGGGCGTGGACGGCCCAGGGGGCTGGGACCTCTTCCTGGGTGGCACGGTCGGGTACGAGTACGGCCTGCACCGCTGGGATCTCCGCGGGGGCGATGCGAACCGCATCGCGCTGGTGCGCCTGCCCGGCCTCTCCATGCGCGCGCGGTGGTTCTCGGGTCCCTGGACGGCGGCGCTGGGCGTCGACGCGGCGCTCACCTTCGGCGGGGTCCAGCCCTTCGCCTTCCAGCAGCCGGCCTGGTTCCCGGTGGGCACCGCCCTTCCGCCGGTGCTGCTGACGGGCAGCTACTACTTCGCGCTGGGATTCCGCGGAGCACCCTCCGTCGAGGTCCGTCGCGGCGACGGCGCCATCGGGGCGGCCCTCTGGGTGGATCTACTGACCGGGCTCACCCAGCCCAACGTCGTCGACATCCCGGGGACCATGGTCCACCTCGACGACCAGCGCTGGCTCGCCACCGCCTGGGCGCAGCTGGCGAATCCCCGAGCCGGGCCTCGAGGTGGGCCTGGTATGCCAGTGGCGGTCCCGGTCGGGCTCCGCGGACGCGCTCCACGCCGCCGAGCACGAGCGCTCGGTGCTCGCAAATCTGGGCGTCGTCTTCTGAAAACCGTAGAATCCGGCAAACGGGAGCCCAGACCACATGACCATTTCCAGCGCCCAGGCCGGCGTCCGAAGCGCCATCGACGACTACTTTGCGGGGGAACGGCGCGACGCCCTGGTGTTCACGCTCCTCGGAGCGGCCAACCTCGGCGCCGCCGTGACCGTCCTCCTCGCCATGAAGGACCAGCGCCTCCTCTCGCTGGCGCTCGCGACGATCGGCCTGCTCGAGATCGTTCCGGGGTTCTGGGCGCTGCGGCGCCAGGGCACCCGCCACGCCGAGGCGCTGCTGCGCCAGCAGAACGATCCGGAGGGCTGGCGGGCCGAGGAGGCTGCGCGCCTGGACCGGGTCCTCGACGCGCGGAGGCGGCTGCGCATCGCCGACGCCGTGTTCGTCCTGGCCTTCGTGGCGGTCGTGGCCCTCTCGCCCCCGGGCGAACGCCTCGCCTGGCTGGCGGTACCCGGACAGATGGTGCTCCTGCCCCTGCTCAACATCGCGATGGCGCGGCGCGCCCGCCGCTTCGCCGCGGCGCTCGCCTCGGCCTGACCCGGGCGGGGCCTCCCGTCCGGGTCCCATAACTGACCGCGCGGTCAGTTTTCCGATTGCGACGCCCCCGCGGCGGCTGTACAGCAGCGCCATGGCCCGAACTCCCGACCCCCGGGCGCTCGACGCGCTCCTCGAGGCCGCCCGCGCCGAGTTCGCGCGCCACGGGCCCGAGCAGGCCCGCGTCGAGGACATCGCGCGGCGCGCCGGGCTCTCCAAGGGGGCGTTCTACCTTCACTTCCGGTCGAAGGAGCACGCCTTCGAGATCATCCTCCAGCGATTCCTGGGCGCGCTCGAGGAGCACGCCCGGCGCACGGCACGAGGCCGAGGCCTCGTCGAGGCCTCGCCTCGCCTTCGAGGACGAGGTGCGCTGGGACGCCGACCTCCTGGAGCTGCTCTGGAACAACCGCCCGATCCTGGCGGCCGTGGAGGGCGCCGGCGGGCGCGACTGGTCGCGCCTGGTGAGCGGCTTCCGCATGCGGATGCGCGCGCTGGTCGCGGGGCGGCTCGGGGAGCGGCAGGCGGCCGGGCAGCTCCGCGTCGACCTCGATCCGTCGGTGGTCGCCGACGTGGTCCTCGGCGCCTACGAGGACGTGGGACGGCGGATGCTCGACCTCCGCGCGAAGCCCGACCTCGCCGTCTGGGCCCGCACGATCCTCACCGTCCTCTACTCCGGCATGCTGCGGGGCCCCGGTCCCGAGCTGGCTGACCCATCGGTCACGAAGGCAAGGAAGAAGCCATGAAACGCGCAACCGCTTCCGCAGCCGTGCTCGTCCTCCTCGCCCTGGCCTGCGGGCGCAAGGAGAGCCCGGCGCCGGCCCGTCCCGCCGACCCGGCCCCGACCGCCGTCCGGCTCCTGGTCCCGGAGAAGGTCCGCTTCGCGCCCCGGGTCGGCGCCACCGGCGTCCTCAAGGCCCGGGAGGCGTCGCAGCTCGCCTTCCCGATCGCGGGCACGCTCCGCTCGGTGCCGGTGCGGCGCGGGCAGGTGGTGGCCGAGGGGGAGCCTCTCGCCATCCTCGACGCCGACGTGATCCGGGCCGCCGTGGCCCAGGCCGAGGCCAGCCTGGCCGCGACGAGGGCCCAGGCTCGCCTGGCCCAGGACGCCTTCGAGCGTTCCCAGCGCCTCCGCGCCCAGGAGTCGATCTCCGAGTCGCAGTTCGTCCAGGCGGAGGGCCAGCGGGACCTCGCACAGGCCCAGGTCCGGGCCTCCGAGGCCGCCGTCCGCCAGGCGCAGGTGAACCTCGAGAAGCACACGCTCCGGGCTCCCTTCGCCGGCGTGGTCACCAAGGTTCCGGACGGCACCGGGATCGCCGTCGCCGCCGGACAGGTGATCGTGGCCCTCGAGGCCAATCGCCTGCTGGTCCTCGACACCACGCTCACCCAGGACGAGGCCGCCCCGCTCCGGGCGGGGCAGCCGGTCGAGGTGGTGGTCGCCGAGACGGGCGCGCGCGCCACGGGCGCCGTCATCCGGCTGGTGCTCCCGTCGGTCGATCCCGGGCACCGGCCGCGTCCCGGTCGAGGTCGCGGTCCCGAACGCCGACGGACGCCTGCTCCCGCACGCCTTCGCCCGGGCGACCTTCCCCGGCGGCGCCGAGCGGGACGCCTGGAGGGTTCCGGTGGCCGCGCTCGTCCAGCGGGACGGTGCGGTGGCGGTCTGGGTGGCCGGCCCAGGGGGTCGCGCCCATCAGCTCCCGGTGAAGCTGCTCGAGCAGGCGGGCGGCGACGCCCTGGTGGATCCGGGCCCCGCCGGCTGGCCGGCGGCCGTCCGGGTGGTGGCCGCGCCCCCGCTGGGCATCGCCGAGGGCACGCCCCTCGCCGAGGGCGCCCTGTGAGCATCTCCGACGTCGCCATCCGGCGACCGGTCTTCACGGCGATGATGTCGGTCGCCCTGATCGTGCTGGGCTTCCTGGGCCTCGGCCGGCTGGGCACCGACCTCTATCCCGACGTCACCTTCCCCTTCGTGACCGTGACCACGGTCTACCCGGGCGCCTCTCCACAGGACATCGAGGAGTCGGTCACCCGTCCGGTGGAGGACGCGGTGGCGAGCATCTCGGGGGTCGACCGGGTCTTCTCCTGGTCGCGCGAGGACGTCTCGCTCGTCTTCGTGCGCTTCAAGCTCTCGGTGCCGCTCGCGGAGGGCGTGCAGAACGTCCGCGACAAGGTCGGCATCGCGGTGGGCCAGCTGCCTGCCGGAGCCAAGCCGCCGATCATCTCCCAGTTCGACGTGGGGGCGCAGCCGGTGCTGGTCTTCTCCGCGGCGGCCGGCAGCGATCCCATCGCGCTCCGCGAGTTGCTCGACGACCAGGTCCGCCCCCGCCTGGAGCAGATCGACGGCGTCGCGGCGGTCCGGGTCCTGGGCGGTGCGGAGCCGGAGATCGCGGTCGACCTCTTTCCCGAGCGGCTCCGCCAGCTGGGCCTCGGGCCCGACTCGATCTTCCAGAAGATCAAGGCCGAGCATCTCGACCTCCCCGGGGGCCGCTATCCGTCGGGCACCCGGGAGGTGGGGGTGCGCGTGGTCGGCGAGTTCACCACCGCCGACGACCTGCGCCAGATGGTGGTCGCCACCGGTCCCGACGGCAGCCAGGTCCGGCTCGGCGACGTGGCGCTGGTGCGCAAGGGGATGAAGGAGCCACGGACCCTGGTGCGGACCAACGGCGTCGAGTCGGTGGCCCTCGAGGTGGTGAAGCAGGCCGGCGCCAACTCGGCCGCCGTGGCCAACGCCACGAAGAAGCTGCTCCCCGAGCTGGAGAGCCAGTTCGGCTTCCGGTCGCAGGTGCTGATCGACCAGGCCCTCACCATCGAGGCCAACGCCCACGAGGTCTGGATCGCCATCTTCTTCGGCGGCGCCATGGCGGTGCTCATCATCCTGCTCTTCCTGCTCGACCTGCGCGGCACCTTCATCTCCGCGCTGGCCCTCCCCACCTCGGTGGTCGGCACCCTCTTCTTCATGTACCTGCTGGGCTTCTCGCTGAACCAGCTCACGCTCCTCGGCCTCTCGCTCGCGATCGGCCTCCTGATCGACGACGCGGTGGTGGTCCGGGAGAGCATCACCCGCCGCCTCGAGCTGGGGGACCCGCCCGCCGTGGCGGCCAGCGAGGGCACCCGCGAGATCGCACTCGCGGTCATGGCGACCACCTTCACGCTCATCGCCGTCTTCGTCCCGGTGGCCTTCATGAAGGGCATCACCGGCCAGTTCTTCCGGCAGTTCGGGCTCACCATCTCGGTGGCGGTGCTCATCAGCCTCTTCGTGGCCTTCACCCTCGACCCCATGCTCTCGGCGCGCCTCGCCCGCCCCCACGTGCCCGGCGAGGCTCGCCGGGAAGGGCGGCTCGCGGCCGGGCTGCGGCGGTTCTTCGAGTCCAACGACCGCGCCTACGAGCGGTCGCTCGACTGGGTGCTGCGCCACCGCTGGCTCACGTTGGGCGTGGCCACGGTCATCTTCGTGGCCAGCATGGGCGTCGGCTCCCGGCTCGGCTCCGAGTTCGTCCCGGCCGAGGACCGGAACCAGCTCGTGGTGAACCTGGAATTCCCTCCCGGCACGAGCCTGGCCACGACGTCCGCCCTGTCGGGCCGGCTCGAGCGGGACGTCCAGGCCATCCCGGGCGTGGTGGCGGTCTACTCCACCCTCGGGCCCCAGGAGGACGTGCGCCTGGCGCGCTGGCGCGTCAACCTCACCGACAAGTCCCTGCGATCGGAGACGGCCGAGGAGATGAAGCGGCGCTTGCGCGCCGTCCTGGCCACCGAGCCGGCGCTCGTCACCTCCGCGGTCTCCGATCCGCCCACCATCGAGGGCCTGGGCGATTTCCCCCCATCCTCATGCGCGTGGTGGGGCGCGACTTCTCCGTCCTGCGCTCCGAGGCGAAGTTCCTCGTCGACACCATGCGCTCCATGCCGGCCCTCGCCGACGTCCAGCTGAAGGACAGCCCGGGGAAGCCCGAGCTCCAGATCGCGGTGGACCGGCAGGAGTCGGCGCGTGCCGGCGTCTCCGCGGGATCCGTGGCCCTTCAGGTGCGCCTGGCCACGCAGGGAGAGGTGGCGGGCAAGGTCCGGGAGGGTCGGCGCGAGGCCGAGATCCGGGTCCGGCTGGCAGGCGAGGACCGCGACTCGGCGCTGGCGCTCAACCGGATGTGGATGCAGACCCCTCGCGGTCCCATGGCGCTCTCCCAGATCGCCACGCTCCGCCAGGCCGACGGCCCATCGACCATCGAGCACGAGATGCGCGAGCGACAGATCTCGGTCTGGGCGCAGGTCGCGCCCGGCCACGACCTCGGGTCGGCCACCCAGGAACTGCGCTCCCGCCTCGCCGCACACAAGCTCCCCGCGGGCTACTTCTACGTCTGGGACGGCATGCAGAAGGAGCAGGAGGACACCCAGGCCAACATGGGCTTCGCGCTCCTCGTGGCCGTGCTCTTCATCTTCATGGTGCTGGCGAGCCAGTTCGAGTCGCTCGTCCACCCGTTCACCATCATGCTGGCCCTCCCCCTCGCCTTCGTCGGCGCCTTCCTGGGACTCGCGATGACGGGCGGCGCCATCAACATGGGATCGCTCATCGGTCTCATCCTGCTCATGGGGCTCGTCACCAAGAACGCCATCCTGCTCGTCGACGGCGCGCTGCAGCACATGCGGGACGACGGGGACGACGCCGCGCTGGCCATCCGCAAGGCGGGACCGCGCCGGCTCCGCCCCATCCTCATGACCTCCGCGGCGATGGTGCTCGGCATGTTGCCCACGGCGCTCGGCAGGGGAATGGGCAGCGAGTTCCGTTCTCCCATGGCCGTGGCCGTCATCGGCGGGGTCATCACGTCCACCATGCTCACCCTCTGGGTGGTCCCGGTGGTCTTCGTGGGGGTGGAACGGCTCCGGGCTCGCCTCCGCCCGGAAAGTCGCCGTGCGGCCGGGAACTTGCGTTGACAAGCGCACCGGCGGAGCGTAGACGGCGCGAGTCCCACGCGCGCGGGAGTGGCCCATGGAGCGTCCGTCCGGAAAGTTCCGCTTCCTCTACTTCACCGACCTGGTCGGGAAGAAGGTGGTGTCCTCCGACGGCTCCCCGCTCGGGCGTCTCGCCGACCTCGTCGCGGTGAGCGGCGAGCCCTACCCTCCCGTCGAGTCGCTCCTCGTCCGATCGGGCGGAAAGGTGAGCCAGATCCCCTGGTCCGCCGTCGCCTCGGTGAACGGGACGATCCAGCTCTCGCCCGGAGCCTCCATCGAGCCGGTGCCCACCTCCCCGGTGGCCGACCGCCTCCACCTCGGGCAGGAGATCCTCGACCGGCAGATCGTGGACATCGAGGGGGCGAAGCTCGTCCGGGTGAACGACCTCCACTTCCTCGAGGCGAAGGGCCAGCTCCGCATCGCCCACGTGGACGTCGGGCTGCGGGGGCTGGTCCGGCGCATGGGCTGGCAGCGCTCCGTCGACGGCGTGGTCTCCCTGCTCCGGCCCGGGGCCCGCTACCTCAACGCCGACACCCTCCTCTCCTGGAAGCTCGTGCAGCCCATCGAGAGCGCCCCGGGACGGGTCCGCATCGAGGCCACCAAGAAGGCGCTGGCCTCGCTCCACCCGGCCGACCTGGCCGAGATCATGGAGGACCTCGACCGGCACCAGCGCGAGGTGCTCTTCCAGCGCCTCGACGTCGAGACCGCGGCCGACGCGCTCGAGGAGACCTCGACCGAGCTCGCCACCGAGCTGCTCGAGGCGGTGCCGCCCGAGAAGGCCGCCGACATCCTCGAGGAGATGGCGCCGGACGAGGCCGCCGACGCGCTCTCCGAGCTGCCTGGCGACACCCGGGACGAGCTGCTCCAGGCCATGGAGAAGCCGGAGGCCGCCGAGGTCGCCGAGCTGCTCGAGTACCATCCCCGGTCGGCCGGCGGCCTGATGACGCCCGACCTGGTCGAGCTTCCGGGGAGCGCCACGGTGGGCGACGCCTTCGCCGAGGTGCGGCGGCGGGCCGAGGAACTGCCCCTGGTCTACGAGATCTTCGTCGTCGAGGGCGGCCTCCTCCAGGGAATGGTGACCCTGAAGGACCTGATCGTGGCCGGGGACCTCACCACCCCCCTCTCCTCCCTGCTGCGGGAGGTCCCGGCCTCCGTGGGCGCCGACACCGACCTGCGCGAGGTGGCCCGCGCCGCCTCCAAGTACAACCTGCTCTCGGTGCCGGTGGTCGATCAGGCCGGGTCGCTCATGGGAATGGTCACGGTCGACGACATCCTCGCCGAGGTCGTGGATGCCGCCTGAGAAGCGCCAGGTCCGGCCCGGGCGCTGGCGCCGGGTCGCCCTGTTCCTCGCCGTGATGGGCCCCGGGCTCATCACCGCCAGCGTCGACAACGACGCCGGCGGCATCACCACCTACTCCCTGGCCGGCGCGCAGTTCGGCACGAAGCTCCTCTGGACCCTCGGCCCCATCACCGTGGCCCTCATCGTCGTCCAGGAGATGAGCGCCCGCATGGGCGTCGTCACCGGCAAGGGGCTCGCCGACCTGATCCGCGAGAACTTCGGGGTCCGCACCACCTTCTGGATCTCGGTGGCGCTGGTGGTCGCCAACCTGGCCAACACCATCGCCGAGTTCGCCGGGGTGGCGGCGAGCCTGCAGATCTTCCGCGTCCCGCCCTGGGTCTCGGTGCCGCTGGTGGCCATGGGGGTCTGGGCCCTCGTCCTCAAGGGCTCCAACCGGGTGGTGGAGAAGGTCTTCCTGGTCGCGAGCCTGCTCTACGTCGCCTACCCGATCTCGCTCGTGCTCGCGAAGCCCGACTGGGGGGAGGTGGCGCTGGCGGCCGATCACGCCCACGTTCCAGACCAACGGCGCCTACGTGGCCATGCTCATCGGCCTGGTGGGCACCACCATCGCGCCGTGGATGCAGTTCTACCAGCAGGCCGCCGTCGTCGAGAAGCGCATCGACGTGGACGAGCTTCGCTACACCCGCATCGACGTGGTGCTGGGCTGCATCGTCACCGACGTGGTGGCGTTCTCGATCGTCATGGCCTGCGCCGCCACCCTCCACAGGCAGGGGATCGCCATCCAGACCGCCGACCAGGCGGCCATGGCGCTGGCGCCGCTGGCCGGGAAGTACGCCTCCCTGCTCTTCGCCTTCGGCCTCTTCAACGCCTCCGTCTTCGCCGCCGCCATCCTGCCGCTCTCCACCGCCTACTTCGTCACCGAATCGGCCGGCTGGGAGTCGGGGCTGGACCGCAAGTGGGGCGAGGCGAAGCAGTTCTACTGGCTCTTCACCGGCATCGTCGCGGTGGGCGCCGCGGTGGTGCTCATCCCCCGGCTGCCCCTCATCCGGATCATGCTGGTCTCGCAGATCGTGAACGGGATGCTCCTGCCGTTCGTGCTCATCTACATGCTCCGGCTCGCCAACGACGAGAAGCTGATGGGGGTCCACCGGAACGGGCGCTGGTTCAACGTGATCGCCTGGACCACGACGGTGGTCATGATCGGGCTCACCGCCTACCTCGTGGCCACCGGCATCCGCGATCTGGTGACGACGTGACCCGGCGCGCCTTCTCGGTGGCCATCTTCGCCCGCCACGCGGGCGCGGTCCTCCTGGTCCGCCACCGCCGGCTCGCGACCTGGCTCCCGGTGGGCGGCGAGATCGAGTCCGGGGAGACCCCGCTCGAGGCGGCCGTCCGGGAGCTCCGCGAGGAGACCGGGCTCACGGGATCCTTTCCTCCCGGCACGGGCGTGGACGGAACCCCGCCAGGCCTGATCGGCTACGAGGAACACCCGGCCGGGTCGAAGGGGCTGCACATGAACTTCGCCTTCGTGGCCGACGTGGCGACGCGCGACCTGGCCGCCTGCGACGAGTGGAGCGTGGCGCGCTGGGTCGGGGACACCGACGGGATCGACTGCCCGGAGAACGTTCGTCAGCTGGTCCGGCTGGCGCTGCGGGCGCCCGGCTCCCCTGGCTGACGGACGCGTGCTGCCCGCGGAGCCGCGGCCAGGAGTCCGTCGACGAACCGGTCGGGCTGGTCGGGGGAGACCACCACGCGCCTGCCGCCGATCACGATCTGGACCAGGCCGGCCCTCCGGGTCGCGAAGAGCCGGAACAGGCCCCTCCTGTAGTACCAGCCGTAGAAGCCGAACAGGCCGCCATTCGCGAAGATCCGCAGCGCTCCCGAGAGCCCCTGGGGCGGAAGGACCGCGACATCCTCGACCCGGGAGAGCGGGTAGGCGGCGGCACGCCACGCGCGCCGGAGGATGCGGAGCTCCCCTCCCTCGATCTCCAGCGCCTTCGGGGAGAGCGCCCAGAAGACCAGCGCGAAGAGGGGAGCGGCGAGGGTCGCCCATCTCGCCTCCAGCGCCGGCCCCTCCGGACCGCCCAGGGCCATGCCCGGGATCAGGAACCAGGAGAAGACCGGGACGGCGAACATGAGGAACGTGAACACGCCGCTCAGGGCCTTCACGCTCCCGGAAAGGCTCATCGGGTAGTGGCGCATCCCCGTCAAGGCTTCGGATCGAGGTACTTCCCCAGGATGGGGCGAAGACGCTCCTTGGTGGCAGCCGGAATCAGGTCGCGATCGGACCAGATCGCGAGCTCGAGCGCCGATTGGCAAGGGCACGGACGGGTTCCCAGGGAGACCACGTGCGGAAGGGCGCTCTTGATCAGGTGCAGGGCGTTCTGGCTGGCCGCCTTGAGATTGCCGATGATCTCCTCGAGCAGCTCGAACTGGTCGAGGGCGTGCGGGTGGGGCCGCCAGCAGTCGTAGTCGGTGGGGAGGGCCACGAGCGCGTAGCAGATCTCGGCTTCGCGGGCGAGACGGGCCTCCGGCATCGCGGTCATGCCGATCAGGGAAGCTCCCCAGGACCGGTGCAGCTCGCTCTCGGCACGGGTGGAGAACTGCGGCCCCTCCATGCAGACGTAGGTCCCGCCCTGCTGGACCCGCGTCGGGGAGCTGGCCGACGCCCGGGCCAGCACCTCGCGGAGCGACGGACAGAACGGAGAGGCCAGCTCGACGTGGACGGCGAGATCGTCGAAGAAGCTGCCGGCGCGACGGAAGGTCTTGTCGATCACCTGGTCCGGGACGACGAGGGACCGCGGAGCGATCTCCTCGCGAAGGCTCCCCACGGCGCCGGTGGCCAGGATGCGGGTCACGCCGAGCTTCTTCAGAGCGAAGACGTTGGCCCGGTACGGGACGTTGGACGGGCTGAAGACGTGCCCCTCTCCGTGCCGCTTGAGCAGCGCCAGCGGGACCCCGTCGACCTCCGTGGTGACGATGGGGGCGGAAGTCCTGCCGAACGGGGTGTCGATGTCGTGCGATCGGGAGCCGCCGAGAACTCCCATGGCGTGCTCCAGGCCCGAACCCCCGATGATTCCCAGCATCGTCCCTCCTTCGCGCGAGCGTGCGGTCCGCGCAGTCTACACAAAAGGAGAGGGCCCGCTGGATTTCCCCAGCGGGCCCTCGAAAAGGATGCGGCGGCGACCTACTCTCCCGCACAGCTTCCCGTGCAGTACCATCGGCTCTGGCAGGCTTAACTTCCGTGTTCGGGATGGGAACGGGTGTGACCCTGCCGAAATAGCCACCGCAAATTGGAAAAGATCGGACGGACGAGCCGTCGGACAACCATACGAAGGGTAAAAACGCACCGGCAACGAATTCACCGGATCGGGTTCCCGATGGGAACCTCGATCTCGGCCTCGACTCGGCCATCTGCGGCCTGAGAAGAGGGAGACCAAGCCTCACGCCCGATTAGTACCGGTCAGCTGAGCGCCTCACAGCGCGTACACTCCCGGCCTATCAACCTCGTGGTCTTCAAGGGGGCTTCAGGGGATTGCTCCCGGGAGAAGTAATCTCGAGGCTGGTTTCCCGCTTAGATGCTTTCAGCGGTTATCCATTCCACACATAGCTACCCAGCGATGCCTCTGGCGAGACAACTGGTACACCAGCGGTGTGTCCAACCCGGTCCTCTCGTACTAGGGTCAGGCCCTCTCACTTCTCCTACGCCCACGGCAGATAGGGACCAAACTGTCTCACGACGTTTTGAACCCAGCTCGCGTACCGCTTTAATTGGCGAACAGCCAAACCCTTGGGACCTGCTCCAGCCCCAGGATGCGATGAGCCGACATCGAGGTGCCAAACCGCGTCGTCGATGTGAACTCTTGGACGCGATAAGCCTGTTATCCCCAGAGTACCTTTTATCCGTTGAGCGATGGCCCTTCCATTCAGAACCACCGGATCACTATGACCTGCTTTCGCACCTGCTCGAGATGTCTCTCTCGCAGTCAAGCACCCTTATGCCATTGCACTCGGCGCCTGGTTTCCAATCAGGCTGAGGGTACCTTAGCGCGCCTCCGTTACCTTTTGGGAGGCGACCGCCCCAGTCAAACTACCCACCAGCCATTGTCCCCGACCCGGATTACGGGTCTAGGTTAGACACCAGAAATCGACAGGGTGGTATTTCACCGTTGCCTCCCCCCAAGCTAGCGCCCGGGGTTCATAGGCTCCCACCTATCCTACACAATCAATTCCTAGTGTCAGTGGCAAGTTGTAGTAAAGGTTCATGGGGTCTTTCCGTCTTGCCGCGGGTAAACTGCATCGGCACAGCTATTTCAATTTCACTGAGTCCCTGGTCGAGACAGCGCGGAAGTCGTTACGCCATTCGTGCAGGTCGGAACTTACCCGACAAGGAATTTCGCTACCTTAGGACCGTTATAGTTACGGCCGCCGTTTACCGGGGCTTCGGTTCATCGCTTTGGCTTGCGCCTGACGAATCTCCTTAACCTTCCGGCACCGGGCAGGCGTCAGACCCTATACGTCCACTTGACGTGTTTGCAGAGTCCTGTGTTTTTGGTAAACAGTCGCTACCGCCATTTATCTGCGACCCAGATCAGCTTCGGGAGCAAGTCCCTACACCAATCCAGGCCCTCCTTCTTCCGAAGTTACGGAGGCATTATGCAGAGTTCCTTAACCAGAGTTCTCTCAAGCGCCTTAGGATTTTCTCCTCGCCCACCTGAGTCGGTTTGCGGTACGGACACCTTGTAGGCTCCACGCGGGGATTTTCTTGGAAGCATGGGATCACGCACTTCAGGCCATACGGCCACGTCATCACCTCTCGAGGTTGATGCCCCCACGTTTTCATCCTATGGGAGCCCTCTACGGGCTTGAACCGGCACTTCCGTCCGCCGGCTGCGCTACCCTTCTCCGTCCCCCCTCGTTTCAACGCCTACGGGGTGGTACAGGAATATTAACCTGTCATCCATCACCTACGCCTTTCGGCCTCGGCTTAGGTTCCGACTAACCCTGGGCGGATTAACCTTCCCCAGGAAACCTTGGGCTTACGGCGAACGAGTTTCTCACTCGTTTTGTCGTTACTCATATCGGCATCAGCTCTAGAACGAACTCCACCGGTCCTTACGGTCCGGCTTCGACGCACGTTCTACGCTCCCCTACCGATCCACGGCGGCGAACCGTCGTGAATCCCGAGGCTTCGGTGCCATGCTTGAGCCCCGATACATTTTCGGCGCGGCCTCGCTTGATCAGTGAGCTATTACGCTATCTTTAAAGGATGGCTGCTTCTAAGCCAACCTCCTGATTGTCAAAGCGTTGCCACATCCTTTTTGTCAGCACTTAGCATGGACTTGGGGACCTTAGCCGTCGATCTGGGTTATTCCCCTCTCGCCAATGAATGTTATCACCCACTGACTGCGTCCCGGGATAACAGTTACAGGCATTCGGAGTTTGGTACGGTTTGGTAATCTGGTAGGACCCCTAGCCGTTCCAGTGCTCTACCTCCTGTACTGAATTGCCCGAGCCGATACCTAAATATCTTTCGGGGAGAACCAGCTATCACCAAGTTTGATTGGCCTTTCACCCCTACTCACAGTTCATCCCAGAAGTTTTCAACCTCCATGAGTTCGGTCCTCCACGCGGTTTTACCCGCGCTTCAACCTGACCATGAGTAGATCACTTGGCTTCGGGTTATAATGATTGCGACTGGGCGCCCATTTCGGACTCGCTTTCGCTGCGCCTCCGGCT
>CAWFSM010000008.1:0-430000 GCA_963818535.1 uncultured delta proteobacterium | reverse complement strand
CGGTGACCGAGAGGTCGGTCATGCAGCGCGTGGTGCCCGAGCGGGCAGCGATCGGGCCCGTGGTCGTGGCACGGGGAGCACTCGAGGTCGACGCGGACGACCCGCTCCCGGTCGGCCAGGACGTGACGCGCCGGATCGGTGGGGCCGAAGAGGAGCACGGTGGGGCGCCCCAGCGCGCGGGCGCAGTGCACCAGGCCGGTGTCGCCGCCCACCACGAGGTCGCACCGCGCCAGCAGCGCGAGCGCCTCGGCGATGGAGTTGCCGCTGGTGTCCACGATCGGCACCCCGCTCCTCCTGGCGATGCCCTGCGCCATCTCCCGCTCGGACGGGCCGCCCAGCAGGAGGATGGTCGCTCCACCGGACGCGAGGCGTCCGGCCAGCTCGGCGTAGCGCTCCTCCCCCCAGCGCTTGGTGGCCCACTCGGCGCCCGGTACGAGGCCGACGACGGGACGGCGGGCCCCGCGCAGCACCTCGCCGGCATAGCCGGCCAGCTCCCGGGGCGGATCGAGCGCCAGGGCGCGGTCGCCGGCCGGGGCGCCTGCGCGCTCCGCCAGCACGAGCGCACGATCCACGAACGGGCGCCCCCGGTCGAGCACGAGCCGGTCGTTGCAGAGCGGCGCGTAGCCGATGCGGCGCGGCGCCCGGGAGAGCCAGGCGACCGAGCCGGAGCGCGCCGAGGGATGGGAGACGAGCGCCACGTCGGGCGCGAAGGCCCGGAGCCGGGCGCCCAGGCGAAGGATGCCGCGGAGCCCGGCGTCGGAGCGGCGCTTGTCGAAGACGAAGACCTCGTCGACCCCGGGCAGCAGGCGGGCGACCGGCTCGCCGCGCGGCGACACCACCAGGCCGACCTCGCTGCCCGGCCAGCGTGCCTTCAGCGCCCGCACCGCGGGCCCGAGGAAGACGGTGTCGCCGAGGAAGGCCGGGTGGACGAGGAGGAAGCGCACGGGAGGTCAGGGGAGCGGCTTCGCCTCCTCGACGAGCATGACCGGGATTCCGTCCCGGATCTCGTAGACGAGCCGGCAGCGGGTGCAGTGGATCTCGCCCTGGTCCTCGTGGAACTCGAGGTCTCCCTTGCACCTCGGGCAGGCCAGGATCTCCTTCAGTTCGGGCGCGAGCGCCATCGACACCTCCTCGGGACCTCATACCCCGCGCCGGCTGGGGACCGCAACGAGGAGAGAGCGCGCCGCCGGCATCAGACCGGCGGGAGGCGCCGCACCCGCTCCAGGAAGGCCTCCACCGCCCTCCCCCGCTCCTCCTCGGTGAAGAGCTCCTGCATGCGGACGCGGGCCGCGGCCCCGAGGGAGCGACCCCGATCCGGGCGGGAGAGCACGTCGGCGATGGCGTCGCCGAGCGCGGCCACGTCGTCGGGGGGCGCGAGCAGACCCGTCTCCCCGTGCACGATGCTCTCGGCGGGCGCCCCGAACGCCCAGGCCACGCCGGGGCGGCCGCAGGCCATCCCCTCGAGGAGCGCGCGGCAGGTGCCGTCGTTCCCCTCGGCGAGGAGCACCTTGGCGTCGAACGTCCGGTAGGCGGCGGCCAGCTCCGGGCCGCGCCGGTAGCCGGCGAAGATCACGCGGTCGGCGAGGCCGCTCCGCTCGACGTGGGCGCGCAGGCCGGGTAGCCCCTCCCCTCGGCCCACGACGACGAGCCGGGCCGCCGGGAGCCGCGCCGCCACCCGCCCGAAGGCATCCACCAGCTCCGCATGACGCCGATCCGGCTTCACGCGCGAGACGATCCCGGCCACCGGCGCGTCGGGCGGGATGGCGAGCTCGGCGCGGAGGTCGGGCCCGTCCGGGGTGAAGGCGCCGGAGTCCACCGCGCCGCGGGCGACGGAGACCCGCTCCGCGGGAACGCCGAAACGGTCCCGCAGGATGGCGGCATGGGCCTGGCAGACGGCGAGGAGACCGTCGGTGCGCCGGTGGGCCCAGCCCTGCAACCCGCGGTCGGCCAGCGAGCGGGAGGAGTGGACGGTGCGCACCACGCGGGTCGACCGACGCGCCACGGCCAGGACGGCGAGCGCGTGGTCGTGGGAGAAGTTGGCGTGGACCACGTCGAAGTCCCGGGCCGCGCGGCGCAGCCGGCCCAGGTCGCGGATCAGGTCGAGCGGTCCACCCTTGGTGGAGAGGGCGAGGTCGGTGCGCGGAGGAAAGCCCTCGGCGGCGAGCCGCTCGCGGAGGTCCCCGTCCCGGCGGCCGTCCACCGCCACCTCCACGTGATGGCCCCGGCGGGTCAGCTGCCGGGCCACCGAGGTCATGGGCTCGGCCGGGCCGGTCCAGTTCGGCGAGGAGAGCAGCTCGAGGACCCTCACCGGACGATCTCGAAGTTCCGGTACTCGGCGATGCGGATCCCGGTGCCGGCCTCGAAGAGGTCGAGCAGGTCCTCGCGCAGGTGGCCGGGGCGGATCCTGCGCCGGCGAGGCTCGAACACCCAGTCCTCGGCCGCCACCCTGGCGGCCATGGGCGCGGGATGCGTGCTCTCGAACGGGCGGACCTTCTCCCCCACGTCGTAGGAGAAGCCCTGGCTGAGCCGCCTCCGCCGCGCCTCGTCCCCCTGGTAGAGCCGCTCGAACTCGGCCAGCTTCTCGGTCTGCTGCGCGGGGGGACGGACCCACCCGTAGTGAAACACCCGCGCCCCTGACAGGGCCACGCGCAGCTTGCGCGCCGGGTCGCCCGGCTTGAGGGAGCGCGGCCGCTCGCCCGTGAAGCCCGGAGGCGGCGCCCAGACGCGGAATCCCTGGGCGTCCTTCCAGGAACGCACGCCCAGTCCCGCCTTGAAGGCGCGCACCTCCTGCCGGTACCAGCGGCGGGAGGTGCCCACGGTGTGGAACGAGCCGTAGAAATGGACGTAGTCGAAGACGAGCCCCTCCACGCCCGGATCGGCGTGCATCCGGGCCATGGCGTCCCGGATGCGGGGATGGTCCTCCTCGTGGAAGACCTCGTCGGCCTGGAGGTAGAGGCAGGTGTCGCCGGTGCAGTGCTCGAGTGCGATGTCGGTCTGCTCGGCGAGGACGCGCCCGCGGGCCAGGTTCGCCTCGTCCCAGACCGACTCCACGACGACGATGCGCGGATCGCCGATGCCGCGGACGAGTTCGAGCGTCCCGTCGTCGGACCGTCCGACGTTCACCACCATCTCGTCGACGAGGGGGAGAACCGACCGGATCGACTCGGCGAGGGGATAGCGGAGCCGGACGGCGTTGCGGGCGAAGGTGAAGCCCGAGACCTTCAACGGCGCCTCCGCGGTCCGAGCCGCCGCAGGAGGTCGGTGGTGGAGTGGTCCTTCGGGTCGCCGGCGACGGCGGCGCGCCCGCCGTACCGCGCCACCTCGGCCGCCTCGGGGATGGTCTCCGGCGTGTAGTCGGTCCCCTTCACGTGGACGTCGGGCCTGAGCTTGCGGATGAGCGGGACCACGGTCCGGGAGCCGAAGACCACGACGTGGTCCACGCAGGCCAGCGCGGCGATGATCTCGGCGCGCTCGGCCTCGGGGACCACCGGCCGCCCCGGCCCCTTGTTCCGGCGGGTCGAGGCGTCGCTGTTCACCGCCACGACCAGCACGTCGGCGAGCGCCTTGGCCCCCTCCAGGTAGCGGAGGTGCCCGACGTGGAAGAGGTCGAAGATGCCGTTCGCGAGCGCGATGGTCTTCCCGGACCGGCGTGCCCGGGCGCGGAGCGCAGGGAGGTCCGAGATGCGCAGCCGGGTGGCCATCACGCCCCCAGGAGCTCGCGCAGGATCTCTTCGCGGCTGACCGTGGCCGTGCCGGCCTTCTGGACGACGATGGAGGCGGCGACGTTGGCGAGCTGCATCGCCTCCACCGGCTCCGCCCCGGACGCGAGGGCCGCGGAGTAGGTGGCCGCCACGGTGTCGCCCGCCCCGGTGACGTCGACGGCCTCGTTGTCGCCGTGGGCGTCGAGGTGAACGGGCCTGCGACCGCGCACGAAGAGGGACATCCCGTTCCTGCCGCGGGTCACGAGGAGCATCTCGCAGCCGAGCCGGCGCAGCAGCGAGCGCGCGGCCCGGGAGAGTCCCTCCGGCGTCGAGGCCCGGATCCCGGTGGCAGCCTCCAGCTCCGGCTCGTTGGGCTTCAGCATGGTGAGGCCGGAGAAGGCGTTCAGGGCGTAGCGGGAGTCGACGCAGACCGGGATGCCGCCGCGCCGCAGCCCCCGCAGCGCCTCGACGACGCGCGGAGAGAGCACGCCGGAGCCGTAGTCGCTCGCCAGCACGGCGGTGGCTCCGCGCGCGGCGCGCCGGAGGTCGGCGATGAGGCGCCGCTCGACGGCCGGCGGGACCGGTTCGGGGGTGCGGTCGACCCGCAGCATCTGCTGGCGGCGGGTGGATCGGCCGCCGGCCAGGATGCGGGTCTTGGCCTCGGTGGCCCTCCCGCGCAACCGCTGGATGCCCCTCACGTCCACCGAGCCCGCGCGAAGCACGCCGAGGAGCCGGGACCCGAGCGCGTCGTGTCCGACCAGTCCGACCGCCCGCACGTCGACGCCGAGCGAGGCCAGGTTCTGCGCGGCGTTGCCCGCGCCGCCCGGGGCGAGCTCGCTGCGCTCGAAGCGCACGATGAGGACCGGGGCCTCGCGGCTGATGCGCTCGGTCTCGCCGTACACGTACTCGTCGGCGACGAAGTCCCCCACCACGACGACGCGGCTCCGGGAGAACTTCTGGAGGAGCGGTGCGAGCGTCGCGAGGCGTGGCGGCTTGCTCCGGACCATGGCCGTGTCTACTCCGCGTCCTGAATGGGGTCAATTCGCCGGGCACGGCCCTTGCGGGCGCCGCCCTCGGGCGGGCGCGTCTTCCACCGGCGGTGGAGCCAGTACCAGCGGTCGGGGTAGAGCCGCACCCAGCGTTCCAGCCGGTCGTTCAGGTCCTGGATGAAGGCGAGCACGTCGGCCTCGCGGTCGCCGGTCCGGGGCGGGGAGAGCGGCCCCTCCATGACGATCTGGTGCCGCCCATCCTCGAGCGGGACGTCGAGCATGAAGAAGACGATGGCGTTGCTCCGCAGGGCCAGGTAGGCCGGCGTCGGCGCCGTGGCGGCCGGCACCCCGAAGAAGGTGGGGAAGATGGCGCGGTGGCCGGGCATGTTCTGGTCGATCACGTAGCCGAGGACCTTCCCCTCGCGCATGGCGCGCTGGGCGGCCTTGAGCGTCTCTCCGCGGGTGACCTCCAGGACCTCGAGACCGGCCCGGGAGCGACCGCGGTTCCAGAAGCGGCCGAGCCAGCCCGCGCCCATCCGGCGCACCACCATGGCGATCTTGTAGCCCTGCATGTTGTGCACCGCGGCCAGGTTCTCGAAGTTGCCGAAGTGGGCGGTGCAGACCACCATCGGGCGGCCGGACTTCAGGGCGGCCAGCATGACCTCCCGCATTCCGGGGTCGTAGACGTACAGCTGGTCGAGCTCGTCCCGGTCCATCTTCGTGACCAGCAGGAACTCGAGGGCCATCTGGCCGATGTTGACGAAGGTCCGCCTGCCCACGTCGCGGCGCTGGGCCTCGGTCCACTCCGGGAAGGCGAGGCGCAGGTTGTCCATGATCACGCGGCGCCGGACGTGGAGGGTCCAGAGCAGCCAGCCCAGCATCCTCCCCATCCCGATCAGCAACCGCCTCATCCCGCCCCTCCAGCCAGCGCGGCGCCGAGCGCGGCGCCGAGAACGTCCCCGCCGCGCAGGACCTCCGCGTCGATCCGCAACGCCCGGATGCGCGCGTCCCCGGCCACGCCCCCCGGCAACCGCACCGCATCCTTCTCGGTGGTGACGACCAGATCCGCTCCCGCGCGCTCCGACGCCCCGAGCGCCGAGGAAACCTCTCCTTCGGCGAACCGGTGGTGGTCGGGAAACTCGAAGGACGCTACCACGGACGCTCCGAGCGATTCGACGGTCTGGCGCACGCTCCCGGGCCGGGCCACGCCGGTCAGGAGCCCGACGCGACGCCCGGCCAGGTCGGAGAGCGGGAACGGCCGCTCCAGCCGCCCGTCGACGAGGTCCCTCGGCGCATGGCGCGACTCGACGGGAGCACGGCCGGTCGCCTGGATCGAGAGCTCCCGCAGCGCGTCGAGGCCGGCGGGCGATCCCCGGTCGACATGGGTCAGCCACACCAGGCCGGCGCGGCGCAGGGCCGAGCGGGGCTCGCGGTTCGGGCCGAAGGGCAGGCAGTGGCCGTTGCCCCAGGGGTTCGACGCGTCGAGGACCACCACGTCCAGGTCGCGGCCGAGGCGCCGGTGCTGGAAGCCGTCGTCGAGGAGGAGCACGTCGGCGCCCATCGCGATCGCCCGGACCGCGAGGCGGGACCGGTCGGGACCGCACAGGACGCGCAGCCCCGGCATGCGCCGGGCGAGCAGGACCGGCTCGTCCCCGCCCTCGGCCGCGTCGAGGAGCACGCGGTCCCCGTCCGACACCAAGCGGTCGTCGGTCCGGGTCGCGCCGTAGCCGCGCGAGAGCACCGCGAGCGTGCGACCCGCCTCGATCAGGCGTCCGGCGATGGCCAGCGCGACGGGCGTCTTGCCAGCCCCGCCCACCGCCAGGTTGCCCACGGAGACCACGGGGACGCCGGCGCGCGCGGACGGGAGGACCTGCGCGTCGAAGAGCGCTGCCCGTGCGGCGGAGCCAGCGCGGAAGAGCCCTTCGGCGACGAGCAGCGGGGCCCCGAGCAGCCACTGGGGGACGGAGGGGGCCCGGGTCCACCAGAGCCGCTCCCGAGGTCCGGGCCTGCGCTCCTGGCTCACGGAGGGCCCTTCGCGCGAGGGAGGGCCCTCAGCATGTGGTCCACGTTGCGGGCGCTGGCGCCCCGGACGGCGCTCACCGCCTCGCGCGCCATGGCCCCGAGGCGCACGATCTCGTCCGGCCGGGAGAGGAGCTCGCGCGCCACCTTGAGGAGCTGATCGGGGGTCGCCACCTGGATGCCGCCGCGCCCCACCAGCACCTGCACGCTGTCCTTGAAGCTCTCCATGTGCGGACCGAAGAGGACGGGCTTCCCCTGCCCGGCCGGCTCGAGGACGTTCTGGCCCCCGCGCCGGATGAAGCTGCCCCCCACGAAGGCGAGCGTGGCGAGCCGGTAGGCCGCCGCCAGCTCGCCGATGGTGTCGATGACGACGACCTGCGCGGGTCCCGCCGACGCGCCGGCGCTCCTCAGGCGGGAGGTCAGCCCGGCTCCCTGGGCGATGGCGACGATCTTCCCCGCACGCTCCACGTAGCGCGGGGCCACCACCATCTGGAGCCCCGGGACGTCGACGAGGAGCTTCCGGTACACGTCGACGAGCAGCTCCTCCTCCCCGTCGTGCGTGGATCCGGCGATGAAGACCGGCCGGGAGGGGTCGAGCCCGAGGGCGGCGCGCAGCTCCTCGTCGTCGCCGCGGGGACGGTCGAGCACCAGCGCGTCGAACTTGGTGTTTCCGGTGACCCAGACGCGATCGGGCGGGGCGCCCAGCTGGAGGGCGCGCTCGGCCTCCTCGTCGGAGCGCATGAGGAAGAGCGTGATGGACCGCAGCGGCTTCCCGACCGCGCGAAAGAAGGTCCGGTACCGGGAGAGCTTCTCGGGGGCGAACCGGCCGTTGGTGAGCGCGATGCGCACCCCGGCCTTGCGGGCCGCGCGGATCAGGTTGGGCCAGATCTCGGTGTACTCGAGCACGAGCAGGTCGGGGCGCAGCGCGGCCAGGGCCCGCCGGGTCGCCCCGGGGAGATCGTAGGGCGCGTACACGATCACGTCGGCCTCGCGGATCTTGGCGCGCGCCATCTCCAGTCCGCTGTTGGTGATGGTCGTGACCACCAGGCAACAGCCCGGCATGCGCTCCTTCAGCTCCCGCATCATGGGCTGGAGCGAGAGGAGGTCGCCGGCGCTGGCGCCGTGGAGCCAGATCCGCGGGGAGCCCTCGCCCGGGGCTTCCCGGGATCGGTAGTAGCCGAACCGCTCCTTGATCCCGTGGCGCAGCTTCGGGTGGAAGAGCAGCACCGGGAGGAGCACCGCGACGGCGAGGTAGCTCCCGATCGCGTAGAGGAAGTGCACGGCGCCGGCTCCTAGGCGATCCGCACCGGGCTGGCGAGGTTCCCGGCGGCCGCTCCGCCCTCGTAGATCCTGTAGAGCCGGGCGTACTCCCCGCCCAGGGCGAGCAACTCCTCGTGGCGACCCACCTCGGCCACGCGCCCCTGCGACAGGACGACGATGCGGTCGGCGTTGCGGATGGTGGAGAGCCGGTGGGCGATGACCAGCGTGGTGCGGTGGGCGCCCTGCCCCCCTTCGCCGATGCCCATGAGCCGCTCGAGCGCCCGCTGCACCTCCCGCTCGCTCTCCGCGTCGAGGGCGCTGGTCGCCTCGTCGAGGAGCAGGATGGGAGCGTCCTTCAGGAAGGCCCGGGCGATGGCGATTCGCTGCCGCTGCCCGCCGGAGAGCATGACGCCCCGCTCGCCCACCACGGTGTCGTACCCCTGGGGGAGCGCCCGGATGAACTCCTCGGCGTGGGCCATGCGCGCCGCCCGCTCGACCTCCGCGAGCGGGATGTCGGGGCGGCCGTAGGCGATGTTGGAGCGGACGGAGGTGTTGAAGAGCACCGTCTCCTGCGTCACCAGCGCGATCCCCGCGCGCAGGCTGGCCAGCGTGGCCTCGCGTACGTCCACGCCGTCGATGGTGATGCGCCCACCCGTGACGTCCCAGAAGCGGGGCAGCAGGTTCGCCACCGTGGTCTTCCCTCCGCCGGAGCTGCCGACGAGCGCGACCACCTCTCCCTTCCGGACCGCGATCGAGACCCCGTGGAGGACGGGGCGATCGCCGTAGGAGAAGGTCACGTCCTCGTAGCGGATGGCGTCCTGCAGCGGCGGGAGCGCCACCCTTCCCTGATCGGGCACGTCGGTCCGGGCGTCGAGGATCTCGAAGATCCGCTCGCCCGCCGCCGCCCCCACCATGGCCACCTGCCCCACCTTCCCCAGGGATTTCACGGGGGTGTAGAGGAGGAGGATCGCGGTCACGAAGGAGAAGAACTTCCCGGCCGGGAGCGCGCCCGAGACGATGCCCTCCCCGACCCACCAGATGGCGATTCCGAGCCCCACGGCCGCCATCACCTCCATGAGCGGCGAGGAGAAGGCGCGCACCGAGATGCTCCGCCGCATGTAGCGGAGCCAGCGCACGTTCTCCTCCCGGAAGCGGGACGACTCCCACTGCTCCATGCCGTAGGCCTGGACCACCCGGATCCCGGAAAGGGTCTCCTGGACCAGCTCGGAGATCTTGCCGAGCGTGGACTGGGACTGGACCGTCACCTTCTTCAGCCGCTTGGCGATGCGGACCACCGGGAGGATGGTGATCGGGATGGCGACGAACGTGACGAGGGAGAGCTTCCAGTCGATGAGGAAGCAGTTCACCAGCATCACCACGACGGTGAGCCCGTCCCGCAGGTAGCTGGCGATGGCGGTCGAGACCGCCGCCTCCACCGCCTGCACGTCGTTGCCCACCCGGGAGAGCAGGTCGCCGGAATGGCGGCGGGCGTAGAAGGACGGCGAGAGCCGGAGCAGGTGGTCGAAGAGCGCCCCGCGCAGGTCGGCGATGATCCGCTGCGAGGTGGTGCCCATGAGGTAGGCCTGCCCGAAGAAGGCCACCCCCTTCACCACGGCGACGGTGACGACGATCCAGGGCAGGACCCGGAGCGCCTGGACCCGGTCGACGCCCCGCGTCCACCCCGCCAGCGCGGAGTCGCCGGGCATGACCGTGGCCACCGCCCCCAGGGCGCCGGCCTTCCCGGTGAAGAGGAACTCGAGCACCGGTCCGAGCAGGTTCACGTACATCGCCGTGGCGAGCGCGAGCACGGCCATGCAACCGAAGGCTGCGAGGAAGCGCCATCGGTACGGAGCGGCGTAGGCGAGGAGGCGGAGGTAGGTTCGCAAGGGGGGGCCGATGAGACCTGTCGGCGCATTCTCCCAGGGGACCGGGCGAACCGCCAGCACGAGTGGCGTGGAGACGTCCCGGGGCTATGTACCCGGGATGCCCGCGCGCGTCGACCTGGTGGCGCTTCACGCCGAGGAGTACGCGGCCGGGCGAACCCCCCGCGTGGTGCCCACGGCGCCGGCGCGCTACCTCTCCCTGGACGGCGAGGGGGACGTCTCGGGCGACGACTTCCTGGAGCAGGTGCGCGCGCATACGAGCCTCCTGCGCGACCTCCGCGCGCGCGCGAGGCGCGAGACGGGCAAGGACTTCCGTCTCCCGCCCCTCGAGGCGCTGCTGGGCCCTCCCCGCGCAGCCGGGGTGGAGGTCGACGCCAGCGGGCCGCTCGCCTGGAAGATCATCCTGCGCATCCCCGCCTTCGTCCGGACGGGCGACCTGGCCGCGCTCGGCGAGGGCGACCACGGCGTCCCGGCCGGGGCCGGCACCCGGCCTGCCCGCATCGAGGAGTTGCGCGAGGGACGCTGCATCCAGGCCCTCCACGTGGGCCCCTTCTCCGACCTGCCGGGCACCGTGGACCGGTTGCGATGGGCCGCCGCAGACCTGGGCCTGGCCGTCCGCGGACGGCTCCACGTGATGTGGCTCTCCGACCCGGCCCGGACGCCACCGGAGCGGCGCCGGGCCGTCGTTCGTCTTCCCGTGAAGCCGCGGTGAGGCCTACTTCTCCTCCTCGGCCCCCTTCACCTTCCCCTCGGCGCGCCGCTTCTCGATGATCTTCTGGGCTGCGTAGGGGGGAACCGGGTCGTAGTGCGAAGGCTCCATGGTGAAGTACCCCACGCCCTGGGTGAGCGAGCGGAGGTCGGCGTCGTAGGTCATCGCCTCGGCGTGCGGGCAGAGCGCACGGATGACCACGCCGCGGGCGGCCGGCTCCATGCCCTGCACCTTGGCGCGGCGGCTGTTCAGGTCGCCCATGACCGCGCCGACGTACTCCTCGGGGACGCGGACGTCGAGCTTCATGACCGGCTCGAGCAGGATGGGGCGCGCCCCCTCCATGGCCTTCTTGAAGCCCATCGAGCCGGCGATCTGGAAGGCCATGTCGGAGCTGTCGACGTCGTGGTAGCTGCCGAAGACCAGCTTGGCCTGGAAGTCGACCACGGGGTAGCCGGCCAGCGGGCCGGAGTGGAGCGCGCCACGGATTCCCTTCTCGACCGAGGGGATGAACTGGCGCGGGATGACCCCGCCCACGATGGCGTCCTCGAACTCGAAGCCGGTCCCGCGGGCCAGCGGGTAGAGCTCGATCGTGCAGTCGCCGTACTGGCCGTGGCCCCCGGTCTGCCGCTTGAACTTGCCCTGCGCCTTGGAGGGAGCGGTGATGGTCTCGAGGTACGCCGGCGTCGGCACCGCGAGCTGGATCTCCACCGAGTGCTTGCGCTTCAGCCGCTCGACCGTGACCTCGATGTGGGCCTGGCCCACCGCACTGAGCAGGAACTCCCCGGTGTCGGGGTTCCGCTGCAGATCGAGCGACGGGTCCTCCTCGATGAGCTTGTGGATGGCGGCGGCCGCCTTGTCGTCGGCTCCACCCTTGGCCTGGATGGCGTAGGCCACCGGCCGGTTGGGCTGACGGAAGTCGGGCAGCAGGATGGGCGCGTCCTTGTCGCAGAGGGTGTCGCCGGTGCGCGCGTCCCTGAGCTTGAGCAGCACCACCACGTCGCCCGGCCCTGCGGCGGGGATCTCCACCGTCTGGGCGCCGTCGGTGCGGAAGAGACGGCTCACCCGCTCCTCGCTGCGGGTGCGGGGGTTCATCACCGTGGCCTCGGACTTGAGCGTTCCGGAGAGGACCCGCAGGTAGTCCACGCGGCCGGCGAAGTGGTCGATGGTGGTGCGGAAGACCTGGGCGCAGAACGGGGCGGCGGCATCGGCGCGACGCTCCACCTCGTCCCCGTGCAGGTCGACGCCCTTCACCTGGCGGGCCTCGGGCGCGGGCAGGAGGCGCACCACGAGGTCGAGGAGCTCGCGGACGCCCACTCCCGGCTTGGCGGCGACCACGGCGACCGGGAGCACCCTCTGCTGCGCGGCGCCGGCGGCCAGACCGCTCTCGATCTCCTCCGCGGAGAGCGCGGTGCCCTCCAGGTACTTGCCGAGGAGCTCGTCGTTGGACTCGGCGGCCGCCTCGACGAGCGCGGTGCGCGCGGCGTCGGCCTCGGCCTTCATGTCGGCCGGGATCTCCGCCACCGCGAACTTGCCGAAGGTCCGGTCGTAGAGGTGGGCCTTCATGGAGAAGAGGTCGACGATCCCCTTCAGACCGCCACCGGCGCCCGAGCCGATGGGGAGCTGCACCGGGATGGCCTTCACCTTGAGCGAGGCCTCGACGTCGGCGACGGTCCGGCGGAAGTCGGACAGGTCGTGGTCGATGCGGCCGAGCACGGCGATGGCGGGGCGGCCGGAGTCGGCGAGCACGTCGTAGATGCGCTCGGCCCGGTTGTGGGCGCCGTCGACCGCCGAGACCACCAGCACCGCGCCGTCGGACACCTGGAGGGCCCACTCGGCCTCGTTGATGAAGGCCGCGAAGCCCGGGGTGTCGAGCGCGTTGAAGACCCGGCCACCTTCCTCGAAGGTCTCGGGGTGGATCGTCAACGTGAAGTTGCGCTTCTTCTCCTCGGGATCGGCGTCGAGACGCGAGGTCGACCCCTCGGGGCTGGCGCGCTTGGCGTCGGCGGCACGGAGGAACGCCTCGACGAGAGCCGTCTTCCCGGCGCCGTCGGCGCCGAGGATGGAGAAGGTACGTGCGATGCGGGGGGCCATTTCGTCTCCGGGTTCGCCCGCGTGGGGTGCGGGGTTCGAGGGGACGGCGAGGGGCCGATCCATAGCACGGATCGGCAGGGCCCTCGCCGGTGGTTGTCAGCCCTTCAGCTCGGGAAACTCCTCCTGCCAGAACTCGAGCGGTCCGCGCTCGCCGCGGGCCCGCCGCTCCTTCTCGAGGGCGCGAAGCTGCACGCGCCGGATCTTCCCGGAGATGGTCTTCGGGAGATCCGAGAACTCGATGCGCCGTACCCGCTTGTAGGGGGCGAGCCGGCGGCGGATGAACTTGAAGATGTCGGCCGCCAGCTCCCGGTTCGGCTCGTGGCCGGGCTTGAGGATGAGGAAGGCCTTGGGCAGGTCTCCCTTCACGGCGTCGGAGCTGGGGACGACCGCGGCCTCGGCCACGGCGCCGTGCTCGATGAGGGCGCTCTCCAGCTCGAACGGGCTGATGCGGTAGTCGGAGCTCTTGAAGACGTCGTCGGCGCGCCCGACGTAGGTGATGTAGCCGTCCGCGTCCCGCACCGCGACGTCGCCGGTGTGGTAGTGGCCGTCGCGCATCACGAACTCGTTCAGGGTGGGGTCGTCCTGGTATCCGGCCATGAGCCCGGCCGGCCGCGCCGAGAGGTCGAGCGAGATCTCCCCCTCGTCCGCCGGCTGCCCCTCCCCGTCGAGGAGGGCGATCTTGTACCCGGGCATGGGCCGCCCCATCGAGCCGGGCTTGATGAGCTGACCGGGCGAGTTGCCGACCTGCGCGGTGGTCTCGGTCTGGCCGTAGCCGTCCCGGATGGTCGTGCCCCAGCCCTGCCGGACCTTCTCGATCACCTCGGGGTTGAGCGGCTC
Source organism: uncultured delta proteobacterium (assembly GCA_963818535.1). Classification (GTDB taxonomy): domain Bacteria; phylum Myxococcota; class Myxococcia; order Myxococcales; family Anaeromyxobacteraceae; genus CAIOAK01. Next base: position 416,511 of record CAWFSM010000008.1, on the reverse strand, counting down.
CCCGGCGGAGAGCGCCTCGCGCACCCGGACCTTGTGGCGGGTCAGATCCTCGAGGATGAGCATGCGCCACACCGTGGGAGGCGCGCACATCGTGGTGATCTCGTGGGTCTCCAGCACCTCGAGGGTCCGGCGGGGCACGAAGCGGGTGTAGTTGTGGACGAAGACCGTGGCCCCGGCGTTGAAGGGGGCGAAGAAGCTCGACCAGGCGTGCTTGGCCCATCCCGCCGAGCTGATGTTCATGTGGACGTCCCCCTCCCGGATCCCGATCCAGTACATGGTGGAGAGGTGGCCGACCGGGTAGCTGCGCTGGGTGTGCAGCACGAGCTTCGGCTTCGCGGTGGTCCCGCTCGTGAAGTAGAGCAGCACCGGGTCGTTGATGTGGGTCTCGCCGTGCGGGATGAAGTAGGACGACTCGTCGTAGGCGTCGTGGTAGGCGAGCCAGCCGCGCACCTGCTCCCCGACCACGATGCGGGTGAAGTCCCCCGCGAGACCCCGCATCTTCTCGGCTCCGTCCGGATCGGTGATGACGTGGCGCACCTCGCCCCGCTCCAGCCGGTCCTGGATGTCCTCCGCGGTGAGGAGCGTGGTGGCCGGGATGAGCACCGCGCCGAGCTTCATGGCGCCGAGCATGATCTCCCAGAGGGGTGCCGAGTTGGGGAGCATCATGAGGATGCGGTGGCCCCGCTCGACGCCCTGGCGCCGCAGGTAGACGGCGACGCGGTTCGAGCGCTCGGCCAGCTCGTGGTAGCTGAGGCGGACCTCGGCCCCGTACTCCTCGACGATGTGGAGGGCGGTGCGCCCGTTCCCGTCGGCGACGACGTCGAACCAGTCGAGCGCCCAGTTGAAGCGGTCGAGCGCCGGCCACCGGAAGCCCTGGGAGGCTGCCTCCCAGTCCTCGCGGTTCTGCAGCAGGAAGTCGCGGGCGCGGCGGAAGTTCTCGGTGGGATTCATGAGGGCCTCAGCGGAGCAGGCCGGGGAACGCCTCCCCGGCCCCGTCGATCATGAACTGCAGTGCGATGGCGGCGAGCAGCATGCCCGCCACGCGTTCGAGGATGTTCATTCCCGTGCGGGAGAGGACGCGCTCGACGCGGGTGGCGGCGGCGAGCGTGAAGTAGGTCGCCACCGCCACCACGGCCACGGCCCCCAGCACCGGGAGCCCGTTCCACCACTGCCTGGGCTGGACGCGTCCCATGAGCACGATGACCGTGGCGATGGAGCCGGGCCCGGCGAGCAGCGGCATGGCGAGCGGCACGATGGCCACGTCCTCCTTCACCTGCCCGGCCTCGACCTCCGGCTCGGTGATGCGGGCCCGGGACGGGGCGATGCGGATCATGTCGATGGCGATGAGCAGGAGGAGCAGGCCGCCGGCCAGCTTGAAGGCCGGGATGGAGATGCCCAGCAGGCGGAACAGCAGCGCGCCCAGCAGCCCGAAGGCGGTGAGGATGAGCCAGACCCCGATGGAGGCGCGACGTGCGGTCTCCCGGCGCTGCGCCGGGGACTGGTCCGACGTCATGGACAGGAAGAACGGGACCGCCGCGAACGGATCGACCACCACGAAGATGGCCGAGAGCGCGACGAAGCTGCTGGTCAGGACGTCGCGGAGCATCGGTCTTCCGGGTCCTGCCCCCCGTCAGCGGAAATTCGAGCGTCGAATGGACCACACTTTGCGCAGCGCTTCCACAACGATCCGCTTCGACATCTTCGACTGGCCCACCCGCCGGTCGACGAAGACGATGGGGATCTCCTTCACCCGGAAGCCGCGCCGCAGCGTCCGGTAGGTGAGCTCGATCTGGAAGGCGTAGCCGGAACACTCGACGCTGGAAAGCTCGATCGACTCGAGCACCCTGCGATGGAAGCACTTGAATCCGCCCGTGAGGTCGCGGACCGGGATGCCCAGGATGGTCCGGGCGTAGAGGCTGCCGCCCCGGGAGATGATCTTCCGGAGGATCCCCCAGTTGACCGTCCCCCCGCCCGGGATGTTGCGGGACCCGAGGACCAGGTCGGCCTCCTTCGAGGCCGCGAGCATGCCCGGCAGGTATTTCGGGTCGTGGGAGAAGTCGGCGTCCATCTCCAGGATGAGCTCGTACCCCTGGCGGAGCGCCCAGTCGAAGCCGGCCAGGTAGGCCTTGCCGAGCCCCTCCTTGCCGGCCCGGTGCAGGACCTTCACCCGCGGTTCCCGGGCGGCGATGGCGTCGGCGAGCTGCCCGGTCCCGTCCGGGGAGTTGTCGTCGATGACCAGCACGTCCACGTCGGGTGTGGCGGCCAGGATGGCCTCGACCATGGGACCGACGTTGTCCTTCTCGTCGTAGGTCGGCAGGCAGACCAGCGCGCGGTTCCGGGGGGCTTCGGTTCGGGTCTCGGTCATGGAAGTGCTCCGTCGATCTCCTCGGCGACGCGGCGGGCGGCGCCCGGCTCGCCCAGCGAGCGGCGGACCTCGGCCAGCCCGTCCAGCTGGGCCCGGCGGGCTCCCGGGTCGGACAGGAGGCGCTCGATCTCCGCGGCCATGCGCTCGGGGCTGGCCTCCTGCTGCAGAAGCTCGGGCACGACCGTGCGGCCGGCCAGGATGTTCACCAGCGCGAAATGGGACATGTGGACGAGCAGGCGCGCGATCCAGTAGGTGAACCAGGCCATCTTGTAGACCACCACCATGGGGCGGTTCATGAGGGCGGTCTCGAGCGTGGAGGTGCCGCTCTTCACCAGCGCCGCGTCGCTCGCCCCCACCGACTCGTCGGCCCGACCCGCCACCAGCCGGACGTCGAGCCCGGGGTGGAGGGAGAGCGCCGGCCGCAGCATGGCCTCGCTCAGGGTCGGAGCCACCGGGACCACGAACTGGACGTCGGGGTGGAGGACGCGGATGCGCTCGGCGGCCTCGAGCATGGGCGGGAGGATGCGGTCGATCTCGCTGCGGCGGCTCCCGGGGAGGAGCGCCACGATGGTTCGCCCGGCCGGCAGGCCGAGGGCGACGCGGTAGCTGGCCGCGTCGCCGGGCAGGGCCCGCTCGGCGAAGGGGTGGCCGACGAACCGCGCCGACACCCCGGTTCCCTCGTAGAACCGCTCCTCGAAGGGGAGGATGCAGAGCATCCGGTCGACCACCTTGGCGATCTTGCGGGCCCGGCCGCTGCGCCAGGCCCAGATCATGGGGCTCACGTAGTAGACGACCTTCACGCCCAGTCGCTTGAGGTGCTTGGCGAGGCGAAGGTTGAAATCCGGGCTGTCGACCAGGAGCGCCACCGGAGGACGCCGCGCCTCGGCCGCGCGCCGCAGCCCGCGCAGGACGGCCAGGATCCGGGGGACCTTGGGCAGCACCTCGGCGAAGCCCATCACGTTCAGGTCCTCGGCGGGGTAGAGCGCCTCGATCCCGGCCGCGCGCAGGCGAGGGCCTCCCACCCCGAAGGCGCGCACGTCGGGGCGCATCCTCCGCAGCTCCTCGAAGGCCCGCGCGGCATGGAGGTCCGCGCTCGCCTCGGCGGCGACGATCAGGATCTCGTCAGGCAAGACGGGGGGTTATAGCACGTGGGGCCGGGCGGTCCCGCGGGATGGTGGGTCACCGCACGAGGACGGGCCGCAGCGGGGAGGTCCCCGTCCAGGCGCAGCCGGTGGAGTGGTTGGCGCCGTTCAGGTGGTTGCAGACGAGCTGCGGATGAGCACGCACTTCCCGGAAGCGTAGATGCTGCAGGGAGCGGCGGCGTCCTGGCAGTAGCCCGCCCCCGGGGCCTCGACGCAGTCGGGGTGCTGCGGCGGAAGCCGTGCAGTTCACGGCGAGCACGCGGTAGGTGGCGTAACCCACGATGTACGCGCGACCCACGTAGTTGCTGGGGCAGGCCTCGCTCGTGAGCCCGGACATGCTGATCACCGGGACGTCGACCATCTGCCCCACGTACTGCTTGAACCAGTCGCAGATGGTCTTGACGGAGTTCTGCGTCGCCGACTTGCACGAGCCGTTGAACTTGTTCCCCTGCCCCACGTCCACGAGCTCGACCTCCGCCCCGACGGTGGGGCAGCTGCCGCCCCCTTCCTTCAGGAAGGAGCAGATCTGCTGCTCGGATGGGCGCAACCTCGCTGAACGACCGACCAGCCAGCCGAGCGCACCGGAGTGGGCGAGAGACCGAGCGTGTAGAGCGGCCCCGGTGAGTCGGCTCCGGTCGATGGGTCGCACACGGCCCCTCCCCCGCCACCGGGCTGGTCGGTGAGGCACCCGACTCCCACCACCATGGGAACCTGGACGTTGCACCCGCCGCAGGGACCGCCCGTGACGGCGATGGCGCTCGCGGTGACCGCCGCGGACGGGCGGCCGAGAAGCCGCCCGAAGAGCATGGGAACGGCGCCGGCGCCCGGCGCGGCGTCGTTCCGCTGTGCCCGCACGTAGACCGCGTTGACCCGGAAGGCGGCGGCCGCGTCGGTTCCCGTCACCTCGCAGAACCGGTGCCCGTCCGTCGAGTACCCGTCCCTCCGGTCGAGCGGCATCTGGGCGTCCTGCGGGTCGCAGGTCCGGTTGGGCGGCACCCACGCCCCGAACCGGACGTCGCTCGCCACCACGGCGTGCCGATCGGTCCCGTGGGCGCCGGCCTGGTCGTCCGCCACCGTGTCGGCCTGCCGACAGGTCGGCCGACATGCCCGGAGAGCTCCCGGGCGCCGGCGAGCGCCGCCGGCGTCGACGGCGTTCTGGAGCTCGCCGCGGACGGACGTGAGGTGGCCGATGTTCACGACGACGGCGGCGAGCACCGCCACCATGAAGATCGCGAAGGTCGACCAGATGAGGATCGCTCCGCGCTCGGTCCTGGTCCCGCGTGCCATGGCGCGCCTCAGCTCTTCGGCACGGACGGCTGCAGGGCGGGGCCGCCCCCTGGCGCTGGGGCGGCGCGACGTAGAGCAACGGCTCGGGGTCGGCCTTGGTCTTCCCGGAGAGGCTCTTCACGTAGGCCTCGCCGATGACCTCGGCCTCCTGGGTGTCGAGGGACATGGACGGGGGCGGCGGAGGCTTCGCCTGCGCGGGCTGCTGCAGGGCGAAGGCCTCCTTGTTCGCCCGCCCGAAGGCCGGGGCCATGCGTTCGTAGCCGCAGCCGGCGGCGAGGGCGGCGACGACGGCGAGTGCGGCGATGGACTTGCGCATCAGCTTCCTCCGATCTCGGTGGCGGGTCGCACCGGCGCGGCGGCCTCGTTGGGGACGCTCCGGCCCAGGCGCGTGGCCACGTGCGAGAGGTTGGTCCGGGCGGTCGCGTCGGCCGGGTCGAGCTGGACCGCCTGCAGGTAGAGGTCGTAGGCCTGGGCGAGGTTCCCCGCCCGCTCGTAGGCGAACCCCAGGTTGTTGTGGGCCTGCACCGGCGTGCCTCCGAGCCGGAACTGGTCGAAGGCCCGCGTGAAGTCACCGGTGGCGGCGTAGGCGAACCCGAGGTTGTTGCGGAGCCGCGGGCTCCGCGGCTCCGCCCTGAGCGCCTCCTCGAGCTTGGGAATCGCGTCCTTCGCCTTCCCGCGCACGATGAGCGCGAAGGCCAGGTTGTTCAGGTAGCGCGGGTAGCCCGGGGCGAGCTGGCTGGCCTCCTGGTGGTGGTCGAGCGCCTCCGCACCGCGCCCGCTGTGCTCGCAGAGGATGGCCAGCTCCGCGTGTGCCTCGGGGTTGCGGGGCTGGAGGACGACCAGCTTCCGGAGGTCGGCCTCGGCCTCGGCCGGCATCTCCTGCTTTCGAAGGGCCTTGGCGCGGAGCAGCAGCGCGTCTCCGTCGGTCGGGTCCTCCCGGGTGAGTGCGTCGGCGATCTGGAAGGCGCCGGCCCAGTCGCCACGGGCCGCCATCTGCTCGGCCATGCCCAGCCGGACCTGCCGCCCCTGGGCGTCGGCGGTCTTCTGCTTGCTGGCGCACCCGCCAGCGACGATCAGGAGCGTCACCGCCAGTGCGGCACGAATCTCGACTCTCATGGACCCCCCCGCCGAAGGAACTGGGACACGATGTTCACCCACGCCGGCCCGACCAGCACGACGAACAGGGTGGGAACGAAGCACAGCACGAGCGGCATGGTCATCTTCACGCTGAGCACCGCGGCGCGTTCCTCGGCGCGCTGCATTCGCCGGATTCGCATGCCCTCGGCCTGGACGCGCAGCGCCCGCGAGATGCTCGTCCCGAAGATGTCGGTCTGGTTGAGCGTGGCGGCGAGCGTCTTCAGATCCTGGACGCCGGTGCGGTCGGCGAGACGCCGGAAGGCGTCGGTGCGCCGGACCCCGGCCTTGACCTCGAGGAAGGTCAGGGTCAATTCCTCGGACAGCACCGGACGTGCCAGGCCGATCTCCAGCGCCACCCGCTGCAGGGCCGAGTCGAGGCCCAGTCCTGCCTCCACGCAGGTGACCAGGAGGTCGAGCGCGTCGGGAAGGCCCCGGTCGATCTCCGCCTGCCGGGACTGGACCCGCCGCCGGAGCCAGAGGTTGGGGACGAGGAACCCCACCACCGCGACACCCACGGCCCAGGCGGAGAGGTAGTCCACCGCCTCGGCCTGCGACGCGCCGAACCAGAGAAGTCCGCCCACGAGGAGGAGTGGCAGGAGCACCTTGACCGCGAGGAAGATGGGCACGGCCTGGGGACTGCGGAATCCGGCCTGCACCAGTCGCTCGCGCAGCCGGGAGAGCTCGTCCTCGTCGGGGGTGGCGAGACGGGCGATGGGGGCGAGGCCCTGGGCCACCATCTGGGCTGCCCGGCTCCGGTGCTCGACGAGCTCGGGCAGGTCGTGGGACGGCGCGAGCCGCCTCTGGAGCTGGCGAGCCGCCCCGCGCTGGCTGCCGACGATCGAGTAGACCGTGGCGGCCGCCGCCGCGATGGCGGCCACGAATCCGGTTCCGACCACGAGCGCCATCCAGTCGAGGTGCAAGGCCGCCTCCTAGTAGTCGAACCGGGTGAGCCGCTGGAACCAGACGGTTCCCAGGATCCAGGAGCCGACGCCGACGGCGAGGATGGTCTGGCCGAGCGGAGTTGTCGACCAGCTTGCCCATGTAGTCGGGCTGGGTCATGATCATGAACGCGGCTATCCCGATCGGCATGAGCGCCACCAGCCATGCCGAGACGCGCGCCTCGGCCGTGAGCGCCCGGAGCTTCCCGAAGAAGCGGTAGCGGTCCCGCACCGTGGCGGCGATCCCGTCGAGGATCTCGGCGAGGTTGCCGCCGGTCTCCTTCTGGATCACCGTGGACACAGCGAACAGCTTGAGGTCACCGTTCGACGGGGCACGCGCGCCCATCTCGCGGACCGCCCGCTCCAGCGGCATCCCCAGCCGCTGCTCCTCGAAGGCCCGTGCGAACTCGACGCAGATGGGCTCGGGCATCTCCTCGGCGACGAGCTGGAACGCCGAGGAGAGCGCGTGCCCGGCCCTGAGCGACCGGGCCATCATGTCGAGCGCCTCGGGCAGCTGCTCGGAGAGGAGTCCGGCTGCGCCGCTCCCGCGCGGCGACGAGCAGGACGACGGGGGCGACCAGGGCCGCCCCGGCGATCGCCAGGCCCACCAGGCCGAGCCACCAGCTCGTCATGGCGCCCACGAACGCGCCCAGGAGGCTGAACCCGCAGAGCTGGGCCACCGTCATCCGAGAGTCGGCCTGCTCGAGGAGGTGCTCGATGCGCCGCGCCCAGCGACGGGTCGGAGAGCCAGGCGTCGAGGGCCGGGATGCCGGAGAACCGTCCCTGCTTGAGCAGGCTGGAGTCGAGCGGCAGCGGCCCCTCGTGAGCCTGGAGGCGCCGTCGCAGGTCGCGCCCTCGGCGGTCGGAGAGGTAGCGAAGCGCCTGGAACGCGGCCTCGAGGAGTCCGAGGAGCGGCGAGACTGGTGAGGACGACGAGGGCGATGCGCATGGCGGCTCCTAGGCCCAGGCCCCCGCAAGACGGGACGGATCGATTCCTGCGCGCTCGATGCGCTCCATGACCTTGGGTCGGATCCCGGTGGATCGAAACTCGCCCACGACGCGCCCCGACGCGTCGACGCCGCGCTGGTCGAACACGTAGAGCTCCTGCATCACGATGGTGTTGCCTTCGGTCCCGGTGATCTCCGAGACGCCGACGACACGGCGCCGGCCGTCGCTGCCGCGTCCCAGCTGGACGATGAGGTTCAGCGCCCGGGCGATGGTCTGGCGGACGTAGGCGTCGGAGCAGCTGGATGCCGCTCATCCCCACCATCGACTCCAGGCGCGACAGCGCGTCGCGGGAGGTGTTGGCGTGGATGGTGGTCATCGAGCCCTCGTGGCCGGTGTTCATGGCCTGGAGCATGTCGAGGGCCTCGTCGCCGCGGACCTCGCCGACGATGATCCGGTCGGGACGCATGCGCAGGCGTTGCGGACGCAGGTCGCGGTGCGTGACCTCGCCCTTGCCCTCGATGTTGGGCGGGCGCGGTCTCCAGCCGCACGACGTGCTCCTGCTGCAGCTGCAGCTCGGCCGCGTCCTCGATGGTGACGATGCGCTCGTCGTCGGGGATGAAGGCCGAGAGCACGTTCAGCAGCGTGGTCTTGCCGGCGCCGGTGCCGCCGCGAGATCAGGATGTTGATGCGGGCCTGCACGCGCGCGCGCTGAGCACGTCCAGCATCTCGCGGTCGAGCGACGCCGATCGCGCACCAGGTCGTCGGGCGTGAGCGGCGTCGGCGCCGAAGCGGCGGATGGAGAGCACCGGCCCGTCGAGGGCCAGCGGCGGGATGATGGCGTTGACGCGCGAGCCGTCGGGCAGCCGGGCGTCGACCATGGGCGACGATCTCGTCGATGCGCCGGCCGACCTGGGAGACGATCCGGTCGATGATCTGCAGCAGGTGGTCGTCGTCGCGAAGCGCGACGCTGGTGAGCTCCAGCATGCCGGCGCGCTCGATGTAGACCTGGTGCCGTAGCTGTTGACCAGGATGTCGGAGATGGTCGGGTCCGCGCAGGAGCGGCTCGAGCGGCCCCAGGCCGAAGATCTCGTCGAGGAGATCCTGGACCATCTGCTCCCGCTCGCCCTGGTTGAGCGGCACGCCCGGGGCGGCGAGCAGCGGCCCGACCACGCTGCGCAGCTGCTCCCGGAGCCGTTCCGGCGACAGCTTCTCGAGCGATCTTCAGATCCAGGCTGTCCACGACCCGCCGGTGCAGGTCGGTCTTCAGGTCGTGGAAGACCTGCGCGCTCACGCCGGCCGGACCGCCCCGGCCCGCTCCCGGCGCCGTTGCCGCGCTGCCGGATTGCGCTCAGTCAAGCCCATGAAGGACCGCCTTCGGGGAGAAGAGCTTCTCGGAACAGCGAGGCGGACCGCCGCCGGCTGCCCGCCGGCCGGGCGCGATGGACGCCGCGAGCGCCTCGGTGTCGCGCGCCACGGCCGACCGGCGGCGCCTCCTCCCAGAGCAGCACGCCCCGGTTCACCGCCCGGGAAAGCCCCGAGAAGTCGTTGGCGACCGTCGCCGCCACGGCCAGGCCGACCGTCTCCTCGACGACCTCCCGGGTGATGGGCGAGCCCTTGTGGTACCGGTTCACGAGCAGGAGCAGCCGGTCGCGTCGTACCCGAGCTGGCCGAAGTAGGCGGCGCATCGCTGGGCGCTCCGACCGCCGGCACCTCCTGGGTGACCACCAGCACGATGCGGGTCGGCGACGTCGAGCGCGGCGAAGGCGAGGTCGCCGAAGTCACGCAGCCCGTCGACGACGACGTGGTCGTAGTGCCGACGCAGGAAGCGGAGCACCCCGGCCACCGCTCCCGGGTCGAGCCGCTCGCCGTCCGCCACCGCGTCGCACTGCGAGAGAACCCACACGCCCGAGGCGTGGCGGGGCACGCTGGCGTCGAGCAGCTCCCGGTCGAGCCGGTGCGTGTTGCCCGCCACGTCGGCGAGCGTGTAGGTGCCCTTCATGTCGAGGAAGGAGAGGACGTCGCCGAGCTCGAAGTCGAGGTCGACCAGGCACACGCGCCGCCCCTGCCGCGCCAGCGCACCGGCCAGGTGCGTGGCGAGCGACGTCGCGCCCATGCCCCCTTGGCCGGGAAGAACGCCGTGACCTGCGCGAGCTGGAAGTCGCCCGAGGCCTGGAGCAGGGCGAGCATCTTCCCGGCGAGCTCGCCCTCCTCGCCGGCCGCCAGGAAGTCCCTGCGCGCCGGCGCGCAGCGCCTCGCGGATCAGGTCGGGATCCTTGCGGGCGCCGAGCACGACCACCGGCACGCCCTGCGCCGAGAGGTCGCGCGACCAGCTCGAGCGCGATCCGCCACTGGGAGCGGTCGCGAGATCGCCAGCACCGCGGCGGCGGGCGCCCCCTTTCCGACGGCCGCGCGGGCCGCGGCGACGTCTCGACCGAGAGGGTGCCGCGCGCCCCGAGGGCCTCCACGAGGGCCGCTTGCACGTCCGGTCGGACCGCCACGAGCAGGATGGTCTTCTTGTCCATTTCGCTCTCCGTCCTCGTCAGGGAGCGAAGCCGCCCGCGCCCGAGGGTCCGCGCGGCGCGGGCCTTTGGCGAGCGCTTGGGTGTCCCGGCCTCGTCCCAGCCCATGAGGAAGAAGGCCATGCCGTCGGGGTTCTGCCCCTCGAAGTCGTTCGGGAAGCGGCTGCACCTCGTGCGGGGCCACCGGCTTCACGAGCCGGACGGTGATCACCACGAGCAGCTCCGTCTCCTGGCGCTGGTAGCTGGCTGGAGCGGAACAGCGCGCCGAGGATCGGGATGCTCCCCAGCCCCGGGACCTTGTCGATGGTGGAGCGGACCTTCTCGGACATGAGGCCGGCGATGGCGAAGCTCTGGCCGTCGCCGAGGCGCACCGTGGTCTCGGCCTGGCGCGAGGTCAGCCCGGGGATGAAGATCCCGTTGGCCTGGACGCCGTTCGCCGGGTCGATGTCGCTGACCTCGGCGGCGACCTTCAGGTTGATGGTCCCCTGGTCGAGCACGGTGGGCGTGAAGCCCAGCTGGATGCCGAACTTCTTCCAGGTGACGTTGAGCGCGCCGAGCGACGTCGCGAGCGGGATGGGGATCTCGCCGCCGGCGAGGAACTTCGCCTCCTGGCCGGTGAGCGTGGCCAGCGATCGGCTCGGCGAGCACCTTGGCGAGCCCGTTCTCCTCGAGAAGGCTGAGCGTGACGTTGAACGGGAAGGGCGTGGCCGAGCCGAAGAAGAGCTGGAAGGACTGGCCGAAGGGCGCGGTGGGGAAGGCGGGCGGCTGGCCCGGGAGGCCCGTGCCGGGGACGTGGAAGTCCTGCGTTGTTGAGGAAGGTGCCGAGGAAGTTCTTCGGCCCGACCATGCCGCCCACCTGCGCGCCGTCCGTCGAGCCCCCGAAGAGGTTCACGCCGATCTGCTTCAGGCCGCTCCGCGAGACCTCGGCGAAGCGCACCGAGAGCTGGACCTGGTGGTCTGCCGCTCACGGTGATGAGGTTGGCGACCTGCTTGCGAGTGGAGGCGCGCCACCTCGGCGACGCGCTCCGGGCGTGCGCAGGTCGTTCACCTCGCCGACCAGCACCACCAGGTCGCCGGCGGCGGAGGCCGTGACGTTCTCCTTCGGGAAGAGCTCCTTCAGCTGCCGCCGCAGTGCCTCGACGTTGCGCTTCACCTGCAGCGCGATGACGAGCGGCTGACGTTGTCCTTGTTCCAGAGGGTGAGGTCGGTGGTGCCCGGCACCCTTGGAGGTGAGGAGCACCTGGTTCGGCGTGATCACCTTGAGGTCGGCCACGGCGGGGTCGGCGACGGCCACGCGCGCGATCGCCTCGGAGAGCATGAGCAGGCGGTTCTGGCCGACCTCCAGCGTCATCTCCCGGACCGCTCCGAGCTCCCGGTCGACGCGCAGGTCGTCGCGGTGGCCGTGCCGGGCCCCGGCGTCGGTGCGGTGCCGCGAGGATCAGCGCGACGAGACAGCGCTCGACGAGCGACGGCGCTCACTTCGCACCCTTCGGCTGGAAGTCGCGGCGCTCGAACAGGTCGCCGCGGAGGATCTCGACCACCTCGCTGGCGCCTTCTCCGGGACCTGTCTCGCGGCGGACCACGCCGTGCGCGCACGGGCGTCACGGGACGCCGGCTTGGCGTCCGACGGCGATCGCGAGCAGTGACGCCGGGGTGACGCCCGCGTGTCGCGACGACCTCGCGGTCGGCGCCGCTGCGCAGCGTGAGGAGGATCTTTCCCTGCGCCGCCGCCAGAGCGAGCCGTTCCGACTGCTCCGCGTCCACCATGAGCGTGGCCACCGTGGCCTGCACGACCTTGTCCGCGCCTTGGACGCGCTGGTCGAGCTCCTTGCCCACCGCGAGGACCTTGATCTTCTGGAGGATCACCTTCGAGGAGGTCACGTTGCTCCCGCCCTCGGGGCGGAGCGTGGCGATGACGTCGACGCTGTCCCCGGGGTGGATGAATCCGGCCACGCCCGACCACGTCGTCGACCCGCACGCGACCGCGCGCATCCCGGGAGGCAGCAGTGCCGACGAGCCCGGCCCCCGCTCGCTCCCCGGCGAGCTTCGCCGCGAGGAACGGCTCCCCCTTCACCATCCGGATGCTCACCACCTTGCCCTCCAGCGGCCGCCGGACTCGGGAAGGTCCCCTCCGGCCGGCTCGCGACGGGCCAGTCGACCGCCCGGACGTGCTCCGCGCGGATCTCGGTGCCCACCGGCAGATCGCATCGCCGCCACCAGAACGCTTGCGCGTGGGCACGCGCGCCGCCGCGGTGCGCGCCTCCATGTAGCGCGTGAGGAGGAGCGCCGAGCCCACCGCGGCGACCAGCGCGAGGCCCAGGAAGAGCGCCGCGCGGAGCGCCGCCCGTCGGCTCTTCGGTCGGCGGCCTTGTGCAGCGCTGCGGTCAGGTCTGGGCTTGTCCGCCATGGGTTCTCCCGTTTCCCTTCTAGGGCTGGACCTCGAGCCGCATGTCCGCCGGTGCCGTGATGGTGTCGGGAACGCGGGTCGATGCGTGGAGCCGGTGATCGGAGCCCGGCCGGATAGTCGACGAGGCGTCACCGAGATGGCCTGGTGACCCGCCACGTCGGACGATGCGTCACGACGGGAGCCGGACGTGCCGCAGCCCGAGGCCGTTGGTCAGGTAGGTCTGGACGGCCAGCGCCGCGTCGTCGCCGCGGCGAGGCCGGGCCGGTGCGCACCGACCCGACCCGCGCGCCTTCGCGGGTGGCGTTGATCGCCGTTCTCGCGGAGCACGAAGTACCAGCCCCAGTCGATGGCTGCGAGCAGCAGGAGCAGGAACACGGGGAGCACGATGACGAACTCGATGAGGACCGCGCCGTGTGGGCGCCGTTGCCGGGCGGACACGCTCATGGCCAGCCCTCTGGAGCGCCGCGAAGGCGCCGAGCGCGATCGCGAGCTGCCATCGGCACCGTCTCTTGCACTGCGGGAGGCAGTGCGCGATGGCAACCGTGGGGCGACGCGCCCGGCGCCTCGCGGCGCAACCGGACGATGATGGACGAGGCGCGTCGCGTACGCCACCGGGGCGCCGGCGAGCCGCCGTCGAATGCCGAGGAACGGGAGGAGCCGGGAGGGTCCGATCCAGATGGCCGTCGCGGCGATGAGCTTGACGTCGCCTCCGCCGAGCTTCCCGACGTCCAGGGGAGGAGGAGCAGCGCGAGCACCCCGAGCGCGACAACGCGCCCGAGAGCCGCCGCCGCGACGGCGCCGCCGGACACCCATTGCGCGCGCGAGCCCGGCCACCGCGATGGGCGCGACGACCGCGTTCGGGATCCGCCGCTGCGCGACGTCGGCCGCGACGGCGACTGCGAGCAGTCGCTCCGAGAAGGTCCAGGAATGTGAGGTGCAAGGCCATCGCACCCCCCAGGCGAACGGTCGCCGGCTGCGCCGGGGTCGTCGCCCCCGCGCAGCCGGTACGGTGCTTACGGCCGGGCCATGTCTCGCCGCGGTCCGGTGTTCAGGGTGGCCTGAGCGTTCTGTCCGACCAGGCCGCATGCCGGCCAGCGCCGCCACGCCGATCAGTGCCGGCGATGAGCACGTACTCGATCAAGCTGGCGCCGCTCTCGTCCTTCATCAGCTTCTGGAACAGGTTCTTCATGGCTTCCTCCTCTGCGTTGCTCGGTTGTGCCGGACGCAGACTCGGACGCCGGCGGATCAGGTGAGCGCCCGGCTCACCATTGGTGAAATTGCAGGGATCTGGCGGAAGGGTCCTCGTCACGGCGCGACCCTTCGCCCGCGCGGGTGGACCTTCTCCTCGGAGTTCTTGCCGAAGGCGGCCAGGGCGACGTCGATGACGACCACCGCGAAGGCGAGCACGAGCGTCAGGTGCAGCAGCAACGGCGCCAGATCGCCGAGCCCGACCGCCAGAACGACTTCCTGCATGGCCCCCCCCAGGAGACTTCGGATGCAGCGTCGACCGCGACGCACAGGCATTCCTCGGAAGTGAACCGTACGACTCGCTCGACGAGGACCGAAGTCCCCCGGACGCGGGGCGCCACGATCAAGGACACCCGCCTGGTGGCACCCTGGCGTGACGGACCAGCGCGGACCATTTTTCGTGATTCCGCGGTACTTGACCGATGGTGCGTCCCGCACGGGACGACCCGGACGCGAGGTCCTCGCTCCGCTGGAGGACCCACGGGCCTCGCGAATAAGCCGCCGGGTCGACTCCTTGACCTGTTCATCCGTTCAGTCCAGGATCCCCCGGATGAAGCCCCGGCCCGTGTCCAATCCGCCCAATCCCTGGGACGCCACCACCATCGACTGGCTGGGTGAGCCGCCGGCCGCCCTGCCGCGCGTCTACGCCGACGCCACCCGCGAGATCCTCTCGCGCAACGACAGCCCGGACATCCCGTTCACCTACAGCGTCAACCCATACCGTGGGTGTGCCCACGCCTGCGCCTACTGCTATGCACGGCCGACCCACGAGTACCTGGGGTTCGGCGCCGGGACCGACTTCGACACCCGCATCGTGGCCAAGCTCCGGGCGCCCGAGCTGCTGCGGCGCGCCTTCGAGCGGCCCTCCTGGAGCGGCGAGGCCATCGCCTTCTCGGGCAACACCGACGCCTGGCAGCCGCTGGAGGCATCGCTGCGCCTCACCCGGGGCTGCCTCGAGGTCTGCGCCGAGTACCGGAACCCCGTCATGGTCACCACCAAGGCTCCCCTCGTCGAACGCGACGTCGACCTCCTCTCCGCCCTCGCGAGCCTCGGTGCGGCCTCGGCGAGCATCACCCTCCCCTTCCTCGACGCGGCCCGGGCCCGCGCGCTCGAGCCCTGGGCGGCGTCCCCGCAGCGGCGCCTGGAGACCATCCGGAGGCTCGCCGCCGCCGGCATTCCCGTGGGAGTCAGCCTGGCCCCGGTCATCCCGGGGCTGAACGACGAGGAGATCCCCCGCGTGCTCGCCGCCGCGCGAGAGGCGGGGGCCACACGGGCCCACTGGCTCCTGCTCCGCCTCCCCGGGCCGGTGAAGGACGTCTTCGAGGAGCGCCTGCGCGCGGCCATTCCCGAGCGCGCCGAGCGGGTGATCCATCGCATCCGGGAGACCCGCGACGGCAAGCTCTACGACGCCCGCTTCGGCGTGCGCGGGCGCGGCGAAGGAGAGTACGCCCGCTCCATCGCGTCGCTCTTCGAGGCGGCCGCGTCCCGGCTCGGATTCGAGACCGGGGAGCGCTCCACGCCGGCGCCGTTCCGTCGGCCGCGGCCCCAGCTCGACCTCTTCGCCGCCGGCTGAGCCGTCTGTTAAGGAAGGGGACCGATGACCGATCCCTCCCCTCCCACCCCCGGGGCGAAGCCCCCCGTTCCCCCGCAGCCTCGCGACCCCGTGTGCGGCATGGACGTCGACGTCGCCTCCCCACCCGGCGGCACCTTCCTCCGCGGCCGCTTCCAGTACGCCTTCTGCAGCGACCGCTGCCGGGAGCGCTTCGAGGCCGATCCAGACGCGTTCCTGGCGAAGGACCCCGTCTGCGGGATGGACGTGAACCCCTTCGCCCCGCGCGGCGGAAGCCTCGAGCACGAGGCCAAGGCCTTCCACTTCTGCAGCATGCGTTGCCTCGAGCGCTTCCGGGAGAACCCCGCCTCGTTCCTGTCCGGCGGCCCGAAGGGGATGGAGAGCGCCCCTCCGCCCCCGCCGGGCGCGGAGGTGGTGTGGGTCTGCCCGATGGACCCCGAGGTGCGCGAGAAGGAACCGGTCCCCTGCCCGATCTGCGGCATGGCGCTCGAGCCGCTGGTGGTGGGAGGGATGCCGCTCGCCGACGAGCGCAACCCCGAGCTCGAGAACATGACCCGGCGCTTCTGGCTCTCCTTCGTGCCGACACTCTTCGTCTTCAACCTCTCGATGGCGGACATGCTCCCGGGCCACCCGGTGACGCGACTCTTCGGCGCCCGGCCGCTCGCGTGGATGCAGCTCGTCGCCTCCGCGCCGGTGGTGCTCTGGGGCGGCTGGCCCTTCTTCCAGCGGGCCTGGCTCTCCCTGCGCACCCGCCACTACAACATGTTCACCCTCATCGGCCTGGGCACCGGGGCGGCATGGCTCTTCAGCGCCGCGGCGACGGTGCTGCCACCCTCCTGGTTCCCTCCGGCCTTCCGCGGCCACGGGGGCGCCGTGCCGATCTACTTCGAGTCGGCCGCGGTGATCGTCGAGCTCGTCCTGCTCGGGCAGATCCTGGAGCTGCGGGCCCGCAGCCGGGTCTCGGGGGCCATCAAGGCGCTGCTCGGCCTGGCGCCGAAGACCGCACTGCGGGTGACCGACGACGGCCGCGACGAGGAGCTTCCGCTCTCCGACGTCGCGCCCGGCATGCTCCTCCGGGTGCGCCCGGGCGAAAAGGTCCCGGTCGACGGGTCGGTGGTCGAAGGTCGGTCGTCGGTGGACGAGTCGATGGTGACCGGCGAGCCTCTCGCGGTGGAGAAGGGGCCCGGCGAGGGGGTGACCGGCGGGACCGTGAACGGCAACGGCACCTTCGTCATGCGGGCCGAGCGGGTCGGGAAGGACTCCCTGCTCGCCCAGATCGTCCGGATGGTGGGCGAGGCGCAGCGCAGCCGCGCCCCGGTCCAGCGGCTCGCCGACGCCGTGTCGGGCTGGTTCGTCCCCGCGGTGGTTGCGTCGGCGGTGGCGGCCTTCGCGGCCTGGGCCATCTGGGGACCCGAGCCTCGCCTCGCCTACGGCCTCGTGAACGCGGTGGCGGTGCTCATCATCGCCTGTCCGTGCGCCCTGGGGCTCGCCACCCCCATGGCCATCATGGTGGGCACCGCCCGTGGCGCCAGCGCGGGGATCCTGGTGAGGAGCGCCGAGGCCCTCGAGACCTTCGGCAAGGTGGACGTCCTGCTCCTCGACAAGACCGGCACGGTGACCGCGGGCAAGCCCGCCCTGGCGCGCATCGTGGCCGGCCCCGGGTCCACGGAGGAGGAGATCCTCCGTCTCGCTGCGGGGCTGGAGCGGGGGAGCGAGCATCCGCTCGCCTCCGCCATCCTGGCCGGCGCGCGCGGGCGCCGGATCGAGCCGCCCGCCGCGGCCCGCTTCGGCTATCGCCCCGGACTGGGAGTGGAGGGAGAGGTCGGAGGGCGCCGCGTCGCCGTGGGAACGGCGGCGCTCCTCCGCGACCTGGGGATCGAGCCCGGCCCGCTCGCCGCCCGCGCCGAGGAGCTCCGCCGGGAGGGGGGGACCGTGGTCCTCGTCGCCGTCGACGGAAGCGCCGCCGGCATGATCGAGGTGCGCGATCCGGTCAAGCCCGGGGCCGCCCGGGCGGTGGCGGCGCTCGCGGCCGAGGGGATCGAGGTGGTGATGCTGACCGGCGATTCGCGCACCACTGCCGAGGCGGTGGCCCGCGAGGTCGGCATCGCACGTGTCGAGGCCGAGGTGCTCCCCGACGCGAAGCGGGACGTGGTCGCCCGCTACCTCGCCCAGGGGCGCATCGTGGCCATGGCGGGCGACGGGGTGAACGACGCACCGGCGCTGGCCGCCGCCAGCGTGGGCATCGCCATGGGGACCGGCACCGACGTGGCCATGGAGACGGCCGGCATCACCCTGGTCAAGGGCGAGATGGCCGGCCTCGTGCGGGCGCGGCGCCTGTCGCGCGGCACCATGCGCAACATCCGCCAGAACCTCTTCTGGGCCTTCGCCTACAACACCCTGGGTGTACCACTGGCGGCCGGGGTGCTCTTCCCCTTCACCGGGCTCCTCCTCTCCCCCATGATCGCGAGCGCCGCCATGAGCTTCAGCTCGGTGACGGTCATCGTGAATGCCCTGCGGCTCCGGGGGCTGAAGCTCGACTAGCGCCTCGCCCGGGGCGGGGCCCTACGTCTCCTTCTCGTCGAGCCAGCGGGTCGCGGCCGGCACGCGGTGCCGGGCCAGCCGCTCGAGGAGCCGGAGCGGGCTGCGGTCGATCACCACGAGCTTCCGGTGGGCCGGACGCAGGAAGCCCTCCTCCACGGAGTGGTCGAGCAACCGGACGAGCGGGCGCCAGTAGCCTCCCACGTCGAGCAGCCCGACGGGCTTCGCGTGAATGCCCAGGTATCCCCAGGTCAGCACCTCGAACAGCTCCTCCAGCGTTCCGATGCCTCCCGGCATGGCCACGAAGGCGTCGGAGAGGCGGGCCATGCGGGCCTTGCGGGCGTGCATGGACGGGACGACCTCGAGGCGCGTGAGCCCGTGGTGCGCGATCTCGCGCCGCGCGAGCGCCCGGGGAATCACTCCCACCACCGGTGCCCCGCCCTCGAGCGCCGAGTCGGCCACGACGCCCATGAGGCCGATGCTGCCCCCTCCGTAGACGAGGCCCAGCCCCTTCGCGGCGAGCGCCGCGCCGAAGTTCCGGGCCGCCCGGGCGTAGGCTGGCCGGCGACCGTTCGACGAGCCGCAGAACACGCAGATGTTCTTCACGGCGGAGAATCTAGCGTTCCGGACCCCACCAAAGGATCGTTTTCTGGATGTCACGGTGCGTCATTCACTCACCGATAATGGACTGGATTCGTCTCGTATGATTGGTCGCAATTCTGCTTCCTTCACGTGGTGCCGATGCGTAGAATCGCCGCCCCAATTGACCAGGCCCGAGCCCGCAACCTCCGCCGCCCGGCGGATCGGGACCTGGACGGTGTCACCTTCAGCCCTCGAGGGGTGATGATGAGCGTCGCAACCGCCAGCACCGCAGCCCCGGTCAAGGTCTCTCGCCTCGCAGTCTTCTGGCAGAGCCAGGTCGGAAAGAAGTTCGTTTCCGCCGTGACCGGCGTCCTCCTGTTCGTCTTCGTCGTCGGCCACCTGCTGGGAAACCTGCAGGCGTTCCAGGGCGCGGCGAAGTTCAACGCCTACGCCCAGTTCCTGCAGAACACCAAGGGCCTCATCTGGACGACGCGCATCGTCATGCTGACGGCGCTCATCCTCCACGCCACGGCCGGCATCCAGCTCTACCTCCGGGCCCGCGCCGCACGGCCCCAGCCCTACCGGGTTCCGCTGGCCAATCCCGCGACGATCTCCTCGAAGACCATGATCTGGTCCGGCCTGCTCACGCTGGGCTTCATCATCTACCACCTGCTCGACCTCACCCTGGGCGCCGCCTTCGTCCACGCCGGGTTCGTGCACGGAGACGCCTACCTGAACCTGGTCAACTCCTTCCGTAACATCGGCAAGGTGATCTTCTACGGCGCCTCCGTCATCGGCCTCGGGTTCCACCTCTCCCACGGGCTCTACTCCCTGTGGCAGTCGCTCGGATTCCGGCAGCCGCTGTGGACCCCGACCATCACGAAGGTGGCCCTCCTCCTCGGCGTCTTCCTCGCCATCGCCTATCTCACCATCCCGGCCGGCGTCGTGGCCGGCCTCATCCGCCTCTAGAGGTGACACGGATGCCGACCCTCGACTCCCGGATTCCCCCCGGACCGCTCGCCGAGAAGTGGACGAAGCGGAAGAACGACATGAAGCTCGTCAACCCCGCCAACAAGCGGAAGTACACGATCATCGTGGTGGGAACCGGCCTCGCCGGCGCCTCCGCGGCGTCGTCCTTCGGCGAGCTGGGTTACAACGTCAAGAACTTCTGCTTCCAGGACACGCCGCGCCGCGCGCACTCCATCGCCGCGCAGGGCGGGATCAACGCCGCCAAGAGCTACCAGAACGACGGTGACTCCGTCTGGCGGCTCTTCTACGACACCATCAAGGGCGGCGACTTCCGCGCCCGCGAGGCCAACGTCTACCGGCTCGCCGAGGTGTCCAACAACATCATCGACCAGGCCACCGCCCAGGGCGTTCCCTTCGCCCGCGAGTACGGCGGCACGCTCGCCAACCGCTCGTTCGGCGGCGCGCTGGTCTCCCGCACCTTCTACGCACGCGGGCAGACCGGGCAGCAGCTCCTCATCGGCGCGTACCAGTCGCTCATGCGCCAGGTCGAGCTGGGCAAGGTGACGATGTTCCCCCGCACCGAGATGCTCGACCTCGTGGTCATCGACGGCCGCGCCCGCGGCATCGTGACCCGCAACCTGATCACCGGGAAGATCGAGTCGCACCTGGGCGACGCGGTGGTGCTGGCCACCGGCGGGTACGGCAACCTCTACTACCTGTCCACCAACGCCAAGGGCTCGAACGTCACCGCCGCCTGGCGAGCCCACCGCAAGGGCGCGTTCTTCGCGAACCCGAGCTACACCCAGATCCACCCCACGTGCATCCCGCGCGCGGGCGAGTACCAGTCGAAGCTCACGCTCATGTCCGAGTCGCTGCGCAACGACGGCCGCATCTGGGTGCCGAAGAAGCCGGGCGACAAGCGTTCCCCCGACCAGATCCCCGAGTCCGAGCGCGACTACTACCTGGAGCGCAAGTACCCGACCTACGGCAACCTGGCTCCCCGCGACATCTCGTCGCGCGCCGCCAAGCAGGCCTGCGACGCCGGCCTGGGCGTCGGGCCGGGCGGCCTGGGCGTGTACCTGGACTTCTCCGACTCCATCAAGCGGCTCGGCGCGAAGGCCATCGGGGAGCGCTACGGCAACCTCTTCGACATGTACAACCGCATCACCGGTGAGGATCCCTTCACCGTGCCGATGCGCATCTACCCCGCGGTGCACTACACCATGGGCGGCCTGTGGGTGGACTACGACCTCCAGTCCAACCTGCCCGGCCTGTTCGTGCTCGGAGAGGCCAACTTCTCCGACCACGGCGCCAACCGCCTGGGCGCGTCCGCGCTCATGCAGGGGCTCGCCGACGGCTACTTCGTCATCCCCTACACCATCGGCGACTACCTGGCCCGCGGCGGCATCGCCAAGGTGGGCACCGACCACGCCGAGTTCAAGGCGGCCGAGAAGACCGTCGAGGACCGGGAGAAGAAGTTCCTCTCCATCGGCGGCAAGCACTCGGCCGACTGGTTCCACAAGAAGCTCGGCGAGATCATGTGGGAGAACGTCGGCATGGCCCGCTCCAAGGAGACCCTGGAGAAGGCCCTCAAGGAGATCCCGGTGCTGCGCGAGCAGTTCTGGAAGGACCTGAGAGTCCCGGGCAGCTCCGCCGACTTCAACCAGGAGCTGGAGAAGGCCGGCCGCGTGGCCGACTTCCTCGAGCTCGGGGAGCTGCTCACCTGGGACGCGCTGCAGCGCAACGAGTCCTGCGGTGGCCACTTCCGCACCGAGTACCAGACCGAGGAAGGCGAGGCGAAGCGCAACGACGCCGAGTACGCCTACGCGGCTGCCTGGGAGTGGACCGGGGAGAACAAGCCCTGGACGCTCAACAAGGAGCCCCTCGTCTTCGAGAACATCCACCTCCAGACCCGGAGCTACAAGTGAGACTGACGCTCGAGATCTGGCGCCAGAAGGACGCCCAGGACGCTGGCCGCTTCGCTCGCTACGACCTTCCCGACGTGAGCGACCACATGTCGTTCCTGGAGATGCTGGACGTCCTCAACCAGGAACTCATCGCCAAGGGCGAGGAGCCGATCGCCTTCGACAGCGACTGCCGCGAGGGTATCTGCGGCATGTGCGGCTTCGTGGTCAACGGCTACCCGCACGGACCGCAGCCCCTCACCACGGTGTGCCAGCTGCACATGCGCCACTTCCACGACGGGGAGACCCTGCGCCTGGAGCCCTTCCGGGCCAAGGCCTTCCCGGTCATCAAGGACCTGGCCATCGACCGCAGCGCGCTCGACCGCATCGTCATGGCGGGCGGGTACATCTCCATCAACGCCGGCGGCCCCCGCGACGCCAACAGCATCCTGGTCGGCAAGAAGGAGTCCGACCTGTCGATGGACGCCGCGTCCTGCATCGGCTGCGGCGCCTGCGTGGCGGCGTGTCCCAACGCCTCGGCCTCGCTCTTCACGGGCGGGAAGATCTCGCACCTCGGGCTCCTGCCCCAGGGCGAGCTGGAGCGGAAGACCCGCGCCCTCAACATGGTGGAGCGCCACAACGAAGAGGGCTTCGGCGGCTGCACGGTCATCGGCGCCTGCGCCGAGGCCTGCCCGAAGGGACTGAAGCTCGACTTCATCGCCCGCATGAACAAGGACTACCTCGCCGGGACCATGACGTTCCGCGAGGAGGCCGCGGGCGGCGGCGCGGGCTAGACCCGGACGCCAGCCTGTTGTAGGAGACGCCCGTGCGGATCTCGCGCGGGCGTCTTCTTTTGCGGGCGGTCCTCCTCCTGGTGGGGGGAGGATTCATGGGGTGGCGCGCGCTCGAGACCCGGCGCGCGGCGCTCGAGCGCACCGGCGCCGACCGCGTCCTGGGGGAGCGGCTGGCGCTGGTGATGGCGCTCGTCGCGCTCCTGGCCCTGCTCACCGCCGGCGTGGTGGCGTGGCAGATGCGGCGCCGGGAGCGGCGCCACACCCTCGACCTCAGTTCCGGGCCGGGACGGGGTTCTCCTCCCAGCGGTGGTCCTTGAGCTGCTCCCGCAGCGCCGACTTCAGGAACTTGCCGGTGGCGTTGCGCGGGATGGCCTCGAGGTAGACGTAGGAGTCGGGGAGCCAGTAGCGGGCGAAGAGCGGCGTCAGGTACTCGGTCAGCTCGTGGGGGGTGGCCTTGGCCCCCTCCTTCAGCACCACGGCCGCCACCGGGCGCTCCCCCCAGCGCGGGTGGGCGATCGCCACCACGGCCGCCTCCTTCACCGCCGGGTGCCCCATGAGGGCGTTCTCCAGGTCGACCGAGCTGATCCACTCCCCTCCCGACTTGATGAGGTCCTTGGAACGGTCGGTGATGCGGACGTATCCCTCGACGTCGACGGTGACGATGTCACCCGTGCGGAACCACCCGTCCATGGTGAACTTGTCCGCCTCGGCCGGGTTCTGGAAGTAGCTCTTGGCGACCCACGGCCCGCGAACTTGAAGTTCCCCCATCGACTTGCCGTCTCGCGGGGCCGGGCCGTTCTCGCCGACGACACGGGTCTCGACGAAGGGCACCGGGAGCCCCTGCGCGGACCGCATGCGCAGCTTCTCCTCCTCGGAGGCCTTCTCGAGGTGCGGCTTCAGCCGGGCCACGGTCCCGAGCGGCGTCGTCTCGGTCATGCCCCAGGCGTGGATCACGCGGAGCCCGTGCCGCTTCTCGAACCCCTCGATCATCGCCTTCGGCGCGGCCGCGCCGCCGACGATCATGCCCTTGATCGAGGAGGTGTCCCAGACGCCCGGGTTTCGATCCAGCTCGTCGAGGATGCCCAGCCAGACGGTGGGAACCCCGGCGGTGAGCGTCACCTTCTCGTTCTGGAACAGCTCGAGCAGGCTCTTGGCGTCGAGGTGGGGCCCCGGGAAGACCTGCTTCGACCCCACCATGGTGGCGGTGAAGGGCAGGCCCCAGGCGTTCACGTGGAACATGGGGACCACCGGGAGCATGGCGTCGCCGAACGACAGGCCGAGCGCGTCGGGCAGCGCGGACACCATCGAGTGCAGGACCAGCGCACGGTGGGAGTAGACGACTCCCTTGGGGCGTCCGGTGGTGCCCGAGGTGTAGCAGAGCCCGGCCGCCTGCCCCTCCTCCAGGTTCGGGAAGGCGAAGGTGTTCATCTCCGGCTCGATCATCTGCTCGTAGTCGATGCGCGAAGTCGGGAGCGGCGTGCCCGTGGGTCCAGACCACCACCGCGCGCAGGTTCACGTCCTTGTGGAATCGCTCGTAGACGGGGAGGAGCACGTCGTCCACCAGCAGGAACCGATCCTCCGCGTGGTTCATGATGTAGGCGAGGTCCTGGCCCGAGAGACGGGGGTTGAGCGTGTGCAGGACGCCCCCGGCCAGCGGGATGGCGAAGTAGGCTTCCAGGTGGCGGGCGTGGTTCCAGCCCAGCGTGGCGACGCGGTCACCGGGCTTCAGGCCCAGGCGCACCAGCGCGTTGGCCAGCTTCTGCACCCGCTTGTGGAACTCCCCGTAGGTCGTGCGCTGGATCGACTTGTCGGGCCATCGCGAGACGATCTCGACGTCGGGGAAGTACTTCCCGGCGCGATCGAAGATCGGGAGCAGCGTCAGCTCGTAGTCCATCATCAGTCCGCGCATGCAAGCCTCCGGTGGGGAGCGGGTGGTGGAGTCGGAAAGCCACGGTAGCGGTTTCCGCGGACGGCTTCCATCCCCGGGCGCTACTCGTAGATGCGGTCCACCCCGGCCCCGGAGAAGTAGGCCCCGAGGATCCGCCGGTAGTCCTGGCCGGCGGCGGCGCGGCCGATGGCGCCCCACTGGCACATGCCCACGCCGTGCCCCCACCCGCCGCCACGGAGGACCCAGCCCTCCGGGAGGGCGACCACCACGAACATGGCCGAGGGAAGGTCCCCGAGAAGCCGGCGGATGCGCAGCTCCCCGTGCACGGTGGCGCTGCCACCTTCGCCGTCCACCCGCAGGGAGATGGCCCGGCCGGACGAGCCCCTCCGAACCACGACGAGATCGTCGACGACGCCGATCCCGAGCGGGGCGAGCAACCGGTCGAGCTCCGCCTGCGGGAAGCGTCGCTCCCAGCGATACCGGTCGCTCCTGGCGCCGGGCGCCCGGGCGCACCAGGCGCCGGGAGCGTCGGCGATGAATGCCGACACCTTCCCCTCCGAGGCAAGGCCGCCGGCCCACTCGGCCGCGGCGGCGGCGCCCGAGGTCGGGACGACCCCGCAGGCTCGCGTTGGGCGTGCCGCCCCATACCTTCTCGTTGTCCTCGCCGTGCCCACCGCACATGGCCGAGTACACCCCGTCGACGAGCCGGCCCCCGGCCAGGGCGAAGAGGGCCTCGCCGCGGGTGGACCGGACGGCCGCGTCGGTGGAGGCCACCTGCGCGACCTCGCCGCGGTAGGCCTGGCAGTGGACGTCGCTGCAGATCGACCACGGGTCGGCGAGGTGGCGGGTGCCTATCTGCGCGAGGACGTTGGACCGGGCGGTCACCGCCTGGGCCCGCAGCGCCTCGGCCGGGGAGCCGGCGGGCATCTCGCTCGGCACGAGCCCCCGCAGGAGCTCCTCGAGCGGGATCAGGAGCACCGCGGCGAGCCGGCCTCCGGCGTCCACCGTGAGGAAGACCCTGCCCCGGTAGCCCCGCCCGTCCACGGAGACGCCTTCGCCGCCGCCGTCGACGACGACCAGTCGGTCGCCCGCGCCCAGGACCTGTCCGCGTGCGTCCAGGATCTCGACCGACCCGGAGGGGCGCGCCTCCACCTCCGGGCTCGGCTCCGGACGCTCTCCCCATCGTCGCCACGCCTCGGCGCCGAACGCCGCCGCGCTGGCCTCCGTGAACGGGCCGTCGGCGAGCACCAGGTTCCGCCGGTTGTCGATCACGTGGCCGGCGATCCCGTACACGCCGCCGGTGGCGCCGATGCGCGTCGGCACCCCACGGGATGCCCAGGTCGCCCGCGCCTGCTCCAGGCCCGCCCGATCGCCGGCATCGAACTGCGCGAGCAGGGGCCGGATGGAGACACGGGCGGGGACACCTCCCCGGACGCGCGCGCGAAGCCGGGTTCCCGCGGCGAGCGTCACCGGTGCTCCCCCCCTGGGGCGCAGGACGGAGGAACCGCGCGTCTGGAGGGCGATCTCGTCGCGCTGCTCGGCGATGCGGATCGCGATCACCGGCTCGCCCGCGGCGAAATCCAGGCGGTGGCTCCAGAGGAGCTCGAGCGGGTCGCCGGGAGCGGGTTCCTGGCCCGGCCGGGGTGCGTCCGCGAGCAGCGGGGGCGGCAGAGGCGGCGGCAGGTCGCCCGGAGGGTCTCCCGCCGCTGCGAGTGCGGCGGCGGCGATGGAGGCGAGCAGCCCGGCGGTCACGCGAAGAGGCCGAGTCGCTGGCTCTTGCGGGTGGCCAGCACCTCGAGGCGGGTCGCGATCTCGCTCCCGCCGGCGAACTCCCCGGCGCGCCGGAGACGGTTGGCCGCGTCCGCGAGGAGCGCGCGCTCCTCGGCTTCCTGCTCCCGGAGCCCCTCGACCATGAGCGCCACCTCGTCCGCGAGGTCGATGAGGAGGTCGCGGCGGCGCAGCGGGCGGGGAAGGGAGAGGTCGCCCGCCCCCACGCGGCGACAGGTGTGCGCCAGCGCCACGGCCGGACCCGCCACGCGGTGGGTGAGGATGACGGCGAGGACGAGGAGTCCGGGGACGGCGCCGGCCAGCGCCGCGCCGACCACGAGGCCGGGACCGGCGTCATGGCCCGAGGTCCACACCATGACCGAGAGCCCGCTGCCGATGGCGGTGGCCACGAGCAGCATGTGGCTGACGAGGCGGAGCTGGATCCCCGGGTGGACGAGGAAGTTCCGCAGCCGCCGCTTGCCCGTGCCCGAATCGTCGCCGTCGCCGATCATCTCGACCTCCGACGCCGAATCTACCCCGGGCCGGCCACCTTTCCACGTTTGTGACCCCCTCCCGCTCGCTCCCGGAAGGCGGCGTGAATCCGGACCGTCATCGGGCCCGGGGTCCCGGACCCGACGCGACGATTCCCGACCCGGACCACGGGCAGGACCTCCCGGACGGTCGACGTGAGGAAGGCCTCGTCGGCGCGTTCCAGACCGTCCAGTGGCAAGGGCTGCTCCCGGACGGGGATCCCGAGATGGCGGGCGACCCCGAGGACGAACGCCCGGGTCACGCCGGCCAGGAGCCCGGCCTGCAGCGGCGGAGTCTCCAGCACGCCACCCCGGACGGCGAACACGTTCGAGCTGGCCCCCTCGGTGACCCAGCCGTCCCGGTCCACCAGGAGGGCCTCCTGCGCGTCGTGGGCGAGTGCCTCCCGCACCGCCAGGACGTGGAAGAGGTGCTCTCCGGTCTTCGCGGCCGGGTCGCCGCCCCGGCTGGGGCCACCCGGACCGCCGAACGGCCAGACGGAGACCCCCGAGCGATACGCCGAGAGCGGCGGGCCGCGCAGGGGGAGCGCGATGATCACGACGGTCGGCTCGGCGGCCAGTCCGGGGTCCAGCCCCATCTCGCCGCTGCCGCGGGTGACGACGACCCGGACGGAGCGTTCGCCGACGTTCCATGGCGCCGCAGCCGGGTCGGGGGTGGCCTCGTCCGTGGACGACTGGACCACGCGCCGGATCTCCCGCTCCATCCGTTCCTCGCCCCAGGGGAGCCGGAGTGCGATCCGTTCGGCCGAGGCGTTCAGCCGGGCGAGATGTGGGCCGAGCTCGAAGGGTTCGAGGTCGTAGGTGCGTACCACCTCGTAGACGCTGTCCCCGTAGAGGAAGCCCCGGTCGAAGACCGGCACCCGGGCCTCCCCGGCCGGGACGAGTACGCCGTCGATGCTCACCGTCGCGTTCATGGCCGGATTCTTGACGAGTCGATCATGAGCCGATATCAACGGATGGCAAATGGAATCGCCTGTCGAGTGCACGCAGTGCGGCGTCCTCATGACGAGCTGGTCCGCCGCTGGTTCCCCCACCCGTTACTATCAGTGCCCGTTCTGCAAGCGGACGCTCTGCTCGGCCTACGACGAGGTGTTCGAGCGCGGCGCGCTCGGACGCAGGGTTCCGGCCGCCGCTCCGGAGGCCGCGCCCGAGGACCAGCGCTGGCGGGAGCTCAAGGGGCGCGCCGCACGCTGGTTCGCCCGCGTCGAGGCCGATGGCGTCCGCCACGCACCGCCGTCCGCCGTTCCGGCGATGGCCGCCGTGGCCCGCGCCCGCGCCTGACCGTCACTCGGCGTCGAGACAGCCCCGCCAGGCCGACGCCTCCATGGCCTCGCGCATCAGGACGTACTCTCCGTACAACCTGGGGTCGCCTTCCCGGACGCCCCACGCGTGCCCGAGCTCGTGGAAGATCACGGAGCGCTCGATGCAGTCGGCCGCGCCGAAGGGCTGGACGACGATGAGCCGGTGCTCGTTGCAGGCCCAGCCGAAGTATTCGACGCCGTCGATGGAGCGCGAGACGGCGGCGCCCGTCGCGTCGTGGTCGACGTGGACGACGGGTGCGATCGAGAACTCCACTGTCCAGCCCCGTGGGTCCCTCGCTTCGCCCCAGAACCGCTTGGCGATGGCGTAGACCTTCCCGGCACGGGCCTCGGTCAGGGTGACGCCGTCGCGGGCCACCCAGCACATTCCTCCCACCTCCACCCCCTCGCAGGGAGCGGGGCCGCCGCCGCAGCCGGCCAGGGCGGCGAGGGCGACGGCGGCGATGGCGAGCTTCCCGCGCATTCCACCAAGAGTGGACTGCTCCCTCCGTGCCACCCGTTTCACGGGTGATCGCCGTCGTTTCGCCTGGGTCCCGCGCCACCCCAGGGCCCGCCGGCTACTGCACCACGGGTGCGTGTCGGACGTCGACGCGTCGTGGAAGCCTGGGATGAGGCGGTGTGGGCGGGTGTGTCCCGTCAGGCCGCGCGTGGGCCGACCGGGCTCCGGGCCGGCGGGGCGACCGGGTGCTCCTTCCACTCCGGGTTCCGGTCGTGCATACCGGCCAGCACCCCGACCATGCGCCCCATCACCCGCGAGGGAGGCGTGCTTCCCGCCACGCCCTCGTAGACCGCGGCCGCCACGGCGTGGGCCGCGTACGCACCATCCGACCGCTTCACGGCCTGGTCCTGCGCACCGCCGCCATCCCTCATGTCCCGGCGAAGGGTCGAGACGATGGCCTCGTCCCGGTCCCGCCAGTCCTGGATCTCCCCGAGCGCCCTCCCCTCCAGGGCGGTCAGCCGGGTCTTGACGATGGCCCGCGCGACCGCGGCCGCGGACGCCTTTGCGACGCCGGCCGCCACCGCCACGTCCCCGAACCGGACCTGCTCGAGGTCCCGGTCGGCCTCGGCGACCAGCCGATCCGCCCAGCGCTCCGCACCGGAGAACGAGAGGAGGCGCACCGTCTCCGCGGCGAGGTAGGCGCGGGCGATGTCCGCCGGGTGGGGGTCCTCCTCGTGCCCGACGCTTCGCAGCTCGGACGTCCCCCTCCACACGCCGTTGAGCGCACGGAAGTACCCCACGAGACCGACGGCCGCCGCGGGACCCATGTTCAGGACGCCCAGGACGTCCGCCGCCGCCTCGTCGATGCGTTCCGACCAGTACCCCGCCACGGCCGGGTCGATCCTCGCCGCGAGAACCTGCCGCTTCACCGCGCGGGACAGCTCCTCCCGGAGGCCCTCGTCGGCCTCGAGGATGTCGTGCCCGGCCGTCTCGTGCGCCAGCGCGGGCCAGGCGAGAAGGCCACCACCGGCGTTCGCCGCGGGCAGGCTCACCAGCGCGGTCTTCACGTCGAACTTGGCGGTGACGGTGGCCGGCCAGGTATACGGGCCGGTCTCGGCGGGTCCCCAGCGGACGAGGGGCGGCAGGACGCCATGATCCGGAGGCTTCACCCCGCGCCGGTCCTCGGCCGAGAGAAATCCGGCGTAGAGGTCGCTCACGACCTCCTGGAACGCGGCGGTAGCCCGCGCCTGGTAGCCCTCGCCCCGCTGCAGGACGGCATGGGCGAGGTCGAGCAGGAGCCGCGCCGCCCCTCCCCGGCCCGGGTCCATCGCCAGGATGCGGGCGAATCCCCCCGATCCCATGCCTTCGAGCGTGTCGAGGAGTGGCTTCCCCACCGCCGCCCGGTAGTCCGGTGGGAGTCCCTCGACCGCCTTCTCCAGGCGGGCCCGGAGGGCCGAAAAGAAGGTGGGATCGGGCGGGCTCGTCCGTGGCGACTGGGCCGCCGACCGGGCCTCCTCGACGCAGGCGGCGAGTCCGGCCAGGGAGACGGGGTCGGCGGCGGAGCGCGGCGCCACTGCGGCAGGAGGCGCGGTGCCGTCCGCCATTCCCGCTCTGACCCGATCCGGGAGGGACGCGGCGCGCTGCGCCTCGGACGGGAGCGGATCCGGGTTCCAGTCGGCGACGGAAGTGACGGTTGCGGAGATGGGCTTCGGCGACATGCGGGCCTCCTCGGACGTGGCGAGGGGGCCCGTGTGCGAGGCTCGTGCCGAGGAGATGGCGCCTGGAACCGAGGCCGTCGCGGCCGAAACGTCCTCGCCGCGGTCCGTGGGCCCGCGCCCTGGACGTCGGCGAACGGGAAAACGGTCCGCGGAGTTGGTAGAACAGGTCCGACGAGGCGCTAGCTCAACTGGCAGAGCATCGGCCTTTTAAGCCGGTGGTTCCGGGTTCGATTCCCGGGCGCCTCACCAACGTTCAAGAGCGATCCGTGAGGGCACCATCCCCCGGCCGGGGCATGGCCACCTCTCCTCCGATGCGCATCCAGCGTTCGGGGGCAGCCAATCCCGAGCCCAGTCGTTATGCTCCACGCCCGGATGGCCGAGCCACGTCAACTCCGGCTGGTGGTGCCCTCGCCAGTCGACGGGTCGGAGCCCCGGCGGTCGCCGGGAATCCGCCGCTCCGCCCGCCCAGGACGAATCGTCGCAATCGGCGGCGGCAAGGGCGGGGTAGGAAAGAGCCTCGTGGCGGCAAACGTCGGGATCGAGCTCGCGGGTCGTGGCCGGCGCGTCGCGCTCGTCGATTGCGATCTCGGCGGGGCCAACCTCCACACCAGCCTGGGACTCATCCCGCCGCGGCGGACGCTCTCCGACTTCGTGAGCCACCGCGTCGAGCGGATAGAGGACGTCCTCGTTCCCACCGGGATACCGAACCTCTCTCTGGTGTCCGGGGCGCTCGACCCGGTCGACGCCGCAAACCCCAACTACGGCCAGAGAATGCGCTTCGTCCGGCAGCTCCAATCCATGGAGGCGGACTTCGTCATCCTCGATCTGGCTGCCGGAACCCAGAAGAGCACCCTCGATTTCTTCCTCCTCGCAGACCAGAAGGTCCTGGTGGTCGCGCCCGAGCCCGGTGCGGTCGAGAATGCCCACCGCTTCGTCAAGGCCGCCTTCATGCGGCGCCTGCGGGCAGCGTCCTCGGTCTTCGGGGTCGCACACCTCCTGGACGAAATCCTCGACGGCGGAGACTTCCGGGACCCCTCCGAGATCTTCGAGGCCATCGAGCGGACCGACGCGGAGACCGTTCGCCAGCTCCGGGAGCAGATGAAGGCCTTCCGTCCAGGACTGGTGGTGAACCAGGCGCGCACGCCCGACGATGGGGATCTGGGGCGGCGGATCGCCGCGGCATGGCGGCGCTTCTTCGCCATCGATCTGGACGTTCTCGGTACGGTGGAGCACGACGACGAGGTGTGGCGCGCCGCTCGGGATCGGCGACCCTTGCTCCTGGCCCGCCCCGACGGTCGGGCAGCGCGGTCCCTGGCGCGCATCGCCTCCCGGATCCAGGAGGCCGACGCAGCGGAAGCCAGCCGGTGATGCGCCGCCAGGAGGATCATTCCTCCACGAGCGGAGTAGACCACCGGAGGACGGAGGATCGGAGGATGAAGAGTCAACCGAAGGCCGTCGGCAGGGATGCCTCCAGGCTGATCAGCGAGAGGATTGCCCTGTTGGGTGACTGGCGAGGCAGCACCCTGGCAAGGATGCGCGCCCTCATCAGGGAGGCCGACCCTGACGTCGTGGAGGAGTGGAAGTGGATGGGAACCCCGATATGGTCCCATGACGGGGGCATCTGCACGGGAGAGTCGTACAAGTCGATCGTGAAGCTGACCTTCTTTAAGGGCGCTTCCTTGAAGGATCCTGCCGAGCTCTTCAACTCGAGCCTTGACGGGAACACAAGGCGCGCCATCGACATTCACGAGGGTGAGGAAATTGACGCGAATGCGTTCAAGGCGCTCGTCCGCGCGGCCGTCGCTCTCAATGCCTCTGGCGGAAAGAAGTCCACGACGCGCAAGTGAACAGCGCTCGTTCCGGTAGGCGACCTGGTCGAGCCAGGAGGCGTCCCCGCTACCCCTCCCGGATGTTCCCGAACCCGGGAATGAGCGGCAGGTCGAGCGCGGAGATCAGGCCCGGCTCGGCGGCGCAGACCGCCGGGATCGCGTGGACGGCCCTCATCCCGGTGGCCAGGCACCCGGCGCGGTTCGCGTCCCGGGTGGCTGCGTCGCGCAGCGCGGTCTCCTGCTCGATGCACGGCTCGCCTTCGACGACCACCCGGTACACGTCGTGCTCGTACATCTTCCCCTTCGGCCAGTGCGGCGCCGCCGCCTTGGTCACGCGGTTGCAGTGCTCGATGACGATCTTGGGCTCGCCGGCGACCCAGCCCCGGATCTCGAAGCGGATGGCGGCGCAGCAGCCTGCGGGGATCACGCCGTGCTCGTACCGGATCTCCTCGGGGGTGGCCCACTTCTCCCAGACCGAGTCGATCTTCTCGAGCCGGACGCCCATCGCGTCGGCCATCATCGGGACCGTCATGCCCCACCCGAACTGCAGCACCTCGGGATTCTCCAGGATGGCCTGGTACTCCATGGGCTGGCCCAGCCCCATCGGCTTGTAGTCGCCGGCGTAGGACGAGTAGTCGAGGATCTCCTGGATCCGCAGGCGATCGACCCGGCCGCAGACGCCCATGAGCGTCATCGGGAGAAGGTCGTTGGCGAAGCCGGGATCGATGCCCGTCGTGAAGCAGGTGCGGCCGGTGCGCTTGCAGACCTCCTGCAGCGTGCCGGCGATGGCCGTCGGGCAGTCCTTCGGATACACGAGCGGCGTCATCGACGTGGAGACGACGTCCTTGCCCATCTCCATGGCGAGCGTGAGGTTCGACAGGTTCTCGGCCAGGAACTGCGCCGTGGGGCCGAAGTAGGCGACGGCGTGCGCCTCCCGCGCGAGCACCGCGCGGGCGTCCCGGGAAGCCGCGAGCCCCACCGGCGCGACCCCGCACAGCGTACCGACGTCCACCCCGTCCTTCTCGGCCGAATGGACGATCACGCCCACCAGCTCGAAGCGGGGGTGGTCGAGGAGCATGCGCACCACCTGCCGGCCCACGAAGCCCGTCCCCCAGACGATCACCTTGTATCGAGGAGCGTCGCGGACCAGCAGCTTCTCGCGGCCGCCGGGGAAGCCCTTCCCGGACTTCAGCAGCAGGAGGAAGCCGAGGAGCTGCGCTTGCCGATCCAGCACGCGGGTCTTCCAGGAACGGAGGCCTTCGAGCACGTTCACTCTCCTTCCACCCACGGGGGGAGCCGGATGCCACGCGTGGCGAGCAGTTCGGTGCTGAGCTGCCAGAGGCGCTCGCCGTTCCGTGGATCCGAGGACCGCGCGTCCGTCTCGGCGACGTGGCGGAGGTAGAGGTAGAGGCGGCTCCGGCCTTCGAGCGTCCGGCTGGCGGAGCAGTAGATGGCCGGCCACATCGAGACCTTCGGGTCGATGAAGTAGGCCGTCATGAGCCTCCCCATGAACCCGCCCTCGCGGGAGATGTTCGTCCGGACGGCGCCCGGGCAGTACGAGAAGACCGACACGTCGGGGGTGCCGTCCGCCCGGACGAGGCGCCGGCCCAGCTCGCACGCGAACGTCTGCACGTACAGCTTGCTCTGGCCGTACCAGGTCGTCCCCTCCATGAGGCCGAAGTCCGGGAACTGCCCGAATCGATCGAAGTCGATGGACGGGCACAGCCGGTGCGTCTCGGAGGAGGTGATCACCACGCGCGGCACCCGGTTCGGCCGCCCGGCTCCCGGCACGGCACCGCGGCGCGCGACGTGCTCGCTGGGGAGCACTCCGTCGGCGAGGAGCCGGTTCACGAGCAGGAAGCTGCCCAGGTAGTTGACCTGGAAGAGCTCGGCGAAGCCGTCGCGCGTGAGTCGATTGCCGAGGGGCGCGACGCCGGCGTTGCTGACGAGGAGGTCGAGCGTCACTCCGTCGCGCGCCAGCCCGTCGCAGAGCGCGGTCACGCTGGCGAGATCAGCGAGGTCGAGCACCCGCTGGGAGACGTCCGGGTTGCCGCTCTCGCGCCGGATCGCCTCGGCCAGGCCGTCGTGCCCGCCGCGGCAGGCGAGGATCACACGGCATCCGCGCCGGGCCAGCTCCGGGGCGATGGCGCGGCCCAGGCCCGAGCTCGGGCCCGTGACGAGGCAGGTCTTCCCGTCCAGCCGATCGGCCTCGGTCAGCGGCGGCAGCGTGTCCCGCTCGCGGTGATGGGCGATGACGGCCCGGAGCCCCGAGAGGATGGGGTCGATCCTGCCGGGAGTCCTGGATCCGATGCGCATGGCGAAGGGCGTCGCGCTCCGCCGAGCCGACGGGCGCCACCATATCGCAGCCGATCCCGGTCGGGAACGGAGGATGTCGCGCCGCGGGCGCCGTGTCTCGCCACCTAGCGAATGGCCTGGACGAACGACCCGATCGTCAGGAGGGCGGTCACGACGAGTCCGACGTCGAGCGCGACGTGCTGCCGCTGGCGCCGGGCGGGAACCTCCTGGCCGGCCTCGCGCTGGACGTGCCGCCTGTGACGCCGGACGGGAAACTCCCGGCAAGGCTCCACCCGTAGTACGCGTGCCATCGTGTTCCTCCGTCCGAAGGCCATCCTCCGCTCGAGCAGTGTCCTAGCACCCGCAGTCGTGGAGGCAGGCCTGAGATGGGGCGTAAAATCAAGCTGATCGCCAGGAGTCGCACCCATCGTCCGCTTGCGTCGGTGGCGCGTGGGACACTTCGGGGGCCCTCCCACCGCGGCAGGCGCCGGTTCTTGCCGGGAGTGACGCCGGCCCTGGCCACCCAGGAAGCTCCGATCAGTTGCCGAACCGGATGAACTCCACGCGCCTGTTGTTGGCCCGCCCTTCCGCGGTCCCGTTCGTGTCGATGGGCTTCGACTGGCCGAACCCCTTCGTTGCGAGCCGCCCTCCGTCGACCCCCTGCTTCACGAGCCACGCCTTCACGGCGGCAGCGCGCTTCTCGGACAGCGGTCCGTTCACTCCGGGCCCGCCCTGGTCGTCGGTGTGCCCCTCGACGGTGAATCGGAGGGCGGCATCCTCCTGGAGGAGGGCCAGGATGGAACGGAGCGTGGGCCCGGACTCGGGCTTGATGACGTCGGAGGCGGTGTCGAAGAGGATGCCGTGGGTGACGATGCGCCCCTCGCCGGCGAGCATCTGCTTGGCAGGCTTTCCTCCCTCGGCCAGCCGGTAGGTGGTGAGCATCTGGTGGTCACCTGCGGGACCCCATGGCTGGGAGAAGTCGATTCCGAGACGCGTGATGGGGCGCTCCACTCCGTCGGGGTCGTTGAGGACACGCTCGCCGCCCACGTACACCTTCACCTGGGTCCCGCTCACCGCCACGGCGACGTGGTGGATTCCGGAACTGACGGGGAGCTTGCCCGTGGCGTTCGCGGAGCGTACCGGGTTGTCGCCCTCCGCGTTGAACCAGATCTCCTGGCCACCGAAGCCGTACCTCGACGAGAAGATGACGGAGAACGGGCCGCCGATGTCGGCGTCGAACTCGATGGTGAAGTTCTTCGGCATGTCCTGCTTGATGACGTAGCGGAGCCACTGGGTCGAGTTGG
Organism: uncultured delta proteobacterium; assembly: GCA_963818535.1. GTDB lineage: Bacteria > Myxococcota > Myxococcia > Myxococcales > Anaeromyxobacteraceae > CAIOAK01. The sequence continues at coordinate 381,056 of CAWFSM010000008.1, read as the reverse complement.
CCTGCTCGGTCTCCGCGTAGCGCGACTTCATGAACCGGCGGGTGCCGATCTGCACGACCTCGACCTGGTTGCCACCGCCGCCGTCCTTCACGGTCCACTTGGCCGGATACTCGCCGACGTCGGTGTCCGAGAAGTCGTCGAACACGAGGACCTTGTCGCCCGGGATGAAGTCGTAGCGGTTTCCGTAGACCTCCGGCGGTGCCGCCCCGTCCCCCTTCGCCGGCTGGAGAGCCACCTGGGGAGCCGCCGTGGCCTTCGCCGGCTGCTCTGGCGCCGGAGTCGCGGGCTGCTCCGGCTTCGGCTTCGCCGCCTGGCGGGCGGCCTCCTCCGCCGCGTCCGCAGCCGTTCGCTGTGCACGATCGATGAGGTCGCCAAACTGCGCCCGGGCAGGGCCAGCGACGACGAGTATGCCTGCGGCAATGAACGCGATCCGTGCCTTCATGTCCCCCCCCGATGCGACGTGTCGCACGCAGCGACAGGGGTCGATTCTAGGACTCGTCCCAGCCGATGGAACTGGCCGGGCAGGGTTCCCCAGCACGGGCGATGCCCAGCCGGGGCCTGCGGTCGTGACACCGCATCGGAGGCCGGAGGGCAGGAGGGGACCGGCGCATCCGACCCTCCTTGAATCCGGCTGCCATCGGGCTAGACTGCGCCGCGTGATCCCGCCGAGGACCGCCCGGAACCCAGGAGGAAACGACACCTTGACCCGCACTCTCGTCGCCATTGCCGCCGCCCTCACCATCCTCGGATGCAAGAAGAACGAGCCGGTGACCGCCGCTCCCATTGCCCCTCCTCCGGGCGGGGTCCCCACCATGCCCCCTCCGGCCGGGATGCCTCCGGGTGCGATGCCGCCCGGCGGAATGGTCGGCGCTCCCAACGTCCCGGGAGGTGGCGCCGGCCTGGAACAGCGGATCGCCATCGCCAAGCAGCTGGTCGTCCAGAACCCGAAGGACGTCCAGGCCTGGATCTCGCTGGGCAACGACTACTTCGACAGCCGCCAGTTCCAGCTGGCCGTCGACGCCTACGCCAAGGCGCTCGAGCTCGACCCCAAGAACCCCGACGTCCTCACCGACCAGGGGGTCATGTACCGGGACCTCGGGCAGTACGACAAGGCGCTCGCCAACTTCCTCAAGGCGAACCAGATCGCGCCCACGCACATGCAGAGCCTCATGAACGCCGGCGTCGTCTACGCGTACGACCTGAAGGACCCGAAGCGGGCCGAGGAGGCCTGGCTCAAGGTCATCGCCAACGACAAGTCCGGGCGCTTCGCCGGGCAGGCCGGGGCAGCCATCGCCGAGATGCGCCAGCGCGGCGCTCCCCCCGGCATGCCCGCTCCGCCTCCCCGCTGATCGCCTGCGCTTCCCAGCACCCTTCCCGCCGCCCGGAGGAACGCCATGGCCCGCAAGATGAACTTCAACGCCGGTCCCGCAGCCCTGCCGCTCCCCGCACTCGAGCGGGCCCGCGAGGAACTCCTCGACCTGGCCGGCAGCGGCATGTCGGTCATGGAGCACAGCCACCGCGGCAAGGAATACGAGGCGGTTCACGACGAGGCCCTGTCGCTGCTCCGTGAGTTGCTCGCGGTCCCTGCCTCCCACGAGATCCTCTTCCTGCAGGGCGGGGCCTCGACCCTCTTCGCCCAGATCCCCCTGAACCTCATGGAGAAGGGCAAGGTGGCCCAGTACCTGGTCACCGGCGCCTGGGGGGAGAAGGCCGTCGGCGAGGCCAAGACGGTCGCGGCCATGCTCGGCGCCTCGGTCGCCACCCAGACGACGGGGACCGGGGACGGCAAGGAGAAGAGCTACGTCCGCGTCCCGGCGCCGGCCGAGGTGAAGGTGGACCCGGCGGCCTCCTACCTGCACCTCACCTCCAACGAGACCATCCACGGCGCGGAGTTCAACGTCGAGGCCTCCCGCGCCTTCCCGGACACCGGCGGCGTGCCGCTGGTCGGCGACATGTCGAGCGACTTCCTCTGGCGCCCCTTCGACGTTTCGCGCTTCGGGATCGTCTACGCCGGCGCACAGAAGAACATCGGTCCCTCCGGCATCGTGGTGGCCATCGTCGCGAAGGAGCTGGTCGAGAAGGGGCGAAAGGACATCCCCAAGATCTTCCAGTTCCGGACCCACGCCGAGAACAAGTCGCTCTACAACACGCCGCCCACCTTCGGCGTGTACATGGTCCGGAACGTGCTCGCCTGGCTGAAGGGGCTCGGCGGCCTCCCGGCCATGGAGGCCCTGAACCGCAAGAAGGCGGCCCGGCTCTACGGCGCCATCGACGCCAACCCGGCGTTCTACCGCTCGCCCGTCGAGCGGGAGAGCCGGTCGGTGATGAACGTGGTCTTCCGGCTTCCCACCGAGGCCCTCGAGGAGCAGTTCGTCGCCGACGCGAAGAAGCGCGGCATGGTGGGCTTGAAGGGGCACCGTTCCGTGGGCGGCATCCGCGTCTCCACGTACAACGCCGTGCCGTTCGAGTGGGTGGACGCGCTCGCCGCGTTCATGGAGGAGTTCTCGCGCGGGAAGTGACGCCGGCGGGCCTCCCCAGGAGGTCCGTTGCGGGCAGGAGGATCGCCTTCGTTCCGGGATCACGTCTGCCGCCGGACGCCGGGACGCCCCTCTCCGCGGCGCTGGTCCTCGAGGCACGGGGGACGAGGCCACGCTGCGCCGGGGAACACCGGGCCCGAGCATCGCCGGTTCCCGGCGCCCTCTGCGGAGGCGCCGCTCGGAGTGGCGCCCGCGCCGGCTGGGACGGCACGGGCCGAAGGCGACTCGAGCGTGCGACCTTCGAGGGGACACGCGAGCGGCGACTCCCGGGCGGAATCTCGATGGGAGGCGAACTCGATCGGCGCCGATCGGCCCCACCCCCAACCGAGGCGACGCGGCGTGCTTCCCTCGCGGGGACGCCGGACCCCGGGTCGCCTTCGGCCCCGGCGGTCGTCAGCCGGCGGGGGGCGCGACGCGACGAGCTGCCCGCAGGGCGCGTCGAGCCCCGGGCCCGTCAGGGCCCGGGATCCTCGACGCCATCCAGCCGCCTACCCCGCTCCCCGAGGACGTGCTGCTCGGAGCGGCGCGACCCACCCGCCGGCGGCATCCGCCTTCCGGCCCGAAGGCGCCCCGCGTTCAGTACGTCCCCACGAGGAACACGTTCGTCGCCGTCCCGAACGGCACCGACGCCTCGAAGTTGTCGATCCCTGCCCGGACCAGCACCGACGCCCGCAGGGAGAGCCAGCGATTCAAGCCGACGGTTCCATTCACCGTGAGTCCAACATCGTTCGCGGGGGTCGGATTCGCGACCCCGCCGATGGTCATGGTGGTCTGGAACCAGGAGATCCTCCCGGTGAGCCGCGTCCCCGGCATCGGCGCCCAGCCGATCTGGCTCCAGGCGCTCTGTCCCTCCACCCATCCGAGGTCCTTGAGGTAGCCGAAGGACAACCCGGCCAGCACCTTCGTGAAGGTGACCTCGGGCCCCACGTAGGTGTGGGAGACGAACGGAGGTCAGGTCGTCGACCCAGCCGCCCAGCGCGGCGATGCGAAGCCAGTCCGTCGCGTCGACTCCCACCGAGCCGTCGGCCCGGCGCGAGGGACCGGGATAGGTGGCGATGGGCTCGTCGTTCGGCATGGTGAGGCCCCAGTAGGAGAACCCTCCCGAGATCCAGAAGATGGGGACCGGCCGGATGCTGAGCGCCAGCCGGGCCGAGTCGATGTAGGACGGGGCGTGAACGTCGCCGAAGCCCATGCGCAGGTCGCCGCTGGCGCTGAAGACCCCACCGGCCCAGTAGTTGAGCAGGAGCTCCCCCTCGTAGTGCCGGAGGACGGCCGGGTTCTGGACCACGGCCGCCCGGGCGCTGCCGGAGAGCAGCGTCGAGCCCAGGGGCGCCTCGAAGTTCGCGTAGACGCCGCCGGTGTAGCGGTCGAACGTGGGTTCGGTGGTGTACGTGTCCGGGACCGTCCCGCCGAAGATGCCGATCTCGGTCCGGCCGAACCGCAGCCCTCCCTGGGCGCCGTCGAACACCGTCGACCCGGGCGCGAACCAGGGCATGACGCGCCCGAACGACGCGCTCCAGCTCTTCTTGGGATCGCGCTGCGCCAGCTCGAGGTCGTACACGAGCAACTGGGTCGACGAGCCCGGCACGTAGGTCTCGTTTCGCTGGGTCCACTGCATGAGACGGGCGTCGGCGAAGAACCGGAACCCGGCGAAGGCATCGAGCCCGTTCACCTGGATGTCCAGCTGGAGCCGCTGCGAATCTCCCGCGCCGGAAGGGCTGGCGAGCCAGACCGCGTAGCCGAGGTCGCCCCGGACGGTGGGCAGCTGGCCGAGGACCACGTCGCGCGGCTGGGCCTTCGCCTCGACGAGCGCCACCGGAGTGCCGGTGACGATCGCGTTCCGGCTGTCCAGCTCCTCCTCGGTGGGGACGGGCGCCATCTTCGCCACCGCCGGCGCACCAGGCAGGGTGGTCTCGAAGGCGAAGCGATCGCCGGCGCGGATCCCCTCCCCCGTGCACGTGGACGAGTGGTCCGCCGTCTCCCGGATCGTGCAGGACCCGGAAGGCTGGGCGGCGCGCGTGAGCCGGACGACCTGGCCGATGGCCACGCCCTCGAGCGCACCGGCGTCGATGTACGCGGTCGTGGCGGTGGCGAAGGTCACCTTTCCGTCGACCCTGCGCACCACGGGAGAAGGGGGAGCAGCCTGGGTCGCCGCGTCGACCGGCGCCGGAGCCTGCGGCGGAGCCGTCTGGGCCTGCGCAGCGGAGGAGAGCAGCAGGGCCAGGAGCGGAAGGGGACTCATGGCCTCACCCTCCTCTGCGCGGGACCACTCCGGAGCAGGCCGCCCCGGAGATCCCCGTTGCCCTCGGCGGTCCCGTTGTAATGGCAGCCGTAGCAGTTCTGATTGGCGCAGACGAAGTTCTGGACCTGCGGGTGCGTCGCGCAGGCGTGGCAGCGGATGCAGGACGGGTACGGCTGGCTGGTGCAGGACCCGATGACGAGCGGCACCGGGAGCGTGACGTGGCACTGCATGCAGGCGATGCCGGCGTGCTTGCCCGAGTCGATGGGGAAGCAGGCGCCGTGCCCCGAGAAGGTGGCCGGGCTCCAGCGCCAGAAGCCGTGGCAGCCCAGGCAGGCGAGCTGCGGATACCCGGGGAAGGACGAGTGATCGACTCCCCGGGCCGTCGCGGTCGCGAGGTCGGCCTGGTGGCACTCCCAGCAGGGAACGGTGGGACGCGCGAAGGCGCGGTCGCGCCGGTCGCCGTGGCACTGCTCGCAGGGCAGGAGCGCGTGGCGCCCCTGGAGCGGGAAGTTCGTCCTCCGGTGCGCGTCGGCGTCGAAGCGGGATTTCCATCCCTCGGTGTCGTGGCAGGAGGCGCACTGGATCCCCGCGTAGCCGCCGTGGACGTCGCGGTGGCAGGCCGAGCAGCTGCGGGGCAAGGGCTCCTTGAAGTCTCCGACGTGGCACTTGCGGCAGGCCACCTGCGCGTGCTGGCCGGTGAGCGGGAAGCCGGTGCGCTCGTGGACGAACTTCACCTCTCCCCACCCTTCGGGCGTGTGGCAGGCCGCGCACTTGGTGTCGCCGGCGGCGTGCCCGCCGGGGACCTTGAGGGCCAGGTCGGGAGGGGTGGAGGGAGCCTGTGCCTGGGGGGCGGCGGCGAGGAGCAGCGCGGCTGCGGCGGCGAGGTGGATCACGGCTCGTACCCCCGGAAGGCGCCCTTGTGGAAGTCGGAGTGGCAGGCCTGGCAATCGCGCGGCACCGGCTTGAAGCGCTTGATCTCCAGCTTTCCGACCTTGGCCACCGGGTGGCACTTCTCGCACGTCACCTTGGCGTGCTTCCCGGTCAGGGCGTAGGTCGTGAAGGGCTCCGCGTGGACGAACTTGAGCTTCTTCCACTCCTCCACGCCGTGGCAGGCGGCGCACTCGGTGACCTTCTTCACCGCGAACTGGGCGGCGTGCGGGTCGGCGTGGCACTTCGCGCAGGCGACGGGAGCGCCGGCGTACTTCACGTAGGGCTTGCCGTCCTTGCCGGCCGCCGAGGCGTGGCAGGAGCCGCACGCCGTCTTCCCGTGCTTCCCGTCGAGCCGGAACTTGGTGTCGCGGGAATGGTCGAACTTCGTCTTCACGAAGGTCACCTGATCGTGGCAGGCGGCGCATCCCTCCACGGCCATGCGCTTCTCGAACTGGCCCTGGTGGACGTCGCGGTGACAGGAGGTGCACTTCTTCCCGTCCACCTTCTTCTCCATGGTGAACTCGCTCACCTTGAGCGGCCGGCGCTGGCGCCGGGCCTCGGCGCGCATGGCGGCCGGAGCCTTGTCGGCCATCTTCGGGTCCTTCACGTGGCAGCGGTCGCAGGCCACGGCGACGTGGGCACCCTCGAGCGGGTACTTCGTCTTCTGGTGCTCGGCGAGCTCGAAGCGCACCGGCACCCATCCCTGCACGGCGTGGCAGCGATCGCAGGCCGCCTGCGGCGTTCCCTTCTTCCCCAGCTGCCCCAGGTGGGCGTCCAGGTGGCAGTCGGTGCAGGCCCCGAAGGCCATGTCCTTGAACTTCCCCTTCTGCTGCCCCTCGAACGGTCCGTGGCAGGCCTTGCAGTCCACCTGGACGTGGGCGCCGCGCAGCGGGTAGCGGGTCTTGTCGTGGAAGGCGACCTTGGTCCCCTGCCCCACCTTCATGACCTTCCAGCCTTCCACCACGTGGCAGGTCACGCAGAGTGCGCCGAAGCGGTTCTGGTGCGGATCCTTGTGGCAGTCGGTGCAGAGCGCGAAGGGAAGCGGCTTGTACTTCGCGTAGGTCACCGACACCGCCTTCGGGAAGTCGTGCTTCCCCTCCGGGTCGGTGAGCGGGACGTGGCACTTGGCGCAGGGCACCTTCACGTGCGCCCCGGCCAGCGGGTACTTCGTCCTGGCGTGGTCGAAGCCCTTGCTCGCCGGCTTCCAGGCAGCCGGGTCGTGGCACTTCTGGCACTCGTTGCCCAGCTGGCCCCGGTGCTCGTCGAAGTGGCAGCCGGCGCAGGTGCTCGGCTGCCCGAGCATGCTCTTGCGTCCCTTCCCGAGGACCTCCTTCACGAGGGGGTCGGTGACCCGGCGGGGATCGTGGCAGGCCTCGCACTTCGCCTTGGCGTGCTTCCCCTCGAGCGGCCAGCCCGCCTTGGCGTGGTCGAAGGAATCCCGCCCGCCCGCGCCCCAGTCGACGAGGGGGAAGGCCCTGCCGTGGTGCTCGTGGTGGCAGGTCTCGCACTTCTTCTCGGAGGACTTGCCGTGGAACCCCTTGCCGCCTGCGATGCTGGCGCGGAGCTCCTTGTGGCACTCCAGGCACTTCTCGGCCGAGAACTGCTTCCCGGCCGGGTGGCACTTCGTGCAGTTCTGCAGGCCCTCCAGCTTCTCGTGGCTCCGCGACAGCTCGCCCGGGGAGATCAGGTCGGCGCGCACGGGAGCGGCCAGCGTCGCCGCCGCCAGCGCCAAGGGGACGAGGAGCGACGCGATCCGCGGTTGGCCGGGAGGAGATCTCATAGCAGTCCGTACCCCAGGTAGAGCGAGACGCCGATGTGCACCGCGATGACGAAGACGAGGAAGACGGCGAGGGAGGCGTGCATCACCCGCCAGCCGCGGAGGAGCATGCGCAGGCCGCCGTAGAAGGCGATCTGGAACCGGAGCCGCCGCAGGCGGAGGACGGCCACCTTGAACCGCGCGTACCTGCCACCTGCTGTGAACAGGTTGCGGACCCTCCAGAGGCGGAGACGGAGCCTCGCGCCGGCCAGGGGCTCGCGCAGGATCGCGACCAGGAGCGAGCTTCGCGGCAGGGGGGCCGAGGCCGAGTCGATGAGCCGCTCCAGCCGGACCCGCTCCCGCGTCTCGGAGACGATGGGCTCGAGCGTGGCGCGCAGCCGCTCGAACCGGCCGGCGATGAGCTCCAGCTCCTCGGCATGGCCGTCGACCGAGGGAACGAGCCCGTAGATGAAGCGCCCGATGAGCCCGGTGCAGACGACGATTCCCAGGGCGGAGGTGGTCGCGGTGGCGAGCAGGTTGTTGGACTCGAAGGCGGCGTGGAAGGCGATGACGAGCGGGCTCATGAATCCCACGAAGACGTGGAAGTTCAGCCAGTCGCGGATGTCGCCGAGGCCGGTCATGGCCCGGGTCCGCTTCCGGACCGGGTAGAGGAAGTTGGAGAGCATGAAGGCCGTGGCGACGATGCCGATGCCGTGTCCCCAGGATCCGGCCGACTTGAAGGCCTTGTGCATGGGCGACCGCAGCCGCTCGACGTCGTCGAGCCGGTAGTAGTCCCAGCCCCGGGAGGCCAGGAAGGCCACGATCACCGCCCCCAGGCATCCGTAGAGCGCCAGGGTGCGCCGCAGGCGCTTGCGCTTCCTCAGCTCCTCCTCGCTGACGTAGTCGTCCTGGCCGGTCCTGGCTCCGAGCTGCTCCCCGTGGTAGCGGCGCATCTCCACGCCGGCCTTCTGGAGGAACTCGTTGGGAGGGTCGCCGCCGATGCTCACGATGACGTCGTCGTTGGGGATGCGCAGCTCCTTGCCGTCGCTCTCCAGGCGCACCTCGGACTCGGAGACGTACTTCACCTGCGACGGCAGGAGCATGGTGAGCTGCCCCGCCTCGGCGAGCTTCTTCAGCTTGGTACGGTTGGCCTCCCGTGCCCGCCCCAGCTCCGCGCCGCGATAGGAGAGCGTCACCGTGGCCGAACCCAGCTCGGCGATGGCGATGGCGGCCTCCAGCGCCGAGTCGCCGCCCCCCACCACGAGCACGTTCCGCCCGGCGTATTGCTCGGCGTCGGTGAAGCCGTAGGTGACCTTCTGGAGCTCCTCGCCGGGAACGCCCATGCGGCGCGGCGTCCCGCGCCGCCCGATGGCGAGCACCACCTTCCGGGCCGGCACGACTCCCTTCGAGGTGTGGACCTCGAAGGCGCCGTCCTCCCCGCTGATGCCCTTCACCTGGATGCCTTCCTCGACCTTCACCTGGGTCTTCTCGAGGGCCTTGGCCCAGGTCTCGAGCAACTCCTCCTTCGATGATGACGCTCTTCCCGATCTTGCCGAAGCCCGGCACGGTGGCCGGTTCGGTCATGACGACCTTCCGCCGTGGGTAGTGGAACATCGTGCCGCCCCAGGTCCCCTGCTCGAGGAGGCGGTAGGTCCGGCCGGCCTCCTTCAACGCGCAGGCCGTGGCCAGGCCCGCGGCGCCGGCTCCCACGATGACCACGTCGACGGTCTCGCCCGCGCGTCCCCCCTTGGGAAGGATGGCGTCGAGCCGCCTGGCCGCGTGCAGGCCCTGGCGGATCGCGTTGCGCAACAGCCCCATGCCCGCCAGCTCGCCCACCACGTAGACGCCGGGCCGGCTCGACTCGAAGGCCTCGTCCACCTCGGGGAGGTCGATGCCTCGCTCGTTGGTGCCCATGACCAGCTTGATGGCCTGGACCGGGCACTCGGCGGCGCACCGGCCATGGCCGATGCAGTGGTCGGCGTGGACCAGGACCGCAGTGCCCTTCTTGATTCCGAGGATGTCCCCCTCCGGGCACGCCTTCAGGCACGAGAGGGATCCGATGCAGATGTTGGGGTCGATGACGGGGTGCAGCGACCTCGGGATGTGGAGGTTCTTCTCCACCTTTTCCTGCAGGACCACCGCGTCGCGCGCCATTCTCCGGCGTCGCTTGACGAGGTGTGTTGTCGCGATGGCGACGGCCAGCAGCACGGAGGCGGCTGCGATGGCGCTCGACATCAGGTCCACGCTTGAATCCCCTGACCTTTCCGCGACATCCCCCTGAGGGGTTCCGCATCATGTCATGGCGAGCGCTCTTGCCCGATGACCCATACCGTGTACCCCGAAAATGGTACGGGGGCCCCGGCTTTCGTCGGGCCCCCGCGTCATTGAGCGTTCTCTCATTTACCTCTTCAGGCGGCGCGGGCTCCGGCCTTCTTCGCCTTCGCGGCTTCGGCCCTCTCCTCGAGCCAGATGGTCATCGGAGCGGCGATGAACCAGGTCGAGTAGGTGCCGGAGATGATGCCGATGAGCATGGCCATCGCGAAGTCGAAGATCGTACCGACGCCGAAGATGAGGAGTCCGACCAGGGAAAGGGCCGTGGCGAACGAGGTGAGGGTCGTGCGGCCGAGCGTCTCGTTGATGGAGATGTTGACGATGTCGGCGAGGCTCTTGCCCTTGAGCTTGCCCTGGTTCTCGCGGATGCGGTCGTAGATCACCACCGTGTCGTTCACCGAATAGCCGACCACGGTGAGGATCACGGCCACCGAGGTCAGGTTGAACTCCCGTCCGGTGAAGGCGAAGTACCCCAGCGTGATGATGGCGTCGTGGACGATGGCGATGACCACTCCCGGGGAGAACCGGAAGTCGAATCGCAGGCCGACGTACACCACGATGAGCGCGATGGCGTAGAGGATGGCCTTGAACCCCTGGTTGCGCAGCTCGCGACCCACCGCCGGGCCGACGTACTCCACCCGCAGGACCTGGGGCCTGGCGTCGGTGAACTTGGCGAGCAGCTCCTTCTCGACCCGGTCCTGGATGCCCTGGGTGAGGACGGCCAGGGAGCGCGTCCCGGCCGTGAGCCCCGCCTCCTCGCGGATCTCGCGGACCTTCACGCCGGTCGACTCGACCACCGCCTGCAGGTCCTGGTGGGACGGGAGGACCTGGAACTCGAAGTCGATCTTGTCGCCGACCTCGGGGCTGAAGGCCGGGCTTCCGATGACCGGGAACTTGGCCTTCACGGCGGCCACGATGCGGGCCGCGTCCTCCGGCGTGAGCAGGGCCACGCGTCCGACGCGGATGAGGTAGCTGTGCTCGCTCTCCGGGCCGTAGGTCTGGACCACGGCGTCCTTGAACCCGAGGGCCTCGATGTGCTTGCGGACCTCGACGGGGTCCACCGCCTTGTCGAACTTCACCTGCATCTCGGTGCCGCCCGCGAAGTCCACGCCGTAGTCGAGGCCGTGGATCTGGGGCAGCGACCAGAGGATGACCGACAGGTTGAAGAGGGTCGACAGGATGAGCGCGATCTTGCGCTTGCCGACGAAGTCGAACTTGGTCCCGTGAGGGATGATGTCGAAGGTCTTGAATTGCATCAGACGCTCAGCCGGGCGGTGTCGTGGCGCGTGGCCCAGTCCACGATCACGCGGGTGACGACGATGGAGGTGAACATCGACGCGACGAGGCCGATGATCAGGGTGACGGCGAAACCGCGGACCGGTCCGGAGCCGTACTGCATGAGGACCACGGCCGCGACCAGCGCGGTGACGTGGCTGTCGACGATGGTCCAGAAGACCTTGTCGTAGCCCTGGTTGACGGCCTGCCGGACCGTCTTCCCGGCGCGAAGCTCCTCGCGGATGCGCTCGTTGATGAGCACGTTGGCGTCGACCGCCATGCCGAGCGTGAGCACGAAGCCGGCGATGCCCGGCAGCGTGAGGGTAGAGCCGAGCAGCGACATGATGGCGAGCACGAGCAGGGCGTTCTCGACCAGCGCCACGTCGGCGATGAGGCCGCTCATCCGGTAGTAGAGGAGCATGAAGAGCATGACCGCTGCCAGGCCGACGAGGGCGGCGATGGTGCCCTGCCGGACGAGCTCCGGCCCGAGGGTGGCGCCCACGGTGCGCTCCTCGAAGATGGTCACCGGAGCGGGAAGCGCGCCGGCCTTGAGGACGATCGAGATGTCGTTCGCCTCCTGGAACTTCTCCTGGTAGTTGCGCCCCGTGCCCAGCGTGATCTGCCCGTTGCTGGAGATCTTGCCCTGGATGTACGGCGCGCTCTCGACCTTGGAGTCGAGCACGATGGCCATGCGGCGTCCGAGGTTCTCGGTGGTGAGCCGCTCCATGAGCCGGGAGCCCTCGGGCGACATGGCGAACGCAACCACCGGGTCGCCGGCTCCCTTCGAGTTGTCCACCGAGGGACGGGCGTCGGAGATGTAGTCGCCGGTCAGCTCGGTCTTCGCGCGGAGCAGGTAGGTCCGGTAGAAGCGCTCCTTCACGAGCCCCTGCCCGACGCTCACCTCGCCGATCCCGATCTCCTGGTCACGGGAGATGCGCGGCTTGAGCGACTTCTCGATGATCGTCTCGAGCTCGGTCCGCTTGCCGGCCGCGACGTAGGTCGACTGGCGCCGGATCCCGGAGGGGAGGTCCACCTGCTCGACGAAGTAGCACCCGGTCACGGGGAGCGGGAGGGCGATGCCTCCATCGGGCCCCTGGGGGCAGGGAGGCATCTCGTTGCGGAGCGAATCGAGCACCGACGAGTCGTCGTCGACGATCTTGAACTCGAGCTGCGCGGTGCGGCCGAGGAGGTCCTTGGCCTTGGCCGGATCCTTGAACCCGGGGAGCTGGATCTGGATCTGGGCGTTCTGCTTGCGCTTGATGTCGGGCTCGGTGACGCCCCACTTGTCGACGCGGTTGCGGATGGTCTTCTCCGCCTGCTCGACGGCCTTCTCCTTGAAGTTCTTGATGACGTCGGGGCGGAAGGCGAACCACACCGTTCCCTCCGGCGCGCCGCCCGGGGCCGACATCTCGGCGCCGTAGAAGTCCTGGACCACCTGCTCGACCTGCTTCGGGTCGGTGGTGCGGACCTCCACGCGATACCCGTCGGCGGACGGTCCCGCCGAGGTGACGGGCACGTTCTTCCCCTTGAGGAAGTCGGCGATCTCGTCGGCGCGGCGGACCACCTTGGCCTTGACCGCGCGGTCGACGTCGACGCCCATCGCCAGCAGGATGCCGCCCTGCAGGTCGAGGCCGAGGTTGAGGTGCTTCTTGGCGTCGGGAGCCCAGCCGGGGACAGACTGCTCGTAGGCGGGCCCGTTCCGCTCCGCCGGAGGAAGGCGGAAGTAGGACCAGGTCGGGACGAGCTGCCAGATGGACCAGAAGAGGACGGCGAGGACGAGCCCCAGCCGCCAGTACCAGGTGCGCTCCATCTACTTCTTCTCCTTGGCGTCCTTCTCGGAGGAGCCGGTCACGTCGGACCAGGAGCCGGCCACCTGCCCCTTCACGATCCTCACCTTGTTGCCGCCTCCGAGGTCGAGGGTCACGGTCTTGTCCTCCACCTGGAAGACCTTCCCGATGATGCCGCCCTGGGTGACGACGTCCTGGCCCTTCTGCAACTCGGCCACGAACGCCTGGTGCTTCTTCACCTGCTTCTGCTGGGGGCGGAAGAACACCAGGTAGAAGACGACCGCGATGAGGACGAAGGGGACGAGCTGCATCAGGGGGTTCGGCGCGCCCTCGGGCGCGGTCTGCGCCAGGAAGGCCGTGAGAATCGAATGCATGAATGCTCCGGTGATTGGAAAAAGCGTCGTGTTTTAGCCACACTTTGGCCTGGCAAGCAACCCCGAAACGAGATGCCACGCCCCTCGGGCCGACCCCTCGGCGCCTACCCGTCCAGCCCCCGGGCGTACCCTTCGAGCCGAGCCCGCCGGAACGGCTCGAACCGCCCCTCCTGGATGGCCTCCCGCGCCCCTTCCATGAGCCGCAGGTAGTGGTGCAGGTTGTGGACGGTATTGAGGCGGAGCGCCAGGATCTCCCCGGCCCGGAAGAGGTGGCGAAGGTAGGCTCGCGAGAAGGTCTGGCAGGTGTAGCAGGTGCATCCGGGGTCGAGGGGGCCCTCGTCGTCCGCGAATCGGGCGTTCTTCACGTTGAGCCGGCCACGGCTGGTGAAGAGCAGCCCGTTTCTCGCGGTACGGGTGGGAAGCACGCAATCGAACATGTCCACGCCCGCGGAGATGCCGGCGAGCAGGTCCTCCGGCGTTCCCACCCCCATGAGGTAGCGGGGTTTCTCCCTGGGAAGCTCGGGCGCGTGGCGGGCCACCCCTTCCCACATCTCGGCGGGCTCCTCCCCGACCGCGTAGCCCCCGAGCGCGTACCCGGGCAGGTCGAGGGCGGCAACCTCGTCGATGGCCCGACGGCGGAGGTCCGGGAAGAGGCCGCCCTGGGCGATGCCGAAGAGCGCCGGCCGCTCGCCGTGAGGGGAATCGTTGGAGAGCCAGGCATCGCGACACCGGACGAGCCAGCGCTGGGTCCGCGCGAGCGACTGCTCGTGGTAGGCACGCTCCGCCTTCGACGGAGGGCACTCGTCGAAGGCCATGATCACGTCGGCTCCGAGGTCGAGCTGGACGCGGATGGAGGTCTCCGGGGAGAGGAAATGGCGCGAGCCGTCCAGGTGGCTGCGAAAGGTGACCCCTTCCTCGGCGATCCGCACCAGGGATTCGCCACCCTCCCTCGACGCTCCCTGCAGGCTGTAGACCTGGAACCCTCCGGAGTCGGTGAGCACGGAGCCGCCCCAGGACATGAAGCGGTGCAGGCCCCCGAGCCGCCGCACCCGCTCGTGACCCGGTCGGAGGTACAGGTGGTAGGTGTTGCCGAGGATGATGCCCGCGCCCAGCTCGACGAGGTCGCGCGGCGCCAGCGTCTTCACGCTCCCCGCGGTTCCCACGGGCATGAAGACGGGAGTCTCGATGGTCCCTCGGGACGTCTCGAGTCGTCCGCGGCGAGCGGCACCGTCCTCGGCAAGGAGCTGGAAGCGGATCACGGGTGCACTAGATGGTACGGACCTGTCCCCGGGAGGTTTCCTCGACGAGGCTGCGCCAGGCCCGGCCGCCTCGCCCCTCGGAGACGATGCGGACGCCGATGGCCGTCTCGGTCGAATCGGGAGAGATCCAGCAGACCACCGCGTCCGTGGTGGGCGCGAGGAACCCGTTGGCGAAGCGGAGGGCGAGCAATTCGCCCGGGGTCGGTGGGTCGCCGCCAGGCCAGGCGATCGAGCAGCCTCCCTCGGAGAGGGTGATGGTGCGCGTCTCGATCTGGGTGCCCCGGACCGACACGAGCACAGGGCGCTCCGTCGCGAAGCGCGGCGCGCGAACCTTGAAGGTGACCGGTTCCCCGCCCGCCACCGCGGCGAGGTAGCGCGCCGCGGGGACGCTGGCGCGGTCGAGGTGGATCTCGACGCCGGGCGGGAGGGAGGGGCGGCCGATGCGCCGCACCATGGCCACCTTGCCGTAGATCGTGGCCCGGACCGGGTGCCCGAAGAGCCCGATGCGCGCGACGACGTGCTCGCCCACCCGGGATTCGGAGAGGGCAGGAAGGAACAGGGAGCCGGCATCCTCTCGCCATCCGGCAAGGAACTGGTGCGGCTCGATGTTGATGGCGATGCTGTTCATCGGTCCGTTCGTCGGTCCCGCCCGGGGTTCCGTCCACTTAACGAGGGAGGACGGCCATTGCGTCGCCGTAGCTGAAGAAACGATACCTCGCCGCCACGGCCTCGCGATAGGCGTCGAGAACACGATCGGTGCCGCCGAACGCACAGACGAGCGCGAGCAGCGTCGACCGCGGCAGGTGGAAGTTCGTCACCAGCCCGTCGACGGCCCGGAACTCGTGGCCGGGGCGGATGAAGATCTCGGTCCGGCCCGGGCCCGGACGCAGGCCACCCGGGAAGACGGCGCTCTCCAGCGTGCGGACGGCCGTCGTGCCCACGGCCACCACCCTTCCCCCTCTTCGGCGCACCGCGTCGTAGGCCAGGGACGTCGCCTCCGGAACCTCGTAGCGCTCGGCGTGCATCCGGTGCTCCTCCAGCCGGCTCGCCCGAACCGGAAGGAACGTCCCCGGACCGACGTGGAGCGTCACCGTGGCCCGTTCGATGCCCCGGGTCGCCAGCCGGGCCAGGAGCGCCGGGGTGAAGTGGAGCCCGGCGGTGGGCGCGGCCACGCTCCCGGGTTCCCGGGCGACGACGGTCTGGTAGCGTTCCCGGTCCGCGGCGCCCGGCTCGCGCCGGATGTACGGGGGAAGCGGAACCCGGCCCACCCGCTCGAGCGCGGCCGCCAGGCCCGCCTCGTCGCGGTCGAACAGGAATTCGTAGAACCCCTCCCCGACGACGCGGGTCGCCTCCGCGCCGAGGCCCCCGAAGTCGACCCGGGTCCCGACGCGAATGGCCTTCGACGCCTGGGCCATCGCGAGCCAGCGAGCCGGTTCGCCCGGCGGCGCCACCGAAGCCGGCTCCACGAGCAGCACCTCCACCCTGCCCCCGCTCGCCTTCTGCCCCAGCAGCCTCGCCGGGATGACCCGGCTGTCGTTGAGGACGAGCAGGTCCCCCGGGGCGAGCAGGTCGGCGAGATCGGGGAAGCGCAGGTGGCGAGGCTCCCCTCCGGCGCGCGGGAGGAGGAGCAGGCGCGAGGCGTCCCGCGGCTCCACCGGGGCCTGGGCGATGAGCTCCTCGGGAAGCGCGAAGTCGAGATCGGAGACGTCCATCCGCTGGCCGGTCAGTACATCCGGGTGAGCTCCGCGCCGGGGTAGTACCGGGCGAGGATGGTGCGATAGCCCTCGCCGGCCTTGGCCCACCCGGCGGCGCCCCACTGGCACATCCCCGCGCCGTGCCCCCTGCCCCGCCCGGCGAGGACGAAGACTCCCTTCGTCACCGTCACCGAGAAGGCGAGCGAGGGGAGGCGCTCGTAGCCGAGCCGGCGCCGGAACTCCACGCCGTCCAGCACCACCCTGGCTCCGCCGCCTTCGACGGCGACCCGGGCCGCGCGACCGGTCGAGGTGGTTCGCGCCACGGAGACCCGCGTCGCCGCCCCCGGCAGGCCGGCCACCTGCCCCATCTCCGCGGCCGGGACGCGCACGGTCCAGCGCCACGACGCCGAGCCCTGGCAGCGGTCGCAGGGAACGGAGGGAAGGTAGGAGAGGTCCCGCCCGAGGGCGTCGGCGCCGCGCTCGGTGCGGCCGCCACACGCGGAGTGGAAGTAGGCCTCGATGGGCCGGTGGTCCTTCACCAGCACCTCGCCGGCCGTGGCCTCGGCCGCGGCCCGGGCCCTCGGATTGGCCCTCCCGGCCCCCGGGTAGACCTGGTCGAGCACCGTGGAGCCGAGGTCGAAGTCGAGCGCCTGCTCGCGAGCCTCGATCTTCTTGCCCACCGCGAAGGTCCGCGCCGCCACCGCCTGGGCCTTGAGCGCCTCCGCCGGGAAGGAGGGCGGCATCTCGCCGCCGATGACGGCCGCCACGTACGCCTCCATGGGGAGCACGTCGATGACCGAGAGGCCTCCCGGGGCCCGGCGCACCTCCACCTCGCCCGAGAGATCCCGGCCACCACAGCGGATCGATCCACTCGCGGTGAACAGGAGCCCGGCGCCGTCCACCGGCTTGCCGTCGAGGAGCAGCCTGTCCCCGTCGAGGCGCAGGCGGGCCCGGCCTCCGGGGACGGGCTGGTGCTCCGCTCCGTCGCGCAGGGACTCGGCGGCGAGGCCGGCCCCGGAGAGCTCCACCTCGCCCACGCCCGTGGAGACCGAGATCCGGACGACCTCGACGGCCCGCGCCGGCGCGGCGGCGAGCAGCAAGGCCGCGAGCAGCAGGGTCGGGCCGCGTCCCGTCGTCGAGGCGCCCACGAGCCGTCCTACGGAACGGCGCCGGCGCCGGGGCGGCGTGCCGAGCGGACCTTGTGCCACACGAAGACCGCCACCGCGCCCACGATGGCGATCCCGATGAGCAGGTCGAAGCTGTGGAACCATGTCTTGAACCGCGGGTCGCTGTTCCACCTCTCGCCGAGCTTCCACCCGACCCAGGCGAGCCCGAGGCACCAGGGAAACGATCCCACGAAGGTGTAGACGATGAACTTCGTCATGTTCATCCGGGCCACGCCGGCCGGGAAGGCGATGAAGGTGCGGATGACGGGCAGCAGCCTCGCCCAGAAGACCACCGCCGACCCGTGCTTCTCGAAGAGCCGGTCGGCGAGGTCGAGCTCGTGGTGGGAGATGAGCAGGTACTTCCCGTACTTCTCGATGACGGGGCGCCCGCCGTACATTCCCAGGTAGTAGGCCGGGATGGAGCCGACCACGCATCCCACCGCGCCCCAGAAGCCGGCGCCGAGCAGCGTGAACTGTCCCTGGAGCGCCAGGTATCCGGCGAACGGCATGATGATCTCGGAGGGCAGCGGGATGCAGGCGCTCTCGATGGCCATGAGGAGGACGACGCCGCCGTAGCCCATGCCGGAGATCACCGAAGTGGTGAATACGGCGAGCACCTCGATGATCTTGGCTACCACCCGTTTCCTCCTTGCCGGAGCGCGGCGCGATCCCCGTAGAAGACCTCGTCGTACGGGCAGGCGCAATCGATCTCGCGCGGTTCCGGGTAGAAGACCGGCCGACCCCTCCAGCTCCGCAGCCAGTGGCCCCGGGCCCGGCCCGGCGGAGCGGCCGTCCCGCTGGTCACCGCGGGCGGGACGCCGGGATCCCCGGGGCCGAGGAGCCACCCGGGCTGGATCGTCACCTTGCCGGCGCCGTCGGGCAGGTCGACGGCCAGGTGCGGCACCGCGAGGCCGCTGGTGTGCCCGCGCAGCTCCTCCAGGATCCCGAGCCCGACCGCCAGGGGCGTTCTCAGGTGCCCGGTGCCCTCGGCCAGGTCGCCCTGGTGCAGGTAGTACGGCCGCACGCGCCAGGAGAGGAGCCGGTGGTTCAGGTCGGCGATCGTCCGGGCCGACGAGTTCACGCGGCGCAGGAGGACGGTCTGGTTCTCGACCGGGACGCCGTGGTCGACGAGCCGCTCGCAGGCTTCCCGTGCCTCCGGGGTGCACTCCCTGGGGTGGTTGAAATGGGTGACGACGAAGAGCGGGGCGAGCCGGCGGAGCCGCGTGGCCAGCGCGTCGGTGATCCGCATCGGATTCACCACCGGTGCTCGGGTGGCGAGGCGGAGGATCTCGACGTGGGGGATGGCGCGAAGCTCCTCGAGGATCCAGCCGATGCGGTCGTCCGAGAGGGAGAGCGGGTCGCCGCCGGAGACGATGACGTCCCGCACCTCCGCGTGGGAACGGATCCAGGCGATTCCCTCGGCCGCGGAGTCCCGGTCGAAGGCGCCCTCCTCTCCCCCGGTGATGCGCCGCCGCGTGCAGTGGCGGCAGTAGACGGCGCAGTGGTCGGAGGCGAGGAACAGGGCGCGGTCGGGGTACTTGTGGACGATGGAGCGGACCGGACGACGGCCGTCCTCCCCGAGCGGATCGCGCAGGTCCCCCTCCGCCTCGTCGGTCTCGGCGGCCACCGGCACGACCTGCATGCGCACCGGGCAGTGCGGGTGGCGCGGGTCCATCAGCGAGGCGTAGTAGGGAGTCACCCCGACGCGAAAGCGCCCGGCTGCCCCGGCCAGGCCGCGCCGCTCCTCGGGCGTGAGGTCGATCAGCCTCTCGAGCTCGGGGAGGCCCCGCAGCATGTTCCGCTGCTGCCAGCGCCAGTCGCCCCAGTCCGCGTCGGAGACGCCGGGGAATGCGTGCCGGGTTTCGTTCATGGGCTGCCAGGTCGGGGCGGGCGGAAGCTAACGGTGCGGCCGGGCGAAGTCAAACCGGCAAAGCGGGCGTTGACCGCTTATCATCCGCGCGAGGAGAGACGGATGGCGACCCTTCCCATGATGCAGGACGAGACACCGGCAGCCGACCCGCGACCCACGCCGGGGATCACCGGACGCTTCCCGGCCGGCCCGCGCGCCGCCTGGAAGGACGTCCCCGACTCCCAGTGGAACGACTGGCACTGGCAGCAGCGGGAGCGCATCACCCGGGTGGACCAGCTCGAGAAGGTGATCCACCTCACCGAGGACGAGCGTCGCGCCGCCGTGGAGACCGACAAGGACTTCCACATGGGCATCACGCCCTACTACGCCGCGCTCATGGACCCCGACGACCCGCACTGCCCGGTGCGGCTCCAGTCGGTGCCGACCATGGGGGAGACCATCGTGGCCGCGGCCGACCTGGACGACCCGCTGGCCGAGGAGCGGGACATGCCGGTGCCGGGCATCACCCACCGCTACCCCGACCGCGTCCTCTTCTACATCACCCACAACTGCCCGGTGTACTGCCGCCACTGCACGCGCAAGCGCAAGGTGGCCGACCCGTCCTCCGCGGCGGCCAAGAAGCAGGTGGAGGACGGGCTCGACTACATCGCGCTCCACTCCGAGATCCGCGACGTGGTCATCTCGGGAGGCGATCCGCTCTCGATGTCGGACGACCGGCTCGACTACATCCTCGGCCGGCTGCGGGCCATTCCCCACGTCGAGATCTTCCGGCTGGGCACCCGCAACCTCGTCACCCTTCCCCAGCGGATCACCGACGACTTCGTCCACATGCTGCGCCGGCACCAGCCGGTCTACGTGAACACCCATTTCAACCATCCCAAGGAGTGCACCGCCGAGGCGTTCGAGGCGGCGCGCCGCCTGGCGGACGGAGGCTGCGTCATCGGGAACCAGATGGTGCTGCTGAAGGGCGTGAACGACGACCCGAAGACGGTGATGGAGCTCAACCACAAGCTCCTGCTCATGCGGATCCGCCCGTACTACATCTACCAGTGCGATCTCGCGAAGGGCATCAGCCACTTCCGCACCACCGTGGAGGCGGGGCGAAAGATCATCCGCTCGCTGCGCGGCCACACGAGCGGCCTCGCCGTCCCCCACTTCGTGGTCGACGCGCCCGACGGGGGCGGGAAGATCCCGGTGAACCCCGACTACGTGGTCCGCCACGAGGGCAAGAAGTGGGTCTTCCGGAACTTCATGGGCAAGGACTACACCTACTTCGAGCCGTGAGCGGACCCGACCGCGCGCCCTATGCGCCCGAGGTGACCACGGCCACCATCCGCGAGGGCGTCGCGCCCAGGCCGCGGAAGAGGTGCGGCCGGCGGGCGTCGAGGTAGGCGCTGTCCCCGGGCTGCAGGACGCAGCGCTTCCCCTCGTAGGTGAGCTCGATCGAGCCCTCCAGGACGAAGACGAACTCCTGGCCGTCGTGCGCCAGCGGCCGCGCATCGGCGACCGCGGGGTCGAAGGTGAGGAGGAAGGGCTCCATGTCGTGCCCCGGGGTCCCGGGCCGGGTCAGGCTCCGGTAGGTGTACCCCTGATCGGTGTCCCCCTGCTCGAGCCCCGGTCGCGACTCGCTGGCTCGACTCACCGTCAACTCCTCGGAGGCGAAGCCGCCGCCGTGGAGCAGGCCGCCCACCTTGGAGCCGAGCACGCGGGAGAGCTTGATGACCACGCCGATGGAGGGAACCTCCGTCCCCTCCTCGAAGGCGGTGAGGCGGTCGAGCGAGAGCCCGGCCATGCGGCACACGTCGTCGCGGCTCAGGTCCTGGGCCTCGCGCATCTTGCGGATCCGCACTCCGATGTCGGTTTGCATGGCGTCCTCCGGTGTTCGGAGCCTCACCCGTCTCGATCGGCCGGGACGATCCGGCCGCTGCGGGCGCGCAGGTCGCGCCAGAGGCGCTCGATGTCGGGGCGGAGGTCGGCGGCGCCGATCTCCGACTTCTGGAACCTCCGCTGCAGCGAGAGGTAGAGCTCGAGCGCGTCCTCCGAGAAGTCGGGCTCGACGTTGATGGTGGTCCTGCGACCGTCGACCACCTCCACCACCGGGAAGAGCCCCGCGCGGACGGCGAGGCGCACCAGCTCGATCCCCAGCGCCGGCTCCGACTTCCAGCCGGTCGGGCAGGGTGCGAGGACCTGGAGGAAGCGGAAGCCGTGGAGATCGAGGGCGCGGCGCATCTTGCGGATGGCGTCCGCCGGATGGGCGAGCGACACGGTGGCCGCGTAGGGGATGCGGTGGGCCGCCATGATCGCGAGCACGTCCTTCTTCTGCTCGGCCTTTCCACGCACCGTGTTGGACGTGGCCGCGCCGTGGGGCGTGGCCGAGGATCGCTGCCCGCCGGTGTTGCCGTAGATCTCGTTGTCGTAGCAGACGTAGAGGATGTCCTCGTTCCTCTCGGCCGCGCCGGAGAGGCTCGCCATGCCGATGTCGTAGGTCCCGCCGTCCCCGGCCCAGCAGACGACCCGCGTGTCCTCCCCGTTCAGCCGCGCGGCGATGCTCATGCCGGTCGCCACCGCCGACGCCGACCCGAAGGTGGTGAGGATGGTGGGGACCCCCATGGCCGTGTACGGGAACTGGCCGACGGCCACCGCGGCGCAGCTGGCCGGGATGACCACCTGGAGCTGGCGGTCCTCCATGGCCCGGCCCAGGAACTGGAACGCGGTCGACATGCCGCAGCCGCCGCAGTTGCCGTTGCCGGGCCGGAGCAACGGCTCCCCCGCCGGACAGCCGAGCCCCTCGAGAGCAGCCAGGACCGACTCGCTCATGCCCCCGCCTCCATGATCACCGGTGCGCCGGCGCTTCCCCGCGACGCCGCGTCCTCGGCGATGGCCAGCACGTGCCCGGGCCGGACGTCTCCGCCGCCGATGCCGATCATGTAGCCCTGGACCATCGCGCCCGGGTCGGCGAGCCCGCGGCACTCGCCCCAGAGCACCCCGCCGAAGCCCAGGCTGACGTTCCGGTCGACGATCGCGATCCGCGGCCGGCCCCGGAAGGCCGCGGCGAGGAGCGCCGACGGGAACGGGCGGAAGGTGCGCACGCGCAGGCTGCCCAGCCGGATCCCCTTCTCCCGCGCCTCGTCGACCGCCCGCTCGGCCGTGGAGGCGATGGTGCCCATCGAGACCACGAGCACGTCGGCGTCGTCGGCGCGGTACGGGACGACCGGGTCGGCGGGTCGGCGGCCGAAGACGGCCTCGAACTCGTCCTGGATCTCGCCGTAGACCTCCCAGACCCGGTCCATGGCCGCCTGGTGCTGGGCCCGGTGGACCTCGGTGACGTGGGGCACGGAGATCCCGCCCAGCACCCTCGCCGTCCGGTCGAGGCGGGCCGGGAGGTCGAGGGGCGGCAGGAAGCGGTCCACCTGGTCCTGGGTGGGCACCTCGGTCTTCGCGATGGTGTGGGAGAGGACGAAGGCCTCCTGGCAGACCAGCGTCGGCAGCAGGATGCGACGGTCCTCGGCCAGGCGGAAGGCGCACAGGACGGTGTCGAGGACCTCCTGGTTGTCCGCGCAGTACATCTGGATCCACCCGGAGTCACGGAGCATGAGCGTGTCGCCGTGGTCGGCCCAGACGTTCCAGGGCGGTCCGAGCGTGCGGTTGGCCGCCACCATCACCACCGGGAGCCGGAGCAGCGCCGCGGCCACCACGTTCTCGGCCATGTAGGCGATGCCGTTCGACGACGAGGTCGTGAAGGTGCGCGCGCCGCTCGCGGCTCCTCCGATGCACACCGCCATGGCGCTGTGCTCGCTCTCCACCCGGACCACCTGCCCCTTCTCGAACTCCTGGTTGCAGAGGAACTCCATGCATTCCGTGGAGGGGGTGATGGGGTAGACGCCGGAGACGAAGCCGCGCCGCGTCCGGTTGGCGCGACCGGCGAGGGTGGCCCCGATGGCGGCGGCGTGGTTCCCGGTGAGGAGTTGCCCGTTCATCGCGTCACCTCGCCGAGACCTCGTGAACCATCTCCATGGCCCGCCGCGGACACTCGGCGACGCACATGCCGCATCCCTTGCAGAAGGCCTCGTCGACGCGGTAGCCGCTCCCGATCCGGCGGATGACGCCTTCCGGACAGTAGAGCAGGCAGGTGTCGCACGCGGTGCAGGCGCCGCAGGAGAAGCAGCGGGAGGCCTCCGCCGGGCCGTCGAGGCCGAGGTTCACCTCGTCGAATCCCAGCGCGTGACCCGCCGCGGCGCGGTGGTGCTCGGCGTGCGGGAGCTCCACCTCGAAGTGGCTGAAGCGGACGTGGGCGGGGGCGACGAGCGCCTCCGCGGTGGGGCGCTCCTCGATCGGGTCGGGCTCGCCGGCCAGCGCCGCGAGCACCCGCGCGGCGACGCGCCGCCCGCTCCCCACCGCGTGGGTCACCGTCCCGTCGCCCGTGGCCATGTCCCCGGCGGTGAACACGTTGGGGAGCCCGGGCACGATCGAGAGGTCGGCCGACTGGCCGAGCGCGAGCAGCAGCGCGTCGCAGGGGATGGTGCTCGTCCGGCCGGTCACCACCGGGCGCCGCCGGCCGCTCGCGTCGGGCTCGCCCAGCTCCACCTCGGCGAGCTCGAGCGACTGCACCCTCCCCTCGCCGCCGACGCGAACCGGCTGCCGGTGGAGGAGCAGCTTCACGCCCTCGGCGACCGCCTCGTCGATCTCCGGGGCGATGGCCGGCATCTCCTTCCGCCCCCGGCGGTAGGCGATGGCCACGGACGACGCTCCCAGGCGCAGCGCCGTGCGTGCGCAGTCGATGGCGGTGTTGCCGCCACCCACCACGACCACCGCGCCGGAGAGTCGTGGGGCGGCTCCGCGCTTCACGTCGTCGAGGAAGCGGATGCCCTGGAGGACGCCGGCGAGGCCGACCCCTGGCGCCTCGAGCCCGGTCAGGCGCGGAAGCCCGGCGGCGAGGATGACGGCGTCGTGCGATGCGGCGAGCCCCGCCACCCCGGACGCGTCGAGGAAGGTCCCGGTGCGGGCGGAGACGCCCAGCGCGAGGATCCGTGCCACGTCCCGGTCGAGGACCTCCTCGGGGAGGCGGTAGGCGGGGATCCCGGTGCGCAGCACGCCTCCCAGGCAACTCTCCCCCTCGAAGAGGGTGACCTGGTGCCCGGCGGTGGCGAGCGCGAAGGCCGCGCCGAGCCCGGCCGGGCCGCTCCCCACCACGGCGACGCTCCGCGGCTTCGCGGCCGGAGCGGGGCGCTCGGGACGGGAGTCGACGTGGTCGCCGATCCAGCGCTCGAGCCCCCGGATGTTGACCGCGCCGTCGTAGGCGCCCCGGTTGCACGCCGACATGCAGGGAGCCGGGCAGACCCGTCCGCAGACCGAGGGGAGAGGCTGGGTGCGGAAGAGCACGCGGGCCGCCGCCTCGACGCCCCCCGTGGCGAGGGCCTGGACGAAGCCCACCACGTCGTTGCCCGCCGGGCATCCGGCGTTGCACGGCGCGACGTGCGAGCGGTAGATCGGCATCTGCGTCCGCCACGACCCGGTCTGGAGCGGCGTGGGGATGTCGCGGACCTGCTCGGCGATGCCCACCACCCGCTCGGGCGGGACCGGGCGCCTCGCTGGCACCGCTTCCCCTTCGTCGGCCTCGCGCACCAGGACCGCGTCCCAGGCTTCCCGGGCGGCGGAGAGGTCCCGTTCGAGCCCCTGGACGGCGAAGGCGCGCTCCACGGCCTCCCAGGGGAGCCCCATGGCCCGGGCGTAGGCGCCGGCCAGGGTGGTGTTGATGATGACGACGGCGCTCGTCCCGATCCCGTGGCGGCGGGCGATGGCGGTGGCGTCCACCGCGGCGAAGCGGAAGTGGCCGTGCTTGTCGGCGAAGGGGGCCAGCCCCCGCGCCGTGTTGAGCAGGACCACCGCCCCGGGGTCGGCGCCGTCCAGGACGTCGTCGCCGAGCAGCCCCGCGTCGAGGACGACCAGGTGGTGCGGCTGGTAGACCTTGTTGCGATTGCGGATGGGGACGGTGTCGACGCGGGCGAAGGCACGAATGGGAGCGCCGGTCCGCTCCGAGCCGTAGTCGCCGAAGGTCTGCACGTGGAGCCCCTGCTCCGCGTAGATGGTGGCGATGAGCTTCGCGCAGGTGACGCCGCCCTGCCCGCCGCGCCCGTGGACGCGTACCTCGAGCGGGAGGGGAATCCCGGCCGGCAAGACTTCGCGACTCGATTCCGTCACGCCCACCGCCTCCTCCGTTCGATCGGTATCGTGCCCCAACCACATGGCGTTCCCATTGGATTCGGGAGCAACGACCGGGCCACGTCGATGCGGTTGTCCTGGCTCAAGGGCCTTGGGGTATGACCCTGAAGTAAATGGGGCATGCCTGAAGATACTTGCATGCTAAATATTTCACCATGGCCATCGCCCCTTCGATGTCGATGCAGCAGGTCGCCGCCATCCTCGACTCCATCGTCGAGGGGCTCATCGCGGTCGACACGGACGGGAGGATCGTCCTCTTCAACCAGCAGGCCGCCGCGATCGTGGGCTGCCCGGTGAAGGAAGCGCTCGGGCGCCCCGTTCGGGAGGTCGTCCCGAACACCCGGCTCCCCGACGTGCTCGCCACCGGCCAGGACGAGCTGAACCAGCGCCAGGAGGTGGGCGCCACCACCATCCTGACGAGCCGGATGGTCGTCCGCGCCTCCGGCGGCGCCGTGGAGGGCGCGGTCGCCATCTTCAGGGACGTCGGCGAGGTGCAGGAACTGACGGCCAGGGTCCGTACGCTGCAGGACCTGCGCGAGCTCTCCGAGGCGATCATCCGCTGCTCCCAGGAGGCCATCTCGGTCGCCGACGAGCACGGCAACACCGTGCTGGTGAACCCCGCCTACTCGAAGCTCATGGGTCTCTCGGAGGAGGAGGTCCTCAACCGGCCGGTGACGGTCGACATCCGACAGGGGGAGAGCGTGCACCTCCGCGTCCTGCGGACCCGCAAGCCCATCCGCGGTGCGCGCCTCCAGGTCGGGCCGCACCAGAAGGAGGTGGTGGTCAACGCCGCCCCGCTCCTCGTGGCGGGTGAGCTGCGGGGCAGCGTGGGGGTCATCCAGGACGTCTCCGAGATCCGCCGACTCTCCGAGGAGCTCGCCTCTGCGAAGGAGCAGCTCCGGCGGCTCGAGTCGAAGCACACCTTCGAGGACATCATCGGAGGGTGCCCGCCCATGGCCCGGGCGAAGGACCTGGCCCTTCGCGCCGCGCGCACCCCGGCCACGGTGCTGCTCCTCGGCGAGAGCGGCACCGGCAAGGAGATGTTCGCCCATGCCATCCACCACGCCAGCGACCGCAGGGAAGGCCCGTTCATCCGGGTGAACTGCGCCGCCATCCCCGACACGCTCCTCGAGAGCGCCCTCTTCGGCTACGAGGGCGGCGCCTTCACCGGGGCCCGGCCGCAGGGGCAGCGCGGCCACTTCGAGGAGGCCGACGGCGGGACCCTCTTCCTCGACGAGATCGCCGACGCGCCGCTGGCGGCCCAGGCGAAGCTCCTGCGCGCGCTCCAGGAGAGGGAGATCGTGCGGGTCGGCTCCTCCACGCCCCGCCCGGTGGACGTGCGGGTCGTCGCCGCCACCCACGACGACCTGGACGCCCTGGTGGCGAGCGGCGCATTCCGCCAGGACCTCTTCTACCGGCTCTCGGTCATGCCCATCCGCATCCCCACCCTGCGGGAGCGCCGGGAGGACATCCCCGTGCTGGCCAGGACGCTGCTCGCACGCATCTGCGCCGAGTACCGGCTGGTTCCGCCGCGGCTCTCCCAGGACGCCGTGGATCTGCTGGTCGAGCACCCCTGGAAGGGCAACGTCCGCGAGATGGAGAACCTCCTGGGTCGGGCGGTGATCCACATGCAACCCGGCGAGGAGGTGATCGCGCGCACCCACTTCGACCTCGCGGAGGGAACGGGGGCCCCGCCCCCGGCCACCGGTCCGGGCGATGCCCCGCGGCGCTTCGCCGATCTCCGGAACGACTGGGAGCGGCAGCTCCTCGAGGGAGCGCTCGCGCGCAACCGCGGCAACCGCGCGGCGACCGCGCGCAGCCTGGGCATCACCGTGCGGAACCTCTACTACAAGCTCGACCGGCACCGGCTGGCGCGGGGAGGCGCCTAGCGACTGCCCTTCCGCTTCGAAGGGGCCTTCTTGGCCCTGGCCGGCTTCTTGGTGGACTTGACGCGTGCCTTCGTGGTCGCGACGCGGGCCTTGCGCGGCGCGGTGCGCCGCGCCGTGGGGGGATGCTTCACCGCGTGCACCTCGACCTCGATGCGCGACCCCTTGGGGAGCGCGGCCACCTGGATGGTGGACCGCGCGGGGAACTCCCCCTCGAACCGGCGCCCGTAGACCTCGTTCATGGCCGCGAAGTCCGCCAGGTCGACGAGGAAGACCGTGGTCTTCACCACGTCGGAGAATTCCATCCCGGCGTGGGCCAGGACCGCGGCGATGTTCTCCATCACCCGCTCCGCCTGGGCCACCACGTCGCCTCCGACCAGTTCCCCGGTGGACGGGTCGATGGGGATCTGCCCGGCGGCATGGAGCATCTGGATGTCGTCGGCGTGGTGGGTCACGACCGCCTGGCTGTAGGGGCCGATGGCCTTCGGGGCCTTGGGACTGGCGATGGTCCTTCGCATGGGTCTCTCCTCAAACGGCTGCTAGACGCGCTCGACGGAGTGGACTCCCTCCACCTTCTCGAGGCTGCGCATGACGGCGGTGAGCTGCTTCAGGTCCTGCACCGAGACCTCGAAGGAGAGCACGGCGCGCTCGGTGCCGGCGCGCACGTCGGCCTGGGCGATGTTGACCCCGGCCTCGCTGAAGATCTGGGAGACGCGGGCCAGCATGCCGGGCCGGTCGTCGCTCACCACCCGGACCGAGACGAGCCGCTTCAGATCCCCCTTCACGTCCCAGGACACGTCGACGCGCCGGAGCGGGTCCATGGAGAGCCCCTTCTCGCAGCGGGCGGTGTGCACGGTGACGCCGCGTCCGCGCGTGATGAAGCCGACGATGGGGTCTCCGGGCACGGGGTTGCAGCACTTCCCGTAGCGGACGAGGATGTCCTCGATGCCGCTGATGCGCACGCCTCCGGCGGGGCGCCGCGCCACCTTGCGGAAGATCTCGGTGAGCCGGCTGGTGACCCCGGGCTCCGACGGCGTGGCCAGCTTCTCCTCCGACACCAGGAGGCGGAGCAGCTGGTCCGGGGCGACCTTCCCGTAGCCGATGGCCACCAGGACGTCGTCGCCGATGCGGTAGCCGAGCGTGGCCGCCGCCTTGTCGAGCGTGCCGTCCTTCTGGGAGCGGGAGAGCGAGACGCCGTAGCGGCGGAGCTCCCGCTCGGCCACCTCCTTGCCGATCTCCAGCGATCGCCGGTGCTCGGCCTGGCGGATGTACTGGCGGATGCGGGCCTGGGCGCGGCTGGTGCGGACGAAGGTCAGCCAGTCCTTGGACGGCTGCGCGTGCGGGGACGTCAGGATCTCGATGGTGTCGCCGTTCTTCAGCCGGTAGCGCAGCGGGACGATCTTGCCGTTCACCTTGGCGCCCACGCAGCTGTGGCCGATCTCGGAGTGCACCGAGTAGGCGAAGTCGAGCGGCGTGGCGCCGCGGGGCAGGCTCTTCACGTCTCCCTTGGGCGTGAAGACGAAGACCTCGTCGGCGAAGAGGTCGACCTTGACCGTCTCCAGGAACTCGGTGGGATCGGAGAGCTCCTTCTGCCACTCCAGCAGCTGCCGCAGCCAGCCGAACTGGTCGGCGTCGCTGGCGCGGACGCCCGGCTTGCCCTTCCCGTCCCGGGGCATCTCCTTGTACTTCCAGTGGGCGGCCACGCCCTGCTCGGCCACCCGGTGCATGTCCTCCGTCCGGATCTGGATCTCGATGCGCTCGGCCCGCGGCCCCACCACGGTGGTGTGGAGCGACTGGTAGAGGTTGGGCTTGGGGATGGCGATGTAGTCCTTGAACCGGCCCGGCACCGGCTTCCACAGGGAGTGGATGAGCCCGAGCGCCTCGTAGCACTGGGCCACCGTGCCCACGATGACCCGGAAGGCCACCAGGTCGTGGATCTGCTCGAAGGGCAGGTCCCCCACGTGCATCTTGCGCCAGATGGAATAGAGGTGCTTCACCCGGCCGTAGGTCTTGGCCTCGATGCCGTTCTCGGCCAGCCGCGCCTGGATGAGCTGCACCACCTCCTCGACGAAGCGGTCCCGCTCCTTGGCCTTGCTCGACACCCGCTCCAGGAGCTCGCCGTGCTCGGTGGGCTTCAGGTACTTGAAGGAGAGGTCCTCGAGCTCGCTCTTGACCGACTGCATCCCCAGGCGGTTGGAGAGCGGCGCGTAGATGTCGAGGGTCTCCTGGGCGATCCGGTCCTGCTTCTCCGGCGCCATGTGCTCGAGGGTCCGCATGTTGTGGATGCGGTCGGCCAGCTTGACGAGCAGGACGCGGATGTCCTTCGCCATGGCCACGACCATCTTGCGGAAGTTCTCCGCCTGCTTCTCCTCCTTGGTGTTGCCGGCCGAGAACTGGGAGAGCTTGGTGACCCCGTCCACCAGGTCGGCCACCTCCTCCCCGAAGAGCTCGGCGATCTCCTCGCGGGTGGCGAGGGTGTCCTCGATGGTGTCGTGGAGCAGGCCGGTGACGATCGAGGCCTCGTCCAGCCGGAGCTCGGCGAGGATGCCGGCCACCTCCAGGGGATGGACCAGGTAGGGCTCTCCCGACTTCCGGATCTGCCCCTGGTGGACCTTGGCCGAGTAGACGTAGGCCTTCTTGATGAGGTCCAGGTCCGCGGCGGGGTGGTAGGCGGCGACCTTGTCGAGGATGTCGTTTAGCCGCAGCAATCGAGCCCTCTAGCGTAACCGACCGTGACGCGTCACGCCAGGGAGAGCCCGAATGGCGACGCACGATCCCCGGGGCGGAGGATACACTGGCGCTCACATGCCCCTCCGGCGACTCCTCGCGCCACTGGCCGCGTTGACCGCGACGGCCGCGGTCGGCACGATCGGCTACTGGCTGCTGGGGCGCGGGCGGTGGTCCCTCTTCGACTGCGCCTACATGACGGTCACCACCGTCTCCACTGTGGGGTTCGGCGAGATGCTCCCGGTGGGGGAGGTGCCGCTGGGCCGTCCGTTCACGCTCGTCCTCGTGGCCACCGGCACGGTGG
Source organism: uncultured delta proteobacterium (assembly GCA_963818535.1). Taxonomy (GTDB): domain Bacteria; phylum Myxococcota; class Myxococcia; order Myxococcales; family Anaeromyxobacteraceae; genus CAIOAK01. The sequence continues at coordinate 350,699 of CAWFSM010000008.1, read as the reverse complement.
TCCTCTGGTGGTTCCTGGGCTCGGTCACCGCCTTCCTCGTCGAGGGAGAGGTGCTCGGCCTGGGGTGGAGGCGTCGCATGGCATCGCAGCTCGCGAAGATCCGGGACCACGTCGTGGTGTGCGGGGCAGGCTCGACCGGGATCCACGCCATCCGCGAGCTCTCCCAGCTCGGGACTCCCTTCGTGGTGGTCGACACGAACGAGGCCGTGGCCCACGAGGCGGTCCGCCTGCACGGGGGCGCCGCGGTCGTCGGGGACGCGACGCACGACGAGGTCCTGGAGGAGGCCGGCATCACACGGGCGCGCGGGATCATCTCGGCGCTCACCGACGACAAGGACAACCTGTACGTGACGGTGACCGCGCGGGCGCTCAACCCCGCCCTCCGCATCGTCGCCAAGTCCATCGACCTCAAGGCGGAGGCCAAGCTCCGCCGCGCCGGTGCGGACAGCGTGGTCTCGCCCAACACCATGGGCGGCCTGCGGATGGTCTCGGAGATGCTGCGCCCCGAGGTGACGACCTTCCTCGACACCATGCTGCGAAACAAGGAGCAGCCGCTGCGGATCGCCGAGATCCCCGTCCCCGTCGGGTCCCCATGGGTGGGTCGGCCCGTATCGCGACCTGGGCCTGGGCGCGCGCCGGGTCCTCCTGCTCGCCTCGCGGGAGCCGGGGGCCCAGGGTGGACGTTTCACTTACAGCCCCCCGGAGGACAGCGTCGTCGCCGGCGGGTCCGTGCTCATCGTCCTCGGCCAGCCGGCCGACGTCGGGGCGTTGAGCACCGAGGTCGCCCCGCGGTAGAAACGAATCGGAGGATTCCCGTTGCTCCAGTGCTTCCACTGCGGCTCGCCGCTCGACCCCGCCATGTCGGAGTGCCCGGCCTGCGGGGCCGAGATCGAGATGTCCCGTCTCACCGGCATCCTGGGGAGCGTCTGCCGGAACTGCGACGCCTTCAACGAACCGGGGACCACGATCTGCGTCTCCTGCGGCGAGGTGCTCGGAGGGCGGGGGCCAGCTCCGGTCCTGGCTACCGGCCCCGTCCCGGACCTCCCCGGCGAGGACCCTCCGCGGGACCTGCCCCCCATCGACTTCGAGGCGGTCCTGCTCGAGGACCCGGACTTCGAGCCCACCGCCACCCCCGACCCCATCGAGCTCCTCGATCCGGTGCTGGAACCGGTCCTGGCGGGAGCGCACGTCGACCCGTCCGGTCGCGCCGCTCCTCCTCCCCTGCCCTTCGAGTCGGTGGTCCTCGAGCCGGCCGAGGCAGGCGTCTCCGCCGCTCCGGGCGGGACCGGAACGGCCTCGTTCCAGCTCGTGCTGGAGCGAGGCGACGGGAGGGAGGGGACACGCCTGCCCGTGAACCGGGAGGAGATGGGCTTCGGAAGCGCCGAGGGGGCCACGACCTTCGCCGGCGACCCGTGGCTCGCGCCCCTCCACGCCACGTTCTTCCTCCGCGACGGCCGCCTGTTCGTGCGCGACGAGGGATCGGCCGGCGGCACCTTCCTGCGCCTGCGTGGCCTCTCCGTGCCGCTCCGCCCCGGCGATGCCTTCGCCCTCGGCGACCAGCTGCTCCGCTTCGGAGGGGCGCTGCCCACGCCCTCCCCCCCCGCTCCCGACGGGACCCGGAAGCTCGGCTCACCGCGCCCGGCGGGGCAGGCCCTGGTCCTCGAGGAGAGGCTCGCCGGCGGCGTCACCGGCCGCGTCTGGTTGCGCAGCGGCCCCTCGGTCACGCTCGGACGCGCCGGCTGCGCGGTGAATCTCGGGGACGACCCCTTCCTTTCGCAGGCCCACGCCGAGCTCATGCTCGAGGGCGACGGGTCGGCGCGGCTGCGCGATCTGGGCTCCGCCAACGGGACCTTCGTCAGGCTCCCGCCCCGCGCCGAGCGGGAGCTCCGCGACGGCGACCTGGTCCGGGTCGGACGCCAGGTGCTTCGGGTCTCGGAACCCTGATCGGAGGAACGCCCCTTGGCCATCGTCTTCCTGACCATCACTCCCATCGGCACCGGAACCCCGAGCGTCTCGCGCTACGTGGCCGGCGTGCAGCGAATCCTCCAGCGGAGCGGGCTCGTCCACCAGCTCACCGCCATGGGAACCATCATCGAGGGAGACCTCGACGCGATCCTGGCGGTGGTCCGCGAGATGCACGAGGCCCCCTTCCACGAGGGCGCGGTCCGCGTGTCGACGCTCCTCAAGATCGACGACCGACGGGACAAGGAGCACACCATCGCGCGCAAGATGCGCTCGGTGGAGGAGAAGCTCGGGAAGCCGGAGTAGCGCTCTCAGCCCACCACGAACACGGCGCACGAACGGGCGCCGTGCGCGCCGATGACCAGCGACTGCTCGATGTCGGCGGTCTTTGACGGGCCGGAGATGAAGACCCCGTATCCGGGGCGCGGCAGCGTGATGCGCCCGTAGGCCTCCTGCATGTCGTTCACGACGTCGGCCGCGTTCACCACGAGCACCAGGTGCTCGGGGATGACGAAGACGGCCCGGTGCGGTCCCAGGCTCTCCCCCTTCACCCAGACGGCGCCGTTCTCGGCCACGCCGATCTCGCCCGGGATCGCGGCGACGTCGAGGTCGGCGAGCTCGTGCGGATCGACCACGGCCCCGAGGTCCACCGTGCCCCCGGGAATCCCGGCCACCAGCGAGACCCGCCGGGGCGACGACCAGGCCGGGAGCTTCGCCACCTCGACGGCCAGCTCCCGGGCGTCGGCGACGCGGAAGGACTGGCCGCCCACGCCCTTCACCGACTCGAGGAAGCGTGCCACCGGGTCGCCCTGCTTCACGGGCGCAGGGTGCGTGGGCGCCGGGACCGGGTCGGCCCGGGAGGCGCGGATCGCCGAGAGGATGGCATCACGGGCGGTCACGAGCGCTCCTCCGGCTTGCCGGCCATCTCGCGGTCGTAGAGGTCGGCGAAGGTCTCCCTGGGCGGCTCGGGCAATTCGCGCCCCCGCAGCCACACCGCACCCGGGCCGACCCTCGCCAGGCCGGGCGCGACCCGGAGGAGGAAGCGGGCGAACCGCCCGCCGGCCCGGAACAGGCCGGGCCGGGCCATGGCGAAGGAGGCGGCCTTCATCCCCATGCGCTTGCCGAGGGGGATGAGCTTCTCCTCGCCGGCTTCCTGCCGGAGCGCGAGCAGCTGGTGGTGCAGGTCCACCTTCACCGGGCAGACGTCGGTGCAGGAGCCGCAGAGGCTGGAGGCGAACGGGAGGCTGGCGTGGCCCTTCAGGTCGCGGTGGGGTCCCAGCACCGAGCCGATGGGGCCGGGGATGAGGTAGCTGTAGCTGTAGCCGCCGCTCCGCCGGTAGACCGGGCAGGTGTTGAGGCAGGCGCCGCAGCGGATGCAGCAGAGCGCCTTCCTCCGGTGGGCCTCGGAGAGCATCCGGGAGCGGCCGCCGTCGACGATCACCAGGTGGAGCTCGCCTCCCGGCAAGGGCGCGTGGAAGTGGGTGGTGTAGGACGACACCGGCTGGCCGGTGGCGCTGCGCGCGAGCAGCCGGAGGAAGACCCCCAGGTCGGCCAGGCGCGGGATGACCTTCTCGATGCCCATCGAGGCGATGTGCACCGGGGGCAGCGTGGTGCCCATGTCGGCGTTTCCCTCGTTGGTGACCACCACGAAGCCGCCGGTCTCGGCGATCGCGAAGTTCACGCCGGTGAGGCCGGCCTCGGCGCGCAGGAACTTCTCGCGGAGGTGCTGTCGCGCCCGCTCGGTCAGCAGCGTGGGATCGGAGAGCCCGGCCGGGGTGCCCAGCTTCTCGTGGAAGAGCTCGCCGATCTCCTCCTTCTTCCGGTGGATGGCGGGCATGACGATGTGGGACGGGGGCTCGCCGGCCAGCTGGACGATGCGCTCCCCCAGGTCGGTGTCCACCACCTCGATGCCCCGGGCCTCGAGGTACGGGTTCAGGTGGCACTCCTCGGTGAGCATCGACTTCGACTTCACCATCCGCGTGACGCCGCGCTTCTCCAGGATCCCGTGGACGATCCGGTTGTGCTCCTCGGCGTCGCGGGCCCAGTGGACCTGGATGCCGTTCTGCGTGGCCTTCCGCTCGAACTCCTCCAGGTAGTCCGCCAGGCGGGAGAGGGTGTGGACCTTGATGCCCTCGGCGGCGGTCCGGAGCGCTTCCCATTCCGGGACGGTGGCGGCGCCGCGATCCCGCTTCACCCGGACGAACCAGAGGGCCTTGTCGTGCCAGTGGGCGCGCTCGTCGTCCTTCACGAACGCCCGCGCCTTGTCGGGGTGGAAGTGGATCATCGGGACAGCCTCGCCTTCTCGAGCATCTCGGCCACGTGCACGATGGGGAGCTTCGTGCCGTCGCGCCGCGCCAGGCCGTCGAGGTGCATGAGGCAGGACATGTCGTAGCCGGCGATGACCTCGGCCCCGGCCCGGACGTGGTCGGCGATGCGGTCGCGCCCCATCATGCAGGAGACGGCCTCCTCGGTGACCGCGAAGGTCCCGCCGAAGCCGCAGCACTCGTCGGGGCGCTCCAGCTCCACGAGCTCGATGCCCCGGAGCTGCGAGACCAGCTGGCGCGTCTTGTCGAACGGCGCGTCCATCCGCTCGCTCGACCGCGACTCGCGCAGCTCGCGGATGCCGTGACAGCTCCGGTGCAGCCCCACCTTCTTCGGGAACTCCCCGTCCACCCGGGTCACCTTCACCACGTCGACCAGGTACTCGGAGAGGTCGAAGGTGCGCTCCGCGAGCCGCTTCACCTCGGGGGTCTCGCCGAGCAGCTCCGGGTAGTGGAGCTTCACCATCGCGACGCAGCTGGCCGACGGCGCCACCACCGCCTCGTAGCCGGCGAACAGCCTCACGAAGCGCTCGGCCAGCGGCCGGGCCTCCTTCGAGCAGCCGGTGTTGTACATGGGCTGCCCGCAGCAGGTCTGGTCGCGCGGGTACTCCACCTCGAGCCCGAGGCCCCGGAGCACCCGCAGCGTCGCCAGCCCCACCCGGGGGAAGAACTGGTCGACGTAGCAGGGGATGAAGAGCCCGACCTTGCCCATGGCGCCTCTCGTCAATCCTTGCGCGTGGCCGCCCGGTCGGCCAGGAAGACGATCGACCGGTACGGGATGCCTGCGTGGAGCATGAGCCCGATCTCGCACGTGCGGCTGTTCGAGACCCCCTCGGTGCAGCCCTTCACGCCGGCGGCCAGCTCGGAGAGCGCTCCGGCGTTCAGCTCGGGGAAGGAGAACCCGCGGTCTCCGGCGAAGCCGCAGCAGCCGACCCGCGGCGGGACCACCACCTCGGTGGCGCAGGCCTTCGCCACGGCCTCGAGCTTGGCCCCGACGCCCATCTTGGTGCTGCTGCAGGTGACGTGGACCGCCACCTTCTCCGGAAGCCTCTGGATGCGCACCTTGTCGAGCAGGTGGTCGTGGATGAACTCGGCCGGCTCGAGCAGCAGGAGCTTCGCGTCCATCTTCTTCCGCATGCGCTGCAGGCACGGGCTCGTGTCGCAGAGGATGGGGATGCGGCCGCCCTCGCTGGCCGCGTCGAGGGCGCGCTCCAGCTCCTCCGACTTGGCGTCGGCCACGTCGCGGAACCCCTTCGAGTCGAAGGCGAGGCCGCAGCAGAGCGACTCGAGGGCCTCGGGGAAGATCACGTCGTAGTCGGCCTTGCCGAGGAGCGACAGGGTGGCCTCGAACACGGCGCGGCCGTCCGCGTCGCCGCGCGGGGCGCCCATGGTCCTGGCGATGCACGACGGGAAGTAGACGACCTGCCTCCCCTTCCCCCGCTTGACGTTCACGAGCTTCGTCGCCGGGGCCGCCCGGGGCATGGCCGGGTTCCAGAGCGGCAGCCACTCGCCCGCCACCCCGCGCGCGCCCCGGGACAGCGCGCCCATGAGGCGCGTGCCCAGCACCGCGTGGGCCGCGTCGGCGGCCGCGAGTCCACGCCGCGCCCAGGCCTCGGTGCCGGCGAAGTCGTCGGCGAGCCGCCGCGCCCGGGACCGGGCCTTCTCCGACCAGCCGGCCTTGCGCAGCTCCTTCACGTACTCGCCGGTGTCGATGGAGACCGGGCAGGCGGTGGCGCAGAGCCCGTCGGTGGCGCAGGTCTGCTCGCCCAGGTAGACGAAGTCCTCGGCCAGCCGGGCCTGGCGGACCGGGTCCTCCCCGGACCGCACGAGCCGGGCGATCTCCCGCTGGATGGTGATGCGCTGGCGCGGGGTGGTCGTCACCGGGCGTGAAGGGCACTTGGGCTCGCAGAAGCCGCACTCGATGCACTTGTCGACGAGCGGGTCCACCTGCGGCAACGGCTTCAGGTCCTTGAGGTAGGCCTTCGGGTCGTCGTTGATGATGACGCCGGGGTTGAGGATGCCCTTCGGATCGAAGAGCTGCTTCAGCCGCTTCATGAGGCCGTAGGCCTTGGCGCCCCATTCCAGCTCGACGAAGGGGGCCATGTTGCGCCCGGTTCCGTGCTCCCCCTTGAGGGAGCCGTCGAACCGTCGCACCACCACCTCGCAGACCTCCTCCATGAGCGCCTGGTAGCGGGCCACCTCGGCCGCCGCCCCGAAGTCCTGGGTGAAGGTGAAGTGGAGGTTCCCGTCGAGCGCGTGGCCGAAGATGATGCCCTCGGGGTAGCCGTGCTTGCGCATGGCCTGGTCGAGGAAGACGGTGCCGGCCGCCAGGTGCTCGATGGGGAAGGCCACGTCCTCGATCACCACGGTCGTCCCGATCTTGCGGGCGCCTCCCACCGCCGGGAAGAGGCCGCGGCGGACGTCCCACAGCTTCTCCTGCTCGGCCTTCACGTCGGTGAACTTCACCGGGGTGAGCCGCTTCACCTCCTCGACCAGCCGCGCCGCCTCCTCGGCCTGGCGGAGCAGGTCGTCGCGGTTGCCGGCCCGCGTCTCCACGAGCAGCGCGCAGGCCGCGGGGCCGAGCTGGGCCAGGCCCGCTGGCATGCCCGGCTTCTCCTGGACCGAGCGGATGGAGGCGCGGTCCATCATCTCCACCGCCGACACCGGGCCTCCGCGAAGCCGCATGGTGGCGATGGCCGCCTGCTCGATGTCCGGGAAGAGCACGAGCGCGCTCGCCTTGTGCGGGTGCTCGACCACCGTGCGGAGCGTCACCTCCGACAGGAAGGCGAGCGTGCCCTCGGAGCCGACCATGAGGTGGAGCAGGATGTCGACGGGGTCGTGGTGATCCACGAAGGAGTTGATGGCGTAGCCGGTGGTGTTCTTGATCCGGTACTTCTCCCGGATGCGGCGGGAGAGCGCCTCGTCGGCGGCGATCTCGTCGCGGATCGCGGCGAGGCCGTCGAGGAGCGCGGCGTGGGTCTCGCGCAGCCGCTGCCGGGACGCCGGGTCGCGCGTGTCCACCACGGTGCCGTCGGCCAGCACGAGCCGCGCGCCCTCCATCGTCTGGTAGCTGTTCAACGCCGTGCCGCAGCACATCCCGGCGGCGTTGTTGGCGACGATGCCGCCGATCATGCAGGCGCCGATGGAGGCGGGGTCGGGTCCGATCTTCCGCCCCAGCGGGGCCAGGAAGGTGTTGGCCTCGGCGCCGATGACGCCGGGCTCGAGGACGATGCGATCGCCTCCCGCCTCGATCCGCCAGCCCCGGAATCCGCCGGCGAGAACCACCAGGACCGAGTCGGAGACGGACTGCCCCGAGAGGCTCGTGCCCCCGGCGCGGAAGGTGAGGTGCACCCCGAGCCGCGCGGCGAGGGCGACGAGGCGGGCGACCTCCTCCTGCGAGAAGGCCTTCACGACCACCTTGGGGACGAGTCGGTAGCAGCTCGCGTCGGTCCCGAAGGCCAGGGTCCGGAACGGATCGCACATCATGCGATCGGCGGGGATGAAGGAGCCCGCCTCGTCCCAGAACCGCCGGTGTTGCTCGGGGAGACTCAGATGATCGGGTCGGACCAATCTAGCCATGGAACCAGCCCCTCGCTTTCGGTCGATCGGACGCGCATCGTAGCATCGAACCCCCACCGTTTGACCGCGATGATGGGGGCCGTCTAATCTGGTTTTCATGGAATCCGCGCCGACCTGCCCGCGCTGCGGCCGCGAAAACGAATCTTCCTTCGCGTTCTGCAACGGCTGCGGCCAGCCCATGCGCCCGGACGTGGAGCGGACCTGCTCGAGGTGTGGCGCGAAGCTGCCGGCTTCCTTCCGCTTCTGCGGGCACTGCGGACAGGCGGCCGACGCCGCGCCGCCGCGCCGCTCCACCTCCCCCTCCTCTCCCCGGGTTCCGGTCGTGCCAGGGTCGGCTCCAGGGCCCGTGACCGTGGCGCCTCCCCGCCTGGTGATGGTCCGCCACGACGGCCTGCCCGGCTCCTCCTATTCGCTCGATCGCGAGGTGACCGTCTGCGGTCGCCGGGACGGCGACCTCCTCCTTCCCGAGGACGGTTCGGTGTCCCCACGCCACGCCGCCATCACTTACCGTGAAGGGCGCATCCGCATCGAGGACCTGGGATCGACCTCGGGGACCTTCCTGCGGCTGCGCGCCCCGCGCTCCCTCACCTTCGGCGACGAGATCCGGCTCGGGCGCCAGCTCCTCCGGCTCGAGCCCATGCCACGTCCGTCGGTGACGGCCGCCGCTGGAGCCCCCTGGGGAACGACCGACCCGGGATACCGCGCCCGGCTGGTCCAGCTCCTGGAGGGCGGAGGCCTGGGCGAGGTGGTGCCGCTGCGCGCCGGGGCGAACGCCGTCGGGCGGGAGAGCGGGGAGGTGACCTTCCCGGGAGACCGCTACGTGTCCGGGCGCCACGCCCGCGTGGACGTCGGCGAGGCGGCGGTCACCCTCACCGACCTGGGCAGCTCCAACGGCACGTTCGTGCGCCTGAACGGTCCGACCGAGATCGGACCCGGCGACCAGGTGCTCCTGGGGATGCAGCTCCTGCGCGTCGAGCCCTGAAGGGCCCGGGAGTCGCTAGCCGAAGCTCTTCTCGGCCTGCTCCTGCTCTTCCTTGCAGCGGATGCAGAGCGTGGTCACCGGCCGGGCCTCGAGCCGCTTGGGGGAGATCTCCTCCTCGCAGCGCTCGCAGATGCCGAAGGCCCCGCTCTCGATGCGGGCCAGCGCCTTGTCGATCTTGGCGAGCAGGAACTTCTCCCGGTCGCGCAGGCGGAAGATCATGGACTGCTGGTACTCGCTGGAAGCCTGGTCGATCTCGTCGGGCAGCTCGTTGGTGTCGAAGCTGGACTCCTCCGAGAGCGTCTTCTTGGCCGAGGCGAGAAGCTGCCGCTTCGACTCCTCGAGCATCGTCTTGAACCGCTTCAGGTCCTTCTTGTTCAAGCGACAACCCTTCTCGACGGACTGATGCCCGCCGGGAACTGCATGGAAAAAGGAACGGGGAGGCTAGTCGCGCACCCCCGGGCTGTCAAGGACGGTCCAAACGACGTGGACTTCGGTCCGGACCTCGTCTAGACCGGGGCCATGGCCGAGGGACGGATCGACCGGGCGTTCGTCAAGACGGCGCTGGCTCTGGCGGCGCGCCCGGAGGTGGACCGGCTGGTCTACGTCTCGGACACGCCGCTCGCCACCAGCGACCTGCGCGGCCGCCCCATCAAGCGCAAGCTGGTCTACGCGGTCACCACCGAGGCCCTGGCCCACCAGCTCACCGCCAGGAAGTACTCCGCGGTGGCCATCCCCCCCTTCGGATACTCCCGCGTGGAGAAGGTCCGCGTGGCCATCGTGGCCTGCCAGAGCGAGGGGCTCGTGAAGGAGGGCGACACGGTCCTGGCGCTCGCCGGCCACGACCGCAGCATCGACACCCTGCTGCGCATCCGCATCGGCGCGGACGACGAGGAGGACCGGGTGCAGGTGAACGCCCTCGACCTCCCCGAGACGCAGAGCGCCCAGGTGATGGAGCAGATCATCCACGTGGCGCTGGAGGTGGGCGCCCAGGGCTACGAGGGGCACCCGGTGGGCACCATCTTCATCGTGGGCGCCTCTCCCAAGGTGATGGAGCAGAGCCGCCAGATCACCCTGAATCCCTTCCAGGGGATGAGCGAGTCGGAGCGCAACGTGATGGACCCGACCATCCGGGACGCCCTCAAGACCTTCGCGGTCCTCGATGGCGCCTACATCATCCGCGAGGACGGGACGGTCCTGGCGGCCGGCCGCTACCTCCAGGCCGGGAAGAACGAGGCCCGCCTCCCCATGGGTCTGGGGGCGAGGCACCGTTCGGCGGCGGCCATGACCGCCGCCATCCCCGGCGCCATCGCGGTCACGGTCTCGCAGACCACCGGCACCGTCCGCGTCTTCCGCGACGGCGAGATCGCCCTCGAACTCCGCCAGTCGGCCCGCCGGCTCTGATCGACGAGGACATCCCTTGGCCCATCCCTCCCCGCCCTCGGAGCGCGCCCCGTCCGACGCGGCCGTCGCCTTCCTCCTCGTCGCCTTCTCCACGCTGATGCACGTGGCGTACGCGGGCTTCCTGCCGCTCTCGCCGCAGGAGGCCTACTACTGGCAGTACGCGCGCCACCCCGCCCTCTCCTACTTCGACCACCCGCCCGCGGCGGCCTGGACCATCCGGGCCTTCACGCTGCTCCTGGGCGACTCCGAGCGCGTGGTGCGGCTCGCCGCCGCCTCCTGGTCGGCGGTCTTCTGCCTCTTCTTCTTCCTGGCCGGCCGCCGCCTGCTGGGCTCCCGCGCCGCCCTGGCCGCGCTGGCGATGATGCTCGTGACCCCGTTCTTCTCGCTGGGGCAGACCATCATCACCCCCGACATCCCGCTCGTGGCCGGGTGGATCGCCGCCTTCTACTTCACGGTCCGCGCCCTGCAGGACGAGCGCCCGGCCTGGCTGCTGGCCGCCGGCCTGGCCACCGGGGTGGCTGCGCTGGGCAAGTACACGGGGTTCCTCCTCCTCCCCCAGATCCTGCTGGCGCTGCTCCTCGACCCGCGGGGGCGCCGGATGCTCGCCACGCCCTGGCCCTGGCTGGGAGCGGCGATCTCGCTCCTCGTCTTCTCGCCGGTGGTGTTCTGGAACGCCACCCACGGCTGGGCCAGCTTCGGCTTCCAGTTCGGCAAGCGCGGGCAGGAGATGCACCTCGAGCCGGTGCTGGTCGGGCGCTTCTTCGGGCTCCAGGCGCTCATCGTGTCGCCGCTCCTCTTCCTGGTGCTGCTCGCCGCCATGGTGGTCGCGGCGCGCCGGTGGCGCGAGGAGGCCATGCGCCTCTTCGCCATCTTCTCCTTGCCCATGATGGCGCTCTGGACGGCCGTCTCCCCGTTCCACTGGGTGAAGATGAACTGGGCCGTTCCGGTCTACCCGACCGCGCTGCTCGCGGCCGTGGCCATCTACGTGGAGCAACCGCGCAGGTGGCGCGGTCTCATCGATCGCCACCGTGTCGCTGGCGGCCTTCTCCACCCTCTTCCTCACCCTCATGCCCCTCGTCCCGGCGCTCCCCTTCCCCGCCCGCGACGACACCACCGCCGGATGGAAGGAACTGGCGGCGCGGGTGGATGCGGAGCAGCGGGCCTCCGGTCCCCTCCCGGTCATCGGGTGCTTCTACCGGACGGCCAGCACGCTGGCGTTCAACCTGCCCGGCCGCCCCGAGACCTGGTCGTCGAACGCCTTCGGTGAGTCGGGCCTCGCCTACGACTTCTGGCGGGATCCGCGGGAGCTCATCGGACGCGAGGTCCTCGTGGTCCTCGACGACCGCGACGGCGGCTGGTGCCGCGCCCGCACCGAGCGCTGCTCGCCCCTCGTGCCTCTCGAGCCCCTCGAGGTGAAGCGCGCGGGGAACCGGGTCACGACCTTCCGGCTCTGGCGCTGCGGGTACCTGGGCCCGCCGGAGAACCCGGTCGACTGACCGAACCGGTCTCGCAGCCCTCCACGAGCTTGCAGATCGCGCACCGCTCCGGGACCCGGCGCGGGGGGCAGTGGCCGCTCATCCCCAGGTGGCAGAGGGCGAAGTCGAAGCGCACCGGGTCGCTTGGGATCGGCCACCCGGAGGGCGGCGGTGACCTCCTCCGCGGTGCGCCAGGAGAGGTCCTTCCGCCGGGTCAGGCCGAGCCGTCGCGCCACCCGGGCCACGTGCGTGTCGAGCGGGACGATGAGGACCGCCGGAGGCACGCCGCGCCAGATCCCCAGGTCCACCCCGTCGGGTCCACGAACCATCCAGCGCAGGTAGAGGTTCCAGCGCTTGGCGGCGCCTCCCGCCCCCGGATCGGGGCAGAGGTGGCGGAGCCCCTTCCCTCCTCGCTCCCGGAGGATCTCGAGCGCCGGCGGGGCGGCCCGGAGCTCGGCCGCGAATCGCGAGAGCGCGGCGCGCAGGGGCGCCTCCCCGGCCCGTGCCTCCGCGAGCAACCGGGCGAAGCGGGCCCCGAGGGATCCGCTCCCGGCGCGCACCCAGCCGGCGGCGGCGAGCAGCGCCGCCACGTCCTCGCCGGTGTTGAACCGGTAGCGGAAGCCGGCGAGGACCCGCGGGTCCGGATCCTTGGCCAGCCGGGCCGCGAAGGCCGCCGGGGACGGGCCCCCCGCGGCGAGCACCTGCTCCACCTTGGCCTTGAACACGTCCGCGCGGCCGTAGGCCAGGCACGCGGCGAGCAGCCCGGCCACCTCGGCGTCGCCGGGGTCGTCGAACCTGCGCGGGAACTCCACCGGGTCGGCGGAGAGGCGAGCGTCCGCGTCGAAGCCGCGCTGGAACCGATCGAGGATGGGGGCGAGCCGTGCAGCGCGCCGACCGGGTGGGCGCGGTCTCCGCGGGGCCATGCTCAGCCGCCGTGCCGCGAGGCGCCGGAGGCGTGCTTCGCGAGCTCGAAGGCCACGTGCCCGAGCTCGGGGCCGATGAGCCTCTCCCAGGCGAGCCGGACGGCGGCCGTGGATCCGGGAACCGAGAACACGGCGCGCCCCTGCCACGCGCCGGCCACGGCACGGGAGAGCATGGCCGCGCTGCCGATCTCCTGGAACGAGAGCATGCGGAAGAGCTCGCCGAAGCCGTCGAGCCGCTTCTCGAGGAGCCCGGCCACCGCCTCGTAGGTCCGGTCGCGTCCGGAGATGCCGGTGCCGCCGTTCACGATGATGGCCTCGGCCCCGGCTGCCGCCGCGGCCGCGAGGGCGCCCGCACCAGGTCCGGCTCGTCGCGCACGATCCGGTAGCCGGCCAGCACGTGTCCCGCCGCCGCCAGCGCGGTCTTCAGATAGGCCCCGCTCGTGTCCTCGGCCTCCCCTCGCGAGTCGGAGGCGGTGACCACGTACACCCTGACCGGGCGGGCTCCGGATCGGCGGTGCTCCTCGTGTCCCAGGCGAACCTCCCTCAGTCCAGCGGCGCCCTCGGCGCGGTCATCTCGATGTCCCTGGCCGTGGCCGTGATGGCCTCCTCGACGGCCTTGCGATCGGGAGCGTCGGGCGAGAGGGAGAGATAGAGGCTGTACTCCTTGATCGCCAGGTCGCGATTGCCGAGGCGGCGATAGGCCTGGCCGCAGACCTTGTGCCCCTGGGGCGAGTCCCCGGCGGCGAGGGACGCCTGCGCGTAGGTGATGGCGTCCTTCGGCCGGTTCGCCCGCAGGAGGGCGACGGCGGCCTGGAGGAGCCCGGCCGGCTCGCCGGCGACGAGCGTCCGCTGGCTGCCGAAGCCCTCCGGCCGCAGCACCAGCTCGAGCCGCGCTCCGGCCAGCTTCGTCCCGGCGAACGAGACGTCGAGGGGCTCGAAGCCCGGGGACGTCACGCGGATCGCGTAGCTGCGGGACTCGTCCGGGACCGGGAAGGCCAGCGGCCCTAGACCCACCTCGACGCCATCCACGGTGACGAGCGCCCCGGGTGGCAGGGTCTCCAGATAGGCGACGGGGGGCTGGACCTCGGCCCATGTGGCCTTCTGCTGGGCGGCGCAGGCCGTGCCCAGGACGGTGAGCGCGAGGAGTGCGATGGTTCTCGGCGTCATGACGGATTCCAGGGTTATACACCTGGGGATGGCCGACAAGATCGCGGTGGCCCGGGCGCTGCGCGAGCTGGGGATGCTCCTCGAGGTCAAGGGAGAGAACCCGTTCAAGGTGCGCGCCTACGAGAACGGCGCGCGCGCCCTGGAGGAGCTCCCCGGCGGTCTCGACGAGGTCATCGCCGCCGGGACCCTCACCGAGCTGCCGGGCATCGGCAAGGCGCTGGCCGAGAAGATCGAGGAGCTGGCCCGCACCGGGAAGCTCGCGCTGCTCGACCGGATCCGCGCCGAGCTGCCGGCGGGGATCGGCGAGATGCTGCGCATTCCCGACCTGGGTCCGAAGAAGATCGCCGCGCTCCACGCCGCGCTCTCCATCGGCAGCGTGGCCGAGCTGGAGGCGGCCTGCCGGGACGGGCGCGTCCGCGAGGTGAAGGGCTTCGGCGAGAAGACCGAGAAGAAGATCCTGGAGGGCATTCATCGGATGCGCACCGCGTCGTCCCGGATCCGCCTCTCCGACGCGAGGGAGATCGGGAACCAGCTCGTCCGCCTGCTGCGCGCCACCGGGGCCGCCGACCGGATCGAGCTGGCCGGCTCGGCGCGCCGCTGGAAGGAGACCGTCGGCGACCTCGACATCGTGGCCTCCTCGCTCGAGCCGGCGCGACTCTCCGACGCCCTCGCCGCGGCCCCGGGGGTGGAGTCGGTGGTCGCGAAGGGGGACACGAAGACCACGGTGCGCCTGGCCGGGGGGCTGTCGGTGGACCTCCGCGTCGTGCCGCCCCCGGAGTACGCGAGCCTGCTGCACCACATGACCGGGTCGAAGGAGCACAACGTCCGGCTGCGCGGGCTGGCCCGGGATCGCGGATTCACGCTCAGCGAATGGGGGCTGGAGCGGCTCGACGGCGGCGGCAAGGTCCCCATCCGCTCCGAGGAGGACGTCTACCGCGCCCTGGGACTCCAGCCGATCCCGCCCGAGATGCGCCAGGACACCGGCGAGATCGAGGCCGCGCAGGAAGGGCGACTGCCGGACGACCTGGTCACGCTGGAGGACGTGAAGGGCATGGTCCACGTCCACACCACCTGGTCGGACGGGCGCGCCTCCCTGGAGGAGATGGCCCGTGCCGCCGAGGACATGGGCATGGAGTACCTCACCGTCACCGACCACAGCCGGAGCGCCGCCTACGCGGGCGGCCTCGACGTGGCCCGGCTCGAGGCCCAGTGGGAAGAGTTGGCGCGGGTCCAGGAGAAGGTGCGGATCCGCCTCCTGCGCGGGACCGAGGCCGACATCCTCGAGGCCGGGGCGCTCGACTGGCCCGACGCGGTGCTGGAGAAGCTCGACGTGATCATCGCCAGCGTCCACTCGCGCATGAAGATGGACGCCGACCAGATGACCCGGCGCATGGTGCGCATGCTCGAGCTCCCGGTATTCAAGATCTGGGGGCACCCCACGGGCAGGCTGCTCCTCGAGCGAGAGCCCTACGGACTCGACATGGAGAAGGCCCTCGACGCGGCCGCCTCCTCCCGCGCCGCCATCGAGGTGAACGGCGATCCCCACCGGCTCGACATGGAGCCTCGCCACCTGCGCATGGCCCGGGAGCGGGGCATCCCGTTCGTGCTCACCACCGACGCCCACTCCGTGGCCGGTCTCCAGAACCTCCCCTACGCCGTCATGACCGCGCGACGCGGCTGGGTGACCCGGGGCGAGGTCCTCAACACCCTGCCCGCCGGGGAGTTCGCGGCCCGGGTGAGCCCGCGGTAGAGTCCGCGGCGATGTCAGCCCTGCGAAGCCGCCGCGTCCAGTTCGCGGGCCTGCTCATGCTCTCCTCGGGCATGCCGCTCGGCTTCGTCATGAACACCCTCCAGGTGTTCCTGCGCGGCGCCGGCGTCAGCCTGAAGACCATCGGGCTCCTCCAGGTGGTGTCGATCCCCTGGTCGTTCAAGTTCCTCTGGGCGCCCCTGGTGGACCGGTTCGCCCTTCCCTGGCTGGGGCGGCGCCGGGGCTGGATCGCGGCGATGCAGCTCGCCCTGACGGCCGTGCTGGGGGCGCTCGCCGCCTACGTGGCCCGCCACCTCGTCCCGGGCCCGGCGGGGCACGACGTGCTCACCGCCGGGGCGGCCACGGGCGTCGCCCTCCTGGCACTCGCCATCGCCTTCTTCTCGGCCACGCAGGACATCGCCCTCGACGCCTACACCGTCGAGGTGCTGGACAAGGACGAGGTCGGGCCGGCCAGCGGCCTGCGCATCCTCTGGTACCGCATCGGCATGCTGCTGGCGGGGGCGCTCGCCATCTTCGCCTCGGAGTGGATGCCCTGGCCCTGGGTCTTCGCCTCGCTCGGCGCCGTCTTCGCGATGCTGGTCCTGCTCACGGTTGCGGCCCCGGAGCCCCGGGTCGTCGCCAGGGCCCCCCGGACCTTCCAGGAGGCGGTGGTCGAGCCCTTCCGGAACTTCTTCGGGCGGCGCCGCGCGATCGAGGTCGCGCTTTTCCTGGTCTTCTACAAGTTCGGCGACAACCTGGGCGGGTCGATGGTGAACCCGTTCCTGAAGGACCTCTGCTTCTCCAACGCCGAGATTGGCCTCATGGTGAAGACCATCGGCACTGCGGCCACCATCGGCGGCGCCGGCGCGGGGGCGGCCCTGATGACGAAGATCGGCATCGGGCGCGCGCTCTGGGTCTTCGGCTTCGCCCAGGCCGGGGGGAACCTCCTCTACGCCCTCGCCGCCGCCACCCACCCCGGGGTGACCGACGTGGCCCTCTGCGCCGGGTCGACGGTCTCGACGGCCACCCGCGCGGCCACCTACCTGGCCATCGCCGGGGAGTACGCCTCCCAGGGCATGGCCACCTCGGCACTCCTCGCCTACGTGACCCGGCTCTGCGACCGGCGCTACGGGGCCACCCAGTACGCGCTGCTCTCCAGCCTCTTCGGCCTGGGTCGGACCCTCTCCGGGCCACCCAGCGGCTGGATGGCGGAGACGCTGGGCTACGAGGGATTTTTCATCGCGGCCACCCTGCTGGCCATCCCCGGGATGGCGTTCCTGCAGCGGGTGGCGCCCATCCAGCAGCGGGATCTCCCCGAAGGGGAGTTGCCGCCATCCTGATTGGCGAAGTTTGGTGCCCGGCTGGACCGAGTTTCAGGAACCCCCCGGTCATCCCCCTGTGCCGAATCGGTGTGCGGGCGGCCTGGAACGATTGGCGATGGAAGTGGAGTGGGAATGACGGCCGAGGGGGCTGCCGCGGCTCTGACCCCAAGGAGTGGTCCTGCCGGCAGAAGCGCACCACGCATGTCGCGCTTCTTCGGCCTGAACGCGAGCCCGCCCTGCCTTCACTCCCCTACTTGCCCCTACTTGGCCTCGCCCCGGGCCTTGGCCTCGGCGGCCAGCTCGCGCACCGAGAAGCCGGGGGTCTGGGTGTACTCGTCGGTGCCCTGGGTTCCGTAGGGGCGAGCGGCGGTGCGATCGGCCTTGAGGGCGGCGTCGGTGAGCTTGGAGGGGCGCACCAGCCAGGGGTCCTTCTCGTAGGAGACGGGCGGCCCGCGCAGCAGCCGCTTCACGTCGTAGATCTGCCCCTCTCGCTCGTAGGTCGGCGCCGGATGCTCGCCGGTGTCCATGCGGATGGCGTCCTTCGGGCAGGCCTCCACGCAGAAGCCGCAGACCACGCAGCGCAGCTCGTCGATGACGAACTGCTTCGGGTACTTCTCGATGGGGTCGCCCTCGACCTCGGCGGCCTCGATGTAGATGCACTGGGCCGGGCAGGCCGTGGCGCACATGTAGCAGGCCACGCAGCGCGGGCTCCCGTCGGGGCGGGGAACCAGCCGGTGCAGGCCGCGGTAGCCAGCCGGGTACGGCGCCTTCTCCTCCGGGTACTGGAGGGTGGTGACGCGGTTCGACGACCGGTCGCGCTCGAGGATGTCGGTGTTGGGGTCGCGCGAGAAGAAGGCGTTTCGCCAGAAGGTCTTCACGACGAGCCCGATGGCCCGGAAGACCTCGGGGAAGTACAGGCTCTCGCGGTTGTCGGCCGGGCGGTTGTCGATCTGGTAGGGCATGGCGTCAGTGTCCGGCGGCGTGGGCGGCGTGTCCGTGGGCATCGCCGTGGTCGTGCCCGTGCCCCATGTGGGCGGGCTTGGGCTTCGAGACCGCCAGCGTGATCCCGAAGATGGCCACGATCTCGACCACCCCGATCCACGCCAGAAGCTGGAGGCTCGGGTCGACGAGCACCGCGGCGGCGGTCACGAAGACGTTCACGAGCGCGCCCGGGAGGAGAAGCTTCCAGCACAGCGCCTGGATCTGGTCGTAGCGGAAGCGGGGCAGGAGCCAGCGGATGATGAGCTGGAGCCAGGTGAGGAAGATGAGCTTGGCGAGGAAGGCGGCGGCGCAGACCGCCCCGAAGAGGACCGGGTCGAGGTTGGCCTTGAGCCAGCCCTCGAAGAAGATCGGGTGCCAGCCGCCCAGGAAGACGGCCGTGGTGGTCGCGCCGAGGATCACGATCTCGGCGAACTCGGCCAGGAAGAGCAGGCCGAACTTCATCCCCGAGTACTCGAGGAAGTAGCCGACGATCTCGCTCTCCCCCTCGGGCAGGTCGAAGGGGGCGCGCTTGGTCTCGGCGAAGGAGCTGGTGAAGAACACCAGGAAGCCGAGCGGCTGGAGGAGGAGGCCGATCGCCGGGACGGGACCGAGGACCTCGGCTCCCTGGGCGATGGCCATCTGCTGCAGGCTCAGCGTCCTGTAGGCGATCATCACGCCGACCAGCGAGAGCCCCAGCGAGACCTCGTAGCTGACCATCTGGGCGCTGGCGCGAACCGCTCCGAGCATGGCCACCCGGCTGTTGGAAGCCCATCCCGCCAGCGTGGTGCCGTAGACCGACAGCCCGGCCAGCGCGAAGATCCAGAGGAGCCCGGCGTCGGGGTTCGCGATCCACATCCCGACGGTCTGGCCGAGGACCCGGATCTCGGGGCCCACCGGGATGACGGCGAAGAGCGCGATGGTGGGCGTGAAGGCCAGCACGGGCGCCAGCTCGAAGAGGAACTTGGAACGCGCCACCGGGTAGATCGACTCCTTGGTGAGCATCTTGAGCGCGTCGGCGAGCAGGTACGGCACGCCACCCAGCGGGAACTTGCCCATCACCAGGATGCGGTTGGCGCCGATGCGGTCCTGCATCGCCGCCGACCACTTGCGCTCGGCCACGGTGAGGAGCGCCGCCAGCGTCATGAGCGTCACCGCCATGAGGGTGACGGCGTTCACGACGGAGCTACCGAAGAGGGCGGGGAGTCCCAGCGCGACCGCGCCCCGCGCACCCAGGGCGGCGAGCGCGTAGAACGCGGCGAAGAGCCCGACGAGCCCGACGAGCACCGCCCCGATGACCAGCCACATGCCAACGAATCGCTTCACGGCGGTCTCCTCTCAGGGGTTCGGCAGCCGGCTCCACTCGACGTTTCCGTTGCCGTCGAGGGGCATGCGCTCGCGATGCCCGGGCAGCCGCCCGTCCACCGTTCCGGCGGCGAGCGGGACGAGCCCCTTGCGCCGGTCGATCGAGGGCAGCGAGTTCCAGTCCATGCCCGGGAGTTCGCCGGCCAGGCGGCGCCCCAGGTCCTCGTGGACCTGTCGCGCGCTGCTCCAGTGCGAGGCGAGGCCGAGCGCGCGACCCACCTCGGCGCAGAGCCCCCAGTGCGGCAGCGACTCGCCTCGCGGCCAGTAGGCCATCTCGAAACGCTGCGGCCGTCCCTCGAAGTTCACGAAGGTCCCGTCCGACTCGGGCGCGGGCGATGCGGGGAGGAGCACGGTGGCCTCGGCCGCCAGCCCGCCCTCGTTCACGGCCTGGACCACCAGCGCCTCGGCGCGGGCCAGCCTGGCGGAGAGCTCGGGGGTGGAGAGCTCGGAGCCCACCGCCCAGACCGCCTTCACCTTGCCCTCGGCGACCGCCGCCGCCAGGTCGGCGGCCGGCTTCACGGCGAGACCGAAGGCACGGGCCACCCGCTCGAGGCCGGCCCGGTTGGGATTCTGATCGGCGCGGCGCAGGAAGTCGTCCTGCCAGCCGTCGCCGCGGCCGCCCACGTAGACCTCGGAGAGCTTGAGCCCGTCGCGGGCCACCAGCGCGGCCGCGAGGAGATCCTCGAGCGACGCCGTGGGCGAGGCCAGCCAGGCGAGCGTGCCCTTGCCGGCGTGCGCGCGGAGCAGGGAAGCCGCCTCGGCCACCGCCGCCGCCCGGCCGGTCCGGGACTTGCCCACCCGCGCCTCGAGAACCCGCTCGTCGTTGAAGGGCTTGTAGGACAGCCGCCCCTCGTCGCACATCCACTCCTTGTTGACCTGCTCGTTCTCCCGGGGACGGTAGCGGTAGGTCCCGTCCCGCATGTAGTCGAGGAAGACGTTGCAGCCGCGCGAGCAGCCGGTGCAGATCGACCGGGCGCTGGAGAGGAACCAGACGCGGCCGCGGAAGCGGAAGTCGGTGGAGGTGAGCGCGCCCACCGGGCACAGGTCGACCACGTTGCCCGAGTAGCGATCGTCGAGCGGCTGGCCGGGCGCGGTGGTGATGACCGAGTGGTTGCCGCGAGCGTCGACGCCGAGCTGGGGGTTCTTGCGGACCTCGCTCATGAAGCGCACGCAGCGGGTGCAGAGGATGCAGCGCTCCTGGTCGAGCACCACCAGCTTGCCCAGCGGGACCCGCTTGCCCAGCTTCACCTTGGGGACGTCGAGGCGGGAGGCGGTGGTGTTGTACTGGAAGTAGTAGTCCTGGAGCTTGCACTCGCCGGACTGGTCGCAGATGGGGCAGTCGACCGGGTGGTTCACCAGCAGGAACTCGAGGGTCGCCCGCTGCTGGTCCTTCACCTTGGGCGAATCGGTCTTGACGGCCACGCCCTCGGCCGCGGTCATCTGGCAGGCCGGCATGAGCTTGCCGCCCGGGGCGTTGGACATCTCCACCAGGCACATGCGGCAGTTGGCGGCGATGGAGAGCCGCTTGTGCCAGCAGTAGTACGGGATCTCGACGCCCACCGAGGCGGCCGCCTCGATGATGTTGGTCCCGGGCTTCACCACCGCCTCGCGCCCGTCGATGGTGAAGGTCACCATGCCGGGGTTCTTGGGCGGCGGGGGTCCCGGGGGAGGCGCCGGCTTGGGGGGCGCGGCGGCGGCGGGCTTGTTCTCTTCGGCCATCTCGGGCTCCGGTCTCGCGGGTCGGGCGGGGCGTTACTGCTCGACCTCGCCGCCGATCATGTTGACGGTGTCGAAGGTGGGGATGAGGTCGGCGAGCATGTGCCCCTCCATGATCTGCGGGAGCGCCATGAGCATGTTCCAGCCCGGGGCGCGCACGCCGAGCTTGTAGGGGCGGCCGCCTCCGTCGGAGACGGCGTAGAAGCCCAGCTCCCCGTTGGCGGCCTCGACGCAGGCGTAGGCCTCGCCGGCGGGGACCTGGATCCCCTCCATGATGATCTTGAAGTGCGCCATGGCTCCCTCGATGGTGCCGTAGACCTCGGGCTTGGGAGGGAGGACGAAGCGCGCGTCGTCGGAGGCGATGGCGCCCGGCTGCATCTGCTCGAAGCACTGGCGCACGATGCGATCCGACTGCTTCATCTCCTCCATGCGCATGAGGTAGCGGTCGAAGTTGTCGCCGTTGGTGCCCACCGGGATGTCGAAATCGAGCCGGTCGTAGACCAGGTAGGGCGACGCCTTGCGCACGTCGTAGGGCTCGCCGGAGGCGCGCAGGCACGGCCCCGTGAACCCGTAGTCGATGGCGTCGGCGCGGGAGATGACCCCGGTGCCGCGGGTGCGGTCGATGACGATGCGGTTGCGGCTGAGCAGCCGGTCGATCTCGTCGGCCATCTCGGCGGAGCGGTCGAGGGTGCGCAGCACCTTCTCGGCCCAGCCCTCGGGCATGTCGCGGGAGACGCCGCCGACGCGCGCGTAGTTCGAGGTGAGGCGGGCGCCGCAGAGCTCGGTGAGCCGGTCCCAGATGAGGTCGCGGGCCTCCATGCCGTAGATGAGGACCGTCATGGCGCCCAGCTCGAGCCCCATCGCGCTCACCAGCGTCAGGTGGTCGCAGATCCGGTGGAGCTCGGACGTGATGACGCGCAGGTACCGGGCCCGCTCGGGGATCTCCAGGTCGCAGAGCTTCTCGACGGCCATGGCGTACCCGACGTTGTTCATGATCGAGGACACGTAGTTGAGCCGGTCGGTGTACGGGAAGACCTGCGTCCAGGTGACGTTCTCGCAGGTCTTCTCGAAGCCGCGGTGGAGGAAGCCGATGTCCAGCTTCATCCCGTGGATGGTCTCGCCGTCGAGCTCGACCACCGCGCGCACGGTGCCGTGCATGGCGGGGTGGCTGGGGCCCAGGTTGACGAGCATCCGCTTCGCCGGGAACGGCGCGTCGAGGGGGCTCTCCGCCGGGGCGGCGTGAACGGGGAGGAGGTTGTCGCTTTCCTTGGCCATGATCGTCCTGTCCTATCCGCCGGTGGGGCCGGGGCCGCGGAAGGGCTCGTCGACGGTGCGCTCGGGCATGAGCGGCTGGCGCCCGCGCAGCGAGTAGTCCTTGCGCAGCGGGTGACCGACGAACTCCTCGTACATGTAGAGCC
This sequence comes from uncultured delta proteobacterium, assembly GCA_963818535.1. Classification (GTDB taxonomy): domain Bacteria; phylum Myxococcota; class Myxococcia; order Myxococcales; family Anaeromyxobacteraceae; genus CAIOAK01. The sequence goes on along the minus strand of CAWFSM010000008.1, from coordinate 328,343 downwards.
GGCGCGGGTCGGGATGCCCCTCGAAGCGGATGCCGTACATGTCCCAGCAGTAGCGCTCGTACCAGTTGGCGCCCTTCCAGACGGGGGTGACGCTCGCCACCACCGGGTCGGACTCCGGGACGCCCACGCGCAGCCGGATGCGGTGGTTCTTCTTGGTGGAGTACATCTGGTAGACGAGGTCGAAGCGCGGCTCGGAGCCCATGTAGTCGGCGGCGGTGATGTAGGGCGCCATGTCGAAGAGCAGCTCCGGATCCTCCTTGAGGAACCGGCAGACCTCGGCGATGGCCTCCTTCTTCACGAGCGCCACGTCGTCCCCGCCCTTGCCCGTGTACGTCTCCGTCACGGCGTCGGGGAAGCGCTCCTTCAGCTTCTGGAGTGCGGCCTGGGACACGGTCTACCCCTTCGCCGGGAGCGCCGGCTGCTTGCCTTCGGTGAGCTGGTGCCGCTGGTCCTGGATCTTCTGCTGCAGCATGATGATCCCGTCGAGCACCTGCTCCGGGCGGGGCGGGCAGCCGGGGATGTAGACGTCGACCGGGATGATGCGGTCGATGCCCTGCATGGTGGCGTAGTTGTCGTAGAAGCCGCCCGACGACGCGCAGACGCCGAAGGCCACCACCCACTTCGGGTCGGCCATGGAGTCGTAGACGCGCTTCAGGATGGGGGCCTGCTTCACGTTGATCGTGCCCACCACCATGAGAAGGTCGGCCTGGCGCGGGGAGAACCGGGGCAGCGCCGCGCCGAAGCGGTCGAGGTCGTAGCGGGCGGCGGCCACCGCCATGAACTCCATGCCGCAGCAGGCGGTGACGAAGGGATACTGGAAGAGGCTGTACTTCCGGGCCCAGCCGAGCCCCTGGGAGACCATCTTGCCCAGGCCGGACAGGGCGTCCTCGCGCCGGGTGGCGATGGCGGGAACGAGGTCGAGATCCGAGTTGGCGGACATGGTCACTCCCGGCTCCAGTCGAGGGCGCCCTTCTTCCAGACGTAGACGAGGCCGACCACCAGGGTCGCCCCGAAGGCCGCCATGACGACGAACGACGGCCACCCCAGATCCCCGAGCGAAACCGCCCACGGGTACATGAAGACGGCCTCGACGTCGAAGACGACGAAGAGCAGCGCAAGCAGGTAGAACTTCACGTCGAATCGATCGCGCCCGAGGCCCGACGGCTTCGAGCCGAACTCGAACGGATTCGCCTTCGCCTCGTTGGGATGACGCGGGCCGAGGAGGTTCGCGAGACCCAGGAGCGTGAGCCCCAGAATCACTGCGAGTACGATGACGACCGCGAGCGGGAAGTAGCTCTGCAGGGCTGTATTCATTGGGCGACCGGGTGAGGGGTCAAGGTGCTCCTAACTGCCTGTATGCACGTGTTTCGTCAAGCGGAATCACCGGTTCCCTCCCTGGATTCGACGCTTGACTCCATGGCACGGGACTGTAGACTCCGCGCCCTCTTTGGAGCCCTCCACCTCCTCAGCAACCGGGGTCTTTTCCATGGGCTATCAGTTTGCCGCCGTCCTCGCCTTCGCCGCCGTCGCCGTGCTGCTTCCCTTCGGGTTGCTGGCCGGATTCAAGGCGATCCGCCCGTCGTTCCCCTCGGCGGACAAGTCGCTCATCTACGAGTGCGGCGAGAAGCCCATCGGGCGCGCCTGGTTCAACTTCAACCCGCGCTTCTACCTGGTGGCGCTGGTCTTCGTGATCTTCGAGGTCGACCTCGCGCTGACCTTCCCGGTAGCGGTCGTTTACAAGGACTGGGTGGCGGCCGGTCCCCAGTTCGCCTGGGTGGCCTTCACCGAGCTCTTCCTCTTCATCCTCATCCTGGTGGTCGGCCTGGTCTGGGTCTGGGCCCACGGCGACCTCGAGTGGGTTAAGAAACTCGCGATGGTCGACGACGCCCCGGACGCGGACGATGAGCGCCCGGCGTCCAGGGCCGCCTGACCTTTCCGGAGGATCCCATCATGGCCCACCGAGACACAATGGACGCGGAGATGGGCGGCGACGTCGTCTTCGCCCACACCAGCCAGCTCGACAAGATCATCAACCTGGCCCGCGCCAACTCGCTTCATTACCTGCTGTTCGGCCTGGCCTGCTGCGGCATCGAGCTGATGCAGTTCGGTGGCCCGCGGGCCGACGCCGACCGCTTCGGAGCGGTCTTCCGCGCCACGCCCCGCCAGGCCGACTTCATGATCGTGGCCGGCACGCTCACCTACAAGATGGCCGAGCGGCTGAAGCTCCTCTACGACCAGATGGCCGAGCCCAAGTACGTGATCTCCATGGGGTCCTGCGCCAACTGCGGCGGCCTCTTCCAGCTCGCCTACTCGGTGTGCAAGGGGGTCGACAAGGTGGTGCCGGTCGACGTCTACGTCCCGGGCTGCCCCCCTCGCCCGGAGGCCCTCACCGAGGGCCTGCTCCGCCTCCAGGACCTGATCATGCGGGAGCGCTGGAAGGACAAGCGCCGGCCGCCGCAAGTCGCCGGCGGACAGGCCTAGCTTCCGGGAGACGGGATGACCACCATCGAGATCCACCAGAAGCTCCAGGAAGCCTTCGGCGACGCGGTCGGTCCGCTCGGCGAGCCCAAGGTCGACGCCTTCGCCGTCGTGAAGGGCGACCGCATCGTCGAGATCTGCTCCTGGCTCAAGAAGGCGCCGGGAATCGAGATCGACTTCCTCCAGGACCTGACCGCGGTCGACTGGCCGAAGCGGAACGTCATCGAGGTCGTCTACCACCTCTTCTCCTTCCCCCACCGCCACGGCATCGTCCTCAAGGTCGAGCTCGACCGCGCCAACCCGGTCGTCCACACGGTCGAGGGGGTCTGGAAGGCCGCCAACTGGCTGGAGCGCGAGGTCTACGACCTCTTCGGCGTGACCTTCACCGGCCACCCCGACCTGCGCCGGGTGATGCTCCCCGACGACTGGGTCGGCCACCCGCTGCGCAAGGACTACCAGGAGGCCGGCGGCTTCCACGGCATCCCCAACCTGCGCGAGAATCCGCTCGTCGAGCTGCGCCGCATCGACCTGGTGCGCATCGCCGAGCACCTCAAGGCCAACCCGCCTCCTCCCCCTCCCCCGCCCGCGCCCCCCCCGGCGCCTGCGCCCGCGCCCGCGACCGGCACGCCGCCCGCCGCGCCGAAGGCCTAGAGGACAACGACATGTCGAAGCTCGTCCTGCGCCGCGTCGACCGGAACAACGAGGAGATGCTCATCAACTTCGGTCCGCAGCACCCGTCCACCCACGGTGTGCTCAACTTCCTCGTCGAGACCGACGGGGAGGTGATGAAGCGGGCCATCCCGGACATCGGCTACCTGCACCGTTCGCTCGAGAAGATCGGCGAGATGGTCGGGTACCCCGGGTACATGCCGTACACCGACCGCATCGACTACCTGGCCGCGATGTTCGCGAACGAGGGGTACGCGATCGCGGTGGAGAAGCTCCTCAAGGTCGAGGTCCCGCCGCGGGCCCAGTTCCTGCGGGCCATCTCCTGCGAGCTGAACCGCATCGCCAGCCACCTGGTGTCGGTCGGCACCATGGCCACCGACATCGGCGCGGTCACGCCGCTCGTCTACGCGCTCCGCGAGCGGGAGATCATCAACGACCTGCTGGAGGCCCTCTGCGGCGCCCGGCTCACCTACAACTACCACCGCATCGGCGGCGTGGCCTTCGACATGCCGGCGGGCTGGCAGGAGAAGGTGATCGCCTACCTCGACCGGTTCGACAGCTCGGTCCAGGAGTGGGACCGGCTCATCACCTTCAACGAGATCTACAAGAAGCGGCTGGGCGGGGTGGCGGTCATCTCGCGCGAGCAGGCCATCGACTACGGCCTCTCCGGACCCAACCTGCGCGGCAGCGGCGTCGACTGGGACCTGCGCCGGGACGCCCCGTACGGCGCGTATCCGAACTTCCAGTTCGACGTCCCGGTCGGCCGCGGCTGGGCCGGCAAGGTGGGCGACTGCTTCGACCGCTACTACGTGCGCGTGCTGGAGATGGCGCAGTCCTCGCGCATCGTCCGCCAGGCCCTCGAGAAGATGCCCGAGGGGGAGATCACCGCCAAGGTGCCCCGCAAGCCGAAGCCCGAGGCCGGCGAGGTGCAGTCGCGGATCGAGTCGGCCCGCGGCGAGATGGCCTACTACCTGGTCTCCGACGGCACCGAGCGCGCCTACCGCGTCCGCGCCCGCACCGGCTCCTACATGGCGATGGGCATCATCGAGGACATCTCGCCCGGCCTGATGGTGGCCGACCTGGTCGCCCTCATCGCCTCCCTCGACGTCGTGGCCCCCGAGACGGACCGCTAGACATGACCCAGTTCTCCTTCGCCTTCCCGAAGCCAGGCACGAAGAAGCTCCTCGTCGGCGCGTCGCTCGGCGCCGTCCTCGCCATCCCGGCGCTGCTGGCGAGCCTGCTGGTCTTCGTCATCCCGATGATCCACAAGCCGCTCTTCGACGCGTTCATCCGCGAGAAGCTCGGCCACGACCCCTCGACCTGGGCCGGGACGCAGTGGAGCTACGCGCTGGCCTTCTTCGTGGCCGGCATCGTCATGTTCACCTTCGCCGCCATCACGGGCGGCATCTTCTCCTGGTACGAGCGGCGCGTTGCGGCCCGCATGCAGAGCCGCATCGGCCCGAACCGCGTGGGCGCCGGCGGCTTCCTCCAGTGGATCGCCGACGCGGTGAAGCTCCTCTTCAAGGAGGACCTGGTCCCGGGCGAGGCCGACGCGCTCATCTTCCGCGCCGCGCCGTATTTCGTCGTGGCCGGCATGACGCTGGTGCTGGTGGCGCTCCCGGCCGGCCAGGCCATCGTGGTGGCCGACCTCGACGTGGGCATCTTCTACATCCTGGCCGTCACCTCCTTCATCGTGGTGGGGATCATCCTCTCGGGCTGGTCGTCCAACTCGAAGTGGTCGCTCTTCGGCGCCATCCGCGCCACGGCCCAGATCATCAGCTACGAGATCCCGGCCGGCCTCGCCATCATGGTCCCGGTGCTCATGGCCGGCACCCTCTCCACCCAGGGTCTCATCAAGGCCCAGGGCGGGTGGCCGTGGGAGTGGTTCTTCTTCCGCAACCCGGCCGCGGCGGTGGCGTTCTTCATCCTCTTCATCTCGCAGCTGGCCGAGGGCAACCGCACCCCCTTCGACCTGGCCGAGGCCGAGTCGGAGCTGGTGGCCGGCTACTTCTCCGAGTACTCGGGCTTCCGCTTCGCCCTCTACTTCCTGGTCGAGTGGGCCAACCTCTGGATCATCGGGGCGTTCGCCACCACCCTCTTCCTGGGCGGATGGCAGATCCCCGGCGTCACCACCCAGACCTGGGCGGCCGTGCGCGGCTCCGGTTCCTTCCCGGCCTGGGGCTGGTGGGCGCTGCAGTTCGTCTCGCTGGGCGTCTTCGCGTTGAAGACCCTCTTCCTCGTCAACGTCGTCATCTGGATCCGCTGGACGCTGCCCCGCATCCGCATCGACCAGATGATGACCCTGTGCTGGAAGTACCTGGTCCCGGCCGGCTTCGCCGCCATGCTCTTCACCCTGCTCTGGCAGATGGTGGCGACCTGGGTCCCGGTGGTCGAGCGGATCACCGCCCTCCTCGTCCTCGCGGCCACGCGTCTACGTGACCTGGCGATTCCTCGTGCAGACCCGCAAGAACGTCTCCCTCATCGCGCACGAGCGCGTCGACCTCTCGAACTGGTAGGAACCGCGTCCCATGTCCACGACCGCCAGCGAATACGTCGGCAACATCCGCGACACCGTGAAGTCCTTCTGGCAGGGGATGTCGGTGACCCTGTCCCAGGTGCTGCGCCGCCCCATCACGCAGCAGTACCCGGACCGGCTCGAGCTGCCCATCCAGGACATCCTGCCTCCCCGCTACCGCGGCTTCCTCGAGGTGGACGTCGACATCTGCACCGGCTGCCAGGCCTGCGAGCGCGCCTGCCCCATCAGCTGCATCCAGATCGAGCTGGAGAAGGACGCCACGAACCCCAAGCAGAGGGTGGTGACCCAGTTCGACATCGACGAGGCCAAGTGCATGTTCTGTGGCCTCTGCGTCGAGCCCTGCCCGACCGGCGCCATCCAGCACACCCGCGAGTTCGAGGCCACCCAGCGGTCGGTCCGCAACCTGGTGTTCCGCTGGGCCGATCCGCTGAAGCCCTTCCCGGTCTACAAGGTCGTGAAGGGAGCCCCGTACATTCCGCGTGCGCCGCTCGGCTCGCTGGTCCGGCAGCTCATCGCCCAGCGCCGCTGGGACGCGCCGGCCCTGACCTACCTGCCTCCCGAGCCGCTCAAGGCCCCTCCTCCGCCGCCGCCCAAGCCCGCCCCGGCGGCGAAGCCCGCGGCGCCGGCCGCCGCCAAGCCCGCCGCTGCGCCGGCCGCTCCGGCTGCTGCGGCACCGGCGCGCTCCCGCTGCTCCCGCACCTGCCGCCGCACCCGCTGCTGCCGCACCTGCCGCACCTGCCGCCGCGCCCGCCGCCGCACCGGCGGCGCCACCCGCTCCTGCCGCCGCACCTGTCGACGTTCCGGCCCCGAAGCCGGACGAGCCCAAGCCCTGACCGAGAGCTCCGCATGCGAACCAAGAAGAAGCTCATCGCCTGGACACTCGGAAGCGCCGCGGTCGTCGGCGCCGTCGGCGTCCTCTCCGCGCGCCTCTCCCCGGCGATGGCAGCCGGGGGCAGCCGGCCGCTGGCCGGGCCCTTCACGCTGGCCGACGCCATCTTCTACGCGGTGGCCGCGCTCACCGTGGGAGGCGCGGCGGCCGTGGCCCTCTCGCGCAACATCCTCTATTCCGCGCTCGGGCTCCTCGCCTCGCTGCTCGGCGTCGCCGGGCTCTACGTCTTCCTCTCGGCCGACTTCGTCGCCGTGGCCCAGGTGTTCATCTACATCGGCGGCGTGCTCGTCCTGATCCTCTTCGCGGTGATGCTGACCAACCGCATCGGCGAGGTGAACATCTCCAACGCCAGCCTGGGCTGGGCCAGCGGGGGCATCCTCTCCGCGGTGATGCTCGGGCTCCTCCTCGTCGTCGCCTTCGAGGTTCCCTGGCCGGTTCGCTCCCTGGGCGGGGGCCCGACCACGGCGCCGATCGGCAACGCGCTCCTCCAGCAGTGGCTGCTCCCCTTCGAGCTCGCCTCGCTCATCCTGCTCTCCACCCTCATCGGCGCCATCATCATCGCCCGCAAGGAGATCCGGGCCGAGTAGGCCGGAGTCGCCCATGATCCCCACCCTCTCCCACTACCTGGCGGTCGCCGCGATCCTCTTCGCGCTCGGCCTCTTCACGGTTCTCACCCGGCGCAACGCGGTGGCCGTCCTCATGGGCGTCGAGCTCATGCTGAACGCCTCCAACGTCAACCTGGTCGCCTTCAACAAGTTCGTCGTGGGCGGGCTCACCGGCCAGACCTTCGCCCTCTTCGTCGTGGTGCTGGCGGCGGCCGAGGCCGCGGTCGGCCTGGCCATCGTGCTCAGCATCTTCCACACCTTCAAGACCATCGACGTCCGCGCTGCGGACCTGATGCGAGAGTGAGATGGAACACGCCACCCAACATCTCGGACCCACGGTGGTCCACGCGGCGGGCTACCTCTGGCTCATCCCGCTCTTCCCGGCCATCGGTGCCCTGATCAACTCCCTCTTCGGGATCCGCATCCAGCGGACCCTGGGGAAGAAGTGGAACCACGGCATCGCCGTCGCGATGATGACGCTGTCGTTCCTGGTCGCCGTGCGGGCCTTCGTGCAGATGCTCGGGCTTCCGGGCGAAGAGCGGTTCCTGCAGAACACGCTGTGGAACATGCTCAGCGCCGGCCAGCTGCGCTTCGACCTGGCGTTCGCCCTCGACCCGCTCTCCATGATGATGGTGCTCATCATCACCTTCATCGGGACGCTCATCCACGTCTTCTCGATCGGCTACATGGCCGACGAGCCGTCCTACTGGCGGTTCTTCGCGTACCTGAACCTCTTCGTCTTCGCGATGCTGCTGCTCGTCATGGGCGACAACTTCGCGGTGATGTTCTTCGGCTGGGAGGGCGTCGGCCTCGCCTCCTACCTGCTCATCAGCTTCTGGTACACCGACATCGAGAAGGCCAAGGCCGGCATGAAGGCCTTCGTGGTGAACCGCTTCGGCGACTTCGGCTTCCTCATCGGCCTGTTCCTGCTCTTCTGGTCGCTGGGCGGGATCTGGGAGCCGCGCGCCGACGCCCGCTCGGTGAGCTACGTCCCGGAGATCGGCTACAAGGCCGACGCGGCGGCGGCGAATCCCTTCGAGTCCACCGGTCCCCGCGCGGCCGTCGTCGACGGGCACGCCATCCCGCTCGGCCCCACGCTCAACTTCCGCGAGCTGCGCGACCAGATCGTGATCGAGGGCACCGGCGTCGGCGAGCACCTGCGCCACCAGAAGGTCTGGGGCGTGATGCTGCTCACGCTGGTGGGCATGCTGATGTTCGTCGGCGCCATGGGCAAGAGCGCCCAGCTGCCCCTCTACGTCTGGCTCCCCGACGCCATGGCCGGTCCCACGCCGGTCTCCGCCCTCATCCACGCCGCCACCATGGTCACCGCCGGCGTCTACATGGTGGCCCGGCTCTCGTACATCTACGCGATGTCCCCCACGGCCATGGGCTGGGTGGCGACCGTCGGCATCCTCACCGCGTTCTTCGCCGCCACCATCGGCTTCTTCCAGTACGACATCAAGAAGGTGCTGGCCTACTCCACGGTCTCGCAGCTCGGCTTCATGTTCGTGGGCGTGGGCGTCGGCGCCTACTGGGCCGGCACCTACCACCTGCTGACCCACGCCTTCTTCAAGGCCACGCTCTTCCTCGGGTCGGGCTCGGTGATCCTGGGCTGCCACCACGAGCAGGACATGCGGCAGATGGGCGGGCTGAAGAAGCTCATGCCGGTCACGGCATGGACCTACCTCATCGCCACCTGGGCCATCGCCGGCTTCCCCTGGGCGAGCGGCTTCTACTCGAAGGACGAGATCCTCTGGAAGGCCTTCACCCAGCGCGGGATGGAGCTCTTCGGGACTCCCACCCCGTGGCTCGGCCCGGCCATCTTCGTGATCGGCCTGCTCGCCGCGACCGGCACCAGCTTCTACATGTTCCGCAGCTACTACATGACCTTCACCGGCCACTACAGGGGCGGCGCGGGTCACGCCGAGGAGCACGACGAGGATCCGCACTCCGCCCACGCGGCCCCGCACCACGTCACCGCCGGCCATCCCCAGGACAACAAGGACGCCCCGGCGCACGGCGCCCACGCCGCCGCGCCCCACGCGGCTCACGGCCACGACGATCACGGCGCCCACGGGCATGCAGCCCCTGCCGCCGCCCACGTGGCCCACGCCGCACCGGCTCACGACGACCACGGCCACCACGGCGGTCAGCCGCACGAGTCGCCGCGCTCCATCACCTGGGTGCTGGCCACGCTCGCCTTCGGTGCCGTGGCGGTCTCCTTCCTCGGCATCCCGCTCCTCTGGACCGGCCACGAGCCGATCCTGGAGCACTGGCTCGCCCCGGCGCTCCCCGCCGAGGTGACCTTCCTGCACTTCGGCCACGCCACCGAGTGGCTCTTCCAGGGAATGGGCGTCGCGGCGGCCACCATCGGGTGGTTCTTCGCCATGAAGCTCTTCAAGGACGGGAAGAGCCGCGTGCCGCAGGACCTCAAGTCCCGCTACTTCGGCTTCTGGACGGTCGTCTACAACAAGTACTACGTCGACGAGGCCTACCACGCGCTGGTCATCCGGCCGGCGCTCTTCCTGGCGGCCTTCCTGTCCTGGTTCGACCAGCACGTCATCGACTGGTTCGTGAACTTCGTCGGCTGGGTGGCCCGTCTCTTCGCCGCCATCGACGACGCCATCGACAAGTACATCGTCGACGGCGCCGTGAACGGCGTGGGCGGCCTCACCCGCGAGGGTGGGCGGGTCCTCCGCCGGATCGAGACCGGCCGCATCCAGACCTACCTCTACGGCGCGGCCTTCGGGTCGCTGCTCGTCGTCCTTCTCAACTTCCTCTTCCGCTAGGAGATCGGCTTCATGATCCGCCCCGACAACGTGCTGGTTTGGGCCACATTCCTCCCGGTCATCGGCTCTGCCGTCATCCTGGCGCTGATGGTCGCGAGGCACTTCCTCGACCTCCCGAAGAGGTTCCTCGACCAGGCCTCCCGCTGGGTGACGCTCGCCGCCAGCTTCCTCATGATGCTGGCGTCGTTCCTCGCCTGGCACTGGTTCGACCCCAAGGCCCAGGGGCTCATCGTCCAGGGCAAGGCCACCGGCGTGCAGATGGTGAGCCGCGCCGTCTGGATCCGCCCGTTCAACGTCGAGTGGTTCGTCGGCGTGGACGGGCTCTCCATCTCGATGGTGCTCCTGACCGGCCTCATCTCCTTCGTGGCCGCCATCGCCTCGATGCCCTGGTGGCAGGGCGGCGCGAAGGCCATCCACATGGCCGGCATGGACGAGGACGACCACGGTCACGACGAGCACCACCCCAAGCACTTCTCGGTGCGGATGGTGCCCGGCTACATGATCCTGCTGCTCCTCCTCATGACCGGCATGATGGGCACCTTCGTCGCGCTGGACATGTTCCTCTTCTACGTCTTCTGGGAGGTCATGCTCCTGCCGATGTACTTCCTCATCGGCGTCTGGGGCGGTCCGCGCCGCGAGTACGCGGCCATCAAGTTCTTCCTCTACACCCTGGCGGGCTCGGTCCTCATGCTGCTCGCCATCATCGCCGTCTACTACCGCAGCCTGCCCGCGGTGCTGGCCGACGGCACGCTCTCGGCCAAGCACACCTTCAACCTGCTCGAGCTGGCCGCCCAGGGGCGCGCCGGCCAGTTCGCGACGGCCATGCCCATCCTGGGCGTCGCCTTCACCAAGATCGTCTTCGTGGCCTTCTTCATCGGGTTCGCCATCAAGATCCCGATGTTCCCCTTCCACACCTGGTTGCCGGACGCCCACGTCGAGGCGCCCACCCCCATCTCGGTCATCCTGGCCGGCATCCTGCTGAAGATGGGCCCGTACGGCATCCTGCGCTTCAACTACCCGCTGCTCCCCGACGCCACCGAGTGGGCCGCCAACGCCATCGCCGTCTTCGGCGTCATCAACATCATCTACGCCGCCTACGTGGCGCTGGCCCAGCGGGACATCAAGAAGATGGTGGCCTACTCCTCGGTCTCGCACATGGGCTTCACCCTGCTCGGCATGGCGGCCATGACCCCGCTCGCCATCTCCGGCGCCGTGTACAACATGTTCACCCACGGCATCATCAGCCCGGCACTGTTCCTCATCGTGGGCGTGATCTACGACCGTGCCCACCACCGCGACATGGACCGCTTCGGCGGCCTCGCCAAGGAGCTGCCCGAGTACAGCGGACTCACCGGCCTGGCCTTCTTCGCCTCGCTAGGGCTCCCGGGCCTGGCCGGCTTCATCCCCGAGTTCATGGTGCTGGCGGGCAGCTTCCCGGTCTACCTGACCTTCACGGTCATCTCGGCCACCGCGGTCATCATCACCGCCGCCTACTACCTGTGGTCGATGCAGCGCGTGTTCCTGGGCAAGCTCAACACGGCCTACGTCGGGTTCCCCGACGTGAACTGGCGGGAGCGCCTCACGCTCTACCCGCTGGCGGCCATCATGCTCTTCCTCGGGTTCTACCCGCAGTTCATCCTGCACGCGATCAACCCCGCGCTGCAGATGCTCATCCAGAACCTGCGCCCGGTGTAGCGCCGCGGAGACCCGCACGATGGACATCCAGCCCTTCCTCGTCGCCGAGAACGTGCGCAGCACGGGGTGGTTCCGCCCCGAGCTCGTGCTCACCCTCGGCACGCTCGCGCTCTTCCTGCTCGACCTCGCCTGGCGGAGGAGCGAGTCGCGGGCCCGCCTGCTCTCCGCCGCCACGCTGGCCGTCTTCGGCCTGGCCGCGCTGATGCTCGCGTTCCAGCCCGGGACGCCGCAGTCGCTCTTCAACGGGATGATCGCGAACGACGCCTTCGCGAACTTCTTCAAGTGGATCTTCCTGGCCGGCGGCGCGCTCACCGTGCTCATCGCCGGGCCTTCCCGGGCCTACCCCCCGTCCCGCATCGGGCCGTTCTTCGCGCTGCTCGTGGCCATCGTGCTCGGCCTCTTCCTCATGGCCAGCGCCACCGACCTGCTCATGATCTACATGGCCATCGAGCTCGTCTCGATGGTGAGCTACGCGCTGGCCGGCTACTCCAAGGGCGACCGCAAGGCCGCCGAGGCGGCGCTGAAGTACGTCATCTTCGGCGGCGTGGCCTCCGGGGCGATGGTCTTCGGCATGAGCTACCTGTACGGCATGCTCGGCACGACCGACATCACCAAGTTCGCGGCGGCCATCTCGAACGTCCCCTCCACCCTGCCCTACCGCCTGGGACTCATCCTGGCGGTGGTGCTCGTCTCCTCCGGCGTGGGCTACAAGATCGCCGCGGTGCCCTGGCACATGTGGGCGCCCGACGTCTACGAGGGCGCGCCCACCCCCTTCACCGCCTTCCTCTCCACGGGTCCCAAGGCGGCGGGGTTCGCCCTGGCGGCTCGCCTGCTCTGGGGATCCCTCGACGTTCGCGGCTCGATGATGGGGCTCTCCGTGGCCGTGGGGAACATCCCCTGGCCGGCGGTGATCGGCGTCCTCTCCGCGGTCACCATGACCCTCGGCAACTTCACGGCGCTGCCGCAGACGAATCTCAAGCGCCTGCTCGCCTACTCCTCCATCGCCCACGCCGGCTATGCGCTCATGGGGCTCGCCGCCAACTCCTTCGTGGGCACGCAGGCGGTCATGGTCTACATGCTCGCCTACCTGATCATGAACCTGGGAGCCTTCCTGGCCGTGATCGTGGTGGAGCGCTTCACCGGTTCCCCCACCATCTTCGAGTTCCGGGGGCTGGGAAACCGGGCGCCGCTGGCCGCGGTGTCGATGGCGGTGTTCCTCTTCGCGCTGACCGGCCTGCCGCCCTCCATCGGCTTCACCGGGAAGTACTGGCTCTTCGTGGCCGTGCTGGACCGGGTCTCGGGCCCGAGCGGCACCTGGTACGCGGTGCTCGCCATCATCGCCGCCCTCAACACCGCCGTGGCGCTCTACTACTACTCGCGCATCCTGCGGGCGATGTTCTTCGAGGCGCCGCTCTCCGAGACGGAGCTCACCTACCCGACCTCGTACAAGTGGCTCCTGGCCGGCTTCGCGTCCGCCACGGTCCTCTTCGGTATCTGGGTCACCCCGATCATGGACTGGACCCGGCTCTCGCTGGGGCAGTTCTACAGGGGCTAGGCGGCACCGGGACGGCGCGCCTCCAGGCGGTCGAGCTCCGCCGGCGCCATCCGCGAGGTTCCGAGGATAGCGGTCCGGGGCCACGATCTCCCCGTGGAAGTCGCTGCCGGCGGTGCACACCATGCCGGCGGCGGCCGCCGCCTCCCGGAACTTCTCCGCCTGCTCCGGCGGGTGATCGGGGTGGTCCGCCTCGACTCCGTCGAAGCCCATGCCGCACAGGCGGGCGAGCTCCCGCGGGTGGACCTTCGACGGCCCCGGATGGGCGAGCGTGGCGACGCCGCCGGCCCGGTGGATCATCGCCGTGGCGTCCTCGGCGGTGAGCCGGAAGCGCCCGACGTAGGCCGGGCGCCCGTCCCCGAGGTAGCGGTCGAAGGCCTCCCTGACGGTGGAGACCGCCCCCGCCTGCACCATGGCGCGGGCGACGTGGGGGCGGCCGATGGTCTTCCCCCCGCTGCAGGCGACGATCGCCTCCTCCGTCACCGAGACGCCGTTCTCGGCGAGGAGGCCCACGATCTTGCGGACGCGCCCGCGCCGGTGGTCGGCGAGCTTGTCCTCGAAGGCGCGAAGTTCCGGATGGACGGGGTCGATGAAGTGACCGAGGACGTGCACCTCCCGGTCGTCGAGAAGCGCGGAGAGCTCGATCCCGGGAACGAACCGGATTCCCATTTCTCGCGCCGCCACCGCCGCCGCCCCCAGCCCCGCCACGGTGTCGTGGTCGGTGAGCGCCCAGGCGACCGTGCCGGCCCGGGCCGCCCTTGCAGCCACTTCGGACGGGGCGTACTGTCCGTCGGAAGCAGTAGAATGAGTGTGCAGGTCGATGATAGGGTGATTGGGTTGCATGTCGTTGATCTCGTTGGGTTCATATAACCCCCGTTCAGCGGGGTGCCAGGAGTCCCGATGCAGCACGTCCTTCGAATTTCCCGGAAGATCGACTACGCCATCCGGGCGATGATCCACCTGGCCGGCATCCCCGACGGGACGGTGGTGCCCTTCCGCGAGATCGGGCGGCAGATGGACGTTCCCGAGGACTTCCTCGCCAAGATCCTGAAGACGCTGGTCGATCAGGGAATCGTCCGCTCGACCCGCGGGCCGCACGGCGGCTACAAGCTCGCCCGTGCGGCCGAGGACATCACCGTCCTCGAGATCATCGAGGCCGCCGAGGGCCCGGTCGCGATCAACGTCTGCCTCGACGACGACGACGCCTGCGGCCGTCAGCCGATCTGCAGCATGTCGGCGGTCTGGCGCGAGGGGCAGGAGCGAATGCTCGACGTCTTCCGTCGCACTTCCCTCTCCTCCCTGGCCGACCGTCCCGCGCACGTGGACCAGCTCCCGGTGACGCTGCCCAGTTCCGCGACCACCTCGTCCAGCCCATAACCCGGGTCATTCCGGGAACTTGGGCCTGATGGCCTGGATTCGTTGACGGCGGGCGGTTGCTCGGAGAGGATCCGCGCCCGCCATGGCCAAGAAGCAGACCCCGAAGCAGCTCCGCAAGCGCTACCTCTCCCGCCCCCCCGTCGAGCCCATGCGGCTCCGCAAGGGGATGTCGGTCGTGGACCTCGTCGACGTGTACCGCCGCGCCGGCGCCTTCAACGGCGGGCGGCTGGCGGAGGGCTGCGACCTCTTCGGCCGGATGATCGACGCCAACGCCACCATCGCCCTCACCGTGACCGGAGCCATGGCTCCGGCGGGGCTCGGCGGCGCCATCCAGGCGATGATCGAGGCGGGTTTCGTGGACCTGGTGGTCTCGACGGGTGCGAACCTGTACCACGACCTCCACTTCGCCCTGGAGCTGCCGGTGGTCCAGGGGCACTTCCAGGTCGACGACCGCGAGCTCTACCGCGCAGGCATCGAGCGCATCTACGACGTCTTCATCACCGAGGACTCCCTCCTCGACACCGACGCCTTCGTGCGCGAGGCGCTCGAGAAGGCGCCTCCCGAGCTGCGCGGCCGCATCTCGACCCCGCGCCTCCACGAGTACCTCGGCAAGCTCGTCCTGCAGCATGCGCCCCAGCCGCAGCGCTCCTGGGTGGCCACCGCCGCGAAGCACGGGGTTCCCATCTTCACCAGCTCCCCGGGCGATTCCTCCATCGGGATGAACGTGGCGGCCATGAAGCTGCGCGGGGGCGAGACCACCATCGACCCCGACCTCGACGTCCTCGAGTCCACGGCGATCGTCTTCGACGCCGACGTCAACGGGGTGGTGATCCTCGGCGGCGGGTCACCGAAGAACTTCTACCTCCAGACCCAGCCCACCCTCTGGCAGATCCTCGACCTGAACCGGGGCGGCCACGAGTACGTGCTCCAGATCTCCACCGACTCGCCCCAGTGGGGCGGTCTCTCCGGAGCCACGCCCAGCGAGGCCATCAGCTGGGGCAAGGTGCAGGCCGACATGCTGAAGAACCACGTGGTGGTCTACTCCGACTCGACCATCTCGGCCCCCATCGTCTTCGCCTACGCGCTCTCCACCAGGAAGCCGCGCAAGCAGAGGCGGCTCTTCGACCGGCTCGACCAGCTCTACCGGAACCTCGAGAAGGCGCACGAGAAGCGCCACCCCGGCTCCGACGCCATGCTCGACGTGGGCAAGGGTTCGCGGAAGGCCAAGTAGCCGGTCAGGTCGTCACTGCGGTCGGCTACGGTCCAGCCGTTCCTGCGCCGCCTCCAGGCGCGCCCGGAAGTCGGGTCGGAGAGCAGGCGGAGGGCCTCCGGTGACCGAGAGACCTCGGCGCGCCCCGCGACCTTGGCCTCGTCGATCAGGGCGCGGACGCGGGGGTCGTCGACCAGCGCACGGAGCTCGGGATCGCTCGCGAACCGCGACGTCGAGCCCGGTCCGTCGGCGGCCCGCAGCAGCGCATGGAGCCCCGCCTCGGCCCGGCGGCGCCACTCTCCGAGGAGGTCGTTCTCCCGCACGAGGCCGGCCAGATCGCTCTTCCCCAGGGCCGACTGCCACCGATCGGGCAGGGAGGGCGCCACCGCCTCCGCCACGGCGAGCCCGACCCAGGCGCCCGCCACGGCGGCCAGCCCGGCCAGCAGCGCACCGGTCCCCCGGTCGAGCGGGCGCCCCTCCCCCTCCCGGTTCCGCGAGAGGCGCCGGCCCACGTACGCGGCCACCCCGGCCACCACGACGAAGAGCAGGATCGCCGCGACCGGCCGTGCAGACGGAGGCCGGCACCACCGCCGCGAGAAGCCGCCCCAGGGGCTCCGAGAGGTGACGCGCCGCCAGCCAGCCCAGCGCCGCGCCGGCGAAGAGGAAGAGCGGGCGGAGGAGCCCGGACAGCGCCCCGAGGAACGCCGCCAGGACGAGGAAGGCGAGCAGGAACGCGTCGAGCGGCAAAGGCCCCCTACTTGATCCGGAAGTCCTGCTTGGGCCGGTTCTTCTCCGCCAGGGCGAGCAGCTCCTTGAAGCGCTCGTTCCCGGGCTCGTAGGCGAGCGCCATCTTGACGTTGCGCTCGGCGCCCTCCCACCGTCCGGCCTGGGCGTCGGCCAGCCCGGCGGCGTAGAACTTCCGGCCGTTGGGGGTCTGCCCGAGCTGCTCGACGGCGCGCTTCTTCTGGGCCTCCTTGATGGCGGCCTCGTCGTCCTCGGAGAACCGGAGCTTGCGGGCCCGGTCGGGGCCCGCCATGTCGGCCACGTACTTCTTCCGGCGCGCATCGTCCCGCAGCACCGTGTAGGCCTCGTTGATGCGCCGGTAGATCCGGCCGACCTGCTCGCGGAACCCGGCGTCGTCCACCGCGGCGTAGCGATCGGGGTGGTAGACGCGCGACTCGCGATGGTAGGCGGCGCGAATCTCGGCCGGCGTCGCCCCGGGGGCGAGCTTCAGGACCGTGAAGTAGTCGAGCTGGTCGAGCGCACCGCCCAGCGTCTCGACCTCGATGCGGAAGGAAACGTCCATCACTCCCTGCCGGCGCCCCTCAGGATACCGGGTGGCCGGACAGCACCACCTCGGCGTTCTTGTCGATGGCGCTCTTGATGTCGTTCTCGGAGAGTCCCGAGGAGAGGTGGATGGTCGTGGAGGCCTTCTGCCGGGTCTCGACGTCGGTGGCCGACACGTTGACGATGCCGTTCGAGTCGATCTCGAAGGTCACCTGGATCTGGACGTCGCCGCGATACCCGATGCGGAACCCGGCGAACTCGAACTCGCCCAGGAACTCGCACTCGTCGGCCCGCTTCGACTCCCCCTGGTAGACCCGGATGCGCACCCGGTCCTGTCCGTCACGGCTGGTGGTGAAGGTCTTCGACTTCTCGATGGGGATCGGGGTGTTCTTGTCGATGATGGGCTCGGCCCACCCGCCGGCCGTCCCCACCCGCAGGGTGAGCGGGGTCACGTCGAGCAGGTAGCTGGCCTGGCCGGCGCTGGCGGCGCCGCGGTTGAGCAGGGCCGCCGCCTGGATGGCGGCGCCCTGGGCCACCACCTCGTCGGGGTCGATCCCGGCCATCGGCTCCTTCTGGAAGTAGTGGCGCACCGACTGGCGGATGATGGGAAGCCTGGTGGGCGCGCCCACCAGGATCACCGCGTCGATGTCGCTCGCGGTCATGCGCGCCGACTGGAGCGCCTCGTCGCACACCTTGAAGGTGCGCTGCACGAGGTCCATCACCATGCGGTTGAACTGGTCGACGCCCAGGGCCTGCTCGAGATCCAGGACCAGCCCCTCCGGCGTCTGGCAGATGCCCTCGACCTTGATGGTGGCCTGGCCGTCGCGCCCCACGTCGATCTTGGCCTTCTCGCCCGCCTCCTTGAGCATCTGCAGGCAGAACTTGTTCTGGCGCAGGTCGACGCCGTGCTTGGCCTGGAAGTCCTCGGCCAGCCAGGCCATGATCCGGTCGTCGAAGTCGTCGCCGCCCAGGTAGGTGTCGCCGGCGGTGGCGATGACCTCGAAGACGTCGCGCCCGATCTCCAGGATGGAGACGTCGAAGGTGCCGCCGCCCAGGTCGTAGACGCAGATGCGCTGGGAGATGTCCTTGCCGAACCCGTAGGCGAGCGCCGCCGCGGTGGGCTCGTTGATGATGCGCAGCACCTCGAGCCCGGCGATGCGCCCGGCGTCCTTGGTGGCCTGCCGCTGGTTGTCGTTGAAATAGGCCGGGCAGGTCACGACGGCGCGACGCACCTCACGCCCCAGCGACGTCTCGGCGATGGCCTTCATCTCCTTCAGCACCAGCGCCGAGATCTCGGGGATGGCCAGGATCCGCTCGCCGATCTGGACCCGCACCGAGTTGTTGGCCCCCTCGATGATCCGGTAGGGCATGACCGCCTGGGCCTTCTTCACCTCGTCGGAGAAGAAGAACCGGCCGATGAGCCGCTTCGCCGAGTAGACCGTGTTCTCGGCGTTGGTGATGATGTTGCGCTTGGCGCTGTTCCCGACGAGGACCGTGCCGTCCTCGAGGAAGCTCACCACCGAGGCGTGGGTGCGCTCCCCCCACTCGTTGGTGAGGACCTCGGGCTTCCCGTCGATGACCGTGGCCACGGCGCTGTAGCTGGTGCCGAGGTCGATGCCGACCGCGATGTCGTCGCTCATGGACCTTCCGTCAATGGGGGTCCGGGGATCGTAGGCGCGCGCCGCGCGGACTGTCAAACGATCGACCAGGGGCGCGGCACGAAAACCTTCTCCCAGGTCTCCATGGCGAAGCGGTCGGTCATGCCGGAGAGGAAGTCGGCGACCGCCCGGGGCAGGTCCTCGCCCGGTCGGGGAGCCACCCCGAACCGGGCGTGCAGACGCTCGCCGTCCTCCAGGCACCAGCGGTGGAGGTCCTCGAGGATGTGCTGCGCCTTCTTGAACTCCTCCTGCACCACCGGGTTCTCGTAGACGCGGGCGTAGAGGAAGTCGCGCAGGGCCAGCAGGGCGCCGTGGACCTCCCCGGACATGGCGATGTGTCCTCCCCCGTCGATGTCGGAGGAGCGGATGACGTCCCCGACGAGGGTGTGAAGGCGCACCGAGTGGCGATCGCCGAGCACGGAGGCGATCTCTCGGGGGACCTCGTCCTCGCGCAGGAGGCCGCCCCGCACCGCGTCGTCGAGGTCGTGGTTCACGTAGGCCACGATGTCGGCGAGGCGGACGATCTCCGCCTCCAGCGTCAGGGCCTTGGCGCCGCCGCCGGCCATGAGGACGTGGCCGCGCCCCTTCGAGTGCCGGAGGATGCCGTCGCGGACCTCGACGGTGAGGTTCAGCCCCTCCCCGTCCTTCTCCAGCACCTCCACCACCCGCACCGACTGCTGCACGTGGTGGAAGCCGCCCTTCATCATGGCGTTCAGCACCCGCTCGCCGGCGTGCCCGAAGGGCGTGTGCCCCAGGTCGTGGCCCATGACCATGGCCTCGACGAGCATCTCGTTGAGCCGGAGCGCGCGGGCGATGGAGCGCCCCACCTGCGCCACCTCCAGCGTGTGGGTGAGGCGGTTCCGGTAGTGATCGCCGCGGGGCGCCAGGAACACCTGGGTCTTTCCCATGAGGCGCCGGAAGGACTTGGCGTGAAGGAGGCGGTCGCGATCGCGCTGGTAGGCCGGCCGCATGTCGTCCTCCGGGTCCGGGCGGTCGCGGCCGCGTGTGTCCCGGGAGAGCGCGGCGCGGGGATGCAGGCTCGCAGCCTCCTGCTCCTCGAGCATCGCGCGGATCGTGGGGGCCATGGACGGGGATGTAACCCGGGGCGTCGCCCCTGTCGTGTCCCTCACCGGTACGGGAGGACGCTCGCGTCGAGGAAGAGGACGAGGAGGTTGGAGAGGGCGTGGACCACGGCCGGGGCGACCACCCCGCCGGTGCGGGCCCGGAGCCACCCGAAGAGGAGGCCAGGGAAGAAGGTCGCGAGGCGCCAGGGCTGGAGAGTCACCAGGTGGCCGGCCGCGAAGAGGGCCTGCGTCGCCAGGAACCCCGGGCCGATCTCGGCGCCCAGGATGCGCCGGGAGGGCCCACTCCGGCCCCAGGAGGTCTGCATCCACCCCCGGTAGAAGAGCTCCTCCGGGATGGCCACGGCGAGGAGCTGGACGGCGGCGGCGAGGGCGAATCCCGGTGGGATCCTCGCCTGGAACTGGACGGGGGTCCCCCAGAGGCGTGTACCCGCGACCAGCGCGGCGGCGAATGGGGGGAGCACGATGAGCGACACGCCGACCCCGATGGCGGCGCCGAGGCCCCAGGCGCGCCAGGTCCGGACGTCGCCGATTCCCCACCAGGGCAGCCCGTACTGCTGCCAGCCCTCCCCGCGGGCCCGGAGCATCCGGTCCGGCACCAGGACGAAGAGGAGCGCCGCCACCCCGGCCAGGTTCGCCCCGAGGAGGCCCGTCGGCTCGACCGACGCGACCATCGACGCGAGCGCGATCCCGCCGACCACCTGGCACCAGGACACGAGGAGATCCCGGCCCGTCGGGGGCTGTCCCCGGATGATGGATTCAGGTGCTATCCTCGGCATCATGCCTCACGCGGCGATGGAGCGCGAACCCGCGGTCGCGGGCCGTTTCTATCCTTTCGACCCCCGGGAACTGGCCGAGGAGGTGGCCGCCCTGCTCGCCGGGCGGCCCGATGGCCGTCCCACCGCAGCCCCGCCCCGCCCCGCCTTCGGCGTCCTCTCCCCACACGCGGGGTACGTGTACTCGGGCGCGGTGGCGGGAGCCACCTGGGCTCGCGTGGACGTCCCGGATCGGGTGATCCTCCTCTGCCCCAACCACACCGGCGCCGGCCAGCGCGTGGCCGCCTGGCCGGGAGGCTCGTGGACCACGCCGCTCGGCCGGGTCCCCGTGGACGGGGAGATGACGCGGGAGATCCTCGAGGCCGGACTGGCCACGCCCGACCTCGAGGCCCACCTCCACGAGCATTCGCTCGAGGTGCAACTCCCCTTCCTCCAGCTCCGCCGCCCCGACGTCTCCATCGCCGCGCTCTGCGTGGCGAGCCTCCCGTTCTCCCGGTGCGAGGAGATCGGTCTGGGGCTCGCGCGGGTGGCGCACCGCCACCACGCCCTCGTCGTCGCGTCGAGCGACATGAGCCACTACGTCCCCGCGAAGGTGGCGCGCGCGAAGGACCGGCTGGCACTCGATCGGATGCTGGCGCTCGACGCGCGCGGGCTCCACGAGGTGGTTTCCCGCGAGGACATCTCCATGTGCGGCTACGTGCCCGCGACCATCATGGTCGTGGCCGCGGTCGCGGCGGGGGCCCGGGAGGCCGAGCTCGTCCGCTACGCGAACTCCGGCGACGTGACCGGCGACGACGGCAGCGTGGTCGGGTACGCGGGCGTCGTCCTCTCCTGATCGCGACACCCGGTTGTGCTAGCTTGCGCGGCCATGAGCGCACCGGTCCGCGTCCGTTTCGCCCCCTCCCCCACCGGCTACCTCCACATCGGAGGGGCCCGTACGGCACTCCTCAACTGGCTCTGGGCCCGCCACACCGGCGGCAAGTTCGTGCTCCGCATCGAGGACACCGACCAGGAGCGCTCCACCGAGGAGGCGGTGCGCGCCATCCTCGACGGGATGCGATGGCTCGGCCTCGACTGGGACGAGGGTCCCGACGTGGGCGGCCCCTTCGGCCCCTACTTCCAGATGCAGCGGCTCGACCTCTACCGCGAGTACGCCGAGCGGCTCGTCAAGGGCGGCAAGGCCTACGCCTGCTACTGCTCCAAGGAGGACCTCGACGCGCAGCGCGAGCTGGCGAAGGCGGAGAAGCGCCAGTTCATCTACCCGGGCACCTGCCGCGATCTTCCCTACGACCCGTCGCGCCGCCACGTGATCCGGTTCCGCCTCCCCAAGCTCCTCGAGGTGACCTTCACCGACCTCGTGAAGGGCGCCATCACCCGCCCCGGCTCGACGATGCAGGACGAGGTCATCGTCCGCGCCGACGGCGTCCCGCTCTACAACTTCGGCGCCGTGGTGGACGACGTCACCATGGAGATCAACCTGGTCGCCCGCGGCGACGACCACGTGAACAACACGGCCCTCCAGGTGCTCCTCTACGAGGCGCTCGGCTACCCGGTCCCCACCTTCGCGCACCTCCCCATGATCCTGGGCGCCGACAAGACCCGCCTCTCCAAGCGGCACGGCGCGACCAGCGTGACCGCCTACCGCGACATGGGCTACCTGCCCGAGGCGGTGGTGAACTACCTGGTGCGCCTCGGGTGGTCCCACGGCGACCAGGAGGTCTTCACCATGGGAGAACTGGTGAAGCACTTCGGCTTCGACCACGTGGGCGCCACGGCGGGCGTCTTCAACCCGGAGAAGATGGTCTGGGTGAACCAGACGTGGATGAAGTCGCTCACGCCGTCCGAGCTGGCGCGGCGCGCGGTTCCCTACTACCTGGCGGCCGGGCTGGACGTGGCCGCGGATCCGCGCCTCCCCGAGGTCGCGAAGGCCTTCCACGAGCGCGCGAAGACCCTCGTCGACCTCGTCGCACAGTCCCGGTACTTCTTCGCGCCGGTCGAGATGGACCCGAAGGCCCGGGAGAAGTTCCTCGTGCCCGACGCGGCGCCGGTGCTCCAGGGGATCCGCGACGGCATCGCGGCGATGGCCGCGCTCGATGCGGCCGGGCTCGAGAAGCTCTTCCACGACGTGGCGGCGGCCCGCTCGCTCGGGCTCGGCAAGGTGGCCCAGCCGGTCCGGGTGGCGCTCACGGGCGGCACGGCGTCGCCGGGCATCTACGACGTCGTGATGCTCCTCGGGCGCGAGGAGTCGCTCGGGCGGCTGGATGCGGCTCTGAAGATCGCGAACGGCTGAGCCCCGGACGAGGCGTCCCAGATGGGGCGTCCACCGTTTTCTGCCGGGCCGACGCCCGGACAGCCGGCGAATGCCAAGCCACCCCAACTGGGCTGCCTCCTTAGGGGTTAATCGCATGAATTCGAATGGTTACCATGATCACGGGACACGACCCCGGTAGACCGAAGGGGTCAATCATGAGAATCATGTAATCATCTGCAAATTCAGTATGTTACGGTAAATGATCCGCGTCAATGTTTTGAAATCAAGAAGAATCTAGCTTCCCGACCGCCCCAGAGCTCACCCCTGGGAGGGAGCGACCCAGGGTCGCGTCCAGGAA
Source organism: uncultured delta proteobacterium (assembly GCA_963818535.1). Lineage (GTDB taxonomy): Bacteria > Myxococcota > Myxococcia > Myxococcales > Anaeromyxobacteraceae > CAIOAK01. The sequence goes on along the minus strand of CAWFSM010000008.1, from coordinate 305,131 downwards.
GGGAACAGTGCAGCACTTCGCTCGCGTCGCCTCGATTTCGCTCGCGATGTACCTCGCTGCAGGGACAGGGCTGTCGGGGTGTGGAAACACCCCCTCCCCGGTCGAGCAGGCCCCGGAGACAGGGAAGCCGGCCACGCCCCCGCCCCCGACGGTCGTTCCCGCCACGGGCGCCCCGGCTGCCGCCACCACCTGCGCTCCGCTCCTCGGCCACGGCGCCTACGCGACCCAGTCCTGCGAGTCCTGCCACCCCTGCGGCGCCAAGGCCACGACCGGACATCCGGTGGGCTGGAGCGACAGCACCAGCCTGGGCTTCCACGCCTACTCGGCGAACGCAGGCCTCTCGAACTGCCAGGGATGCCACGGCGCCGCGCTCGACGGCGTGGGCGGCTCGGCGAGGACCTCCTGCGCCCAGTGCCACGGGGCCAGCTGGAGGACGAACTGCGTCATGTGCCACGGCGGCACGGACAACCAGACCGGCGCTCCGGCGCGGACGACCTGGGGCAATGCGGCGGACGCGATCCGCGTCGGCACCCACACGGCGCACGTCGCCGCCACCCACGGGCTCGCCGCGGCCGTGGCCTGCGCCACCTGCCATTCCCAGCCGGCCGATGCCCTCTCCGCCGGCCACGTCGACGGCGGCACGTCCGAGGTGATCTTCTCGGGCCGGGCCGTCCAGGGCACGACGACCGCCGCCTGGAGCCGCGCCACCGCCACCTGCTCCAACACCTACTGTCACGGCGCCACGCTCTCGGGTGGCTCCGCGAAGTCGCCGGTGTGGACCAAGACCGACGGCACCCAGCGCGCATGCAACGCCTGCCACGGCGCACCTCCGCCGGCCCCGCACTCGACCAGCACGGCCTGCGGGTCCTGCCACGCGGGCTACACCGCGACCACGGTGAACGCGACCACGCACGTCAACGGCGTCCTCGACGTGACGGGGATGACCTGCACCTCCTGCCACGGCACGACCGGCCAGACGGCCACGCAGGCCGCCCCGCTCCACGCGGCCCCGCCCGCCGGCACGAAGGGCGAGACGGCGACGACCACCCGCGCCGTGGGCGCCCACCAGGCCCACCTGACCGGCACCCGCCTCCGCACCGTCGGCCATCGCCTGCACCGAGTGCCACGTGGTCCCGGCGGCGACCGCCCACTCCAACTCGATCGTCGATCTCGCCTGGGGCGCTCTCGCCACCAAGTCGGGCGCGGTCACCGCCAGCTGGAACGGCACCGCCCTCACCTGCACCAACTACTGCCACGGCACGGGCGTGTCGGGCGGCACGACGAAGAGCCCCACCTGGACCGGCGGCGCCGGCCAGGCGAGCAGCTGCGGCTCCTGCCACGGCGCGCCGCCTCCGGCGCCCCACTCGACGAGCACCTCCTGCGCCTCCTGCCACGCGGGCTACACGGCCACCACCGTCAACAAGGCCACCCACATGAACGGCGTGGTCGATGCCACCGGCATGACCTGCACCTCCTGCCACGGCACGGCGTCGCGGACGGCGACGGCGCTGAACCCGCAGCTCGCCTCGGCCCCGCCGGTCGACACGGTGGGCAACACGGCCACCACGGCCCGCGGCGTCGGCGCCCACATGAAGCACCTCTCGACCGCCACGCGCTCCGCTCAACTTCGCCTGCAGCGAGTGCCACGCCGTGCCCACGAGCAACACCCACTCCAACGGCGCGAGGGACGTGGTGTTCGGCACGCTCGCCCGGACCGGCGGGAAGACACCGGCCTACAACGCCACCTCGCTCGGCTGCTCGGCGACCTACTGCCACGGCAACTTCACGAACGGCAAGACGACGGCGGTGCCCGCTCTGGACCGGGGGTACGCTCGCCTGCAACGCCTGCCACAACATGCCCAACACCACGACCGGGCGACACTCGAAGCACGGCGGGTCGAGCTTCAACTGCTCCGAGTGCCACAACGGCATCGCCTCCGGGACCGGTTCCACGAACGCCGCCATCACCGGACCCACGCTGCACGTGAACGGCGCCGTGAACGTGGTCTTCACGCCGACGCTCTCCTTCACGTCCACCGGCACCGGAACCTCCCGCCGCTGCAACGGCGCCTGCCACGGCAAGAACCACTCCTCGCTGTCCTGGTGACCGCCATGAACTTCGACACCAAGACGGTCGCCATGGCTTCGAGCAAGAACCGGTTCCTCGTGCTGTCCGGCTGGGTCGCCCTGGGCATCGTCCTCGGCCTCGCGGGCTCCGGGTGCGGGGCGCAGTCGGGGACCTTCGACGCCGCGCAGAAGCCCGTGCGGGTCGCGAGCACCCACCTCATCGGCGGGCCGCAGTGCGGCGGGACCGACGTGCACACCAAGCACATCGACCTGAACGTCGGCTGCGCCACCTGCCACCCGTGCGGCGCGGTCTTTGGATTTGACGTCCCCTACACCTTCCCCCGCGGCACCACGACGGCGGGCGGCACGATCACCCGCGGCGTCGCACCCGCCGTCACCACCTGCGCGGTGGCCTGCCACAGCCCGATGGGCGCGCCGCTCAAGACGGTGGCCTGGAACGCCGGCCCGCAGGACTGCACCGCCTGCCACGTGAAGTCGACGCTGCCGGCCACCCACCCGGCCATCGCCAACCCGAATCCCACCGGGGCCGACTGCCAGGCTTGCCACGTCAGCTCGACCGACACGCACACCGGCGGCACGGTGACGCTCACCGGCCACCCCGCCACCTGGACCGACCGGACCAGCACCGGCTTCCACGCCTACCAGGCCAACAAGGGGCTCGCGAACTGCCAGGGCTGCCACGGCGCCGATCTCACCGGCGGCTCCTCCGGCGTCTCCTGCGCCCTGTGCCACGACACCGCGCTCCCGGCCGGCGTCGCCAGCTGGAAGGTGAACTGCGTCATGTGCCACGGCGGCACGGGCAACCAGACCGGCGCCCCGCCCAGGGCCACCTGGGGCAACTCGGCCGACGCGAAGCGGGTCGGCGCCCACGCCACCCACGTGACCGGCAACGCGCGCTCGCCGGCCTTCGACTGCAACGTGTGCCACGTGAAGCCGGCCGACGCCCTCGCCACGGGCCACGTCGACGCCACCGCCACGGCGGAGCTGACCTGGGGTGGCCTCGCCGTCACCGGCGGCGCCTCGCCGGCCTGGAACCGGACTGCGGGCACCTGCTCCAACACCTACTGCCATGGAAGGTTCACCAACGGGAACGCCACCGCGGCTCCGGTCTGGACCGGTACCAACCAGGGCGCGTGCGGAACCTGCCACGGCCTCCCGCCGGGCGGCACCCACCCCGCCGTGGGGACGGCGCTCACCGGCTGCGCGGCCTGCCACAACCAGACCATGACCGCGGCCGGGGCGATCATCGCTCCCAGCGCAGGAGGCAAGCACCTGGACGGGATCATCGAGGCCAGCGGCGGCTCCGGCGGACACGGCGCCTCGTGGATGGACCCGGCCAGCGCGGGCTTCCACGCCTACTCGGCCAACGCCGGGATCTCGTCCTGCCAGAGCTGCCACGGCGCCAACCTCGACGGAGTGGGAGGCTCGGCCTCGACCTCCTGCGCCACCTGCCACGGCTCGACGTGGAAGACCAGCTGCACGCTCTGCCACGGCGGCACCGCCAACCAGACCGGCGCCCCGCCCAAGGGCACCTGGGGATTCCGCACGGACGCGGCCCGCATCGGCGCCCACACCAAGCACGTGACCGCAGGGGCCATCTCCTCCGCGGTCCCCTGTGCAACGTGCCACGTGACCCCGGCGGACGCCCTCTCCACGGGACACCTGAACGGCTCGACCGCGACGGTGACCTGGGGTGGGATCGCCGCGTCGAGCGGCGCCGCCCCGGCCTGGAACCGCACCACCCAGACCTGTGCGAGCACCTACTGCCACGGCGGGTACAGCGGGACGCTACAACTACGACTTCTGGGGCGCCGCTTCGGCCCCGTACGCCGGCGCTCGAACGGCCTCCCCGAAGTGGACCGACGCGCCGATGACCTGCACCTCGTGCCACGCCAAGCCTCCACAGACCGGCAACTGGCACAGCGGTAGCCACGGCGGCGGGAACGGATGCAATCTCTGCCACCCACACGTCGATGCGGCTGGCACGGCCATCCTGAACCCGGCCCTTCACGTGAACGGCACCGTCGAGGTGCAGCCCGCCTGGAAGACTTCCTGCTTCAATTGCCACTGAGCAGCCTGGCGCCAGCGGGCCGGTCCGATATCGCTCCACCTAGGCCCATGCTCCTGGCGGGTGTCCCGGTTAACTACCCGGGACACCCCGCCGAGGAGCTTCGATGGACCTCCCCCCCGACGCAGACCCGCAGGAAACTGGTGAGTGGATCGACGCCCTCGACGGCGTGATCGCCCGGGAGGGTCCGGACCGGGCCCACTGGCTCATCGAGCAGCTCATCGGTCGGGCTCGCCGCTCCGGCGCCTACCTCCCCTTCTCGGCCAACACGGCCTACGTGAACACCATCCCGGTCGAGCGGCAGCCTCCGCTCCCGGGCGACTTCGAGCTCGAGCAGCGCATCCGCCACTTCATCCGCTGGAACGCCATGGCGCTCGTGCTCCGCGCCAACCGGAACACCAACGTGGGCGGCCACATCGCCAGCTTCGCGTCCGCGGCGATGCTCTACGACATCGGCTACAACCACTTCTGGCGCGCCCCCACGAAGGAGCAGGGCGGCGACCTGGTCTTCATCCAGGGCCACTCGGCGCCGGGCATCTACGCCCGCGCCTTCCTCCTCGGCCTCCTCTCCGAGGACCAGCTCGACCACTTCCGGCAGGAGGTCGACGGCAAGGGCATCTCCTCCTACCCGCACCCCTGGCTCATGCCGGCGTTCTGGAACTTCCCCACCGTGTCGATGGGGCTCGGTCCGCTCATGGCCATCTACCAGGCCCGCTTCATGAAGTACCTGGACGACCGCGGCCTCGCGAAGACCGAGGGTCGAAAGGTCTGGGCGCTCACCGGCGACGGCGAGATGGACGAGCCGGAGTCCATGGGCGCGATCGGAATGGCCGGGCGCGAGAGGCTCGACAACCTGATCTTCGTGGTGAACGCCAACCTCCAGCGGCTCGACGGCCCGGTGCGCGGCAACGGCAAGATCATCCAGGAGCTGGAGAGCGAGTTCCGCGGCGCCGGATGGAACGTCATCAAGGTCATCTGGGGACGCCACTGGGATCCCCTGCTCGCCCGCGACAGGACCGGCGCGCTGCAGCGCCGGATGATGGAGGCGGTCGACGGCGACTACCAGACCTACAAGGCGAAGGACGGGGCCTTCGTCCGCAAGCACTTCTTCAACACGCCCGAGCTCCAGGCCATGGTCGCCGACTACTCCGACGAGGACGTCTGGAACCTGAACCGGGGCGGGCACGACCCGTTCAAGGTCTTCGCGGCCTACCAGGCCGCCGTGCAGCACAAGGGCGAGCCCACCATCATCCTGGCCAAGACCGTGAAGGGTTACGGCATGGGCGAGTCGGGAGAGGCCCAGAACATCACCCACCAGCAGAAGAAGATGTCGGTGGAGGCCGTCCGCCGCTTCCGCGACCGCTTCCAGATCCCGGTGCCGGACGACCGGCTCGCCGACATCCCGTACGTGAAGTTCGAGGAGGGCTCCCGGGAGCTCGAGTATCTGAAATCCCGCCGCACCGAGCTGGGCGGCGACCGCCCCCGCCGCGGAGGCAAGTCGGCGCCGCTGCCGGTTCCCCCGCTCACGGCCTTCGCCCGGGTGCTGGAGGGCAGCGGCGAACGCGACATCTCCACCACCATGGCCTTCGTGCAGTTCCTCCAGATCCTGGTCCGCGACAAGGCCATCGGGCCGCACGTGGTCCCCATCGTCGCCGACGAGTCGCGCACCTTCGGCATGGAGGGCATGTTCCGGCAGCTCGGCATCTGGAGCCACGTCGGGCAGCTCTACACTCCCCAGGACGCCGACCAGCTCGCCTTCTACAAGGAGGACAAGAAGGGGCAGATCCTGCAGGAGGGCATCAACGAGGCCGGCGCCATGGCCGACTGGATCGCCGCCGCCACCTCCTACTCGGTGCACGGGGTGCCGATGGTGCCCTTCTACATCTTCTACTCGATGTTCGGCTTCCAGCGGGTCGGCGACCTGGCCTACGCCGCCGGAGACATGCGCTCGCGCGGGTTCCTGCTCGGGGGGACCTCGGGGCGGACCACGCTCAACGGCGAGGGTCTCCAGCACCAGGACGGACACTCCCACCTCATCTCGGCCGCCATTCCCAACGCCGTGTCCTACGATCCCGCCTTCGGATTCGAGGTCGCGGTGATCCTGCAGGACGGGTTGCGTCGGATGTACGAGGCGCAGGAGGACGTCTACTACTACCTCACGCTCCTCAACGAGAACCACCGGCAGCCGGCCATGCCGGAGGGTGTCGAGGACGGCATCCGGCGCGGTCTCTACCTCTTCCGCAACGGGGGCGACGCGCCCAAGGCTCCGCGCGTGCAGCTGCTCGGCTCCGGCGCCATCTTCCACGAGGTCGCGGCGGCGGCGGAGCTCCTGCGCACCGACTGGGGCGTCGAGTCCGATCTCTGGAGCGCTCCCAGCTTCACCGAGCTCGCCCGGGAGGGGAACGCCGCGGCCCGGGAGAACCTCCTTCACCCCGAGGCGAAGCCGCGCCGGTCCTTCGTCGAGGAGCGATTGGCGACCACGAAGGGGCCGGTGATCGCGGCCACCGACTACATGCGGGCGTACGCCGACCAGATCCGCGCCTTCGTCCCGCGCCGCTACGTCGTGCTCGGGACCGACGGCTTCGGCCGGTCCGACACCCGCGAGAAGCTGCGCCGCTTCTTCGAGGTGGACCGCTTCCACGTCGTCGTCGCCGCCCTGAAGGCGCTGGCCGACGACGGAGCCCTTCCCGCTGCCCGCGCCGCCGAGGCCATGCGCAAGTACGGCGTCGACGGTTCCCGCCCCGCCCCCTGGACGGTGTGATCATGAGCCTTCTCGAGGTGCGCGTCCCGAACATCGGCGGCTTCAAGGACGTCGGGGTCGTCGAGGTGCTCGTGAAGTCCGGCGACGCCGTGGCGGCCGACGCCTCGCTCGTCACGCTGGAGTCGGACAAGGCCACCATGGACGTGCCTTCCCCGTTCGCCGGGACGGTGCGCGAGGTACGCGTGAAGGTGGGCGACCGGGTGGGCGAGGGCTCGCTCGTCCTCCTGCTCGAGGTGGCCGCGGAGTCGAGCGCCCCGCCTGCAACCGCCGCTCCTGCCCCGGCCGCGACCCCTCCTCCCCCGGCGCCGTCCCCCGCCCCCGCTGCTCCGCCGGCTCCGTCGGCCGCGCCACCGTCGCGTCCGGCCTCCGACTCCTCGCCCCCGCCCTCGCCGCCGCCCTCCGGCCTCGCCCACGCCTCACCGACCGTGCGCAAGGCGGCCCGTGAGCTGGGAGTCGACCTCTCCCGGGTCACCGGATCGGGCCCTCGCGGCCGCGTCCTCCAGGAGGACGTGCAGAAGTACGTGAAGCAGGCGCTGGCGGGCCAGGTGTCCGCCGGCACCGGGCTGGACCTGCTCCCCTGGCCCAAGGTGGACTTCGCCCGCTTCGGGCCGGTGGAGACCCGGCCGCTCTCCCGGATCCGCAAGATCGCCGGGGCGAACCTGGCGCGGAACTGGGTGATGATCCCGCACGTCACCCAGTTCGACGAGGCGGACGTGACCGACCTGGAGGACTTCCGCGTCAAGCTGAACGCGGAGCTGGGGGTGGCGGGCCCCAAGGTGACGATGCTCGCCTTCCTGGTGAAGGCCTGCGTGGCGGCGCTGCAGCGGTTCCCCGACTTCAACTCCTCCCTCGACGGCGACAGCCTCGTCCTGAAGCGCTATTTCCACGTGGGCTTCGCCGCCGATACGCCGAACGGGCTGGTCGTCCCGGTGGTCCGGGACGCCGACCGGAAGGGCGTGCTCGAGATCGCCCGCGCGCTCGGGGAGCTCTCCGCGAAGGCCCGCGAGGGCAAGCTCGCCGCCGCCGACATCCAGGGGGGCACCTTCTCCATCTCGAGCCTGGGCGGCATCGGCGGCACGGCCTTCACCCCCATCGTGAACGCGCCGGAGGTGGCCATCCTGGGGGTGTCGCGCCTGTCCGTCCGCCCGGTCTGGGACGGCGAGCGCTTCGCTCCCCGCAAGGTCCTCCCGCTCTCCCTCTCCTACGACCACCGCGTGATCGACGGAGCGGCCGGGGCCCGCTTCACCTCCTACCTGGCCGAGGTCCTGCGCGACATGCGCCGCGCCATGCTGTAGCCCCGGCCCCGCTCAGCGGAAGGGGAGCAGCCCGCCGTCGGGCGGCTGCGTTCGCCGCGGCGGCTCGACGTGGAGCGGCTCTCCGGCGATCACGCGCTCGTAGGCCTCGAGATACCGGTCCGTCATGAGCCCGGCGCCGAAGTCCGACACGGCCCGCGCGTGGCAGCGGCGGGCATCGAATCGCGCTGCGCCTCGAACCGCCTCGGCGAGCTCCTCGGAACTGGCCGACAGGAAGCCGACCTCCGGGGTCACGAGCTCCGGCAACGACCCGTACGGCGTCCCGAACACCGGGCAGCCGAAGTAGAGGCTCTCGACGATGGCCAGCCCGAAGGGCTCCGGCCAGCGGACCGGGAAGATGAGCCCCTTCGACGCGGCCAGGATGCGCCGTTTCTCCTCCTGTCCGACCCAGCCGTGGAAACGAACCCGCGGCGACAGGGTGAGGCGGAACCCCATCCGGAAGTTGAGCCGGAACCCTCCGGCGACCTGCAGCTCCTCCCCGGCGAGGCGAGCGACCCGGATGGCTCCCCGGAGGTTCTTCACCTTCCAGGCGCCGTCCCCCAGGAAGTGCATCCACCTCCGGGGCGCGTCGAGGAGCGGAGGACCGTAGTCGTCCCAGTCGACGCCGTTGTGGATGAAGCTCCTCGCCCCGAAGCGCGCCGCCTGCGCCCTGGATACGAAGACGGTGTTGCGATCCAGCTCGACCGCCCGCGAGCCGGAGCCGTGCATCGTGTTGAGGTGGGGGCGCCCGATCGATTGCCCGTCCGGGAGCACGTGCTGGACGTGGACCACGTCGGCGTCGGCGGGAATCTGGTCGTCGATGGGGCGGCGCCGGTCGTAGCGGATCACCCGGGCGAAGGGGCATTCGCCGTCCAGGACCAGGTAGGAAACCGCGTGGCCACGGCTCGCGAGCTCCTTCCCCAGCCACCACATGACCCGCTCGATGCCTCCGTACCGGTCGGCCGGGAGCCTCGCGTAGACGTTGAGAAGAACCACATTCATCGCGGCGCATGATAGCCGAGACCGCCCCGGTTCCCTCCAGCGGGGGTCGCCGGGACGCCCCTGGGTCGACGCTGCATCGTTCCAGCCCGCGCGACGCACCCCGTCCGCGCAGCGATTCGCTGCGCTTTCCGGCATTCCGCGCCGCCTGGCCGGATGGCACGTGACGTGCTCCATCCCGGAGTGCGCTCCGGGGGGATGCAGCGCACACCGGACCACACGTGCTGACCCTCGAAGCCCGCGACGACGCCAACTGGAACCACCTCCTGCCCGAGGTCATCTCGGGACGGGCCGAGCCGGGAGGCCAGGTCGAGCACCAGCTCCCCCCCGAGCAGGTCGGTGCATTCCGCTTCTTCGCCGGAACCGCCCTCGCCAGCCGCTCGGACCCCCGCGCCGGCGAATGGCTGGACGCAGGCGCAGCCGCGGACGGTCCCGAGCTCCGGGCCAGTTCGTACCTGGCCGAGCTGCTCCACCGCAAGGGCCACCTCGAGGCGCCGGAGAGCGCCTTCGCCGACCCCCGGGCCTTCGTGCACTTTGCCACGCTGCCCGCGATGCAGGCCTGCCGCACCCAGTTCTTGAGCTTCGCCGTCGACTCGTTGCCTCCCGAGTCGGGATCCCTGCGCGTGCTCGACGTCGGATGCGGCGACGGCGGCCTCCTGGCCGAGTTGCTTCCCGCGCTCCTCGCGGCCGGGCGCTGGGACGAGGTCTCGAACATCACGCTGCTCGATCCCTCGCCAGCCATGATCTCCGCCGCCAAGGCGAGGCTCGCCTCGGCCTGGCCGGACGCACGGGTGGAGGGGCGCGTCGCCCGCCTGGAGTTCGTCGCCAGCACGCTGCGACGCCGACCACGACTCGCCGGAGGTCGGGTCCCCCCGCCTGGCCGCCTCGGTCCACCAGACCTACGGGTGGATGCTGGCGCAGATCCTCGGCCCCGCGGCGCCGGACGACGTGGCCCGGGAGAGCGCCGACCAGTTCGTCGCCCCGGAGCTCGTGTCGCTGCTCACCCAGCCCCGGGGGGCGCGCAGCGAGTACCACATGCGGCGCGAGCGGTGGCTGACGCTGCTCTCCGACTCCATGGGGCCGCACATCCGGCCGCTCGGGACGCGGACGCTCCTCGCCACGCCCCACGCCGACCTCTTCGCGATGCACCTGGGGCGGCTGGACCAGGGGGGCGCCGGGGACGGCGCCCTGGAATCACCGCTCCGTCACGACCTGTGACACGGGCTGCCCCATCATCGTGCCCGTCCTCCCGTACCCCGCCACGGTCGTCCCGGTCATGCAGGTGTTCATCATCATTCCACCCGCGGTGCAGTCCCCGTAGGCCAGCTTGTCGATCTGGGCCTGCACGAGCGCGGTGGTCGGATCGGTCGTGTTCACGAAGATCATCGCGTAGGCGTTGCCCACGCCGCCGTTCTTCGGATTCGGGGCGCCCGTGGAGAGCCCGTAGTACTCGGTGCCGCCCGGCGCGAACCCGGAGGGATCGAAGGTGTTCGTGGTCTGCAGCGCGAAGGTGGTCACCAGGAGACCTTCCGCGCCCCCCAGCGTGGCGGCCACGGAGGAGAGCTGGTTGGCGAGGGACACGGTGGTCATGGGCGGCCCGAACACGCCGCCGTTCTTGGTCATCGACTGGGTCAGCGAACCCGAGAGGTTCGAGACGGTCCTGGCGGTGGTGTCGAAGGTGAACGTCCCGGTGAAGATCGAGTCGTTGGGCTGGGTCATCGGCTCGTGGAACGTCTCGACGACGTCGTAGAACCGGAGCACGCCGGTGGACGCGGGGGCCGAGCTTCCCGACCCGTTGCTGGCCACCACGCTGTAGGTGTACGCGGTCCGGGGGCTCAATCCCGCCATCGGGATCGGAGACGAGGTGCCGCTCGCGACCACGCCGCCAGGGTTGGCCGTCACCGTGTAGCTCGAGATGGGACTGCTCCCTACGGACGTGGGCGCCGTGAAGCTCACCAGGGCCGTCCCGGGCGTCACGCCCGGGGCCACGCCGACGCCGGTCGGAGAACCGGGCGTGGTCCCGTCACTGCCACCGCATCCAGCGAGGACGACACCGAGGCCGACAGCCAGCAAGACTTCGTGGATTCTCATCGTGGTCCTCGTCGAACGGACGGAGTGGGTGCAACTCGCGGCCCCGCGCACCGCGGAGGTTCGAGCAAGATAGAGTCATCCGGGTGACTTGCCACTGCGGCACTTCGCCGCACCTCCACGGAGAGTCCCGTCCGTATAGAGTCCAACCCTTCCGGTACTCCGCCGGGCCCCTGACGCGCCGCGCCACGAAGGAATGACGAGAGCTCCCTCCACCTGCGCCGCTGCGTTCCTCCTCCTCGTGCCGCTCTTCACCCTCGCCGAGGACGAGCCGCGGCGCGAGGTGACGCTGGACGAGATCGTGATCGAGAGCCCGAAGGCGGAGTCCACCGAATCGACTCTCGGTACATCCGGTCCCGACAAGGCCGACCTCGCGGCCCGGAAGGGCACGACCGGCGACGCCGCCGAGCTTCTCCGGAACGTGCCCGGGCTGAGCCTCGGCGGCGCGGGCGGCATCTCGAGCCTCCCGGCCATTCACGGCCTCTCCGACGACCGCCTCCGCATCCAGCTGGACGGCGCGGATCTGGTGTCCGCCTGCCCCAACCACATGAACTCCCCGCTCTCCTACGCCGATCCGAGCCGCATCGAGAGCGTGACCGTGTACTCCGGGATCACCCCCGTCAGCGTGGGAGGGGACAGCATCGGCGGATCGATCCAGGTCAAGTCCGCGCCGCCGCAGTTCGGCACACCCGACAAGCCGATCTTCCTCGCCGGGTTCCTCGGCTCGTTCTACCGGTCCAACGGCAACGCGCTCGGCTACAACCTCGGCGCGACCGTGGCCGGGGAGTGGGTGAACTTGACCTTCGCGCAGTCCGACTCGCGATCGCAGAACTTCAAGGCGGGGGGCGACTTCAAGCCCGTCGCTCCCGGCACCGAAGGGGGCGAGCCCATCCCGGCCAACGTGGTCGCCTCCTCGGCCTACCAGGGCACCGTCCGGCGATCGCTCGGGCTGGCGTTGCGGCTGAAAGGCCACCTCCTCCAGCTGGAGGCCGGCCAGCAGAAGGTGGGGTTCGAGGGGTTCCCGAACCAGCGCATGGACATGACCGCCAACGAGAACTGGCAGTTCACCATGCGCTACACCGGGACGTTCGCATGGGGCGATCTCGAGGCGCGCCTCAGCTACCAGGACACCCGCCACCAGATGGACATGGGTCCGGACCGCTACTCCTACGGCACCGGCATGCCCATGAACACCGAGGCGAGCACGCAGGGGGCCGTGGTCCGGGCGAACGTGATCCTGTCCGACGGTCAGGTGCTCCGGGTGGGCGCGGAGGTCCTGAACCACACGCTCTACGACTTCTGGCCACCCGTGGGCGGCACGATGGGCCCGAACACCTTCTGGAACGTCGACTACGGCCAGCGGCTGCGGATCGACGCCTATGCGGAGTGGGAGGCGCGCTGGACCGATGCGTGGCTCGGCCTGGTGGGAATCCGCAGCAACACCGTCATGACCGACGCCGGGCCGGTCCAGGGCTACGACGACTCCCTGCCCGCCTGGGGAATCGACGCGGCCGCGTTCAACGCCACGCCGCGCCGGCAGACCGACCTCAACTGGGACCTCTCGGCCCTGGCGCGGTGGACTCCGGATCTCACGCAGACGTACGAGGGGGGCTACGCGCGGAAGTCCCGCTCTCCGAACCTGTACCAGCGCTATCCGTGGTCCACGAACGCCATGGCCGCCCTCATGAACAACCTGGTGGGGGACGGGAACGGCTACGTCGGGCTCATCGACCTGGCCCCGGAGGTCGCCCATACCGTCAGCGTCACCGGCGACTGGCACGACGCCGCCCGGGCACGCTGGGGCGTGAAGGCCACCGCCTACTACACCCACGTCCAGGACTACGTCGACGCGAGGCGCTGCGACTTCGGCCAGTGCAGCCCCGAGAACGTGACCGCCACCGACAGCTTCGTCCTGCTCCAGTTCGTGAACCAGGCGGCCCGCCTCTACGGGATCGACCTGTCGGCCCGCGTCCAGCTGGGCGACGCCAGCTCCTGGGGCACCCTCACCCCCAGCTTCACGCTTGGTTACGTCCGGGGCGACAACCTCACCACCGGCGACGGCCTCCTACGCCGTCATGCCGCTCAACGGGACGCTCGCGCTCGCGTACCAGCTCGACGCGTGGATCACCACCGCCGAGTTCCAGGCCGTGGCGGCCAAGATCCACGTCTCGGCGGTCCGGAACGAGATCCCGACCGCCGCCTACGGGCTCCTGAACCTGCGCAGCAGCTACGAGTGGAAGTTCCTCCGGGTCGACGTCGCCGTCGAGAACCTGCTCGGCCACCTCTACGCGAATCCGCTGGGAGGGGCCTACGTCGGCCAGGGCCCCTCGATGAGCACCACCGGCATCCCCTGGGGGGTCGCCGTCCCCGGTCCGGGCCGGTCGTTCAACCTGGCCGTGAACCTCCACTTCTGAGCCGTCGGGACCGAGATCGCGCATGCGCCATTCCACGAAGCTCTCCCGAGGAATCGTCCTGGCCGCGCTGGCGGTGGCCGGCCTGCCGGGGTGCGCGGGCGGCCCCCGCATCGAGGGGCGGCCGCAGACGATCACCTTCGGTCCCGCGCCTTCGCCCGCCGTGAACGAGCCCTCCGCGACCGTCGTGGCCACCGCGAGCTCCGGCCTCCCGGTCCGTTACGGCAGCAGGACCCCCGCCCTCTGCTCGGTCGACGCCACGAGTGGAGTCGTGACCGCCGCGGCGTCGGGCACGTGCACCGTCACCGCGGGCCAGTCCGGGGATTCGCGCTACGCGGCGGCCTTCCCGGCCACCCAGGACGTCACCTTCGCCTTCCAGGGCGTCATCGAGTTCGCCCCCGCCCCATCCCCGAGCGTGTACGACCTGGCCACCGTCTCCGCCGTGGAGAGCAGCGGCCAGCCGGTCCGGTTCTCCAGCGCCACGCCCGTCACCTGCTCCGTCGAGGCCGCCACCGGGCTCGTGGCCGCCCTCTCCGCGGGAGGCTGCACGATCGTCGCCAGCGCAGGGGACGTCCAGGCGTCCCAGACCTTCTCCATCGCCGCGCCCTCGAGCCCGACTGCCCCCGGTGCGCCGTCCCTCGTCAGCGCCACGGCGGGGGACGCCAGGGCCACGGTGATGGTCCGGATCGGCGCCATCCAGGCCGGCGGCAGCCCGGTCACCGGCTACGTGGTCACCTCCAGCCCGCCGGGCGTGACCGCGACGGGCGCGACCACGCCGATCACCGCCACCTGCCCCTCGTCCTGTTCCGGCTACCGGTTCTCGGTGGTCGCGAGCAACGCCGCCGGCACGAGCCCACCGTCCGGAATGGCGGACGTGGTCACCCCCTACCAGGTGATCGTCACCTTCCGGGAGCCGGACACCCAGCCCAACGACTCGATCTTCGTCGGGACGTACACGTTCAACGCCAGCGCTGGCGTCGTCTCCGGCCTCCGGGGCGAGCTCTCCGAGTCCATGACCGGCGGCCCGCTCCCCTACCCGGACGACACCATGACGTGGGTGCCCCTCGCGCACCAGCTGTCCTCGTTGCCGGTCGTCCTGGACGGCGCCGAGGGATGGCTGGTCACGGCGTTCCGGCTCGACACCACCGACACGCTCTCCGCGGACCCGAAGTTCGGCGGCACGGACGGCTGGTCGCCGGGCACCGGGATGGGGCTCTACTTCGGCTTTCCCGGCGCCAACCCCGGCAACGCCTACGTCAGGATCTTCGTCGATGCATCGGAGCCGACCTCCGGCCCGACACTGGGGCAGATCGCCAAGCTGGCCTACGCGGATTGCGCCCCCGGCGGAATGATGGGCTCGACCTGCATGACCGGGACGTCCGAGGCCGGGTACGGAACCACCGGGACGATGGGTGGCCATCCGGTGTCCCAGGTCACGACGCGGCGGTAGGCAAACGCGCATTCCAGACCCCCCCTTGGGGCTGCGCCGCGCCGCGGCGAGCACTAGAAGTGGGTCCACATATGAAGACCAAGACCAAGCTCTGGATCGGCGTGGCCGTCGGCCTCCTGGCCGTGGTGGGCGTGCTGGTGGGCGTCAAGGGCGCCCAGATCGGCACGATGATCAATGCCGGAAAGTCCTTCGTACCTCCGCCGGAGGCAGTGACGACGGCCCAGGTCCAGGCGACGACGTGGCAGCCCCTCCAGGATGCCAGCGGCACCCTGGTGGCCTTCCGCGGCGTCACCGTCGGCTCCGAGCTTCCCGGGCGCGATCCGGGAGGTCTCCTTCGACTCCGGGACCTTCGTCCGCAAGGGTGCCGTCCTGGTGCGGCTCGACACCACCACCGAGGAGGCCCAGCTCGCCTCCGCGAAGGCCGACGAGAACCTGGCGCGGCTCAACTACGAGAGAGCGGTCGAGGTTCGCAAGGGGCAGGCCAACACGCCCGCCGACCTCGACGCCGCCGAGGCCCGCTACAAGCAGGCCCAGGCCGCCGTGAACACCATCAAGGCCGCCATCGACAAGAAGACCATCCGGGCTCCCTTCGACGGACGCATCGCCATCCGCCAGGTCGAGCTGGGCCAGGTGCTGGGGGCCGGCGCGCCGGTGGCCTCGCTCCAGTCGGTCACCCCGATCTACGCCGAGTTCTCCCTGCCGCAGCAGGCGCTGGCCCGGCTCAAGGTCGGGCAGCCGGTCCACCTCCACACCGACACCTTCCCGGGGGCCACCTGGGACGGAAAGGTGACCACCATCAACACCGAGGTCGACGTGGCAACCCGGAACGTGAAGGTGCGGGCGACCGTGCCGAACGCCGACGGCCGCCTCCGCCCTGGCATGTTCGTGAACGTCGAGGTGCTCGCTCCGGAGAAGGTCCCGGTGCTGCTCGTCCCGGCCACGGCGGTCATCTACGCCCCGTACGGCGACTCGGTCTTCGTGCTCGAGAAGAAGACCGGGGCGGACGGCAAGGAGCAGCTCGTGGCCCAGCAGCGCTTCGTCCGCCTCGGCGAGCGGCGGGGCGATCTCGTGGCCGTCGAGAATGGCCTGAAGGCGGGCGAGACCGTCGTGTCGAGCGGCGCCTTCAAGCTCCGCAGCGGCGGCGCGGTGGCGGTGCGGAACGACCTGGCTCCCGACGTCCAGGCCAATCCGAAGCCGGCCGACAACTAGATCGGCCCGAGGCCCCGACCATGAAGTTCACCGACCTGTTCATCCGCCGCCCGGTCATCGCGATCGTCGTCAACCTGATCATCGTGATCGCCGGCGTCCAGGCCATCCGCAGCCTGAACGTCCGCCAGTACCCCCGCAGCGAGAACGCCGCCGTGACCATCACCACGGTCTACGTGGGCGCGAACGCGGCGCTCGTCCGCGGCTTCATCACCACCCCGATCGAGCGGGCCATCGCGGCCGCCGACGGCATCGACTACATCGAGTCGGAGAGCAAGCAGAACGTCTCGATCATCCGGGCCCGGCTGCGCCTCAACTACGACGCCAACCGCGCCCTCTCCGAGATCGGCGCCAAGGTGAACCAGGTCCGCGGCGACCTCCCGCCGTCGGCCGAGATCCCCGTCATCAACATCGAGTCGGCCGACAGCCAGTTCGCGTCGGCCTACCTGAGCTTCTCCTCCCAGTTCCTGAAGCAGAACGAGATCACCGACTACCTGGTGCGGGTGGTCCAGCCGCGCCTCACCGCCGTCGAGGGCGTGCAGCGCGCCGACATCCTGGGCGCCCGCACCTTCGCGATGCGCATCTGGCTCAAGCCCGACAAGATGGCGGCCCTCAACGTCAGCCCGGCCCAGGTGCGCCAGGCGCTGGCCGCCAACAACTACCTCTCGGCGATCGGCCAGACCAAGGGGTCGCTCGTCCAGGTGAACCTCACCGCCAACACCGACCTGCGCTCCGTGAAGGAGTTCAAGCAGCTCGTGATCCGCGAGAAGGAGGGGTCGGTGGTGCGGCTCGGCGACGTGGGCGACGTGGTGCTCGGGGCCGAGGACTACGACGTGATGGTGAACTTCAGCGGCGACACGGCGGTGTTCGTCGGGATCTGGGCGCTCCCCAACGCCAACTCGCTCGACGTGATCCGGCGGGTCCGGGCCGAGATGAAGGAGATCCAGCGGGAGCTGCCCGAGCAGATCAAGGCCACCATCGCCTACGACGGCACCGCCTACATCCAGAACGCCATCGACGAGGTGGTCCAGACGCTGCTCGAGACCATCCTCATCGTGGTGGTGGTGATCTTCCTCTTCCTCGGCTCGCTGCGCTCGGTGCTGGTGCCGGTGGTGGCCATCCCGGTGTCGCTCATCGGCGCCGTGTTCCTCATGCAGCTCTTCGGCTTCACCATCAACCTCCTCACGCTGCTCGCGATCGTCCTCTCGGTCGGCCTCGTCGTCGACGACGCCATCGTGGTGGTGGAGAACGTCGAGCGGCACGTGCGCGAGGGGATGAAGCCCATCGACGCGGCGCTGGTGGGCGCCCGGGAGCTCGTCGGGCCCATCATCTCCATGACCATCACGCTGGCCGCGGTCTACGCCCCCATCGCCTTCCAGGGCGGTCTCACCGGATCGCTCTTCCGCGAGTTCGCGCTCACCCTGGCCGGCGCCGTCACCATCTCCGGCGTGGTGGCGCTCACCCTCTCCCCCATGATGTCGGCGCGCCTGATCAAGCCGAGCCACGAGGACAAGGGGCTCTCCGGGCTCATCAACCGCACCTTCGATCGGATCAAGAACACCTACGCCCGGCACCTCGAGGCCTCCTTCCAGGCCCGCGGCATCATCTACGCGTCCTGGGCGGTGATCTCGCTGCTCGCCCTGGCCATGTTCTTCCAGTCCCCGCGCGAGCTCGCCCCGGTCGAGGACCAGGGGGTGATCTTCGGTATCGTGAACACCCCGTCCAACTCGACCCTCGACCAGGTCGCCCAGTCGACCCGGGAGGTGAACCGGGTGCTCATGGAGATCCCGGAGACCAACTTCACCTTCCAGATCACCTTCCCGTCGGGCGGGTTCTGGGGAGACGGACTGAAGCCCTGGAAGGAGCGCAAGCGCTCCGCGGCCCAGATCCTCCCGGAGGTGCAGCAGAAGGTCGCCGCCATCCCGGGCATCCAGACCTTCCCCATCCTCCCCCCGGCGCTCCCCGGCGGCGGCAACTTCCCGGTGGAGTTCGTCATCGCCTCCACCGCCGACACCGCCGAGATCCTCGGCTTCGCCAACAAGCTCCAGGAGGCGGCCGCGAAGAGCGGCATGTTCGCCTT
The DNA here is from genome assembly GCA_963818535.1 of uncultured delta proteobacterium. Classification (GTDB taxonomy): domain Bacteria; phylum Myxococcota; class Myxococcia; order Myxococcales; family Anaeromyxobacteraceae; genus CAIOAK01. Next base: position 286,688 of record CAWFSM010000008.1, on the reverse strand, counting down.
CCCGCCCCTCATCGACGTGAAGGTGGATCAGCCCGAGTCGGAGGTGGTCATCGACCGCGAGAAGGTCGCCCAGCTGGGGCTCAACCTCCAGACCGTGGGCCAGGACCTCTCCGCCGCGGTGGGCGGCAACTTCGTGAACCGCTTCAGCGTCGACGGGCGCAGCTACAAGGTCATCCCCCAGGTGGCGCGGGCCGACCGGCTCAACCCGGAGCAGCTGAAGGACATCTACGTCACCGGCCCGAACGGCCAGCTGGTGTCGCTCTCCTCCATCGCCACCATCAAGGACTCGGTGGCGCCGCGCTCCCTGAACCGGTTCCAGCAGCTCAACGCGGTGAAGATCTCCGGCGTGGCCATCCGGCCGCTCGACGAGTCGCTCCGGTTCCTGGAGGACGAGGCCGCCGCGCATCCTGCCCAAGGGCTACGTGGTCGACTACACCGGCGAGTCGCGCCAGCTGCGCGTCGAGGGCAACAAGTTCGGACCCGCCTTCCTGCTCTCGATCCTGCTCATCTTCCTGATCCTGGCCGCACAGTTCAACAGCTTCCGCGACCCGTTCGTCATCCTCATGGGGTCGGTGCCGCTCGCCATGTTCGGCTCGCTCGCCCTCACCTTCCTCAAGATGCCGAACCCCAACATGCGCTTCTGGACCGACGGGTGGACCACCACGCTCAACGTCTACTCGCAGGTGGGGCTCGTCACCCTGGTCGGCCTCATCGCCAAGAACGGCATCCTCATCGTGCAGTTCGCGAACGAGCTGCAGCGCGAGGGGCAGTCGAAGATGGAGGCGGTGAAGAACGCCTCCGTGGTCCGGCTCCGCCCCATCCTCATGACCAGCGCCGCCACCATCTTCGGCCACCTGCCGCTCACCTTCGTCTCCGGACCGGGAGCGGCGGCCCGCAACAGCATCGGCCTCGTGCTCGTGGCGGGCATGGCCGTCGGGCACCGCCTTCACCATCTTCTTCGTCCCGTCGATCTACCTGCTCATCGCCAAGGACCACGGGAAGAAGGCGCGCGCGGCGGCCGCGGCAGCGACCACCAACGAGGGAGGAAGCGTCGCCAGCGCCTGACCCGGCCCCGAGGCGGCTACCGCGAGGCCTTGTGGGGCGTCCCCTCGTGCCAGCCGCTCGGCGTGATCACCACGTAGTTGAGCTTCCGCTGCAGCTCTCGGACGGTACGGCTGCCGGCGTAGGTGAGGCCGGATCGGAGGCCTCCCACCAGGTCGGCGATGACGGCGTCCTCGTCGTCCCGGTACGGGACGGTCACCGCCACGCCCTCCGCCGTCTTCCATTCGGCGATCCCGCCGTGGTGCTCCTCGGCCACCTCGCGGCTCGCCATGCCGCGGTAGGCCTTCACCCAGCCGCCCTTCGGTCCCCTGATCCTCTTGCCGGGGGTGGGACGCGTCCCGGCGAGCATCCCGCCGATCATCACGAAGTCGGCGCCGAAGGCGAGGGCCTTCACCACGTCGCCCGGGTGGCGGATGCCTCCGTCGGCCACGATGGATCGGTCGCAGCGGGCGCAGTCCTGGATGGCGGTGAGCTGCGGGACGCCGTGGCCGGTCTTGAGGCGCGTCGTGCAGACGCTCCCCGGGCCGATGCCCACCTTCACGATGTCGGCGCCGACCGAGGCCAGGTAGTCGGCTCCGGCGTAGGTGGCCACGTTGCCCGCCATGAGGCAGGCATCGGGCAGCAGCTGGCGGAGGTTCTTCAGCGTCTTGCCCACGTAGCGGGCGTGCCCGTGGGCCACGTCGACGACGAAGTGGGTGGCGCCGGCGTCCCGCAGGGCCTCGGCCCGCTCCAGTTCCTCCTCGGCGCAGCCCACCGACACGAAGACCGGGCCCTTGCACTTGCGGAACTCGGCGACGTTCCGGTCGATCGACATCATCCGGTGGAGGACGCCGATCCCTCCCTTGCCGCCGATGAAGTTCGCCATCGCGGACTCGGTGATCGTGTCCATGTTGGCGGTCATCACCGGGAGCTCGAGCGCGAGCTTCCCGGACCGGTCGGTGACCGACACGTCCACGTGCTGTCGTGACTCGTAGTGGTTGTAGGCCGGGATGAGCAGGACGTCGTCGAAGGTGAAGGCCTCGCGCATTGGGGATCCTTTTCAGCCCGGGAGGCTGGCCAGCGCTCGATCCAGGTCGGCGACCAGGTCTTCCGGCGCCTCGATGCCGATGGAGAGCCGGATCACGCCATCGGTGATGCCGGCCCGCAGCCGCGCCTCGGGCGTCATCGAGGCATGGGTCATCGAGGCCGGGTGGGCCACCAGGCTCTCCACCCCTCCGAGGCTCTCCGCCAGGGTGAACCAGCGGAGCGTGCGGAGCACGTGGTCGACACGCTCCCGGCGCCCGTCGGCGAGCTCGAAGCTCAGCATCCCCCCGAAGCCGTCCTGCTGGGCCTTCGCGAGCGCGTGCTGCGGATGGGTGGGCAGGCCGGGGTAATGGACCTTGGCCACGGCCGGGTGGGCCGCCAGCCAGCGCGCCACGACCTGGGCGCCCGCCTCGTGGGCCTTCATGCGAAGGAGGAGGGTCTTCAAGCCCCGGAGCACCATGAAGGCGTCGTGCGGGCTCTGGGAGGTCCCGAGCAGGTTGTTCATGCTCTGGATGCGCTGGAGCAGCGCCAGCTGGCCGGGAGCCGACACCACCGCGCCCCCCACCACGTCGCTGTGGCCGTTCAGGTACTTGGTGGTGGAGTGGACCACCAGGTCGGCCCCGAAGCGGAAGGGGCGCTGCTGGACGGGGGAGAGGAAGGTGTTGTCCACCACCGTGAGGGCCCCACCCGCCTTCGCCAGCGCCGCCACCGCCCGGATGTCGGTGAGCCGGAGGAGCGGGTTCGAGGGCGTCTCGATCCAGACCATGCGCGTGTTGGGGCGGAAGGCGGCGGCCACCGCGTCGAGATCGGACAGGTCGAGGTAGGAGACTTGAAGGCCGTAGGCCGTCTTGGCGTGCTCGAGGGCGCGGAAGGTCCCGCCGTAGCAATCCACGGTGCAGAGCAGGTGGCTGCCCGCCGGGAGCAGGTTCAGCGCCACGATCACCGCGCTCATCCCGGTGCTGGTGCAGGTGGCGCCCATGCCCCCCTCGAGGAGGGCGATGGCCTCCTCCAGCGCGGCCCGGGTGGGGTTGCCGCTGCGCGTGTAGTCGTACCCGGCGTTCACGCAGACGTCGCGGAACGCGAAGGTCGAGCTCTGGTAGATGGGCGGCATGACCGCGCCGTAGGCCGGGTCGGGCTGGACGCCGGCGTGCACGCACTTGGTGGCGAGCGCGGCGCCGGGGACGAGAGGCGCCCGCTGCGCCCAGCCAACGCTTCCCGGAGTGCCCGCGGGCACGATGGTGAAGTGGTAGGCGGGGTTCCCGGGGACGTTGGAGTCGAGGTGGACTTCGTCGGTCATGGCGGATGAGGTATCCGGCATCGCGACGGAAGGCAACCCTGCGAAGAACCGGTTCCCGGCTACCGCCGCAGGAGTTCCTTCACCGCGTCCGGCGTCAGCACCTTGCCTGCCGAGCGGACCTTTCCGTCGACCACCAGCGCGGGGGTGGTCATGACGCTGAACTTCATGATCTCCCGGATGTCCTCGACCTTCTCCACGACCGCGCCGATGCCGAGCTCCGCGACGGCCTTCTCCGCGTTGGCGGTGAGTTGCTTGCACTTCGCGCAGCCGGTCCCGAGAACCTGGATCTTCATGTCACGTCTCCTCACAGCACCGCGTTGAACATCCAGCCGACGACCAGGATGCCGCTCGCGACCACGCCGACGAACGCGGCGATGAGCGGTGGGCGCAGCACCTTCCGGAGGATGACGATCTCGGGCAACGACAGGCCGATCACCGCCATCATGAAGGCCAGGACGGTTCCGAGCGCGGCTCCCTTGCCGAGCAGCGCCTCGACCACCGGGATGATGCCGGCCGCGTTGGAGTACATCGGAACGCCGATGACGACGGCCGCCGGCACCGACCACCAGGCCGACTTGCCCATGAAGCTCGCCAGCAGCCCCTCCGGCACGTATCCGTGGATCCCCGCGCCGACGGCGATCCCGGCGATGACCCACGGCCAGACCTTGCCGACGATCTCCTTCACCGCCTCCACGCCCTTCTCGACGCGGCCGGTGAACCCCAGACGTTCGCGCTCGAAGGTCGCCTCCGCCTTCATCGACTCGTAGACCCAGCCCTCCACGTACCGCTCCAGCTTCATGCGGCCGAGGACGAAGCCGGCGACGATGGCGATGGTGAGCCCGGTGACGAGGTAGAGGGCCGCGACCTTCCATCCGAAGAGGCCGAACAGCAGCACGAGCGCGATCTCGTTCACCATCGGCGCCGAGATCAGGAAGGAGAGCGTCACGCCGAGCGGGACACCGACCTCCACGAACCCGATGAAGAGCGGCACGGCGGAGCAGGAGCAGAACGGCGTGACGACGCCCAGGAGCGCGGCGAGCACGTTCCCGACCGACTCCCGCTTGCCCGCCAGGATGGCGCGCGTGCGCTCGGCGGTGAAGAAGGACCGGATGATCCCGACCACGAAGACGATGAGGACGAGCAGCAGCAGGACCTTGGGCGTGTCGTACAGGAAGAAGGCGATGCTCTGGCCCAGGTGGGACGTGGGCGAAAGGCCGATGGCCCGGAAGGTGAGCCACTCCGAGAGGGGCAGCACCGCCGCGTAGGCGGCGATCCAGGCGCCCAGGCCGAGCAGGAGGAGGAGCGCCGTACGACCCGCGCCCGGATGTGGTGCCGCGCGCCGCCGGGGTGTCGTCGATGGGAAGGCTCATGGTCAGACCGCCGTGTAGAGAAAGTAGAAGCCGCCCGCGATGACGGCGAGCCCGGCGGCGCCACGCAGCATCCGGGCGGCCCGTTCGCCGTTCTTCCATGCAAGCCATCGCTGGACGCTCCCGGCCGAGACCCCGGCCGCGACGATGGCTGCTCCGTGCCCGAGCCCGTAGACGGCCACCAGCAGCGCTCCGTAGGCGGCCGCCTCCGCGCCCGAGCGGAACGCCAGGCCGAGCAGCGGAGCCATGAAGGCGAAGGTGCACGGACCCAGCGCGGCGCCGAAGAGGAGGCCGAGCACCAGGGCACCCCAGGGCCCGCGGCGCTTCGTTCCGGGAGACGGGGTGGACCAGGTCGGGAGCGGCAGGATCCCGAGCAGGTTGAGACCGACGGCGAAGAAGACGGCCGCCAGCCCGTACGTGCCCCAGCGGCCGACGTCGCCTGCCATCCGGCCTGCCGCGGCGGTGACGACGCCGATGACCGCGATGCTCCCGAGCATTCCGACGGCGAAGCTCGTGGAGATGAGCAGGGCCCGGCGGCCCGTGGGGAACTCGGTGCCGCCGTTCATGTAGGCGACCACGAGGGGGATGCTCGACAGGTGGCAGGGGCTCAGCACCACCGAGAGCACTCCCCACAGGAACGCTGCCGGAAGGGCGAGCGCCGCCGACGCCGCGAAGGCGTTCCCGAACGCGGTGAGGATCTCGCCCATCGTTCGCCCGCTACAGGCTCACTCCGACGGCCTTCCACTGGGCGAGGATCGCGTCCCTGTCCATGAAGCCCTGGTGGCGGGCCAGCTCCTTGCCGTCCGGTCCGTAGAAGATCTGCGTGGGGATGATGCTGATCCCGTAGGCCTTCCCCGCGTCCGGGTCCTTCCAGACGTCGATGAACTGGACGTCCATCCGGCCGGCGTATTCGGTCTTCAACCCCTCCAGGATCGGCGCCATCGCCTTGCACGGAATGCACTTGCCCGCGCCGAGGTCGACCAGGCGAGGCACCGAGGACGTCGTCGCTCGCGCAGCCGGCGAGCTCGCGGATGTGATCGCGTCGGGGCTGGCGTCCCTGGCGCATCCAGCCGTGAGGACGGCTCCAGCCAGCACGACCGCGCTGGCGAGCAACATTCTCCACGTCGCGGTCATCCGGGCCTCCTCCTCGCGGACGCTGGGGTGAAGCTCCCCGCGAGCCACCGTCCATCGTCATGTACCGATAGCACGGCGCGCCCGGGAGGCCTCCAGGAAAGGAGGGGGCATGGAAGTTCCCCGGTGCCGATCGATGTCACCGTCTCGTTGCGGAATGCATTCACCATATCGTTGTATTACGATTCCACGATGATCAGGAGCCCTCGCGCCATCCAGCTTGCCCCGAGCTCGACTCCCGCATACCCGGGAAACCCGGACGTGAGGCCCGTGGAGGGGCCCGACGCCGACCAGGAACTGGCGGCCCTCGCGAAGGCCGTCGGCCATCCTGCCCGCGTCGCCATCCTCCGCCTCCTCGAGCGCCGCGACTCCTGCATGTGCGGCGACATCGTGGACGAGCTTCCGCTCGCCCAGTCGACCGTCTCGCAGCACCTCAAGGTCCTGAAGGAGGCCGGTCTCATCCGCGGCGACATCGACGGCCCGCGGGTCTGCTACTGCGTCGAGCCTCGCGTCCTGCGCCGCCTCAAGTCCCTGGTCGGGAGTCTCTAGTGTCCTCCTCGTCATCCGTCGCCCGCCGCCTCTCCTTCCTGGACCGCTACCTGACGCTCTGGATCTTCCTCGCCATGGGCGCCGGGGTTGCCCTGGGCTACCTCGTCCCCGGGGTCGTTCCGGCGCTGGACCGGATGAGCGTGGGAACCACGTCCATCCCCATCGCCATCGGCCTCGTCCTCATGATGTACCCGCCCCTCGCCAAGGTCCGGTACGACGAGCTGCCGCTGGTCTTCAAGAACGGCAAGGTGCTGGCGCTGTCCCTGGTCCAGAACTGGCTGGTGGGGCCGGTCCTGATGTTCGCGCTCGCCGTGATCTTCCTGCGCGACAAGCCCGAGTACATGGTGGGGCTCATCCTCATCGGCCTGGCGCGCTGCATCGCCATGGTCATCGTCTGGAACGATCTGGCCGACGGGGACCGGCAGTACGCGGCCGGGCTCGTGGCCTTCAACTCGATCTTCCAGGTCCTCTTCTTCTCGGTCTACGCCTGGGTCTTCATCACGGTCCTGCCCCGGTGGCTCGGCCTCTCCGGGGCCGAGGTGCACATCACCATCGGGGAGATCGCGACCAGCGTCTTCATCTACCTGGGCATCCCCTTCCTGGCCGGCTTCGCGAGCTGGGTCCTCCTGCGCCGCTGGAAGGGGGAGGACTGGTACCGGAACGTCTTCATCCCGCGCATCTCGCCCATCACGCTAGTGGCGCTGCTCTTCACCATCGTCCTCATGTTCTCGCTGAAGGGCGAGACCATCGTGCAGGTCCCGCTCGACGTCGTCCGGATCGCCATCCCCCTGCTCGTCTACTTCGTGCTCATGTTCTTCGCGTCCTTCTTCATGAGCCGGAAGGTCGGTGCGGGCTACGGGCAGACGGCGACCCTCTCCTTCACCGCCGCGTCGAACAACTTCGAGCTGGCCATCGCGGTGGCGGTGGCCACCTTCGGGATGTCGAGCGGCGCCGCCTTCGCCGCGGTCATCGGCCCGCTCGTCGAGGTGCCCGTGCTCATCGGCCTCGTGAACGTCTCCCTCTGGCTGCGGAAGCGGTACTTCCCGCTCGAGCAGGCCCGGATCGAAGGGGTGAAGAACTGCGTCGGGGACTTCCCGGCACCGCCGTCGGACCGGAGGCCCGCGTGACCACCGTCCAGGATTGGGAGGCCGAAGCCGCCCAGCTGCGGGCGCTCCGGCCTCGTCACGTCCTCTTCCTGTGCGTCGCGAACTCCGCGCGAAGCCAGATGGCGGAGGGAATCGCCCGGTCGGTCGCACCGCCGGACGTGAGGATCTCGTCGGCGGGTTCCGCTCCCTCGAGGGTGAACCCGCTCGCGATCCGCGTGCTCGCGGAGATCGGCATCGATGCGACCGGCCAGCACTCGAAGAACGTGAACGACATCCCCCCGGATGACGTGGAGGCGGTCATCACCCTCTGTGCCGAGGAGGAGTGCCCTGTGTTCCTGGGCAAGGCCCGACGGTTCCACTGGGGTCTACCGGACCCGGGCGGTACGGGCGACGAGGCCGCCAGGCTCGAGAGCTTCCGCGCCGTGCGGGACGAGATCCGGCGACGCCTGGCCGTCGTCTTCCCGCCCTGACCATGCCGCGGCCTTCCGTGCGGCCCGGAAGAAGTCCACCGTCCGGAACAGCCCCTCGGCCACGGCCACGCGCGGGGACCAGCCGAGCACGTCCCAGGCCATGCCCGGATCGATGCAGGAGCGCTTCTGCTCCCAGGCGCGGCCCGGGGCGTACCGGGGGTCCGACTACATCCGGTGATCTCCGGTCGACACGTTCGCTTGCTCCGCTACGTCACCATGCGATGGCGATCCCGCCCGGCGCGGGGAGGAGATCACCGGCCTGGGGCGGACCCTTCCGGCCCGGACGGTGGAACAGGTAGGGCACCGCCCAGCCGATGAGGCTTCCCACTCCCGCCCCGGCCAGGGTGTCGGACAGGTAATGCTTGCCCGCCGCCATGCGCAGATACGCGGTGAAGCTTGCCGCAGCGAGGCCGACTCCGAGTACCCACGGCGCTCCAGGCATGCCCTGCATGAAGAACAGCGTGCTTCCCGACACCACCACGGCGAAGACGAAGGTGGTGTGGCCCCCGAAGAAGGAGACGTTCGCGTCGGAGGTGCTGGCCGGGTAGAGGTCCGCGTTTCCCTGCCAGACATAGGGACGGGCCCGCCCGGTCGTGTACTTCACGATCACGTTCGTCAGCATCGCGAGGCTCGTGGCCTCGGTGATGAGCAGCAGGGCGGACCAGCCCGCCGCCGGATCGTCGTGCAGGTAGCCCTGGAGGAGCCCGAAGCCCATGACTCCCACCGGGATGGCGAACTGCATGACGTTGGAGACCGTGTTCGCGGCCGTGGGGTTGGACCAGAGCACGGATCGGGAGATGTCGCCGTCGATGGATCCGGGCTCGCACCACTTGCAGTCCAGCGGTGCCAGCTTGTCGTTCAGGAAGAGCAGCGTGAGCGTACTGACCGCGAGGCCACCCGTGACGAGGCCGTCGACGGTCCAGTCGTAGGAGAGCTTGGTGAGTTCCTGCGGCGACGCCGCCGGAGGAGCCTCGGGGGCGTCGTCCAGGGCGTGAACGCTCGTCGTTCCGAGGCAAGCGGCAAGGAGGGCGGCAACGAGCGCGGACGACATTCGCGAACGGTACCACGGGCAGGATGTTGGTGCGTGCATGTGCAGGTACTGCGCGCCATCGTCTCCAGCACAATCTCGCGCTCGACCTCTCGATCATGGGCGCGATGGGGGCCTCGATCCTCCTGCTCACGATCTACCAGCCCGCTCTCCTGCCCGAGACCTGCCTCTGGTGCACGCCTCCGGGCATCGGCTTCACGCTGGCATTCTGAGCCACGATGCCTTCGTTCGAGGCTTCACGAGGCGCTGCCTGTCGGCCTAGGGCGCACGCGGCACCCTGGGTGTCTCTTCCGGACTGCCCCGGTTGAATATCGCGGTCTTGCACGGACCTCGGCCCGCGGGCACCACTCCCGCCTCTCGAATCGAGCGGATGGCCTCACGGCAGCGCTCGGCCGGCGCACATTGCGCACAGACCTCCGCGTAGACCGCGACCGCACGTTCCAGCTCGGGATCAGCCGCATTCTCCGGGCCCCGGCTGGCGGCTTCCTCGACGGCTCGCAAGAGGGCGGGACGTGCCCGCCTCTCCGCCAGGGCCTTCGCATCGAGGTCGACGACGTACATCCCCGCGACGAGCAATGCGGCGAGCGCGGCCACCTGGACGAGCTGCCAGGCAACCGGCGTCCTCCTGGGTTCCTCGGCCCCGGCAGGTCCTTCGGCCGGCGATGGCGTGGTATCCGGCGTCATCCGAGCTCACCTCCGAGTGCCGTCTTCACGACGTCCGACAGGGACAGCATGCCGACGATCCTCCCCTGCTCCACGATGGGTGCGTGGCTGAGCCCCGCATCGAGAATCCGGGCGACGGCGTCTCGCAAGGGCTCGCCCCGCTCGGCACCGAGCGCAGGGCCAGCAAGGTCGACCGCGACGATTCCGCGCAGATCCTGATCGGAGGAGAGCGCGAGGAGCGTGGTCGCGTCGATGAGCCCCGCATACTTCCCCGACGGCTCGACGACGGGGATCACGGGCTGCCCGTTCGAGGCCGCCGCCATGACCTCGAGAAGGGAAGCCGCAGGCGGAACGGTCACGAGGGCGACGCGACCGTCCGGGACCGCGACCCGGGGCTCCCCCCCACGCGAGCTGTGGAGCCTGGCTCCGGCTCCCGCGCTCCTCCTGTTCGGCTGCTGCGACTCGTAGAGCTTCACCTTTCGCAGGAGGACGTGGGCTCCGACCGTCCCGAGCATGAGGGGAACGAGGAGGTCGTACGAGGCCGCCAGCTCGGAGACGAGGACGACGGCGCTGAGCGGGACGTGTGCCACGCCTCCGTACAGCGTCGCCATCCCCACGAGGGCGAACGAGGCCGGGTGCAGGTGGCTCTCCGGGAAGAGCGTACCCGCGGCGTGGCCGAACGCCGCACCGACGAGAGCTCCGACGACGAGGGCGGGCGCGAAGTCGCCCGCGCTGCCTCCGCTTCCCACCGTGAAGGCCGTGGCCACGATCCGGAGCACCGCGAGGGCGAGAAACCATCCCGCGATGGCCAGGGACGGCGCCGCAACCTCCGCGACCGCGAGCTGCGCGAGACCGTACCCCCCCCCGAGGAGTGCGGACTCGACCGGGACGGGGCCGATCCGGTGCAGGCCCATCGCGTAGACGGTGATGATCCCGCAGCCAAGGCCCATGCCCCCGAGAGCGGGGGTGAGCCAGCGAGGAAGGCCGCTGTCCCGGGCCACGTCGCGGACGCCGTGCAACGCCCAGACGAAGACTGCACCCGCCGCGGCGGCGACGACGGCGAGCACTGCATAGAACGGCAGGTGCCCGGCCATGAACGGGTGGGACGGCATGGCCCCGAACAGCGGCTTCGTCCCGAGGATCGCGTTCGACACCGCGAAGGAGACCACGCTCGCGAGCACGGACGGTACGAGCGCTTCGGCGTCGAAGTCGTCCCGATACAGGATCTCGACGGCGAGCAGTGCCGCGCCGAGAGGTGTGCGAAACACGGCCGAGATCCCCGCTCCGATGCCGGCGACGTACAGGAGACGCCGTTCCCGGGCGGTCGTGGGCAGCCATTCGGCGAGGATGGCCCCTGCCGCGCTTCCGAGCTGCATGGCGGGACCCTCGCGCCCTCCGGCCCCTCCACTGGCCAGGGTCGCGACCGACGCGAGGAACTTGATCGGGAGGAGTCTCGGCCGGACCTTCGCCTGGGCACCGTGGTAGGTGGCGATGGTCTGGTCACCGCCGCCGCCGAACGCCTCGGGCGCCCAGCGGGAAAGGAGTCCACCCAGGAGCGCACCCGCGGCTGGCACCACGAGCAGGAACCAGGGCACCCGACCCCTTCGAAGGGCTTGCCCCGCCGCCTCCCCCGAGGCGCGCAGGAGTTCCGCCCCAGCGAGATGCTCCAGGAGCAGGTGCGAACCGAGGTCCACGCTGGCCACGAAGGCGGCTCCGACGAGCCCGGCCACGATGCCCACCCCCGCCGCGAGGAGCAACGTGCGGCTGAACATGCCGAGCTCTAGCGGACCAGCCCCGGACCGGATCAATACCCCCAGCCTACCGGCGTTTCGGCTGCTCCGGATGCGATCGACCCAATCCAGTTTCAGAGGACGTCCTTCCAGGCGGGGGACGCCTCGGACGCGGCGTGGCCCAGGTCGAACCGGGGCAAGGCGGCACCAGACCGCCGACCCGTTGCGGGCAACGTGGGTGGCGAACTGACCGTTGCCGATGAGTCCGATCTCTTCGAGTCGCATCCGGGGCGTTCCGTACTTGGCCGAGCGCGGTGAATCTGCCATGTTTATCGTTGCAAGTGCAACTCATGCGATCCGCGCTCCGATTCGTCATTCCCCTGCTCGTCCTCCTCGGCATCGTCGCGCTGGGGGCATCGGCGTTCATGAGCGAGCAGGCGCATCGCTGGGCGGAGCGCGATCTCACGATGCGGGCCCAGGTCATCCTCGCCGGCGCGAGGGAAGGACTGGCCGATCGCCTTGGCCGAAACGAGCGGTCCCGGGCCGTGGCGCTCCTCGAGGAACTCGTCCGGGACGAACGCCTCCTCGGAGCTGCGGTGTGCGGCACCAGGGAGCACCCGACCGCGTCGACCAAGGCCTTCCCGAGGGACTTGAAGTGCGACTCCGTGGCCCCCGGCAGCGACACGTCCGGCAGCTCGGGCGTGTTCCACCTGGTCGGCGGCACCGTGCACATGAGCGTGCTTCCGATCGTCGATGACGGCGGTGCGACCATCGGCAGGCTGGCCCTGGTCCACGACATGAGCTACGTCGATCGGCGCGCCTCGGAGACGCGGATCGCGACCTTCCTCGTGTTCGCCGTGGTCGGCCTCCTGGCCGCGGGCGCCACCGTCCTTGCATCGCGGGTTTCCTGGGTGTCCTGGACAAACGAGCTCCGCCGGCACCTGGCCGCCCCGCTCCGCTCGGGCCTGGGTTCCACGTCCGCGCCCCAGCGAGCCTTCATTCCCGTGCTCTCCGACGTCCGGGAGCTCGTGCAGCGCCTGACCTCGGAGGAGTCGAGCGCATCCGGTGGACGGTGGACGCCCGAGCGGCTGCGCGGTGTCCTTCGCTCCCGCCTCCACGGTGAGGGCGTCGTGGTCGTGGCGAACCGCGAGCCCTACATCCACGAGCGGATGCCGGACCACTCGGTCCGCGTGGTCTACCCGGCCAGCGGTCTCGTCACGGCGATCGAACCGGTCATGCGCGCATGCTCGGGCACGTGGATCGCCCACGGAAGCGGCACGGCCGACCACGACACCGTGGATGCCCACGACCGCCTCCGGGTTCCTCCCGGGGACGAGGCCTACAACCTGCGCCGGCTGTGGCTCACCGAGGACGAGGAGCGAGGCTACTACTACGGCTTCGCGAACGAGGGGCTCTGGCCCCTCTGCCACATCGCGCACGCGCGGCCGGAGTTCCGATCCGAGGACTTCGAGCAGTACCAGCGCGTCAATCTCAGGTTCGCCAGGGCCGTGGTGGAGGAGGCGACGGTCCCGGACCCGATCGTCCTCGTGCAGGACTACCACTTCGCCCTGCTACCCAGGATGCTCCGGGAGCTGCTCCCCCGGGCGACGATCATCACGTTCTGGCACATCCCATGGCCGAACGCGGAGCGGTACGGCATCTGCCCCTGGGCGCGCGAACTCATGGAGGGGCTGCTCGGGTCGAGCATCCTCGGCTTCCACACCCAGGCCCACTGCAACAACTTCATGGAAAGCGTCGACCGCTACCTGGAGGCTCGCATCGATCGGGAGCGCCAGGCAGTGGTGATGGCCGGCCGGGAGACGCTCGTTCGCCCCTACCCGATCTCCATCGAGTGGCCGAATCACTGGGTCGCGGGCGCTCCGTCCGTCGCCGAGTGCCGGCGCAAGGTCCGCGAGGATCTCGGATTGCCCCCCGACTGCCTGCTTGGAGTCGGTGTCGATCGTCTCGACTACACGAAGGGCATCCTGGAGCGCTTCCTGGCCGTCGAGCAACTGCTCGAGCGCTTTCCCCAGTATCGCGGCCGCTTCTTCTTCCTCCAGGCTGCCGCGCCCAGCCGCACGATGATCGAGACTTACCGCAGGCTCGGCGAGGACGTGGAACTCCTGGCGGCGCGGATCAACGAACGATTCGGATGCGGGGGGCCGGGGCCGATCGTCCTGCACCACCAGCACACGGAGCCCGGCGCGATCATGAAGGCGTACCGTGCCGCCGACTTCTGCTACGTCTCCAGCCTCCACGACGGCATGAACCTCGTTGCGAAGGAATTCGTGAGCGCCAGGGACGACCTGCGCGGCGTGCTGATCCTGAGTCGATTCACCGGCGCCGGACGGGAACTGACCGAGGCGCTCGTGGTGAATCCCTATGACCTGAACGAGGCCTCCAACGCGATGGCCGCGGCGCTCGGCATGCCCGCGGAGGAACAGGAGCACCGGATGCGCGCGCTGCGCAGCATGGTGTCTGAATTCAACGTCTACAGGTGGGCCGGCCGAATGCTGCTCGACGCCACGAGGGTTCGCGAGCATGACCGCCTGTCGCTGCGCCTGGCCGACGCTCGCCGGGCCGGGAGCGCGGCCCTCCCGTGACCGACCTGCTTGGCGCCCCGGGGCTGGCCGAGCTGCGCGAGGTCGCCGGCTCCCACGCATTGCTGGCGTTCGACTTCGATGGGACCCTGGCCCCCATCGTGCGCCACTCCGACGATGCGGCGATGAGACCCCGGACGAGGAAGCTCCTCGCCCAGATCGCCCTCCGCTTCCCCTGCGCCATCATCTCGGGCCGTCGGCTATCCGACCTCCGTGCACGGTTCGACCGGATTCCGATTCGCTGGTTCATCGGGAACCACGGATCCGAGGGCATCGTCCCCTTTCCGGGAGCCAAGAGCCTCCGGCGGACCGTGATCGGCTGGCGGGACTCGCTCCAGGCCGAGGTCGACCGATGGGCGGGCACCTGGATCGAGGACAAGATCTTCTCCCTGTCCGTGCACTACCGGAATGCGACCAACCGGAGGGGGGCGCGGGAGGCCATCTCCCGCTTCGGCGCGTGCTTGCCTGGCGCCCGGATCGTCCCAGGCAAGTGCGTCGTGAATCTCGTCATGGACGGTGCTCCGAACAAGGGGACCGCGCTCGCACACCTCGTCCGCCTGCTGGAGCCCGAGCGGGTTCTCTTTGCCGGCGACGACGATACCGACGAGGATGCGTTCGAGATGGACCTTGGCGTCCCCTCGACGACGATCCGGGTGGGCGGGGCCGGCCCGAGTCGTGCGAGATTCCGACTCGAGGGGCAAGATGCGATCGATCGGCTTCTCCAGGTCTTGCTGGACACGAAGCTCGATGTGACGGAGGAAGAGGAATGAAGCAGTTGGATGCGGCATCCGACGTCCTGGACGTCATGCAGGTTCTCTGGGCACTGGCCCACGCACTCGAGGCCCGATCCAAGCGGATGCACCGCGACCTCGGAGTCACCGGCCCCCAGAGGCTCCTCCTCCGCGTCGTCGGGCAGTCGCCCGGGTGCGGGCCGGGCGAGGCAGCCCGCAGGTTGAGCCTCAATCCGGGGACGGTGAGCAGGCTCGCCGCCGGGCTGGAACGGCGGAAGCTGGTTCGACGGGAACTGGACCAGGTGGACGGGCGCAAGCAGCGCCTGGTGCTGACGGCTCGCGGCAAGCACCTCAACGGGCAGCATCGCGGGACCGTCGAGGGGGCCGTTCGCGAGGCTCTCGCCGGCGCCACGGCGGGCGAGGTCCGGCTGGCGCGGAAGTTCATCCGTCGGCTGACCGAGACGCTGACCGTCCCAGGCGCGGGACGGTAACGCTCTCGCGTGCGCGTTGCGCGCCGACGGCCTTCCTCCTAGACTCCTATCGTTGCATATGCACGTACGTCATGGCCGGCGTGCGGCTGCATTCCCCAGGGAGGTCAGCATGTGGAAGGTGCTTTCGTTCTTGCTCGTGCTCGCAGCCATCGTCCCGGCGCCCGCTTTCGGACAGGCCGAGGCGCCCCCGGCCCGGAAGCCAGCGAAGGTGAAGTTCGACCCGTCCACGATCGTGTCCGTGTCCGGCACGGTCCTCGGAGAACGCAGGACGGACCATGGAAAGGGCACGAAGAGCGTCCACCTCATCCTGAAGGTGGGCGAGGACCAGGTCTCGGTCCACCTCGGCCCGGATACCTGGGTGGACAGACAGGACATGAAGTTCGCCCCGGGCGATGAATTGACGGTGAAGGGGTCGAAGTTCACGTACGGCGGGAATTACGGCCTCATTGCGCAGTCCGTGAAGAGGGGTGACGCGACCCTGACCGTTCGAAGCGCCGCCGGGAAGCCCGCATGGTCCGGCCAGATCGCCAGGCAACAATGATCCCTTGCATCCTGCTGGTCGTCGGATGACTCCCGTCGGGGCATCAGACCGAGGCGCGCCGATCGTCAACTTTCGTTGCATATGCACTTACATGCGTTACGTGCTAGGGATAGAGTCGGGCCGTTCATCAGCGAACTCCATGAACCACATGAAGGAGCACCCGTGATGACCCCTTGGAAGACGACGGTCGTGGTGGTCTCCCTTGCACTCGTGGCGGCCTGTACCGACAGCGCCAAGGCTCCCGCCGAGGCGGCGATGGCAGCCGCGGGCGCGGCCATGGACTCACTGAAGGGCGACGCCGCCAGGTACGCCCCGGACGAGGTCAAGAAGCTGGAGTCGAGCTACGAGGTCGCAAAGGCCTCCATGGCCAACAAGGACTACCAGGGGGCGCTCACCTTCACGAAGGACATCCCGACGAAGGCCAAGGAGGTGCTTGCCAAGGCGGAAGCTGCCAAGGCCGAGTTGACGAAGGCCTGGAAGGAGGCCGGCGACAGCATCAACAGGACGATCGACGCCGCGAAGCACCGGCTCTCGGGGGCGAAGAAGCCTCCGGCTGGGATGGACAAGGCGGCCCTCGCCAAGGCGCACGCCGACCTCACGTCGATCGAGGCCGGATGGACCGCCGCGACGGAACAGTACAAGTCCGGTGACTGGAGCGGAGCCGTCGCCAAGGCGAAGGACCTGAACGCCAGGGGTCTGGAACTGCTGGGGGCCATCGGCACGAAGTAGCCCGCTCCCGATGACCGACCGGCACCAGGCGCTGCTGTCCTACCTCGCCCTCGGCATGCTCGACGTGGCAGCGCTGGTCGCCTTCCTGGCACAGCTTGTGTGACACCAGGTCGGCGAGCGGTGGCGTTCGGCGGACCTGCCTTGCCGAGCGTGTGGTCCAACCGCCCGATGTACCCGGACGGGTGGTTACGGTTCGAAGGTACCGTGGAACCGTAGGGGTCCCCTCCGCCGAGGATGAACCCAAAGAAAAACCCCGCCACCGGGACGACGGTGGCGGGGCAACTGGTGACCCCTACGGGACTTGAACCCATGTTTTCGGCGTGAGAGGCCGACGTCCTAACCGCTAGACGAAGGGGCCAGAGAACTCCCCTGTTGCTACGGTGCTTCGCTGCTCTGCTCGGGTTGCCTGGAAGTCAACCCGTCGAAAAGTTGGTTGGGGGACTAGGATTCGAACCTAGATAGCATGCTCCAGAGGCATGCGTCCTGCCGTTAGACGATCCCCCACCTGGTCGCTGGAAGGGTCCGCGAGGGGCGGTTTGTAGCCGCTGGCGGGCCGGAGGTCAAGCGGGACCGACCGTGGCGGCTCATCTCCAGATTCCGTAGGTCCGACCCTTGTGCCCGGGCTCCCGCAGCACCAGGCGCCCCCCCTTCACGGCCGCCCCGGCGACGGGCCCGACCCACCAGCCCTTGGGGTCGCTGCGGCGCCAGGATTTCCGGAAGAACTGGTTCACCTCCTCGAAGATCGCCTTCAGGGCGGCGGGCTTCCCGATGCGCGAGCCGGGAGAATCGTCCACGTCCAGCTCGGCCCAGAGACGTCCCCCGACCAGCTCCCCCTTCTCGTTCGGGAGGGAGCGCTCGTAGTGGTAGACCGGCGAGGGGATCTCCTCGATCTCGAGCATTCCCCGGTCGCGCCCGCGGGCGAGCGTTCGCACGATGACCGGCCCGAGCCTTTCGGCCGCCAGGTAGTAGGCCTCCTGGTCGAGAAGCTCCACGGTCCGGTCGTCGACCGGGATTCCGGCGGTGCCCGGCGGAAAGATCTCCGGGTAGAGCGTGAGCTCCTTCCGCGCGAGCATCCGGAAGAGGGCGCGTTCGTCCTCGGGAAGCATGAAGTACTGGAGCGTGGCGGCCAAGGTCTCCCCTCAGGGCAACGAATGTTCTGGTTCTGCCGGCGGCGGGGCGCCGTTCCTCTGCGCGGACAGCTGCAGCGTCCCCATGTCGACGGTGCCCCCGGGGGTCACCGACACCTTGAGCTCCGCGGGCGTGGCCTCCGGGGTGCCCGGCGCGGTGGACCGATGGAAGCCGATCACCCAGGTCCCCGGGGGAAGGCGGATCTCGAAGGCGCCGTCCGGCCCCACCGTGGCGGAGCGATGCGCCCGCGGCACCGCCACCGAGGCGCCGACGGCCGGGCCAGCCCCGTCGAGGATCCGGCCCCGCACCGTTCCCTCCCCCGCCGCGGCGTCCTTCGGCGAGGACGGGAGCGCCCAGCGCACCAGCCGGACCTCGGCCAGGTCGGACTGCATCTGGATGACCGCGCCGTCGGGGGCGAGCGCGAACTCCCGGAAGAGCCAGCGCCGGTCGCCCGGAGGCACCACCACCGTGCCGGCGATCTGCCCCTGGGGCGTGAGCGAGAGGAGCAGGACCTCCGCCCGGGTCGCCTCCTCGTCGGTGCCGTCCTGGCGGTCCACGGCCACGACCACGTCGCCGCGCCGGTTCACGCCGACCAGGCGGACCCGGGCGATGGGGATCGCGGAGCGCAGGTTCACGGTCCGCCGCACGCGCCCGTCGGCGGTGACGAACCGGACCAGCGCGGACCACCGCCCCACCCGCTCGACCTGGACGAAGACGTCGCCGGCCGGCAGGCCGGGACGGGGCCCCTCGGCACGGATGCCCCCCCATCCCAGCTCGGCCCGCACGGACTGGCCGTTCAGCATGAGGAAGGTGGGGCGCCCGCGCACCGAGAGGAGCTGGTCGACTCCCTTGAACGACGGGGGAAGCGCGCCGGAGAGCAGCACCTTGCCCGCGGGGTCGTACTGGGTGAGCGTCGGGGTTTCACTCTCGGTAACCAGGAAGATGCCCCCGTCGTCGGCCACGGCGATGTCCGACTCGAAGACGGGATCGGCGCCGGGGCGGCCGACCGGGAAGGCCCCCAGGTGGCGACCGCGCGCGTCGAAGCGCTGGATCCTCCCGTTCAGGACGTCGAGGACGAGCAACCCTCCGGTCGGTCCGACGGCGAAGCTCGGAGGGCCCAGGGCGTCCTCGTCCTCACGGGACGGGTTTCCCTGCAGACCGAACTGGCCGGGACCCGTCCCGGGAGAGCCGCGGACCAGCACCTGTCCCTGGCCGGTCACGCCGATCGAGGCGTGGTTGCCCGGGAGGTCCACGGCGGGGAGGTCGGGCGCCGCCGCCACGGTCGGCTCGACTCCCCCGGTCATGGCGGCGGCCGCGGCGTCGGGCACGCACAGCGCGGGACGCTCGTCGGCCCAGACCTCCACGATTCCCAGATCGGAGAGCTTTCCCGGGTTCACCGAGACCTCGTCGACCCGCTGGTCCGCGACGAGGCTCGGGCCACGGATGACGAGCGAGTACTTCCCGGGAGGCAACTCGAGGACGAAGCGCCCTCCCGAGTCGCTCCGCACCTGGCGTTCCCGGCCGATGACCGAGATCGTGGCCCCGGGGACACCGGTGAGGCACCCCTTGTAGCGGAGGATTCCGGTGACCGACCCCTTCGGCGCCGCGAATCGCCGGCAGCGCCAGCGCGGCGAGGACGGCGGCGAGCGCGAGGCGGGCGGCGGGCATGGAGCGGAGCATCCTATACCGGCGGGCGCGACCCGCGGTCTCTCATCCACGCCCGGGCCGGGTCATCCGGGCCGGATCGAGCAGCCTGCGAGCCTCCCGGGGGGTGATCCCGGCCCGCTCCACGGCCAGGTCGGCGATGGACCGGCCGGTGCGGACCGACTCCTTCACGATCGCCGCGGCGGCCGCGTATCCGATGCGTGGCGCGAGCGCCGTGGCCAGGCTGACCGTGCGGTCGGCGTAGAACCGGCCACGCCCGGCGTCGGCCTCGAGGCCGCGAGCCAGCCGGAGGTCGAACGCGCGCACCCCGTTGGCGAGGATCTCGATCTGGTGCAGGAGGTCCCAGGCCACGAGCGGCATGGTGACGTTGAGCTCCAGCTGGCCCGAGGCGGAGGCCCAGGCGATGGCCTCGTCGAGGCCGATGACCTGGTGGCTCACCATGGCGAGCATCTCCGCCATCGACGGATTCACCTTGCCGGGCATGATCGAGGATCCGGGTTGCACCGTCGGGAGGCGCAGCTCCGCCAGGCCCGTGGCCGGGCCCGAGGCGAGGAGCCGGATGTCGCCTCCGATGCGGGCGAGCTCGAGCGCCGCCAGCCGCATCGCCGAGGAGAGCGCGGCGAAGGGTGCCAGCGACTGCATGGCGTAGAAGGGATTCGGAGCGGCGAAGAGCGGGACGGCGCAGAGCCGCGACAGCTCCTTCACCACGAGCTCCCGGAAGCGGGGGTGGGCGTTCACCCCGGTGCCCACCGCGGTGCCCCCGATCCCCAGGGCCGCCAGCTCGGGGAGCGCGTCGTTGACCCGCGCCGCCGAGGCCGACAGCGCCGCGGCCCAGCCCGAGACCTCCTGCCCGAGCCGGATCGGCGTGGCGTCCATGAGGTGGGTGCGCCCCGACTTGACGATCCCGTCCCAGGCCCGGGCCTTCCGGGCGAAGGTCGCCGAGAGCCCCTCGAGCGCCTCCACCACCCGAGGCGCGGTGGAGAGCGCCGCGAGCCGCATGGCGGTCGGGACGACGTCGTTCGTCGACTGGGCCATGTTCACGTCGTCGTTGGGATCGACGGACCGGTCGCCGCGCCGGCCGCCCAGGATCTCGGCGGCCCGGTTGGCGAGCACCTCGTTCACGTTCATGTGGAACGACGTCCCCGCCCCCGCCTGGTAGGCGTCCACCACGAACTGATCGTCCCATTTCCCGGCCAGCACCTCGCGGCAGGCCGCCTCGATGGCGCGGCCCTTCCTGCGCGGCAGGAGCCCGAGCCGTGCGTTCACCCTCGCCGCGGCCAGCTTCACCCGGACCATCGCGTCCACGAGCGACCGCGGCTCGCGCAACCCGGAGATCGGGAAGTTCTCGACCGCCCGGGCGGTCTGGGCGCCCCAGAGCGCGGTGGCCGGCACCTTCACCTCGCCGAGCGTGTCCCGCTCCACGCGGGTTCGGGTTCGTCGGGACGTCGCCATGTGGACCTCCTCGTTGCCTCAGCGGAGCCGGTCGCGGAGCCGGCGGAAGGCCAGTTCCGACTTGGCGTCCTCGATCTCGCCGGCCTCGCAGGCGGCGATGGCTTCGTCGAGGCCGCGCCAGAGGAGCGTCGCTCCCTCCTCGAGCGGCGACCCGTCCCCCTCCTGCGGTGCGTCGAAGATTCCGGCCTCGGCGCCCCTCGGGACCTCCGCCTCCAGCAGGTGGATCTTCTCCGAGACGATGCCCGGGAGCATGTAGAAGGGCGCGCCGAGCGGCTTCAGCCGGGCAGGGTCGACCTCCACCCCGGCCTCCTCCCGGGCCTCGTCGGCGCCGCGCCGCCGAAGCGCCTCGATTCCCTGCTCCCCGGGCTCGACCAGCCCGGCCACGATCTCCTCGTAGAGGAGCGGCTCCGCCTCCGGGAGCGCCCGGACCTTGCCGCGACGGAAGAGCACCGCGGGCCGGAGCTGGCGCCGCAGGAGGACCTCGATTCCGCGGGGCGTCCGGGCCCACAGGCAGACCGCCACGGCGTCGAGGGAGGGGCGGTCGAGGACGTCGATGCGGTAGATGCCCGACCGGGTGCCGTCCTCCCGGCGGTTCCGGGCCCGGTAGCGGCGCACGTGGAGGAACCCCTCGTCGCAGCGGGCGGATGCGGTGAAGTCCTCGACGAGCTCGATGGCGTCCACGCGGGGCATGCATGGCTGATACGCGACGGCCCGCGCGCCCGCAAGCCCGGCGGGTGCCCTCCCCTTGCCACCCTCCGGCCCGTGCTTAAGCTCGCCGGCATGAAGGCCCATCTCTGCGCCCGCTGTGGCGCCCTGAATCGGATCCGGAACGCCCCGCCCGGATCGGCCCCGGTGTGCGGCAAGTGCAAGGCCGACCTCGACGTCTCGGGCGAGCCGCGCGCCGTGACCGGCGCCCAGCTCGATGCGGCGGTCCGGGGCTCCCCGGTGCCGGTCCTGGTCGACTTCTGGGCTCCCTGGTGCGGCCCCTGCCGCACCGCCGCCCCCATCTTCGACGGCCTGGGCCGGAAGACGGCGGGCGACCTGCTCGTCCTCAAGGTGAACAGCGACGAGGAGCAGGAGGTCTCCGCCCGGCTCGGGATCCGGGCCATCCCCACCTTCGTGCTCTTCCTCGGCGGCCAGGAGATCGCCCGGCACAGCGGCGTCATGCCCGCCGCCGAGATGGAGCGCTGGGTCGCGGGACACGCCCGGACCTGATCGCGCTCCCCGGGAGGCCGGACGACGCACGACGGGCCGCCCCCTCCTCGGGAACGGCCCGTCGGTGCTTCGAGCATCCGTCCCGGTCAGGCGACGCGAAGCGGCTTCTTGTCCGCGGGCTGGTAGTCCGGCAGCTCGTCGAACTGGAGGTACCGGTAGACCTTCTCGAACTTGGGGGCGATCTTCTCGTTGTAGGCCGCGAAGTACTCCTCCTTCGTGGGCAGCCGTCCCAGGTTGGAGGCCACCGCGCCCAGCTCGGCCGAGCCGAGGAACACCTTGGCGCCGTCGCCCATGCGGTCGTCGAAGTTGCGGGTCGAGGTCGAGAACACGGTGGTCTTGCCCGGGACGCGGGCCTGGTTGCCCATGCAGAGCGAGCAGCCGGCGATCTCGATGCGGGCGCCGATCGGGCTGAACACGGTGAAGTAGGCCTCGTCGCGGAGCTCCTGCTGGTCCATCCGGGTGGGCGGGCAGATCCAGGTGCGGACGGCCGGGTTGAACTTCTGCCCCTTCCAGATCTCGCCGGCGGCGCGGAAGTGGCCGATGTTGGTCATGCAGGACCCGAGGAAGACGTCGTCGATCTTGGTGTTGGCGACCTCGGAGAGGAGCTTCACGTCGTCCGGGTCGTTCGGGCAGGCCAGGATCGGCTCGGTGATCTCGGCCAGGTCGATCTCGATGACCGCGGCGTACTCGGCGTTCTTGTCGGCCGTGAGCAGCTCGGGCTTCTTGAGCCACTTCTCGGCCGCGGCGATGCGCCCCTGGAGCGTCTTGGCGTCCTGGTAGCCCGTCGGCGATCATCTTCTTCATGAGCGCCACGTTGGAGCGGAGGTAGGTGGCGACGGTCTTCTCGGAGAGCTGGACGGCGGCCGGCGGCGGCGGTGCGCTCGGCGGCGGCGTCGGTCAGCTCGAAGGCCTGCTCGACGGTCAGGTCGGGCAGCCCCTCCATCTCGAGGATGCGGCCGTTGAAGACGTTCTTCTTCCCCTTCTTGGGCACGGTGAGCAGCCCCTGCTTGATGGCCCAGAAGGGGATGGCGTTGACCACGTCACGCAGCGTGATGCCGGGGTTGAGCTTGCCCTTGAAGCGGACCAGCACGCTCTCGGGCATGTCGAGCGGCATGAAGCCCAGCGCGCCGGCGAAGGCCACCAGGCCGGAGCCGGCCGGGAAGCTGATGCCGATGGGGAAGCGGGTGTGGCTGTCGCCGCCGGTGCCCACCGTGTCGGGGAGCAGCAGGCGGTTGAGCCAGGAGTGGATGACGCCGTCGCCCGGCCGCAGGGACACGCCGCCGCGCTCGTTCGACGAAGGCCGGCAGCGTCTTGTGCATCTTGACGTCGGCCGCCTTGGGGTAGGCCGCGGTGTGGCAGAACGACTGCATGAACATGGGCGCCTGGAACTTCAGGCAGGCCAGCTCCTTCAGCTCGTCGGCGGTCATGGGGCCGGTGGTGTCCTGGGTGCCGACGGTGGTCATCCGGGGCTCGACGTACCAGCCGGGCAGCGCGCCGGGGATGCCGCAGGCCTTGCCGACCATCTTCTGGGCCAGGGAGTAGCCCTGCCCCTTCTTGGGCTCGGGATTGTTCTTCACCATGAAGGTCGTGGAGGGCCCCTTCTTGAGCGTCTTGCGGGCCCGGTCGGTGACGGCGCGGCCGATGATGAGCGGGATGCGGCCGCCGGCGCGGAATTCGTCGCCGAGGTTGTCGGGCTGGAGCTTGAAGGTGGAGAGGACCTCGCCCGACTCGGAGCGGATCTCGCCCTTCTTGGTGTCGATGGTGACCACGTCGCCGGTCTTGAGCTTCGAGACGTCGGCCTTGATGGGCAGCGCGCCCGAGTCCTCGGCGGTGTTGAAGAAGATGGGGGCGATGACGCCGCCGATGATGACGCCGCCGCGCCGCTTGTTGGGCACGTAGGGGATGTCCTCGCCGATGGCCCAGAGCACCGAGTTGCAGGCCGACTTGCGGGACGAGCCGGTGCCGACCACGTCGCCGACGAAGGCCACCTGGAAGCCGTCCTTGCGGAACTCGGCGATGGTCTTGAGGCCGGTCGGGAAGCGGGTCTTGCCCATGGCCAGGGCGTGGAGCGGGATGTCGGGGCGGGTGGAGGCGTCGCCGGCCGGGGAGAAGTCGTCGGTGTTGATCTCGCCGTCGACCTTGAAGACCTTGACCTTGATCGAGTCGGGGATGCCCGGCCTCGAGGTGAACCACTCGGCGTCGGCCCAGGACTCGAGCACCGCCTTGGCGGCGGCGTTCTTGGCCTTGGCGAGCGCGGCCACGTCGTCGAACGCGTCGTAGACGTAGGTGAGGCCGGAGAGCGCCTTGGCGGCGTCCTCGGCCAGCCCCTTCACCTTGAGCGCGGCCACGAGCGGCGGGACGTTGTAGCCGCCGCCCATGGTGCCGAGCATGAAGACGGCGTCCTTCTTGGTGATGACCGGCGACTTCTTCTTGCCGGTGACCACCTCGGCCAGGAACGCGGCCTTCACCTCGGCGGCGGGGTCGACGCCGGGAGAGACGCGGTCCCGCAGGAGCTCGAGGAGGAAGGCCTCCTGGCCCTTGGGCGGCTTCTGGAGGAGCTTCACGACCTCGCGGGTCTGCTCCGGGTCGAGCTGGCGGGGGGGAATTCCCTGCCCCTTCCGCTCCTCCACGTGCTTCAGGTAAGCGTCGATGACGGGGTTGGCCACGGGTCGTCTCCTTGGCGAATTGGGGGTCCGCTTATACCCCACCCCGGCGAGGCTGTCAGCCGCGTCGGAGGGGGGAATCGTCCTCCGGGCGGAGGTCCACCCGGTTGTCGTAGAAAGTGCTCCCGGCCCCCTCGTCGGTGAGCCGCTGCGAGGTGAGCGCGTTCACGGTGCGCCCACCGTGGACGTGGGAAAGCCAGGGCACTCCCTCGGCGACGACCACGCCGGGCGGCGTGCGGTCGGTGACGTGGAGCGCGAAGGTGGCCGCGCCGAGGCCGTTCCAGGCCACCACCCGGGGACCCGCGAGCCCGCGTCCGGCCGCGTCGGCGGGATTCACCATGAGTGCTGGCTCCCCCTCGCGCTCGCGCAGCTCGGGCCGCTCGCGGAAGGAGGAGTTGAGACCCCACACCGTGGCGCCCGTCAACAGCCGGAAGGGAAGCTCCCCGTCCTCCTCGTGGCTGGGAAGCCAGCGGGGCAGCGGATGCCGATGCCGGAGGTTCTCGATCTCGATCTTGCCGGACGGCGTGCGGAAGGAGACCTTGGCGTCGGGCGGGAGGGCCAGCTCGACGCCCATCCCCGCGGCGAGGGACTCCCCGTCGATGCCGGCCCGCAACGCCGCCGGCCTCGCCAGCAGCGCGTCCACCAGGTCGCGCGACGTCTGGCGGAAGAACGGGTCGTCGATGCCCATCTCGACGGCGAGGCGCCGGAAGAGGTCCCAGTTGGACCAGGACTGCCCCACCGGGGGAATGGACGGCGCGACCCGCTGGACCACGTACTGTCCGTACGAGCAGTACAGGTCGTCGTGCTCCAGCGCGGTGGTGGCGGGGAGCAGCACGTCGGCGTAGCGCGCCGTGTCGGTGAGGTAGCGCTCGTGCACCACCGTGAAGAGGTCGTCGCGGGAGAGGCCGCGGAGGACCGCCTCCTGGTCGGGGGTCACCGCGGCGGGATTGGCGGCGTAGACGACCATCGCCATCACCCGGGGGGAATCGAGCTCGGCGAGGGCGTGGCCGAGCCGGTTCATGTTGACGAGCCGGGTGGGGCGCGGCTGGAGGTCCTCGCGGGTCACCAGGGAGATGTCGAAGGCCTGGCTGGCGCTCGTCGACGTGAGCAGCCCACCGCCGGGCTTCGTCCACGCGCCGACGACGGCGGGGAGGCAGGTGATGCACCGCACGTTCATGGACCCGTTCCCGTAGCGGGAGAGACCGCTCCCCAGCCGGATGAACGGAGCGCGGGCCGCGGCGTAGCGGCGCGCCATCTCCTCCACGGTGGCCGGGTCGAGCCCGGTCTTCCCGGCCGTCCAGGAGGGCGTGCACTCCGGGAGGACCTGGTCGCGGAATCGCTCCCAGCCCTGGACGCGCTCGCCCAGGAAGGGCAGGTCGGCCAGCCCTTCTCGGAACAGGACGTGCGCCATGCCCAGCGCCAGCGCCCCGTCGCTGCCCGGGCGGATGAGGAAGACCCGGTCGGCCAGGTCCGCGGTGGGGGTCCGGTAGGCCTCGACCACCCAGACCTCGGCGCCGCGACGGCGCGCCTCCTTGGCCCGCTGGGCGAAGTGGATGCTGGTGGCGACGGCGTTGATTCCCCAGAGGATGGCCAGGTCGCTCCGGAGCACCTCGTCGGGGTGCGGGGCGAGCGTGTCGCCCATGACCGCCTTCCACCCCGCCCCCTTGGCCGGCGAGCAGATGGTGCGGTCGAGCCGCGACGCGCCCAGGGCGTGGAAGAAGGCGTGTCCCGCGTTGCGCTGCACGAGCCCCATGGTCCCGGCGTAGGAGTAGGGAAGGATCGACTCGGGGCCGTGGGCGGCGGCCGTCTCCTTCAGTCGCCTGGCCACCAGCGCGATGGCCTCGTCCCAGGAGACCGGGCGGAACTTCCCCTCCCCCTTGGCCCCGGCGCGAACGAACGGGGTGGTGAGTCGCCCCGGAGCGTGGACGCTCCGCTCGTAGCCGTTCACCTTGGGGCAGAGGCTGCCCTGGCTGTAGGGGTGCTCGGGGTCGCCCCGAACCTTCTGGACCCGGTCGCCCTCCACGTCGACGAGGAGCCCGCAGGCGTCGGGACAGTCGAATGGGCAGGTGGCCCGGACGGTCCTCATGGGCGGCATGGTACACCTGACCCCGATGCGCGCGCTCGTGACGGGTGCCAACGGATTCCTGGGGACCTGGCTCACCCGCCGGCTGCTCGATCGGGGGCACGCCGTCCGGGCCCTGGTCCGGCCCGGGAGCAAGCCGGACTCCCTCTCCGGCCTGGACGTCGAGCTGGCCCGCGGGGACGTCACCCAGCCCGGGAGCCTGCCCTCCGCGGTGCGGGGGTGCGACGTGGTCTTCCACCTGGCCGGCATCCGGCGCGCCCCGCGGCGGGAGGACTTCCTGCGCGTGAACGCGGACGGGACCCGCGCCCTCCTCGAGGCCTGCGCAGCCCACGCCCCCGGGCTCTCCCGCTTCGTGCTGGCCGGGTCGATGGCGGCGGCCGGCCCGTCGGCCACGCCCCGCCGGGAGGAGGAGCCGTTCGCCCCCCGCGAGTGGTACGGAGAGTCGAAGGCGGAGGCCGAGCGCCTGACCCTCTCCTTCGCCGGGCGACTGCCGGTGACGGTGGGGCGTCCGCCGCGGATCATGGGGCCCGGGGACCGGGAGAATCTCCTGTTCTTCCGCATCGCGCGGGCCGGCTTCCTGCTCGCCTTCGGCGGCGCGCCGCGCCCGCTGTCCTGGATCGACGTGGAGGACTGCGCGCGGGGGATGGAGCTCCTCGCCACCCAGCCCGGAGGCGGTCGGGAGAGTCCTTCTTCCTCGCCTCGCCGGAGCGGACCAGCGTGGAGGGGCTGCAGCGGGAGATCGCCCGGGCGCTCGGGGTGCGGACGCGGCGGATGCCCGTCCCGGCGGGGCTGCTCCGGGGCCTGGGATCGGTCGCCGACGTCGTGAGCCAGGTGCTCGACCGGCACCTGCCCCTCAACCGGAAGCTGGCCGAGCAGGTGCTCGCACCGGGCTGGGTCGTGCGACCCGGCGAAGGCGCGACCGGCTCCTCGGCTTCGAGGCGGCGGTCGGGCTGGCGGCGTCGGTGGACCGGTCGGCGCGGTGGTACGTGGAGAAGGGGTGGGTGGCAGCGCCGTCCACGAAGTAGGCGGCCCCTGCGCTACATCGTCCCGCCGGAGACGTCGCGCAGCTTGCGCACCGCGTACACGTCGCAGCGCTCGCCGCAGGCCGGGCACACCACGAAGGTCATCTCCTTCACCACCAGCACGTCCTCGTGGGAACTGGCCGGGGCCAGCACCGCGCCGCAGTCGGGGCACTCGAGCGCGTCCACCGGCCCGGGACGGGTGAGCACGAGCGACCGCCGCCGCCCGGGTGGGCAGCGGCGGCACTCGATGCCGTAGAGGAAGCCGGTCTCGCGGACCGGGGGAGCCGCGTCGATGTCGGCCCCGCAGTACTGACACTCGTCGGCCACGTTCCTCCGGTTACTTGCCCGCGAGCTTGCCCGAGGGACGCGAGATAGGCCGCAACCGCCGTCGCGTCGTCCCTGGTCATCCGGTAAGACGGCATGGGCGGGTCGGGAGGCTCGCCCTTCTGGTCCTTGCCGGTGGTGAGCAGCGTGACGATCTGCGCCTCGGTCCACCCCGGGATTCCGGCGAGGGGCGGCGCCACCTCGGCCCACTTCGGCATCGGCACGATGTTCTTGAAGTCGAGCGGCGCGCCCTGGAGCCACCGCTCCTTGATGAACTCGCCCCTCTCGTTTCGCGGCGAGTGGCAGTCGACGCACATGGCCACCTGCTCGACGAGGTACTTCCCGCGGGCCACGGTCGTCTTCGATCTCGGCGCGGGCTCCCCCGCCGCGACGGAGGCGGAGACGGTGACGAGTGCGAGGGCCGCCACGGCGATCCCGATGTGCTTCACGTTCATGCTTTCCCCCTTGGTGCTCGGTTGGACGTCTCCCTAGACGTAGACGGGAGGAATCCATTTCAAAGTACCCAACTGGGGCCTAAGTCGGATAGTGACTGGATCAGCATGCGCCGTGCCGCGTGCAGCCGCGACCAGACCGTGCCCTCGGGTACTCCGAGGATGTCGGCGATCTCCCGGTGCGAGAGCCCGTCCACGGCGAAGAGCGAGAGCACCGCACGAGGGCCGGCTGGCAGGCGGGCCAGCGCGGCGACGGCGCGGACGGCCTCGTCGCGGGTGGCCATCTCGTCTTCCCCGCCTCCCCCGGGAGTCTCCGGGTCGAGTTGCTCCCCGTCCCGGCGGCGGGCCCGGGCGCGGAAGGCAGCGCGCAGCGCGATCCGGTAGACCCAGGTCGTGAGGCGCGAGGCGCCCCGGAACTCGGGAAGGGCGCGGTGCAGCGCCACGAAGACCTCCTGCACGGCGTCCTCGGCGTCGGCGCGGCGGCCGGTGAGGTGCATGCACAGGGCGTGAAGGGGCTCCCGGAGCCCGCGGAAGAGCCGGTCCGACGCCTCGCGACGGGCGGCGCCTCCCGCCCGGACCCCGGCGAGGATCTCCGCCTCCTCGGACGAGGAGAGCTCGGGGAGCCGGGCGGCCATCAGCGCCCCGACCCGTCGGCGATGCCCAGGTCGCGGGCCTCGCGCTCGGCCCGGGGCAGCTTCACCGTGCGCAGGTAGAACCAGGCGGCCGCCATGGGGAGGGCCAGGCCCCCGTAGTAGACGGTGGGGTCGAAGGTGCCGGCCCGCCCGGTGAGCGCCTTGTAGAGGAGGAAGGCGACGATGGCGGCGGTGGCCCACTGCATGCGCCTCGCCCACTGGATGTTGGCGAAGACGAGGCCCCGGTAGGTCTCGAGCATCTCGTCCCTGTCGGCCAGCGACCACCAGGCGCCGGGCCGAGTAGGCGGCCACGAAGGCGACGAGGACCACGAGGATTCCCATGGCGGGAAGCGTCCGGAGGAGCCGGGCTTCCCGGAGCGCGGGCGTCGTGGAGAGCCAGACCATCCCCGCCATGTAGGCCGCGGTGACGACCGCGCCGCCCAGCATCCGGATGGAAGCGTAGATCCCGGCGCGGATCCCCCGCTCGACCCGTGCCCAGTCGACGTCGGCGACCGCCGCTCTCGCCCGCAGGCTCATGACGGCCTCCGCCTCGCGTGCCGCAGCCTGGTAGGCCCGGCAGCCCTCGCAGCCGGCGAGGTGCTCGTCGAGCAGCGCACGGCCGGAATCGTCGAGGGCGCCGTGGATCCGCTTCTCGATGTCGACCTCGAAGTCTGCGCAGCTGGCCATGTTCACCGCCCTCTCGATCCCTTCGTGCCGGGGGCGGGCGACACCTTCACCGGGCACCGCCGAATTCGAGGATGGCCCGGCGGGCTTCCTCCTGGGTCCCGGCCCAGAGGTAGGCGGGGCCCGAGAGGTAGGCAGCCAGACCGTGCTCGCCGTCGATCGGGCAGCCGGCGCGGGCGTGCACGGCATAGGCCTCCGCCTCCCAGCGGAGGCGCGCGAGAGGCGACGTGGCGTAGGTCCACCAGAACCGGACGGGCGAGTCGGCCTGCTGCCGCACGTGAACCAGCTCGTGTCCGAGGGTGAACGGGGTTCGCTGGGACGGCTTCAGGAAGACCTGGTGCCCCAGCGTCACGCCCGCCACGGGCGACCATTCCGGCAGGACGTGGAGGACGTACCCGGGATCGGCGCCGTGGGGTGCGACCGTGGTCCCTCCCGGCGGCGAGCAGGCGACCGCGCAGAGGATGGCGAGCCACCCGACGGAGGCAACGGATCGATTCACGTGGACAGTCTAGTCCGCCACCGGGCCCGGAACGAGACGTCCTCCGTGACGCCGCGGGCGATGGAACTCTTGGAGGCACCGCCCGGATTCGAACCGGGGAATAAGGGTTTTGCAGACCCTTGCCTTACCACTTGGCGACGGTGCCGTCGTCGCCGGCGGTTGTAGCGGACGACCGGGAGCCCGTCAACGACCGGCTCCGGCGCGCCCAGCACCCCGGCCCGTGCCACCCGGACGCCGCGAGCGCGCAGGGCCGCGACGAGGAGGGGGAGCTCCGCCTCGGCGAGCGGGGAGATGCCGTGGACGGCCCGGATCGTGACCTCGACCCCGGCACGGGCCTGGTCGATCCGGACGTCCATGCTCCGCCCCAGCTGGAGGGTCACGGAGGGTACGGCTCCGGAGTTGACGAGGAGTGTGATGCGCTCGACGGCGCGCGCCAGGAGCGGCGCGGCGGCGGCCCTGCTGGAGGGATCGGGTGGATCGGGCGTGACCAGGTCGGCGAGCCGTTCGTCGAGGAGCGCCTCCCCGGCCCGGTCGAGGACTCCGGGGAAGCCGCCCTGCCCGGGCACCTCCGGCCGCCCGGCCGGGACCACCCTCGTCTCGTTCGTCGCGACGCGCACGGCGCGCCGGCGGTGCACGCCGCCTGCCGCACTCCGGCGCCCGTGGGGACCGCGCTTCCCGGGCCGCCGTGGTCCGCGCCACGCGCCTCCAGGTTCGCGCCCCGTCCCGGCGACCCTGGACTACACTCCTCCCGCCCATGCGCCGCGCCGCCCTGCTCCTGCTCCTCCTCGTGCTCTACCTGCCGGCGCTCGGCAACTCGGCGTCCGGGCACCCATCCCGACGAGGCCTGGCACCTGGGGACGAGCGCGGAGATGCAGGCCAAGGGCGCGTGGCTCACGCCCACCCTCGACGACGCGCCCAACTGGTTCAAGCCTCCGCTCTTCTACTGGTCGGAGCGGGTCGCCTACTCCGTCCTCGGCACCAACCTCTTCGCCGCGCGGCTCCCCTCGGTGCTGGCCTGGATGGCGGTCGTGCTGCTGGTCCTCGCGCTCGGGCGGCGCATGTACGGCGAGGAGGCCGGCATGGTGGCCGCGGTCCTCACCGCCACCGCCTTCGGCTGGGTGAAGTACGCGCGCCTCGCCATGATGGACGCGCCCATGGCCCTGGGACTGGCGCTCGCCGCCTACGGGACCTGGCGGGCCTGCGAGGAGGACGACCCGCCCTGGCTCCTCGCGGTGGGCGTGGGCGCGGCGATGGACTTCCTCATCAAGGGACCTGTGGGAGCCGTGCTCGTGCTCCTGCTCTCGGGCGGCTTCCTGGTGGTCCGCAACCGGCGCCTGCTCCTCTCCCGGTGGACGGCCGGCGCCTTCCTCCTCGGCGCGGCGATCGGCCTGCCCTGGTACGTGGCCTCCTTCGCCGTCCACGGCCGGGCCTTCTACGACTTCTTCGTCGTCTCCCAGAACTACGACCGCTTCATGCACCCCTGGACGCTGCGCGGCGAGGCCACGCTGCTGCTCGGGTTCCTGGTGTTCTCGCTTCCCTGGACCTTCCTCCTCCTGGGGAGCCTCCGGTCCCTGCGCGCCTGGCGCGAGCCCGGCGTGCTCCTCCCGCTGGCCTGGATGGCCGCGGTGCTCGTCACCTTCACGATCCCGTCGCTCAAGTGGCCGCACTACGGCCTCACCGCCATCCCCGCGGCCATGCTGCTCGTCGCGCGCGCTCCCCCGGCCCGCTGGGCCCGGGTGATCACCGGCGCCACCATCGCGCTCCTCGCCGCCGCGGCGCTCCTGGTGCTGCGCTGGCCCCTGCCCCGGGTCCCGCTGCTCGCGCTGGTCGGCGCCGCGCTGGCGTTCGGCGCCGCATCGGTCCTGGCCTTCCGCGGGCGGATCGCCTCCTCGGCCGCGGCGACCGGGCTCGCCTTCGCCCTGGTGGTCGGTCTCGTCGTCCCGGGCGTGAACCCTCCGGCGGTCCCGGCGGAGGCGGTCCCGGCGGCGGCCGGGAGGGCGCTCTGGGTCTACGACACCACCCCCGGCCTCTTCACCCTCGCCGCCGGTCGCCCGGTGAGGCGGGCCTGGGACCCCGCCGAGGCGGAACGGGCGCTCCTGGCCGGCGGAGCCCTCATCGCCACCGACGCCCAGGTGGGCCTCCTGTCACCCAAGGTAAAGGAACGCCTGGTGAATCTGGCGCGCTGGCGCCGGATTCCCGGCTACCTGCCCGAGGCCCGGGCCTGGCGTTCCTGGCGCGACCGCAACCCGGAGGAGGTATACGAGTGGATGTCGATCGTGGCGCTCCAGGATGTGAACCGCTCACCCTTTCGGTGAAATGCCCCGGAGGGGTCGCGGAGCCCCAAAAGGAACCTGTCACTTCTCCCGTCAGTTGATACACGTAGAGTCTATGGACCTGCTGACTCGCTTCGCGACCAACGTCCGCCGGCTGCGCGAGAAGAAGAAGTTCTCCCAGAAGGCCCTCGCCGACAAGGTGGGGATCTCCGTCTCCTACGTGTCCATGCTCGAGCGCGGCCAGCGCTCGCCGCCGCTCGAGACCATCGAGAAGATGGCCAAGGCGCTCGGCGTGCCGGCCGCCTCGCTGCTGGCTGGTCGGTAGGCGGCGCCGGGACGAGGTGCCCGGGGGACCCTTCGGGTCCCTGCGGCTGGATCCGTGCCCGGAAGCCGAGCCCCGTCAACGTCCCAGCGTGCCCGCGCCCGGACGCCAGTCGACCGGGCAGTTCTCACCGGTCTGCAACGCCTCGAGCACGCGCAGCGTCTCCGAGACCGAGCGCCCGACGGCGGTGTTGTGGAAGCACGCGTACTGCACCACGCCCTCGGGGTCGATGACGTAGGTGGCGCGCGTGGCGAACCCCTGGTCCTCGAGAAGCGCGCCGTAGTCGCGAGCGATCCGCTTCGTGATGTCGGACACGAGCGGGATGGCGATCTCCCCGAGCCCGTGCTCGATCCAGGCCTTGTGGGAGTGCACCGAGTCCACCGAGCAGCCCAGCACCTTCGTCCCCAGTCGCCTCGAACTCGCGCGCCCGCTTGGAGAACTCCAGGATCTCGGTGGGACACACGAAGGTGAAATCGAGCGGGTAGAAGAAGAGGACCACCCACTTGCCGCGCAGGTGGGAAAGGGTCACCTCCCCGAGCTCGCCCTTGCCCGTGGCCGTCGGCGCCGTGAAGTCGGGAGCCTTCTCGTAGACGCGGACCATGGATGCCCCGATCAACGCCCGCTGGAGGGCGGGTCGGCAGGCTGCGCCGGCGCGGTCTTGGCGGTGCGCGACGGATCGGCCGCCTCCTCCGCCAGCTGGAGGGTGCGGGCCACCGCGCGCCGCGCTGCCTCCTGGTCCTCGAAGGTGAGCGCGTAGCGGGGGAGCTCGCGGCGGCAGAAGTCGAGGTGCCGGACCTCGTCGGGGCCCACGACGTCGCGGCAGAGGCGAGCCGTCTCGACGTCTCCGCGCCCCTCGCAGATCTGTGCGAGCAGCGCGTTTCGCAGTCGCGCCACCCCTTCCCTCGCCAGCCCCGCCGCGAGTCGCTCCGCCGGCGTCTGGAGGCCGCGCAGGTACCGGAAGACCGGGCTGTGGGCCCGGGTTCGAGGATCGGCAGCCGGGTCGCTTCCCAGCGCCCGGATCCGGTCGGCGAACGCCTCGAAGTGCCGGGCCTCGTCCCCCACCTGCCGCGCCAGGCCGAGCCGCAGGTCGAGGTCGGGCTCGTCGGTCAGCCAGAGTGCCGCGATCTCGGCGGTCTCGATCCCGTCCCGGAGGGCGCCGGCCAGGATATCGGTCACCGGGGCGGAGGCCGGGATCGCCGCCCGGGACTGCTCGCCCAGGCGCGCCAGCGTGCGGAGGAGGTCCCGCTCCAGCTCGTGGACGAAGGCCTCCGGATCGACGGCCGAGCCGCGCGCGTGGGACGAGCGCTCGGGGTCCATCGGAAGCGCGAGCGGTACGGGATGCGGACGCATGCCACTTACCCATACAGGGATGGGACCCTTCCGGGGAGCCCCTCGATCCGGGGGGCCCCATCCGTGAACCACCGCGTGGACCTGGGGATCGTCCGGCCCCTTCCCGCCGTCAGCCCGGGATGGTATCGGGGCGCATGCCGCTCGAGGTCATCCTCATCGACTGGGCCCGCGACCCGCTCCAGAAGCTCTACGGCGCCTACCGGACCTGCTACAGCCCCAAGACGCCTGGAGAGGTCTGGAGCGAGATCCGCGACGGCACCATCTCCCCGGAGAAGATCCGCGCCTTCATCGCCGAGCGGCTCAAGACCGGCCACGCCTCGCCCCTCGAGCAGGTGGTGTTCTGGTTCGGCATCAGCGGCGTCTCGCGATCCCTGTCGCACCAGTTCGTGCGCCACCGCATCGGGATCAGCTTCGAGCAGCAGTCGCAGCGCTACGTGAAGTTCAAGGAGGAACGGCTCGACTTCGTCCGCCCCAGGACCTGGGAGAAGGCCGGGCTCGCGGACGAGTACGACCGGCTCATGGCCGAGGTGACGCGGGTCTACCTCCAGGCCCTCGAGAAGGGCATCCCGGCCGAGGACGCGCGCTTCGTGCTCCCGAACGCCGCGCCCACCAACTTCCAGGTGATGGTGAACTTCACCGAGCTCCTGCACATCGCCGACCTGCGTCTCTGCTGGCGCGCCCAGTGGGAGATCCGGCACATGGTGGCGCTCATGCGGCGGGAGGTCGTGAAGGCCGTGCCCGAGCTCGGAGGCCAGCTGCAGCCCAAGTGCGGCGACCGTCGCATGGGCTACTGCGACGAGCCCCTCGACGAGTGGAAGCGCTGCCCCATCGGGAAGGTCCGGCCCCACAAGGAGCAGCTGTTCGAGATCCTGGAGCAGCACCAGCACGGCTCCGCCGTTCCCCTCACGGAGAAGGACATCCGCGAGGTCGAGGACGCCGGGAACGAAGGGTGACGGTGCCCTGCCGGAAGGGGGTCCGCTCCGACCCGGCACTTTTGCTTTCGCTCAAGTTTGGATTCTGTTAGAAGGGACGTCGTCCTCCTCGTAGGTGCGCGCTGGCGCGGCGGGGCGGAAACCCGGTCAGCTCCCCGCTGGTCGTCGGACAAAGGGTCCGGCGCGCGGGTGAGCGGGCCGCAGCCGGTAGCCCGAATAGAAGCGAAAAGCGTTTCGATCCGGGCGATCGGTCCAGCACACGGCGAAGGACGCCCGCGGTGAAGCAAAGTCCGCGGCCGCGCAGGGACCGCATGATGGACAACGAAGAGACCCCGAACCAGGGCGGCGACGCAACCAGCGCCCCGCCTCCGCAGGCTTCCCAGAACGACCAGCAGCCCGGCTTCCAGGGCGAGCCTGGAAACGGCGGTACCGGCCAGCCCGGCGCCCCCGGACAGGGCCGTCGCCGGCGCCGCCGGCGCGGCCGCCGCGGTCGGGGAGGCCAGCCTGGACAGCCCGGATCGCCGGCGCAGCCCTCTCCAGGGGGCAACTTCGCCCCGCCGGCGGCAGGCAACGGCGCCGCCGCCGCCCCCGCCCCCCAGCCACAGGGGCAGCCGGAGACCACCGAGGAGGTCGAGGGCGTCCTCGACTTCGAGGGCAAGGGACAGGGGTGGCTTCGCGACCCCAGGAAGTCCTACGTGCCCCAGCACTTCGACGTCGAGGTGCCCCGCTGGCTCGTCGACCGCATGCACCTCCTCCCCGGCCACCTCGTGAAGGGGCAGGCCGCCGTCCGCGGGATGAAGCGCGTGCTCCAGAAGGTCGACCTGGTCGAGGGCACCGACCCGGTGGCCGTCGTCCGGCGCACCGCCTTCACCAACCTCACCGCCACCGACCCCACCGAGAAGCTGGTCATGGAGACCCGCTCCGACGAGCTGGTCGGCCGGGTCCTCGACCTCGTCTCCCCCATCGGCCTGGGCGCCCGCGCCCTCATCACCTCGCCTCCCAAGGCCGGCAAGACCATCATGCTGCAGCGGATCGCCCAGGCGATCCACGCCAACCGGCCGGACGTGCACCTCATCGTCCTGCTCGTCGACGAGCGCCCCGAGGAGCTCACCGACATGCGCCGGAACGTGAAGGGCGAGGTCTGCGGCTCGTCCAACGACCGGCCGGCCGAGGAGCACATCCACGCCGCCGAGATGGCCCTGGAGCGCGCCAAGCGGCTCGTCGAGGGCGGCAAGGACGTCGTCATCCTGCTCGACTCGATCACCCGGCTCGCCCGCGCCTACAACCGCGAGATCGAGTCGTCCGGCCGCACGCTCACCGGCGGCGTCGACAGCCGCGCGCTGGAGCGGCCCAAGCGGCTCTTCGGCGCGGCCCGCAAGGCCGAGGAGGGCGGCTCGCTCACCATCATCGCCACCGCCCTCATCGACACCGGCAGCCGCATGGACGAGGTGATCTTCGAGGAGTTCAAGGGCACCGGCAACATGGAGGTCGTCCTCTCCCGGCAGCTGGCCGAGCGGCGCATCTTCCCGGCCATCGACATCGGCGCCTCGGGCACCCGCAAGGAGGAGAAGCTCTTCTCCGGCAAGCAGATCGAGAAGATCCGCAAGCTCCGCGGCGCGCTCGCGTCGCTGAAGGCCGTCGAGGCCATGGAGCGGCTGCTCAAGAAGCTCACCGAGTTCGAGACCAACGACGACTTCCTGAACAGCTTCTGACCCGCGCCCCGGCGGGGGCCAAGGACCGAAAAACCGGGTCGTTCCCGGCGCAGGCTGGCGCTCGGCTGCCCAGGGGATATGATCCCCCGGTCTTCGATCCCTCGTGGAGGTACGGTATCCCGGCAACGAGCCCCGACCGCGTCGTCGTCATCGACGACGACGTCCTCATCCTCCGGAACCTGAAGCGCATCCTCGAGGGCGCCGGCTTCGACGTCCGCACCTACTCGACCCCGGAGGAGGCGCTGGCCCGGATGGAGGCCGACCGGCCCACGGTCATCATCTCCGACTACATGATGCCGGGCATGGACGGCATCGCCCTCCTGCAGCAGGCGCGGGAGAAGGTGCCCGCCGCCGCCCGCGTCCTGTGCACGGCCGCCGAGGACTTCCGCATCGCCCTCGACGCGGTGAACTCGGGCGAGGTCTACCGGATCATCTCCAAGCCCTGGCACAACCAGGAGGTCGTGACCACGGTGGCCCAGGCCGCCGACGCCTCCCGGCTGCGCCGCGAGAACGAGCGGCTCACCATCCAGGTGCAGCAGCAGAACGACAAGCTCCGGGAGCTGAACCTCCGGCTCGAGGAGCGGGTCCGGGAGCGCACCGAGGCGCTGCTGGGCGGCCTCATCGCCGCGCTCGACTACCGCGACGCCGAGACCCAGTGGCACTCCCGTCGCGTCTCGCTCTACGCACGGCGCCTGGCGCTGCAGCTGGGCGTCGCCGAGCCCGACCTGACCATCATCGAGCACGGCGCGCTCCTGCACGACATCGGCAAGATCGGCATCCGCGACCGGGTGCTGCTCAAGCCCGGCCCGCTCGACGCCAGCGAGTGGAAGGAGATGAAGCGCCACCCCGAGCTCGGCTGGGAGCTGCTTCGCCGGGTCGAGTACCTCAAGGCCGCCTCGGTCATCGTGCTCGAGCACCAGGAGAAGTGGGACGGCACGGGGTATCCGGCCGGCCTGAAGGGCGACGACATCCTCATCGGCGCCCGCGTGTTCCACGTCGTGGACGCCTACGACGCCATCACCAGCGACCGCCCCTACCGCAAGGCGCGGGGCTACGCCGAGGCGCGCTCCGAGATCACCCGCTGCCGGGGCGCCCAGTTCGACCCCAAGGTCGTCGACGCCTTCCTCGACATCTCCGAGGACGAGTGGCGCCGCATCAGCATCGACGTGGAGCAGTTCGCCATCCTCTCCACCGAGATGGCGGAGCGGCCGCCGGGGACGACGCCCGGGCCCATGCCTCTCGCCCAGGCCTGACGGGTCATGGCCACCTCCTGCCACGGCTGCGGGGCGGTGCTCGACCTCGACGGCCCCATCGGGCGGCGAAGCGTGTGCCCCCACTGCGACGCCGACCTGCACTCCTGCATCAACTGCCGGTTCTACGAGGAGTCGGCGCCCCACGAGTGCCGCGAGCCGCACGCCGACCACCACGTGGACAAGATCGCCTCCAACGCCTGCGACCTCTACCGGCTCGGGGACGGCGCCTCGCGACGGCGCGGGTCGTCGCAGGCGGCGCGCGACCGGCTGGGGGCGCTCTTCGGCGATGCCCCGAAGCCGATGGAGAATCCCCGCGACGCGCTCGAGGCGCTGTTCCGGAAGAAGTAGCGGTCAGGCGCGGCCGCACGCTCGCGGCGACCCAGTCCAGGTAGGGCCCGAGGCCGTCCTCCACCGGGAGCACGAGCAGTTCCGGGACCTGGTACGGGTGGAGCGACGGCAGCCGCTCCTTGAGGGCCGCGACGAGCCGCCGCTCGGTCTTCAGCACGAGCAGGGCCTCGGCGTCGTCGTGGATCTCCCCGGCCCAGCGGTAGATCGAGCGGACGGCCGGGATCACGTTGCCGCAGGCGCAGAGCCCCTCCTCGACGAGAGCGCGGGCGATCTCGGCCGCTGAGTCGGCGGAGGGGGTGGTGACGAGGACGACGACGGCGGGGGTCATGGACATGACGGCGCCCGTCACATCCCCGCGCTGCGGGAGATGATCTCCTTCATGATCTCGGAGGTGCCCGCCGGCGATGGGCAGCAGGCGCAGGTCGCGCCAGGCCCGGGCCACGTCGCTCTCCACCACGTAGCCCATGCCGCCGTGGAACTGCATGGCGTCGTAGGCGATCTCCTGGGCCAGGTCGCAGGCCACCAGCTTCGCCATGGAGATCTCGCGCAGCGCCACCTGGTTCCGCGGCGAAGAGGTCGCAGGCCCGGTAGGTGAGCCAGCGGGCCGCCTCGAGGCGGGCCAGGTGCTCGGCGAAGCGGTGGCGCCAGGCCTGGAAGGTGCCGATGGGGCGCCCGAAGGCCCTGCGCTCCTGGCCGTAGCGGATGCGCGTCGTCGAGCAGGAGCTGCGCGCCCGCCACCGCGGTGACCGCCGCCACCAGCCGCTCCCCCTGGAAGCCGGTCATGATGTGGCCGAAGCCCTGGTTCTCCTCGCCGAGCAGGTAGCGGGCCGGGATGCGGCAGTCGTCGAAGAAGAGGACGGCGGTGTCGGAGGAGAGGTTGCCCACCTTCTCGAGCTTGCGCGAGACCTGGAAGCCCTGGACGTCGGTGGGGAAGGTGACGAGCGAGATGCCGCCGTAGCCGTCCTCGCCGGTGCGGACCGCCATGGTGAGGAAGTCGGCACGCGACCCGTTCGAGATCCAGGTCTTCGAGCCGCTGATCACGAGGTCGTCGCCGTCGCGCCGGGCCCGGGTGCGGATGGCCGCCACGTCGCTCCCGGCGTCGGGCTCGGAGATGGCGAGCGCGGCGATCTTCTCGCCGCGCAGGGCCGGGGCCAGGAACTCCCGCTTCTGCTCGTCGGTCCCGAGCTCGCCGATGATGGGCGTGGCCATCTCGCCCTGGACCAGCATGCCGGTGCCGAGCCCCCCGTTGCGGGAGCGGACCAGCTCCTCCGCGTAGGCCACCACGTACCAGTAGTCGAGTCCGGAGCCGCCCCAGGCCGGGTCGTGCCGGATGCCCAGGAAGCCCATCTCGCCGAAGCGCCGGAAGAGCTCCCGCGGGAACTCCCCCTTCTCGTCCCAGGCGCGGGCGTTCGGGGCCAGCTCCTTCTCCGCGAAGTCGCGGACCAGGCGACGGAAGGCCTGGTGCTCCTCGGTGAAGGGCTCGAAGGCGACGGCGGGCGGGATCATCGCCCCGAGTCTAGCGCACCGCCGCTGCCGGGCGCGCTCCCGGGCGCGGTCACGGCGGCGGCACCGCGGCGGCCCGCTGCCCCAGCCGGGTGGCCCAGGCCACCCCCGCCACCGAGACGGCGATGCCGACCATCCCGACGGCGGTGATCGACTCGCCCAGCACGAGCGCGGCCAGGAGGACCTGCGCGATGGGGGTCAGCTGCAGCCAGGCCGCCGCCTCCCCCACCGAGAGCGCCCCGTAGGCCTCGGTCATGAGCACCTGGGCCGCGAAGGCCGACAGGGCCATCACGACGGCGAGGGTCCAGGGCAGGAGCCCGCCGGGCCAGGGGTCGAGCGCGAAGGGCAGCACCACCGGGAGCCCGGCCAGGCAGAAGAAGAAGAAGATGGTGGGCGCGTTGTCGGTTCCGCGCATGGCCCGGATGACGTTGGCGCTCACCGCCGCGAAGGCGGCCGCGGCCAGCGCCGCGCCCTCGCCCCACCCCAGCCCCAGGCGGAGGGAGCCGTTCCCGAGGACGAGCACCACGCCCAGCGTGGCGACCCCGATGGCGAGCCAGAGCTGGAGCCGGGGGCGCTCCCCGAGCAGGCCCAGGGCGAGGACCGTCGCGATGGCCGGGAAGAGGTTGTAGATCATCCCGGCCTCCCCGGCCGGGATGCGAGCCAGCGCCGCGAAGTAGAGGACCACCACCAGGCCGCCCGAGATCCCCCGGGTCACCAGCAGCCGGACGTTGTGGGGCCGGTAGAGGGACGGCCGGACCGCGAAGACCGCCAGGCTGGCCGCCGCCCCGACCCCGAAGCGCACCACCGATAGTTGACCCGGCGTGAACCGGACC
Organism: uncultured delta proteobacterium; assembly: GCA_963818535.1. Taxonomy (GTDB): domain Bacteria; phylum Myxococcota; class Myxococcia; order Myxococcales; family Anaeromyxobacteraceae; genus CAIOAK01. Next base: position 245,805 of record CAWFSM010000008.1, on the reverse strand, counting down.
GGCCCGGTGGCGAGCAGCCTTCCCAGCACGGCCATGAGCCCGAAGAAGAAGCCGCAGCCCACCAGCTGCAGGCGGGCCAGCGCGCGGCGGCGGGCCACGGCGGGAGTCACGGGGGCGCCCTCACGCCTCCTCCGGCTCGGGCGGCCTGCGCCCGAGCACCGAGCCGTACACCACCCCGGCGATCCCCAGCGCCACGCCGGCGATGCCCATCGCCGACAGGCTCTCCCCGAGCACGGCCCCTGCCCAGAGGTAGCTCGCCACCGGGGTGAGCTGCTGCCAGACCGCCGCCTCGGCCACGGTGAGCGCCCCGTAGGCCTCGGTCATGGAGATCTGGGCGGCGAAGGAGACGACCCCCGCCGCCATGGCGAAGAGCCAGGCGTGGTGGTGGAAGCTCCAGGTCCCGACCGAGAGCGGCGCCGAGACCAGCAGTCCACCCAGCGTGAATGCGAAGAAGATGGTGGCGGCGTTGTCGGTGGCCCGCAGCGCCCGGATCGAGGTGACCGCACCGGCCCCCAGGATCGCCGAGGCGATCCCGACCCACTGTCCCCAGCCCATCGTGAAGCCGGCCTGCCCGCCCCCGATGACCAGGAACACCCCCAGGCTCGTCAACCCGAGCGCCAGGAGCAGGTGCCAGGTCGGACGCTCTCCCAGCGTGAAGTAGGAGATGGCCACGGCGATGACCGGGAAGGTGTTGTTGAGGAGCGTCGCCTGGCCGGCCGGGATGAGCGCGAGCGCGTAGAAGTAGAGCAGGGCGGCCAGTCCGCCCAGCAGGCCGCGGGTGACGAGCAACCCGCGGCGCACCGGGCGGAACGTCCCGGGTCGGACCCGGAAGAGCGCCAAGGACACCGCGGTTCCCACCGCGAAGCGCACCGTGGCCACCTGGGGCGCCGTGAGCCCTTCCAGGGAGGCGAAGCGGGCGAGCACCGCGAGCAGGCCGAAGAGGGCGGCCGCCAGGAAGAGGAGCAGGCGTGCCCGGCCTGCGGGGGTGATCCGGCGCCCCCGCGCCGCCGGGCCGGACGGCGCGTCAGCCATCGCGTCCGAGGCCCTCGGACTCGCGCCGCAACCCGTCGGCGAACGCCACGGAAGCGGCCCGGGTCACCGGCCAGCGGAAGAGCGCCGCCTCCGCCCCCTCCCGCCGCGGCGCGCCCGCCGACTCGGCCAGGAAGAGCGCCAGGTCCATGCCCACCTCGGCGACGAGCAGGTCCCCCTGCCCCTCCGGGACGCCGATCTGGATCCCCAGCGCCCCGTCTCCCGACTGCCAGGCGAAGCCCGGGACCACGCCCTGGAGCAACTCCTGAAGGCTCCCCACCAGGGTCTCCGACGACCCTGGCAGCAGGTGGACCACGGGGAGCCGCACCAGCGGCCACCACTCCCGGTCGCGCGCATCCCGGTACTCGATGGCGGCGGAGGCCAGGATCCGTCCCCCGGCCTCGCGGGTGACCGGGTCGATGCGTAGCCGGATCGCACCGGAATCGTTGGCGAGTTCGGCCATGGGAACCGCTCCCGTATCAGGTTTCGGAGCGGTAGCCAACGCGCCTCTCCGGGATTAAGCAAGGCCGGATGACCGAGCCGGACACCATCAGCGTCAAGGGCGCCCGCGAGCACAACCTCAAGTCGGTCGACGTCGAGATCCCCAAGAAGAGGTTGGTGGTCTTCACCGGCGTCTCCGGCTCGGGCAAGAGCTCGCTGGCGTTCGACACCCTCTACGCGGAGGGGCAGCGGCGCTACGTCGAGTCGCTCTCGTCCTACGCGCGCCAGTTCCTCGGCCAGATGGAGAAGCCCCGCTACGACACCCTGCGCGGGCTCTCCCCCACCATCTCCATCGAGCAGAAGGCGGCCTCCAACAACCCCCGCTCCACCGTGGGCACCATCACCGAGGTCCACGACTACCTGCGCGTCCTCTACGCCTCCATCGGCGAGCAGCACTGCCCGTCCTGCGGCCGGAAGGTCGGCAAGCAGACGCCGCAGCAGATCGTCGACGCCATCCTGGAGATGCCGGCCGGGTCGCGCATCCTGGTGCTGGCCCCGCTGGTGCAGAACCGCAAGGGCGAGTACCGCGAGCTGCTGGGCGACGCCCAGAAGCGCGGCTTCTCGCGCGTGCGCGTGGACGGCGCGGTCCACTCGCTCGAGGAGCGGCTCGCCCTCGACAAGAAGCTCAAGCACGACATCGAGCTGGTGGTCGATCGACTGGTGGTGAAGGAGACCATCCGCGGTCGCCTGACCGACTCGGTGGAGACGGCCCTGCGGGAGGGCAAGGGGACGCTGATCGTCGCCGACGCCGACAAGGAGCAGAAGGTCGGCCCGGGCATCGACCCCGAGGAGTACAAGAAGCACGATCGCTTCTTCTCGGAGCTGAACGCCTGCCCGACCTGCGGCATCTCGTTCGGCGAGCTGGCGCCCCAGGCCTTCTCCTTCAACAGCCCGCTCGGCTCCTGCACCGAATGCCAGGGGCTCGGGACCCGCGCCGAGATGGACGCCGACCTCATCATCCCCGACCCGTCGCTCACCATCCGCGAGGGCGCGGTCGAGCCCTGGGCCAGCGGGATGGATCGGGGCGAGGGCTGGACCTTCGAGTTCGTGGAGCACCTGTCGCGCTCGCTCGGGATCGACCTCGACGTTCCCTGGGCCAAGCTCTCCCGGCAGCACCGCGACGTGATCCTGCTCGGCACCCAGGCCGCCGGCGTGAAGGGCTACCGCATCCAGTGGGAGGGCGTGCTGAACCAGCTGTACCGCCGGTTCAAGTCCACCGGCTCGGAGGCCATGCGCCGCTACTACATGCGCTTCTTCTCCGACAAGCCGTGCCCGGCCTGCGGGGGCGAGCGGCTCCGCGCCGAGAGCCGGGCCGTGAAGGTGCGCGGCGTGGGCATCGTCGAGCTCTCGCGCATGACCATCCGGGAGACGCTCGCCTGGCTCGAGGCGCTCGCCCTCAAGGGGTCGGAGGCCCGCATCGCCGAGGAGCTCCTCAAGGAGATCAAGAACCGGCTGCGCTTCCTCGTCGACGTCGGGCTGTCCTACCTGACGCTCGACCGCCCGGGGCCGTCCCTCTCCGGCGGGGAGAGCCAGCGCATCCGGCTGGCCTCGCAGATGGGCAGCGAGCTCACCGGCGTCATCTACATCCTCGACGAGCCCTCCATCGGCCTGCACCAGCGGGACAACGGCAAGCTGCTGGGCACGCTGAAGCGGCTCCGGGACATCGGCAACTCGGTCATCGTCGTGGAGCACGACGAGGAGACCATGGAGGCCGCCGACTGGATCGTCGACTTCGGCCCCGGCGCCGGCGAGCACGGCGGACGGGTGGTGTCGGCGGGGACGCCGGCCCACGTGATGGCGGATCCCGCGTCGCTGACCGGGGCCTACCTCTCCGGGCGGGCCGAGATCCCCGTGCCCGAGCGACGGCGGCCGGTGGGCAAGGCGCGCCTCACCGTGGCCGGCGCCACCGAGAACAACCTGAAGGACGTCACCGTCTCCTTCCCGCTCGGCTGCTTCGTCGCGGTCACCGGCGTCTCGGGCGCCGGCAAGTCCACGCTGGTGAACGGAATCCTGCACCCGGCGCTCTCCCGGCTCCTCTACGGCTCACGCGAGGTGCCCGGCAAGCACAAGTCGATCGTGGGCCACGAGCAGATCGACAAGGTCATCGACATCAACCAGCAGCCCATCGGGCGCACCCCGCGCTCCAACCCGGCCACCTACACCAAGGTCTTCGACCTGGTCCGCGACGTCTTCGCCCAGACGCCGGAGGCCCGGGCCCTCGGCTACCTCCCCGGCCGGTTCAGCTTCAACGTGAAGGGGGGCCGCTGCGAGGCCTGCCAGGGCGACGGCATGAAGATGGTCGAGATGCACTTCCTCGCCGACGTGCTGGTGCCCTGCGAGGTCTGCCAGGGCAAGCGCTTCAACGAGGCCACGCTCAGGGTGCAGTTCAAGGGCAAGAACATCGCCGAGGTGCTCGACCTCTCGGTGCGCGAGGCCACCGAGCACTTCGCGAACCACCGGGAGATCCAGCGCATCCTTCGCACCCTCGACGACGTGGGGCTCGGGTACGTGAAGCTCGGGCAACCCTCTCCCACCCTCTCGGGCGGCGAGGCCCAGCGCATCAAGCTGTCGCGCGAGCTGGCCCGCGTCGGCACCGGGCGCACCCTCTACATCCTCGACGAGCCCACCACCGGCCTCCACTTCGAGGACGTGAAGAAGCTCCTCGTCGTGCTCGACCGGCTCGTCGACGGCGGAAACTCGGTGGTGGTCATCGAGCACAACCTCGACGTCATCAAGTCGGCGGACTGGGTCGTCGACCTCGGTCCCGAGGGCGGCGAGGAGGGTGGCTACGTCATCGCCGAGGGCACTCCGGAGGACGTGGCCCGGGTGCGGGCCAGCCACACCGGCCACTACCTCGGCCTGATGCTGGCGCGCCATCGCGCTCGCGGCCGGGGCGCCCAGCGGGTCGGGGCGTAGCGGCGCCTCGATACACGAAGGCCCCCACCGGCAACGCCGGCAGAGGCCTTGTGAGCTAGGCAACTACGAGGCGCCGAGTGCTACGCCGCCTTGGCCTTCGGGGCGTCCTTCTTCTCCGTGCACTTGCACTTCTCGCCGCACTTGCAGTCCTTGGCCTCCTTGGCGCCGCAGGCGCAGGCGGCGGCGACCATGATCTGCGACGACGAGGCGGCGCTGGCCTTGGGCTTGTCGGTCGTGCCGTGCTTGTCCTGGCACTTGCAGCCCTTGTCGCACTTGCAGTCCTTCGGGTCCTTCGCGCCGCACTTGCAGTCGGCGGCGGCGAGGAGGAGCGTGCTGGCCTTGGAGGCCTCGGCCTTCTTCTCCTGCGCGGGGGCCTGCTGCTGCGGGGCCGGAGCGGGCGTGGCGGTCTTCTTCTCGGCCTTGTCGGTGGTGGTCGTGGCCTTCTTGTCGCAGTCGCAAGCGAAGGCGGGAACGGCGACGGCGAGGGCGAACGTGCTGGCGATTCCGAGGGCGATGTTCGTGATCAGGCGACCGGTCATGGTTCCGCTCCTTGCTCTGTGGCTGGCCACGTCCGCCCCTTCGAGTGGTAGCGTTCGCGCAGCAGTGGACGGCGCAATATCTAAGGAAATCCGAGACCGGGTCAAGGGGATCCGGACCATCCGGGTGTAAGTGAGATTGTTCGCGGGGAATCCGGCGTATAGATTCCGCCTTCGATGCCCATCGATGACCCAGACCGGATCCTCGCCCTCCTGCGGGACCCGAACGTCGGCAGCCAGGAAGTGGCGGAACAGACCGGACTTCCTCGCGCCGAGGCGGCCCGCGCCGCGCGCCTCCTCGTCGGCCTGGCCAAGGCCCGGCCCGAGGAGATCGCCACCCTTCCCGGCCCCCTCGCCGCCGCCCTGCTGCGGGCGGCCGTGACCGGGGAGCGGCTCGACGTCCTCTCGAGCCTCGCCACCTCGAGCGACAAGGCGCTCTCCAAGGACGCGAAGCGCGCCCTCCACCTGCTGCGCGCCCAGGGGGTCGCCGTGCCCGAGCCGTCCCGGGCTCCTCCTCCCCCGCCAACCGTGATCGCCGAGGAGGTCTTCGCCTGCTACGCCTCCTCCCTCGACGGGCAGGGGGAGCGGGCCATCTGGATCGCCCGCAACGTTCCCGGACGGGGAGTGGAGGTCGGGCAGGCGGTCGTCTCGGACACGCTCGGCCTGGTCGAGCTCCAGGTCGGTGTCCTCGGCCGCAAGGAGTACCGCGGCTTCGGCAAGGAGATCGGGGAGCGAGGCCAGGCCATGGGAGTGGCGGAGATCGATCCCCTCCATGCCCGGGCCGTCGTCGCCGAGGCGAGGCGGCGGAACGACCTCTCCGGACGGCAGCCACCGGTGGGTTCCGACGCCTGGCTCGCCCGCATCGGCCCCGGAGCGCCCGCCCCCGACGCCGCCGAGACCCTGCCTCCGCTTCCGGACGAGGAGGAGCGCAAGGCCCTCGCCGCGTCCGCCGAGCTGCACAGGCTGCCCATGCTGCGCGGCTGGCTCGCCGACGAGGCGGCCCTTCGCGCTCTCGCGGCCAGGCTCGACGCCCTGGTCGCCGGAGCCGGGAGCGCCGACGAGGCGGAGCGGGCGCGCCAGGCCGCCGAGGCCACGGCGGAGGCCCTCGAGGCGTGGCTCGACGCCCCCTGCCGGGAACGGCTGGTCGCGAGGCTCTTCACGGTGGGAATCCACCTGAAGTCGATGGGGCTCGCGGACCAGGCCGCGCAGGCCGCGGCGGCGGCCCGGGCCCTGGCCGCCGGGGCGCCGGGCCGGGACGTCCCGTTCGCACGGGAGATGGTGGAGAAGGCCTTCCCCGGGCGCGGGACTCCCGCTCCTTCTCCGCCGGCCAGGCCGGTCATCGCCGCGCCGCGCAGGTGACCTGGGCATGACCGTCTTCCGGAATCCGGCACCCACCGTGGACGCGGTGATCCTCGTTCCGGGCGACCGGGTGGTGCTGGTGCGCCGCAAGAATGCACCCCTCGGCTGGGCCATCCCGGGAGGCTTCGTCGACGAGGGGGAACCCCTCGAGGCGGCCGCTGCGCGCGAGGCCGCGGAGGAGACCGGGCTCGGCGTCACGCTGCTCGAGCAGTTCCACACCTACTCGGACCCGGCGCGCGACCCGCGCCGCCACACCATCAGCACGGTCTTCCTGGCCTCGGCCGCGGGGGAGCCTCGCGGAGGGGACGATGCCGACGAGGCCCGCGCCTTCGCCTGGGACGCGCTCCCCTCCCCCATCGTGTTCGACCACCGGGAGATCCTCGCCGACGTGCGTCGCTACCTCCTCACCGGGGCGCGGAGGCGCCCGTGACCGCGCCCCTGACGCCGGCGGAGCGCGGCGCGCTCGTCGGGATCGCCCGGGCTTCCATCCGGGCCAGGCTCGGCCTCGGGACGCCGCCCGTCGTGCCGGAGACGGGTGGGCTGGGGGAGCGGCGCGGCGCCTTCGTCACCCTCCACCGTGGGGGCGAGCTGCGCGGCTGCATCGGCCGGTTCGAGCCGGAGGGCTCGCTGGCCCGCACCGTGGCCGACATGGCGGTGGCGGCCGCCTTCGAGGACCCACGGTTCCCCCCCCTCGAGGCCCACGAGCTCGACGACCTCGACATCCACGTCTCGGCGCTCGGCCCGCGCGTCCCCCTCCCGGACCCGGCCCGGCTGCGCGTCGGCGTGCACGGACTGGTGGTGAGGCAGGGCTGGCACCGGGGCGTCCTGCTCCCGGTCGTCGCCGTCGAGCAGGGCTGGGACGGCCCCACCTTCCTGAAGCACGTCTGTCTCAAGGCCGGCCTTCGGGCCGATGCCTGGCGCGACCCGTCCACGACGCTCGAGACCTTCGAGGCCGAGGAGTTCGGCGACCCGGCCCGGGAATCTCCATGACCTCCATCCTGCAGTCCATCCCGATGATCGCCGTCACGGTCCTGGCCTTCGGGCTCCTCATCGTCATCCACGAGCTCGGCCACTACCTGGCCGCCCGCTGGTCGGGCATGCGGGTCGAGCGCTTCAGCGTCGGCTTCGGCCCGGTGATCTGGTCCCGCAAGCGCGGCGACACCGAGTGGGCGGTCTCGGCCGTCCCGCTGGGCGGCTACGTGAAGATCGCCGGGATGGCGCCCGGAGAGGACATCGCCCCGGGGGACACCGGCGCCTACTCCGGGAAGCCGGCCTGGAAGCGCTTCCTCGTCATCATGGCCGGGCCGGCCATGAACTACCTGCTCGCCATCGTCATGGCCGTCGGGCTCATCGCCACGATGGGGCTGCGCGAGCCCGACCAGAGCTCGGTCATCGGCGACGTCATCGGCGGCGGCGCCGCAGCCCGCGCGGGCCTCCGCGCCGGCGACCGCGTGATCTCGGCCGGCGGCGCGCCGGTGGATGGCTGGAAGGAGCTCGTCCTGGCCGTCCGCGCCCACCCCGGACAGGACCTGGCGCTCGTCGTCGCTCGCGCCGGCGCCCCGGCTGGCTCCGCCCCCGAGACCGTGACGCTGCGGCCCGACGATTCGGGAGGGATCGGCAAGGCGGGAATCGCTCCCAGCCTCCGGGCCGTTCGCGCCGGCCTCCTCGATTCGGTCTCCCAGGGCTTCCAGCGCACCAACGACAAGGCCGCCGAGATCCTGGGCGGGCTCGGCCAGGTCGTGTCGCGCAAGCAGAAGGCCGAGCTCCAGGGGCCGCTGGGCATCGCCCAGGAGATGACCCGCAGCGCCAGGGCCGGCGTGGCCCCCTTCCTCATGATGGTGTGGCTCATCTCCATCATGCTCGCCATCTTCAACTTCCTGCCGCTCCCGGCCCTCGACGGCGGCCGGCTCATCTTCCTCGTGTACGAGATGGTGACCCGCAGGCCCGTGAACCAGCGGGCCGAGGCCGTGATCCACACCGTGGGGTTCATCCTCCTGTTCGGGTTGCTCATCGGCGTCACCCTCTTCGGGGACCTTCCGCGGCTCCTCCGGCGGTGACCCGGGCCCCGTCGCCGCGCTACCATCCTCTCGATGCCCGTCACGGTCCTCTATTTCGCCGTCGCCCGCGAGGCCGCCGGCACGGACTCCGAGTCGTTGACCGGGGCGCCGGCCACCGTGGGAGACCTTCGCGCCGTCCTGGCGGAGCGGCACCCCGCGCTGGCCCGGGTGCTGCAGCGGTGCCGCCTGGCGGTGAACCAGGAGTTCGCCGGGGACGCCGATCCCGTCCCGGAGGGCGCGGAGATCGCCGTCATCCCTCCCGTGTCGGGAGGGTCGGGGCGCTTCCGGGTGGTGGACAGGCCGATCGACCTCGCCGAGGCGGTGGACGCCGTGGCCGGTCCGGAGCGCGGTGGGCTCGTGACCTTTCGCGGCGACGTCCGCGGAGTGAGCCACGGCAAGCGCGTCCTCCGGCTCGAATACGAGGCCTACGTCCCCATGGCGGAGCGCAAGCTGGCGGAGATCGGTCGCGCCCTCGGGGAGGAGCACGGGGCCGTGCTCTCCATCGTCCACCGGGTGGGCTCCCTGTCGCCCGGGGAGGCTGCGGTGGTCATCGCGGCGGCCGCAGCGCACCGGGCGCCGGCCTTCCGCGCCTGCGAGGCGGCCATCGAGCGGCTCAAGCGGGACGCGCCCATCTGGAAGCGCGAGGTGTACGAGGACGGCTCCGACTGGGTGGGGATGGGACCTTGAAGCTCTGCGTGTTCGACCTCGACGGGACGCTGGTGGACTCCCGGGAGGACCTCTACCTGGCCGTCTCCCACGCCCTCTCCGAGCTGGGGCTGCCTCCCCGCTCCCGGGAAGAGGTGGTGAGCTTCGTGGGGGACGGGGCGGTGAGCCTGGTCTCCCGCTCCATCGCCCCGCGCGAGCACCTCCTCGAGACCGCGGTGGCGCTCTGGCGCGAGCACTACTCGCGCCACCTCCTCGACCACACGCGGCTCTACCCGGGCATCGCCGCGGTCCTGGGCAGCGCCCGCATCCCGCTCGCGGTCCACACCAACAAGCCAGGGGCCATGGCCCGGAAGATCCTCGACGGCCTGGGGGTCCACTCCCGCTTCTCCGCGGTGGTGGGGGGGGACGAGGCGGTGCGCAAGCCCGACCCTTCCGGCCTCCTCGGCATCTGCTCCCGGCTCGGCGTGAGCCCCGCCGACACGGTGCTCGTGGGCGACAGCGTCGTCGATCACTCCACGGCGGTCGCGGCCGGGGTGCGGTTCGTCCCGGTTGCCTGGGGATTCGTCCCCATGGAGACCCTGGCGGCGGCCGGAGCCACCGGTTTCGTCCAGGAAGCCGCGGGGCTCCTGCCGTTCGTGGGCGCGACCCCCTGACATCGTCCCGGTCCCTGAGGTACACAGGGGGGGTGTCCGACCTCGAACCTCGGATCCTGGCCTTGCTCGACGGCGGCGACCTCTCGGGCGCGGCCACGGAGGCGCTGCGCGGCTTCGGTCCCCAGGTCCTCGGGTACCTGACCGCGGTGCTCCGGGACGACGACGACGCGCACGACGTCTTCTCCCAGTTCGCCGAGGACCTCTGGAAGGGGCTCCCCGGGTTTCGCCGGGAGAGCTCGATCCGGACCTGGGCCTTCCGGCTCGCGTGGCACGCCGCCGCGCGCTACGCGCGCGACCCGTACCGGAAGCGCGCCCGCCCCATCCTCACGACCGAGGCCTCCAAGATCGCCGACGAGGTCCGCTCGACGATGTCGACCTACGCCCCGGGCGGCCGGGCCGACAAGCTGATGAAGCTTCGCGAGTCCCTCGACTCCGAGGAGCAGACCCTGCTCATCCTGCGCGTCGACAAGGGAATGCCCTGGGAGGACGTCGCCGAGGTGATGCGGAACGACGGCGAGCTGGCGACGCCGGCCGCCCTGCGCAAGAGGTTCGAGCGGCTGAAGGAGAAGCTCGGACGGCTGGCGCGCGAGCAGGGGCTCATCGAGTAGGTCGCCTCGCCGGAGCCCGCCGGAAACTCGACGGGTTCCTGGCTGCGTGGGAACCTCTGGTCCATGTCCCGGCTGCTCCTCGCCGCCGTCGTGGCGGCCATCCTCTTCCTGGTCGGCGCCTTCGTTCCGTGGAACGGAAGGACCCTCGTCGAGCGGTGGAACGGCGCGCCCGCCTCCCGCGTCTCGCAGAGGCCGGCCGCGAAGGGCGCCGCGCCGGCCCGGCCAGGACCCGGTTCCGCCGCCGCCGGCCAGAAGCGGGCCCCCGAGCCGGTGGAGCACCACACCGAGGCAGATCGCAGCGCCATCGACCGGATCGTGACGGAGCACGCCTCCGATCGGCCCGCCCCCGGGCGCTGACCTCCCGGTCAGGCAAATCGCGGGGTTGCGTTCTGCGCGGGGGTCGGGTAATCAACCCCCCGAATGACCGACAAGACCGTGAAGACGAAGGCGAAGAAGGCTGCCCCGAAGGCCAAGGGCGCCGGCAAGAAGGCCTGCAAGATCCAGGGCTGCAAGCGCGCGTACCGCGCCAAGGGCTTCTGCTTCTTCCACTACTCCAAGTGGCGCCGTGGCGAGCTCGAGGCCGTGCCGCGCCGCTGGAAGACCTGCTCCAAGGAAGAGTGCAAGAAGAAGGTCCTGGAGCACGGGCTCTGCAAGGACCACTTCGAGGCCTGGAAGAAGAGCCGCAAGGGCGCGACGCAGGTCGCAGCCGAGGCGCCTGCCGCCTAGCGGTTCCCCTCGCCGCCCGCCGGCCCCGTCCCGAGCTTTCGCTCGAGCGACTTGGCCGCGGCGGCGAGCAGCTCGGCCTCCCGCTGCGTGGGCTCGGCCCGCGTGAGCAGCCGTCGCCACTCCGCGAGGATGGCGTCGGGGTTCTGCGGATTGAGGTAGCCCACGCCGGCGAGCAGCGTCCGCGCGCGGGCCCAGAAGGCCTCCACCGTCTCGTGCCGCGCCGGCTCGGCGCCGGGCGGCGACGGGATCCCGGCGCCCCGCCCCAGCGCGACCTCGTAGGCCAGCACGGCCGCCGCCTGGGCCAGGTTCATCGAGTCGTAGGCCTCGCCCGTGGGGATGCTGCAGACGGCCGAGCAGAGGGTCAGCTCGGCGTCGGAGAGCCCCCGGCGCTCCTCCCCCAGCACCACCGCCACCGCCCCGCCGCCGGCCCGGCGCGACACCTCCGGCCCCAGCTCCCGCGGCGTGAGTCGCGGACGCCCCTCGATGTCCCGGGAGGTGGTCCCGCAGGCCCAGACCGTGCCTGCGAGGGCCGTGGCCAGGTCCGGCACGACCTCGGCGGCGTCGAGCACCCCCCGGGCCCTTCGCGCCGTCCGGCGGGCCCTGCGGAACACGTCCTCCTTCGCGTTGACGCCCCTCCCCGACCGGGGCACACCCGACCAGGACGGGGGCGCCACCACCCGCATCCGGGCGAGGCCGAAGTTCGCGAGGACCCGGGCCACCGCCCCGATGTTCTCGGCCGACGAGGGGCGGTGCAGCACGAAGATGACGTCGTCCCGGTCCAAGGCGCACGTATGCTAGCATTCGCGGCCATGATTCCCGACGACAAGCTCCGCGCCCAGCTTGCCCACACCCTCCAGAAGTTCGACGCCCCCGCGCTCGGCGAGCTCTACCGGGGGAAGGTCCGCGACAACTACTCGCGGGGCGACCGGATCGTGATGGTGACGACCGACCGCATCAGCGCCTTCGACCACGTCCTCGGAACCATTCCCTTCAAGGGAGAGGTGCTCTCGCGCCTCACCCGGTTCTGGTTCGACCAGGTGAAGGACATCGCGCCCACCCACATCCTCGACAACCCCGACCCGAGCGTCATGGTCGTGAAGCGGGCCCAGCCGTTCCCGGTCGAGATCATCATCCGCGGCTACATCACGGGCTCGCTCTGGCGCGACTACGTGGCCGGGAAGGCGGGCGCCTACGGCATCGACTGGCCCCAGGGGCTCCGCAAGGACCAGAAGTTCCACCTGCCCATCATCACGCCCTCCACCAAGGCCCAGTACGGCAAGCACGACGAGCCCATCAGCGAGAGGTCCATCGTCGAGCAGGGGCTCGTCCCGGCCAAGGTCTGGGAGGAGGCCACCGAGGTGGCGCGGGCGCTCTTCCAGCGCGGCCAGGAGTGGGCGGCGAAGCGCGGCCTCATCCTCGTCGACACCAAGTACGAGATGGGCATCGCCGACGGGAAGCTCGTGGTCATCGACGAGATCCACACGCCGGACAGCTCCCGCTACTGGATCGCCAAGGGCTACGAGGAGCGGCTGGCCGCCGGCCAGGACCAGCAGATGCTCGACAAGGAGAACATCCGGCAGTGGCTCATCACCGAGCACGGGTTCTCCGGACACGGAACGCCGCCGGCGCTCACCGACGAGGTGCGCATCATGCTGGCCCGGAAGTACATCGAGGTCTTCGAGCTCCTCACCGGCGAGACGTTCGACTCGCCGGTGGGCAGCGTCGACGCGCGCATCCGCGAGAACCTGACGGCGAAGGGTTATCTGTGACGGCGGCCGGAACCCTGGTTCCGGCCGCAAGACCCACGCTCACTCGCCGAAGACCCGCTCGAAGATCGTATCCACGTGCTTCAGGTGGTAGTCCACCGTGAAGCACGCGTCGATCTCGTCGTCGGTGAGCGCCCTCTTCACGTCCGCGTCCCTCTTCAGCGCCGTCCGGAAGTCGACCTTCTCCTCCCAGACCTTCATGGCGTTGCGCTGGACGAGGACGTAGCCCTCCTGGCGGGGGATTCCCTTGCCCACCAGCGCGAGCAGCACCCGCTGCGCCTCGAAGAGGCCGCCGGTCGCCTCCAGATTCTCCTTCATGCGCTCCGGGTAGACGCGCAGGTCGTCGATCATCCGTGCGAAGCGGGCGAGGCCGAAGTCGAGGGCGATGGTGGCGTCGGGGCCGATGACCCGCTCGACCGAGGAATGGCTGATGTCCCGCTCGTGCCAGAGTGCCACGTCCTCCAGCGCCGGGATCGCCCAGCCGCGGAGCAGGCGGGCCAGGCCGGTCAGGTTCTCCGACAGGATGGGGTTGCGCTTGTGCGGCATCGCCGAGCTGCCCTTCTGTCCCGCGGTGAAGGGCTCCTCGGCCTCGCGGACCTCGGTGCGCTGCAGGTGCCGGACCTCGGTGGCCTGCTGCTCCATGACCGCCCCGGCCACGGCGATGGCGCAGAAGAGGTCGGCGTGCCGGTCGCGGGCCACCACCTGGGTGGCCGCCCCCTCCGCGCCCTCGAGTCCCAGCTTCGCCATGACGAAGGCCTCGACGCTCGGGTCGATGTTCGCGAAGGTCCCCACCGCGCCGGAGATCTTGCCCACCGATGCGACCTTCCCGGCCGCCACCAGCGCGTCGCGGCGCCGTCCCCAGGCGTCGTACCAGCCGGCCAGCTTGAGCCCGAAGGTGACCGGCTCGGCGTGGATGCCGTGGCTCCGGCCGATCATCGGGGTGCGCCGGTGCTCGAGCGCGCGCTTCTTCACCGCCGCCCGCACCCGATCGACGTCGGCGACGAGGAGCGCGGTGGCCTCGCGGAGCTGCACCGCCAGCGTGGTGTCGAGCACGTCGGAGGAGGTCATTCCCTTGTGGAGGTGGCGCGCCGGGAGGCCGCCCTTCTCCTCCACGAAGGTCAGGAAGGCGATGACGTCGTGCTTGGTCACCTTCTCGATCTCGTCGATGCGGGCCACGTCGGCGGCCGAGAACTCGAAGCCGTCGAAGGTCCGGCGCAGCGCGGCCAGGTCCTCGGCGGGAACCTCCCCGAGCTTCACCATGGCCTCGGCGGCGAGGAGCTCGACGTCGAGCCAGATGCGAAAGCGCCGCTCCGGGGACCAGATGCGGGCCATCTCGGGACGCGTGTAGCGCGGGATCATCCGACCCTCCATGCCGCTCTCGCGGCCGGCTTCTCGTTTCCGGCCTAGCGGCCGGTGGAACCGAATCCTCCGCCGCCCCGCTCGCTGCCGGGCAGCTCGGCCACTTCCTGGAGCGCGGCGCGCGTCACCGGAGCAACCACCAGCTGCGCGATGCGCTCCCCGCGGGCGAGCCGCACCCGCTCCTGCCCCCAGTTGACGAGGATGACGCCCACCTCGCCCCGGTAGTCGCTGTCGATGGTGCCCGGCGCATTGGGCATGCCCAGGCCGAGCTTCAGCGCCAGGCCGGAGCGCGGGCGGACCTGCCCCTCCCAGCCCTGCGGGATGGCGACGGCGATGCCGGTGGGGACGAGCCGGCGCTCGCCGGGGGCGAGGTCGACCGGCTCGTCCGCGCGCAGGTCCATGCCGGCGGCGCCGGCGGTCTGGTAGCGCGGCAGCTCGAGCGGCTCGCCGCGGCCGCCCACCCGAAGCACCGCGACGGGGATCGGGTTGTCGGCCACGGCCACCGCTCGCCTCCCTAGCCCTTGGCAGGCTCGGGGTCGGTCTTGGCCGCGTCGGGCTTCTGCGCGGCCGCGTCGGCCAGCGCCTCCTTGCGGGAGAGCCTGATCTTCCCGGCCCGATCGACCGAGATGACCTTGACGAGGACCTCCTCGCCCTCCTGCAGGACGTCGGAGACGCTCTTCACCCGCTTGTCGGAGAGCTCGGAGATGTGGATGAGCCCGTCGGTGCCGGGGAAGATCTCCACGAAGGCGCCGAACTCGGCGATCTTGCGGACCGTGCCCAGGTACGTCTTGCCGACGTCGGCCTCCTGGGTGAGGTTCTTGATCATCTTGATCGCCGCGTCGACGTTGGTCTGGTTCGGGCTGGCGATGTTGATGGTGCCGTCGTCCTCGATGTTGATGCTGCAGCCGGTGCGGGCGGTGATGTCCTTGATCACCTTGCCGCCGGGCCCGATGACGTCCTTGATGCGCTCGGAGCGGATCTTGATCGTGGTGATCCGCGGCGCGTAGGCGCTGATGTCGCTGCGGGGCGTGGAGAGCGCCTTCGCCATCTCGCCGAGGATGTGCTTGCGGCCGGCCGCGGCCTGGTCGAGCGCGTCCTGGAGGATCTTGCGGGTCACCCCGCCGATCTTGATGTCCATCTGGATGGCGGTGATGCCCTCGTTGGTGCCGCAGACCTTGAAGTCCATGTCGCCGAGGTGGTCCTCGTCACCGAGGATGTCGGAGAGGATGGCGATCTTCTCGCCTTCCTTGATGAGCCCCATGGCGATGCCGGCCACCGGGGCCTTCACCGGGACGCCGGCGTCCATGAGCGACAGGCAGCCGCCGCAGACCGACGCCATCGACGAGGAGCCGTTCGACTCCATGATGTCGGAGACGATGCGGATGGTGTACGGGAACTTGTCCTCGGCGGGCAGCACCGCCCGCAGGGCCCGCTCGGCCAGCGCGCCGTGGCCGATCTCGCGGCGGCCGGGGCCGCGCAGGAACTTGGCCTCGCCCACCGAGAAGGGCGGGAAGTTGTAGTGCAGCATGAACTTCTTGTAGTGCATGCCGGTCAGCATCTCGACGCGCTGCTCGTCCTCGGAGGTGCCGAGGGTGGCGGCGACGAGGGCCTGCGTCTCACCGCGCGTGAACAGGGCGGAGCCGTGGACGCGGGGGAGGATGCCCACCTCGGAGGCGATGAAGCGGATGTCGGCCGGACCGCGGCCGCCGATCCGGCGCCCCTCGTCGGTGATCATCTTGCGCATGTACTCGTACTTCACGTCCTCGTAGTAGCCCTTGATCTCCTTCTCGCGGGCGACCAGCGCGGCGAGCTGCGCGGCGTCGCCGGCGGCCTCGGCCCGGAGCGCCTCGAGGAGCTCCTTCTTGATCTCGGAGAGCCGGCCGTAGCGATCGTGCTTCTCGTTGCGGGCGTAGGCCTGGCGGACCTTCTCCCAGGTCAGCGACTTCACCTTCTCGCGGAGCGCGAGGTCGTTCTTGGGGGCCTCGAAGGCGCGCTTCGCCTTGGCGACCGCCTTGGCGAGCCGGTCCTGGGCGTCGAGCAGCGGCTGCACGGCGGCCTGCCCGAAGAGCAGGGCGTCGACCATCACGTCCTCGGGAATCTCCTTGCCACCGCCCTCCACCATCACGACGGCGTCGCGGGAGGCGGCCAGCACCACGTCGAGGTCGGCCTCGGCGCGCTGGGCCAGCGTGGGGTTGGCGACGAACTTGCCACCCACGCGCCCGACGCGGACGCCGGCGATGTGCCCGTTGAAGGGGACGTCGGAGACGGCCAGCGCCGCCGAGGCGCCGGTGAGCGCCAGGACGTCGGTGTCGTTCTCCTGGTCGAAGGAGATGACCGTGCAGATGAGCTGGGTCTCGTTGGCGTAGCCGTCCGGGAAGAGCGGGCGGCAGGAGCGGTCGACCATGCGGGAGACCAGCGTCTCCTTCTCGGTGAGCCGCCCCTCGCGCCGGAAGAAGCTGCCGGGGATCTTGCCCGCGGCGAAGAGCTTCTCCTGGTAGTCGACGGTGAGGGGGAAGAAGTCGATTCCCTCCTTCCGCTCCTTCGCCGACACGACGGTGACGAGGACGATGCTGTCGCCGTGGCGGATCCAGATGGATCCGTCGGCCTGCTTGGCGACCTTGCCGGTCTCGAGGGTGATCTCGCGATCACCGACCTGCGCGCGTTCCTGGATGGCCTTCATTTGGCACCTTCACGATGTGAGCCGGGGGGCTGTCGTGCCCTCCGGTCCCGCCGTGCGAGTTGCCGCCGCCTGGCCCGCGGTGCCTCAGTTTCTCACTGGGGCGCCGCTCGCATGGGGAGCGGTGCCCGAGTCGGAAACGGAAGCGCCGTCGGCGGTGCGCCGGCCCGCTCGCGGGCGGGCCTGTGGAACTGCTACTTGCGAAGACCGAGCTGCTCGATGACGACCTTGTAGCGGTTCAGGTCGACCGTGCGGAGGTAGTCGAGGAGCCGGCGCCGCTGCCCGACCAGCTTCAGCAGGCCGCGGCGGCTGTGGTGGTCCTTCTTGTGCGTCTTGAAGTGCTCGGTGAGGTACGTGATCCGCTCGGTGATGAGGGCCACCTGGACCTCGGGAGACCCGGTGTCCTTGTCGTGCCGGCGGTACTTCTGGACGACTTCCTGCTTCTGCTCGGTGACGAGCGCCATAGCGGTTGCTCCCTGGTGATGGCCGTTCCCGTCTCGAGGGCGAAGGCGTTGCGCCACGGGGACAGAGGACGGCGGGTTAGGAAGGGGGTCTTTTAGCGGCAGAGGGGGGCGAAGTCAACGCTTCGCGGGGCTTGGCCCCGGGATCTCCAGAGGTTGCACGAACACCCGCACCGGCTTCAGCCCGTCTCCCCCGGCCAGCGGTGCGACCACCGCCACCAGCGCCCCGTCGGCGTCCAGGGCGCGGCAGAGCGGCCCCGGGGCCTCCCGCCGCAGGGTCTTGCCCTGGGCCAGCGCCCGAACCTCCTCCGGGGCCACCTGGACGACCGGGAAGGCCCTCAGGGCGTCGGCGGGGGAGACCATCCGGGAGTCGAGCCCGGCCCGGTCGACCCGGGCGAGCCGCTCCACCTCGGCGAGCGGGAGGGCGGATCCGATCGAGAAAGGTCCGCTGGCGGTCCGCCGCAGGGCTCCCAGGTGGGCCGGAACCCCGAGCGCGGCGCCCAGGGCCGAGGCGAGCGTCCGGACGTAGGTCCCCTTCCCGCACCGGACCGCGATGCGAGCCCGGGCCAGCCCCTCCGAGGGGGGATCGAATCCGATCAGGTCGAGGGCGTGGACGTGCACCCGGCGCGCGAGTCGCTCCACCGTCTCGCCGGCCCGGGCCGCCTTGTGGAGCCTCCTCCCCCCGACCCTGACCGCCGAGTACATGGGGGGGACCTGGTCGATCTCCCCGACGAATCCGGCCATCGCCGCCGCGACCCGCTCGGACGTCAGGCCCGCCGGGTCGCCCCTCTCGGTCTCCGTTCCCTCGGCGTCCTCCGTGTCGGTGGCGAATCCGAAGACGACGAGCGCCTCGTAGGCCTTGTCCCCTTCCATGATCCAGTGCTGGAGCTTCACGGCGTCGTCGACGCACACCGCCAGGACGCCGGTGGCCGCCGGATCGAGCGTTCCGGTGTGCCCTGCCTTGGCCGCTCCGAGCGCCCGGCGCACCCGCTCCACGACGTCGAAGCTGGTGGGTCCGGCCGGCTTGTCGACGACGAGGATGCCGCCATGCATGGAACTCGGGGACATGTGGGGCGCGGAGTCTCGCAGATGGACGGCCGGTCACAAAGCCCCCTCACCGGCGTCACTCCCTCGGCGGGACGATTTGCATCGCGCACCCCGGAAATGACACCATTCCCGGGCTTCACGTGAAAGCCGGGGGGTCGGCATTGAAGTCGCGTGGCGCCGGAGACCCGAGTTCCGAGGCCCCGTCGCACCTGCCGGGGCAGATCACCCGGCTGCTCGCGGAGGTCCTGGCGGTCCCCGCCGAGCCCCTGGCGCCTGCCTCGGCGGTGGGGGACCGCATCGGGCGGTTCCTCCTCGTCAGGGCCATCGGGCGGGGCGGATTCGGGCTCGTCTTCGAGGCCGAGGACACCGACCTCCGCCGACGGGTGGCCATCAAGGTCCTTCGCCCGGAGCGCAGCAACACGCCCACCACGCTCGAGTGGATCCGGCGAGAGGGAGAGGCGGCCGCCCGGGTCCGCCATCCCGCCGTGGTGACGCTGCACGACGTCGGCCAGTGGGAGGGGGGCACCTACCTCGTCTACGAGTTCCTGGAGGGGGAGACTCTCTCCGACCGCCTCGATCGCGGCCCGCTCGGCCGCAAGGAGGCGCGCAGGGTGCTCCGGTCCGTCGCCGTGGGGCTCGCACAGATGCATGCGGCCGGGGTGGTCCACCGGGACCTGAAGCCGGACAACATCTTCATCGAGTCCGACGGAAACGTGAAGATCCTCGACCTCGGCCTGGCCCAGGTGGCCGGTGCGGTGGGCATTCGTGCCGGGTCGCCCCCGTACGTGGCGCCCGAGCAGTGGAGAGGTGAGGCGACCGATGCGCGGGCCGACGTCTACGCCTGGGGAATCCTGGCCCGGAGGCTGCTCGCCGGAAGATCCTCGAAGGACGGGGCGGACGCCCCCAGATCGTCGATGGACTCGTTCCGCGCGCTGGTCGAGCGTGCGCGCTCCCAGGATCCAGCCCCTCGACCGGTCGACGGCGCGGCCCTGCTCGCCGAGCTCGACCGGATCGATCGGCGGAGGCGTCGGGTCGCGCTGCTGGCGACCGCCGCTGCGGGCCTGGCCATCGTGGGCGCGTTCTACGGGCTCGGGCGCGCGTTCACGCCGTCGCCGGGAGCCCCGTCCGGCCCGTTCCGCGTGGCGGTGGCCGACGCCGAGAACGGGACCGGAAAGGCGGCGCTCGACGGCATCGGCGATCTGGTCGCGCGCGGCCTTCAGTCCTCGCCCCGGCTCCAGGTCCTCGATCGTTCCCGGCTGCTCGGCGTCCTCCGCGCCTCGGGGCGATCGGCACCCGACCGGCTGGACCGCGGCCTGGCCCGCTTCGCGACCCGCCAGGCAGGAGGTGCTGCGGTGCTGGTGCCGTCGGTGACCGAGGACGGGGAGGCGCTCGCGCTCGGGATCGAGGCCCTGGAGCCCGAGAGCGGTCGGGTGCTCTTCACCCTCCGCGAGCGTGCCGCCTCGGAGGCGGACGTCCTCCCGGCGTTGAGCCGGGTGGTGGGACGGGCACGGAAGGCGCTTCGTGAACGGGAACCCGAGGTGCGAGGCGCGGATCAGGAGGTCTCCCGGGCCGTGTCCTCCAGCCTCCTGGCGCACCAGCACTACCTCGCCGGGGTCCGATGCGTGGAGCGACCCTCCGATTCCGTCGGTGCAGGGTACGTGGACTGCGAGCGCCACTTCCGCAAGGCGCTCGACATCGACCCCGGCTTCTCCCTCGCCCATTTCGAGCTGGTCCGGCTGGCCTGGTGGAGCGCCGCCCCCTACGACGAGCTCCGGCCGATGCTCGACGCCGCATTGCAGCGGGTGGAGATGCTCTCCCCCCGCGAGCAGGCCCTCGTCCGCGCCTGGGACGCCAGCCTGTCCCCCGGCCGGAGCGGTCTATCGAGATCCTCGAGGCGGCGGTCAAGGAGTCCCCCGAGGACCCGCGTCTCGCCTACGCGCTTGCCGAGGCGCTCTTCCGGCAGGGACGGGTCGCCGATTCGGTGCCTCACCTGGAGCGGGCCGTGGAGCTCGACCCGGGCTTCGAGCTGGCCATCGACAGCCTGGTCTGGTACCTCGGCAAGCTCGACCGGGTGGAGGACCTGAAGCGCGTCGCGGGGCAGCTGGCAGCCTCTCCCCCGTCCACGGGGAGGCTCATCTCCGAGGCCAGGGCGCTGGGCTTCTCGGGCAACCTCGAGGAAGCGATCCGGGTGCTCCGGCGGGCCGCGCCCAGCGGGACCGGCCTCGCACGGGATCACCTGGAGGCCGCGCTCGTGGAGGCCGGCGAGTGGGCGGAGGTGGAACCGATGCTCCGGGAGGACGCGGCGCGAGAACCCGACGGCGCGGGCGAACGCCTGGTCCGGTACCTCCTGCTGCGGGGGCGCACCCGCGAGGCGAAGGCCATCCGGGATCGACGGCCGGCGCCGCCCGACCCGCGCCGTCGATTCATCGAGGGCGCACGCGAAGTGAACGAATTCCTCGCTCCACGGAGGGACCTCGCCGGCGTGCGAAGGATCGCCGAGGAGGTCGCGGCCACGTCGACCGAGAACGCCGCCAGTCTCGCACCCGCCCTGGCGTACCTCGGGGGAGGCGACGCGGCCCTGACCCTGACCGCGCATCCTTCCGTCGACCCCGGCACACGCAAGCTGGTCGATGCCCTGGTCGCATGGCGAGCGGCCGGCCCCGGAGCGGCCCTGGGCGCGCTGCGCGAGGTGGCTCGGGGTGAACCGTACACCGCGGAGCTGGGCCCGCCCGACGCCGTCTCCTGGTACGCGGCCGAGTGCGCGTTCGAGGCCTCGCGCGACGAGGCCGCCCTCGCCGACCTCCGTCGGTTCCAGCGCTTCTACTATCCCCTCGGCCAGTGGCGGACGTGGGCCCTGCCGAGGAGCCTGGTCCTCGAGGCGCGGCTGCTCCAGCAGCTCGGCAGGCCGGCCGAGGCGAGCGTGGCCCTCGCCAGGCTGGAGGACATGCTCTCGGGAGCGGACGCGGACCACCCGCTCCTCTCCGACGCGAGGGCCCTGCGCCGGAAGCTGGGACCCGGTGGGAAATCCGTGGCAGCGGCGTCCGATCCCGGACGTCCGAACCGAAGAGGAGGAGCGAGATGAGCAAGTTTCCCAGGCGGGACAACGGTCCCAGCCCCCAGGGCAGTCGCATGGTGACGCAGGATTCCTTGAACTTCGAGCAGCTGACCGCGCTGTTCGACGCATTCGAGGCGAGCAACAAGCTGCTTCCCCCGGACAGCCCCGACCGTACGGTCTACGTCGTGCACTACGTCACCGGGAGTCCCATGGCGGCCGTGACGATCTCGCCGACGCGGGCCGGGGACGACTAGCGCCCGTCGTGGGATCGCGCCCCCGCCGCCCGGGACGCCCGCGCCGATCGTCCGCGGGCCATGATCGGCTCGTGCTCATCGTCTGCCCACCCGGAGACGAGCACGGCGTCGCCGCGGCCATCCACCTGGCCAATCTGGGGCTGCGCCCGGTGCCGCTCTTCCTCGGTCGCCTGCCCGAGAAGGGCCTCGTGGTCGGCCTCGGCGCGGGCAGGCCGGGGCGCTGCCTTCTCGGAACCGCGGCGGGCGCCGTGGATCCGGCCGAGGTCCGGGCCGTCTGGTGGCGGCGTCCGCAGCCGGCGGAGACCTGGGCGTCCGAGGGCGAGGGAGGCCGCCTCGGAGTGGACGAATGGAGCGCGGCGCTGGCGGGCGTCGTCCGCATGGCCGGCGGCTTCTGGGTGAACGACCCGGGCTCGGAGGAGGTGGCCCGGCGGAAGCTCGTCCAGCTCGAGATGGCCCGGCAGGTGGGCCTCCCCGTTCCGCGCACGCTCGTCACCAACGATCTCCCGCAGGCCCTGGCCTTCGCGAGGCGCTGCCGCGGCGGGGCCATCGTGAAGTCCCTGGCGTCGACCGTGGAGGGGGGCTGCACCCGGGCCGCCGACCCGGACGACGTGTGGCTGGCGGCCAGGCTCCGCACCGGCCCGGCCATCCTCCAGGAGCGCGTCGAGGGGCTCGACTACCGCGTGACCATCGTGGGGCGCGAGGTCTTCGCCATGTCGCTCGACGCCCGCGTGGGCGGCGACCCCGACGACGTTCGCGTCGACTGGGAGAAGGTCTCGGCGTCCGCCCGGCCGGTCCGCCTGCCCGAGGCGCTCCGCCTGAGGCTCCTCGCCCTGATGCGCTCCCTGGGGCTCCGCTACGGCGCGGTGGACCTGCGCCGCCGCCGCGGGGGCGGCTTCGCTTTCCTGGAGGTGAACCCCGGGGGGCAGTGGATGCACGCGGAGGCGGCCACCGGCCACCCCATCGGCGCCACGCTGGCCCGCTTGCTCGCCTCGGGGGGCACGGCCGCCGAACGGCGACCCCGGGCTACCGTCCGTCCTTCTCCTTGGCTTCCCTGAGGAGGCGCTCGATCTTGTCGCCCTCCTCGATGCTGCCGTCCCAGAGGAACTTCAGGTGGGGGACGACGCGGAGCCGAAGGCCGCGCGCGGCCTCGCGCTGGATGTAGCTCGCGGCCGCGCCCAGCCCTTCCATGGTCTTCTTCTTCACCGCCTCGTCGCCGTGAACCGACACGAAGACGGTCACCTCCCGCAGGTCGGGGGACATCTTGGCGCCGGTGACGGTGATGAAGCCCACCACGCGGGGATCCTTCAGCCCGCGGGCCAGGATCGCCGAGACCTCGTGCTGGAACTCCTCGGCCACGCGGGCCGGTCGGTCATGGGCCATGGTCGTCCTCCTCGGCGTCCGCCAGCGTCCGCCATCCACCACCCAGGTCACCGCCGAACGGGACGATCTCCATCTCCCGGTCGGTGATGAGCACCTGGCCTCCGTGAACGTTGCCCACGTATCCGGTCACCTTGTCGAGCAGCTCGTTCACGAAGGCGTGGTCGTTCCCCACCGCGGCCACGCCCACCACGCTGCGCTGCCAGGTGTCGTTCTCCCCGACCTCGGCGATGGCCACCGGGTAGCGGGCCCGCACCCGGTCGAGCGCGGATCGCAGCAGGTGCCGCTTCGACTTGAGCGACCCGGGCTCGGGCAGGTGCAGCGTGAGGCGCAGGATGCCGACGAACACCGCGACCTCCCTGACGGCGCGCCGCTAGTCGAGCGACGGCCGGGTCTCCTCGAGCTCGTAGGCGTCGAAGATGTCTCCGACCTTGAAGTCGGTGAAGTTCTCGATCCCGATGCCGCACTCGAAGCCGGCCTGGACCTCCTTCACGTCGTCCTTGATGCGGCGGAGGGAGGCGATCTTGCCGCTGTGGACCACCTTGCGGTCGCGGAGCACGCGGACGTGGGCGCCGCGCTTGATGACGCCCTCGGTGACCGCCGAGCCGGCGATGGTCCCGGCGCGCGGGATGTTGAAGATGGCCCGGCACTCGGCCTTGCCGAGCGGCTTCTCCTTGATGATCGGGTCGAGCAGCCCGACCATCTCCTCGCGGATGGTGTCGGCCGCCTCGTAGATGATGTCGAAGAGCAGGATCTTCACGCTCTGCTGGCTGGCGATCTGATCGACCTTGGTCTCGGGCTTGGTGTGGAAGCCCACGATGATGGCCTTGCCGGCGGCCGCGGTGAGGACGTCGGACTCGGTCACGGCGCCCACGCCGGAGTCGAGCACGTTCACCTTCACCTTGCGCGTGGAGAGCTTGGTGAGCGCCTGCGAGATCGCCTCGGAGGAACCCTGGACGTCGGCCTTGACGACGACGTTCAGCTCCTTGGCGCCGCCCGGCTTGCTCTTGGCGAACAGGTCCTCGAGCGTGGCCCGCTTCATCGAGCCGAGCTCCTTGGCCCGGGCCTTCTCGGCGCGGTGCTCGGCGACCTCCTTGGCCGACTTCTCGTCGGAGACGACGTTGAAGTCGTCGCCGGCGGTCGGCACGCCCGACAGGCCGAGGACCTCCACCGGATAGCCGGGGGGGACCTCCTTCACCTGCTCGCCGCGCTCGTTCATCATGGCGCGGACGCGGCCGTGGTGGACGCCGGTGACGAGGGCGTCGCCGACCCGCAGCGTGCCCTCCTGCACCAGGACGGTGGCGACCGGGCCGCGGCCCTTCTCCAG
Source organism: uncultured delta proteobacterium (assembly GCA_963818535.1). Classification (GTDB taxonomy): domain Bacteria; phylum Myxococcota; class Myxococcia; order Myxococcales; family Anaeromyxobacteraceae; genus CAIOAK01. The sequence continues at coordinate 221,431 of CAWFSM010000008.1, read as the reverse complement.
CTTGGCCTCGATGACCACGCCGGCGGCGATCGCCTCCGGGTTCGACTTGAGGTCGAGCACCTCGGCCTGCAGCGCGATGTACTCGAGCAGCTCGGGGAGCCCCTGCTTCGTGCGGGCCGACACCGGCATCATGATGGTGGTGCCGCCCCACTGCTCGGGCACCATCTCGTACTCGGTGAGCTGCTGCATGACCCGCTCGGGCTGGGCGCCCGGCTTGTCGGCCTTGTTGATGGCGACGAGGACGGTGACCCCGGCCTCCTTGGCGTGCTTGATGGCCTCGATGGTCTGGGGCATCACGCCGTCGTCGGCCGCGACCACCAGCACCACCAGGTCGGTGACCTGGGCGCCGCGCTGCCGCATGGCCGTGAAGGCCTCGTGGCCGGGCGTGTCGAGGAAGGTGATGGGGCCGTGGGTGGTCTGCACCGAGTAGGCGCCGATGTGCTGGGTGATGCCGCCGGCCTCGCCCGCGGCCACGTCGGCCTTGCGGATGGCGTCGAGCAGCGACGTCTTGCCGTGGTCGACGTGGCCCATGACGGTGACGACCGGGGGCCGGTTGACGAGCTTCGACTCGTCGACCACCACCTCGGGGATGAACTCCTCCACCTCGAAGCCCTGCTTCTCGACGGTGAAGCCGAAGTCGGTGGCCAGGATGGCGGCGGTGTCGGCGTCGATGAGCTGGTTGATGGTGGCCATCGTGCCCGGACGTCATCAGCTTCCGGATGAGGTCGGACGCCTTCACGCCCATGGCCTGCGAGAGGGCCGAGACGCTGATGGCCTCCTCGATGCGGATCACCTTCTTGTGCTCGGCGCGCTCGGTCACCTGCGTCTTCTGTCCCTTCTTGGTCGGCTTCTTCTTCTTGCCGCGGACCGGCACGAAGGAGCGGTCGGTCATGGCCGACTGCGAGCAGGTCCTTCGGGGTGAGCGCCTTGACGGCCTCGTCGGCCGGGCGCCCTGCGCCGCGCCGCTTCTTGTCCTTCGAGACGTCGATGAACTCGCGCTCGCGCCCGAGGCTGCCGGGGACGACCTTCAGCTCGCGGACCTCGCCGAGGGCCCGGGGACCGGGCGCGGCAGGGTACTGCCGTCGCGCGACGACGTGGGCGGCGTGACCCGCCGGACCGGGGTGGTCGGGCGGGAGATCACCACCGCCTGGGTCGAGGTGGGACGGATGGAGCGGGGATCCGGGCGCGGCGCCGCCGGAGGCGTGACGGCGACGGGGGCGCCGGGCCGGGCGACGGGAGGCTGGACCGGAGCGTGGGGCGTCGTGGCCGGGGCCGGGGCCGCAGGCGCGGTGGGGGCCTGCGCCTCCGCCGGGGTGGGCGCGCCGGCCTCGGCCGGAGGCGCCTCCGGAGCGGGAGCCTGGGGCTCCCCTGCCGCCTCGGCGACGGGGGCGTCGACCTGGGCGACGAACTCCTTGCCCTCGGCGACGGTGTCGATGGGCTCCTCCGCGTACTCCTCCTCTTCCTCCTCCTCCTCGACGGAAGGCTCGGGGGGCGGGGGCGGAGCGGCGGCGACCGGAGCGGGCTCGACGTGGGCGCGCTTGCGAACGACGAACCCGGGACCGGAGGGGCGCGGCGCGGGAGCCTTGGGCTTCTTCTCGGAGACGATGCGCTCGTAGGCGGACTGGCACTGATCCTCCTCGAGCGACGAGGAGTGGCTCTTCACGTCGTAGCCCAGGGCGTGGAGCTTCTCGACGAGCTCCTGGTTCGAGAGCTCGATCCCCGCCTCCTTGAGCTGCTTTGCCAGCTCGTGCACGCGCTTCTTCGACATGGAACCTGTCTCCTAAACCCTGCCGCCGTTGCCCGTCAACTGCTCCCGGAGCCGCGATTCATCGACCGATACGGCCTTCCGGAACGCCCTCTCGAAGCCCTTTCGCTTCACCGCGCGAGCCAGGCAGGCGCTCCCCGCGTGCATCCATGCGCCGCGTCCTCCGCGGCGTTCCCGATCGACGACCACGCCGCCCTCGGCGAGCCGCAGGCGCACCAGTCCCGTCGCGGGCAGCTTCTCCCCGCATCCGACACAGGTGCGCTCCGGCGTCGTCATGTCAGACCGGCGACCCCGAACGGCTGCGCTCGGCGTCGAGCTCGTCCCGGAGGCGCTTCTCCTCCTCGAGGTAGATCCCGACGGCGTGCTTGATCTGGCGGGCCTTCTTGATGCCCAGGTCGGTGGAGTCGGCGAGCTTGTTGACGTCGGGCTCGGCGTGGATGGCCTCGACCGTGCCGTAGCCGGCGGCCTTCAGCTGGTCGATGGTCTTCTCGCCCACCCCGCGGACCCGCGCCATGCGCTCCTCCTGGGAGAGGGTGCCGGGGTGGCGGCGGGCCTCGGCGATGCGGGCCGCCTCGCGCTCCTGCTCGAGCCGGATCTCCTCCTCGGCGTCGGTGATGGCCTGCTCCCGGGCCTGCTTCTGCAGTGCCGGGATCATGTCCATGTCGAAGCCGGGGAACTGCGTGAGCATCTCGGCCGACGCGTTGGCGATGTCCTGCGCCTTGCGGAACCCGTGGGCGTAGAGCATCTCCTGCGTCGCCTCGGGGACCCCGATGGCGGTGAAGCTGCGGGTGGCGAACTCGCGCATCTCCTTCACGCGCGACTCGCTGTTGATGTCGAGCTTCCAGCCGGTGAGCTGGGAGGCGAGCCGCACGTTCTGGCCGCGCCGCCCGATGGCCAGCGAGAGCTGGTCGTCGGGGACGATGATCTCCATGGCCCGGTTCTGGTCGTCGAGGAGCACGCGGGAGACCTCGGCGGGCGCCAGCGCGTTGCAGACGAAGCGGGCCGGGTCCTCGTGCCAGGGGACGATGTCGATCTTCTCGCCGCGGAGCTCCTGGACCACCGCCTGGACGCGGCTGCCCTTCATGCCCACGCAGGCGCCGACCGGGTCGACGTCGCTGTCGCGCGAGGAGACGGCGATCTTGGCGCGGCCGCCCGGCTCGCGGGCGGCGGCCTCGATGACCACCACGCCCTCGGCGATCTCGGGGACCTCCATCTCGAAGAGCTTGCGGAGCAGCTCGACGGAGGCGCGGGAGAGGATGATCTGCGGCCCGCGCGACTCGCGCAGCACGTCGAAGACGTAGGCCTGGATGCGGTCGCCGGCGCGGTAGCTCTCGCGCGGGACCTGCTCGCGGACCGGGAGCACGGCCTCGGCGCGCCCCAGGTCGACGATGACGTTGCCGCGCTCGAAGCGCCGGACGATGCCGGTGATGACCTCGCCCTTGCGGTCCTTGTACTCGTTGAAGATGTTCTCGCGCTCGGCGTTGCGCGTGCCCTGGATCATGACCTGCTTGGCGGTCTGGGCGGCGATGCGGCCGAAGCTGCGGCGGTAGGTCTTCAGCTTGAGGAGGTCGCCCCACTGGTCGTCCTGGGCGCGGGCCAGGGCCTCGTCGTCCGGGCTGTAGTAGATGGGGAAGTCGAGCTCGTCGCCGGGCTCCACCTCGATGCCCTTCTCGTGGGCGAACGAGACCGGGATCATGTTCACCGGGTCGGGGAGCGGGTTCTCGTCGGTGGGGTCGGCCACGATGGTGAGCACCTGGAAGGTGTCCACCTTGCCGCGGTCCTCGTCGAAGACGGCCTTGAGCGCCCGCTCCATGCCGAAGTGCTTCTTGGCGGCGGTGGCGATGGCCTCCTCGAGGATGGCGACGAGCGTGCCCCGGTCGATGCCCTTGTCCTTCGCGACCTGGTCCAGGATGAGGGAGAGATTCACGTTGGGCTGCATGGCTAGGCCTTCCTCCTCAGATCGGCTTCGAAGTCGTATTCGAGATGGGCCTTGGCAATCCGGTCCACCGGGATGCGGTGGACCTTTCCGTCCACCTCGATTTCCACCGCGCCGCCCGCGAATCCACGCAGGGTGCCGGTCCACTGCTTGCGGGGCGCGATTCCAGGCGCGCTCTCGACCGGGCCGAAGGCCTTGATCTTGGCGCGCTGTCCGGCAAAGCGCTTGAAATCCTCGGGCTTGCGCATGGGGCGCTCGACGCCCGGCGAGCTGACCTCGAGACTGTAGGCCGGCTCGATGAAGTCCTCCACGTCGAGGATGGTCTCGACGAGGCGGGAGGCCGCGTGGCAGTCGTCGACGCCGATGCCGCCCTCCTTGTCGACGTAGAGGCGGAGCACCCAGGCGCCGCCCTCGCGCTGCCACTCGACCTCGACCAGCTCGAAGCCGTCGCGCGCGAGCACGGGCTCGAGAAGCTGTCGCGCCCGTTCGGCGACGGATTCCTGTGCGATTCCGGTCATGGGTCCCAGAAAAGCGAAAAGTGGGCGCTACAGCGGCCCACTTTCGAGTCCCGGCTACCCGGGGGCGAAAATGTGGGGAGGTCGTAACCTAGGCAACCCCCGTAGTCAAGGAGCGCTGGCGACCCGGCCCGGAGGCCCGGTGGAGGAGCCAGGTCCCGAGGGCGACGAGAATCAGGACCGGAATCCAGAGGGTTGCTGCGTGGAGGTCGTTGCCCGCCGGCGTGTCGGGATGGCCGAGCATCCACCACGCCACTTCGTTCACGGAGGCGGGGCCGACCGGGGCGGGGCGGGGCGTCCATCGGAGTCGAGAAGCTGGTGCTGCAGCATGGCGTCCGCGCGGCGGCCCTCGGCCAGATGGGGCGTAAGGAAGCGCTGGCATTGACGGCGTTTCCGCGAAATCCGTCTTCATCGATCGAGATGGCGCGGGAACGGGCTTCGCGGCGTCATGTTGCGCGCCAGGGCCGCGATCGGAGTTCGTGGCGAGGTTCGAGATCCCGGCTCGAGGGCGTAGGCCTGCGGCCATCCTCGTGCGTTTCCGGAGGGCCGGAAATCGCATGAGACAGTGGTTGCATGAACGCACGCGAATGGTCCCTCCGTCATGCCGAACTCCTCCGCAAGGAACGAGGCGCCCTGGCCGACCTGCTCGTCTCCCTCGCCCAGTTCGACGAGCGGGCGCTGTACCGGGAGCTCGGCTTCGCCACGTTCTTCGACTACCTCCACCGGGAGCTCCGTCTCTCCCGCGGCTCGGCCCACTACCGCCAGGTCGCGGCCCGGCTCGTCGTGCGCTTCCCGGAGATCGTGGAGCCCCTCCGAGACGGGCGTCTATGCCTCACCACCGTGATCGTGCTCGCACGGGTGATGACCGAGGCGAACCGGCACGAGGTGCTCCCGCGCTTCTTCGGCCTCTCCCGCCAGGAGGCGGAGCAGGTCGCGGTGGAGATCCGGCCGGTCGAGGTTGTTCCGCGGAGGACGGTCGTGACCGAGGCGCCGGTTGCGACGCCGGCGGCATTGCCGGTTACGGTGACGGCGAACGTGAAGGAATACTCGCGTTCAATCGTTGAACTGGCTCCGGCCCGGACCCTGGTCGAGCCGCTCACGCCCCGGGAGACCCGGATGCACGTCACGGTCTCGCCGGAGTTCCTCGCCCTCCTGAAGAAGGCCAAGGCGGGTCAGTCCCACGTGCAACCGGGAGCCACCGACGAGCAGGTGCTGACGGCGGCGCTTGGAGTTGCTCATCGCGCAGCAGGAAAAGCGCCGGGCAAGCGTGCCGCCGAAGGTGAAGCGGGAGGTGAGGAAGCGCGACGTGGGGAAGTGCACGTGGCCGCTGGCGAATGGCGGCACCTGCGGCTCGGAGGTCCGAACCGAGATTGACCACGTCGTGCCCCGCGGGAGGGGCGGCCCGTCGACGGTGGACAACTGCCGGGTCCTCTGCGACGTCCACAACCGGGAAGCCGCCCGGCAGGTCTACGGGGATGATCACATGGACCTGTTCGCGCCGAGGAATCCAGCCGTGCGAGAGCGCCTGGCCGACTACGGGTACGCCACGAAGGTCAGCACCGCCTCCATCCTTGCCGTCGCCCCCGCGCTCCCGAATCCGGTCGCCGGCGTGCCCGTGAGGACCACCCGGAAGTTCGCGCCGACCAGGTCCTGGAAGTCGGCCGGGGTCATCGACGCCGAGTCGAACGACACCTGCATGGATACCGGCCCAGCTCCCGTGGGTTGCACCACGCTCGCCGCCGGGTACAGGGTATCCGACCCGATCGGCTGGAAGGCCAGATGTACGGTGCCCGTGAAGACCTGCTGGAGGGTCGTCACGTTCGTGGATGACGGCTCGAGGGTCAGGGTCGCCGAGGTGACCGCAATCCGGGACGGGTTGCCGCCCAGCGCCGTCACCGCGGCGTTCGTGAAGGCCCCGTAGGGATTGCCCGACTCGGTCGTGACGTTCTTGTCGACCTCGACGGTGTCGCCGACGACGTCGGCCGACCTCACGTCCAGTGAGATCCCCACGGGCGCCGAGTAGCTGACGGGGTCCTTGCTGCCGCAGGCGGTGGCGAGGGCAGCGACGGCGGCGAGGAGCGGAACGGCCAGTCGAAGGGTCATGGGCGGAGGGTGGCACGGCTCCGCCGGCGGCACCAGCGATTGCCTGCGCCCCCTACGGCCTCGCCGGACCCGGCGCCGCCAAACCCAGCAGCCACTCGCGGTTTCCGGCCGGCCCGGCGATGGGCGACTCGGCGTGCCCCAGCACCTCGAACCCCAGGTCCCTCGCCGCCGCCTCCACGCCCTGGAGCGCTGCCAGCCGCTTCGCGTCGTCCCGCACCACCCCACCCTTCCCGACCTCGCCCTTCCCCACCTCGAACTGCGGCTTCACGAGCACGACGGCCCGGCCGCCCGGACGGAGCAGCGCCTTCACCGCGGGCAGCACGAGCCGCAGCGAGATGAACGACAGGTCGCCCACCACCAGGTCCACGTCCTCCCCGAGCGCCCCCGCCTCGAGGAGCCGTGCGTTCACCCGCTCGTGCACCACCACGCGGGGGTCGCCGCGCAGCCTGGGGTGGAGCTGCCCGTACCCCACGTCCACGGCGTGGACGCGAGCGGCGCCCCGCTGCAGGAGCAGGTCGGTGAAGCCGCCCGTGGACGCGCCCAGGTCCGCGCAGACCAGGCCGGTCGGGTCGACGGGAAGCACCTCGAGGGCCTTCTCCAGCTTGAGGGCGCCGCGGGAGACGTACTTCTGCGGCGCGGCGCCATCCTTCACCCGAAGTGGAACCTCCGGGTCGAGCAGCTGCCCGGGCTTCTCCACGCGCGTCTCGCCCGATGCCGTGTCGCCGGCCACCACGGCCCCGGCCATGACGAGAGCCTGTGCCTGGGTGCGCGACGCCGCGAGCCCCCGCTCGACGAGCAGCAGGTCGGCGCGCTGGCGGCGGCTCGCCCACGGGCGCCTAGCCGGCGCTCCGCCCCGCCGCGGCTCGGTCCCCCACCAGCTCCCGGCCGGCCCTGGCGATGCCGGCCGCGTCGAGGCCCAGCTCGGCGCGCTGCTTGCCCGCGTCACCGTGGGTGATGAAGACGTCGGGGATGCCGAGGCGCCGCACCTGGATGCCCTTCTCGACCAGCCCGGCCTTCTCGAAGGCCTCCAGGCAGGCCGATCCGAAGCCCCCGGCGAGCGCGTTCTCCTCCACGGTGACCACGCGTCGCGCCTGGGCGGCCAGGCCGCAGATGGTCTCCTCGTCGAGCGGCTTCACGAAGCGCGCGTCGACGACCGCAGCCTCGATCCCCTGCCCGGCGAGGAGCTCGGCGGCGGCCAGCGCCGCGTGGGCGGGCGTCCCGGCTGCGACGATGAGGAGGTCGGGCTTGCCCGGGGGCCTGCGCAGCACGCGGGCCTTGCCGATCTCCGCCGGCTCGGGCGACGGCTCGAGCGGCAACCCGACCGCCGAGCCGCGCGGGAAGCGGAAGGCCACCGGCCCGTCGTGGTGCAGGGACGTCGCGAGCGCGACCCGCAGCTCGTTCTCGTCCGACGGCGCCATCACCACCAGGTTGGGGACGAGGCGCAGGTAGGAGATGTCGAAGGCGCCCTGGTGGGTCTTGCCGTCGGCGCCGACCAGGCCGCCCCGGTCGAGGGCGAAGGCCACCGGCAGGCGCTGCAGCGCCACGTCGTGGATGATCTGGTCGTAGGCACGCTGCAGGAAGGTGGAGTAGATGGCCACCACCGGCCGCATCCCCTCGCAGGCCAGCCCCGCGGCGAAGGTGACGGCGTGCTGCTCGGCGATGCCCACGTCGTAGGTCCGGTCCGGGAAGCGCTGCTGGCACTTGATGAGGCCGGTGCCCTCCAGCATGGCGGCCGTGATGGCCACCACGCGCGGGTCGCGCTCCATCTGGTCGCACAGCGCCTCGGCGAAGAGGTCGGTGTAGGCCTTGGGCGCCGGCTTCTTGGGAACCGGCTTGCCGGTGGCGACGTCGAAGAAGGAGAGCCCGTGACCGCGGGTGGCCTTGTCCGACTCGGCCGGGTGGTAGCCCTTTCCCTTGGTGGTGATGGCGTGGACCAGCACCGGGCCGTCGATCTCGCGGAGCTTCGAGAAGCTGCGGACCAGCTCGCCGACGTCGTGGCCGTCGACCGGTCCCACGTACTGGAAGCCCATGCCCTCGAAGAGGATGCCCGGGGTGATGAGGGCCTTGGTCGCGTCGATGCCGTGGCGGACCATCTCGATGGCCTGCTCGCCCTTCGGGATGTGGCGGAGGAACTCCTTCACCGAGCGGCGCCAGCGGTTGTAGGTCCGGGAGGCGAACTTCTTCGAGAACCACTCCGAGAGCGCGCCGACGTTGGGCGAGATCGACATCTCGTTGTCGTTCAGGACCACCATGAAGTTGCGCTGCAGGTAGCCGGCCTGGTTCAGCCCCTCGAAGGCCACCCCTCCGGTGAGGGCGCCGTCGCCGACCACCGCCACGACCCTGCCGGCCTGGCCCAGGTGGTGCTTGCCCTCCACCATGCCCACCCCGGCCGAGACGGCGGTGGAAGCGTGCCCCACCCCGAAGGCGTCGTGCACCGATTCGTCCCGCTCCGGAAAGCCGGCGAGACCTCCCTCGGTGCGGATGGTGCGGAAGCGCTCGCGCCGCCCGGTCAGGAGCTTGTGCGCGTAGGCCTGGTGCCCCACGTCCCAGACGATCCGGTCGGTGGGCGAGTCGAAGACGTAGTGCAGCGCCACGTTGAGCTCGACGGCGCCGAGGGACGAGCCGAGGTGGCCGCCGGTGCGGGCGCAGGTCTCGATGATCTCGTCGCGGATCTCCTGGCAGAGCCGGGGAAGCTCGTCCACGGAGAGCTTCTTGAGGTCGGCCGGGGAGTCGATGGCGTCGAGCAGTCTCTTCATGGCTCACTTCCTCCGGGAGACCACGAAACGCGCCAGGGCGCGCAGCGCCTCCGCCCTCTCTCCCAGGCCGGCGAAGGCCTGGAGAGCCTCTTCACAGTAATCGCCGGCGCGCCTCCGCGCTTCCTCGACCCCGAGCAGGGCGGGAAGCGTCGCCTTCCCGGCATCGGCGTCCTTTCCGGCCCGCTTTCCCAGGTCGGCGGTGGTGGCGGTCAGGTCGAGCAGGTCGTCGGCGATCTGGAAGGCCAGGCCCAGCTGCAGCCCGGCCGGACCGAGTCCCTGGTCGCTCCCGGTGGCGGCGATGGCCCCGCCCACGACCGAGGCCGCGAGGAGGGCGCCGGTCTTGCGCTTCTGGAGATCCAGGACGCCCTCCAGGCCCGGGCGCGTCGTCTCGGCCTGGAGGTCGAGCGACTGCCCCTCGACCATGCGGGTGGCTCCGGACGCCAGCAGCGCCGCCAGGCGCGCCGGGCGGGCGTCGAGCTCCGGAGCCGCGAGCAGGTGCTCGAAGGCCAGCGACTGGAGGGCATCCCCGGCCAGCACGGCGGTGGCCTCGTCGTAGGCCTTGTGCACGGTGGGGCGACCGCGCCGCAGGTCGTCGTCGTCCATGCTGGGCAGGTCGTCGTGCACGAGCGAGTAGGTGTGGATCATCTCCAGCGACGTGGCGAAGCGAAGCGCGAGGCTCCCCTCCCCGGCGTCGGCCCCGAAGGCCTCCGCGGTGGCGCAGACGAGCGCCGGCCGGAGGCGCTTCCCCCCGCCCAGGAGCGCGTAGGAGATGGCCTCCCAGAGCCGGGCCGGGCCGCCGCGGGCGCCCTGCGCGGTGGCGCGGCGCAGCTCCTCCTGGACGCGGGCGGCCACGCCGGCGAGGTACGGTTCGAGGGCGAAAGGATGCGACACGGCGACGCTATCTATCACTTCCCGGCCGGGATGAGGCTCCGGATCCGCTCGATGAGCCGGTCGACGTCGAGGGGCTTCGTGAAGTAGTCGGCGGCCCCGGCCTCCCGGCCGGTCCGCTCGTCCTCCGGGCTCTTCCGGGCGGTGATGAAGATGACCGGGATGTCGCCGAAGGTGGGGTTCTTCTTGATGGCCCGGCAGAGCTCGAAGCCGTCGATCCAGCTCATCATGACGTCGAGCAGGATCACGTCGGGCCGGTCCACGTGCATGGCGGAGATGAGGCGCAGGCCGTTGGCGGCCTGGGAGACCTCGAATCCCTCCAGCTGGAGAGCGAGCGTCAGCATCTCCCGGGTGTCCCGGTCGTCGTCGACGATGGTGACCTTTGGCTTCCGCTCGGTCATGCGCCGTCGTCCTCCTCGCCGAGCGGGCGCGTCGCCACCGAGCCGTCGTCGGCCCGGAGCAACTGCTCCACCCGGCGCTCCGCGTCGTCCAGCTTGCGGCCCGCCTCGCGCGCCAGCTTCACGCCCTCGGCGAAGGTCTCGAGCGACTTCTCGAGCGGGAGCTTTCCGGTCTCGAGCTCCACCACGAGCTTCTCGAGCCTCTCCACGATCTGGTCGTAGGGCTCGGCGACGGCCTCCGGGGACTGCTTCTTCTCTCGGCTCACGGTCATACTCTATGCCTCATCGGTGCGGGCGGGGAGCCCTGGGATCGGGTCGGGCGGAGCGTCGCGGGACTCGACGCGGGTGTCGAGCCACCCCTCCCCCAGCACGACCCGCACGGAATCGCCGGGGAACGCGTCGGCGCTGCGGCGAACCGGGCGGCCGTCCCGGAGCGCCAGCGCGAATCCGCGGGAGAGGATCTTCGCCACGTTGGCCGGCTCGAGCCGCGCCGCGAGCCCCGCGACCCGCGTCGACTCGCGTCGGAAGGTCGCGGCGCTCCAGGCCACCAGGCGCTCCCGTGCGACCTCCCGGCGGCGTCGCAGCTCGCGCAGGAGCGCGCGGGGCTCCCGTCTCCGGAGTGCCTCGGCGGCCGCCCCGACCCGCGCCCGCTCGAGCCGGAGGCGCCCCGTGGCGGCGCCCTCGACCCGGTGCAACGCCTCGTCGAGCCGGCGACGCTGGTCGGAGAGGATGCGGCGGGGATCGGACAGCTCGGCGCGCAGGGCCCGGAGCACGCGGCGCCGCTCCCCGAGGACGTTGCCCTCCGCCCGGACGAGCCGCCCCCGCAGCGCGGACAGCGACGCGAGGAGGTCGTCCCGGACCGGGACCACCACCTCGGCGGCGTGGGTGGGCGTCGCGGCGCGCACGTCGGCGACGAGGTCGGCCACGGTGACGTCGACCTCGTGCCCCACCGCGCTCACCACGGGCACCGGGCAGGCGGCGATGAAGCGGGCCAGCCGCTCGTCGTTGAACTCCCAGAGGTCGTCGGCGGAACCGCCGCCGCGCGTGACCACGGCCACGTCCACGCCGAAGTCGACGAGGAGCCGCAGCGCCGAGATCACCGTGGCCGCGGCCCCCTCTCCCTGCACCCGGCAGCCGGACACGAAGACCCGGGCGCCCGGGAATCGCCCGTGCACGACCCGGAGGAAGTCCTGCAGCGCGGCCCCGGAGGTGCTGGTGGCGACGCCGATGCGCTCGGGGAGAAAGGGCAGCGGTCGCTTCCGGGCCGCGTCCATGAGCCCCTCGGCCGCGAGCCGTTCCTTGAGCTGCTGGAGCGCGAGCGCCCGGGCGCCGGCCCCGCGAGGCTCGATCTCCTGGACGACGAGCTGGTACCGGCCGCGCGGAGCGTAGATCTCGATGCGCCCCCGGGCGACCACCTCGGTTCCGTCGCGCAGGTCGAACTTGACCCTTCGTGCGGTGGCGGCCCACAGGACCGCATCCACCGAGGCATCGGCGTCCTTGAGGCCGAAGTAGACGTGGCCGCTCGGCTGGCGCCGGAGGTTTCCCACCTCTCCGGAGACCCATACGTCCTGGAACGCCGGCTCGACCGCGCCCTTGAGCCGCCGCGTCAGCTCCCCCACGGTGAGCACGCGGGGCTCCCTCGGCGGCGGGGGCGGCCGGTCGAAGAGTCCGGGCATGGGCGGAGGAGCGGGTCGGCGCACCGTAGTCTCTTACCGCGGCACCCCGTCGGGGTCACCGCCCCAGCCGGCGCAGCTGGGCGGGGGCGAGCATCCAGACGAGGCGAGCGGAACCGGCCCGGGGACGGGCTCCCAGGTCGAGCAGGCAGGCGCCCCCCTTCTTCAGCGTGAGGAACGGGGCCCTGGACCCGGCGAGGAGCCAGCTCGCGAGCGTGCCGAGGTGCGGCTCGTGCCCGACCAGGGCCACGAGATCGAGCCCGGACCGGGCCTCGAGCCAGGGCAGGACCCCTGCGGGAGCGGCGTCCGGCGCGATGGCGTGCAGTTCCTCGGGCGCCTCCACGCCGAAGACGCGGGCCAGCTGGTCCGCGGTCTGGACCGCCCGTGCGAACGGGCTCGTGGCGATGGCGCCGGGCGGCTCGAGCAGGCGGACCAGTCCCTTCGCGGCGGCGCGGGTGCGGACTCGCCCGTCGGCGGTGAGGGGCCGGAGGAAGTCCTCCCGCCCGAGCCCACGCCAGGACTCCCGGTCGCCGGCCGGACCGTGACGGACGAGGAGGAGCTTCACGGCGCCCGCCTCTGCAGCGCCCGCTTCAGCGGGCGCAACACCCGCAGCCGCTCGAGCACCTCGTCCACGTCCTCCTGCGACCGCAATCGCCACCGCGCGTGGCTCGCTCCCGCCCCCACCCTCACTCCCACCACCATCGGCTCCCCGACGCGGAAGACGTCCTCGTCGGTCAGGTCGTCCCCGAGGAAGAGCGCCACCTCCAGGCGGAGCCGGGACAGGAGCCGCCGAACCGCGTCCCCCTTCGTGGGGAAGCTCGACGGGATGACGTTCAGCACCTTCTTGCCCGGCAGGAGCCTCGCGCCAGGGAGGGCCCGACCCGCCGCCCGCACCGCCCGCTCCACCCGGCGCCAGTCCTTCCCCATTCCGTAGTGGATCGAGAGGGTCGAGCGCTTGTGCTCGACGTGCCAGCCGCCGGTTCCGGCCAGCCGTCGGCTGACCTCCGCCTCCCATTCCGCCACCTGCGACAGCACGCGGCGGGGGACGGGAATGGCGCGGCCGAGCTCGAACCCGTGGTTCCCCACCCGGATGATCCCCCTCCCAGGGACGAGGCGGGAGAGGTCCCGGAAGGCCCGCCCGGAGACCACCGCCACCGGGTAGCGGCGCGCCACCTCCCGGAGGAGGCGGTGGGTGGCGGGGCGCATGGCTCGCCCGTCCGGCGCCGTCACGAGCGGCGCCAGGACGCCGTCGTAGTCGAAGGCCACGAGCACGCGCCTCGCGGCCAGGTCCGCGAGAAGCGGGGCACGCGCCCCGGCCAGGAAGTCGTTCCGCATCCCGGATCAACGTACAATCCTGCCGCTTGGCGCGCATCCTCATCGTGGACGGGGACCCTGCTTCCCGCGAATCGCTCGAACGAGCCTTCGCCGACGAGGGTCTCGAGGTCGTCGTGGCCGGCGACCCCGAGGCCGGCTGGGAGGCGTCCGTCGCCTTCGGTCCGGGCGCCGTCGTCCTGGGACGACACCTCCCGCGCGCCGAGGCCGAAGGGCTCATCGCCCGCCTGCGCCACGCCAACCCGGACATCCTCTTCGTGGCGCCCGCCGGCCCCTTGCCGGAGATGGCCCGGAGGCTGCGCGTCCGCCTCGGAGCACCGGCGCCGCGCGACCTCTCCCCTCCTGCCGCTCCGGTGAGCCCGGGAACCGCGCGCGTGCTCTCCCGCCCCGCGCTGGAGAGCGGCAACGTCGCCTTCGGCGCGCTCGCCGACCTGCTCGCCCGCCTCTGGCGCTCGGCTGCAGACGGCATCGTCGCCATCGACCGGCCCGGCGGGACCGACCGGATCTTCCTCCTGCGAGGCACGGTCGTGGCGGTGCGGGTCTCCGGGGAGCGCGCGGGGGGAGACGCCTCCGACGCCCTGGCGTCGCTCTGCGCCTCGGGAGAAGGCTCGTTTGGATTCCACCCCGGGTCGGATTTCGCCGGCGAGGTCCGCGGCGAGCGGATGCCGGCGCTCTCGCCGCTGCTGGCGGGATTGCGCCTCGCCGCCGACGAGCCTTCCTACGCCGAGGCCCTGGCCACCTGCCTGGATCAGGTCCCGCGGCGTGCCGCCGCCGCCGGCGCCGTGCTCCGCGAGCTCGCGCTGGATGCCGACGACCAGGCCACGCTCGCCGGGATGGACGGCGCCGCGACCGTCGCGCTCCTGCTCCGGGGGCGAGGGCGCCCCGCGTCGCTCCTCTGGTTCCTGCTCCGGACCGGCGGGGCCGAGCTCGGGCGCGCCGAGGCGGCTACCCGCGCGGCGACGGGACCGCACGCTCCAGCGTGAAGCGCACCACGTCGGCGAGCGCCCCGATGAACTCGGGGTGGACACCGACGGCGGCGGCGCGGTGGTACTCGAGGGCCCCGCCCTTCCGGGCCGCCTCGGCCGCCAGCATGTCCATGTCGTAGAGCGTCTCGAGGTGCTCGGAGACGAAGGCGATGGGATGGGTCACCACGGCACGTCCGCGGGAGTTGGCCTCGAGCCACTCGCTGGTGTCGGGGCCGAGCCACTTCGCCGGTCCCACCTTGCTCTGGTAGGTGACCTGGTACTCCTTCACCCCGGCCCGCTCCGCGGTCCCGCGGGCGCTGGCGTCCACCTCGCCCGGGTAGGGGTCGCCCTTCCTCACCTGGCTCATGGGCAGCCCGTGGGCGCTGAAGACGACGAGCAGCTTGTCGCGGTTCTCCGGCCGCACCTTGGCGATGGCGTCCGTGAGCGCCGCCGCCGAGGCCGCGAGGTAGCGCGGGTGGTCCGGGTAGCTGCAGACCTCGAAGAGGGGCTTCTCCCGCGGCCAGAGGCGACGCATCTCGCGCAGCGAGCTCGTGGTCGTCGCGTTGGCGAACTGCGGATAGAGCGGGAGGGAGATCGCCTGCCCGGCCCCGGCCGCCAGCGCGTCGCGGATCCCCTCCGCGGTGCTGGGGTGGCCGCACCGCATGGCGAGGTGGACCGTGAAGTCGGGCCCCAGCGCCGCCTGGAGCGCCCGGGCCTGGGCCTCGGTGCCCTCGACGAGTGGGGAACGCCCGCCGATGAGCTGGTACTTCTCCGCCGACGAGGGCGCCCGGAGCTTGCTGATGAGCTTCGCGAAGAGCGGACGGAACGGGCCGAAGGGCGCGGTGACCACGAGCGGATCGGCGAAGAGCTCGTAGAGGTAGGGCTCGACCTCCGCGAGGTTTCGCGGACCGCCCAGGTTCATCAGGAAGACGGCGGTCTTCACCTCAGACGGTCCGGGAGAAGGTCTGCTTCTTGTCCTGGGCGTGCCGCGGCAGGTAGGCGTCGAACATCATCGCCACGTTGCGCACGAGCAGCTGCCCGACCGGGGTGACCCGCAGGACGTCGCCGTCGAAGGTGACGAGGCCGTCGGAGACGAGCTCGGGCAGTCCGGGCTTCATCGAGGCCTCGATGTCGGCCCGGGCCTTCGCGCCGAACCGCTGCTGGACCTCCCGCAGGTCGAGGCGCAGGAGGCACATGACCCGGTTGATGACGTGGCGGCGCATCACGTCGTCGTCGTTCACCGAGGCGCCCTTCACCACCGGGAGGATTCCCGCCTCGACCTTGTCGCCCCAGTCCTTCAGCCGGTGGGCGTTCTGCGCGTAGGCGCCGCCCAGGTCGGAGATGGAGCTCATGCCGAAGGCGATGGTGTCGTCGGCCGGGCGGACGGTGTAGCCCTGGAAGTTGCGGGTCAGGACACCCGCGTCCTGGGCCTGCGCCATCTCGTCCGACTCCAGCGCGAAGTGGTCGAGGCCGATGAGCCGGTATCCGCTCCGGGTGAAGGTCTCCACCGCGTCGAAGAACAGGGCCACGCGCTCCGAGGTCCTGGGCAGCGCCGCCTCGGGCAGGAGCCGCTGGTGCGGCTTCACCCAGGGCACGTAGGCGAACCCGAACACCGCCATGCGGTCGGGGCGGATGGCCAGGATGCGCTCCAGGGTTCGCTTCCAGGTCTCCGGGGTCTGGAAGGGCAGCCCGTAGATGAGGTCGAGGTTCACGCCCTTGAAGCCGTTGTCGCGCGCGGCCTGCACCAGGTCGGCCGTCTCCTTCTCGCCCTGGATGCGCCCGACCGTCTCCTGCACCTTGGGGTCGAAGTCCTGGACGCCCATGGAGATGCGGTTGAAGCCCAGCTCCGCGAGCGCGTCGATCTGCGAGCGGGTGGTGATGGCCGGGTCGATCTCGACGGCCTTCTCCCCGTCCTTCACGAACTCGAAGTGGCGCGTGATGATCTCGTGGCAGCGCGCCAGCTGCTTCTCGTCGAGGAAGGTGGGGGTGCCCCCGCCCCAGTGGAGCTGCGTGAAGGCCCGCCGGTTGGGCAGGTGCTTCGCCACCAGCGCGACCTCCTTCTCGAGGACGTCGAGGTAGGCGTCGGCGCGGGTGCGGTCGTGCGTCGCGACCACGTTGCACCCGCAGAACCGGCACATCTCCCGGCAGAACGGCAGGTGGACGTAGATGGAGAGCGGCCCCTTCACCGCGTCGGCGCGGGCCAGGTGCCCGGCGAACTGCTCGGGACCGAGCGCGTCGGTCCACTCCGGCGCGGTGGGGTAGCTCGTGTAGCGAGGACCGGGCCGGTCGTACTTCTGGATCAGCTCTGGCGAGGGAATGGAGGTCACGGCTCACCCACGGGGAACGGGGAAGGCGTGGACCGCGTCGACCACCGCCTTCACGTTCTCCGGCGGGGTGGGCGGGGTGATGCCGTGCCCGAGGTTGAAGATGTAACCGGGGCGGCGGCTCCCCTCTTCCAGCAGGGCGCGGGTGCGCTCCAGCAGGAGCTTCTGCGGACCGAGCAGGAGGATGGAGTCGAGGTTTCCCTGCATGGCCAGGTCGGGCGCCTGGGCCCGCGCCTCGGAGATGGGGATGCGCCAGTCGACCGAGAGCACGTCGTAGCCCAGCTTCGCCATCGGGCCGATGTGGGTGCTCGTGGTGGTGGAGAAGAGGATCGAGGGCACGCCCAGCGGGCGGACCGCCTCGGCGATGCGCGCCAGGTACGGGAACACGTAGGTCTCGAGGTCCTCGCGCCCCAGCTCCCCGAGCCAGCTCTCGAAGATCTGCACGGCCTGGGCGCCCGCCTCCACCTGGGCCTGCAGCTGCACGATGGCGGCCCGGGTGAGCTTCTCGAAGAGGGCGTGGGCTGCCGCCGGGTCGGTGTAGAGGAGGGTCTTGAGCCGGGTGAACCCCTGGCTGCCTCCCTCGACCGCGTAGCTCGCGACCGTGAAGGGACCGCCCACGAAGCCGATGAGCGGGACCCGGCCGGCGAGGGTCTTCTGGATGGCCCGGATGCCGGCGGCGACGTAGGGGAGGTCGCGGGCCGGATCGGGGATCTTCAGCGCGTCGACGTCGGCGCGGGTGCGCACCGGGTTCGCGATCTTCGGCCCGCCGTCCCCCTTGCCCTTCTCCCCCTTCTCGAAGGAGAGGTCGAGCCCCATGGCCGGGAGGTGGATGAGGATGTCGGAGAAGAGGATGGCCGCGTCGAACCCGAACTCGTCGATGGGCGACGCCGTCACCTGGGCGATGAGCTCCGGCGAATGGCAGAGCTCGAGGAACCCGACCTTCTGGCGAACGGCGCGGTAGGTGGGCTGGTAGCGGCCGGCCTGGCGCATCATCCACACCGGGATGCGATCCACGGGCAGCTTTCGACAGGCGCGCAGGAAGCGGGACGAGGGCTCGGTCTGGGTCGGGCTCATCGGGCGGCGTTCATAACATGACCCCCCGGAAGGGGCCAGCCTCCCGGAACCGCTCAGGAAAGGAGGGCTCGCACGGCCGCCGCGGTCAGGCCGGCCACCCGGACGGTCTTGCGCCGCCCGGTGTCCCCGCGCTCGATGGTCACGTCGGACCGCCGGGCCCCGAGCTCGCCGGCGAGGAAGTCGACCAGGGCCGCGTTCGCCTCCCCGTCCACCGGCGGCGCGGCCAGCTGCACCTTGAGCCGGCCGTCGTGCTCGCCCACGACACGGGTGCGGGACGCACGCGGCTGCACCAGGATCTCCAGGATCACCCCGCCCGGCGCCTCGCGGAGCCAGGGCATCAGCGCAACCCGACGAGCGCGATCTTCGCCTTGTCGGCGCGCCGGACCATCTCGTCGAGGTCCATCACCAGGGTGCTCCCGGCCTCGACGGCCAGGACCTGGCAGCCCGCCTCCTTCATCGAGTCGACCGTGTCGGGCCCCACCGCGGGGAGGTCGAAGCGCCGGTCCTGCTGCGGCTTCACCGCCTTCACCACGACGGCGCCTTCCTTGGCCAGCTCGCCGCCCCGGCGGATGCAGGCGTCGGTTCCCTCGAGCGCCTCGACGGCCACCGCGACGCGATCCTTCACCACGACCGTCTGCCCCAGGTCGAGCCGGCCGATGGCCCGGGCCAGCTCGAGCCCGTAGCGGGCGTCGGCCCACTGGTCCTCGGTGGGCTGGCGCTTCCCCATCACGCCCTCCCGGGCCAGCCGGTCCTGGAGGAAGCGGGACGGGTCGGTCACCGGCAGGCCGCGCTCCTCCGCGGCGCCGGCGATGGCCCGGAGGACGCTGTCGTCGGTCTTCACCGCCAGCCGCGCCACGATCTGCATGCCGAGCCCGTCGAGCCAGGCGTCGCGGAAGAAGCGGGCCTTGGCGATCGATCCCAGCATCACGATCTCGGTGCAGCCCCCGGCCTTGAACGCCTCGAGCACCTTGCCGAACTGGCCCAGCTTCACCCAGGTGCAGGCGTCGACCATCTTCTCCAGCGCCGGGTCGGTCTGGTTCAGGTGGGCGGCCGCCACCACCCGATGGCCGGCGCGGCGCGCGCTCTCCGCGAACAGGAGGGGGAAGCGTCCGCCGCCGGCGATGAGGCCGATGGTGGCCATCCCTAGCGGAGGATGCCCCGCTCGGAGGACTCGATGAACTTCACCCAGTGATCGATCTCGGGGTTTCCGCCCATCTCGGCGCGGATCTGGGCCAGCGCCTCCTTGAGCGGGAGCTTGGAGCGGAAGAAGATCTTGTAGGCGCTCTTCACCCGGCCGATCTGCTCCTCGGTGAAGCCGGCCCGCTGCAGCCCGACCAGGTTGATGCCCACGACCTCGGCGCGGGCGCCCGCGACCATGAGGTAGGGCGCCACGTCCATCATCACGCCGGTGATCCCGCCGACGTAGGCGAGCCGCCCGATGCGGGAGAACTGCTGCACCGCCGAGACCCCGCCGAAGATCACGCCGTCCTCGGCCTCGACGTGGCCGGCCAGCGCGCAGAACGTGGCGACGATGACCCGGTTGCTGAGCCGGCAGTCGTGCGCCACGTGCGCCGACGCCATGATGAGGCACTGGTTGGCGAGCCGGGTCACGCCTCCGCCCCCCACCGTGCCGGTGTGGATCGAGGCGAACTCGCGGACGACGTTGCCGTCGCCCATCTCGAGCAGCGTGTCCTCCCCCTTGTACTTGAGGTCCTGGGGAGGCGAGCCGACCACGGCGTGCGCGAAGATGCGGTTGCCCGCGCCCATCGTGGTGCTTCCCTCGACGACCGCGTGGGAGCCCACCACGTTCCCGGGTCCCATGCGCACCTTGGACCCGATCACGGCGTAGGGGCCGATCTCGCAGCTGGGGTGGATCTCCGCGCCCGGCGCGACGATGGCCGTGGGGTGGATGGCCACGGTCAGCCTTCCTTCTTCCGATCGACCAGCATGGCCATGAACTCGGCCTCGGCCACGACCTCTCCGTCGACGAGCGCCTTGCCCTTCTGCTTCCAGATGTCGCCCTTGCGCTTGACCACCTCGACGTGCAGCTCGATCCGGTCGCCGGGGACCACCGGCCTCCGGAACCGGGCGTTGTCGATGGCCATGAGGTACGTGACCTTGTCGCCCGGCTCCTCGAGCATGGACCCCTTGGCGAGGAGCGCCGAGGCCTGCGCCAGCGCCTCGAGGAGGAGCACGCCGGGCATGACCGGGTGGCCGGGGAAGTGGCCGGCGAAGAAGGGCTCGTTCACGGTGACGCACTTCACCGCCACCAGCGTCTTCATGGGCACCATCGACAGCACGCGGTCGACGAGCAGGAAGGGGTAGCGATGGGGGAGGATGGCCTCGATGGCGTTCACGTCCATCAGGGGTACGGGCTTGTCGCTCATTTTTCCTCCTGGAGCTTCTTCAAGGCCTTCTCGAGCTCCCTCATCCGCTTCATGAGCCCCGGGAGGGCGCGCGTCGCGGCGACCTCCCGCAGCCAGTCCTTGTGCTGCGTGGCCGGGTAGCCGCTGTGGGTCTCGCCTGCGGGGATGTCGTTCATGACCCCCGACTGCGCGCCCAGGCGAGCCCCGTCGCCGATGTCGAGGTGTCCGACGATGCCGACCTGGCCCCCCAGGATGGCGCCCATGCCCACCTTGGTGGACCCGGAGATCCCCACCTGCGCGGCGGCCAGCGAGAGCGGGCCGAAGTCGACGTTGTGGGCGATCATCACCAGGTCGTCGATCTTGGCGCCCTTGCGGATCACGGTCCGGCCCAGCGTGGCGCGGTCGACGCAGGAGTTGGCCCCGAGCTCGACGTCGTCCTCCAGCTCGACGATGCCCGACTGCGGCACCTTGAAGTGTCGCGGACCGGAGCCGTCGCCCTCCATGTCGAAGGCGAAGCCGAAGCCGTCGCCACCCACCACGGCGCCCGGCTGGAGGATGCAGCGATTCCCGACGATGCAGCGCTCGCGCACCACCACGTTCGGGTAGAGGATGCAGTCGTCGCCGATGCGCGCGCCGTCCCCGACCACGACTCCCGGGAAGAGGATGGTGCGCGCGCCCACCGTCGCGCCCCGGCCGACGTAGGCCAGGTCCTGGACCTCGGCGCTGGGGTCGACCACCGCTCCCGGGGCGATCACCGCCCGCGGCGCGATCTCGGGGACCGGCTCGCGGGGCGGGTGGAAGAAGGTCGAGATCCTGGCGAAGGCCAGGTAGGCGTTGGCGGCCCGGAGCACCGTGCGTCCCGGAGCCACGACCTCGTCGTCCCCCACGATCACCGCACCGGCCCTGGTGGCGGCGAACTCGGCGGCGTACCTCCGGTTCGCGAAGAAGGAGACGTCGGACGGCCCGGCATCCTCGAGCGGCATGACGCGCTCGATGCGGACGGTGCCGTCCCCCTCGACGCGGCCGCCGACCCTCTCCGCCAGCTCGGCGAGGCTGAAGTGCACGGGACCTCCTACTTGGTCGCAGGAGCGGCCGCCGGGGCGGCCTTCTTGGCGTCGGGCTTCTTGGCCGGGGCGCCCGTCTTGCCGTACTTGGTGTTGTACCGCCGGACCAGCTCCTGCGTCATGTTGGCCTGGGGCGGGGCCACCATGAGCCCGGCGTTCTGCTGCTCGAAGACGTACGTGTAGCCCTCGGCGGTGGCGATGTCCTTGATGACGGCCTCCATCTTGTCGAAGATGACCTTCATCATCTCGCGCTCGCGCTCCTGCAGGTCCTTCTGCATCTGCACGTAGACCTGCTGCATCTCGTTGACCTTGCGCTCGAACTCCATGGCCTTCTCGCGCTTGGCGTCGTCGGACATGACGACCATCTGCTTGTCGAGGTCGTCCTTCATCCGCTTCAGCTCGTTCTGCTTGTCGTCGAGCATCTTCTGCTTCTGGTCGAACTCCTTCTTCAGCACGTCCCGGGCGGCCTTGCCCTCCTCGACCTCGGTGACGGCCTGCTGGAGGTTGACGTAGCCGATCTTGAGCTCCGCGGCCCGTGCGGCGTGGGGAACGGCGAGCGCCAGCGCGACGGCGGCGAGTACGGGGAAGGTACGCATTTTCTCTCCTCTTGTTTCGGTCAGAAGAAGCTGCCGATGGTGAACTGGAAGTCGACGGGGGCGTCGATGACGGCGCCGGTGAGGGGGTCGGTCCGCCTGTTGAGCGGGAAGCCCCACTCGAAGCGGAGCGGGCCGATGGGGCTGAACCAGCGGAAACCGAAGCCCCAGGCCTTGTAGAGTCCCCAGGGGACGGCGGGGTCGATGTACACGCCGGGCGACATGGCGTTGCCCATGTCGAAGAAGACCACGGCGCGGATCCCCATCTTCTCGACGATGGGGTACTCGAGCTCGAAGTTGAGCACGATCTGCTTGTTCCCGCCCACCTGCAGCAGGCGCATCTGGGCGTCGGGGTTGGACGTGGCGCCCACCGCCACCACCGGCGAGAGGGAGTAGAGGCGGTACCCGCGGACGGTGTTGACGCCGCCCACGTAGTAGAGCTCCGACACCGGCACCGGGTTGTTCTCGTTCCAGCCGCGGATCACGCCGGCCAGGAGCCGGAAGCGGCCGGTCAGCCCCTGCCAGATCTCCTGGTAGAAGCGGAACTCGATGGTCTCCCGGTAGAACAGGTTCACCTGGTCGCCGAAGATGGCCGCCGGCGCCATGAAGGGCGGGGCGATGTCCAGCGAGGCGGAGAGGAAGAAGCCGCGGGTGGGGAAGAGCCGGTTGTCGCGGCGGTCCCAGGCCACCGCCAGGCGCGCCGCGCTGGTCCAGCCGGAACGGTAGCGGTTGTAGAGGAGCAGGTCCTGGAGCGCCGCCGTGACCCGCACGCGCTCCAGCGTGTAGGTCAGGAAGAAGCGCAGGTCCTCCAGCTTGGAGAGCCCGGGCCAGAGCCAGGACAGCCCCGCCAGCTCGTAGCCCCAGGTCAACGACCCGCCGAGCGCACCACGCGTGAAGTTGGCGTAGAGGTTCTCGTTGGCGTACACGTCGAAGGCGAAGGTCCACTTGGTGTCGAGGAAGTACGGCTCCACGAACTGGATCTGGCCGAGCTGCCGCAGCGAGGACCACTGGACCTGGAGCGAGAGGGTCTGCCCCCAGCCGAACAGGTTGTTCTGGCTGATCTGCGCGGTGAGGATGAAGTTCTCGTACGAGGAGAAGCCGGCGCCGACCTGGAAGGTGCCGGTGGCCTTCTCCTTCACCTCGACCACCGCCACGATGCGGTCGTCCGAGCTCCCCTTCTTGGTGGAGATCTCCACGGTCTCGAAGAAGCCGAGCGCGGTGATGCGCTGCTTGGAGATCTTGATGGCGCTGGCGCTGTAGAGGTCTCCCTCGTAGATGCGCAGCTCGCGCCGGATCACCTTGTCGCGGGTCTTCTGGTTGCCCTGGATCTCGATGCGCTCGAAGACGACCTTCTGGCCGGGCTGGACGTCGAAGGTGAGCCCGAGCGTCCGCGCCTTGGGGTCGAGCTTGGTGACCGGGTTGACGTTGACGTAGGCGAAGCCCATGTCCTTGTAGAAGTCGGCCACCGCGAAGAGGTCGTGCCCGACCTTGGACCGGACGAAGAGCTGCCCCTCGGTGGACTGGAGGAGCTGGGGCAGGAAGGGGCGCATGCCCAGGAGCTCGCCCGAGAAATCGAGCTTCCCCACCGTGTACTGCTCCCCCTCCTCGACGGGGATGCTGATGAAGAGCGCGGTGCGATCGGGGCTGAGCGCGATGGTGGGCTTGCCCACCTTGACGCTCACGTAGCCCTTCTCGAGGTAGACCGCCTGGATGGCCTGGAGGTCGCGCTGGAACGCGTCCTCCTTGTAGGTGCCCGCGGAGGAGAGGAAGGCCAGGAAGCTGCCCTCCTGCGTCTGCATGTAGGGGAGGATCTCCTCCTTGCTGACGTTGTCGTTCCCGACGAAGTGGATCCGCCGGACCTGGACCTTGGCCCGCTCGTTCACCACGAAGACCACCACCACCTGGTTGTCGGGCCGGTCCTCGATCCGCGAGGTGACCTCGGCCAGGTAGAAACCCTTCTCGGTGTACTTCTCCTGGATCTTCTTCACCGTCTTGCGGACGGACGCCATGTCGAGGATGGCGTAGCGCTTGACCTCGATGGCCTCCTTGAGGTCGTCGGTGGAGATCTCGTCGTTCCCCTCGATCTTGAAGTCCTGGACCGACGGCTTCTCGACCACCTTCACCACGAGGATCGGACGGTTCGGCGGCCCCTTCTCCTCGACGGAGACGTCGGAGAAGTAGCCGAGCTTCATGACGGCCCGGACGTCCTGCTGGATGGACGCCACGCTCACCGGGGCCCCGACCTTGGTGAGCATCGCGGCCTTGATGGCGTCGACCTCGACGCGCCGGTTGCCCTCGACCTCGATGGCGGAGACGGTTGGCTCGGTGGACTCGGGAACGGCCTCGGCGGCCGGTTCGGCGACGGCCTCGGGCGGGATCGCCACCTTGGGCTCGGGCGCCGGAGCGGCCGCGGACGGCGCCGGTGCAGGCGGCGTCTCCTGGGCGCGAGCCGTTGCCGGACCGACCAGCAGGCACACGAGCGCGACGATGGGGAGGGTGCTCCTCACGAAGCCGCGGAATCTAGTGCATGCCCGGGAAAACCTCAAAGGCAATTGGCCGTCCTTTCGCGCCCCTAGGCCAGGCGCCCGGCCAGCAGGCGCACCCGGCGGCCCAGCGACTCGGCCAGCTTCTCGTTGTGGGTCACCACGACCCCGGTCACGCCGAGGTCCCGGTTCAGCTGCTGGAGCAGGCCGTGGATGCCCTCGGCGGTCTGCGGATCGAGGTTTCCGGTCGGCTCGTCGGCGAGCAGGAGGCGTGGCTGGAGCACGAGCGCCCGGGCCAGCGCCACCCGCTGCTGCTCTCCTCCGGACAGCTCTCCGGGCCGGTGGCCCAGCCGCCCCGAGAGCCCCACCCGCTCGAGGCTCTCCCCGGCCCGGCGCCGGGCGTCCGCACGGGGAAGCCGCCGGACCAGGCCGGGCATCATGGCGTTCTCCAGCGCGGTGAACTCGGGCAGGAGGTGGTGGCTCTGGAAGACGAAGCCCACCGACTCGTTGCGGAAGCGGGCCCGCTCCCCCTCGTCGAGGGAGGCCAGGTCGCGCCCCTCGAACACGACACGCCCGGCGGTGGGGACGTCGAGCGCCCCCACCAGGTGGAGGAAGGTGCTCTTCCCCGCGCCGGACGGCCCGGTCAGGGCCACCATCTCGCCGGCCTCGATGGAGAGGGTCACGCCCTGGAGCACCTCCAGCCGGCGGCCGCCGGTGAGGTAGGACTTGGACAGCCCCTCGATCTCGAGCAGGGGGGCCATCACTCGCCTCGCAAGCCCTCGACCGGCTCGAGCCGGGCGGCGCGGGTGGCCGGGTAGATCGTGGCCAGGTAGGAGAGCGCCAGCGCCGCGAGCGCCACCAGCGCGAAGTCGCCGCCGTCCACCAGCACCGGCAGGTGGCTGATGTAGTAGACCTCCGGATCGAGCGGGATGCCGACCCGGGCCACCAGCGCCGTGGTCCCCAGGCCGAGCAGGAGCCCGAATCCGGTTCCGACCGCCCCGATGGCCAGCCCCTCCGCCACGAAGATCTTCATGATGCTGGTGGTGGTGGCACCCATGGAGCGGAGGACGGCGATCTCGCGGGTCTTCTCCAGCACCAGCATGACCAGCGTGGCCACCACGATGAAGCTCGCCACCAGCATGATGAAGCCCAGGATCACCGCCATGGCGATCCGCTCCATCATGAGCGCCGAGAAGAGGTTCCGGTTCATCTCCCCCCAGTCCTTGGTGCGGAAGGGGTAGCCCTCGAGCGCGGCCAGGACCTTGCGCATCACCGGGCGGGCCGCGTTCACGTCGTTCACCTTGAGCTCGAGCCCGGTCACCGAGTCCCCCGTCCCGAAGAAGCGCTGCGCCTCGGCGAGCTGGATGTAGGCGAACTTGGCGTCGTACTCGTAGAAGCCGCTGTAGAGGAGGCCGGCCACCCGGAAGGGCCGGCTCTTGGGCTGCGGGCCCGCCGGCCCGATGTCGCCGAACGGGGAGACCACGCTGACCACGTCCCCGACCCCGACGCGCAGTCCGCGCGCCAGCTCGCGGCCGAGCAGGATCCCGGGGAGCTTCTCGGCGGGGGCGGCGGCCGGCTTGGCCCCACCCGCGGCGGCCTCGCCGGCGGCTGTCCCTTCCAGTGCCTCGGACAGGCCCAGGCGCGGCTTCGCGGGCGGGATCTCCTCGGGCCGATCCAGCCATTCGAGCTTCCCCTCCTCCAGGCTGCGCGGGATCTCGGTGACCTTGCCCAGCGTGGCGGTGTCGACCCCCTTCAGGATCGAGCCGGTCAGGTTCTGGCCGGCGGAGAGCATGACCTCGGCGTAGAGGAACGGGGTGGAGGCGGCCACCCCCGGAACGGAGAGGACCCGTTCCTGCGTCCCGCGCCAGTCGGTGAAGTCGTTCTGCCCGTACTTGAGGACCACCCCGTGGGCGTGGGCCCCGAGGATCTTCGATTTGAGGTCCTGCTCGAAGCCGCTCATCACCGAGAGCACGACGGTGAGCGCCCAGACCCCGGTGGCGACGCCGCCGATGGAGATGAGCGTCATCAGCATGGTGGCGGGCAGGCGCGGACGCTCGTGGGGCTCCCCGGAGATCGTGGCGCGCCGCGCCTTGTGGTCCTGCCAGGCCGACCAGGCGATGCCGGCGAGCAGCCCGGGGATCACCCCGGTGACCACGATGAGGAAGAGCGCCCCCAGGGTGCGGGCGTGGAGCTTCAGGTGGCTGCGCGCCACGAAGAGCTCCCAGCCCATCGACGGGTCGAATCGCCCCGACCCGGTGAGCAGGAAGGCCAGCGTCGACCCCAGGAAGGCGAGCGCGCCGGCGGAGAGGCAGACGAGGAGCAGACCCGCCGTGAGCACCACCCTCCCCTGGTACTGCCAGGAGTGGAGCACGAGCGGCAGGCCGCGCAGCGCGGGGAGGACGAGCACCAGGGGCCCGAGCGCGAGAACGAGGAGCAGGATCGTGGCCGCCACGATCTCGTAGAAGGCGATGCGCCGGCCGGCCACGGCGGCGGCGGCTCCGCCCAGGACGGCCCAGGCGACGCCGGCGGCGAGCGCCAGCCCGGAGGCGGTCCCGGCCGGGAGCCCGAGCCGGTCGGAGAGGAAGACGTGGCCGAGCGCGGCCAGCACCGGCGCCCCGATCACGGCGAGGGCCGAGAGCCCGAAGGACCGCCAGGAGAAGACGGGAGCCAAGGCTACTCGCGCGGCTTGAGCAGGGGGAACAGGATCACGTCGCGGATCGACGACGAGTCGGTGAACAGCATGGCCACGCGGTCGATGCCGATCCCCTCCCCGGCCGTGGGAGGCATGCCGTGCTCCAGCGCACGGACGAAGTCCTCGTCGAAGGGCATGGCCTCCTCGTCGCCGGCGGCGCGGGCGCTGAGCTGGGCCTCGAACCGGGCCCGCTGGTCGGCCGGGTCGTTGAGCTCGGAGAAGGCGTTCGCCACCTCCATGCCCGCCGCGAACATCTCGAACCGGTCCACGAGGCGGGGGTCGGCGTCGCGGCGCCGGGAGAGCGGGCTGGTCTCGATGGGCCAGTCGACCACGAAGACCGGGCGGTCCTTGGGGAGCTGGTGCTCGCAGAAGACCTCGAAGGCCAGGGCGATCGCCTGGCCCGGGGAGGCCCGGGACGCCTTCTCCAGCTTCCAGGCGTCCTCGCTGTCCCCCTCCCGGGTGGCCGCGCGCGCCAGCGCCTCGGAGAGCCCCCGTCCCGAGAGCGCGTCCTCCGGGGTGAGGCCGAGGGCCTTCGCCCCCATCTCGAGGAGCGAGCAGCGCGGGAAGGGAGGCGTGAAGTCGATGACCTGGCCCTGGAACGTCACTTTGGGTGAACCGGTCACCTTCACCGCGAGCTCGTGGAAGAGCGCCTCGGTGAGGGCCATGAGGTCCTCGTGGGTGGCGTAGGCCTGGTAGAACTCGATGGTCGTGAACTCGGGGTTGTGGCGCCGGTCGATGCCCTCGTTGCGCCAGATCCGCCCGATCTCGTAGACCCGCTCCAGGCCGCCCACCACGAGTCGCTTCAGGTGCAGCTCGGTGGCGATGCGCAGCTTGAGGTCGAGTCCGAGCGCGTTGTGGTAGGTCTCGAAGGGGCGGGCCGCCGCGCCGCCGGCCTCCTCGGGCTTGTGGAGCGTGGGGGTCTCCACCTCCAGGTAGCCGCGCTCGTCCAGGAAGCGCCGGATGGTGGAGACGATGCGGGCCCGCTTCTCGAAGGTGTCCTTCACCCCGGGTGTCGCGATCAGGTCGAGGTAGCGCTGCCGGTAGCGCTGCTCCACGTCGGCCAGGCCGTGCCACTTCTCGGGCAGCGGGCGGGTGGCCTTGGTGAGGATGGTGAAGGTCGCCGCCTCCACCGTGAGCTCCCCGGTCTTGGTGCGGGTGGCCGGGCCGCGGGCGGCGATCACGTCGCCCACGTCGAGGAGCTTGAAGACCTCGAAGCCCTGCTCGCCCACGCGGTCCTTCTTCACCCAGACCTGGATCTCCCCGGAGCGGTCGCGGACCTTGAGGAAGGCCGCCTTGCCGAAGCTGCGGACGGCCAGGACCCGCCCCGCCACCGACCAGTCGCCCGGGTCGCGGGCGATCTCGTCGGCCGGCGCCTCCCCGTAGCGGGCGTGGAGGTCGCGGGCCTGGTGCGCCGGCACGTGGCCGTTGCCGTAGGGGTTCACTCCGAGCTGGCGCAGTTGCTCGGCCTTCTTCAGCCGCTGCGCCACGATCTCGCGTTCGGTGGCTCCCAGCTCCTCGGACATCGACTCCCTCTTCCCCTGGATCGGACCCGGAATCGGGCTGGCGCAGGCTAGACGGCGCGGCCTCCCGGGTCAACGCGCCGCGGCGGGGCGCATTCCCCTACAGGGCCGGGCTGTAGGTGCGGTAGTCGATCTCCGGGAAGATGTTGTCCCGGGACTCCACCTGGGAGAGCCAGGTCTCGTCGAGGTTTCCGGCGCGGATCTGGTCGTGCAGGCGCGTGAACCGCATCACGTGCTCGCGGGTCCGCCGGATGGCGTAGTCGACCATGGTCCCGGTCTTCATGATGAAGGCCCAGTCGGAGGACTGGGCGAGCAGGAGCTCGCGCGCGGCCTGGTTGAGCGCCCGCCGGGCCAGGGCCTCCGGCTCCGGGAAGTCGCGGGCCAGCGCGATCATGCGCTCGGCCGCCTTGTGCAGGTGGCGGTAGATCCAGTCGTTCGACCCGTCGAGCCAGACCCCGGCGTAGCCGCCGGCGCCCCAGGAGCAGAGCGGCGGCGTCCCCACCTGCTGCTCCGGGTTCTCCCGGAGGTAGTCGCCCGGGGTGGCCAGCCGGAAGACCTTCTGGTCGAAGGCCACCTTGCGGACCAGGAAGTCGATGAACTGCGGCCCCTCGTACCACCAGTGGCCGTAGAGCTCGGCGTCGTAGGGCGAGACCACGATGGGCCTGGTCCCCGGCATGTTCCCGGCCAGGTGCTCGATCTGCCGCTCCCGGTTGTACATGAAGTTGCCCGCGTGGGCGGCGGCGCGCTCGCGAGCCCGCCACGGGTCGTAGGGCTCCTTGTGCCCGCCCTTGCCGGTGATGCGGAAGTACTTGATGCCGACGTTCTTGCGGTTCCCGTCGGTCTGGATCCAGGGCTTGATGTACTCCCAGTCGAGGTCCCAGCCGATGTCGCGGTAGAACTCGCGGTACTCCGGATCGCCCGGGTACCCGTGCTCGGAGCTCCAGACCTGCTGCGACGACTCGGCGTCGCGCGCGAAGGCCGCCGACCCGCTCGGGGTGAACAAGGGAGCGTAGACCCCGTGGCGCGGGCGGGGCGTGGCGTCCGCCACGCCGTGGGTGTCGGTGAAGAAGTAGCGGATACCCTCGTCGGCGAGCATCTCGTCGACCCCCGGGTAGTAGCCGCACTCGGGCAGCCAGATCCCGACCGGGCTCCGGCCGAAGTGACGCCGGTGGCTGGCGGCCGCGACCGCGATCTGCGCCCGGGCCGCCTCGGGATACTCCTGCATCAGGGGGAGGAAGCCGTGGGTGGCGCCGCAGGTCACGAGCTCGAGGCGGCCGGCGTCCTCCAGCCGGCGAAAGGCGCCCACCAGGTCGCGGTCGTAGCGGTCCTCGAAGAGCCCGTGCAGCTCGCGGAACTCGTGCTGGTAGTACTGGGCCAGCCCGTGGAAGGTGGGGTCGTGGCGGGTGCGGCGGACCTCCTTGTCGGTGAGGTCGCAGAGCTTCTCCAGCCGCTTCGCGTAGCGCGACACGAGCAGGTCGTCGCGCAGCATGGACACGAGCGGCGGCGACATGGTCATCGAGATCCGGAAGGGGATCCCCTCCTCGGTCAGCCGGTCGAAGATCCGGAGGAGCGGGAGGTAGGTCTCGGTGATGGCCTCGTACAGCCAGTCCTCCTCCAGGAACTCGGGGTGCTCCGGGTGGCGAACGAACGGGAGGTGGGCGTGCAGGTGGAGCGAGAGGTAGCCGGCGACGTCCTGGCTCATCTAGGCGCCTTCCTTCCCGCGACGCCGCTTTCCCCCGCCTCCGCCCCAGGCCTTGGACGGCGACGACGGCCCGGCCGGCTCCGTGCGCACGTCCCACGCCGGGGCCGAGGGCTTGCTGCCCTTGGAGAGTCGCGCCAGCATCGCGCGGATCTCCTCGGGGAAGGCTCCGCCGGCCCTGGCGTCACGCAGCCAGCCGTCGAGCGGGAGATCCCAGGGGATGGTGGCGAAGCGGTCATCGACCACCGGTGAAGGTCCGGAGGAGGGCAGCGCCACCTCGTTCGACGGCTCGCCCACCAGCCGCTCCCTGCCGTCGGTGGAGACGGCGACGATCATGCCCCGGTAGGTCCGGCCCGGCTCGAGGTCGTGCACGTAGAACCCGCGCGACTCGAGGGCGAACTCCGCCACGCGCACCGTCTCCCACTCCCCGTCGGAGCGGAGGGCGAGGACCCGGAGCTGGGCGCGCGGGCGGTCCAGCCACTCGAAGCCCCGGTTGCGCGTCTCCTCCGAGTGGTCCCAGTAGAAGAACATCGTCCGGGGATCGCGCGGCAGGCCCACGAACACGTCCTCGCCGTAGCTCCAGGGGAGGTCCCCGAGCCCCTCGTCGTCGGCCGGCACCGGGACGTCGGCGAGGGCCCGCAGCGCCATCGGGTCCTCCCGCTCCTCCCCCTCCGTCATGGGGTGTGGCGCCCGGCGCGCGGCCTCCTCGCCGCGGACGCGCGCGACGAAGTACCCGTCCGGATCGAGCCCTCCGCCCGCAGGGGGGCCCACCGGCGACTTGCGTCGAGGGGCGCGCGCGGGAGCCGCCGACCTGGCGCCCTTCCCCGCCGGCGCCTTCGCGGCGGTGGTGGCCTTCGCCGGCGTCTTCTTCGCCGGTTCCTTCTTCGCCGGAGCCTTGGAGGCCGGAGCCTTCCTCGCGGGCGACTTCCCGGCCGGGGACTTCGCGACCGGCTTCGGCGCGCCCTTCCCGGGGGTCTTCGGGGTGGGCTTCGCCGTCGCCTTCTTGGTGGGCTTCTTCGTTGCCATGGTGCCCGTAGGAAAGGCTTCCCCCGGCGGCGCGTCAAGCGCCACGTGGACGAATCGCGACCCGCTCCCTCCGGCCGGCAAGGATTTCGGCGCCCCACCGGGGTCTGCTAACGTGGGATGGAACCCCGGGGAACGCCTGAAACCGCAAGAACCCAAGACCCTCGAGCCCGTTCCAGTCTGCGGGAGTTGCGGCCATCCGCACCTCCCCGGCGACCCCTGCACCGCGGCGCGCCTGGCCGGCGCGGGGACCGGCACGCTGGCCATCGAGCCGTCGGACCTGGCCGGAAGCGACGTGCTGCGCTCCACCGACCCGGTCGTGGGCTCGACGGTGGGCAGCTTCCGGGTGGTCCGCGCGCTGGGGCGCGGCGGCATGGGCACGGTCTACCTGGCCGAGCACCCCGTCATCGGGAGCCGTGTCGCCATCAAGTTCCTCCACGAGTCGATGGCCACCAGCCCGGAGCTGGTGGCCCGCTTCTACGACGAGGCCCGGGCGGTGAACCGCATCGGCCACGAGAACATCGTCGGGATCTTCGATCTCTCGATGCTCCCGCCCAACCGGTACTACATCGTCATGGAGTACCTGGACGGCGAGGCGCTGTCCGCGCTCCTCCGCCGCGGCCCCATGGCCGTGGGCGAGGCGGTGGCCATCCTCCTCCAGCTCTGCGACGCGCTCCAGTGCGCCCACGAGCGCGGCGTGGTTCACCGGGATCTCAAGCCCGACAACGTCTTCGTGGCGCGGCGCCGCGGTGCTCCCTTCGTGAAGCTCCTCGACTTCGGCATCGCGAAGCTGCGGGACGCGCCGCCGGGCGCCCAGACCGCCGCCGGGATGCTGGTGGGAACGCCCGAGTACATGGCGCCCGAGCAGTGCGAGAACCGGCCCATCGACGCCCGCACCGACGTCTACGCGCTGGGCGTGATGGCCTACCAGATGCTCACCGGCGTGCTGCCCTTCACCGGCAGCATCACCCAGCTGCTCCTCGCCCACGTCCACGAGGAGCCTCGCCCTCCGCGCTCGGTGAACGGGCTGCTGTCCCCTTCGCTCGAGGACGCCGTCCTCCGTGCGCTGCGCAAGCGCCCCGAGGACCGCTTCCAGGACATGGCCTCGTTCGCGACCGCGCTGGCCGCCGGGCGGGAGTCCACCGGGCCCGCGGCGCCGGGAGCCAGGCCTGCCCCCGATCGACCCGCCTCGATCCGCGTCCAGCTCGCCGGGGAGCCGCAGGCCCGCTCCTTCCCCGCCACGGAGCTCACGCGGGGCGGCGTGTATCTCGAGAGCGGACCGCCGCTGCCGGCTCCGTTCTCCCGCGCCGTGGTCTCGGTCCCCGACGGGGGAGCCGGGTCGGCGCCGGTTCCAGCCGAGGTGGTGCGGGTCGTCCAGCCGGCCGAGGCCAGGACCTGGGGCATGGCGGCCGGATTCGCCCTCCAGTTCCTTCCTTCCACCCCCGCCGAGCGGGCCGCGCTCGAGCGGCTCACCGGGGGAACCCACTCCGCCCACTCCGCCGAGCCCTCCGATGCGTCGGTGGCCGCGCTGCTCGACGCCCTGGATTCCCACTCCGGAGCGACCCACTACGCGTTCCTGGGGCTGCCGCCCGACGCCGAGCTGAAGGAGGTGCAGAGCCGGGCCCGGGCGCTGCGGGTCCAGCTCGAGCACCTGCGCGGCCGCAAGCTCTCGCCCCGGCACGCCGCCCTGGTGGCGCCCCTGCTCGCCCGGGTGGCCTTCGCCGCCGACGTCATCGGGGTGGCCTCGGAGCGGCTCGCCTACGACGCCCGCAACGGCAACCACCTCGGCGTGGCCCGCTGCATCGCGGCGGGGTTGCCCGACGCGCTGGTCGCCCAGCGCCGGCAGGAGTTCCTGCGGGAGCGCCCCGGCGCGGAGGAGCGGGTGCGCCAGTGCCTGAGCCGCGCCAAGGTGGCTCGCGCGGTGGGAAACCTCGAGTTCGCCCGCTCCCAGTTCGAGGAGGCCCTCGCCGCCGATCCGCTCGACCTCGAGGTCCACCGGGAGTACTGGGCGCTCCGCCGGGAGCTGGAAGGACCCACCCGATGACCGATGGCATGACCGTCCTCGTCACCGGCGCGACCTCCGGGTTCGGGGAGGCCACCGCCGAGCGCTTCGCCCGGGACGGGGCCCGCCTCGTCGTCGCCGGCCGCCGCGCCGACCGGCTCGAGGCGCTCGCGAAGCGCCTCTCCGCGCAGGCGGCCGTCCATCCCCTGACGCTCGACGTCCGCGATCGCGCGGCGGTGGAGCGGGCCCTGGCGACGCTGCCGGCCGACTTCGCCCGGGTGGACGTGCTCGTCAACAACGCCGGCCTGGCGCTCGGGCTCGAACCCGCCCACCGGGCCAGCCTCGACGAGTGGGAGCAGATGATCGACACCAACGCCCGGGGGCTCGTGGTCGTGACCCGCCAGCTCCTGCCGGGCATGGTCGAGCGCGGGCGGGGGCACGTCGTCAACCTGGGCTCGGTGGCGGCCACGTACCCCTACCCCGGCGGCAACGTCTACGGGGCCACCAAGGCCTTCGTGCACCAGTTCTCGCTGAACCTACGGGCGGACCTGGTGGGCAGCGGCGTGCGCGTCACCTGCATCGAGCCCGGCATGGCCGATACCGAGTTCTCGCTCGTCCGCCTCAAGGATGCCGAGAAGGCCCGTGCGGTCTACCAGGGCGTGACTCCGCTCTCGGCGGCCGACGTCGCCGACGCGGTCCACTGGGTGGTCACCCGGCCGCCGCACGTGAACGTGAACGTCCTCGAGCTCATGCCCGAGCAGCAGGCCTTCTCCCCCTTCACGGTGAAGCGGCGCTAGCCGGAACGATCATGCCCGGCGAAGCGCTCGTCCCCGGTCTGGGAATCGCCCCCGCTCCCTTCCGGGCCGCGGACGCCGCGGACCGGCTCGCCCGCCTGGGACGTCGCCTGGGGGCGGGCGCCCCGGAGGTCGTCGAGCTGTGCCAGGCTGGCGCCCGATCCCGACCTGGCGCTCGCCGGGGTGGAGCGATTCCTCGACGTCGCGGAGCTTCCCCGCGGGCGCGACCTGGTCGAGGCGCTGGTGCTCCTCACCGGGTCGTCCCGGCTGGCCACGCAGGCCCTGGCGCGCGACCCGGGGCTCCTGCGGCGGACCGCCCGGTCGCCCTGGGTGCGGCGGGAGCGCCCCGAGGCCTCCATGCGCGCCACGCTGGCGCGGGCGGCCCGGCGGCTCGACCCGGAGGACGTGGACGGGCTGCACCGCCTCCTGCGGCGCTTCGCGGCCCGCGAGGTGGTGCGCATCGCGCTGCGCGACCTGCGCCGCGCCCGCGTCGACGAGGTCACCGGTGCGCTCTCGTCCGTCGGCACCTCGACCCTCCACACCGCCATCGCCTTCCACGACCGGCGGCTGCGCGCGCGGCACGGCCCCCCCGACGGGCTCGCCGACCGGGCCCCCGGGGCCGGCTTCTGCGCCATCGCCATGGGAAAGCTGGGCGCCCGCGAGCTCAACTTCTCCTCGGACATCGATCTCATCTACGTGTACGGCCCGGACGGCACCACCACCGGGGAACGCCCGCTCACCCACTTCGCCTACTTCGCGAAGCTCGCCGAGCTCGTCACCGAGAGCCTCTCCAAGGTGACCGAGGACGGGATGGTCTTCCGGGTGGACCTGAACCTCCGCCCGGACGGGCGCAGCGGCCCCATCGTGAACAGCGTCCGGGCCGCCGAGCTCTACTACCAGTCCTTCGGCCGGTCCTGGGAGCGCAACGCGCTCGTGAAGGCCCGCGCCGGCGCCGGCGACCTGGCGGTGGGCGAGGAACTGCTCGCCCAGCTCGAGCCCTTCGTCTGGCGCCGCTCGCTCGACCTGGGGATCATCGAGGAGATCCAGGCCATGAAGGCCCGCATCGACGCCCGCGCCGGCGCCGAGGGCAAGGACGACCTGAAGCTCGGCAGGGGCGGCATCCGCGAGGCCGAGTTCTTCGTCTCCGCCCTGCAGCTCCTCCACGGGGGCAAGCTGCGCGACCCGGGAATCCGGGAGCGGGCCGTGCTCCGCGCCCTCGACCGGTTGCTCGTGGCCGGCATCGTGCAGGCTCGCGATCGCGACGCCATCTGCGACGCCTACCTGTTCCTCCGGCGCGCCGAGCACCGGGTCCAGATGGTGGACGGGCGCCAGACCCACCGGCTCCCTCCCCCGGACGAGCGGCTCGGGCTGGCCCGGTCCATGGGCTACGCCGACGTCGAGAAGTTCGAGTCCGCGCTGTCCGGCCACCGCGACCGCGTCGCCTCCCTCTTCTCGGGCCTCCTCGGGACCACGGCGGGCACGGCTCCCCTCGACCCGGAGCTGGCGCTCCTCGCCGACCAGCAGGTGGAGCCGGAGCGGCGGCGGGACATCGCCCTGCGCCGCGGCTTCGACAACCCGGACCAGGCCCTGGCCGCCCTCGACGCGCTGGCCCGGCGCCAGACCCCCTTCTCGCGCCTGGGCGACCCGGCCGCCGCCGTGGCCCTCCTGGCCGAGGTCGTGGCCACCCCCGACCCCGACCAGGCCATCGCCCACCTCTCCGAGTTCGCGGCGGCGCTCAAGGCCCCGGAGCCCTACTTCCGGATCCTCCGCGACTCCCCGCGCGTCTCGCGCCAGCTGGTCTCGCTCTTCGGCACCTCCGACTTCCTGTCCAAGCGCTTCCTGCGCCACCCGGAGCTGGTCGACCAGCTCCTGCGCGACGACCAGGTGGTCCACGCGAAGGACCTGGCCACCTTCCGCGAGGAGATCGCCGGCCGCCTCGCGACGGTCCCGCCCGGGACGCCCATCGACGAGGCCATGGAGCGGAAGCTGGCCGAGCTGCGCCGCGTGAAGAACGAGGAGGTGCTGCGCATCGCCATGCACGACATCGCCGGGAGCATCCCGCTGGTGAGCGTGGCCGAGCAGCTCTCCGACCTGGCCGAGGCGCTGCTCGGCGCCGCGCTCGAGCTCGCGGAGGAGGAGGCGCGGGCCAAGGGAAGGATGCCCCCGGGCAGACTCACGGTGATGGCCCTCGGCAAGCTCGGCGGCCGCGAGCTCGGCTACCACTCCGACCTCGACCTCATCTTCCTCTACCCGGCCACCGAGCCCGGCGTGGTCGACGCCCCCGGGCAGACGCCGGCCCACATCCTCTACGCCCGCCTGGCCGAGCGCTTCCTCTCGTTCCTCCAGATGCCGCTGCGCGAGGGGCTGCTCTACAAGATCGACACCCGCCTGCGCCCGTCCGGCAACCAGGGCGCCCTGGTGACGAGCGACCAGGGCTTCGCGCGCTACCACCTCGCCCACGCCGACAGCCCGCAGACGCGCAGCCAGCTCTGGGAGCGGCAGGCGCTGCTCCGGGCCCGCCTCGCCGCGGGGGACGAGGCCCTCTACGCGCGGGTCAGGCGCGACGTGCTCGACCCGGTGCTCTTCGGCGCACGTGCCGACCCCGCCGCGCGGGCCGCGCTCGCCGGGGAGGTCCGGCGCATGCGGGAGCGGATGGAGAACGAGATCGGGAAGGAAGCCTCCAGGGGCAAGAACCCGAAGGTCGGCCGGGGCGGCATCGTGGACGTCGAGTTCGCCGTCCAGTACCTGCAGCTCGCCCATGGCCACGACCACCCCGCCATCCGCACCCCGTCGACCCCGGTGGCGCTGCGCAGGCTCCGCGAGGCCGGCCTGCTGCGCGACGCCGACTTCGCGGCGCTGGCCCAGGGCTACGAGTTCCACCGGAGGCTGGCCACCCGGATGAGGATCGTCCACGATTACGGGATCGACTACCTCCCCGCGGGCGGGAACGCCCTCGCCCAGCTGGCCCGGCGCCTCGGCTACCACGGCGAGGACCCGGGAGCGCGGCTCCTCGCCGAGTACGCCCAGGTGACGGACGCGGTGCGCGCGGCGTTCGTCTCGGTCATGTCGCCGTAGTCCGGGCGGGGGCTTCCCTTCCCATCCCGGCGCCGTTATGGATGGGCCTCGCCCGGAGGCGCACCACATGGAAATCCGCTACGACCTGAAGCCGCGCTCGGAGCGCCGCCAGACCCCGTTCCACCCGGACGGCCCCCTGCCCTTCGGGCAGCTCCGGACCGACCACATGTTCCTCATGGACTACGAGGAGGGTCGGTGGGTCGCCCCGCGCATCGTCCCGTACGGCCCCCTCTCGCTGGCCCCCGGCGCGGTGGCTCTCCACTACGCCCAGGAGATCTTCGAGGGCGCCAAGGCCTTCCTCCACGAGGACGGCGAGATCCACGCCTTCCGCATCGACAAGAACGCGGCCCGGCTCAATCGCTCCGGGGCCGGCCTGCTCATCCCGCCCATCCCGGAGGACGACCAGGTCCAGGCCATCCTCTCGCTCCTCGACGTGGACCGGCTCTGGGCCCCGCGCCAGGAGGGCGCCTCGCTCTACATCCGGCCCTTCGTCTTCGGGACCCAGGATTCACTGGGCGTGAAGCCGAGCTCCCGGTACACCTTCTGCGTCTTCCTCTCGCCGAGCGGCCCCTACTACCCGGCAGGCTTCCACGAGCCGGTCAAGCTGCTCGTCACCCGCCGGTTCCACCGCGCCGCGCCCGGCGGGACCGGGGCCTTCAAGACCGGGGGCAACTACGCCGCCTCCCTCATGGCCGGCCACGTGGCCCACCAGCACGGGGCCAGCCAGGTCCTCTTCCTCGACGTGACCGACACGTACCTCGAGGAAGCCGGGGCGATGAACCACTTCCACGTCACCCGCAGCGGCGAGCTCGTCATTCCCACCTTCACCGAGACCATCCTCCGCTCCATCACCTCGGAATCGGTCATCGAGCTCGGGCAGCGCCAGCTGGGCGTGGAGGTGACGCAGGCGCGCATCCCGGCCGAGCACTTCCTCGACGACGTCCGGTCGGGGGCCATCTCCGAGGCCGGCGGCTTCGGCACGGCGGCGGTGGTCTCGGCGGTCGGAACCTACGTCTTCGACGACGCCACCGAGCTCCGGGTCGGCGACGGCCGCATCGGCCCGCACACCCGCAAGGTCTACGAGGTCCTGACCGGCATCCAGCGCGGGAAGCGCAAGGCGCCGGAAGGCTGGCTCTTCCTGGCCGCCAGGCTCGAGGCGACCCGGAAGCCCAAGGGCTCCAAGGTCAAGCCCGCGAAGGCCGCGCCCAAGGCGAGGCGGAAGGCCGCATCCGGCCCGTCCCGCTCCGCCTCCACCGGCTCCGCCCGACGGCCGGCCCGGCGGCGCTCCGCCTCCCGCTCGCGCCGGTAGCTCCCGCAAGGCCACCTCCGACGACGTCGCGCCGGGCCGGGAATAGCCCCGGCTGCGGCGCGTTCGCCCTTGCGACGGTCAATTCGGCGATTAGATCCACGAGGCCCCCTGGGCCAAATTTTTTCGTGTTTATCAATACTTGAGCGGAGTCACCCCGAGATGCGCACCCGGTACCTAGACCTAGACGATCGCACCCAGGACCTCAACGAACGGATGCGAGAAGATCCTGATCTCGCTAGCGATTTCCTTCAAAAGTACGAACTTTCCTGGATCTACCACGAGAACGCCCTCGAAGGGGTGGTCTACACGGTCCACGAGCTGGTCGCCGGCCTCGCCGCACCCCAGCCCGTGGCCGATGCGATGGTGATCGGAGTTCTCCAGGAGGTCCGGAACCACAAGGCGGCCATCGACCTCATCCGGTCGGAAGCCGGTGCCAAGAAGTCCCGGGTGAACCTCACCCTCGTGAAGAAGATCCACGAGACCCTGTACAAGGGCATCCAGAGCAAGGGGCCGTCCGAGTTCCGCAAGGACATGCCCCTGCACCGGGCCTACTTCCACGAGATCGCACAGCCCGCCCGCATTCCCGCCCTGCTCGCGAAGGTCGTCGACGCCACCGACACGGCCGACTTCCGCAAGTCCCACCCGATCATGCAGGCCGCCCGGGTCCAGCACGGGTTCATGCAGGTCTACCCGTACACCGACGGGTCGGGGAAGATCGCGCGGTTGCTGTCGAATCTCTACCTGATCCACGGTGGATTCCTGCCCTGCGTGATCCACTCGATCGACCGGCAGCGCTACTACGACTCCTTCAAGATGCCGGAGGCCGTCCTCCGCGACGTCATGATCGAGGCCATGGACAACGCCCTCGGCCACGCCGAGAAGCACTTCGCCGAGTCCGCACCGACCAGGGCACGCCGCTCCGCCCGCTAGGGACGCTTCCAGGCGCCGCCCCCGCTGTCGATGGCGGCGGGGGGGGCGTTGGTGTATGAGGTGCCCGCAATGATCCTGGGCGCCCACGAGGGCATCGCCGGCGGAGTTTCCCGCGCGTTCGAACGCGCCGAGGAGGACACCGCCAAGGCGATCCAGATCTTCGTCCGGAATCCGCGTGGATGGGCCTCCAAGCCCATCGAGGACGACGAAGTGGCGCGTTTTCGCGCCGAGGCCAGGCGAACCGGGATGCCGCTGGCCGCCCACTCCATCTACCTCGCCAACCACGCGGCCGCCGATCCCGAGCTCCGGGAGAAGTCCTGGGCCACGCTCGCCGACGAGCTCGGCCGCTGCGAGCAGCTCGGGATCTCCTTCCTGATCTTCCACCCCGGCAGCAACGGCGACGTGGACGGGGCCGTGAAGCTGGTCGCCGAGGGGATGGAGCGGGCCGTCGATGCGGTCAAGGGGCAGTCGCGCCTGCTCGTCGAGATCACCGCCGGGCAAGGCAAGTCGCTGGGCTGGCGGTTCGAGCAGGTGGCCGCGATCCGCGAGGCGGTGCCCGGTCCCGCGCGGAAGCGGGTGGGGGTCTGCTTCGACACCTGCCACGCCTTCGCGGCCGGATACGACCTCTCCACGCCGGACGGATACGACCGGACCTTTCGCGAGTTCGACGCGGTGATCGGCCTCGCGCACCTGAAGGCCTTCCACCTGAACGACTGCAAGAAGCCTCTCGGCTGCCGGGTGGACCGTCACGAGCACATCGGGGCGGGCACCCTGGGGCTGGAGCCCTTCCGGCGCCTCGTGAACGACGCCCGCTTCGCCACCCTTCCCGGATTCCTCGAGACGGAGATGCGGTTCCGGGAGAACCTCGACGTTCTCCGGTCCCTGGTGCGATGACGCGCGAGCAGGCCACCCACCGGCGGCGCGCCACCGGCGCCCGCGCCCGGACCCAGACGCGGGTCCGGCTCGGCGGCAGCTCGCCCCGCGAGGTCCGCGACCGGCTCGACCGCCTCGTCGCCTTCGCGCGCGGCCACCGGCGGGCGCTCATCCTCACCCACGACAACCCGGACCCCGACTCGATCGCTGCCGGCGTGGCGCTGGCCTGGCTGCTCGAGCAGATGGCCGGGGTCGAGGCGGTGGTGGCCTACGGCGGCATCGTGGGGCGGGCCGAGAACCGCGCACTGGTGAAGGTGCTTCGCCTCCCGGTCGTGCCGCTCTCGCGGGTGGACTTCGACGACTTCGACCTCATCGCCATGGTGGACACCCAGCCGGAGCAGGGGAACCACTCGCTGCCGGCCGCCCACTTCCCCGACGTGGTCATCGACCACCACCCCGAGCGGCCGGAGACGAAGCTCGCGGTGGTCGCCGACGTCGGGCGCGACACCGGGGCCACCTCCACCGTGGTCACCGACTACCTGCGGGCGAGCGGGCTCGAGGTCCCGCCCGCCATCGCCACCGCCCTCTTCTACGGCATCAAGTCGGACACCCGCGACCTCGAGCGCGAGACCACCGCGCCCGACGTCGCGGCCTACCTGTGGCTCTTCCCCAAGGCGGACACCCAGGCCCTCTCGCAGATCGAGCGGCCGCGGCTGCCCGAGGACTACTTCCGCCTGTTCCACACGGCGGTGGAGAAGGCCCGCGTCCACGGGGAGGCGGTGGTCTGCGATCTGGGGAAGGTCTACTACCCCGACCTGGTCGCCGAGGTGGCCGACCGCTTCCTCTCCATGGGCGACATGAGGTGGTCGCTGGCGGTCGGGGAGTACCGCGGGAGCCTCTACTTCTCGGTGCGCACCCGGGACCGGCGCATGAACGCCGGCAAGATGATCCGCGAGATCATCGAGCGGGAGGGCGGGGCCGCGGGCGGGCACGGGTCCATGGCCGGCGCGCGACTGCCGGTGAAGGGCATGACCCCGTCGGCGCGACGCCGGATGCTGCGGCGGGTGTTCCAGTCCTTCCTGCGCGAGTTCGACGCCGAGGGCACCCGCCCGCGGCGGCTGGTGTGACCTACCTCGACCACAACGCCATCACGCCGGTCAGGCCCCAGGCCGAGGCGGCGGTCCTGCGCGCGCTTCGCGCCTTCGGCAATCCCTCCTCGGTGCACGCCGCGGGGCGCGAGGCCCGCGCCATCCTGGACGAGGCGCGGGGCCGGGTCGCGGCGGCCCTCGGGGTCCACCCCCGCGACCTCGTGTTCACGTCGGGGGCCACCGAGTCGGCGACGCTCGCCATCCGCGGCGCCCTGGCGGCGGCGCCGGAGGGGCGCACGGGTCTCGTCGTCACCGCGGTCGAGCACCCCTGCGTGCTCGACCTGGCCCGGGACCTCTCCCTCCACGGCACTCCGGTCCAGGTCGTCCCGGTGGACCGGGACGGCGTCGTCGACCTGGAGGCGCTGGAGAACGCGGTCGGTCCCGGAGACCGCCCTGGTCTGCTGCATGCTCGCCAACAACGAGACCGGGGTCGTCGAGCCCGTGGCGGAGGCGGCCGACGTCGCGCACGCCGCCGGCGCCCTCCTCCTCTGCGACGTCGTCCAGGCGGCGGGGAAGATCCCGGTCGACCTCCCCGCGCTCCGGGTCGACCTCGCCGCCATCACCAGCCAGAAGTTCGGAGGCCCCCGCGGCGCCGGCGCCCTCTGGATCGCCCCGGGCGTGCGCCTCGCGCCCATCGCCGGTGGTCACCAGGAGCGGGGCCGGCGGGCCGGCACCGAGAACCTGCCCGGCGTGGCGGGGATGGGCGCCGCCCTCGAGGCGGCGGTGGCCGCGTTGCCGGCGGAGGGCGAGCGCCTTCGCGGCCTGCGCGATCGGCTCGCAGTCCGGACTCCTCGCCGCCCTTCCCGGCGCGCGCGTGAACGGGGCCGGAGCAGCGCGACTGCCCAACACCCTCTCCGTCACCTTCCCGGGCTCCGACGGGGAGGCGCTCCTCATGTCGCTCGACCTCGAGGGGATCTGCGCCAGCGCGGGCGCCGCCTGCACGTCGGGCTCGACCACCCCGTCGCACGTGCTGTCGGCGATGGGACTCACGGTCGCCGAGGCGCGCGGGACGCTGCGCCTCTCGCTGGGGTGGAGCAGCGCCGACGCCGACGTCGAACACGCACTCCGAGTCATTCCCGGCGTCGTCCGGCGGGTCCGCGACGCCCTCGCCGCGCCCTGATTCCGGGGCGCGAGGAGCCCGGTCGATTTCCTCGGTATCGCTTGACACCGGGGCCTGCCGCTCCTACGATCAGTCCATCAAACTTCTCGTGATTTCGAGAGGTTAATGCTCTTTCACCGCTTCGATCTGCCCCCTGCTGGGTTCGTGATTGGCTTCGAGTCGTTTGGGCCGACTCTGAACAAAGAGGAGCACCTGGTTTCGTTCATGTGCAAGCTCCCGCGTTTCAAGGGAGAAGCCTACGCGCGGAACTTCGAAGTGCCCCACCTGTAGCAATACAGGTCCAAGCAACCGAGCCACACGGCCTGCGCGGGGGGCTTTTTTTCGTGTCCACGACCTCCGCCAGCGCCGTGAAGAGCGCCCTCCGGCGAGCGGCTGCTCGCCGTCCGCGCGGCGATTCCCCCGGCGGAGCGCGAGGCCGCCTCCCGCTCCATCGCCTCCCAGCTGGCATCCCTGCCGGTCTGGCAGCGCGCCCGCACCGTGGCCCTCCACGCGGCGCTGGGGGCGGAGGTGGACACCGGCGAGCTCGCCCGCCTCGCGCTCGCCGCGGGCAAGCGCGTCGCATGGCCGCGCGTCTCCTCGGCCGGGCCCGTGATGGAGTTCGCCCCCTGCGCCGCCTCCGATCTCGTCTCCGGCCCGGCCCGGGCGCTCGAGCCTCCACGGTCCGCGCCTCCCATCCCCCTCGAGTCCATCGACCTCGTGGTCGTTCCCGGGGTGGCCTTCGACGCCCGCGGTGGACGCCTGGGCCGCGGACGGGGCCACTACGACGCCACGCTGTCGCTGCTCCGGCCCGACGCGGCGCGGGTGGGTATCGCCTTCGACGAGCAGGTGGTCGACCGCGTCCCCACCGAGCCGCACGACGCACCGCTCGACGTGGTGGTGACGTCGTCTCGCCTCCTCTTCGCCTCCGCGGACCGGGTTGACACGGTGCCGGACGCATGAGCGAAATCCTGCCCCCTTGAAACTCCTCTTCCTCGGCGACGTCTTCGGAAAGCCCGGCCGCACGGCCGTGAAGCGGCTCGTGCCGCGCCTCATCACCCGCCACGGGGTCGACCTGGTGGTGGCCAACGCCGAGAACGCCGCCAACGGCGTGGGCGTGAACCCGGAGACCGCCGACGAGCTGCTGGCCGCCGAGGTGGACCTCCTGACCAGCGGCAACCACATCTGGTCCAAGCGGGACATCGTCCCGTACCTCGAGGCCAGGGGATCGAAGCTCCTCCGCCCGGCCAACTACCCGCAGGGCGCTCCCGGGCGCGGCCACGCCGTGGTGGAGACCCCCGACGGGCGCAAGCTCGGGGTGCTGAACCTCGAGGGGCGGGTCTTCATGAAGGACCTCGACGACCCCTTCCGCGCCGCCGACAGGCTGGTGGCGGAGCTCAAGTCGCAGGGGTGCACGTGCATCCTCGTCGACATGCACTGCGACGCCACCAGCGAGAAGAACGCCATGGGCTGGTACCTCGACGGCCGCGTCTCGGCCGTCCTCGGGACGCACACCCACGTCCAGACCGCCGACGCGCGCGTGCTGGCCGGCGGGACCGCCTTCATCACCGACGTGGGCATGTGCGGCCCCTGGGACTCGGTCATCGGCGTGAAGAAGGAGCTGGTGCTCGAGCGCTTCCTCTCGCAGCGCCCGGTCCAGTTCGAGCCGGCGAAGCGGGACGTGTGGCTCCAGGGGGCGCTCGTGGACATCGACGACGCGACCGGCAAGGCCCGCTCCATCGAGCGGATCCAGGAGAAGGACGAGGAGCAGTGACGATG
Source organism: uncultured delta proteobacterium (assembly GCA_963818535.1). Lineage (GTDB taxonomy): Bacteria > Myxococcota > Myxococcia > Myxococcales > Anaeromyxobacteraceae > CAIOAK01. The sequence continues at coordinate 177,256 of CAWFSM010000008.1, read as the reverse complement.
GCACCAGTGGACCCGAGGCTGCGCAGCGCCACGCCGGACGAGCAGTTCCGCGAGGTCACGCGCGGGATGGTGGACCTGCACGTGGAGAAGGAGCTCCGCGATCGGCTGCAGAAGGCCTACGACGGCGGCGTTCCGCTGCGGGTGAAGGCGGGCTTCGACCCCACCGCGCCCGACCTGCACCTCGGCCACACCGTGCTCATCTCCCGCATGCGCCGGTTCCAGCAGTTCGGCCACACCGTCATCTTCCTCATCGGCGACTTCACCGGGATGATCGGCGATCCCACCGGCCGCAACGCCACCCGGCCGCCGCTGACCCGCGAGCAGATCCTCGCGAACGCCGAGACCTACAAGAAGCAGGTCTTCAAGATCCTCGACCCGGCCGTGACCGAGGTCCGGTTCAACTCCGAGTGGCTCGGCCCCATGACCTTCGCCGACGTGGTGCGGCTCGCCAGCCGCCACACGGTGGCCCGCATGCTGGAGCGCGACGACTTCAAGAAGCGCTACACCGGCAACACGCCCATCTCCATCCACGAGTTCCTCTACCCGCTGGCGCAGGGCTACGACTCGGTGGCCCTGAAGTGCGACATCGAGCTCGGATCGTCGGACCAGCTCTTCAACCTGCTGGTGGGCCGCGCGCTCATGAACCAGTACGGGCTGACGCCGCAGATCGTGCTCACCGGCCCCATCCTCGAGGGGCTCGACGCGAGGATGGATCCCGCTCACCGGGAAGATCGCCGGCGACAAGATGTCGAAGTCGCTCGGCAACTACGTGGGCGTGGCCGAGGCTCCCGAGGAGCAGTTCGGCAAGCTCATGTCGGTCACCGACGACCTCATGTGGCGCTACTACGAGCTGCTCTCGGCGCGGACCAGCGCCGAGATCGCCGCGCTGCGCGCCGGCCATCCCAAGGCGGCCAAGGTGGCGCTGGCCAAGGAGATCGTGGAGCGCTTCCACGGCGCCGAGGCGGCCCGGGCTGCCGAGACCCATTTCGAGCAGGTCCACGCCCGGCGCGAGACGCCGGAGGACGTGGTCGAGGTGGCGCTCTCGCTCGGGGGGCAGGCGTCGCTCCCGCTCGCCGCGGCGCTCGCCGACGCGAAGCTCGCGACGTCCCGCAGCGAGGCCCGGAGGCTGGTCGCCCAGGGCGGCGTGACCGTGAACGGGGAGCGGGCCACCGACCCGCAGGCGCCGCTCGGCGCCGGGCGAGTACCTGGTCAAGGTGGGCAAGCGGCACTTCGCCCGGCTCAAGGTCGGGTAGCGCGCCTCATTCGATCCGGACACGGACCCCGTCGGCGATCTTGTCGCCCGGGTAGAGGACGACGCGCTCGCCGGGAGCCACGCCGCCCTCCAGCGCCGCTGCCCCGCCGGAGCGGGCGACGACCGAGACCTGCCGGACGCGCGCCCGGTCTCCGTCCACGGCGAAGACGGCCCAGCCATCCCCCTGACGGAAGAGCGCGCTCGACGGGACGCGGACCGCGTCGGGGACCTCGCGGATCACGATGGACACGTCGACCGAGTAGGCGTCGCCGAGCGCCTCCCAGCCCTCGCCGGCTGGGTCGAGGATCACGTTCACCCGCTGCTCCTCGACCCCGAGCGGCGAGACCTTGGTGAAGCCCGCCGGCTCGACCCGCCGCACCCGCGCGGCGAGGGTGCCTCCGCCCCCCCAGCCCGAGACGGTCGCGCCATCTCCGGGGGAGACCTGGACGGCATCGGCGCTGGGGAGGTCGGCCACCACCTCGAGCCGGCTCGTGTCGCCCACCTCCAGGAGCAGGGCGCCGGCGGGCACCGGGCCGCTGCTCTCGCGCGCCACGCGGAGAACGGCGCCGGAGACCGGGGAGCGAACCTCCACCGGCTGGCCCCGGCTCCCCTCCCGGCCCAGCGCCGCCTTCGCCACGGCGACCTCCGCCGATGCCTGCCGGAGCGCGGCCTCCGCCATGTGGACCTCCTCGTGGCGCGTGCGTTCCAGCGCGCGGGCCGCCTCCACGTCGCTCGGGGGGATGACGAGCGCCTTCCCGAGGGTGAGCGAGCGCTCCAGGTCGCGCGTCGCCTGGCCGGCCGCGACCCGCGCCTGCTCCAGGCTCGCCGCCGCCCTGGCCTCGGCTGCGCGGGAGGCCGTGAGCCGCGCCTCGAGCTCCCGCCGGGCGCGGGGGTCGAGCGGGGCCGACGCCGGCCCGACGATCCTCGCCACGACCTGGCCGCGCGCCACCGGGTCACCGGGGCGCAGCGAGATCCGCTCCAGGTGTCCGGCGACAGGCGCCGCGACCTCGAAGCGGTCCCGGACCCGCGTCTTCGCGATCCCCTCCACGGTGACCCGGAGAGTCCCCCTGTCGACGGCCTGCACCTCGACGGGGACCGCCTCCGGCCGGGCCACGAGCCAGCCGACCGTCCCGGCGACGGCGACACCCCCTGCGATCCACGCCATCGTCCTTGCCTTCATCGGTCATTCCCCCGACTTCAGCGCCACGGCCAGGTCCTGCCGAGCGATCCAGCGAAGCGCGAGCAAGGCCGTCGCCGCTGCCGCGGTTCCCGTGATGGTGAAGGCGAAGATCCAGGTGGACCGTTCGATCACGACCGGGATGCGGAAGAGATCCGACGCGAAGGCTCCTGCGGAGAGCCAGGCGAGCCCGAGCCCCATGGCGGCCCCGAGCGGCAGGGCGAGGAGCACCTGGACCGACACCTCGCCGAGCAGCACGCGCCATGCCTCGCCCCGGCGGAAGCCGATGACCCGCAGCGTCGCCAGTTCCCGCTCCCGTTCGCCGAAGGCGATGCGCACGACGTTGTAGACGACGCCGGCGGCGATGGCGACCGCGAAGCCGACGAGCACGCCGGCGTAGGCGAGCACGAGATCCGCGAGCGTCTGGCGGAGCCCCACCACGGCGTCGGTTCGCCAGGTGACGGTGGCCACCTTCGGGCGCTCGCCGAGCATGCGCGCGACCTCGGGGCGCATGGCCGGGTCCACGGCGAGGTGGACGCCGGAGAGGACGTCGCCGTCGCCCGCCAGCCGCGACACCTCCGCCAGCGAGGCGCCGGCGGAGAGGCCGAGCAGGTCGTCCACGGTTCCGGCCACGGCGACGTCGGCGGTGCGCCGGTGGCCGTCCAGCAGCTCCACGCGCACGCGTTCACCGGGGGAGACGTGGAGGATCTCGGCGAGTTGCCTCGAGATCACCAGCCCCTCCTCCGGGACCGGAAGGGCGCGGCCGTCCTGGCCCACGATGCGGGAGAGCCGGGGCGTCGGCGGGTACCCGGTCAGGGCGAGCCTCTCGCTGCGGTGGCCGCTCCGGACGACGGCGGGGGCTGCGCGGAAGGGCTCGACGGCGAGGATGCCCGGGACGTGGGCGAGCTCCTGGAGCGCGTCCCGCGAGACGGGATCGGTGAAGGCAACGGTGGCGTCGGCCCGCAGCGCCCGCTCGAAGGCCACCGTCACCATGTAGTCGATCGCATCGATGAAGAAGGCGCCGGTCACGAGGACGGCCACGGCCGAGGCGATCCCCAGGGTGCCCAGGAAGGCGCGCGCCGGCCTTCGCCCGAGGTTGCGCACCGCCATCCGGGCCGGAAGGGAGAGGAGCCTCGTCAGGCCCATCCGCTCGACGACGGTGAGGCGGAACGTGGCCGGCGCCGGCGGCCGCATGGCCTCGGCGGGCGCCAGTCGGGTGGCGGCGCGGACGGCTCCCGCCGCTCCGGCGGCCGCGGTGCCGAGGGCCAGCGCGAGGGCTGCGGCCATCGTGCCGAAGTCGGCGCGGTAGTCGAGCACCGGGAAGCGGAAGAAGTCGCGGTACATGAGGGACATCCCGGCCCCGAAGAGGTGGCCCAGCCCGGCCCCGGGGACGGCCCCCACGGCGGCGACGACGAGCGCGAAGCCCGCGTAGTGCAGTCCGATGGCGCGGTTCCCGTATCCGAGCGCCTTCAGGGTACCGATCTGGGCGCGCTGGGACGCGACGAGGCGGGTGAGGGAGACGGCGACGAGGAAGGCCGCCACGGCGAGGAAGATGGCCGGGATGACCCGGGCCATGGCCCGCTGCTCCTCGATCTCGCTGCTCACGAAGCGGTGGGAGACCTGGAGGTCGCGCCCGTAGGCGCCGAGCCCACCGTAGGGCGCGAGGATGCGGTCGAGGCCGGCGACGACCGCGGTCTCCGACGCGCCGGGCACGAGGCGCAGCGCCACCGCGTCGAAGGCCCCCTCCATGTCGAGGGCCGCCTCGAGGGCGCGTCGCGGCATCCAGGCGATGCCGAAGTGGCGGTCGTCCGGGAGGATCCCGCCGGGGGGGATCGCGTAGATGTACTCGGGGGAGAGCACCACCCCCGTCACCAGGAGAGGCTCCCGCCGCCCGTTGACGGTGAGGACCATCCGGTCGCCGGGGACGATGCGGTTCGCGGCCGCGAAGTTCTCCGAGACCACGCCCTCGCCGCTGACGCCCGGCGAGGGGAGCCGCCCCTGGCGCACGTGAACCCGGTTCAGGCGGCTGCCCGAGGGCTCGAGGGAGACGAGCCGGAGTCGGGCCGACCCGTCGGCCACGTCCGCCCGCGCGTCGCCGAGCACGCGGGTCTCGACCTCGGCGACGCCCGGGAGCTCCGCGATGCGGTGCGCCACCGGCGCCGGCACCCGCCGCGCCTCGGCGAAGACGTCGGCGAAGGAATCCTGCGCATAGTAGAGGTCGCGGCTGCGCTCCAGGGCCCGCCACGTCGCGGTGGAGCCGACGAAGCTGGCCGTGGCGCAGGCCATGACCACGGCGATGGCCAGGCCCTGGCCGCGGGTCTGCCAGAGGTCGCGCAGCAGCTTACGCTCGAGCGCCCTCACCAGGAGATCTCCTCGGGCGAGGCCCTGCGCTCGTTCCGCGTCTCGACGGCGATCCGGCCGTCGGCCATCCGGACGACCCGGTCGGCCATGCCTCCGATGGACGCGTTGTGGGTGATGATCGCCACGGTGGTGCCGAGGTCGCGGTTCACCCGGTCGAGCACCTCGAGCACCGATCGCCCCGTGGCCGCGTCGAGGGCGCCGGTGGGCTCGTCGCAGAGCAGCACGTCGGGACGCTTGGCGATTGCCCGGGCGATGGCGACGCGTTGCTGCTCCCCGCCGGAGAGCTGCGACGGGAAGTGATCCATCCGCCCGGAGAGGCCGACACGTTCCAGCGCCTCCTCGGCGGGGACCGGGTTCGGCGCGATCTCGCCCGCGAGGGCGACGTTCTCCCGTGCGGTGAGGCTCGGCACCAGGTTGTAGAACTGGAAGACGAACCCCACGTGCTCGCGCCGGTAGGTCGTGAGCGCCCGGTCGTCGGCGCGGGCCAGGTCGTGCTCCCGGTAGCGCACCACGCCCCCCGTGGGAGCGTCCAGGCCTCCGAGCACGTTCAGCAGGGTCGACTTCCCGGATCCGGACGGGCCCAGGATCACCACGAACTCGCCGTCCCAGATCTTGAGGGTCACACCGCGCAGGGCGTGAACCTCCACCTCGCCCATCCGGTAGATCTTGGTGATCCCCACCGCCTCGAAGGCCGGCGTCGTGGCGTGCATCGCGGCCCCCTTCCCCCGGACGCTGCACTGCCTCGAGGGTACGCCCTTGGGACTGCGCCGGCGCGACGATTTGGGGTGTGGACCTGACCGGTCCGCGACTCAAAGCGCCTCCCGGTTGGCCCGAGCCCGTCGCGAGGCACACGATGCCGTCGGCGAGCCGGGCACCCGACGAGGGAGCAGCGGAGGCGTGCCTGGAAGGCCCGTCGAGCAGCGGACGGAGGAGGCTGCCCGGCGCAGCCAGGCAGCGTGCGCCGCAGCAGGGACCGGGCCAACCGGGCGGCGCTACTAGGCCCGGAAGCCCCGCCCCACCACGAAGACCTCGAAGCTGCGCTCGCGCGTGGCCTCGGGACGCACCACGTCGACCTTGCCGAACCGGGCGCGCATCTCCTTCTGGAAGATGGGGAAGTCGCCTCCCATGAAGACCTTCACCACGAAGGAACCGCCCAGCTTGAGGGTGTCGACCGCGACCGAGAGGGCCATGCGGGAGAGCTCGAGCGACCTCGCCTCGTCGGTGATCTTCACGCCGATGGTCTTCGGCGCCATGTCGCTCGTGACCAGGTCGAAGCGCCCGGGGTGGAGCTCGCGGATGCGGTCGAGGGCGTCGGGGGCCAGCAGGTCGAGCACCGCGGTCTTCACCCAGGGCTTTCCCAGCTGGCGGATCTCGACGATGTCGACCCCGACGGCGATGCCCCGCGGGCCGACCACCTCGGCGAGGACCTGGAGGAACCCACCCGGGGCGGCCCCCAGGTCGAGCACCGACCCGCCCTTCCCGAGGAGCTTCTGCCGCTGCAGGATCTCCTCGATCTTGAACGCGGAGCGGGCGCGGAATCCCTGCTCCTTGGCCTTCTGGAAGAAGCGGTCCTTGGGTTCGTAGGGCTTTGCCATTGCGTACCGGAACGGTCCCCTCTCCTTACCGCATCCTCGGCCGGTGCGCCCCTTGACGAGGGCGCGGGCTCCGTCGGATAACCCTCGTCCCCGGACCGGATCGGGGCATCTCCAGGAGAGCGAGACCCATGGCGACAATCATCACCGAGGAGTGCATCAACTGCGGCGCGTGCGAGCCCGAGTGCCCGAACGGCGCCATCAGCCAGGGAGATGACATCTACATCATCAACCCCGACCTCTGCACCGAGTGCGTCGGCTTCCACGACGAGGAGGCCTGCGCCGCCGTGTGCCCGGTCGACTGCTGCGTCCCCGATCCGGCGCGCCCGGAGACCGAGGAGCAGAACTACGCCAAGCTGGCGACGATCCACGCCGACAAGACGTTCCCGGCCCTCGGCGAGCTGCCCGCGAACCTCTCCCGGTTCCGCAAGGCGTAGCGCTCCGCTCGCGCCAGGGCGCGACCGGCATCATCGAGCCCCGCACGTCGAAAGGCGCGCGGGGCTTCTTACGTTTCAGGACGAAAGGACCCGACATGGGAATGCTCACCGGTGGCCAGCTGGTCGCCCGGATGCTGAAGAAGGAAGGGATCGGGACGGTCTTCACCCTCTCCGGCCTCCACGTCGCGCCCATCTACGTCGGGCTCGTCGAGGAGGGGATCCGCATCGTCGACACGCGCCACGAGCAGGCCGCGGCCCACGCCGCCGACGCCTGGGCCAGGCTCACCCGCGGGGTGGGCGTGGCCATCGTCACCGCCGGTCCGGGCGTCACCGACGCCGTGACCGGCGTGGCCAACGCCTGGGCGGCCAACGTGCCGCTGCTCCTCATCGGCGGCGCCGCCCCGACCTTCAACCAGGGGCGCGGCTCGCTGCAGGAGATGCCGCAGACCCAGCTCTTCCAGGGGATCACCAAGTGGAGCGACCGCGTGCCCTCGCCGGAGCTCCTGCCGAGCTACCTCGCGAAGGCCTTCCGCGTGGCCCGCGCCGGCCGTCCCGGCCCGGTCTTCCTGGAGATCCCCTGGGACGTGCTCTCCAACGGCGCCGACGAGGCGATCGCCGACTCCCTCACCCAGTACCGCACCGACGCCCGCTCGCCGGGCGATCCGCGCAAGGTCGACCAGGCGCTGGCCCTGCTGGCCCGGGCCGAGCGCCCCGTGCTGCTGGGCGGCTCCTCGATCTGGTGGGACGACGCGCCGGTGGCGCTCGACCGGTTCGCCTCGCGCACCGGGGTTCCCGTCTACCTGAACGGGATGGGGCGTGGCTGCCTGCCGCCCGGCCACCCCGGCTTCTTCCAGCACACCCGCAAGGAGGCGCTCGCCGAGGCCGACGTGGTGCTCGTGGTGGGCACCCCGCTCGACTTCCGGGTGGGCTACGGCGCCGAGCCGACCATCTCGGCGCGGGGCGAAGGTGATCCAGGTCGACATCGACCCGGCCGAGATCGGCCGCAACCGCGCCATCGACGTGGGCATCCTGGGGGACTCGCGCAGCGTGCTCGACCAGCTCGAGGCCGGGGCGGGCACGATCCCGGGCGCGGCCGCCTGGCGGGAGAAGCTGCGGAGGAGCGAGGCGCGCAAGCTGGAGAAGCAGGCCGACTTCGAGCACAGCGACCAGCGCCCCATCCACCACTTCCGGCTGGGCAAGGAGATCGACCTCGCGGCCCGGCGGGCCGGCGACGTCACCTTCGTGGCCGACGGCGGGAACGTCGTGGCCGTGGCGGCGAAGAGCATCCAGCTGCCGCGCCCGGGACGATGGCTCGACCCGGGACCGCTCGGCTGCCTGGGCGTGGGCGCGCCGTTCGCGATCGCGGCGAAGCTGCTCGCGCCGGAGCGGCCGGTGCTGGTGATCCAGGGCGACGGCTCCTTCGGCCTGAACGGATTCGACTTCGAGACCGCGGTCCGCTTCGGGCTGCCCATGGTGGTGGTGGTCGGGAACGACGCGGCCTGGGGGCAGATCCTCATCCCCCAGCGGGCCATGTACGGGGAGGACAAGAGCCCGGCCACCCGCCTCGCCGCCACGCGCTACGACAAGGTGGTCGAGGCCTTCGGCGGCAAGGGGGAGCACGTCGAGGACCCGGCCGACCTGCCGGCGGCGCTCGACCGCGCCTTCGCGTCCGGGACCGTCTACTGTGTGGACGTCGCCATCGACCCCGAGGCCGCTGCGAGCTCGGGCGCCGCCGGCTACGCCGTCTGATCGGAGGAACCCATGTCCGCGCCGCACCCGAAGCTCCACCGCGACCGCACCGTGATCCTGGTCGTCGACGTGCAGGACCGGCTCACCCCGGCCATGCCGCCCGACACCTACGCACGGCTCGTGAAGTACGCCCGCGCCCTCATCCACTGCGGGAAGACGCTCGGCCTCCCGGTGCTCTGCACCGAGCAGTATCCGAAGGGGCTGGGGCGCACCGTCCCCGAGCTCGCCGAGCTGCTCCCCTCCCCTCCGCTCGAGAAGGTGCACTTCTCCTGCGGCGCCGACCCGGTCTTCCAGCGCACGCTCGAGACCACCGGCCGCAAGCAGGTGGTGATCACCGGCATGGAGACCCACGTCTGCGTCTTCCAGACCACCCGCGACCTCGTGGCCATGGGCTTCGACGTCCAGGTCTGCGCCGACGCGGTGTCGAGCCGCACCGAGGAGCACCGGGTGCGCGGCCTCGACCTGTGCCGGCAGGCCGGGGCGGTCGTCACCACCGCCGAGACCGCCATCTTCGACCTGCTCCACCAGGCGGCCACGCCCGAGTTCAAGGCCGTGTCGCCCTGGGTGAAGTAGGGCCGGCGGCGGCGTCAGGCCCCGTTCACGGCGATGCGGGGCAGCAGCGGGTTCACCCGCGTCGTGATCTCGTAGTGGATGGTGCCGGCCCACCCGGCCAGCGCCTCGGCCGAGACGGTCTCCTCGCCGTCGCGCCCGAGGAGAACCGCCACGTCCCCCGCCGCGGCGCCGGGCACGTCGGTCACGTCCACCATGAACATGTTCATGCAGACGCGCCCCAGCACCGGGGCCCGCTGGCCCCGCACCAGCACGTGGGCGCGGGAGGAGAGAGCGCGCGAGTAGCCCTCGAAGTAGCCCACCGGGATGACCCCGATGCGCGTGCGGCGCTGGGCGCGCCAGGTCCGGCCGTACCCCACGTAGCCGCCGACCGGGACGTCCTTCACCTGGGCGAGCAGCGCCTTCCAGGTCATGACCGGCGAGAGCGCGAAGCCGGACAGCCCCCGCTCGCGCGCCGAGACCAGCGTCTCGCGGGAGGGCCAGAGGCCGTAGAGCCCGATCCCGACCCGGGCCATGTCGAAGTGGGTCCGCGGGAACAGGATGGCGGCCGCCGAGCAGGCGGTGTGACGCACCGAGGGCCGGACGCCGGCCGCCGCGATCCGCTCGACACCCTCCGTGAACCGGGCCATCTGCGACTCCGCGTACCCGTGGTCGGTGGTGTCCTCGATGTCGGCGTAGTGGGTGGACAAGCCCTCGAGCAGCACGCCCTTCTCGGCCGCGGCGACGCGCGCGAGGGTGACGGCGTCGTCGACCTCGAGCCCCTGCCGGTGGGTGCCGGTCTCGAGCTTCAGGTGCACGCGCGCGGTCCGCCCCAGCTTGCGGGCCGCCCGCGCCAGCGCCGGGATGGCCGAGGGATCGTAGAGCGTGAGGCGCAGGTCGGCGGCGACGGCGTCCTCGAAATCCTGCGGGGGCGTGTGGCCGAGGCAGAGGATGGGAACGTCCGGGCCGACCAGGCGGCGGAGGGGGACGCCCTCGTTGGCGCCCCAGACGGCGAGCCAGGATGCGCCGGCGCGGATCGCGGCGGGGGCCACGAGCGCCACGCCGTGGCCGTAGGCCTCGCTCTTCACCACGGCCGCCAGCTTCGAGCCGCCGAGACGCCCGGCGAACGCGCGGACGTTGGCTGCGAGGGCGCCGAGGTCGATCTCGAGCCAGCTCACCGTGCCCGGCGGCAATCCGGCGGGACGGGAGGGGGGAGGCGGGGCGGCGTCGGACATGCCGGCAGGATAGCCCGGAGCGGCCGCCGGCTCGACGATCCGGCCGAATTCCCCCGTGCGGAGAAGCGGTTGACCCTCGGGGGCGCGAGTGTTACCTATCCCGTCCCTGTCGTACCCGGGGCGTAGCGCAGCCTGGTAGCGCACTTGCTTGGGGTGCAAGTGGTCGCTGGTTCAAATCCAGTCGCCCCGACTCTCGAAGGCCCCGAGATTCCTCGCGAAAGCGGAGGCCTCGGGGCCTTCGTTTTTGGCCATTTCGGCGCCTTGCATTACCGGTGCATTAACTCGCACGGGGACGCCGAAGGTGAGCGCCCGGTCGACGTCCGCGCGGAAGTCCTCCAGGTCGCTGTGGTCGTACACGGCGGCGGTGATCTCCGGCGACGAGTGGCCGAGGTTTCGCTGGACCGCGCCGAGGTCGACGCCGGCCTTCCGGAGCAGCGTCGCGTGCGAGTGGCGCAGGTCGTAGAACCGAAGCTTCCGAGGAATGGGCGACACCCAGAGACGCATCTCGCACTTCGGGCAGCGCGCCTCGCCGGCCGCGTCCCGACGCTCCTCGAACCCGCACCCCTTCCGCCGGCAGATGTACCGGTAGCCCGTGACCACGCCGGCTCGCTTGAGCGCCCTCCGGAGGTGATCGACGAGGTGGAACCGGACCTCCGGCGTGTAGGGGGTACCGTCGGCCCGGGCAGAACACGAAATCGGACGGCGAGGCCTTCATCGCCGCCTCGAGGTGCGGCCGGAACTCGCTCACGATGGTCACGTCGCGGGCGTCCCCGTCCTTCGGCAACGGCGCTTGCCAGGAGTGGCGCACCGAGAGCGTCCAGGCCCGCGTGTCCACGTCGGCCTTGAGGAGCCCCAGCGCCTCGCCCGGTCGCAGGCCCGCGTAGATGCAGGCGGCGGCGACCCAGCGCCAGGGCGCGTCGAGATTCGGGGTCGGAAAGTTCGCCAGCGTTGGCAGGACCTCGCCGCGCTTCAGCACGCATCGCGCCGCCTGGCTCGTCTTGGGAATCCGTCGCCGCTTCACCCAGCGGACCGGGTTCTCGGTCGTCCAGGTCCGGTGCTTCGGGTCGCGCGCTCTCTCGAACATGTTGAAGACCGCGCTGCGGAGGTGGTTCAGGCTCTGGGGAGAGAGCTCGGGTTCCTTCCTCGTGAGGAGCTGGTCCAGACGGTCGGCGAAGAGCCCAGCCGTCCCGGCCTTCAGCTCCTGGTCGCGCAGCTCGCCGAGGTGCTTCTCCAGGAAGGGGAGCACTCGGGCGTTCATGTACCCCCGCCGCGCCGAGCCGTATCGCGCCCACCACCAGTCGAGCAGCTCCCCGAACGTGAGGCTGTCGCTCGCGGCCGGCTCGAGCCCCTCGCGCTGGCGCCAGGCCTGGCGTTCCTTGTCCTGGGCGAAGGCCGTGGCCTCGGCCTTCGCGCGCGCGGACGTGACCCTCTGGACGAGGCGACCGTCTGGCCCCTTCCACATCGCGTACCACCGCGAGCCGCGCTTCGTGACCGATGCCATTCGCCTCGTTCTCCTCCCGAGGAGTCTAGCGACGGGTCCGACGCGCGCCGTCCGTGTCGACCCAGGCGCGGAGCTCACCCGGTATAAACCTGAGACCCCAGCCTCCGAGCCGCCGGACCGGGAGCGTCCCGTCCTCGGCCTTGTGGTAGACCCAGCTCACGCTGCGCTTCAGGTAGCGCGCCGCGGCGCGAACGTCCCAGAGCTCGTCGTCGGGTGGCAGCGCCGAGGGCCTTGGCGGCTTCGCCGCCGGCCCTGGGACGCCGCCGGGCCTGGGGAGACGCTGGCGAGCCGAGCCGGGGCGCGCTCGGGCCTCCCAGGGGCCTTCCCGGAAGCCTGCTGGCCCACCCGAACGTCACCTGGTCGCGACTCGTCTCGTCCATCGTTCGCTCCGTCTACCGGTTTGCCCAGGGCGCCGATGACGCCGGTGGGGACTGCGTCGGCGCGCTCCTCGGCGGGGGCTCGTCGGGCGCCACGGCCGCGCTCTGGACCGTCATCACGAAGCCCCGCAGGGCGCGGAAGGAGTCCCCGGACACGGCCGGGAGCGCGAGTTGCTGGCCGCCCCGCTGGTTGTGGTCGGTGATGACCTGACGACAGACCTTCAGGGCGTCCACGAGCGCGTTGTAGCCGTTGCGCGCCTCCTCGAGCACCGCCTCGTCCACCCGGACGATCCGCTCCCGGCGAGGCCTGGCCGGCTCCGCCACACCCTCCCGCACGTAGCGGACGAGGAGGCTCGGGGCCTCGGCGAACGTCATGACGAGCACGCGAAACTGACCCGGCGGCAGCATGCCGAGCCGCTCCTTCACCGCCCGCTGCGACCTTCGTCCGCCGCTCGTCCGAGTGGACGAGGAAGACGAGCCGGGGTTCGTGGTCGTCGGGGAAGGCGGACCGGTACCAGGTGCCGTACCCATCGGATGACTTGTCGGTGAAGTAGGTCCGGTAACGGTCGAGCTTCGAGAGAACGGCGCCCGTCCGGTCGGGGTGCGCCGTCGCGATCGACTGGCTTCCCGTCTCGGCCTCGATGAAGAGGCGCCGCCGTCGGGCCGGAATGGTCATGATGGCGTCGGGCTTGAGCACCGACTGAAGCCATCGACCGGTCCGCGGGTGGAGCACCTGGAAGCCGAGCGAATCGTCGTCCTCGCTGAGCCAGCGGAACGGGAGGTCGTGGAGGGGCGCCGCCGAATTCGCACGCAGCGCCAGGACGAGCCCCACGAGCGCGTCGTTCAGGACGAGGGTGTGCTCCAGGAACCGGGCCCCGATGTCCGTCGAGGCCGGTGGCCGAAGCCAGGGCACCTGCCGCGATGCGATGGACCGCCCGAACGGCGCCAGCGCCCAGACGGGCACCTCCAGCCCGTCCCGGCGCCTGTAGGCGAGCCGCCGAAGGCAGGGCCCCTCCCCCGGCTGGCCGCCCGGCTCGCAGAGCTTCCCGAGCCGGCGGTACGTCTGCTTCTTGCTGGCCCCGTCGAAGAAGAGCCGGTGGAGCTGCTCGGCGGAGGCGTAGCGGGCGATCCCGAGATAGGCGAGGAGCCGGTCGTCCCGAACGCGTGCGGACGTAGCCTGCCGGGCCCGGCATGACCGAGGCGCGCCGCTACCTGCGGCGCGTCCCTCCGGAGGTCGGCGCGTCGAAGCCCGGCCCCTTCTCGCGGAGCTCCAGGCTGCGCTGGAAGAGCAGGTGAAGCAGGTACTCGTAGCGGCCCATCTTGAGCGCCTCGCGATCGGCCTCGAGGAGCGCCGTGGCCGCGCCCGGCAGGCCGAACCAGGTGCGGACCCCGTCCAGGTGCCGGATCACGTGCCCGGTGAGGTCGGAGCCGCGGGCCGCCGCCTCGTCCTTCAGGAAGGTGACGAGTTCCCGCGGCATGCGGAAGGTCTGCATGATCTTCTCGGTGCTCGAGAAGGCGTCGGCTTCGGGGGTCTTGGGCTTGGCAGGCATTGGCTGCCGTCTGTATTACATTCGCGGTACGGCCTGTCAAGGTGAAGCGCTCACCGGTTCCAGTCCCGCCCTCTACCCGGGCTCCCGCAACGCTTCCCGGCAAGACCTCGGCGCTCAACTCTTCGCGCTCGCCCACGCCCCCCTCGCTGCCCGTGACCGCGCCCCGAACGAGACCGATGGCCTGGAACTCTTACCCCCGCCCGCTCTTCTCTCCCTGGCCTCCTCCATCCCAAACTCCGAATTCCACTCCCTGCTGGACCGACTTGGACTCCGATCCCTCCCCTGCTCCGACTTGCCCTGCCCCGCCGCCCCTCTATTCTCTGAATCACTCAAGGTGACAGAAGGCCAATCCCACACTCCATGATGGTAGGGAGTGTGGGATCGGCCTTCTGGCGCCCGCCCGACGATTGCCTGACGACCTCTTGGGCGGCGGGGCGGGGCCGGTCCGATCGCGGGGTTGCGCCTTCGAACCGTGATGCCACCTCGGCTGTCGGACCCGCTCCACGCCCGGCGACCCGGCCCATCGGCGGCCGTCATCGGGCTTCCGGCGCACCTCCTCGGTCCGATCGGCCGCTCGGCCGCCGCCCTCGATGCAGCCATGCAGCGACTTCGGCTGGCCCGGAAGTGCCCTGGTCCAAGGCGCCGGCCAGCCTCAGGTCATCTTCTCGAAGTCGCCCGGCTTCCAGGTCTTCGCGAGCGCCGGCTCGGTCGGCCCGTAGAGCCGCAGGATGGCGAAGTACCCTCTTCCGGCACCGTCGCGAGCCAGTTCTTCTCCTTGCCCGCCGGAGCTTTCGGCCCCGAGGAAGAGGTCGGTGCTGCCGTCGGGGTTCTGCACCGGCGCGTCACGCGATCCGAGTGACGGGAAGGGCCTGCCGTTGGCGAGACCCGACGCGTTCTCGGACTTCGTAGAGCGTCACGGACCAGAAGTTCGCGGCCGGCACGTCCTTCGGCATGTTCAGCCTGTAGATTCGTCCCGCCGGTCAGGTGGCGCGCCATCGCCGTCGGTGAAAGCCATGACGTAGAACGCCCCCTTGCCGGGAATCTGCGAGAGCATGCCGGGGCTGACGCTGTAGTAGTTCGAAGAAGAACGAGGGGCGGCAATCGACGTCGAGCGCGCCGCCGCGATCGACGCGCCGCCAGCTCAGGTCGAGCTTGCCGCTCGGCCTCTCCCCCGTCGCGTCGGCCATCGGATTGACCCAGCGGCGGTCGGGGTACATCCGGAACGCACCGCCCGACACGACCTCGTCAAAGGCCATAACGCGGCTCATCGCGTACGCCGACCTGGCCGCGCGGTCGAGGATGCCCCGCGCGCGTTCGTCCGGGCGAAACGGTTCCCCCTTCACGATGCCGAGTCCGGCCAGCATGCCCATCCAGTCCGGGTCGCCGAGGTGCGGTCCCTCGGCGTCCACCAGCTTCTTCAGCTCGTCGAAGGCGGCCCCGTCGCTGATTGGCAGCATGTCGACCGGGACGCCCGAGGGGTCCGGGACCTCACGCCTGCTCGCCCCCGAGCGAGCGATCCTCGTCTTCTCGAGCAGATCCACTGGCGGCTTCAGGTCGCTCGCATCCGCGTAAAACGCCCGGAGGAACACAAACACGCCGTTCGTGCCGGAGCGGCAGACGAAGTGGCCCGGAGGGACCTCGCCCTCGTAGCCCGGTGGCAGGAGCAGGAACTTTCCGCCCTTCCCCTGGTCGGGACCGAAGAAGCCGACGTCGCCCGCGAACTTGCTCCTGCCGTCGACGGGAATCGGGCGCTGCCAGAAATCCAGCAGGATGCCCTGGAGCATCGGGGGCGCCTCGATCGCGAGCGGCCCGTCCTTCCCGAGGTCGAGGTAGCTCATCGCATAGATCACGTCCGAAGTTCCGGGGTGGTCACGAGCGTCCTCGCATCGAGGCGCTTCTTCCAGATGGGCAGTGACGTCATACCCCTCGCCGAACGCCTTCTCGGACCCGCGCCGCATGCCGAGCGTGTTGATGAGCGGCAACGCCCAGAGGTACGTCTGTGTCGCGCGATGGTAAAGCATCTCATCGCGGAGCACCTGCGCGGCCTCCGCCGTGGCCCGGTTCTCCACGAGAGGAAGGGCGGCGACCTTCGCCTGGTGCTGAATGGAGACCGCTTCATCGATGGTCATCCGTCGATCCTCTCGAAATCGCCCAGGCTGAAGCTCTTGTCGAAGAAGGGCTGCAGCGGCGCGTACAGGCGGAAGTAGACGAACCAGCCGTCCTCGCCCACGGTCTTCATGAAGTTGCTCTCGAACCCCGCGGGCGCCTTCGCCCCGACGAAGAGGTCGACGCTGCCGTCGGCATTGGCCTTCAGGCCTTTCACCTTGTTGCCGAGATCCACGCTGCGCGCGTCGGCGCCGCCGTTGTCGTACGGCCTGCGGGTGTTCTCGCTGTAGAGCGTGAGCGCCCAGAACTGCGCGACGGGGACGTCCTTCGGGACGTGCAGCCGGTAGGTCCGGTCGGCGCGGAACGGGTTCCCCTTCGCGTCGCGCTTGGTCGTCATGTACACCTGACCCTTGCCGACCACGGGGTTCACCATGCCCTCGCTGCTCGTGACCGCCTCGTAGAACCAGGTGGTGCGCTCGTCCAGCTCGACCCTGGTCTCCGTCTCCTGCGGGATGGTGAAGTCGAAGCACTTGTACCAGTGGGTGCCCTTCCAGTACGGCTCCGCGAAGCGCGGGTTCACCTGGAGATTCCGGGCCATGAGCTCGCCCATCGCCGCGCCCCGGCGCAGGATCGACTCCTGCCGCGCGTCGGGCCGGAAGGGCTTCCCCTTCTCGATGCCGAGCGGGAGCTGCATCGCCATCCAGGCCTTGTCGACCGCGCGCACCGGCTCGTGCTGGATCGCCTCCCAGAGGACCTTCCAGTACTCGAGGCCTCGGGGGGCGGTGGCGCTCCACTCGACGTCGCGGTTCTCGATGAACGGGCAGGTGGCGAGCGGGGCGCCGTGCCGGCCCATCTTCAAGGTGGACTTGAACCGCGCGTAGTAGGCGGGATCGGGGTCGAGGACGCGCGCGCCGAAGAGGATGACGTTCGTGGCGCTCCGGACGACGAAGGCTCCCGGCTTCTCGTACGCCTTCGGGTCGGCGTCCGGCCCGACGACGACGTAGGTGCCGCCCTTGCCCCCGTCGGGGCCGGTCAGGCCCGTGTCCGCCACCGGGCGCTGCCAGAGGTCGATGAATCCACCGGCGGTCATCCCGCCCGGGTACTCCACCACGAGCGGGCCGTCCGCGAGGCTCGTGAACTGCAGGATGTAAGGGGTGGTCAGGTTCCCCGTCACGACGCCACGCTTCTCCTTGAGTGTATCGAGGACGACGAAGTCGTGGGGGCCCTTCACGCCGTAGGCCTCTCCCTGGCGGAGGCGCCAGGTGGTCATGCTGACGATGGGATGGCTCCAGAGGTAGGCCTGGCAGGCCCGCTGGTGGTCCATCTCGTCGAAGAGCCTCCGGGAGGCGTCGTCGTCGAAGTAGGAGTGGTGGAGCTCGATGTCCCCGATCGGGGTGTGGATGATCTCGTCGCCTTGCAGGGTGGCGCCTTCGAGGGCACTTTCACGCATGGTCACCTTCCTGGATGGGGAGCGTATCTAATCGCCCGCTCCCGGAACGCAACACGGGCGGAACGGACGGTGTAGAGGGTATGGTCGGGCCTCAAGGGGACCCGCAATGATGGACCTGCCGATCAACATCTGGGCTCTCATCGACCTCGCCGTCCTCGTCTACTGGGTCGGCGTGTCCATCCTGGTCGTCTCCCAGGACCGCGAGCCCACCGCCGCCCTGGCCTGGCTGCTCGTCCTCTTCGCGATCCCGTTCCTGGGGCTCGTCATCTATTTCCTCTTCGGGCGCGACTGGCCGAGCAACATCCAGAGGGCCCCGGCCACCCGGCGCCTGCAGGACATCCTCGGACGCTTCATGCCATCGGTGTACGCGCCGCATGCGGCGCGGTCCCGACGGTTCGTGGCCGGGCTCCCGAGCGAGCACGCGCGCATCGCCCAGGTGGCCGAGCGGAAGCTCGGCGTGCCCGTCCTGCCGGTCCGGACCTGCGACCTCTACGGCTCCGGCCAGGAGTACTTCGACGTGCTGCTCGCCGACCTGGCCTCGGCGAAGCGGTTCATCCACATGAACTACTTCATCTGGGGAAAGGACGAGCTCACCGCGCGCATCACCCGGGTCCTCCTGGATCGCCTCGCGGCGGGTGTCGAGGTGCGGATCCTGAACGACCTCGTCGGCTGCATCATGTACTCGAAGGCCGAGCTCGACGAGTTGCGCAAGGCGGGGGCGCAGGTCGGCTCCGACATCGCCCAGCTGGCCCGCGTGAACTACCGGAACCACCGCAAGATCACCGTCATCGACGCGGAGATCGGGCACAGCGGCGGGTTCAACATCGGCCAGGAGTACATCGACGGCGGGAAGAGGTTCCCGGCGTGGCGCGACACGGGCATCCGGATGACCGGGCCCGGCGTCGCGGATCTGGAGAAGCTGTTCGACATGCGCTGGTACGAGGTGTTCGGCGAGGACCTGTTCCAGCCCGGGTACTACCCGGACGTCTCCCTTCCTCCCGGCGAGACGATGGTGCAGACGGTCCACCAGGGCTACGACGATCCGTGGAACTCGGCGACGCGGGCCCACCAGCTCGCCATCTCGGGGGCGCGACGCCGGGTCCAGCTCCAGTCGCCGTACCTGGTGCCGGACCAGACCACCCTCGACGTGCTGATCAACGCAGCGGCGGGCGGGGTGGAGGTGGACTTCATGACCACCGGCTGGCCGGACAAGAACGTGCCCTGGTGGGCCGCCGAGTCCTACTTCGAGCGCCTCCTCCGGGCCGGGGTGCGCATCTGGCTCTGGGAGAAGGGGTTCTTCCACGCGAAGACGCTCACGGTCGACGGCGTGGTCTGCTCCATCGGAACGCTCAACCTCGACATGCGGTCCCTGCGCATCAACAAGGAGCTGATGATCTGGGTCTACGACGAGAAGGTGGCCCGGGAGTCGGAGCGGCTCTTCCGGGACGACCTGCGGGATT
Source organism: uncultured delta proteobacterium (assembly GCA_963818535.1). Taxonomy (GTDB): domain Bacteria; phylum Myxococcota; class Myxococcia; order Myxococcales; family Anaeromyxobacteraceae; genus CAIOAK01. The sequence goes on along the minus strand of CAWFSM010000008.1, from coordinate 158,460 downwards.
GCCGGGAGCTCACCCTGGAGGAGGTGCGGGCCTGGTCCCGCCTGCGGCGCTTCCGGAATTCCGGGGCGCGGCTCCTGTCGAATCTGCTGTAGACGACGGCTTGCTCTCGCCCAGGCAAGACTCATGGTGAGAACGGAGGCATGACGTACGCGAAGGAGGTCGCCATGTTGTGGACCATTGCAGTCATCCTGTTCGTCCTCTGGTTGCTCGGTCTCGTAACCTCGTACACCCTGGGCGGATTCATCCACCTCCTGCTGATCCTGGCGGTCGCGATCATCCTGGTCAGGGTGCTGCAGGGGCGGCGCGCACTGGGTTGACCCGGGCGTGAACGATCGGGTCAACCCCGATTGCCCACCGACCCCGGTTCCTGCTCGGTGGAGGCTGGTCCTGCCGTGAACGACCGGATCGACCTTCCCCGAGGGACGCGCTTTCTCGTCATCGCGGCCACGCTCGTGGTCGTCATCTCGGGCATCCACCAGGCCCAGTCGGTCCTGGCGGCGTTCCTCGTCGCCGTCTTCCTCTCCGTGCTCGGAACCCCGCCGGTGCTCTGGCTCGAGCGGAAGCGCATCCCGACCCTGGTCTCGGTGCTGCTGGTGGTGGCAGCCATCGTGACCATCCTGCTCGCCGCCGGCGCGATCGTGGGCGCGTCCGTGAGCAGCTTCTCCGCCGAGCTGCCCGCGTATCAAGCCCGGATGCAGGAGAAGGTCGCGGCGCTCCAGGCATTCCTCGCGACCAAGGGCATCCGGAGGATGGACAAGGTGCTGCTCGAGTACGTCAACCCGGGTGCGGTGATGGGGCTGACGTCGCGCCTGCTCGCGGGGCTTGGCGTCGCATTCTCGAACATCGTCCTGATCCTGCTCACGACGACCTTCATCCTGCTGGAAGCCTCGAGCTTCCCCGCCAAGCTCCGGGCCGTGCTCGGCCATCCGCGGCAGGCATTCCCCGAGGTCACCGCGTTCGTGGCCGACATGAAGCGCTACATGGTCATCAAGACCGTCATCAGCCTGGCGACGGGAACGCTCGTCGGGACGTGGCTGGCCATCCTCGGCGTGGACTTCCCGGTTCTCTGGGGGTTCCTGGCTTTCCTGCTCAACTACGTGCCGAGCGTCGGCTCCAGCCTCGCTGCCGTACCCGCGGTGCTGATGGCCGTCATGCAGCATGGATTCATCCGCGCCCTGCTGGCGACCGTGGGGTACATGGCGATCAACTTCCTGCTCGACAACGTGGTCGAGATGAAGCTCATGGGACGGAGGCTTCACCTGTCGACGCTGGTCGTGTTCCTCTCCCTGATGTTCTGGGGAAGCTTGCTGGGCCTCGTCGGCATGGTCCTCTGCATCCCGCTCACGATGACCGTGAAGTTCGCGTGCGAGATCAACGAGGGCACGCGATGGATCGCCGTGCTTCTCGGGCCGGACATCGCCCCCGAGGCGCTGCCCGCGTCGACGGAAGCGCCTCGCTCCTGACCGCCCCGAGGGGTGGACCCGCTGCTACCAGCGCCCGCCGGGCTCCTTGCGACCGCGCTCGCACACGCTGGGAACGCTTCCCCCGTAGTCACGCCGGTAGTGATGCTCGGGGATCTCCTGGTACTCGCGGTCCAGGTAGTCGTGGACCCGACGCATGCGAGACAGGTCGTCCATCTCGTACGTTTCCGGGAGACCGTGCGGAACTGATTGGTCGGTCATGGTGGACCTCCGGAAAACCCTTCGGCAACTGTGAGGGAGTGTACCGAACGGTCCCACCTCGCCAAAGGCCATGAACGACTGTCGTTGACCCGAGGGGGGCACACGGTACGAGGCTGCCACCCACGCTTCGAGGAAGCGCGGCCTTCCGCCGCTGTGGCAGGGAGGAAGGTACCCAGGGCCGAGCACCCCGCCTCACGGTCGTACTCCTCTAGCCGCCTATCCGCCGCTGGGAGTGGGTGGCAGGGGAGGAAGGTACCCAGGGCCGAGTCGCCGTGATGGCGGCGCTGCTCGCCAGCGTCGGCTGCGGCGTGGTCGGCACCTACGTGGTGGCCAGGCGGATCGGATACCTGGCGGGCGGGATCGCACACGCCGTCCTGGGAGGCATGGGCGTCGCATACTTCCTGGGCGCGAGTCCCCTGGGCGGGGCGCTCGTCGCCGCGGTGACCGCCGCGCTGATCATCGGCGTGTTCACGCTGCGCTGGAAGCAGCAGGAGGACGTCGCCATCGGCGCGATTTGGGCCGTCGGGATGGCGGTCGGGATCCTCTTCATCTCCCGGACGCCCGGCTACAACGCCGACCTCATGAGCTACCTGTTCGGCAACGTCCTGATGGTCTCGAACCGGGACCTCGCCCTCATGGCTGGCCTCGACCTCCTGGTCCTCGTCGTGACCCTCCTGTTCCACAAGCAGCTCACCGCCATCTGCTTCGACGAGGAGTTCGCCCGCGTCCGCGGCGTCCGGGTAGCTGCGTTCCACCTCCTCCTCCTCGGCATCACCCCCGCCACGACGGGCGGTTCCTCCACGATCCAAGCCTAGGTCGTCGTCCTCGCTCCGGTGCGTCGTAGGCGCACGGGCTCATCGTGCCCCACCCCTGAGGCGAGAGCACCGGGGTGCCCCCGAGCTGGATGATGCGGTTCGAGACCAGGACCGCGTGGTTCAACTCCTCGGTCGCATGCAGGGTGAGCTCGGCCGCGACGGCGTCCTTCATCGGGCCCTTGATGAGCTTGGCGCCGAGCCAGTACTGATAGTACGCGAGCCACTCGCTGGCGTACGCTTGGTTGAGCATCCGGAGGAGATCCTCCACGTTCATGCCGACGATCGCGCGACCTCGGGTTCCCATTTGTGCCTCCCGTGAGACCTCATCGTACTCCATGGCGCCACCCTTGCCCCGCAGCAGGCGTCCCAGCTCCGCGACGAAGCGGGAGTTCTCCTCCGGAAGCGACGTGGTGATCCGCATGAACCCGGGGCCGAGACGTGGGTCACGGAGCGGCTTCACGAGAATGCCCTGGTCCCGCAGGCCGGCCGCGAGGTCGGCTGCGGCCAGGGGAGAGGAGTCGGCCAGGAAGAAGCAGGTCTCGGTCGGAAAGGTCCGGACCCCGAGGGCACGGAGCCTTCCGGCCAGGTCCTCGGTCCAGGCGCGGAGTCGCGCCCCTGCCGCCGATCTCGTCCTCGTGACGGAGCGTGGCGATGGCGGCCTCCTCGCTGGGCCGGGCCAGCGGGTAGGCGTCGTTGTTCGCGTTCGGGCCGTCGGCCACCGGGTTCGGAAGAACGGCGTACCAACGCGAAACCCGGCGAGGCTATGGGCCTTGGAAAGCGTCCGGGTCGCGAGCAGGTTCGGGTCGAGCGGGACGAGGTGCGCGACCGACTGGCCGGCGAGATCGAGCGCGAAGCCCTGCTCCGGCTCCAGACGGGTCTCGGTGTGCCATTCGGCGATCTCCGGGAAGGGCCCGTAGGTCGGCGTGAGCAGGTGCACCTGCTGCCCTAACCGGTCGACGAGCTGGCGCAGGATGGCTCCGAGCCGGCGTTGACGTGGATGAGCCGCTCGGGCATCCCCATTCCCTCGCCGATGACGTGACGAAGAGGTCCGGAGTGGGCCTCGGTGTAGAGGTTGGAGCGAGGCAAATCGAGCCGCACCGCCTCGATCGCGGCGTCGATCGGGGGCGAGGGATTCTCGCAGAGGAGGAGCTTCCGGCCCGTGAACGAGCCGCCACCCTTCTCCGGTCCCCTGCTCATGGTCCTTGCCGGTGCCGCTGCCATCGGCGACGGCAGTCGGAGGCGGAGCCCGGCCGCGTGCCAGGGGAACGGTCGGCGCAGCGGCGGAATGCCTCGAGGTGGCGCTGCTGCGAGGCCTCCTGGAGGTTCCGGTAGACGGCGAGGATCTCGGGGCGACTCGTGCTGACGAGCAGCCTGTCGTAGAGCGCCGCGTTGTCGACCTCGGCCTGGACGCCCGCGAGGCAGGCCTCCTCCAGGCTCGCGTAACGCGGGACACGCCCCGGCCAAGGATTCTCGGGAACGGGGAGGCCGTGGAGGTGAAAGAGGGCTTCGAGGGCTTGCTGGTGCCGCGCCTCCGCCTCGCGGATGTGGACGAACGGCGCGACCTCGCCGAAGTCGCGCAGGACCTGATCGTAGATGGCCCAGGCCCTCTGCTCGTCGTCGAGGGCCTCGCGCAGCGCTGCGGTCTCCTCCGGTGACAGCCTTGCCATCCTGTCCCCTTTCGCGCCTCGACCTCACCTGGAATGCTGGGCGTCCACGCTCCACCCGTCAACGGCCCGGACAGGGGCTCGTGCATCCCCCGTGCCGGCCGTCTCTGGCGATCCCCCGTCGGAACCGTCCGGGGCGTCACCGGCTCCAACCGGAGTCGTTCCATCTCGTCCTGGAGGACACCGTGGAGAGCGAACTGATCAAGACCAGGAAGCAAGGGCGGATCGGCTGGATCACCTTGAACCGACCCGAGGCGATGAACACCTTCATCCCCCCGTTCGCGGCGCAACTCGACGAGGCGCTCTGGAAGATGGAGAACGATCCGGACGTGCTGGTCGTCATCGTGGAGGCCGCCGGGAAGAACTTCAGCACCGGCATCTCCCTCGACCAGTTCACTCCCCGGACACAGCAGGAGTACCGCACGCTCCTTCGCCGGATCGACGCCTTCTACCGCACGCTCGCGCGCATGAAGACTTTGACCATCGCGGCGGTCCAGGGCTATGCGGTGGCGAACGGCGCCGGGCTGGCCTTTGCATGCGACCTGACCGTTGCGGCCGAGACCGCGAAGTTCGGCACGACCGCCATCAACGTCGGGTTGATCTGCCTGGGACCCGCGGCGCCCATGATGCGCATCCTGGGCCGCAAGAAGGTCCTCGAGATGGTGCTGACCGGCGAGACGATGAGTGCCGCGGATGCCATGGCGCTCGGCCTGGTCAACAAGGTGGTCCCCGAGAACGCGCTGATGGACGAGGTCCTCAAGCTCGCCACCAAGCTGGCGTCCAAGAGTCCCCTGGCCCTGCAGATCGGCAAGGAGGGCCTGAACCGGCTCCAGGACCTCCCCTATCATGAGGGGCTCGACGCCATGGACGACCTGTTCGCCACCCTGGCCGCCACCGAGGACGCCGTCGAAGGGGTGACCTCCTTCCTGGCGAAACGTGCGCCGGTGTGGAAGGAGCGATAGGAGTCTCCGCTCGTCAACCGCAGCCTCAGGGAGCGCACCCGAGCCCCGCACCCCTGTCCTCGCACTCACCCTCGCGGTCGCCCTCGCCGCGCCCGCCGTGGACCGGTCCCAGATCCCCGACCGCTTCAAGCACAGCCTCCGACCTGTACGCCTCGGAGGCAGCCTGGCAGGCCGCCCGGGACTACCTCGCGAGGCGCGTCCCCTCGCTCGGCACCGCGGCCACCTCGCGACTCGGCCGCGCCCTGGCGAGCGGGCTCGACGCGATGTTCGCGCTGAGCCGGGACCTGGAGCGACTGTACGTGTATGCGGCCTCGCTCTCCGACGAGGACGTCCGGGCCGCCGGCCCCTGGGAGATGCGCCAGGCGGCGCAGCAGGTGGCCGTCGACGTCGCCACGGCGACCTCGCGACGATCGACGAGATGGAGCGGCTCCTCCGGTAGCGAGGACCCGTCCGCCTACCCCGCGAGCTGCAGCGGTAGGCTGCGCAGCCTCTGCCCGGTCGCGACGAAGACCGCGTTCGCCACGGCGGGCGCGACGGGCGGCACTCCCGGCTCCCCGACCCCGGTGGGCGGGCCGTCGCCCGGGACCAGGTGGACCTCGATGTCGGGGCACTCGTTCACGCGGAGCAGATCGAAGTCGTTGAAGTTCGACTGCTCCACGCGCCCCTTCCTCCAGGTGATCTGCTGCTTCAGCGCCGCACCCAGGCCGAAGACCACCGACCCCTCCAGCTGGGCCGCCACCAGGTTCGGGTTCACCACCCGTCCGCAGTCGAGCCCGATGACCACGCGCTTCACCACGATGGCCTTCCCGTGCACCTCCACCTCGGCCACGGCGGCGGCGAAGCTCGTGAAGGAGGCGTGCTGGGCGATGCCGCGGAAGCGCCCCGGCGGCAGGGCGGTGGCCCAGCCGGACTTCGCCGCGACCAGGTCGAGCACCGCCCGGTTCCGGGGCGCACCGGCGAGCAGCCCCTTCCGGAAGAGGTAGGGGTCCTTCCCGGCGGCGTGGGCCAGCTCGTCGACGAAGCTCTCCACCGCGAAGGCCGTGTGCGAGTGCCCCACCGAGCGCCAGAAGCCCACGGGCACGCCCGGATCCTGGGCGATGAACCGGACCGACACGTTGGGCACGGCGTACGGCACGCTGTCGGCCCCCTCGACGGCCGAATCGTCGGCGCGGCTCATGAACCAGCTCGCCACGCTCCCCGCGGCGCGCTTCACCGGGGTCGGCACCCAGAACGGCATCGTGGCGGCGACGAAGTCGGGGGCCACCTGCTTCATGATCGACTGGGTGACGATCCGGTGGGACCAGGCGACCGGGGCGCCGTCGGCGGCGAGGCCGGCCTGCAGCACGTGGAGCGCCGCGGGCCGGTAGATGTCGTGCTGGAAGTCGTCCTCGCGCGACCAGACGACCTTCACCGGCTTGCCCACGGCCTTCGAGCACCAGATGGCCTCGGCGACGAAGTCCTGGGCGATGCGACGGCCGAACCCGCCACCGACCATGGTGGTGTGCACGACGATCTCGTCGGAGCCGAGCCCGGTGATCTGGCGGGCGATTTCCTTGGCCGCGCCGGGCCCCTGCGTCGGAGCCCAGACCTCGCAGCGGGACGCCGTGACGCTCGCGGTGGCGTTCTGCGGCTCCATCGTGGCGTGGGCCAGGTACGGGGCGTGGTAGCTCGCCTCGACCTTGCGGGCCGCGCCGCCGAGCGCCTTCACGGCGTCGCCGTCGTTGCGGATGCTCTTGCCGTCCTCGGCCGCGGCGGCCCGGAACGCGGCGAGGAGGGCGCCCGAGTCGAGCCCGGCGTTCGGTCCCTCGTCCCAGGTGACCTGGAGCTTCTCCGCCCCCTGCCGGGCCGACCAGGTGTCCCGCGCGAGGACCGCCACTCCGGGAGGAATGCGGATGACGTCCACCACGCCGGGCATGGCCTTCACCGGGGCCGCGTCGAAGGCCTTCACCGTTCCGCCCGGGACGGGGCAGCGCACCACGGCGGCGGTCAGCATGTCCGGCACCCGGACGTCGATCCCGAACACGCCGGTCCCGTCCACCTTCGGACGCGCGTCCACGCGCGGGAGCGGCTTCCCGATGAGCTTGAAGCCCCCGGTCTTGAGCGGCGGATTGCGGGGCACCTCCGAGCGGGCCGCCTCGTCGGCGAGCTCGGCGTAGGTCGCGCGCTTTCCCGAGGCCGCGTGCGACACCGCTCCGGCCGATGCGACGCACTCCGCCACCGGGACTCCGAAGCGGCGCGCGGCCGCGCTCCGGAGCATCTCCCTCGCCGTGGCCCCCGCGGCCCGCATCGGCTCGTACCCCGACTTCACGCTGGTGCTCCCACCCGTGAGCTGGACGTGGAACTCGGGGTTGTCGTAGGCCCGGTCCGCCGGCGCGGCGACGACGCGCATCGCCTCCACCGCGATCTCGAGCTCCTCGGCGACCAGCATGGCGAGCCCGGTCTGGATGCCTTGCCCCATCTCGACCTGGGGGCAGACGAAGGTGACGCCGTCGGAGGCGATGCGCAGGAAGGCATTCGGCGCGAACGGGCCCTTGCCCTTCGCCTCCTCCGCCCGCGCGGTCCGCGGAGTCCAGATCTCGACGAGGAGGCCGCCGCCGACCGCGGCGCCGACCTTCAGGAACTCACGGCGGGTGACGTTCATCGGACCACTCCCGCCGCCCGCCGGACCGCGGCCCGGATCCGCGGGTAGGTGCCGCACCGGCAGAGGTTCCCCGAGAGGGCCTCGTCGATCTCCGCGTCCGTCGGCTGGGGCTTGGCGGCGAGGAGCGCCGCCGCGCTCATGATCTGCCCGGGCTGGCAGTAGCCGCACTGGACCACGTCCATCTCCAGCCAGGCGTCCTGCAGGACGTGGAGCTTGCCCTTCCCCAGCCCCTCGATGGTGGTGACGGCCCGCCCGTCGACCTCGCCCACGTCGGTGATGCAGGAGCGGACCGCCTGACCGTCCACGTGAACCGTGCAGGCGCCGCAGAGGCCGGCTCCGCAGCCGAACTTGGTGCCGGTGGCGCCCAGCGTGTCCCGGAGCACCCACAGGAGCGGCATCTGCCGCGGCACGTCCACCTGTACGGGCTTCCCGTTCAGCTCGAAGGAGACCATGGGGGGCCCTACGGAACCTGGATGGTCGCGGCCACGCCGAGGTGGTCGGAGGCGTGGAGGGGCGGCACGGTGGTCGTTCGGGCCTCGGCGCCGAACGTCTGCATCGACGACGGCCCCGCGCCCCAGGTGAGGACGAGGTCGATGCGCTGGGACATCGTCCCGGCGAGGAGGTCGTCGTCGAAGCCCCAGGTCAGCCCGCCCTGCCCGGGGTTGGCCGCGGACCAGGCGTCGGCGAGGGGCGACACGGTGCCCACCAGCGGTTCGAAGGGAGGATAGCCGTAGTCCGGGAAGGGGTTCTGCCCGGTGAGGAAGTTGTAGGTCGTGCGCAGCGGGCTGCCGCCGGGCTGCTCGGCCTGGGTGTTCATGTCGCCGAGGAGGATGGTGGGCAAGGGAGCGAGCGCGGCGCGCGGGTTCACCTGTGTCGCGATGAGCTCCCCGGCCTGCCCGAGCTGGAAGATGAAGCCCGGGATCGGGAACGGGGTGGGGATCTCCTGGACCTCGAGGTGCGTCTCGAAGACCCGGTACCACTGTCCGTCCTTCTGCACCTCCACCACGTTCCAGGCGCGCCGGTCCGGCACGATGACTCCTGGATCGCCCGTGCCGGGGATCGGGAACTCGACCATGGTCTGGTAGAGGCCGCCGTCGGGGTTCCTCGTGGGCAGGCCGTTGCGGACCAGGATCACGTCACGGTCGGTGTAGCGGACGTCGATGGGCGGCTGCCCTCCGAGAGGATCGACCGCGCAGAGCTCGGCGTCGAAGGACTGCGTCACCCGCGCGACGTCGTAGCGGAGCCCCAGGGCCTGGAGCTCGGCCTGGAGGGAGGCGAGGAAGTCGTAGACCACCGTGGCCGCCTGCGGGTCGTTGATGACGGCGAGGCCCGAGCCGTCGGGCGCGCAGACGAACGGAGCTCCGGTGCGCCAGATCGCGACCTCCTGGAGGCCGATGACGTCGGGGTTCGCCGCGGCGATCCCGGCCGCGATCACCTTGGCCCGCGCCGGGAAGTTGGTGGCCTGGACCGAGCTCCACACCCCGAAGGTCGCCACGGCCGCTTCCGCCGCGCTGCCGGCCTGGACGACGGAGAAGATGTCCCCGCCCAGGTAGAGGTTCTGGCTGACCACGGTGATCTGGTTCGGGGTCGTGCTGCTCGAGCAGGCAGCCACGGCGAGGAGCAGTGCTGCGGCGGATCGGCGCATCGGGAACCTCCGGGCGGCGTGTTGGAAAGCCATATTCCGTTTCGAGACGACCTGGCAATGGCAACCTGATACGAAGCGGACCATGGCAATCGGGAAGAGCCTGTTCATCGGACTCGCGGCAGGGTGTTTCGGTGGCCTGGTCGGGCTGGGCGGCGGTGTGGTCATGATCCCGCTCATGGTCGGGATGGCCGGCCTTCAGCAGAAGCAGGCCCACGGCACGAGCCTCGTGGCCCTGGTCTTCACCGGCATCGTGGGGGCCGCGACCTACGCCACGAGGGGAAAGGTCGACATCGAGGCGGCCGCGCTGCTCGCGATCACCGCCACCGTGACGGCCCGCTTCGGCGCCCGGTACGCGCACGTCCTGCCCGAGTGGAAGCTGAAACGCGCCTTCGGGGCGTTCCTCCTGGCCATCGCCGTGCTCCTGCTCGCCCGCCCCTGGCTGGGAGGCGTGGGCGTGACCCCCGGCCCCTGGGTGAAGGCCGTGGTGCTCCTCTCGACCGGGCTCTTCACTGGATTTCTCTCCGGCATGATGGGCGTGGGCGGCGGCAGCCTGATGGTCCCGGCCATGATCCTGCTGGCCGGGTTCCCCCAGGTGCTCGCCCAGGGGAGTTCGCTCCTCGCCATGGTCCCGGCCGGGGCGTCCGGCGCCTACACCCATTGGCGGCTCGGGAACGTGGTCCGGAGCCTCCTGCCCGGCCTCATCCCGGGGATCCTGGTCGGCACCTTCGTGGGCAGCAGCTTCGCGCTGCGGATGCCCGAACAGGCGCTGCGGCTGATCTTCGCGGCGGTGCTGATCTGGACCGGGTCGAAGTACCTGCGCGCCAAGCGCCCGGCGCCGGCACCCCAGGGGTGACTCCACGTCGACCCGGCGTGGGCCGGTGCTAGGCTGTCCTCAGGTGAATCCCACCACGACCGCACGGGCTGACGTCGCTCATGCGAACGCCGGAGCGGGAACGCATCCTGGCGTTCACGCGCCCCTACTTCGCCTCGCCGGCGGTGCTGGTGGTCTGGCGGGATCACCGGGGCCCCGAACGCCTCGGCGACATGGGGGACGCACTGGTCGCGGTCGGGCGCGGCCACGCCGCGGTGTTACGCATGCGCAGTTCGTGCTACGGTGCGTTCCCGCTGCACCCCGGAGGACGAGCCCGCTTGAGCCCGAGATCCCTTGCGCCGCTGCTCGCCCTCTGCCTCGCGCTCCCGGCCGCCGCGCACGAGGTCTCGGCCGAGGTGGACCGGGACCAGGCCGTCGCGGTCCGTGCCCGCGGGCACGACGGAGAGGGGCTGGCGGGCGCCGAGGTCGAGGTGTTCTCGCCCGCCGACCCGGCGACCCCGTCCTGGAAGGGGCGAACCGACCGCCGGGGATGGGTGGCCTTCGTACCCGACGCGCCCGGACGGTGGCGTGTCCGGATCGTCGACGCCACCGGGCACGGCATCGTCACCGACGTCGACGTCCCCGCCCCTGGCGTAGAGGAAGCGCGCCACGCCTCGCCGCCCGGGCCCTCCGCGTTGGCCGCGCTGGCCCGCCCCCTGGCCGGGGTGGTGCTGGTGGCGGTGATCTTCGGATTCCTCTACCTCCGTGGCCGAAAGACGGGCCGCTGACCGGGCTCGGGCGCCGCCATGCACGTCCCCGACGGCTTCCTCTCCCCGCAGGTCACCCTGCCCGCCTGGGCGGCCGCGGCGCCCCTCTGGGCCTGGGCGGCGCGACGAAACTTCGGGGCGTCGTCCACCGAGTCCCTGCCGGTGGTCGGTTCGCTCACCGCCCTGGCCTTCGTGGTGCAGGGACTCATGATCCCCGTGCCCGGCGGGACCTCGGCGCACCTCACCGGGGTGGCCATCCTCGCGATCCTCTACAACCCCGGCGTGGCCTTCGTCTGCGAGTCTCTCGTGCTGCTGCTCCAGGCCCTCTTCTTCGGGGCCGGTGGCTTCACCGTGCTGGCGGTGAATGCGCTGGCCATGGGGCTCGTCGGTCCGGGCGCGGCCTGGCTCACCTGGCGGGCGCTCCGGAGGCTCTCGGAGCGCACGGCCGCCTTCGCCGGTGCGTACGTCGGGATCCAGGCGGCGACCTTCTCGGTCGCGCTCGTCCTGGGGCTGCAGCACCGGCTCTCCCCGGCCTACATGCCGGTCCCCTTCGAGGTGACGGCGGTCGCCATGCTGGTCCCGAGCCTGACGGTCCTCGGCGTCGTCGAGGGGCTCTACACCGTGGCAACCCTGGCCCTCCTGCGCCGGGCGAGGCTCCTCGATGCTCGCTGAGCCCCGCCGCGACCAGGCCGTCCTCGGCGCCTGGGCCGCGTCGATCTTCGCCATCTCGGCGCTGACCGACCTCGCGACGCTGGCCGCCGCGGCGGCGGCGGCGCTGCTCGTCTTCCGACGCGGGGCGCCGACGGAGGCACGGCGCGTCCTGGTCGGCGTGTTCCCGGTGTCGCTGGGCCTCTCCCTTGCCTCCTGGTGCTGGCTGGCCTGGCGGGACGGCGCACCGCCCGTGGCGCCCTACGCGGCGCTCGTGCTGCGCGCCGTGCTCATCGCCTTCGTCACCTTCTCCGTCCTGCGGCGGGTGGACCTCCTCCGCGCCCTGGCTCCCTTCCCCACCCTGAACCGGCTCCTCGTCCTCTGCCTGGCCCAGATCCACGCGCTGCGCATGCTCGCCAGGGAGTCGACGCTGGGGCTCCGCAGCCGCCTGCCCCGCCGGCCGCGCACGCGGGACGTGCTCCGGAGCTCGGGTGCGATCACCGTCGCGCTCCTCACCCTCTCGGCGCGGAACGCCCGCGACGTCGGCGACGCCATGCGGTCCCGGGGGTTCCATTGACCTTCCAGCTCGGCGCGGTCTCCCTGGAGGTCGACGGAAGACCCGTGCTGCGCGACCTGGGCTTCTCGGTCGCGGAGGGCGAGCGCGTGGTGATCCTGGGCGTGAACGGCTGCGGAAAGACCACCCTCCTCAAGCTCCTCGACGGCCTCCTCTTCGCCACCAGCGGCGAGGTCCGCTACCGGGGATCACCGCTCGACGCCCGCGCCCTCGACGATGCCGCCTTCCGCCGCCGCTTCCGCGGCGAGGTGGCCTTCCTCTTCCAGAACGTCGACGCCATGCTCTTCAACCCCACCGTGGCCGACGAGATCGCGTTCGGTCCGAGGCAGCTCGGGCTCGCCGACGTGGACGGGCGGGTCGACCGGTGGGGCAGGAAGCTCGGAGTGACGGCGCTGCTCGCCCGCCCGCCCTTCGAGCTATCCGGCGGCGAGAAGAAGCGGGTCGCCCTGGCGGCCCTGCTCGCCTGCGATCCGCGCGTCCTCCTCCTCGACGAGGCCACCGCGAACCTCGACCCGGCCTGGGCGGGGCGACTCGTGGACCTGCTGGCCGAGAGGAAGGACCTGACGGTGATCTCCGCCACGCACAACCTCTCGGTGGCCGAGGAGCTGGGAAACAGGGCGCTCCTCCTCGCGCCGGGCGGAGGGAGCCTGCTCTTCGACGGCCCCACGGCCTCCCTGGTCCGCGACCCCGTGCTGCTCGTCCGGAGCGGGCTCGCCCATCGCCACGTTCACGCGCACGACGGGACCGACCACGCCCACTTCCACGTGCACGACGTGGAGTGACGGGTCCCGCGCCCCCCCGAATGGCATCCCCGCCGGCCGGCCGCGGCGTTATCCTCCTCGGAGAACAGGAGGCCACATGAGGAAGGGAACGCTCGTCGTCTTCGAGGGGATCTACGGATCCGGCAAGCTCGTCGTCGAGGTGGTCAACCGGCTGCGCGAGAAGCTCACGGCCGAAGGCACGGAGGTATACGAGATCGACAGCCCGGACACGGGCCGGGCACGCATCATGGGTGCCCAGGACCTCGACACCAGCTGGCGCTACGGGGTCTTCGAGGCGGACTTCTTCTTCGAGCTGGCGTCGCGTGCGCGGGTGGCGTCGGTGATCCGTGAGGAGCTGGCCAGGGGGAAGGTCGTCCTCTGCAAGAACTTCACGCTGGCATCGGCCGTCCACGTCCGGCTGCTCGGGCACGACTGGGAGGGAGAAGAGCTGAACGTCCTCGAGCGGCGCGCCCGTGGGATGCCCTTCGGTCGCGAGGTGGTTCCCGACCTCACCGTGTTCGTGGACGTCCGCCCGGAGGTGGCGGCGAAGGACCTTGGCGAGCGCCTCTCCGAGCACTTCCCTGCCGGGACGCTCGAGCGTCAGCGGGACATCTACCTCCAGGAACTGGTCCGGATCCCGTCCGACCGGGTGAGGGTCATCGCCGCTGGCTCGGCGGACGGGGTGTTCGAGGAGTCCCTCGTGGCGCTTCGGTCCCTCGCCTCGTAGACCCCATTCGCCCGACACTTGCTCGAAGGACGGCCAGGAGCCGGCCCGCCCCGTCCTGGCCGTGGACGCATCACGTCGTAGTGCCTCGCCCCGGGCGAGGCACGGGCTCCGGCTCAGCCCTTGGCAGGCGTCTGGGTCTGCGGAACCGTCGCCGGGGACGCGGGCGAGGCATCCGGGAGCGGCGTGGGCTGCAGGGGGCCCGATCCTCCCGTGCACTCGTAGTCAACCCGGATCCCGAACGTCGCGCCGGCCTGTCCGGTCGGATCGGCCATGGCGCCTGCCGTCGCCGGAGGCGGCCCTCCCCTCCCCGCCTTTCCCTCCTGCACCTGCGCGAGGATGCGGTACTTCCCGCCGCAGTGGCTGCTCATCAGCTCCTTGGCGCTCTCCCAGGCCTTGTCGTTGTTCGCCGAGAGCATGATCGAGCCTCCGTCCGGGCGGGTCCCGATCCGCTCCGCGCGCCCCGGCGTGGTGGCGCAGGCGGTGCAAAGGGCGAGGGCTGCGAGGGAGGCCAGGGCGATCGTCGGTCGGAGCATGCACCATCGGTAGCATGCCGCCGGGTGCGCCGGGAGGTGGCCTCCTGGGTACGTCGCACCTGGGACGCGCGCCCGGGCCCCGGCCATTTGCACCCCCGGGTTCAACTGGCGCATCATCTCGCGCGGAGGATCTCCATGGACGTCGCCACCCTGAACACCCACCTCGAGAAGCACCTCCGGGTCGCCACCTTTCCGCTCGGCATCCGCCCACTACGCCAGGGCGAGCCCTTCCCCGCGAAGGTCCGGCGCCCGCTCGCCCAGATGGGCGTGAAGGTCGCCATCTGCCAGGCCCTGGGCCTGGCCCGCCGCTACGGGTGGACCATGGGCTTCTCCGGCGAGGACATCTCCTGTCCCATCGCCAAGGCCGTCTTCGGCTTCGAGGAGCGCAACGACTACTACACGTCGGGCACCCTCGCCGACGGCATGTACGCCTCCTGCCGCGAGGCGGGGGCCCGCTTCGAGGACGCGCTCGCCAAGTACGAGGTCGGGGAGATCGGCGGCGTGGTCGCCGGCCCGCTCGGCCGCATCGACTTCGAGCCGGAGACGGTGCTGGTGTACGGGAACTCGGCCCAGGTCCTCCGGCTCCTCAACGCCTGCCTCTTCGAGAAGGGCGGTGCGCTCCGGAGCGAGTTCTCCGGCCGGGGCGACTGCTCCGACATCATCATCCGCACCGGCAAGACCTCCGAGCCCCAGGTCATCCTGCCCTGCTACGGAGACCGGATCTTCGGGATGGCCGCGGACGACGAGATGGCCTTCACCTTCCCCTTCCGGATGGCCGACCAGGTGGTGAAGGGGCTGGAGGGAACGCACGCCGGCGGCGTCCGCTACCCGGTGCCGATCTTCCTCCGCTACCAGGCCGACTTCCCGAAGAGCTACCAGGAGCTGGAGAAGCTCTGGGAGCAGGAGAAGTCGGGGTAGCCTCAGCGCGTCGGCGGGTACTTCTGGAGCTTCCGCTGGAGCGAGCGCCGGTGGATTCCCAGGCGGCGCGCCGTCTCCGAGATGTTCCCGGCGCAGTCGGTGAGCACCCGCTGGATGTGCTCCCACTCGGCGCGCGCCAGGGACGGGGTGTCGATCTCGACGGCGCCCTCGGCGGCGGGGCGGCCGGTGAGGGCCGCCACCACCTCGTCGGCGTCGGCGGGCTTGGAGAGATACCCGACCGCCCCTCGACGCGTGGCCTCCACCGCGGTGGCGATGGAGCCGTAGCCGGTGAGCATGAGGACCCGGGTCGCCGGGTCGATGGTGCGCAGTGCGTCGAGGACGTCGATCCCGGAGATCCCCGGCATGCGCAGGTCGACGACGGCGAACTCGGGCGCGTCCCGCCGGGCGATCGCGATGGCGGCCTCCCCGCTCTCCGCCGTGGTGACCTCGAAACCGCGTTCCCGGAGCGCCCTCCCCAGCCGCTCCCGGAGCACCTCGTCGTCGTCCACGAGGAGCAGCGTCAGCGCCGCGTCCCTGCCGGCCTCCTGGTTCATCGTACCGTCTCCTCGCGTCCCGGCTGCGTTCCGGGAAGGGTGATCCGCGCCGTGGTTCCCTTGCCTGGCTGCGACTGCAGCTCGAGCGCGCCGCCCAGCTGCTCGGCCAGCGTCCGGGCGATGTAGAGCCCGAGGCCGCTGCCCTGGCCGGGCGCCTTCGTGGTGAAGAACGGCTCGCCGACGCGGGCGAGCACCTCGGGAGCCATCCCGGCGCCTCCGTCCTGGACCTCCACGGCGACGCCCCGCTCGGCGCAGCGGGCCCGGAGGGAGACCTCGCCCCCGGCCGCGGTGGCCTGGAGGGCGTTCGTCAGGACCACCCGGAGCGCACGCTCCATCCCCCGGGCCGGACCACGCACGCGGACGTCCCCGCAGGCGAGGTCGGCGCGGACGCGCTCCCGCCCGGGCAGCCCGTCGAGCGCGCCCTCCACCCATTCATCCACCGAGATCTCCACGATGGGCTCTCCGGCGTTCTCCCCGGCACGGGCCGACATCTGCTGGAGGATCCCCTTGCAGCGATCCACCTGCGTCCGGATGAGCCGGAGGTCCTCGAGCGCTCCCGCCGCGGCCCCGGCCCGCGAGAGCTCGCGGTCCAGCTCCTTGGACGCGATGGCGATGGCCGCGAGCGGGGTGGCCAGCTCGTGGGCCGCCCCTGCCGCCAGCGTGACCAGGGAGGCCAGCTTGGCGCGCTGCTCGGCGAGGCGCCGCTCGCGGGCCAGCTCCTCGTCCCGGTCCGTCAGCGCGCGCGACACGCGCTGCACGATGAGCACGATGACGAAGGCGGCGATGGCCACCGCCACCAGCATCCCGTACAGGTGCACGGCCATCATGGCCTCGTGCTCCTGCACGCCGAAGGGAGCCCACTGCTGCATGGGGAAGAGGGCGCCGAAGGCGAGGATGCTGAAGACGGCCTGGGTCCACGACCAGCGCGGGGGGAGCAGCACCGCCGCCAGCGCCACGTTCACGATGTAGAGCGTGGAGAACGGGTTGAAGTGGCCGCCGGAGAGGTGCAGCAGGCCGGTGAGCACGGCGGTGTCGAGGAGCATGACGCCGGCCAGGAAGCCGTCCGGGACCACCGGATCGCGCCGCAGCCAGGCCTGCAGGGCGACGTTCACCGCGACGGCGAACCCCACCAGCACTCCCAGCGGGGCGAGGGGCAGCTCCATGAGGCCGGCCGCCTGGACCCCGATGATGGCCGCCGACTCCCCCAGGATGGCGATCCAGTGGAGCTTGACGAGCCACTCGAGCTTGATGCGCCCGGGTTCGGAGACGAGGTCGTGGGGGCGGTCGGGCACGGATCGACCATCTTCGCAGAGGGTGCGCCTCGCGAGAAAGGGCGCATTTGTCGCACCCACCGCCGGTATCGCTCTGGTATCGTTCCCCGCCCAAGGAGGGTCCCCATCTTGCGCATCGTCTCGGCCGCCGAGGCCGTCTCCACCATCCAGTCCGGCAACCGGGTCTTCATCCACAGCGTGGCGGCAGCCCCCCGGCGCCTCATCGACGCCATGACGGCGCGCGCCGGTGACCTCCGGGTCGTCGAGATCGTGCAGCTCCACACCGAGGGAGAGGCCCCCTACGCCGCCCCGGGCGTCTCGCGGAGCTTCCGGGTGAACTCGGTCTTCGTCGGCCCCAACCTCCGCGACGCGGTGCAGGAGGGGCGCGCCGACTACCTCCCGGTCTTCCTGTCGGAGGTCCCCAAGCTCTTCCGGTCGGGCCTCCTTCCCCTCGACGTGGCGCTGGTCCAGGTCTCTCCGCCCGACCGGCACGGCTTCTGCTCGCTGGGCGTCTCGGTCGACGCGACCCGCGCCGCGGTGCAGACCGCCCGCACGGTGATCGCCCAGGTGAACCGCCACATGCCCCGGACCCACGGGGACGGGCTCATCCACGTCGACGACATCGAGTTCGGCGTGGAGGGCGACGACCCGCTGCCGGAGGTGACGCACCCGCCGGTCTCCGACGTGGACCGCGCGGTCGGCCAGCACTGCGCCGAGCTGGTGGAGGACGGAGCCACGCTGCAGCTCGGCATCGGCACCATCCCCGACGCGACCCTCGCGGCCCTGGGCGGCCACCACCGGCTGGGCGTCCACACCGAGATGCTCTCCGACGGCGTCGTCGACCTCGTCGAGCGCGGCGTGGTCACCGGGGAGCTGAAGCGGGTCCATCCCGGCAAGATCGTGGCCGGCTTCGCGCTGGGCACCCGGCGGCTCTACGACTTCATGGACGACAACCCCCTCGTCCAGATGCTCGACATCGCCTACGTGAACGACCCCGAGGTCATCCGGCGCAACCCGCGGGTCACGGCCATCAACAGCGCGCTGGAGGTGGACATCACCGGCCAGGTCTGCGCCGATTCCATCGGCGAACGGCTCTACTCCGGCGTGGGCGGCCAGATGGACTTCATCCGCGCCGCGGCCCTCTCCGATGGCGGCAAGCCCATCATCGCGCTCCCGTCGGTCACCTCCGGCGGGGCCTCGCGCATCGTCTCCCAGCTCAAGCCCGGCGCCGGCGTCGTCACCACCCGTGCACACGTGCACTTCGTGGTCACCGAGCACGGCATCGCCGACCTCTTCGGCAAGAACCTGCGCCAGCGGGCCGAGGCCCTCATCGCGGTGGCCGACCCGCGCCACCGCGACGGCCTGACCGCGGAGGCGCGTCGGCGGTTCGGGAGCTGGTAGGAGGTCCGGCTAGAACCGGAACTCGGGCGACGCCACCAGCTGCAGGCCCCCGATGAACGACCCGTTCATCGAGCCGCCCTCGAGCACCAGGTCGAGCCCGACGCCGAACCGGTTGGCGTTGAAGAACGCCACGCCGACGCCCACCCGGCCGAGGAACCCGAACTTGGTCTCCGGGCCGATGAGGACGCCCCCGCCGAAACGCAGCCGGCCCACGGTGTCGTCGGTCGGGGATCCCAGGCGCACGAGGTAGTCGAGCGTCGGCTCGTAGGTGGTGATCTTGGCCGACCGCTCCACGTCCTGGGTTCCGTCGAAGCTGGTCTGCTTGATCGTCCCGAACCCGAAGTTGAAGCCCAGGCTGACCGCGCTCGGCCCCCCCAGGTGGATGTCGATCTGGGGGCCGACCACGAACGGGATGAAGCTCGCGTAGGAGGTGGTCGTGCACGTCCAGCCGTAGCCGCACACGTACCAGTCGGAGTTGTATAAGCCGGCGCCGACGTTGACGCGCACCACGTTGCTCCAGCCCTCGAGCCGCAGGGGCGGCGGCTTCTTGTCGGGTGACAGGAACGTGTACTGGGCGGAGACGGGGGCGGCGACGGCTAGCGCGACCGAGACGGCGGCCACGTGGAGGAGGCGACGCATGGACCCTTCTACCGCAAGCTCGCGCGCTGCGACAGGATCCGGCGCTCCCTCCGGCGCACTAGGCGTGGTGCTGGGCGGGCGAGAGCTTCGGCAGCTGGACGCGCAGCGGCTCGAGCTCCTTCTCGCCGCTGACCCGGACGACCCGGTGGCTGGACGCGTCGCCCAGGACCTTGGCGACGAGGGCCTGGTTCAGGCCGTGGCCGCTCTTGTAGGCGAGGAAGCGGCCGATGACGGGCAGCCCGAAGAGCGACAGGTCGCCGATGGCGTCGAGGACCTTGTGGCGGGCGAACTCGTCGGGGAAACGCAGCCCCTCCGGGTTCAGGATGGAGAACTCGTCGACCACGATGGCGTTCTCGAGGCTGCCGCCCCGGGCCAGGCCGGCCTTCTTCATCATCTCGATGTCGCGCAAGAAGCAGAAGGTGCGGGCCCGCGCCACCTCCCGCTCGTAGTTGCGGTCGGAGAAGGCGAAGCGGAAGGCCTGGTCGGTGACGAGCGGGTGCTTGAAATCGACGGTGAACTCGATGGAGAGCGAGTCCGCGGGCTCGAGCCGGGCCAGCTTGTCCCCGTCGCGGACCTCGACGGTGCGCTCCATGAGGATGAACTGCTTTCCGGCGCGCTGCTCGGCGATGCCGCCCTCGCGGATGAGGGCGACGAAGGGGGCGGAGGAGCCGTCGAGGATGGGGATCTCGGGACCGTCCACCTCGACCCGGCAGTTGTCGATGCCCATGCCGGTGAGTGCCGAGAGCACGTGCTCGACGGTGTGGATCCGGGCCTTTCCGACGGCGAGGTTGGTGGAGAGGGTCGTGTCGGCGACGTGCTCGGAACGGGCCGGGATCTCGGCGCCCAGGTCCATGCGGACGAAGCGGATGCCCGAGTCGGCCGGAGCCGGGGCGAGCGTCAGCGACGCGGGGCGCCCGGAGTGGAGTCCCACCCCCGAGCAGGTCACGCGTTTCGCCAAGGTTCGCTGGTTCCAGTAGCCCATTTTTCGACGCCTCCCTCGCTGCCACAACCCCGCCACGCCGCACCGCGTAAAGACGGATCGCCGCGTTAGAGAGCAATAACGATGCCTGGGTGCAGAGATTTTGGGCGCGATGGACCTGAACCAGGTATCTTGCCGATATGACAAGGGTTTAACCCATAAGTCGCCAAAGAGCCAATTTTTCGCCTCCTTACGCCCTGTTGCCCTTGCCGAACGGCCCTGACAGGATTGTCGCGGTTCCCCCGGCTCAGGGTGTCACCCCCTAGATCGTGATCCCCCTCAAGAACGACATCCCGGTCCACCGGGTCCCGGCCGTGACCTGGGTGCTCCTGGCCGGAAACGCTCTGGCCTTCGCCTGGCAAGCCTGGGTCGCGGTCCAGGTCACCGGCCTCGCGCACGCCCCGGGGCTCGCCTTCTTCGACGCCGTCCGGAGGTTCGACCAGGGGATCAGCTTCACCGCTCTCATCGGTGGGGCCATCCCCTGGGAGGTCGTCACCTTCCGCGACATCGGCCCGCGCGACCTCGTCCCGCCTCCCTTCACGGTCCTGACGAGCATGTTCCTGCACGGTGGGCTCTTCCACCTGCTCGGGAACCTGCTCTTCCTGTGGGTCTTCGGTCCCAACGTCGAGGACGTGCTGGGAAGGGTGCGCTATCTCGGCTTCTACCTGGCGAGCGGGATCGCGGCCGCGGCCGCGCAGACGCTGCTCTCGCTCGCGCAGGGCGACCCCCTCATGCCCATGGTCGGCGCCAGCGGCGCCATCGCCGGGGTGATGGCGGCGTACATGGTGTTCTTCCCGCGGGCCCGCGTGCTCACGGCCATCCCCATCTTCTTCTTCGTCCGCATCGTGCACTTGCCGGCGGCCTTCTTCATCGGGCTGTGGTTCGTGCTCCAGCTGCTCTACGCGTTCCTGGGCGGGTTCGGCTCGGGAGTGGCGTTCTTCGCCCACGTGGGTGGGTTCGTCTTCGGCTGGGTGGTGACGAAGACGATGGTGATGGCGACCCAGCGGCGCCGGAACGCAGCCTAGAACAGCGGTTCCTGCTCGCCCCGGGGCCGATCGCGCCCCAGGTGCGCGTATGCCGGGGGAAGCGCCACCCGGCCGCGCGGGGTGCGCGCCAGGTAGCCCTCCCGGACCAGGAACGGCTCGTAGACGTCCTCGATGGTGTCCCGCTCCTCGCCCACCGCGGCGGCGATGGCCTCGATGCCCACCGGGCCTCCGCCGAAGACGTCGACGACGACCGTGAGGATGCGCCGGTCCATGGCGTCGAGGCCGGAGGTGTCGACCTCGAGCCGCTCGAGCGTTCGCTGGACGATGGCCGGGTCGATCCGGCCGTTGCCCTCGACCTGGGCGAAGTCCCGTGCCCGGAGCAGCAGCCGGATGGCGATGCGCGGCGTGCCGCGGGCCCGGCGAGCGAGCTCCTCGACCCCGGCCGGGTCCACGGGCAACGTGAGCTTGCGCGCGGCGCGGACGGCGATCTCCTTGAGGTCGGCCGGCGCGTAGTAGTCGAGCCGCTCCTGGATGGGGAACCGATCGCGGAGGGGGCTCGCGAGGAGGCCGGTCCGGGTGGTGGCGCCCACGAGCGTGAAGCGCTCGAGCTTCATCTCCATGGTCTGGGCGCCCAGGCCTGCGCCGAGGACCACGTCGAAGCGGTAGTCCTCCATGGCGGGGTACAGGGCCTCCTCGACGGCTGGAGAGAGGCGGTGGATCTCGTCGATGAAGAGGATGTCGCGGGGCGCGAGCGCGGTGAGCAGGCCGGCCAGGTCGCCCTTCTTCACGAGCGCGGGGCCGCTCGTCACGTGGAGCGCGACGCCGAGCTCGGTGGAGAGGATGTGGGCGAGCGAGGTCTTGCCCAGGCCGGGAGGCCCGGAGAGCAGCACGTGATCGAGCGCCTCTCCGCGCTTGCGCGCAGCCTGGGAGTAGACCCGGAAGTTGTCGACGAGCTTCTTCTGCCCGACGTACTCGTCGAAGCTGGCCGGACGGAGCGACTGCTCCAGCCGCTCCTCGCCTTCCTGGGCCCTTCCCGAAACGTCGCGCGCCGGCCGTACCGACATGCGGGTAATGTAGCACTCGTGTCCGACCGGCTCGACGGGCGATTCGCATTCCTCCGCGCGGCGGCGGCCGTGACGGCCGTGGCGCTCGTCGCCGCGTGCGGTCCGGAGATGCCGACGGAGCCGCCCGGCCCGGTCGTTCCGTGCACCCGCGAGGTGGCGGTCGCCTCCGACACCGTGGTGATCGCGGCGGGCGCCTGCAACCCCTGGTGCATCCACGTCCCGGCCGGCACGGCGGTCTACTTCATCAACAACGACCCGGCCCTGTACCTCTTCATGGCCGACCCGGCCCTCCCCTACGACGTCCAGGTCCCGGGTCGCGCGGGCGCGGTGACCTTGCCCCTCGCGTCGGGTACGGTGACCTGGACCGCGGTGCACCAGCCGGCCGCCACGGTGACGATCTTCGCGGAGTGAAGGCGGCGCAGGAGCTAGCCACGCAGGCGCTTCAGCGCCTCGCGAAGCAACTCGTCGAGCGTACGACCCTCGGTGGCGCCGGCCAGCGCCTCGACCGCCTGGGCGGCCTGCTGGGGACGGTAGCCGAGACCCACGAGCGCCTGCTCGAGCTGCTCCGAGACGCCCCCGCGCGCCGCACCCCTGCGGGGCGACGCGGCGAGGGCCAGCGCCGCGAGCTTGTCCCGGAGCTCCACCACCAGCCGCTCCGCCGTCTTCTTGCCGATGCCGGGGACCTTGGTGAGGCGGGCCACGTCGCCGGAGGCCACCGCCGCCGCGAGGTCGCGCGGCTCGATGCCGGAGAGGATGTTCTGCGCCGCGCGCGGGCCGACGCCCTTCACGCCGATGAGCTCGCGGAACACCGCCTCCTCCTCCTCGGTGGCAAATCCGAAGAGGTCGAGCGCGTCCTCCCGGACGTGCAGGTAGCTGCGCAGCCGGACCCGTTCCCCGGGGGGGAGCGCGGCCAGGCAGGTGGCCGAGACGTGGAGCAGGTAGCCGATGCCGTTCACGTCGAGCACCACGGCGCCCTCTCGCTTCTCGACGACGATCCCCTCGACGTGGGCGATCACGCCGCGCCCCGGGTGCGGCGGGGGCGTGGAGGCGAGGAGCGCGGCGCCGGTGCACGAGGCGGCGGCTGCTGGGTCCCCCGGCCGATGTGGCAGACCGCCAGCGCGATGGCGTCGGCCTCGTCGGCGAGGAGGGCCGTGACGCCGAAGAGCGCGCGGACCATGTGGACCATCTGCGCCTTCTCCGCGCGACCGTTCCCGGTGAGGGCGAGCTTCGCCTGCTGGGGCGCGTACTCGCTGACCGGCAGGCCGGCGCGCGCAGCCGAGGCCAGCACGACGCCCCGGGCCTGCCCGAGGACGAGGGCCGAGCGCGGCGACACCCCTGCGAACACGGTCTCGACCGCGACGGCGTCGGCGTGCGCCCTGGAGAAGATGGCCTCCAGCCCCTCGAGGATGAGGGCGAGCCGCCGCGGCAGGTCGTGGTTGCCCGGCACGAGTACTCCCGACTCGACGACCCGGAGCCGGGAACCCGTCCTCGCCACCACACCGTAGCCGCACCGCTGCGTGCCCGGATCGACGCCGACGACCACCACGGGCGCATCGTGCCATGGCTCTGAATGTCCGTCCAGTGCCGGGCTGCTCACGTGCCGGCCTGGTCCCCGAACGGCTTCACCAGGGCGAGCAGTCCCGCGCCGAGCGCCAGCACCGCGCCCGACCCGAGTGCGAGCTGCCATCCCAGGATGAAGGACGTCCGCTCTCCGGCCTCGAAGAGCGCGGTACCCGTCGCCACGCCCAGCACCATGCCGACGTTGCGCGAGGTGGCGAGCAGCCCTCCGCCGGAGCCCAGCTTGGCCGGGGGGAGCGCTCCCATCACCGTGCTGTTGTTGGGCGGCTGGAAGAGGCCCATCCCCGCCCCTTCCAGCGCGAACGCCGCGACGATGACCGCCATCGAGGTCGTGCCGTCGGACGTGGCGAGCCAGGCCAGTCCGGCCGCGACCATCACGCCCCCGAGCACCTGGGGAATCCGCGGACCGTGGCGGTCGGAGAACCAGCCGGAGACGGGGGAGGTGAGCATGAGCGCCACCGGGACCACGGTCAGCGTGGCCGCCAGCCCGGCCTGCCCCAGCCCCTTCACGTCGGCGAGGAAGAACGGGCTGAGCAGCATCTGGTGGAAGATGGCCGCGTAGGAGAGGAGCGCCGCCACGAGCCCCAGCGAGATCGTGCGGTCCCCGAGCAATTCCGGATCCACGAGCGGCGCCGCGCTTCGCCACTCCGCCCGCCAGAGGAGCAGGGACGCCACCCCGGCCGCGGCCACGAGGGCGATCGCCCACCGGCCGTCGTGCGGAGCCGCCTCGACCGCGCCGATGGCGGCGGCGAGCGCCACGCCCAGCCAGACCGCGCCGGGAACGTCGAAGGACGGACGCACCCCGGCAGGCTCCTCCGGGAGCGCGCGCCAGGCCCACACGGCGCCGAGCACGCCGACCGGCAGGTTCACCAGGAAGATGGCGTGCCACGTCGTGAACGAGAGGATGGCCCCGCCGGCGGGCGCGCCGGCCGTGAGCCCGGCCGCCACCACGCTGGAGACCGCCCCGAGCGCCTGCCCCCTGCGCTCGCGCGGGAAGATCTCGGGTCACGATGGCCGGCCCCATCGACATCATGGCCGAGGCCCCCAGTGCCTGGATCCCGCGCGCCGTCACCAGCGCCGGCAGCGACCATGCCGAGCCGCACAGCCCTGAACCCAGGGTGAACAGGAGCATCCCCCCGATGAAGACCCGCCGCCGCCCCAGCACGTCTCCGAGGCGCCCGGCCGCCAGCAGCGCCGCCGAGATGACGAGCAGGTAGACGCTCACCACCGACTCCACGCCGCCGATGGACGCCCCGAAGTGGCCGCGGATGGCGGGTAGCGCCACGTTGACCACGCTCCCGTCGAGCGTGGCCATGAACACCCCCACCGAGACGGCGGAGAATCCCCACCAGGGCGAGCGCGCGGAGCCTGCGGCCATCGAGACGCGGAGCTTACCCGCTTTGCTCCCCTGGCCGGTCCCGTTATGTTCGCGCGCCCGTGCTGCTCTCCCCCTCCACCCGCGCCGAGGTGCGCGCGCTCGTGCGTCTCGCCGTCCCCCTGTCGCTGGCCTCGGCCGGGCAGTCGCTCATGGGGCTGGTCGATGCGGCGGTGGTGGGCCGCGCAGGGGCGGTGCCCCTCGCGGGCGTGGGGCTCGGGGCGCTCCTCTTCTTCGCCGTCTCGGTGCTGGGGATGGGAACGATGATGGGGCTCGATCCGCTCGTGTCCCAGGCGCTCGGCGCCGGCGACGCGCCGCGGGCGCGCCACTTCCTCTGGCAGGGGGCGTGGCTCGCCCTCGCCATCGGCACGGCCCTCGCCGTCCCGCTCGGCTTCCTCCCGCTGCTCCTCGAGCCGCTGGGCATCGCCCCCGACGTCGCGGCGCAGGCTTCGGGCTACGTCCTCGCCCGCCTGCCCGGACTCCCGGCGTTCCTCTTCTTCTTCGCGGCCCGGGCCTACCTCCAGGGCGTCAACGCACCGCGGGCGGTGCTCTTGTCGGCGGTGCTCGCGAACGTGGCGAACCTGCTCCTCGACCTCTGGCTGGTCTTCGGCGGCGTCCTCGCTGCCGGCCTGGACCGGGCCGATGCGGCTCGTCCCGCCCCTCGGGGCCGTGGGCTCCAGCATCGCCACCACCGTGTGCACCTGGCTCCAGGCCGCCTTCCTGGCCTGGGCCGCGGGGCGCGTGCCCGTCGAGGGGCGGTTCGAGCGTCGGCCGGTGGGATCCGAGATGCGGCTCGCGGCGCGCGTCGGCCTCCCCATCGGCCTCCACATGGGCGCGGAGGTCGGCGTCTTCGCGCTCGTCGGGCTCATGGCGGGACGGCTCGGTGCGGTGGCCATGGCCGCCCACCAGGTGGCCCTCGCGGTGGCCTCCTTCTCCTTCAACGCCGCGGTGGGCATCGGCAACGCCGGTTCGGTCCGGGTGGGCTGGGCGGTGGGCTCGCGCGACACGCCCGCTGCGCGCCGCTCCGGAATGGTCGCCTTCGGGGCGGGTGCGGCCTTCATGTCGGTCTGGGGGCTGGCCTTCGTGATCTTCCCCTCGGCCTTCGCGCGCCTCATGAGCGACGACCCGGGGGTCGTCGCGGTGGCCACGCCCCTCTTCCGGGTGGCCGGGGTCTTCCAGGTCTCGGACGGGATCCAGGCCATCGGCGCGGGCGTGCTGCGCGGCGCCGGGGACACCCGGTTCACGCTCTGGGCCAACCTGATCGGCCACTGGGCGCTGGGCATGCCGGCCGCCCTGGGGCTCGGCATCGTGCTGGGCTGGGGGGTCACCGGGCTCTGGTGGGGCCTGCTCATCGGGCTGTCGGCGGTGGGGGTCGCCCTCTTCCTCCGCTTCCGGCACGTGGCCTCCCGCGAGATCGTCCCCATCCAGGCGCGCCGTCCGGCGGCGGAGGAGCCTGGCGTAGGCGTGCGCCTCTCCCTTCCCCAGCCCTGGGAGGAGCTCTCCCACACCGCCGACGTGGGCATCGCGGCGCGCGGCGCCACGCCCGAGGAGGCCCTGGCGCGCCTGGTGCTCGCGCTGGGCGCGCTCGCCGCGGGGGGCGGGGCCGTCCGGGAGACCGCCGAGGAGGAGTTCACGGTCCGCGAAGGCGGCGACCTGGCGGGCACGGCGGTGGCGGTGATGCGCGAGGTGCTCTTCCGCCTCGCCACCGGCGGCCGGATCCCCTGCTCCTGCGAGGTGCTCTCCCTCCGTCCCGGGGAGGCGCGGGTGCGGGTGGGGAGCGGCGCCCGCGACCCCGTGCTCCACGCCGAGGGCGCCGACGTGAAGGCCGTCACCTGGCACGAGGCCCGCCTCGACCGGGACGGCGAGGGCTTCCGGGCGCAGGTGATCCTCGACGTGTAGGATGGCGGCGTGCAGCTGCGCCGCATCCACGACTGGCTCTGGGAGATCCCGCGCGAGGGCGGCATGCGCGTGCCCGGGCGGGTCTACTCCGACGGCATGCCGGATCCCGAGGACCCGGCGCTCCGGCAGGTCGCCAACGTGGCCTGGCTGCCCGGGATCGTGGGGGCCTCGCTGGCCATGCCCGACATGCACTGGGGGTATGGGTTCCCCATCGGCGGGGTGGCCGCGGTCGACCCGGAGGACGGCGCCGTGTCGCCGGGCGGCGTGGGCTACGACATCAACTGCGGCGTGCGGCTCGTCTCCACCCACCTCCCCGCCCAGGACGTCCGGCCGCGGCTCCACGAGGCCCTCGCCCAGCTCTTCCGGGACGTGCCCACCGGCGTGGGCTCGAGCAACGCCATCCCGCGCCTCTCCTCCCGCGACCTCGACGCCGTGCTCGTCCAGGGAGCCCGCTGGGCCTTCGCGCGGGGCTTCACCGCCTCGTCGAGCGACCTGGAGAACTGCGAGGAGGGGGGCTCGCTCGCCGGCGCCGACCCGCAGGCGGTGAGCGACCGGGCTCGCGAGCGGGGCGCGGACCAGCTCGGGACGCTGGGGAGCGGCAATCACTTCCTCGAGCTCGACGTGGTGGCCGAGGTCTTCGACGAGCCGGCCGCCCTGGCCTTCGGCCTGCGTCCCCGGCGACCTGGCCATCCAGATCCACTCGGGGTCGCGCGGGCTCGGCTACCAGGTCTGCGACGAGGCGGTGGCCGCCCTCGCGCCGGCCATGTCGCGCCACGGCCCGGACTACGCGTGCATCCCCGACCCCCAGCTCGCCTGCGCGCCGGTGCGGAGCCCCGCCGGCCGGGAGTACCTCGCCGCCATGAGCGCCGCCGCCAACTTCGCATGGGCCAACCGGCAGGTCATGACCGGGCTCGCCGTCCGGGCCCTCCGGAGCGCCCTGTCGCTGTCGGAGGGAGACCTGGGCGCCCGGGTCGTCTACGACGTCTGCCACAACGTGGCCAAGCACGAGGAGCACCTCGTGGACGGCCGCTCGCGCCGGCTCCTCGTCCACCGCAAGGGCGCGACGCGCGCCTTCGCCCCCGGCGACCCGCGCGTTCCCGCCGCCTACCGGGCGGTCGGGCAGCCGGTGCTCATCCCGGGCGACATGGGGCGCTACTCCTACGTCCTCGCCGGCGCGGCGGGAGCCATGACCGACACCTTCGGCAGCTCCTGCCACGGCGCCGGCCGCGTCCTCTCCCGGCACCAGGCCACGAAGAGGGCCCGCGGCCGCTCCATCCACCGGGAGCTCGCCGACCGGGGCATCGAGGTCATCTCCCGCGGGAAGAAGACCCTCGCCGAGGAGATGAGCGAGGCCTACAAGGACGTGGCCCGGGTGGTCTCCGTGGTCGAGCGGGCGGGTCTCTCGCGCCTCGTCGCCCGGCTCGAGCCGATGGGCGTCATCAAGGGGTGAAGGTGGACGACTTCCGGCTCCCGCCCGCGCGCTGGCCGCGCCTCCAGCTCTTCGAGTTCACCGACCTCCCCGGGCTGCCGCGCCCGATCCGCCGATGGCTCGGAGACTACCTCCGCGGCATCGTCACGCTCACCCGGCTCTTCGAGCCGGCCGGTCCCCGGATCGCGGCGCTCCTGCGATCGGCCGGGACCGACCAGGTGGTCGACCTCTGCTCCGGTGCGGGAGGGCCCTGGCCGGCGCTCGCGCCGGGGGTGGAGGCAGCGCTGGGGAAACCGGTCCACGTCCACCTGACCGACCTCCACCCCGACGGCGACGCCTGGGCCTGGCTCGAGGCCAGCGCTGCGCGCGGCGTGACCGGCCACGAGGGACCGGTCCCCGCCGACCACGTGCCCGCGGAGCTGCCCGGGGTCCGCACCCTCTTCGACGGGTTCCACCACCTGCCGCCGGCCGCCGCGCGCGCGGTGCTCGCCGACGCCTCCAGCCGGGGCGTGCCGCTCCTCGCCGCCGAGGCGGTGGAGCGGAGCACCCTCGGGCTCCTCGGGGTCCTGTTCTCCCCGTTGCTGGTGTGGCTCGTGACGCCCTTCCTCCGGCCCCTGTCGATGTCCCGCCTCCTCTTCACCTACGTCGTTCCGCTGGTCCCGCTGCTCGTGCTCTTCGACGGCGTGGTCTCCGTCCTGCGCAGCTACCGGCCCGAGGAGCTCCTGGCGCTCGCCGCGGACCTCCCCGGCGACCTGGAGTGGCGGGTGGATCGCGCGCGTCCGCGGGGCCCGGCGGCGACCTTCCTCACGGGAACCCCTCGCCAACGCTGAAGGGGCCGGTTATGCGAGCCCGGTGCGCCACCCGCGGCGCGGAGGCTCGACGTGACCGACGACCAGCCCGTTCCACCGCCCGGAGGGACGCCCTTCCCCCCCGAGGTGGCCGCCCGGATCACCGCCGCCCGGGCCGCGCTCCCCGATGGCTACCAGCCGCGCACCCGTCACCGCGACGGGTCGCGCCCCCATTTCACGAACCGTCTCATCGCCGAGACCAGCCCGTACCTCCGCCAGCACGCCCACAATCCGGTCAACTGGTACCCCTGGGGGGACGAGGCCTTCGCCGAGGCGCGCCGCACCGGGCGTCCGGTCTTCCTCTCGGTCGGATACGCGACCTGCCACTGGTGCCACGTGATGGAGGAGGAGTCCTTCGAGGACCTGGAGATCGCCCGCCAGCTCAACGAGGACTTCGTGCCCATCAAGGTGGACCGGGAGGAGCGGCCCGACGTCGACGCCGTCTACATGACCGCCGTGCAGGCCCTGAACGGCCACGGCGGCTGGCCCATGAGCGTGTGGCTCGACGCCGACCGCCGCCCGTTCTTCGGCGGGACCTACTTCCCGGCGCGCGACGGGGACCGCGGCGCGCCGAAGGGCTTCTCCTCGCTGCTCCGCGACCTCGCCGCCATCCACCGCCGCGATCCGGCGCGCGTGGCCCGCGCGGCCGAGTCGATCACCGAGGCGATCCGGGTGGCCATGTCCGGCGGGCCCGCGGCCGAGCGCCTTCCCGGCACGGAGGTCCTCGGCGCCGCCCAGGCCTTCTACGCGCGCGTCCACGACCCCCAGCACGGGGGCGTTCGCGGCGCGCCCAAGTTCCCCTCCAGCCTGCCGGTGCGGCTCCTGCTCCGCCACCACCGGCGCACGGGCGACGCGCTGTCGCTGCAGATGGCGGTCCACACGCTCGAGCGGATCGCGGCCGGCGGGATCCACGACCAGGTCGGCGGCGGCTTCCACCGCTACTCGGTCGACGAGTTCTGGCTCGTCCCCCACTTCGAGAAGATGCTCTACGACAACGCGCTCCTCACCCTCGCCTACGCCGAGGCCTGGCAGGTGACGCACCGCCCGGACTTCGCACGGGTGGTGCGGACCACGCTCGACTACGTGCTCCGGGAGATGACCTCGCCGGAGGGGGCGTTCTGGTCGGCCACCGACGCCGACTCGGAGGGCGAGGAGGGGCGCTTCTTCGTCTGGAGCGAGGGGGAGATCCGGCAGCTCCTGAAGGACGTGGCGCCGCGGTTCATCGCGTTCCACGGAGTGACCCAGCGCGGGAACTTCGAGGGCTCGAACGTCCTGTTCGTCCCCCACCCCGACGAGCGGGAGTGGGAGGCCCTGGCCGGCGCACGCGAGATCCTGCGCCAGGACCGCGAGTCCCGTCCCCGTCCGCTCCTCGACGACAAGGTGCTCGCGGCCTGGAACGGCCTCATGATCTCGGCCATGGCCGTGGGCGGGCGCGTGCTCTCGGAACCGCGCTTCGTCGAGGCGGCGGCGCGCGCGGCGGCCTTCGCCCTCGACCGGCTCCGGGTGAACGGTCGTCTGCAGCGCAGCTTCCGCGACGGGCGAACCTCCGGGCCGGGATTCCTCGAGGACCAGGCCTTCCTCGTCCAGGGGCTCATCGACCTCTTCGAGTCCACCTTCGAGCCCCGGTGGCTGGCCTCCGCCCTGGAACTGGCCGCGCAGGGCGAGGAACTGTTCGCCGATCGGGAGGCGGGCGGGTGGTTCCGGACCGCACCCGACCACGAGACCCTCGTCGCCCGGGAGAAGCCCGGGCACGACGGCGCCGAGCCGAGCGGCGCCTCGGTCGCCTTGCTCGACGCGCTCCGGCTGCACGCCTTCACCACCGACGATCGCTGGCGCGAGGTGGCGGTGCGGGCGCTGCGGGCCAACGCCTCGGTGCTGGAGCAGCAACCGGCGGCGCTCCACGAGATG
Source organism: uncultured delta proteobacterium (assembly GCA_963818535.1). GTDB lineage: Bacteria > Myxococcota > Myxococcia > Myxococcales > Anaeromyxobacteraceae > CAIOAK01. The sequence continues at coordinate 127,381 of CAWFSM010000008.1, read as the reverse complement.
CTGCTCGGACTCGACTTCCTCACCGACGCGTCGCCAGAGGTGGTGCTGGTCTGGCCCGAGGGGGCGACCCCTCCTGCCGACATGGTCGACGTGCTGCGCAACACCTTCCTGCCCAATCGGGCCCTGGCGGGCACGGCCGCCGGGGCGGCCGCGGATGCGCTCGGCCGGCTGGCCGCGGTGGCGCGCGGCAAGGTGGCGGTGGGTGGGCAGGCCACGGCCTACGTCTGCGAGCACGGGGCCTGTCGGGTGCCGGTGACCGACGCCGCCGGCCTGGCTGCCCTCCTCGCTCCGGTGAAGCCGCTCTGAGCGCCGTTGGCGCTATGCGCCGGTGGCGCGCCGCACCGCTTCGCGGGCCACGCCAGGCTGGTTGCTGACGAGGGCGGCGACGCCCAGACGGGCGAGCCGTTCGACCTCGTCCGGGTCGTCGACGGTCCACACCAGCACGTGCACCCCGGCCCGCGTCCAGGCCTCGAGCCGCTGGGAGGTGGCGAGCTCGCGGGCCAGGTGGATGCCCGCGGGCCGGATGGCCCGGACCGCGGTGGTCGCGAGGGCCCAGGCGATGGCCCCCGGCGCCACCAGGAAGCCGGTGGCCACGTCCGGCGCGAGCGAGCGGAAGGCGCCGAGCAGCGCGGCGCTGAAGGAGGAGACCACCACCCGCGCCTCGGCCCGGTGCTGACGGAGGGTGCGGACCACCTCGACCGCCAGCCCCAGGTCGGGGACCCGGCCGGACTTCATCTCGACGTTCACCACCGCGGCCGGGAAGGCCACCAGGACCTCGGAGAGCGTGGGGATCCGCTCCCCGGCGAAGGCATCCCCCCGCCAGCGCCCGACGTCCAGCTCCCGCAGCCGCGGAAGCGGAGCCTCCTTCACGAGGAGCGCCTGCTGGCCGGTACGTGCGGTGTCGGCGTCGTGGATCACCACCGCCTCGCCGGTCCCGCAGCGCCAGACGTCGAGCTCGAAACCGTCGGCCCCGAGCTCCATGGCCCGCCGGAAGGCGGCGAGCGTGTTCTCCGGCGCCTCGGCGCTGGCGCCGCGGTGGCCGAGGACGAGGGGGCGGCCGGGGATGGAAGGGTAGCTCGGAGGGCTCAAGGCGCGTTATGCTAACTCCCATGCGACTCGGTTTCGGCGAGATTCTCATCGTCCTCGTCGTGGTGCTGCTCATCTTCGGGGCCAACAAGATCCCCCAGCTGGGCGACGCACTCGGCAAGGGCATCCGGAACTTCCGGAAGGCCACCGGCAGCGGCGACGACTCCATCGACGTCACCCCGCCCAAGACCGACCCGGAGCAGATCGCCGGGTCGCAGCCCTCCGCCCCGGCCCAGCAGCAGCCGGCACGTTCCGAGGCGAAGAAGTCCTAGGGCGCCCGCCCTACCCGTCCCGCTCGGCGACCAGCCTCCGCGCCGCCTCCCGCACCGCGGGGTGGAGCGTTCCGTCGTCCGCGATCTCCCGGATCAGTCCCGCCGGCAGCGTGGGCAGGATGTGCAGCGCGATCTCGGTCTCCACGTAGGGGTTCCGGGCCAGGGCCCGGCGCACCATCGCCCGGTTCCGGAATCGCGGGTCCTCGTGGAGGGCCCGGAGCGCCTCGGGGCGCACCGGACGGCGGGCGGCGATGCGCGCCGCCACGGTCTCGGTGACGAGGGGGTTGCGCAGGAGCTCCCGGAGGACCGAGGGGTCCCCCTCGGCGGCGAGCCGCGCCAGCAAGTCCGGGTCCCGCCGCAGGCGCGCGAAGGACTTCTTGTGACCGAGCGTGAGACGGGCCACGGCCGGGTCGGCCTTGTCCCTCGGCTCCTGGTAGGCGCGGCGCGGGCCGGGAGCCAGGAAGAGGGAGGCGACGTGGGGCAGGCCGCGCTCCCGGGCCTCGGCGTAGGCCGCCGCCTTCCACTCGTAGTCAATGGCGGACGCCGGGTCGCGCAGGGCCTGGCCGACCGCGGCGATGGCCGGCGTTCCCCACGCCTGGGCTCCCGCGGAGACCAGCGCCGCGAGCAGCAGCACGCCGTCTCCCGGCGACATCCGGGAGAGCTGGCGCGCCGCCGAGCCCGCCCGCATGGCCCCCTCCGGGAGCGCGCAGAGGCGCCTTGCGAAGGCCTCGGCCCGGGACGAGGCGAGGTCCCTCCCGGCCACGATCAGCGCCCTCGCGCGGGGAGCGTCTCGACCCGGAAGTGGATGGCGCCCACGTCCCCGTCCGGGAGGGGCAGGACGGCGAGGAACGGGAGGTCGCTGCCGGGCACGATCCGGAGCGGGGCCCTGGAATCGACCTGCTGCCGGAGCGCGGTGAGCCCTTCCGGCGACGTCACCTCGGCGAGCTCCTCGGCGGTGGGCACCGCGCCGGCGTTCGCCGTCACCGCCGCCAGCGGGGCGCCGCCCCGCTCCAGGACGACCCGGACCGTCACCGGACCCTCGACGGGCTCGTGGGTGGCCCGGACGACTCCCCGCACGAAGATCACCGACTGTCCGTGGGACCCCTCGTAGACGCCGCTGGTGATGCCCCCGACGTCGAGGTCGACGTGCCCGGCACGCGGCCAGCGCAGGACCGCCCCGATCCCGTCGCCGCGCCACCAGAGCACGATTCCCAGCGTGACGAGCAGGAGGGCAGCCAGCGACAGGACGTTCATCGCCAGCGCCCTGGCCCGGGCGGGCTTCAGGTGGACGGCGGAGGTGGGCTCGCCCGTCACCTCGGCGACCGGTGGACGTGGCTCGGCCTTCGCTGGCGGCGCGCCCCCTGGCGCGACCTCCGGCGACACCGGGCTGGCCACCGCCGCGCGGGGCACCGGGACCTCGGCCGTCCGCTCGTCGACCAGGGCGTCGAACTCCGGGTCCGGACGCTCCGCACCCGACGCCAGGTCGACCTCCTGGAAGCCGTCCGGCCCCACCTCGATGGCCTGCGATGCGTCCGGGTCTCCCCATCGCGCCGCGGACTCCCGGAGGGCCGTCGCGGTGGGCGTGCGGTCCTCCAGCGAGAGCCCGTCCTCGACGGCGAGCGCCTGCTCGGGCGGCAGCGGCGGCACGATGGACACGGCGCCGGTCCGCTCCAGGTCGGAGAGATCCGTCACCGGAAGTGAACCGAGCTCGTCGAACGACTCCAGGGTGGCCGCCGGCACGGCCGCCGGTGGGGAGGGCGGCGGAGGAACGGGCGCCGACTGGGTCGCGTAGGCGGCGAACGGGTCGGCCTCCAGCGCCAGCCCGATGGAGGACCCGGAGTCGGTGCTGGGCGCCCCGGCGACCTCGAGCACCCCGGTCGGCCAGCCCCCGGTCCCGGTGGGTTCAGGGGGGATGTGGGTGGGCTCGGGTGGAGGCGCCTCCAGGGCGACCGGCGGCGGAGCCTGGAAGGTCTGCCCGCAGCGGGAGCACCTGATCCGCGCGCCCCGGGGCCCGACCTTTTCGTCGGCGACCCGGAATCGGGTACTGCACGCGGAGCAAGCGACGATCATGCCGAGATTCCTGGATTCCCGGCGCAACCGTAGCACCGCTACCCCTTGACACCAAGCGTCGCGCCAAGAACAATGCCGCAGTGCGGCAGGGTTTCCCCACGTTCCCCCGCGAGGGTAGAGATTTCCAATGAGTGAACATCAGACGGTGGATGCCGACACTACCCCCTTGGGGCGTGAACCGAAGGTGATCAAGCGCTACGCCAACCGCAAGCTCTACGACACCGTCGAGTCGCGGTACGTCACGCTCGAGGAGATCGCCGAGATGGTGAAGGCGGGGGCCGAGGTCCGCGTCGTCGACAACCGCACCAAGGAAGACCTCACCAGCGTCACCCTCGCCCAGATCATCTTCGAGGAGGAGAAGAAGACCTCCAAGATGAGCCTGCGCACGCTGAAGGACCTCATCCGTCACGGCGGGGAGCGGGCCCAGCAGTTCGTCGAGGAGGCGCAGGCCGACCTGCGCGACAAGGTCCAGACCCTCATCCCTCGCGTGCAGGCCACCGGCGACCGCGCCAAGGACCTGGTCGCCGCCTCGCAGGAGGCCGTCTCCCAGTACCAGCGGCGCATCGACGAACGCGTCCGCGCCGCCATGGACGGGGTGGCCAACCTTCCCGAGCTTCGCAAGGATCTGCAGGCGCTCACCGCCCGGCTCGAGGACCTCGAGCGACGCCTCTCCGACCTCGACCGCTAGCCTAGGAGACCGGCCGGTCCCAGACGGCGCGGGCGATCTCGGCGAGCGCCAGCGCGCCGCTCGAACGGGGCGCGTACTCGAAGATGGTCTGCCCGTGGCTCTGGGCCTCGTCGATCTTCACCGAGAATCCGAGCGGGGCGGTCAGCCGACCCGGGAAGCGTTCCTGCAGCTTGGCCAGGATCTCCCCCGCCAGCTGGGTCTTCCGGTAGAGCGTGGGCACGACCACGGTGACCTCCGGCGCACGCCCGGTGTCGCGGCGCAGGGCCTCCAGGCTGGCGAGGATCTCCGCACAACCGTCGAGCGCCAGGTACGTGAGACCCACGGGAAGCACCACCTCGGTGGCGGCGCGCAGCACGTTCTCGGTGACCAGCGAGACCGAGGGCGGCGTGTCGATGAGCACGGCGTCCCAGGTGTCCGCGGGGACGTCGTCGAGGCGCCGGCGCAGCCGGTCGGCCCGGTCGTGGAAGGCCGCCACCTCCACCGGGAAGCCGGCCAGGTCCTTGTTGGCGGGGAGCAGGTCGAGCCCCGGCAGCGCGGTGGGGAGCGCCACGTCCCTCACGGAGAGGGACTCGCCCACCAGCACGTCGCGGACGGTGGGGGCGAGGCCGCGCACGTCGATGCCCAGCGCCTTGCCGGCGTGGCCCTGGGTGTCGAGGTCGGCGACCAGCACCCGCTTGCCGCGCTGCGCGACGATCCACGCGGCGGTGTTCACGCAGAGCGTGGTCTTGCAGGTGCCGCCCTTCTCGTTGACGAAGGCGATGCGCCGCATGTCCCTTGCGCCCCGGCGACGGGCGTCAGCCCTCGCCGCTCCCGGGCTTCGCGGGGCCGGGCTCCTCGCCCTCGCCACCGCCCTGCCCTTCCTCGCCCTCGCGCGCCTCGGCCCGGGCCAGCCGGGTCGAGAGCCCGTCGAGCAGCTCCTCCATCTCCACCAGCCGGCGCTTCAGCTCGTCGAGGTCGCGCGACGACGGGACCTGCGCGGCCTCGAGAGCCGCCCGCTTGACCCTCTCGATGCGCTCCCGGGCCTCGCTGGCCGCGGCGAGGAGGGTCTGGAGCGCGGCGCCGGCGACCTCGGGCGAGAGCACGCGACCCACCTGGCGCTCACCGGCGGCGCGCGCCTGGCGCAGGAGAGGATGATCGAGGAAGGAGCGGAGCATGTGGACTTCTCTCCCCCCCGCCATTAGCTTGTCAAGCTTCGTGTCCGGCTCCGACTTGCTCGATCGCCGCCTCGTCGTGGTCACGGGCAAGGGAGGCGTCGGGAAGTCCACCGTCTCCGCCGCCCTGGCCATGCTCGCCGCCCGCCGCGGCAAGCGCGTCCTCGTCGCCGAGGTCGACGCGCGGGAGCGCGTTGCCCCCATGCTGGGGGGCCGCCCCTCCGGGCCGGTGGTCCGTCCCGTCCTGCCCGGCATCTCCACCGTCAACGTCGACCCGCGCCACGCCCTCGAGGAGTACGCGCTCATGGTGGTGAAGGTGCGGGCCATCTACCAGGCGGTCTTCGAGAACCGGGTGGTGCGCTTCTTCCTGCGCGCCGTGCCGTCGCTCGCCGAGACCCTGATGCTGGGGAAGATCCTGCACGAGGCCCGGTCGGAGGAGAACGGGAGGCCCCGCTGGGACCTGGTGGTGGTGGACGCCCCCGCCACCGGTCACGCCGTGCAGCTGCTCGGCGTACCCCAGGCGCTCCTCGGCACCGTTCCGGGCGGGCCGCTCCGGCGCGACGCGGAGTGGATGCAGGCGCTCGTCTCGGACCCGGGGCGCACCGCGGTGGCGCTCGTCTCGCTCCCCGAGGAGATGCCCGTCACCGAGACCGCCGAGCTGGACACCCAGATCGGCGAGGGCCTGAAGCTGCCGCGAGGGCCGGTCTTCCTGAACGCCATGCCCGACGCCCGTTTCACGGCGGACGAACGGGACCTGCTGCGCGGGCTCTCCTCCTCGGCGCCGCCGCTCGGACCGGCCGCCCGGTCGGCCGTGCTCCAGGCCGAGCAGCAGGAGCGGGCCGAGGCGCAGGCGGTCCGCCTGCGCGCGCTCCTCGGGCGCGCCGTCCTTCCGCTCCCGCTCCTCGCCGCCGACCGCTGGGGACGGCGGGCCGTGGAACGCATCGCCGATGCCATGGACGGGCAGGTCTGATGGGCAACCTCCTTCGCTCCCTCGAGGGCAAGCGCATCGCCGTGGTGGTCGGGAGCGGCGGCGTGGGCAAGACCTCGGTCTCCGCCGCCATCGCCCTCTCCCGGGCCATGGCGGGCGGACGGGCGCTGGTCTGCACCATCGACCCGGCCCGGCGTCTGGCCACGGCGCTCGGGCTCGGAACCCTCGGAAACACGGAGGCCCTCGTCCCCCCCGAGGCCTTCGACCGGGCCGGGCTCGCCCCACGGGGCCAGCTCTTCGCCATGATGCTCGACGTGAAGCGCACCTGGGACGACCTGGTGGCGCGCCACGCCCCGGACGCGGCCACGCGCGACCGGATCCTGGGAAACCGGATCTACCAGCAAGTGTCCGGGGCCCTGGCCGGCTCGCAGGAATACATGGCCATGGAGAAGCTCTACGAGCTCTCCACCGAGCGGGACTACGACCTCATCGTCCTCGACACGCCCCCCACCGCCCACGCGCTCGACTTCCTCGAGGCGCCCGACCGGATCCTCGACTTCGTGGGCAACGAGACGGCCCGCAAGCTCTTCGCCCCGGCCCTCGACGCGGGACGGTTCGGCGCACGCCTCCTCCAGGTCGGGACGGGATTCGTCGCGAAGACCCTCTCCCGCTTCACCGGCTCCGACGTGCTCTCCGACGTGGGCGACTTCCTCGGGCAGTTCCAGGGCATGTACGACGGGTTCAAGGAAAGGGCCTCGGCCGTCCGGACGCTCCTCACCGACCCCGAGGTCGGGTTCGTCCTGGTGGCGAGCCCGAGCCCGCTCTCGGTGGACGAGGCCCTCTTCTTCCACGACCACCTGCGCACGGCGGGGATGCCGGTGGCCGGCTCGATCGCCAACCGGGTGACGCCGGACCTCTGGCCCTTCCCGGGCGCGACGCCGGGCGTGGAGCCGCTCGCGGCGGCGCTGGAGCCGGAACGCGGAGGCGGGGGAGACCTCGCCGAGCGTCTCGCCCGGACCCTGGCGCAGCACCAGGCGTTCGCCCGCGCCGACGCGCGCGAGGTGGAGCGCCTGCGTCGTGGCGCCTCCGGGCCCCATGCCACGGTGCCGCGGCTCGAGGGCGACGTTCACGACCTCTCGGGTCTCGCGGCCCTGGCGGAGCACCTCTAGGAGGAACGCATGGCCGTGGCCCGATTCGAGGTCCGGACCTCCGCGGCGAACCAGCTCGTGGAGATCACCGCCCAGGTGCGTGACGCCGTCCGGGCCTCCGGCGTCGCGGAGGGGATCGCGGTGGTCTGGTGCGCCCACACCACCGCCGGGATCACCGTGCAGGAGAATGCCGATCCCGACGTGGCCCGCGACCTCCTGCTCGCCCTCGAGAACGCCGTGCCCCTCCGTGCGCCGCGCGGGGAGTACCTTCACGGAGAGGGAAACTCGCCCGCCCATGCGAAGGCGGCGCTCACCGGCACGTCGGTCACGCTGATCGTCGAGCGGGGCGTCCCGGTCCTCGGCACCTGGCAGGGCGTCTTCCTCTGCGAGTTCGACGGGCCGAGGGCGCGCACGGTGGCGGTGAAGGTGCTGCCGGGCTGAGTCCGCGCCCTGTCCGCTTGACAGGACGAATGTCCACTATATAGGATTCGCCTCCCTTTTCGACCGAGAGGACGGACCCACACATGGCCATTCCCCCGAGCCGCAAGCTCCGCTTCGAGAGCCTTCAGATCCACGCCGGGCAGGAGCCTGCCCCCGGGACGAACGCCCGGGCGGTCCCCATCTACCAGACCACGTCGTACACCTTCGACAGCGCGGAGCACGGCGCCAAGCTCTTCGCGCTCCAGCAGTTCGGGAACATCTACACGCGGCTCATGAACCCGACCACCGACGTCTTCGAGAAGCGGGTGGCCGCGCTCGAGGGCGGCGTGGCCGCGCTCGCCACCGCGTCGGGGCACGCCGCCCAGTTCCTCGCCATCACCAACATCGCCCAGGCCGGCGACGACATCGTCTCCTCGAGCCGTCTCTACGGCGGCACGTACAACCAGTTCAAGGTCACCCTCCCCCGCCTCGGCATCGGCGTGAAGCTGGTGGACAGCGTGGAGGCCGCCGACCTGGCGAAGGCCATCGGGCCGAAGACCAAGGCCCTCTACGTCGAGACCATCGGAAATCCCGGCTACGACATCCCCGACCTGCCCGGCGCTCGCCCAGGTCGCCCACGACGCGAAGATCCCCCTCATCGTGGACAACACCTTCGCCGCCGGCGGCTACCTGGCCCGCCCCATCGACTTCGGCGCCGACGTGGTCGTCCAGTCGGCCACCAAGTGGATCGGCGGCCACGGCACCTCCATCGGCGGCGTCATCGTGGACTCGGGCAAGTTCGACTGGGGCGCGTCGGGCAAGTTCCCCTTCTTCACCGAGCCGTCGCCGGGCTACCACGGGCTCGTCTTCAACGACGTCTTCGGCCCGAAGGGCCCGTTCGGCAACATCCAGTTCATCATCCGGGCCCGCGTCGAGGGGCTGCGCGACCAGGGAGCGGCCCTCTCCCCCTTCAACTCGTTCCTCTTCCTGCAGGGGCTGGAGACGCTCTCCCTCCGCGTGCAGCGCCACTGCGACAACACGCTGGCCGTCGCGCGCTGGCTGGAGCAGCACCCGCAGGTGGCCTGGGTCACCTACCCGGGCCTTCCCAGCCACAAGCACCACGAGCGGGCCAAGAAGATCCTCCGGAACGGGTTCGGAGCGGTGCTCAGCTTCGGGATCAAGGGTGGCGCCGAGGCCGGAAAGAAGTTCATCGACTCCGTGAAGCTGGCCAGCCACCTCGCCAACGTCGGCGACGCGAAGACGCTGGTCATCCACCCGGCTTCCACGACCCACAGCCAGCTCAGCGAGGCCGAGCAGCGGACGGCGGGCGTGGCGCCCGACCTGATCCGGGTCTCGGTGGGCCTCGAGCACGTCGACGACATCAAGGAGGACTTCGAGGAGGCCTTCGCGGCCGTGAAGTAGCGGATCCGGCGCCGGCCGCCTAGAGAACGGGTGGAGCGACCGTGTCCGCACCCCCCCGAATCCCCGGCGCGCCGTCGCCGCTTCCCCTGCTCGACGCCGAGGAGACGATCCGTTACGGCCGGCACCTCGTCCTTCCCGAGATCGGCGTCGAGGGGCAGCGCCGGATCAAGAGGGCGCGCATCCTCCTCGTGGGTGCGGGGGGCCTCGGCTCCCCGGCCGCGCTCTACCTGACCGCGGCCGGCGTGGGTCACCTCTCCCTCGTCGAGTTCGACCGGGTGGAGGTGACGAACCTCCAGCGCCAGGTGCTCTTCGGGACGAAGGACGTCGGACGCCCCAAGGGCGAGGCGGCCCGCGACCGGCTGCTCGACCTGAACCCCCATCTGTCGCTGACCCTGCACGACACGCGCCTCACCGCCGGAAACGCGCTCGAGCTCGTCCGCGACCACGACCTGGTGGTGGACGGGACCGACAACTTCGCCACCCGCTACCTCGTGAACGACGCCTGCGTGCTGGCGGGACGGCCCGACGTCCACGCGAGCGTCTACCGCTTCGACGGACAGGCATCCGTCTTCGCCGCCGGCTCGGGTCCCTGCTACCGATGCCTCTACCCGTCGCCGCCGGCGCCCGGCGAGGTGCCGTCCTGCGCCGAGGGTGGCGTGCTCGGCGTCCTCCCCGGCCTGCTGGGCACGATCCAGGCCACGGAGGCCCTCAAGATCGTGACGGGGATCGGCGAGCCGCTGGTGGGAAGGTTGCTCCTCGTCGACGCCCTCTCCATGCAGTTCCGGACCCTGAAGGTCCAGAAGGACCCGGGCTGTCCGGCCTGCGGGACGAGGAGCATCCGCGAGCTCCGGGACGAGACCTTCGCCTGCGAATCGGGCGCACCCGGGGGCCTCGTGCCGGAGATCACTCCAGGCGAGCTGGCCGAGCGGATTCGGCGCGGTGACCTGCTGACCCTGCTCGACGTCCGCGAGCAGCACGAGTGGGCCGTCTCCCGCATCCCGGGATCCCGGCTCGTGCCGCTGTCCCGGCTCGGGGAGGAGCTCGCGCGTCTGGATCCGGCCGTGGAGCTGGTCGTCTACTGCAGGAGCGGGGTCCGGAGCCAGACGGCAGGCCTGCAGCTTCGAGCCGCCGGCTTCGCCCGGGTCTCCTCGCTGGCCGGGGGCATCCTCCGGTACGGAGCCGACGTCGATCCCGCGGTGCTCCGCTCCTGACCGATCGCGGATCCCGCGCCCGGGTCGCGCCGCTGGATGTGCGTCCGCCATAACGGAGGCCACGTCGATGCACGATCCCTCGCCACCAGGAGGAGCTGGGGCTCGCCTTCATCCGCGGCGAGGGGCAGGCCCAGGCGTGGCGGGGCGGCCGCTCGGCCGCGTGACCTCGTCGAGGAAGCTCCTCCCCGCGCCCGGCTCCACGCCGAAGTACTCCGCCACCGTGGCCCCGAGATCCGCGAAGGTCTCCCGCGTTCCCAGCGGGACTCCCTCGCACCCCACGGCATTCACGAGCAGTGGAACGTACTCGCGGGAATGGTCGGTGGACGGCGTGGTCGGGTCGCAGCCGTGGTCGGCGGTGACGGCGAGCAGGTCGCCGTCGCGAAGGCGCCCGAGCACCGGCGGAAGCCCGCGGTCCATCTCCTCGAGCCCCCGCGCGTATCCCGGCGCGTCGTTGCGGTGCCCCCAGAGCATGTCGAAGTCGACCAGGTTCACGAAGAGGAGACCACGCTCCATCCGCGCCAGGATCTCCGCGGTCCGGCGCAACCCGTCGGCGTTGCCCTCGGTGTGCACGTCCTCGACCATGCCCCTCCGGTCGTAGATGTCGCCGATCTTCCCCACCCCGATCACCGGCACCCCGGCCGCCGACAGGCGCTCCAGCACCGTCGGGCGCGGCGGCGCGAGCGCGAAGTCCTTGCGGTCGTAGGTGCGCCGGTAGGCCCCCGGCTTCCCCACGAACGGGCGGGCGATGACCCGCGCGACCCGCAGCGGGTCGAGGATGCGCCGTGCCTCCCGGCACCAGGCGTAGAGGGTCTCGAGCGGGACGGTCTCCTCGTGCGCCGCCACCTGGAAGACCGAGTCGGCGGACGTGTAGACGATGGGCTTCCCGGTGCGCTGGTGCTCCTCGCCGAGCTCCTCGATGATCTGGGTCCCGCTGGCGGCCCGGTTGGCGAGCACGCCCGGCGCGCCGGTGGCCGCGATCCAGGGGTCGAGCACCTCGGGAGGGAAGCCCTGCGGGTAGAGGGCCAGCGGCTCCTCGAGCGGCACGCCCATCATCTCCCAGTGGCCGGTGATGGTGTCCTTGCCCGGGGAGCGCTCCGCCATGCGGCCCCACGACGCCGTGGGACGCGCCACCGGCGGGACGCCCAGGATCGGGACCACGTTCCCCAGGCCCATCGCTCCCATCACCGGGAGCGACAGCCCACCCACGGCCCGGCTCAGGTTGCCGAGCGTGTCGGAGCCGGCGTCGCCGTAGGCCGCGGCGTCGGGCATCGCCCCCGCGCCCACGCTGTCCGCCACCAGGATGACGAAGCGTCCGGCCACCGCGCCTCCTCAATCTCCGAACGCACCCTCGACGATGGCCGGCCCGGAGCTGGTGCCGATGCGGTCGGCCCCGGCGCGGACCATGCGCAGCGCGTCGGCGGCGGTGCGGATCCCGCCCGAGGCCTTCACCCCCACGGACGGCCCCACCGAGGCGCGCAGGAGCGCCACGTCCTCCACGGTCGCGCCGCCGCCGGCGTAGCCCGTGGAGGTCTTCACCCAGGCCGCGCCCGCCGCCTGGGCGAGCGCGCAGGCGGCCACCTTCTCCTCCCGCGTGAGCCGGCTCGTCTCCAGGATGACCTTCACCGGGACCCGCGCCGCGGCGACGACCGCCGCGAGGTCCCGCAGCACGGCTCCGTGGTCGCGGGCCTGCAACGCCGCCCGGCCCAGCACGACGTCGATCTCGCCGGCGCCCGCCGCCGCCGCCGCCCGGGCCTCGCGGGCACGGGCCTCGGTGCTGCCGTTCCCCTCCGGGAAGTCCACCGTCGCCACCACCTCCACCCCGGTCCCGGCCAGCGCGCGGGCCGCCCGGGCGGCCCAGTTCGAGCGCACGCAGACCGCGGCGAACCCGTGGCGGCGCGCCTCCTCGCACGCCTGCACGATTTCCGCCTCGGCCGCGTCCACGCGGAGCAGGGTGTGCTCGACGAGGGGTGCGAGGTCGCGCGGGGTGCGGATGGCGTCGGGGGAGACGAGCGGCACGGGACTCTCCTATCCGGCCTCGACCTCGAACCACGGGTCGGTGCCGGTGGCCTCGCCGAGCCGCTTCTGGAGGTCCCGGTCGAGGAGGTGGCTCGGCACCACCTTGGACAGGGCCGAGAGCAGGTTGCCCTTCACCGCCGGGTGCTCGGCCGAGAGCTCGCCGAGGAGCGCCTTGACCCGCTTGCGCATGAGATTCGGCTGCGACCCGCACAGGTCGCACGGGACGATGGGGAACCGCATGGCCTCGGCGAAGGCGGCGATCTCCTCCTCGGCGGCGTAGGCCAGCGGCCGGATGACCACGTTGCGGCCGTCGTCGGAGCGGAGCTTCACCGGCATGCTCATGAGCCGCCCGGCGTAGAGCGCCGACAGCAGGAGCGTCTCGATGAGGTCGTCGCGGTGGTGGCCGAGGGCGATCTTGTTGCAGCCCATCTCCACGGCGGCGTTGTACAGGATGCCGCGCCGGAGGCGCGAGCAGGCCGAGCAGTAGGTGCCCCCCTCGGGGACGACCCGCTTCACGATGGTGAGGGTGTCCTGCCTGAGCATCCGGTAGGGCACGCCCACGCTCTGGAAGTGCCCCTCGACGACGTGGGCCGGAAATCCCGGGTGCCCCTGGTCGAGGTTCACCGCCACCAGGTCGAAGTCGATGGGGGCCCGCTCCCGGAGGCGCGAGAGCAGGTGCAGGAGCACGTAGCTGTCCTTGCCGCCGGACACCGCCACCAGGATCTTGTCGCCGGCCTCGACGAGCCCGAAATCCTCGATGGCGCGCGCGGCATCCCGCAGCAGGCGCCGTTCCAGCCTTTCGGTCTCGTTCATGCAGGGCGAGGTATAGCCCAGCCTCTGGCGGGGGGCCTCGCCTTTTCCTTTGACGGGCACTGGGTCTTTGGATAATTGCCGCGCAAGCCAGCAGGGGAGAGAAATGCCGCCGAAGGATCTCGGAACCAAGCACACCTGCTTCAAGTGCCAGACGAAGTTCTACGACATGAAGAAGCCGGTGCCAGTCTGCCCGAAGTGCGGCGCCGACCAGCGCGAGGCCCCGGTGGTCAAGGCCCCGGCGGCCGAGAAGCGCATTCGGGCGACGGCCCGCAAGGTGGAGCCGGAGATCGACGCCATCGAGGGCGACGAGGAGGTCCCTCTCGCCGAGGACGAGGACGAGGTCGCCGAGGAAGAGGACACCTAGGCAGTGGCCGTCCTCGTCATTTCCCGAAGGTGAAGTCGAGCGTGGCCGCCCCTGTCGCGGTCACGGTCGCCGTGCCCTTCCGTTCCCCGAGCTTCTCGTGCCAGGCCGTCACCTCGTAGGTGCCGGGCGGGATGTTCGCGATCGCGTAGGCGCCGTCCTCTCCCGTCACCGCCGCCGGGGCGTCCACCACCCAGACGTAGGCGCTCATCCAGTCGTGGACGTCGCACTTCACCACCACGAGACCGGGCTTCTTCAGCTGGCGCGACAGGCGCGAGTCCTTGGACGGCATGGCCAGGTTGAAGGCGGTCGCCTGCCCCAGGTACCCGTGGACGTTGTGGAGGGTCGGGTCTCCGTTCACCACCTCGAGCGTGCTGCCGACGGGGAGGGCCTGGACGTGGGGAACGTACCGGCAGGTGCGCTGGTCGAGCACCCCCTTGCCCGGCGCGGGGGCCGGCGCGCCCTTCACGATGACCACGACGTTCTTGAGCATGCCTCCGGCCACCTGGACGGCCTCGTCCGGGACCGAATCCCCGCAGATGGCCCGCTCCTTCGTGGTCTCGAGGCGCGACTGGGGCGGGGGGGGCCCCTGGAAACGGGCTACCCCGCGGAGTTCTCCGGCGGGGGTCGTCGCGGGGGCGAGCGCGAGGGCGAGGACGATGGCCAGCGTGGATCGGTTCATGGAGCGATCCTTAACCCGTTCCGGCCCCTTTTCGGGCTCCAAGGATGGCCTCGACGGGGCCTTGACCTGGATCAGGGCGCCTCTTAAGTGTCCGTTCACCCATGCTGGAGTTTCGACTCGCCCGAGCCACGGCCGCGGCCACCTTCGCCCTCCTGGTCATCGGAGGCATGGTTCACGCCACTGGCTCGTCGCTCGCCTGCCCGGACTGGCCTCTCTGCTACGGCCAGTTCTTCCCCGCCATGGAGGGTGGGGTCCTGTTCGAGCACGGCCACAGGCTGGTGGCCCTCGCGGTCTCGGTGCTCACCGTCGCCCTCGCGGTGACGGTCTGGCGGCGCCGGAAGGAGACCGCCGCCCGCGTCGGCGCCCTCGTCGCCCTGGGCCTGGTGCTCTTCCAGGCCTCCCTCGGCGCGCTCACGGTGGTCTGGAAGCTGCCGCTGGTCGTCTCCTCTGGCCACCTCGCCACGTCGATGGCCTTCTTCTCCGTACTGGTCTGGCTCGCCTGGCGCCTCGCGCCCCCCGGATCGTCCGCGGGCAGCCCCGCCGCCTCCGGCCCCGTCCGCGCGCTGGCCGGGGCAGCTGCACTCGGCGTGTACCTCCAGATCGTCCTGGGAGCGCTGGTGCGCCACACCGGCTCCGGCCTCGCCTGCGGGACGAGCGTGGTGCTCTGCGAGGGCGCGGCCTGGCCGGTGGCCGGTCCCGCGCAGCTGGTCACGCTCCACCGGTTCGTCGGGGTGGCGGTCGCGGTCCTGGTCGTCGCGGCCTCCGTCGCCGCGCTCCGCGCAGGGCCTGCCCGGGCGCGCCGCGCCGCGTCCCTCGCCGTCCCGCTCGTGCTGGTCCAGATCCTCCTCGGGGCGTGGACCGTCTGGAGCCTCATCTCGGTCCCTGTCGTCAGCCTGCACCTCGCGGGCGGCGCCCTGCTCCTCGCCGACACCCTCCTCCTCTTCCTCCTCCTCGGTCCCCGCCCGGCCCCGCAGCGCGCCGGAGCGGACCGCCTTCCCGGACTCGCAGCCGCAGCGGGGTGAGACGTGATCCCGACCCAGAACAGCACCAGCACCACCCGGACCCTCTCCACTCCCCTGCAGGCGCTCCGCGGCCTCGGGGACCTCGTGGCGCTCGCCAAGCCGCGCCTCTCCGGGATGGTGGTCTCGACCACGGCCGCCGGCATCTGGCTCGCGCCGGAGCAGCCGTCCGCCTCCCGCGCCGCCGCCGTCCTCGTGGGCACCGGGATGGTGGTCGGCGCCGCCAACATCCTCAACAACTACCTGGAGCGAGACGTCGACGCGCTCATGCGCCGGACCTGGGGACGCCCGCTCCCCGCGGGACGGGTCGAGCCGGCCACGGCCCTCGCCCTCGGCATCTTCCTGCCGGTCTTCGCCATTCCCATGCTGGCCCTGGCTGCGAACCAGCTGACGGCGCTCCTCGCCCTCGTCGCCCTGGTGAGCTACGCCTTCGTCTACACCCCGATGAAGCGCTGGAGCACCGCGGCGCTCTTCGTCGGGGCCATCCCGGGCGCCATCCCGCCGCTCATGGGCTGGACGGCGGCCACCGGCTCGATCGACTCCCGCGGGATGGCCCTCTTCGCGCTCCTCTTCGTCTGGCAGCTTCCGCACTTCCTCGCCATCTCCATCTACCTGAAGGAGGACTACGCGCGCGGCGGTCTCAAGGTGTTCGCGCTGGTCCACGGGGAGCGGGCGGCCAAGGCCTGGGCGGTGGCCACCAGCGCGCTGCTCGTTCCGGTGGGCATGCTTCCCGCCTTCCTGGGCATGGCCACCTGGGGCTTCGCGGCCGTCGCCGCGCTGCTCGGTGGGGGACTCACCCTGGCGGCGGCGAGCGGCTTCCGGCGCCCCGACGGGGAGGCGCGCTGGGCGCGGAATTTCTTCCTCGCCACCCTCCTCTACCTGGTGGCCATCTTCATCGCCCTCTTCCTGGGCGCACGGTAGTGGTGGAGGAGCCCGCTCGTCTGTCGGCCGAGGGGCTTCGCTTCTCCTACGGCGACCGGGTGGCGCTCGACGGCGTCTCCTTCTCCATCCGCGCCGGCGAGGTCTTCGGCTTCCTGGGGCCGAACGGCGCGGGCAAGAGCACCCTCTTCTCCATCCTGGCGGGGCTCCTCCCGGCCTCGTCCGGCCAGCTCTTCCTCGACGGGCGCGCCCTCGACCCCTCGACCCGTGCCCTGCGCGCCCGCATGGGCGTGGTCTTCCAGGAGCCGAGCCTCGACGCCAAGCTCTCGGCCGAGGAGAACCTCCTGCTCGGCGCGGCCCTCTTCCTCGTGCCCCGCGGCGAGGCGAGGCGCAGGGCCGCGGACCTGCTCGCCTCGGCCGGGCTCTCCGACCGGGCCCGTGACCCCGTCGGCAAGCTCTCCGGGGGCATGCGGCGGCGGCTCGAGATCGCCCGTGCCCTGGTCCACCGCCCCGACGTGCTGCTCCTCGACGAGCCCACCACCGGTCTCGACGCCCTCTCCTTCCGCCGCACCTGGGACGCGCTCCGGGAGCTCCGTGGAGCCGGCGGCACGACCGTGGTGCTCACCACCCACCGGCCCGACGAGGCGGCCCATTGCGACCGGCTGGCCATCCTGTCCCGCGGACGGGTGATCGCGATCGAGACTCCCGAGTCGCTGCTCTCCCGCGTCTCCGGTGACGTCGTGGTGGTGGAGGCCTCCGGGGCGGACGGACTCGCCGCCGAGATCGCCGAACGCTTCGGGGTCGCCGCCCGCGCCTCCGGCGACGCCGTCTCCATCGAGCGGGAGCGCGGCCACGAGCTCGTTCCCCGGCTTGTCGAGGCCTTCGAGCCCGGGCGTTTCCGGTCGGTCTCGGTGCGGCGTCCCAGCCTGGCCGATGCGTTCCTCCACGTCACCGGCGAGGACCTCGCCGCGGAGGCACGGCCATGATCGGCGGCTACGACCGGGCCGCCATCGGCGTCCTCTGGCGGCGCGATCTCGTCCGGTTCTTCCGGCAGCCCTCCCGTCTCGTCGGCGCGCTGGCCCAGCCCATCCTGTTCTGGGGAATCATCGGCTCCGGCATGGCGGCGACCTTTCGCCTCCCCGGCTCGAGCGAGGGCTACCTGCGCTACTTCTTCCCGGGCGTGGTGCTCATGGTGGTGCTCTTCGCCGCCATCTTCACCACCCTCTCGGTCATCGAGGATCGCCACGCCGGCTTCCTCCAGGCCGTGCTGGCGGGGCCGGCCTCCCGGGGCGCGGTGGTGGTGGGCAAGGTGCTCGGCTCCTCGAGCGTGGCGCTCTCCCAGGCAGCCCTGTTCCTCCTTCTCGCCCCCGCCGCCGGCTTCCACGTACTCTCGGTGAACTGGCCGGTGCTCCTCGCCGCGCTGGCGCTCGCCGCCATCGGGCTGGCCGCGCTGGGTTTCGCCGTGGCCTGGCTCGTCGACAACGTGCAGGGCTACCATGCCATCCAGATGACGCTCCTCGTGCCGCTCTGGATCGTCTCCGGCGCCATGTTCCCGGCCAGCCCGGACCACCCGGTGCTCGGGGCCGTGATGCGGGCCAATCCCATCGCCTACGCGGTCTCGGCCACGCGCCGGGCGCTCGGCGGACCGGACGCCCCCGGGGCCCTGCCGGGCTCGACGGGCCGCGACCTCCTCGTCCTCGCCGCCTTCGCGGCGACGAACCTCACCATCGCCGTCCTTGCGGCCCGACGGCGCGGAGCATCCAGATGAACCTCGGCGAGATCCTTCCACCGGTGAACGCCGTCATGAACGCGACGAGTGCGGTCCTCGTCTTCCTGGGCTGGCGCGCCATCCGGGCCGGGAACCGCACCCGGCACCGGGCGCTGATGCTCTCGGCCCTCGGGGTATCCGCCCTGTTCCTCGTGGGGTACCTCACCAGGGTCGCCCTCACCGGTACGCACCGCTTCCCCGGAACCGGCGCGCTCCGGTCGGCCTACCTGGTCCTCCTCGGAACCCACACCGTCCTCGCCGCCGCCATCGTCCCGCTCATCGGATTCGCCATCTACTACGCATGGAAGGGGCGGTTCGAGGCCCACCGGCGCGTGGCGCGCGTCACCCTGCCAGCCTGGCTCTACGTCTCGGTGACCGGGGTGCTGGTCTACTTCATGCTCTACTGGGTGGCTCCGATCGTCTCTTGACACCCGCCCGCCCGACCCGTAAACAAAGCCCCCTCCCCATCCGCGGGAGCCGTGCGAGTACGGGGCTGTAGCTCAGCTGGGAGAGCGCTAGAATCGCACTCTAGAGGTCGTCGGTTCGATCCCGATCAGCTCCACCATTTCGAGGGCCCGGTCCGCACCTGGACCGGGCCCTTCTTCTTCGTACGGGCTCCCCCGCAGACCCTTCGTACCCCCGACGGGCCGTCCCGGGCACCCGCGAACGCGCCTACCATGAGGCATGGTGTTCGCGGTGGCGGCGCTCCAGATGGTCATCGGGGCCGGGCTCGCCCAGGCCCCCGGGGAGATCCCGGTCTGGGCGCAGCCGGACTCGCCGGCGTCCCCGGTCGCCCAGCTCCAGGCAGAGGCCAGGGGCGGGGGCGAGAACCCCGCCTGCCGGGCCGAGTTCTGCCAGCCGCGCGTCTCCATCCCCGGGCGCGAACCGGAGTTCGACACGCGCGGCAAGCGGACCGAGCTGGCGCTGGCGACCATCGACGGGCTCCGGATCGGCGTGATCTCGACCGTCGCCCGCGCCGTCAACGCGGCCGGGGTCCAGATCGACTACCAGCCTGCCCTGCTCGACTCCCAGGGCGCCGGGCGAGGCTGGTTCGGCAAGCTGAACGTGGGGGTTCGCTGGCGCCTCGACGCCTGGAACGGGCCGGTGTGGCTCGGGGCGGGTCGCTGAGCCGTTCCTAACCACCCTTCGTCATGCTCACGAACTGCGCGGTGACGGCGTCCATGGAGTTGATGTGCCCGATGAACCAGGTCGGCACGGCCTCCGCCACGTACTTCCAGAGCCTCCCGGTATCTCCGGTCTCGCGGAAATGGGTCTCCTCCGACTCCATCTCCTCGATGACCCGGTCGTGCTCGCCCTTGTGCACCGGGTAGGGCGGGAACCGGGCCTGGTGCATGGCCTCCTCCTCCCGTCCGAAGTGCTCCTGGGTGTGGGCGAGGAGCGCCTCGAAGCGGTGGAGCACCGTCTCGACCGGGATCTTGCCCGCCTTGTGACCCTTCACGGCTTCGGCCAGGTCGTTCAGCAGACGACCCTCCTCGCGGTGATCCTCGTTGATGAACGGGAGTGCGACCTGGGGGATGGCGTCGAGATCCACGATCGACATGACGACCTCCGGGCGGCCCGCCAAGGTGACTGCGAAAGGGGCCGCCTTCTGGTAACTGTACGCGATGGTCGACCCCTCCCCCAACCTCTCCGTGGGCGATTCCAGCCCGTCGCGCAGCCGCGACCTGGCCTGGCTGGCGACGGCCTACGTCGCGGCGCTCGTCGCCGCCCTGGCCACCGGCATGGCCCTCCAGGGAAGGAACCCGATCCTGGTGGCCCTCGCCGCCGACGCGGTGGGCACCGTGGTGGTCTTCCTCTTCAGCCTCTCCCTCGACAACTCCAGCATGTACGACCCGTACTGGAGCGTGGCCCCCATCCCCATCGTCGCCTACTGGGCGATGGCGCCGGGTTCCGGGGAGGCCGTGGCGCTGCGCCAGGCGCTCGTCGTCCTGCTGGTGACGGCCTGGGGGCTGCGCCTCACCGCCAACCAGCTGTCGCGCTGGCACGGGCTCGGCGACGAGGACTACCGGTACGTGGACATCCGGCGGAAGACCGGCAAGTTCTACTGGCCGGCCAGCCTGGTGAGCCTCCACTTCCTCCCCACCGCCTGGGTCTTCCTGGGCCTGCTCGCCGCCTGGCCTTCCCTCAACGGCCCCGGGCGCCCGGTCGGCTGGCTCGACGCGCTGGGCGTGGTGGTGACCGCGAGCGCCATCGTCATCGAGGCGGTGTCGGATCTGCAGCTGCGCCGGTTCATGTCGTCCCGCCGGGAGCGGGGCGCGATGCTCGCACACCGGGCTCTGGGCCTGGTGCCGCCACCCCAACTACCTGGGGGAGATGGGCTTCTGGTGGGGGCTCTGGATCCTCGGTTACGCCGCCCAGCCCGGCTGGTGGTGGACCGTGGTGGGACCGCTCTTCATCACCGTGCTCTTCGTCTTCATCTCCGCTCCCATGAAGGACCGGCGCATGCTCGCCAACCACCCGGAATGGGCGGCGCGCATGAAGCGCATCCCGGCCTTCCTGCCGCTCCCGCCCCGCGGCTGACCGGCGCGCGGCGGCCGGCGCTCGCGCTACTTCCCGGCCCCTTCCGGCCGCGTCCTCGACAGGATCCACAGCGAGGCCGGCAGCGCCGTGAAGTCGGCCACCATCGAGAGCAGGAACGCCGCCGAGGTGATGACGCCGAACTGGCGCAGCGGCGGGAAGTTGGAGACCGAGAGCGCCAGGAACCCGGCCGCGTTGATCAGCGTGGCGAAGACGATGGCCCGCCCCGATACACGGAGCGTGTAACGCAGCGACTTCTCGAAGTTCATCCCCTCCTGCCGCCCCTCCTGCAGGTGGTAGAAGAAGTGGATCTGGTCGTTCTCCGTGGTGCCGAGCACCGTCGTGGCGATGAGGATGGTGGCCACGTTGAGGGAGGCGCCCAGGAACCGCATCCCCAGGAACGTGGCCAGGATGGCGAAGACCGACGGGATCATCGCCATGAGCCGCGCCGAGGGGCTGCGGAAGACGAACAGGAAGGCCAGGAAGATGAGGCCGGCGGTGAGCGCGAAGCTCTCGGTGAGCGTGGGCACCAGGCTCGCGCCCACCTTGGACTGGAGGAGCGACTCGCCCACCACCTGCATCTCCACGCCGCGGAAGGCCGGGTCGCCGCGCGTCGCCTCGTCCCAGGCGTGGCGCAGCTGGGCGATGAGCTCGTGGAACTCCTTCTCCTCGACCCCCTCGAAGACCACCGTGAGCTGGGCGTTCGCGAGCTTGTCCGACGTCGAGGAACGCGCGGAGCTCCGCCTCGGTGAGGAGAAGCTGCTCGACGTCGGCGGCCGCCGCCTCGAAGGTCTGCCGGGTCCTGCGGAAGCCGGTCGCCCTGGCCGGACAGGTAGCGACGCATCCGCAGGAAGGTGGAGGGGCCGACCACGCCGGAGACCACGGGGCAGCGCCTCCACGGCGGTGGAGAAGCGGTCGACGCCGCGCAGGAACTCGGGGTCCACGATGGCCCCCGGCGGGGTGCGGATCCAGACCCGGGCCACGTTGAGGCCGGCGACGTTCTTGCGGAACCAGACCATGTCCCGGTGGATGTCGAGGCTCGGGTCGACGTAGTCGAGCGAGTCCACTCCCACCCGCATGGGCGCGACGACGCCGGGGAAGCCGAAGAGCCCCACCGCCCCCGCCGCCGAGACCACGAGTGCACCCACCACGAGCGGCCAGCGGAAGCGCCAGGTGAAGAGCGGGAGCACCTCGGCGAGCCGGTCGTAGAACTTGGTCCGGATGGCCACCGTGCGCCCGGTGGGGGTCCGGAGGAGCTTCTGCAGCGCCGGGAAGAGGGTGAAGGCGACGATCCATCCCAGCGCCAGCCCCACCGCCGTCCAGACGCCCATCTCCCGCACCGGGAGGATCCGCGACACCGCCAGCGCCCCGAACCCCAGCACGGCCGCCACGGTGGACGCGGTGACCGGCAGGAACTTGTTGGCGAGCGCGAAGGCCTGGTGGGCGTCGACGTCGGTGCCCTCGGGCTGGTCGACGAAGCGGGACTGCAGATAGACGAGGGTGGCCAGCGTCGTGACCATCACCGTGAGCGGGACGAGCGCCGACACCACCGTGAAGGAGAAGCCGAGCAGCGCCCCCGCCCCCACCCCCATGGCCACGGCCGTCCCCAGGGCGAGGAGCACCGCGAGCAGGGTCCTCACCGATCGGTAGAGGAAGAGCGCGATCACCACGACGAAGATGCCGAAGAGCGGGAAGTAGCGGGCCGAGGCAGCGCCGGATTCGTGCTCGATCCAGGCCTCGACGAACGGCGCGCCCACCTTGCGGATGGTGAGGACCCCGGGTCCCGGCTGGCCCACCGCCTTCTCGATCCCGGCCAGGATGGCGGCCCGCTCCCGGGCCGGCCCTCCGAAGCCGGCGACCACTCCCAGGAACCTGTCGCCCAGGAGTCCCTGCCGCCGGAGGATGTCGGTCCCGGTGGCGAACTTCTTGAAGGCCTCGGCGGATGCGGCGTCGGGCTGGAAGCCCGGCTGGACGCGCCGGTAGATGTCGATCGCCGAGACCGGGTGCACCCCGGGCACCTTCGCGAGCCGCTCCTCGAGATCCATCGCCTGGCGGAGCACGTCCGGGCTGAAGGGGTTCTCGGATTCGAGCAGGAGCAGCACCACCTGCCCCTCCGGGAAGACCTTCTGGAAGGCCCGGGTCGCCACGAAGTCCGGGTCCGTCGGGACGATGAGCCGGTCGATGGCCCCTTCCGACGGGATGCGGAGGGCGAGCGCGACCGCGATCGGCAGGAGGACCGCGTAGACGGCCAGGATGGGGATGCGCAGCGCGACGATGCGGCGGAAGACGCGCTCGAGGAAGGGATGTCGTTCCATCGGTGCGCCGATTCGTAGCATTTTGCCAGGCGGGGCGGGTAGTGTCCGGATCGAACCTGGAGGTGGCCATGCTGGAGCGCATCGGGATCTCGCTCGAGGACGACCTCCTCGCCCAGTTCGACGAGCTCATCGCCGAGAAGGGCTACGTGAACCGGTCGGAGGCCATCCGGGACCTCATCCGCGACTCGCTGGTCCAGCGCGAATGGGCGTCGCGGGGGCGCGAGGAGAAGGTGGCCGTCGTGGCCCTGGTCTACGACCACGACTCGGCCAGCCTGGGCCAGAAGCTCGCCCACATCCAGCACGAGAACCACCGGGCGGTGGTCTCGGCGCTCCACGTCCATCTCGACCCGCACAACTGCCTCGAGGTCCTGGTGCTGCGGGGGCGCGGGAAGGACATCTCCGCCATGGGAGACGGCCTCGTCTCCACCAAGGGCGTGAAGTACGGCAAGGTCGTCCCGGCCACCACCGGGGCGGGACTGCGGTAGCGGCCCCCTCCCGTTCAACGGAAGGTGAAGTACACCGCTCCCAGCAGGCACATCCCCGCCCAGAGGAAGTCGAGCTTCAGCGGCTGCCCCATGTAGAGGACCGCGAAGGGCACGAAGACCGAGAGGGTGATGACCTCCTGCAGGATCTTGAGCTGGGCGAGGCTCATCACCTCGTAGCCGACCCGGTTCGACGGGACCTGCACCAGGTACTCGAAGAGCGCGATGCCCCAGGAGACGAAGGCGGCCACCCACCACGGGCCCGAGCGCAGGTTCCTGAGGTGCGCGTACCAGGCGAACGTCATGAAGACGTTCGACACCACGAGCCCGAGCGCCGCGACGAGCATCTGGTTGCGCATGCCTACTTCTCGGGCGGCGGCGCGCCGCGCAGGGCCCGGGCCGCGGACTCGTCCACCGAGACCACGCGCAGGTCCCGCTGCGGGAACGGGATGGAGATGCCCGCGGCGTCGAGCTTCGCCACCACGGCCGCGCGCACGTCGCTCGCCACCGCCAGGTAGCGGTCGAACTGCGCGGTCCAGAACCGGAGCTGGAAGTTGAGGGCGCTGTCCCCGAGACCGGTGAAGAGAGCCGCCGGCGGGGGATCCCCGAGCACGGCGGCGTCCGATCGGGCGGCCGCGAGCAGGAGCTCCTGGACCTTCGCCACGTCGCTGCCGTAGGCCACGCCCACGTCGATCTCGATCCGCCGGAGGTGGTTCGAGAGCGTCCAGTTGGTGAGCTGGTTCGAGACCAGGATCGAGTTCGGCAGCACCACCTCGGCCCCCTGGAAGGTGGAGACGGTGCTCGACCGGATGCCGATGTGGGTCACCGTGCCCATGGCCGTGCCCACGTCGATGACGTCGCCGACGCGGATGGGGCGCTCGTAGAGCAGGATGAGCCCGGAGACGAAGTTGTTCACCACGTTCTGCAGGCCGAAGCCGATGCCCACCGAGAGGGTTCCCAGGATGACGGTGAAGCGGGTCACGTCCATGCCCGAGGCGAGGATGGCCATGAGGAAGCCCATCGCCACCACCGTGTAGGCCACGGTCTTGCTGATGGCGACGGGCACGCCCGCGGGCAGCCTGCCCTGCTTGTCGAGCCGGGCCTCGAGCACGACGCGGAGCAGCCGCGCCAGGATCACCGCCAGCCAGAGGGTGAGCCCGAAGGCGACCACGTCGCCGAGCGAGACGTCGAGCCCGCCGAACCTGAGCCGGGCGGTGAGGACGGCGACAATCGCGTCCTTCACGACCTCGTAGACGTGGAAGACCCTCAGGGTGCCGGCCAGCCAGAGGGCGATGGCGAGGAGGTCGATGAGCGACCCGCTGCGCTCGGCGAACCGCTCCGCGTCCCCGGGCTCCAGGAAGGCCCGGCGAACCTCCGGCATCCGCATCCCGCCGGCGATCAGCGCCGCGAGCACCCGCGCCACCGCGGCGAGCAGCAGCGCGATCATGGCCATGGACAGCGCGCCGTCCACGAGCAGTCGCCCCATGCTCACGTTCCCGATGACGTTGCCGACGAACCCCGCCGCGATGAGCCCCGCGAGCACCCAGACCGCCACGCGGACCCTGGCGCGCCGGGCGGGCCGCTTCACCGCGACCGGCCAGGTCGCATTCCTTCGAAGCAGGCGGAACGCCCCGTAGAGCCCGATCACCGCGACCACCAGCATGAGGAGCCGGCCCGGGAGCGAGTACTCCGGCACCAGCGCCGCGAGCCGGGAGACCGCGAAGAGCGCCGAGAAGCCGTAGAGGGGCGTCCGCAGCTCCGGCGCGAGCAGCTTGCGGACCATGACGAGGAACGGCGCGAGCATCACCATGATCACCAGCTCGGTGAACGCCGCCGGAGCCCGCGGGAGCAGCCAGGAGGTGAGCGAGAGCGCCACCAGCATGCCGGCCGAGACCGGGTGGGCGAGCACCTCGGCCGGCGCCTCCAGCTCCGGATCGACCGCGGCGCGGGCCGCGAAGCGGCGGCTGGCCCAGACCACGGCGACCCCCACCGCCACGAAGATGGCCAGCACCCACATGAGCCCGGTCCCCTCCTCGCGGAAGAAGGCGGTGAGCGCGGAGGCGTTGTGCTGCGCGAGCCGGCTCAGCTGCTCGCCGAAGTCGCGCACCGGCTCCTTGCGGGCGAGGACCGCCCAGATGGGCTTGGCCTCGATCTCGAAGAGCTGGCGCTCGCGCAGCACGTCGGCCTTGTCGGCCGCGGAGAGCCACCCCATGATCCGGATGCGCAGGCTGCCGACCTTCTCCTGCGCGGCGAGCAGCCGCTCGAGGCGCTGCTTCACCCGCTTCTGGAGGTCGTCGACTTCCCCGCGGACGTTCTGGGCCCGCTCCACGATGGAGGCGCCGGCGCCCTCCTCCGTCGCCCGCTTCTCGGTGAGCTTCCAGACGGCGGCCATCCGCTCCAGGTCCTTCTGCGAGCCGTAGGTGGCCTTGACCGCGGTCTCGAGCTTGCTGCTCCAGCGGGCGAGCAGGGCGTCCTGCCGGAGCATCTCCTGCCGGAAGTCGACCAGGTCACGGTCGGACACCTTGGCCATGGGCTGCCGGGTGAGCTGCTCGCCGGCCTTCTCGACCGTCGCCGCCACGTCGTCGAGCGGGGCGAGCATCTCGTCGAGCTCCCCGTCGGTGTCGGCCTTGGCGCGGATGGCGCCGAGGGTCCGGTACGCCTCCACGGCCGCGGGAACCACCCCGGGAACCGGGATGGCCTCGGGCGCCGCGGGCCCCTCGGGCTTCGGGGCGGGCCGGGCGTCGGCCGGGGGGGACGGAAGGAGGTCGAGCGGACCGGCGGCCGCCGCGATCGCGGGGCCGAGGAGGACGAGGAGGGCGGCGATTCCCCCGGCGCGAACCGACTGGAAGGCGAGCATCGGGCGCAATGTATCCGAACCTCGACTCAGCGCGAACGCCGCGAGGAAGCCATCCGGCGGACCGACCCCACTTGGGTCGCCGCCTGCCTGCCGGGGGCGCAGGTGTCGCAGCTCGCCCCGCACGGCGGGACGTCCTCGCCGAAATGGCGGCCCAGCAGCCGGTGGCGGCAACCGGTCGCCTCGGCCCACTCGAACATGGCCCGGGCCTTCTGGCGCTGGAACCGGGCCGTGGCCGCGTCGTCGGTGCCCTCGGCGAGCCGGTCGTGGGCCATCACGTCGGCCCACGAGTAGAGGAGCACGCAGTCGGAGGGCTCGCCGTCGCGCCCGGCGCGCCCGATCTCCTGGCAGTAGCCCTCCACCGAGCCGGGCATGTCGCGGTGGATCACGTAGCGGATGTCCGGCTTGTCGATGCCCATGCCGAAGGCCACGGTGGCCACGACCACGTCGGCGCCGCCACCCAGGAAGGCGTCCTGGACCCGCTCCCGCTCGCCCGTCTCGAGCCCGGCGTGGTAGGCCATGGCCTTCACCTTACGTGAACGGAGGAACTCGGCCACCGACTCGGCCGACTTGCGCGCGATGCAGTACACGATGCCGCTCTCGCCGCGACGGGCGCGCACCCGCTGGAGGATCTCGTCCCGGGATCCCGGGCCGTCGCCCCCCTTCTTGACGACCTGGAGCTGGAGGTTCGAGCGGAAGACCGATCCGCGGAAGAGGACCGGATCGCGCATGCCCAGCTGCTCGGCGATGTCGGTCGCCACCTTGGGGGTGGCCGTGGCGGTGAGCGCCAGGACCGGGGCGCCGCCGAACCGGGCCCGCAGCCCGGCCAGGTTCCGGTAGGCGGGACGGAAGTCGTGTCCCCAGTGGCTGATGCAGTGGGCCTCGTCGACGGCCACGAGCGAGAGACGCGCCCCGGCCAGGGCGGCGCCGGCGGCGCCCTCGAGCCCCTCGGGCGCGGCGTAGACCAGCTCGAACTCCCCGCGCCGCACGGCGGCCACCCGGCTGCGCCGCTCCTCGGCGTCGAGGGCCGAGTTGAGGAAGGTCGCGCGCAGCCCTACCCTCCCCATGGCCTCGACCTGATCCTTCATGAGGGCGATGAGCGGGGAGACGACCAGGGTGACTCCCCCCAGCAACCGCGCCGGCAGCTGGTAGGTGAGCGATTTCCCCGACCCGGTGGGGAGCACGCCGAGCGCGTCGCGCCCGGCGAGGACGGCGTCGACGAGCTCGCGCTGCCCGGGGCGGAACGACGGAAATCCAAAGACCTCGCGGAGGACCTGGGCGGGGTCCGAGACCACGCGCGCCGGCGGTTCCCGGCGGTACCACGGCCGCGGCCACCGGCGCCGGCCGGACCAGGCGAGCTGCCTCGGGAGTGAAGAGCTGGGGCCTGTCGCGGCGGAGGTTCTTCAATGCGGCGATGGTCGTCTCGATCCGAGCCCGCAGTTCCTCGTCCCCGTTGGGGGGGTCGCGCCAGGAGGCGAGGAGGGAGGCGACATCCGGGTCATGCTTCATCGGGGGCGCAAGGTAACACCTCCCTCCCACGGGAGGTTAGAGTCGGGGGGCTCCATGCGAAAGAACGCCGCGACCGTCCTCTCCTCGGTGCTGGCCGCGACCCTGTTCGCCTCCTGCTCCACCCTCTCCACGGGAATGGGCTACGTCACCGGCTCGACGCAGCAGAAGCAGGAGGAGGAGAAGATCGCGCGCCTCCAGGCCGACGTGATGAGCTTCTCCGACGTCTACGTCGGGGAGGTCCTCGACGTCTCGTCGCGGTTCCCGGCCTCGACCCACGACGATCGGGTCCGCCAGCTCTCCTTCCAGGTCCGTCAGGCCACCGCCGCCTACGAGATCGCCTCGGGCGAGAATCCCGTCGCCAACCTCCTCGACATGGTGGTCCTGGTGACCGCGACGCGAACGGCGGTCGGTTCCCCCGCGGCCCAGGAGTCGTTCGGCGACAGCGGGAAGCTGCTTCTGGAGGTGCTGGTGCGGCTCGAGGGCCAGATCTGGGGCATCGCGGGCCACCTCCTCGACGAGGAGCAGCAGCAGAAGCTCCGGAAGTACATCGAGGGCTGGCTGTCCAGGAACCCGGGCGTGAAGGACGCCTCCGCCCTCCGGCTCGCAGACCTGAGCTCCGTGCCGGGGAGCAGGGCCGCCGGCCTCGGCACCCCCACCGACGTCCTGAAGTCGATGGGGCTCGACCTGTTCGGCGGCATCGATCCCGCGGTCGCGGAGGTCCAGCGCACCCGGCTGCTCGCCGAGCGGGCCTTCTACTTCGCCAAGCGCTGGCCGAGGCTGCTCGAGATGCAGACGCGGCTCCTCGCCCTGCAGCTCGCGGCCCAGCCGGCCCCGGCGCAGGTGCTCGCCGACGTCGCCCGGGTCTCGCTGGCGGCCGAATCGGTCGCCCGCACGGCGGAGGGGTTGCCCGCTCTCGTGGACCGCGAGCGGGAGGCGGCCATCCGGCAGTTCCTGGACGCCCTTTCTTCCCAGGAGGCGCGAGCGCAGACGCTCCTCGCCGAGATGCGGCGGACGCTCGACGCCGGGACCCGTGCCGCGAACGCGACGCACGGCGCGCTCGGCTCGCTCGACGCCATCCTCGCGATCACCAGCAAGCCCAGCCCTCCGGGGACGCCTCCCTCGCGCCCCTTCGACGTGACCGAGTACACCCGCGGCCTCGAGCAGCTCGGCCGCTCCGCCACCGAGCTCGAGGCCCTGCTCCGGGCGGTGAACCAGGACGCGCCGCGGGTCGCGGCGCTCATCGGGGACGCCGGACGCGAGGTGTCGGAGCGGGGGCGCGCACTCGTCGACTACGCCTTCGGCCGGGCCCTCGCCCTCGGGCTGGTGCTCGTCCTCGCCGTCCTCCTCGCCGCGCTCGTCTACCGATGGGCCTCCCACCGGATGTCCCGGAGCTAACGATCGGACCCGTCGCGGGTCAGGACGAGGCACACCACCCAGGAGCCCCCATGACCGTCCGCAGCGCCATCGCCGCCCTTCTCCTCCTCGCCGCCTTCCCCGCCTCGGCCCGCCCCCTCTCCCCTTCACCCGAGGTGAGGGCGCTGCGCGAGGAGATCGCGGCGCTCCAGGCCTTCCGTGCGCTCGCCCTCACCCCCGAGCAGGCCCGCACCCTCCTTCCCGTCCTTCGGCAGGCGGCGGCCCAGGTGCAGGCCTTCCGCGCACGCGTCGAGTCTCCCGATCCGGCCCTCGTGGCCGCCCTCACCCGTGCCCGCGACGAGCTTCGAGCCGGCGGACCGGTCTCCGCGGAGACCCAGGCCGCGGTCCGGGACGCCGGGCGCGGGGCGCTGGCCTCGAGGCGCGGCGAGGGTCCGGCGCTGCGCAAGCAGGCGCTCGCCATCCTCACCCCGGCGCAGCTCGAGGCGTTGAAGTCGGTCCGGCTCGGCGTCGGGCCTGGCTTCCCCGGGGGCTTCGATGGCGGCGAGGGCGCTCCTGGCGCCGGCCCGCGGCGGGGAGGCGGCCGCCGCCTGCTCATGCTCGGCGTCCTCACCTCCGACGCCTTCCTCTCCCTCGTCGAGGCCCGAGCCCGCTGACAGGGGCCCGGTGGGATGTTATAGGGGCCCTCATGAGACTCGGATTCGGCGAGATCCTGCTGATCCTGGCGGTGGCGCTGCTCATCTTCGGACCGTCGAAGCTCCCCCAGCTCGGGGAGGCGCTCGGCAAGGGCATCCGGAATTTCAAGAAGGGTTCCGAGGGCAACGACGACGCGCCTCCGGCGAAGGAGTCAGGCACGACCGAGCTCCCCGCCCACGCGCAGGGAGCGCCCACGCCGGCCTCGAAGCAGGCGGTTCCGAGCGATCGGAAGACCTCCTAGCCGCAACTCCTGGCGCCCCGGCGGGTTGGATCCCCCGTTCACGAGGGATCGACCCCCGGAGGCCGCCCATGAAGCTTCGCACCCTGCTCGTCGCCGCTCCCCTCGCCGTGGTCCTGGCCTGCGGTGGCTCCACCTCCACCGGCACCGGAAGCACGGCGCTCGACGCCGCCACCCCGAGCTTCGCCGCGCTGGCGATCGATCAGACCGCCGCCGACACGAGCCCGCCCACCTCCACCCTGCTCGCCGCGCCCGACGCCTCGCCCTCGGCCCAGATGGCAGGCCCCGGCGGGGGTTGCCACCCGCACCTCTTCATGCGCGAGCGCGAGGTCGTCGAGCGGGTGAACCGGCACGTCTACAAGGTTCTCCGCATGATCGAGAAGGTGATCGCGACCGACCCGGTCAGCGCCACGGAGACGTCGAAGACCTGGACCCGGACCGAGCTGGGCGTCGACGTCTCCTTCACCATCAGGCTGGTCGCCTCGAGCGTGTACAGCTGGGAACTCGCGGCAGGGCCCACCGGGACCACCCCCCTGCCCGTGGTCATGTCCGGCGAGATCGACCGAAACGGCTACACCGGCGACCACGAGGGCAAGGGCATCATGGAGGTGGATTTCGCGCTCCTCCACGCCGCCTTCCCGGCGGAGAGGGCAGCCTCGGGCACGCTCGAGGTCCGGTTCGACGTGTCGGCGGCCGCCCGGAAGATCGCGGTACGGGCCACCGACGTCACCTGGGACCTCGACGCCGCCAGGTTCGACGGCGGCATGATCCCCACCGCACTCTCGCAGCCTCGCAGCGGCGAGTACGTCTACTACCGCGTGGCCGGCAAGGGCGGCAGCCTCAAGATCCAGGACGAGATGGTCTTCCTCTGCGGCGTGGATCCCCGGATCGCGAACCCGTCCCTGACCCCCGCGAACGCCCAGATGGTCTCCCGCTGGTACCAGGCCGCCGACGGCAAGGTCCGCGGCCGGAGCGACGGGCTCATCACCGGAGGCAACCTCGTCGCCCCGGTCGACCGCATCGTCGGCGTGACCTGCCACGACGCGGCCGCCGACCGGCACATGCCCACCGAGGGCTACTGGCTGGTGAAGGCGGAGGACGCCTCGGGCGCCACGCTGGTCGGATTCGATGCGGGGACCATGATGGACACCACCGCGACCCCCTGCGACGCAGCCTTCGGCGACGTCCCGCTGCTGGCCAACGCGTCGAAGGACTTCACCGGCTGGCCGGCCTCGTACTTCGAGGACCCGCCCTTCCCGTTCCCCGGGATGTAGCTCCGCCGCCGGCGCCTACCCCGCGGTTCCGTGTCCGGAACCGCGGGTGTAGTCGTACTCGGACCCGAAGATGCTGTGGGGGATGAAGTACACCGCCAGCGTCACCACGGTGGCGCCGATCACCGCGGCCCGCACGGTGCGGGGGCTCCGGGAGAGAAGCGCCGCGGCCGCCGCGCCGAGCCAGGCCAGCAGCTCGACCAGCACCTTGTTGTCGGTCCAGTCGTAGCCGAAGGGCACCCCGGACCACCAGACGCCGAAGGCGTACTTCTGCACGATCGGCCCGAGCACGAAGGCGCCCAGGACGAGGGATCCGATGGTGGCCCAGAGGAGGCCGCGGACCTCGCCCCCGGCGATGGCCTGCATGCCGGTGCGCAGCGCCAGGGTCATGGAGAGGAACACCACCAGGATGTGCACGAGCAGCACGACCCGCGGCACGGGCGCCTTGTACCGCGCGTAGACCGGCCGTTCGCCCGGTGACCGACCGATGCCCGCTCCCGTCGTCGACGAGGACCAGGTACTCGTACTTGCCGGCCCGCTCCGGCAGCGACGGCAGCGTGGCCCCGACGCCGCGAACCTCCTCGGCCGAGCCGCGCCGGGAGAAGCGGAACGTGCCGGGCGCCATGGGCGTCTCGCTCCAGCCGTCGTTCGACTTGTAGCGACGGTACCGGACCTTCGCGGAGACTCCCTCCGGCACCGGATCGCGGAGCATGATCTGGAGGCCCGTCCCGATCTCCTCGCTGCGCAGGAACTTGAAGGCCACGTCCCCCTTCGCCGTCGGGAACGTTCCCTCCAGCGGATAGGTGGGGCCGGTGCGGTTCTGGAAGGCGAAGCAGAGCAGCGTGAGGGCCGCGGCGGCGGCCCAGGAGAGGATTCGCTTCACGTCGTGGCTCCCGGGGCTACTTGCGCTCCGCCAGCGTGACCTGGATGACCGAGACCTTGCCGTCGCGTGCGTACTCCAGCTCCACCACGTCGCCGGGCCGGTGGGCGGTGAGGGCGTACTGCATGTCCTGGAGGTTCAGGATCTTCTTCGTTCCCAGGCGGAGCACGACGTCGCCACCGGCCAGGCCGGCCTTCTCGGCCGGGCTCCCCGGGATCACGCCGGTGAGGAGCACCCCCGGATCGCTGCGCTCGGAGAAGTCGGGGATGGTGCCCAGCGACGGACGGCTTCCCCGCCCCCCTCCGCCTCCCTGCGGCTTCTCCTGGACCACCCGCACCACCTCGAAGCGCGTCGGCCAGTCGGCCGCGTCCCGGGCGGCTCGCCAGGCGAGGCGCGCCGCCTCGGCGAGTCCCGCGGCGTCGATCTTGTCGGCCGTGTCGCTCACCCGGTGGTAGTCGGTGTGGGCGCCGTTGAACAGGTAGAGGACCGGGACGTCCTTGGCGTAGAAGCTGGTGTTGTCGGAGGAGCCGAAGCCCTCGCCCCCCACCTCGACGCGCAGCGCGATGGGCGGGCTGCGCTCCGCGAGCTCCCGCACCATGACCCGCATGCCCCTGGCCGTGTCGACGCCGTGGACGTAGAGCTTCCCCTGCTGCGGCCGCCCCACCATGTCGAGATTCACCATGAGTTGCATCTTCGGGACCGGGCAGCCCGCCGGCGGGTTCTTCACGAAGTGGGTCGAGCCCAGGACGCCCAGCTCCTCGCCGGAGAAGGCCACGAACACCACCGTCCGGCGCGGCGGGGCCTCGGAGGCGAAGGCCCGGGCCACCGCCAGCATGGCGGCCGTCCCCGAGGCGTTGTCGTCCGCGCCCAGGTGGGCCTGGCCGATCTGGTCGGGCGAGGCGGAGTTCTCGCCGCCGAATCCCAGGTGGTCGTAGTGCGCCCCGACGACGACGCACTCCTCGGCCACCGACGGATCCGAGCCGGCGATCTTGCCGACCAGGTTGGCGGTCCTGGCCCGGTCGTGTGCCACCGCGACCCGGAGCACCGCCTTGACCCCCAGCGATCGGGAACGGGGCTTCAGGTCGCCGGCGATGGGAGCGGCGAGCGCCGCCGCGTCGATGCCGGCGCCCGCGAGCGCCGCCAGGGTCACCCGCGCGGCGACGAGGCCTGCGCGCGAGCTGGGCGACCCCTTCCAGGCCGGGATCTCGTCCGCGGCCGGGTGGTTCCAGTCGTCCCGGACCGCGAGGACGGCGGCCGCCCCGTGGTCCCGGGCGTTCGTCACCTTGTAGCGCCACTCGCCGTAGCGGTAGTTCTTCGGGTCGCGGAACGTGGACTTCGGGTCCTGCTCGCCCGGGAAGTCCTGGGCCAGGAGCACGATCTTCCCCTTCACGTCGAGGCCGGCGTAGTCGTCGTAGGCGAGTTCCGGGGCGGTGATCCCGTAGCCGGCGAAGACGATCTCCCCCTCCGCCGTGCCGTCGTCACTGAAGGTGAAAGGCAGCCAGTCGACGGAGAGCCTCTGGTCCTTCCCCGCCAGGGAGAGGGAGTTCCCCTCGAGGAGCCGGGCGCCCACCGGCGCCTCGAAGACCTGGCGGTAGCCCTCGGCCCCTGCCGGCGCGAGGCCGATGGCCCTCATCTGCCCCTCGATCCAGTCGGCGGCCGCGTCGATCCCCGGTGTGCCCACTCCACGGCCGGTCCGGGCCGGGTCGGCGAGCCAGGTCACGTCGGCCTTGGCCCGGGCCCCGTCGAACGGCGGGTCGGCCGGGGTGGGGATGGGGCGCGAAGCGGTGCAGGCCGAGAGGACGAGCGCGATGAGCGCGGAAACGAGGCTGGGGCGGCGCATCGGACGCTTATACGGGAAGGGCGCGAGAGGACGGAAGAGCTTGCCCACATCGGAAACGAATGCTTACAGCCCCACCCGGGAGCGGTCCCGAGCCCAGGAACCGGGGTCGGTGATCTGGCGGAGCCAGCGCCGCTCTGGCAGACTCCTGTCCCGTGGGCATGGCACTAGCCAGGAATTGATTCTCAAGATCAGGACTTCCGGATGCCGCTCGCGCGTCCTCCGTACCGCCGGGTCCAGGCTCCCATCTACCACCGGCCCACGTCCTGGTTCTCCCACGGGCTCCGCCGCATCGGCAGCGTGGTGTCGCAGGTCGGCTTGCGGTCCTACTCCGACGACCGGATGAAGACGGGGCGGCTCCTCGAGATGGACGTGTTCCTGCCGGACGGCGAGACGGTCACCGCACTCGTCGAGGTCGAGTGGTGCGATCCCCTCCCCGCGGCGGACCCGCCAGGTTCGACGTGGGGATGCGAATCGTCCAGATCGATCCGGGCGCGAAGGTGCAGCTCGAGACCGTGCTCGCGCCGGCCTGACGCGGCCAGGCCGTCCGCTACTTCGAACCGCCGGCCTTCCCGGGTCCAGGTACTCGTTCGACAGGGTGGAGACCGCTCCCACCTTCCAGCGCCCCCCCTCGCGGACCAGCTCGTAGCGCATCCTCATGTCGGCGACGAAGTCCGGTCCGTTCGTTTCCCCGGGCCTCGTGTGCCGATCGCGGTAGCGCCAGCGCTCCCGGGTCTCGACGGTGGCGGTGTCCCCGCTCGTGGCCGTGCTCGTCACCTCGAAGGCCTCGATCTTGCTCTCGAGGACCAGCTTCCCCGCCGTCTTCAGATCGACGAGGACCTGCACCCGGCCCATCTCCTTGGCCGTGGCCAGCCCGGCGAGCGGCGAAGCGTCGCCCCGGGCGTAGGCGCGGACCAGCGCGTCGTCGTACTCCCGGACCGCCTTCGCGGCCTCGGCCGAGGCGCCCTGGCAGGCGGCGAGCAGGATCACCGACGCGAGGACGAGGCGGCGCATCAGCTCCCCACCATGTAGGAGTTGTGGATGGTCGGGACCAGGATGGCGACCACGAAGAGCGTGACCACCGAGAACGCCAGCGCCACGAAGGTGAGCCAGGCCATGCGCCGGCCGCTCCACCGGTGCAGCACCCGGAAGTGGAGGACGATGCCGAAGACGATCCAGGTGACCAGCGCGCTCGTCTCGATGGGATCCCAGCCCCAGTAGCGCCCCCAGGACTGGTGCGCCCAGAGGGCGCCGGCGGCGATCATCACGCCCAGGAACAGGAACGAGATGAGCATGAACTGGTGGGCGTAGAGGTCGAGCTTCTCTGGCGACGGCAGGCTCCGGAGCGCCTTCGGGTTGCGATCCTTCACGAGCCACGCCGCCGCGCAGGCGGCGGCGAGCAGGATCGCCGCGAAGAAGAGCTTGGCGAAGCCGATGTGCATGAAGAGCCACCACGACTTGAAGATGATGGGCACCTCCCGCTTCAGCTCGAAGGTGGAGACCGCCCAGCCCATGAGCAGGAAGGCGGCGGGAGCGACGAAGACGCCCAGGCCGCGCAGCCCGCGGGCCACCAGGGTGGCGACCAGCCAGACCGCCACCACGATGAAGGTGTCGGCCGAGATCACCTCGTAGCGCGTGTTGTACGGTCCGTGCCCCACCTCGATCCAGCGCAGCGCCAGCGAGCCGGCGTGCGGCAGGAGCCCGAGGGCGAGCAGGGCGCGGCCCGCGCTCGCGCCCCGTTCCTTTCCGAACGCCGCCCAGGCGAACCAGGCGACGGTCGCGAGCGCGTAGAGGGTGACGGCACTCCAGAAGAGGATGCTCTGCACGGTGCTCCCTTCAGGCCGGCGGGCCTGCTCGATCCCATTCGGCGGCCAGGGCGGGGCCACCACGGACGGTGAAGACGACCGCGGCATTCCCCTCCCCCTCCCGTCCCAGCCGCGCCACACCGGCCGGGAAGGCGAGCAGGGTGCAGCCGGCCAGGATGACGATGAATCCCGCGAAGACGCCGGAGAGGCCGGGCGTGCGGGTCCAGGTGAAGCGGCCCCAGCGCGCGACCCCGACCACGCGCGCCTGGCCCGCTCCGAAGGGGAAGGCGGCGCCCGGCGCGAGCGCCCGGCGACCTCCCCGGCCCTCCATCCAGAGGAGGAGCCGGCCGGTCCCGGCCGCCCCGTCGATGTCCTGCTCCGACTCGAGGACGAAGCGGGCCGGCATCCCGGCTGGATCGGTGACCTCGGCGGCGGCCCGGCGCGGCGCCTCGGTCTGGAGCCGGAGCGTGCGCATCCCCATCCCGGCGATCTCCAGGGTGATGGCCATTCCCGACGGGATGGCCTGGAAGATCTCGATGTCGCCGGCGCGGATGCCCGCCGCGCGGTCCAGCGTCTCCATGCGAAGGGGCTCGCCGGGGACCGACACCTCGAGCTGGGAGAGCCGGTCGCGCGAGTAGCCCGCCTGGTGGAGGAACGGGTCGAACTTCACGAGCGCCACGTCGACCTCGGGAAGCGTCTCCCGCGCGAGCGGCCCCTTCTCCCTGCCGAAGACGGTCCCGTGGGCCGCCAGGTTGGCCCTCTCCCCCTCGGAGAGGTCGAAGACTCCGGAGTCGTAGAACGCGTGCTGCACCAGCACGGCGGCGATGAGCACGAGGAGGCCGACGTGGAAGACCCATCCGCCCCAGAGCGCCGGAGCGAAGCGGGTGAGCAGCTCACCCTGGCCGCGGAACCCCTCGGCCGCCAGGAAGGCGCGGGCGTCCCCGTCGCGGGAAGGGAGGCGCAGCGCGGAGGGAGGGAACTCGCCCCTGCGGATGGCCACGATCCGGGCGCGCTTCCCCCAGGTGCAGGCGAGCGTGCTCGAGAAGAGCAGCGCCACGGCGACGAGGAAGGGCCAGGAGGTGAACGGGTGGTCGAGCCCGATGGCGGCGGCCCACGGCGGCGCGGCGGGCCCCTGCGGCTGCATCCAGGGCGCCCAGGCCCCGACGCCGGTCCACACGGCCAGGAAGCCGATGACCGTGAGCGCGAGACGAGGAGCGCGGAGGAAGGACAGGAGGCGCGACAAGGTGCGTCCGCTCTGGACCGGCCGCTAGCTCGCGGCGCCGGTGGCCGCGGTCCCCGGGACGTCCATGCCGATCTCCCGGAGCATCTCCTTCACCGAGTCCGGCATGCTGGCGTGGCCCGCCATCCGCTTCATCTCCGCGCCCAGGTAGCTGTTCTCGATGAGGAGCTTCAGCACCTTGACCATGAAGCGCCGCTTCTCGGGCGTGAGCTTCGCCGAGGTTCTTGAACTTGTCGTGGAAGAAGTGGCCGGTGGCGCGGTGGAGCTCGCCGTGGAGCTCCTCGATCGTCATGTTGTCCGGCTTCATCACCGGCTCGACCAGGTTGTACCGCCGGTAGTCCTTGGTCACGAGACGGCTCTCCATCTCCGGACCGATGTCGGAGTAGGGCCACGGGGTCAGGGCGAGGAAGAAGGCCATGTCCGGCGCGTACCACTTCGCGAGCTCGACGGTCTCGCGCACCGAGGCGGTCGTCTCCTCCGGGGTGCCGAGGACGAAGGACGTCTCCGACACCATGCCGTACTCGTTGATGAGGTCGATGGCCCGCTTCGACTCGTCGACCTTGATGTCCTTCTTGTAGAGATCGAGCGTGGCCTGGGAGGTGGCCTCGACGCCCAGGTAGACGTGGGAGACGCCGGCCCTGGCGTACTTCGCGAGGATGTCCTCGTCGCGCAGGATGTCGTCGACGCGGGTCTCCATGAGCAGCTCGAGTCCGCTCTGCCGCTCGATGAGGAGGTCGAGGATCTTCTCCCACCGGGCCCGGTCGGTCGTGGGGGTCTCGTCGGAGAGCATGGCCACGGCCACCCCGTGACGATCGCGGAGCATCTCCAGCTCGGTCACGAACTTGAGCGGGTCGCGCCCACGCCAGCTCCGCCCCCAGAACTTCTGCTGGGAGCAGAAGGAGCAGCGCTGGGCGCAGCCGCGCGCGGAGCTGACGATGGCGAGCTTGCCCTGGGGGCTCGGGCGGTACCAGTAGAGCGGCCAGTCGACGAGGTCGAAGGCGGGCTGGAACCGATCGAGGTCGAAGCACAGCATGCGTGGCGGGTTGGAGAACGGGACGCCGTCCTTCCGGTAGGCGAGGCCGGCGATCTTCTCGTACCCCTCCCCGGCCGCCACCGCCTGCACGAGCTCGGCGATGGTGCGCTCCCCCTCCCCGCGAACCACGAAGTCCACGCTGGGATCGTCCCGCAGGATCTCCTCCCAGCAGTAGGTCGCGTGCACGTTGCCGATCACCGTGCGGACCTCGGGATTCCACGCCTTGGCATTGGCGCAGATCACCCGGGCGTCGGGCTCGGTGGCGGTGATGGCGGTGGTCCCGACGATGTCGGGCTTGAACTCGGCGATCTTCCTCGCGATGTCGTCGTGCGAGACGAACATCGACATGGCGTCGTAGATCTCGACCTCGGCGCCGGCTGCGCGCGCCTCTCCCGCGACGTAGACCATCGCGAGCGGCATCCACGTTCCGGCGGCCTCGACCACGCCGGCGTGGTACGGCGACGTGACGAGCAGAACGCGGGGCTTTCGGCCGAGCATCAAGTACCCTCCTTCAGCGGTCCACTTCAGGTAGCACGAACGACAGCAAAGGTCACCGGTTCATGGTACACGGAATTCTTCGAGTATTTTCATGCCTCCCGGCTCCGTCCCATGACCGCCTTGCCGGCGACGGCGCCCTTTCCAGACCTTTGCGGCAATCCGAACGGGTCCCCCCGCGCGGGGGGACCGGTCAGTAGTAGGCGATGGCGACCTGCCAGGCGGTGCCGGCGAGGAAGACCACGCCCAGGATGGCGTGCTTCACCTTGAGCAGGCGGATCCGGTCACGCGCCACGTCGCCGGTCCACCCGAAGACCTTCCAGGTGACCATCCGTACGACCCCGGTGGCCATGATGACCGCCAGGCTCACCCAGGTCACCCACATGAACTTCACCCCGAGGGAGCTGGCGAGGTGGGTGGCCTGGGCCCATTCGGGCTTCGCCACCTGCGCGTGGAGGATTGAGAGCAGCACGAGAGACCCTATCCAGGTGCCGGTGGCCACGTCGTGGACGAAGGCGTTGAGGATGGTGAGCTTCTCCTGCAGGGGCGCCCCCGGTGTAGGCATGAGGTCGAGTCTAGCTGGGGGAGGAACCGGGCTCCACCCGTCGGCGGCTCGACCCACCCACGGTCCGCCGTGCCTCTGCCCGGACGGGGGGTCTGGAGCCCTCCCCGATCGCGCAACTTCGCGAGGTTGACGTCGCGTCAACCCTGGCAGGCGCCGTGCATTGCAGAGCACCCATGACCCCGCGCATCGCCCTGCTCGCCCTCCTCCCGCTCCTCGCCTTCACCGGCACGGCTCGTGCCGACGATCACTACGCCCGCGAGGTGCAGGAGCGCTTCGGCGTTCCCCAGGTCCGGGAGGTCGTCACCTGCGGCGGGGTCCAGGGCGGGGAGGCGGTCCGCTGCCTTCGCTGGCAGTACGACACCGGGGCCAACCACGCGGTCTTCTACTTCGAGTCCGGGGCCGAGCGACTGCTCGAGGTCTTCACCTGGGAGGACGGGGTCCGCGACGTCGTCGACGCATCCGACCAGGTGCGAACCCTCCTCCACGCCGCACGCAGCGTCAGCGAGCCCTAGGCACTATGATGCCCGGGTGATCCTCGCCTGCGACGTCGGCGGAACCAAGACCAACGTCGCGCTCCTCGAGCCCGCCGGGTCCGCGCTCGCGATCGTCCGGTTCGAATCCTTCCGGAGCCGCGACCACGCATCGCTGGACGACATCCTGATCGCCTTCGTGGGCGGCCGCGCCCTCCCGCTCGACGCGGCGGGATTCGGCGTGGCTGGGCCGGTCATCGCCGGCCGCGCCGTCACGACCAATCTTCCCTGGGAGATCGACGCCCGGCGGCTGGCCGAGCGTCTCGGGCTCCCCTCCGTGTCCCTCCTGAACGACGTGGAGGCCCATGCCTGGTCGGTGGATCGCCTCGCGCCTCACGCAAGCCTGACGCTGCAGGAGGGCGCTCCCGCCGACGGCACGGTCGCGGTCATCGCGGCCGGAACCGGCATCGGGTTCTCCGCGCTGATCCGGTCGGGGACGACGCGGGTCTCCATGGCGAGCGAGGGCGGGCACGCCGACTTCGCCGCGCGAAGCCCGCTCGAGGCCGGGTTGCTCGCCTTCCTGCGGGCACGGCACGGCCAGGTCAGCGTCGAGCGGGTGCTCTCCGGTCCGGGACTGGTGAACGTCCACGAGTACCTGCGGGAGTCGGGCGGAGGCGAGGAGCCGGCCTGGCTCTCGACCGCGCTCCGCGAGGGCGATCCGGCCGCGGCGATCTCCACGGCGGCCATGGAAGGGCGCAGCGAGACCTGCTCCCGCGCCGTCGATCTCTTCCTCGAGATGTATGGCGCCGAGGCCGGGAACTGGGCGCTCCGCACCCTCGCCGTCGGGGGGCTCCACGTGGGAGGCGGGATCGCGAGGAAGCTGCTCGGCCCCGCGACCGGGGCCTCCGAGGCCTGGCTTGCGAGGGCCCGGGAGACCTTCCTGCGGGGCTTCCACGCCAAGGAGCGCATGCGCTCGCTGCTCGAGTCGGTTCCGGTGCGGGTGATCCTCGACGAGCGCGCCCCCCTCATCGGGGCAGCCCGCTTCGCGATCGAGTCGGCGATCGCGCAGGCGGCGCGGTAGGACTACGGCTTCGGCGCCGGGCGCGCGGCCTGCTTGGGCGCCCGGTCCGCCCGGAACAGCCCCCAGTGCTTCTCGACCTCGTCGGGGTGTGGCCCGCCCTTCCAGTTCTCGTCGAAGGCCTCGAACCAGGTGCTGACGACCCTCTCGCGCACCACCCAGTCCGTGAACTGCTCGTGGAAGATCCGCTGCTGCGCCTCGCCCGGAGTTCCCTTGATGAGCGTCGCCTGCTCCCCCTCGGTGTGCTTGGCCGTCGCCCAGCCGGCCTCCCCGAGAACCACGGGAATCCCGGGATGGCGCCGCACCACCGCGGCGTACTTCTCCTGCGTGAATTCGAGCGCCCGGTCGAGGGGCTGGCCGTTCCACATCGCGTAGACGTGGAGGACGATGAAGTCGACCTCCCGGGCCACCGCGTCGCTGCGCGGCTCGACCCAGTAGCCGAAGTCGTCGGCGGTGGAGACCGGGAGCGCCGTGCCGCGGCGGGCCTCGCGGAGCCATCCGACGAGCACGTCGGCCGGGACCTTGTGGCCCGACCACGAGACCTGGGTCTCGTTCCCGATGCAGAGGCCGAGGACCACGTCCGGGTAGGCACGCGCGAGCCGCACGGCGGTCTCCACCTGGGCCCGGTTCGCCTCCGGGGCGTCCGGCGCGATCCAGGCGCCGAGGAGGACCTTGAACGGGAGCCTCTCCTCCTTGACGAGGGAGAGCAGGTCTTCCGCCACCGCATCGGCGCTGTAGATGCGCAGCAGTCCCCACCGGCCGCGGAGCAACTCCAGATCTTCCCGCATCTGCGCGCGGGTGGGGTACGGCCCGCCGGGG
Organism: uncultured delta proteobacterium; assembly: GCA_963818535.1. GTDB lineage: Bacteria > Myxococcota > Myxococcia > Myxococcales > Anaeromyxobacteraceae > CAIOAK01. The sequence goes on along the minus strand of CAWFSM010000008.1, from coordinate 85,951 downwards.
CGCTGCCCGTCGCGGAACGGCCCGTACGAGATCCCCTGGCCGATCCACTGGTCGCCGCGATAGGGGTCGAGCGGCCGGGGCGAGGGCGCGGAAGTCGCGCACGCGGACAGCAGCGCAGCGGCCAGGGCCATCGCGAAGGTGGATTCACGCATCGTGCCTGGCCTCCTGGGCGGTGAGCTCCGGGTAGAGCGCCCGCACGGCCTGCTTGGGGCGCCGGTCGACCGTGAAGAGCCCCCAGTGCTTCTCCGGCTCGTCCGGATCGGCGGATCCCTTCCACGGCTCGTCGAAGGCCTCGAACACGAAGGTGAGGACGCCCGCCTTCCGGCTCCAGGCGTTCAGCTCCTCGAGGTAGGCCGCCTGCAGCGCCGGCGAGGCGTTCTCTGGCCGGATCCCGCGACCGTTCGATCGCGTGGTCCAGCCCGCCTCGGTGATGACGACCGGCTTGCCCGGGAACCGCTCCGCCACGCTCCGCCAGTTCTGGACGGTGTACGCGAGCGCCTCGTCGACGGTCCGGAACTCCCAGACCGGGTAGGTGTGCACCGACAGGAAATCGAGCTCGGCGGCGAGCGCGTCGAGCTTTCCCAGCCACGGGACGTAGTTCTCGCAGAAGGTGATGGGCTGCCGGATCTCGGGACGCAATCCCCGCACGTAGCCCACGATCCGCTCCGGCGGCACGAGGTGATCGGTCCAGTCCACCGTCGCCTCGTTCCCGACCGCGACCGCGGCCACGGTGTCCGGGTGGCGGCGGGCCAGCGCGGCCAGCCGCCGCAGCTCGGCCCGGTTCCTCTCCCGGTTTCCGGCGAGCGTCTCCGCTCCGTGGACGCCGCCCCAGGGACAGCCCGGGTTGTCCACCTCGGCGGCGAGCCAGGCGCCGAGGAGGACCCTCGTGCCGAGCCGCTCCCGCTCGATGACCTCCAGCACCACTTCCGCGTGGCGCGTGCAGTCGTAGAGCCGCAGCAGGCTCCAGTGGCGGGCGAGCAGCAGGAGATCCTCCCGGACCTGCTCCGCCGTCGGGAAGATCCCCTCGTCCGGGCTCTGTCCCTCGCGGTAGCCCGAGTAGCAGATGGCGTTGCCTTCAAGCTCCATACTTGAGCCTTCCCTGCTGGTCCCAGAGTCCCCAGTAGACCCCCCGGTCCCCCTCGTGGCTCGCCTTCCACTCCTCGTCGAAGGAGGAGAAGTAGAAGAGGTCGATGCCCTCCGCGCGCGTCCACTCGACCGTGTTGAGGAAGTAGAGGAGCGCGTTCTCCGGCGAGGGCACCGCGTCCCCCAGGGGCTCGCCCGCGCTGGGCCAGCCGGTCTCGCTGATCACCACCTTCTTGCCCTGGGCCACCTGCACCGCCCGGGCGTACATCTCGCGCATGTAGCCGAGGGACCGATCGAGGCCGCAGTACTCCCAGAACGGGTAGCAGTTCACGAGGAGCACGTCGCAGGCGTCGACCAGGCGCGGATGGAGCGGGAAGAGGTAGTACGCGTCCACGTAGCCCACCGGGATCCCGGGAACGGCCTCCTTCACCCGCCGGATGGCCGCGACGAGCTCCTCCTCGGTCAGGTCCTCCCGGTAGAGGACCTCGTTGCCCACCGCCAGCATGTCGGCGTGCCCCGCCCGCGCCAGCTCGACGAGCCCCCGGATCTCCTCCTCGTTCTTCTTCGGGTCCTTCCCCAGCCAGGCCCCCACGAGCGTCTTCATCCCCATCTCGTGCGCGATCCGGGGGGCGTGCTCGTTGCCGTCGGTGCAGGAGAAGGTCCGCACCCACCGGGCCGAGGGGCGGACGATCTCCAGCCGCTCCCGGACCTGGCCTGCCCCGAGCTGCGTCTGCCGGTCGGGGCTCTGCCCTTCCACGTAGGCGCTGAAGCAGATCCCGTGGATCCCTTCCCGGAGCGTGCGCCGGAACGCCTCGACCAGTTCCGGGAGGGAGAGACCCTGGTACGCGAGGGGAGCCGCGGCCGCGACCGGGCGGTCCATCAGTCGATTCTTGCTCGGGAACGACACGTGTCCCTCCTCGCGCTCCCGCCCCGTTGCACCGGCCCGGCCGTCTTGACAGTCCGCAGGGGCGCCGCTTAGTTTGTTCTGTTGGCGAACAAAGTTACGCCCGAACCGGTGGGACGGGCAAGCCCTCCCGGGAGCGACATGCGACGACCAGCAGCCATCCACTTCGGGCGGAGTCCCCTTCCCGCGGCAGGAAGGCCCGTCGAGGGGCGCTTCGCCGAGGTCCTGGGCGACGAGTTCTACGTCATCGACGACGCCCAGGGGATGCCCCCCTTCCTCATGAGCGTGGTGAGCGACTCCGACCACTGGCTCTTCGTCGAGAGCAACGGCGGCCTCACCGCGGGCCGGAAGAACCCGGCGATCGCCCTCTTCCCCTACGTCACCGAGGACAAGCTGGTCGACGCCGCCGGGCTGACCGGTCCGGTCACCTCGCTCCTGGTGACGCGGGGCGGCCGGCGCTCGCTCTGGCACCCGCTTCCGGGAGTCGGACCTGCTCGCCTACCGGGTCACCCGCCGCCTCTACAAGAACGTCCTCGGGAGCCGGCTCGTCTTCGAGGAGACCAACCGGGACCTGGGGGTCACCTTCCGCGACGAGTGGACCACGAGCGACGCCTTCGGCTTCGTCCGCGAATGCGCGGTCGAGAACGGCGGGCGGACCCCGGTCGAGGTGCACGTCCTCGACGGACTGCTGAACCTCCTGCCCGCCAACGTGGACGAGCACCTGCAGGCGGGCTTCAGCTGCCTGCTCGACGCCTACAAGCGGAGCGAGCGCGTCCCCGGCACCTCGCTCGCCCTCTACTCCCTGCAGGCCCAGCTGGTCGACCGGGCCGAGCCGAGCGAGTCGCTGCAGGCCACCACCGTGTGGAGCCACGGGCTCGGGACGCCGGCCCTCCACCTCTCGGCGTCGCGGCTCGCCTCCTTCGACGCCGGCCGGCCGGAACGGGCGGCGGCCGAGGTGCGCGGGCGGCGCGGGGCCTACCTCGTGGAGGCCGCGCTTCGCCCTCGCCCCGGGCGCCGCGCGCCCCTGGCCCCTGGTGGCGGACGTGGACCGCACCCAGCGGCAGGTCGTCGAGCTTCGCTCGCGGCTCCGCAGGCCGGCCCGGCTGCTCGGCGAGCTCCGCGACGACGTGGCCGCCGGGCGGGACGACTTGCTGAGCGGATCGTGGCCGCGACCGACGGGCTCCAGCTCACCGCCGACCGGCTGTCGTCGGCGCATCACCTCGCCAACGTCCTCTTCAACGACCTGCGCGGCGGCGTCTTCGCTGCACGGCTACGACGTCCCCGGGCCGCGACTTCGCGGCCTTCGTGCGGCGGCGAACCGCCGGACCTGGGCGCGCCACCGGGCGTTCCTGGACGGCGCTGCCCGAGCGTCGAGCCGCGGGCCGGCGCTCCTGGCCCGGCGTCGAGGCGCTCGGCGACCCGGACCTCGAGCGCCTCGCCCTCGAGTACCTCCCCCTCACCTTCAGCCGCCGCCACGGCGATCCCGAGCCGTCCCTGGAACCGCTTCGACATCCGGTCCGCGACGAGCGACGGCGCGCGGGTGCTCGACTTCGAGGGGAACTGGCGCGACATCTTCCAGAACTGGGAGGCGCTGTCGCTCAGCTATCCCGGAGTTCGCCGAGCACGTCGTCGCCAAGTTCGTCAACGCCTCCACGCGCCGACGGCCACAACCCGTACCGGCATCGCCAAGGACGGCATCGACTGGGAGGTGCCCGAGCCCGGACCACCCCTGGTCGACCATCGGCTACTGGGGCGATCACCAGATCGTCTACCTCTCGCGGCTCCTCGAGCTCTCGCTCGAGCACCACCCGGAGCGGCTGCGGCAGCTCCTCGAGCGGGAGCTCTTCTCCTACGCCGACGTCCCCTACGAGATCCGCCCCTTCGACGACATCGTCGCCGAACCCGCGCTCGACCATCCACTTCGACGCGGCCAAGCACGCCCGGATCCGGCGCGCGTCGCCGGGAGCTGGGCGTCCGACGGGCGGCTCCTCCAGGCACGGCGGCGCCGTCGTGCGCGTCACGCTCGTCGAGAAGCTGCTCGTGCCGGCGCTCGCCAAGCTGGCGAACTTCGTGCCGGGCGGCGGCATCTGGATGAACACCCAGCGCCCGGAGTGGAACGACGCCAACAACGCGCTGGTGGGCTACGGCGTCTCGATGGTGACGCTCTGCTACCTGGAGCGGTACCTGGCCTTCCTGCGCCGACCTGCTCGGACCGCTGCGCGGCCAGTCGGTCCCCGTCTCCGACGAGGTGGCGCGCCTGGCTCGACGGCACGCCTGCGCGGCGCTCGAGGCCCACCGCGCCATCCTCGACGCGCCGGCTCGATCGCCGACGCCGACCGCGGGCAGCTCCTGCGGGCCCTCGGCGCAGGTCGCGGGCGCCTACCGCGACGCGGTCTACCGCGCAGGGATTCTCGGGACGGACGCCCGATGCGCGGTGGACGACCTGCTCGCGCTTCGCCGCGCTCGTGCTCCGGGTTCCTGCGCACACACCATCGGCCTGGCGCGCCGCGAGGACGGCCTCTTCCACGCCTACAACGTCCTGCGTCCCGCGGTCCGGACGGGGCGTTCGGCGTGCGAGCACCTCCACGAGATGCTGGAGGGGCAGGTGGCGGTCCTCGAGCGCCGGGGACGCTCCCGCCGACGAGGCAGCTGCGACGTCCTCGACGCGCTGCGCACGGAGCCGCCTGTACCGGGCCGACCAGCAGAGCTACCTGCTCTACCCGGACCGCGCTCTCCCGGGCTTCCTCGAGAAGAACGTGATCCCGGCGAAGGACGCTCCGGTCCTCCCCGCTCCTCTCCCGCCTGGCGGCCTCCGGCGACCTGCGCATCGTGCTGCGCGACGCCGACGGGCAGCTACCGCTTCGCACGAGGGGCTCCATCAACGCGGACGCGCTGCCGCGGACGCCGCTCCTCGCCCTGAAGGCGGACTCGCACCCCGAGCTCGGCGAGGCGGAGATCGCGCAGGTCCTCGAGATCTACGAGCGGGTCTTCCAGCCACCGGGCCTTCACCGGCCGCAGCGGGACCATGTTCGCCTACGAGGGGCTCGGCAGCATCTACTGGCACATGGTGGGCAAGCTGCTCGTCGCCGTCCAGGAGCGCTACGTCGAGGCCGTCGACGCCGGCGCTCCGGCGGCGGTCCAGAAGCGGCTCGCCGACCACTACCAGGAGATCCGCGCCGGGGTGGCCGGCCCGGAAAGTCCCCCGCCGTCTACGGGCGCCTTCCCGCTCGACCCGTACTCCCACACGCCGGCCCACGGCGGCGCGCGGCAGCCCGGGCATGACGGGCCAGGTGAAGGAGGAGATCCTCACCCGGATGGGCGAGCTCGGTGTCCGGGTCCGGGACGGGACGGCTCGCCTTCCGCCCGCGCCTGCTCCGGCAGGGCGAATTCCTCCGGTCGAAGGCCGTCTTCGAGGCCATCGACGTCGGCGGGGAACGGCGTATCGATCGCCCTCCCGCCGGGGACGCTCGCCTTCACCTTCTGCCAGGTCCCGGTGGTCTACCACCTGGCCCAGGAGCCGCGCATCGAGTGGACCCGGGCCGACGGGACGGTGGCCTCCGTGGCCGGGGACACGCTCGACCGGGACTGCTCCGCCGCCATCTTCGAGCGGACCGGCGCCATCCGGCGGGTCGACGTCCACACCACCCCCGGCCGCTGACGCCCACCATGCCCCCGGCCTTGACACCCCGCACCGGCATCGCTAGTTTGTTCGGCCAGCGAACAAAGTTCCCGAACCGACCATGACCGCACGCCTCTTCCCCGACGGCTTCCTCTGGGGCGTCGCCACCTCGGCCTACCAGATCGAGGGCGCGACCCGAGAGCGCGGGCGCGGCGAGAGCATCTGGGACCGCTTCGCCTCGGACCCCGGCAACATCCAGGACGGGTCGGACGGCAGCGTCGCCTGCGACCACTTCCACCGCTGGCGGGAGGACCTGGCCCTGATGAAGCGGCTGGGGGTGAAGTCCTACCGCTTCTCCGTCGCCTGGCGCGCGGATCATGCCCCGGGGTCACGGGGCGGTGAACCAGGCCGGTCTCGACTTCTACGACGCGCTGGTGGACCGCATGCTCGAGGAGGGGATCCGCCCCTTCGCCACCCTCAACCACTGGGATCTCCCCCAGCAGCTCCAGGACGAGGGCGGCTGGCCCGAGCGCCGGACCGCCGAGGCCTTCGTCGCCTACGCGGAGGCGGTCAGCATGCGGCTGGGCGACCGGGTCCGCGACTGGACCACGCACAACGAGCCCTGGTGCATCGCCACGCTGGGGCACGAGCTGGGGATGCACGCGCCCGGCCTCCGCGACCCGGTCGCCGCCCTCCGGACGTCCCACCACCTCCTGCTCTCGCACGGATGGGCGGTGCCGGTGCTGCGCCGGAACAGCCCGGGCGCGCGTGTCGGCATCGTCCTGAACCTCGCCCCGCCCTACCCGGCCTCGGAGAGCCGGGCCGATCGCGAGGCTTCCCGCCGCTTCGACGGCCAGTTCAACCGGTGGTACCTCGACCCGGTCTTCCTCGGCCGGTACCCACCGGATGCCGTCGAGGATCGCGTGCGCGACGGCCACCTGCCGGACGGTGCGATGCCGTGCGATCCAGCCGGGGGACCTGGCGGCGATCGCGGCCCCCATCGACTACCTGGGGATCAACTACTACAGCCGTGCCGTCCTCCGCAGCGACCGGATCCCCGAGGCGGAGAACGAGCCGCGCATCCATCGTCGAGGATCCACCCGAGGCCCGGACGGACATGGGCTGGGAGGTCCACCCCCCGGGGCTCCACGACCTCCTCCTCCGGATCCACCGGGACTACCGGCCACCGGTGATCCACGTGACCGAGTGCGGCGCGGCCTTCGACGACGGCCCCGGCGCCGACGGACGGATCCGGGACGCCCGCCGCGTCGAGTTCCTCCGCGGGCACCTGCTGGCGGCCCACCGGGCCATCGCCGACGGCGTCCCCCTGGCCGGGTTCTTCGTCTGGACCCTGCTCGACAACTTCGAGTGGCAGCACGGCTACACCCGGCGGTTCGGCGTCGTCTGGACCGACCGCGAGACTCTCGAGCGAATCCCCAAGGACAGCGCGCTGTGGTACCGCGACGTCATCGCCGCGAACGCGGTCGAGGACGACGCACCCCGAGTGTTGAGGAGGCTGGCATGAACCCGTCCCCGGTCGTTTCCCGTCGGCGTGCAGGCGCAACCCGCTCGGTGGCGGTCCCCGCGCTGGCCGCGGCGTTCCTCCTCCTGGCTCCGGGCCAGGCCCTGGCCCAGTCGGCCCGGCCCGCGGCGGGCAAGGACGCACGGGTGGTCAAGGACGCGTCCGGACTCCGCCTCCAGGTCGACGGCCGGGACCTCATGGTCTTCGGCATGAACTGGGACTTCTTCCCCATCGGCACCAACTACAACTACAGCCTCTGGAAGCAGCCCGACGACTTCATCGAGGCCGCGCTGGCCCGCGAGATGCCGCTCATGAAGGCCATGGGCGTGAACGCCATCCGCGTCTACGCCGGCATCCAGCCGAAGTGGGTGAAGCACATCTTCGAGCGCTACGGCATCTACACGGTGGTGAACCACAGCGTCGCCCGCTACGGCTTCACCCTCGACGGCGTCTGGATCCCGGAGAACCGGATCGACTACTCCGACCCGAAGCTCCGGGCCGCGGTGAAGGCCGACGTCCTGGCCACCTTCGCCGAGCTCAAGGACACCCCGGGCGCCCTCATGTGGATGCTCGGCAACGAGAACAACTACGGCCTCTCCTGGCGCTCCGCCGAGATCGAGAACCTGCCGGTGGGGGAGCGCGACGCCGGGCGCGCACGCTTCCTCTACTCCCTCTTCGGCGAGATCATCGCCGGCCTGAAGGCGCAGGACCCGCACCACCTGATCACCACCGCGAACGGCGACGTCCAGTACATCGACATCATCGCCCAGGAGTGCAAGGGGCTCGACGTCTTCGGCACCAACGTCTACCGCGGCATGTCGGCCGGGGATCTCTTCCAGGTCGTGCAGGACAAGCTCGGCATCCCGGTGCTGTTCACCGAGTTCGGCTCCGACGCGTGGAACGCCAAGGAGATGCGCGAGGACGGACTCAGCCAGGCCATCTACCTGCTCGCGAACTGGCAGGAGATCTACGAGCAGTCGGCCGGCAAGGGGCGCGTGGGGAACGCCATCGGCGGGTTCATCTTCCAGTGGAGCGACGGCTGGTGGAAGTACAAGCAGACCGAGAACCTCGACTTCCACGACACCAACGCCTCCTGGTCGAACGGCGGCTACCGGTTCGACCACGTCGAGGGCGAGAACAACATGAACGAGGAGTGGTTCGGCATCATGGGCAAGGGCCCTCCCGACGCCCGCGGGCTCTACGACCTGTACCCGCGCGCGGCATACTACGCCCTGCGGGAGGCCTTCCGGCTCCCGCCCTACGCCCCGACCACCGACCTCACCGCGATCCGGTCCAGCTTCGGCGCCATCGAGCCGGCCGTCCTCGAGGTCACCGGCCGCGCCAACCAGGCGAGCCTCGCCACCGCCATCGGCGAGCGCGTGCGGCTCACCAACGTGCAGCTCCAGTTCTGGACCTTCAGCACCGGCGGGACGAACATCAGCACCCCGAACAAGCAGAACCCGCAGCCGACCCTTCCCTCCTACCTGGGCTTCGGCAGCATGGAGTCCTTCTTCGTCGACGTCGCCGTGCAGCCGGTGAAGCAGCTCACGGCCACGGTGTCGGTCAACGTGCTGGCCGGGGTGGCGCTCAACCCCATCGACGAGGCCTTCTACCAGTCGCGCGGGCGCCCGATCGAGGTCACCAGCACGAGCGGCGAGAAGGTCATGCTGAACGACCTCTCGCGCGTCCAGGTCTACAGCGCCAGCGTCAAGTGGGACGAGCCCTGGTTCAACCTGGACGCCTTCTACCGGACCGGCCACACCTCCTGGTCCCACGAGGGCGACTTCTTCGTGCTGTACCAGGACGCCTACTACGCCATCAACCGGGCCTGGAACCAGCGGGACATCGACGTCTACGACGCGGCGACGCCGAGCGGCTTCGTGGTGAGCGGAAAGAAGGCCGTCGAGGGGCTCAAGATCGCCTATGGGCCCCAGCTCTGGTGGGGCGCCAACCCGGCCCTCTTCCTCAAGTACACCCGAGCCTTCGGCGACTACGAGCTCACGTTCGTCGACCAGGAGCAGGTGGGCGTGAACTCGGCCCTCAACACCTCGTCGGTCGTCCCGCAGCAGCAGCAGCGCCAGACGGCGCTCTCCCTGAACGCGCAGTGGGGCATCGCCCGTCTCCAGGTGGGCGCCGTGCAGTCCGGCGCCTCGACGATCTTCGCCCCCAACAGCACCGGCAAGGTCGGACAGCGGTACCAGGTGGCCGGCGAGGTCGGGTCGAAGGTGATCACCGTCGCCGACACCTTCGGCGGCAAGGCCAAGCTCTCGGTCGAGACCGGACCCTGGCACTGGTACGGCGCCGGCGCCTACATGGGGCTCGTGGCCGACACCGGCTGGGAGAAGAACCACACCTTCACCGGGTGGTCGCTCAAGGACTCCGGATCGGGCAACCAGGCCAACTTCCTCACCGGCGTCGCCTACACCATCGGCAACTTCCAGATTGCCCCCAACTTCCTCTGGCAGAAGCCCATCGTGGGGGCGGGGCCCAGCAACTCCGGCCTGCCCGCCCGCAACGTCCTCGACGACCCGTTCGCGGTGCGCGGGAACCGGGAGACCATCGCCGGCGAGCTGCTCATCGCCTTCGACCCCACCCCGGCCACCTGGATGTGGGCCTGGGACAACGCCGCCCGCGAGGACGGCGACCTGACCGCCAGCCTGAACTTCGTCTACCGGCACCAGCCGACCTCCACCGACGCAACCACCTTCATCCCGAAGGGCAGCCTGGAGCGGGTTCCCTTCCAGTTCGGGAGCGAGGCGGCCAACGTGTGGGATCTGAACCTCAACCTGGTCTCGGCGCCGCACCCCGACTGGCGAATCGCCGGCAAGGTGTTCGGCGGCCAGGCGCAGGCGGTCGGGCCGAGCACGCGTCTCGTGAACCGCTACGGGCTCGACGCCGGAGCGTCCTGGAAGGCATTCGCCTTCCAGACCTTCCTCCGGTTCAACGACTGGGGCGTCTACGACTACTACAAGGACTTCAACCTGACCTACCCGGTGCAGGTGATGGGCGACCTCTCCTACTCCTTCGGAATCCCCATGTGGCTCGCCGTGCCGCAGACCCGGATCGGCGTTCGCGGAACCTACCGGTCGCTCAACGAGTACTCGAACCGCTACGTCCCGAACCCGGCCCAGCCCGGCGCGCTGGGCGCCGAGTGGGAGATCCGGACCTACCTGAACGTCAGCCTGTAGCGAGGATCCGGGAGCTGCGGCCCGGGGGTTGCCATGCTGCAACCCTCGAAGTATCGGGTACGTATGCCTCGGCCTCGCACCGTCATCGAGCGCGCAGCCCGGGAAAGGGTTGCCAAGGCCGACCAGGACGAGACTCCGGGCGAGGCTGCCCGTTACAACCAGCTTCGACACTGAGTACCGGCGCACGGTCGAGGAGCACGCCGCCGGGTCCCACCTCGACGATCCTCGCGGATTCGTGCTCGACCTCGGCGCGGCGGCCGAGCAAATGGAGGCGACCTTGGTGCACGTGGTCAAGGCCGACCCGTCGGACGACGTCTACCTGGGTACGGCCCTGGCCGGGCACGCCAGCTACCTCGCCACGTTCGACCGCCGGCACCTCCTCCCGTTCGATCCCTGGACGGGCGTGCGCATCCTGACACCGGGCGACGTGTTCCCGCCATCCGCGACCGGCACTGACTGCGTCCTACGCCGCCCCGGTGCCCCGCCGGGCCTCGAGCTTCGCCCGGACCTCGTGGGCCACTTCCTCGGTGATCGGGTAGCTCGCGATGGCCCAGATGGCCACCGCCGACGTGAGCATCGGGAGGAAGGCGTCGAAGATCCGCATCAGCGTGATGGTCCGCTCGGCCTGGTTTCCGCCCAGGTCGACGTCGAAGCCGGTGGCATTGAGGAGGAAGCCGCCGCCGGCCAGCGCCGCGGCCATGCCCAGCTTCACCACCCACCAGAAGATCGAGCCGAACATCCCTTCCCTGCGCTGGTGACTCTCGAGCTCGTCCACGTCGACGACGTCGGCGATCATCGAGCCCATGAGCGTGAAGAGGCCCCCCAGGCCGAAGGCCAGGAATGGCGTGGGGAGGAGGATGAGCCAGGGGTTGCCGGGATCGTAGGCGAACCACTTCATGCCGTACCCGACCATGGAGATGCCCGTCGAGACGAAGAAGGCCCGTCGCTTTCCGATCTTGGTCCCGAGCCAGGTGATGAAGAAGATCACCCCGAAGGTCGAGATGGCGCCGAGCGTGCCCGCGTATCCGGCGAACTCGGCCCCGCGCGCCTGATCGCCGGCGAACACGTAGTAGATGATCACGTAGGACTGGAACGACGAGACCAGGATGAAGCCGTTGAAGACGAGGAACGTCGCCAGTCCGAGCTTGAGGAAGGGGCGCGACGAGAGGGTCGCCTTCAGGCCCTTGAAGAAGTCCCTCATGCTCCTGCCCAGGCCGCCGGGCTCCCTGGCCCTGGCCAGCTCCGCCTCGGTCTGGGCGATCTGCTGGAAGCGCTCCCGGAGGAAGATGGCGGGCAGGACGCCCAGCACCGCGGCGAAGACTCCGATGCCGAGCGCCAGCGTCGCCGCGCCCTGGACCTGGTCCTGGAACCAGGGCTTGTAGGTCATGATCCAGAGGAACCAGGGGGCCACCACGTAGGCGAGCTGCCCGATGAAGTTCTGCACGCCCATGAGCCGGGTTCGCTCGTGGTAGTCGGGGGTCAGCTCGTAGCCCAGCGCCACCCAGGGCGTCGCGAAGACGGTGTAGGCCAGGTAGAAGACGTTGGAGCCGACGAGGAAGAACCAGAAGTAGAAGGTGTCGCCGTGGCCCCGCGGGACCTGCCACATCAACCAGAAGACGAGCCCCGCGGCGATGGCGCCCACGAAGATGTAGGGCCTTCGACGTCCCCACCTCGAGCGCGTGTGGTCCGAGATGTAGCCCATCATGGGATCGGTCAGGGCGTCGGTGATGCGCGGCAGCGCTCCCACCAGGCCGACCAGGGCGGGATTCATCCCCAGCCCCAGGTTGAGCACGATGAGCATCCCGCCGATGGCGGCCGCGAGCAGGTTGTTCACGAACGCGCCCGCGCCGTAGGCCAGCTTGAGCGGGAAGGAGATCCGGTCCTGTGGCGCGGTCGCGTAGCGGACGGCGGCCGGCTTCTCCTCCCCCGGTCCGACCCGGACGTGCCACGCCGAGAGGGCCCAGCGAAGGACGGAACGAACGCCCTTGGCCTGGCTCATTGCGCCAGCTGGTAGTACCGGACGTAGTCGACCAGCATCGTCTGCGGGAAGACGGTGGTCACGTCGGGAGCCCCGACGTAGGCGCCGCCCACGGCGACGTTCAGGATGAGGAAGAACGGCTTCCCGAACGGCCAGCTGGTCCCGAGGGGGAGAAGATCCTGCCGCACCTCGTGGTAGATGGCGCCGTCCACCTCGAAGCGGATCCGGTTCGCCTCCACCTCGACCGCGTAGACGTGGAAGTCCTCGCTGAACGGGCAGAGCGGCGTGCAAGGCGGGCTCGCGCAGCTCGGGGCGACCTGGCAGGTGTACTGCTCGGTGAGCGAGCCGCCGCCGGAGTAGCCGGTGGCGTGCAGCGTGCCGTTCATCACCCCTGGCGCCTGCCCCCGCACCTCCATGACGTCGATCTCGCCGCAGGCCGGCCAGCCCACCTGGGGGAAGTTCGCGCCGAGCAGCCAGAAGGCCGGCCAGATCCCCATCCCCGAGGGAACGCGGATGCGTGCCTCCCAGCGGCCGAGCCCCTGCTCGAACCGGGCCCGGGTGTTGATGCGGGCCGAGGTGTAGGCGCGCCCCTGGTACGGTTCCTTGCGAGCGGTGATGGCGAGGAATCCGTCACCGTCGAGCGACACGTTCTCGGGGCGCGCGGTGTAGAACTGGAGCTCGTCGTTGCCCCAGCCGCTTCCCCCGACGTCGTAGTCCCAGAACGCGGCGTCGGGGGCCGATCCCGCAGCCCCATCGAACTCGTCCGACCAGACCAGGTTCCACGCGGGAGGCTGGTCGTTGCAACCGCTCGCCAGGAGGGCGACGGCCAGCCCCGCGACGGCCAGGGAGACGCGGTACGAGCGGGGTCGTGGATCTCGGCGCATTCGAACCTCTCAGCTGCGTGCCGCTGCGGTCCGGAAGTGGCGCAGGTCGGCGAGTGCGTTCTGAAGGACCAGGGTGGCGGCTCCGATCGCGACGGTGCGAGGGCCCAGCTCGCTGGTCACGATCTCGGTCGGAGCGATGGAGCTCACGAGGGTGCGGCTGGCCATGGAGCGGCGGAGCCGGGAGAGCAGGAGCTCGCCGAGCCGGGACAGGCCGCCGCCGATGATGACCTTGCCGGGGTTGAGCAGGTTCAGCATGCCGGCCACGGCGATGCCCAGGTACTCGGCGGCCTCCTCCACCACGCGGAGCGCCAGGGGGTCACCGCCCAGCGCCGCGTCCTCGATGGCCGTCGTGGTCACCTCGCCCCCGGCAAGGGGGCTGTCCGGATACCCTTCCCGGAGCGCCGTGGCCCGCGCGATCAAGGCGCGGGACCCGACGCGGGTCGCCAGGCATCCGCGCAGGCCACACACGCAGAGCTCGCCTTGTGGGTCGATCGCCAGGTGGCCGATCTCGCCCGCGACCCCGTTGGCCCCGCGGTAGATCTCCTTGCGGACGATGAGGCCGGCGCCGACGCCCGTAGCGACCTTGATGTACGCGAAGTCGTCGACCTCGCGCCCCGCCCCCCACCAGCGTTCGGCCAGCGCGCCCAGGTTGGCGTCGTTGTCCACGAACACCGGAACCCCGAATCGCTGGCGGAGCCCCTCGCCGACGAGGTGCCCCTCCCAGTCGGGCATCACCACCTCCGAGACCCGGTCGGGTTCCTTGGGGTCGACCGGGCTGGGGACGGCGATGCCGACGCCGGCGAGACGGTCGGTCCCGAGTTTCCACCGCTTGATGCAGGCGTCGGAGAGCTCGGCCATGAGGGACAGCGTCCCCGTCGGATTGGAGCGCACCGGGTGGGGCCGGTTTTCCCATGCGAGCACCTGCCCGCGCAGGTCGATGAGGGCAGCGGCGACGTGCGCCGCGCCCACGTCGATGCCGAGGATCCCGTAGGCGTCGTCCTGGAACTGGAGGACCACCGGCCGGCGGCCTCCCTCCGAGGGGCCGTCACCGACCTCCGCGACGAGCCGGGTCTTCAGCAGGTCGTCCACGATCTCCGACACGGTGGAGCGGGAAAGACCGGTTCGGCGAGCGATCTCGGCCCGGGAGATCCGGCGCTCGCGCCAGACGATCTCGAGCACCCCACCCGCGCTGGGCCGGTGCAGGGAGGCCACCACGTCGAAGCGCGGCCGGGCCTGGGCGCCGGCCGTCTTCCCGCCGGCCTTCCTCCCCCTGGATGCCTTCGAACCGGCCATGGCGCCTCGCTCAGCGGGGTTCGCTACTTGTGAAAATAGACGTTGTCCACGTAGAAGGTCGCCGAGGTCCCGTCCGGCACGAGGAAGAGCAGCTGCCCGAGCTTGGACGTCCCCCCCAGGTTCCGGAAATCGGTCATGGGGATCTCCAGGCTGGTCCAGGTGCCGGTCCCGACGTAGTACCCCACGGTCGATTCCGACTGGAATCCACCCGGGTCGTTCACCAGCCTCACCCCGAAGTCGAATCCGTCCGGTGTCCACACGTCGACGTGGAACCAGTTCATGGCGCTGGCGTCGATCCGGAGGTTGACCGAGGATGGAGGCGGGGTCTCGATGAACTCGACCCCCACGAACGGATGGAGCCCGTACTTCTTCACCACGTGCGGACCCGAGGGACCGGGGATCGTCACCTGGGCGTAGTCGCTGCAGCAAAGGCTCCAGCTGGTCTGCCAGTTGAGGGGCACGCTCGTGTAGGGAGCGTAGGCGCTGCCGAACATGGAGATCACGTCGGCGGCGGGAACGTTTGGCGTCGGCGCGATGTCGGTGGGGACGGCGAGCGGCGGGCAGGTCTCCGCCCCGCCGACCTTCACGGTCAGCGGACCGGCCGCGGGGACGCCTCCCAGCTGGGCGGTGACCGTGGCGACGCCATTCCCCTGGACGGCCACCCTCCCCCCTGGGTCGACGGTCGCGACGGCGGGATCCGAGGACGTGAAGGTGAAGTAGCGATTCGAGGCGGCGATGACCTCGACCCGGGCGTTCACGTCGAAGGCCACCGGGATGGCGTTGCCATAGGGAAACGCCGGGAAGGCGCCGTCGCCGACGGTCCTCTTCACGCAGGCCGCCGGGAGGACCGGACGCGGCCCGCCGATGGCGGTACCTACGGTCACGAACTGGATGTTCGCGAGCCAGAAGGTGAATCCCGTGGCGGGGCTGCCGTCGGCGCCGGCCGAGAAGTAGAAGAGCCCCCGCTCGGCCGTGAGACGGGAGGGAAGCGGGATGGGCAGGATGTACTGCGTCCACTCGGTGGTGAGCCACGCGCCCCCCTCGGCGAGGTAGGCAGGGCTCTCGGTCTGATCCGCGCCCAGGCCGATGACGACGGGCGCCCCCCGGGTGGACTTCGCCCAGAAGGTCACCGCGTCGTATCCGGAGAGGTTCCGGGGCAGGTCCGACAGCAGCGTTCCGCCGGCGAAGGCGTTCTCGGGATCTCCCGGCCCGGGCACGACCACCCGGAGCGTCCCGCCGGCGTCGGGGCAGTAGATTGAGGTGTCGGGGAAGCAAACGGTAGCGTCCGGGGTGACGTTGGCCCCGCTGGTGTTCCTGAAGGGCTGGTAGTTCACGCCGGCCGCGGGCCTGCCGACGTATACCTGCCCGTCGGTCAGGCTCGGGCTCTGGATGCACCCGGCGGAGATGGCCGTGACGACCCCGAGAACCGCCTGCAGGAACCTGCTTCGAGAAGCCATGCTCTCGCCTCCGCACGCGGTTCGGGACCTGCCCGATTCGGCCATCCCCGCTTTGTTCGTACGTCGTACCAACCAGGGCGTCAAGCCGGCCTACGGCTTCCAGAAGTAGACGTTGTCGATGTAGAAGGTCGCGCGCTCGGGGCCCCCCACATTGTCGAGCCAGAGCAGCTGGTTCAGGTTGTTGAAGGCCATCCCGCTGAAGCTCGACAGCGGGATGTCGAGACTGATCCAGCTCCCGGTGGTGATTGCGGGGGTGGTCGTGGTGTTGAAGCTCACCGTCGCCTCCGTCGGGGCTCCTCCGGCGTCGTTCACCAGCTTCACACCGAACTGCGTGGCATTGGGGGTCCATACGTCCACGTGGAAGTGCGTGAAGGTCGTGGCGTTGAAGCCGACGAAGTCCACGCCCACGAAGCTCACGCCCTCGTACTTCTTCACCGTCGACGCTCCGATGGCGAAATCGGCCACCGTATTGGGATCACTCCAACCCGTGGCCCAGGTCGTCACGGGCTGGTTGGTGTAGGTCCCGCTGCTCGTGTAGAGCGAGACCACGTTCGCCGCCGGCTGCGTCGGCGCGGGTGCGAGCGTGGTTGGGAGGGCCAGCGGTACGCTCACGGTGACCGTCGCGCTGCCAGTGACCGGGAGGCTTCCCAGGGACGCGGTGATGTTCGAGGTCCCGACGGCCACGCCCGACACCAAGCCGGTCGCGTTCACGGTGGCCACCCCGGGTGCGCTGGAGGTGAGATCGTACCAGGCGAAGCTGACGTTCTTCAGGCTGCCGCCGTCGGGGAGCGCCGGAGTGGCGAAGGTCACCGTGTTGGGCTGCCAGCCGATCTGGGCGGTCGATCCCACGTTCACGGGGACGGCAGGCAAGTTCGCGGTGGCCCCGGTGGGCGCCCCCACATCGCCCGGAGGCAGGTTCTCGTACTGCACGTCGTTCAGCCAGAACGTGTAGTTGTCGCCGCCTTCGGCGAAGTGGAAGAGCCCGTTGGACCCCACCAGCTTGGACGGATTGGGGAGCGGGACGACGAACTTGGTCCAGGTCGAGGTGAGAGGGAAGTTCAGGGCTTCGGCGCTGAACGGTGGCGGGTTCGTGGCGGCGTTGTCCCCGATGCCGGCGACGTTCAGCGCATTGGCCGTGGTCGCCTTGGCCCAGAACGTGAGCGCGTTGAAGGAGGAGAGGTTCCGGGGCACTGCGGCGACGAAGGCGCCGCCGGTGTATCCGCCCGCGGGAACCACGACCCGGAGCGACGACCGGCCGTTGAGGGGCTGGGTGGCGTCCACCGTCACGTCGTTGGTGGAGCCTCCGAACGGCGCGAAGCTGACCCCGGTGTCGTAGTCGCCGAAGAAGACCAGCCCACCGGTGGTCGTGGCCACGTTCACGGTGACCGTGGCGGTCCTGCTGGTGGCCGTGTGGGTCGCCGTGATGGTGGAGGCTCCGGCCGCGACGCCGGCCACGAGCCCGCCGCTACCGACGGTGGCCACGCCGGGCGTGGAGGAGGAGAAGGTGCAGGCGGAGGTCACGTCCGCGGTCGTGGTGTCGCTGTAGGTCCCGGTGACCGTGAGCTGCTGCGAGCCTCCCACGGCCACGCCCACCGGGCTGGGCGTGATGGCGATGGAGACGAGCGTCGGCGCGGTGCTGCTCACGGTGATGGTGGAGGTGGCCGTCAGGCCCGAGGAGGTGTGCGTCGCGGTGATTGTGCTGCTCCCGTCGGCGACGGCGGTCACGAGTCCCGAGGCGTTGACCGTCGCGGCGGCGGTGGCCGAGGAGACGAAGGTGGAGGCGCCGGTGAGATCCGCGGTGGTGCTGTCGCTGTAGTTCCCGGTGACGGTGAGCTGCTGCGTCGCGGCGGGGGCCAGGGTGGCCGTGGCCGGCGTGACGGTGATGGAGACGAGCGTGCGCGTCGCGCTCGTCACGTTGACGGTCCCCGTGGCGATCTTGCCCGAGGCGGTGTGGGTCGCGGTGATGACCGCCGTCCCGCTCGAGACCGCGGTCACGAGACCCGTGGCGCTGACGGAGGCCACTCCGATCGCCGCGGAGACGAAGGTGGAGCCGGCGGTGAGGTTGGCCGTCGAATTGTCGCTGTAGGTGCCCGTGACCGTGAGTTGCCCCGTCCCCCCCACCACCAGCGGGATGGTGGCGGGCACCACGGCGATGGAGCTCAGCGTCGGCGCCGTCGCGCTCACGGTCACCGTGCCGTTCGCGATCTTCCCGGACGCGGTGTGGGTGGCGGTGATGGTCGCGGTCCCCGGCGCCACTCCGGTGGCGATCCCGGACGTTGCGCCGACCGTGGCGACGCCGAGGGTGGAGGAGACGAAGGTCGATCCGGCGGTGAGGTTGGCGGTCGAGGAGTCGCTGTAGGTCCCCATCACTGTGAGCTGTCCGGTCCCGCCGATGGCGAGCGGGACCGTGGGCGGCACGAGCTCGATGGAGACGAGCGTCGGCGGCCCGGCGGCGACGGTGACCGTCACCGTGGCGCTCTGGCCCGAGGTCGTGGCGGTGACCGTCGCGGTCCCGGTGCCGATGGCGGTCACCACGCCGGAGCTGTTGACGGCCGCCACCGAGGCGGCGCTGGTCGTGAAGTCGACGCCGCTCGTGATGGGCGCGCGCGTGCCGTCGCTGCTGGTGCCCGTGACGGTCAGCTGGGCCGTTCCGCCCACGGACAGCCGGACCGGGCTCGGCGTGATCACGATGGAGGAGAGGCTCGTGCCCGATGATCCGCACCCGGCGAGGAGGAGGCTGGGGACGACTGCGAGGGCGACCAGCAGGGACTGCCTTCGGAACGTCATTTCTTGCCTCCGGATGCCATGCGCGCTTCAGCGAGGAGAGGTCTTCCGGATCGACCGACGCGCCTCGATCGTTGCCGGGGCTTTGTTCGATGACCGAACTAAGTATATGGTGGGTTGTTCCCTGTCAAGCCCCCCGCCTCGGCCCGGGGGCACCGAGGAGGTTCCGTGGGTCTCCGAACAAAGGTTGCCTGGATCGCCGTCGTCGTCGCCATCGGCTCCGGCTGCGCGGCGAAGACCACCTGCGAAGGCGACTCGGTCGACTGTGGCGGGGTCTGCGTGCAGCCGCTCGCCGACAACCTCCACTGCGGCGCCTGCGGCAACGTCTGCGCGGTCGGGACGGTCTGCACGGCCGGGGAGTGCGTGGTCCCGTGCGCGGCCGGACTGCTGGCCTGCGGGGGCTCCTGCGTCGATCCGGCGACCGACGAGGCCTGGTGCGGTGCCAGCGGCGACTGCGCCGGTGCGAACGCAGGTACGGCCTGCGCCGCCGGGCAGGCCTGCGTCGACGGGGCGTGCGCCCTCCGCTGCGACCCCGTCGTGCTCGACCTCGACACCCCCTTCTCGACCGCCCTGCCCCCGTTCGCCTCGAGCCCCGGCCAGCAGGTACCCACGTCACTTTGGGCCTCCACCACCCCTCCCCTTCCGACCAACGCCTCCTGGCAGAATCTGGTGCTCGGAGCGGGCGGAAACCGGTTCGACACGGTGCCCTACCAGCTCCGGGCGGAGCCGGTCTGGCTGGACGTCGCCACCTCGGCGGCGGTCACGGGCGTGACCGAGGTGACCGTCCCGGACCGGAAGCAGATCATGCTCGGCTCGCTCCAGTTCGACGGGACGACGCGGCACGCGGTCCAGTCCCACGACCTCTTCTCCGTCACCCTGCGCTACTCGGTGGGCGCCGGGACCATGACCGCGCCGCTGGTGCAGGGGGCGCCCTATGTCACCGTCGACTACGCCGGGAGCCTCCGGCCGATGCTCCTTCCCGGCACCTCCAGCTTCGCGAGCGTGAACGGCTCGACCACGCCGGGAGTGGCGACCGGCAGCCGCTTCGTCCTCGTGCTGGGCGACGGGACCACGTGGATGCTCTACGCCTCCTCCCCGGTGAGCTTCTCCTGGACCCCTGGCAACATGGTGGCTTCCTCCACCTTCGTCGGCACGCTCCGGGTGGCGAACGCGCCGGCACCGGGCTCCGTGGCGGTGCTCGACGCCCACGCGGGCGCGATCCCTCGTGGAGGGACGCTCGAGGTTTCCACCGCCTGTGACGTGGCCACGGTGCGCTTCGTCTACGCCACCACCGGCACGGGCCCCCTCCTCGTCGCGGCGCTGCCGCATCACCTGGCGCGCATGGTCTCGCCGGCCACCACGGCGCTGACCTACTCGACGCTCAGCGGGACGGTGCAGGGCGTCGAGGGTTCGACCTGGACCATGACCCTCCCGCTCTCGACCATCGGCTTCGAGGCGCCTCGCCCGGTCGTCCCCGCCTACCTGCCCGCGGTCCGGGCCGCGCTGGCGTCGGACGCGTCCTTCGTCCCCGATCCGTCCGTCGTCGACGTCGATCCCTACTTCGGCGGCAAGCAGATGGCCAAGCTGGCGCGCCTGGCCGTCATCGCCGGCGAGCTGGGGGACGCGACGACGGCGGCCACGCTCCGTGCGCGCCTGCGTCCGCTGGTCGCGGCCTGGCTCGACGGCACCAACGGCAACCCCTTCGTCTACGACGAGACCTGGGGCGGCGTCGTGACCACGCGGGGGCTGGCGAGCCCCTCCGCCGAGTTCGGCGCCGGTCACTACAACGACCACCACTTCCACTACGGATACTTCCTCTACGCGGCCGCCGTCCTGGCCCGGTCCGACCCGGCCTTCGCGGAGACCCACCGTGGGGCCCTGCTCGCGCTGGTCCGCGACGTCGCGAACCCCAGCGCCTCCGACCCGCGCTTCCCCCGCTTCCGCCACATGGACTTCTTCCGCGGCCACTCCTGGGCGGCCGGACTCTCCGAGCTCGGCGACGGACAGGACCAGGAGTCCACCTCGGAGGCGGTGAACGCCTGGTACGGCCTGCAGCTCCTGGGGCTCGCCACCGGGGACGCGCGCATGCGGGAACTGGGGCGGGTCCTCCAGGCGCTCGAGGTCGACGGGGCGCGCACCTACTGGCAGATCCCGGCGGCGTCCACAGTCTACGGCGACCCGTTCGACCAGAACATGTGCGTGGGAATCCTCTTCGAGACCAAGGCCGTCTTCGCGACCTTCTTCGCCGGCGGCCCCGAGTACGTCTACGGGATCCAGATGCTGCCCTTCACGCCCGCCAGCGAGGACCTGATCTCCCCGGCGTGGGTGAGCGACGCCTGGCCGAGGATGCAGGGCGCCGCGTCTGCCGCATCCCAGGGCTGGAAGGGATTCCTCTACATGGCCCACGCCACCACGGCGCGGGACGCCGCCTGGGCGGAGGTGAACACCCTCACCGCCTTCGACGACGGGAACAGCCAGACCAACGCCTTCTGGTGGGTGGCCACCCGGCCGTGAACACGGAGGGATCCGGGCCCCTCCCCGATTCCTCCCAGATCCCTCCACCGGCGGTCCAACCTCGTCCTCCATCCTCGGGCTCGTGCGGGTCCCCCGCATTCACCTCGAAGGAGAGGACATGAATTTCGATCGAAGCTCCCGCTTTTCTCTCGCGCACTCCCTCGCCCTCCTGGGTCTCGCCGCCCTGCTCGGTTGCGGTGGAAGCGTTGCCTCCGACCCGGAGTCGCCGGGAACCGATGGAACGCCGGTCCTCACCGCGATCTACCCGGCGACCACCTACGCGGGTGCATCCGACCAGACCCTGACGCTCGTCGGCAGCGGCTTCGTGGCGGGCGCAACCGTGGAGGTGAACGGCGTCGGCCGTGCCGCCTCGTTCGCCAGCGCGAGCCACCTCGCCGCGCCCATCACGGCGTCGGAGCAAGCCGCGGCCGGGACCTTCGCCGTCCGCGTCGTCAACCCCTTACCGACGGCCGGCACCTCGGGCAGCCGGGACCTCTCCGTGGTCGCCTTGACCCTCGGCGAGACGGCCATCGCCACACCGGACTGGACCGCCGAGACCCACGGCAAGCTCAAGGCCGCCGCCATCACGGGCAACCTGGGAAAGGTGTTCGACGAGACCAGGGTCCAGCGCCTGGACGTCACCATCGACTCGCGGAACTGGGCCGTCATGCAGAGCAATCTCGCCGGCCTGCGCTCGGTCCTGGGAGGCTCCCGCGACTTCTCGGTCCTGGACGATCCCCTCTACGTGCCCTGCGAGGTCCGGTACGAGGGCAAGGAGTGGTACCGGGTGGGCATCCGCTTCAAGGGGAACTCGAGCCTCTACTCGGCAGGTAGCGGGAAGCTCCCCCTCAAGCTCAAGTTCAACGAGTTCGAGGGGATCTACCCCGCCATCGCCGGCCAGCGATTCCACGGATTCAAGTCCCTCAGCCTGAAGAGCAACTTCAAGGACGAGTCGGAGATCCACGAGCAGGTGGCCGGGAAGCTCTTCCGCGACTTCGGCCTCAAGGGACCGCACGCCTCGTACTACGAGCTCTACGTGGATGCCGGCTCCGGCCCGGTCTACTTCGGGCTCTACACCTTGGTCGAGGAGGTCGACGACACCGTCGTCAAGACCCAGTACGCCGACGACACCGGCAACCTCTACAAGCCCGAGGAGGGGCCCGCGACCTTCGCGGCCGGAAGCTTCGGAACCTGGGGCATGGGCAAGAAGACCAGCGAGGACGTCCTCGACTACTCCGACGTGCTGGCACTTCACGATGCGTTGAACTCGGAGCTTCGGGTCAGTGCCCCGGCCACCTGGAAGGCCAACCTCGAGAAAATCCTGGACGTCCCGGTCTTCCTCCGCTGGCTCGCCGCCAACTCGGTGATGCAGAACTGGGACACCTACGGGGAGATGCCTCACAACTTCTACCTGTACCGGAACCCCGCCTCCCAGCTCTTCGAGTGGATTCCCTGGGACAGCAACGAGGCCCTGGTGTCGAACGACCGGTGCCTGAGCCTGGCCGCGTCGGAGGTGACGTCCTCGTGGCCCCTCATCAGGTACCTGCTCGACGACGCGGACTACGCGGCACGGTACCGGCAGTACGTGCACGAGTTCGCCGGAACCTTGTTCAACGCAGCCCGGATGGTGCCCCTCTACGAGGCCCAGTCGGCCCTGATCGGGGATGCGGTCCTGCGAGAGGGTACCGGCCACACCTTCACCTCGCCGAGCCGATTCTCGGCGGCCATCTCCGCGCTGAAGGCCCAGGTCGCGGCCCGCGAGGCGGCGGCCCTGGCATACTGAAGCCGACTCCCACGCCATGATCCGGTTCACCATCCAGCGGAAGGTCTTCCTCGCCACCTTCGCCCTGGCCGCGACCATGGCCGTGCTGCTCACCGGCCTGTCCCGCTGGAATCTCGAGAGGGGATTCGGACAGTACGTGGTCGAGGCCGAGATCGCGCGGCTCGACTGGATGGTGGCGAATCTCGAGCGGGCGTACGCGAGGAGCGGTGGCTGGGGCTTCCTTGCGAAGAGCCCCGAGCCATGGGACCGCGCCGTCGAGCAGACCAGCGGCGACATCGCGCGACCGCCCGGGCCTCCGCGAGGGCCGGGGCTCGAAGGCCACCCCCCCGGGCCCCCTGGTTCTCCCGGCTTCGAGGGTGGGCCCCCGCCGCCTGGCGGCGCACCTCCCCCCGACATGCTGGGCTTCCGACCCCGCCTCTCGCTCCGCGACCCGTCGGGCAAGGTGCTCGCCGGCCATCCGGACGCGCCAGGCCCGTGGGCCACCCGACCCATTCGCTTCCAGGGTGCCACCGTCGGCCTGCTGGCCCTCCGGGCGCCTCCGGCCGAGGACACCCTCGACCGGGCGTTCCTGGCCACGCAGGTGCGCGCCCTCTGGCTGTCCGGCCTCGCCGCGCTGGTCCTCTCCCTCGTGGCCGCCTGGCTGATCGCCCGCCAGCTCCTGGGCCCGATCCGGGATCTCACCACAGGTGCACGGCAGATCGCACGGGGACGCCTCTCGGAACGGATCCCGGTGCGTCGCGACGACGAGCTCGGCGAGCTGGCCACCGATTTCAACGCCATGGCGAGGATGCTGGCGCAGGAGGAGGAGTCCCGCCGCCAGTGGATCGCGGACAGCTCCCACGAGCTCCGCACGCCCATCGCCGTGCTGCGAGCCGAGATCGAGGCACTGCAGGACGCGGTTCGCACCGTCGACGAGCCGACCCTCGCGCGCCTGCACCGGAACGTGATGCAGATGGGCAAGCTGGTCGACGACCTGCGGCAGACGCTCGACCGGGACGACGGGCAGCGCAACCTCGAGCTCGCCCCGCTCGATGCCCTCCCCGTGCTCCAGGAGGCCGCGGGGGAGTTCCGGGAGCGCTTCGCTGCAGCCGGGATCTCTCTCGACACGAGCCGACTTCCGGGATCCGGCGCGGCCTGGCGAATCCGGGGAGACGGTGACCGCCTGCACCAGGTGTTCGCGAATCTCCTCGAGAACTCGCTTCGCTATACCGATCGGGGTGGACGACTCGAGCTCGCCGCGACGGCCCGCGACGGCGCTCTCTGCGTGACGTTCGACGACACCGCACCCGCGCCTCCGGAGAAGTCCATGCAACACCTCTTCGATCGGTTCTTCCGCGCCGAGCCCTCGCGAAGCCGGCAGCATGGTGGCTCCGGCCTCGGCCTCGCGATCTGCAGGAGGATCGTCCTGGCGCACGGCGGGACGATCACGGCCGCGCGATCGCCGCTGGGCGGCCTCGCCGTCCGCATCGTGCTGCCCCTGGAGAGCTGACATGGAGAAGATCCGTATCCTGCTGGTCGAGGACGAGCCGGACCTGGCCCAGGTCCTCGTCGACTACCTCCTGCGCGACGGGTACGCCGCGTCGGTGGAGGGCAACGGGGCGCGGGCCCTGGAGCGGATCCGCCGAGAGCCTCCCGACCTCCTGCTCCTCGACCTGATGCTCCCGGACCTCGACGGCCTCTCCATCCTGCGCGAGGTGCGCAAGTCCTCCCACCTCCCCGTCATCCTGGTCACCGCGCGCGTCGAGGAGATCGACCGGCTCATCGGGCTCGAGCTGGGCGCCGACGATTACGTCTGCAAGCCGTACTCGCCACGCGAGGTCCTGGCCCGTGTGAAGGCGGTCCTGAGGCGGTCCGGAGGCGCGCTCGACGCGGAGCCACGAGATCCCGCCACCCCACCCCTGATCGAGATCGACGCCGATCGCTGGCAGGCGCGGGTCGGGGGCCAGCGGCTCGACCTCACGCCCAAGGAGCTGAACCTGCTCCAGGCCCTGGTCACGAGGCCCGGGCGGGTGCTCTCCCGCGCCCAGCTCCTCGACCTCGTCTACCAGGACGACCTCGACGTGAGCGAGCGGGCCGTGGACAGCCACCTGAAGAACCTGCGCCGGAAGCTCTCGCAGGCGATGCCGGAGCGCGAGCTCATCCGTTCGGTCTACGGCGTTGGCTTCGCGTTCGAGCCCTGAGTGCTCCCGAGCGCACCTTCGCCGCGAGTGTTATGATCCCATCTCGTCTCCTCCCCTTTCGCCCGCAGGGCGCGACCGGTCCGGACGTGGTCGCGGTACGGCGCGCTTCCGCCCCGCATCCATCAGAGACACCAGGGCGATTCGAGGAGCAGGACCATGCATTCGACGGACGGAATCCGCGCGGCGGTGGACACGGTGGGTCGCGAGGTGGCGCTGCTCGGCGAACGCGCGACCGCCAGCACCGGGAAGGACCTCGACGCCCTTCGCGCGTCCTGGGGCGCGCTGGTGGAAGCGCTGGCGCTCGGGCCCGCCCCCGAGTACCGGAAGTGCCCCCACTGCGGCGGCATCGGGATGCGCTCCGCCACCCTCTGCAGCACCTGCTGGAAGAAGCTCGTTCCTCCTCCGGCAGACGCGGACGGGCACTGGGGCGGCCCCACATGAGCGGCTGGGCCAGGACGACGGACGGCTGGGCCATGAACCTCGACGGCTCGGACGGCGCCCAGGTCTTCTCCCTGCCGCGCCTCGAGCTGCGATCCAGCTCGAAGGGGTGGCGCAGCCTCTGCTTCCTCGCCGACGGGTCCCAGCGCGAGGTCGCTGGCGGCTCGGCGGACTCCCTGATGGCCGCCAAGGCTTCGGCGGTCGATCAGGCGCGCGGCATCCTGGGCCCGGCGTACTCCGCGGCGCTCCCCGCCGCGCAGACGCGTTGACGGCCTGATCTTCACGGGGGAAGCCACTAACGACGCAGCAGGCGCGTCATCTCCCTGGTGGCCTCGCCGAGCGTGGCGACGACCACGTCCGCGCCGGCCTCCCGGAGCCTCTCGGCGGCCAGCGACGGATCGACCCCCGGCTCACCGGGCCGGAAGGCCATCACGGGCAGCTCGGGGAAGCGGGCCTTGAGCGCCTCGCAGAGGCGGCGCGCGTGCGGTCCGCCCTCCGGCGGGAACGACCCGATGCAGACGACCTCCGGTGACATCCTCTCCACGCGAGAGACGACCTCGTCCAGGGTGGTGGTCGATGGCAGGATCACCATCTTGCCCTCCCCGGGACCGAGCTCCCCGGAGAGCATCTCCAGGATCACCTCGCCGTCGGCTCGATGCGCCGCGATGCCCAGGGACCGACCTGGCGTCGCGACCGGGACGTCCTTCCCGCGCGCCCGGAGGTGCTCGACGATGTCCCGCGTCCCGACCACGATGAAGGCCTGATCGTCGTCGGTGATCTCCCTGCGCCCCCGATCCCGGGCGGCGAGCGCGAGGGCTGGGATGAGGATCCGATCCATCGCTCCGGCCCGGCCCAGCTCGACCTGCCCGGCCCGGGCGATCTTGGCGGCGCCATCCTCGTCCCGGGCCACGAGCCGCTGGTAGAGCTCGAGCTCCGGCCCGATCGCAGGATCGTCCCCGATGAGGACGGCCAGGAACCGCAGGCCCGGAACGTGGCGGCCGGCCACCGCCAGCGACAGGGTCATGGGGATCGCCAGGACGAGCCCCATCGGCCCCCAGATCCATGCCCAGAAGAAGGCGGAGACGAGCAGCGCGATCGACGAGACCCCGGTCCGGTAGCCGATGAGCACTGGCTCGATGGCGTAAGCGGTGATCAGGTCCATCCCGACGAAGAGCCCGACGGTGAGAAGGGCCCGGCTCCACCCGGGGTGGATCGCGAAGGCCAGCGCCGTGGGCAGGAGCATGGAGGCGGTCGACCCGAGGTAGGGGACGAACCGCGCCAGCGCTGCGACGGCCCCCCAGAGCACGAAGTACGGCACTCCGATGAAGTACAGCCCCAGGCCCACGACCCCGCCGAAGATGACGTTGATCGCCGTCTGGTCGCGGAGGTACCGGGTGATCCGCTGCGCTCCGTCGTCGAGCGCGTGGGTCGTGGCGGTCAGGTGGCCGGTGCCCACCAGGCGGATCAGCCGGCTTCGCAGGTCGTCGCGCCGGCCCAGCATGAACACGCAGAGCACGAGGACGAAGAGCCCGGTGATGAGAGGCTCCGCGAGCGGCCTGAACAGGTCCCAGAGGCGCGTCGCGCGCGAGACCCTGGCCGGCATCACCTGCACCGGGGCGTCGTCGGAGGCGACCTTCTTCTCCAGGCCGTCGGCGACCCGCGCGACCATGACCTCCACGCGCGCCAGCGGTCCGATGCCCCCCGACTGCAGGGCCGCCACCTTCCTCCGCATCGACTCGGTGTACTTCCCGAGCTGCGTGGTCAGGTCGTCGAACTGCCTCACCAGGACGAACCCCGCGCCCCCCAGCGTGCTCGCTGCGAGAACCATCACCAGGGCCAGCGCGGGAATCCTCGATACGCGGCGCTCGAGCCACTGCATGGGCCCCGACAGGATCAGGGCCAGGACGGCCGCGAAGGCGATCGGGAGGAGGACCGGGCGACCCAGCGCCAGGATCGCCACGACCAATGTCCCGATCGCGAGCTTCGCCAGCAAGGACGCCGCCCGGGGCAGCGCTAGGTCTTCCGCGGCATCACCAGCAGGACTCCGCCGGCGACGACGGCGGCGACCCCTGCCCAGAGCGGGATGTTGACCCTCTCCTTGTCCTTCACGGACAGTTCCAGAGGCCCGATCTTCGTGTCGTGCGTCTCCTTCGTGAAGCTGAACCCTCCGAACGCCAGCGCCAGCACTCCAGCCACGATCAGGACGATTCCGGCCAGCTTGATCGAACCCATGGTGATCCCTTCCTACTTCAACGGCTTGTAGCCGAACTTCTGTCCGCCCACGCTGGCCTCGGCCATCGCGCCACCCTTGCTCAGGGTGAAGACGGCCACGCCATCCTTGTAGGCGGCGTCGGCGGAGGCTCCGCTCTTGAGCGCCACCGCGCTCACCTGCGCCGCCATGGTCCACTCGCCCGTCTTGAAGGCGGCGAGCGTCTCGGCGGTCTCGAAGAAGATGATCTCGTAGTAGGCCTGCCCGCCGACCTGCGCGCCGATGGTGACCTGGGACAGCGTGGCCTTGCCCACGGCCTTGCCGTGCTCGAACAGGATGCCCGAGCCGCCGGCTCCGCCGACCACGAGCCCACCCTTGCCGACGCCGGGGAACACGACGTAGCCCACCGAGTGGTCGAAGAACTTCTTGAGGCTGGGGTCGGCCTTCTTCAGGACGGCCACCGCGTCCTGCGCTTCCTTCACCGTCGCATCGGCACGGGCGGCAGCGGGAAACGCCAGGAGGACGGCGAGGCCGGAGGCGATGGTCATCGTGCGCGCAGCATTCATGGCATCTCTCGCTTTCAGCGACGGGGCAGGCTCGCCCCTCGCATCAGGGTTGTTCCCCGCAGAAGACTGCACGGCCCGTGCCGTCACGTCGGGCGGGGATCACCGTGCAGTCCTGCGGTGTTGCTCGTGCGGGCGCGGGTCCGAGGCGTTCGCGGACGTTCGCGGACGCCCCGGGGAAGCGGCCTCACCCGGCCAGGATGCCGAGGCCGATGCTGAACCGGTACTGCGGGTAGGTGAGCGGAACTCCCTGGAGCTGGGGCACGGGCACCGCGATGCCGAGCGGGTTGATGATGAGAAGGAAGACCCGCGACAGCTTCCACTCGAGTCCGAGGGGATAGATCGCCCCGTAGAGCCCCACGCTCCCCGCGGGCGCTCCGTACAGGTCGATGAGCAGGTAGGAGATGCCGAGGTTCACCGTGGTCCGGAGGTTGAAGTTCTCGTAGGCCAGCGGGAACCGTAGGATCACCGTTCCGAAGGTGTTGAGCGTGCCGGCCCGGACCGGAGTGGGCCCAGTGGTGGAGATCCACGGGTTCGATTCGATGTCCCACCCGATCGTCCAGTTGGTGCTCAGGCGGAGGCGGACGCCCAGCTGGATCGCCATGGCCGGCTTGTCGATCGACCCGGAGATGCCCAGGTAGGCGCCCCACGCCGATTCGGACGGGTCGGCAGGCCCCGGCTGGGGCACCGGAACCGTCGTGGGTGGCGGAGGCACGTGCGGGTCCTTCACCTCGGGCGCCGGGGCGACGGTCGTCGGGGGCTGGACCGGGTCGTCCGCGCGCGCACTGCCCGCCGCGAGGGCGATCGCTCCTCCCAGGAGGAGGAGCGCCAGGGCGGAGGGAGTGTTCCTGCGGCGCCGGAAGAGCAACCCCAGGGCGAGGACACCGCCGCCCACCCCCAGCAGCCCGCCTCCTCCGGAGGAGCACCCGAGGAACGTCGATCCCTTGTCCTTGTACTGGCTCTCCGGCGCGTCGCACCAGGCGTTGGCGAAGGTGCATCCAGGTGAATAGCTCACGTACGTGTCGAGGACTCCTTCTATCGAGGCCATCTTCTCCGCCTTTGTCTTGAGGGGATCGAGCGCCGCACGCAGGAGCGCAATCGACGCTTCCGTGGCGAGCTTTCGCTTCGTGGCTCTCAGCTCGTCGGAATCGTCGCAGGCGTCCATCTGGGTGGCGTGCGCGGGCCCGTCGCGCGCCTCGTCGAAGTTCCGCTCGGCCTTGTCGACCCAGTTCATGACCACCGTGATCTGCATGCCGTCGGCGGTCCGGTAGGTGTGCGTGAAGCTGTCCTCCACCGCGTGGATCGCCTGTCCCATGCGGACGTAGAAGGTCGGAAGCACCGCCTTGACGTTTCCGCGGAGCGCCAGGTGGAGGGGAAGCGCGGTCCGCACGGCCAGGTCGGGGACACCGTTCGCGTCGAGCCCCTCGAGCGCCTCCGCGACCCGTCCGCGGATGAACTTCCGGCAGTCGCTCACCGCGGCCTCGGATCCACCCGGCTCGTCGTTGGCCCTGCTCCGGAGGCAGTGCTCGTCCTGCGTGTCCGGATCTCCGTGCACCTCGGCCAGCTCGGTGAGGTCGTCGGAGGAGCGCCCTTTCAGGTCGTTGTCCCGCACGCTGACCAGGAGCGACGCCGCGCCCAGGTCCCTCATGTCCGGTGCGAGGATGAACTGGACGTCGTCCACCAGCGCCTGCTCGTCCTCGGTGAGCGGGAGGGGCGCGGCGCCCGGAACGTCACGGCGTACGGTCCTGAGCACCTCGGAGGTCAGGTCCTCGTGACACCCCGGGGTGAGCACGCTCGAGATCGTGTACGCGGCCGTCGAGCCGGGAATGACGACGAACCAGAGCAGGATGGACATCCAACGGGTTCGGGTCACGTCCGCTCCCCCTTCGGCGGTACGAGCTCCATCCAGCATCGCCCGCAGCGGGTTGCGTCGAGCATCGCGATGCTCCCGCAGTGCGGGCAGGCCCGGCGGTCGGGACGTGGGCCGAGCGCCAGGAGCTCCACGAGCGTTCCCCAGGACGTCTGGAGCTGGTTGAGGGTCGGGGCGTCGTCGGTCGAGGTGTGCGCGGCGAGTCGCGCGACCTCCCGATCCACGGCCTCGATCGCCTTTCGAACACCATCCGTCATCCGCATGAGAATCCTCCCGGACACCTGCAGACCCAGGCTGCACGCGCCGTGCCCGCTTCCGGCCGTGCGAAGTCTCGGATGGTCTGCGAATGACGGCGACCGGTGAGGGTCGACGGCCGTTCGCGGACGTTCGCGATCACCGCCGGACGCGCCCTCGCAGGGCGCGACGGTCAGCCTCACCGTGCCGTTCAGCAGTCCGCGGACGGGACGCCCGACCGGGCCGACCGGGCGGCCAGGCCCTGCGCCAGTTCCGGGCCGACTCGCTCGAACCGCAGGCCCATCCGGCCGAGCTGGTTCAGCCGGGAATCACCGGCCAGCCTCCACACCACCCGGCCCTCGAAGAGCGCATCCCGGCCGTCGAGGGAGATGCTCCCCTCGATCCGGGTGCCCACCGCAAGGACGCGCATCTGCTCGGTGCAGGCGCCGCCGCTGCTCACGTTGACCGTGAAGGAACTCCCGCGGCTCGTGGTCACGCGCAACCTCAACCGGTGCCGTGGCTTTCGATCGTCCACGCGAACCTGGCTCGCCGACGTCATCGCGTCGCTTCGTCTGCGCTGCCTGCCTGCTCGGGGTCTCGGCGGGACCCACCGACCGCCAGGTGGCCGAGCAGTTCACTCCAGGATGCACGCAGTGGGGCAAGCGTCGTCCCGTCGGCCACCGCCTCGCGCTCCAGCTCCGAGAGCAGGCACACCTGCCGGTCGACCGCCTCGATCGCCGCCCGATACCCGTCCGTCAGCTTCATGTCTTCTCCCGTCTGCTCGAGAGCGTGAACACCGCACACCTACTGTTCATGCTCTTGCTTCTTGTCCTGCCCTTTCGACTCTCCGCCCTTTTCCTGCTGCTGCTTCTGCTGCTTCTGCGCGGGCTGGGCCTTTTGCTCCTGCTGCTTGCCCTGCTGCTGTTGCTGGGCGTGCTGCTGCTGGGCCTGCTGTTGCTGCTTCGCCTGCTCCTGCTGCTTGCCCTGCTGCTGTTGCTGGGCCGTGCTGCTGCTGGGCCTGCTGTTGCTGCTTCGCCTGCTCCTGCTGCTTGCCCTGCTGCTGTTGCTGGGCGTGCTGCTGCTGGGCCTGCTGTTGCTGCTTCGCCTGCTCCTGCTGCTTGCCCTGCTGCTGCTGGGCCTGCTGCTGCTGGGCCTTCTGCTGCTGCTTCGCCTGCTCCTGCTGCTTGCCCTGCTGCTGTTGCTGGGCGTGCTGCTGCTGCGGCGCCTTCTCCTGCTGCTTGCCCTGCTCCTGTTGCTGGGCCTGCTGCTGCTGCTTCGCCTGCTCCTGCTGCTTGCCCCGCTCCTGTTGCTGCGCCTGCTGCTTCGACAGCTCTTGCTGCCTGCCCCGCGCGGCTTGCGCCTCATCGACCCGCCTCACCTCGGCGTCGCTGGGCTTGTAGCTGTAGTGCCGGGTGCGCAGTTCCTGCTGCTGCTGAGGCGCCTGGGGGTAGCGATCTCCCACGTACTCCCTCTGGTACACCGGCAGTGGCGCCGGCCTCGGCGCGGACGCGTGGTCCCACCGGTCCCAGCCGCCGTGCTGCCGTTCCCAGTCGTGGCCCCAGCGCTCGCCCCAGCGAGGGGGGCCTTCGGGCTGCCATCCGCGAAAGTACGCCGGCGGATGTCGGTAGTACCTCACCGGGACGCGGAGGATGAACACGGGCACGTACTGCGGCGACACCAGCGCCCAGGGCCCGTTGTACCAGTCGCTCGCGTACCAGTTGTCACCCTGGTAGACCCAGTACAGGCCGTCGTAGAAGAAGTAGTTCGAGCCCGCACTCGGGTCGTAGTAGACGGGGTAGCCGGGCACCGGGACCAGCTGTGGATAGACTGGTTGGTTGATCCCGATGTTGATGCCCGGGAGACCGATCTGGATGCTGACCTGGGCAACGGCTGGAGACATCGGGAACAGCACGAGGGCCATCGCGACGAGTATGGAGCGCATGCCCTTGCTCCTCTGCACGGTCCGGGCCTGACGCCTCCCCTGCGCAAGCTGCCGTCTTCCGAGGGAGAACCTTCCCCGAGGTGCGGTGCCTGCCGTTCACGGACGCGTCATCCGAACGTCCGCGAACGGCTCCCACGTCACCTCTGGCGGAACCGAGCCGGGTCGAGGTCGGCCGTCCAGAGCATCCGGTAGAGCTTGGGCCGCGAGACCCCCACGTGCCGGGCGATCTCGGCCACGCGGCCCCCGAACTGCTGGAGGAGACCTTCGAGGCGGTCCCTGTCCAGGGTCACCGGTGGAGCCTCGACTGGCGGCTCCAGCCCGTCGATCCGGTTGTCCTCCAGCGCGGACCGCACCTCGGGCCCGAGTGCGAGCGGATGGTCCGGCGGGCTGGCGATCAGCGCAGTCGTGATCACGTTGGAGAGCCCCCGGACGTTGAGCGGCCAGGGGTGGACGAGCAGCGCCTCCTCGAGGTCGGGCGCGAGGGACCGGCCGGGGGCGTCGAACTGCTCCAGCAACGCGTGGGTCAGGGCCGGGATGTCCTCCCGGCGATCGCGCAGCGGCGGAAGTCGCACGACCCATTGCGCCAGGCGGGCGTAGAGGTCGGCGCGGAAGAGTCCTTGCCGGACCAGCGAGACGAGTTCCCGGTTGCTCGCGGCGACCACGCGCACGTCGACGGCCACGTCCCGTGGACTCCCCACCGGACGAACCTGCCACGTCTCGAGCACCCGGAGGAGCGTCGGCTGCAGCGCCATCGGGATGTCTCCCGCCTCGTCGAGGAAGAGCGTTCCCCCGTGAGCGGCGCGGAAGAGCCCCTGCTGCTCCCCGATGGCCCCCGTGAAGGCGCCGCGCACGTGCCCGAAGAGCTCGCTGGCGAGGAGCCCCTCGGTGAACCCTCCGCAGTTCACCGCCACGAACGGGCCGGTCCTTCCGCTGCGCCGGTGGACGAGCCGGGCCACGATCTCCTTCCCGGTGCCGGTCTCGCCGGTGACCACCACGGTGCGCGGGTGGTGAGCGACCGCGTCGATGCTCCGCCGGACGGCCTCGATGGACGGCGTGGCGCCGGTGAGCTCGGGCTCCCTGGAGACGTGCCTCGCCGGATCCGCCGGGAATCGAGCCCGGTTCGTGTAGACGAGCACGGTGTCGCCGAGCCGGAGGACGTCTCCTTCGGCGAGCGCCTTCGTCTCCTGCAGGGCGACTCCGTTGATCCGGGTACCGGTCCTGCTCCCCAGGTCGGTCACCACGGCGTGCTTCCCGCGGAACCGGACCTCGGCGTGCCGGGGCTCCATGGCGGGATCCTCGAACGGCTCGTCGAAGATCGCCTCGCCACGCCCGAGCAGGAATCCCGCCCCGGGGAGCTCGCGGCTCTGCGCGGCCCGGGAGCCCGCGCGAGGGAATGCCAGCAGCAGCGCCGGCTGCGGGGGGTCGTTCGGGTGGATCGGGATCACCTTTGCCGGTGGGCTCATGCCGACCTCCTCTCGGTGACGTCCTCGATGGAGAGCAGGACCATCCTGTCGCCTCCGGGCGAGGGCACGGCGCACCCGGATACCGAGGTGGACATGTGTCCCGCCCCGGGCACGTCCCGCTCCACCTGCAGGCCCTGGAAGCGCTCGTCGGAACCGAGGACGCCGCCGACGGCCCGCTGCAGCTCGGTGGTGTTCCACTCGCCGGACCCGAGGTCGAAGAAGCCCTGTCCCTCGATCTGGGCGGGGACTTGCCGGAACGCACCGTAGTAGGCGCCGTTCGCCGAGAGGACCCGGAGGTCGCGATCGAGGACCACGAGCGGAACCTGCACGGCCTCGACGATGCTTCGCGCGTAGTCGCGGGCCCAGCGGGCGTCGACGACCTGGTGCCGGAGCTCGTCGATGTCCACCAGCGAGAGGATGGCGCCGTCGGTGCGACCATCGACGGCACGGCGAGGCCGGATCTGCAGGCGGTGCCAGCGATCGGATCGATCCTGCACTTCCGACTCCACCAGGATCCCCTCCCTCATCGACCGGGCTATCCAGGGCTGGAGGTCTGGCGCGAGGAGCGGGAGATCCACCTCGTTGACCCGCCTGCCCACGGCGGCCGGCGTGAGCCCGAGGAAGCTCGAGGCCCGCCGCGTGAAGCGGCGAATGCGGCGATCCCCGTCGAGCATCACGATGGGGATCTCGACCGCATCGAGGAGGTTCAGGACGTCGGCGTTGACCACCTGGAGCTCGACGTTCCGCCCGTTCAGCTCGTCGTTGACGGTGGTGAGCTCCTCGTTGGTGGCCTGGAGCTCCTCCTTGGCCGTCTCCAGCTCCTCGTTCAGGCTCTGGAGCTCCTCGTTGGCGGAAACCAGCTCGTCGTTGGCGGAGGCGAGCGCGTCGGTGGCGCGACCCTGCTCCTCGAGAAGCACCGCGACGTACTCCTTCGTGGAGGTGAGCTCGTCCTCGAGCGCCCGGCTCCCCGCCGCCACGTTCCCGCTGGCGTGATCCCGGGACCTGGCCGGCCCGGGCTGCTTCACGATCGGCGGACGCTCCTCGAACAGCACCACGAATGCCCCCTCGCCTCCATCGCTCGCCTGCACCGGGAGCACCACGAGATCGCAGGCCCGGCCGGCGACGTCCCCGTCGATCCGGACGTTCTCCTTGCGCACCACCGCGGACGTGCGGCGCGCCTGGGCGATGGCGATGCGGAGCGGGGCGGCGAGGCCGGATCGGGCCATCTTGAGGAGCTGGCTCTGCGGCTCCCCGACCGGTGGCTCGAGGTACGGGCCGGTCCGTCCACGGAACTGGACGACCTCCATGCGGTCGTTGACGACGACGCCCGGAGGACCATACCGATCGAGGACCGCTCCATCGGCCTGGCGAGCCAGGCTGGTCTCGGTCCTGGGAAGCGGCACGCCTTCGGCGCTGGACGTCAGCCGCGCGAAGGGGATCGAGCCGGCGCGCGGCGCGAAGCGGAAGGTGCTCCGCCCCGGCTTGCGGGAGAAGAGCCCCTCCCCCTTGCTCGCCAGCGTGAACCACTTCCCCAGGCCGGCCGTGCCCTCCGTGGGCCCGAGGAGGAGGAAACCCGGCTGGTTCAGGCAGTAGTGGGCTGCGGCGATCACCCGTCGCTGGAGAGCCAGGCCGAAGTAGATGAGGACGTTCCTGCAGGTCACCAGGTCCAGCCTGGAGAAGGGCGGATCGCGCGCGACGTCGTGCCGGACGAAGACGCACAGCTCCCGCACGGCCTTGCTGACGCTCCATCCCCGCTCGGTCCGGACGAAGAAGCGCTTCAGCCGTTCCTCTCCCATGTGCTGGACCGCGGAGTCCGGGTACAGCCCGGTCCGGGCGCGCTCGATGGCCTTCTCGTCGAGATCCGATCCGAAGATCAGGATCGGGTGGCCTTCCGGATTGTCTCCGAGGTGCTCGATGAGCGAGATGGCGAGCGAATAGACCTCCTCGCCGGTCGCGCACCCCACGACCCATGCGCGGACGGGGGAGCCCGGCGCCTTGTCCTTCAGGATCGCCGGGAAGGCCACCGCCTTCAGCTCGTCGAAGCCGTGCTCGTCCCGGAAGAACGACGTGACCTTGATGAGCAGGTCGTCGTAGAGGAGGCGGGTCTCGGCCGGATCCTCGCGGAGGAGCTCCAGGTAGGCGGCCAGGTCCTTCGCCTTCCGCACCACCATGCGCCGGGCGAGGCGCCGCTTGAACGTCGCCTGCTTGTGCTCCCCGAAGTCGACGCCGGTGCCCGTCCGCACGATGGCGATGACCTCGGCCAGGGAGGTGGCGCCGGCCGGGGTCGGCGGCACCGGTTCGCCCCGCGCCAGGTACGGGTGGCGCGACAGCCGGCCCAGTTCCGTGCCCATCGCCGGCAGGGGCAGGCAGAAGTCGACCACCCCTGCGTCGATCGCGCTGCGGGGCATCGTACCGACGCGCGCGGAGCGCGGGTCCTGCGCAAAGGTGATCCCGCCGTTCTCGCGGATCGCCGTCAGCCCGGCGGTGCCGTCGGAGGCATTCCCGGAGAGCACGACGCCGATGGCCTGCCTCCCGCGATCGGCCGCCAGGGAATGGAAGAAGTGGTCGATGGGGAGGGTGGGCCGGCGCTCGTCCCCCCCGAGCGGGGACAGCCTGAGCACGCCTCCCTCTATCGTCATCTGCGTCCCGGGCGGGATCACGTAGACGTGGTCCGGCTCGACACGGACTCCGTCCTCGGCCTGGGCCACCCGCATGGTGGTCGACGTGGCCAGCGCGTCGCTGAGCTGGCTCGCGCGCGTGGCTTCCAGGTGCTGGACCAGGACGAAGGCCAGCCCGGATTGGTCGGGCACATGGGCGAGGAGCTGGCGGAAGGCTTCGAGCCCACCGGCCGATGCCCCCACGCCGACGATGGCGAAGGTCGGCGGTGGGCTTCCACGGGACTGCTCGGATGACGTCGATTGCGTGCGCATTCCTTGGACCCTCTCGGACGGAGTCTCGGGTCACAGGGTGCGGCCCAGGTTTGTACGAGTGAGCGTTCACAATACACCCGCGCACGGCCGGAAGCCCGGCGGGGCGTCCATGTGAACGTTCACTCCTGGCCATCACTCACGGCGGAACCGGCCAGGCCCCTGACATCGCGACCGATTTGCACTCCCAGGAAAAACGGGCCCCCCCGATGGAGGACCATGCCCTCCACTCCCTGGTGCTCCATGGAGCAGGAGTCACGAACGTTCACGCCGCGCGGGCCGGCCTCCTTCGAGTCCCGCCAGGGGGTCACCGTGGGCACGGCCCGTGCTTGACCAGGAATCAACCACGAAGGGAGCAATCATGATCTGGACCATCGTTCTCATTCTTCTCGTGCTCTGGGTGCTCGGCCTCGTCACCTCCACGACCCTGGGCGGCTTCGTTCACATCCTGCTCGTGCTCGCCATCATCGTGTTGCTCTTCCGCGTCATCCAGGGGCGCCGTGTGTAGTGCGCAGGGGGCCGGAGACCGTTCGCAAACGTTCACGAACGCGAGAAGGGCGGGATTCCTGGCGCAGGGCGCTGACGACGCGGCAGGTTTCGCGCTGGCCCGCCGATTGCTCTGGTGAAGAACCACCATGACCGCCCTCATCGGAGTTCCAGCCGCAAGACGCCCCGTGACTCACGCTGGTGACCTCGAACCGGCAGAGGCCGCCGCCCTCGCCGCCGCCCTCGACGAGATCCCCGCCGCCGCCTTCGTCGTATGGGCCGACGGACGGATCGTCTGCTCCAACCGCCCCGGACGGGCAGCCTGCGACCGCGCCCCGGACGTCGTCGCCTCCGGCCTGCTCGCCAGCCTGGACGGAACCGGCGGCGCGTTCCGCGTCACGCGTGTCCTCGCTCCCGGCGCGCCGAACCACTACATCGCCGTCCAGGTCGACGGCGCCGTGGACCCCGCCCCGCGCGTCGCCGCCGCCACGGCCAGCATGGGCTTCACGCCACGCCAGGCCCAGGTCCTCGGGTTGCTGGCGCTCGGTCAATCCAACAAGGCCATCGCGAGCGAGCTGGGATGCGCCGAGTCCACGGTGGAGATCCACGTCACGGCCGTGCTTGGAAAGTCGCGTTGTGGAAGCCGCTGCGAGCTCGTGTCCCGCTTCTGGTCCGAGCCGATGAACCGGGCACCCGTCGGGAGCCCCCGCGACTTCCGGCAGTACCGTCGGGGCGTCGGCTCCGATCGGCCCGGAGCTTCCTGCTCGGTCTAGCCTACCCGGGAACCCCGAGGACGAGCTTCACGCGGTGGATCGCGCCGTCGTCGGCGAGAGCGATGGCCCGGGCGTCGACCGGCTCCCCGTCCATCTCGGCCTCGGCGATCCCCCGGCACACGCGATCCGGGTTCGACACCGAGATCTCGTAGGTCGTCCGGCCGACGCGCCAGGTGATGGCGTATCCGGGCCACGCGGCAGGCACGCACGGGTCCACCTCGAAGGTTCCACCGTGGCGCCGGAGGCCCAGGATGCTCTCGAGCCCGGCGCGGTACATCCAGCCTGCCGAGCCGGTGTACCAGGTCCAGCCTGCCCGGCCGGTGTGGTCGGGATGGGCGCAGACGTCCCCGGCGAGGACGTACGGCTCGCCCCTGTAGCGCTCCACGTCCCCGCGCGTCCGGGTGTGATTCACCGGGTTCAGCATGTGGAACAGCTCGGTCGACTCGTCGCCGCTCCCCAGCTTCGCGAGCGCCATCACGATCCAGGCGGCGGCGTGCGTGTACTGGCCTCCGTTCTCCCGGACTCCCGGTGGATAGCCCCGGATGTACCCGGGGTCCTGCGCGGAGCGATCGAACGGAGGCGTGAGGAGCAGGATGACACCGGCGCCCCGCCGGACGAGGTGGGTGCGGACGGCGTCCATGGCCCGGTCCGCGCTGCGGGCGGGGGCGGCCCCGGAGAGGACCGCCCACGACTGGGCGATCGAGTCGATCCGGCACTCGTCGTTCTGGGCCGAGCCGAGCGGCGCGCCGTCGTCGTAGTATCCCCGCAGGTACCACTCTCCGTCCCAGGCTCGCGCCAGGACGGAGACCAGTCGCTCCGCCTCGGCCCGGTAGCGCTCGGCCCGCGGCCCGTCGTCCCTCGCGGCGCACAGGACGGCGAATTCTCCCAGCACCGCGTGGAGGAAGAAGCCGAGCCACGTGCTCTCTCCCCTGCCCGCGCGGCCGACCCGGTTCATCCCGTCGTTCCAGTCGCCGCTCCCCATGAGGGGAAGTCCGTGGGAACCGGACGTCAGGCCCCGATCGAGCGCCCGGGCGCAGTGCTCGAACAGGGTGGCCTTCTCCGCGGCGACCTGGGGCTGGGCGTAGGTCTCCTGCGCGTCGGGGGCGAGGACGGGCGCGGAGAGGAAGGGCACCATCTCGTCGAGGACGCCGGCATCGCCGGTGGTCCGCACGTAGTGGGCGACTGCATGGGGAAGCCAGAGCAGGTCGTCCGAGCAGCGCGTACGCGTGCCTCGGCCAGCGGGCTCGTGCCACCAGTGCTGGACGTCGCCTTCCTGGAACTGCCGTGAAGCGGCCCGGAGGAGGTGCGCGCGCACCAGGGCCGGCCGGGCGAGCACGAGCGCCATCACGTCCTGCAGCTGATCGCGGAAGCCGAAGGCGCCGCCGGGCTGGTGATAGCCGGAACGGGCCCAGACCCTGCAACCCAGGTCCTGGAGGAGTAGCCAGCGATTCATCAGGACGTCGAAGGAGTCGTCGGGCGTGTGCACCTGCACCGCGCCCAGCACGTCGTCCCAGCCCCGGGTCACCCGCTCCAGCGCGGCCTCCGCCGCGGGGACCGAGCCGTGCCGGGCCGTCAGCTCCCGGACGTGCTCCGCGTCCCTCCCCTCCCCGAGCAGGAAGACGACCCGCCGGGTCTGGCCGGGCGCCAGGGAGACCTCGATCTGCAGGCCGGCGCAGGGATCCAGCCCGGCCCCGAACCTTTCGACGAGCGCATCGTGGTGGAGCGCGGCGGGCGCCTGGATGGAGCCGTTTCGCCCCAGGAAGGAGGCCCGGTCCCCGGTGCAGGCGAGAACGGGCTCGCTCACCTGGGAGAAGGCCACGCGCCCCGCCAGCTCCTGGTTCCAGGAACTCGTGGCCAGGATCGCACGGCTCTCCGGATCCCTCCGCGTGACGACGTGCAGGTGCTGCCCTTCCTGCGGCGGCCCCAGGACCCACTCGACGTAGCCGAAGACGCCCAGGCGCCGGGGGGTCGGTCCCTCGTTCGTCATGGTGAGGACGGAGAACTTCACCGGGTCCACGTCGTCCACGAATACCGCCAGCTCGTGCCGGATGCCGTTCACGGCGTGCGCGAACCGGGTGACGCCCGCCGCGTGGCGAACCACGTGGCGCCCGCCCGCCGCGGCCCTGGGAAGCGGCCCCGGCGTCGGCGTCCAGGCCGCGCCCGTGTCCTCGTCCCGGACGAAGA
Organism: uncultured delta proteobacterium; assembly: GCA_963818535.1. Taxonomy (GTDB): domain Bacteria; phylum Myxococcota; class Myxococcia; order Myxococcales; family Anaeromyxobacteraceae; genus CAIOAK01. The sequence goes on along the minus strand of CAWFSM010000008.1, from coordinate 45,673 downwards.
CGGCCTCGGACGTCGGGTCGGACACCGGGTCGTTGGCGAAGGGCGTGAGCCTGTTCTCGCGGCTGTTCGTCGACCAGGTGAAGGCCGAGCCGGAGGCCGTGACGATCGTCCCGAAGCCCGGGTTGGCGATGACGTTCACCCAGGGAGAAGGGGTCTCCTCCGCTCCCTCGAGCACGATGACGTACTCCCGGCCCTGGTCGGCGAACCCACCGATCCCGTTGGCGAGGGTCAGGGGAGGCACGGCCGGCTGCTCGGACGGCAGGGGCCGGGGAGATGGCGCCGGGACGAGTTCCCGGGCCGGCGGCTCGGCCCACGGGGAAAGGTGCCGATCGAGCTGCTGCGCCAGTCCGCCCTGCTCGTCGCTCAGGATCGCCCTCGCCACCGTCGAGAGCAGGAGCTGCTCGGCCTCCGGCATCCGATCCCGGCGCAACAGGTAGGCACCGCCCCGCCGGTGCTTCCATGCCCTCCAGGGTCCGTCCTCGAGCAGCTCGGTGAGCGCTCCGTGGGCGACGTCGAGGTAGCTCGCGGGGTGCTCGTTCAGGATGACCACGTCGGCCTCGAGCCCCTTCAGTCTCCAGTACTCCTGCGCCTGGAGGACCTGGCGCACCAGCGCGAGCCCGTCCTCCCCCAGGACGCGGACCAGCACGATGGGGACGTCCCCCGAGATCCCGTGCGGCCAGAGTCCCGCCTGGCCGAGGGTGTTTCGGGCCAGGACTTCCGGCGGAGCCCGGAGCGACGCATCGCCGCGCAGGACGCGGGAGGCCAGGCGGTCGAAGAGGAGGGCCTCGTCCGCCGTGATCCCGAGGTGCCGGAGCGTGCTCCGGGCATGCGCGGAGGCGAGCGCGAAGGTCCGGGCCGTGGCGCTGGGGTCGCGGTACCGCTGGGCGAGCGCCAGCGCCGTCTCCCGGCTGGCCGACATCCCGGTGGCGAAGGACATCCTGGCCACGCCGCCCGGGGCGAGCCGGATGCGCTGCCGAAGGCTCACGATGGGGTCGAGCAGGACGCCGGTGGTGCCGGAGAGGGACCTCCCGTCGAGCGCCTGCGGGTCGCCCACGCCTCGCCCGCGGCCCAGGAAGCGCGCCCGGTCGCCCTCCCACTCCACCGGCCCCTGGGTCCGGCCCTCCTGGCCGAGGACGTGCAGCCCCCAGGCCGGCGCGTCGTCGGAGGCGCGGGGGCGACGGTGGCAGAGCAGCGCCGCGCATCCGGGGACGTACTCCGACTCGACGAAGAGCTTGCCGAAGGCGGGGTGGGCGAGGTCGTCCGCCGCCGGCGCCAGGACGATCTCGGCGTAGCTCGTCACCTCGATCTCGCGGACGCGGTTGCTGTGGTTGGTCACCACCAGGCGCCGGACCTCGACGTCGTCCTCCGGAGAGACCGCGATGTCGAGCTGGGTCCCGATCTCGTCCTCGCGCCGGTGGAAGGTCGCCCGCTCCATCGCGAAGGTCACCAGGTAGTCCTCGGCCTCCTCCTGGATGGGGTGCTGCGTGGCGGACCAGACCCGGCCGCTGCGCACGTCGCGCAGGTAGAGGAACTGGCTCCCCGGGTCGCAGGTGGGGTCGAGGCGCGACCGGGTCACGGCGCGGCCGCGGCAGAAGCTCGCCCCGCCACCGGCGTTTGTGACCACCGAGATGTAGTTGCCGTTCGAGAGGAACTGGGCGTGCGGGTATGGCGTGTGCGCGGACCGGAAGCGGCGCAGGGCCACCGCCGGAACCGGCGGCGTCCGGGTCTTGGCCTCGTCCGGTCGCGGCCTCGCGAAGGGAGCGTGGCGGGGCGCCTTCTCCTGGAGGAGAAGCTCGGTGGCCCGGACGCGCGGGATCGGCGTGGAAGCGCTCCACCATGCGGTTTCCCTGCAGGGCGTTGGCCAGCGCGACGAGGGTCATCCCCTGGTGATGGGCCAGGTAGGAGCGCACCACCACGCCCTCGGCCGCGCGCCCTCCCGGGGCCGGGGCGGCGGTCTCGTCCGCTCCACGCTTCGTGAAGTCGACCGCGTCGAAGAAGCCGTATGCGCCCTGGAGTCCATCCGCCTCCAGGCGCCTCAGGTTGCTCGCCGCCGCGCCCGGGTCGACGAGCGCCGCGAGCGCGACGGCGTAGGGCGCCACCACCAGGTCGTCCCCCAGGCCCCGCTTGAGCCCGAGCCCGGGAACTCCGAACGCCTTGTACTGGTAGTTGTCGTGGTGGTCGATGAGGTCGTACGCCGACTCGGAGATCCCCCAGGGCACGCCCCGCTCCCGGCCGTACTCCTGCTGGCGGCGGACGGCCGACCGGCAGCTCTCCTCGAGCAGGGTGCCCGGGTAGTTGCGCATGACGAGCAGCGGCATCAGGTACTCGAACATCGTCCCGCTCCAGGAGAGGAGCGTGGGGACGCCGTGCACGCCGGTGACGGTGCGGCCCAGCCGGAACCAGTGCAGCTCGGGCAGGTCGCCCTTGGCGATGCCCAGGAAGCTCGCCAGGCGCGCCTCGGAGGCGAGCAGGTCGTACTGGGACGAGTCGAGCTCGCCCGGTCCCTCGGCGTCCGCGGCCCGGTAGCCGATCGACAGCAGCTTGCGCCGCCTGTCGTAGAGGAAGCCGAAGTTCATCCCGTACGCGAAGGAGGACGCCCGCGCCACCAGCCCATCCACCACCGGCGAGGCCGGAAGCTCCTTGAGCCCCTCGGAGAGCGCGATGAGCGAGCCGGCCAGGTTGCCGCTGTCCACGGTCGAGACGTAGCGCGGCTCGAGCGGCGCCAGGCTCTCCGTGTCGTACCAGTTGTAGAGGTGCCCCTCGAGCCGCTCCAGCCCCTCCATGGTGGTGAGCGTCGCGTCCACCCGGTCGAGGAGCTCGCCTCCGTCGATGAAGCCGAGGTCGTGGGCGGAGAGCACCGAGAGGAGCGCCATGCCGATGTTGGTCGGCGAGGTCCGGTGCGCCACCTTGGCCTCGGGGACCTCCTGGAAGTTGTCCGGCGGCAGGCCATGGTCGCCCGCCACCATGAAGGCCTCGAAGTAGCCCCAGGTCTTCCGGGCCACGCCGAGCAGGTATTCGCGGTCCTTCGCGTCGAGTTCCCGTGGGGACGGGGGGCGGCTCAGCGCGTGGGCGATGAACGGGGCCGCGCCCCAGAGCGCCAGGACGGGCGCGGCCACCCAGAGGGCGGCGGGCCGGAGCGCCGTCACCAGCAGCAGGCCGGCGACCGCGATGACCGGGCTGGCCGCCATCTCGGCCAGGAACGGACGGGAGCCGGACTCGCCGCTCCCTCCCGCCCCGCGGGCCGCGCTGGCCGCGGCGGTCTCCCATTCGAGCAATCCACGCCGCGTGAACACGAGCCGGATCAGGGTGACGAGGACGGCGTGGACCATCTCGTACGCCTGGTTGGCGAGGAAGGCGAGCTGGAGCAGGACGCGCGCCAGGCCGCCTCCGGCGTCCTCCCGGAGGCCGAGGAGGAAGGCGCGCCAGGGCTGCTGCGGCTTCGGGCCCGTCGACCGCCTCGAGCACCAGCGGGAAGAGGGGGAATGCGGTGGCCGCGACGACGAGCGCCGTCCAGAGCGCGGGGCTTCCCGGCAGGACCGTCCAGGCGGCGAGGAGCAGCGCCACGGTCGCGGGGGCGAGGAGGCTGCGCCGCAGGTTGTCGAGGATCTTCCATCGCGAGATCATCGGCAGCCGGTTGCGCTGGAATCCGCCACGGGTGGGCACGAACGGGAGCAGCCAGGCCAGGATCTGCCAGTCTCCCCGGGCCCAGCGGTGCTGCCGGCGCGCGTGGGTGAGGACGCTCGACGGGTAGTCGTCCACCACCTCCACGTCGGTGACCAGCGCGGTCCGCGCGTGCAGGCCCTCGAAGAGATCGTGCGAGAGGAGCGCGTTGTCCGGCACCCGTCCGGCCAGGGCGGCGGCGAAGGCGTCCACCTCGTAGAGACCCTTGCCGGTGAAGGTCCCCTCGCCGAAGAGGTCCTGGTAGGTGTCCGAGACCGCCGTGGTGTAGGGGTCCACGGTGGTCTGGCCGGCGAAGATGCGCGCGAAGCGGGAGCCGGCCGCGCTGGACGTGGCGACGCTGACCCTGGGCTGGAGGATCCCGTAGCCTTCGGTCACCCGGCCGCTGGCCGCGTCGAAGCGGGGCCTGTTGAGCGGATGGGCGATGATCCCGACCAGCTTCCGGGCGGCGTCCCGGGGGAGCCGGGTGTCGGTGTCGAGGGTGATGCAGTAGCGCACGCCGGGGAGGACCGAGAGCTCGCCGACCTGCACCGAGAAGCTCGTGTCGGTCGCGCCGCGCAGGAGCCGGTTCAGCTCCTCGAGCTTGCCGCGCTTCCGCTCCCACCCCATCCACACGCCCTCTCCCGGGTTCCACTGGCGCGTCCGGTGGAGCAGGAAGAACCGATCCCCTCGCCCGTCCCCCAGGCGGGCGTTCAACCCGTCGATGCCCTCGCGAGCCGCCGCGAGGATGGCGGCATCCTCGGGCATCTCCGGCTCGGCCGAGTCGGTGAAGTCTCCCAGGATGGCGAAGTGGATGCGGGGGTCGAGGTTCCCGAGGGCGAGCACCTCGACGTGCTCCAGGAGATCCTCCACGCCGGCCACGCTCGCGAGCAGGGTCGGGATGACCACCAGGGTCCGCGCGTCCTCCGGGATCCCCCCCTCGAAGTCGAGTCGCGGGAGGCGACGCGGCGGTGCGATGCGGGCGGCCAGGCGCTGGACGAGGGCGATGGCGAGCTCGCTCGCGGGGAGGAGCAGGAGGAGCGCCACCGCGACCAGCGCCCAGCGCGATCCACCTGCGACGCGGGCGTAGGAGACCCCGGCGGCGACCAGCCCCCCGGTCACGAGGGCGATGGCCGCCAGGTAGAGGAACGGGGCCCGGGCGAAGGCGATGCGGCGAAGGCCTTTCAGGAAGCCCGGGCGCCAGGCGACGTCCACCTCCAGGTCCCTCCTGCCCTTCCCGATGAGGTGGTGGCCGACGTGAGCGGCGCGGGCGCCGGGGCCCTCGACCTCGGCCGCTTCTCGCGCGCTCTCCACCGCGCGGAGCGCGACGCGCACCTGGGCCTCCCCGGAGGGCTCGGCCAGCTCCTCCACGGCCTGTCGATAGCGGTCCCGGCTCAGGAACTCCATCCGGCCGTGCACGCCGGCCGGGTCGCGCTGCAGGACCCGCTCGACGAGGCTCACCGACTCCACGAACTGGGGCCAGTCGATCTCGGCGCAGAGTCGCAGGCTGGTGATGGCGTTCGCCACCGACACCTGGGTCGCCGCCTCGCGCTGGTGCTCGCTGCGGATCGCCTCCTCGGCGGTGTGACCTCCCTGCGCCACGTGCGCGTCGAGGTCGCGCCGGAGGGCGGAGAGGCGCGGGCCGTACTCCCGGACCCGGTGGAGCAGCTGCACGACGTGCGCGGCGTGGAGCGCGCGGGGCAGCGGAGGCAGGGCGCCCTTCCCGGCCGCGTCGATCCGCGCCACGTAGCCGTCGGCCGCACGCCGCGCCGCCCGGGCCTCCAGGGTCTGCTCCGCGAGGCGCCTCAGGTTCTCGATGAGTGCGAGCTTGAGCATGCTGGGCCAGGCCCAGAGCTCGCCGATGGTCAGGGGAGCGACGGTCTGGAACCCGTCGAGGAAGCGGGCCAGCTGCTGGCGGTCGAGGCGGCTGTCGCTGTGGCGGATGAGCTCCACCGCCAGTGCGTAGACCCGGGCGTTGCCGGCCAGGTCGCGGGCGGCGAGCTTGGGCAGCTCCCGGTAGTAGCCGCGCGGGAGGTTCTGCCGGACCACGCGGATCTCCGAGTCCACCAGGTGGTAGTTGTCGAGGATCCACTCGCCGGCGGGAGTGACGAACTCGCCCCGGTGCACGTCGGCGGCCAGCGCGCGGTAGGCCTGCCGGAGGACCAGGGCGTTGTCGTCGAAGCGGGGGAAGACGCTGCGGGCCATGCGCCGCGACGGGTCCACCGTGAACCGGGCGGCCAGCGCGCGGGCGCGCTCCTCGAGCCGCTCGATGCTGAGCAGCTCGTCCCGGAACGGCAGGGTGTCGAGGATCTGGGCCACGAGGGTACGGATCCTCTAGGTGTGGATCCCGGCAGGCGCCCCCGATTCCCGGCGTGCGACCCATCGTGACGGCATTGTCCTCGGGGCAATCCGCGCGATGCCGTTCGCTACCTGGGGTGAAAGGGGCTATGGGTGGATCGACGATCCGGCGCGCAGCCCGCGCACCGCCTCGCGGAAGGCGGTGGCAGCATGAACACCCTCCTCAGGATCTTCGGCCGATTCGTCCCGTCGCTCGGCGGCTGGGCGCGCCGCTTCTGGTGCCAGCACCAGCGCAGGCAGCTCGTCGGCGTCACCACCCGCGTCCTCTGGGTGTCCCCGGAAAAGGTACCCTGGGCGGTCTGGGGTGCGGAGCACCGGTTCTTCTACGCGGAGTGGGCCGGTACCCTGCTCTACCTCCGCGGTCGCTGACCCGTTGGTTGCAACCCGACTGACCTCCCGGGCCGGGAGGTGCGGGCTCCCTCGTCGGCGTTACCCTTGCATCAGGGGTTCGTCATGGCCTTTCGCGACCGGACACATGCGGGTCGGCTCCTCGCCGAACGGCTGGAGCGATACCGTGCGATGAAACCGATGGTTCTCGGACTCGCGCGCGGGGGAGTCCCCGTCGCCGCGGAGGTCGCGCGGGCCCTCGACGCGGATCTCGACCTGGTCGTCGCCAGGAAGCTCGGCGCCCCGGGCAACCCGGAGTACGCGATCGGCGCGATCGCCGAGGGTGGGGCCGTCTTCGTTCGCCGCGAGGCCGTCGCCGAGACCGGGATGTCGGAGGGGTCGGTGGCCGCGCTCGCGGAGCTCGAGGCCACCGAGCTGGCGCGTCGGGTCCGGATCTACCGGGGTGGCCGGCCGATGCCCGATCTCGCGGGAAGGACCGTCATCGTCGTCGACGACGGCGTCGCCACGGGCGCAACCGCACGGGCCGCTGCACGATCGGCCCGCGTCCGCGGCGCCTCCCACGTCGTCCTGGCCGCACCGGTGATCGCCGCGGGGTCCGTGGCGGAGCTCCGCGTGGACTACGACGACGTCGTGGCCGTGGACTTTCCCGGAGCCTTCATCGCGGTGGGGCGCTGGTACGAGAGGTTCGACCAGGTATCCGACGATCAGGTCCTCGAGTGCCTGCGGCAGGCGACCCATGCCGGGCAAACGTCCGTGGAGATACCGTTCGGGAGCTCCCGTTCGGGACCGGGGTCGGTCCCTGCCGACCTGGTCGTGCCCCCAGGGGCGAAGGGCCTCGTGATCTTCGTGCACGGAAGTGGCTCCTCGCGCCGCAGCCCGCGAAACGTGCTCGTGGCGGGGGAGCTCCAGCGGGCCGGCCTGGCCACGCTCCTCTTCGACCTGCTCACCCCCGAGGAGGCGGCCGACGACCGGACGACGGAACGATTCCGCTTCGACCTTCCCCTGCTCACCTCCCGCGCCTCGGCGGCGGCACGGTGGGCCTCGCACCATCCCCCAACCCGGGGGCTGGGCATCGGGCTCTTCGGCGCGAGCACGGGCGCGGCAGCTGCCCTCGCGGTCGCCGCGGACAGCCCCGAGCTGATCGCGGCGGTGGTGTCGCGCGGTGGCCGGCCCGAGCTCGTCCCGGCGACGGTCCTCACGCGGATCCACGCCAAGGTGCTCCTCATCGTGGGGAGCCGGGACGAGGAGGTCGTCCGTCTCAACCGGTCGGTGCTTCGCCACATCCCATCGGCCCAGCTCGCCGTGGTCCCGGGCGCGACGCACCTCTTCGAGGAACCCGGCGCGCTCGAGCACGTGGCCCGGCTGGCCGCCGGCTGGTTCGTGGGCCGCCTCGGTGCGTTCGTTCCTGGCGCGTCGTGGTCCCGGGTGTAGGAATGGAGGGGTGCGTACCTCCCGGGCCCTCGCGGCAGCATCCTCGCTCGTCCTGGCGGTGGGGTTCGCCCCTTCGGCCCTCGGCACGAGCACGGTGGACGGGGCGCTCGGCGGCTACCTCCTGAACGCCACCTCGCAGGTCCGGGTCAGTCCGTTCCCGGCCAGCGAGCAACCTGGCGAGGTGCGCGTCACCCTGGAGCGGGCCCGGACTCCTGGGCACGTGTCGGTCCGGCTCGAGTCGCGCGGCTACACCTGCGTCCTGGACGCCGCGCGCTCCCGGAGCGGCGACCTCGAGTTCTCGAAGCCCGCCAGCTGCCCGGTCGAGGTTCGACGGCCCGACGCGCGGGGGCGAATCGACGCCCAGCTCCAGTCGGGCCACGGGAAGGTCCGGGACGGCTGGCTCACCCTCGATCTCCGGTTCGACGTGAGCGGCAAGATCTCCACCCGCGTCTCCGGGCGGACCTTCACGCTTTTCCAGGCGGAGTTCACCGTTCCCGAGGGCTGGACCCCGGCCGTCCCGATCCGGGGAACCGTCACCAGCGGCGGCAGCGGGCCGCGGCAGGCAGCCTTGCCGTGACGCTCGAGAGCCTGGCCCTGGAGCTTCTGGACGTCCAGCGGACCCTGGTCCTCGCCACCTCGGACCCCGACCCCTGGTCGGCGCCGGTCTACTTCGTCCACCAGGGGGGACGGCTCCTCTTCTTCTCCAGCCCTCGCAGCCGCCACGTGCTGGCCGGGGCATCCGGCCGGCGATGCGCCGGGTCGGTCCACCGCGACGGGGACGACTGGCGCAGGATCGAGGGACTCCAGATGGACGGATCGATCGCGGAGGTCGGCGACGGCCCGGAGGTCGCCCGGGCGATCGGCGCCTACGTCCGGAAGTTCCCGACCGTGAAGGACCTGCTCGGGCAGGAGGTGCCCGACCTGCGCCGGTTCGAGGAGGTCCTCGGCGCGCGGCTCTACGCCTTCCTTCCGGAACGGGTCTTCTACGTGAACAACCAGGCCGGGCTGGTGGGGCGCCGGGAGATCCGGCTGCCGCGCGAGGAGCGGCCGGGAGGGACGGGGGATCTGCTACGATTCCCGCCGCCGTAGCCCCTGCGACCCGGAGAATCCCGTGCAGATCGTCTGCCTAGACCTCGAAGGCGTCCTCGTCCCGGAGATCTGGATCGCGTTCTCCGAGCGCACCGGAATCCCCGAGCTCCGCCGGACCACGCGCGACGAGCCCGACTACGACAAGCTCATGCGGGGCCGGCTCGATCTCCTGCGGCTGCACCGCCTGGGGCTGCCGGACATCCAGAAGGTCATCGCGGAGATGGGTCCGGAGGTGGGGGCGCGCGACTTCCTCGACTCCCTTCGCCGGAGCTACCAGGTGGTGATCCTCTCGGACACCTTCTACGAGTTCGCCATGCCGCTCATGGAGCAACTGGGCCTTCCCACGCTCTTCTGCCACCGGCTCTCGACCGACGCGGCGGGCTTCGTCTCGGCGTACCACCTCCGGCAGCCCGACCAGAAGCGCGAAGCGGTGAGGGCCTTCAAGGGACTGAACTTCCGGGTCATCGCCGCCGGTGATTCGTACAACGACACCGCCATGCTCGGCGAGGCCCACGCCGGCATCCTCTTCCGGCCACCCCAGAACGTCGTGGATGCCTTTCCGCAGTACCCGGTGGTCCGGGAGTACGCCGCGCTGCGGGCCCGGATCGACGAGGCCGCCGCCGGCATCGGTGGGTGAGCCAGGCGTCGCTCAGGTGGGGCGCGAAGGTTCGGGGACGACGAGCCCTCCCGTGGCGTCGTGCTCGTCCGGTGGATCGCTCTCCTCGACCGGTGGACGGGTTGCAGCGGAGCGATGGGGCAGCCTGACGGAGAACGTCGTCCCCTCCTCTGCCGTGGAGGTCACGGTGACGGTCCCTCCGTGGGCCAGCACGATCTCCCGGGCGATGTGCAGGCCCAGGCCGACGCTGGTCGACTTCATGTCCTCGTTCTGCCGGGCGTGGCTCACCATGGGCTCGAAGATGTTCGCCAGGAGGGCCGGCGGAATCGGACTGCCCTCGTTGTGGACCTCGATCACGACCTCCTTCCCTTCAGCCCTCGCGTTCAACCGGACCGGCCTGTCGGGTGCACCGTGCTGCAGCGCATTCCCCATGAGATTCGACACGACCTGACCGAGGCGGCCGGAGTCCCACTTGCCCCGGAGGTCGCCCTCGGGATGGAACTCCAGCAGGCGGTCGGGGTGGATCGCCTGGATCTCCGACAACACCCCCCGGCACGTGGCGTCGAGGTCCATGTGCTCCGGCGCGATGGGAATGCCGCTTCCCAGGCGCGTCCGTGTCAGGTCGAGCAGGTCGTCCACCATTCGCGCCATCCGCCCGCCGCTCCGGAGGATCTGCGCCGCCATGGCGGTTCCGTCCACGCCCTTGGCGATCAGGCCGGCGGACATGAAGATGGCGCTCAGCGGGCTGCGCAGGTCGTGGCCGAGAACGGCGATGAACTGATCGCGCGTCCGGTTCATCACGGTCATGTACCGGTCGGTCGCCTCGACCAGCGCCTCGTCGATCGATTCGTTGAACCGGGTGACCTGGCGCATGTCGCCACCGCCCGCCTTCTCGAAGAGCCGGAGCACGCTCGCACGGAGCGCCCGGTACTCGGCGACGAGCTGGCTGAGCGTGAACCCGTCATCGATGCGGAGGGCGGCGTGCGTCAGGCCCACCGCCTCCATCTGGTGATCCTCCCCTCGTCCCTTGGACTTCTCGGATTGCTCGGAGCTGTCCTGGGGGGTCTCGAGGTCCTTGGCGATGGCCTCGAGGATCTCCCCGGCGTGATCGCGGAGCCCGGCCCGGCTCATGCCCCCCGCTGCCGGCAGCATGGTCCGGGCGAAGGCCTCCCACTCGTCGACGATCGACTTGCTGCTGGACCGGATGAATTCGCTCAGCTTCATGGATGCTGGATTGGCCTGCACGGGGCGTGCCGGCGCGCGCTCGCGCAAGTTGCCGGTGTCCCAGCGGCGTGCTGGCTCTCGCGGCCAGATTGGCCGTTCGAGAACGTTTGCCGGCGTTCAGGCCGCCCCGGATCCCCCGCCGTCACCCGTCGCTTCCGGTGAACGGGCCGGCGCGGGGTACCAGTCCGCCTTCGCCACGACCTTGGCTTGCGCCGGATCGCCCAGGTAGTGGGGCGACATGATCTGGACCCCGTACTCGTTGAAGACGTCCTGGATGTTGGCGTGGAGGGCGCTCAGGACCAGGGCGCGGGGCACCACGCGCTTGGGCAGGGCGTAGGTGACCAGGCGGTACTCGACGTAGAAGTCGGAGAGCGCGGTCTGGTGGACGCGCGAGGGTGGCTCCTGGACCACGCCCTCGGTGCGCCGGGCCGCCTCGAGCAGCAAGGCCTCCACCTGCCGCCAGGGGGCGTCGTAGCCGATGGTCACGACCGTATCGAGAACGAACCCGGGGCCCTGGACCGCCCGGGAGTAGTTCTTCGTGACCGCGCCGACCACGAGCGAGTTCGAGATGGTCAGTTCCTCCCCCAGCCCGGTCCGGATGCGGGTGACGAAGAGCCCGGCCTCGACCACCGTTCCCTCGTGGTCGTTGATCCGCACGTATTCCCCCACCCGCAAGGTGCGCGTGTACATGAGGATGAGACCGCTCGCCCCCTGCCCGATCACGCTCGTGGCACCGAGGGAGATCATCAGGCCGACCAGGACCGAGAGCCCCTTGAAGGCCTCGGTCTCCGCGCCCGGGAGGTAGGGATAGGCCATTGCGAGGGCGAAGAGCCAGACGACCACGCTGACGATGCGCCGGGTGGGCTCCACCGTGTCGGAGTCCAGCCAGCGGAAGGTCACGTCACCCCGCGCCACCCGGTCGAAGACGGTGCGGAGCAACTGGATGACGAAGCGGGCGCCGATGAAGATCACGCCGGCCAGGATCAGGCCGGGGACCGCGGCCACCACGGCGGACAGGACCTTCGTGACCATGCCGGAGAGGAAGGCGATGAGCCCCTCTCCCCACGGGCGTGTGTAGGGGAACCGCCCAAGGACGAAGCCCAGCCACTCGTACACGAGCAGCAGGACGATGACCCAGGAGACGATGTTCACGAGCCACTGGACCAGCGAGAGCAGCCTTTCCCGGTTCACCAGTTCCGTGCCGGCGAGCTTCAGCCTGGCGGCATGGGTCGCAGCCAGGCTTCCCAGGCGCTGGATGGCCGCCCGCCGCACCCGGCGCATTCCCCAGACCAGGAAGACCAGGATCAGGGTCGCGATGAGGGCGAGGAGCAGTCCCTTGCCCAGCGACCGGAGGTCACGGCTCTCCCGGGTCTCGTCGACGATCGTCTGCACCGCCTGCACCGACGTCGCGACCGCCGCCTCGAAGTCCTCGCCCTGGAGCGCGTCCGTGTCCCCCGGGACGAGCACGAAGGCCATCGACCCGTCGATGGTCACCACCTGCCCGACCGGGCTCGCCTTGGCGGTCACCACGTGTTTCCCGGGGCGCCCGAGGAGTTCCTCGATGCGGTTTCTCCCCCGCTCGACCCTGTCCTCGGGGGAGACACCCAGCACCGGGACCCGGAAGGTCGCGACGTGGCGGTTGAAGACGGTGAGGTCGGCCCGTGCGCCGGGGGGCTTCGACGTGGGCCGGGATCCCGGGTCCTCTCCCGACACGGGTGCTGCCAGGAACAGCAGGGCGATCGCGAGGGTCGCTCGGGGCGTCATGTGCGGAGGTTATACCCCGGCTTCGGGTAAACTCACCTCCCATGGATGCCCGTCCGCCGCTGACCTACGACCTTCCCCGCATCACCCTGGGTGTGCTGGCGCTCTGCGCGATGACCTTCGCCAGCCTCTGGGTGATGCTTCCGTTCTTCGCCGCGGTGGTCTGGGCCACGATGATCGTCATCGCCACCTGGCCGGCCCTGCTCTCGATCCAGGCGCGCTTCGGGGGGCGCCGGGGCCCGGCGGTGGCCGTGATGGTCCTGGCGCTCCTCGCCGTGCTCGTCGTCCCGACCTGGCTCGGAGTCTCGGCCATCGCCGAGAACTCCGAGCAAGTCGGGAAGTTCGTGCGGACCCTCGCCAAGGACGGGCTCCCTCCCGCGCCCGCGTGGCTCGCGAGCGTACCGGTCGTCGGAGAGCGGCTCGTCGAGCAGTGGCAGGGGTTCGCCGGCGATCCCGAATCGCTCCTCGCCCGGGTCCAGCCCCACGTCAAGCAGGCGGTGACCTGGGTCGCCGCGAAGGCGGGTGGGGTCGGGACCACCATCGTCCAGCTCCTCCTCACGGTGGTCATCGCGGGGATCCTGTACTCCTCGGGCGAGTCCGCGGGGAACGGCGTCCTCCGCTTCCTCCGGCGCCTCGCCGGGGAGCGCGGCGAGAGCTCGGGGCGCCTCGCGGCCAAGGCGGTGCGGGCGGTGGCCCTCGGGATCGTGGTGACCGCGCTCGCCCAGACCCTGCTCTCCGGGCTGGGACTCGCGCTCGCCCGCGTTCCGCACGCGGGGCTCCTCACCGCCGTCGTCTTCGTGCTCTGCATCGCCCAGCTCGGCCCCCTCCTGGTGGTCGCGCCGGCGACGATCTGGCTCTACTCCACCGGGGCAACCGGCCGGGGCACCGTGCTCCTCGTGTTCTCGGTCGTCGCCGTGACGCTCGACAACGTGCTGCGCCCCTTCCTCATCAAGAAGGGCGCCGACCTGCCGTTCCTGCTCATCATCGCCGGGGTCCTCGGAGGAGTGCTGGCCTTCGGCGTCGTCGGCCTCTTCGTCGGCCCGGTGCTGCTGGCCGTCACCTGGACGCTCCTCGCCGCCTGGGTCGGCGATCTCGACCGGTCCCCGGTCGCTCCCTCACCCCCGGGGCCCGGGCCGACGCCCTAGAAGCTGCCGGCGATCGCCACCACGGTGAACTGGTCGTCCTGGCCGGGCGCGAAGAGGTAGGCCGTGGCCGAGAGCTTCCAGACGGTGATCCCCACGAGCGGCCCCCCCTGGACCTCGGTGGTCGTCTGGAAGACCTTGGTCCGCTGCAGCACCAGCCCGACCCGGAGCCAGTCGGGGCCCGTCACGCTGAACTCGCTCCAGGAGTAGAAGAAGCTCGCCGACGAGTCCCCGAGGTCGAGGACGTATTCATCCTGGGACCAGAACGCGAGCGGTCCCCACTCGAGCGTGAGGGTGAGCGCCGGGGCGATGCCGTTCGTCCTTCCGAAGACGCCGCCGACCATGGGGGTGATCCCGAACCTCAGCTCCTCGCCGACGGAGAGGTTCCACCCCACGAAGGCCGATCCGGTCTCGCGATCCTCGTAGTTGTATCGCGCCTCGAGGTGCAGGGCGCCGCGGTCGACCGTCAGGGTGGGCTGGAGGAAGTCCGGCTCGTCCCGGAGGACGTAGTAGAGGACCGAGAGCCCCCACTCCCACGCGGGCGACTCCGCTGCTCCCGTGGCCACCACGTCGTCGCCGGCCCGGCCCGGAGCGGGGGCGGCGATGGCGGCGACCAGGGCCGCGGCCAGGAGCCTCGGAGGCTCTTGCGGACATTCGATCGCCATGGGGATGGCCGTCCTCGTTCCGATCAGGGTCGTCGGATTCACATCTTGTCACGCCGGGTGCGGCAGGGGCTACACTCGTCGCATGCTTCCCGCCGTGCACGCGACCCACGTGCTCCACTCGTGGGCAAGCACCGGAAGAGCCCGCTGGACCCGGTGGATCGATTCTCCGAGATCATCTTCGGGCTCATCATGGTCCTCGCCTTCACCTGCTCTTTCAGCGTCGCGGAAGGCGGCCAGCAGGAGGTGCGGCAGATGCTCGTGGGGGCGCTCACCTGCAACGTGGCCTGGGGCCTCGTCGACGGCGTGATGTACGTGCTCACCTCGATCGCCGGGCGCGCGCGTGTGCAACTCGTGTTCCAGGGGATCCGCGCCGGCGACCCCGCCACGGCCCGCGCCATCGTCCTCGCTTCGCTGCCCGAGGGGGTCGCGGCCGTCACCGACGACGCGTTGGCCGACCGGATGGCCGCGCGCGTTCGCACCCTCCCCGACCCGGGATGGACGTCCGCCTTCTCCGTGACCGACCTGCGGGGAGCCCTCACCAGCGCGCTCCTCGTCATCGTGGCCACCTTCCCGCCCACGATCCCGTTCCTGCTCGTCGAGGACCCGGCGCGCGCGCTGCGGCTCTCGAACGCGGTCGCGGTGGCGAGCCTCTTCCTGGCCGGCTGGTCGCTGGGCAGGGCAACCGGGGTCCGGGCCTGGCTGCTCGGGCTGGTCATGGTCGTCCTGGGCAGCGCGCTGGTGGCGATCACCGTCGCCCTCGGCGGCTGACCCGTACAGGAGGGGTGTCCGATGGTGAACTGGCTCCTGCTGTTCATCCCGGTCGCGCTCGTGCTCGACCGCACGGGGGCGAGCCCGCCCCTCGTCTTCTTCGCCGCGGCGCTCTCCATCGTCCCCATCGCGAGCTGGATCGTTCGCTCCACCGAGCACCTCGCGACGTACACCGGCGACGCCGTCGGCGGCCTGCTCAACGGCACCTTCGGGAACGCGCCGGAGCTCATCATCGGGGTGGTCGCGCTGCGGGCGGGCCTGTTCGACATGGTGCTGGCGTCGCTCGTCGGCGCCATCCTCGCGAACCTGCTCCTCGCGCTCGGCGTCGCCTTCTTCCTGGGCGGGCTCAAGTTCCGCGACCAGTCCTTCCGCCCCGAGGCCACGCGCGTCTACCTGTCGATGATGCTGCTCGCCGTGACGAGCATGGCGGTTCCCTCCGCGATGCACACGCTCTCCGGGGGTGCCGCGGTCCCGGCGGAGGGGCAGCCTGAACCTGGCGGTGGCCCTGGTGCTCCTCGCCACCTACGGGCTGTACGTGCTCTTCATGCTGAAGACGCACAAGCACCTCTTCGCGGCCGAGGGCGAGCCAGGAAGGACACGGCGAAGGGGGACCGCGCTGGAGCGTGGCGCGCGCACTCGGCACGCTGGCCGTCGCCTCGATCCTGGCGGCCTTCACGAGCGAGGTCCTGGTCGGCGCGGCCGAGGGCACCGGGGAGGCGCTCGGCCTCTCCAGGCGTCTTCGTCGGCCTCGTGTTCCTCGCCATCGTGGGCGGCGCCGCCGAGAGCGGCTCGGCGATCGCGATGGGTCGCGCGAACCGGATGGACCTCGCCGTGAGCATCGCGGTCGGGAGCTGCATCCAGATCGCGCTCTTCGTCGCCCCGCTGCTCGTCCTGCTGAGCTATGTGTTCGCGCCCGCGGCCGCTCCTGCTCCTCTTTCCGAGGCCGCTCGTCGCGACCACCTTCATCTCCGTGATCGTCGCCACGGTGGTGATCGGGGACGGGAAGTCGAACTGGTTCAAGGGCGTGCAGCTCGTCGTGGTGTACGCGCTGATCGCGCTGCTCGCCTTCTTCGTCCCGGTTTGACCATCAATCGACGACGGGGGTCCAGCCCTTGTCGGGGTTGAAGCGCTCCGTCTCCTGGAACCGCTCCAGCGTCTTGGGGCCGAGGTCCTGCTCGTAGACGACCCCGTCGTGGCTCACCAGGAAGGTCTTCACGCCGGTGACGCGGTAGTCGGCCGGCGCGGCCACCAGCGCGAAGCCGCCGATCATCGCCCCCTCCACCACGAAGTCCATCTTCCCCATGGGCGCCGCGGGCCCCTGCCCCATCAGCACCTTGAAGTAGTAGCCGTGGTACGGCTGGGCCCTGCTCGAGTACCCCTCGGCGATGGCGTGGGCCGCCCCCTCCCCCAGGGGCCCGCCCCAGGTTCCGTCGGGGTTGCGCCAGGCCAGGCCATCCTGCCTGCCGGGAGTGCTGATGACCCGCTGGGCGTACTGGTTCACCATCGCCCCGTCCCGCTTGCGGGAGGCGTATTCGTGCTGGGCGTCGACGAAGTTCCGGCTGATCTCGATGGCGTCGAGCTCGTTCCGCCCGATGCGGCGGTTCAGGATCTCCTGCCGCCCGGCCTTGGTGTCGAAGGACCAGCGGCCGCCCTTGCGGACCATCGGGAACGGCGACGGCCAGTCCTCGTCACCGACGGTCAAGGTCGCTCGATCCGGGTTCTTCGGGTCCACCGCGATCTCGCTCTTCTTCCGACCCAGCGCGCCGAAGGCGATCGCGGCGTTCCGGTCCTGGACCGGGTCCTCGCTGACGATCAGGTCCTCGCTGTCGGGCCCGAGGATCTGCCTCAGGGCGGGGACGTCGTAGTCCGCGGCCGCGGCGATCAGGGCGTCGGCCGCCTGCCTGGGCGTGTCGAAGGTCTTCTGCGCCGCCGTGGCTGGCTTCGAGGACTTGCTGGACGGCTCGGCCGCCGCGCCGATGGCCGGGGCGAGAAGGAATACGCACGCCATCGAGACTGCATTCAGGGCTCTCATCGCCGTCCTCCACCGCCGCGTCCGCCACCACCACCACCACCACCGCCGCGAGACGAGCTCATGCTCGAGGCGCCTCGCGAGCTGCTCGCCCTCGCGCTGCTGCCGCTGTATCCACTGGAGCCGCCGCCGAACCCGCCCGAACTTCTCGAGCTCGCACTGGGCGATGCACCGCGCCCGCCGCCGAAATCACCGCCGCCGCCCGCGGAGCGATTGCTCACCCCGGCTCCGCCTGCACCGCCACCGGCGCCTCCACCGGAGCGGTTGCTCACCCCTGCCCCCCCGGCTCCCCCCGCGCCTCCCGCGGCCCGATTGCTCGGCGCGGCGCCGCCGCCCCTGCCGCTCGCCTGGCGGGACTCACCCCGGGCCGAGCCGCCGTACTTGTTGGCGGTCGCCTTGTTCGAGTAGGGCGCTCCGCCCCGGTGCTGGGAGTTGTGCTGCCAGTTGTTGTTCCCGCCGGTGTTGATGTTGGCGTTCCGGTTGAAGTTGTTGTTCACGTTGATGTTGACGTTGTTGCCTCCCCAGCCGCACCCGCAGCAGGAGCCGCCCCACGCCGCGCCGATCGCCATGCCCACTCCGAACGAGATGGCCGCGGTCGCGAAGTAGGCGCCGGGAGGGGGCGGAGGCGGGTAGTAGACCGGCGGGTACGGGTAGATTGGCGGGCCGTAGACCACCGTCGGGTTGTAGGTGGGGACGTAGATGACCTGGGGGTTCGCGGGCTCCACGACGATGACCGTCTTCTGCTCGACGACCTTCGTCTCGACCTTCTGCTGCTCGGAGGTCGCGAGCGCCCCGGTCCCCTGCGCCTTCTTCCGCATGCGCTGGACCGCGTCCATGACGTCCGACTGCTGGTCGAGGAAGGCGTTCCCCAGGTCGGTGGTCCACTGGATGTCGTCGCCGAGACGCTTCACGACGTCGGGGAACGCCGCCATCGACTGGATGGCCGGGTCCCACGGCTGCTTCGCGACGGCGTCGGCGAGCGCCTTGTCCTTCAGGCCCTTGTTCTTCCCGAGCCACTGCTGGAGCTGGATGATCTCGAGCGGATAGGTCGAGGCCACGAGCGTCTGCGCGAGGAGCGGGTCGGGGTACAGGGCGATGGGGGCCACCAGCGAATCGAGCTGGTCGGGCGTGGCCTTCGGCGCGGGCGGCTCGGGTGCCGCACTCCCAGGGGGAGCGGTGTCTTGCGCCACGGTCACGCCCCATCCGGGGACCAGAAGTGCAGCGCAGAACAGCGCCAGGATCGGACGAGCGATCCGGCGGACACGTCGAATGCCTTGCGAGACGGTCACGTGACCCTCCGTTTCTGTGGTGCAGTATAGGCCAGGGCGCGCAGAATCCCCCACATCTCCCCAGGAGGTACACGATGGCCAGGAAGCCCTCCCCGAAGGCCCCCGAACCGACCCCCGACGCCGAGCAGGCACGGCTCGACGACGCACGGGAGCGGGGCACTCCCTGGAAGAAGTGGGGCCCCTACCTCAGCGAGCGGCAGTGGGGAACGGTCCGGGAGGACTACAGCGAGGGCGGCGACGCCTGGAACTACTTCACGCACGACCAGGCCCGGTCGCGCGCCTACCGCTGGGGAGAGGACGGCCTGGCGGGCATCTCCGACGATCGGCAGCACCTCTGCTTCGCGCTCGCCCTCTGGAACGGGAAGGACGCCATCCTGAAGGAGCGGCTCTTCGGCCTCTCCAACAGCGAGGGCAACCACGGCGAGGACGTGAAGGAGGTACTACTTCTACCTCGACAGCACCCCGACCCATTCGTACATGAAGTACCTGTACAAGTACCCGCAGTGCGCCTTCCCCTACGGCGATCTCGTGAAGGTGAACGGGAGCCGCACCCGGGAGGAGATGGAGTACGAGCTCCTCGACACCGGCGTCGTTCGACGGCGACCGCTACTTCGACGTCTTCGTGGAGTACGCCAAGGGCGGCACCGACGACCTCCTCGTGAAGATCACGGCGGTGAACCGTGGCCCGGAGGCCTCGGCGCTGCACCTCCTGCCCACGCTCTGGTTCCGGAACGACTGGTCGTCCTGGATCGCCGAGCCGGCCGACAAGCCCTCGCTGCGGCAGGTCGAGGGCACGCCGGGAGCGCGATCGGTCGCGGCGACGCACCGCGAGCTTGGCGAGTACGTGCTCCACTGCGAGGGCGACGTTCCGCTCCTCTTCACCGAGAACGAGACCAACAACGAGCTGCTCTTCCCCGGACAGCCGAGCGACAGCCCGTACGTGAAGGACGGGATCAACGACTGCGTGGTGCTGGGGCGCGCGGACCGGGTGAACCCCGATCGAAGCGGGGCACCAAGGTCGCGGCCCATTACCAGCGTGGACGGTCCCCGCCGGCGGCTCGGCCACCGTGCGCCTCCGCCTCACGGCGGCATCGGAGCCGGCGCCGACCCGTTCGGTCCGGAGTTCGAGAAGACGTTCGGCGCGCGGCAGGCCGAGGCGGACGCGTTCTACCGCGCGGTGACCCCGCCCTCGATCTCCCCCGACGCGGCCGCGGTGATGCGGCAGGCGCTCGCCGGCATGCTCTGGACCAAGCAGTTCTACTTCTTCGACGGGGACCAGTGGCTGAAGGAGCACCACGCGAGCCCCCTCCAGCACGGGAGCAAGCAGTTCCGGAACCGGGAATGGTTCCACATGATGAACCAGGACATCATCTCGATGCCCGACAAGTGGGAATACCCCTGGTACGCGGCCTGGGACCTGGCCTTCCACACGCTCCCGCTCGCGATCGTGGATCCCGACTTCGCGAAGGACCAGATGGAGCTGATGCTCCGGGGCGTCTACCTGCACCCCAGCGGGCAGATGCCGGCCTACGAGTGGAACTTCAGCGACGTGAACCCGCCGGTCCACGCCTTCGCGACCCTCTTCCTCCACCACACCGAGAAGGTCCTGCGCGGGACCAGCGGACGTCGAGTTCCTCCGGTCGGCCTTCAACAAGCTGCTCCTCAACTTCACCTGGTGGGTGAACCGGAAGGACCGCTTCGGCAAGAACGTGTTCGAGGGGGGCTTCCTCGGCCTCGACAACATCGGCATCTTCGACCGGAGCGCGCCGCTCCCCACCGGCGGCCACCTGGAGCAGGCGGACGGCACGGCGTGGATGGCGCTCTTCAGCCAGAACATGCTGGAGCTCGCGTCGGAGATCGCGGCCGAGGACCCGTCGTACGAGGACATGGTCGTGAAGTTCGTCGAGCACTTCCACTACATCGCCGCCGCCATGAACCGTCCGGGCCCGGACGGCATGTGGGACGAGGAGGACGGGTTCTACTACGACCTGCTCCGCCTCCCCGACGGCAGCGCCACGCGCCTCAAGGTGCGCTCCATGGTGGGGCTGCTGCCCCTGTGCGCCACCACGGTCACCGAGAAGGCCACGCGGGCTCGGCTCCCACGGGCCATGGCCCAGATCGCGGAGCGGCGGCGCCGGATGCCCGAGCTGCTCGACTCCATCCACCCCACCGGCCCGGGATACTTCGGCGTGGCCGAACGGGGCATCCTGGCTCTGGTCAACCCGGAGCGGCTGCGGCGGATTCTCACGAAGATGCTCGACGAGGAGGAGTTCCTCAGCCCCTACGGCATCCGGTCGCTCTCGAAGTTCCACGAGAAGCACCCGTACGTCTTCCACGTGGAGGGCAAGGAGTACCGGGTGGACTACCTGCCGGCCGAGTCGGACACGGGCATGTTCGGCGGCAACTCCAACTGGCGGGGACCGGTCTGGATGCCGGTGAACGCGCTCATCATCCGCGCGCTCCTCCAGTTCTACGCGTACTACGGCGACTCCTTCCGGATCGAGTGCCCGACGGGTTCCGGGAAGCTCATGAACCTCTTCGAGGTGAGCAAGGACATCGCCGAGCGTCTCGAACGGATCTTCCTGCGCGACGAGAACGGGCGGCGACCCGTCTACGGCGGAGCCGAGAAGTTCCAGGCCGACCCGCACTGGCGCGATCACGTCCTCTTCTACGAGTACTTCCACGCCGACAACGGGGCCGGGCTCGGGGCGAGCCACCAGACGGGCTGGACCGGCCTCGTGGCCAAGCTCATCCAGCTCTACGCCAAGCTCGACCCGGCGCAGTTGCTCGCCGAGGGGAAGCTGGCCGCGTTCACCCGGGGAGCCGGGGGGAAATGAACGGGGGGCTCATCTCGACCGATATCTTCCGGGTAGCTTCACCTGCGGGCCGGTGAGCGACGAGCCGTTCACCCCGAAGAGGTACAGCGGGATCCTGTTTCTCGAGACCGGGGGGTTGGTTCTCCCACCGCACTCGGCACGGAGTAGCCCGTCGCAGGCTGCAAGCAGGAGAAGACCCAGTCGTCGAATCATGGCAATACCCTTTCGGGAGGGCGGTGGTCCATCGGCCCCCGCTGGGCAGGACGGATGCGAGATGCATGAAGGGTGCCTCGAGATCATCCACGGAAACGGCTGCGATCCCTCGTGGAATGAGATCCGCACCGGCCGGCATCGAGAACCCGGGAGTCACGAAGACTACACCCCTCCTGGATTCCACCAGGCGAGGGGCGCGCTTCATCCACGCTACGTGTCAGCCGTGAATGAGGTTGCGCGGGGACCATGGACCGGATAACCCTCGGGTCGAACTTCACCCGAAGCGCAACCGTTTGCGGAGAACCCACATGCGAAATCCGATCGCGTTCCTCGTCGCAATCCTGGTATCCGTGACCGCGCAGGCCCAGGCTCCCGCTCCCGCGGGCCAGGGCTTCCCCGAGATGAAGGCCTCGGGAGTTCCCGGCAAGGCCACCGCCACGCGAAAGGCCCAGCTCAGGGCCACCGTGAAGGCCATCGACCTGGCCACCCGCACGATCACCCTGCAGAACCAGGCCGGCGCCACCCAGGCCATCAAGGTGGGACCGCAGGTCCAGCGCCTGGGCGAGATCGCGGTCGGCGACACCATCGAGATCGACTTCGAGCAGGGTCTCGTGCTCGAGTTCCAGTCCGCCGGCACCCCGTCGGTCCAGCCCCAGGCCGTCGCGCTGGGCGAACGCGCCCCCCAGGACCAGGCGCCGGAAGGCGTGGTCGCCGCAGGCGTCCAGGCGACCGTGACGGTCACCGCCATCGACGCCCCCAACCGGATGGTCGTCTTCCAGGGACCGGCCGGGGTGCTCTACCAGGTGAAGGCCGGCCCGGAGGTGAAGCTCGAGAAGCTGAAGGTCGGCGACCGGCTCCTCGCCACCTACGTCGAGGCCGTTGGCGTGAGGGTGGAGAAGCCGGCCAAGAAGTAGGGAAGCCTGGCCCGGCGGGGACGCTACAGGTCGAAGAAGTAGGCCAGGCCGGCGCCGACGCCGAACTGGTAGTACTGATCGACCGCGCTCGCGGTCAGCGCACCCTGGAACCAGGCGCTGATGGAGAGCGACTTCTGCCTGTCGGTGAAGAGGCCCGCCACCCCCTTCATCATCGGCGCGAAGCCCCCCTGGGCCAGGTTCCAGCCTGAGCTTGGTGTCGAGCGCCATGAAGGAACGCCCCGGCAGGTTGAAGACCACGATGGGCTCGAGGATGAGGGTGTCCACGGGGAGATAACCCCCGGTCGACCCGATCGAGCGGATCCACACGACCTGCGTGGTGATGGAGACCCAGCGGGCGAGCCCCATGGCAACGGCGTAGGCGGGCTGGATCGCCCAGGGCGCCCCGAGCAGGGGCTGGGCAGCGGTCTGGCACTGGATCCCGAGAGACAGGTAATGGCGCAGTGGTCCGCCCACGGGCATGAGCCAGCCCAGTCCCACCGCCACGTCCCCGAGCCCGGTCTGGGTCGCGACGGCGGTCGTGTAGGGCGTGAGGAGCGATACCGGGACCTTCACCTGGAGCGCGAACTGGTCCCGCGAGCCGAAGACGAACTGGGGGTTGAACAGGACGCGGAAGGCGTTGGCCCGGTTCTGGAGCGCCTGGTAGCTGTCCAGCTGGATGAGGACCTGGCTCCGCGAGAAGGCGATCGAGTCCACGCCCTGCAGGATCTCCAGGGCTTCCTGGATCCTCTCCTGCCTGGTCATGTCCGCGAGGACGTCCACCAGCGCGGCCGCCGCCACGGCCCGCCGCGCACCGGCGATGGTGCAGTCCCCGGACAGGCTCGACTTGTTCCGTTCCAGGCAGGCGAGGAGCGGTCCAGCCAGGGCCGGAACACCCTGGCACAGCCGCTCCGCGTCCGCCCGGCACGCCGTGCGAACCGCCTCGACCTGCTTGCGGGCCTCGGCGATCCGGTCCATCTCCGACTGGCACGGGCGCGAGATGTCCCTGTAGCGGCCGGAGAGGCACTCCAGCACGCGGCCTCCGCCCACCGGGACTTCCGAGCAGAACTCGGCCACGTCGGCCCGGCACGCACGCCCGAATTCCTGGATGAGTGCCTTCGCCCTCCGTGCATCGACGTCGCGCTTCTCGCGGCAGGCGCCGGACAGCTTCGCCTCGTTCTCCCGCAGGCAGGCAAGGACGCGGTTGCTGCCCGGCTGGACGTCCGGGCAGAGCCTCTCCACGTCGGCGGCGCAGGGATCCTCCACGGGCTCGTCGGCACGGGTCGGCGAGGGAGCAGCCGCGAGGGCGGCTGCGATGGCGGCTGCCAGCAGGGATCGGAACATCTCGCCGGCGCCTATTCGCTCGCCTTGTTGTTCCGCTGCGCTGCCTCGAGCTTCTTCACGTCCTCGGGCGAGAGCTTCGGCCGGTCGATGGTGAGCGTGATCTTGCCGATCTTGCCGGTGAAGGCGAACGGGACCTGGTAGTCGCGGTCGTCGACCGGCGTGCCGGTGTCGGAGCCGACGTCGAGGTTCTCGTCCCACTGCAGGATGAGCGGGATGGTCTGCTCCATCTTCTGGGTGGCGACCTCCTTGCCGTCCACCTTGAGCACGCCGGTGCCGCTGCGGCCGATGCCGCTCATGTTGTCGAAGGCCAGCGTGCCCATGCCGAGCCCGTCGTACTTGAAGTCGAACTCGAGCACGTGCTTGCCGGGGGCGAGCGCTTCCGTCCCTTCCCACTTCACCCGCTTCAGATCGACGAGGTTCCAGGTGAAGACCGGCTTGCCCTTGAGGACGTAGAACCCGTAGCCGCCGAAGCGACCGCCCTGGGTGATGAGCATGCCCTCGGCGCCGCCCTGCGGGACCTCGATCTCGGCCTTGAAGTCGTAGGAGGCGTTGAGCACGCTCGGCGCGTCGCCGTTGGGCGTGCCGGTGAGCGGCCGCGGTCCAGGTGAAGACGTTTCGCCCGGCGGTGATGCTGGGGCGCGGCGTGATGAGGCGGGTCGCCACCGTCGCGTCGAGCGGCATCACCTGGTACTTCTTCGCCTCCCGCCAGAAGATCTCCTGCATCTCCTTCACCTTCTTCGGGTTCTTCGCGGCGACGTCCTCCGACTGCGTCCAGTCCTTGCCGGAGGTCGTAGAGCTCCCAGGGGTACTTGTCGGGAGTCGCGCCGACGCCACCGAGCACGTTCCACGGCGGCCGCATCACCTTGGTGCTGGCGATCCAGCCGTCGTGGTAGATGGCGTGGTCGCCCATCATCTCGAAGTACTGGGTCCTGTGCGTCGACGGGGCGGTCGCGTTCTTCGCGTCGAACGTGTAGGCCATGCTCACGCCCTCGATCGGGCTCTGCTTGATCCCGTCCACCACCTCGGGCTGCCGGATCCGGGTCGCCTCCAGGATGGTCGGCACGATGTCGATGACGTGGTGGAACTGGTGGCGGATGCCGCCCTTGTCCTTGATCACGGCCGGCCACGAGATCGCGACGCCCTGCCGCGTGCCGCCGAAGTGGGACGCCACCTGCTTGGTCCAGGAGAACGGCGTGTCGAAGGCCCAGGTCCAGGGCACCGCCATGTGGTTGTAGGTCCTGTCCGAGCCCCAGGCGTCGTAGAAGTACTTGAGCTGGGCCTCGACCGGGACCTCGACGCCGTTGAACATGGCGACCTCGTTGGGCGTGCCGACCAGCGTGCCCTCGGCGGTGGAGCCGTTGTCGCCGCTGATGTAGATGATGAGCGTGTTGTCGAGCTTGCCCATGTCCTCGACCGCCTGGATGACGCGGCCGATCTCGTGGTCGGTGTACATGAGGTAGGCGGCGTAGACGTCGACCTGGCGGAGGAACATCTTCTTCTCGTCGGCGGAGAGCTGCTCCCACTCCTTCAGCAGGTCCTTCGGCCAGGGGGTGAGCTTCGCGTTCTGCGGGATGACGCCGAGCTTCTTCTGGTTCGCGAAGATCTGGTTGCGCAGCTCGTTCCAGCCCTTGTCGAAGAGCTGCAGCTCGGTGGCCTTCTTGATCCACTCCGGCGTGGGGTGGTGCGGCGCATGCGTCCCGCCGGGAGCGTAGTAGACGAAGAACGGCTGCTCGGGCGTGAGCGTGTTCACCTGGTTCATGTAGACGATGGCCTCGTCGGCCATCGCGGTGGTCAGGTTGAAGCCGGGGTTGCCCTGGAACGGGTAGATGTAGGTGGTGTTGCGGGCCAGGTTGGCGGGCTGCCACTGGTTCGTGTCGCCGCCCATGAAGCCGTAGAAGTACTCGAAGCCCATTCCGGTCGGCCACTGGTCGAAGGGGCCGATGGCCGACGCCTGGAAGGCCGGCGTGTTGTGGTTCTTGCCGAACCAGGAGGTCCGGTAGCCGTTGTCCTTCAGGATCTTCCCGATGGTCGCCTTGTCCCGGTGATGAAGCTGTCGTAGCCCGGGTAGCCGGTGGCCTGCTCGGAGATGACGCCGAAGCCGGCCGAGTGGTGGTTGCGCCCGGTGATGAGCGCCGCGCGCGTCGGCGAGCAGAGCGCCGTGGAGTGGAAGTTGGTGTAGCGCAGGCCGTGCCGCCGCGATCCGGTCGAGCGCCGGCGTGGGGATGACGCCGCCGAACGTGGAGGGCGCGCCGTAGCCCACGTCGTCGGTGATGATGAGCAGCACGTTCGGCGCGCCCTTCGGCGGCACGACGCGCGCCGGCCACCAGGGCTTGGAGCCCTTCGTCGTCGCGCTCGATCTTGCCGCCGAACTTCTGCGGAGGCGGCGGGAGCTGCTTGCCGTCGATGGTCGTCGTGGCGCCGGGCGATCCTGGCGCTCCGGACGTGCCCTGGGCGAGTGCCGGGGCGAGGGGCGAGAGAAGCGCGAGGAGGCTCACTGCCGATGCCAGCATTGCACTGGCGCTCGTACGTGTCTGCATGTGGAGAGGCTCCCTGGATTCCTGCGGGAAAGCTTGCGGCCAGTGCACTTCTCGCATTTTTCCTCACGATCCACCCGGGTGGAACCCAATTGGGGGTTAATCTTCGCTTCGCGGATGTCCCGGATCCATTCGATCGCGGCGGGGCTCGTCCTCGTCACCGCCCTCCCCTTCCTGTCCGGGGACCGGGCCGCTGCCTCCGATTTCTTCGGACCGTCGCAGGGGCTCCAGCTCCAGCCCGAGCTGGACGTGATCCACGGCCTGGGCGGAGCCTTTCGCCTCATCGGAAGGGTCGAGCCGACATGGACTCCCTCGGCGTCGAGCGACGTCATGGGGTTCAGCCTCTACGCCGACTGGCTCGTGGCTCCCTTCCTCGGTCCGATCATCACTCCCGACCACGCGAAGCGGCACCGCCTCGACGTCCGGGTGGGCATCTCCTGGTACCCGACGGTCAGCGCGGGGTCGGTCGGCTGGTCGGACCTCCTCCGGCTGGAGGTGGAAGCGACCAACCGCACCACCATCCCGGGCGGCATCCTGGCCACGCTGCGGAGCCGCGTCGAGGCCCAGTGGGAGCTGGACGAGCCAACGGACTTCACGTGGCGGCTCCGCATCCGCCCACAGCTGGAACGGGAGTTCGAGCTCTCCCGGGAGGGCGGCACCTCGCTCACGCCCTTCGCGAACGTGGAGTTCATCTGGACCACTTCCCGGGACATGTGGGCCCAGTTCCGCATGCAGGCCGGGCTCCAGCTGTCGGTGGACTGGTTCGGCGAGGGGCAGGTGATCGAGCTGAACGGCTCGGTGATCACCTACCTCCAGCCGAGCCGGAGCTACTCGCCCGTCATCGGAGCGGTCTGGTACCAGTACTTCTGATCACCGGGGCCGGTAGCCCGCGTTCGCCACGCCGACGACGATCTGTTCCGCCGGGACCGAGATCTCGGTCCTGGCCGTGTACGTCGTCCCGTCCTGCAGCTGCCCCATGGTGCTGGTCATGGTCACCGGCTTGGAGGGGTCTCCGAGGTAGGTGTTCACCTTGATGCCGAGGAGGTGGTTCGTGGTGGCGTCGATGGTGATGGCGAGCACGTCGCCGGGGAGCTCGTAGTTCTTGATGTCGATCCGGGCGACCTTGCCCGGCTGGATCATCTCGACCGCGACGTTCCCCGACTTGACGGCCCTGTCGATGAGCGCCGGATCCGGGGGGACGTAGGTCTTCACGAGCCCCACCGCCTGCTTCATCGTCGCCGTCATCTCCTCCGTCTTCGACTCGATGATCTTGCCGCGCAGCCCGCCCTTCTTCTTGGGCGGGGGCGACGAGGCGATGGGAAGCTTCTGCAGCTTTCCGTCGGCGCCGTAGTAGCAGCTCTGCTCCTTGAAGGACTTCTGCTCCCCCTTCAGGCTCACGGTGGTGGTCTCGACCCACTGGTACTTGCGCAGTTCCTGCTGGCTCGCGGCCATCGACTTCTTGAGCGCCGCCACCCGCTCCTGGGGGCCTTCGCCGCCCTGCGCGCCCTGGCCCTGGGCGGGCGAGGCGACGAGGGATACGAGCAGTACCGCCGCGACGAGGATGATCGTCTTCATGGTCTCTCTCCTTTGGGGACTAGCGCTTGTCCGCGTGGACCGGCTCGACCGAGACGGCGAGGGCCGCGGAATAGGTGGCCGTGAACTTGTCCCCGACCTTCACGCGTTCGAGGGCGATGTCCGGCCCGACCTTCACCACGTAGGTCTTGCCCTCGGCGCTCTGCAACGTCACGACCCTCGAGGCGAGGTCGATGGCGGCGACGGTCACGGTGGCGCGGGCGCGGGTGGTCTCCACGCCGGCCGAGATGTCGCCCTTCCCCGTCCGCTGGACCTTGTCGGAACCTTCCGCGGCCACGTCCCCCGCACCTGGAGGCTGGAGGCGGAGCACCAGGCCCTCCCGGAATCGGATGTTCACCCGGTCGCCGACCTCCAGCCGCTCCAGGTTCTTCACCTCCGGGCCGGCCACGACGGTCTCCACGCGCCCCTCGGGTCCGCGGAGCGTCACCTCGCGCCTGGTCAGGTCGATCGCCTTCACGTGGGCCGTCATCTCCCCCATCCGGCCGCCGGACACGACACCTTGCTCCTTCGTCTTCTCCACCGGGATGGGCGCGGGCCCCTTCTTCGGCTGGAGGGCCATGGCCGGATCCTCCGCCCCGGCCAGCAGGGGCGCGGACAGGAGGGCGGCGACGACGGCGAGGTGGACGGATCGGCTGGGCATGGAAGGCCTCGTGGCTGCGGTCGTCGCGGCCGGGGAGCCCGGCGCGCGGTGCGGAGGCATCCTAACCGCGAGGGGGAGGAATGCGAGCGAGGTGGCGAGGGCGGGGCGCGCCCGATTGGGGGATTTCCCGCCATGGTTGGGGGAAGTGACGCACCCCTTGCGATGGACAGTGTAGGACTTTCGGTTACTTGGACGCACGGCAGGCCCAAACGCCCTAGTACGGCGGTTGCAGGGTGCGAACGCAATGCCTGCACCACGCCCAGCACGAACCTCAACCGGCATCCTCCTGCTGGCGCTCGCGCCCCTCACGATCTTCGGCGCCTGCACCCGGGAGCCAGTCCTCCCCAGACCGCCACGCCGCCGGCGCCCGTGCCCGCGTCCGAGCGCGCGTCCGTGCGCAGCCGAGTTGCCAGCCGAGTCCCCCGCTGCACCATCGCCCGCGACGGCCCCCGCCGTGGTTCCGCCTCCGCCCGTGCCGGGCAGCCTGAGGGTCACGACCCAGTCTCCCTCGGAGGTCGCCATCTCCTGGGAGCCCTCCCCTTCCGCAGAACGGGTCCCCTGACCTACGAACTGCTCCGGAACGCTGTCCGGGTGCTCAGCACCGCGGAGACGCGTGCCCACGACGGGAACCTGAAGCCCGGTACGCGCTACTGCTACGCCGTGCGCGCGGTCGATCCGGCGGCCGGGCCTCGGCTCCCTGCGGCTCCGTCTGCACGCGAACGCTCGACACGGTCGCACCGACGTCCCCGTCTGGGCGTGACGGCGGTGAGTCGCCCCGGCAACGTGGCGGAGTCTCCTGGAGCCCGTCCACCGACGACGTCGGCGTGACGGGCTACGAGGTGTTCCGCGCCGACGCGCGCGTGGCGTCCGTGGGGGAAGCCTTCGCCCAGGAGGAGCGGCTGACGCCGGGCAAGGAATACTGCTGGACCGTGACGGCGGTCGACGCCGCCGGCAACCGGTCGGCCGCCTCCGACCCGGCCTGCCCCACCATCCCCGACACCACCCCGCCGACGGTGCCCGCCCGCGTGACGGCGAGCGCATCCGGGGAGCGTTCGGTCGACCTCGCCTGGGAAGCCTCCCAGGACGACGTCGGGCGTGGCCCGCTACGAGATCCAGCGGGCTGGTGCACCCGTTCTCGCCTCGACGGCACGGCGACCCGGGACCGAGGGCTCGCTCCGGGCCGGCGCCACTGCTTCGCGGTGCGCGCCTGTGACGCGGCCGGCAACTGCTCCTCGCCCTCCCCCGAGGCGTGCGCCACGACCCCCGACCTCACGCCGCCCACCCGCCCCGCTACCTTCGACGCCGTCGCCCGGAGCGACGTGGCCATCGAGCTGGCCTGGGCGGCGTCCACGGACGAGGTCGGCGTCGTCGGCTACGAGGTGAAGCGCGACGACAAGGTGCTGGCCGCGAGCCACCCTGGCCTCGCCTTCAAGGAGGGTGGGCTGCGTCCGGGAACCAGGTACTGCTATTCCGTGCTGGCCCTCGACGCGGCCGGGAACCGGTCGGGTCGACGCGCGCCTGCGTCTCCACCCTCGACCTCACGCCGCCCACCCGGCCGGGCAGGCCCGCGGCGGTGTCCGTCTCCGCGTCCCAGCTCTTCCTGGGCTGGGACCCGTCCACCGACGACGTCGGGGTCGCCGGGTACGAGGTCCTTCGCGACGGTGCCGTCATCGCCACCGTGGCGGTGACGCGCATGCGCGAGCTCGGTCTCCCAGCGAACGTGGAGTCCTGCTACTCGGTGCGCGCCTTCGACGCCGCCGGCAATCGCTCCGAGCCCGCCGGGCCCGCCTGCGCCAGGACCGCCGATCCCTCCCAGCTCGCGTCGCCGTCCGACCTCCGCGTGGTGCGCGTCTCCGTCGACGGAGGTGCTCCTCCAGTGGGAGCCCTCCGAGCAGAAGGGCGTCGTCTACCGCATCTACGCGAACGGCACGAAGGCGTGGGGCTCACCCGCTGGAACACGTTCAATGCCTCCGGCCGGATCGGGCGCGCGGGCCGACTGCTACCGGGTGGCGGCGGTGGACGACCAGTGGCGCGAGTCGCCCCCTTCCAACCAGGTGTGCACGGCGGCGACCACGGGAGTGGTCACGCAGCGCTGAAGGGGAGGTAGCGGCTACCGGGTGCTGGGCTCGGCGGGGAGAGCCCCCAGGCGACGTCCCTCCTCCGAGAGCGAGCGCGGGTGCGTGAGGCCCCATGCGCGCCATGCCGGTACTGGAGCGCGGTCCCCAGCACGCCGAAGCCGTACGTCACGCTGCGCCGGAAGTTGATGGAGGAGGCCTCGGCGAAGTAGCGGGTCGGGCAGGTGATCTCGCCGATGTCGAAGCCGAACCAGAGGGCCTGCGCGAGCATCTGGTTGTCGAAGACGAAGTCGTCGGAGTTCTCCTCGAGCGGCAGCCGCTCGAGCAGGCGCGCGGCGAGAAGGCGCGGTAGCCGGTGTGGTACTCGGAGAGCTTGTCGCCGAGCAGCAGGTTCTCGCCGAGGGTGAGGAAGCGGTTCGCGACGTACTTCCAGAGCGGCATGCCGCCGCGCCGCGCGCCCGTCCGCCGAGGATGCGCGAGCCGAGCACGACGTCGAAGTGCCCGCTCGCGACCATCGCCGGCCATGGCCGCGAGCAGCCTGCGGCGAGTACTGGTAGTCGGGGTGGACCATGACCACGATGTCGGCGCCGCGCGGCCAGCGCCTCGGTGTAGCAGGTCTTCTGGTTGCCGCCGTAGCCGCGGTTCCGCGGGTGGACGACGAGGTGGAGCCCGAGCCTGCGGGCGATCGCGACGGTGTCGTCGTGGCTGGCGTCGTCGACGACGATGACGTCGTCGACGACGTCGCGGTCGAGCTCCGCGGCGGTCTTCTCCAGCGTCTTCGCGGCGTTGTAGGCCGGCATGACGACGCAGACGCGCTTCCCGCCGATCATCGGTTCCCCTCCAGGCGGCGCCCCCCGGGCACGGCCGGACGGCGAGAACTAGCATGGATCTCCGCCTGCCTGGCACCCATCTGGAGTAGGCTCCGCGGCAGCATGAAGCCGTGCACCCATCCGGCCGACGGGCTCGAGACCCTCTTCCCCGCGCGCGACTACGTCACCGGCGATCCGTTCGAGATCCGGCGCTGCACCGCCTGCGGGCTGGCCCTCACCTGGCCTGCACCGCCCGCGTCGGAGATGGGGCGCTACTACCCGGACGCCTACTACGGCAACGCGGGGGAGAAGCGCTTCGTGGGGCCCGTGGAGGGCCTTCAGCGCGCCCTCTACGGATCGCGCGCGAGCGCAGGTGGAGAAGGCGGTGGGCGGCCGTCCGGGACGGGTCCTCGACGTCGGGTGCGGACGCGGCTTCCTCCTCGACGCCTTCCGGCGCCGGGGCTGGACCGTGGAGGGCACCGAGATGTCGGAGGCCTCGTCGGCCCACGCACGCGAGGTGCTCGGGATCCCCGTGCACGTCGGGTCGCTCGAGAGCCTGGCCCTGCCGGCGGAGTCGTTCGACGCCGTGACGCTCTGGCACGTGCTCGAGCACGTGACCGACCCGGGCGTCCTCCTCGGGGAGATCGCATCGCCTCCTCCGTCCAGGCGGTGTCCTGCTCGTCAGCGTGCCCAACTTCGGCAGTCCCGAGGCTCGCGCCTCCGGCGCAGGCTGGTTCCACCTCGACGTGCCGAGGCACCTCGTCCACTTCACGCCGGAGACGCTCGCGTCATGCCTCCGCGACGCCGGCATGGAGCCGCTCGAGTCGAGCTGGTTCGCTCCCGAGTTCGACGCGTTCAGCTTCGTCCAGTCCACCCTGAACCGCATGGGGCTCAGGCAGAACGCCCTCTACGACGTCCTGCGGGGGCGCGCCGCGAAGCTGGGCAAGGGCGGCGGGGCGACCGCCGCCGCGTCGGTCGCGCTGGCCGCGCCGCTCGGGGTCCTGTCCATGCCCGCCACGCTGGTCGCCGGCCTGGCCGGAGCGGGCTCGACGCTCACCGTGCTCGCGCGGCGCCGGTGACAGGCCGAGAGGGAGTCGCAGCGTCGGCGGCACGCAACCGGGCGAGCCGCCTACCTGCGCATCTCCGCGGCCCGGGCCGGGTCGAGCGCCTCGAGGCGGTCCATCGCCTCGGCGGCTCCCTGGCGGTCGCCCAGGGCGGAGCGAGCGACGGCCAGGTTCGCCCAGATGCGCGGGCATCGGAGGGACGGAGCGCGACGGCCCTCTCCAGCGCGCGCCTCTGCCCGCCGATGCTCGCCCAGGTTCCCGTGAGCCGTTCCCAGGTTGTACCAGGCGTCGGCGTTGCCGGGTCGATGCGGATGGCCTGCTGGAAGTGTGTCGATGGCGTCGGCGATGCAGGCCGAGCTGGCCGAGGCTCACGCCGAGGCCGTTCCACGCAACCGGGTTGTCCGGGACGAATCCGAAGCGAACGCCGGTGTGCGTCGGCGGCCTCCGCCGGCCGTCCAGACTCGAAGAGCGCGTCTCCCAGGCCCGGCCCACGCCTGCCAGTTGTCCGCCGTCACCGCGATCGCGCGACGCCAAAGCGTTTCGGAGGAGCGCCAGTGCCTGGCACCTGCAGCGACGTCGCGAACGAGAGTGTCGCCGATCGCGACGACGGCGGCCGCGACGCACGGCGTACCGGGCGACCCGTGACGTCCGGGCGAGCGCCGCGGCGAGCCACGTGACCGCGACCAGGATCCCGATCGACGGGATGTAGACGTAGCGATCGGCGTGGGACTGGAGCCCCACCTGCACGATCCCGATGACGGGGAGAAGGGTCCCCAGGAACCAGAGCCAGCCCCAGAGGAACTGGGGCTGAGCCCTCCGAAGGACGAGCGCCGCGACGGTCACCGCGACGAGGATTGCCGCCGCGACCGCCACGCTTCCCAGCCGGAGGACCGCTCCCGCCGGCGGACGGGTGCGGGTAGAACGCAGCGAGGCCAGAGGGCCAGAAGGTCTTCTCGAGGTAGACCGACGTAGGAGACGAGGGCGTTCCCGACCCGATCGCCGAGCGGGATCGCCTCCAGGCGCGACGACGGCGGAGCCCCGCTGGGCCACGACGGTGACGATCGCCGAGGCGAGCGCGAGCGCGAAGAGCGGGAGCTTCTCCCGGAGGAGGGGCCCGATCCGTCCGCCAGTCGAACGGGTCTTCCGGCGTCGAGCCCGCCGAGCCGGCCGAGTGGCCAGGCGTCCACGAGGAGCAGCGCGAACGGCAGCGTCACCACCATGGGCTTCGCGAGGAGGCCCAGGGCGAAGGCCCCGAGCGACGACCACGTACCGCAGCCGCCCTCGCGGTGCCGCACCCACTCGAGATAGGCGAACATCGCGACGAGCCAGAAGAAGGTGGAGAGGACGTCCTTCCGCTCGGAGATCCAGGCCACCGACTCGACGTGAAGCGGGTGCACGGCGAAGAGCGCCCCGACGAGTGCGCTCCGCCACAAGGCACCCGTTGCCCGGCGAAGCCAGGCGAAGAGCAACACCGAGTTGACGGCGTGGATCAGGATCGAGACCAGGTGGTGCTTGCCCGCGTCGAGCCCGAACAGGTCCACGTCGACCATGTGGGAGAGCCAGGTGAGCGGGTGCCAGTTCGAGCCGTGCATCGAGGTGAAGGCCCAGGTGAACGCCTTCCCAGGTCAGGCCCTTCTGGACCACCGTGTTCGCGGTGACGTACGTCTGGTCGTCGACGTTGACGAAGCCGAATCCCGTGGCGGCCCAGTAGACGACGAGGGATAGGCCGAAGATGGCCGCACCGAGGAGCGGCGCCATCCACGCGGGGGGCGATCGGCGCGTCGCCCGGGTGATCGCCCCAGGTCATCGCGCCCCCTTTCCGCCCGCGAGCGAGACCTCCACCGTCCCGCCACTCCCCACCTTGTCGTCGCCCACCACGACACCGGCCCGGCCTGCGCCAGCAACCTGGACGACGTACGCCCCGGCCATCGACGTGCCGTTGCGCCCGGTGGCGTAGGGAACCCGCAGGGTCGCCGTTCCGGACGCATCCGCCGCGGCACGGGTCTCCCAGACGAACTCACGGCCGACGTTGGTTCGAACCGGGACGGCGGCGACGACCTCGGCTCCGGGCTCGAGCCCGCGCACCGTGAGCCTCGCCCCCGGAACCACCTCGAAGAGCTTGTGAGCCTGTGGCCGGAAGCCGAGGACGTGGTTCGGGGTCTGGCTCTCGGCGAGAAGCCGGTATCCGCCGAGACCCGGGACGCCGCCGCTGCGGGAATTGCCGTCGAAGAACCAGAGGCGGCTTCCCACGAGGTCGAAGAACTCCGGGTGAAAGGCGTAGCTGCTTCCCACCGTCGGCGCTCCGCTCCTCGATGGCCATCTCCGGCTTGCCCGGCGCGAACGGGCGCAGCGTGGCCACCGGCCGCGCCGGGTTCTGCACGAGAACCCAGCCGATGGCCCTGCGCCGGAGAAGCTCCTCGGCGGCATCCGGGTCGGACTCGAGATGGAACGAGGCCTCGTCGGCGAGCGACGACGGGTCGATGTCGGTGCCGAACGGGGTCGCGACGACCGGCTTCCGGGCCAGCCACTGGATCTCGTGGCCGTCCGACCAGCTGGCGAGCACGCCCTCCCGACCGGGCACGGTGGGGAGCGTACGGAGGTACCGGTAGAGCGGGAAGCGCTCCCCGGCCTGGGCCGGCACCTCGGCGACGGCGCCGGTCGCGATCACCGGCAGTCCGGGCGCGGCCAGCACGACGAGCGCGAGGGGCCACGCGACGGGGATCCACCTCGGCGACGACTTCCAGCGGCGACGGGCGTGGGCCACCAGTTCCCGGACGCACCACGCCGCCAGGATGGCGAGCGGCACCACGGCGTAGCCTTCGAAGCGACGCCGGAGCAGGGCGATCCCGATGGTGGCCCCGGCCCAGACGGCGAGGAAGGCCAGCTCGGGACGGCGATCCGGGTCCGCGCGCCAGGCGCGGACGAGCAGCCAGGCCGCCACCGGCAGCAGCAGCGGCGTGAGCCCGTAGGCGATGGCCGCGATCTGCAACTCGAAGGAGAGCGGCTGCCGGCCGCTCCCGAGAAGGGGCCAGAACTCCCCGATGCTCTCGTACCAGGCGGTCGAGGCGCCGAGCGCGGTGAGCCCGTGCTGCACGCCGCGGCGAATGCCCGCGGGAAGCGCCAGCACGAGCAGCACCGGCAAGGCGGCAGCGGCGATCAGGCTCACCGCCCGGCCGATTCCCGGAAGGGAAGGCGCCCATCGCCTCGCCGCCCAGATCACCCCGGCCCCCACCGCGGTGCCTGCGCAGAGAGCCACCGACAGCCCGGTGATGGGGGTGAGCGAGCCGCTCGAGAGCGCGCCGGGCGGACCCCAGAGCGCGATGCTCACCGCGAGCATCCCGGCTCCGGCCGCCGCCCCGGTGGCGGCGAGCGCGGCCGCCCTCCCCGGCCTGGGGTCCCCGGCCGGCACCATCAAGTGTACGACCCCGACGTGAGCGGCCAGGACGAGGAGGTAGAGCGCGCTCCCCGACCAGTTCCAGAACGCGAGCGCGATGGCCGCTCCGAGCCCGAGGGCCCAGGGCCATGTCCGGCGCCCGTCGCGCAACCCACCGAGGTAGGCGAGGTACGCCAGGGCGCTCAGGAGCGCCTCCAGGACGTGGTGGTCCGGGCGCCCGACGAACGACTGCCGGACCGCCGCCGGAAGCAGCGCCACGAGGAGCGCGGCGTCCCACCAGGTGGCGCCTCCGAGGAGCAGGGCGCCCAGGGCGGCCGTGACGAGCACGAGCAGCACTCCGGCGACCGGGGGTACGACCGCCGCGACCCCGGCCACGTGCTCCGTGGTGGGGGCGCCCGTGGCCACGGCAGCGGTGGCGATGACCTGGTCGAGGAGCGGCGGCCAGGGGATGGCCGCGCCGGCCGGATGGTTCATCCCCCGGTCGAACCACGGTACGTGCGGCCAGTCCCGCGCGATCCGCTCGGCGCGGAGCGCGTGGTAGTAGGTGTCGCCGTCCGCCATGAGGACGACGCCTTCCGGCGTGAAGACCTGCGGCCAGGGCAGCGAGGCGGACCCCGAGCGCGATGAACGCGACGACGACGAGCGCAGCCCGGCCCGTCCTGTTGCTAATATCCGCCGCGTGCATGAGCCGGTAGGAGTAGCGCACCCTCCAGGGGAGCGAAAGGGTGTGGGAGCGGCCTGGTGGACGGCCGCCGGAGCGGTCGTCGTCGCCGGTGCGGTCCTGCGCATCCTCGGCGCCGGCGGCGACCTCTGGCTCGACGAGGTCTGGTCGGTCGAGCTGGCCCGCGTGGCCGGATCGGCCGGGGCGGTCTTCACGCAGCTCCACCACGACAACAACCACCACCTGAACACGCTCTGGCTCCTCGCGCTGGGGTACGACGCCGGGACCTTGCCGCTGCGGCTGCTCTCCGTCGCCGCGGGTACCGCGACCGTCGCCGTTGCCGCCCTGGGCGGAGCGCGCGACCGCACCCTCTCGCTCGCCTGGGCCTTCCTCCTCTCCTTCTCCTACGTCGCCATCCACTACGGGTCGGAGGCGCGAGGCTACGGTCTCGCCCTGCTCTTCGCGGTGGTCGCCTACGTGTCGATGGACCGCTTCCTCCTGACCGGGCGCCTGGCCTGGGCGGTCGCCTTCGCGGCCTCCGCCGTGCTCGGGCTCCTCTCCCACCTCACCTTCCTCTACGCCCAGCTCGCCTTCCTCGCCTGGGGCGCGGCGGTCGTCCTGGCGAGACCGCGCGAAGCCAGGCCTTCTCGCCGGGCTCCTCGTGGCGCTCATGCCACCTGCCGCTCTGCTTCGCCGCCCTGTGGGCCGTCGACCTCCGCTTCCTGGTCGTGGGTCGTGGACCCGAGTACCAGCTCTGGAGCGTGCTCCGGGAGCTGGTGCGCACCACCTTCGGAATTCCCCGGGGGCCGCTCGAGTGGCTCGCGCTCCCGGTGCTCGTCCTTCCGGCCGCCGAGCTGGTCGCGGCTCGTCCGGTCGCGCGATCTCCGCTGGGTGTACTTCCTCGTGGTGATCCTGGTGGGGCCGGCCGCGGTGCTCCTGGTCTCCCGCCCCGAGTACCTGGCGCCGCGCTACTTCCTCGTGGCCGTGCCGTTCCTGCTCTGGCTCACGGCGGCGGGCGCCGTGCGCATCGCCCGCACGGGGCGCGCCGGATTCTCCCTGGTGGCCGTGCTGGCGGTCCTCTTCCTCGCCGGGAACGGCGTCTACGTCGCACGGCTCCTCCGGGACGGGCGCGGGCAGTACCGGGAGGCCATCGCCTTCATCGTTCGCAGCGAGCCCGGGCCCGTGGCCACCGTGGGCAGCGACCACGACTTTCGCAACGCGACCGTGATCGGGCGACTGCTGCCCGGCCTGCCCGGAGCGGCGCGGTTCCGCTACGTCCAGGCGGGGGAGTGGAGCGACGCGTCCCCGAGCTGGGTGCTCGTGCATCACTTCGCCGAGGACCCCGTTCCCGACCCGGTGATCCTCGGGCCCACGGGCAGCGCGCTACGACCTCGTGCGCGTCTTCCCGTACGCCGGCCTCTCCGGCTGGGACTGGTACGTCTACCGGCTGGCGCAGGGGGCGCGGTGAGCGACGGTCCGTCGGCAGGCGACCTGCGCCGCACCCGCCGCGTCGAGTGGCTGCTCTTCGCGGCCAGCCTCCTCGCCTTCGCCTGGTTCCACCCTGGTGGCGGCTGGAACCAGAACGTCCGCTTCGCGCTGGTGCGCGCCCTCGTCGAGGAGGGGCGCGTCGCGGTGGACTCCTTCCTCGTCTACGAGGCCGACCCCGGGCCCGGGGCCTCCCGCCTCGTTCGCTCGCCCATCGTCGACGGCGAGGTGCTCCGGCGAGGGCGGCGAGTCGCCCTCTTCTGGAGGGACGGGGAAGGACGGCCGATCCCGCTCGCGCGCCGCGTGGCGGGGCAGGTCTCGGCGGTGCGCGTCCCCGACGCGATCGTCCGAGGTTTCCGCGGCGGACGGCGTGACCTTCGAGATCCGTGTCCCGCCCGGACGCGCAGGTGCTCCGCGATGGACGCGCCGCGCCCCTCGCCTCCCTCGCCGAGGGTGAACCGGTGCTGGTCACGCTCGCCGCACCGGACGGTCGCCGGGCCCTGGCCGAACGGGTCGATGCCGGCGTTGCCTCGACGCCGACGATCTGGGCCGAGCCCGGCGCCATCGCCGCGAGCGGGGACCTCTCGTTCCACGGCGGGCATTTCCATCCGGCCAAGGCCCCGGGAGGCTCCTTCCTGGCCGTCCCCGCCTACCTCGCCGTCCGGACCGTGGGGAGGATCACCGGAGCGAACCCGGACGACTGGTGGACCCTCACCACGGGTGCGTGGCTGACCTCGGTGCTCAGCGTGGGGCTCCTGGCCGCGCTGGCGGTCGTGCTCCTCTTCCGCCTGGCGATGCGCCTGTCCGGCGGGCCGGACGACGGCCAGCACGCTCACGGCGCTCACCTTCGCCTTCGGGACCCCCTTCTTCCCCTACTCGACCATGCTCTACGAGCATTCGGGCATCGCCTTCCTCCTCCTCGGGGCCTTCGTGCTCCTCGTGAGCGTGCGGAGACCGGCCGGAAGCGGAGGGCTTCGCCTCGAGGCGCGCACTTCGCGGCGGGGGTCATGGCCGGGCTCGCCGCGGTCTCGAACTACGTCATGGCCGTGGTCGCCCTCCTGCTCCTCGCCTACCTCGTGGCGACGGTGCGGCGCCTGCGCCCGTGGCTCGCCTACGGGCTCGGACTCCTCGGTCCCTTCCTCCTGCTCTGCGCCTACAACGTCGCCGCCTTCGGGACTCCCGTTCACGACCAACTACGCCTTCGAGGACCCCCAGTTCCTGGAGAGGGGCGAGCGCCTTCCTGGGCGTCTTCCGGCTCCCGGACCCGTCGGTCGATCCTCCAGGTCCTCCTCTCCCCCTTCCGCGGGATCTTCCTCGCGGCCCCGGCCCTCCTGCTCGGCGTGGCCGGCCTCGTCACCTGGTTCCGGAGCGGCCGGATGCGCGCCGAGTGGGTGCTCGTGGTGTCGGTCGTCGGGTTCTTCCTCGCGTTTCTCACGACGTTCAACGGGTGGCACGGCGGGTGGGCAGCGAGCCCGCGCTACCTCGTGCCGGCCCTGCCGTTCCTCGCCCTGCCCGCGGTGCTCCTCTTCGCCCGGGCACCCGTCGTCTCGTCGGCCGTCGCGGCCGTCTCGGTCGCGCTCAACCTCCTCGTCGTGGCGGTGGACCCGCAGGCACCGGTGGGGCTCACGCCGATGGCCCGCATCGAGGGGCTCCCGACCTGGCGTCACAGCCCGGTGACCCTCTACGAGTGGCCGCTCTTCAGCACGGGGCGCGCGGGCCCGATCCTGGAGGCGCAGCGCGAGGCCGTCCTCGAGGCAAACGACCGGTTCCTTGCCGGAACGGGCGCGCCCCCCGAGGCCCGGCGCACGGAGCGCGGCCGGGCTTCGCCGTCACATCGACCTGGCGATCGCGGAAGGACAGCCGGCGCCGCTCCTGCTCCAGCGAGGGCCGGACGGCGCTCCCGGGCTCTCGCCCTCTCCACTCTCCGCGTTCACCGGCCCGGTCTCGGCGAACCCGATCGGGCATGTACGAGGGGTGGATGTTCCAGGCCTTCGGCCCGGGCTCGAAGGAGGCGCGCTGGAACTCCTTCAACGTGGGGGAGTTCCTCTTCCCGGAGAGCCGGTGGAGCCTCGCTCCCCTGCTCGTCCTCGAGCTCGTGCTCTGCGGGCTCGCCATCCGGGCGGCTCGCAGGCTCGACGCCGGCCCGGCCTGACGCCTTCCCTCCCGACGCAGCCAGCCCGCGACGAGGAACAGGAAGCGGCTCCGTGGAGAAGCGCACCCGGTTCCCCTCCGGTCCGTCCACGAAGAGGACCAGGGCGAGCACCCAGACGATGGAGAAGAGGAGCAGCACGACCGTCCGGTCGGCGCGCGATCCCAGCTCCTTCGCCTCCGCCAGAGCACGGACGAGGGCGGCGAGCAGGACCAGCGGGAAGACGACCGCGAATCCGGTGGTGATGCCCGGTGGACGACGGGTCGTAGGCGCGGAACGG
Source organism: uncultured delta proteobacterium (assembly GCA_963818535.1). Classification (GTDB taxonomy): domain Bacteria; phylum Myxococcota; class Myxococcia; order Myxococcales; family Anaeromyxobacteraceae; genus CAIOAK01. Next base: position 5,328 of record CAWFSM010000008.1, on the reverse strand, counting down.
CTGGAAGACGACGGCCTCGTAGATGCGGCCCAGCCGTGCCCGGTGGTCATCTCGGGCGAGTATCCGTCGCGGTACGGCCAGCGCGCCTCGTAGAGGGCGTAGCCGTTCGCGTAGAAGTCGGCCGCCTTCAAGAAGAGCAGCGAGGGCTGGTCGCGAAGCGTGCCGAGCGCCGCGGCCCCGAGTTCCCGGGAGAGGGGGATGAGGGCGTAGTGGTTCCAGTTGGGGGAGCCGTCGGGCTTGGCCACCGCCGAAAGCGCCGGGCCGGTCGCGGAACTCCGGGGGCACCCGTCTCGCGGCGTGCTCGACCGAGCCGGGAACCGGCGGCTCGTTGCTCGTTCGCGCGAAGGCGCCCAGCCGGGCCTGGTAGCCGCTCGGCAGGAGAGGCTCGCCGGTGGGGAGTCCGCGGGCGATGCTCATGCCGGACCAGCTCGAGAAGCCGAAGAAGCCGAAGCGGACCAGGTTCTTCACCGGCCAGGCGCAGGCGATCGCCAGGGCCGCACCCCCGACCAGCGCCGCCCTGGGCACGGGCGAGCCGCGGGCGGGCCAGGCCGAGCAGGAGTCCGAGGAGGAGGAGCAGCCAGAGCGGGTGGAAGATGCTGCGCGCGTGGACGAGCAGCAGCGCCGGGGCGAGGGCCGCGGCCAGGCGGCCCGGGGACGGCCGGTCGAGGAAGCGGAAGCCGAGCCAGCCGCCGAGGAGCAGGAGGAGCAGCTCGATCGGCGTGTAGAACAGGTAGTGAAGCGAGGCGTAGAGGTAGGGATTCGCGAGGAAGAGCAGGACGACCGCGACCGGACGCGCTCGGCGGGCCACCAGCCGGCGCGCGAGCCCGACGAGCGCCACGACCGACGCGGCACCCACCAGGAAGAACAGCGGCTGGAGGAGCGACTCCATCGGGAAGCGGGTCGCGACCGATGCCTGGAGCGCGGCTCCGAAGATCAGGTTCAGGAGCGGCGGCTGGGAGTGCAGGTCGAGCATGGCCCCGCCGAGGTCCGCGGCGAGGGCCGGCCAGGGCATGAGCTGCCAGAGGTCGGGCCAGACGTGAAAGGCCCCGCCTGCCAGGTTCCAGGCCGCGTAGAGCGCGGCGTAGACGGCGAGGGCGCCGAGGGTCTCGACGGTTTGCTCCTTCACGCGGTGCCTGATCTAGCAGAAACTGGCGAACCATGTCGGCAGGGGGCACGTCACGCTGGGGGGCGGCGGCACCGGGTCTGGCGGCCTTTGCGGCCGTGGCCCTGGCGATGGCGCTCGGCCTCTCCGCCGGCATGTACCTTCCCTCCGCGCTCGGCCTCGTGACCGTCGCCGGGTGCGCCGCGCTGGCGGGCGCCCTCGCGTCCGCCGGACACTCACCGGGAACGGGGCGCCGGGCGGCGGTCGTGATTCTCTCCCTCGGCCTCGCGGCGAGCTGGGTCCACGACCTCCTCTTCCTGCCCGGCGTGCTCGTCGACCCGTCGCGGCTCGGCGCCTTCCGCCCCCTGCTCGTCGCGGTGGGCCTCCTCTTGCTCACCTACCTCTGGCGCGGCATGCCCGCGTGGGCCGGGCGGATCCGCTATCCGGCGATCGTGGCCATCGGGACGGCGCTGGCTGCCACGGTCATCCTGGCCTCGCCGAGCCCCGGGATCGACGTCTGGGAGATCCAGCAGCGCGGCGCGGAGGGCCTGCTCTCGGGGCGCAATCCGTACTCGCTCCTCTACGTGAACATCTACGGGCCGGGCACGCCGTTCCTCGACCCCGCGCTCCTCACGCCGGACGGCCGCTTCATCACCGCCTACCCGTACATGCCGCTCGTCCTCCTGCTCGACGTGCCCGGGGCGATGCTCGGCGACGTCCGCTGGACCATGCTCGCCGCACTCGCCGCCTCGGCCTTTCTGCTGCGGCGGCTCGGGAAGGGATCCGTCGAGGCAGAGCTCGCGGGAGCCCTGCTGCTCCTGCAGCCCCAGGGCTTCATGGTCCTCGAGCTCGCCTGGACGGAGCCGCTGGCCCTCGCCGGGGTCCTCCTCGTTGCACTCGCCGTGACGCAGGGCCGGTCCCTCGGCCGGCTGGAGGACCTGGGTCCTTCCCGGGCTCGCCGCCGCCTTCGCCGTGTCCACGAAGCAATACGTCCCCCTTCTCGCCATTCCCTTCGTCCTGCTGGTTCCCCGGGGATCTCGGGTCCGGGCGGTGGCGGTCGCCGCGGCCGGAGCGGCCGTCCTTGGCCCTTCCCTTCCTGGCCGTTGGACCCGCGCGCCTTCGTCCGCGGCGTCCTCGAGTTCCAGCTTCGGCAGCCGTTCCGCACCGACGCGCTCTCCTGGCCGGCTGCCGTCCACGCCCTGGGCGGCCCGACGCTGCCAGCCGTGGCCGGCCTTCCTGCTCGCGGGGGCGACGCTCGCGCTGTCGCTCCGCGGCAAGGTCACGCCCGGCCGCGCCATGCTCGCCGCCGCGGCCACCTGGATCGTCTTCGTCGCGTTCAACAAGCAGGCCTTCGCGAACTACTACTGGATGGCGGTCGGGCTCCTGTGCGCATCGGTCGCCCTCCTGCTGGCCCCCGAGCCGAGCCCGGAACCCCTTCCGCAGGGCAGATCCCGTTAGGTACCCATCCAGGTGTAGGCTAGATTCCGGTCGTGATCCGGTCGGAAAGGCTTCGGGACGGGGCCGTCGTCGTCGTCGTCGCCACGGCGGCTCTCCTCGCCTACCAGGCGGTCTTTCGCGCGGGATTCGTCTGGGATGACCACTCCCTGATCGTGGAGTCCGCGCTGCTCCGGGGACCGCTCTCGCGGATCTGGTTCAGCGCGGACGCCACCGACTACTGGCCCCTCACCTGGACGACCTTCTGGCTGGAGACCCGCGCGTTCGGCCTGTCCGCCGGACCTTTCCACGCCGTCAACGTCGTCCTCCACATCGTCGCCTCCCTGCTCCTCTGGCGGCTTCTCCGGTCGCTCCGCGTCCCGGGAGCGGCCGTCGCCGGGCTCCTCTTCGCCCTCCACCCGGTGGCGGTGGAGTCGGTGGCCTGGATCTCGGAGCGCAAGAACGTGCTCTCGGCGGTCTTCTTCTTCGGGTCCCTGCTCGCCTGGGCCCGGTTCGACGAGGGCGGGCGACGTCGCGACGGGGTCGTCTCCTTCCTCCTCTACCTCCTCGCACTCCTCGCCAAGACGTCGGTGGTCATGCTTCCGTTCGTCCAGCTCGGCATCTCGCTGTGGCGGCGGGGAACCATCACACGGCGCGACCTCCTCCGCACCGCGCCCTTCTTCCTGCTCTCCGCGGGGTTCGCGGCTCTCACCATCTGGTTCCAGGTCGCCCATGTCGTCCGCGGGGAGATCGCGGAGCGGGGCATCGCCGAGCGCATCGGGGGCGCGGGCTGGGCGCTCCTCTCCTACGTGCAGAAGGCATTCGTCCCGGTCGACCTGGCGCTCGTGTATCCCAGGTGGCCGGTCGATCCTGGCTCCGCGGCGTTCTGGATCCCCGCGCCCTCGTCGCTCGCCGCCGCCGCGACCGCCTGGGCCATCGCACGCCGCTCCTGGGGACGCCCCGTCGCCTTCGGCCTGGGGTACCACGCCCTCATGGTCCTCCCGGTGCTGGGCCTCCTCGACATGGCCTACTTCGCGGTGGCGCCGGTCTCGAACCACCTGCAGTACCTGGCCCTCGCGGCGCCCTGCGCCCTCGCGGGCGCGGGGCTGGCCATCCTGTACCGGCGCCTTCCCTACGTGGCCGTCGCCGTCGGCGCCGTCGTCTCGCTGGCGCTGGCCGTGGACACCCAGCGGAGGGCCGCGGCGTTCGAGAACGACCTCCGCCTCTGGGAGGCGGCCTCACGGGATTCTCCCCGGAGCCTGTACGCGGCGTTGAGCCATGCCGAGGAACTCGCGGCGCAGCGTCAGCATCGGAGCCGCGGTCGCAGGAACTGGAGGCATTCATCGCCCGTTCTCCGGACGAGGCCGATCGGCGACTCGCCCGGGCGCACGCGCTGGTCTACCTGCGCCGGCCAGTCGGAGGCCGCGTCGGAGGCCCTCGCATCGGCGGGGATCCGGCCCGACGTGCAGCGACAGATCGAGATCGGGCGGTTCCTCGTCACCTCGGGCTTCCCCGATGACGCGATCCGGGTCCTGTCCGCGCAGGCCCTCCGCTCCCCTCGCTCGGCGGACGTGCGCTACTGGCTGGGAGCGGCGCTCTGGCGTGCCGGGCGCCCGGCCGAGGCCCGGCAGGTCATCGACGAGGGACTGCGGGTATCGCCGCGGGATCCCAAGCTCGTCCGAGCCCGCGGCCTGTTCGAGGCGCGGCCGTGACGGTCACGACTCCCATCTCGACGGGAGAGATCCTCCGGCGCTCGGCGCCGGCGCTCCTGCTGGCGACGGCGCTCCTGCTCCCGTTCCTGGGCAAGGCCTTCACCATCGACGACACGGTCTTCCTCTTCGAGGCGCGTCACGCCGTCACCGACCCGCTCCACCCCACCGCGTTCGAGATGGCGTGGAACCTGAGGCCGGAGCGGATCTCGGCGATCGTCCCCACCGGCCCGGTGATGGCCTGGCTCCTCGTGCCGGCCGTCCTCTCCCGTCACCCCGAGCAGGTGGCGCACCTCGTCCAGCTCTTCTGGCTCTGGGTCGCCATCGTCGGCACCGTGGCGCTCGCGCTCCGGCTCGGTGTCCCGTCGGCCTGGTCGGCTGGCGCAGGCCTGCTCGTGGGCGTCGCGCCCACAGTCCTCGGAATGGCCGGCACCGCCATGCCCGACGTCCCGGCCATGGCGCTCGGCGTGGCGGGGCTCCAGCAGCTGGTGGCGTGGAAGCAGGACCGGCGGTGGCGGCAGGCTGCCGCAGCCGCCCTCCTGCTGGGGCTCGCCCCCCTCGCACGCACCCATCTCGTCCTGCTCCTGGGGGTCGGGGCCTTCCTGCTCGTCGGTGACGTGTTCTCGGTGGCCGGCTGGCGCGCGGGGCCCTGGACCCGGTGGCTACCCGTCATCGCCGCGCCGCTCGTCACGGCGGGAGTGACCTTCCTGACGAGGGACCCGCGCCGGGTGCAGGGTCGATCGCCGGGGCCGCGGCGGGGCTCAGCTCCATGGAGAAGTTCGTCCCCAACCTCCTCGCCTTCGCCGTCCACTGGTCGCTCGCGCTCCCCTTCGCGATCCCCTGGGCGGTGCTGCGCTGGCGGACGATCATCGCGCGTCCATACGTCATTGCGGGCGCGACGGCCGCGGCCGCGGTCCTCCTGCGGATCGCGCATCCGAACGGCACGCCCTGGCTCCTCTCGCCGGTGATCGCCCTGTCGGTGGCGGCGATCGCCGACGCCCTCGTCGACGCCTCGCGGAGGCGGGACGGCGTCCAGTTCACCCTGGGCCTGTGGCTGCTCCTCGCGCTGCCGGCCTCGATCTA
>CAWFSM010000007.1:0-10287 GCA_963818535.1 uncultured delta proteobacterium | reverse complement strand
TGTTGCCCGAGACCACCGCCCCCGCACCGGCGGTCACGGACCAGGCCTTGCCCAGCCGACGGGTGACCGATGCCGCCACGCTGCGCTGGTCGAAGGGCGCGGTGACGTCGCCGAACCTCAGCTCCGACGAGAGCCAGCCGTAGGCGGCCGCCACCCGCCACACCGGCGCCTCGGCCCGGGTCGCTCCCGACGGATCCGCGCCGTCGTCCGCGTCGCACACGCTCCTCGCCATCGCCGTGGGACCCACGGGCGCGGAGACGCCTCAACCAAACGCGTCGCGTGGGACGACGAGCGCGAGCGCCGCCGCGCCGAGGAGCGCGGCGGTCCGCACGGAGAGGGAAGGCATGTCGCTACTTCACCAGGATTCTGGGCCTTGATGAGGTCGGCCACGAGCTGGGCCGAGAGCGACTGGGCGGCGCTCTGCGCGTCCTGCACGTTGAAGGTGTTGGACTGGCCGCTCCACACCAGCACCTCGGGCCTGCTGTGGGTGGAGTACACGTTGGTCTCGGCGAGCACGTTGGTCTGCTCGGTCATGTAGCCCGGCTGGTAGACGGCTCCGTAGCCGTAGCCGTAGTAGCCGTAGTAGCCGCCGTAGGCGGGCCCGGCCGGCACGTAGGCGACGCTGGGCGGCACGTACTCCTCGGTGGTCTTCTTGGTGAGCCGCTGCACGATGACCAGGTCGACCTTGTTCTCGAGCACGTACTGCTGGACCTTTTCCTTGTCGAGCTGTCCGGGAGGGAAGGCGCTGGAGGAGGTGGCGGCCTGGAATCCCTTGGCGATCAGCGCCTGGGCAAGGCCGTTCTCGAACTGGACCCGGTACATGTCGTTCGGCATCACGCCGATGACGAAGATCCGGTTCACCGGCTGTGCGCGGTAGTTGGGGTCGCGCCAGGTCTGGACCAGGTTGGTCGTGGTGCAGGACGACAGCACCAGGACGGCGAGGGCGGGGACGACGGCGCGGAGCAGCGTCTTCATGAGGAGCCCTTTCTCGAGCATGCCGGGACGGCCCGGCCGGGATGAAAGCAGCGACGAATCCTAACCGAGGGAGCGGTGCCAGACCCCGGAAAGATAGGGCGATGGGCCGCGGGCGCCCGTCTCAGGGCACGCGGTACCGCACCAGGTTCACCTCGAGCGGGCCGTTCCAGAGCCGATGGGTCCATTCGGGTCGCAGGCCCAGGCTCCGCTCCAGCAAGGGGTTCCCGGAGAGGACGAGGACTTTCCAGCCGTGGAAGCGCCGGAAGGTCTCCGAGAGCCCCCGGTAGAACCCGGCCAACTGCAGGGGCTGCCCGCCGATCCGCTCCCCGTAGGGGGGGTTGGTGCAGAGGGTGCCGGGGCCATCGCCGAACGGCTCCACCGTCCGGGCCTCGGCGAGCGCGATCTCGACGTCGGCCTCGACCCCGGCCGCCCGCGCGTTGCGCCGGGCCGCGTCGATGGCCTCCTCGTCGCGGTCGCTCGCCCGGATGGGCGCCGGAGCCCTGGGGAGGGCCATGGTCCGCGCCTCCTCCTTCATGGAATCCCATGCCGACTGCCACTCCCCGCGGTAGCGAGGCCACCGCTGGAAGCCGAAGGCGCGCCCGAGGCCCGGCGCGATCCGGCGGGCGGCCAGCGCGTGCTCGATGGCCAGCGTCCCCGACCCGCAGAGCGGATCGAGGAAGGGGCGGTCGAGCGCCGCCTCGCCCAGCGCCAGGAGGGAGGCGGCCAGCGTCTCCTTCAGCGGCGCGTCCTTCACCGTGTTCCGGTACCCGCGGCGGTAGAGGGGAGTTCCGGAGAGGTCGAGCGACAGCTCAGCCTGGCCCCGGGACAGGTGGACCACGATGCGGACGTCGGGATCCCGGGTGTCCACGTCGGGGCGGCCCCCCAGCGCGTCGCGCAGCGAGTCCACCACGCCATCCTTCACCTTGAGTGCAACGAAGCCGGTGTGGTGGAGTCCCGGGGCGGTGCCAGTGGCGTCCACGGCCAGCGTGGTCTTCACGTTCAGCCACTCGGTCCAGTCGACGGCGCGGACCCCCTCGTAGAGCGCCGCCGCGTCGGGGCAGGGGAAGGCGGAGAGGGGCGCCAGCACCCGCATGGCGGTGCGGGACCAGAGGCAGGCCCGCATCCCGTGCTCCATGCTCCCCACGAAGGTGACCGCGCCGCGCGACCCGCGCAGGTGGCGCATTCCCAGCGAGGCGAGCTCGGTGCGTACCGCGCCCTCCGTGCCCCGGGCGCAGGTGGCGACGAGCCTCAGGGCGCCACCGGGCGCCGTCAAGCCTCGGTCTCCACCGCACCCCAGGTCCCGGCCCGCCAGCGGTCCTTGCCGGATCGCTTGGCCTCGTACATGAGCTCGTCGGCCCGGAGGATCATCTCGTCGACGGAGGCCGGCGGCCGGAGGAAGGTGACCACCCCGATGCTGAAGGTCACCGCGTCTCCCCGGCCCGCCAGGGTCTCGCGGAGCTGGAGCCTGAGCCGCTCGGCCAGCGCGACGGCGCCGGCGCGATCCACCTCGGGGAGGAGCACGCCGAACTCGTCCCCGCCCAGCCTGGCCACGGTGTCGAGGCCGCGCACCGCCTGCTTGAGCGTCGTGCCCACGGCGGAGAGCACGGCGTCGCCGGCCACGTGGCCGAGCCGGTCGTTCACCAGCTTGAAGTCGTCGCAGTCGATGTAGAGCAGGGACAGCGGCCGGCCGTGGCGGCGGCCGCGCTCCAGCTCCAGCCAGGCCGCCTCGACGAAGGCCCGCCGGTTGGAGAGGGAGGTGAGGGGGTCGGTGCGGGCGGCGTGCTGCTCGTGCAGGAGCCGCTTCTTGAACGCGTCGAGGACGACCGCGAGGAGGAGGAAGACCCCGAGCTGCTGGGCCGCGTTCCAGGTCACCACCGGAGGCGCCAGGTTGTCCCCGGAGAGGCGGGAGCTCTCGACACCGCACACGGCGGCGAGCAGGGCGAGCCCGATGCCCGGTCCGAGACCGGCGAAGAAGGTGCCGAAGGCGATGGGACCCAGGTAGAGGAGCGTCACGTCGACGCCCGGGCCGGTGTAGACGTCGGCGGCGGCGACGGAGACCACGAGCGCGGCGGCGATGGCGGTGGTCCCGGCGGGGGTGAACCCCTGGAACCACTGCTTCACCTCGCGACCGATCTCCGCGACCCGGGGTCCCCGGTCCACCCTGCGTGTCCACGCGTGCGCCGCTCGCTTCCGGTCCCGTGACATCCCCCTCGGTCGAGCCATGTTAGCCCCAAACCCAGGGGGGATGCGGAGCCAACAGCCTGGAATATGGACCACCTTTCCCGACACCCCCGACGGGTGTCAAGAAACCAGCCAGCCCCGTACCGGCCGATGTCACCCGAAGTTCCCCCGTTCGACGCGGGACCGTCACACGGTCGCGCGTTAAGACTGCACCGTGCCCAACGTTCTCGTGGTCGACGACGAGAGAGACCTCGTCAGCCTGCTCGACTTCAACCTCCGGCAGTCCGGCTTCGAGACCACGCTCGCGTACGCGGGGGAGGAGGCCCTCTCCGCCGCCCGCCGCCGGCCTCCCGATCTGGTGCTCCTGGATCTGATGCTCCCGGACATGTCCGGGACCGAGGTGTGCCGGCAGCTCAAGAGCGATCCGCGGACCCGCGCCGTCCCCGTCATCGTGCTGACGGCCCGGGGGGAGGAGCTCGACCGGGTGGTCGGGTTCGAGCTGGGCGCCGACGACTACGTGGTGAAGCCCTTCAGCGTCCGCGAGCTGATCCTCCGGGTCCGCGCCGTCCTGCGCCGCGCCGGCCAGCAGCGCAGCGACAAGCCGGTGACCGAGTTGGGGCCCGTTCGCATCGACGCGGACGCGCACCGGGCCTGGGTCCGCGGCGAGCCGCTCGACCTCACCCCGCTCGAGTTCAAGCTGCTCTCCACGCTGGTGACCCGGGCCGGCCGCGTGCAGTCGCGCGAGAGGTTGCTGGCCGACGTGTGGGAGATGTCGAGCGAGCTCGAGACCCGGACCGTCGATACGCACGTGAAGCGCCTTCGCGAGAAGCTCGGTCCCGCCCGCGACATGCTCGAGACGGTCCGCGGCGTGGGCTACCGGCTGCTCGATCCGGCCGACGGGGCCTGACCGTGTCGGTCTTCCGCGATCCCGTCCAGACCGCCATCCGCGCTCTCGAGGGTGAGCTCGCAGGGGGGACCCGCGCCGACCTGGCGCCGGCCGTGGACCGGCTGGCGTCGCTCCTGCTGCAGCGGGAGGACCGGCTCCGCGCCATCGAGAAGGCCCAGCCCGAGCGGGAGCTGCTCGCCGCCATGCCGGCCGCGGCCGGCCTGATCGCGGCCGACGGCAGGGTCCGGGCCTCCAATGCGGCGCTCGACGGGCTCTCGCCGGGCGGCCGGGCCATCGGCCTCACGCTCCTCGAGATCACCCGGAAGGCCGAGCTGGCCGAGGCGGCGCGGAGGGCGCTCGAAGGCTCCCCCAAGCAGCTCGAGATCCAGCTCGCCAACCGGACCTGGATCGCCAACGTCGTCCCCATGCTGCGCGGCGAGGCGCTGGCGCTGCTCCGCGACGTGACCGAGGCCCGCATGGCCGAGGCCACCCGGCGCGACTTCGTCGCCAACGCCAGCCACGAGCTGCGCACGCCGGTGTCCGCGATCGCCGGCGCCGCCGAGACCCTCCTCTCCGGCGCGATGGACGACCCGGCCCAGGCCCGCCTCTTCGTGGAGATGATCGCGCGGAACGCCGAGCGGCTGGCCCGCCTCACCAACGACCTCCTCGACCTCTCCCGCATCGAGTCGCGCCAGTGGCCGGTGAAGCTCGAGCCGGTGTCGGTGGAGGGGACGGCGCGCCGTGCGGTGGAGGTCTGCTCCGAGCCGGCGCGGCGCAAGCGCATCGAGCTCCGCGTGGAGGTCCCGGAGGGAACGACGGTGCTCGCCGACGCCCGCGCCCTCGAGCAGGTGCTCGTGAACCTCCTCGACAACGCGGTGAAGTACACGCCGGACGGCGGGAGCGCCACGGTGACCGCGGAACCCGTCTCCGGTGACCAGATCGAGGTCGTGGTGTCCGACACCGGACCGGGCATCGAGCGGCACCACCTGCCGCGCCTCTTCGAGCGGTTCTACCGGGTCGACCCGGGTCGCTCGCGCGGCTCGGGCGGAACCGGGCTCGGCCTCGCCATCGTGAAGCACCTCGTGCAGATGCAGGCGGGCGACATCGGCGTGGACACCGGCTCGGGAGGCACCTCCTTCCGCGTCCGGCTGCCGCGCGCCGAAGCGCCCGCGGCCTCCTGAACTGCTCCCTTCCCGTCACCGACCCTTCACGGTCGCCCTCGGCCGGAAGTCGTAGATCCGTGCCGCCTCCTGTCGAGGCATCCCGGGCGACCCCCGCCCGCATGAGGGAGTCACAACGATGAGAAGGATCTCCGTCTTCGGGGCTGCGGCGCTGCTCGCCGTGCTCCCCGCCACCGCCAACGCGCAGTCCCAGGAAGTCGTCGTGAAGGAGAGCACCACCGTCGTCGTGAAGGAGGCGCCGAAGCCGTCGCCGTTCACCTTCACGCCGTACGGGTTCTTCCTCGTGAACGCCTACTTCAACGACGCCGCCGGGTCGCGCAATTACCCGCTGCCCAGCGCCTGCACCGCCGGAGTCGCCTGCGAGGGCAACATCCTCTTCGACGTCCGCCAGACCCGGATCGGGTCGCGCCTCTCCTTCAACGACACGGCCGGCTGGACCGGCGCCACGCTCTCGGCCCTCGTCGAGGTCGACTTCAACGGCGGCTACACCGGGGCCGTCGCCAGCAACTCGTCCGGGTTCTACAACCCGGCCGTCCGTCTCCGGAAGGCCTACGCGAACGCGGCGTGGGGCTCGGAGTCGATGATCCAGCTCCGCGTCGGCCAGGACGACCGGCTCATCTCGCCGCTGCGCCCGGTCAGCCTCGCCTACGTCGCGAACCCGCTCTTCCAGAACGCGGGCCTGCTGCACGGGCGCGCGCCCATGTTCCAGCTCCGCTGGGACGTCAACCCCAAGGACGGCGTCGCCGTGAGCGTGGCCGGCGCAGCCCTCAATCCCCAGGACAACACCGCGGGTGACAACGGCGTCTCGCCGGGCGCGGCCGTCGACCTCGGCGCCGGCAATCGCTCGCGCATCCCCAACCTCGAGGGGCGCATCGGCGTCGGCCTGCGCAGCGGCGGCAAGAACGTCGTGGCGCTGGGCGGCTGGGCCGGCTGGCAGAAGAGCCGCTTCGTCAGCCCCGCGACCGACACCAACGTCGACGCGAACTCCTACATCTTCGGTGGCGACCTCACCCTGAACGTCGCCTTCATCCAGCTCATGGGCGAGATCTACAAGGCGAAGGGCTACGACGTGCCGGGCTCCCTGGGCGCGAGCCAGGGCATCGCCCTCTCGTTCACGCGCCCCACGCCCACGACCTTCGCCATCAGCGCCGCGGATCCGGTCCCGGCCTTCGGCGGCTGGTTCCAGATCGCGGCTCGCCCCATCGAGGCCCTCCAGGTCTACGGTGGCTGGGGCGGAACCCAGAGCCCGTTCGACGCCTACGCGGGAACCGTCTTCGACGCCACGGCCGCGACGCGAGCCGCCACCCGGCTCCAGAACTTCATGTGGGCCGCGGGAGTGATCGGCTACGCCGGGAAGAACTGGCGCTTCTCCGCCGAGTACGGCCGGTCGACCAGCTTCTTCCTGAGCGGTCTGAGCTACACGCAGGGCCAGTTCTCGATCAACTCGATGGTCAGCTTCTAGCGGCGGCAGCACGGAGCACCCGCAGCCGGCCGCCGCCCGCCTTGACGGCGCGCCTGCTGCGGGACTCCACCTGACGTCCGGACCGGCCCCACGCCCCGGGCGGGGCGGGACCCTGGCAGCACCGCCACCGGGAACCGCTGGACATCGCTGATGGATCCCGGCCCGCGGCCGTGGCGGGGAGTCTTCACCGCTCCGTCACGAATCCGTCACAAAGCTTCGTTACACCTTCCCCAACCCAACGACCAAGACCTGAAGCTGCAAAAGGAGTCACTCCCCATGAAGAAGCTCGCACTCGCCGCCCTGCTCGCGCTGGCCGGCACCCCGGCCCTCGCGGCCGACTCGCTCCTCATCAACGGGGCGGGGGCCACCTTCCCCTTCCCGCTCTATTCCAAGTGGTTCTCCGAGTACAACAAGGTGCACCCGGACATCCGCTTCAACTACCAGTCGATCGGGTCCGGTGGCGGCATCCAGCAGTTCACCGCCGGGACGGTCGACTTCGGCGCCTCCGACGCGCCCCTGAGCGACGCCCAGATCGCCAAGGCCCCGGACGTCGTGCACATCCCCACCGTGCTGGGCGCCGTGGTGGTGACCTACAACGTGCCCTTCCAGGGGCTGAAGCTGACCCGGGCCGTCCTCGCCGACATCTTCCTCGGCAAGGTCACGAAGTGGAACGACCCGGCCATCGCCAAGGCGAACCCGGGCATCCAGCTCCCCGACGCCGCCATCACGGTGGTGCGCCGCTCCGACGGCTCGGGCACGACCTACGTCTTCACGGACTACCTCAGCAAGATCTCGGCGGAGTGGAAGGCCAAGGTCGGCAACGGCACGAGCGTCTCGTGGCCGGTGGGACTCGGCGGCAAGGGCAACGAGGGCGTGACCGGACTCGTCAAGCAGACCCCGGGATTTATCGGCTACGTGGAGCTCGCTTACGCGACCCAGAACAAGCTGCCGGTCGCGCTGCTCGAGAACCAGGAGGGGAACTTCGTGGCACCGTCGCTCGCATCCACCTCGGCGGCCGCCGCCGGCGTGACGCTCCCCGCCGACTACCGCGTGTCGGTGACAGACGCCAAGGGCAAGGACGCCTACCCCATGGCGTCCTTCACCTACCTGCTCGTCCACCGGGACGCGAAGGACAAGGCGAAGGGGGAGGCGATGGTCAACTTCCTCTGGTGGGCCGTCCACTCCGGGCAGTCCTTCGCGACGCCGCTCGACTACGCGCCGCTCCCCGCCGCCGTCGTGAAGAACGTCGAGAAGACCATCCACGGGCTGCTGGTGCAGGGCAAGCCGGTCCAGATTGCCGCCCACTAGCGACAGCGCCGCGACGCGAGACGCCCCGGCCCCGGCCCGGTTCGCCAACCTGGGCGACCGGGCCTGGCGCTGGGGCCTCTCGATCCTGGGCGGGACGATCCTCGTCGTCGCCGGGTTGATCCTGCTCGAACTGGGCCGGGTCGCCCGGCCGGCCTGGGAGGGGATGAACGTCCTCCGCTTCCTCACCTCCACCGACTGGGACCCGGTCCAGGAGAAGTTCGGGGCTCTCCCCTTCGTCTACGGCACCCTCGTGACGAGCGCCGTGGCCATCCTGGTCGCACTCCCGGTGTCGGTCGGGCTCGCCCTGTTCCTCTCCGAGATGGACCCAGGCGGCTGCGACCCCCCGTTGCGTACGCCATCGAGGTCCTGGCGGCCATCCCCAGCGTGATCTATGGCCTCTGGGGCCTCTTCGTGATGGTGCCCTGGCTTCGCGGGACGCTGCAGCCGTTCCTGCAGGGCACTCTCGGCTTCCTCCCGTTCTTCCGCGGGCCGATGATCGGCCTCGGCTACCTCGCCGCCGGGCTGATCCTGGCGCTCATGATCCTGCCGACCATCGCGTCGGTCACCATCGAGGTGCTGAAGACCGTGCCGGCCGCGCTCAAGGAGGGTGCGCTCGCGCTCGGAGCAACCCGCTGGGAGGCCATCCGCATGGCGGTGCTGCCGTACGCCCGTCCCGGAATCCTCGGCGCCACCCTGCTCGGCCTCGGCCGCGCGCTCGGCGAGACCATGGCGGTGACCATGGTCATCGGCAACTCCCCGGAGATCAGCGCCTCTCTCTTCGCTCCCGGGTACTCCCTGCCGGCGGTGATCGCCAACGAGTTCGCCGAGGCCACCGGGGACGTGCACATCGGGGCGCTCGCATCGCTCGGCCTCGTGCTGTTCGGCCTCACCCTCCTGCTCAACGTGGCGGCGCAGGTCCTGATCTCGGCGGTGGCCCGAGGCCCCCGGGGGGCCAAGGCATGACCGCGCTCCGCTGGCGCCGCTTCGTGGACGTCTTCTGGACCGTCGTGAGCGGCTCCGCGGTCCTCGTGGCGCTCGTCCCGCTCGCCTCGCTCCTCTGGCTGGTGGTGTCCCGAGGGGCGCCCGGGCTCTCGGCGTCCTTCTTCGTGAGCCTTCCCACTCCGGTCGGCGAACCCGGCGGCGGCGTCGGGAACGCCATCGTCGGGACATTCTTCATGGTCGGCCTGGCGAGCCTCATGGCGCTGCCGGTCGGGGTCGGGGCCGGCGTGTTCCTCGCCGAGAAGGGGGACGGACCCGCGGGGAGGTTGATCCGGTTCACCGCCGAGGTGCTCTCCGGCGTTCCGTCCATCGTGGTCGGCATCGTCGCCTACGGCCTCATCGTCGCGAGCATGAAGCGGTTCTCCGCCCTTGCGGGCGGGGTGGCGCTCGCGCTCATCATGGTCCCGTCGCTCGCCCGCTCGACCGAGGACTTCATCCGCCTGGTCCCTTCCGCCCTGCGGGAGGCATCGCTGGCCCTTGGCGTACCCGGGTGGAAGACCAGCCTGCGGGTCATCATTCCCACCGCGCTCGGGGGCATCGTCACGGCGGTGCTCCTCGCCGTCGCCCGGGCGGCCGGGGAGACCGCTCCCTTGCTCTTCACGGCGCTCAACAACCAGTACTGGAACGTCGACCCCACGCAGCCCACGGCGTCCCTGACGGTCCAGATCTACAACTACGCCATCAGCCCTTACGAGGACTGGCACCACAAGGCCTGGACGGCCGCCCTGGTGCTCCTCCTCCTGGTCGGGCTGCTCAATCTCGTGGCGCGGTTCCTCTCCCGCAACCGGCTTCAGGGCGCCCCAAGATGAACGTCAACCAGGAGATCGCCTCGGTGAAATCGCCTCCTCCCCGCTCCCCCGAGGTCGTCGACGAGTCGCACCGGCCGCGACTGGCGGCGGGCACGGAGGCCCCGGTCGTGCAGCCCAAGCTGACCGTCGAGCACTTGAACGCCTGGTACGGACAGAACCACGCCCTGCACGACGTGAACCTCGTCGTCTCGCCCCGGTCGGTGACGGCGGCCATCGGTCCATCGGGGTGCGGGAAGTCCACCTTCCTCCGCTGCCTGAACCGCATGCACGAACTCATCCCCGGGGCGCGGGCCGAGGGAACCCTCCGCATCGACGGCAAGGACCTGCTCGGGCGAGACGTCGATCCCGTGTCGCTTCGACGGCGGGTGGGCATGGTCTTCCAGCGCCCCAATCCCTTCCCCACCATGTCCATCCGCGACAACGTCGCGGCCGGGTTGAGGCTGAATCGCATCCCGGGCAACCACGGCGAGATCGTGGAGCGGACCC
>CAWFSM010000006.1:0-224090 GCA_963818535.1 uncultured delta proteobacterium | reverse complement strand
ACCCTCGACCCTCGCCTTGGCAAGGCGATGCTCTACCGCTGAGCTATTCCCGCAAAAACCTGTAGCGAGGGGCGAGTTTATAGGGCCTCGCCCTCCGGAGTGTCAAGGCCCTTGCCGCTTCCCGGGGGACCCGGCCGGAGGCGCCCCGGAGCCCTGCTGCTCGGGCGCGTACACGGCCTTGAAGAAGTCGCGGATGTAGACCCAGGCCGACCAGAGCGAGAAGGCCAGCGAGAGGTAGAGGAGCCAGGTCCCCACCACGTTGGCGTCCACGTCCACCTCGAACGCCAGGAAGTCCACCCGGTACTTGTAGTGAATGAGCAGGAAGGAGATGGCGGCGATCTGGAGGATGGTCTTGTACTTCCCCTCCTGGCCGGCGGCGATGACGATCCCGTCGCTCATGGCCATGGTGCGAAGCCCGGTCACGGTGAACTCGCGGGCGATGATGAGGATGACGAGCCAGGCCGGCACACGCCCCAGGTGCACCAGCATGATGAGCATCGACATCACGATGAGCTTGTCGGCGAGCGGGTCGAGGAACTTGCCGACCACGGTCACCGCGCCGGTGCGGCGCGCCACCCATCCGTCGAGGAAGTCGGTGGCCCCGGTCACGGCGAAGAGGCCGCCGGCGACGAAGCTGTTCACCCGCCCCTCGTAATAGGTGAAGGCCAGGATCACGGGAATCATGGCGATCCGCACCACCGTGATGATGTTGGGCGCGTTGAGGATGTCTCTGCGGAGGGTCCCCAATCGCGCCTCAGTCCGCCGGGGCCGCGTCGGGATCGACGAACACCCGTCCGTCGCCGGTGAGCTCCACCATCACCGGCGAGGTGGGCGACGGAGCGGCGGCCACGCCCCCACCTGGGTCGGCGAGCAGCCCGATGCGCGGCGTCACCGCTCCCGTCCAGCCCACCAGCGCCGCGGGAGGGACCCGCAGCGCATCGGCGCCGGAGACCTCGATGGCCACCGGGGCCGCCGCGGTCCGGAGCAGCATCCGGCCCCGGCCGCGCAGGTGAACGAGGTCGAGGTCGCGGGAGTGGCGCGAGGGCACGCGGCCGTTCTCGAAGGTGATCGCCTCCTCGAGCGCGAAGACGGCCTCCTCCCGGAAGTACCCGGCGTCGCCGGCCAGGTCGACGACGGTGAACACCCAGCCCCCGGTCCGGAAGAAGAGCGCGCCCTCCCCGACCATCCGGTTCATGCGATCGCGCCCCGATCCGAAGGGCTTCTCGGTGACCTTGCCGCGGAAGCGCTTCGCCTCGGGGTGGGCCACCACCGCGCCGCGCACCGCGAAGAGCCCGTCGATCCGGCAGACCAGCTCGCCGCGCACCGCGACGTGGAGGATGCCCCCCTCCACCGCGAAGACCTCGGGCGGCGGACGGACGGTGCGCTCCGCGGCGAACGCGCCGAGCCCGCCCGGAGCCACCGAGGTCCGGGGCGAGGCCGACAGGACGGAAGCCGGAACCGCGACCGGACCGGCGACGGGTGCTGGTATCGGGGTCGGGGTCGGGGTCGGAGGCTGGCTTCTCCGACAGGAGGGCGTTGCAGCGCGCCAGGAGCGTGCCGCTCCCGGCCTTCTCGAGCCACGGTCGCGCTGCGCGCGGGTCGCCCGACTCGAGGAGCGCGAGGCCCAGGTAGCCCATGGCCTTGCGGTGATCGGGATCGAGGTCGAGCGCGACGGAGAACTGGCGGACCGCCTCGGGATGCCGGCCGCCCTTCAGCCAGGCCAGCCCCAGGTTGACCCGTCCGGACACCTCGGCGGGGTTGTCGTCGACGAGCTTTCCGTAGGCCTCGGCGGCCTCGTCGTAGAGCCCGGCCCGGTAGCAGGCCTGCCCGAGCAGGCCGAGCGCGCCGACGTCCTGGGGCAGGCGCGCGGCGGCCTTCCGGAGCACCTCCCTGGCCCCCTCCAGGTCGCCCGCGGCGAGTCGTTCCGTGCCCACGTCGAGGTGGTGCTGGAACTTCTCGTCCACCGTGGAGACCGCTTCACCCGTCCCGGCGCTGGCCACCCGTCACCCCTTGGCGTTCCGGCTCTTCAGCTGTTCGTAGATCGCGAGGACCTTCCGCACGTAGGCCTGGGTCTCCGGGAAGCTGGGAACCCCTCCGGCGCGCTTCACCGCCTCCGGGCCCGCGTTGTAGGCCGCGAGCGTCTTCACGAGGTCCCCGTCGTACTGGTTGGCGAGGGTCCGGAGATAGCGCGCTCCCCCGTCGATGTTCTCCTCGGGGCTCCAGACGTCCCGGACGTACATGTCGCGGGCCGTGCCGGGCATGAGCTGCATCAGCCCCATCGCCCCCTTCTCCGACAGCGCCGTGGGCCGGAAGCCCGACTCCACCGCCATGACGGCGTGGAGCAGCTCCTCGGAGAGCTGGTACCTCTCGGCCGCGCGGCGCACGTGCTCCACGTATGCCGTGGGGGCGAGCAGGATGGCCTTGACCTCGGCGGCCGTCGAGCCCGACGGGGTGCTCCGGCCCCTGGTCGACGGGTCGCGTCCGCTGACCGTCTTCACCCTCCCGACGCAGCGGTGCTGCTCCACGTTCCCGAAGACCAGGTTCCCCTCGGCGTCCTTGCACGAGAACATGTCCCCCGCCCCGGCGGCGGAGGGGACGAGCGCGAGCGTGCCCAGGAGGAGCATGGCGGTGGCGCGGGACATGGACCCTGGCAGGTTACCGCCCGGAGGCCCCCCGGGACAACTTCCAGGGCACCGTGCTAGGGATCCCGGCCATGTCCACGACATCGCGCGAGCACGTCGATTTCCTGGTCCTTGGCGGGGGGGTTGCCGGCCTCTCCTTCGCCCTCGAGGCGGCGCCCCACGGGAGCGTCCTCGTCCTGACCAAGCGGAACCGCCAGGAAGGGAACACCCAGTACGCCCAGGGGGGCGTGGCCGCGGTGCTCGGACCCGACGACGAGTTCCCCCTCCACGTGGAGGACACGCTGGTGGCCGGCGCCGGCCTGTGCCACCGGGACGCCGTCGAGGTCACGGTGACCGAGGCGCCGGAGCGGATCCGCTGGCTCATGTCGCTGGGGGTCGAGTTCGACCGGGAGGCTCCGGACCGGCTGCACCTCACGCGGGAGGGCGGCCACTCGCGGCGCCGCGTGGCCCACGCCAAGGACACCACCGGCAAGGAGATCGAGAAGCGGATGCTCGCCGCCTGCGTGGCGGCAGGCATCCGCATCGAGGAGGACCAGGTCGCCATCGACCTCATCACGAGCGAGCGCGCCGGCGTGGCCGGGCCCAACCGCGCGCTGGGCGCCTACGCGCTCGACCGCGGCACCGGGACGATCCGGACCATCACCGCGTCGGTGACCGTGCTCGCCACCGGCGGTGCGGGGAAGGTCTACCTCTACACGTCGAACCCCGACGTGGCGACCGGCGACGGAGTGGCCATGGCCTACCGGGCCGGCGCCTCGGTCGCCAACATGGAGTTCTTCCAGTTCCACCCCACCTGCCTCTTCCACCCCGACGCCAAGAGCTTCCTCATCTCCGAGGCCCTGCGCGGCGAGGGGGGCATCCTGCGCAACAAGGCCGGCGAGGCCTTCATGGTCCGCTACGATCCGCGCAAGGAGCTGGCTCCGCGCGACATCGTGGCCCGCTCCATCGACGCCGAGGTGAAGCGGCGCGGCGACGACTGCGCCTTCCTCGACATGACCCACCTGCCGAAGGGGTTCCTGCTCGACCACTTCCCGCACATCTACCAGACCTGCCGGGAGTTCGGCATCGACATGGCCGTGCAGCCCATCCCGGTGGTGCCCGCCGCTCACTACCAGTGTGGCGGGGTGGTCACCGACCTCTTCGGGCGCACCGGCGTGCCCAACCTGCTCGCGGTGGGCGAGGTGGCCTGCACCGGCCTGCACGGCGCCAACCGGCTCGCCTCCAACTCGGTGCTGGAGGGGCTGGTGTTCGGCCGCCGCGGCGCGCTGGCCGCCGTCGAGCTGCTCGCCGACAAGCGCCCTCCCCCTCCGGTTCCGGACTGGAACCCGGGCGACGCGCTGGCTCCCGACGAGGGAGTGGTGGTGGCGCACAACTGGGACGAGCTGCGGCGGCTCATGTGGAACTACGTGGGCATCGTGCGGTCCGTGAAGCGCCTGGAGCGGGCGCGGACCCGGCTGCGCATCCTCCGCTCCGAGATCCGCGAGTACTACTGGCGGTACCAGGTCACGCCCGACCTGGTGGAGCTCCGCAACCTGGCCGACGTGGCGCTGCTCATCGTGCAGTGCGCGCTCCGGCGGGGCGAGTCGCGCGGCCTCCACTACCTGCTCGATCACCCGGCGCCGGACGACCGGTTCCTGAAGGACACGGTCATCCACCGGGGAGAGATGGAGGACCTGTCGCCGCGCGACTGACGGCGGCCTCCGCCGGCGGGCCGGCTACGGCTTCACCGCCGGGGCCCAGGACATCTTGAGGGATCCCAGCGCCCCGGCGATGCGCAGCTCGAAGGGCAGCGCCGACAGCGGGGTGGGCCCCGGGAACTTCGGGAACCGCACCCGGTAGAGCGTCTCGAAGTCGGTGATGTACGGGTAGAGGACCTGGAGCGTCGGGTCGCGCTTCACGACCGACACCTTGGCCGGGAGCGCCTGCTCGGTCCCGTTCACGAGCAGCGACACCCGCCAGGTTCCCTTGTCGGTGGCGAGGTCGTTGGCCCGCCGGTCGTCGGTGAAGAAGGCGAGCAGGAAGTCCTCCCCCTCGGCCGCCTCCGCCCTCTCCTTGGCGAGGAGCGCCTCCTTCTCGGCCGGGAGCATCCCCTTCCACTCCGCCATCCTCTCGACCCGGGCGGCCCGGACCTCGGGCGACTGCCAGGTGGCGGTGGCGAAGGCCACGTCGTCGAGCACGTCGTAGAGCTTGGCCGTGCGGGTGGCGCCGTCGCGGGCCTGCGCCCAGGCGCCCTCTCGCGTGGAGGGGTCGGTGGCCGGCGCGAGGAGGTGGCAGGCGGGGAGCAGCAGCGCGAGCAGCAGGAACCGCTTCATGCCCGGCACTATCCCAGAAAATCGCGGCGGGTGAAGAGCGACTCGACCGGGACTCCCAGCCCCTCCAGGACCTCGCGCCCGCCCTCCATGCGGTCCACCAGCGCGAAGCAGCCCGCCACGACCAGCCCCTCGGCCCGGCAGCGCTCGATGGCCTTGGCGGCGCTTCCACCGGTGGTGATGACGTCCTCGAGCACCGCGACCCTGCTGCCGTCGGGGATGGTCTTGCGCCCCTCGATCCACTGTCCGGTGCCGTGCCCCTTGGGCTCCTTGCGCACGATGAAGGCGTCGATGGGCTCGCCGGCCAGGAAGCTCGCGAAGGCCACGGCGCTGGCCAGCGGGTCGGCGCCCAGGGTCAGCCCACCGGCGCCGCGGACCAGCGGCTGCATCCGGCGGATGCGGTCGAAGAGCAGCCGGCCCACCAGCACGTGCCCCTCGGCGGTGAGGGCGGTGCGCTTGCAGTCGACGTAGAAGTCGCTCTCCTTGCCGGAGGCGAGGATGACCTTGCGCCGCTCGAAGGAGAGCTGGCGCAGGAGCTCGAGCAGTCGGGCACGGTCTTCGGCGATGGTCATCGGTTCTCCTTCTCGAGGAGGGGAAACATGCGGACCAGGTAGCGGAGCTGCTCGAGCACGAGGCGTCGCCCCTCCGCCGGCAGCGCACCCCAGCCCTCGTAGGCCGCGGCCACCTCGCCGTTCAGCTCGTAGGCGCGGACGGCCAGCCCGTGGGCGAGGGCGGCGGGGTCGGTCGCGGTCGCCGGATGGGTGGCGGCCGCGGGGCGCGGCCCGGCGCCGGAACGGCGGGGCGTTCGATGCCGCCGGGGCGGCCCACGCGAGGTGGGCGCGGACCCGGCCTGCGATGGCGGCCAGGTCGGCCGGGGTCCAGGGCGCGGAGAAGAGAGGCCCGGCGAGCGCCAGCGCCCAGGCGTCGTCGTCGGTGAGCGACGGGTGGACGCGAGCCAGCACCCGCTCGCGCTGCAGGAGCCGGAGCGCCTCCATGCGGCGGAATCCGGCCACCACCTGGTACCGCTGCCCCGCCCCGCCCCGGCCCCGGCCGGGAAGCGGCCGAAGCTCCACCGGGGTGAGCTGCCCGAGGCGTCCGATGGCGACGGCGAGGTCCGAGACGTCGCCCGGATCCCGGAGACGGAAGGTCGCGTCGGGCGAGACCTCGTCGAGAGGGACGTGCTCCACGCTACGTCCCGCGCAGGTGGATGCGTCGAGCGAGCGCCGGGATCCCGGTGGCGCCGGAGGCCGCCTCGACCCCGGCAGCGGGCGCTTCCGGGGCCGCCGATCCGGACGTGTCCACCTCGCCCTGGAAGGAGGCTCCGTCGACGATGACGACGCGAGGCGCGCGGATGTCGGCGCGCACGTCCGACTCGGCCTCGAGCCGGACGGTTCCCCCCATCGACACGCGTCCCCGGACGGTTCCCTGGACCACGAGGTCGCCCGGCCCGAGGACCACGCCCTCGACGGTCGTTCCCGGCCCCACGATCATGGGCGTGCCGCATGCCGCGGCGCTGTCGGACTCGTTGCTCGTGGCGTCTCTCCCTCGCGGGTCAGGATAGGAGGCGGGCCTCGCTCCGGTCAATGCGTTCCTGGGGCGCTGCGCTCGGAGATCCAGGCCACCGCGTCGGCGATGGGCGCGGCGCGCCCGCGCTCGTTGAAGATCTCGTGCTCGAACCCGACGTACTCCTTCAGCGTCTTGTCCTTCGACCCGACCGCGGCGAAGAACTCGGTGGCCGCCGCGCCGTCGGCGATCCGGTCGCCGGTGCCGAGAAGGAGCAGCAGCGGGCGGTCGAATCGCCCCGCGTCCCGCCTCAGATCCGCCTGGGCGCGCCCGGACTCGGTGAACCAGCGCGGCGTGGCCTTGCGCAGGTAGAGGGGATCGGCGTCGCTCCAGGCCTGCATCTCCGGGTCGCTGGTGAGGGTGGCCAGGTCGAGCCCGGCGTCCACCGGCAGGTGCGGGATGATCTTTCCCATCAGCATCGCCGACCAGAGCTTCACCTTGGGTGGATCGATGGCGAGGCGGAAGTAGGGGTTGGAGAGGACCACTCCGTCGACCGACCGGCCGCCCCGCATGGCCCAGTGCGCGGCGATGTGGCCGCCCTGGCTGTGGGCGACCACGAAGATCTTCCGGCCGGCCGCCTCGGCCCGGATCCTGGCGGCGAAGGCGTCGAGGTCGGCCAGGTAGTCCTCGAACCGATCCACGAACCAGCGCTTCCCGCCGGAGCGGCCGTGGCCGCGGAAGTCGAGCAGCGCCACCTCGTGGCCGGCGCGCACCAGCGCATCGGTGACCCCGGCGTACCGACCCAGGTGGTCGCCGGCGCCGTGGAGGACGAGGACCGTCGAGCGGGGCCCGGGCGGGGTGTAGCGCTCCCAGTGGAGGTCGGGGCCACCCTCGGCCCGCAGGGTGCCCTCGGAATGGCGGGCCAGGTCGCTGCCGGGAAAGACGGGTACGGCCACGTTCACCTCCGGGCCGGGCGGACGTCGCCGCCCGGCAGTTCACGAAGCTTCTTCTCGATGCCCGCCCGCTGCCCGGGCAGGTCGGGCTCGGCCCCGTCGTCGAGGGCCTGCAGGGCGCGTCGCCAGGATTGCGCCGCGTCGGCCTCCCGGCCGGAGCGCCGGTAGGCGTCCCCGAGGTGCTCGAGGATGGTGGGCTCCGGCCCGGCCAGCGCCTCGGCCTTCTCGAGCGTGGCGACCGCGGCGGGGAGGTCGCCGCGCTGGAAGAGGATCCATCCCAGGGAGTCGAGGAAGGACCCGTTGTCGGGCTCGATCTCCAGCGCGCGCGTGACCAGCACCTCCGCCTCGTCGAGCCGCTCCCCCTTCTCGGCGAGGGTGTAGCCCACGAAGTTCATGGCCTCGGCGTTCCCGGGTGCCTCGCCGATCAGCCCGCGCATGGTGGCGATGGCGCCGGCCCGGTCGCCGGCCCTCTCCTGCGCCACTCCGAGGGCGAAGAGCAGCCGCTCGTCGCGCGGCTGCTCGACCAGCCGCGTCCGGAGGAACTCCACCGCCTCCCCGGCCCGGCCGGCCTTCTCGAGGACGTAGGCGCGCGCCGTGACGAGCCGTGCGTCGCCAGGGCGTTCCGCCAGCGCCGCGTCGAGCAACGCCAGCCCGGAATCGGCCTTGCCCGACTGCGCCAGCACCGACGCGCGGGCCGCGATCGCGGCCACGTCCAGGTCCGGATCTCCGGATGCGACCGCGCCGAAGGACGCGGCGGCCTCGGCCCAGCGCCTCTCCTCCCGCAGCGCGAGACCCCGGAGGTAGAGCAGCCGGCCGTCGACCGAGGTCCTGAGTCCTCCGTCCACCACGGCGAGCGCGTCCGCCGGCCGGCGCGCGTCGAGCCAGGCGAAGGCCACCCGGGTCCGGACCTCGACCTCGCTCGAGGTCACGTGGATGGCCTGCTCGAAGAAGGCGCGGGCGGCGTCGGCGTTCCCGGCCCGCAACGACAGGCGCCCCAGCGACACCAGCCCTTCGGCGTCGTCGGGGTCCTGGCGGACGAGCCCTTCCCACGCCCTGCGCGCCTCGTCGAACCGGCGCCGCGACTCCTCCAGCTCGGCCAGCCGTCGCCAGGCCTCGGTGTCCCGCCGCTCGAGCGCCACCGCCCTGCGGAAGAGTGCTGCGGCGCGGTCGAGGTCCTTCTGCTCGGCGAGGACGCGCCCCAGGTCGCGGAGCGCGCCGGCCCCCTCGACCGGGAGGCGCCGCGCCAGGTCCTCCAGGACCGCCTCCGCCCCGGGAGCGTCGCCCGCGTCGAGGCGCAGCTGCGCCAGCAATCGCCACGGATCGGGGTCGATGGGCGCCTGGCCAGGAGGATGCTTCGCGGCGAGCGCCGACTGGGACTCGATCGCGGAGCGCAGCGCCCGCTCGGCGTCGGCCGGGCGCCGGGAGATCGTCGCGATCCGCCCGAGGACGAGCCAGGCCTCCGCGGCGGCCGGCCCCGCGGGATCGAGCTCGATCGCCTTCCGGGCCTCGGCCTCGGCTCCCGGGATGTCTCCGGTCCGGGCGCGGGCCTCGGCGAGCGCCACGCGAAGGGAGGGGGCGCGCGGATCGGCGTCGACGGCGGCGCGGTAGGCGTCGAGTGCGGCGCGCCAGTCGCTCTCCTGCTCGGCGAGGCGCCCGCGCAGGTACGCGGCGTAGGCCCGGGCCGAGGCCGGGGGAGCGGCCGCCGGGGGGGCACCCCACGCCGGCGCGGCGGCGAGCGCGACCAGGGTCGCGAGAAGAGAGAGGCGGGACAAGGGAATCCGGTGCAAGTCTAGCGGCGGGCCCCGAGGCGCGCTACGCGCGGCGGCGGGGGGCCGCCACGGCGGTGGCCACCGCCTGGAACGCGGCGGCGGCGAGCGCCCCGTCGGGGATGGGCGATGCCAGCACCAGGTCGCATCCCACCGCCTGGAGCCGCTGGACGTGCTCGGCGCGCGCAGCGGCCACCACGGGCACCAGGACCAGGCCGGCGTCCCTCCTCAGGCCCGCGAGCGTCTCGCCCCCATCGGCGGGCGGATCGACCAGCACCACCACGTCGGGCGAGAAGCGCGCCGCTGCCAGGCCGGCCGCGAAGCCCGGACTCGCCGGCTGCGCCACGAGCCCCGCCTCCTGGAGCTGGCGGACCACGTGGTCCAGGGCGGTCCCGGCCTCCCCGACCACGAGCGCCTTCCTGCGGCCGTCGACCGCGTCGGCCAGGTCGTGTGGCATGGGCATGCCGTGGCGCGACATGAAGGAGGCGAGCTCCTCCCGCGCGATGCGGCGGTGGCCGCCGGGCGTGCGGTGCGCCTTGAGGCGGCGCGCCTTGATCCAGTTCACGACCGTCGGCAGGGACACGCCGAGCACGTGGGCGGCCTCGAAGGTGGTGTAGAACCGGCGCATCTGGAGGCTCTGGAGCATACACCAGACCGTGGTAAGGAGAATCCATGCCGCCCCCTGCGACGTACCTACTGGGTGCTGTCCAGATGACCTCCACCGGGGACCGGGCCCGCAACCTGGCCACCGCGGTCCGGCTCCTCAACGAGGCAGCCGACCTGGGAGCGAGGCTCGTCGGCCTTCCCGAGAACTTCGCCTTCATGGGCCGGGACGAGGAGCGGATCGCCACGGCCGAGCCCCTCGAGGGGCCCACCCTCGGAGCCATCCGCGAGGTGGCGCGGGAGCGGCGGATCTGGATCGTGGCCGGATCGGTGGCCGAGAACGTCGGGCAGCCGGGCAAGACCGCCAACACCAGCGTGCTCGTGGCCGACGACGGCTCCGTCGCCGCCGCCTACCGCAAGATCCACCTCTTCGACGTCAACATCCCCGACGGCGCCCGCTACGCCGAGAGCGAGACCGTGGTCCCGGGCGACAAGGTGGTGCTCGCCCCCACGCCCCTCGGGCGCATCGGGCTCACCATCTGCTACGACCTCCGCTTCCCGGAGCTGTACCGGCAACTCTCCGGACTGGGCGCCGAGGTGGTCTTCATCCCGGCGGCGTTCACCCTCTTCACGGGCAAGGACCACTGGGAGGTCCTGTTGCGGGCCCGCGCCATCGAGAACCTCTCGTACGTGGTGGCCCCGGCGCAGGTGGGGCGCCACTCGGCCAACCGCATGACTTACGGCAACGCGATGATCGTGGACCCGTGGGGAACGGTGCTGGCGCGCTGCCCGGATGGCGAGGGGGTGTGCGTCGCCCGCTTCGACCGGGCCCGGATGGAGCGCGCCCGCCAGGAGTTGCCGGCGCTCAAGCACCGACGCCTGTAGGGACGCCCTATCCCGTCCGCTTGCGGAACCGGGCCGTCGCCAGGCCGAAGATCACCGTGCCGAAGAACGCCAGCGCCAGGAATTGCGGCCAGAGGTCGGCGAGGCCCCCTCCCTTGAGCAGGTTGGAGCGGGCGATCTCCTGGAAGTAGCGCAGCGGGTTCGCGTACGTCAGCACCTGCATCCATCGCGGCATCGAGTCGACGGGCGTCATGATCCCGGAGAGCAGCATGGCCGGCAGCGTGAAGAGGAAGCCGCCCAGGAAGGCCTGCTGCTGGTTCGCGGAGATGGTCGAGATGAGCAGGCCCACCCCCAGCGTGGAGAGCAGGTAGAGCAGCGTGGCGAGCGCCAGCACCGCCAGGTTTCCCCCCAGCGGGACGCCGAAGACCCAGGTGCCGACGGTGACGAGGAGCAGCACGTCGAAGAAGCCGATGAAGACGAAGGGGGTCATCTTCGCCGCGAGCAGCACCGATGCCGGGACGGGCGTCACCGCCACCTGCTCGAGGGTTCCCTGCTCCCGCTCGCGCGCCAGTCCCATGGCGGTGACCAGGGTGGTGACGACCACGAGCAGCATGGCCGCGATGCCGGGCACGATGTAGGGCGCGCTCTTCAGCCCGGGGTTGTAGTAGAGCCGGGGCACGATCTCGATGCGGGCCGGGGGGGCCACGCCGGCGGCCCGGGCGCGCTCGCCCGCACGCCGCAGGGCGTCCTCCCCGAAGTAGCGGGAGACCGCACCGGCCGCGACGTTGGACCGGTTGGGGTCGGTCCCGTCGAGGATCATCTGGACCTGGGCCGGCCGCCCGGCCGCCACGTCGGCGCCGAAGCGGGGCGGGATGACCAGCACCGCCGCCGCGTCTCCCCGGTCGAGCGCGGCGGCGCCCTGCTCGGCGCTGTCCGCCGCCCCGGCGAACCGCAGCGTCCCGTCGGCGAGCACCCGGCGCAGGTGGGTCCGGCTCTCCTGGCTGCGGTCCTGGTCGGCGACCACGGTGGGCACCCGGTCGACGTCGAAGTCCACCGCGAAGCCCAGAACCAGCGTCTGCAGGAACGGCGCGAAGATCAGCATGAACATGACGCGCCGGTCCCGGAGCGTCTGGAGGACCTCCTTGCGCACCACCGCGACGTACTGGATCCAGCCCCGGGACGGGCGCCGCTCCGCGCTCACGCGATCCTCCTCTTGAAGCGGACCGTGGCGAGCGCCACGATCACCACCGCGAAGATCAGCATGGCGAGGAGGTCGGGCCAGACCTGCGCGATCCCGTTCCCCTTGAGCAGGATCTGCCGGAGCGCATCCACCATGTACCGGGCGGGCACGATCCGCGAGAGCAGGCGCAGCACCGCCGGCATGTTGTCGATGGGGACGAGCATTCCGGAGAGCAGCAGCGACGGGAGCAGGGACGACAGGCTGCCGGCCTGGGTGGCCACGAGCTGGTTCTTCGCCACCACCGAGATGAGGAGTCCCTGTCCCAGCATCCCGGCCAGGAAGAGGGTCCCGGCCAGGATGACGAGGACCGGGCTTCCCAGGATGGGCACGTCGAAGACGTTGGTCCCGACCCCCAGGACGAGCAGCAGCTGGATGAGGCCGACGATCAGGTAGGGGAAGAGCTTGCCCAGCACGATCTCGAGCCGGCTCACCGGCGAGGCGAAGAGCTGCTCCATGGAGCCCCGCTCCCACTCGCCGGCCACCGTGAGCGCGGTGAGCAGGACCGCGCTGATGGCCATGAGGTAGGCCGCCAGCCCGGGCACGATGAAGACGGCCGAGCGGGCCTCCGGGTTGTAGCGGGTCGACACCTTCACCTGAAGCGGAGGAGCCGCCGAGATGCCTGGACCCACCGTCACCCGCCGGCTCTCGGAGAGGGCGATGGCGTCCGCCTTGGCGAGCACCTGGCTTGCCGTGACCGGGTCGGCGGCGTCGAGGAGGAGCTGGGCCCGCGCCGGACCGCCCCGCATCAGGTCCTTCTCGTAGCCCAGGGGGATGACCAGGACGGCCTGCGCCCGGTGGCGGCGGAAGATGGTGTCCGCGGCGTCGGCCTCGGCCCCACCCACCGGCTCGAACTCGTGGTTCTCGGTGAAGGCCAGGGCCAGGCGGCGCGAGGCCCCGGTGCGGTCCTGGTCGGAGACGGCGAGCGGGATGCGGTCGACGTCGAAGCTCACCCCGTAGCCGAAGAGGAGCAGCATCACCACCGGCATGGCGAGCGCGAGCAGCAGGGTCCGGGTGTCGCGCCGGATGTGGAGGATCTCCTTCCAGGCGATGGCGCCCACGCGGGCGACGAACCGCCCGGCCCGGCTCCCGGCCAGCGTCACGACGCGACCTCCCGCGCCGCCTGCGCCTCGGCGCCGCGCCCCACGACCGCCAGGAACACGTCCTCGAGCGTCGGCTCGGCCACCTCGACCGAGACGCCCTCCCCGCCGCTCGCCTCGAGGACGGTCCGCACGGCCTCGCCGGTCCAGGCCTCCGGATCGACGCGCAGGTGGAGCCCGGCGCCGAAGGGCTCGGCGGCCCGGACCCCCGGGCGGCCGCGGAGGGCCGCCGCCCCTGCCGCCAGGTTCCGGCCGCGGACCAGGAGGACGCGATCGGGGACCCAGGTCCGCTTCAGCTCGGCCGGGGTGTCGAGCGCCACCAGGCGGCCGTCCACCATGAGGCCGATCCGGCGGCAGTACTCGGCCTCGTCGAGGTAGTGGGTGGTGACGAAGACCGTGGTTCCCTCCCGGGACAGTTCGCGGATGAGCCGCCAGAAGGACCGGCGAGCCTCCGGATCGACGCCGGCGGTGGGCTCGTCGAGGAAGACGATGGACGGGCGGTGGAGGACCGCGCTCCCCAGCGCGAGCCGCTGCCGGATGCCCCCGGGCAGGGAGCCGGTGATGGCCTTGCGGTGCCCGGCGAGGCCGGTGAGCTCGAGGACCTCGTCGGCGCGCCGCTGGAGGTCCTTCCCCCAGAGCCCGTAGGCGCCCCCGAAGAAGCGCAGGTTCTCCTCCACCGGGAGGTCGAGGTAGAGCGAGAACTTCTGCGACATGTAGCCGATGGCCGCCTTCACGCCCTCCGGGTCGCGCGCCACGTCGTGGCCGGCCACCATGGCCCGGCCGCTGGTGGGGGCGAGCAGGCCGATGAGCATCCGGATGGTGGTGGACTTGCCGGCCCCGTTCGCGCCCAGGTAGCCGAAGATCTCCCCCTTCTCCACCTGGAACGAGACGTCGTCCACCGCGAGGAAGTCCCCGAAGCGGCGGGAGAGGTGCTCGGCCTCGATGGAGTGGCCGGGATTCACGCTGCGTGCTCCCCCTGCAGGCGGGACAGGAACAGGTCCTCGAAGCTCGGGGCCACCGGGCGAAGCCCGGCACCGAGCGGCGCCAGCGCCGCGGCCACGCCCTCGCGCCCCCCGGCGACGAGATCCACGCGCAGGCGGGAACCGGCCGGGGACACGGACCGGACCGCGGGCAGCGACGCCACCACAGCCTCCACCCGCTCGCGGTCGCCTCCGTCGATCTCGTAGGCCTCCTCGTCGAACCCGGCCAGCAGCGCCCCCGGCTCGCCCTCGAGGAGCAACCGTCCCCGGTAGGCGAGGCCCACCCGGTCGCAGCGCTCCGCCTCGTCCATGTACGGGGTGGAGACCAGCACCGCCATCCCGCCCTGCACGAACTCGTGGAGGAGCGCCCACAGCTCGCGGCGCGACACGGGGTCGACGCCGTTGGTGGGCTCGTCGAGGAGAAGGACCCTGGGCTCGTGGAGGAGGGCCGCCGCCAGCGCCAGCTTCTTGTACATGCCGCCGGAGAGCTGGTCGGCGCGCCGGTCGGTGAAGCGGTCGAGCCGCGTGATGGCCAGCAGCCGCTCGGCCCGCCGGCGGAAGACGTCGCGCGGGAGCACGTAGAGCCGGGAGAAGAACCTCAGATTTTCCATCACGGTGAGGTCCCGGTAGAGGCTGTACTGCTGGGGCAGGAGGCCGAGCGTCTCGCGGACCTCACCGCCCTTCCGCGGGTCCATGCCGAGCACCCGGGCCTCCCCGGTGTCGAGGTCGATGAGGCCGGCCAGCGCGCGGATGGCGGTGGTCTTGCCGGCTCCGTCCGGTCCGACCATGCCGTAGAGCTCGCCCGCCCGGACCGCGAACGACATGCCGGCGAGCGCCTCGACCGTGCCGAAGCGCTTCTCCATCTGGCGCGCCTCGAGGGCCGCCTGCATTGCTCATGGCTCCCGGGACAGCGTGACCTGCACCGGCATCCCGGGGCGGAGCAGCCCCTCCGGGTTCTTCAGCCGGACCTCGACGGGGTAGACGAGCCGGTCGCGATCGGAGCGGGTCTGGATGTTCCGGGGAGTGAACTCGGCCTTCGCCGAGACCGAGGCGATGGTTCCCTCGAACTTGCGATCGGGGAAGGCGTCGGCGACCACGGTGGCCCTGGCTCCCGGGCGGGCCGCGCCGATCTCGGCGTTCGGCAGGTAGAAGGTGGCCTTCACCTCGGCCATGTCCACCAGCCGCGCCAGCGGCTGCCCGGCGGCCACCAGCTCGCCCACCTCGTGCGGGAGGTCGTCGAGCATGGCGTCGCGCGGCGCGCGGAGCACGCACTCGTCGGCGAGGAGCTGGCTGCGGCGGGCGGCCTCGCCGGAGGCCTTGACGCTGGCCACGCTGGAGCTGGCCTGGGCGGTGGAGGCCTGGATGGCGAGCGCGGCCGCGCGGGACTGCTCGGAGCTGGCCCTGGCCTGGGCCTCGGCGGCCGTCGCCTGGGCCGAGAGCTGCTCGGCCCCGCCGCGCGCCCGGTCCCGCGCGGAGACCGAGACGTCCTCGGGCAGGGACTCGAGGCGCGCCGCCTCCCGCCGCGCCACGTCGCGCTGCGCGACCACGGCCTCCACCTGGGCCCGGGCTGCGGCCTCGGCGGCGGCGGCCGCTTCCCGGCTGCGGCGCGTGGCGTCGACGTTCGCCTCGGCGGCGGATGCCTGGGCCTTCGCCGCCGCGAGCCTGGCCTCGGCCTCGGCGAGCGCCGCTCCCTGGTCGGAGCAATCGAGCTCGACGAGGACGTCGCCGGCCTTCACCGGACGTCCCTTCACGGCCGCGAGCTTGAGGACGCGGGCGGTGATGCGCGCCGAGACGTCCACGGTCGTCCCCTCGATCTCCCCGGACCCTCCGGGAGGGGCGTTCCTCGCCCGGGCCTGCACCCAGAGGCGCACACCCAGCAGGGCGACCAGCGCGACGACGACCACGGCGACCACGACGGCGATGCGGCGCATTCGGCGACTCCCCGCCCGCGTGGATCGCGGGCACGCGGCCTCCGGTGCGAGGAGCGTGCCGTTCATCATCGCCGATACGGGCCCCAAAACGCGCTTGCTCGTGGACCCACTCCGGGGCGCTGTAAGGACTTCCGACGGCCCGTTCGGTCACGCGTACAGCGAACGGGCCCCGTCCGCACCCCGGCGGGTACCTGCGCGACGGGAATGGCGGGAGAACGCGGGCCCGGGGGGCCGGCATCTTCCTTGCTGCCGCGAAGCGCATGACCGCTCTCGCCGCCACCCTGGCGCTCCTTCTCGCCGCAGCCCCCTCCGGGGACGCGCCGCCCGCGCCCACGGAGACCGTCCCGCCTTCGCTGCGGGGAATGCCCGTGGCGATCTCGATGACCCTTCCGGAGGCGCTGGCCGAGCTCGACCGGCAGAACCCCACGCTCGAGGAGGCAAAGGCGCGGGCGGCGGCCGCGCTCGGGGTCGTCAAGCAGGCGAGCGCGCCGCTCCTCCCGAACCTGGTGGCCGGCGGCGGGTTCTTCCACAACAACGCCTCGGTGATCATCACGGCCCCGCAGGGAGGCGCGCTCGAGAAGATCTACATCCAGCCCCTCGACGCATGGCAGGCCTCCGCGGGGCTGAGGGTGCCGCTCATCGTCCCCGAGGCCTGGTTCTCCGTGGCCGCGGCGCGGGACTCGGCGCTCGCCGCCGCCGAGGCGAGCGACGCCACCCGGCTCACGGTCCGCACGGCGCTGGTGCAGGCGGCGTGGACCGCGTGGGCCGGCGACGAGGTGGTGGCCGCCTCCGAGCGCGCGGTGGCCTCGGCCCGGTCGCAGGCCGATAGCGCGGGCCGGCTGCTGAAGGCCGGCACGGCCACCCCTCTCTCGGTGCTCCAGGCCGAGACCTCGGCGACGCGCCGGGAGAGCGACCTCGTGGCCGCGCGCTCCGAGCGTTCGCGCGCCCGCATCGCCGTGGGTGTCCTCCTCGGCCGGTCCGAGCCGGTGACCATCACCATGCCGCCCCTGCCAGCCGCCACCGTGCAGGACGTGCAGGATCTCTTCCGGGAGGCCCTCGAGTCCCGCCCCGAGCTCCGCGCACAGGCTGCCGTGGTCCGGTCCTACGAGAAGCAGAAGAGCGCCGCGCTCTGGCGGCTCGCCCCGCAGATCTCGGCCTCCGGCGCCGCCCAGGCCCAGACGGTTCCCTTCCCCACCGGCGACAAGGCCGGCTGGCGCGTCTCGGTGGACCTGACCTGGACGCTCTACGACGGCGGCTACCGGTACGGGAGGGCGGACCAGGCCTCCGCCCAGGCCAGCGAGGCCCGCGCCGCGGAGACCGGCACCCGGTTGCAGGTCCTGCAGGAGGTCCAGAACGCCGCCCGCGACGTCGAGGTCGCCCGGGAACGGCTCCGCCTCGCCCGGCAGGAGAGGGAGACCGCCTCGGCGGCCGCTGCCTCGGCGCGGCGCGGGTTCGGCGAGGGACTGACGTCCAGCCTGGACGTGCTCGCCGCCAACGACATCCTCTTCTCCGCCGAGATCCAGGTCGCGCTCTCCAGCGCCCGGCTGGGCGGATCGGTCGCCGCGCTCGACCGGGCGGTGGGGCGATCCCCGTGAGGCTCCCGGGGCTCCGCGTGCGATCCCCGGCCGCCCGGCGTATCCTCCGGCGCGACGAGACGGGCGACGACATGAGCGGCCCCCCCCACGGATTCGCCGAGATCCAGCGGCAGGAACTGAACCGGCTCTTCGGCCGCGCGGTCGGGATCCGCCTGGTCTTCGTCCCCATCATGATGACGCTGGCGATCGCGCTGGCCTGGACCGACCCACGCCCGTGGCGCACCTGGCTGGTGGGCTCGGCGGCCGTCCTGGCCTTCGCCTTCTTCGCCGTCGAGGCGGTTCGGGCCCGGCGCCTGGGGATCGAACGGCTCTCCATCTGGCTCAACCTGGCGGTCGCGGCGCTGGGCGCCATCAGCATCGCGCTCGGCACGGGCGGCCTGGGGAGCCCGGTCGCCTTCCTGCTCCCGGTCCTCGCCATCACCTTCGGCTTCTTCCTCGAACCGCCGGTCATCTTCGCGCTGACCGGCTTCCTGGTGATGGCGACGGCGGGGTTCGCCGCGCTGGGAGTCTCGGGCGGGACGCCGGCCGCGCTTCCGGCCCTCGGCCAGGCGTCGCTCCTCTCGGTCCTGGTCAACTGGGGAATCCTCACCTTCCTGCTCGTGGGCGGCGCCGGCCTGGGGCGCGTCATCCGCAAGACCTTCGACGGCATGGTGCGGCGCGCCCTCTCGGCGCAGGAGGAATCCCTGCGGGCCTATCAGGAACGGGAGGCGGAACTGTCGGCGCTCGCCGCCGAGATCGCACACGAGCTGAAGAACCCGCTCGCCAGCGTGAAGGGGCTCGCCGCCCTGCTCGCTCCCGCCGTCGCCGACCCGCGGTCCGCCGAGCGCCTCTCCGTCCTCCGGCGCGAGGTGGACCGGCTGCAGGCCATCCTCGACGAGTTCCTCAACTTCTCCCGGCCGCTCGTGCCGCTCGCGCTGGGGAGCTCCGACGTGGGCGCCATCGCCCGCGAGGTGGCCATGCTCCACGAGGGCATGGCGCGCGACCGCGGCGTCGCCGTCGAGGTGCACGGCGGCGGGCAGGCCCGCTGCGATCCCCGCAAGGTGAAGCAGGTCCTCATCAACCTGGTCCAGAACGCGCTCGACGCGAGCCCGCCCGGCCACCTCGTGGTCATCGAGGTCCAGGACGGCGCCGAGACGGCGCGGGTGGCCGTCCTCGACCGGGGCCCGGGGCTCGACCCCGCCCTGGGCGGCCGCGTCTTCGAGCCCGGCGTCACCACCAAGGCGAGCGGATCGGGGCTCGGACTCACGGTCGCTCGCGCCATCGCCCGCCAGCACGGGGGAGAGCTGCGCCTCGCCCCCCGCGAGGGCGGTGGCCTCCGGGCCGAGCTCACCCTTCCCTCCCGCGCCTCGGCCGAGGCGGCGGCTTGAGCGAGCGCCCCGCCGCGGAGGGGCGCCCCCGGGCGCTCGTGGTCGACGACGACGCCGGCGTCCGATACACGTTGCGTGAAATCCTCGAGTCGGAGGGGCTCGAGGTCGCCGAGGCCGCCGACGGGATGCAGGCCCTCGAGCGCCTGGAGGACTTCGCGCCCGACCTCGTCCTCACCGACCTGCGGATGCCGCGCATGGACGGGATGGAGCTTCTCCGGCGCATCGGCACGGGACCGGCGGCGCCGCGGGTGGTGATGGTCACCGCGCACGGATCGGAACGGCAGGCCGTCGAGGCCATCAAGGCCGGCGCGTGGGACTACTTCCGCAAGCCCTTCGAGCCGGAGGAGCTCCTCGCGGTGGTGCGGCGCGCCACCGAGGCGGCGCGGCTGCGGGCGCAGAACGAGCGCCTGGCCGGAGAGCTCGCCCTCTCCCGCACCATGATCTTCGACTCGCCGGCCATGAGCCGGCTGGCCTCGCTGGTGGCCCGGGTCGGCCCGCGGGACGTCGCCGTCCTGCTCACGGGCGAGAGCGGCACGGGCAAGGAGCGGGTGGCCGAGGCGCTCGTCCAGGCCTCCCGGCGCGCGGCGCGCCCCTTCGTCCGGTTCAACTGCGCGTCCCTGGTCGCCGAGCTGGCCGAGGCCGAGCTCTTCGGCCACGCGCGTGGCGCCTTCACCGGCGCGGTGCGGGCCCGCGTCGGCCTCTTCGGGGAGGCGGACGGCGGCACGATGCTCCTCGACGAGGTGGGCGAGCTGCCGCTGCCCCTGCAGGCCAAGCTCCTGCGCGTCCTGCAGGAGGGGGAGGTCCGACCGGTCGGCGAGGAGCGATCGCGCAACGTCGACGTTCGGGTCATCGCCGCCACCCACCGCGACCTGGCCGACCTGGTGGCGCGCGGCGCCTTCCGCGAGGACCTCTACTGGCGGCTCAACGTCGTCCACCTGCACGTGCCGGCGCTGCGAGAGCACCCCGAGGACATCCCGTTGCTGGCGCGCCACTTCCTCTCCCGGTTCGCCGAGCGCTTCGGCACGGGCCCCATGCGGGTGAGCGACGAGGTCTTCGCCCGGCTCGCCGCCTGGCACTGGCCCGGCAACGTCCGGGAGCTGGAGCACGCCATCGAGAAGCTGGTGGCCCTGTCCCACGAGGGGGAGCTCGACCCGACCCTCCTCCCGCCCGGCGCCGAGGGCGGCAAGGAGCGCGGAGAGGAGCCGGCCATGACGCTGAAGGCGCGGGTCGACGCCTTCGAGCGCGGGCTCGTCGTGGAGGCGTTGCGGGCGGCCGGCGGCAACCGCACCGAGGCCGCCCGCAAGCTGGGCATCTCCCGCGTCACCCTCCACGACAAGCTCCACAAGCACGGGCTGGCCCGTGGAGGGGACGAGTAGCGCCGTTCGGCTACTTGGCCTTCTTGTCGGCCTTCACCTCGACCGACTTGGCGGTGATCGTGTACTCCACGGTCACCTTGGCGCCCTTCTTGAGGTCGCCCGAGACCTTGGTGTCGGCGCCGCGGGTCATCTCGAACTTCTCCCCCTTGTTCTTCCCACCGGTGGCCTTCACCGTGATGGTGGTCGGGGTGACGTCCTCCACCTCGCCGGTCACCTGGTAGGCGAGGGCGCTCGACGCAAAGGCGATGGCAGCCAGGGCGGCCAGGATGCGGGTCTTCTTCATGGCGGTCGATCCTCTTGGAATGGGCGGCTCCTCCGGTGCTCCAGCCGTCCCGGTCTGGTGCGCAGCCTAGCGGATCGGGCGCCGGTTGCGCGAGCCCACGGCCCCGTTCGGAGTTATCCTCCGGCGCCAGAAGAGGGCCCATGACCAACGCACGCTTCCACGTCCCACCTCCGAAGAACGAGCCCAACCTCCACTACGGCCCGGGAACGCCCGAGAAGGCGGCCCTGAAGGCCGCGCTGGCCCGGATGGCGGCCACCGAGATCGAGATCCCGGTGGTCGTGGGTGGAAGGGAGATCCGCACCGGGAACCTGGCCGAGGTGCGCATGCCCCACCGGCACGGCCACGTGCTGGCCCGGTTCCACCAGGCAGGGCCCGAGGAGGTGGCGCTGGCCGCCGCGGCCGCGCGGGAGGCCCGCCGCGAATGGGGCGCCATGGCCTGGCACGATCGCGCCGCGGTCTTCCTCAAGGCCGCCGAGCTGCTCGCCGGCCCCTGGCGGCAGGTGCTCAACGCCGCCACCGTGCTCGGCCAGTCGAAGACGGTCTTCCAGGCCGAGATCGACAGCGCCTGCGAGGCCATCGACTTCTGGCGCTGGAACGTGGCCTTCGCCGACGAGATCTACGCCCAGCAGCCGGTCTCCTCCCCGGGGCTCTGGAACCGCGTCGAGCACCGGCCGCTGGAGGGGTTCGTCTTCGCGGTGACGCCGTTCAACTTCACCGCCATCGCCGCCAACCTCCCCACCGCTCCGGCCATCATGGGGAACACCGTGCTCTGGAAGCCCGCCTCCACCGCGGTGCTCTCCGGCTGGCACCTCCTGAAGCTGCTCGAGGAGGCCGGGCTGCCGCCTGGCGTGGTGAACTTCCTGCCCGGGGCCGGTCGCGCCGTCGGCGACCCGGTGCTGGCGCACCCCGACTTCGCCGGGATCCACTTCACCGGGTCGACCCCGGTCTTCCAGGGGATGTGGCGCACCATCGCGGGCAACCTCCCGACGTACCGCAGCTACCCGCGCATCGTGGGGGAGACCGGCGGCAAGGACTTCGTCTTCGCCCACCCGTCGGCGCACGTCGACGCGCTCGTCACCGCGCTGGTTCGCGGCGCCTTCGAGTACCAGGGCCAGAAGTGCTCGGCGGCCTCGCGCGCCTACGTGCCCCAGAGCCTGTGGCCGCGGGTCAAGGAGCGGCTCGTCGCCGAGACCGAGGCCCTGCGCATGGGCGATCCCGCCGACTTCCGCACCTTCCTGGGAGCGGTCATCGACCGGAACGCCTTCGGGAGCATCACGCGCTACGTCGAGGTGGCCCGGAACTCCCCGGAGGCGCGCATCCTGGCCGGCGGCACCAGCGATCCCTCGGAGGGATGGTTCATCCGCCCCACCGTGGTGGAGACCACGAACCCGCACTTCCAGCTCATGGAGGAGGAGATCTTCGGGCCGGTGCTGACCGTCTTCGTCTACCCCGACGGGAAGCTCGACGAGACCCTGGCCGTCTGCGACCAGACGTCGCCCTACGCGCTCACCGGCGCCGTCTTCGCCCAGGACCGCCGCGCCATCGTCCACATGGCGAAGGCGCTCGAGAACGCCGCCGGGAACTTCTACGTGAACGACAAGCCCACCGGCGCCGTCGTCGGCCAGCAGCCCTTCGGCGGCGCCCGCGCCAGCGGGACGAACGACAAGGCCGGCGCCATGTCGAATCTCATGCGCTGGGTCTCGCAGCGGTCCATCAAGGAGAACTTCGTCCCGCCCACCTCCGTGCCCTACCCGCACCACGAGGAATCCTGAGTTGAGCCCCCGCAAGGCGCCCGGCAGCATCCACCTCGCATCGCTCTCCTTGCTGCTCGCCACTTCGGTGCAGACGGGCTTCGCCCTCGTGGTCTCGACCACCAGCCAGGTGGGGTTCGCCCAGTGGATCTTCGCGGCCGTGGTGATGGGGGTGCTCGTCTGGGGCATCGCCCGGGGGTACCGACTGGCCTGGCTGTGGGGGCGCTACCTCACGCTGTTCCTGTCGGCGATGGTGCTCGTGAGCCTCGGGATCGGCCTGTGGAGGCGGGAGATCCCCTGGACCTGGGCTGCCGCGCTCCTCGGCGGCCTGGTGCTGCCGCTCTTCGTCACCTCGGCGGCGCTGGGGCGACCGACCGCGCTCGCCTGGTTCGACCTCCACTGCCCGAAGTGCCAGACGGCCACCAGCCGGGGGAACGACTTCCTCTTCCGCACGGCGCGGTGCCGGAACTGCGGCGAGGTCTGGTAGGGCCGACGTCTCCTAGTCCTCGGCGGGAACGCGGAAGGACACCGTCGTTCCCAGGCCGGGTCGGCTCTCGACCGCGATGGTCCCTCCGTGGGCCTCCACGATCCGCTTGGCCAGCGCGAGCCCCAGGCCGACCCCGCCGGTGCCACGGGCCCTGCTCCGATCCGTGCGGAAGAAGGGCATGAAGATGCGCGGGAGGTCCTGCGGCTCCACGCCGATGCCCTCGTCGCGGACGGCGACGACGAGGGCCGTCCCGTCGGTTCGCGCCCGGAGCTCCACCGGGGCCGGCGCCTCCGAGTACTTGGCCGCGTTGTCGAGCAGGTTCTCGACCACGCGCCGGAGCATGACGGGGTCGACGACGAGGCCGGGGAGCTCCCCCTCGATCTCGACGGCCAGCGTCCGGTCGGGGTGGGCGCGCCGGAAGCGTTCCGCGGCCCGGTCGACGATCTCCCGGGCCTTGACCTGCTGGAGGCGGAGCGGCACGTCTGCCCGGCCGTCGGCCTGATCGAGGCGGGCCGCGGTGAGGACGTCGCCGAGCAGCTGGTCGAGCTCGGCGAGGTCCATGCGGATCTCCTCCAGGTACTTCCGGGCCCGATCCACGTCTCCCTCGGCGGCCAGGTCCAGCGCGACGCGGATCCGGGCCAGCGGCGTCCGCAGCTCGTGGGAGACGTCGGCGAGGAGTTGCCGCTCCGCCCGGACCAGCCCCTCCAGGCGGGAAGCCATCTCGTCGAAAGCCGACGAGAGCTCGCCCACCTCGTCGCCCCTGCGCAGCCCGGCGCGGGCCGAGAGGTCACCGGCGCCGAGCCTGCGCGCCGCGTCGGTGAGCCGTTCCATCGGGCGGGCGAGCGCGCGGGCCAGCGGGAAGGCGGCCAGCGCCAGCACGAGGAGCCAGGCCGAGATGAAGGCCGCGGCCCGCTCGACCGGGACCGACCTGGGCGCCGCGGCCACGATGAGGTAGCCGGGAGCCTTCCCGGCCACGCGGGTCGCCCAGACCGGGCGGTCGTCCTCGGTGAACTTCACGAGCCCTTCGGCCAGCTTTGCCCGCTGCGCCTCCGGGAGCTGCGGAGCATCCCCCACCTCGGCCACGCCCTTGCCACCGTCGAGCCGGTACGCCATGTCGACCCGGAAGGCGTCGGCCATCTGCCGGAGCTCGGCCTCGATGCGCGCCGGCTCGTCCGCGTGGTCGGCGATGTGCTCGGCGGCGAAGCGCGTGAGCCTGGCCGTTCCCCGGACGAGCGGGCTCCGCTCCGTGAGCGTGCCGACCGCCACGTTGGCGAGAGCGACCAGGGCGAGCAGCCCCAGGCCGGCCAGGTAGACCCGCCAGAAGAGGCGCGGCTGCTTGGGACGCCACCGGCTCAATCTGGCTCCGCGGCCAGCATGTAGCCCGCCCCGCGCACCGTCTTCAGCATCCGGGGGTTCTTGGAGTCGTCGCCCAGCTTCTGGCGCAGGCGGGAGACGTGGACGTCCACCGACCGATCGAAGGCCTCCTCGGCGCTGCCGCCGGCCAGCTCGATGAGCTGCTCGCGGGACAGCACGCGCCCGGCGCGGGACGCCAGCGCGTAGAGCAGGGAGAACTCGTAGCCGGTGAGGACGATCTCCTGCTCGCGCAGGGTCGCGCGGCGGGTGCCCGGGTCGAGGACCATCGCGCCCACGCGGGCGACCTTCACCAGGGGCCCCACCTGGCCCCGGGCGCGTCGAACCACGGCCCGGATGCGCGCCAGGAGCTCCCGCGGCGAGAAGGGCTTCGCGACGTAGTCGTCCGCGCCCAGCTCGAGCCCCATGACCCGGTCGGCCTCCTCACCGCGCGCCGTGAGCACGATGATGGGGACGTCGGACTGGGTGCGCAGCTCCCGGCAGACGTCGAGGCCGCTCTTGGCGGGGAGCATGAGGTCGAGGAGCACCACGTCGTAGGGACGACGGAGCGCCTCCTCGAGACCCGACGCGCCGTCGCCGGCGCTGGTCACCACCACGCCGTGACCGCCGAGGTACTCGGCGGTCAGCGCGGCGAGCCGGGCGTCGTCCTCGACGAGGAGCGCGGTCAGGACTGGATCGGTGGACACCGGCGCATCATAGCCTGCGACTCCCCTTGCCTCCGCGGGGTTCCTGGGTGAAGAAGTGTGAACCGCATGAGCCTCGTCTCCTCCCGCGATCTCTCGCTCGCCTTCGGCGCCGACGCCATCTTCGACGGGGCGTCGTTCGCGATCGGCCCC
Source organism: uncultured delta proteobacterium (assembly GCA_963818535.1). GTDB lineage: Bacteria > Myxococcota > Myxococcia > Myxococcales > Anaeromyxobacteraceae > CAIOAK01. The sequence goes on along the minus strand of CAWFSM010000006.1, from coordinate 199,157 downwards.
CACGATCGCATCGGGCTGGTGGGCCCGAACGGGACCGGGAAGTCGAGCCTGCTCCGCATCCTGGCGGGGGAGCGGTCGCCCGACGGTGGAACGCTGGTCTTCCGGAGGGGCTCGCGCATCGGCTACCTGCCGCAGGACGTCTCGTCCCTCCCGGAGGGCAGCATCGTCGAGGCGGTGCTGTCGTCGGTCCCGGGCCGGGACTCCCTGGAGGCCCGCCTCCTCGCCACCGAGGCGGCGCTCGCCGAGGCCGGCACCGACGAGGAGAGGCTGGAGCTCTCCGAGGCCCTCGCCGAGCTGCACGATGAGCTCGCCCACTTCGAGGAGCACTTCGGCCGCCACCGGGCCGAGCGGATCCTGGGGGGCCTCGGCTTCGCCGCCGACCGGCTCGACCGCCCCACCCGCACCCTCTCCGGCGGCTGGCGCATGCGGGCGGCCCTGGCCGGGCTCCTGCTCCAGGACCCCGACCTGCTGCTCCTCGACGAGCCGACCAACCACCTCGACGTTCCCACGCTGGCCTGGTTCGAGGACTTCCTGCGCGGGACCCGGAAGGCGATGGTGCTCGTCTCCCACGACCGGCTCTTCCTCAACCGGCAGATCGACCGGGTGCTCTCGCTCGAGCCGGAGGGCGTGAAGAGCTGGGTCGGCGACTACGACGACTACCGGCGGCTCCGGGCCGAGGAGGAGGAGCAGCTCGTCGCCAAGGCGGCGCGCATCGATGCGCGGCGCGCCCAGCTCTCCCGCTTCATCGAGCGATTCGGCGCCAAGAACACCAAGGCCACGCAGGCGAAGAGCAAGCAGAAGATGCTCGACCGGATGGAGACGGTGGAGCTCCCCGAGGAGCGGGACACGGCGCTCTTCCGCTTTCCCGACGCCCCCCGATCCGGACGCGAGGTGCTGCGCCTCGAGGGGCTGTCCCGGTCCTACGGCCCGATCGCGGTCTACCGCAACCTCGACGCCCAGGTCCTGCGCGGCGAGCGCATCGCCGTGATCGGGCCGAACGGGGCGGGGAAGAGCACGCTCCTCAAGCTGGTCGCCGGCGAGCTCGCGCCCGACTCCGGCTCGGTGAAGCTCGGCCACGGGGTGGTGGCCGGCTACTACGCCCAGCACCACTTCGAGCGGGACGAGCACGCCTCGGCCGACGGCCCGGCCCGCACGTTCGGTACGCTCGATCCCGACCGCACGGTGCTCCGGACGCTGTGGGACGTCGTGCCGGAGCAGGGCGAGTCCTGGATCCGGAGCGTGGCCGGCTCCTTCCTCTTCTCCGGCGACGCGGTGGACAAGCGGGTCGGCGTCCTCTCCGGCGGCGAGCGATCCCGCGTCGCGCTGGCCAAGCTGCTCCTGCGCCCCACCAACTTCCTCCTCCTCGACGAGCCCACCAACCACCTCGACATCGAGTCGTCGGAGGCGCTCATCGAGGCCCTGGCGGGCTACGGCGGAACGCTGCTCTTCGTCTCCCACAACCGGAGCTTCGTGAACCGGCTCGCGACGGCGGTCTGGGAGGTGAAGGACGGGGGGGTCGTCCCCTGGTCCGGCAACCTCGACGACTGGCTCTACCACCAGCGGCAGTTGGCCCTGGCGGCGGCGCCGCAGGCGGAGGGAGACGGGGGCCGCGACGCGGGTCCGCGGGGAGGGGACCGGGAGCGGCGCCGCATCGAGGCCGAGGCCCGCAATGCCCGGCGGCGGCTCGAGAAGCCCCTGCGCGACGCCATCCAGGCCGCCGAGGAGCGCATCGCCCTGCTCGAGCGCGCCGAGCGCGAGGCCACCGAGGCCCTGGCCGACCCGGGCATCTACGACGACTTCACCCGGGCCCGCGTCCACGTCGAGGCGCGCCAGCGCGCCCAGGCCGAGCTCGAGACACTTTACGCGGAGTGGGAGCGGCTCTCCGGGGAGCTGGAACGGCTGCCGTGATAGATTCGGGCATGAGCTTCGCCTCCCTCGGGGTCCACCCCGCCCTGCGGCGCGCCCTCGACGCCCGCGGCTACGAAGATCCCACCCCCGTGCAGCGGGAGGTGCTCGCCCCCGGGCTCCGCGGGCGCGACCTCCTCGTCTCCTCCCGGACCGGCTCCGGGAAGACCGTGGCCTTCGGCCTCCTCCTCGCCGACACGCTGCTCGGCGACGCGCCGACCTTCGAGGAGGCGGGGGCGCCGCTGGTGCTCGTCATCGCCCCCACGCGGGAGCTGGCCGTGCAGGTGCAGCGCGAGCTCTCCTGGCTGCTGGGAGACGCGGGCGGCCGGGTCGTCTCCACCGTCGGCGGCATGGACCCGCGCCGGGAGGCCAGGTCCCTGGCCGCCGGCTCCCACGTGGTGGTGGGCACGCCGGGGCGCCTGCGCGACCACATCGAGCGGAGGAACCTCGACCTCTCGGCGGTGCGGGCGCTCGTCCTCGACGAGGCCGACGAGATGCTCGACATGGGCTTCCGGGAGGAGCTGGAGGCCATCCTGGGCGCCGCGCCCACCGAGCGGCGCACGGTCCTCTTCTCGGCCACCCTCCCCCGCCCCATCCTCGAGCTGGCCAAGCGCTACACCCACGACGCCGCGCGCGTCGCCGCCACGCCCCCGGGCGAGGCCCACGCCGACATCGCGCTCCACGGCCACGTGGTGGCGCAGCGGGAGCGGGAGCACGCGCTCGTCAACGTGCTGCGCGCGCAGAACCCGGCGCGGGCGCTGGTCTTCTGCTCCACGCGCGAGGGGGCCCACCACATGGCCTCCAGCCTCTCCGAACGCGGCTTCGAGGCGGTCGGCATCGCCGGCGACCTGACGCAGGGCGAGCGGACGAGGGCGCTCAAGCTCCTCCGCGACGGCAGGGCCCGCATCCTCGTCGCCACCGACGTCGCCGCCCGCGGCCTCGACCTGCCCGGCATCGAGCTCGTGGTCCACGCCGACATCCCCCGGGACCCGCAGGCCCTGCAGCACCGCAGCGGGCGCACCGGGCGCGCCGGGAAGAAGGGGCGCGCGGTGTTCCTCGCCACCCCCGCCGAGCGCTTCAAGATGGAGCGGATGCTCAAGATGGCCGGGGCGAAGGCCGAATGGCTTCCCGTTCCCACGGCCGACGAGATCCGGGCACGGGACGAGGAGCGGCTCGCCGCCGACGTGGCGACGCTGGCCGGCGAGGCCTCCGAGGAGGAGCTCCAGGCGGCCCGCAGGCTCCTCGAGTCGCGCGCGCCGCTGTCGGTGGCGACGGCGCTCCTGCGGCGCGAGCGGGCACGCCTCCCCGCGGCCGAGGAGCTCCCCGAGACCGCGCGAGCCGCCCGCCAGGTTCCCCGTGCCGAGGGCCCGGCCCGCACCCGACGGACGGAGCCCATCGAAGGGGTCTGGTTCACCATCGGGATCGGCCGGGAGCGCAGCGCGGATCCCAAGTGGCTGCTGCCGCTGCTGTGCCGCCGCGGCGACGTCACCCGGGCCGAGATCGGCAAGATCCTCATCTTCCCCCGCGAGACCCGCTTCGAGGTGGCGGCCCACGCGGCGGCGGCGTTCGAGGCCAAGGCCCGGCGCCCCGATCCCAAGATGCCCGGCGTGCGCATCGAGATCGCCCGGGAGGCGAAGGCGCGGACCACCAAGCGTCCCCATCCGTGAACCGCTGGCTCGTCGCCGCGGGCGGCGTCGCCCTGATGGCCTGCCTGGGCACGGTCTACGCCTGGAGCGTCTACACCCAGCCACTCCAGGCCGCCTTCGGCTGGACGAGCGCGCAGGCCACCGCTCCCTTCTCCATCGCCATCTTCTTCCTCGGCGTGGGCGCGGTCCTGGGCGGCCGGTGGCAGGACCGGGCCGGGCCGCGGCCGGTGGCGCTGACGGGCGCGCTCCTCTGGGGCGCCGGGAACCTGCTCGCCGGACTGGGAACGGCCCGACTCGGGGCGGCCTGGCTCTGCTTCACCTACGGTGTACTGGGCGGCCTCGGGCTGGGGCTCGGCTACGTCACGCCGGTGGCGGCGGTGACCAAGTGGTTCCCCGACCGGCGCGGACTGGGCAGCGGCCTCGTGGTCGGCGGCTTCGGCCTCGGGGCCTTCGGCTACGCCCACCTCCTGCGGTCGTTTCCGGCCTTCGCGGGCGGGGCCACCGCCGCCTCCGGCCCGGCGGTGATGCAGGCCTTCGCCCTCTCCGGCGCGGCCTTCGCGATCCTGGGCGGAGCCGGCGCGCTCCTGGTCCGGAACCCGCCCGCACCCTCGGCGGCCGCCGCCCTCGCCGGGGGTGGACCCGATTTCACCCCTGGTTCCATGGCGAGGACCCCGCAGTTCTGGGCCGCCTTCGCCATGCTCTTCCTCAACGTGACGGCGGGCATCCTCTTCATCTCCAACGCGGTCCCGATCATGCGGGAGCTCACCGGTGCCGCGCCCGCCGCCGCGGCCGCCGTCTACGGGACCATCGCGCTCGCCAACGCGCTGGGCCGCTTCGTCTGGGGCGCGGTCTCCGACCGGATCGGCCGGCGCGCGGCGTTCGCGGCCATCTACCTCGTGCAGGTGGCGGTCTTCCTCTCCGTCGGTCGGTTCCACTCCCTGTGGACGGTGGCCCCGCTCTTCGCGCTGGTCCTGCTCTGCTACGGGGGCGGCTTCGGGGTCATGCCGTCGCTCGTCGCCGACTGGTTCGGGACCCGGAACCTGGGCGTGAACTACGGCTGGGTGCTGCTCGCCTGGAGCCTCGCCGGGGTGGTGGGCCCCGCCTTCGTGGCGATCGTGAAGGACCGCACCGGTTCCTTCGCAGGGGCGCTCCCGGCGACGGCGGTGCTGCTCGCGGTGGCCACGCTGGTCCCGATCCTGGTCCGGCCGCCGCGCGTTCCGGCGTGATGGCGCCCGCGGCGCCCGGCCGCTATCGATGGGCATGCACTTCCGCCACTCGGGGCGCGCCGCGGCCCTGGCCTTCCTCGCCTTCTCCGCCTGCGCGACCACGCCCATGAAGACCGCCCCGAACGTCGACCTCCCCCGCTTCATGGGCGACTGGTACGTCCTCGCCCACATCCCGGCGCCCGCCGAGAAGGACGCCTGGAACGGCGTCGAGTCCTACCGGCTCGCCGAGGGGACGAAGGACGTCGTCGAGACCACCTTCCAGTTTCGTCCCGGGAGCTTCGACGCACCCCTCGAGACCATGCGCCCGACCGGCTACGTGAGCGCGGAGGATCCCGCGGTCTGGGGCATGAAGTTCTACTGGTGGCAGGGGCCGTTCCGGTTCGAGTACCTCGTCCTCCACGTGGACCCGGAGTACCGCGAGACGGTCATCGGCCGGAGCGCGCGCGACTACGTCTGGGTGATGGCGCGGACCCCCACCCTCCCCGATGAGGACTGGGCTCGTCTCGAGGGGATCGTGAAGGAGGCCGGTTACGACCCGGCGAAGCTCCGGCGGGTCCCGCAGAGGTGGGGGCAGGCGCCCGACGTGTCGCTGGCGGAGAGGAACCCGTCGGGAAAGTAGCCGTCCCGGGCTACGCCCGCCCGCCGCCCAGGATTCGCGCCGGGAGCATGACCACCGCGCGGAACAGCGCGAAGACCCCGTCGAACGCGATCCCGAGCAGACGGAACGGGATCGAGACGAGCCACACGATCGGCCAGAGGACGAGCGCGAAGAGCGCGAGCGGCCAGGAGATCGCGAGGAGCAGGAGGAAGAGGAGGAACCGGATCATGGTCCTTTTCCTACGCTCCTGGCCCCGGGATATTTCCGGGCCCTCTCGGGACCACCCCCGGCCGGGCGGGGTCCGGGCGTCACGTCGCGAGCCAGCGCCGTCTCGCCCAGTCGTGGAGCTTCTCGGAGAGGGGCGTCTCGATCTCCGCGAGGCGCGTCAGGCGCCGGGCCGTATCCGTGTCGCCCAGCATGAGGGCCAGCGCGATGGCGTCGAGCCGGTCGGTCTCGTCCATGGCGTGGCGGGGGTTGGAGAACCGGTCCAGCCAGGGCACGACGGCGTTCTCGACCGCGTCCTTCAACGCGTCCCGGGCCTCGTCCACCCCGCTCTCGGGGCGCACCGTCCACCAGTGCTCCGTCATCGACGGCCCGAGCAGGGCGCCCACGTTGCACCGCACCGTGCACATGCAGTCGTGCGTTCCGGGGCGGGGGGTCTTCCGGGCGCGCAGGCTCCGGATCTTCGCGTAGGCCTGGGGGAAGAAGACTCCCAGATCGACCGTGAAGCGCACGGTCCGCGCCCTCCGATTGGTGCGGTACCGGAGGTGCACCACCTGGACCGCGGGCGGATGGACCCGCCGAAGGGATTTGTCGACGGCGCGAAAACCGTGCGGAGACAGCTCCGCCGCGACCGCGTCCCAGGCCGCATCCCGGAGCGCGGTGACCGCGAACCGCTTGCGCCGAACGGCCAATCCTGGAGCGCGCTTCCTGGCCATGCCAGGACTCTACCTCACCTAGCCCGGCAGGTAGCTCTCGCCCTGCATGAGGAACCGGTCGACGCCGCGCGCCGCCCGCCGCCCCTCCTGGATGGCCCAGACCACGAGCGACTGGCCCCGGGATGCGTCGCCGGCGGCGAAGACCCCGGGCACGCTGGTGGCCTTCTCGTCGTCGGTCCAGACGTTGCCGCGCTCGTCGAGCCGGACACCCAGCTCGGTCACGGCGCCGGTGCGCTCGGGACCGGTGAAGCCCAGCGCGAGCAGCACCAGGTCGGCCTTCAGCACCTGCTCGGAGCCCGGGATCTCGCGCGGCCCGAAGCGGCCCTCGGCGTCCTTCACCCACTCGACCCGGACGGTGTGCAGCTCCTTCACGCGCCCCTGGTCGTCGCCCACGAACTTCTTGGTGGAGATCCCGAAGATGCGGGGGTCCTTGCCGAACAGGGCGGCGGCCTCCTCCTGGCCGTAGTCGGTGCGGAAGATCTTCGGCCACTGGGGCCACGGGTTGTCGGCGGCGCGCCGGTCGGGCGGGCGCGGCAGGATCTCGAACTGGGTGACGCTGCGGGCGCCGTGCCGGATGGAGGTTCCCACGCAGTCGGTGCCGGTGTCCCCGCCGCCGATGACCACCACGTCCCGGCCGGCGGCGCTGATGTAGCGCCCGTCGGCGAGCCCGGAGTCGAGCAGGCTCTTCGTGTTCCGGGACAGGAAGTCCATGGCCAGGTGGATGCCGTGGAGGCTGCGCCCGTCGATGGAGAGGTCGCGCGCCTTGGTGGCCCCGATGCAGAGCACCGCCGCGTCGTAGTCGTTCAGGATGCGGCGGACCGGGATGTGCTTGCCCACCTCGGTGCCGGTGATGAAGCGGATGCCGGAGTCGGCCATGAGGTTCACGCGCCGCTGCACGATCCCCTTGTCGAGCTTCATGTTGGGGATGCCGTACATGAGCAGGCCGCCGATCGCGGTCGGCGCGCTCGAAGACGGTCACCGGCGTGGCCGGCGCGGTTCAGCTGGGCGGCGCAGGCCAGGCCGGCCGGGCCGCTGCCGATGACCGCCACCTTGTAGCCGGTGCGGGTCTGCGGGCGATCGGGCTTGACCCAGCCCTCGGCGAAGGCCCGGTCGATGATGGAGACCTCGATGGACTTGATGGTGACGGCGTCGCCGTCGATGCCCACCGTGCAGGAGCCCTCGCAGGGGGCCGGGCAGACACGCCCGGTGAACTCGGCGAAGTTGTTGGTCTTCTGGAGGCGGATGAGCGCCTCCTGCCACTGCCCCTTGTAGACCAGGTCGTTCCACTCGGGGATGAGGTTGTTGATGGGGCAGCCGGAGGCCATCCCGGCGATGAGCTTGCCGGTGTGGCAGAAGGGCAGCCCGCAGTCCATGCAGCGGGCCCCCTGGATGCGCAGCGTCTCGTCGGGAACGGGCGGGTGGAACTCGTTCCAGTCCTTGACGCGTTCCTCGGGCGGCCGGTCGTGGGCCGGCTCCCGCTCGTACTCCATGAATCCCGTCGGCTTGCCCATGTTCTCGTCGCCCCTCGCTCAGTTGCCGCCGACCCGCGCCTCGTCCCGGGCGTTCTCCTCGAACGCCGCCATCTCGGCCTCTTCCGGCGAGAGCCCCTTCGCCCGCATGCGTGCCTGCGCCTCGAGCACGCGCCGGTAGTCGTTCGGCACCACCCGCACGAAGCGGGGCGCGAACTGCGGCCCAGGCGTCGAGCACCCGCTTGCCGCGCGCCGAACCGGTCAGCTTCACGTGCCGCTCGATCAGGCCGCGCACCATGGCGATCTCGGCGGGGTCGGTGAGCCGCTTCGGAGTCGACCATCTCCCGGTTGAGCACCTTCTCGAACCCGCCGGCCTCGTCGAGCACGTAGGCGATGCCGCCCGACATGCCCGCCGCGAAGTTGCGGCCGGTCTTGCCCAGCACGACCACCCGCCCGCCGGTCATGTACTCGCAGCCGTGGTCGCCCACCCCCTCGACGACCGCGGTGACCCCGGAGTTGCGCACGCAGAAGCGCTCCCCGGCCACGCCGCGGACGAAGGCCTCGCCGCCGGTGGCCCCGTAGAAGGCCACGTTGCCGATGATGACGTTCTCCTCCGCGACGAAGGTGGACGCCCTTCGGCGGGTAGACGATCGATGCGCCCGCCGGAGAGCCCCTTGCCGATGTAGTCGTTGGCGTCCCCCTCCAGGGTGAGCGTCATCCCCGGAGGCACGAAGGCCCCGAAGCTCTGCCCGGCCGAGCCCTTGAAGGTGAGCCGGATGGTGTCGTCGGGGAGGCCCTCCGGACCCCAGCGGCGCGTCACCTCGCTGCCGGTGATGGTCCCGACCACCCGGTTGACGTTGCGGATGGGGACGACGGCCTCGACCTTCTTCCCCTGCTCGATGGCCGGGCGGCAGAGCTCGAGCAGCGTGGTCACGTCGAGGGACTGATCGATGCCGTGGTCCTGCGCGATCTGGCAGGTGCGGGCCCACTCCTTCGGCACCTTGGGCTGGAAGAGGATGCGGGAGAAGTCGAGGTTGCGGGCCTTCCAGTGGTCCACGGCGCGGCGCATCTCCAGCCGCTCCGGATGGCCCACCATCTCGTCGATGGTGCGGAAGCCCAGCTCGGCCATGTACTCGCGCAGCTCGGTGGCCACGAAGCGCATGAAGTTGACCACGTGGGCCGGGTCGCCCGTGAAGCGCTTGCGGAGCTCCGGGTCCTGCGTGGCCACGCCCACCGGGCAGGTGTTCAGGTGGCAGACCCGCATCATGATGCAGCCCAGCACCACCAGCGGCGCGGTGGCGAAGCCGAACTCCTCGGCCCCGAGCAGCGCGGCCACGGCGACGTCCCGGCCGGTCTTGAGCTGGCCGTCGGCCTCCACCGTGACCCGGGAACGCAGGTTGTTCAGGACCAGCACCTGGTGGGCCTCGGCGAGCCCCAGCTCCCACGGGATGCCGGCGTGCTTGATGGAGGTGAGCGGCGAGGCGCCGGTTCCCCCGTCGTATCCGGAGATGAGGATCACGTCGGCGTGGGCCTTGGCCACGCCGGCCGCGATGGTTCCCACCCCCACCTCGGCCACCAGCTTCACCGATACGCGCGCGCCGCGGTTGGCGTTCTTGAGGTCGTGGATGAGCTGGGCCAGGTCCTCGATGGAGTAGATGTCGTGGTGCGGCGGCGGGGAGATGAGCCCCACGCCGGGCGTGGAGTGGCGCACCTTGGCGATCCACGGGTAGACCTTGTGACCCGGGAGCTGCCCGCCCTCGCCGGGCTTGGCGCCCTGGGCGATCTTGATCTGCAGCTCCTTCGCGTGCACCAGGTAGTCGCTGGTGACGCCGAAGCGGGCCGAGGCCACCTGCTTGATGGCGCTGTTCTTCGAATCGCCGTTCTTCTCGAGCTGGTAGCGGGCCGGGTCCTCCCCGCCCTCGCCGGTGTTGGACTTGCCGCCGATGCGGTTCATGGCGACGGCGAGCGCCTCGTGGGCCTCCTTGGAGATGGAGCCGTAGCTCATGGCGCCGGTCTTGAACCGCCGCAGGATGGCCTCGACCGACTCGACCTCGGCGAGCGGCACCGGCCGCGCGCCGGGCTTGAGATCCATGAGGCCGCGGAGCGTGCAGAGGTTCCTCGACTGGTTGTTCACCAGGGCGGCGTACTCCTTGTAGGCCGCGTAGCTCCCGGTACGACAGGCGTGCTGGAGCCGGTGGACGGTCTCCGGGTTGAAGAGGTGGTACTCGCCGTCGGCGCGGAACTGGTACTGGCCACCGGTGGAGAGCGTGGTGTGGCGGATGGCGCGCGGCGGGTAGGCGCGGTAGTGCCGCTCCTGGACCTCCCGGGCCACGACGTCGATGCCCACGCCGCCGATGCGGCTCGACGTCCAGGTGAAGTACTCGTCGATGAAGTCCTGGTTCAGGCCCACCGCCTCGAAGACCTGGGCGCCGTGGTAGCTCTGGATGGTGGAGATCCCCATCTTGGAGATCACCTTCACGATCCCCTTGTTGACGGCCTTGATGTACTTCTTCTCGGCCTTCTCCGCCGGCCCGGGGATGAGCCCCTGGCGCACCTGGTCGTGGATGGTCTCGAAGGCCAGGTAGGGGTTCACGGCGCTGGCGCCGTAGCCGATGAGCAGCCCGAAGTGGTGCACCTCGCGCGGCTCGCCCGACTCGAGCACGATGCCCACGCGCGTGCGGGTGCCCTCGCGGAGGAGGTGGTGGTGCACCGCCGAGACCGCCAGCAGCGCCGGGATGGGCGCATCCCACTCGTCGTGGCCGCGGTCGGAGACGACGAGGAGGTTGTACCCCTCCGCGATGGCCTCGGAGGCCTGCACCTGCATGTTCTCGATGGCCTTGCGGAGCCCGGCGCCGCCCTCGGCGACCGGGAAGAGCGCCGGCAGCGTGATGGAGCGGAACTGCCGGCTCTCCGGGCCGCCGTCCAGCGCACGGATTCGCTCCAGGTCCTCGTTGGTGAGGACCGGGGTGGGGACCTCCAGCTGGTGGCAGGACTCGGGGGTGGGCTCGAGCAGGTTGCGCTCCGGCCCGACCGCCGTCTCGATCCCCATGATGATCTCCTCGCGGATGGCGTCCACGGGGGGATTCGTGACCTGGGCGAAGAGCTGCTTGAAGTAGCCGTAGAGGAGCTGGGGCTTCTCGGACAGCACCGCCAGCGGCGTATCGGTGCCCATCGACCCGAGCGGCTCCCCGCCGGTCGTGGCCATGGGGTTGATGATGACCTTCAGGTCCTCGGCGGTGTAGCCGAAGGTCTCCTGGCGGCGCAGCACCGTCTCGTGATCCGGCTCGTGGACCGACGGGGGCGCGGGCAGGTCCTCGAGCTTGACCAGGTACTGCTTCAGCCACTCCGCGTACGGCTCGGCCGAGGCGACGCGCTGCTTCAGCTCCTCGTCGGGGACGATGCGCTTCTCGCGGGTGTCGACGAGGAACATGTGCCCCGGCTGCAGCCGCCCCTTCTGCTTCACGTTCTCGACCGGGATGTCGAGGACTCCCACCTCGGAGGCCATCACCACCAGTCCGTCGTTGGTGACGTAGTAGCGGGCCGGGCGCAGGCCGTTGCGGTCGAGGGTGGCGCCCACGATCTCGCCGTCGGTGAACGCGATGGAGGCCGGGCCGTCCCAGGGCTCCATCAGGCAGGAGTGGAACTCGTAGAAGGCCTTCTTCTCCGGGCTCATCGACTCGTGCTTGGCCCACGGCTCGGGGACCATCATCATCATGGCGTGCGGCAGCGACCGCCCCGAGAGGTGGAGGAGCTCGAGCACGTTGTCGAACATGGCCGAGTCGGAGCCGTCGGTGTCGACGACGGTGAGGACCTTCTTCAGATCCTCGCCGAAGAGCTTCGACGCCATCTGGCTCTGGCGCGCGTGCATCCAGTTGATGTTGCCGCGCAGCGTGTTGATCTCCCCGTTGTGCGAGATGAAGCGGTACGGGTGGGCGCGGGACCAGCTGGGGAAGGTGTTGGTGGAGAACCGGGAGTGCACCATGGCGATGGCGGACGCCATCTCCGGGTCGGACAGGTCCGGGTAGAACTCCCGGAGCTGGCCGGCGTTGAGCATGCCCTTGTAGACGACGGTGCGGGCCGAGAGGCTCGCCACGTAGTAGTCGCGCCGGCCCGGGATGTTGGAGCGCAGGATCGACTTCCGGGTGAGGCGCCGGATCACGTAGAGCTTCCGCTCGAAGGCCATCACGTCGTCGGGGACGGCGCCCGCGCCCACGAAGATCTGGCGGATGACCGGCTGGCTGGCCTTGGCCATGTCACCCAGCGTCGAGGCGTCGTACGGGACGTCGCGCCAGCCCAGGAAGAGCTGCCCCTCGGCCCGGACGATCTCCTCCAGCTTCCTCTCGCAGGCGGCCCGGCTCGGCGCGTCGGAGGGCAGGAAGACCATGCCGGCAGCGTAGCGGCCGGCGCGCGGCAGCTCGATGCCGAGCCTGGCGGCCTCCTTGCGCAGGAACGCGTCGGGGCTCTGGAGCAGGATTCCGGCGCCGTCGCCGGTGTTCTTCTCCGCGCCGGCGGCGCCGCGGTGCTCGAGGTTGACGAGGACCTGGAGCGCCTGCTGCACGATGGCATGCGACCGGCGCCCCGCGATGTCCACCACGAAGCCGAATCCGCACGCGTCGTGCTCGTTGGCCGGGTCGTAGAGACCCTGCTTCTCGGGCAACCCCTTCGTCGTCATTTCCTCGTCCTTCCCTAGCGGGGGCGCGGTCCCCCTTCGGAATGCGTATCCGCATCCGCTCAGGTTCCCTGCCACCGCGGAGCCCCCTCGGGGAGGTCCCTGGGAAGCAGGTGAGCCGGCGAGTGTCTCCGATCGCGACGCAGTGGGTCAAGAGCCGATGGGACGCAAACGGTTGCTTCGGCAGGGAAACCGACCGGCGGCCCGGTGCCGCCCCCGCGACACACACGTGTGGTGAATGTGGGTGACGCGACCCCATGTCCGGACCGTGTCGGCCAATGAAGGCAGAAAACTCAGCCTCTTCATGGTCTTACGTCATGACGCGAGAAGCCGTACCGTGTGCCTCGATGGCTCGTCACGCGGGGAGGGGACCCGGCCAGCGAGCTAGCAACCGATGACCGGAGGCTTCGACAATATGACGCGTCAGTCGCTCTTTGCGCTCGCCATCACCGCGCTATTCACCGCCGCCTGCGGGGGATCGTCCCCCGCCTCGTCCAGCGGAACCGTTCCGGCGGCCGGCCAGACCGTCGTCGTGACCACGGCGCCAGGGGAGACGAGCATCACCCCCGGCACGGCGGTGAGGTTCACCGCCCAGGTGACCGGCACGGCCGATACGACGGTCAGGTGGTCCGTCGACGAGGCCGACGGTGGCACCATCGACGCGACCGGTCTCTATACCGCGCCGGCCATCGAGGGCACGTTTCACGTGACCGCCGAGCAGGCCTCCCAGGTGACCGCCGCTGGCACGCCCACGACCAGCGCCACGAAGAAGGGCGCTGGCAAGAGCGTGATCCACGTCTCGAAGAACGCGCAGTCGGTCGCGGTGACGGTGAGCCCTGGCACCGCGACGATCCCGGCCGGTGGGTTGACGACCTTCGTCGCCTCGGTCACGGGAGCAGCCAATGTCTCGGTCGTCTGGACAGTCCAGGAAGGGTCGAGTTGCGGGTCGGTTTCCCCAGCCGGGGTCTACACGGCTCCGGGTACTGGTGCGACCTGCACCGTGGTGGCGACCAGCAACGCCGACACGACCAGGACCGGGTCGGCCGTGGTCACCGTGACACCCCCGACCGCTCCCTCGCCTTCCGCCATCGCCATCTCCATCAGCCCGACCACGGTGGCGCTCGACGCGTGCAAGGGGCAGATCTTCACGGCGAGCGTGACCAACTCCTCCAACACCGCGGCGACCTGGACGATCACCGAGGCCGGTGGCGGGACGGTGACGGCCGGATCCTACGTCGCGCCCACGACTCCGGGCACCTACCACGTCGTGGCCGCGAGCCAGGCGGACCCGAGCAAGACCGCGACCGCGACCGTGACGGTCGGGGCGGAGAAGGTGCTCTCCGTCGCGGTGACCCCGGGGAGCGGGACCGTGAACGCGAACGGGGCGATGGCCTTCGCGGCGAACGTCACGACGACGTGCGGGACGTTCGCGGCGCAGTAGCGCGCCGTCACCCGCAGTGCGGGAACTCAGGAGGCCGGCGTCGCGGGCGCCGGCCTCTTCTGCTGGGCGAACCCCACGACGGACGACCACGGAAGGTCAGGTAGCAGGGCGGGTCCTGGAAGAACTGGTCGCCGAACTCCGGTGTCGTCAGGCGCTCACCGTCGGCCGTGACTTGCGATCGACGAAGGCGACGATGCGGTCGATGGTCTCCAGGTTCTCGGGCACCGTCTCGTTCTCGGCGATGCTGATGGCGAACGTCTTCTCGAGGAAGTCTATGAGCTCGAGCATCCCGGTGGAATCGACGTAGCCACCCTCGATGAGGGACGTGTCGTCGCGCAGCGCGGCCGCGTCGCTGACGTAGAAGTTGTCGACGATGAACTGCTTCACGCGCTGCTGGCTCGTCATCATTTCCGCCTCGCTCCTGCTGCCCAGGGCTCCTGGGTTGCCCCCGACGGGCTCACCCGGTCGATCATCGTCCGGCACTCCGGAACCTCGCCCGATTCGGGCATCCGCCGGATGAACTGCTCGTGGAGGAGCCCGGTCGAGAGCACCGCCACGAGCGACATGTTGTCGGCGTTGGAGAACTGCCCCCCGCCTCCCGCACCTTGACACTTTCGCCACAGTCGCTCGACCGCCATGGGGTCGAAGACACCTGCGTGGGCCACTGCCCTCCGTTCCACGACCTCCGCCACCCATTCCGGCGTGCCCGGCCCCACGAAGGACAGGGCATCGGGTGCCCGGTAGGGCTGCTTCTTTCGACGCAGGACCTCCGGTGGGACGAGTCCCTCGGCTGCCCGCTTGAGCACCCACTTCTCGTCCAGGATCCGCAGCTTCATGCGGGACGGGAGCGAGTTGGCCAGTTCGACGACGTCCGGATCCAGGAACGGGAACCGGCCCTCGACCGAATGGGCCATGAGCATCCTGTCCCCTTGGGAGGCGAGCAGGTATCCCGAGAGCAAGGTACGGGCCTCGACATACTGATCTTGCGCGAGCGGGCACCAGGCCGGGAAGGCCGCCGGGAGCGTCGCGAGGAGCCCCTCCACCACCCGTGCGCCCTCGACCGCGGGACGAAGGTCGGGGGCGAGGAGCCGGGCCAGGGCCGCGCCCGCCTGCCAGCGGATCTGGTGGCCGAACCCTGGCTCGGCGTGGTGCTCGCGCCCCCGCCCGAAGAAATCGTGGGAAAGCGCCCGCTGGGCGACCGGCGAGCGCGCGAGCCACGGATAGAGCCGATCGAGGAGCCGGGGGCGAAGCCTCGAGGCCGGCTGCCGCCCCCAGAAGCGCCTCACCTTCGCCTCCCGGAACAGGTCATAGCCGCCGAACACCTCGTCGGCCCCCTCGCCGGTCAACACGACCTTGATACCTGCGTCGCGGACGAGCCGCGAGAGCACGTAGAGCGGGGCAGGGGCGGTACGCAGGAGCGGCCGCTCCGCGTGAAGCACCACTTCCGGGAAGGCCCGGGCGATGTCGGCCCGCCCGACGACCACCTCGTGATGGTCGCTGCCGATGGCCCGAACCACCGCTCGCTGGTACTCGGTCTCGTCGTACTCGACGTCCTCGAACCGGATCGAAAAGGTCTGGAAGCGGTCACCCTTCACCCGGTGTCCCAGCGCGGAGACAAGCGAGCTGTCGAGGCCTCCCGACAGGTAGCTGCCCACGGGCACGTCGGCGCGCAGGATGCGGAGCCGGACCGCGCGCTCCAGCGCATCGCGAACGGCAGCGACGGCCTCCGCCTCGCCGCCGGGTGCGCGGTCCTGCTCGCGCGTCGGGAAGCGCGGTTCCCAGAAGGCGCGATCCCGGCTGCCCGCCGGCGAGACCACGCGGACGTGGCCGGGCTCGAGCTCGGTGACGCCCTCGAAGACCGATTGGGGCGGAACCACCGTCCAGAAGGTGAAGGTCTCGGCGAGGCCGCCCGGGTCGAGCCTCCGCGGGATGGACCGGTCGCCGGCGAAGATGGCCTTCACCTCGCTCGCGAACCAGAGCCGCCCGTCGTGCTCGCAGAGGTAGACGGGGCGGACCCCCATGCGGTCGCGGGCCAGCACGAGCTCGCCGCGGGCCGCGTCCCACAGCGCGATGGCGAACTGCCCGTTGAAGCGGCGGAAGCAGTCCTCGCCCCAGGCCTCCCAGGCGTGGACGATGACCTCGGTGTCGCTGTGTGTCCGGAACCGGTGGCCGAGCGCCTCCAGCTCCGGCCGCAGCTCCACGTAGTTGTAGATCTCGCCGTTGAAGACCACCCAGAGCGTGCCGTCCTCGTTGCATAGCGGCTGCTGGCCGGTGGCGAGGTCGATGATGGAGAGGCGCGCGTGCGCCAGGCCGGCCCGGTCGTCGCGGTACACCCCGAATTCGTCGGGTCCGCGGTGGCGGATCGCGCCGATCATGGCGCGCAGGTCGCCGAGGGCCGGCGGAGCGAGCCCCGGCCGCAGCGCGACCGAGCCGGCGATGCCGCACATGTCTAGGGGGCTCCGTCGCCCGCGACGAGAAGCGGGGCCTGGTGCAGGTATCGGCTTACCCGCCGCTTGGCCTCGATGTCCTTGAACACCCGCTCCACCTGCGGCGGCGTGAGCCCGAGGGCCGTCGCCACCTCCGCCGCCGGCGTCCCGTGGTCGTGTGCCCAGAGGCAGAGGTCCATCTCGGCGTAGGGAAGCGCGAAATAGAACTCCTCCTGCGACTGCGCCAGCGAGAAGGTGTCGGTGGTGGGCGGGCGCCGACGGATCTCCTCCGGGACGCCGAGGTGCTCGGCGAGGGCGTACACCTGTGTCTTGTAGAGGTGGGCGATGGGCTTGAAGTCGGCTGCGCCGTCGCCCTGCTTCACGAAGAAGCCTTGATCGTACTCGAGCAGGTTGGGCGTGCCGGCCACTGCGTAGTGGAGCCGGTCGGCGTGGTAGTACTCCATCATCTTCCGGGTGCGCTGCTTGAAGTTCGTGGCCGCCACCATCTGGAGGTAGCCGGCTGGCGTCATGCGCATCGTCCGGCGGTGCCCCTCGGGATCCTCGACGGTGAGCTCGGTGATGTTGAGGCGGTCACCGTCGAGAAGGGAGGGGAGCGTGAGCTTGCACCGCCAGCCCACCCCGTACTCCGGCACCACCATGCGGATGGCCTCGAGCTGCCGGCCGTAGCAGTCCAGCCCGGCCAGTGCCGGGGCCATGTCCTCGACGACGTACCGGATGCCGAGGTGCTCGGCGAGCATCCTTCCCAACCGCAGTGCGTCCGCCGAGGAGTCGCGCTCAGGCATGAGCAGGCCGAGCACCCTCTCCTTTCCCAGCGCACGAACGCAGAGCGTGGCGACGACCGAGCTGTCGATGCCGCCAGACATGCCCACGACCGCGCCGCGCCTCTTCAGGGTGCCGAGAACCTGCTCGCGGATCGCCTGCTCCGCCCGGGATGCTACCGCCACCGAGTCGATGCGAAGCACCGTTCTGTCGAACATTACCCCCCCCGTGTGCGGGATGGGTCTGGTGTCTTCCTCCGGGGCGACCCTTGGTCCCGGGGTCCCAGCTTGGGATTGATGGCGCCCAAGGTAGAGGCCTGTCGCGCGGTCCGTCAAGCGACGACGACGGGAAAGGATTCCGCAGACTTCGCTTCGGCGGCCTCGAATGCTACGCTTCGCAGCCTGACCAATTCGAGGGGGAGCATGCATTCCTGGGTTCCTGCCGCCGTGCTCCTCGTGGCCATGTCGGTATTCCTTGCGACAGCCGCGGCGACCTGGTGATGCGCTCGACGTTCCTCCACGACTGGATCGAGGAGCACGCCGCCCGGCGCCCCGGGGCACCGGCCGTGGCCACACCCGCCTTCCGCCTCGATTACGCGGCGCTGGCAGGGCGCGTGCGCGGGCTGGCCGGGAACTTCGCCTCCCACGGCGTGGGACCGGGTACCCGCGTCCTGGTCGCGCTCCCGAACCTGCCCGCCACGGTGGTGGCGAGCCTCGCCGTGCAGGCCGTGGGGGGGGTCGCCGTCGAGGTGAACCGGGAGTGGAGCCCCGAGATCCAGGCAGGCATCCTCGCGCAGACCGGAGCGCGACATGCCGTCATCTGGGGGCGCGACGCCCGTGCCTGGGGAAGCGTCGCGGCCGCGGCGCCGCTGGAACGCGCCTGGGTGGTGCACCCCGGGCCCTTGCCACGCCCGCTCGTCGCCCACCTCGGCGCCACGCCCTCCACGCTGCTGCTCGACGAAGGCACGGTCGACCCGGACGGCGCCGAGCCGCCGCCTCACCCCCCGGCCCGGGTCCGCCCGGAAGACCCGGCGCTCATCCTCTACACGTCGGGCAGCACCGGCCGGCCGCGTGGCGTCGTGCAGACCCACCGGAACGTCGACGCGAACACCCGGTCCATCGTCGAGTACCTCGACCTGGGTCCGGAGGACCGCGCGCTCGTGCTCCTGCCGCTCTACTACTGCTACGGGCGAAGCGTCCTGCAGACCCATCTCCACGTCGGCGGCTCCCTCTTCCTGGACTCGCGCTTCGCGTTCCCACGCGTCGTCATGGAATCGCTCGCCGGGGAGGGATGCACGGGCTTCGCCGGCGTGCCACTCACCTTCGAGATCCTGCGCCGCCAGGTGGACGTGCGCGCCATGCAGTTCCCCCGGCTTCGCTATCTCACGCAGGCCGGCGGGGCCATGGCACCAGACACCATCGACTGGACCCGCCACGCGTTCGCTCCGGCCCGCCTCTTCGTGATGTACGGCCAGACGGAGGCAACCGCCCGGCTCAGCTACCTCCCGCCCGAGCGTGCGGAGGACAAGCGCGGCTCGATCGGCATCCCCATTCCGGGCGTGGAGCTGGCGGTGGTCGACGAGCACGGGCGAGAGCTACCCCCGGGGGAGATCGGGCACCTCGTGGCGCGGGGCGCGAACGTCACGCCCGGGTACCTCGACGACCCCGACGGCACGGCGTCCATCCTCCACGACGGCTGGTTGTGGACGGGGGACCTGGCCCGTCGGGACGCGGATGGCTTCCACTTCCACGAGGGGCGCTCCAAGGAGATCCTCAAGATCGGAGGGCACCGGGTGAGCCCGGCGGCCATCGAGCAGGTGATCCAGCGGTACCCGGGCATTTTGGATGCGGCCGTGGTCGGCGAGCCCGATCCGCTTCTCGGCGAGACCCCGGTCGCCTACGTGGTGCCGGCGCCGGGACACGAGCCCACCGACACCGACCTTCGACGATACTGCCGGGACCACCTCCCTCCCTACCAGGTCCCCACCCGTTTCGAGCGCGTGGCCGCGCTTCCACGCAACGAGTCGGGCAAGCTCTTGCGGGCCGAGCTGGCTGCGATGCGCCTTCGTCGACCGTGACGGCGACCTGCGGGACGTTCGCGGCGCGGTGGCCGGCGCCGGAGGTCAGACGGCCGGGAGGGAATCCAGGTGCTTCGGGCTCCAGGCGCGGAGCGCCTCCTCGCTCCAGCCGAGCTCGTCGACCCATCGGCCGCCGATCTGCCGGCGCAGCGGGTAGATCTGGTCCATCACCCCTCCGGTGAGCAGGGTCTCGTTGCGGCGCGCGATCTCGTCGCCGAGGCCTTCCATCTCCCGGGCCCTCTCGCGCGGATCGGCGATGGCCTCGGCATCGGTGAGGACGCGGGTGAACTTCACGGCGTCGTCGATCCGGGCGGCGAACTGCTCGACCCTGGGCCGGGAGAAGATGCCCTGGCTCGCCTTGCCCCGCATCACGTCGCGGATGGCGTTCAGTCCCAGCTCGAAGATCGACCAGCGGTCGAGCCAGCGGGTCTCGTAGTTCATCCGGTGCACCGGGGAGGCCCGCGTCATGAGGACGGCGGTGGTCCTCGGCGGAGCGGGCGAACAGGCGGTACCCGTGCGCCTCCGGCTCCTCGAAGAAGGTCGATGCCGGGTCGAGGAAGGGCATCATGGGGCAGATCATCGGCGTGACGGGTCGCCCGTGAAACCTCTCCATGAGCTCCTGGCAGTACTCGACGGTGCCGGCGACCGACGCCGCGTCCTGCCCCGGCATCCCGATGAAGTACCAGAGGTCGACGCGGCCGATCCCGAGGTCGAGGGCCCGCTCGATCCAGGCCTCCATCTCCTCGTTGCCGTATACGCCGCGCCCGGCCCGGACCGCCACGTCCCGGTCGTGGCTCTCCGGCGAGAGCGTGACCGTGGTGTGGGCGTTGGCCGCGACCATCCTGCGAACCAGGTCCTCGGACGGCAGCTGGAACTGCTCGTAGTTCACCGACTTCACGCCGGCGTCCCGGACCTGGTCGAGGAGCGCGCGCAGCCGGTCATTGGTCTCGTTGTAGGTCCCGATCGAGTAGACGTGGAACTTGTCCGCGTCCTTCATGCCCTTCACGGACTGGAACTCGAAGGCCACCTCCTCGATCGGCTTCTGGACGAGCGCGTGATCCTGGCCGCAGATCCGCTGGAACGCCTCGCGCGACCCACCGCACCATCCGCAGGAATGGCCGCACCCGGTGTTCTGGTTCGAGAGGAGCTCCCGGATCGGGAGCAGCGAGGCCGTCGCGTCCTCCACCGAGTCGGACCAATCGATGCCGCACCCCATGTATGGAGGCTGGTAGGAGAAGCCGCCGTCGCGCACCTGGCCCTGGCGCGTCTTCCAGAGGAGGTTGGGGACGCCCGACGGATCGGCTCCCGCGTCGAGCGTCTCGAGGAGGCGGTTCATGGGCTCGAGCGTGTCGTAGCCCCGCATCACCATGTCCACGTAGGGCAGCTGGATGATCTCGTTCGCGTAGTAGCTCGCCGAGATCCCGCCCAGCACGATCGGGATGTCGGGGCGGAGCCGCTTCAGCTCCTGCGCGACCGCGAGGCAGCCCTGGACGGTGACCATCCAGTGCAGGTCGAGGCCGAGCAGCTTCACGTCGAGCGAGCGCGCGAAGGTGGCCAGGTCCATCTCCGGAAAGCGGAGGAGGAGCGTGCTCAGGTTGACGATCCGGACCTCGTGGCCTCGCGCCCCGAGGTAGCGGCGCAGTTGCTTGAACCCCAGCGGGAAGACCTCGTAGAGGGGGGTGATCGGGATGTCCCCCGACGTCCCCATGAAAGGAAAGTAGAGGTCGCGCCGGTTCCGGAACTCGTGGAATCCGGGTGGGTGGACGAGGAGCAGGTCCGCTCCCAGCCTGGGCAGGCTCCGCGCCCGCGACTCTTCCCCCATCGATGTGCCCCCGACTTCGAACCACAAGTGTAGGTCGACCTGAAAGGCTTAGCACGGAGGCCGCCCGCGGCGTAGCCCCCGTGACCGGGGCCATCCCCTGCGGTCCCCTGATCTGGGCACGCCTCCCCGTTCCTGCAACAGTTGACATTGGGGCGCGTCGGCCATTGATCTAAGGGTAGATGGACCTCACTCCCTCCCAGCAAGAGCGCGTCTCGGCGGTTCTCGGGTTTGCCCGGGACCGGCTCTCCCCGGGCGCCCGAGCGCGCGAGGCCGAGGCGCGCTTCGACCGTGGACTCTGGGACGAGGCCGCCGCCTTCGGCCTGACGGGCCTCCCCATTCCCGAGGAGTGGGGCGGGAGCGGGCTCGACGCCGTCGACACCATGCTGGTCGTCGAGGCCCTGGGAAAGGGCTGCGAGGACGGCGGCCTGGTCTTCTCGCTCTGCGCGCAGATGTTCGCATCCGCGGTCCCCCTGTGGCGGTCCCGCGCACCGGAGCTGCGCGAGCGCTACCTCCGGGACGTCACGGCGGGGAAGATCATCTGCTGCAACGGGACCACCGAGCCCGACGCCGGGTCCGACGTGCACGCCATGAAGTCCCGCGCCGTGCGCGACGGCTCCGACTACGTCCTCGACGGAACCAAGTGCTTCGTCACGAACGCCCCGGTGGCCGACCTCTTCCTCCTCTACGCGGTCACCAACCCGGGGCGGGGCATGTTCGGGATCTCGGCGTTCCTGATCCCACGCGACACGAAGGGGCTGTCGGTGGCTCCCGAGCACGCCAAGACCGGGCTTCCCACCTCTCCCTGGGGAACCATCTACATGGACGGGTGCCGGGTCCCCGAGGCCTGGCGGGTCGGCCCGGAGGGGTCCGGCGCCGCGCTCTTCGGCGAATCCATGGTGTGGGAGCGCGGCTGCCTCTTCGCCTACTACGTCGGAGCGATGGAGCGCTCGCTCGAGCGATGCGTCGAGCACGCCCGCACGCGGACCCAGTTCGGCCACCCCATCGGCCATTTCCAGTCGGTGGCGAGCCGGATCGTGGACATGAAGCTCCGGCTGGAGACGAGCCGCCTGCTCCTCTACCGGGCCGGGGAGCTGCACCGTGCGGGCAAGCGGTGCGACGAGGCCGTGGCCCTCTCCAAGCTCTGGATCTCCGAGTCGGCGGTCCAGTCGGGGCTCGACGCCATCCAGATCTTCGGCGGGTCGGGCATGACGCCGGAGACCGGGGTGGACGCGCTGCTCCGGGATGCCATCCCGGCCAGGGTCTTCTCGGGCACCTCCGAGATCCAGCGGGCCATCGTCGCCCGGATGATGGGGCTGAAATGAGCCGCCTGGACCGGCTGGTGGCCCCCTGGGCCGCGCGCGATCCCGACCGCATCGCCGTCGAAGGGACGGACGAGTCCTTCACCTACGGAGAGCTCGATCGGCTGGCGAACCGCTTCGCGCAACGCCTTCCTCGCCAGCGGCATCCAGCCGGGCGAGCGCGTCGGGATCCACCTCCCGAGGTCGGGGCGCGGCGTCGCGGCCATGCTCGGAGCGCTGCGCGCCGGCGCCGTCTACGTCCCGCTCGACCCCAGCTCTCCGCCCGCCCGCATGGGGCTCATCACGCGCGACTGCGCCCTCCGCCACGTGGTGATCTCGCCGGCCCTGTTCTCGGCCTGGCTGCGGGCCGGCGTCCTCGCCCCGGTCGAGCACGTGTTCCTCTCCGCCGACGCACCTCCGGCCGAGGCGCCGGGCGCCCAGGTCCACGCCTGGGCCGACGTCCTGGCCCAGAGCCCCGCCCCGCCTCCCGCACCCGGCACCGACCCCGACGACCTCGCCTACATGCTCTACACGTCGGGCTCCACCGGCGTGCCGAAGGGCGTGATGCTCTCCCACCGCAACGCGCTGGCGTTCGTCGACTGGACGGCCGACTGGGTGGGGCTCCGGCCGCGACGACCGGGTGTCCTCGGTCGCCCCGTTCCACTTCGACCTCTCGGTGTTCGACCTCTGGTCGTCCTTCTCGCGCGGCGCGACCGTGGTGATCGTCGACGAGGCCACCGTGACCTCCGGGCGCCGGATGCTCGACCGGATCCGGTCCGCGGGCATCACGGTCTGCTACTGCGTTCCCGTCCGCCCTGATGCTGATGCTGGAGAACGGCGGGCTCGAGGAGCGGGGGGCCCCCTCGCTGCGCGAGGTGCTCTTCGCAGGAGAGGTCTTCCCCCTGAAGCAGCTTCGACGCACCATGGCGGCCTTGCCCCAGGCCCGCTTCTACAACCTCTTCGGACCGACCGAGACCAACGTCTGCCTGGCATGGGCGCTTCCCGGCATTCCGGACGCCGACGCGCTCGCCATTCCCATCGGCCTCCCGAGCTGCGGCGACGTGGCGACGGTCGTCGATCCGGACGGGAAGCCCGTCGCCGAGGGCGAGGTGGGCGAGCTCCTCATCGAGGGGCCGACCGTGATGCTGGGCTACTGGGACGGCGGGCGGCGCACGCCCGCGAAGCACCCCTACCCGACCGGCGACCTCGTCGCGCGCCGGCCCGACGGCGCGTACCTCTACCACGGGCGCCGCGACCACCTGGTCAAGATCCACGGCTTCCGGGTCGAGCTCGGCGAGGTCGAGGCGGCGCTCAACGCGCACCCCGGACTCCGAGAGGCCATCGCCTTCGCGGTCGACCAGCAACTGGTGGCCGTGGCCGTACCGGAGGACCCGTCGGTCTCCGTCATGGACGTGAAGCGGCACTGCGCTGGCCACCTGCCGCGGTACATGGTTCCGGGGGACGTCCGCCTGGTGCGGGCGCTGCCGCGCACCTCGAACGGGAAGGCCGACCGGATGAGGACGCGGACCGCCTACACGGACGGCGACACCCTGGTCCTGGAGCCGGCGTACCGGGCCGGAACATGAGGGAGGTATCCTTGGTCGAAACGCGCGTCCGATCCGAGCTTCGCGAGTACATCATCGCCACCTGGCTGTCGGGGGATGGCCGGGGCTTCGCCGACGACACCGACCTCCAGCAGGCCGGCGTCCTCGATTCCTTCTCCACGATGGCGCTCATCGCCCACCTCGAGCAGGCCTTCCAGCTGCAGATCGAGCCGGCCGACGTGAACGCCGAGACCTTCCGCTCCGTCGAATCGATCGCCCGGCTGATCCTCGACCGACTTCCGCCGCAGGCCAGGGGCTAGCAGCGCCACGCCGCACAACGTCAGGGGGAACACCATGGAACAGAAGCTTCGCGCCATCGTCGCCAGGATCGCCGAGACCAGCCCGGACTTCGACGGCAACGCCAGCCTCCGCGACGCCCTGGGGGTCGATTCCGTCCGCTCCCTGGAGATCGTCTTCGAGATCGAGAAGGAACTGAATCTGGCCGTGCCCGAGGACCGTTACGCCGAGGTGAAGACGCTGAACGACATCGTGAAGCTGGTGTCGAGCCTGAAGGCCTAGGGCGCGCCATGGCACGCCGGGTGGCGGTCACGGGCTGCGGCCTCGTCACGGGCGCCGGGTCCGATCTCGAGACGTTCTGGAATTCCATCGCGGCCGGGACCTGCTTCATCGGCCCCCTTCGCCAGTTCTCCGTGCCGGGGCTCGAGGGGCTCCTCGGGGTCGAGATCGACCTCGCCCCCGAAGAGGAGGTCCCCGAGGGCGCCGACCCGTACCGCGACCGTGTGGAATTCCTCGCGGTGGCCGCCGCGCGGCGCGCCATGGCCGACGCGGGCTGCGCGGAAGGCGTCCTCGAGCCGGCCCGCTCCGGCGTGGCCGTCGGGACCACGATGGGAGAGGAGCGCCAGGTGAGCGCGGTCGGGGATCGCTGGCAGGCCGAGGGACCCGCCTCGATCGACGCCGGATTCCTCCGGCGGGCGAGCAACCACGCGCTCCCGGCGCGGCTGGCGCGACGCTTCGGCCTCGGTGGCCCTGCCCTTCTCAGCGCCACCGCCTGCGCCTCGGGAAACGCGGCGCTCTCCTGGGGCTTCGACGCCATCACCGTCGGGCGCCGCCGACGTGATGGTGGCCGGCGGCGCCGACGTGCTCACCCGGGCCATCTACGCCGGCTTCACCCGCATGGGCGCGCTCTCCAAGTGCGCGTCTGCCGCCCGTTCGACAAGCGGCGCGACGGCGTCTCCTTCGGCGAGGCGCGGGGCGTTCCTGGTCCTCGAGGAGATGGAGCACGCGCGGCGCCGTGGCGCCCGCATCCGGGCCGAGCTGGCCGGATTCGGCGTCTCGCAACGACGCGCACCACATCACCGCCCCCGAGCCCAGCGGCGAAGGGCTTCGCCCGCGCCATGCGCCAGGCCTTGACCTCGTCGGGCACGCCCCTCGACGAGGTGGACTACGTGAGCGCGCACGGCACCGGCACCCAGTACAACGACGTCGGCGGAGACCCGCGCCCTGAAGGCGGTCTTCGGAGACCGTGCCGGCCAGGTCCCGATGAGCTCCATCAAGTCGATGATCGGCCACTCGAACGGAGCGGCCAGCGCCGTCGAGGCGATGGCCTGCGTGCTCGGCCTGCAGAAGCAGGCGGCGCCTCCCACCGCGGGCCTCGAGGTGCCGGACCCCGAGTGCGATCTCGACTACGTTCCCGGGCGGCCCGCCCCATGAGGATCGCGTACCTGCCTGAACCTCGCGGCGGGATTCGGCGGCTTCAACGTGTGCACGACCTGGAAGAGGGTCCCATGACGGCCCATCCCACCGGAAGCCCGGCCGTCGCCGTCACCGGGATCGGCGTACTCACCCCGCTCGGCGACTCCGTCGAGTCGCTCGAGGCGGCCCTGCGCGCCGGCAAGGTGGCCGTCGAGGCCGCCACCGACCTGGACGGCGCCGCCGCGGCACGCATCGCCGACTTCGAGGCCACGCGCTACGCCAACGTTCGCGGTCTACGGCTCTACAGCCGCCCCACCCGGCTCGGCATCTGTGCGAGCCGGCTCGCGCTGGCCGGCGCGGGCCTCGAGACGGGCGTCGCCCCGGAGGACCTCGGGGTCATCGTCGCGTCCACCTTCGCCCACCTGGAGACCCTGCTCGAGTACGACAGGAGCGTGGTCTCGGCCGGCATCGCCCGGACCAACCCGGCCCTCATGCCGCTCGCCATCCCCAGCGCACCCGGCGCCGCGGTGGCCCTCTCCTTCGTCGCCAAGGCGTTCTCCATCACCCTCGCCGACGGAGGAACGTCCGGGCTCGACGCGCTGGGGCTGGGCGCCCGGCTCGTCGCCTCGGGGCGCGCCCGGGCCTGCCTGGTGGTGGGGATGTTCCCGGTGGTCCCCGAGCTCGTCCTGTCCGCGTCGAAGGCCGGGATGCTGGCCCCGGCGGGCGATTTCCGGGTCCTCGACCGGCGTCGGTGCGGCACCGCCTTCGGGGAGGCCGGAGTGGCCTTCGTCCTGGAGCGGCTCGAGGAGGCCCGTGCCCGCGGGGCGACGCCTCTCGCGATCGTCGCGGGCCAGGCGTCCGCCTTCGAGGTCGGTCCGTCGGGCCTGGAGGGCGCCATCGCGCGCGCCTGCCGCGATGCGCTGGCAGGGGCGGGCACGAATCCCTCCGACGTCGGACTCGTCGCGTCCGGGGCCAACGGCTCGGTCGAGGGGGACCGTGCCGAGGCCCGCGCGATCCTCTCGGTGCTCGGCGATTCCGCGCCCCGCACCGCGGTCATCGCCCCCGCGGCCAGCCTGGGCGACTGCCAGGACGCGAGCGGGCTCGTCCAGGCGCTCGTCGCCATCGCGGCCCTGCGTTCGGGCGTCGCTCCGCCGATCGCCAGGCTGGAGCAGCCGGAGGTCGCCGGCCTCCGCTACCTCGTGGAGGAGACGCCCATCGACGCGCGGGCCGCCCTGGTCACCTCGACCTCGCTCTCCGGCGCTGCCTCGGCCCTCGTGATCGCGAGCCCGGCATGAGCGCGACGCCAGACGCCCCGCGCCCGGTCGCGCTGGTGACCGGCGGGTCACGGGGCATCGGGAAGGCCGTGGTCGAACGTCTGGCCCGGGCTGGCCTCGCCGTGCGCTTCACGTTCGTGAAGAACGAGGAGGCGGCACGCGCGGTGGTGGAGTCGCTGCGCGGAGCGGGCCTGGAGGTGGAGGCGGAGCGCGTCGACGCGCGCGACACCGCGGCCTCCCGCGCCTGGGCCGAGAAGGCCATCCGGGAATGCGGACGCGTGGACGTGCTCGTGAACAACGCCGGCGTCACCGCCGACAAGCTGCTCACCTCGATGACCGAGGCGGAGTGGACGGCGCCGCTCGCCACCAGCCTGAACGGCATGTTCGGGGCCACGCAGCCGCTGGCCAAGCAGATGATGCGCCACCGGTCCGGCCGGATCGTGAACCTGACGTCGGTGTCGGGGCTGGTGGGCATCCCGGGGCAGACCAACTACTGCGCCGCCAAGGCGGCCATCATCGGATTCACCCGCGCGCTGGCCAAGGAGATGGCGCCCTGGGGAGTCCCGGTGAACGCCGTGGCCCCCGGCTTCATCGACACCGACATGACGGCGGGCTTCCCGGAGGCCCAGCGGAAGGCGGCCGTCGCGCAGGTGCCGGTCCGGCGCTTCGGGACGGCCGACGAGGTGGCCGGGCTGGTGGAGTACCTGGCGCGGTCGGCGCCCTTGTTCCTCACCGGGCAGGTCCTGGTGATCGACGGGGGGATGACCGGGTGACGCCGCGCCCTCACTCCTGGAGCGTCAGTAGCTCGGAGTAGAGGCCGTCGAGCTCCATCGGGGAGATCTCCGGCCTCGACGGGCGGAAGAGCCGCGGCCGGGGAATGCGGATCGCCCCGGGGATCCTGCGCCCCTCCGCAAGGCGCAGGTCGATCGAGACGGCGACGGTACCGAGCCCCCGGAGGAATGCCACGTGGGCGAGTTCCCGATTGTCCCAGAAGAAGTCCCGGTCCCCCACGTAGAGCAGTTCCGCCGTGCGAACGCCCCTGGGGAAGCGGATCTCCTGGGGGCGTTCCAGCCGGGCGACGAGCAGGCACCGTCGCCCGCCTCGCCTGCAGGAGGGCGCTGCACACGTGCGGGTACGGGGCCGCGTCCTGGACGATGCGCCTCTCCTCCTCGTCCAGCGCGTCGAGCGGCATGCCCGGCCCGAGGGCGATGGTGCCCTGGAGCAGGCTCGTGGCGGATCGCAGGCCCGGAGCGGGGAACAGGAGGAGGGACTCCTGCTCGAAGGGGCGGAAGCCGAGCAGGGTGAACACCCCGATCG
Source organism: uncultured delta proteobacterium (assembly GCA_963818535.1). GTDB lineage: Bacteria > Myxococcota > Myxococcia > Myxococcales > Anaeromyxobacteraceae > CAIOAK01. Next base: position 171,014 of record CAWFSM010000006.1, on the reverse strand, counting down.
TCGTCGGATGAGGCGTGTGCCCCATCAGCGTGAGGCCACCGAGTTCCTTGACCATCTTCCGCATGAGCATCGCGGAGGCGCCGCGGTACGGTTCCTCGACGATCCAGGACGAGAAGTTGCAGACCTTCTCCCTCCGCCCCGCGAGCAGGCGCGTCGCGTAGATGGTCCCCAGGAAGCCCACGGCGCGGCCGCCCTCGTAGAATCGCGAAGCCCCGCGGCGAATCGTCCGACCACGGGTAGTCGAAGAGCATGCGCCGCCAGTCCTCCCGGGACATCCGGCGGTTCCGGAAGAGAAGGAGGAGCGGGAGGATCTCCTCGAAGGCGTCCGCACCCACGGTCCGAAGCTCGATCACCGTCCCCGACCCTCCGGCAGCCTCAAGGTGCGTCCCGGTACCACGCCGCCCGCCGCGCGAATCCCCTCCGGATGATCTCCGGCAGGTTGGTCTCCTGCCCTCCGGAAGGAGATGGAATGTCGCTCCAGAGGCGCTGGACGACGAAGGGGGCGTCGCGCTCGATCCCCTCCGCGTCGAAGATGAGGTCGACGAAGTCGTTCCGGGCCCGGACCCCGGCGAGGAAGGTCCGGGAGATGCCCTTCGCCCCGTAGGGAAATGCGAACGGGATCCGGGGCTGTCCCGTGACGTCCCGGACCGTCGCGCAGGACTCGACGATCTCCCGCTCGATCTCGGCCTCGCTGGCGCCCTGGAACGCCAGGTGGCGCATCGCATGCGCACCGATGGTGAAGCCATCGGAATGCAGGGTTCGAACCTGTTCGCGAGAGAGGAAGATCGCACGCCGGGCTGCATAGGCGGCCACGTCGACGCCCAGGAGGTGGCACAGCTCGTCCAGCCGCTCGTCGTCCGATTCTCCGAACTGGAGGGCGTGGGAGGCCAGGCGCCAGGCGGAGTCGCCCAGGCCCGGACGCAGGCGGACGAGGTTCAGGCGGGCTCGGACCGTGGCTCTGGCGGCGGCGTCGGCGCCCGATGACCCGGGCTCGAGGCCCAGGCGACTCGCGGCATCCTGGATGTGCTCCTCCGCCATGCCTTCGATCTTCCCCAGGCAGAGGGACACGCGCGTCTCCGCGAAGAGCCGACGGTCGTCCAGGAAGTCGCCCGTGACGAAGAAGGTCGCGTCCACGCCGTGCCTCAGGAGGATCGGGCGTGCGACGTCGAAACATTCCGCGAAGCCATCGTCGAACGAGAAGAACAGACCGTTCTGGCGCAATCCCTTCCCGGAGAGCCTTCGCCGGGCGACCTGCTCGTAGGTCAACGCTCGGGGCCTGCCCCACTCGACGTCCGCCTCGAACTGCGCGGCGTTCTTGTAGGGGTAGAGCTTCGCGTGAGCCAGGTCGTCGTCGCTGACGAGGTGATAGCAGAGCCCGACGACATCCTTCGGAAAGGCTCGTTCCCAGAAGGCGAGCGGAACGGCATTGAGCGCCCGGCGGACGATGCTCCTCGGATTGCCATTGGACGCGGTGGGGGCCTCGTAGGCGGCAGCCGCGGGAACGTCGGCCGCCGTGGCCACCACTTCGCTGGCCGGCGCCCGGGGAGGCTCCACCGCCTCCAGCCGGAACCCGGACCCGAAGACGCTGTACCGGAACGAGTCGGACATGAAGGCCGGCCACGTGTCGGAAGACCTGCCCTCGACGACCGACCGCAAGGCGTGAAGCACCAGCCCGGTGAGGAATGCCGCGTCGATGATCGCGGCGCCGACCGGGCCACGGTGCTTGAGGAAGAACCGGCGTCGCGCCTGGTAGAAGAAGGCCGGTCGTCGAACCGCCTTCCGGGTGAAGCCGGACAATCCACCCTCGAGGTGGAACACGCGGCTCCCAGGCACGTACCAGGTCTCCCAGCCGGCCGCACGGGCGCGCACGCAGAGATCGATGTCCTCGTAGTAGGCGAAGAATCCCTCGTCGAGCAGGCCGACCTCCTCGAGCATCGCGGTCCGGAGCAGCATGCTGGCGCCGGATACCCAGTCGACGCGAGCATCCTCGGTGGGGTGGGGGCTGTCGACCCAGCGGGCGAGCAGGTGGTGGACGAATCCGACACGCAGGCCACGGTCCAGTTCGGTGGCGACGCCAAGCAAGCGGAACGGCGACGGGCCCACGGTGCCGTCGGGGTGGAGCAGGAGGCTGCCCGCGATTCCTGCGCGGGGGTGCGTGTCCATGAACTCGCAGAGCGCGGCCAGTGCGTTTGGCTCCACGATCGTGTCGGAATTGAGGAGGAGGACGTGCTCCGGCCGATCGGCCCCGGCGAGGGCCTCGCGGATGGCCACGTTGTTCCCCCCGGTGAACCCCAGGTTCAGCGGCCTGGGGACGAAGATCGCACCAGGCTCCCCACCCGTGCTTCTCGATGGCCTCCTCGAGCCTGGGCACCGCGTCGCCCCCGGTGCCGTTCTCCACGACGCAGACGCGAAACCCGGGCGTGATGCTCACCTCCGGCTCGAGGGATCTCAGGCAGTCGATGGTCAGGTCGGTCGACCTGAAGTTCAGGATGACGATCAGGAGTCGCACGCGGTCTCTCGGTGCCAGGGGACTTATCAGGGCCGCCCGGTTCCAGCATGTGCGGTGGTCACGGTACGGATCCGTATCACGTCCCGCCGGGCCGGGGCCTACGCCGGTCGGGACGCGCCGACGGCCAGTCCGTGATCAGGTAGTACGGGGTCGCCGGCCGCAGCTCGATCTCCCGGGCCCCGGTGAAGGTCTCGAGAACGTAGCCGTTCGCGTCGAGGGCCTGTACCCGTAGCCCCTCCGCACCGGGCCGGCGGAGGGAGACCCGCCCCTCCATTCGCCGGATCTGCCATGGATCCCGCCCGAGTGCGGTGATCCGCCTTCTCCCGTCCCCGGTGGGCTCGGACCGGAACCCCGTGGGCCGCTCCTCGGACATCACCTGCACGAGGATGCGACGGGACGCGGCGATGGGCCGGCCGTCGAGCGAGACGGCCAGGACGTGGCCGATGGCGAGGCCGGAGTGGACCTCGAGATCCCGCGTCCTGACGTCACCCGCGGCCGCCAGGTCGCCGCTCGCTCCCTGCGCCGATGGAGCGTCGATCACCAGGACGCCCCGGGCGAGATCGAGTTGGAGATCGCCCGGCAGGCTCGCGACCCTGCCAGCCGCCCGGTCCACCGCTCCCTGGAGGTCCACCGCATGGAACGACCCGGGACCATTGGTGAACCGGACCTCCGCCCGTCCCGCCAGGAAGGTGAGCGGGTCGAGCGCGGGTCCAGACGGACCGGGCGACCCGGGCAGGGCGGCCCCCTTAGCCCGGAGGGCGTCGGGCCCGCTCGATGGCAACCAAGGTGCTCCCTCGAGGCGGAACAGCGCCTCCCGGTCGAGGTCCGCCCGGACCCCCACGGGACCGGGCCGGACGAGGCCGAGCCGGAATAGCACCGCAGCCGCCGGGAACTGGCCCAGCATCGCCGGCGAGAAGAGCGTCCAGGGCTGGGTGAAACGGCGCGGCTGGACCGACCAGTGGTCGGAGTCCATGGCGAAGTCGATCATCGCCGCCGTGCCCTGCTGGGCACCGTAGGCGGCGAGGAAGAGCGGGGCCTCGGACCGATGGCGGTTGGGCCGGGTCCACGACACCTCCGAGACCGCGGAAGGCTTGCCGTCGAAGCGCGGGTCCGCGGCCGGGCTCGTCACCGCGAGGGCGCGCCCGTCCTCGGACTCGAGACGGAGGACGCTCCGGTCGCGATAGACGTGCCCGTCCCGCATCTGGTAGCCGGCCTTCTCCCCCTCCCGTCCGCAGTCGAAGTAGACGTGCCGGTCCAGGAAGTCCCCGCCCAGGTAGCTCATCTTCTCGAGGGGCGCGAGAATCGGGGGGCTCTCCGTGGTCCAGTTCGAGGCTGTGATCGCTCCCCGGAATCCGGACGTTCGGAGGAACTCCCTCGACCGATCGTAGAAGGCCGTCTGCATCTCCACCAGGAACCGGACGGTGTCCTGATCGCGTGGCGACCGATTGCCGACGATGCGCCAGAGAGGCGAGAGGGCGGCCCGCCCCTCGGTTGGTGCATCCCGCGGAAGGGCGACACCCCTCCACCAGGCCCGGAGGTGGCGCCCTCCGCGCCGCCAGGCCCCCGCCATCGAGCGCACGCCCCCGACGACGGAGGGGGCCACGCCGGGCGTCGCAGCCGTCCACCGATCGAGCGCCGCGTCGATCGAACCGTAGCGGGCGGCTAGCCAGGCGCCGAAGCGGAGCTCGATGATCCGGCGCTGCGGCTCCGGCAAGGCGTCCGCTTCGAAGGTCGGGAAGAGGAAGGAATCCTCGTTCTGGATCTCGGCGACCGCCAGGGCGGGCTCGTCGACGAGTCGCCGCCCGGTGGCCGGGCTGGGCGTTTCGAGCAGCGCCGACCACCATCCGCGGTATTGCGCCTCGAACCCGGGGTTGAACATGAGCGCCGCGAAGGGGTGCGTCCGCCCGTCGTACCCTTCCAGCCACGGCGTGCCGGCCGCGGGGGTCATCCAGAGCGGGAAGTAGATGGAGAGCCAGGAGTAGATGCCCTCCGCCTTCATCGCCTCCACCACCTCGATTACGTCGAGGACGCGCTCCTTCAGGAGACGCCCGTCCCCGTCGTAGAGCGGTCCATGGATCCGGACCAGGTTGACGCCTCGCTTCGCGAGCGCCCGCGCCGCGCGCCGGAGGCGCTCGCCGTGAATGCCCGTGGGCGGCCCGTTGACGCCCCAGAAGCGAACGGGCTCTCCGGTTCGCCCCCGGACGAAGCGCTCCGCCTCGACCCCGATGAACCCGCCCGCCCCGGCAACGGGCTCGTTCAGGAATCGCAGGTCGAGCGCGGCACCTGGCGTGAAGGAGTCGTCGGGAGGGGCGAAGTCGATCCATTCCTCAGGCCGATCGTCGCCGCCGAGCCCTGCCGTCGGGGAAGCGAGCAGGAGCCCCGAAAGGACGAATGCCGAAAGCCGTGCCGGAATCTCGAGGGTCGTTGTCTCCATTGATCTCGCGCCTCCGGGAACCATACCAGCGCCATGGCCCGGACGTTTTTGGGGCCGCCGTCGACCCGGGCTCGGGGGACATCCGCCCGCCGCCGGAACCCGAGCCTTGCCGGTCGTCGCGGACCCGTGCGACCTTGCGCCCCGTGACCTCCTCGCCGCCACCCGACACGCGCCTGAAGCTGCGCCGCGGGATCGCGAGCCTCCTCATGGGACTGGGACTGACTCGCCCGGAGCGGGTTGGGCGAGGTCGCCTCACGGTGGCCACCTTCCACCGGGTGCTGCCGGAGCCGCTCCTGCGCGAGTACCCGCTCCCGCACCTCGCGGTGACGACGGAGGACTTCCAGCGACTCGTGGACATCCTCGCGCGCCACTACACCTGCGGCCCCCTGGCCGACCTGCACCGACGATGGGTCGGTGGGGAGCAGCCCAAGCGACCCTTCCTCGCCGTGACCTTCGACGACGGGCAGCGCGACAACTTCGAGCACGCCCGCCCGGTGCTGGATCGCGCCGGCATCGGCGCGACCTTCTTCGTCCCGGTGGACGCGGTCGACGGCGACGGGCTGCTCTGGCACGACCGGCTGGGATACGCGGCCCTCCGGCTCCTCCGCGCGGACCGGCAGCGCGCCCTCTCCATCCTCGGCGGCGAAGCGGCGCCCGGCGCCGGCGATCAGGCCATCGCGCACGCGGCGATCCAGCGCGCCAAGCGGCTCCCCCCCGCCGACCGCCTCCTCGAGGTGGCACGAGTGGAGGAGGCTGCGGGCGGCGCGGCCCGTCCGTCCTGGGACGGAATGATGGGCTGGGACCAGGTCCGGCAACTCGCACGCGGCGGCCACGAGATCGGCTCGCACTCCATGTCACATCCGATCCTCCCCCTGGTGGAGGACGCGGCGCTGGAGGCGGAGGTGGCCGGATCGCGGCTCCGTCTCGAGGCGGAGCTGTCCGCTCCTTGCGAGTCCTTCTGCTACCCGAACGGCAGCCTCGACGGCCGCGTCGTGGAGGCCGTCCGGAATGCCGGATACCGGCGCGCCGTGACCACGGCGCCCGGTCCAAACGATCCCGGGCAGGATCCCTTCCAGCTCACCCGATCCGAGTTGCAGGGACGCCACGCCGGATCGGACGCCCTGGCCGCCTACCAGCTCAGCTCCCTGCCCGCGAGGCGCGCCCGGTGAAGATCGGCTACCTGGTCAGCCAGTACCCGGCCCCCTCCCACACCTTCATTCGCCGGGAGGTGGCGGCCCTGCGCCGGCGAGGCGTCGACGTCGCGACCTTCTCCATCCGCCCGGGCCAGCCCCTGTCGGACGAGGATCGCGCCGAGGCCGCGCGGACCCGTTGCATCCTCCCCGCGAGCCCGTTCGCCGTTGCGCGAAGCCTGGGCGCGACACTCGTCCGACGCCCGGACCGGTGGATGGCCGCGCTGCGGACCACCCTCGCCCTGCGGCTGCCCGGCGCCTCCAACCTGGCCCGCTCACTGGCCTACTTCGCCGAGGCCATGCTGCTGGCCGAGGCTCTCGAGACCCAGGACGTCCGCCACCTGCACAACCACTTCGCAAACGCCTCCTCCCACGTCGGCCTGGCGGCGGCTCGCTACCTCGGCATCGGCTGGAGCGTCACGCTCCACGGCTTCGCCGACTTCGAGAGCCCATTCACCCAGCGTCTACCGGCCAAGGTCCGAGCGGCGCGCTTCGTCGCCACGGCGACCCGCTTCGGCCGTGACCTGGCCGCCGCCACCGTGGGTCCCGAGCTGGCCGGGAAGCTTCACGTCGTGCGCTGCGGAGTCGAGGTGGCCCGCCTTCCGGCTCCCCGTCGGACCCCGCCCGGGCCCGGAGAGCCCCTCCGCATCCTCTCGGTGGGTCGCCTGTCCCCGGAGAAGGGACAGCTGGGGCTCGTGGAGGCCTTCGCCTCCGCGGTCGGCGCGGGCCTGGAGGCCCGGCTGGTGCTCATCGGCGGCGGACCGGAGGAGCCGCACATCCGCGCCGCCGTGGAGCGGGCCGGCCTGTCCGGACGTGTCGAGCTCCGTGGTTCCCTGCCCGAGGCCGACGTCCTCCGGGAGATGGCGACGGCGCACCTGTTCGTGCTGTCCAGCCTGTCCGAGGGGCTCCCGGTCGTGCTCATGGAGGCCCTGGCGCTCGAGCTCCCCGTGATCGCACCGGCCATCTCCGGCATCCCCGAGCTGGTGGAGCACGGGCAGACCGGCCTGCTCTTCGAGGCCGGCCGGTGGGAGCAACTCGCCGCGCGGATGCTCGAGATGGGGGGCGATGCGGCTGCGCGCGCGCGCATGGCGGCGGCGGGCCGCCGCCGCGTCCTCGCGGAGTTCGACGTCGATCGCGCCACGCGAACCCCTCTCCGCCCTGCTCCAGGGCGAGGTCCCCCGGCGCGTACCCGGGCCGCACGACGGCGATCCCGGGGAGAATTCGACTATGCTGAGACACTCATGAACCGGCGTCGATACTGCCTGATCACCCCGTGCCGCGACGAGGCGCGCTACGCCCGCCGGACGCTCGACTCCGTGGTCGGCCAGTCGGTTCCCCCTGCACTCTGGGTGATCGTCGACGACGGGTCGAAGGACGAGACGCCCACGATCCTGGCCGAGTACGCGCGCGCTTCCCGTTCATCCGGGTGGTCCGACGGCCCGGACCGGGGCGACCGGAAGCTCGGCGGCGGCGTGATCGACGCCTTCTACGACGGGTACGCCACCATCGACCCGTCGCAGTTCGACTACCTGTGCAAGCTCGACCTCGACCTCGACCTGCCCCCCGTTACTTCGAGCTGCTCATGGCGCAGGATGGAGGCGAACCCCCGCATCGGCACCTGCAGCGGCAAGCCGTACTTCTTCGCCCCGGGTGCGCCGGACGGCCCCGTTCCGTTTCCGCTGTCGCCCGAGCCTCGGGCTGATCTCGGAGATGATCGGCGACGACGTCTCGGTGGGCATGACCAAGTTCTTCCGGACCGCCTGCTTCCGCCAGATCGGCGGGTTCGTCCGCCAGGTGATGTGGGACGGGATCGACAACCACCGCTGCCGACAGACTGGGCTGGATCGCCGTCTCCTGGGACGACCCCGAGCTGCGCTTCGTCCACCTCCGCCCGATGGGCACGAGCCACAAGAACTGGTGGACCGGGCGCGTTCGCTGGGGCTTCGGCCAGTACTTCATGGGAACGACGCCGGTGTACATGCTCGCCGTCGGCCGCCTACCGGATGACCCGGCCGCCGGTGGTGGTGGGCGGGGTCGCCATGCTGAAGGGCTACTTCGGCAGCATGCTGCGCCGGGATGACGCGCTACGGGGACGCGGAGTTCCGGCGATTCCTCCGGCGCTACCAGTGGGCCTGCCTCCTCAAGGGCAAGGCCCGGGCCCTGGCCGAGACCGACGCTCGGCAGGCGAGGGTGTGGAACCCGCGACCGGTGACGGGCCCGCGCCCGAGACACCGTCCTGCCAGGTCCCTCCGCGGCTCGGGAATCCGGGGCTCGGTCTGGACGCTCGGTGGGCATGCCGCGTCGCAGTTGCTCCGGTTCGTCAGCAACCTGATCCTGGCCCGGCTGCTCTTCCCGGCGGTCTTCGGACAGGTGGCGCTCATCTACACCTTCCTCACCGCGCTCCAGCTCTTCTCCGACGTGGGCACCGGCCCCTCCATCGTCCAGAACCCGCGCGGCGACGAGCCCAGCTTCCTCCGGACGGCCTGGACGGTAGCTGCCATCCGAGGCCTGGTCCTCTGGGGCGCATCGTGGCTGGTGGCCATCCCAGCCGCAGCGTTCTACGACCAGCCGATGCTCCGCTGGCTCATCCCGGTGGCGGCCGTCATCGCGGTCATCAACGGCTTCGAGTCCACCTCGGTCCACCTGGCCCGGCGGCACCTCACCCTCGAGCGGCTGACCGTGATGGACATCGTCAGCCAGGTGATCGGATCGCTGACGACCATCGGCCTCGCGCTCCTCGACCGCACGCGGTTCGGCGCCAACGACCCGCACGCCGTCTGGGCCGTCGTGCTGGGCAGCATCGCGTTCGCCGCGTCCAGGCTCCTGCTCTCCCACACCTTCCTGCCGGGGATTCGCCACCGGTTCGAGCTCGACCGAGAGGCGCTGCGCGCCCTCTTCCACTTTGGCCGCTGGATCTTCCTCAGCACGATGCTCACCTTCCTGGCCGGACCGGCGGACCGGCTGGTCTTCGGAAAGCTCGTCACGCTCGCCATGCTGGGGGTCTACGGCATCGCCGCCAACCTGGCGCTCCTGGCGACCGAGGCAGTCCGCGAAGATCGGCTACGCCGTGGTCTTCCCGGCCTTCAGCCGCATCTCTGGACGCCCGGATTTCCATGTGGTCTTCCCACGGGTCCGGATGCCGCTGCTCATCGGCGGCGCGCTTCTCGTGTCTGGGCTCGCCGCGGTCGGTCCGTTCGCCGTGCCGATCCTCTACGACCCGCGCTACCGCGATGCCGGCTGGATCGTCGAGTTCCTCTGCGCTGTTTCCTGGTTCCAGATCCTCGAGAACGCGAACGGGTCGTTGCTGCTCGCCACCGGCCGCTCCGACTGGATGGCGGCGGGAAACGGCGCGAAGCTCGCCGGCATGATCGCCTTCATCCCGGCCGGCTTCTACCTCGGCGGGTTCCCCGGCGCTCTCGGCGGACTCGTCGCTGCGGAGGCGCTGCGGTACCTGGTCTCCGTGATCGGCGTCGGGCGTCGCGGCCTTCGAGTTCTGGCGACGGATTCATTGTTCACCCTGGCCGTGGCCGGCGTTGCCGCCGCAGGCTACGGCGCCGGTCTCCTCGTGGATGGACGGATCGGGAATCGCTTCGCCGCGGTGGGCGCTGCGGCGCTTCCACCCGTCGTCGCCTGGGGAATCGTTGGCCTTCGCTACTGGTCGACTCGCCCACTCGACGCCTTCCGGGCGGTGAGTCCACCGGCGTGAGGACTCCCCGGACTCTTTTTTTGGGGTTGAAGGTTTTTTTCCTACCCCGCGCGAAGCCGAGCCAGGGGCCTGCCCTTTCTTCAGTCCACTGGTAGGGCGTCACCGGGGCGACCCCAGAAACTCAAAGATTGCTGACGCTTTGCGTCTAGGACTACATCGCCACACCCTTGCGGATGAGGAAATGAAAATTGCGCAAATGACCTAAGTTGTCGAAAGTGTAGGTGCTTTTCATACCGTTCCCCTAGCCTCTTGGAGGGTGTTAGTCAAAACGGAGACATGTTTGATTGTGCCCGCGGCGTCACCGAACCGAGTGACGCTCGGAAAGAAGAGACCTCCAGAATGAGAATTCGCCAGACCAAGATCCTCCTACTTGTTGCAGGGATTACCCTCGCCGCCTGTGGCGCGACGGAATCCTCTTCCCCGCCTGCCGAAGGACCTGCTTCGACGGGCGTGGCTGTCCAAGTGAATCCTGGCTCGGCCGAAGTAGCACCGCAGGGCAGCACGGCGTTCGTGGCCTCCGTGACGGGCACGGTCAACACGTCGGTCATCTGGACGGTCACCGAGGTCGGCGGAGGGACGGTCGATTCGACGGGTCGCTACGTGGCCCCCTCGGGAGCCGGAACCTTCCACGTCGTGGCGAAGTCGGCCGCCGACCCCAGCATCTCTGCCACCGCTGTCGTCATCGTCACCTCGTCGCCCACCGTCGCGGTCGGCGTAAGCCCGAACTCCGCCTCCGTGATCGCCTCGCAGTCGCTCACCTTCGTCGCGACCGTCAGCGGCTCTTCCGACACGAGCGCGACCTGGACCGTCCAGGAGACGTCCGGCTGCGGCACCATCGGCTCCACCGGCGTCTACACGGCGCCGACCAGCCCGGCCACCTGCCACGTCGTGGCGACCAGCCGCGCCGACGCGACAAAGAGCGCCATCGCGACCGTCACCGTGGTCGCCCAGCCGCCGCCCGCCAACGGGGCGCCGATGACGACGGCAAACCGGACTTCGGGCGTGGCGCCCCTGTCGGTGTTCTTCGACGCGGTGGACACGACGCCGTCCGGGGTCGCCTCGCCGTTCACCTGGACGAGCGGCGTCTACCAGCCGCCGGACGGCGACTACGAGGGGCTCACCTACGATTGGGACTTCGGTGACGCGACGTCCGGAACCTGGACGACCACCGGCCTCTCCCGCAACACCGCCACCGGCTACACCGCCGCCCACGTCTACGAGAACCCGGGGACCTACACCGCCAGCCTCTCCATCACCGACGCCTCCGGCACCGTCCGCACCTACGTCCAGACCGTCACCGTCTCCGCCTTCAGCGGCACGACCTACTACGTCGCCGCCAACGGAAGCGACTCCAACGACGGCCTCTCGCCCTCCACGCCGTTCCTCACCGCCGCCAAGGGCCTCTCGATGGTCGGGACCAACCGCGCCATCCTCTTCCGCCGCGGCGACACCTTCGCGATGGGTGGGAGCTCGAAGTCCATCGGCGTGGCCGGCCCGGGCATCATCGGCGCCTACGGCACCGGGAACCGCCCGGTGCTGACCAGCACCATCACCGGCCAGGACTCGTCCCCGATCACCGTCGCCGCGTCCGACTGGCGGATCATGGACCTCGCCATCACCGGCCCCGGCACCGGCACCTCCTGGGGCATCCAGCCCAGCGTCACCACCCACATCGACCAGCCCCTGTTCCTGCGCCTCAGCATGTCTGGCTGGAACGTCGGGATCGGCGCAACCGCCGTGGCCTCGGTGTTCGCCAACCCGCACGACGGCATGATGGTGGTGGAGTGCGAGGTCGCCTCCCCTCCGCTGAACGGCATCTTCATCGGCGGCCGGCGACTCGCCATCCTCGGCACCAACGTGCACGACATCGGCTCCTCGCACGTCCTTCGCATCTGGCAGGGCTACAAGGCGGTCGTCTCCAACAACCGCCTGTGGAACCCCGGTCCGACCCGCCACGCCCTCAAGCTGCACAGCCCCGGGTACGGTAGCAATGCTCCGGAGTCCCGGTACGTCACCATCTCCGACAACCTGATTCGCGGCGAGACCTGGTCGGTGGCGCTCGACCCGCAGAACGCAGAGTCGGACGAGCGCGTCACCCATGTGGTGTTCGAGCGAAACCGCTTCTCGGGCGAGCCGAACGTGCAGACCGACCTCATCATGGGCGCGCGTCAGGTGATGGTGCGCAACAACATCTTCAACGGCACGGGCAGCACCAGCGGGTACTCCGCCGTGACCGTGACCCGCCGCGGCATCGAGCCGGCTCCTCTCGACATCCGCATCTACAACAACACGATGCTCCGCACCGATGCAGCCTCGTCGTTCAACGGAACCTCGGTGTCCTCCGAATCCCAGAACGTCTCCATCCGCAACAACCTCGTGTACGCGCCGCTCGCCTCGGCGAAGGCCGTCACCGGAACGGGCGGAACGGGGTTCGTCAACGACCACAACCTCGTCACCACCACGCCAGGATTCACCAACCTGGCCAGCGGAGACCTCTCGCTCCAGCCCGGCTCGCCCGCCATCGGCACCGGTGCCGCCCTGTGGGAGGTCCGCAACGACTTCCTCGACCTCCCTCGCTCGAGCAGCGCCGCCTACGACGTCGGCGCCTACAAGGCCCGCTAGCCGGGCGCGCCGGGGACGCCGCCGGAAGGGACCTCGTAGATCGCGACACGGTCCCTTTCGAGCGGCGGCTGCGGGTACGCTCCCCCGCACTGCTCCAGGAAGAACCGCAGGCTGAGGAGCACGCCCACGAGCTTGGCTCGACCGTCCGCCCCCGCCTGGAGCTCCTTCCACGCCCGCTCGCCGGAACCCCGGTCGAAGACCTCCCAGTGAGGGCCAGGACCCTCGAAGAGGTCGGCCTCGATCCGGGCAGCGAGCGGCCCCCGGAATGCCCGGGCCAGCCGGGCCACCGGATAGGGACTGGGCAGTCTTCCTCCGGTCAGCCGCTCGACGAGCCCGAGGCCCCGGCGCACGACGGTCCCGATCGGGCGGAAGATCCCCGGAGGCCAGGATGCGGGGAATCCCGTGGTCTGCCAGCCGACGCGCGCCACGTCGGGGAAGGCCTGGAGCAGCACCTGTCGGTAGAAGCGGTGCTCGGTGCGCCAGCCCGGCGGCACCGTGGCGACCAGATCGAAGAAGTCGTTGTCGTAGAACGGGGCTCGGGAGACGACTCGCGAGCGGAGGAGTTGGGTCCCGAAGCTGGTCCAGCGCCGGATCCGCGAATCGAGAAGGAAGGCATCGAGCGTCCCGAGCGGATCCTCCTGCCGGTGCGCCTCGAATGCCGCGGCGAAAGAGGCGGGCAAGTCCCGGGCCGCGTCGCGGGTGTGCCCCAGCAGGGAGCCATCGGCCTCGGCCAGGGGCAGAGCGTCATTGCGCTTCGCGAAGACGCCCAGGGCCATCTCGGACGGGGGAAGTCCCCGAACTCGATGGAAGTGGAAGTTCCCGCCCAGCAGGACGTCGCCGGCGAATCCATTCAGGACCACGTCGGCGTGCTCGGCCAGGTCCCCGACGTACGAGAGGATGTGGAAGTCGGTTGCGCCCGCGAGCCCGTCGGTGATCCAGGCTCCCCGTGCAGCTCCCGCCACGAGTGCGTCGTACCGATAGTCATAGTCCCTGTGCCGCACGCGGCAGCGGCTCGCGGTGGAGCGTGCGAAGCGGCGATCCAGGCAACCCGGGTCACCCCAGGTGAAGCTCGTGACCGCGCCCCGACGCTCCTCCGGGATCCCGGCCAGACAGATGCGCGAGTCGAGGCCCCCCGAGAGCGGAACGCCGATCCGATCGCTTCCCGCGGTCTGCCGATCCACGGCCCGCCGGAAGAGGCGACCGGCCTCGCGCGCCGTCTCGCGCGCCTCGGAGGGCGCCGCCGTTCCCGTGTAGTGGATCCGCCACCATCTCTCCACCTCCGGCGCTCTTCCCCTTGAGGCGCGGACCAGGGCGGCAGCCGGAGCCACCTGCACGCCGGCGAGGAGCGTGGAATCGGAGAAGTGCTCCCCGAGCAGGAGAAAGGTCGCCAGCCCTTGTGGGTCGAGTTCCCGTCCCACTCCCGGGATCGCCAGGAGCGCCTTGGCCTCGGAGGCGAACGCGAAGATCCCGTCCCGCCGGGTCCAGTAGACCGGGTGGAGCGCATAGCGATCGCAGACCAGCGTGACCTCGCCGGTACCGGCGTCGATGATCGCTCCGGCGAACTGGCCATTGACCCGGGCCAGCCGGGCCGGCTCCCCCGCCTCGAGTGCCGCGAGGATGGCCGGCCCCGGGGCTACCGGGGGAACGGTTGCGGATTCCCCCGCCGGGTAGACCTCTCCGGCCGCGACCCACCAGCGGCGGCCGCCGTCCGCGACGGTCGGCTCCGGGTCGCGCTGCTGCCCGGGGATCCATGTGGCTCCCAGTGCCCAGCGCGGACCCAGCACCGCGCTCGAGCGCTGGGTCCCGTGGGAGGACAGGAGTGACCCCATCGCGCGCGCCAGGCTCGAGGCGTCGGCCAGGGGGCGCTCCGCGACGAAGCCGAAGATTCCCGGCACGAGTTCACTCCCTCCTGCTGCGTTCCGCCCGTCGGGCGGTCACGTACTTCAAGGCCCCGAAGAAGTGCGGAACCCGGCTGAAGGCGAGGTGGGCGAGGTAGCGGGCCCGGGTCGCGCGACCGGGAATCCTCTCCCGGAGCGAGTGGAACTTCCAGGCGAGACGTGCGGCGACGAGGAGTCCCAGCGCGAGCAACCCGGGCAGCCCGGTCCACGCCCAGAGCGCCACCACGAGGAGCAGCGCGGCTGGGGGGAGAAGGAGGCTGCGGAGGAATTCCCGGAACCACATGGGGTCGCTGGTGCGCGCGTAACGCAGCCCGATCTCGGCATAGGCACGACCGCTGCGCACGGCCCGCTTCCAGTAGCCGCCGAAACCCGCCATCCCCAGGTCGTGGTGGGCCATGACCGCGTCCACGCAGACGATGCGCCACCCCCGATGCCGGAGCCGCCAGCACAGATCGGGTTCCTCCCCGGCCGCCAGCGTCTCGTCGGAGCCATCGACCTCGCGGAGGGCCTCGAGGCGAAAAAGCGCGTTGCCGCCGCACATCCGCCAATCGCCCGGAGGGATGTACCAGTCGTGGCCACACGCCTCGTTGTAGTAGCTGCCGGAGGGATTGGCCTCGAGCAGCTGGCCGAAGAGGCCCGCGATGCGGTCATCGACCCGGATCTCCTCCACGCCACGCACCAGCCATCCTGGGTCCAGGATGGTGTCGGAATCCACGAACTGCACCAGCCCGGTGCTGGAGGCCCGCCATCCGGCATTCCGTCCCTTCGCAGCGGTGGGTCGGTCGGTGACGAGTTGGATCACCTCGACTCCCAGGCGGCGGGCGATGGAGACGCTTGCGTCTCGTGAGCCACCGTCGACATAGATGACGCGAACCTCCTGCCCGAGCCGGGACACTGCGCCCTTGACCGAGGCGAGGCATCCGTCGAGCGTCGAGGCGGCGTTCAGGCCGATGACGACCACGGTGAGCCCGCTGCCGTCGACGTCCTTCGCCATTCCCACCTTTCCCACCTCGCCTGGGCTCCCCAGTGGACGCCCGCGTGGCGGTGACTATACCAACGCCGTCCACCTCGTCGCCCCGAGAACCGCGACGCGGCGATGAGCGCGCGTCTAGGTGATTCCCCCGGTTGTGACCGGTCCGCCCCTGGAGGTATCGTGCTGTCATGGACGAGGGATCGTCGGGAACGGTGCGCCTCGTTCGGCAGGCCGTCGGGGCCTTCGCGTCTCTGCTGGCACTCTTCGTCCGAGTCGGGGGAAGCGTGGGGGCTCCGTTCCTGCGCTTCTGGCGGCTCGCCAGCCTGAGAGCCCGTGCGGACGGAATCGTCCCGGTCACCACGCAGTTCGACGGCGCGGTGGAGGGCGCGGGCCGGGTCCGTCTCGAGGTGGGAGAGCACTGCCGGATCGGACGGCGCGTCTTCCTGGAGACCTGCGACGGTGGCGTGATCCGGATAGGGGACAACGTCCGGATCAACTCGGGCACGTTCCTGGTCTCCTACGCCGAGATCGTCATCGGCCCGGACTGCCTCATCGGGGAGTACGTCAGCCTTCGGGATGCCGACCATGGCCTGGATGCGGACCGGCCCATCCGCCTGCAGGCCCACGCGGCCAGCCCCATCCGCCTGGGCCAGGGTGTCTGGATCGGGAGGGGGGCAGTGGTCCTCAAGGGGGTCACGATCGGGGACGGGGCGGTGGTTGCAGCCAACAGCGTGGTGACCCGGGACGTCCGCCCCATGGCAATCGTCGCTGGCGTCCCGGCTCGGGAGATCCGCCAGCGCGGCGATACCAGGAGGGTCGGGTGACGGCGAGGCACCTGGCGGGATTCGCAGCGCTCCTCCTCGGCTCCGGGATCGCGGGGAGCCCGGGCCGGGCGTCGGGCGTCGTCATCGCGCCGATGACGACGGCGAGCCGCACCTCGGGCGTGGCGCCGCTCTCGGTCTTCTTCGACTGCGTGGACACCACCCCGTCGGGCGTCGCATCTCCCTTCACCTGGAAGAGCGGGGTGTTCCAGCCGCCTGACGGGGACCACGAGGGGCTCACCTACGCCTGGGACTTTGGAGACCCCGCCTCCGGCACCTGGGCGACCACGAATCGATCCCGCAACACCGCCAGCGGCTACACCGCCGCCCACGTCTACGAGAATCCGGGGACCTACACCGTCAGCCTCTCCATCACCGACGCCTCCGGCACCGTCCGCACCTACGTCCAGACCGTCACCGTCTCCGCCTTCAGCGGCACGACCTACTACGTCGCCGCCAACGGAAGCGACTCCAACGACGGCCTCTCGCCCTCCACGCCGTTCCTCACCGCCGCCAAGGGCCTCTCGATGGTCGGGACCAAACGCGCCGTCCTCTTCCGCCGCGGTGACACCTTCGCGATGGGTGGGAACTCGAAGTCCATCGGCGTCGCCGGCCCGGGCATCATCGGCGCCTACGGCACCGGGAACCGCCCGGTGCTGACCAGCACCATCACCGGCCAGGACTCGTCCCCGATCACCGTCGCCGCGTCTGACTGGCGGATCATGGATCTCACCATCGCCGGCACTGGGTCGAACAAGGCCTGGGGCATCCAGATCAGCACCACCACGCACACCGACAACGTCCTGCTCCTGCGGCTGCAAACGCCCGGATGGAACGTCGGGGTTGCCTGGAGCGCCTATGGCCCGGTCCTGTCGAACCCCCACGACGGGGCCACCGTGATGGCATGCGAGGTTCCGTCGCCGGGCCTGAACGGGATGTTCCTCGGCGGTCGCCGGATCGCACTGCTGGGAAACGACATCCACGAGGTGGGGTCGTCCCACGTCCTGCGAATGTGGATGGGACACAAGGCGGTCGTCTCCAACAACCGCCTGTGGAATCCCGGTCCCACCCGGCACGCACTCAAGCTCCACGGCCCCGGCGTCGGCGACGTCCAGCCCGAGACTCGCTACGTGACGATCTCGGACAACCTGATTCGCGGAAAGACCTGGTCGGTTGCCATCTCGCCGCAGAACGCACAATCGGACGAACGGGTCAGCCACGTGGTGTTCGAGCGGAACCGCTTCTGGGGCGAGGCGAGCGTCCAGCTGGACATGGAGATCAGCGCCCGGCACGTGATGGTACGAAACAACCTCTTCGACGGGACCGGCAGTGCGAGCGGGTACACCGCCGTGTCGGCGACCCAGCGCGGCATCGAGCCGGCCCCGCTCGACGTCCGCGTCTACAACAACACGATGGTCCGCCTCGACCCGGCCAGCTCGTTCACCGGGCTGTCGGTCACCCCGGCTTCCCAGAGGATCGCCTACCGGAACAACCTGCTCAGCGCTCCGCTCGCATCCACCAAGGCGCTCGTGGGCGGAACGGGCGGCGCCGGGTTCTTGAACGACCACAACCTGCTTATCCCCGCGCCGGGGTTCACCAGCGCGGACACCGGGGACTACTCCCTGCAAACGGGATCTCCCGCGGTCGACGCCGGGGTCATGCTGTGGGAGGTCCGCTCCGATTTCCTCGGCCGCCCCCGTCCGAGCGGCGCTGCATGCGACGTCGGCGCCTTCGAGCGGTGAGCGTCACGGCGCCAGGTCGTACCGGACGAGTTCCATCCGACCGCTTTCCCAGCGCTGCTTCCCCGACGAGATCGCCTCGAAGGCGGCCGCGACCTCGTCGAAACCCTGCCCCGCCGGCGGCGGGAAGAGCGACGTCACCTCGCGCAGCAGCCATACCCGCCGGACGCGGCGCGCCTCGCCCACGAGCGCGTCGCGCCTGACGAACCTCGAATCGAACCAGTTCTGCAGCTGTTGCGGCCTGTCCGCGAGGTCGATCCCCAACCCGTCGATCCGCGCGCCGGCAAGGCGTGCCTCGTAGCGATATTCCCACTCCAGGGTGACCGGGGCGAAGACGAGCAGGTCGTCGGTCGGGCTCCTGGTCGCCAGCGGCTCGACGAGGGCTGCCACGTCGGACCCGGTGTGCCTCGGAGCGTACAACCCCTGGGCGGACAGGAGTCCCAGCACGCCGAGCGCAGCGATGCTCGTGCCGAAGGCCCATCGCGGGCGAATCATCGCCAGGCCCGCGCCGATGATGATGAATGAGAGCCCCGTCGGCCAGATTAGCGCCCGGACGACGAACATCGGCCGGTACAGGCTGATGAGGAACAGGGCGAGCGGCTGACCGGCGGCCATTGCCAGGGAGAAGGCCAACGCCACCGGGCGCCGACGGAGTGCCCAGATCCCGGGGAGGACGAGCGCGTACAATATCGGCTTCGCCCACTTCTCGTAGGGGTACGTACCCATGAGCTGCTTCCGAACCCATTCCGGCGTCGATGCCGGAATCCAGAAGTCCCGCAGCGTGGTCCGGATCTGGTGCAGCACGGTCGAGAGCCAGGGGACGAAGCCCGCAACGACGAGGAGGTTGGCAAGGGCCCAGGCCGCGGCGAATCGCCATCCGAGGCGCCCGGTGGCCCACATCCACACCACCAAGATGCTCGCCAGCACCGGGAGCAGCACGGCCGTGTTGTGCGCGTAGAGCGCCGAGAGGGTCGAGAGGACGTACCCGGTCCAGAGCCAGGCGCGTCGCCGGGGGCGGAGTGCCGTCGTCTCGCCGGACATGGTCGGGTCCGGCAGCAGGTACGCCAGGCACGCCAGCGCCGCGAGCGCCGACGCGACCAGCAGTGGGTAGCTGCGGACGCTCCGCGCGTACTCGATGTGAAGCGGGCTCGTCGCCAGCAGGGCTGCGGCCGCGACGCCCGTACGCGAGCCAGCCAGGCGCCTTCCCAGGATGAACACGAGCGGCACCGCGAGCATGCCCAGCAGCACCGGCAGCGAGCGCATCGCCTCGCGCGATTCACCGAGGAGCAGCCACCCCTTCTGGAGCAGGTAGTAGTAAGGCGGGTTCGTCTCGGTACGGATGTCCGGCCCGAGCAGTCGCGACAGCGGTTGCGTCGCGAACATGTACGTCGCGTACTCGTCGGGCCAGAACTGGGCACGACCCAGGCCCAGGCCGCGCGCGGCCAACCCAACGACCGAACATGCCGCGACCCACCACCACGCCCCCGCGAGGGGAAGCGGCGATTCCGGCGCGTCGAGGCTCCTCTTTGCGGTCCGCATGCGCACTCCGGCGATTGGCCGGGGGCTCTCAGGTTAGACCATCTGGGTCGGCCGCGGTGGGAGCGTTGCTCGCCGGTGACGGACCTGCCCCCTGCCTACCGGCGGGCCTTCGACGCGGGAAGAGGCGTGCTACCCTGTCGGTGCCGGATGCTCGAGTGTCTTGCCCCAACTGGCCGCTCTCCGGGGGGCCCCGAGGCCGCCGCGATGCACCTCGACCTGTTCTGTACCAGCCTTACCGGGTTCTTCGGCCAGCAGGTGAAGGGCTTCTCCATGTACCGACGCTCCCTCCGCCGGGAGCTCGGGCTGACCACGGCGACCCACGGGTTTGGATCGTTGGAGGAGCTGAGGGCGGGGATGTCGGCGTCGCGGGCCTCCGCCTGCGTGGTGATGCCGCACTTCCGCGAGCGCGCCGAGGACCTGGCGGCGGTGTTCCAGTCGGTGCGACGCGACAATCCCCGGGCCCGGATCGTGTTCCTCGATTCCTACGACCAGACCAGCTCTCCGCACTTCCTGGTGCTCCCTCACGTCGACCTCTACGTCAAGAGCAAGCTGCTCCGCGACCGCGCTGCGTACCAGAAGGAATATCTGGGGGGTTACGTCTTCAGCGACTTCTACGCAAGGCGCTACGGATACGACCTCGGGGACTGGCATTTCGGCTCACGGCCAGACCCCTCCCTCATGGAGCGCGTGGTCCCTGGGTGGAACTTCGGGGTCACGAACTCGTGCCGGTACATGACTCGCCTCTGCCGCAGCGTCCCCTGGGCCTGGGGGCACCGGAAGTACGACCTGGACCTCCGGATCGGGCTGGGAGCCGGGCCCGACGCTCCAAGGGACTGGTATCTCGATTACCGGCAACGGGCGACCGAAGTCGCCGCACCCCTGCGGAAGCGGTTCCGCACCACCCCGGAGGGTCTCCTGCCACGTCCAGCCTTCCTGCGCGAACTGTGGCAGTCGCGGATCGTCTTCAGCCCGTTCGGCTGGGGCGAGGTGTGCATGCGGGACTACGAGGCAGTCGCCTGCGGGGCGCTGTTGCTCAAGCCGTGCATGGACCACGTCTCGACCACGCCCGACATCTTCGTTCGCGATCGGACGTACGTCGCCGTCCGCTGGGACCTCGAGGACCTCGTCGATCGGGTTGACCACTACCTGGCCCACCCGGACGAGGCGGAGGCCATCGCCAGGGAAGGACTGCGCGTCCTCCACGAGTACTTCGAGCACGGCGGATTCCTGGCCGACGTGGCGCGCACGCTCGTCGCGCCGCTTCGGGAGCGCTCGGGCTGAACCACCGTCCCGACCAGGTCGCGCTATTCGGGAAAGGCCGCGCGCTGATGTGCCTGGAATTCCCGCAGTCGCCGCACCAGATCGGCCTTCCCCTCGCCCTCGTAATCGACCGGTACCGACTCGAGCGGATCGCTGGCGAGGTCGAATGCCACCAGGTGATCTGTTCCGGGCTCGTAGACGTACTTCATCGGATGGGCGACGAGCCCGAGGGCGAGGTCGTCGAAGAAGGTGCTGAGGTAGACGGGCGCGGGGCCGTCGGCGCGAAGCAGGCTCTCGCCTTGCACGGAGGAATCCGAGGCGAACTCCCCGAACAGGTCGAGAATGGTGGGCGTGACGTCGATCTGACGGCAGTCCACCGGGCCGGGGCTCGCCATCCGCCCGTCCCGGGACCAGAAGAAGAGCGGGACCACCACCTCCTCCTCGTGCAGGCTGCTGTTGTGGGCGAACACCCCGTGCTCCCCGAAGGACTCGCCGTGGTCGCCCACCAGGACGAAGAGCGTGTCGCGATCCAGCCCCGCGTCCGCGAAGCGCGCGAGCAGGTCTCCGACCATCTCGTCGGTGTAGGCGAGGGCGCCCCGGTAGGCCTCGTGGGACGAGCCGAGCACGGGATCCTTGCCGGGGAACCCGTACGGATAGTGAGCAGCGGTCGGCAGGAAGACCGCCACGAACGGAGCGCCCTCCCGCGCGAGCAGCCTCGCGGCCCTTTCGTACAGGGGACCGTCGTCGTCACCGAAGCTCGATTGCTGGGCGGCCGACCCGGCGCCGCCACCACCGGGCAGGTCCGCGACCTGGTACTGACGGTCAACCCCGAGCGCCCGCAGGAGTCCCCTCGTGTTCTCGAAGGCGAGGTTGAGGGACGAGAAGGCGTAGGTCCGGGTGTTCTCCCGGCGCTTCAGGACCTGGGCGAGCCCGTCGTGGTGGAAGGCAAAGGACTCCCGCATCTCGATCCCCGGGTACGGGTAGCGCCCGGAGAGTACCGAGTAGTAGCCCTTGGACGAGTGGGGGACGGGGGAGTAGCAGCGGCCGAGAAGCCCCTCGCGGGCGAGTCGCCGGAGATGGGGAAAGGGGGAACCATCGTCCGTGGGGTGGACGTCCCTCCAGCGGACCGACTCCAGGAAGACGAGGACCAGGTTCCGGAACGGCTGGACGTCGGCGAGCCTCCGCCGGGGCTTCCCCAGCGTCGACGCGAAGGGGCGCTCCTTCTGGTCGAAGCCGTCTCCCGTCTGGAAGCGCGCTCCCCCGACCGCTCCCGGGCTCCAGGCTCGGACCAGGGGTCCGATCACCAGGCTCTCCTGCAGTCGGTACCGGTAGTGCCCGCCGTTCACGATCACGAGGGCGAGAAGGGCCAGGGTTCCTGCCGCGACCAGCCGCCGCACCCGGACCGCCCGGCCGGCAGGGCCTGGGGATGGCGCCGGGCCAGCCTGCTGAGCCGTGCGCCGGGAGACGACGGACAGGGCCACCCAGAGTGCGACGTGGATGGCCATCACGAGCACCAGGGTTCGGCGGAAGGTCATCCCCCAGCCGGCTCTTTGCTGGAAGAAGACCGGGAGCCCGGAACCGAGGTCCCGGCGGTTCTCGAGCCCGTAAGCGATCAGCGCGGTGTCCGTCGGCCGCAACCAGACCTGCCGGACCCGCGCGTCGAGCATGAGGACCGCGAGCAGGACCGTGGAGAGGACGGCGAGGACCACGAATCGAGATGGCGGGGCCTCTCGCAGGGCGACGCGCAGCGCCAGGAAGATCGCCACCGCCAGGAATGCGTCCTGGGCCAGGACCTCGATGGTCGCCCACGGGGCCAGCTTGATCCACACGCTCCGAGCCCAGTCGACGACGAGCAGCTTGGGTAGCAGGAAAGTCAGCGACACGAGGGCCACGAGGAGCGTGCCCCGGGGCGATCGAGCGCTCCACGCCCGGAGTGGGGCGCAAACGTCAGGAGTTGCCGCGTCAGCGCTTCGATGAAGACCCATGCCCCCCCAGCGAACTCTCGTCAGCCGTCCATACCCCTCTGACCACGAAGCTCGCAACCTTCGGCCGGCACCGGACCGTCCTTGCGCTCCGAGAACGCGGCCTCACCCGCGGGAGTCAACCTCTCCGCCTCCCCGCCGCCGGTTGTCCGGCGCGAACCGCTGATCGCGCGGCACGGGCCCACGGACCCGGGCGGCGCGCCCCGCCCGGGCGCGGAGATGCAACGAGGCGAGCGCCCCCGCGGCCATGGGGAAGATCGGGGAGAGCATCGCGTTCACCAGGTTGTCGATACCCCAGAGCAGAAGCCACACGAGGACCGCGAGGGTGGGAGCAAGCGCGGGGGCGATCCACTTCCGAGCCGGCACCACACGCCAGAAGGCGACCACCGGCACGATCAGCGCGAGCATGCTCACCGTCAGCGCCACGAGGCCGCCGGCCGAGAGCTCGATCACCCAGTTGCCATCGGTCGTCGTGGTGTCTTTCCCGGACTCGTCGTACACGCGTCCGCGCCCCCATCGACCCCAGCCCAGGCCGGGGCGCTCCATGGCCTTGGCGATGAGCAAGTCCTCGTTCCAGAGTCGAAACTCGAGGGACTTCACGCGATCGACGGCGACGAGGTCCTCTGCGACTCGCAAGACCTCCCGTGCCGACCAGCCCGAGATGCGAGCCGCCGCGTACGCCGGGGGTATGGCAGCGAGGGCCAAGACGAGAGCCGCGGTCCGGAACCTGCGCGACACCAGGAGGGCGCCGACCCCGGCCACCAGGAGCAGGTTTGCGCCCAACGATTTCGTGAGGAGGCTGGCCACCGCGAGGACGAGGGCGGCCCACCCGATCGGCAAGCCGAGGATCCTGCGAGACGGACCGGCCCGCCAGAGCCAGAACGCCAGGAGGGCGCCTCCGGCCATGAACATCCCCAACATGAGGCCGTGGTCCAGAAAGACGGTGGGGCGATATCCTCCGAACCGCACGCTCTGGCCGAACGCAGCATACGGCCGATAGCCGTACAGCGTGTAGTGGAGCTGCGGGCTCATCCGCACCTCCCAGAGGCAGAACGGGGTGTAGACGAGGGCGGCGGCGACGACCGTGCTCGCGAGGTCCCGCAGCCCGGTCAGGTCCCCCAGGTACAGGCGACCGAGGAGATAGGGCGCTCCCCAGGACATGGTCACCTGAAAGGCCCACTGCACACCGTCGTAGAGCCCCAGATCGTTGACCAGGGACGTGGCGATCGGCGAAACGCAGAGGATCACCACCGGGAGGTCGATGAGGCGAAGATGGAAGCGGGTCCACCGTTGCCAATCGAACAACAGGCTGGCGACGAGGACGACGCCCGGCACGAACATCTCCTTGTCGCGCAGGATGGGCGCCGCGTAGGGCGTGTCGCCGAACACCGGGACGAAGAGGAAGCCGCCGACGACCGTGAACAATACGGCCCGTCGGGCCGGGAGCCGGAGGAATGCCCCGACCACGACCAGCACGTAAACGACCTGTGCGAGAGCAACGATTGCGTTGGGTGTGCCGTCCACGGTTCCGCCCTGACGAGGCAGGTTAGCAGGCGGGGACGCTCGGCGCTCTGCCCCCGGAAGGCGGGACGCGTGACCGGGCCCGGCGCGACTGGCTCCATGCTAGGCTTTGAAGGCATGGCCCGACGTAGCCCCTCGTCCAGGATCCCTCCCGACCTCTCCGATCTCTCGGCCGAGGACTATGACGGGGCGGCCTCGACGACGTCCCTGCGCGATTGGCTCACCTTCGCCCTGGGATCGATTCGCAGGCGCAAGCTCCTGACGACTGCCATCTTCGCGACGGGGCTGGCCCTCACGGTGCTCTACTTCGCCCGGGCACGGCCGATGTACCAGGTCGAGACCAAGATCCTCGCCCAGCGCCAGCTCGCCCTGCCCTCCGCCGTCCGCTCCGGCAGCAGCGGCGATCCACCGACACGGACGGCCGAGGAACTGATCCTCCGCCGCGAGAACCTCCTCGACCTGGTCCAGCGGGCCGGCCTGATGGAGTCGCCCCCCCGCGAGGCCGCCTCCCCTGAAACATTCCAGATGGCTCTCTTCAAGCTCGGGCTGGGCCCAGACCCGGCCACGGCCGACCCGCTCACCACGATGGTGAACCGGCTCGACAAGGCGCTCGTGGTGACGGCCACGGACGAGACGGTGAAGATCTCCATCAAGTGGGGGGATCCGGTCCAAGCCTACCAGATCGTCGAGGGAGCGCTGCAGAACTTCCTCGAGGCCCGCCAGACGCAGGAGATCACGACGATCGACGAAGCCATCGCGCTCCTCCAGTCCCGGGCCGCCGGGCTCCGGCAGCAACTCGACCGGGAGGAGACGAAGCGGGACGACTGGAGGCGCGACGAGCCAGTCGTCGCCGACCCGGTCCCCCCATCGCGGTCCCTGTCCGGGGCGCCGCCGAGCGTGGAACTGGTTCGCCTCAAGTCGCTCCTCGACGCGAAGGAGCGCGCCATCCGAGACATCGAGGACTTCCGGCAGCGTCGTCTCCTGGAACTCCAGGCGCAGCTCAGCGAGAAGCGCAACGTTTACGCAGAGGCTCACCCGGTCGTCATCGGGCTCCGGAGGGAAGTGGAGGCGTTCTCCACCGAATCGCCCCAGATTGCGGCGCTTCGCGACCAGGAGCGGCAGCTTCGGGCGCAGTACGCTGCCCTGCTCGCGGCGGAGGGGGGGCGCTCACGCTCCGAGGGCAGGAGCGCCTCGAGCTCCACCATCCGGACGGGGCGGGATTCGCGCGGTGCCGGTACCACCCAGGACGACCGCGTGAAGGACGTCCGCGGGCAGTACCTCCACATGCTCGAGCGTATCAACGCGGTCCAGCTCGAGCTCGACGGAAGCCGCGCCGCCTTCAAGCACCGCTACAAGGTCATCTGGCCGGCGGAGCTTCCTCGCGCACCGGTGAGCCCGAATCCGTGGAAGATCCTGCCCCTCGGGCTGCTGGTCTCCGCGTTCCTGGCTCTCCTGGTCGCAGTGGTTCCGGACCTCTGGTCCCGGCGCATCTTCGAGCCCTGGCAGGTCGAGCGCGAACTGGGCCTCGAGGTCATCTCCGACTTGCGGGCCAACAACCGGAAGTAGCTAGACCAGGATGCATCCGACGATCCGGTCCCGCCCGATCATCTCGATGGTCCGGAGCGCCGACGGCGTGCGCGTCTTTCCCTTCTCGACGCAGATCACCACCGCGTCGGCGGCGTCGGTCACTGCGATCCCCAGCGGCTCCTTCACGACCGGCGGGATGGCCACGATGACGCGCCCCTGTGCCGCCTTCGATTCGCTGGCCTCGACCGGGGGCCCGGCCACCGATGCCACGATCTTCCCGGCCGACGCGTAATCGATGGGGCCGGCCATCACGAGAAACGTGACCGGGCCGTTCCTGAGGCGCCGGCCAACGTCGGCCAGTGACGTGGCGACCGCCGCGGCCGACCCGTTCTCGTCGCCGGGCACGACCACCAGGGACCGCCAGGGCATGCGCGCCAGCCTGAACCAGAGGCTCTGGAACTCGATCTCGCGGGATGCGCCTCCGCCCCGAAGGGCCAGGACGGCGGGCTCCTTGACGACGAGTTCGGTTCCCGGGCTCTTTGCCTGCCTGTCACCCAACGATGCCACCTCCGGTTCGGCCTTCATCTTACACGCGCCCCGGAAATGGCGACACGCCAGGAGGGTACCGTGATCCGCAGAGCAGCGGGATATACTCCACCCACCTCGCCACACCCCGGGAGCGAATGACGGCGAACGTACCCACCCCACCGGGCAACCCGGCATCTCGAGAGCTCGAGGCCATGTGGGAGTCGATCCTCGCGGCGAGTTGGGGTTCGCTCGCCGTGGTACCCACCGACCACGAGACGTCCGTGGCGCTCGTCACCAGCGCCTTCGGAGTCCTCGCTGCTCGCCACCCCGAGGGCACGCTCCGCCTCATCGACGCGCAGGGAGCGACGGTCTCGCATGGCGAGCTCCTGACCGACGAACTCGCGAGGGCCGTGAAGGGTGGGGCCCGCGTCGTCGTCGTCGTCGACTCCCTCATGCGCAGCCTGGCCGGCATTCCCCTTCTCCGCCGGGCGGAGGTCGTCCTCCTCGTGGTGCGCGTCGGCTCGTCCGAGCCGGAGGGCCTTAGGAGCACCATCGGGATCGTGGGCACCGACCGGATCATGGGCTCGGTGGCCATTCCTTCCGGGGACTGACCGGCGGGCAGGGGGGCGCCCGTCATCGGGGGCCGGCGGCTGGCGAGCCCAGTCGTGATATGCAATCGTCTCCTGGCGACCGCCCGGTCGGGAGAGGGAGACCCAAAGTGAGCATTCCCAGCCGCAGTTGGACGTTGGTGGTTTCGCTCCTGGTGCTGGCCATCGCGTCGGCGTGCAAGACCACCGGCGAGTACGTCTGGGTCGACGACCTTCCCCAGGCCACGCAGGCGGTCGACCGTGAGTACGTGATCCAGGCCGGCGACACCATCTCCATCCGCGTCTGGGGCCAGGACGGGATGTCGAGCAAGGGGAAGGTCCGGCCCGACGGCCGGGTCTCGATACCCTTCGTGAACGACGTCGAGGCCGCGGGGTCGACCCCGGCGGCACTGGCCAAGGTCGATCCAGGCACGACTCAAGGACTTCATCGTGAACCCGGTGGTCACCGTCACCCTGGACGACCCGCGCCCGCTCCAGATCTCCGTCCTCGGCGAGGTCGCCAAGCCCGGCTCCTTCGTGCTCGACCAGAATTCCGGCGTTCTCCAGGCCATCGCCATCGCCGGCGGGATGACCCCGTTCGCCAGCAAGGACTCAATCATGGTCATCCGCCAGAGGACCGGATGGCGGCGCAACCCGATGCGCATCCGCTTCACCTATGACTCGCTCACGCAGTTGAAGGGGCGCGCCGCGGCGTTCCGCCTGCAGGGCGGCGACGTGGTCGTCGTCGAATAGCCTTGATCCTTCCTCTCGCCGCGACCCTCCTGGTGTCTCGTCGCCGGCCAGTCCGGCGCGCCTGGCGCCCGCCGCGTCGAGCAGGGGGTCGAAGCCACGGAGGAGGCGCCCGCGACCGAGGAGCAGCCCTCGCAACGGACGGTCTCCGAAACCCTCACCGGATCGCCTGGCGTGCCGTTCGTGCCGTCCGTGGGGCTCCCCTCGGGCGTCACGCGTGGCGTCTTCCTGGACGTTGCCCTTCTCTCCCAGCTGAGGGCCCGGACGCTCCAGGTCGCCGACGGGTCGCCGACCTGGGGCACCGACCTCGAGGTGACTCCCGGCGTCGCGCTCGAGATCGGAACCCCCAGCCTCTCCGCTCTCCATCGGTTACGCGCCCCGGCTCACCATCCCGTTCAACGTGGGCGACTTCCAGCTGGCCGTGCTGAACCGGGCCACGCTCCAGGCCGAGTGGCGACCGGACCCGCTGTGGACAGTCGACCGCCCTCGGCACCTTCGTCGTGGGCGACTACTCGCAGCTGGTCCCGGCATCCACGCCAGGCGGGGCCGGACCGCCGCCGCCGGTCGTGAACCCGGTGCGCTCCTTCGACACCTACCCGTACGTCGGTATCGACACCGTCCTCCGCGTCGACGGACCCTGCTGTCGCATCGGAGCCACCTGCGCCTCGGAGGCGGCTACTTCGACGTGGGCGGGACGGGAACCGCTGGCCAGCTCGCCCAGCCCCGTACGTGGGGGCCACAGGCCGAGGCCGCCTTCGCCTGGGATGCCTCGCGAAACGCGACGCTCACCACCACGCTTGCGGCCCAGGACTGGATCATGGATGGCGGCTTCTCGATCCCCCTCGCCAGCCTCACCGAGAGTTGGAAGCAGGCCTGGACGCAGGAGATCAGCACGCGGGTCGCGGCGGGCGCGGGCCTGTCCAACCGCGACATCGAGAGCCAGACCGCCCTCAGCCACCTGGCCCCGATGGCCGCGCTGCAGCTCGACTATCACCCGGAGTCGAAGGAGGGGCTTCGACTCACCCTCGACGCCGCGCTCGCCCCGTACGTCGACACCTACCTGCGAATCCCTTACCAGCGGTTCGTCGCAAGCCTCACCCTCGGCTGGCGCCCGTCCGACGCGTGGCAGCTGGGCCTCCTCCTCTCGGGTGTGCTGGCGCCCTACACGGTGCGCGCGCCAGAATCGTACGGCTCGGCGGGGGTCTCGGCGAACTTCGCGCCGTTGCCGTTCCTGGTTCTCACCCTGGGTGGATTCACGCAGGTGCAGTTCCAGGGACCCCCGGGTACGACGGGCGCGTTCCGGCAGTGGACGGGCTACTTTTCACTCGCACTGGTCGACCGGCTCGTGCTCTAGTTCCCCACCCCCGTTGGGGGTGTCAAATCGACCGTTCCGGACCGGTTTGGCGTCCCACTTGGGGCATGCTCCTCCGTCTGGGCCGTGAAAAATATCTCCTGATTGCAATCATTTGTGCGCCAAGCGCGTATGAATTGGAGTCTTTTCATCCATTTGGAGCACGTTCCCCTCCTTGTCCCTACTCTCGCGTACATCCGACACGGGACATCCTTCGACCGTCCGATGGCGTTAGTACGGTTGTCTAGAAGGGCTTAGGGGGCGTGCTAGATCATGAAGAACCGAGTCGTCGACGGAACCGTCCGTCTACTTGACATCCTGTTCGTTTGCATCGCGGTGCCGCTGGCATACCAGGCGCGCGAGCTTCTCCCTGTGCACAACCGGGGGCCGCTCGTCCCGCTGCCCGATTACTGGCCGTTCCTGGTCCTCACCCTGCTCCTCTGGATCGCCGCCACCTGGTTCTTCCAGGTCTACGTGAGTTTCCGCACCCGCTCGGTCTGGCCCGAGATCGGCCGCATCGCGAAGTCCCTCCTCGCCGTCGCACTGGTGCACATCGCCACCATCTTCTTCCTCCGCCTGCACGAGGACGTCTCGCGGCTCTACTTCGGCACCTACTTCGTCGATCACCTTCCTGCTCCTGGCCTCCGGACGCCTGGTGCTCCGGCAGCGTCGCCTACTCGGTGCGGCGCGCCGGCGCGCAACACCCGCGTCTTCGCGGTGGTCGGCTCGGGTGACCTGGCCCACGAGGTGGTCGCGACCGTCGAGGATCACCCCGAGTGGGGGCTCCAGTTCGCCGGGCACATCCTCGAGGACGGCTCCAGCGAGCATCGCGCCGCGGGAGCTCGTCCTGGGCTCGGTGTCGCAGCTCGGCCAGATCCTCGACGACAACGTCATCGACGAGGTGATCTTCGCCGTTCCGCGCGAGCGGCTGGCCTCCGTGGAGGGCGCATTCCGGCTCTGCCAGGAGCAGGGGGCCGGCGCCCGCGTCTGCCTCGACCTCTTCGAGATCAGCGGCGCCCGCGTCTCGCTCGGCGAGATCGACGGCCTGCCCATGCTCTCCTTCTCGCGCGCTCCCACCGACGAGGTTGCGCTGTTCTTCAAGCGCGGCTTCGACGTGGCCTCGAGCGCCCTGGCCCTGATCCTCTTCTCGCCGGTCCTGCTCGCCGCCGCGGTCGCCGTCAAGCTCGAATCTCCCGGGACCGGTCTTCTTCCGGCAGACCCGGGTCGGCAAGAACGGGCGTCCCTTCAAGATGCTCAAGTTCCGGAGCATGCACGTCGACGCGGAGGCTCGCCTGGAGTCGCTGCGTGCCCAGAACGAGGCCACGGGCCCGGTCTTCAAGATGAGGAACGACCCGCGCGTCACCCGCGTCGGTCGCTTCATCCGCCGCACGTCCATCGACGAGCTGCCCCAGTTCCTGAACGTGCTCGCCGGGCGAGATGAGCATCGTCGGTCCGCGGCCGCCGGTGCCGGCCGAGGTCCGCCAGTACCAGCGCTGGCAGCGCCGCCGCCTCAGCGTCAAGCCGGGCATCACCTGCACCTGGCAGGTGAGCGGCCGGTCCAACATCTCCTTCGACCAGTGGATGAAGCTCGACCTCGAGTACATCGACCACTGGTCGCTCTGGCGGGACGTCCAGAATCTGCTTCCAGACCATCCCGGCGGTGCTCACGTCGCGCGGTGCCCACTGACGGCCGGCCTCACGCGGAATCGTCGGGGCACGCTGCGTCGGTGCGCGACGCGGAACGTTTGGTCGCCGTCCGGTCCCCGCCTGTTCTAGTATCCATCGAGGATCTCATCGCCGATGACGGCGACGGGACCTCCTCTGGCATCGCCCTCCGGACCCGCTGCCGCCGGCGTCGCCACCGCGAAACCGCCGTGGCATGAGAGGAATGCAATGACGAGAGTCGGACTGATCGGCGCCGGGAAGATGGGGATCTCCCACCTCGCCATCCTCGGCGCGCACCCGCGAGTCGAGGTCGCCGCCATCTGCGACACGCCACCTACGTCACCTCGGCGCTGCGGAAGCACACGGGGATCGCCACGTTCAAGGACCACCGCGAAGATGATCGACGAGGCTCGGCTCGACGCCGTGTTCGTGGCCACGCCGAGTTCCAGCGCACTTCGAGGTCGCTCGCGACGCCCTCGAGCGCGGGCTCCACGTCTTCGTCGAGAAGCCGCTCTGCCTCGACCCCGGCC
Organism: uncultured delta proteobacterium; assembly: GCA_963818535.1. Taxonomy (GTDB): domain Bacteria; phylum Myxococcota; class Myxococcia; order Myxococcales; family Anaeromyxobacteraceae; genus CAIOAK01. Next base: position 139,882 of record CAWFSM010000006.1, on the reverse strand, counting down.
AGAGCGAGGAGCTCGCCGACCTGGCCAGGTCCGCGGGCCCGGGCCAACCAGGTCGGCTACCACAACCGGTTCATCGGCACGTTCCGGGAGACACGGCGACTGGTGCAGGCCGGCGCGCATCGGCGACGTCTACCACGTCGAGCGGGAGCGCCTTCGGCCAGGTGGTGATCCGGGCCAAGACGGGCATGCACCTGGCGATCGAAGAAGTCGGAGGGCGGAGGCTGCCTCCACGACTACGCCTCCCACGTGGTCGACCTCATGAACTTCGTGATGGGGCCGCCGGAGCGAGTCCTCTCGGCGCGCACCTGCAGCGGCATCTTCTCCCAGGACGTCGAGGACGCGGTCTACGCCATGCTGCGCTACCCGGGAGGCGCGAGCGGCCAGCTCGAGACCAACTGGAGCGACGACACCTACCGGAAGATGAGCACCACCCTCGTCGTGCACGGCACCAAGGGGAAGATCGTGGCGGACCGCCAGGAGTGCCGGGTCTACCTCCGACCGGGCGCCGAGTTCGAGACCTACCCCGCGGGCTGGACCATCCGGTACATCACCGATCTTCAGGCCCCGGTCTCCTTCTACCTCCGCGGCGAGGAGTACTCGGCCCAGATCGACGCCTTCGTCGACGCCGCCGCGAGCGCGGCACCGCCGACCACGAGAACTCCTTCGCCAGCGCCTACGAGACCGATCGCGAGATCGACCTCATCCGAAGGCCGCCGCAGGGCAGGAGCTAGCCATGGAGCGGATCCTCTTCGGCGACAACCAGTTCTTCGGCGTGAACCACATGTCGGAGGAGAAGGCGCGCGCCCAGGCGATGCAGTTCAAGGACACGGCGTCGATCATGCGGGTCCTCGACGAGGCCTACGACTGCGGCATCAACGTCTTCATGTGCACGACCCACGATCGGGTCGGGCGAGATCGTCGACATCGTGCGCGACGCAGCCCGGAGCGCTACCCGGACTTCGAGTTCTATCCGTGCATGCCGTACGCCCACAAGTACGCCAACTCGGTGGGCGAGGTGGGCATCCTCGAGACCATCCGCCGCTTCGCCCCGGGCGGCGCTGGTCGAGACCCTGATCAAGGGCGCCTTCTCGGCGATGACCCAGGACATCGAGAAGCTGATGCAGATCCTGGTCGACGCCGAGATGAAGCGCTTCGCCGGGGTCCGAAGACCCCGATCGATCTTCGTCCAGAACGTGGTGACCGACCTGCTCCTCGGGCTCAAGCTCCACGACGTCCTGGCCGCCTTCGACCACTACATCCGGGAGCAAGTACGGGGCCGAGGCCGGGCTTCATCACCATGAACCTGCCCGCTGCTGGTCGACGCGCTCGAGCGGGTCGGGCGTGCGACAACCCGATCGTCTGCGCCAACATCAACAAGATCGGCTTCCGCATGTCCGGGGGGGTGGACGCCTACCGGGACGTCCTCCGCGCGGCGGCGCTGCCGAGCCATCGCCATGTCGGTCTTCGCCTCCGGCGCGATCCCGTCCCCGGGAGGCGATCGAGTGGGTCTGCGGCCTCGAGGGCGCTCGAGTCGATCGTGTTCGGCGCCTCGTCGGCGGCCAACATCCGGCAGACGCAAGGAGCTGATCGAGAAGGCCTGGGGGATTGCAATGCCTGGCGCAGTCGAGGCGTCGCCGTGACCGGGACGGTGTCCCACGTGTACCCAGCAAGGCGACGCGTCCGGTTCCTCAACGTCGAGGTCGACGACATCACGATGGACGAGCTGGTGGACTCGTTCCGCGAGGGATTGCTCCTCACCCTTCACGTCGACATGATCATGAAGCTCCAGCAGGACCGCGAATTCTACGACATCCTCCCCGAGTTCGACGTGGTCACCTGCGACAGCCAGATCCTCGTGTGCGGCAGCCAGGGCTGCTCGGGACACCGCTGCGGGAGCGGGTGTCCGGGTCGGACTACTTCCCCCGCTTCTACGAGCGGTACCGAAACGACCCGTCGGTCACGGTCTTCGTCTGCGGCGGCGCTCCGGGCGTGGCCGAGGTCGCCCGCGGCAAAGATGAACGCCAAGGTCGGCCGCGAGATGATCGTGGGTACGGACTCGCCACCCGTCGACTACGACCGGCGGCCGGGCGAGATCGACCGGATGCTGGCGCGCATCAACGATTCCGGTGCGACGGTGCTGGTGGTGGGGCTCGGTGCGGGACGCCAGGAGAAGTTCATCGTGCGAGTACCGCCACCGGCTGCCTTCGGTGAAGACCTTCCTGCCCCTCGGCGGGACCATCGACTACGAGGCCGGCAACGCTCGAGCGACCGGCGCCCTGGATCACCGAATGCCGGCTTCGAGTGGCTCTATCGACTTGCTTCGCGAGCCGAAGCAGCGGTGGCACCGCTACCTGGTGCACCAGCCGCCGGTTCTCTACCACCTCGCGCGCCAGCGCCTGGGGATCTACCGGAATCCCTTCGCCGGCGGCTGAGGCCGGATTGACCGGGAACCGACCTCGGGAAGCGAAACGGAGCCCGTCCTCGCGGAGGAGCCCCGTTCGCGCCGATGGCGGTACCGCGTCCGGCGATTACTTCAAGCCACCGGCGACGTACTTGGCCAGCGCGCTGATCTCGGCGTCGGAGAGCTTGCCCTTCCACGGGGTCATCTTGCCCTTGCCATTGGCGATGACCTTCTCCGCGTCGGCTGCCGAGAGCTTGGTGGCGGTGAGGTCCTTCACACCGAGCTTCTTCGCCATGTCGCTCTGCCCCTTTCCGTCCTTGCCGTGACAGGCGGCGCACTTCGCCTGGAAGACGTCGGCCGGGCCGGCGGCCAGGGCGACCGGTGACAGAGACACGGCGAGGATGGCGGCGGCGAGCATGTGCTTCATGGTTTCTCCAGGGTCCGGGGTTCCCGGCTTTCCTAACAAGAAGGCGGCATGACGTCCACGGTGCCGCAACCCGGCTCCGACTCCCCGCCACACGGGCGGGGGATGTGACGCCCCGCCTCTTCACCGGGCATACACCCTACGGGGTTTCCCGTATTCCCGTGAGGTCAGGATGTGTGAGTGGATTCGTCCATGACCGCCTTCCCGGGAGTATGGGATGACCCCCTCCGAATGCGGTACTGGCAGTGTGGCAAGAACTGTATAGGTATTTAGGAGCGCCCACGGTCGCGAGTGTTCGCGACCGTCGGATACCACGTCGGGGGGATCATGCATCGAGCGTACAGCCTTCTTCTACTGTCGTTCCTGGCTGCGGCGTGTGGCGAGAGTTCCGGGAATTCGCCCGCCGTCTGCGTTCCCAACCAGTCCTGTGTTCCCGCAACCACCGCGAACGCGTGCCTGACCTACGTGACGGCGTGCGACCCGACGAGCGGCGCCACCTCCTGCGTGGCCAGCTCTCCCCTCGCCGACGGGGATTCCTGTGGGTCGGGCAAGGTATGCTTGGCCAGTGCATGCATCGCGGCATGCGCCCCGGGCCTGACCTGCACGCCCACGGCCCCAGCTGACGCCTGCAAGACCTACGCGACAGCCTGCTCGGCCAAGCTGACCGTGACCTCCTGTGCTATTGGCGGCAACCAGCCCGACGGCACCGCGTGCGGTAGCGGCCTCGTCTGCAGCTCGGGCGCCTGCGAGGCCCAGTGCGTTGCCAACGTGGCCTGCACGCCCACCGGGACGCCGGACCCCTGCAAGGTCTACGCGACGACCTGCTCCTCGACGCTGGCCCAGGAAGTCTGTGCTCCGGTTGGTTTCCAGCCCGTGGGCACGGCCTGCAATGGAACCAGCACGTGCCAGGCGAATGGAACTTGTCTCGGTGCGCTGTCCCCGCCGACGCTCAGTCCTGCCGGAGGCGCATCAGGGGCACCCGGCCTCACCGTCACGATCACGGGTCCGGATCCGGCTTCCATCGTCTACTACACGACCGACGGAACCGCGCCGAGCGACGCCCCCGCCACCCTCTCCGCCACCTTCACGGGGAGCGGCACGGTCGCGCTCCAGGCGACGACCACCGTCCAGGCCTTCGCCACCCTGGCGGGGCGGAAGAGCGCCACGGCCATCGGCCTATACACCATCACGGCACCTCCGCCGCCCCCGCCAGCCCCTCCAGTCGGCGTGTCGCTGGGCAGCGGATTCACTCCTGGCTCCGTGCAGCTCAACGGCGTGGCGGCGCTGGACGGGACGCGACTCCGCCTCACCCCGGCCGCGACCTTCATGCCCTCGAGCGCGTTCTTCCCGACGGCGCTGAACGTGCAGTCCTTCACCACGGACTTCTCGTTCCAGATCGTCGACTCCGTGGCCGACGGCATGACGTTCACCATCCAGGGTGTTGGCCCGTACGCGATCGGGTCGCAAGGTGGCGGCCTCGGTTACGGTCCGGACCCCTTCGATACCGGAAAGGTCCTCCACATCGGCCGCAGTGTCGCCGTCAAGTTCGACACCTTCGACAACGAGGGCGAGGGTGCGAACAGCACGGGGATTTACACCCAGGGTGCCGTTCCGACCATCCCGGCGGTGAGCCTGTCTGCCTCCGGGATCAACCTGCGCTCCGGACGCGTCCTCGACGTCCACATGGTCTACGACGGGAGCATCCTTTCGCTGACCATCACCGACAAGAGTATGGTCCCGGTGGCCACGTTCACGACCACGTTCCCCGTCGACATCCCAGCTCAGGTGGGCGGCGTCACCGGTTACGTCGGCTTCACGGCTGGCACTGGTGCTCAGACGGGAATCCACCAGGTCCTGAACTGGACGTACACCAACACGAAGTGACGGCAGCGCCGGCAGGAAGCCCGACCGGCGTTCACGGGGGTGGAGTGGGGGGCTCTTTGGCCTTCCCTCCACTGCCCCGCCGGCGCCTGTGCGCCTACCGGCACCCCGGGGCGCCGCTCTCCATCCGACCATCGTGGTCGCGACCCTCTAGACGCGCCGATGCGGTCCCTTGTGGCACCCGGGGGGCTGTCGTAGCTTGCCCGCATGGCACCTGGAATCGTCGGTCGACCTGGCCATCCCGCTCCCGGAGGGAAAGCGATCCTGGTCGCGGCCCTGTGTGCCGTGAAGCAGACTGGGGAAGGTCTGCTCATCGACAGGAAGTTCCACACCGGCATGCAGGAGTACGTACGGAGGCTGCACCGGCCGCTGGCGTGTCTCCTGCCCCGGATGCCGCCATCCCGGGTAACCAATGCCGCGACCATGGAGTTCGTGCCTCACGCAGAGATGCCGTACCGGGTGCACGTCCTCTCGGGTCCAAATCCGGAGGCGGAAGACATCCCGACCCTCGAGCGCGCGCTCGACGAGACGGCGCTCGCCTACATCGGAGATTCGACGAGACTCAATCTCACGATTGCCGAGATGTGTCGGGACCGGGGCGTCCCCTATGTCGCAACCTCCGAGTACACGTTGCGCACGGTGCTGGACATCATGCGTGGCGAGACGCGCTCGCCCCTGCGACGAGTCGTTCGGGAATTGCGAGCTCGTGTCAGCAATCGATCCAGGCTTGAACTCGTGGCCAACGCTGCCGAGATTCACGCGAATGGATACCCGACCTACCTCGAACTCGCAGACGTCAACCCGCGTCGCATGCTCTTCTTCGATACCCGAGCCACCGCGGAAGACATCATCTCGGAGCCAGCTGTCCTCCGAAGGCTCGATTCGCTGAATCACCGTCCGCCTCGCCTGCTCTATAGCGGCCGTTACCACAAGATGAAGGGGGCACTGGACGTCGTGCGAACAGGGATCGAGCTGTTTCGGCGAGGCGTGAAGTTCAAGCTCGACACGTACGGCGCCGGAAGCCTTCACGGCGAGATGGTCGAGATGGTCCGGCGCTCCGGGACCGAGGAGTACATCACGGTCAACGGCCTGATACCGTTTCGACCGAACCTGATCGACGTGACGCGCGACGCCGACCTCTTCCTGGCGTGTCACACCCAGGGCGACCCGTCCTGTACCTACCTGGAGACCTTTGCCTGCGGGGTACCCATCGCCGGATACGCGAACGAGATGTGGGCCGTGCTCCAGCGTGAGTCCCGAGGAGGCGTGGCAGCCCCGGTGGGCGACTCAAGGGGCCTGGCGAACGAGATCGAGGCCATCCTCCGGGACAGGCAGCAACTGACCGATGCTTCTCTTCGCGCTCGTGCCTTCGCCGCATCGAACACCATGGAAGTGGCATGGGATCGAAGGACGGCGCGCTTCGCGGCCCTCGCTGGCGAATCGCCGGCAGGGACATCGTAGGGGCGGTTCCCGTGCCGAAGCGGGCTAGTGCCCCACCTCGGTCCCCGCGGGCACCACCGGCGCCCCCTTGGCCCGCAACGTCCCCATCATGATGGGCACGGCCACGTTCACCAGCGTGGTGAACACCAGGGCCCCGAGCCCGAACACCCCGATGGCCACCATCCACTCCACCGCCGAGGGCCGGTACTCGTAGATCTCGCCCAGCGTGTCGGGGGTCATGCCCGGGATGACGAGCCCCATGCCCTTCTCGATGTAGACGCCGGAGAAGATGAGGACGCAGCCGATGTTCAGGGTGACCCAGTTCATCCGGGTCTTCCGCACCACGAAGATGAGGAAGGCCCCCACCGAGCAGACGAGGGAGAACCAGGCGAACGGCACGAGCGCCCGGTGGTTCCCGATGCCCTGCCAGAGGTACTGCGTGTAGAGCAGGTGCTCGGTGCGGGAGTAGTACTCCTTGAAGATCTCGGCGCCGAGCAGGAAGAGGTTGAAGAACATGGCGTAGGCCATGAGCTCGGCCACCTTCCAGATGGCCTCGTCCTTGATCTCCATGGCGGTGGTCTTCCGCAGGATCTGGAAGAGGATGATCATCACCGCCGGACCCGAGCAGAAGGCCGAGGCGATGAACTTGGGCGCCAGGATGCCGGCGTTCCAGTAGGGGCGCGCCGCCATGCCCGCGTAGAGGAACGCGGTGACGGTGTGGATGCCCACCGCCGCCGGGATGCTGAAGAGCACGAGCGGCACCACGAAGACCTTCGCGTAGTCCCGCCCGCGGTAGGCCCGGTAGAGGATGTGCAGCACCACCACCAGGTTCAGCACCAGGTAGAGGTTCAGCACCAGGGCGTCCCAGGAGAGCATCGACTGGGGCCAGTTGGGGTTGCCGGGCCCGGGCATGATGTGGGTGAGCCGGTCGGGGCGACCCATGTCCACCAGGATGAACATCATGCACATGATGAGGGCGCTGATGGCGAGCAGCTCGCCCAGCACCACCACCTCCTTGATGGGCTTCCAGTGGTAGACGTAGGCCGGCACCACGAGCAGCACGGCGGCCGCGGCCACGCCCACCAGGAAGGTGAAGTTGCCGATGTAGAAGGCCCAGGTCACCTGGTCGCGCATGTTGGTGGCGAGCAGCCCCTGGTTCCACTGGCGCGAGTAGCCCACCAGCCCGATCCCGATCATGACGACGAGCAGCGCCATCCAGGCCTTGTAGGCCTTGCCGCCGCTGAACACCTGCCCCGCCGCGCCCTTCAAGAACTCGAGGATTCCCATGGTGCGTTCCCTCGACCGCTACGTCGCGTAGAAGTAGTAGAACTGCGGCTCGGTCGCGAGCTCCTCCTTGAAGACGAACACGCGCTTGCGGTCCATCACCTGGCGGATCTCGGACTCCGGATCGAGCAGGTTGCCGAACTTGCGGGCCCCCACCGGGCAGATCTCCACGCAGGCCGGGTAGCGTCCGTCGCGGCTGCGCTGCAGGCAGAAGGTGCACTTCTCGACCACGCCCATGGGGCGCGGACGGTTGCCCAGGTAGTCGGTGACCGGGTTCATCTCGGCGGCCGGCAGGTTGGGCTCGGCCCAGTTGAACTTGCGGGCGCCGTAGGGGCAGGCGGCCGTGCAGCAGCGGCAGCCGATGCACCAGTCGTAGTCGATGACCACGATGCCGTCCGGCTCCTTCCAGGTGGCCTTGACCGGGCAGACCTTGGTGCAGGGCGGGTGGCGGCACTGCTGGCACTGCACCGGCATGTAGAAGTGGCCCGGCTCGGGCACCTTCTCCGGGTCGTAGTACGGCGTGGCGTGCTGCAGCGAGACGCCGTGCTCCTTGTCCATCTGCAGGACCCGGATCCACTGGATCTGTGGGTTCTTGCGGGACTGGTTGTTCTCCTTCACGCACGCGTAGACGCAGCGGCGGCAGCCGATGCAGCGCGACAGGTCGAGTCCGTAGGCGAAGTCCACGCCGGGGATGGGGGGCCGGGCGCCGACGGTGACCTGCTTGCCGAACTGGGCCGACCACTTCTTCTCGAGCTTGCCGAGCATCTCCTGGAGACGCTCCTTCGACAGCTCGGTGAGGTGGCGGCGCTGCAGCTCCTCGACCACCGCGTCGGGCTTGCACCCGGACACGGCGGCGATGACCGCGCCGGCGGCGGCGGTGCGCAGGAAGTCGCGGCGGGAGGCGCCGCCTTCCGGACCTGCGCAGCCGGACGGTTCCTGCACGACGGGGAGACGGTTCCGGTCGGTCATCGGCCCTGCTCCTGCGGCGGGATCGGCGGCGGCTCGGGCTTGAGCGCCTTGTACCGCGGATTGTGGGGGTTGTGGCAGTTCACGCAGAGGTAATAGGTCTTCTTCCCGTTCCACATCCCGGTCCGCTTGCCGTGCACGCCGACCTTCCAGTCGCGGTACTTGTCGCCGTGGCACTGGCCGCACAGCTCGTAGGAACGGGTGAAGGGCACCAGCTTGCCGTTGATGAGGTGGAGGAAGTCGCGCTTCGCGTTGTCGTGGCACTCCAGGCACCAGCGGTCGGGCGCCCCGTGGTGGAAGCCGGCCTGGATCTCGTCGTGGAAGGCGAGCTGCCGCGGGGCGGGATCCCCGGCCTTCTCGTGGCACTGCGAGCAGGGGAAGATCCCCTCGGTGAAGGGAGGCGGCTCGGCCTGGATGTCCTGGCCAGCGCCGGGGATCTCCGGCACGGGGCCGGAGGCCTTGGCGGGCGCGGCGGGTGGACTGCCCGCGGCGGCGAGCGGCGCGGCGAGCACCGCGGCAACGGCGAGGGGCAGGAGGTCCCGCCATCGGGGAAAGGTCATTCGAACTCCTCCATCTCCGCGAGGTTCGCGGCGCGCATGCAGCCTACGGGCCGAAGGGGTGATCCGGGTTGATCCCGATCAGGCCCGAAGGGCAGGCCCCAACTACGCCTCGCTCGCTCGCACGCGAGAGTTGGGCTGACCCGTCCGGTACTCCTTCAACCGGTACTGGATCTTCCTCACCGAGACCCCGAGCACCTCGGCCGCGCGGGCCGTGGACCCCCCCATCGCGTCGAGCGTACGAAGGATGGCCTCGCGCTCGATCTCGAACAGGCTGGCGCCGGGGATGAGCGCGCTGCCGGCCCCCTCGTCGGGGCGCGCCCCGCGGAGCGCGGTGGGGAGCTCGTCGATGCCCACCATGTCTCCCTGGCAGGCCTCCGCCGCGCGGGCGATCACGCTCTCGAGCTCCCGGACGTTGCCCGGCCAGTCGTAGGCGAACAAGGCCGAGAGCGCGCCGGGGGTGATCCCGCGCAGGGTCTTGCCCAGGGCACGGCCGTGCAGGGCCAGGAAGTGGGCGGCCAGGGCAGGCAGGTCGCCGCGGCGGGAACGCAGGGGCGGCAGGACGAGGGAGACCACGTTGAGCCGGTAGTAGAGGTCGTCGCGGAACCGCCCGGACCGGATCTCGTCGGCCAGGTCGAGGCGCGTGGACGCCACCACCCGCACGTCGGAGCGAAGCGTGCGGCTCCCGCCCACCCGCTCGTACTCCCCCTGCTGGAGCAGGCGGAGCAATTTCACCTGGAGCGAAGGGCTCAGGCCTCCGACCTCGTGCAGGTAGAGGGTGCCGCCGTCGACCCGCTCGAGCAGGCCTTCCTGGCGGCGGGAGCTCTCGCCCGTCATGCCGCCCTCGCTCCCGAAGAGGCGCGCCTCGAGGAGGTTCTCGGAGAGCCCCGCGCACCCGGCGCGGGCGAATGGGCGGTCGCGCCGCGGCGAGGCCTCGTGGATCATCTCGGCGACGAAGGAGCGCCCGCTGCCGGCCTCCCCCTGCAGCAGCACGGTGGCCTTGGTGGGCGCGGCCCGGCGGACGATCTCCTCGATGACCGAGGCATCGGGGGACGTTCCCACGAAGCGAAGCCGGGACCGGGCCTGGTCGCGGAGCTCGCGCGCCTCCCGGCGCAGGCGTCGCTTCTCGAGCGCGCGCCTGACGGTGACCGCGGCTCGGACCGGGTCGTCGGGGAGCACCACGAAGGCGTCGGCGCCGTTCCGCAGCGCCTCGATGGCCCCGGAGACGTTGTCCCGGCGGCAGGAGACGATGAACGTGGCATCGGACCCGCTGGCGCGGGCGAGCGAGATCACCGCCGAGCAGCTCCACCCGCTGCCCACCACCGTGCAGAGGACTCCGTGGACCGGCGTGGCCCGCAGGACCTCGATGGCATGCTCGGCGGTGGCGGCCTCGATCACCTCGAGCCCGTCCGCACGCAGGGAACCGGCCAGCTCGCCCCGCTGCGCCTTGTCGTCGTCGATGATGAGGACTCGTTCGGTCGGCACCGAGGAAGGACTTCTGCAATTCGCGCACCGCTCGTTTTCCAGGGCGAATCGGGCGGATCCGCGCAACGGTTGCGATTCGACTTGATCTGGATCCATCCGGGCGCACGGGCGGCGGCGAACCCGAGACTCTCCGGGGGGTTCGGCATTGCATGGACAGAGCCCCTCTACCCCCTTGGCTGGACGTGCCGTCCCTTCGCGGCGCATGATCTGCACCGTGACCCCTCCATCCGACCGTCTCCGGATCGTCCAGGGAGACATCACGCGGCTCCAGGTCGACGCCATCGTGAACGCCGCCAACGCGGCCCTCCGCCCTGGCGGGGGAGTCTGTGGCGCCATCCACGCCGCGGCGGGCCCGGACCTGGCCAGGGACTGCGCCGCCCTGGGCGGATGCCCGACCGGCGACGTCCGCCTGACGAGCGGGCACCGGCTGCTCGCTCGCTGGGTGGTGCACGCCGTCGGGCCGGTATGGCGCGGCGGGGACGACGGGGAGGACGCGGAGCTGTCGAGCTGCTACCGGCGGGCCATCGACGAGGCGGTGCGGGCCGGCGCCCGGTCCATCGCGTTCCCCGCCATCTCCACCGGCATCTACGGCTTCCCGCTCGAGCGGGCGACGCGCATCGCGCTCACCGAGGCACGGTCCGGACTGGCGCGACACCCGGCCCTCGAACGGGTCGTCCTCTGCTGCTTCTCCGCCTCGGACCTCGCCACCTACGAGCGGCTTGCCGCGGAGGACCCCGGGCGCGACGCTCCGTAGGGATTCCCTACGGCTTGTGGGCGGCCGGGTGCTCGGCGTTCGATGCCGGCGACGAGCGGATGGGCGGAGGCTCGGCCTGCATGGGAGGCGCGGCCTTCTGGTACGGCTCGCCCGCCCACGACCCGGAGTACGGCGGGTTGGCGAAGGGGAAGCGGGTCGCGTTGTCGACCAGCGTGAGCCCGATGAGCAGGGCCACCATCACGGCGGAGACCACCAGGACCAGCCGGGCGATGCCCTGCTCCTCCCAGAGGTGCATGAAGAACACCGCCACCAGCGTCGCCTTGACGGTGGCGATGGCGAGCGCCACCACCACCCGGGCGGCGTAGGACATGTCGGTCTTCCAGACGGCGAGGGTGACGCCGGTGAGCACCATGAGCGCCGCCCAGACCATCACGTACTGGGCCGGGCCGAGGTGCTTTCCTTCACTGTGGGTCGTGGCGGTCATGGGCGCCTCCTCAGACCAGGTAGAGGAGAGGGAAGAGGAAGATCCAGATCAGGTCGACGAGGTGCCAGTAGAGCCCGGACAGCTCCACCGGCGTCGAGTAGCCGGGGCCGAACTCCCCGCGCCCGGCGCGCCAGGCCACCCAGCCGAGCACGCTCATGCCGATGAGCACGTGGAGGCCGTGGAGTCCCGTCATGAGGAAGTAGACGGTGAAGTACATGCTCACGCCCGGCCCCTGCAGGCCGGCGTAGTGGTACAGCCGTCCGGGAAGCTGCCCGTCCAGCCAGTGGTGGTAGTACTCGTAGCCCTTCAGCACCATGAAGACCGCGCCGAAGAGGATGGTCACGCCGAGCAGCCCGACGACCTTCCGGTTCTGGCCCTCGCGGGCGTAGTGGATGGCCAGCGCCACGGTGAGCGAGGAGGTGATGAGCACGACCGTGTTGGTCGCGCCCATGGCGACGTGCGCCAGCTTGCTCGCCTCCTCGAACCCCAGCGGGAAGAGGTAGCGGTAGACGGCGTAGGCCGCGAACAGCACCGCGAAGAGCAGGATCTCGGTGGAGAGGAAGAGCCACATCCCCATGCGGGCGGCGTGCTCCTGCGTCTTCATGTCCGGGAAGTGGTGGGCCAGGCGGGAAGGCGCCGTGGCGGCGTCAGTGCGCATGCTTCGCCTCCGCGGGCGGCCCGTCCTGGTATTCGGGCGGCTCGTCCTGGTACTCGTGCGGCCCCCGGTCGTAGACCGGCGTCTCGGGGAAGTTGAGGAGGTTCGGGGGCGACGGGGTGTTCCACTCGTAGCCGCGCGAGAAGAAGGGGTTCGGTCCGGAGGCCTTCCCCCTCACCAGGGACCCCACCAGGTAGAAGAGGATGATGAAGAACCCGAAGGCGAGCAGCGAGGCGCCCGCCGTGGAGGCCACGTTCAGGGCCTGGAACTGCTCGGGGTACGAGTAGTACCGGCGCGGCATCCCCATGTTGCCGAGCAGGAACTGGGGGATGAAGGTGGCGTTGAACCCGATGATCACGAGCACGGCCGCCGCCAGCGCCCAGCGCTCCGAGTACGCCTTCCCGAACATCTTCGGCCACCAGTAGTGGAGGCCACCCAGGAAGGCCATGATCGTGCCGCCCACCATGATGAAGTGGAAGTGGGCCACGACGAAGTAGGTGTCCTGCCAGTGGACGTCGAGGGAGACCGTGGAGAGCGCGATCCCGGTCAGGCCGCCGAACACCAGGAAGTAGAGGAAGCCCATGAAGTAGATGAAGTAGGCGGAGACCTGGATGGCGCCCTTGTAGAGGGTGGCCGTCCAGTTGAAGACCTTGATGGCGGTGAAGAGCCCCACGAACATCGAGAGCACGCCGAACACGCCCGAGGCGAAGGTGGACTGCCCCGAGGTGAAGAGGTGGTGGCCCCACACGAAGAAGCCGACGAAGGCGATGCCCAGCGACGAGAAGGCCACCGCCTTGTAGCCGAACATGTTCTTCCGGGCCGCGGACTGGACCAGCTCGCTGACCACGCCCATGGCCGGGAGGACCATGATGTAGACGGCCGGGTGCGAGTAGAACCAGAAGAGGTGCTGGAAGAGGATGGGGTCCCCGCCGCGGGCCGGGTCGAAGATCCCGAAGCCGAAGACCTTCTCGAAGGCCACGAGCAGGAGCGTCATGCCCAGCACCGGCGTGGCCAGCACCTGGATGACGCTGGTCGCGTACATGGCCCACACGAAGAGCGGCAGCCGCATCCAGGTGACGCCCGGGGCCCGCATGGTGTGGACGGTGACGATGAAGTTGAGGCCGGTGACGATCGACCCCATCCCGAGGATGAAGGCGCCGAGCAGCACCGGCGCCACGGTGGTGACGGTGGTGGTGCTGTAGGGGGTGTAGAAGGTCCAGCCGGTGTCGGTTCCGCCCTGGATCATGCCCCAGACCGCGATGGCCGCGCCGAGGAGGTAGAGGTAGACCGAGAGCAGGTTGATGCGCGGGAAGGCCACGTCCTGCGCACCGATCATGAGCGGGATGAAGAAGTTGCCGAAGATGCCCGGGATGGCCGGGATCATGAAGAGGAAGATCATGATCACGCCGTGGAGCGTGAACATGCGGTTGTAGGTCATGGCGTCGATGACCGTGGGACCGGGCGTGAGCAGCTCGATGCGCAGCAGCAGGGCGAACACGCCACCCAGGAAGAACCCGGTCAGCGTCAGCGCGAGGTACATCACGCCGATGCGCTTGTGGTCGAGCGTGGAGAGCCACGACCAGACGCCCTTCTCGGCGTTCAGGTAGTTCGGCGTGTTGTAGACCGGGCTACTTGCCGGTGACGGGGACATAGATGGGACCCTTCTGCGGCTCGGCGGTCGGGGCGTCCGTCCGCAGGGACTTGATGAACTCGGCGATGGCGGCGGCGTCGGGCCCGTTGAGCTTGCCCTGGTAGGTCGGCATGACCGCCTTGTCCTTGTACCCGGCCACCACCTCGAAATTGGGCTCCATCATGGAGCGGGTCAGGTAGGCCTCGTCGGCGACGATGGTCTTCCCGCCCTCCAGCTTCACGGTGCGCCCGAAGAGGTCGAGCCAGGTCGGGCCGATGTGCTGGGTGCCGTCGACGGTGTGGCACTTGAAGCAGCCCTGCACCGCGGCGATGCGACGCCCCTGCTCGATCAGGCTGCCGCGCAGGTCGAGCCCCTCGGAGGCCAGCGGCTGGCCGTCCTGCGCCTGTGGCTGGCTGCCGCGCCGCTGCTGCTCCATCCAGACGTCCCATTCCTCCGCCGGCATGACCACCAGCTCGCCCAGCATGGCCGAGTGGCCCAGGCCGCAGTACTCGGCGCAGAAGATGGGGTAGCGCCCGGGAGCGTCCGCGTTGAACCAGGCCTGCGTGTAGCGGCCCGGCAGCGCGTCCTGCTTCATGCGCAGCGCGGGGACGTAGAAGGAGTGGATCACGTCCCGGGAGGTGAGCAGCAGCCGCACCGGGCGGCCGGCCGGGACCCGGAGGACGTCGGTGGAGTTGGGGCCACCCGGGTAGGCGAACTTCCACATCCACTTCTTGCCCTGGACGTAGACGTCGATGGCTCCCTTGGGAGGGGTCTGCAGGCGGACGTACTGCGGGTATCCGACGGCGAAGTAGGCGAGGAAGAGCACCAGCGGCAGGCCGATGAAGACGGCCTCGTGGATGGGCTTCGGGATCCACGATGGGGGTGGTCTGGTGGTCGGTCTTCCGCTTGTAGCGGAAGACGAAGACGGTGGCCGTGGCCAGCGTCGTCCACGCCCCCAGCATGGCCGTGACGAAGACGAAGTAGTGCAGGTAGTCGAGCTCGCGGGCCCACTGCGACGCCTGCTGGGGCAGGAAGAGGAGGTTGCGCAGGAATTCGTTGAGCAGGTTCATCGACGGGCTCCCTTCGCCTCGCGCCGCCAGAACACGAAGAGCACGCTGGCGAGGCCGAAGAGCACGAGGAGGGCGCCCGCCCGAACCACCCCCATGGCGTAGGGGACGTACTTCCGCGCCACCGGATCGTAGCGGTAGCAGGTGAGCAGGAACCGGTCGAAGCTGGTCCCCACCTTTCCGTCGGCGGCCTCGACGATGGCGAGGCGGAGATCGCGGCCGGGGAACTCGACGCCGTAGAGGTAACGGGAGACGCGTCCGTCGGGCGTGAGCACCATGATGGCCGCTCCGTGGGCGTACTGCTTCGTCTCCGGGTCGAACTTGTAGTGGAATCCGACCGCGTCGGTGACCGAGCGGATCTCCTTCTCCTGGCCGACCAGGAAGGGCCAGACGTCCTTGCGGTCCGCCTTGTCGAAGGACTGGAGGTAGTGCTTCTGGCGCACGAACCCCTGCGCCGCCCTCTCGCGGGGGTCGAACGAGACGGAGAGGGCCGTGTAGTCCTTGCCCAGCTCGAGGCCGGTCTCCTTCATGCCGCGGGCCATGCCGCCGAGGATCAGGCCGCAGAGCATGGGGCACTCGTAGTAGACGAGCGCGAGCACGACCGGCTTGCCCTTCCCCAGGTAGTCGCCGATGCGCACCGGCTTGCCGTCCTGATCGAGGAAGGAGGCCCCGAGCGGGACCTGGGCGTTCAGGTTCTCCACGATCTCGACGCCCTCGAGCGGAGGCGGCCCCACCGGATCGTCCTCGGCGCGCGGAGCGGCCGGGAATCCGACGAGGAGCGCGATGGCGATGGCGGCGACGCGCCTCACGGGCGATCTCCGCGGGCCACGCGGGCCATGGCCTCGTCGATGGGAACGTGGACGAGGCCGGCCTTGCGATCGACCCAGCCCCAGGTGTGGAGGCGCTGGACCTGCTGCTGGCGCCACTCGGTTGGCTCGACCGCCAGGGGGAAGAGGCGCTGCTCGACGATCCCGATCTTGTTCCTGCCGATCTCGGCGGGCAGGGCGGCCGGGCCGTCGGGGAGCGCCTCGGCGCGCGTGCGGTCGTAGCCGTAGCGGATGGTGAACCAGCTGGCGACGGCGAAGAAGATCAGGGCGGCGGCGCCCACCGCGAGGATGCGCGGGGTGCCGATGCGATCGGGCTCGGCCCGGATGGCCGGGTGGTGGCTCTGGTCGCTCATTGCTGGGGCTCGTAGTGGAGGGAGTCGGCCAGGTACGGGTCGCGGGCCGGAAGGATGGCGTGCCCGCGCAGGCGCGTCACCACCCAGGCGACGCAGACCCCGCCCACGCCCAGGAAGGCGGTGAGGTCCATCCAGCTCGGGCGCGGACCGGCCGGGGAGAGCCCGGGCATCACGACCCAGTAGATGTCCACGTAGTGCACCGCGAGCGTCCACAGGGACATGAAGACGAGCGGCTTCCATTGCCGCTTCCTCTCGCGGGGGATGAGGATGAGGAAGGGCAGGACGAACTGGAACAGGACCAGGAAGATGCCCACGCCCTTCCACCCGGTGTCGGTGCGCACCAGGTACCAGGGCACCTCCTCGGGCAGGTTGGCGATCCAGATGAGGAGGTACTGGGAGAAGGCGATGTAGGCCCAGAACGCGGTGAAGGCGAAGAGGTACTTGCCGAGCGAGTGGACGTGGTTGGCGTTGATGGCGCTCTTGAGCGGTTCCACCTTCGCGGCCGCGGCGGCGGCCAGGATGAGGGCCGCGATTGCGGCCACCAGGCTCCCCGAGAACCAGTACACGCCGAAGATGGTCGAGAAGAGGAAGGCCGAGAGCGACATCTGCCAGTCGAAGGCGGCGAAGGTGATGGCGAGCGCCACGAACGGGAGGCCGCCCGCGCCCAGCCGGCGCATCTTGAGCTTCAGCTCCGCCCCGCCTCCGGCGTCCTGCGCCAGCGACCAGCGGCGCATCAGCGCGGCCACGCCGATCCAGATCGCGAAGTAGAGCCCGGCCCGGACGAGGAAGAACGGCACGTTCATCCAGGGGTGGCGGTGCTCCCACAGGTGGATGGCGAGCTTCCCCTCCCCGTGCGCCCAGGGCTGGATGGGGGCGTGCACCGCGGCGATGGGGTCCACCCAGGGGAAGATCTTCCCCGCCCCGAAGGCGATGGGAAGGAAGAGCAGTGCCAGCAAGGGGAAGACGGACGTCAGGCTCTCGAGCAGTCGCCGGACCACGATGTACCACCGGGAGCCGGCCGCCTCGTTGGCCATGAGGAAGACCATGGCGGCGAGCGGCGATCCCGGACCAGTAGACGAAGGCGGCCAGGTAGGCGTAGAGGGCGCGCCGCGCGTCGAGCGCGCCACCGGCGGCGGTGGCCAGCAGGCCCACGGCGCCCACCGAGGCGGCGCGGATCATCAGGGTGCGACCCCCGGTGAAGGGCGCGGCGGTCATCGGTTCTCCTTCTCGAGGCGCTCGCGGACGTCGGGCGGGGCCTGCTCGATGCGGGTGCCCTGCGACAGCTGGAGGGCGCGCACGTAGGCGACCACGGCCCACCGCTCCTCGTCGCCGAGCCAGGGGCGGTAGGAGGGCATGTAGCCGTATCCCTCGGTGATGGCGGTGAAGAAGAAGCCGTCGGGGCGCTGGACGTTCTGGAGCAGCGAGGGCGGCGGACGGATCGACATGTTCCGGGCCACCGGTCCCTGGCCGTCGCCCAGGACGCCGTGGCAGACGGCGCAGAAGACGTCGAAGCGCTTCTGGCCGAGCTGGACCAGCTCGGGGGTCACCGGGACCGGGATGCGCGCCACCGGCGTGCCGTCGGCGTTGCGGCCGGTGATGGTCGCCACCTCGATGGGCGAGCCGGCATGGATCGTCCCCGCGGGAGGCGCCCGCATGCCGATCTGGTCGGGGTAGAAGACGCTCTTGCGGTAGGGCTTCACCTTGGGCTGCTGCATCATGGGGTTCACCCATTCGCAGCCGGCGGTGACGAGCGCGAGCGCCAGGATGGGGAGCGCCCTCATGCCTCCTCCGGGACCAGCTCGACCTGCGCGGCGCCGAGCTTGCGTAGCTCCTCCGAGACTCCCGGGACCTCGTCGGCCTTCACCGCCACCGACAGCCAGAGGGCGTCGATGGTGGCGGACCGGAAGGCCTCGACCTCGAAGAGCGGGTCGTAGGGGCGAGGGAAGCGGAAGATCGCCATCAGGCCGAAGAAGATCGAGACGCCGGCGAGGAGCACGCCGAGCTCGAACATGATCGGCACCCAGGTCGGCGAGGGAACGGCGTTCCGGTTGCCGACGTTGATCGGGAAGTTGACGTCGTTCATCCACCACTGCATCAGCACGGCCGAGGCCACCCCGACGAGGCCCGCCGCGCCCGCGATGAAGGGCACGGGCGACCGCTTGAGCCGGAGCACCGTGTCGGAATCGGGCAGCGGGTACGGGGAGTAGAAGTCGACCGCCGAGTGGCCCGCGTCCTGCAGCGCCCGGGCGGCGCCGTAGAGGGACGTCGACGGTCGGGTACTGGCCCAGGATGACGCGGGTCGCGCTCATGCGTGCCCCTTGGCGTGCGACCGCTCGTGGGCCATCTCGTGGTTCAGTTCCTTCACCTCGGCGATGGCCACCGATGGCACGAAGCGCAGGAAGAGGAGGAAGAGCAGGCTGAAGAAGCAGATGGTCCCGAAGAAGATGCTCCAGTCCACCCAGGTCGGGATGAAGATGCCCCACGAGGAGGGCAGGAAGTCGCGGTGGAGCGAGGTCACGATGATGACGAACCGCTCCGCCCACATCCCGATCCCGACGAGGATGGAGACGATCCAGAGCCACGCCACGCTGGTCCGCGCCTTCTTCCACCAGAAGGTCTGGGGCACGACCACGTTGCAGAAGATCATCATCCAGTAGATGAAGCGCGTAGGGCCCGGTGGGACGGGTCTTGAAGAAGAGGAAGGCCTCGTACGGGTTCCCGCCGTACCAGGCCATGAAGTTCTCCATGAGGTAGCCGTAGCTCACGATCATGGAGGTCACGAGCATCACCTTGGCCATGTTCTCCAGGTGACGGTTGGTGATGACGTTCTCGAAGTGGAAGGCCTTGCGCGCCGGGATGATGAGGGTCAGCACCATCGCGAAGCCGCCGAAGACCGCGCCGGCCACGAAGTAGGGCGGGAACACCGTGGTGTGCCAGCCGGGGAGCAGCGACACGGCGAAGTCGAAGCTCACGATGGAGTGCACCGAGAGCACGAGCGGGGTGGAGAGCCCCGCCAGGATCAGGTAGCCGATCCGGTAGTGCTGCCAGTGGCGCGAGGAGCCCTTCCAACCCAGCGCGAACACGCCGTAGGCGATGCGCTGGGTCTTCTTCTTGGCGGTGTCCCTCAGGGTGGCGAAGTCGGGAACGAGCCCCAGGTACCAGAAGAGCAGCGAGATGGTGAGGTAGGTCGACACCGCGAACACGTCCCAGATGAGCGGGCTCTTGAAGTTCGGCCACATGCCCATGGTGTTCGGGATACGGGAAGAGCCAGTAGATGGCGAACCACGGCCGGCCGGTGTGCACGAGCGGGAAGAGCCCGGCCTGCATGACGGCGAAGATGGTCATCGCCTCCGCGAAGCGGTTGATCGACGTGCGCCACTTCTGCTGGAAGAGCAGCAGGATGGCCGAGATGAGCGTGCCGGCGTGGCCGATGCCGATCCACCAGACGAAGTTGATGATGCCGAAACCCCAGCCCACCGGCTGGTTGTTGCCCCACATGCCGATGCCGCGGGCGATGGTGACGGTGAGGCCGATGAGCAGGAAGCTCGTCCCTGCCGCCGCCAGCCCGACCATGATCTTCCACGCCTGGGGCGTCGGAGCGAAGATGGGCGAGAGCAACTCGGTGTTGAGCTGGACCTCGGTGGGATGCCCGGCGATGAGCGGCATCGGGGCGAGCGCGTCGCGCTCTGCGGCGGCCTGTGCTGGAGGAGTCATGCCAGGTCCGGGTTGGGGTTGCGGATCTTCACCAGATACGCGGTGCGGGGCCGGGTTCCGAGCTCGTGGAGGAGGTCGTAGCGGCGCGCGTCCTCGTGCAGCTTCTTCACCCGCGACTGCGGGTCGTTCAGGTTTCCGAACACGATGGCCTCGGCCGGGCAGGCCTGCTGGCAGGCGGACTGGACGAAACCGATCTTCTTCCCGCCAGCGCGGGCGTCGATGCGGGCGCCCTCGATGCGCTGGACGCAGTAGGTGCACTTCTCCATGACGCCGCGGGAGCGCACCGTGACGTCCGGGTTGAAGAGGAGGGTCTCGACGTCCGGGACCTCGGGACGCCAGTTGAGGAAGTTGAAGCGGCGCACCTTGTACGGGCAGTTGTTGGAGCAGTACCGGGTCCCGACGCACCGGTTGTAGACCATCTCGTTCAACCCCTCCTCGGAGTGGACGGTGGCGTTCACCGGACAGACGTACTCGCAGGGAGCGGTCTCGCAGTGCTGGCACATGACCGGCTGGGCGATCGTCTCGGGGTCGGCGGCCGGCCCGGAGAAGTAACGGTCGGTGCGGATCCAGTGCATGATCCGGCCCTTCGCCACCTGCTCCTTGCCGACCGTGGCGATGTTGTTCTCCTCCTGGCAGGCGATGACGCAGGCGTTGCAGCCCGTGCATCGCGACAGGTCGACCGACATGCCCCAGGAGTAATCCTGCTTGGAGTAGTCGACCGGGGCCTGGGCCGTGGCCGGCACGCCGCGCAGGTGCTCGAGCTCCTCGCGCCCGGCGTCCTTGGCCCATTCCTTCGAGCTGAAGTCGATGGCCAGCGGCCGCCCCTCCATGGCGAAGTGCCCCTGGGCGACGGCGAACTTGTGCTTGCCCTTCCCCGCGGTCACCGTGAGGCCGGGCACGAACCATGCGCCCGCGTCGCGCAGGCGGTAGGCATCCACTCCCACCCCCTTCGAGACCGCGGATCCATCGGTGCGGCCGTAGCCGAGCGAGAGGGTGACGGCGTCGTCGGCGTGTCCGGGCATGACGTGGACCGGTGCCTGGACGCTGCGGCTGCCGGTCGCGAGCGTGACCACCTGCCCCGTCTCGAGACCCATCCGCTTCGCGGTGGCCTCGGAGAGGTAGGCGGCGTTGTCCCAGCTGACCTTGGTGATGGGGTCGGGCAATTCCTGGAGCCAGGCGTTGGTGGCGAAGCGGCCGTCGAAGAGGCCGTAGGACGGCGCGAGGCAGAGCTCGATCCCCTCCCCCTTCGCCCCGGCGAGGCGTCCCAGGGCCGAGGCCACCGCGGCCACGTCCACGGGGGCGCCCTCGACGGGCTCGGCGGTTCCGGGGATCACGCCCTGGCGGAGCCATCCGTCCCACTGGGCCTCGAAGCCGACCGGGTCGAGCCCGCTGCGCGCCGCCCAGTAGGCCTTCACGTGCTGCATGGCCCCGCGGTCCCCCTCGTCGACGAAGGCGGCCAGGAGGTCGATCGCGGTGGTGCTCTCGTAGAGGGGCGCGATGAGCGGCTGGACCAGGGAGGCGACGCCCTCGCGGGACCGGCCGTCGCCCCAGCTCTCGAAGGGATGGCTCTGGGCCAGCCTCCAGCTGCATCGGCGCGAGGTCTCGTCCTCGCGCAAGGAGAGGTACAGCGCGTTGGGTACGCGGGCGAGGAGCGCGCCCAGGTCGATGCCAGCCGGGGCCGCGTGCACCGGGTTCCAGGCGGTGACGACCAGCGTGTCGAGCTTGCCGCCCTCGATCTCGCGGGCCAGCGCGGGGATCGCCGCCGAGGTCGGCGCCGCGTCGCCCAGCACCGGGCGTGAATGGCGGACCGTGGCCCCGACGTTGCCGAGGGCCGCGTTCATGGCATGCGCCAGCGCGTGCACGGCCGGCGGCTGGCGAGTCCCTACGAGCACGATCGAACGACCCCGGTGAGCCGACAGATCGGCGGCGACGGCCTTGGCGGCGCGGGCGAGCTCCGGGGAGAGGGCCGGCGCGGCCGGGACCACCCCGAGCTGGGCGGCGACGGCGCGCGCGAAGGCGGCGACCTCGGTCCCCCGCATGCGGAAGCGGTGGTCGGCGCTCGCGCCGGTGAGGGACATGGCCGGCTCGGCGACGTACAGCCGGCTCATCTCGACCCCGGGCTCCCGGTGGCGGGCGAACTCGCGGGTCAGGCGCAGCGACTCGCCCTGGCCGGAGAGGAAGTCGGCGTCGAGGGAGAGGATGGTGCGGGCCTGCTCGAGGCTGGCGTGGAGGTCGAGCGGGCGGCCGAAGGCGATGCGGGCTCCCTCGGCGGCGTTCTCGTCGGTCACCGGCGCCCATACGTGGATACGGGCCTTCGGGAAGCGCGACTGGATCCTGCGGCGCAGGCTGGCCTGCGTGGGCGAGGCGTCCGGCGCGAGGAGGAAGGCGAGGCGCGCGCCCCCGTCGGCCTCGTGCCCCCTGGCGAGCTTCTGGATCTCGGCGAGGAGGCCACGCCACGACAGGGCGGTGCCGCCGCGCCAGTACCCGCGAGCACGTGCCGGGTCGTACAGGTCGAGGAGCGCTCCCTGATCCCAGGTGGACGAGGCCCCCTGGCTGGTGGGATGCGCGGGGTTCCCCTCCACCTTCACCGGCCGTCCGTCGGAGCTGGCGACGAGGAGTCCGGTGGCGTAGCCGTCGAGGGCGAGCGCGGTGGCGTAGTGGAACTTCTTGCCCGGGCGGTCCTCGGGCGGCGCGTGGACGAACGGGACGATCTTCTCGCGCGGAGGCTGGCAGGCGGTGAGCCCGCCCAGCGCGGCGGATGCTCCCAGGATCTGCATGAAGGAGCGGCGCGACATCTCCGGTGGGACCTCGGCGGCACCGGCCGCGAACTCGCCTCGTCCGGCCGCCGCCCGGGCCTCGAGCTCCTCGACGCTCTGCCAGAGCGAGCGCTGCCCGGGGGGGCGGGGCTGGCCCTGATCCTGGATGACCGGCAGCGATTTCATCGGTGGCATGTCGTGCAGCTCACGCGGGCTTGGACGTCGTAGGACTTCATCAGCTCGGTCGCGAGCACCTGGGCCGCGGCGGGGTCGGCGGGAGGCTGCCAGGTCATGCTGGTGATCTGGTCGCGCGGGCGGAGATTCGGCGCCGGGTTGCGGTGGCAGTCCAGGCACCAGCTCATCTGCAGCGAGGCGACCTTGGTCACCGCCGCCATCTGGTCGATGCGTCCGTGACAGCTGACGCAGCCGATGCCCTTGTTCACGTGGATCGAGTGGTTGAAGTACGTGAAATCGGGAAGCTGGTGCACCCGGTTCCACTCGATGGGCATCCCGGTGAAGTAGCTCCGGCGAACCGGCTCGAGCTTGGGGCTCTTGTTCCAGATCTGGGAGTGGCAGTTGAGGCACATCTCCGTGGAGGGAATCCCCGCGGAGGCGCCTCGCTCGGCGTTGAAGTGGCAGTACCGGCAGTCGATCAGGTCGTCGACCACGTGGTGGCGGTGGTCGAAGAGGACCGGCTGCGCGATCTCCTCCTGGAGCCCCTGGGCGTAGGGCGTCCGCCAGTAGCCCCAGAGACCGAGGAGGGCCCCGCCTGCCACCAGGCCGACCACGACGAGCGAGAATTTGGCGAAGAAGTTCGCGGAAGGCTTGAAGAGTGCGCTCATTCCGGCACGGGCCTCCCAGGAGCGTGAGCGATCATCGCGTCGGCACTTCGGCGGGGGTGGGAATATCGTCGAGTCGTCAGGTCGGCTACTACAGAGACCCCCTCTTGACGTGAGTCAAAACGTTCTGAAACACCCTTTTGGGTACAATTCGCGTCCCATGTGGGTATGGGTGGGAATAGACCCCACTGGATCATTGATAAACGCCCCGACATCGACTCCGCTTGTCGTCGGGCTCCCGCTGCCCTAAGGATTCCTGCCCCGTGACGACGACCGAGCCCCAGACGGACGAGCAACTCATCGAAGGAGCACGCACCGGCGATCGGGCGTCGCTGGAACGCCTGCTCGAGCGGCACGAGAGGCGCGTCTACCGATTCGGCCTGAAGATGTGCCGGGACCCGGAGGCGGCCAAGGACGTCCTCCAGGAGACCCTCATCGCCGCTGCGCGGACGGTGAAGGACTTCCGGGGCGCGTCCTCGCCTTCCACCTGGCTCTACGCCATCGCCCGGAGCTTCTGCATCAAGCAGCGCCGTCGGTCGAAGTTCGCTCCGGAGCACGAGGAGTCCCTCGACGCGGAGGGCGCTGGCCGAGAGGTGCGAGAGATCGCGGACCCCGGGCGAGCACCCGACGAGGCCCTCTCCGGCAAGCAGGTGGAGCGGGCCCTCGAGCAGGCCATCGCCGAGCTCGACCCCATGTACCGGGAGGTGCTCCTCCTCCGCGACGTCGAGGGGCTGTCGGCGGCGGAGGTCGCGGAGGCCGTCGGCGCCACCGTGGAGGCGGTGAAGAGCCGCCTGCACCGCGCGCGCATGGCCGTGCGGGAGAAGCTGGCGCCGCTGCTTTCCACCGAGCCGGAGGCCCCGATCACCGAGGCCTGCCCGGAGGTGGTCTCGCTCTTCTCCCGCCACCTGGAGGGGGAGATCTCCGCGCCGGTCTGCGAGCAGATGGAGCGACACCTGGCCGCCTGCCCCCGCTGCACGTCGCGGTGCACCACGCTGCAGCAGACGCTCTCCTCGTGCTCGCGCACCCCGCTCCCCGAGGTCCCGGCGACCGTGCAGGTGGAGGTTCGCCGCGCGCTGCGGCAGTTCCTCCAGCAGGCCAGCTGAGCGGCGCTCGCCGTCGACCGGCGCCGCGCCGTAGACTCCGACCGTGGCCGTCTTTCGCCTTCCTCGCGAGCCGATCTTTCCCGACCCCGACCTGGCGGAGCCGGACGGCCTGCTCGCCGTGGGCGGCGACCTCTCTCCGGAACGGCTGCTCCGCGCCTACTCCGAGGGGATCTTCCCCTGGTATTCGGACGAGACCCCGATCCTCTGGTGGTCTCCCGAGCCGAGGATGGTGCTCCTCCCGGAGGAGCTCCACGTCCCGCGGTCGCTGCAGCGGACGCTGCGGTCGGGCCGGTACCGGATCCGCTCCGACACGGCCTTCGGCGAGGTGATCCGTCGGTGCGCGGAGAAGGACCGGCCCGGGCAGGACGGGACCTGGATCACCGGGGAGATGGTCGAGGCGTACGAGCGGCTCCACGCGCTCGGCCACGCCCACTCGTTCGAGGCCTGGGACGACGTCGGCCTGGCCGGCGGGCTCTACGGCGTCTCGCTGGGCGCCGCGTTCTTCGGAGAGTCGATGTTCGCCGACCGGCCCGATGCGTCGAAGGCGGCCTTCGCGGCGGCCGTCGACTGGATGCGAGGCCGGCGCTTCGAGCTCGTCGACTGCCAGGTGGACACCGATCACCTGCGGCGCTTCGGGGCGCGGGAGATTCCGCGCGCGGAGTTCCTGGCGAGGCTGCGGAACGCGCTGGCGACGGCGGGGCAGCGAGGGCAATGGCGCATCGACGCGGTTCCTCGCGAGTGACGCCCCAGCGTGGGCCGGCGACCGGGTGGGCCTCGTCTCCGCGCCGCTGGTCCTCGCGCCCCGGGGTGGGCGTGGTCGCGGCAACAGGGTGAAGCATCCGCCCCGGGGCCGCTCCCGCTCGGGGACCTCGATCGTGGCGCTGCGGAGGCGGCGCCCGACGAGGCCACCCGGTCGCCTGTCGGATGGGCCGCTCGCGAGGGCGTCGACTCGCGGGTAGGTTTACGGTGAGTGATCACTCGCCCTCCCCCCACGAAGGACGCTCGCTCGGGTCGCCTTCGGCCCCGCCCAACGCCAGCCGGCGGGGGTCGCGACGCGACGAGCTGCCCGCAGGGCAAGTCGAGGCGCCGGGCCGACAAGGCCCAGGCGAACCTCGACGCCATCCGGCCGCCGGCCCATTCTCCCGAGGACGGCTGCTCGGAGCGGCGCGACCCACCCGCCGGCGGCATCCGTGATCGGGCCGAAGGCGCCCCTACGGTGCGAGCGTCCTCTCGAGGAACGCCACCGTCGTCACGACGTAGTAGTCGCGATTCTCCTTCTTCCGGAACCCGTGCCCCTCGTCGAGGGCGAGGAGGTACCAGACCTCCTTCCCCTTCCCCTGCACGGCGGCCACGATCTGCTCCGCCTCGCTCTGCGGGACGCGCGGGTCGTTCTTCCCCTGGACGACGTAGAGCGCGGCGCTGATGTCGCCGACCCGGTTGAGTGGCGAGATCCGCTCCTGGACGGCGCGGACCGCGGGGTCGCGCTCGTCGCCGTACTCCGCGCGGCGAAGGTCCCGGCGATACGGCGCCGTCGACTCGAGGAAGGTGGGGATGCTGGAGATGCCGACCACGTCGACGGCCGAGCGGATGCGCGAGGGATAGAAGGCGGCGGTGGCGAGCACCATGTACCCGCCGTAGGACCCGCCGTACACACCGACGCGGCCCGGGTCGAGATCGGGGCGGGTGGCGATCCAGTCGAGCGTGGCGCCGATGTCGCCGAGCGCCACCTCCCGCTTCACGCCGTCGTCCATGGCCAGGTACGCCTTGCCGTAGCCGTCGGAGCCCCGCACGTTGGGGATGAGCACCGCGATGCCCCCCTGCACGAGCAGCTGCGCCATGGGCTGGAAGGTGGGGCGCTCCTGCGACTCGGGCCCCCCGTGCCAGGAGATCACGACCGGCCGCTTGCCCTGCCCCTTCGGCTGGTAGAGCCACGCCGGGATGGAGGTCCCGTCCCTGGCCGGGATACCGCACCAGCGTGGGTTCGGCGAGAGTGGCCGGGTCGATCCCGCCCATCTCCGACCAGGTCCAGCGCACCAGGCCCTTCTTCCCCGGGGTCGCCTGCCAGACGTCGCCCGGCGAGCGCGGCGTGGTGAGCCCGAAGAAGAGCGTGCCGGGCCTCGCGGCCGGGAACTTGAGGCCCCCGGCCACGCCCTGCGGGAAGCTCCCCGGTGCTGAGCTTGCCGCTCCGGGGCTCGAGGAAGTAGAGGCGGCTGGCCCCGTCCGCATTCACCGTGAGTGCCACGCGGGAGCCGTCCTTCGCCACCGCCAGGCCCTCGACGTTCCAGCGCAGCGTGCGGGTGAGCGGGCGAGGCGAGGCCGCCGGATCGGAGAGCTCGAGCCGGTAGAGCTCGCTGAAGTCGCCCTGCCGGTCGGTGACGAGGTAGACCGCCTTCCCGTCCGCGGAGAAGCGCGCCGCCCCCACCGAGGCCTGGCCCGTGGAGGGGGTCAGCGCCCGGCGGGTCCCGGAGGCGACGTCCACCAGGAACAGGTCGGAGTCGGCGATGGAGCGGAAGCGCCGGACCAGGAGCTGGCTGCCGTCCCGCGAGAAGTCGACCGGCTGCCAGGTTCCCTCGGCCTCGAAGAGCCGCCGGGCCTCGCCGGGGCGGGCCGTCTCGGCCACGTAGACGTCGGTGTCCTTGCCGTTGCGCCCGGTGCCGCCGTAGGCGAGGCGCTTCCCGTCCGGCGAGAGGACCAGGCCGTCGTGGCGGCTCTTGCCGTCGGTGAGGAGTTCCGTCCGGCCGGTCCGCCGGTCGTGCCGGTAGACCTGCCAGTTCTCCGATCCGCCGATGTCCCGGCGGAAGTAGACGACCATCGGATCGCCCGGCTGGAAGGCCCCGGACGTGACCGGCTCCCGGCCGAAGGTGATCTGCGTCCGCGCTCCCATGGCCCGGTCCACCACGTGGAGCTGGGTGCTCTGGCCGAACCGCGTGGAGATCAGGATCGACTCCCCGTTCGCCGACACGTCGAGGAGGCTGGCCGACCGGGCCTCGAGGAGTTGCTCGGCGCGTTGCCAGATCTTCTCGGGGACCGGAGCGACCCCGGTCTGCAGGAGGCTGGGACGGCCGGGGACGGCGGCCATGCCGGGGATGCTGGTCGGTGCCGCCGGCGGCGCCACCACCGGGGCGGGGGCCGGAGCCTGGGCGGCGAGAAGGGCGATCGCAAGGGAGAGCATCTTCATGGCGGGGGGAGCCTCGTCGTTGGCTGGGTCATCGCTTCGGAGACCTGCCACAGGCGGAGCGCGGTGTCGTCGTCGCGCGCCGCCCGGGAGGGAACCTTCTCCCGGCAGGCGGAGAAGTACTTGCCGGAGACGCCGCGGAGCCCGGGCGCGGTCGCCACGTGCAGGGTGGTCCTGGCGCCCTTCTCGGGCGAGGCGAGGAACGGGGCGCCGATCGCGACCAGCTTGCCGAAGAAGCCCGGGTGGTTGCGGCCGAACCCGCTGGCGACGGCCCCGGGATGGAGCGCGTTGGCCGTGATCCGGGCCCCGCGGAGCCTCCGGGACAGCTCCCGCGTGAAGAGGACGTTCGCCAGCTTGGACTGCGCGTAGGCCTTCCACATGCCGTACCGGCGTTCGCCCTGCAGGTCCTCGAAGTCGATGGCGCCGCGCTCGTGGGCCATCGAGGAGACGTTGACGACCCGGGCCTCCGGCGCCGCCTCCAGGAGCGGCAGGAGCTCGAGGGTGAGCAGGAAGTAGGCGAGGTGGTTCAGGGCGAGCGTCATCTCGACGCCATCCACCGAGACCCGACGCTCGGCGAAGATGGCGCCGGCGTTGTTCACGAGGAGGTCGAGCCGCCCGGTCCGTTCCCGGACCTCGCCGGCCAGCCTGGCGACCTCCTCACGGGACGACAGGTCGGCGACGAGGACCTCGATGGTTGCTCCGGTGGCGTCCCGGATCTCCCGGGCGACCGCCTCCCCGCGCCCCGGGTCGCGGGCCACGATCAGCGTTCGCGCCCCCATCCGCGCGAATTCCCTGGCCGTCACCTGGCCGATCCCGTTCGTCGCCCCGGTGACGAGGGCCACCCGGCCGTACAGCGTTTGCCCCATCGACCCTCCGCCGCCCGTCCGGCCGGCGCCTTCCACCTAATCGGCTCTCCTGGGAACGGCACGGGCCGCCCCGGGCGTTAAGATATCGAAATGTCCGAGAGGGGGCGCCCCGATGGCGACGCAAACACCGTCACCCGGACCCGGTCGGATCCGAAAACGCGTCCGCCCCCCATGTACAAGGTGCTGTTGCACAACGATGACTACACGACCATGGAATTCGTGGTGCACGTGCTCGAGAACGTTTTCAGCCACCCCTCCCCGGTGGCCATGAAGATCATGCTCTCCATCCACCATCGCGGCGTGGGTGTGGCGGGGGTCTTCCCCTACGAGATCGCCGAGACGAAGGCGACGAAGGTCATGGAACTGGCCCGCGAGGCCGAATATCCCCTCCTCTGTACGGTCGAACCCGAGTAGCAGGAGCGTCGATGGTCACGGTAACGAAGGAACTTCAGGCAACCCTCCAGAGCGCCGTGGCCGACGCGCGGCGGCGGCGCCACGAGTACGTCACCCTGGAGCACCTGCTCCACGCCATGGCCCGCGACAAGATCGCCTCCGAGGTCCTGGCCGCCTGCGGCGCCGACATCGCCGAGCTGGAGAAGGAGCTCGAGGACTACCTCGACCGGACCCTGGAGGCCCGGACCGGCAGCGGCGAGCCGGAGCAGACCGCCGCCTTCCAGCGCGTGCTGCAGCGGGCCGCCTGGCACGTGCAGGGCGCCGGGCGCACCGAGCTCAACGCCGGCGACGTGCTGGTGGCCATCACCCGGGAACGCGGTTCCCATGCGGTCTTCCTCCTCGACAAGCAGGGGGTCCGCCGCCTCGACATCCTCTCCTACATCTCCCACGGCGTGGCCAAGGAGAAGGAGGGCAACGAGGAGGAGGAGTCCCAGCCCGAGCAGCAGGAGGAGGCCGCTCCACGCGCCGTGAAGGACCCGTTCCGCGCCTTCTGCACCAACCTGGTCGAGAAGGCCGCCCGCGGCGAGATCGACCCGCTCATCGGCCGGCGCCCCGAGCTGGAGCGCACCGTGCAGGTCCTCTGCCGTCGTCGCAAGAACAACCCGGTCTACGTGGGCGATCC
Source organism: uncultured delta proteobacterium (assembly GCA_963818535.1). Lineage (GTDB taxonomy): Bacteria > Myxococcota > Myxococcia > Myxococcales > Anaeromyxobacteraceae > CAIOAK01. The sequence goes on along the minus strand of CAWFSM010000006.1, from coordinate 110,185 downwards.
CGGCGTCGGCAAGACCGCCATCGCCGAGGGGCTCGCCCTCGCCATCCACGAGAAGCGCGTCCCCGAGGTGCTCGAGAAGGCCTCGGTCTGGTCGCTCGACATGGGAGCGCTGCTGGCCGGGACCAAGTTCCGCGGCGAGTTCGAGCAGCGGCTCAAGGGGGTCATCGCCGGCGTGAAGAAGATCCCGCACGCCATCCTCTTCATCGACGAGATCCACACCATCGTCGGCGCCGGGGCCACCACCGGCAGCTCCATGGACGCCTCCAACCTGCTCAAGCCGGCGCTGGCCTCGGGCGAGCTGCGCTGCATCGGCTCGACCACCTTCGAGGACTACAAGCAGACCTTCGAGAAGGACCACGCGCTGGCGCGCCGCTTCCAGAAGATCGAGGTCCACGAGCCCACCCTGGAGGAGACCGTCAAGATCCTCCGCGGACTGAAGCCGGCCTACGAGACCCACCACGGCGTCGTCTACTCCGACAAGGCGCTGCGGGCCGCGGCCGAGCTCTCCGCCAAGCACATCAACGACCGGCGCCTGCCCGACAAGGCCATCGACGTGGTCGACGAGGCCGGCGCCGCGGATCGCATGCGCCCGGAGGAGAAGCGTCGCCACCGGGTCCTCGCCCGCGACGTCGAGCGGGTGGTGGCGCGCATGGCCAAGATCCCGGAACGCACCGTCTCCGCCGACGACCAGGCGGCGCTGGCCGCCCTCGAGCCCGAGCTCAAGCGGGTCATCTACGGCCAGGACAAGGCCATCGACGCCATCACCGCCGCCATCAAGCTCTCCCGCTCCGGCCTGGGTGCGCCCGAGAAGCCCATCGGAGCCTTCCTCTTCTCCGGCCCGACCGGCGTGGGAAAGACCGAGCTGGCCAAGCAGCTGGCCCGCATCATGGGGGTCGAGTTCCTGCGCTTCGACATGACCGAGTACCAGGAGAAGCACACCGTCTCGCGGCTCATCGGCGCCCCTCCGGGCTACGTGGGCTTCGACCAGGGGGGATTGCTCACCGACGCCATCCGGCGCACGCCCTACGCCGTCCTGCTCCTCGACGAGATCGAGAAGGCCCATCCCGACATCTACAACATCCTGCTCCAGGTGATGGACCACGCCACGCTCACCGACAACAGCGGGCGCAAGGCCGACTTCCGGCACATCGTCCTCGTCATGACGACCAACGCCGGAGCCCACGAGCTCTCCAGCCGGTCGCTGGGCTTCTCGTCCGGCGCCGGGTCCATGGGCAACGCCCGCAACGCCATCGAGCGCACCTTCAGCCCCGAGTTCCGCAACCGGCTCGATGCCTGGGTTTCCTTCGAGTCGCTGCCGCCCGAGGTCATCGCCAAGGTGGTCGACAAGATGGTGGCCGAGCTGGCCGTCCAGCTCGAGCCCAAGAAGGTCTCGCTGGAGCTCACCCCGGCTGGCCGGGCCTGGCTCGCCGAGCACGGTTTCGACCGGCTCATGGGCGCGCGCCCCATGGGGCGCATCATCCAGAAGAAGGTGAAGGAGCCGCTGGCCGAGAAGATCCTCTTCGGCGAGCTCAAGGAGGGCGGCCACGTCACCATCGACTCCGCCGAGGACCAGCTCAAGCTCCTGGTGAGACCCACCGTCCCGGCCGAGCCGGTCGCCTAGGCGGGGCGACGTCCCTCCGGGCGCCGGCGACCCGGGGTGGGCCTCGTCGCTGGGGGCGCTGGTCCTCGCTCGGCGGGGTGGGCGGGGTCGCGGCAACCGATCGAAGCATCCGCCACGCGCGCCGCGACGACCGGGGCCTTCGATTGGGTCGCTGCGGAGGCGCCCCGCGCCGTGGCCACCCGGGTCGCCTGACGGAGATCGTCGCCGCTGAATCGCGCGTGCCCGTGGACGGGGCCCGCCGGCACTCTCCCTCGTCGACAAGGAACGGGCAGCACGCGCCCACGACGTGGACGCCCCTGGTCGCCTCCGGCCCGCCTGTCGCCAGCCGGCGGGGGGCGCGACGCGACGAGCTGCCCGCAGGGCAAGTCGAGGCGCCGGGGCGAAGCCCCAGGCGAACCTCGACGCCATCCGCTCGAGGAACGCCCTTCGCCCGAGGATTTGCTGCTCGGAGCGGCGCGACCCACCCGCCGGCGGCAACCAGGATGGTCCGCCGAAGGCGTTCCGGAGGCGTGATAGAGGTGGCGGCGTGCTGCCGCTCCCGGTCGACGCCATCCTGCCAGACGTCGTCTCGGCCCTCCGCCGGGGCCGGTCGCTCGTCGTCGAGGCCCCACCCGGCGCCGGCAAGACCACCCGGATTCCCCGCGCACTCCTCGAGGCCGGCCTGGCCGGCGACGGCGAGGTGGTGGTCCTCGAGCCGCGGCGCCTCGCTGCCCGCATGGCCGCGCGTCGGGTCGCCGAGGAGATGGGGGAGCGCCCTGGCGAGACCGTGGGCTGGCAGGTGCGATTCGAGGAGGTGGCCGGGCCGCGAACCCGCCTGCGCTACGTCACCGAGGGATTGCTCACCCGGCGGCTGGTCGCCGAGCCCGGCCTGCCCGGCGTCGGCGCGGTCGTGCTCGACGAGTTCCACGAGCGCCACCTGCAGGGCGACCTGGCACTGGCGCTCCTCCGCCGCCTCCAGGAGACCTCCCGCCCCGACCTCCGGCTGGTGGCCATGTCGGCCACGCTCGACGCCGGGCCGGTGGCCCGCTTCCTCGACGCGCCCTCCGTGCGTTCCGAGGGACGCCTCTTCGAGGTCTCGGTCGAGCACCTCACCCCCGCCGACGCGGCCCGCGACGACCGCCTGGAGGATCGGGTGGCATCGGCCGTTCGACGGCTGGTGAACGAGACTCCCGCCGGCGACGTGCTGGTCTTCCTCCCCGGGATGGCCGAGATCCGGCGGGCCGCCCAGGCCTGCGCCCCGTTCGCCTCGCGCCACGGGCTGGACGTCCTGCCCCTCCACGGGGACCTGTCCCCCGACGAGCAGGATCGGGCCGTGCGCCCCGGTGCCCGCCGGAAGGTCGTCCTCTCCACCAACGTCGCCGAGAGCTCGGTCACCATCGACGGGGTGACGGCCGTGATCGACTCGGGCCTCGCCCGCGTGGCCTCCCACTCCCCGTGGTCGGGGCTGCCGCGCCTCGAGGTCCGCCGCGTCTCGCGGGCCTCGGCCACCCAGCGCGCCGGCCGCGCCGGACGGACCGCGCCGGGCCGCTGCCTGCGCCTCTACACCCGCCACGACTTCGACACCCGCCCCGAGTTCGACGTCCCGGAGATCCTGCGCGAGGACCTCTCCGAGACGCTCCTCGCGGTGGCCTCGATGGGGGGCCCGGAGCTCCGCTGGCTCGACCCACCGCCGGAACCCTCCGCCGCTGCCGCCCGGGAGCTGCTCCGGGACCTCGGAGCGCTCGACGTGGCGGGGGGATCACGGCGGGCGGCCGTCGGCTGCTCCGCTTCCCGCTCCACCCCCGCCTGGCCCGCCTCGTGGTGGAGGCCGACGATCGGGGGGCGGGACCGGCCGGGGCGCTCCTCGCGGCACTGCTCGCCGAGCGGGACGTCCGGGAGCGCGCCCCGGACCGGGGGCGTGGCACCCCGCCCACCGGCCCCTCCGACCTGCTCGAGCTCGCCCACCTCTTCGAGCAGGCGGCGGGGTCGCGCTTCGACCCGGACCGGCTCCGCTCGCTCGGGCTCTCCCCGGGCGCCGTCCAGGCGGTGGAACGGAGCCGGCGCCAGATCGCCCAGCTCCTCGGGCGGGGCGCCTCGCGCCGACCGGCGAGGGCCGAGGACGCGGAGGAGGCGCTCCTGCTCGCCACCCTGGCGGCCTACCCGGACCGGGTCGGGCGGCGGCGCGCGCCGGGGAGCCCCGAGGTGGTCCTGGCCGGGGGAGGCTCGGCCCGGCTCGACGAGGGGAGCGTGGTGCGCGAGGCGCCGCTCCTCGTCGCGGTGGACGCCGACGAGCGGCGGGACCGGCGCGGCCCTGGCCCGGCCCCGGCCGCCGGACGTGGCGGGCAGGTGCTCGTGCGCGTCGCCTCGGCGGCCACGCCGGAGATGATCCTGGAGCTCTTCCCGGATGCCCTGCGCTGGGAGGAGGAGCTCACCTGGAACGCCGAGGCGGGCCGCGTCGACGCCTTCGAGCGGATGCGCTACCGCGACCTCGTCCTGGAGGAATCGCGCAAGCCCGCCCCCGATCCGGAGCGCGTCGCCGCGCTGCTCGCCGAGGCGGCGCTGGCCCGGGGAGCGCGCAGCTTCGCGGAGGACGGAGAGATCGACCGTCTGCTCGCCCGCGTCGCCTTCGCCGCCCGCGCCGCACCGGAGAGCGGGCTCGTGCCGCTGGGCGAGGAGGACGTGGCCGCTGCCCTGCGGGACGCCTGCGCAGGGCGCCGCAGCTTCGCCGAGCTCCGGGAGGCCGGGCTCGCGCAGGCGCTCCTCGGGCGGCTCCCTGCCGACGGCCGCGCGACCCTCGAGCGGCTCGCCCCGGAGCGGGTCACCCTCGGAGGGGGACGCGGGGTGAAGGTGAACTACGAGGCGGGAGACAAGCCCCCCTGGGTGGAGAGCCGGCTCCAGGACTTCTTCGGCGCCGTGCGGGGTCCGGCGCTGGGCGCGGGCCGCGTGCCGCTGGTGCTCCACCTGCTCGCGCCCAACCTGCGCGCGGTGCAGGTGACCACCGACCTGGCCGGGTTCTGGGACCGCCACTACCCCGCGCTGCGCCGCGAGCTGATGCGGCGCTATCCACGGCACGCCTGGCCGGAGGATCCGCGCACGGCGAAGCCGCCCGAACCGCGCGGGCGGCGCTGATTCGCCCTCTCGCTACCGGGCGAGCGCCCGCACGGCGCCCGCCGCCACCGCGAAGTGAAGGCCGGCGGCCCCCACGACCAGGGCGTGGAAGAGCTCGTGGTAGCCGAACACCTTCGGGAATGGATCGGGCCGGCGCGTGGCGTAGATGACGGCGCCCACGCTGTAGAGGAGCCCTCCCGCCGCGAGCAGCACGATCGAGCCCGCCCCCAGCGCCCGGTACATGGCCGGGACGAGCGGGACCGCCGCCCAGCCAAGCACCAGATACAGCGCCGTCGCCACCATCCGCGGAGCCCTCGGCCAGACGAGCGCGCGCAGGACGCCGAGCCCGGCCCCGGCCCAGACCACCGCGAGCATGGTGTGCGCGCGCGCGTCGCCGAGGAGGAGGCAGAGCGGCGTGAAGGTCCCGGCGATGAGAAGGAAGATGGCGGAGTGGTCGAGCCTCCGCATCCAGAGGCGCGCCCGGGGGCTCCAGGTGGGGCGGTGGTAGAGGGCGCTCACCGAGAAGAGCGCCACCAGGCTCAGCCCGTAGACCAGCGCGCCCACCCGGGCCCGCGGCCCGGGGGCGAGGAGCACCAGCGCGACGAGGCCGGCCAGGGCGACGCCGGCGGCGATCTCGTGGGAGACCCCCCGGAGCAGCGGCTTCGTGCGCGGCGAGGCGACGTCGTTCGGCATGGGACGAACCTAACCACCGCGCGTCACCCGCGTGTCACGGGGCGTGGCTACTTCGCGGGGAGCTTCAACCCCATCCCGATCATGGCGAGGAGCGCCTCGGCGTTCGCCTTGGCGTCGTTCACGGGATCGTGGTCGGAGACGGTCTTGCGCAGGTGCTTCCAGGTGGCGTAGCCGTCCTTCACCATGCCGCAGTAGAGGTCGCCGATGCGCCGCCCCGACCATCCGAAGGGGTTCCGCCCCAGGAAGGTGTGGAAGTACCAGTTCACGAACTGCCAGTCGAAGGCCAGGTTGTCCGAGGCGAAGACCGGCTTGCCCTTCGAGTTCTCCACCACCCAGGCCTCGAAGCGGGCCATGACCTCCCGGGGGTCGTCGAAGGCCTCGTGCTCGGGGCGCCCGAAGCCGCTCACGGCCAGCGACTCGGGAAGCCACTCCTTCGAGATGGGACGCGTGCGCCCGTAGAAGGTCCTCGAGAGCGTGGGCTCGACGACCACCGCGCCCAGGCACACCATCGAGTACTTGCCCGGGATGGGGCCGTCGGCCTCGACGTCGACGACGATGATGGACATCTACCCACCCTCGGCCCGGGCCGCGTCCTGCAACTCGCGCCAGAGCGCCTCGACGTGGCGCCGCTCGGTGCCCTCCGCGCCGATCGACACCCGCAGGGTCTGCTGCCCCTTGAGCACGCTCGGGGTCAGGTAGGCGCGCCCGCCCTCGTTCACCCTTCGTGCAATGGCCAGGTTGTGGGCGGCCACCCTGGCCTCGTCGGCGGCGGCGGAAGGCACGTGGCGGAGCGTGACGGTCTGCAGCGGCACCGGCGCGAGGCGCTCCCAGCCCGCGGTCTCGTCGACCCGGTCGGCCAGCCAGTGGGCGTTCTCCACGTCGCGCCGGACGCGGGCACGCATGCCGTCGACGCCCTCGTCGAGGAGGTGGAACCAGAGCTTGAGTGCGCGGAAGCGGCGCCCCAGCGGGATGCCCCAGTCGCGGAGGTTTCGCACCTCGCCGTCCTGTGCGGTGCGCAGGTAGCTCGGGTTGGTCGACATGACGCGCACGAGGTGCTGGGGATCGCGCACGAAGTAGGCCGAGAGGTCGAAGCCCGGGCCCATCCACTTGTGCGGGTTGAAGACCAGCGAGTCGACCTCCTCCACGCCGCGCCACATCCACCGGTACTCGGGCTCGACCATGGCGGTCCCGGCCAGCGCCGCGTCGAGGTGCAGCCAGAGCCCGTGGCGCCGCGCCACGCCGGCGATCCCGGCCACCGGGTCGAGCGCGGTGGTGCCGGTGGTGCCGGTGGTGGCGACGACCGCGCAGGGGCGCAGGCCCCCGGCCCGGTCGGCCTCGATGGCCTCCGCCAGCGCGTCGATGCGCATGGCGTGGGCGCGGTCGGTGGCGACGAGCCGCAGGTGCTTCTTGCCGAAACCGGCCAGGAGCGCGTCCTTCTCGATGGAGCTGTGGGCCTGGTCGGAGGCGTAGACCACGAGCGGCGGCTCACCCCCCTGCAGCCCCTCCCGGTTCTGCGAGAAGCTGCTGGTCCGCTCCCGGGCGCACAGCAGGGCCGTGAGCGTGGAGGTCGAGGCCGTGTCCTGGATCACGCCCGTGAACGTGGCGGGCAGCCCCACCATCTGGCGGAGCCAGTCCATCACGACCTCCTCCACCTCGGTGGCGGCCGGGGAGGTCTGCCAGCTCATGCCCTGGACGCCCAGCCCGGCGCAGACCAGGTCGGCGAGGATCGACGCGCGGCTGGCGTTGGACGGGAAGTAGGCGAAGAAGGACGGGTGGGTCCAGTGGGTGATCCCGGGCAGGATCACGGCATCGAGGGCGTCGATGGCCTCCCGGAGCCGGCCGCCCTCCGCGGGCGGCGTCGCGGGGAAGCGGGCGCGGATCTCCCCGGGGTGAACCCGGCTCATCACCGGGAGCGTCTCGAGCCGGTCGCGGTAGTCGGCGATCCAGTCGACGAGCTCGTGCCCGAGCTTGCGGAACGTTTCGGAGTCCATGGACCCGGAGACTACTCCTCCGGGCGCGCTCCGGGTCCGATCAAACGTCGAGCATGAGCCGGCTGGGCTCCTCGATGAGCTCCTTCACCTTGACGAGGAAGCCGACCGCCTCCCGTCCGTCGATGATGCGGTGGTCGTAGGAGAGGGCGAGGAACATCATGGGACGGATCACCACCGTGTCCTCGGGGCCGACCACCGGCTTCTTCTGGATCTTGTGGAGGCCGAGGATGCCGCTCTGCGGCGTGTTGAGGATGGGGGTGGAGAGCATCGAGCCGTAGATGCCCCCGTTGGAGATGGTGAAGGTCCCTCCCGACAGGTCCTCCATGGTGATGCGGTTCTCGCGGGCCCGCTTGGCCAGCTCGACGATGGAGAGCTCGATCTGGGCCAGCGAGAGCTGGTCGGCGTCGCGGATGACCGGGACCACGAGACCCTTGCCTCCGCCCACCGCCACGCCCACGTCGTAGTGGTCCTTGAAGAGGACGGCGTCGCCGCGGACCTCCGCGTTGACCGACGGGAAGGCGGCCAGCGCCTCGACGGCGGCCTTCACGAAGAAGCCCATGAAGCCCAGCTTGATGCCGTGCTTCTCCTGGAAGGCGGCGCCGTAGCGTTCGCGGAGCTCCATCACCCGCGACATGTCCACCTCGTTGAAGGTGGTGAGGATGGCGGCGCTCTCCTGGGCCTCGAGCAGCCGGCGGGCCACGGTGCGCCGGAGCGGCGACATGGGGACGAGGCGCTCGCGCGGTCCCGGGGCGGGGAAGTCGGCGGTGGCAAGGGGGGCCTTGCCCGAGGCCGCCTCGAGCAGGCGCAGGACGTCGGCCTTCCCGAGGCCCTTCTCGGCGAGGAGCTTCCGGGCGGCCGGGGTGAGCCGGACCTCGGCGGCACCGGGGCGGGGCGCAGCCTGCGGCGCCAGGGGCGCGGCGGCCTTCGGGGCCGGGGCCGGACGGAGCGGGCGGAGGCGGAGGCGCGGCTGCCCTGGGGGCCTCCTTCGCCGGAGCCGCCGGGGGCGGCGTGGCCCCGGCTGCCGCGACCGCACCCTCCTCGATCTCGCCGAGGGGCTGCCCCACGGCGACGGTCTCGCCGGTCTGCCGGAGCACCCTGCGCAGCACGCCCGACGCCGGAGCCGGGACGGCCACGGTGGCCTTCTCGCTCTCCACCTCGACCACCGGCTCGTCCCGGACGACGGCCTCGCCTTCCTTCTTGAGCCACTGCCCGACCTGCGCCTGCGTGACGCTCTCGCCCAGCGACGGGACCTTCAGCTCGACGGCCATGGATTCACATCCCTCCCGGTAGATCGGATCATCCCAGCGCTTCCTCCACGAGGGCCTGCTGGACGAGCTTGTGCCGCGTCGCCGAGCCCGACGCCGGGCTCGGGCTGGGCGGGCGGGCGACCACCGCCGAGCGGGCGTCGAAGCCGGGCACCGCCTCGCCGAGGGCGTCGCGGATGTACGGCCACGCTCCCATGTTGCGCGGCTCCTCCTGGACCCAGAGCACCTGGGCGCTGGACGGATACGGCGCCAGGGCGGCCTGGAGCTCGGCCACGCGCAGCGGGTAGAGCTGCTCCACGCGCACGATGGCGACGTCGTCCTTCTTGCGCGCCGCGCGCGCCTCGGCGAGGTCGTAGTAGACCTTGCCCGAGCAGAGGAGCACGCGCCGGACCGCCGATGGATCGGCGGCGGCCACGTCGGGCAGGACGGCGTGGAACCGGCCCGAGGCGAGCTCGTCGATCGGGGAGACCGCCGCCGGGTTCCGCAGCAGGCTCTTCGGCGACATCACGATGAGCGGCTTCCGGAAGGTCGACAGGACCTGTCCGCGCAGCGCGTGGAAGATCTGGGCCGGCGTGGTGAGGTTGACCACCCGCCAGTTGTCCTCCACCGAGAGCTCGAGGAAGCGCTCCAGCCGGGCGCTGGAGTGCTCCGGCCCCTGGCCCTCCATCCCGTGCGGGAGCAGCATCACCAGGCCGGAGAGCCGGTTCCACTTCACCTCCGAGGAGGAGAGGAACTGGTCGATGAGGACCTGCGCCCCGTTCACGAAGTCGCCGAACTGCGCCTCCCAGATCACCAGCGCCTCGGGCTGCTCCAGGCTGTAGCCGTACTCGAAGCCGAGCGCGGCGGCCTCGGACAGCAGGCTGTCGAAGATCGAGACCTTCCCCTGCCCCTCGCGCAGGTGGGCGAGCGGCATGTAGGGCGCGCCGTTCCGGTGGTCGGAGATCACGGCGTGCCGGTGGCTGAACGTGCCGCGCCGGACGTCCTGTCCGACCAGACGGACCGCGTGGCCGTCCCAGGCGACGGATCCGTAGGCGAGCAGCTCGGCGAAGCCCCAGTCGAGCGACCGCTTGCCCCGCGCCATCTCGGCGCGCGCCTCGAAGAGCTTGGCGATCTTGGGATTCGGGTCGAATCCGGAGGGGATCTCGGAGAGGTGGCGGGCCACGTGGGCGAGCCGGTCGGCGGGCATCGCCGTCACGGTCTCGTCGGCCGACCCGAGCGGGCCGCCGCGGTAGCTGCTCCACACGCCCTCGACCGCAGCCGGGGAGGGAACCGCGGCCACCGCCGCCGACGCGAGGTAGGCCTCCTCGAGGCGGGCCTGGTAGGCCCGCGTCATGCCCGCGACCTGCTCCTCCGTGGCGGCCCCTTCCCTCTGCAGCTCCGAGGCGTAGGCGCGGGGGAAGGGGGTCTTGGCCGCGATGGCCCGGTACATGACCGGCTGGGTGAAGGTGGGCTCGTCGCCCTCGTTGTGGCCGTACTTCCGGTAGCCCCAGACGTCGATGACCACGTCGCGGTGCCAGCGCTGGCGGAAGTCGGCGGCGAGCAGCACCGCCTGGGCCACCGCCTCGAGGTCCTCGCCGTTCACGTGGAGGACCGGGATGTCGAGCATGAGGGCCACGTCGGTGGCGTAGGTCGTGGAGCGGGAGTCCTTGGGGGAGGTGGTGAACCCGATCTGGTTGTTCACCACCACGTGGATGGTCCCGCCGCACTTGTAGGCGGGGAGCCCCGACATGTTGAAGGTCTCGGCCACGATGCCCTGGCCGGCGAAGGCGGCGTCGCCGTGGATGAGCACCGGGATGGAGCGCTGCCCCTCGGCGTCGCTGAAGCGGTCCTGCTTGGCCCGCACCCTCCCCTGCACCACCGGGTCGATCCACTCCAGGTGACTGGGGTTGAAGGCCAGCGACAGGCGCAGGCCCCCGTCGGCGGTGTCGCGGGTGCTGGAGTAGCCCAGGTGGTACTTCACGTCGCCGCCGGCCGCTCCGTTGATGATGGCCTGGTCCCGGAACTCGGCGAAGATGTCCCGCAGCGGCTTGCCGAGCACGTTGGCGAGCACGTTGAGACGGCCGCGGTGGGCCATGCCGATGACCACGTTGCGCACGCCGTAGCCGACGGCCCGGTCGAGCAGGAGCTCGAGGAGCGGGACGATGACCTCGGAACCCTCCAGGGAGAAGCGCTTGGCGCCCAGGAAGCGGGTGCCCAGGAACTGCTCGAACATCCCCGCCTGGATCAGCTTCTCGAGGAGGCGGCGCTTGACGTCCGGCGCCAGCGTGAGCCGGTTCCGGGTGCGCTCCATGCGCTGCTCGAGCCAGCCGCGCAGCTCCCGGTCGTTGATGTGGCCGAGCTGCACGCCCATGGTGCGCCCGTAGGTCTCCTGGAGACGCCCCAGCAGCTCGCGAAGCGTCTCGGGCTGGCCGCCGTGCAGCCCCGCCGGACGGTCGAGGTCGGCCTCGGAGAGCCCGAACTCGGAGAGCTCGAGCCGCTCGGCGCGGCGCCGTTCCAGCCCGAGCGGGTCGAGGTCGGCCTGCATGTGGCCGAAGGTGCGCCAGGCCCGGGTGAGCCGATCGACCCGGAGGCGGAAGGCCTCGCGGTCGTCGGCGCGGGCCCCGCTCCCTTCACGGACGGTCCGTGCCGGCCAGGCGGTCGGCCCCGGCACGGCGTCGGGCACGGGGGGCAGCGTCTCGAAGTAGGCGCGCCAGGCCTCGTCGACGGAGGCCGGGTCCTCACGCCAGGAGAAGTAGAGGTCCTCGACGAACCCCAGGTTCGAGGCGCTCGGCGCGGCAGGGGGCGCGTCGCTCGGAGTGGGCATGTCCGGCCATCATAACGACCCGGCGTCGCGATTCCGCTCAGGAAGCGCCGGCCCAGGAGGAGGTCGCCGCTACCGGCCTGGTACCCCGCCGGTATCGCCGGGGGGCCCGGCGTGGCGCCCGACCACCTGGAGCAGCTCCTCGAGGTCGAAGGGCTTCGACAGGTAGGCGTCGGCCGCCGGAAGGGAGCTCGCGCCTGGCATGGCAGCGGTCATGATGGCCACCGGGACGCCCTCGGCGATTCGCTCGGACCGGAGCCGTTCCAGGAGCTGGGGCCCGTTCATCACCGGCATCACCAGGTCGAGCACGAGCAGGGACGGCCGGCGCTCCCGGAGGTAGGCGAGCGCCTCCTCCCCGTTCACCGCGACGTCGACCGCATAGCCCTCGAACCCGAGGAAATCTGCGATCCCCTGGCGGATGCCCGGGTCGTCCTCTACGACCAGGATGGTCATTGGGTGGAGATAACGGCGGGCCGGGCGAGGCGCCAGGCCCCCCAGGCCAGGAGCAGGATCGCGCCGTACTGGGCCGGGGTGAGACCGGCGTACCGCCCGTCGGCGTAGGCGACGTCGGTGGCGCGCAGGAAGTCGAGGAGGAACCGGGCGCCCCCGTAGAGGACGGCGAGCAGCCCGAGCAGCTTGCCCTCGAGCCGCCGGCGCGCCCAGAGCCGCCAGAGGAGGCCGGCGATGGCGAAGAGGACGAGCGCCTCGTAGAGCCCGAGGTCGTGGCGGGCGCCGCCCGGGAAGGCGACCGCCAGCGGGAAGCTCGTGAGCGTCCCGGGGTGGTCGTGGACCACGAAGCAGCCGATGCGGGCGATGCCCCACCCGGTGGGCATGCCCACTGCGAAGGCGTCGCCGTAGCGACCGAGCGGAACTCCCCGGATCCGGAAGAAGAGGAACGCCGCGCCGACGCCGCCGGCGAGCCCCCCGATCGAGGAGAGTCCGTCCCAGAACTCGAGCACCCGTCTCGGGCTGCGGATCTCGTCCGGGTGGTAGAGGCCGACGTGGACCAGGTGGCCCACGGCGATGCCTGCGAGAACCCCCCAGATCGCGAAGTCGAGGATCGGCCGGGGGTCGAGGCCCCTGCGCTGCGCGGCCCAGGCGGCCGTCCGCACGCCGACGGCCACTCCGAGGGCCGCCAGGACGCCGAAAGCCTGGACCGTGATCGGCCCGAGGTGCAGGGCCGGCGGCTCGAACCAGGGAATCAAAGGGGGATCGAACGACCCGGGACGCTACCGGAGCGCACCGGCCACCGCGAACGAGAGGGCGACGAGCGCTGCTGCGGCGAGGAACTGCAACCACAGACCGGTCTCGACGGGACGGGGGGCGGGAATGGCGACGGCGCGGGTGGTCTCTCTCGAGCGCTTCATGGGAAGCCCATTACCGGGCCCGGGCGATGGCGCCAGGGGAAATCGTACCGGGCTCCGGTAGCGCCGCGGCGACCGCGGGAGGGCGCGGCCGGACCTCGGCGACGGCGCGACCCATGGCCCCCGGATCCGGGACCATCGAGTTCAGGATGAAGGCGCCTTCCAGTGCGAGCGACAGGGCGACGAGGGCGGCGGGCTTCCACATGGCGAACCTCCTGGTCCACCTCCCTACGCGGCCGCCTGCCGCCTATTTCAGCCCTGGAGGTCCGCGGCGAGCGCCTGCCGCTGCTCGGGGGTGAGCGTCGCCTCCAGGGTGAGCCGCGGATGGTCGGACCCGATCGCCACCGGGACCTCCCCACCCGTGTCGAACTTCAGATACTGGACCGAGGAGAGCCGCTCGTCCCCGACCTGGCGGGCGTCGAAGGTGGCCTTCACCTTCCGTCCGCTGGCGGTCTTCACGTAGAGGCTTCCGGGCAGGCCCATCCACTCGTGGAGCTTCACGGCCCGCTCGGCAGGGTCGTCGATCTCGATGAGGAGCGCGGCGCCGAGCTCGCCTTCGTGGCCCAGGAGCTCGTTGTAGGTCTCGAGCTCGTGGGCGATGGCCTCCTCCTCGACCATGCGCTCGGCCCGCACCATCTCCTGGACCTGGTAACGGACGGTGTCCCGGTTCTCGAAGAGGAAGGTCAGCGCCTCGCCCAGGTGGACGCGCCGCGGGGCCTTCACTGCGAGCAACTTCTCGCGGATCCCCGGGCGGGCCTTCTCGTACGCGGTGAGGTCGAGGATCTCCTCTCGGCTGACGGGCTTCATCACGGTCCTTCCTTGCCGCCCGATCCGAATCCGTTCTCACGGTAGGCCCGGGCCAGCACGGTCATGGGGTGGAGCGGCCGGTTGCCGGCGAACTGCTCGAACTGGACGGAGGCCAGCGGGCAGTCGGTGCACCAGACCTGGGCCTCGGCCGCCTTCATCCCGTCGAAGGCCTTCTGGCCGATGCGTCCCGAGGCGTCGTGACCCTCCACGGTCATGGCGTAGGTCCCGTCGTGGCCGCAGCACTCCATCACCGTGGCGGCCACCTCGACGCCGGGGATGCGGCGGAGCAGGTCGCGCCCCTTGAAGCCGACCGCCTGGGCGCGCAGGTGGCAGGGAGCGTGGTAGGCGACCTTGCCGCCGGGGGGAGTGCTCTTGAAGTCGGCGCTGAACCGCGGCTCGTTGCGGATGGACCAGAGGTACTCGGACACGTCCATCACCGCCGGGGCGAGCTTCTCGGCGCGGGCGCGATCCTCCCCCTCGAGGAGGTGGGGCCACTCGCGCCGCATCATCATGGAGCAGGTGGGGTTCACGACCAGGACCTTCGCGCCCTTCTCGACGAAGGGGAGGAGCAGGTCGAGGTCGTCGTGGGCCTGGCGGCGGAGCTGCTCGACGTCGCCGTGCTCCCAGACCGGCATGCCGCAGCAGCGCAGCCCCTTCACCACCCGAACGTCCACGCCGTTCTTGCGGAGCACCTCCAGGGTGTCGCGGCCGAGCGCGGTGTCGTTGTTCTGGACGTAGCAGGTCTGGAAGAGGACGGCGTCGCCGCCCGGCTCGGGCTTGACCCACCCGGCCCCCTCGGCCCAGGCGTCGAAGGCGGTGGTGGCGAAGTCGGGCAGCGCCGCGTGCCGGTCGACGCCGAGGACCTTCTCCATCATCCAGCGCGCCGGGGCCACCTTGTTCATGGCATTGGCGAGGCCCAGGGACATCCGGGCCATCTTCCCGGACAGGTCGGGGTCGCCGAGGAACTTCTCGCGCAGCGTGGGCTTGCCCCCGCGAGCCCGGAACTCCTGGGCGTCGTAGCGGTGGACCAGCGCCGGGAAGTCGAGCTGGTAGGGGTGGTTGTCCCTCGGCGTGTAGGGACACTGCACCTCGCAGAGCTTGCACTGGAAGCAGTCGTCCATGACGCCCTTGATCTCGGACGTGCTCAGGGTGTGGACGTCGTGGTCCCGCTTGTCGAGCAGCTCGAAGAGCCGCGGGAAGCTGTCGCAGAACTTGAAGCACATGCGGCAGCCGTTGCAGATGTCGAAGGCGCGCAGGAGCTCGCCGTGGAGCGCGGCCGGATCCCAGTAGACGGGCTGCGAAGGATCGTAGGACAGCCCGGGTGTCGGGTCGTAGCTGACCTTCTTGCCGGCCTCGGACATGGTCGATCCCTCCCACGAAGAGCGGCCCGGCCCCGGCTGGAGCCGGGCCGCGATGGTCCCAGCGCGCTACTTGATGCTGTCGAGCATCTTCGTGAACTTGCCGGCGTGCGACTTCTCGGCCTTGGCGAGGGTCTCGAACCAGTCGGCGACCTGGACGAAGCCCTCCTCGCGGGCGGTCTTGGCGAAGCCCGGGTACATGTCGGTGTACTCGTGGGTCTCCCCGGCGACGGCCGACTTGAGGTTCGCCACCGAGTCGCCGATGGGCAGGTCGGTGGCCGGATCGCCCACCACCTTCAGGTAGTCGAGGTGGCCGAAGGCGTGGCCGGTCTCGCCCTCCGCGGTCTCGCGGAAGTTGCCGGCGACCTCGGGGTAGCCTTCCACGTCGGCGACCTTCGCGAAGTACAGGTAGCGGCGGTTGGCCTGCGACTCCCCGGCGAAGGCGGCCTTGAGGTTTCCGTGCGTCTTGGTGCCCTTGAGATCTGCCATGTGGAACTCTCCCTTTCTGCTGCTCGATGGGACGCGGATGGCGTCCGTGTTATCCCGGAGCGGAATCGCTGTCTCGGGCAATTCGGGGTCGGTACCGCGCCCTTCCGGGGACATACCTGTCCCCAGCGTCATGCGGGCGCAACACATCGTAGCTATCGACTCGATAGTCTAAGGCTATGACTCGGACCGGAACGCCCGCCGCATCCGGGCGGCCAGCTCGGAGAGCGCAGCCGCTTCCCCCGCCACCTGGCGCGTCGACGCCGTGGTCCGTTCGTGGGCGAGGTAGATGTCGTTCATGGCGTTCCGGAGGCTCTCCAGGCCGGCCTCCTGCTGCTGGGCGACCTCGGCGATGGCGCGGCCGGAGCTGGCCGAGGCGGCGAGCGCGCGGGCCAGCTCGCGGATGGTGCCCGCCGCTCCCTCGAGGACCATGGCTCCCTCCCCGGCCCGGATGCTGCCGGCGCTGGCGGCCTCGGCTGCCCGGGAGATCTCGCCCTGCACCTCGGCGAGGATGGTCCTTGCGCGCGCGGCGGCGGCGGCGGTCTCCTCGACGTGCCCGTCCATCCGCGCCACCAGCGCAGGGAGTGCCTCCGGAGCGAGCAGCCCGCCGTCGGCCTGGGACAGCGCCATGGCGGACAGCGACCGGGAGCGCTCCGAGATGCGGGTCAGCACGTCGGCCACCTCGAGGATGTCGCGCATCCGCCCGTCGAGGCCGGCGACCAGCTCGGATAGCGCGTGGACCTCCTCCGCCAGCCGGGTGAGCGCCTCGCGCGACTGCTCGGCGACCGAGAGCCCCCGCCCGGCGGCGCGCTCCGACTCGAGCGCCAGTCCCACCACCGTCTCGGCCGTGAGCGCCGAGGCGGTCGCGGTGCCGGAGAGGCGCGCCAGGGTGTCGTTCGTCCCGCGAACCCGCGCGGCGGTCTCCTCGTTGCTGGCGCCGAGCACGGAAGCCGCGGAGGCCAGGCCCAGGGAGTGCTGCACCAGCTCGGCCGCGGCGCGCTCGGCCTCGTCGCGACGGGCGCGGGCGGCGCGCAGGAGCTCCGCTCGGCCCTCGTCCGCCAGGGTCGTGGCCCGCGTTCCGGTGACGATGCCCAGCACCGCGAGGAGCACGGGCACGGCGAAGAGCAGCCACAGGACCGGACCCGCCGCGCCCAGGACCGCTCCCGCCACCGGGAAGACGAGTCCCAGCGCGAAACCCATCGAGGCGAGAGCGGATCGGGCGCATCTTCGTGAGGGTCCCTCCAGGGTCCGGGACGCCACCCCCCTCGGGGTGGCGACGGACCCGGGGCGCTCCGCCATCGGCGGTGCGCCAGGTGGGCGGGTTCCCCCGCTGCCCCTACGCCGGAGCCGGCGCCGGGGCCGCGGGCTTGGCGGCGCGGGCCTCGTGCGCGTCCCAGCGCTTCTGCAATTCCTCCCCGAGATCCTCGAACTTGGGCGTGATGTCCTTCTTCGTCACGGCGTCGAAGCACTGGAGGCACTGGTGGAGGCCATTGTGGGCCTCGACCACCCATTGGATGTGATGAGGGCAGTTCATGGTGGCTTTCTAGCGCAGCCGGAGTCCCCGGGGAAGGGCACGCCCCGTGCACACCTCGAGGGCATGGAGGACCTGCGCGTTCCGAAGAGGGCGGTACCGGTCGAGGTCGTGCTCCCCGGAGGGGAGGCGCGCCAGGTCGCGGTCTACCTCTCCGAGGCGGCCGCCTCGCACCCGGGACCCGAGCGGCTCTCCGACCTGCTCAACGGCTCCGCCCCGTTCATCCCGGCCCGCGAGTCCGGATCCGGCGCGATGACCTTCCTTCACCGTGCGTCCATCGCGGTGGCGCGGGTGGCCGCCGACGAGGAGCCGTCCGACGACTCCTTCACCATCCCCACCGAGCACGAGGTGGAGATCACCCTCGCCGACGGGTCCCGGCTCTCCGGGCTGGTCGCCTACGTGGCGCCCCCGTCCCGCGAGCGCCTGGTGGACTTCCTCAACCGGTCCGAGCCGTTCCTCCGCCTGCTGGAGCGCGAGCGGGTCTCACTGGTCGGCCGGGCCCATGTGGCCCGGGTCGCGCTTCTCCAGAGGTGATCGAGATGGCCCGCCTGGACGCATTCATCGAGCGGCTCAAGGGGACGACCGGCGGGGAGCTGCTCTTCGAGAGCGGCCACGGGGTCGTCCTGTCCCTCGAGGGGGAGAAGCGGGTCCTGGTGCGGCAGGCGCTCTCCACGCCGCAGATCGTGGGCGCCTTCGCGGAGATCGTCCCCGCGGAGATGCAGGGAGGGTTTCCCCGTCCGGGCACGACGGCCTTCCCGTATTCCTCGCCGGCGGGAGACATGGAGGCGAGCTTCGAGTCGCGCGGGGCCGAGGTCCGTGCCGTGGTGCGGCGCGCCTCCGCCGTCCGCCCCGCACCGCCCGCTGCGTCCGCCCGGGTTCCGCCCGGGCCCGGGCCCGTGCCCACCCCTGCGCCCACGCCCGGGCCGGCTCCGGCTGCCGCGCCGGCGGCCCCGGTTCCCCAGGCCCCCGTGGCGCAGGTCGCTCCCCCGGCCACCCAGGTGCCGCTCCCGGTCGACGCGGGCGAGGCCATGCACCGGCTGCTCTCGGAGATGGTGGCCCGGAAGGCCTCCGACCTCCACATGACGTCGGGACATCCACCTGCCCTCCGCATCGACGGGGACATCGTGCCGCTCCGGGAGTTCGGCCCCCTCGAGGACGGACGCCTCGCCGACATGCTCTGGGCCATCGCGCCCGCCAAGAACCGCGACGAGTTCCAGGAGCGCTCCGACACCGACTTCGCCCACGCCACCGCCGAGGCCCGCTTCCGCGTGAACGTCTTCGCCGACCGCTACGGCATCGGCTCGGTGATGCGCCAGATCCCGTCGACAGTGCGCTCGGCGGAGGAGATGGGCCTCCCGAAGCCGATCCTCGACCTGTGCTTCCTCAACAAGGGGCTGGTGCTCGTGACCGGCCCCAC
This sequence comes from uncultured delta proteobacterium, assembly GCA_963818535.1. Classification (GTDB taxonomy): domain Bacteria; phylum Myxococcota; class Myxococcia; order Myxococcales; family Anaeromyxobacteraceae; genus CAIOAK01. Next base: position 91,765 of record CAWFSM010000006.1, on the reverse strand, counting down.
CGGCTCGGGCAAGTCGACCACGCTCGCCGCCATGGTCGACCACGTGAACCGGAACCGGGACGACCACATCCTCACCATCGAGGATCCGGTGGAGTTCGTTCACGAGAACAAGCGCTGCCTGGTGAACCAGCGCGAGGTGGGAACGCACACGCAGAGCTTCAAGGCCGCCCTGCGCGCGGCGCTCCGGGAGGATCCCGACATCGTGCTGGTGGGCGAGCTGCGCGACCTCGAGACCATCGCCATCGCCATCGAGACCGCCGAGACCGGCCACCTCGTCTTCGGGACCCTGCACACCAACAGCGCCCCCTCCACGGTCGACCGGCTCATCGACCAGTTCCCCACCGACCGGCAGGCGCAGATCCGGACCATGCTCTCCGAGTCGCTCCGGGGGGTGGTCACCCAGGTCCTCTGCAAGAGGAAGGGCGGCGGCCGCGTGGCCGCCATGGAGATCCTGCTCGTCTCGAGCGGCGTCGCCAACCTCATCCGCGAGGGGAAGACCTTCCAGATCCCCTCGGTGATGCAGACCGCCAAGGGCATCGGGATGTGCACGCTGAACGACTCGCTCCTCGACCTGGTGAAGCGGGACGTGGTCGAGCCGGCCGAGGCGATGTCCAAGGCGATCGCCAAGGGCGAGCTGAAGCAGCTCTTCGAGCGGAACGGGATCTCGCTTCCAGCTTGACCCCCCAGGCGTTCCGGCCGACGCTGCGCGCGAATGATCCGCGCCGCGCAGTGGCTGCTGCTGGCCGCCGTCCTCGCCTGCACGGCGGTTGCCTACCGGCCGGCGCTGGCCGGGCCCTTCGTGCTCGACGACCGGGGCAGCATCGCGGAGAACATGCGGCTCCGGGCTCCCGGCGCGGTCCGCGTTCCGACGCCGATGGAGCTGCTCGGGCCGAACAGGCCGGTGACCGAGATCACCTTCGCGATGGACTGGCGGGCGGCCGGGCTCGACCCGGTCCGCTACCACGTGGTCGGCCTCCTCCTCCACCTGGCTGCCGTCGTCGCGGCGTTCGCCTTCCTCTCCTCCCTCCTCCGGCGGGCCGGTCACCCGCACGCCCAGGGCGTCGCGCTGGTCGCCGCCGCGCTCTTCGCCCTCCACCCCATCCAGGCGGAGTCGGTCGCGTACACCGCGCAGCGGGCCGAGGTCCTCGCCTCCCTCCTCTCCCTCCTCGCGCTCGCGCTTCTCGACCGGGCCGCAGGAGCCTGGCCCGGCTGGCGCGGGGCCCTCTCCTGGGCCGGGGGCGGGCTCGCGTGGCTCGTGGGGATGGGGGCGAAGACCATCGCCATCTCGGCCCCGGGCATCTTCCTGCTCGACCAGGCCGTGGTGGCTCCCGCCGCGGAACGCGGCGCGGGTCCGCTGCGGCGGCGAGCCGCCCGGGCCCTGCTGCTCGCGGCCCCGCTCCTCGCCCTGGGCGCGGTCAGCGCCGCGATGCACCTCCGGTCCTTCGAGGCCAACCCCGGTGGGGGCGCCGGCTTCTCGGCCACGCCGCTCGCCGCAGGCTCCTACTTCCTGACCCAGCTGCGCGTGCAGTGGCTCTACCTCCGGCTGCTCGCCTGGCCCGACGCGCTGGCCTTCGATCGGACCTTCGTCCCGAGCACCGGCGTCGACGGGCCGGTCCTCCTGGCGGCCGCCGGGATCCTCGCGCTCCTCCTCCTGGCCGGAGTCCTCTGGCTCCGCGCCGAGCGCGCCGACGGTCCCCGTCCCGCGGAGCGGCTCGGCGCCTTCGGGATCCTCTTCTGGTTCGTCGCCCTCTCGCCCACCTCGTCCTTCGTCCCGGTGGCCGACCTGGCCGTCGAGCACAGGGTCTACCTGGCCTGCCTGGGGCCCTTCCTGGCCGTGTCGATCGGGGCCGACGCGCTCCTGCGACGGCTCCTTCCCCGTCCCCGCGCCGTCCTGGCCGGTGCGTCGCTGGCCCTCGTGGCCCTCCTGTCGCTCGGGGTGGCCCTCTCCGCGCGCGCCCGGACGTGGAGCTCGGCGGCGGCGATCTACGGCGAGGCGGCGGCCGCCTCACCGGACAGCGCCCGCGCCTGGACCAACCTCGGCAACGCCCTCGAGCGAGAGGGGGACCGCCCGGGCGCGGAGGCCGCCTACGCGAGGGCCTGGGCCGTCGTCCGGCGACCCGATCACCTCTCCACGCTGGCCCGCAACCACGCAGCGCTGCTCCTGTCCGCGGGGCGCGCAGAGGAGGCCCTGGCCATCGTCGACCGGACGATGGCCGCCGTCTCCGGGGATCCCGCGCTCCACGCCAGCCGGGCCGCGGCGCTCGGCAAGCTGGGACGCCCCGCCGAGGCGCTCGAGGAGGCCCGGCGGGCCGCCCGGGCCGCGCCCGGGGACCCCGCCATGCGCAACCTGCTCGGTCAGGCGCTCACGGTGAATGGCGACTGGGCCGGGGCGCTGCTGGAGTTCCAGGCCGCCGAGGCCATCGACCCCGGCAACCCCCTCTACCCGGTCTCGGCCGGGATCTCCCTGCGCCGCCCTGGGCCGCCGCGACGACGCCTGCGCGGCCTTCCGCCGCGCCGGGACCCGCGCGGGGTCCCGTCCCCTCCCCCTCGACGCCGCCGCGCGCGCCACCGCGCTCGGCTGCCCCATCCCGGCCTCCCGATGACCAACGAAGCCCCCCTCGCCGCGCTCCTCCCCGCCCCTGGCGAGCCTCCCCTCGACGACGCGCAGGTGCTCGATCGCTTCGTCTCCTGGGTGTCCTCCTCCGGGCTGTCGCTCTACCCGGCGCAGGAGGAGGCCATCCTCGAGCTGCTCGAGGGGCGCCACGTGGTGCTCGCCACCCCCACCGGGTCGGGCAAGTCGATGGTGGCCAACTTCCTCCACTTCCAGTGCATGTCGCGCGGCGAGCGCTCGTTCTACACCTGCCCGATCAAGGCGCTGGTGAACGAGAAGTTCTTCGACCTGTGCCGCCTCTTCGGCCCCGAGAACGTGGGGATGATGACCGGCGACGGCGCGGTGAACCGCGACGCCCCCATCGTCTGCTGCACCGCCGAGATCCTGATGAACGTGGCCCTCCGGGAGGCCAACCCCCGGGTCGACGCCGTGGTCATGGACGAGTTCCACTACTACGGGGACCGGGAGCGCGGCGTGGCCTGGCAGGTCCCCCTCCTGCTCCTCGACAAGGCGCGCTTCCTCCTCATGTCGGCCACGCTCGGCGACGTGGGAGTCATCGCCGAGGGGCTGGTCGCGCTCACCGGACGGAAGCTGGCGGAGGTGCGCAGCGACGACCGCCCCGTCCCGCTCGACTTCATCTGGCAGGAGACGCCGCTCCACGAGACCATCGAGGAGCTGGTCTCGGCCGGGCGCGCCCCGGTCTACCTGGTGAACTTCACCCAGCGTGCCGCGGCCGAGCAGGCGCAGAATCTGATGTCCGCCAAGTTCTCCTCGAAGGAGGAGAAGGAACGGATCAAGGCGGCGCTCGAGGGCTTCCGCTTCGACACCCCCTTCGGCAAGGACCTGAGCCGCTACCTCCGCCACGGGGTGGGGCTCCACCACGCCGGGCTCCTCCCCAAGTACCGGCTCCTGGTCGAGAAGCTGGCCCAGCAGGGCATGCTCAAGGTGGTGTCCGGGACCGACACCCTGGGGATGGGGGTGAACATCCCCATCCGCACCGTGCTCTTCTCCCAGCTCTGCAAGTTCGACGGCGAGAAGACCGCCATCCTGGCCGCGCGCGACTTCCGGCAGATCTCCGGGCGGGCCGGCCGCAAGGGGTTCGACGACCGCGGATACGTGGTGGCGCAGGCCCCGGAGCACGTCGTCGAGAACAAGCGCATCGCCGAGAAGCAGGCCGCCGGGAAGAAGGTCGAGAAGAAGAAGCCGCCGCAGAAGGGCTACGTCCCGTGGGACCGCCTCACCTTCGAGCGGCTCCAGGCCAGGGCTCCCGAACCGCTGGAGAGCCGCTTCGAGGTGACCTTCGGCCTGCTCCTCAACCTCCTCCAGGGGGAGACCGTCCCGCCGCGGAGGCGGCTACGGGCGGCTCGTCGAGCTGGTGGGCCGCTCCCACGGGAACGAGTACACCCGGGCGCGCCACCGCCGGCTGGCGGCCCAGCGCTTCCGGACGCTGCGGGCGGCCGGGCTGATCGAGCTGCACGGCGTGGACGGGTACCCGGGGCGCCACGTCCGGCCCGCCCGCGGGCTGCAGCACGACTTCTCGCTCTTCCACACCCTCTCGCTCTACCTGCTCGACAGCCTGCCGCGCATCGACCCGCAGCGGGAGACCTACGCCCTCGACGTGCTCACCCAGGTCGAGTCGATCCTCGAGAACCCGGACGTGGTCCTCTGGAAGCAGCTCGACCGGGCCCGCGGCGAGGCGGTGGCCCGCATGAAGGCGGAGGGCAAGGAGTACGACGAGCGGATGGCCGAGCTCGAGCACGTGGAGTACCCCAAGCCCAACGCCGAGTTCGTCTACGCCACGTTCAACGAGTTCGAGGCCCGTCATCCCTGGGTCGGGCAGGAGAACATCCGTCCCAAGTCGGTGGCCCGGGAGATGGTCGAGCGGGCGATGTCGTTCAACGACTACGTCCGGGAGTACGAGCTGCAGCGCAGCGAGGGGGTGCTCCTCCGCTACCTCTCCGAGGCCTACAAGACGCTGGTGCAGACCGTTCCCGAGGCCTACCGCGACGAGGCGCTGGAGGACGTCGTGGCCTTCCTGCGGACCACGGTGCGCGGCGTCGACTCGAGCCTGGTGGACGAGTGGGAGCGGATGCGCGCGGGCGAGCCGTCGCCGGTGGCCATGGCGGCCTCGGGCCCCGGCGCCGCCCCGCCGGCGCCGGCCTTCGCCCTCGACCCGGCCACCAATCCCCGCGGGTTCACCGCCCGTGTCCGGGCCGAGCTGCACCGCCTGCTCGGCGCCCTCTCGCGCCGGTCCTACGAGGAGGCGGCCACCCTCGTCCGGCAGCGCCCCGGCGAGGAGTGGACTCCCCGGCGGCTCGAGGAGGCGATGGCGCCCTACTGGGCGGAGCACCCGCGCATCGACGTCACGCCGCGGGCCCGCCGCCCCGACAACACCTTCCTCACCGAGGACGGGCCCCGCCGCTGGCGGGCCGTGCAGCGCATCGTCGACGAGGCCGGCGAGGTGGACTGGATGCTGGAGTGCGCGGTCGATCTCGAGCAGGTGCCCGACCCCGACGAGCCGCTCGTCGAGCTCGTCCGGATCGGCACGTGAGGCCTACGCGAAGTACAGCGCCAGCCGCGCGATCCCCGTGAGCCCTGTCCAGAGGGCCACCAGGTAGAGCAGCGCCGCGGGCGCGGCCGGTTCTCACGGCCGGAAGGCACCGGTCGGAGCCTCGGCGAGGAACTCCACGTGGCGCAGCACGGTGGTCCCGGAGTGCCGCCCCTGGACGAAGCTCTCCTCCCGGAACGCCACCCAGGTTCCCGATACCTTGCGGAGGTCGGAGAACGCGGTCACGAACTCGAGGCTGCCCACGCCACCGGGCATCCGCGCCACGGCGCGCTGGATCCTCCCGGAGGGCTCGTCGATCTCGACCGTCACGGTGAGCCCGTCCCCGAGGGGAAGGGTCACGGCCCTGAGCCTCTTGCCCTCCCGGTCGATCAATCCCTCGTCCACCAGGCGGTCGACCCCCTCGGCGAGCGAGAGCGGGAGGTCCATGCGCGCCGCCTGCAGGACCATGGCGGCATGGGGCGGCGAGCCGCTCACCTCCCGCCGATCGCGCCAGGCCCGGGACCCGTCGAGGATGCGCTGCTCGGGCTGGCTGCCCGGATAGGCGATGGTCACGCGCAGGCGCCGGGGTCGCTCGAAGATGCGCGTCAGGCGGCCGACGTCGGCGGCCTCGTGTGCGACGACCTCCCCCTCCTGGACCATGACCGGGTACTTCTGGAGGGCCGCCCTCCCTCCATAGGCCTCGATCACCTTGTCCACGAGGGCGGGAAGGCGGGTCTCCTCGGGTGCCGGGGGCGCCGCGGAGAGGAGCAGCGCGACCAGCGGGGCGGCGGCAACGAGCAAAGCGGTCAGGTGACCTCCAGACCGGCAATCGCTGCACCGGCTCCAGGACGGGTTATATCCCTTGGGAATCCTCGACTTGCATCGTTTTCGGCCCACGGGGTTCTTGACACCTACCCCGACGGGGCCCAAGGGTACCCTTCATGTTCTCCGCACAGCAGCCCACACAGGGTCGCCGCTGGCCCCGTGGCCAGCGATTCACCCTCTCGGCGCCGGGCGTCGACGCCGAGGCGGCCTACCGTTCGGCCGTCATGGACGTGCGATCGCTGGGGCGTGACGCCCTCGCCCAGGCCGAGAAGCGCTGGGCCGACGCGCTCGGCCTCTCGCCGGCCGACGGCATCGTGATGGCCGAGATCCGGCCGGGGCGCCGCTCGCTCGCCGACCTGGCCCGGGCCCTCGACGCCTGCGGGACGCCGGCCACCCAGATCCGGGAGTCGGTCGACCGGCTGGTGGAGAAGGGGCTCGTGGAGCCCCTCCCGCTCCCGGGTTCCGCGGCTGCTCCGACCGCCTAGCTCTTCACTCCAGGTCGCGCCGGCCGGACTTCCGCTCGGAGGTGCGCCGCTTCTCGGCGAGGCGCCGCTCCTTCGCGCCGCGCGTGGGCTTGGTGGCCACGCGCCGCCGCGGCACGTGGGAGAGGGCCTGGAGCCGCTCCCGGAGTCGCCCGAGCGCGGCGGAGCGGTTCTGCGCCTGGCTGCGCCGCTCGGTGGCCGTGACGGTGACGCCGGTGGGGCGGTGCAGGAGCCGGACGCCGCTCTCCGTCTTGTTGCGGTGCTGCCCTCCGGGCCCCGAGGCCACGAAGAACTCCTCGTCGCACTCCGCCGAGAGGGCCTCGGCCGGGAGCGAGAGGGCGCGCCGGGCGGCGGCGCGGATGGCGGGGGAGATCTCCATCGGGTCAGCTCGGATGGTTGGGCAGGTCGGAGACGATTCGCCCGTCGACCAGCTCGATGATCCGGTCGGTGCGCTCGGCCAGCCTCCGGTCGTGGGTGACCACGAGGAAGGTGACCTGCTGGTCCCGGTTCACGTCCCGGAGCAGCGAGAAGACGTCGTCGGCCGTCTGGGTGTCCAGGTTTCCCGTCGGCTCGTCGGCCAGCACGATCTTGGGGTTCATGGCGAGGGAACGGGCGATGGCGACCCGCTGGGCCTGCCCGCCGGACAGGGTGGTGGCCCGGGCATCGGCGCGGGAGGCGAGCCCCACGCGATCGAGCAGCGCGCGGCCGCGGTCCCGCATCGAGGGCTCGAGGCGCCCCGCGTCGGCGGCCATGGGGATGACGACGTTCTCCAGCGCCGTGAACCCGGGCAGGAGGTGGTGGAACTGGAAGACGAAGCCGAGGGTCCGCCCCCGGCAACGGGTGAGCCCGTCGTCGTCGAGGGCGCCCGTGTCCTGGCCGTCGAGGACGACCCGACCGTCGGTGGGCTTGTCGAGCAATCCCATGAGGTGCAGGAGCGTGCTCTTTCCCGAGCCCGAGGGTCCCATCAGCGCCGCGAACTCACCGCGGCGCAGCGAGAAGTCGATCCCGCGGAGCACCCGGGTGCGCGCCTCCCCTTCCCCGAAGTCGCGGGTGATCCCCTCCAGCCGGAGGACGTCGGCGCCCGCTTCACCCATAGCGGATCACCTCGGCCGGCTCGAGCCGTGCCGCCCGCGTGGCCGGGAACCAGGCCGCCAGCGTGCCGGTGAGGATGGCGACCGCCGCGGCGCCCAGGTAGAGCCCGGGCGTCAGGTCGACGGGGAAGAGCGGGTCACCGGTGGGGGCGCGGGCCAGCCTCGCGAAGGCCACCGCCATCCCGGACCCGAGCAGGGCGCCCAGCACCGAGCCGGCCCCTCCCACCAGCGCTCCCTCGAGCAGGAAGATGCGCTGGATCGTGCCCGTGGAGGTCCCGGTCGCCTTGAGGATGCCGATCTCGCGCGACTTCTGGATGACCGAGACCCCGAGGACGCTGGCGATCCCGAGCGCCACGGCCAGCACCACCAGCACCTGGATCATCCAGCTGGAGGCCGACTGGGACCGCAGGCCGACGAGCAATTGTCGATTGAGCTCCATCCAGCTGTCGGCGGCGAGGCCGTAGCGCCGCGCGATCTCGCGGGCCATCCGCTCGGCCTCGAAGATCTCGTCCACCTTGACCTCGATGGTGGTGGCGCCACCGGGGATGTCGAGCATGGTCTGGGCGGAGCGCAACGGCACGAAGACCCAGCGCGCGTTCACCTCCTTGTTGCCCAGGTCGAAGACGCCCGCGACCGTGAAGACGTCGCCGCGCCCCTCGGGCGTGGCCACGCGCACCTTGTCTCCCACGCCGACGCCCAGGTCGGAGGCGAGCACCGTCCCGATGATCGCCTCGGCTCCCTCCAGCGCGAAGCGCCCGGACTTCATCTTGGTGACGACGTCGATGACCCGGGCGAAGCTCTCCGGGTCGATGCCCCGGAGCGTCACCGACTTCGTCGCCGGGCCGCGGCTCGCGAAGGCCGCGCCCGCCGCGGTGGGCGTGGCGGCCACGACGCCGGGCATGGTCCCGATCGAGGCCAGGACCTGCTGCCACTGCTCGATGGAGCGGACGCGGTCGGGCACCTTCTCGACGTGGTCGGCCACCGGGTCCGGGGACGGGAGCGGTCGGGCCACGCGCTCCGGGGCCTTCACGAAGACGTGGGCCTGCGCCGAGAGGGTCTGGGCCACCAGGGTGCGCTGCAGTCCGCTGATGAGGGCGGTGAGGAAGATGAGCACGGCGACGCCCACCGTGGTCCCGCCCAGCACCAGCGCGGTCTGCGCCTTCCCCTCGCGCAGGTACCGGATGGCGATGAACCACTCGAAACGCATGGTCGGGCCCCTAGAGAGCCGGCTCCGTGCGCACCCGGCTCCCCGGACCGACCGCGGCCGCGGGGGAGACGACCCACTCGCCGGGCGCGAGACCGGTGAGCACCTGGACCCTGCCGTCGCCACGGATGCCCAGGGTGACGGGCTGCCGGGACGCCTTGCCGTCCCGGACGACGAGCGCCCAGGGGCTGGCTCCGGGGTCGCGGATGGCGCCCGCCGCCAGCACCAGCGCCTGCGGGTCGCGCCCCGTCTCCACGTTGACCGAGACGGTCAGGTCGGGGCGGAGGAAGTCCGGCGGGTTCTCGACGTCGAGCTTCACCTCGACCGTCCCCCGCGACAGGTCCACCGCGGGAGCGATGTAGGCCACGCGCGCCGGGAACGTCCGGTCCGGGTAGGCGTCGGCGGACGCGGTGGCCGGCTGGCCGAGGCGGAGCAGCGCCAGGTTCTTCTCGTCGGGCAGCACGGAGAGCTGCGTCGGCCCGTCGCGGGCCACGATCAGGAGGGCGCGGCCCGGCTGCACCACGTCGCCGGGCTCGACGTCCCGCTCGGTGACCACGCCGGCCGAGGGGGAGCGGATGGAGAGGTTGTCGAGCCGGGCCGCGGCCGCCTGCTCGGCACCGCGCGCCTGCTCGAGCGCCGCCAGGACGGAGCGTCGGTCGGCTCCCGAGGCCGCGGCGCTGGCCTGGATCCGCGCGGACTCCACCTGGCTCGCCGCCAGGTCGCGAGCCTGGATGGCGTCGTCCAGGTCGGAGCGACTCACCGACCCGGCCTCGGCCAGCGTGCGCTGACGGGTCAGCTTGACCTCCGCCTGCGAGAGACGCAGCTCGGCCTGGCGCAGGGCCTCCGCGGTGACGCGAACCGAGACCACCTCGACCTGCTCGAGCCGGGCGACCGACTGCGCCACCGTCGCGCGGGCCTGGGCCAGTGCGGCCTTCGCCTCGGCGTCGTCGAGCTGCACCAGGAGGTCGCCCGGCTTCACGCGGTCCCCCTTGTCGACCGGGACCCTCGTGACGCGCCCGACGACGACGCTCCCGACCTGGATGCGGGCCGGGGCGAGCACGCGCCCGCTCGCCACCACCCGCTGGACGAGCTCGCTCCGCTCGACCTGCCAGGCGGGGACCTTCGGGCCGAGGAAGGCGCGCAGGCCGGCGGCCGCGAGCAGGAGGACCGCCCCGCCGCCGAGGATGCGCCAGCGCCATCGACGAACGGCTGGGGAAGCCATGGATGTCCGAGTATACGGTCGGTCCGATCCCCCGGTGACGGGAAATCGGCGCTAGACTCCACCGGCCTTCCAACCCGAGGTGTGCATGGATCCATCGATGTGGGCGCTGGTCTACGACCGGAAGAAGGACCCCTGGAGCACCACCCGCGGGCTCCGGAAGGAACAGGTGGCGCGCCCCGTCCTCGACGTGGGCAAGGACTACCGGGACGCCTCGATGGTCATCGTGAAGCCGCGCTTCGCCGGCTTCTGCGGCTCGGACCGGGGCATCTGGTTCCGCCGCGCCTTCGGCGACATGATCCAGTCCACCCTGGCCGCCGAGGGGAAGGATGCCCGGGTCATCGGCCACGAGCTGCTCGGCGAGGTGGTGGAGGCCGGCCCGGAGGCCACCCGCGACTTCGGGCTCCGCCCCGGCGACGTCGTCTCCACCGAGAGCCACATCATCTGCAACACCTGCTACCAGTGCCGCATCGGCGACAACCACGTCTGCGCCACCGACCGCATCATCGGCATCAGCGTGGACGGCTGCTTCGCCGAGTACGTGAAGCTGCCGGCCCAGGCGCTCTGGCCCACCGACGTCTCCAAGATCCGGCCGGAGGTGGCGGCCCTCCAGGAGCCGTTCGGCAACGCGGTGCACGCCTGCACCAAGGTGAACCTGCGCGGCAAGTCGGTGGCCATCATCGGCTGCGGCACCATCGGCCTCTTCGCCATCGCGGTGGCCCGCGCGCTGGGGGCCCGCCAGGTGATCGGCGTCGAGCCCATGCGGACCCACATCGAGATGGCCAAGAAGCTGGGCGCCGACGCGGTGGTCGAGCCCACCAAGACCACCGAGACCTCCTACGTCCACGACGAGGGGATCACCCGGGCCATCCACGACCTCACCGACGGGGTGGGCGTGGACGTGGCCCTCGAGATGTCCGGCTCCAACGCCGCCCTCAACACCGCCATCTCGGTGGTGCGGCGCGGCGGGCACGTCATCCTCTTCGGCCTGAAGAGCGGCGAGGCGGTGATCGAGAGCCTGGAGCGGGTCATCGTGGACGGCATCAGCCTCCACGCCGTGGTGGGGCGCCGCATCTTCGAGACCTGGCACATCACCCGGAACCTGCTCGAGTCGACCTCCCCCAACATCCAGGAGCAGGTCTGGAAGGTCATCCTCCAGGGCGGCAAGGACACCATCGTCCCCTTCTCGACCTGGGAGCCCGTCTCCTTCGAGGAGAAGATCAAGCAGCACCCCAAGGTGCTCATCCAGTTCCCCTGAAGGCCAGGAGGCCTCCATGTACGAGCTCGCCCGCGACGTCTTCGCCCGCACCCTCGAGGAGATCCGCACCGCGGGGACCTGGAAGGAGGAGCGGGTCATCCAGTCGCCGCAGGGGGCCGAGATCGAGGTGGGCGGGCGCCGGGTGCTGAACTTCTGCGCCAACAACTACCTCGGGCTCTCCGATCATCCCGGGCTCCTCGCGGCGGCACGCGCGGCCCTCGACGCCCGCGGCTACGGCCTCTCCTCGGTGCGGTTCATCTGCGGCACGCAGGACCTCCACCGGGAGCTGGAGCGGCGCCTCTCGGCCTTCTTCGGCTTCGAGGACGCCATCCTCTTCTCCTCCTGCTTCGACGCCAACGGCGGGGTCTTCGAGGCGCTCCTGGGCGAGCAGGACGCCATCGTCTCCGACGCCCTCAACCACGCCTCGATCATCGACGGCATCCGCCTCGCCAAGGCGCGGCGGTACCGCTACGCGCACGCCGACCTGGCCGATCTGGAATCGAAGCTGGGCGAGGCCGCCGACGCCCGGCTCCGGCTGGTGGTCACCGACGGCGTCTTCTCCATGGACGGGGACCTGGCGCGGCTCGACGAGATCTGCGCCATCGCCGAGCGCCACCGTGCCCTGGTCCTCGTCGACGACTCGCACGCCTCCGGGTTCGTGGGGCGCACCGGCCGTGGCACGCCCGAGCACTTCGGGGTGCAGGGGCGCGTCGACCTCATGACCTCCACGCTGGGCAAGGCGCTGGGCGGCGCCGCCGGCGGCTTCGTGGCCGGGCCGCGGGAGGTGGTCGATCTCCTGCGCCAGCGCGCACGCCCCTACCTCTTCTCCAACACCCTCGCCCCGCCCATCGTGGGCGCGAGCCTGGCCGCGCTCGAGCTCCTCGAGGGATCGACCGCGCTGCGCGACCGGCTCATGGCCAACGCGAAGCGCTTCCGGGAAGGGATGGCCGCGGCCGGCTTCCAGCTGCGGCCCGGGTTCCACCCCATCGTGCCCATCATGCTCGGCGACGCCCGCCTGGCGGTCGACGTGGCCCGCGACCTGCTCGAGGAGGGGATCTACGTCGTCGGCTTCAGCTTCCCGGTGGTCCCGAAGGGCGAGGCCCGCATCCGCGTGCAGCTGTCGGCGGCCCATTCCCCGGAGATGGTCGACCGGGCGGTGGCGGCCTTCGTGAAGGTGGGGCGCCGCCGCGGCGTCATCCCGGCGTGAACGGCGGGGTGGAGCGGCCGGGCGCGGCGCCCTCGGCCCGGTCGTCCTCGGGGGCCAGGTGGTCCGGCTCGTCCCCCTCCAGGCCTCCCACCTCGACGCGTTGCTGGACGCCGCGAACGCGTCCCCCGAGGAATCGTTCCCTTTCACCTGGGTTCCCCGGGATCGCCCCGGGATGGCGGCGTGGATCGAGGAGGCGCTCGGCCTCTGCGCGGCGGGGCGCGCGGTGCCTTTCGCGACGCTCGACGCCTCCACGGACCGGGTGCTCGGCTCGACCCGCTTCGGCAACGTCGAGCGCTGGAGCTGGCCCGACGGGCGCGCCCGGCGTCCGGCCGGCGGCGCCGACGCCGTCGAGATCGGGTGGACCTGGCTCACCCGGGCCGCCCAGCGAACGGGGGCGAACACGGAGGCCAAGTGGCTCATGCTCCGCCACGCCTTCGAGGTCTGGGAGGTGCACCGGGTCCAGCTCAAGACGGACGTGCGGAACCTCCGGTCCCGGGCGGCCATCGAGAGGATCGGGGCACGGCTCGAGGGGATCCTGCGAAGCCACATGCCGGCGTCCGACGGCGGGGTGCGGGACACGGCGATGCATTCGATCACCGCCGGTGAATGGCCGGAGGTGCGCGAGCGGTTGCGCGAGAAGTTGCACGGCCCGTAGGGCCGCGCCGTGGAGCCGCGCCGTGGACTAGAAGACGAACTGGAGGCCGATGTTCCAGGCCCAGTAGCTGGGGGCGAGCTGCCAGCTGTTCTTCGACCCGAAGTCGTTCACGCTCGACTTGGTGAAGTCGAAGATGAGCAGGGTCCGGTTGATGCCCACGTCGTAGTCCATCTGGCGCGCCAGGCCGGTGTCGAAGAAGTCGAGCACGAGCGCGAGCCCCAGGGTGGCCGACCAGCCGAAGGTGGCTCCCGACCCGCGGTAGGCCGTGCCGGTCTGCGGGCTGGTCCACGAGGAGACCCCGTTCTGCCCGCTCGTGCTCCAGATGTAGTCGACGATCGCGAACCGCACGTAAGGCTCGAGCGGGACGCTCCACCGTTCGTAGAACCACTCCCAGCGGTACGTGGCCTGGATCTGGAGCGGGATGATCATGAGGCTCGTCGAGCCCCCGCGGATCACGCTCCCGTCGGAGCCGACGTAGTAACCCTGGCCCCACGCCTCCCAGAAGCCGGCTCCGACGCCGATGTCGAGCGTGCCGAACTCGGTGATCCAGGGCGACATGTTGAACTGGGCCGAGACCATGAGCGGCCGGTCGGTCCCGAAGATCGTGGCGTAGGGCGGAAATCGGTTGTCCGTCCACTCGGAGTCGATGTCGGGGCTGAAGGGCGAGAGCGTGACCTGGAACGAGCCCCAGCGCGGGGACTCCTTCACGGAGATCACGGGGCTCTGGGCCGCCGCGGGCAGCGCCAGCGCGAGGGCCAGCGCGAGGAAGGCCTTCTTCACGGGCGCCTCCGACGGGCGACGATCAGCCCGAGGAGCGCGAGCACGGGGGCCAGGGCGCCGGCGCCGCCGGTGCCGCAGCCGCCGGTCTCGACGCCGCCGTCGGACTTGTACTTGTCCCAGAACGTGAGGAAGGGAAGCGGCGTGGTGGCGGAGCTGGGGCCGACCGCGTCGGAGACCGGTCCGGCGTTTCCGGCCGCGCTCAGGGGGGTGGCCGTGACCGTGTAGGCGGTCCCGTTGGTCAATCCGCCGCAGACGATCGTTCCGGCGTTGCCAGGACCGCCCGTGCCGCCCGCCGCCCGGCGCGCACGAGATCGTGTAGGTGATGCTCTTGGTGGCCGTCTCGGTGGCGGTGATCGTCCCGGGGACCACGTTCACGCCGAGCTGGCTGTCACCCGGCGTGACGCCGGTGATGCTGGGCTTGGGCGGGATGGCCATCTGGTAGGTGAAGGTTCCCAGGGCGGCCAGCTGCCAGTTGGTCGTCAGGCCGCCCGGGAGGTAGTAGACGCAGAGGTTGATGTCGACGTCGGTCGCCTGCGTGCAGGTGCTCACGCCCGCCGTGGTGGCCATGGCGTTGACGGGCACGGAGGTGATGGACTGGGTGGTGCCCGTGGCCGTCACGTCCTGGAAGACGCCGGCAGGGAGGCCGCCGCTCGTGGTGCACCCGGTGGTCGTGCTCGCCGTCCCCAGCCGCCACTTGTCGCCGTTGGCGACCACCGGGGTGATGGTCGTGACGAGGTTCCAGGTGGCGAGGCTCGTGGTCGAGGCGCACTCGGCCCGGTTGGCCTGCCCGGCGGCCCGGGTGCTGGAGGTGACCTGCGCGGTCACCGTCCCGGTGGTGGTCTGGGCCAGGCCGATTCCGGGGAGGAGAAGCAGGAGGAGCGTGGCTCTGCGGAGCATGGGACGCGATTCTGCAAGGCCGGGGCCACCCATGCAAGCTCCCGTTGCCGCCTGGCGACCATCCGGTCAGGCCATCCGGGCGCCTTTTTGGCAAACCGGGGACGCGGCGCCCGCCCGGAGTGCCAATTTGGCAACCCGGACCGGGTGGGCCGGGCCGTCAGGACCGGCGGCCCCGGACCCAGGCCTCGGCGATGCGCACGGCGTTCCCGGCGGCTCCCCGGCGGAGGTTGTCGGCCACCACGAAGAGGTCGAGCCCGTTCTCCTGGGAACCGTCCTCGCGCACCCGCCCCACCAGGACGGAGTCGTCGTTCACCGCGAGCATGGGCATTGGGTAGACCCGCTCGGCCGGGGAGTCGATGACCTTGAGGCCGGGCGCGGCGCGGAGGGCCGCCCGCGCTCCCTCCGCGGAGAGCGGACGGGCCATCCGGAGATTCACGGACAGTCCGTGTGCGTAGAAGACCGGGACGCGGATGGCGGTGGCGGTGGCGGCCAGCGCGGGCGCGGACAGCAGCCGACGCAGCTCCGGTCCCACGGCGGCCTCCTCGTCCGTGGTGCCCGAGGGGTCGAAGGTCCCCACCTGGGGGACGAGGTTGAATCCGACCCGGTGGGAGAGGTCGGAGAGGTCGGGCTCCTCGCCGTTGAGCAGGGAGACCATCTCCTTCTCGAGCTGGCGCAGGCCGGCCCGGCCGGAGCCGGAGGCGGCGTAGAGGATGGTGACCGCGACCCGCTCGATCCCGGCCTCCCGGTGAATGGGAGCGAGCGCGAGGGCCAGCGGGACCACCGGGCCGGACGGAGTGGCCACGATGCCCCGCTTCTCCCCGGCGGCCACGTCCGCGTCGTTCACGCCGGCCACGACGAGCGGCACGCCGTCGGCCGACCGGAAGGCGCCCGAGAGGTCGATGGCCAGGCATCCGTCGGCCCAGGCCTTCGGGGCGAGCTCCCGCGCGACCGCCGCCGGGACCGCCAGGATGGCGGCGTCGCAGCCGCGGAAGGAGCGGTCGGAGACCGTCTCGACCTCCAGCTCGTCTCCCCGGAACTCGAGGAGGTCCACCTCCGAGCGGGCCGTGGCGAAGAGCCGGAGCTCCACCGGGATCTCGCGGGCCTCCAGGTCTTCCAGCACGGCCCGGCCCACGGACCCGGTTGCACCCACCACGGCGAGCTTCAGCGGCCTGTCGGTCATCGGCGAGACTCCTCCCGGAGAAGGTCGCGGAGCGCGGGCTCGAGCGACGGCCAGCGAAAGCGGTATCCGAGCGCCAGTGCCTGCCTCGGCAACACCCGCTGGCTGGCGAGGACCACCTCGGCCATCTCGCCGAGCACGGCGCGGACGGCGAAGGCGGGGGCCACGAGCAGGCTGGGGCGGCGCAGCACGCGCCCCAGCGCCCGGGCCAGGTCCCGGTTGCGCACCGGATCGGGCGCGGTGGCGTTGACGGGGCCCTGGGCGGCCGGATTCTCCAGGGCGAGACGCAGGATCCCGATCTGGTCGGCCACGTGGATCCAGGACTGCCAGAAGCCACCGTCGCCGATGGGGCCGCCGGCGAGCATCTTGAAGGGCAGCACCAGCTTGGGGAGTGCCCCGCCCTCGGGGGACAGCACGATGCCCGTGCGGATGAGCACCACCCGGGCGCGCTTCGCCGCCGGACGGGTGGCCTCCTCCCACTCCTGGGCGACGTGCCCCAGGAAGTCGTTCCCCGCGGGGAACGTCTCGTCGATCACCTCGTCGCCGCGAGGGCCGTAGTAGCCGATGGCGCTCCCGCTCACGAGCACCGCGGGCCCGCCCGCGGCGATCACCGAGGCGACGTTCCGGGTGGCGAGGACGCGGCTGTCGCGGATGCGCTTGCGGCGCTCCTCGGTCCAGCGGCCCCCGGCAACCGGTTCCCCGGCCAGGTTCACGCAGGCGTCACAGCGGGAGAGCTCCTCCTGCCAGGGGCCCGGTACGGCCGGGTCTCCCGTCACGGTCCGCGTCCCGGCCGGCAGCCCCGCGGGCGCACCGCTGCGGGAGAGCGCCACGACCTGGTGGCCGTCGGTGGCGAGCGAGGAGGCGAGGGCGCGGCCGATGAGTCCGGTGGCACCGGTGAGGAAGACGCGCATGGTCATGGGATCCCGTTGGGGAACTTCACCTCGGCCTCGCTCTTTCGCACGTAGTGCGGCTCGAGCGCGAAGAGGGCGCGGTCGTCGAAGGACGCCGCCGCGAGTCGCGGCGCGGCGAGGCGCCCCACCGCGGAGCCGGAGGGAGTGGCCGGCGCCCCGTCGAGGAGGGGGATCACCGAGGCGAGCACCCCGACGTGGGCGGCGTATCCCTCTCCGAAGCCGACCGCGGCGCCCAGCCCCTCGAGCCGGGAGGCCAGCGCCTCGGGCGCCAGCGCCTCCTCGGGACGGACCACGGTCACCTCGTCGCCCGCCACCCGGTAGAACCCCGCGTAGACCTCGCCCTTGCGGGCGTCGAGCATGGGCACGAACAGGGACGCGCTCCCGGGCGCCGCGGCGGCTGCCTCGAGCGCCATGGCGGCGAGGCTCGACACGCCGGCGATGGGACGCCGGTTGGCGTAGGCGAGCCCCTTCCAGGTGGCGAGTCCGATGCGCAGTCCGGTGAAGGACCCGGGCCCGAGCCCGACGGCGTATCCCTCCACGTCGGAGACCTTGCGTCCCAGCGCGCCGAGCAGGTCCGTGAGCGCACCCGGGAGCCGGATGCCGTGGCCCACTCCCGGGCCCACCTGCCGGTCGGTGCGCGTGGTGAGGACCTCGACCGCGGCGCCGCGCAGCTCGAGGAGCGCGCAGGAGAGCGTCGGTGTGGCCGTGTCGATGGCGGCGACGAGCATGGCCGGGAGGCTCGCCTCTATCCCATCAGCCGGACGATGTCGTTCTTGAAGACGAAGACCATCAGGAAGACGAGCAGGAGGATCCCGACCAGGTTGGCGACCTCCCGGGTCCGCAGCGAAAGCGGCTTGCGGGTGGCGGCCTCCACCGCGGTGGCCACGATGTGCCCACCGTCGAGGACCGGGATGGGGAGCAGGTTCATGAGCCCCAGGTTGACGCTGATGAGCGCCATCTTGAAGAGGAAGCTGGACCAGCCCTCCTGCGCGGCCTGGGCGGCGATCTGGAAGAGCATGATCGGGCCGCCCACGGTCTTGAAGCTGATCTCCCCCTGGACGATCCGGGCGATCCCGAGCGCGGTGAGGCGCACCACCTCGCCGAGGTGGCCGAAGGCGTTCCCGAGGGCCTCGCCGACGCCGATGGCGAGCGGGACCTCCTGGGCCACGAGCGCCTTGGACTCCACGAGGCCGCGCTGATCGGGGAAGAATCCGACCGTGGTCCGCCGGCGCGGCTCGCGGGTCATCTCGTCGACGTATTCCTGATCGGCGGGAACGATCTCGGCGACCCGCCCGTCGGCGAGGTCGAGCTTCACCGGGGTCCCGGAGAGGAAGTCGGCCGAGAGCTGGTTCAGCTCGCGGAAGGACCGCACCGGCTTCCCGTTCACTGCGGCGATGGCGTCGCCGCGGCGCAGACCCGCGGCCTCCGCCGGACTTCCGGGCGCGACCTCCGCGATGAACGTGGAGACGAGCGGGATCCGCCGCCAGGAAGGCGGGCCTCCCGTCGACGCAGGTGGGAACCATGCCGAGCTTCACGGGCGCGTAGGTGGAGACGGCCACGCCCGGAGCGCGGACGGGCGCCTCGCGGAGCACCTCGAGGTCCACCGGCGCGCAGGGCGAGGCGCGGAGGATCCGGTCGAGGTCCCCCATGTTCTTGACGGGCGCGCCTCCGGCGCGGACCACCAGGTCGAACGGGGCGAGCGGGCCCGCGCTGCCAGGCAGGACCGGCGCGACCACCGCCGACGGCCATGCCGGGGAGACCCCGATGACGCCCCGGGTGACGGTCTCGACCGGGTTCGACTCCTTCTCGGCCGCCGGGACGACCGGCACGACCAGCTGCGCGCCCGCCGCGATCCACCGTGAAGTCGATGCGCTCCCCGGCCCGCGGCGCGACCAGCTGGCGGAGGTCGGAGAAGTACCGGACCGGCTCGGAGGGGCGCCCCGGCACGGTGACCGACACGACCCGGTCGCCGGCTTGCAGCCCCGCCCGGTCGGCTGCCGACCCGGGCATGATGGTGCCCAGCGTGGGGCCGGGAACGGCCGAGCCGTTCTGGGCCAGCGCCAGCGCGAAGTAGATGACCACCGGGAAGGCGAGGTTCGCAGCCGGGCCGGCGAAGGCGATGACGAACCGCTTCCAGGGGGGCGCCTCGAGGAACCCACGCCCGCGGTCCTCCGGCGCCACCTCGGCGCCGGGCTCGTCGCCCGCCATCTTGACGTACCCGCCCAGCGGCAGGAGCGCGAGGAGGTACTCGGTCTCGCCGCGCCGGAATCCGAAGAGGCGCGGCCCGAAGCCGATGGAGAACTTCACCACCTTCACCCCGAGCAGCTTGGCCGCGACGAAGTGGCCCAGCTCGTGGACGAAGATGAGCCCCCCGAGGAGGAGGACGATGGAACCGACCTTTAGGAGGATGTCACTGGCCATTGGGGTCCGCGCCCGGGACGAACTGGGTTCTTAGCCCGACAACCGACGGCGTGCAGGAGGATTCCCGGCCATCCCGGGTCCTGGCGCCATCACCCCACCCGCCGGAGCGCCTCGGCCCGGCCCCAGTCGGAGGCGGCGATGGCCTGGTCGACCGATGCGAGCCCCTCGGCGCGGTGGGCGTCCAGCACCTCGGCGCAGACCCGGGCGATGGCGTCGAAGGAGCAGCGGCCGGCCAGGAAGGCCTCCACGACCCCCTCGTCGGCGCCGGAGAGCGCCGCCGGGGCGGTGCCCCCCATCTCGAGGGCCCGGTAGGCGAGCGTGAAGGCCGGGAAGCGGGCCGGGTCGGGCGGCTCGAAGGAGAGGCGCCCCACCCGCGCCAGGTCGAGCGGAGGCAGGTCGAGGGCGATCCGGTCGGGATGGGCCAGCGCGTAGCTGATGGGCCCGCGCATGTCGGAGACGCCCAGCTGGGCCACCACCTGGCCGTCCACGTACTCCACCATGGAGTGGACGATGGACTCCGGGTGAACGAGGATGTCGATGCGGTCGGGAGGGACGTCGAAGAGCCAGCGGGCCTCGATGACCTCGAGCCCCTTGTTCATGAGGGTCGCCGAGTCGATGGTGATCTTGGCGCCCATGGACCAGTTGGGGTGGCGCAGCGCCTCGGCCGGCGTGACCTGGGACATGCGTTCGGCCGGCACGCTCCGCAGGGGCCCGCCCGAGGCGGTGAGGATGAGCCGGCGCACCTCGGAGCGGTTGTGGCCGGCCAGCGACTGGAAGATGGCGCTGTGCTCGCTGTCGACCGGCAGGATGGTCACCCCGCGCTCGGCGGCCCGTCGCATGACGAGCTCGCCGGCGAGCACCAGCGATTCCTTGTTGGCGAGGCCGACGGGCTTCCCGGCCTCGACGGCCGCCGCGGTGGAGCGGAGTCCCGCCCCGCCGGAGATGGCCGCCAGCACGAAGTCGGACTCGGCGAGCGTGGCCACCGACACCGCCCCGGCCTCGCCGTGCCGGATCTCCGGAGCGCCCGGTCCGAGCCTCTCGCGCAGGTCGGCCGCGGACGCCGCGTCGGAGACCGACACCAGCAGCGGCCGGAAGGTCCGGACCTGCTCGGCCAGCCGCTCGACGTTGCGCCCCGCCGCCAGCCCGACCACGGAGAAGCGCTCCGGCGAGCGGGAGACCACGTCGAGGGCCTGCACGCCGATGGAGCCGGTGGACCCGAGGATGGAAAGGCGCTTCATCGCTGAAACCACAGGGCGCAGGCGACCACCCAGGGAGCCGCGAAGAGGACCGCGTCGATGCGGTCGAGCAGCCCGCCGTGGCCGGGGAGCAGCTTCCCCGAGTCCTTCACGCCCGCGGCCCGCTTGAGCATCGACTCGCAGAGGTCGCCGAGCGGGCCGAGGAAGGCGGCCCCCGCGCCCACCAGCACCGCGGCCGGGATCGACAGGCGGGGGAGGAAGAGGGCCTTCACCACGAGTGCGCCGACCACGCTGCCCGCGGCTCCACCCCAGAAGCCTTCCCAGGTCTTCTTGGGGGAGATGCGCGGCGCGAGCGGGTGCTTCCCCAGGAACCGGCCCGTGAAGTAGGCCAGCGTGTCGTTGGCCCAGGTCACCACGAAGAGGAGCACCACCCACTGCCAGCCGGCCCCCTCGCGCAGCGCGACCACCGACGCCGGCAGCAGGCCCGCGTAGCCCCAGGCCAGCGCCGCCAGCGCCGCGGACCGGGGAGCCTGGGTCGAGGTCGCCGCGCTGGAGCATGGCGGTGGCGAGCAGCGCCACGACCGCGCCGGCTCCGACCACGCCCGCCCAGTCCTGGAACGACTTGCCGGCCTCGGTCCAGAGCCAGGAGGCGATGGGGCAAGCCGCCGCCCCGATCACGCCGAGCCAGCCGGTTGGCGACAGGCGCTTCTCGAACATCCAGACGAGCTCGCCGGCCGAGAGCGCAGCCGCGATGGCGATCAGCACCGCGAAGTAGACTTGCCCCAGCCAGGTCATCCAGACCGCGAACGGGAAGAGCACGAGCGCGGTGACCACGCGGACCGCCAGGTTCCGGTTCTGCTCGCGCATCCGGCTAGCCGCTCCCCACCTGCGCGGCGGTGAGACCGAAGCGGCGCTCGCGGTCCTGGAAATCGGCGATGGCGCCGAGCAGGTCGAGCTCGCGGAAGTCGGGCCAGAGGGTCTCCACGAAGACCATCTCGGCGTAGGCGGCCTGCCAGAGGAGGAAGTTGGAGATGCGCCGCTCGCCGCTGGTGCGCACCAGCAGGTCGAGCGGGGGGAGCGAGGCGGTCCAGAGGTTCTTCTCGATGGCCGGGAGGTCGACCTCCCCGGCCCGCGCCGCGGCCCGGGCCGCGTGCACGATCTCCTCCTGGCCGCCGTAGGAGAGCGCGAGGGTGAGCACCATGCCGTCGTTCCTCGCCGAGGCGGCCCGGACCGACTCGAGCCGGTCCCGCACGAACGCGGGCAGGCGGTCGGTGTCCCCGATCGTGTGGAGCCGGATCCGGTTGTCCAGGATCTCCGCGCGCTCGGAGTCGAGGTACTCGGCGAGGAGCATCATGAGCGCGCCGACCTCCTCGTCGGGGCGCCCCCAGTTCTGGGAGCTGAAGGCGTACAGGGTGAGGGCCTCGAGCCCGATCTTGCGGGCCTCGCGCGTCACCGACCGGACCGACTCCGACCCCTTGCGGTGCCCCTCCACCCGGGACATCCCGCGGGCTTCCGCCCAGCGGCCGTTGCCGTCCATGATGATGGCGACATGGCGCGGCAGGGGGCGGGACCGGACCCGCGTCTCCATCCAGGGAACGAGATTTTTCTCGGCCACGGGCGGGCTTATAACACGCCGCCCCGACCGGCTGGCGAGCGGTCGGGTTTGACCCCCCGGGCCGGCGGCCTCTATCCTTTTCCTCGTGCCCCCGCGGTGCGTAGGTCCATGGGAGATCCTTTCGGTCATCGGCCGGGGAGGAGTGGGAACGGTCTACCGTGCCCGCCATCTCCTCGACGGCATGCCGGCCGCCGTGAAGCTGCTCGGCCCGGCGCCCGCGGTGGACCCCACCTCGGCCCGCCGGCTCGCCCGCGAGTTCGAGGTGCTCCGGGCCCTCGAGCACCCCAACGTCGTGCGGGTCTTCGACGCCGGCCAGGCGGAGGGCTACTCCTGGCTCGCCATGGAGCTCGTCGAGGGGCTCGATCTCCGGACCTATCTCGCGCCGCTGGCGGGCAGTCCCATCCTCGAGCTCTCCTCCACCCATGGCCCCTCGCCCACCTGCGAGGGGGTCGCGGGGCTGGTCTTCGACATGGAGGCCTGGCTGCGCGAGCCGGAGACCCACGCCGACGTGGAGGCCATCGTGGCCCGCCCTCCCGGCTCCGGCGTCGACGACATCCGCGCCTTCGCCGATCTCATGGAGGAGCCGGAGACCGACGACGGCACGGGCTCGTGGGAGCGCGCCGCCGACCCGCCGCACGCCGTCGACCTGGCCGGCGGCGAGGAGCCGGAGCCCGAGCCTCCCTCGGCGGCGCTCGCCCTCCAGCTCAATCGCCCCGAGCGGCTCGCCCGGTTGCGGGCCGTCTTCGGCGAGGTGCTCGGCGCCCTCGAGTTCGTGCACGCCCGCGGCTTCGTCCACCGCGACCTCAAGCCGTCCAACATCATGGTCGACGACGCGCGGCGGGCCCGGATCATGGACTTCGGGCTGGTGAAGCAGCTCGCCGACGTGAGCGCCCTCACCCTCTCCGGGCGCGTCGTCGGCACCTACCGGTACATGGCGCCGGAGCAGGCGGCCGGCCGCGACGTGGATCACCGCGCCGACCTGTGGAGCATGGGCGTCATCCTCTACGAGCTGCTGGTCGGCCGCCCCCCCTTCCCCTCGTCGGTGCCCGCAGAGCTGTGGCGGGAGATCACCACGCTCGAGCCTCCGGCCATCCACGTGATGAACCCTGGCGCCGACCCGCTCCTCGCCGCGGCCTCGGAGCGGCTCCTCCGGAAGGACCCGGCCGCCCGCTTCCAGAGCGCGGCCGAGGCCCGCGCCGCAGCGGGGTTGTGACGTGTCGCTGATACCCGCCGGCGAGCTCTCCTACGCCGCCCTCGTCTCGGAGTTCTTCCTCCAGCTCCGCGGCACGGGGCTGCTCCTCTCGCCCCTCGACCTGGAGCTGGTCGCCGAGTGGGAGCGCCGTGGAGTCCCGGCCTCGGTGGTCTGCCGGGGGATGCGCCGGGGCTGGGACGATCTCGTCCGCGATCGGGCGCCCGGGGCGGCTCCCCCCCGTTCGCTGCGGGCCCTGCGGGGCTTCGTCGAGGAGGAGTGGCGGGCGTACCGGGACGGCCGGGTGGGCGACGGCGGCGCCCGGGGGCCGGAGGCCGACGCGGCGCGGGCGAGGCTGGGGGCGGCGCGCGCTGCGCTCGCCGGATCGGCGGAGGCGACGGCCGGCGACCGACGCGACGCGTACCGGGCGGCCGCGGCGACGCTCCCGGACGACGCCGCCTCCCTCCAGGACCTGGAGGTCGCGCTCCGGGCCGCCGACGACCTCCTGCTGCACCGCTGGATCCTCTCCCTCCCCCGACCGGAGCGGGCCGCGCTCGGACCCCGTTGCCGGCTCCTGGCCGGGGACCGAACCCGCCGGGCCCGCCGCTCCGCCTACCGGGAAACCCTGCGGACGCACCTCTTCGAGGCGGCCCGGCGCGCGGGGATACTCTGCCTCCGCGGGACCGTGTAGACTGCGCCGCCCGATGCCGGAAATCCCAGAGAGCGGCGCCGCCTGCACCGCGTGCGGCGGGGCGGGATACGTGGTCGACCAGGTCGTCGGCGTCTCGGCCAGGGCCCACCGCTGCGCTTGCCAGGTCACCTGTCCCCGCTGCGGCGGGAGCGGCTACGTCATGGTGTCCACCGGCCCGGGGCGCGTGGCCCAGGCGTGCGCCTGCCGGCACCTCGACCAGCGCATCGCCACCTTCAACGCCGCCGGCATCCCGGCCGCCGTGGCCAAGGCGTCCTTCGAGACCTTCCGCCCCTGGTCCCAGAGCCAGTCGAAGGCCAAGACCGCCTGCGAGAACTTCGCCCACCAGGTCCGCGGCGACCGGGCCAGCCGCGGCGTGCTCCTCCACGGCAAGCCCGGCTGCGGGAAGACCCACCTCCTCGCGGCCTCGCTGCGCTGGCTGGCGCTCGAGAAGGGCATCTCCTGTCGTTACGTGGAGTTCATGCTGCTCCTCTCCGACATCCGCGCCGGCTTCGGCTCCAACCGGGGGCACATGGAGATCCTCGGGCCTCTCGCCAGCGTGCCCGTGCTCGCCATCGACGAGCTGGGCAAGGAGCGCGGGACGGAGTGGGAGCGGTCGATGCTCGACGAGCTCATCAGCCGCCGCTACAACGCGGGACTCACCACCGTCTTCGCCACCAACTACCCGCGCGATCCCGCGCCCGTCCCGGTCCCCACCGGCGGCAAGTTCCACACCGCCTCGAAGGACTTCCAGCGCGACGCCGAGCTGATGAGCCTGGAGGAGCGGGTCGGCCAGCGCATCTACTCGCGTCTGAACGAGATGTGCGATTTCGTGATCGTCGACGGCCCCGACTACCGCAAGGACGCGGAGCCCGGCCGCGGGTCGTTCTGGAGGTAAGGGGGCGGCATGGCGGTTCCCGGGGAGCGGCTCGCGTTCGTCACCGGTGCGGGGTCGGGCATCGGGCGGGCGGCGGCGCTGCGGCTGGCGCGGGACGGATTCCGGGTCGTGGCCACCGACCTCCGGGTCGAGTCCGCGCAGGCGACGGCGGCGGCCTCGGGCCCCGAGGCGCTCGCCCTCGCTCTCGACGTCCGCGACGAGGCGGCCTGGGAACGGGTCTTCGCCTCGTTGCCCCCGCTTCCGCTCTCCGTGCTCGTGAACGCGGCCGGCGTCACCGGCTTCGGCGCGGTGCCGGGAGGCCAGGACCCCGAATCGCTCACCCTGGAGACGCTGCGAGCGGTACTGGCCGTGAACCTGGAGGGCGTGGTGCTCGGCTGCCGCCACGCCCTGCGAGCCATGCGGGCGGGCGGCGGAAGCATCGTCAACGTCGCCTCGCGCGCCGGGACCATCGGGGTCCCGGGAGCCGTCGCCTACGCGGCGAGCAAGGCCGCGGTGATCAGCGTGTCCCGGTCGGTCGCCCTCCACTGTGCCGCGGCCGGATACGCGGTGCGGTGCAACGCCGTGGTGCCGGGCGCCATCGACACGCCGATGTGGGGAGCCGTCCTCGGGGACGGTCCGGACCGGGCCGAGCGAGCGGCGCGGGTGGCGGCCGACGTCCCGATGGGGCGGATGGGCACGGCCGACGAGGTGGCCGAGGCGATCGCCTGGCTCGCCTCCGATGCCTCGTCGTACGTGACGGGGACCGAGCTGGTGCTCGACGGAGGGATGTCCGCGGCGACGGCGACGAAGTAGACGGACCCGGCAATTCTCCGCCGTCGACGGTCCGCCCTCCCCCCGCGGCACCACGTGGTCGATCTCGGTGCGGACCTCCGAGCCGCAGGTGCCGCCATTCGCCAGCGGCCACGTGCACTTTCCCCCCGTCGCGCTTCCTCACCTCCCGCTTCACTCGGGGAGGGACCGTGGCCCGTCGCTTCTCCTGCTGCGCGATGAGCAGTTCAAGCGCCGCCGTCAGCACCTGCTCGTCGGTGGCTCCCGGGGCGTGAGCGGCTCGACCAGTGTCCGGGCCGGGGCCAGTTCAACGATTGAACGCGAGTATTCCTTCACGTTCGCCCTCACCGGCACCGCCGCCGGCGTCGCAACCGGCGCCTCGGTCACGACCGTCCTCCGCGGAACAACCTCGACGGGCCGGATCTCCACCGCGACCTGCTCCGCCTCCTGGCGGGAGAGCCCGAAGAAGCGCGGGAATGGCTTGCCGCGTGAATCCCGGCGCCGGAATCTCGAACCCCGCCCGGGAATCCCTGGCGCCGCCCCTGCGCGAAATGCGGCGTCCGCAGCACCATTCCCGCGCGACATCGATCGATGAAGCCGGTCTTCGCGGAAACGCCGTCAAGACCAGCGTTTCCTTACGCCCCTTCTGGCCGACGTCCGCCGCGCGGACCGCCCTCCCCCGCTACGCCTCCTCCACCAGCCTGCGGTGCAGCGTCCGCACGGCCTCCGGAGCGCGCGACGCCGCGCACCATGCGGTCACGCGGATGGACGTGGCGAGCAACGCCCGCGGCTCCTCCCCGGCGGCACGGACCGCGGCCAGGACCTCCTGCATCACCTCCGCGCCGATCCCGGCCCGCGTGCCGACGACGCTCACCGACCCGGCGTCCCGATCGTCCACCGCGGCATCCGGAACCGCGGCCACGAGCTCGGCCCTCGCCAGCGGCCATTCGTGCGCGTTGTCGAGCGGCACGACCAGGAGCGCCCGCCCGCCCTGGGCCATGACCTCGGCGGGAGTCGCGCTCCGCCGCGCCAGCGCCTCGAGCGCCGACCCGAGCCCGCCCCAGGGCACCTCCACCAGCGCCAGCCCCTTCTGCGAGGTCACGCCCGCCACCCGGCTTCCCGCCGCGGCGTGCCCCCGCACGACCGTCTCGGCCGTCGACCCCACCGTGGCCCGGGCGTGGATGGCGATGCCCTTCTCGCGGGCGAACTCGACCGCCTCGGCGTTCAGCACCTTGGCCCCGGCCCGGGCCAGCTCCTGCATCTCCTCGTAGGAGATCTCGTCGAGCCTCCGGGGACCCGTCACCACGCGCGGGTCGGCGGTGTAGACGCCGTCCACGTCGGAGTAGATCTCGCAATCGGCGCCGAGCGAGGCGGCCAGCGCCACCGCCGTGGTGTCGGACCCGCCGCGCCCCAGGGTGGTCACCTCCTTGCGTGGCGACACCCCCTGGAACCCGGCCACGATCACCACCCGTCCCCGATCGAGCTCCTCCCAGACCCGGACCGGCCGCACCTCGACGATGCGCGCCGAGGCGTGCCGCTCGTCGGTGAGGATGCCTGCTTGACTTCCCGTGAAGCTGACGGCCGGGCAGCCGAGGTCCTCGAGGGCCATGGCCAGCAGCGCCATGGAGATGCGCTCCCCGGCGGTGAGCAGCATGTCGAGCTCGCGACGGGCCGGCGACTCGGAGACGCGCTTGGCGAGCGCCAGCAGCTCGTCGGTGGTCTTTCCCATGGCCGAGACCACCACGCAGACCCGCCGCCCGTCCCGGCGCGCCGCGGCCACCCGCTCCGCGACCTTGCGCACCTTCTCCACGTCCGCCACCGACGACCCGCCGTACTTCTGCACCACCACGTTCATCGCATCCCTCCGCCGTCCTGCGTCGCGCGGATCCTACCACCGCGTCGCGGCTTGACAGGCTCCGTCGCGAACGCGATTGTCGGCCGGGCGGCGCACGGAGGGCGTGGATGATCGAGGTCAGCGGTCTCACCAAGCGCTTCCGCGACCGGACCGCCGTCGACGACCTCACCTTCTCCATTCCACGCGGCGAGGTCGTCGGCCTGCTCGGCCCGAACGGGGCGGGCAAGACCACCACGCTGCGGCTGCTCACCGGATTCCTCCCCGCCACGGCGGGCTCGGCGCGGGTGGCCGGCTTCGACGTGTTCGAGCAGCCCATGGAGGCCCGTCGCCACATCGGCTACCTGCCCGAGGTCCCCCCCCTCTACGACGCCATGACGGTGCGCGGGCAGCTGCGCTTCGCCGCCGAGCTGAAGGGGATCGGGCGCGCGCTCCTGCCCGGAGAGGTGGACCGGGTCTCCCGGCTCACCGGCGTGGACGGCGTGCTCGACCGGCTCACCGCGAACCTCTCCAAGGGCTTCCGGCAGCGGGTGGGCATCGCCCAGGCGCTCCTCGGCGATCCGGACGTGCTCATCCTCGACGAGCCGACGGTCGGGCTCGACCCCATCCAGATCCGCGAGGTCCGCGACCTCATCCGATCGCTGGGCGGGCGCCACACCGTCATCCTCTCCTCCCACGTCCTCCCCGAGGTCGCCATGACCTGCTCGAAGGTGCTGGTCCTCAACGGCGGGCGGATGGTGGACTTCGACACCCTCGACGGGCTCATCGCCCGCCACCTCCCCGGCCGGAAGGTCACCCTCGACGACATCGCCTTCCTCGAGGAGATCTTCGGGAAGCTCGTCACCCCGGCCTGAGAGAACGTGCGCGCCATCCTCGCCATCGTCCGCAAGGAGCTCTCGGTCTACTTCACCACCCCGGTGGCCTGGGTGGTGCTCGTGGTGGTGGCGTTCTTCTCGGCGCAGGTCTTCGCCGGCGCGCTGGACGGCTTCCGGCTCCTCACCTCCCGGGCGGGCGAGATCCCCGGCGGCGCGGCGCTGCTCGAGAGGGTCAACCTGACCGACGCGGTGGTGGCGCGCCTCTTCGGGTCGGTGGGGCTCTTCCTGGTGGTGACCACGCCCTTCCTCTCCATGCGGCTCGTGGCCGAGGAGCGGCGCACCGGGACCTTCGAGCTGCTCATGACCGCCCCGATCCGCCCCGTCGAGATCGTGGCCGGCAAGTACCTGGCCTCCCTGGTGGTGCTCGCGGCCGCGCTCCTGCTCGTGGCCCTCTTCCCCGCCTTCCTGGCGGTGGCGGGGCGCGGGGCGCAGGGGGGTGGAGCCATCGAGTGGCCCACCGTGGCCGCCGGCCTGCTCGGTCTCTTCCTCCTCGGCGCGGCGGCGCTGGCCGTCGGGCTCGCCTTCTCGGCGCTGGCCGGGACGCCGGTGGTCGCGGCGCTGCTCTCGCTGCTGGTCCTCCTCGGCCTCTGGCTGGCCGGCATGTTCACGGTGG
Source organism: uncultured delta proteobacterium (assembly GCA_963818535.1). Classification (GTDB taxonomy): domain Bacteria; phylum Myxococcota; class Myxococcia; order Myxococcales; family Anaeromyxobacteraceae; genus CAIOAK01. The sequence goes on along the minus strand of CAWFSM010000006.1, from coordinate 62,785 downwards.
GTTCGGGAGGGGCGGCCCGCAACCTGGCCGCCGGCGTCTCGGCGTCCGAGCACCTCGCCCCGTTCCTGCAGGGGCGCATCGCCCTCCCGGACGTCCTCTACTACCTGTCCCTCTGCGCCCTCGGCCTGTTCGTCGCCGAGCGGGCCGTCGAGGGGCGCCGCTGGGCCTGACCGTGACGCGCTCCCTCGCCGCCCGCATCCTCGTCGCCGCCGGGCTCGTGCTGCTGGCGAGCGCGGTCGTGACGCTCCTGCTCGGCGACGCGCGGCTCCTCCTCGGGAAGGTCGCGCTGGGGCTCGCCGCGGTGGCGGCCGGCGCCGCGCTCTCCGGGCGGGAGGGGATCGGGCGGGCGCTCTCGGGACGCGGCACCCACTACGCCGCCGTCACCCTGCTCTCCGGCTTCCTGCTCGCCGCGGCGCTCGGCGCCGCGCTCTGGGTCTCGTACCGGCGGCCGCTGGCCCTCGACGTGACCCGGCAGCGCATCCACACCCTCTCGCCCGACACGCTGCGGACCCTCGACGCCCTGCCCGGCGACGTGGAGGTGCTGGCGTTCTTCCGGCCCGACGACGCCGGGTTCGCGCCCGCCCAGGACCTCCTGCGCCGGTACGCCGAGCGGAACCGACGCTTCCGCTACGAGATGGTCGACCCCTACCGCAGCCCGGACCGGGTGCGCCGCCACCAGGTGTCCGAGTCGGGCACCCGGGTGGTCGTGGCGCCCGGCCCCGCCGAGGCACGCCTGCGGGAGGTCTCCGAGGAGTCGCTCACCAACGCGCTGGTCCGGGTGTCGCACCCCGTCCGCCGCCGCGTCTATTTCACGCAGGGTCACGGAGAGGGATCGCCGGGAGACGCCGGACGGGCGGGCTGGTCGCTGGCCGCGCGGGCGCTCGATCGGGAGAACGTGGAGCTGGTTCCCCTCTCGCTCCTCTCCGCCGGCGAGGTCCCCGCCGACGCGGCGGCCGTGCTGGTGGTCGGTCCCCGCAAGCCCTTCCTCGATCCGGAGGTGGCGGCGCTGCGGAGCTACGCCTCGCGGGGTGGTCACCTGGGAATCTTCGTCGAGCCCGAGTCCGACGCCGGGCTCGATCCCGCTCCTCGGCGCGCTGGGCGTCGAGGCCGGCAACGACATGATCGTGGACCCCAACCCGCTCTCGCGGCTGGCCGGGGCCACGCCGGTCATGCCGGTGCTCCGGGCCACGACGGCGCACCCGGTGAGCGAGCCGCTCGCCGAGGTGGGCGTGGTCTTCCCCACCGCCCGCTCGCTGGTCGCGCTGCGCGGGACCCCGGCGCGGGCGGTGCCGCTCGCCCTCACCTCGGAGAGCGCCTGGGCCGAGAACGACGTCCGGTCCATCTTCTCGGGGGCCGCCCGGCTCGACGAGGGAGAGAAGGTCGGCCCGGTGCCGCTGGCGCTGGCGGTGAAGTGGCCGGTGGCCGGCGACCCGCCCCGCGAGCTGCGGGCGGTGGTGGCCGGCGACTCCGACTTCTTCTCCAACGGCTACCTCCACCTGCTCGGCAACCAGGACCTCTTCCTCTCGATGGTCAGCTGGCTGGCCGAGCGGGACGATCGGCTCACCATCCGGCCGCGCTCCCGGGAGGCGTCGCGCATCTCCCTCACCGAGGGCCAGGTGGGGACCCTCAAGTTCCTGGCCATCGACGTGGTGCCGGTGGCGCTCCTCCTCGCCGGCATCGCGGTCTGGCTCTCCCGCCGGGAGCGCTGACGGTGAAGGCACGCACCCGGACGCTGGCGCTCGCCGCGGCCCTCGCCGCCGTCCTCGCCGCCCTGGTCGCCTGGGCCCTGCTGGCCGTGGAGCGCCCCGACGCGGCGGCCCGCGCGCGCCACGACGTGGGCAACCGGGCGCTGCCGTTCCGGCCGGCCGAGGTCACGTCGCTGTCCATCGCGCCCCGCGGGGCGCCGGAGGTCCGCCTCCTGCGGGCCGGCTCCGGCTGGAGCATGGCCCCGCCCGGCATGGCGAGCACGGTCGCGGTCGAGGGGCTCCTCGACCGGCTCTCCGAGATGCGCGTTCGCAGCACCACGTCCGCCGCCGAGCCGGGCGCCCTGGCTGCACGGGGGCTCGAGCCGCCCTCCTCCCGCCTCACCCTCACCCTGCGGGACGGGACCGTCCTGGAACTCGACCTCGGCGACGAGAGTGGTTTCGACCGGACCCGGTTCGGCCGCAGGGGCGGGGAGATCCTGGCCATCGAGGGGGTTCCCCCGGTGGTGCTCGATCCGGGCCCGGATCGCCTCCTCGCGGCACCGGGCGGTGGATGAGCTTGATCTTCCGGGGGCTTGCCCTTATCTTCCCCGCTCCCGAACACCTGTTTCCGAGAGGTTGCGAGCGATGGCACGCGTCACAGTGGAAGACTGCCTCCCGATGGTCGAGAACCGGTTCGCCCTGGTTCTGCTGGCCACCAAGCGCACCCGCCAGCTGATGGCCGGCGCCCGACCCCTGCTCGCCGCGGGCCGCAACAAGTCGACGGTCCAGTCGCTCCGCGAGATCGCCACCGGGAAGGTCCGCTTCGATCGTTCGGTCCGCGACGCACTCGCCGGGAAGTTCGACCGCGAGAAGCCGGTCGTCGGCGCGACCCCGTCGCGCTCCAAGTAGGCAGGGCCTTCAGGCGCGGGAGGCCAGGTACTCCGGCTTCTCCGCCGCGCCTCGCCGGTAGGTGGTCCGGAGTTCCCGCAGGAATCCGTCCCGGTCGCCTGGCCCCACGAAACGCTGCTCCAGCCAGCGCGCGTAACCCGCCGCCAGCCGGTTCGCGGTGCGGTACCGCTCGACCTCGGCTGCGTCGAGATGCGCGAGGAACCGGACGTCCTCGAAGAGCCTGCGTCGGAGCCCCTCCGACAGGTTCGCGAGCCGTTGCCTGCCCCGCGTCCAGAGCTGGAGGAGCAGCACGGCGAACTTGTCGACCTCCGCCTGCAGTTCCAGCTCGAGGAGCGACATCCGCCGGCCCTCCTCGGCACGGGTCGCGAGGTAGACGAAGTGGGAGATCCCCTCGGCCGCCGAGGTGATCCCCTCGAGCATCGGCCGGGCGAGCATCCGGACGCCGTCCCGGTGGGCCGCTGCCGCCGCCGCGGCCAGGACTCCCGGGTCGAGGAAGAGCCCGACGTCGAGCCAGGTGCCGCCTTCACGCACCAGCAGCGCCTCCGCCGCCTTCGGCTCCGCTCCGCTGGCCACGGCCCCGTCCCGCTCGATCAGGAAGTCGACGACGGGCGGAGCCCGGACCGCGTTGATGGCGTGGATCTCCTCCTGCAGGAAGGCAAGGGTCGTCGCGGCCGGTACCGGGGCAGGCATCAGTTCGAGAGGACCCGGGACCCGGGCCCGGCGAAGAGGGCCACGCCCCGGGCGCGCAGCTGCTCCGCGACCCGCTGGCTCCCGGTGTGGAGGAACCGCTCGTAGAGGCGCACCAGCCCGCGGTTGGAGCGGAGCTCCTGCATCTCCGCGATCTCGGCCAGCACGTCGACGAACACCTCGAAGCGCGCCGCCATCTCGCCGAAGGTCTCCGCCGTGCCCGCGGGACCAGGGGAGGCCGCGAGCGCCTGGTAGGCGCGTTCCCCCATGGCGACGTAGTAGGCGGCGTCGACAGGCGAGCGCGCCAGGGAATCACCGAAGAAGCCGACCACGAAGAGCGAGGTGTCTCCGAGCCGCCGGAGCCCCTCCCGCCGGCGCTGCAGCCCCTCCTCGAGCGCGCGCAGGAGCAGGAGCGCCCGCGGCTCGATCTGCGCCTCTCCGCCGAACCCTGTGCGTAGAGCGCCTCCCGCTCGAGGAACCGCTCGAGCAACCGCACGAGGTAGAACTCGGTCGACTCCTGGATCCGGAGCTTCCGGTGCGCGAGGACCCCCGTCACGAGTTCCCGGAAGAACTCCTGAGGGGTCTGGTTCGTCACGATCGATCCGTCTCGGGCCATCGCTCGATTGACGCCACGGGGACGAAAAGGATTCAACCTCCCGGAATGACAAAGGTTATTTACGGATTCGGCTGGCAGTCCGCCTCGTCGAGCACTCATTCGGGACGACTGCCAGGGAAGGCCTATAAATATATGATAATTCAGATGATTTATTTTGATGACCACCGGTTGACAGTGCCCGGACGCTGATTACACTCCATTCGGCTCTTGGCAGACGGACATCCCGACTGCCAGGGCCCCAATCGTTCCAACCGGTTTCCGCGCGTCCCCCTGGGCGACAGGCGCGGATTCGAAAGAGGAGAGCACAACATGAAGATCCGTCCCCTTCAGGACCGCGTCATCGTGAAGCGCGTCGAGGAAGAGGAGAAGACCAAGGGCGGCATCATCATCCCCGACTCGGCCAAGGAGAAGCCGGCCGAGGGGAAGGTGATCGCCGTGGGCAAGGGCAAGATCGGCGAGGACGGGAAGCTCCAGCCCCTCGACGTGAAGCCCGGCGACCGCATCCTCTTCAGCAAGTACGCCGGCACCGAGGTCAAGGTCGACGGCGAGGAAAACCTGATCATGCGCGAGGACGACATCCTCGGCGTGATCGAGAAGTGACTTTCCCCCACAGATCGGAGCACTGAACATGGCTGCCAAGCAGATCCTTTTTGATCAGGTCGCGCGCGACGCCATCCTGCGGGGCGTCAACGTCCTCGCCGATGCCGTCAAGGTCACCCTCGGCCCGAAGGGCCGCAACGTCGTCATCGAGAAGAGCTTCGGCTCCCCCACGATCACCAAGGACGGCGTCACCGTCGCCAAGGAGATCGAGCTGGAGAACCGGTTCGAGAACATGGGCGCCCAGATGGTGAAGGAGGTCGCCAGCAAGACCTCCGACATCGCCGGCGACGGCACCACCACCGCCACCGTGCTCGCCCAGGCCATCTACCGCGAGGGCGCCAAGCTCGTCGCGGCCGGCCACAACCCCATGGAGATCAAGCGCGGCATCGACAAGGCCGTCATCTCCGTGGTCGCCGAGCTGAAGAAGCTCTCCAAGGCCACCGCGTCGCAGAAGGAGATCGCCCAGGTCGGCATCATCTCCGCCAACGGCGACGAGACCATCGGCAACATCATCGCCGAGGCCATGGAGAAGGTCGGCAAGGAGGGCGTCATCACGGTCGAGGAGGCCAAGGGCCTCGAGACCACCCTCGAGGTGGTCGAGGGCATGCAGTTCGACCGCGGCTACCTCTCGCCCTACTTCGTCACCGATCCGGAGGCGATGGAGGTCGAGCTCGAGGACTGCTACGTCCTCATCAACGAGAAGAAGATCTCCAACATGAAGGACCTGCTCCCGCTGCTCGAGCAGGTTGCCCGTGGCGGCAAGCCGCTGCTCATCATCGCCGAGGACGTCGAGGGCGAGGCCCTGGCCACCCTGGTGGTGAACAAGCTGCGCGGCACCCTGCACGTGGCCGCGGTCAAGGCGCCGGGCTTCGGCGACCGCCGCAAGGCCATGCTGGAGGACATCGCCATCCTCACCGGCGGCAAGATGATCGCCGAGGAGCTCGGCCTCAAGCTCGAGCAGGTCACGCTGAAGGACCTGGGTCGCGCCAAGCGCATCGTCATCGACAAGGACAACACCACGATCGTCGACGGCGCCGGCAAGAAGGACGACATCGAGGCCCGGGTGAAGACCCTGCGGGCCCAGGTCGAGGAGACCACCAGCGACTACGACCGCGAGAAGCTGCAGGAGCGGCTCGCCAAGCTGGTGGGCGGAGTGGCCGTCATCAACGTCGGCGCCGCCACCGAGACCGAGATGAAGGAGAAGAAGGCCCGCGTCGAGGACGCCCTGCACGCGACCCGCGCGGCCGTCGAGGAAGGCATCGTTCCCGGCGGCGGCGTGGCCTACCTGCGCAGCCAGAAGCAGCTCGACAAGCTCGACGTCACGGGCGAGGAGCGCTCGGGCGTGGTGCTCGTGAAGCGCGCCCTCGAGGAGCCGCTTCGCCAGATCGCCGAGAACGGCGGCCTGGAGGGCTCCATCGTGGTCAACAAGGTCAAGGAGTCGAAGGAGCCGAACTTCGGCTTCAACGCCGCGACCAACGAGTACGAGGACCTGGTGAAGGCCGGCGTCATCGACCCGACCAAGGTCTCGCGCAGCGCGCTGCAGAACGCCGCCTCGGTGGCGTCCCTCATGCTCACGACCATGGCGGTCATCGCCGACAAGCCCAAGGAGGACAAGGGCGGCGGCGGTGGCGGCGGAATGCCGGGCGGCATGGGCGGCATGGGCGACATGGGGATGTAGTCCCCGGTACCCAGCCGATTCGAACCGAAGGGCCATCGGGAAACCGGTGGCCCTTCTCTTTTCCGGGGGTTGCGCGGCTGCCGGACGGGGCCTTGTGGCGACGCCCTCCGTTGGCCATGCTGGAACCATGGGAAGGGGATGGCTGGCCGCTGGTGGCCGGTGCGCTCCTCGCGGCACCGGGCGTCGCCGTAGCGGACGGCGAGCCTCCCTGCCTGACCCTCTGCTCCGTCACGCCCGAGCGGGTCGAGCTGCAGACCCTGATCTTCCCTCGCCAACCTGCCGTGCGCCTGCTGCACTGGCGGCTGCGCATCTCGGGCATCGATCCCGAGGACGTCCGCCGCACCCTCGAGGAGTACAACCGCCGCTCCGAGCTCGCCCAGTTCACCCCGGACGGCCTGGCGGTGGCCCCCTACCTCCTGCAGCGCGCGCTCGACCTGAGTCCGGACCTGCTCCTGCAATTCCGCTGGAGCGGCCAGGCCGGAAAGCTGGTCTTCCGGTTCACCTGGCGCTGAGTTCGTGCTTTGTTGCGGCGCCATGAACGCCCTCCTCGCCTCGCTCGCCCTCTCCGCCGCCCTCGTCGCCGCCGCTCCCCCCGCTACCCGCCGTCCTCGCTCCCTGGGCCACGGCGGTCTCGGTCGTCGGCGCCCCCCGGGGGAGGCGAGACCACCGTGCTCTCGTCGCCGGTGAAGCTCTCGGTGGGAGGGCTCTACCGGCTCTCGGCCGAGGTGGAGACCCGTGGCGTCGCCGTGGACCCGGTGGGGCGCTACCCGACCCCGGTCGGCGCCTGCATCGCCATGCGGAGCTTCCCCTTCACGAACTGCTCGTCGTCGGTCGCCGGCGACGCGCGGCGGCGCGTCGAGGTGCTCTTCTTCGCGACCACCGCGAGCGACCGGATCGCCCTCCACCTGGGGCGGAACGGCAAGGCCACCGGATCCGCCACCTTCTCCGACGTCCGCCTCGAGGAGGTCCCCGACGTCACCGCCTACGTCCCGCTCGCCCAGGTGAAGTGGGCCGGACCGGGCTTCCGCTACGACGACGGCGGGTGGATCTTCGTCCACGTCGAGGGGGAGCCCTACCCGCGCGGCCGGCAGTACGGCGAGCTCGTGGCGCCGGAGCTGGCGCGCTACCTCGAGAAGCTCGCCATCCTCCAGGACAAGGGCGATCCGGAGCGGGGCTGGAACGGCCTCCGGCGCCTCGCCGACGCGCTCATGATGCGCCGCTACGACCCCGAGTACCTCGAGGAGATGAAGGGGATCGCCGACGGCGCGGCCAAGGCGGGCGCGAAGTTCAAGGGGCGCGCGGTGGACCTGCTCGACGTGGTCACCCTGAACAGCGCCGTGGACCTCTCGCAGCTCGACGAGGCGCTCCACGTCTCCCCCACCGCGATCACCGGCAAGAGCTTCCTCTCCGCCGACGACGAGACCGACCCGGCCGTCACCGCCAAGGACCGCTGCTCCTCCTTCGTGGCCACGAAGAGCGCCACCCCCGACGGGCGCTTCGTCATGGGGCAGCTCTTCATGTGGAACGGCTACAGCGGCGTCCACTGGGACGTGATCCTCGACGTGGTCCCCGCGAAGGGGCGCCGGATGGTGATGCAGACCTTCCCCGGCGGCATCCACTCCGGGTCCGACTGGTACATGAACGACGCCGGGATCGTCATCGGCGAGACCACGGTGGGGCAGACCCCCTTCGCCCCCGAGGGCACGCCCCAGTCCAACCGGGCCCGCAAGGCGGCCCAGTACGGCACCTCCATCGACGAGGTGGCCCGCATCCTGCGCGAGCGGAACAACGGCCTCTACACCAACGACTGGACCATCGCCGACGCCAAGACCGACGAGGGCGCCGACCTGCTGCTCGGCACCAACGCCTGGAAGCTCTGGCGCACCGGGTCGCCCGGGCACGGCGCCGACACGCCGGGCGGGCTGCGCGACTTCGTCTGGGCCAACAACAACACCCGCGACCCGGCGGTGCGGCGCGAGTACGCCCGCAGCCCCGACGGCTCCCCGGCCGACATGGCCTTCAACGCCTGGAACCGGGACATCGCCTTCTGGAAGTTCTACGAGCAGTACGGCAAGGGGAAGATCGACCTCGAGGCCGGCGGTGCGCCTCTTCGCCTCGTCGCCGGTGAACCGCCCCCACGCCTGCGACGGCAAGATCACCACCGGTGAGATGGCCGACCGGCTCGTCTTCATCGCCCACTACGGGAAGACCACCCTGCGCGAGAAGTGGGTGGGCAGCCGCTTCATCGCCGACCTGCCCAACGCCGTTCCCCACTTCACGCTGGGATACACGACCTTCAGCCCGGCCGTCGTGGCCGACGGGCTGAAGGCGGCCCGGGCCCGGGCCGGCAAGCCCGCCCCGGCGCCGGTCGACCCGAAGCCCGACGTGGCCGCCCTGAAGGGAGACTTCCTCTTCGAGAAGAAGCTCCTCTGGGAGGGCACCGTCTTCCCGGCGAGCGACGCCGACAACTGGCTCACCAGCGGCTCGGCGGCCTACTGGGCGATCCTCAAGAGGCTCCCCGACGACCCGGTGAAGGCGCTCGAGTCGCTGCGGGACGCGCTCTCCGACGCCGACCTGCGGCTCGCCTGGCTCGACGCCCGGGAGCCGGTGGCGGCTCCCGTCGCCACCCGGTCCGCCTACGACGGCTACGCCTCCTACGGCGTCCCGCGCGTCCGCGGCACCTTCGCGCTCCACCAGCTGCGGCTCGCCGTCGGCAACGACGCCTTCTCCCGGATCCTGCGCGCCGCGGTGGAGCGCTCCGCCGCGAAGCCGCTCACCACCGGGCAGCTTCGTGGCGCTGGCCTCGGAGATCGCGAAGAAGGACGTCCGGCCCGTGCTCGCCCCGTGGATCGAGACGGCCGACGTTCCCGACCCGGTGGTCTCGGCACGGGCCGAGAAGGCCGCGGACGGCGCCTGGACACTCACCGTCAAGGTCACCCATGCCCGTCCCTGGCGCTACGCCGCGGCCGTGGCCATCGCCGGGGAGAAGGGGCTGCGCTACGAGCGGGTCCAGGTGTCGAGGGCGGAGGAGTCCTTCGCCTTCTCGTCGAAGGAGAGGCCGCTGCGGGTCACCTTCGACGCCGCGGCCGACGTGCCCGTGCGCCGCGACGGCGGCACCGCCCTCACCTCCGTGCTCGACGACTTCTCGTCCCTCCTCTGGGTCCGGGGGACGTCGCGGGAGGTCGAGGCCAACCGGACGCTCGCCCTGCTCTGGCGCGACGTGGTCGCCGACGCCTCGGTGGAGGTGCTGCCGCCGCTCGCCACCGACGCCGAGGTCTCCGACGCCGACCTGGCCTCCCACGACCTCGTCGTGGTGGGGGGGCCGCTGGACAACGCCGTCGCCGCCCGCATGGCCGAGCGCTGGAAGCTTCCTCTCGAGATCGGCAAGGGCTTCTTCCGCTGGCAGGGGAAGACCTACGCCCGCCCGGAGGAAGGGATCGCGGTGGCCTTCCCGAACCCGTGGAACCCGAAGCGCACCGCCTTCCTCTACCTCGCCAATTCCAAGGTCCAGTCCTGGCGCATGCTCAAGGGCTGGCAGCGTGGCCTGCCCAGCTGGGCCATCTGGAAGGAGGGGGAGGTGGCGTCGAAGGGGTTCCTCGGAGCCGGGCGGCTCGACGTGGCGGTCACGGCCGAGGCGGCCGTTCCGGCGGTGCGCAGCGCGGCTCTTCCGGACCCAGCGGCGCACCTTCCCGCAGCAGCCGGAGGTTGACGGCGGCCCGGAGGTAGCCCGGGTCGAGAGCGAGCGCCCGGACCAGCTCCGCCTCGGCCTCGGGGATCCGACACCGGGCGGCGAGGGCGTAGGCCAGGTTCCCGTGCCCCCGGGCGCCGTGCGGGGCCTTCGCCACGACGTCCTGCCAGTAGGTGATCTCGTCGACGTAGACGAGGCTGCGGGCCGCCGCCACCCCTCCGAGGGCGACCACCAGGATCGCCACCGCGGCGCGACGGACTCCGCCCGCCGCCGCCCAGCGGGGAGAGCCAGAGGCCGGCCACCCAGGCCGGCCCGACGAGCGACAGGTAGAGCTGCCGCTCGTTGGCGGGGTCGGGGCGCGGCAACCACCAGCCCGTGGGCGGGAGCCAGAGCAGGAACCAGAGGACGCCGAAGGCCAGCGGCCGGCCGGCGGCGCAGCGACGCGATCGCCCAGGCGGTCGCGCCCAGGAGCAGGCAGGCTTCCAGCGCCACCAGGGCGTTCCAGCCCTCCACGGGCGGGAGCGCCGGGTCGGCGACGAGCCGGTCCAAGCGAACCAGCTGGGCGGTCAGCCAGGCGACCGCGTCGACGTGGGTCAGGAGGTTCTCGCCGGGAGGGCGCAGGCCGGCGCTCGTCGCGAGCATCCTCCGGTAGGTGGGCGAGGCCGCGAAGACTCCGGCCACGGCTCCCAGGACCGCCCAGTGCGGGGCCGTGGAGGCGAACGCCTCGCGCCAGCGGAACGGGCGGCGCTGGTCGATCGCCTGGAGGAGGACCAGCGTCGCCGGCAACACGACGGCGCCCTCCTTCGTGGCGAGCGCGGCGGCGAACAGCAGCGGGGAGAGCCCCACGGAGAGCCATCTCCCGCGCCCTTCCCGCCCGGCCAGCCAGGCCACGATGCTCGAGAGGGCCAGCATCCCCATGAGCGAGGACGACCGGCCGGAGACGTAGGTCACCGCCTCGGCCTGGACCGGATGGAGCGCGAAGAGGAGCGCGCCGAGGAGGGGGCCTGCACCGGTGCCCTCCCCGGTCGCGCCGCAACGGCTGGCCACCCGGCGCAGGAGCGCCAGCACGAGCAGCGCGCTCGCCGCGTGCACGGCCAGGTTCACGGCGTGGAAGCCTGCGAGGCCCAGTGCCGGACGCGTGGTTCGCCGCGTAGGAGAGCTTGAGGAGCGGGCGGATGCCCGGCATCGACCCCCACCAGGCGCCGAGCGACGCCACCCGCGGCTCGTTCACGATGACGTTCCAGTCGTCGAACTGGAAGACGCCGGCGAACGAGGTGGCCCACGCGGCCGCCACGGCGGCGAGCACGACCGCCGCCTCGGCCCGCCGCTCAGTCACGCCGGGGCGCCTCGGCGAAGGCCTTCTCCACGAGCGCGGCGGCCGTCCACCAGCGGTCCGGGGCGCCGAGGAGGACGACCAGCACCTCCCGGCCGTCCCGGGTGGCGTGGGCCACCACGCACGTACCGGCCTTCCGCGTGAACCCGGTCTTCAGGCCGTCCGCTCCCGGAAGGCGGCCGAGCAGCGCGTTGGTGGTGGGGGCCTCGAGCACCCGGCCGGCCCGGGTCGTCGAGCCGCACCGACGGCTGGGCCACCAGTCGCCGGATCTCGGCGTTGGCGAGGGCGGCACGCGCGAGCCGCTCGAGGTCGCGCGCCGTGGTTTGCTGCCCCTTCGCGTCGTGCCCGCAGGGGTCGACGAACCGCGACCTCTCGAGCCCCAGGACCTTCGCCCGCCCGTTCATGCGCGCCGCGAAGGCGGCCGCGCTCCCGGCCTCGTGCTCCGCCACCGCCCGGCAGGCGTCGTTCCCCGACGCGATCAGCATCGCGGCGACGGCGTCGCGGACCTTCACCTGCTCGCCGGCCCGCAGCCCGATGCGGGAACCCGTCTCGGCGGCGGCCCGCTCGCCCACCGTGAGCCATCCGTCCAGGCCCGGGGACTCGAGGGCCACCAGCGCGGCGAGGAGCTTCGCGAGGGAAGCGGGTGCGCGGGGAGCGTCGGGCGCCCTCGCCCAGACGACCTCGCCGTCCACGGCGACCAGGTAGGAAGGGGCCGCCTCCGGGAACCGGTCGACGGGGCCCGGAGCGGGTACCTCGGCGGCGAGGAGCACCGCGGCGGCGACGGCGAGGATCGTCACGCGGCGCCCCCTGGCCCGGCCCGGGCTACCAGGGCAGGAGGCCCTTCACCGCCTTCTTCGCGGCATCCTGCGCCGCGTCCTCGGGCTTCGGGGGCTGGGATGCGGGCTTCTTGCCCTTGTCGAGGAGGTTTCCGGCGTAGCTGGTGCAGAAGGAGCGGTAACAGGTCGTGAGGTCGGTGTAGGTCCGGCCGGCGCACTCGCGCTGCGCCACGACCTGGGTCTCTCCCGGGCACGACTGCCCGATGAAGGAGAGCAGCTTGTCGGAACCGTCGGTGCACCGGCGTTCCGCCTCGCGCCGGCCGGCGTCGGCGCAGGCCTCGGCCTTCATGGCCGCGAGGTCCTTTCCGCACAGGGAGGCGAGGTCCTGGGTCATCGTGGCCGGCTGCGCGGACAGGGCGCTCACCCCCTCGGGCGTGGCGGCCTGCCGGCAGACGGCGGCGCGGTCGGCCGGGTCCTTGCACATGGCCGTGGGGCCGGTGAACGCCGAGACCAGCCCCTGGGCCGCCATCTCGCGGCAGCTCTGGGCGAGCTGTGCCGCGCCCTCGGCCTGGATCGCCACGACCTTCCGCTTCATCTCGGCTGCATCGCACGCGCCGCCCAGCTTCTTGCCGGTGAGCTTCATGATCATCTCGCCGTCGGGACCGCTCATCGTCATCTTCCCGTCGTATCCGTCGGGTCTCTGGACGATCTCTCCGGTGCCGGTCATCTTCTCCTTCTCGCAGACCATCGACCACGACATCTTCTTGCCGTCGTTCTTGACGTTCGTGACCTTGCACTTGTCGTCCCGCCCCGCTCCGGGCGGCTCGGTCATCCCCTTCGTCGGGCACGCAGGCCCTGGAGGTCTGGGCCGGCATCGCGAACCCGGCCATCTGCATCTCGACCGTGTGTTCCCACTGCACGCCCGGCTCGGGCGGGACGGACGCCGGCGGCGCGGCAGCGGCGAGGGACGGGGCGAGGAGCGCTACGGCCAGGCGAACGGCTGCTTTCATGGATTCCCCCTTGAAGAGGGCGGAATCATAGGCCACCTGTCCGCGCCGCGCCGGAGCCTGGATCGGGGGACATGCTCGTTCGATAGGCCTGGGCTATCATCCGGTTCGGATCGATGTCTTGGATCCCCAGCGTCGCCCGGGGCATGTTGAGTCGCGAAAAGGAGGAACACCATGTACGCCTCTCCCAGCAGCCTCTCCGCCGAAGCCCGTCGCGACATCGCAGCCGCGCTCAACGCCCGCCTCGCCGACGGCCTCGACCTGCACCAGCAGGTCAAGGTCGCCCACTGGAACGTGAAGGGCCCCCTCTTCCCGTCGCTCCACCCGCTCTTCGAGCAGTTCGCCGTGTCTCTCGCCGCCTTCAACGACCAGGTGGCCGAGCGTGCCGTCACCCTGGGCGCCACGGCGATCGGGACGGCGCGGCAGGTATCCGCCACCTCCACGCTGCCCGAGTTGCCCGTCGGCGTGGTCCGCGGCCTCGACCTGGTGTCGTTGCTCGCCGACCGGTTCGACGCCTACCTGGGTGGCCTCCGGGAGGCGCGCGATCTCGCCGACGGCCTGGGCGACGGCGACACCGTCGACCTGCTCACCCAGATCGTCACCGAGTTCGAGAAGAACGCATGGTTCCTCCGGGCCACGGCCGAGGCCGCTTGACGGGCCCATCCGAGAGGAAGGTGAAGCAGGCCTTCGACGCCGCCGCTCCCGGCTACGACGGGCTCCGGCGGCAGCTCATCCCCTGCTTCGACGACTTCTACGGCGCGGTGGTGGACGCGCTCCCGTTCCCGCCGGGAGCGGCGCCGCGCATCCTCGACCTGGGCGCGGGGACCGGGTTGCTCGCGGAGGTGCTGCTGGCCCGGTGGCCCCGGGCACGACTGGTGCTCGTCGACCTCTCCGCCGACATGCTCGAGCGGGCTCGCGTCCGCTTCTCCGGGCCCGGCAGGCGCGTCGAGGTCCGGGTTGCCGACTACCTCCAGGACGCGCTCGGAGGCCCGTACGACGCGGTGGTGTCGGCCCTCTCCATCCACCACCTCCCGGACGCCGGGAAGCGGGCCCTCTTCCGCCGTGCGTTCAAGGCGCTGCGTCCGGGCGGCTGGTTCGTCGACGCCGACAACGTGCTGGCCCCCACGCCGGCCCTGGCGGCCCGCGACCGCTCCCTCTGGATCGCCCGGGTCCGGGAGAGCGGGATCGATGGGCGTCGAGCTCGCCGCGGCCCTGCGCCGCACCCGCCTCGACGTCCTCTCCCCGCTCTCCGACCAGCTCTCCTGGCTCCGGCGGGCCGGCTTCTCCGACGTGGACTGCCCCTACAAGTGGCTCCACTTCGCCGTCTTCGCCGGCCGGCGCCCCGGGATCAGGCGTGGTGGCGCCGCTCGGCGGCCGTCTTCGCCGCGGCGGCGCCCACCGTCGGGGCGACGCCCAGCTGGCGCATGAGCCCCAGCGCGTCCCACTGGGTCCAGCTCTCCACGATCTTCCCGAGCCGGTACCGGTCGATGGTGATGCCCTCGACGGTGCATCGCGCGCCCATGGGCTCGAGGCCCATGAACTCCTTCTGGTGGGTTCCGGTCATGCGCCAGTGGCGTGACGCAGACTTCACCATTCGTATATGCGCTCGAGGATGGTCGGCTTCAGGTCCGGGAAGGCCGTCCGGTACATCGAGCAGCTCTCCTTCGCCCCGGTCCGGTCGGTGTCGCCGGCGACCGGGTCGTGAGCGCGGAACTCCTCGGAGCAGAGCTCGTCGAATACCTCGACGTTGCCCTTTCCGAACGCCTCCTCCAGCAGGCGGCGGGACGTCTGCCTCAGGTCGATTGCCATGGTGCGGACTCTCCTTCTCTCCTCCCGCACCCGGTGTAGCGCCCTCGCGCCGCGCCTGGAAGGGCCATGACGGGGCGTAAGCGAAGCGATACCCGGAGAGAATCGGATTTTCCCGACGGGCCCCGCTCCCGGCCGGCGGCTATCCGGACGGCGGCCGGGCCGGTCGCGCCCTGCGCAGGACGATCCAGGCGAGCGCCGCCCCGAGGACCAGGAGCGCTCCGAGCACCACGGCCAGGCGCACCATCGCGTGGTCCACGACCTCCTTCGCCTGCCGCGTGGCCTCCGCGGTGGCGTGGTCGGTGAAGCGCTGGGCGTCGGCCATGATCGCGGTACGCTCCTGGTTCACGAGCGCCGCGATCTGCTCCCGCTCCTTGTCCACGAAGGCCTGGAGCTCGACCCGCTGCCGATCCGATGAGCTTCTCGATCTCCATCCGCTCCGAGGCGACGGCTCGCATGATCTGGACGCGCTGGTCGTCGGCGAAGCCCTCGAGTCCCTCGGTGCCCAGCCAGGCGATCATGCCGTCGAGCTTGTCCATCGCCGTGCCGGCTTGCTTCATGACGGCGTCCAGGCGCGCGTCGACGAGGTTGACGTAGGCCAGCTCCGCCTGCCAGGTCGCCTGGCGGGGAACCATGACCGGCAGGAAATCCATGCGGCCGACGAGACCGTTCATGTCCTCGTTGAGCTGGCCGACGACCGCGAAGGCGGAGAGCTCCTCGGTGGGAGCCATCTTCACGAGGGCCTGCTCGATGCTGTCCCGGGTCGCGAAGGTGATCCGCACCGGATGCCTCTCCGCCCATGCCTGGACCTTGTTCCGGATCGCGTCCAGGTCCCTGTTGGGAAACACCCACTGCACGATCTCCCGCAGCCGGCCCTCCAGGTCCTTCGTCGTGGCGAGCACCCCGCCCACACCGGGGCCGAATGCCGCCGCCCCCTCCGGGGACTCGAGGTACAGCTCCGCCTGCACCAGCAGCGCCCAGGTGTCGAGGAGGGCGACGAGCGGACGCTGGTTGAACAGCGTCCGGTACAGCGCGGGGACGACGTTGATCTTCCAGACCAGCGCGCGCCGGCGCACCGCGGGATCCGCGGACGCCGCGCTCGCCTCGTCGGCCGCCTGCTCCATCAGTCCGGTGAAGGGGATGGCCTCGGCGCGCAGCCGCATCCGGATGGCCTCGGAGGAGACGGCGGCCCCCTGCTCCACCATGACCCTCGATTGCGTGGGGACGGTGGCGCAGGCGGAGAGGAGGACGAGGGCCGCGGCGACGGTCGTGGGGCGCACGCTGGATGGTCTAGCACCTTGCGTGGGGGCGCGCCTAGCCGTCCCGGGGCGGTGGCCGGGGGCCCCGGCCACCGCGTGCCTTCCGGGTGCCCCTCGCTTTTTCGTGACCGTTCGCCGGGGATTGGCTGCACGCTCGTCCGGTCCACCTCCCGGAGGCGATGCGATGGCGAGACCTCGAACGACGATCCCCGGCTTCCGGCTCGCCCTCGCGGCTGCCGCGCTCGCGGCCTGGGCCCCGGCCTGGGCCGCTCCGGAAGCTCCCCCGGACGTCGTCTTCCTGGACGGCAAGATCTCGACGCTCGACGCGAAGGGCTCGAGCGCCTCGGCGGTCGCCGTGAAGGACGGTCGGTTCGTGGCGGTGGGATCGACGAAGGCCATCCGGAAGCTCGCCGGCAAGAAGACCAGGGTCGTCAGCCTGGGTGGGAAGACCGTGGTCCCCGGGCTCGTCGACGCCCACTGCCACCCCTTCCCCACCATGGTCTTCACCTCCGCGGTGGACGCCCGCGCGCCCGGCGTCCCATCGGTGGCGAAGGCGCTCGAGAACCTCTCCGCGCGGGTCCGGTCCACGCCGAAGGGTACGTGGATCTTCGTCGTGGGCGCGTCCTCCTCCCAGACCAAGTTCGCAGAGAAGCGGCTGCCCACCCGTGCGGAGCTGGACGGCGCCGCGCCGGACAACCCGGTCTGGTTCTGGAACGGCACGCACGGCGAGGTCGTCAACTCGGCCGGGCTCGCGGCGCTGGGCGTCACCAGGGCCAACCCCCGGCTTCCCCGGGGCGGCCGCGTCCTCCTCGACGGGAACGGCGAGCCGACCGGCGAGATGTTCGAGGCCGAGGCCAACGCGCCGGTCCTGGATCCGCCCCCTGTCATGGAGGGCTGGGTGAGGAAGGACATCCCCGCCCTGTGGAACGCGCACGGCGTGACCACGGTGGTGGGGATGTTCGAGCTCCCCGAGGTGGCCATCCTCCGGAAGGTGGCGGCGTCGGGCTTCCGCCCGGACGTGCGCTACGTCGCCTTCGCCTTCGCCGAGCCCAACGGCGCCCGGATGCCGGAGAACCTCGACGAGATCCGGATGCCGGCCGGCGCCACTCCCGACTTCTTCCGGACCGCCGGGATCAAGCTCTGGATCGACGGCGAGGTCGACGCCCGGTCCGGCCTGTGCGCCCAGCCCTACGCCGATCCGACCGGCGTGCCCGGCGACGGGAAGGGCCTTCAGGTGACCACCCAGGCGGAGGCCGACGCCTTCGCGGACCGGGGAAGCATCGCGGGCCTGGCGGTGGGCATGCACTCCACCTGCGACGGCGCCTACCCCATCGCCGTCTCGGCGTTCCAGAAGGCGGCCGCCCGGGGGCGCTCCCGGACGATCCAGCGGATGGAGCACTACGGCCAGTTCATGGCGCTCACCGATGCGGAACGGAAGACCATCTCCGACCTGGACATCCGGGTGATCACCCAGCCCTCGTGGCTGCTCTTCCTCGGCACGTCCACCTACCACCTCCTCGGCGACGCCCGCGCTTCGACCGGCTTCCGCTACGGGAGCATGGTGAAGCAAGGGCTTCGCCCGGCCGCCTCCTCCGACACGACCGGCGTATATTTACAAGCCGTGAATCCCTTCCTCGCCATGAAGACCGCGGTGACGCGGATGAGCGACTTCGGGGTGGTGCAGCCCGAGGAGGCCATCTCGGTGGAGGACGCGCTCCGGATGTGGACCATCTGGGGTGCGCGCTCGGTGGGCCTGGACGCCGACCGGGGCAGCATCGAGCCCGGCAAGCTCGCCGACATGACCGTGCTCTCCGACGACATCTTCACCATGCCGCCGGCGACGATCGACCAGGTCCGGGTGGAACGGACCATCGTGGGCGGCGAGGTGGTCTTCACTCGGGCGACTGGAAGGTGATGCGCGACGGGTGACGGCCGGAGGCGTGGATCCGGTGGGTCTGGGCGCGGAAATCCGCCTCCTTCGCCTGGAAGACGTTCGGGACGAAGGTCTGGGGATTCCGGTCGTAGAGGGGAAACCAGGTGCTCTGCACCTGGAGCATGATGCGGTGCCCCTTCTTGAAGACGTGGTTCCGGGTGAGGAGGTCGATGGCCACCTCCTCCACCCTGCCGGGCGTGAACGGGACGGGCCGCTCGAACCCCTTCCGGAACCGTCCCCGCAGGATCTCCGCGGCCACCATGATCTGCGCGCCACCCAGCGTGGGGTCGCCCTCCACCTTCTCCGGCTGGACGTCGATGAGCTTCGCCACGAAGTCGGCGTCGGTGCCGGTCGTCGAGACGAAGAGGTGGGCCGTGATCGAGCCCGACAGGACCACGTCCTCGGCCAGCGGCCCGGTCTGCCAGGAGACGACGTCGGGGCGCGCGTGGACGAACCGCTGGTCCGCGACCATCCAGACCGGCCAGGCGGCGTCGGCCTCCTTGGCGGCCAGGCTCGGCGCGGGGACGGGACGGACCTGGTACGGGACGGGGTTCGCCGGATCCGACGTCCACGCCCGGACCACGTCACGCGCACCGCTGTCCGGAGGGTCGAACGAGAGCCGCCCTCCGTCCGCGACGTACACGCTCCGTTGCCTGCCACCCCGGGGGGGCCAGGCGGGAAGGCCTTGCCACAGGTTGGAACCGGTCTGGAACACCAGCGCCTCCGGAAACGGCGCGCCGCAGCGACCCTTCAAGTGGCAGGCGAAGAAGGCGGCCTGCACCTCCTCCCGGAAGAACTTCCCGGTCGGGGCGCCGAAGTCGATCCGCCCGAGCCTGTCGCCATCGGCCAGGCGCCACGTCCGGTGCGCCCACGGACCCTGGACCAGGAAGTTCCACCCCTGCGCGTCGTTCCTCTCCATCGCCGCGTAGAGAGCGACCGGCCCGCGGCGGTCCTCCTGGTCGAAGGCGCCCCCGACGTGCAGGGTCGGCGCGGGAGCGTGCGGGAGGACCATGGGGAGGGACCTGCGCTTCCAGTAGGCGTCGTAGCTGGGGTGGGCGACGATGTCGTTCCACATGGGGAACCGGCCGTGGAAGTGGCGGGCGTCGACGTTCCCGAGGGGCCCGAGCGAGAGGAACCAGTCGTAGAGGTCGAGCTGGTCGAACGGGAAGTCGGTGAACCGGGGACCCGACTCCATCGCGGGGATGAACTCGAACATCTGCGAGAGGCGGAAGGCGCCCTGGTGGAAGAGGTCGTCGCCGATGAAGTTGTCCGCCGGCGCCGCCTGCGGGGAGTAGGCCTTCACGGCCGGATGGTGCTCGAGCATCGCCATGGCCACGAGACGCCCCGGGATCGAGACGCCCAGCATCCCGACCTTCCCGCTCGAGGGGACGTTGCCGACGAGCCACTCGACCGTGTCGTGGGCGTCGGTGCCCTCGTCCACGGAGCGTGGATCGGACCGGTCGCGCGGCGCGCTCTCCATCACGTAGGTCCCCTCGGATCCGAACCGGCCGCGGACGTTCTGGAGGACGAGCACGTAGCCGTCGTCGAGCATGGGGCGGAGCCAGGGGGCCTCGAGCCAGCGCGAGCGCCCCTCGTCGTTCTCGGCGAACCCGTACGGAGTCCGCATGAACAGGATGGGGAGCTTCTCGCTGGACGGCCGGGCGAGGCGGGGCGTGTAGACGACGGTCTGGAGCCGGACACCGTCCCGCATCGGCACCATCACCTCGGAACGGTCCCAGGCGGGGGTGGTTCCGGCGGCGGGCTCGGTGGACGCGGCGAGCAGGAGGGCGAGGACGACCAGCGCGGGGACGGGCATGGAGCCGGACTCTACCCATCCACCCGCGGCGAATCGAGGGCTCCGGCGGGGCGCCGCCCCTCGCCTCAGTCGTCGTGATCCTCGCGATGCGCGCAGCCTTCCCACCCCGAGTGCTCCCTGGCCGCCTGGAGCAACGGCCACTCGTTCGACATGCGCGGGTCGTCCTCCTCGAACCCCCAGGCGTGCCCCAGCTCGTGGAAGATGGGCGAGTGCTCGAAGCAGTCCGGCACGAACGGGGTGGCGACGATCCGCCGGGAAGCCGGCCAGCAGTAGCCGCTGAACGACTCCCCGTCGACGACGATCTGGCCACGCGTGAACTCCACGCGCCAGCCGTTCAGGGACCCCTTCGGATGGCCCCAGTACGCCTCGGCCCTCTCGACGACCCGGGCGACGCGCTCGACGCTCAGGGTGATGCCGGGGCTCGCGGTCCAGCAGGCGCCGCGGAGCACGACGCCCTCGCAGGAGGGCGCGTCCTCCTCGGCGCCGCTTCCACCGCAGCCGGACAGGCACAGGATGGTCACGAGGAGCGCTGCGAGAGATGGCTGGAATGCGACGGACTTCACGAGCCCAGGAGACGTCGGGCGCCGTGCGCGGTCGAGTCACGAGATCGAGGGAACCGGATCGTGGGACACCCGAACCGGGCTCAGATCCGGGCCACGCCCAGGAACACCGCATGGAAGGCGGCGACGAGCGCCACGAAGGTCGCCCGCGCCGCTGCCGGCGAGAGCCCGGGGAACCGGAAGCGGATGAGGCCGGCGTGGCAGGAGGAGAGGCAGTCGCCGCAGAGCGTGCAGGAGCGACCGGCCCGCTTGCTTCGAAGATCGTCGATCTCGAGCGCCCGGTAGCGGCACACCAGCGTGCAGAGGCGGCATTCCGTGCACCCGTCGTCGATCGTCAGGCGGAACGGGGACAGGCGCCCTGCCGTCGTCGCCAGTGCGCCGATGGGGCAGTAGGCCACGCACTGGGTCATGACCCCCTTGCGCCTCGACCACAGCACGATGAATCCCACCCCGCCGACCCCGAAGGCGATGCCGAATCCGGCCGCCACGACCCCGGACACGCCCGCGGCCCGCAGCCCGAGCGCCACCAGGATCACGAGTGCGAGGGAGGCCCAGCGAAGCCGCGTCATCCATCCGGGGGTCTTCTTCGCCCGGGGCAGGGCGTTCGCGGCGAGGTTGTCCCAGGCGCCGAAGTAGCAGAGTTGCGAGCACCAGGCCGGCCCGACGAGGAGGACCGTCACGCCGAAGAGGATGGGCATGAAGAGGCCGCCGCCGCGGAAGACGGGCCCCGCCACGATCAGCGCCGGCACCGGCACGTGGAGTGCGCCCGTCATGAGGAACGTCGAGAACCCGAGGAGCCCCAGGCCGAGCTGGGCGAAGAACACCACGGAGAAGAGCAGCCAGAGGCGCACCCGCCAGGTGGCGATCCTCCTCGTGTCGAGCAGCCAGTGCGCCACCAGGGCCGCGTAGGCCGCGAGGAGGACGACCTCCACCCAGCCGGCGCCGGGGACGAACCGGTCGAGGAGGAGGACCCGGAGGCGCAACCGCGCCTGCATGAAACCGAGCGTGGAGAGCACCAGCAGGAATGCGGCGGTGGCGGCGGCTCCTTCGTGGCGGGGAGCGACGGGCGGTGCCTCGGGCTGCAGGACCCGGAGGGAGCGGGGGGACGAGGCCATGGAATGGCATACACGGAGGAGGTCGCCGCCGCCAAGCCGCGACCTCCCCCGACCCGCCCCGCGCTTCTAGGTGTTGAGGAAACCCCGGGTCAGCGCCTTCCACTGCGCGTCGCTGAGGAGGGTGTCCGGCGGTCCGATGAGCTCTCCGCCGTCGGCGGCCGCCATGCCGAGCTGCATCTCGTAGAACCGCTCCAGCCGCTCTCCCTCGTCGCGCAGCCAGTTGCGGGCCTTCTCCCCGAACGGGAGGGACTTCCACTCCTGGTTCGCGGGCTCGATGGCGAACAGCCAGCCGCTCGCGTAGTTCTGGCTCTTGGCCAGCGTGGGCTCCCGCAGGACCTCGGGGTTCAGCGCCACGATGCGCCCGGAGGTCGGAGCCGCGATCTGCACGTCCCGGCCACCGCAGGAGAGCGTGGCGACCGGCTCTCCCGCCTTCACCTGCTGGCCGGTTCGCGGCAGGGAGACCGCGACGGTCCAGGGGAGGATGCTCTGGGCCAGGTCGTCGATGCCCACCCTGAGGGAGGTGCCCTCGACCTTCATCCAGGTGTGGCCCGGCGCGTAGGCGAGGCCGCCGCGGAAGCGCAGGCGACCCGCCGAGCGGTAGCCCTCCGCCCACATGCGCGCCGCGCGGATGACCCTGCCGGCTCCGAGCGCGAGCAACACCGGCGAGAGGAGGACGAGTCCGATGACCAGCACGATTCCGAGCCGTGCAACCAGGCCAGCGACGAAGACTCCGATGGTCGTCAGGGTGTCGATGAAGGCGGTCATGGCTATCTCCTCACTCCTGCGTGCGGAAGAACTCGCGTGCGATCTCGTCCCAGTGCTCGGCGTCGAGCTCCCGGGCCATGCCGGGGACCGGCGCTCCGCCGTCGTGCATCGCCGGGGCCAGCGCCATCTCCGGCGCGAGGCGCATGGTCAGCTTCCGTCCATGCTCCTCGACCCATTCCCGCGCCGCCTCGCCGGTGAGCAACTGGGCGGCGTTGCGGGCCCAGCGGGTGGGGCGGACCTTGAAGAGCCACCCGTCACCGTACGGCGCCGAGCCGTCGCGGACCGCGGCATTGGTGGCGACCACCTCGCCGTCCACGGGCGACAGGAGCCCCACTTGCTTTCCACCCGCCTCGAGCGTCACGGCGGCCGCGCCCTGCTCCACCGTGCTACCGGGCGCCGGCAGCGCGATGCCGTCCATTGGCCCGATCATCCGGTGGCCGAGGTCGTCGAGGCCGACGGCCACGGTCCCGTCCTTCTCCATGCGCGCCCAGGTGTGGCCCGGGTGGAGCGCCACGTCGGCCGGAAGCTCGAACCATCCGGCGGTGACGGCGCGCGGCAGCTCGACGGCCTTGGCGACCACGGCCTTCGCGGCTTCCTTCCCTCCGTGGATGAAGCGCCAGAATCCGACGAAGAGGACGAGGTAGGCGACGGCGAGCCCGTACTCGACGAGCTTTGCGGAGTATCCGTTGAGGAATTCGTTTCCGTGCATGGCAGACCCTGGTGGAGCGGCGGCGGTGGGAGCTACGGGATGCGGTTCAGGAAGGCGACGACGACGAGTCCGACGATGGCGAAGGCGGTGGCGGCGATCATGGCGTGCTCCTTTCACATGACCGCTTTCGCAACAGCCGGGCCAAGACGTCGGATGCCGCCGCGCTCCCGACAAGCCCTGGAACGGCGGGGACTTGCGCGGGCGGCCGCCGACATCGGTCTCGACTGTAGAAAAAATGGTCGGTGAGGATCCCGACGCATTTCTCGGTCTGGATCGGTGCCAAGCCCGCGGGATCCCCCGTGGATCCAGCGTGGGGGCCGCCGTGTCACGAATCTCACCGACCCGATGGATAAGCCGACACCCCTCCGGGTCGTTGGCCTCCCGGCGGCGAGGACTACTGTGGCGACGGCTTGAAGTTTTCGCGTCTCGGGTCATCCCAGGGGGGAGTGTTCTTGAAAAACAACGTCCGGATCCTCGTGACACTGGCAGTGGCGATCGGGCTCTTCGTCCTCGTGAAGCTCTACTTCCCCCTGCACGGGTAAAGGACCCCCATGTTCCTGCTCAACCCGAAGGTACCCTCCCGCCACTGCCGTGACGCGGCGTCCCGCGAGCTCATCGAGAAGACGATTGGCTTCTTCGAGGCCAAGGGGAAGGCCCGGCTCCGGAAGGACGACCTGGACCGGACCTGGTACGCCGACTTCCTCGAGTTCGCCGGACGCGAGCGGCTCTTCGCCACCTTCCTCACGCCCGTCGTCGCTCGGCGGCGCCGGCGCGCGCTGGGACACCTGGCGGAACTGCGCCCTGAACGAGGTCCTCGGGTTCTACGGGCTCCCCTACTGGTACACCTGGCAGGTCTCCATCCTCGGCCTCGGACCCATCTGGATGAGCGGGAACGAGGAGGCCAGGCGCCGGACCGCCGGCCTGCTCGAGGCCGGGGGCATCTTCGGCTTCGGGCTCTCGGAGAAGGAGCACGGCGCCGACATCTACTGCGTCGGACATGGAGCTGGTCCCGGCCGGCGAGGGAAAGCTACCTGGCCCGCGGCGACAAGTACTACATCGGCAACGGCAACGAGGCCGCGCTCCTGTCGGTCTTCGGGAAGATCGCCGGGACCGGCGAGTACGTCTTCTTCCTCGTCGACCCGAAGCACCCCGGGTTCGAGCTCGTCAAGAACGTGGTGGCGAGCCAGTCCTACGTGGCGGAGTTCGTGCTCCACGACTACCCGGTCACCGAGGCCGACATCCTCTCCCGCGGCCAGGCCGCCTGGGACGCCGCCCTCAACACCGTCAACGTCGGCAAGTACAACCTGGGCTGGGGCTCCATCGGGATCTCCACCCACGCCCTCTACGAGGCGGTGCGCCACGCCGCCAACCGCCGGCTCTACGGGATGGCGGTCACCGACTTCCCGCACGTCCGTCGGCTCTTCACCGACGCCTACGCGCGGCTGGTGGCCATGAAGCTCTTCGCGCTGCGGGCCTCCGACTACTTCCGCTCGGCCTCCCTGGAGGACCGTCGCTACCTCCTCTTCAACCCGGTCATGAAGATGAAGGTGACGACCGAGGGCGAGAAGGTGATCGACCACCTGTGGGACGTCATCGCCGCCAAGGGCTTCGAGAAGGACACCTACTTCGAGATGGCGGCCCGCGACATCCGTGCCCTGCCCAAGCTCGAGGGAACGGTCCACGTCAACATCGCGCTGATCGTGAAGTTCATGAAGAACTACCTGTTCGCGCCGGCGCCGTTCCCGCCCGTCCCCCGGCGCGACGACGCGGCCGACGACACCTTCCTGTGGGACCAGGGGCCGGCCAGCGGCCTGGGCAAGATCCGCTTCCACGATCCGACGCCGGTCTTCGCGGCGTGGAACCAGCCGAACGTGGCCCTCTTCCGGGAGCAGATCGCGGCCCTCAAGGAGTTCCTGGTCCGGGCCACGCCCACCGAGGAGCAGTCCAAGGACGTGGACTTCCTGCTGGTGGTGGGCGAGCTCTTCACGCTCGTGGTCTACGCCCAGCTCATCCTGGAGGGCGCGGCGCTCTCCGCCGCCGAGGGGATCGACGGGGACACGGTCGACCAGATCTTCGACGTCCTGGTCCGCGACTTCTCGCGCCACGCGCTGGACCTGCATTCCAAGCCCGCGGCCACCGCCGCGCAGGTCGAGCTGGCGCTGAAGATGATCCGCCGTCCGGCCTTCGACGCCGGGCGCGCCGGCCGGGTCTGGCAGACCGTGCACGCGCTCAAGGACGCCTACGAGATGAATCCGTAGCGAGGGTCCTAGAATCTCCCGGCGACGGCGAGCCCTTCCGGATGGGGAACCACCCGCAGGGACAGGCCAGGCGTGCTGCGGTGGAGCCAGGGCACCAGGAAGCCGATCCCGGTCCCCACCACCGCCCCGACGAGGACGTCGGTCATCCAGTGCTTGTCGCCGGCCACGCGGAAGTAGGACACCGCGCCGGCCGCCGTGAACCCCACGGCGTAGACCCACGGCCAGCTGGCGTAGCCGCGCACCTGCGCGACGTATCCGGCCGCCGCAGCCGCCGAGAAGGCCGTGGTGGTGTGCCCCGACCAGAAGGAGAGCCGGTCCTCCGGCACGCCGGTGCCCTCGCCGTAGTAGGCGTAGGGACGGATGCGCACGGTGGTGTACCTCGTGACCGTCGTGAGCGCGCCGGCGACCGTCATCGCCTCGGTGATCAGGAGCAGGTCCTCGGCCGCGGTGCGGAGGCCTCCCGCGGCCTCCGCCTCGAAGAAGGTCCAGAGCCCCAGCCCCAGGGGCACGGCGGCCACCAGGATGTCCGAGGTGAGCGCGGCGGGCGCAGGGCTGGGCCAGACGAGGGCATAGCGCACGGTGACGTCGATGCCGGGCGGCGTGACCCAGCGAGCGGTGGCCGGGACCAGCGAGTCCTTGAAGAACTCGGGCAGCACCCACAGCGCCAGGGTCACGCCGGTGATCGTCCCGTCGATGGCCCAGTTCACCTTGAAGGCCGTCAGGTCGGCGGTCGAGACGGGCGACGTCATCACCGTGGGTGATGGAGCATCCGACGCCAAGGGCATCTCCGCGTCAGGGACGGCCAGGCACAGGCCAAGGAGGGCGCCGACGATCGGGAGGACCATCGTAGAAGCATACGCCTGCGCCGGAATCGAGCGCGGAGAGCCGCGATTGTCATCGGGACAAGTACACCCGGACGACCCGTTGACCATTCGCTGCCCCGCCCGGAAGATCGGGGCGTCGAACATCCTGCGAAGGGGTACGCCATGAACCGGATCCACCTGGGGATCGTCCTCGCCGGCGTCTCGAGCACCGTCGGGGCCGGTCACGCGCTGGCAGCCGACATCCCCGCCCTCTACCAGAAGCACTGCGCTCCCTGCCACGGCGGCAACGGGCAGGGCGGAACCGCGACCCCGGCCATCGCCGGCATGCCGGCAGGCACCGTCGCCAAGGTGGTGAACGCTCATCCGTCGCCCATGGACAAGACCGGGATGACCGCCGACGAGGTCGCCGCGATGGGGAGATACGTCGCGAATCTGAAGAAGTAGCGCGGCGTTCCCGCAGGCCACCGGGGGACGGTTTCGAATAGGATGTCGCCGCATGACGAGGGCCAAGCCCAGCCCGCCGGCCGCCTTCCGCGGCTTTCCCGACTCCCGCGGCGACTTCTTCCTCTCCCTCGCGCTGCAGAACGACAGGGACTGGTTCCAGGCGCACCGCGCCGAGTACGACGAGCGATGGGCCGCGCCGATGGCGGCCCTCCTCGGCGAGGTTCGCGAGGGCTTGCGCGGCGCGTACGGGCGGCACGGCCTGGGAGAGCCCAAGGTCTTCCGGATCCACCGCGACGTCCGGTTCAGCAAGGACAAGACGCCCTACAAGACGCACGTGGCCGGCTGGATCCCGCTCGACACCGGACGGGCGGCAAGCCCCGGCGCCACCCCCGCGGCGATGTATCTCCAGGTCGGCATCGACCAGCGCTTCACCGGAAGCGGCTGCTGGACGCTCGAACCCGATGCCCTGAAGCGGTTCCGGGCGGCACTTCTCGACCCGCGTCGAGGCGCTGCGCTGTCCCGGCGACTGGCCGTGCTCGCCGCCGCGGGGTTCACCTGCTCCGCCGCCGAGACGCTGGTTCGCGTCCCCGCCGGCGTCGACCCGGACCACCCGCGCGCGGCGCTGCTCCTCATGAAGGGGCTGGTGGTCGATCCCGGGGACGTGCCGAGGCGCCTCATCACCCGCCCGGGCCTGACCGGCTGGCTCGTCGAGAAGGCCCGTGCCGCCGCGCCGGTGGTGACCTGGCTGGCCGAGCACGTGGCCTGACGGCCAGGGCCACCTGGGATGTCAGAAACCCGGCTGCGGACTGTCTGACATCCAGGGAACGTGGTTGGGGGTTGGGCCGGGTCCCCGCCGCCCGCTGTGTGCGGCGGGGACCTTTTCTTCGTCGGCCCTAGCCGTGGAACTTCGTGAAGGCGGCGACCGGTTCCCTCTCGGTCTGCAGCTCGTTCTCGGGCCGCGACGGGTCCGCGTGTCCGAGGCTCATGCCGCAGACGACCATCTCGCTCTCCGGGATGGCCAGCTGCGCGGCGATGATCCGGTGGAACTGCATGAAGGCCGCCTGCGGGCAGGTGTCGAGGCCGCGGGCGCGGGCGGCCACCATCACGTTCTCGAGGAACATGCCGTAGTCGAGGAAGCTCCCCTGCCGCATGACCCGGTCGATGGTGAAGACGAGCCCGACCGGTGCATCGAAGAAGGCGTAGTTGCGCCCGTGCTGGGCGTGCATCCGTGCCTTGTCGGCCTTCCCGATCCCCAGGAGGCCGTAGAGGTCCCAGCCCACCTTGCGGCGCCGCTCGACGTAGGGCGTCGCCCACTCGCGCGGGTAGTAGTCCCATTCCTCGGCATGCCCCGCCGCCACGGCGGGTTCGGCGTGGACGGCGAGGA
Source organism: uncultured delta proteobacterium (assembly GCA_963818535.1). Classification (GTDB taxonomy): domain Bacteria; phylum Myxococcota; class Myxococcia; order Myxococcales; family Anaeromyxobacteraceae; genus CAIOAK01. The sequence goes on along the minus strand of CAWFSM010000006.1, from coordinate 34,933 downwards.
TGGCGGCCGACAGGCGCTCCTTCACCGCGCCGGTGAGCACGTGCACCTTCCAGGGCTGGGTATTGGTGCCGGACGGCGCGCGGCTGGCGACGGCGAGGATGGCCTCGATCTCCTCGCGCGGGACCGGCGTGGGCAGGAAGGCGCGGATGCTGCGCCTCGAGGTGATGGCGAAGTCGACCGCCGCGCGCAGCTGCGAGGCGGAGATGCCGTCCGGTGGCGTCCTGTCGTCCACGAAGTCCTCCCTCCTGTGGACGTCGAGCCTACTTGATCCGGGCCAGCATCGCAGCCGCCGTCCTTGCCTGCATGTCGCCCCAGGTGCGCCGTCTAGCGCGCGGTGAAGTTGGGCGACACGGGAGCGGAGGCCGCGTTCGGCCTGGGCCAGCGCGCCATGACGGTCTTCGTCTGCGTCCAGAAGCTCACGGCCTGCTTCCCGTTCGGCCCCAGGTCTCCGAGCTTGGAGCCGCGCGATCCCGTGAAGCTGAAGTAGGCGACGGGAACCGGGATGGGCAGGTTGATGCCCACCTGGCCGACGTCGATCTCCTCCTGGAACTTCCGCGCGGCATACCCGTCCTGGGTGAAGAGGCCGACGCCGTTGCCGTTGGGATTGGCGTTCACGAACTGGATGGCGGCGTCGAGGTCCTCGGCCTCCACGATGCAGAGGACCGGGCCGAAGATCTCCTCGCGGTAGATGTCCATCCCCGGCTTCACGCCGGTGAAGATGGTCGGGCCCACGAAGTTGCCGTCGGGGTGCCCGGCGACCTTCACGCCGCGCCCGTCGAGCACCAGCTTCGCCCCCTGGTCCACGCCGGACTGGATGAGCTTCTCGACGCGCTCCCGGGCCGGTCGGGAGACGAGCGGCCCGAGGTCCGCCGTCTTGTCGGTGCCCGGACCGACCTTCAGCGTGCGGGCCTTCTCGATGAACTCCGGGATCCAGCTCCGGGCCTCGCCGACGAAGACCGCCACCGGGGTCGCCATGCAGCGCTGGCCCGCGGCCCCGAAGGCCGCCGCGGCGAGGGCGCTGAGCGCCCCCTCGCGGACCGCGTCGGGGAGGATGACGCAGTGGTTCTTGGCGCCCATCATGGTCTGGCAGCGCTTGCCGGCCTGGCTGGCACGCTCGTAGACCATCCGGCCCACGCCGGTCGAGCCGATGAAGGACACGGCCTTGATCCCGGGGTGATCGCAGATGGCGGTCGCGACCTCGGCGCCGCCGTGCACCACGTTGAGGACCCCGGGCGGAAGGCCGGCCTCCAGTGCCAGCTCGGCGAGCGCGAGCGCGGAGCTGGGATCCTGCTCGGACGGCTTCAGGATGAAGGTGTTCCCGGTGGACACGGCGATGGGGAACATGAAGCAGGGCAGCATGACCGGGAAGTTGAACGCGGTGAGGCCGGCCACGACGCCGAGCGGCTGGATGAGGGTGTAGACGTCCACCCCGCTCGCCGCGTTGTTCCCGAACTCGCCGAGCTGCAGGCTGGTGATGCTGCAGGCGTGCTCGACCACCTCCAGGCCACGACCCACCTCCCCGATGGCGTCGGGGAGCGTCTTGCCATGCTCGGTGGTGATGAGCTGGGCGAGCCGCTCGACGTTGTCGCGCAACAGCTCCTGGAACTTCAGCATCACCCGCATGCGCGCCGGCACCGCCGTGAAGCGCCAGGTCTGGAAGGCCTCCTGCGCGGAGGCGACGGCGAGGTCGAGCTCCTCCTTCGTCGCGAACGGAACCCGGGCGACCACCTGCTGGGTGGCCGGGTTCACGACGTCGCGCCACTGGGTGGACTTCGACTCGACGAGGCGTCCGCCGATGAGGTGCTTCAGCGTCGGTGCGGTCATGATCGTTCTCCTACTTCTTCGCGACGAGGGCGGCAGGGACGAGACGGGGGGACGCTACGATATGCACTGCAGCCTGATCAACGGCGCCAACCCCCATCGGATGCGCGCCCGCGCGCATCGATCCCAAGCCTCCGCCAACTGGGAGGATTTGCGCATCTTCCTGGCGGTCGCACGCAGCAGGAAGGTCCTGTCCTCCGGACGGTCGCTCGTCATCGACTACACGTCGGGGAGCACCTGGTCGCCGCCGCCGCTGCTATCCCTGCTCCTTGCCGACGACCCGGAGCTGGCTCACCAGCCGTGGCAGGACCCTTCCGCTCCCGTCGAGCTCCACGGCAGCGAAGAGCCTCCCCTCCTTCTTGTAGGTGGCGCGCACGGTCCCGTGCCCGGTGCGCAGCCACAGGAACCCGTGCCGGATGGTCACCCTCTCCCCAACGAGCTCGTCCACGCCGCGGCGCGCCACCGCTACCTCCTGCCCTTCGCCATGCCCCCATGACTACAACGACTTCAGGTACTGGACCAGATCGGCCTTCTCCGCGTCGGTGAGGCCCAGGGACCGTCGCGTGTCGTACCTGTTCACGACGTCATCGAGCGTGGCCGCCGACCCGTTGTGGAAATAGGGGGCGTGCTGCCAGACGCCCCTGAGCGGCGCCGTCCGATACTGCTTGGTGGCGCTGCGCGACGCATGGCTGGGGATGTCCACCGCCGACTCGGCGTTCGCCCTCGGGACCTCCGAGGAGGTCGTGAAGGTGCGGCTCCACCGGGCACGCCTGGCCCTGCGGGACCAGCTCTACGAACGGGTGGGCTCGGCCGCGCAGGGCGCCTTCCCGTTCCTCGGCTGGCGCTGCGACCGGATGGTCGCGAGCGTGCTGGGCAAGATCCTCGGCGACCCACCGGCTGCCTGAACGTCCTCCGCCAGCCGAACAGGCGAGGCGTGGAAGCTCTGGCCGAGGACGTCGACCTGGTGGCCGATCCCGGCGGGGACGGTCCAGGAAGCTACCTGGAGCGCCAACTCGCCCAGGCAGTCCTTTCTCCGTTCGACGAGAAGACCCAGACCGTGGCGGTCGGCGTCTTCGTGGACGGAATGGAACTCGGGGAGATCGCGAGCCTGATCGGGATCTCGAGGCGAACCGTCTCCAGGAAGCTGACGAGCTTCCTCGTCAATTCGCGGAAGTTCCTGCTCCACGGATGAGGGGGGGTCCGGAAACCACTTCGGCGCGGGGTCGGCAAGCGCGTTATGACATCCCATTCGAGCCTGCTCCCGGCGACCGTTTCGCCGCGCACCCGCCCGACTGGGGGGACCGCCGTGAGTGAGGAACTCAAGTGCCTGATCGCGGAGCGGAGGGATGCCCGCGTGGAGTTCATCAAGTCTCGTTTCCATCGCGATGCGGCAGCCGTGTACTACGACTCGGTCGTCACGGAGGGTCCTGCCGTCACGCAGCCTGCGTGGCATGCCTTCACCGCGAAGCAGACGGAGATGGACGTCGCGGGGGACCACCTCAACATGGCGTGCGGCGACGTCATCGCGCACGTGCTGCAGGGCAGGTAGCCGGACCACGACGCCGAGACCCCGCGACACAGGTGGAGTGGTTCATCCACATGAACCACTCCTTCGGGTGAACTGGGTCCGAAGAGCTGCGACTCCGCGGGACGTGCCTCAGTTCCGGACCTGGAGCAGCTTCCCACCATCGGTGATGAGGTAGAGGAAGCCATCCGGCCCCTGCCGCACGTCGCGGATCCGCTCCCCGAGGTCGCCGAGGAGCCGCTCCCGCGCGACCTCGACGTTCCCCCGGAGCTCGACGCGCCAGAGCGCCGTCCCCGCGAGCGCTCCGAGGAAGACGCTTCCCTGCCACTGCGGGAACGGCGATCCCGTGTAGAAGAGCAACCCCGCGGGCGCGATCGATGTCGGGACCCAGTAGCTCACCGGCTCCACGTATGCGGGTGCGTGGGTCCCGCCGCCGATGCGGCAGGCGTCTCCGACCGGATCGCCGTAGTTGCAGCCGTAGCTCACGAGCGGCCAGCCGTGGTTGCCGCCCGGGACGATCCGGTTCAGCTCGTCGCCGCCCTGCGGACCGTGCTCGTTCACCCAGAGTTCGTCTGTCCCGGGGCGCATCGCCGCGCCCTGCGGGTTGCGGTGACCGTAGCTCCAGATCTCTGGCCGTGCACCGGGGATGGCCGGGTTGTCGACCGGGATGGTGCCGTCGCGACGGATCCGGACCACCTTGCCGAGGGTAGTCTGGAGGTCCTGGGCCGGGGCTCCCTTCTGCCGCTCGCCGAGCGTCACGAAGAGCGTCTTGTCTCCCCGGAACGCGAGCCGGGATCCGAAGTGGCCGGCTCCCGCCACCTTGGGCACCTGCCGGTAGAGGACGGAGATCTCCTGGAGGGCGCCGCCCACGAGTTTCCCGCGCGCCACGGCGGTTCCGGCGAGCCCCGCATCGGATCCCACGCCGGGCTCCGAGAAGGTCCAGTACACCCAGGGCTCGGTGGCGAAGTCCGGGTCGAGCGCGACGTCGAGGAGGCCGCCCTGCCCGTCCGCGACCACCGGCGGGAGGCCGGTCAGGGTCGCCTGCACGGCGCCGTCCGCACCCAGGATGACCATCGTGCCGCCCTTCTGCGTCACGAGCATCCGGCCGTCGGGGAGGAAGGCGAGGCCCCAGGGCGAGGAGAGCGCTGCGCTCAGCGTGACCACGCGAAAGGTGGGGCCGGTGGTGCCGCTCGGTCCCGTCGGGCCTCCGGGGGCAGCGGTGGCGGAGCCCCCGCAGCCTCCGCAGGCGGAGAGGAAGGCGCTGGCCAGGATCGAGGCGCGGATGCGTCGGATGCGTCGGGCGGTCGCGGGGAGTCCCGGGGTCATGGCGCCACCCATAACCGTGCCCAGCCTCCGTGGCCCCGGGCGCGACGATGTCGCGTCAGCTCACCGGGGGCCCGGCCGGCGCCCTGTGCTCGGTGTAGCTCGGGTTCCGGTGGTTCTGGTCCGGGTTGTGGGCGTCCCAGCAGGAGTCGGAGCAGAAGTAGAGCTGGAAGCGCTTGCGGTTGCAGGTGGAGACGCCGCACTTGAGGTAGGCGCCACCGAAGGGGATGGGCTTCTTGCAGACGCTGCATTTCTGCCACATGCGGCCATCCTAGCCCGGACCGCGCCTCCGCCGCACGGTCGCGCAGGATCTCGCGCGCCCATTTCGGTGACACCGGTGACCGGCTCGGAAGTGCGGGTCCAGGAGCAGATTGGCCACGAAATGGCCAGGCGGCGTGGGCGCAGATGCTTCTGCCCGGCCTGACGGAAGAATCGCTCCTGACGGCCGGCGAGGCCCTGGTGGGGAGGGCCGCCGCGCCAGTCCTCACTTCGTGTGGTCGGCGTGGCACATACGGCACTCCATGTGCCCCTGCTGGTGGTTCATGCCCTCCTTCGTCTGCCACATGTCGTCGGGCCCGTGGCATCGGACGCAGTGCTCGATCTCCGCCGAGGGCTTCCAGACCGGGGGCGACCACTTGCCGTCGAAGTACTCGTTCATCGCGAGCGTCACCGTGTAGACGACCTCGCCCGTCACCTTGGCGCACCGCTCCTTCTTCGCCTTGGAGGTGACCTCTGCCCCGGCGGCGAGCGTCCACTTCGACACCGACGTGTGGCAGAGCGGCGACATCGCCTTGACCTTCACCTGCTTCGGCATCGCCGAGATGTCGTCGAACCGGCTGGTGGGGAACTCCTGGCCTGCGTACCAGTAGAAGAGCCGGTCGATCAGTTGCTTGGCGACCTCGTCCTTCTTGCTGTAGGTGACGAGATTGATGATGCTCGACGCGCCCGCGAGCGAACCGCACAGCGTGCCGTGCCCGGCGAATCCCGCGGCGGCGTGGTGCATCGCCATGTCCGGCAACGTCGTCCACGGGTAGCCGACCTTCTCCTTCAGCAAGGAGAGCAGGCTCAGGTACGCGCCGGTCCCGCAGCCCCCGCCGTCCAGGTAGATGCGATAGGCGCGGCGCCCGGCTTCCAGCGGGTCGAGCTTCACCCACTTCCAGGGAAGGGGCGGGGCGGCGGCGGCTCCCGTCGTCGGTGTCGATGCGTCTGCACGGACCAGGCTGGCGCCGCCAAGACCTGCTCCCAGGAGCACCACGGCAGAGCCCCTCAGGATGTTGCGTCGAGAAACCTCGATGTCGTCCTTGCGCCCAGAGTTCATGGATCCCCTCCCTCGTCCGACAGGTTGCGCTCCGCTGTTCCCGACGTGAAGGACCTGCCTGGGTCGCTCCCCGATTCAGGCCGGGCGCGGTCGAGGTCGCCCACCCATGCCGTGAGCAGCGTCCACGTGACCGCCAGCAGCACGGGCCCGATGAACAGGCCGATGACGCCGAATGCGATGACCCCTCCGATGACCCCGGACAGGATGAGGACGAGCGGAAGGTCCGCCCCCTTCTTGATGAGGACGGGGCGCAGGACGTTGTCCATCACCAGGGCGACGACCGAGATGACGAGAAGGAGGGTCCCGCGACCGGCCGCCCCCGACGAGTAGAGCCAGATGGTCGCAGGCGCCACCACGAGGATCGGGCCGATCTGCGCGATGCAGAGCACGAAGACGATGGCCGCGAGGAGACCCGCTTGCGGGACCCCGGCGAGGAACAGCCCGGCCCCCGCGAGCACGGTCTGCGCCACCGCGGTGACGATGACACCCAGGGCCACGGCCCGGACCGCCTTGGCCGCGAGGATCCCGGAGTTCTCTCCCCGGTCCCCCGCGAGACGACGGAGGAAGCGAAGGATGCCGCGCGCCACGGTTTCGCCCGACGCGTAGAGGAGGCCCGACACGATCACCATGAGGAGGAGCTGGACGATGGTGGTGCCGACCCCTCCAGCCTTCGACGCGACCCAGCCCGCCACCTCCCGGGCGTGGGGCTGGAGCCGCGCGACCACGGCCTCCGGGTTCCCCGTGTAGGCTTGCCACTTGCCGACCAGCCGTGGGCCCACCACGGGCACCCGCTCGAGCCAGGAGGGAGGCGGGGGGAAGCCCTCCGTGGCGAGGGAGTGCAGCGACTCCCCGATTCGCCCGGCATTGTCGACGATCGCCGAGGCGCCGAGCCAGATCGGGGTCGCGATCAGCGCGATCATCGCGACGGTCATCACCGCGACCGCCAGCCCGCGCCGCCCCCAGAGGCGCGTCTGGATGCCGATCAGGATGGGCCAGGTCGCGATGACGATCGCCCCGGCCCAGATCACGGACAGGAGGAACGGCAGCATCACCCAGACGCTCGTCGCGATCATCGCCAGAAGGGCGATGACGCCCAGGGTGATGCGGGCGAGGTCGACGGCTGGCGGCGGGGTCTTCATGGAGGCACCGTGATCAAAAGCATCGGGTCACTCCTCGCCCTTCACGAATCCGGACTTCTTGCCCACGGCGAACCGTGGGATGGAACCTCGCTACTTCTTCTTCGCCTTCTCCAGCCTGATGGCCACGGCCTCGACGTAGGTGGCGAGGAGCTTGTCGCCGACCTTCAGCTTCTCGAGCTTCACCTTGGGACCGGCCTTCACCTGGTAGACGTTTCCGCCGGGTCCCGTGAAGGAGACCAGCCGCTTCGCGCTGTCGATCTTGGTGACCGTCACCGTGCCCCGGACTCCAGCGGCCGCCGCGGCGCCCGGCGCCTGGTCCTTCTCCGCCCGGCCGCCGGTGGCCATCGCGGTCACCGGGACGTTCTCCGCGCCGGCGGGCTGGAACTCGAGCGCGAGCCCCTGCTCGTACTCGATCTTGATGACGTCGCCCACGGCGAACTCGTCGAACCGCTGGACGTCCGGCCCCACCTTGAAGGTCTGGGTCTCGCCGGACTTGGCCTTCAGGGTGACGGTGCGTGCGGCGACGTCGATCGCCGTGATCGTGGCGGTGGCCTTGGCCGTCCGCTTGGCGGTGGCCTTGCCCGGGGTGCCGGTATTGTCGACCTCGACGGGAGCCGGGGCGGCCGAGGCCGGGGGCGGCGCCTTGGCGGGGGCCTGGGCGCTGGCGAACAAGGCGACGAGGACAGCGACGAGGGAAGCGAGCAGCTTTCTCATGTGGATCTCCGATCTGCGTGAGCGTAATTCGACTAGAAGTGGAACTCGGGCGACGCGACGAGCTGCAGGCCGCCGATCCAGTACCCGTTGTAGCCGCCGCCCTCGAGGACCAGGTCGAGGCCGATGCCGAAGCGGTTCGAGTTGAGGAACGAGGCGCCGCCGCCGATGCGGAAGGCTCCGCCGAGCTCCGAGTTGGGGCCGATGTACATCCCGCCTCCCACGCGGAACCGGCCCACCGTGTCCTGCGACGGGGGCCCGAACTTGGCCACGTAGTCGATGGTGGGCTCCCAGACGGTCACGCTCTTCGACACGCTCTGGGACAGGTTGCCCGAGTAGAGCGTTCCCGTGGCGGTCCCGAGGAAGACGTTGAAACCGACGCTGAGGTTGTTCATCCCTCCCAGGTTGAAGTCGACCTGGGGGCCCACCGTGAACGGGATGTAGCTCACGAAGCTGCCCGACCCACACGTATAGGTCGGGTAGTAGCCGTACCAGTAGTTGCAGTTGTAGTAGCCCGAGTTGAAGAAGCTCACGCCCAGGTTCACCCGTGCGACGTTGTTCCAGAACTGCAGTTGCTGCACGGGCTGCGGCTGCTGGCCGGGCTGGGTGAAGGTGTACTGCGCTGCCGCAGGCGCGGCGAGACTCAGGGTCGCCGCGAGGACTGCCATCCGGATCGAGGTACGCATGACTGCTCCCTTGTTATTGCTTCGATTGAAACTACGGCGCCGCGACCATCGCGCGCGACAGCATTCCGCCGGACAGGGTGCGTGCCTGGAACCCGTTCTGCAGGAGGATGCGGGTCGCGTAGTAGGCGCGCTGGGCCGATCGGCAGACGACGAGGATCTCCCGGTCCCTGGGGAGCTCCCCGAGACGGGACCGGAGCTCTGCCAGGGGGATGTGGACCGCCCCGGGAACCCGTTCGACGACGAGCTCCACCGGCTGGCGGACGTCGAGCAGGAGCGCTCCGTCCGTCGCACCCCAGTGGGCGATGGGCATGTCCCCACGCAGCACGTCGGCCGCGACCATCCCGGCGAAGTTGACGGGATCCTTGGCGCTTCCGAACTGCGGTGCGTAGCAGAGCTCGGCCTCCTCGAGGTCGTGGATGGTCGCTCCCAGCTGGATGGCCATGGCGAGGGCGCTGATGCGCTTGTCCACGGCCGGTCCGTCCTGGCCGAGCGCCTGCGCCCCGAGGAGGCGACCGTCGGACTTGCGGAAGAGGACCTTCAGCCCGAGCATCTTGGCGTCGGGGTAGTACCCGGCGTGTGCGTTGGGGAACAGGTAGACCTTCTCGAAGTCCCCGTCGCCGAGCCGGGCGAGCGTCTTCTCGCTCGCTCCGGTCCAGGCGGCCGCGCCGCCGAAGAGTCCGATGATCGACGTGCCCTGCGTACCCCGGAAGCGGGAGTCGCGACCGGCGATCACGTCGGCCGCGATGCGCCCCTGCCGGTTGGCCGGTCCCGCCAGCGCCACGAGGCTCCACTGGCCGGTCACGAAGTCCTTCACCTCGATGGCGTCGCCGACGGCGAGGATGTCCGGGTCGCTGGTGCGCATCCGATCGTCCACGCGGATGCCGCCGCGCTCGCCGATCTCCAGCCCGGCCGCCCGGGCCAGCGCCGCCTCGGGCCGCACGCCGATGGCGAGGATGACGACGTCGGCCGGGTGCGTCGCGCCCGAGGTCGTCAGCACCTCCAGTGCCCCGCCCTCCAGCCTGCCGGAACCCGGCGGCGCCATCGCCGAGCACCAGGCGGACGCCGTGTCGCTTCAGGTGCTCCTCGACCAGGCGGGCCATCTCCGGGTCGAGGGGCCCGAGGACCTGGGGCGGCTTCTGGATGACGGTGACCTCGAAGCCGAGGTGGACCAGGTTCTCCGCCGTCTCCAGGCCGATGAACCCGCCGCCCACGACCACCGCCCGCCGCGTGGGCTTCACGAACTGCATCCCCGAGTAGCTGAACATGCCCGCGAGGAACTCGGTTCCCTTCTCGATCCACTCCCGGATCGTCCGCGCGTCGGGGACGGTCCGCACGTGGAAGATCCCGGGCAGGTCGACGCCGGGCAGGGCCGGGTGGACCGAGGCTGCTCCCGGGCGAGAGCACGAGCTTGTCGTAGGACTCGGTGGTCACCGCCCCGGTCGCGACGTCCCGCAGCTCCACCGTCTTCGTGGCTCCGCGAGATGGCGATGGCCTCGCAGCCCGTCCGCACGTCGATCGCCAGGCTCGAGCGGAAGTACTGCTCGTTCGCGACGAGCAGGCTCGCCTCCTTCGGGATCACGCCGGAGACGTGGTAGGGCAGGCCGCAGTTCGCGTACGAGACGTACGGCCCGCGCTCCACCATCAGGATCTCGGCCTTCTCGTCGAGCCTGCGCAGGCGCGCCGCGCACGAGGCTCCGCCCGCGACTCCGCCGACGATGACGACCTTCATGGCTTCCCTCCCGTGGGTGCGATGGGCTCGCCGGCGGTCGACGCGAGGAGGCGATCGACCGCGGGGAGCAGTTCCGTCGCCGATGGCCCGCTTGAGCACGAACTCGTCGGCGCCCGCCTTCAGGGCCGCGAGGCGCACGGAGTCCTCGTCGTGGACGCTGAGGGCGATCACCTTGAGGCCGGGGCACCGGGCCCGCATCTCCATCAGCCAGCCGAGACCGCCGTCCCGGACGAGCGAGACGTCCACGACCGCCACGTCGGGCCGGAGCCGGTAGGCGACGTCCTGGAGCGAAGCCTTGTCGGCGACCATGACGACCGTGCCGAACGCCGTCTCGAGCAGGCCGCGGAGTCCCTCCACCAGACCGGGGTGACGGTCGGCGAGCAAGACGCAACTGTGGGGCCCCCTCGACAACGTGTTCTCCCTGGCGTCGACCGTGTTGGCCGGAGGCGGCGACCAGACCCACGCACGCGGAGGCTAGGCGAAGCCGGTAGGCTCGTGACCTGGGGAAACTACGAGGTCGACCCGTGGGAATTTACGAGTGGCTCGGGGACGGACCATCAGGACCCCACCAGTCCATTCTTGATGGCGAAATGGATGAGCTCCGCGCTGGTGTGGAGGCCGAGCGTCTCCATCATCTGGTACTTGTGGAACTCCACCGTCCGGGGGGAGATCGAGAGGCTCGACGCGATCTCCTTCGCCGAGCGCCCCTCCGCGAGCTGCTGCAGGACCTCCAGCTGGCGTGGCGTGAGCGCGGCCACCGGATCGTCGCCGTGCCGGGGCCCCCCTTGCATGGCCTCGAGGACCTCCCCGGCGAGCTGCGGCGTCAGGTAGGTCTTGCCCGTCGAGCGCGGCCCGGATGGCGAGCACCAGCTCGACCGATGCGGAGTGCTTGAGGACGAATCCCGCGGCGCCCGCCTCGAGCGCGCGCCGAGCGAAGCTCGCGTCCCGGTGCATCGTGAGGAACACGACGGGTATCCGGAGCCCTTCCTGTCGAAGGCGGACGAGGGCTGCGATGCCGTTCAGCCGGGGCATGGTGACGTCCGCCACGATCACGTCCGGGTTCAGCGTCCGTGCCGCCTCGACCATCGTGGCGCCGTCCTCCACGACGCCGACGAGCTCGAACTCCGAGGCGAGCAGGCTCTTCAGCGCCTCGGCCACCATGAGATGGTCGTCGGCGAGAAGCAGGCGTGGCAGCCGGCCGGAACTCACCGGGAGACATCCTGTGCGGGCACCCACGCGACGATCGCGGTCCCCTGCCCGGGCGCGCTCTCGACGTCGAGGGTGCCATTCACGAGACGGACGCGTTCCCGCATCCCGGCCAGGCCGAGGCTGCGCGCTGGCCTGGCCCCCGCGGTGTCGAAGCCGACGCCATCGTCCCGGATCGCGAGCAGGACGCCCCCGTCCACGCCTCTCAGCACGAGGCTCGCCCTCCGGGCGCTGGCGTGGCGCGCCACGTTGTTCAGGGCCTCCTGCGCCACCCGGAACAGGCACAGTCCGGCGTCCTTGCCGATGTGGCCGACGGTGGGGTCGATGTCCAGGGAGACCTCGACGCGGGCTCCGGCGCCGCAGCCGCTCGCTGGCCGTCCGGAGCGCCTCCCCGAGCCCGAGCTCGTCGAGGACCGACGAGTGCAGCTGGTAGGCCAGCGCATGGACGTCCTCGCTGATGTGCGCGAGCTCCTCCCGGATGGCTCGCAGGGTCGCGGCTTGCTTGCCATCGGTCGCCTCGGTCTCGGCGCGACCGGCGTCGATGGCGAGCACCGCGAGACGCTGGGTGACGTCGTCGTGAAGCTCGCGCGCGATCATGGCGCGCTCCTCCTCCTGGGCCCGGATGAGGCGCCGGCTGAGGTCGGCCAGCCCTTCCTCGGCGTGTACACGCTCCGTGATGTCGCGGAACACGCCGTAGGAACGCGTCAGGCGACCGCTCGCGTCCCGCGCTCGTGACCCCCGCGAGGTGGTGGATCCACCGCTGCTCACCGGCGGGATGCAGGTACCGGTACTCGGTGGAGAAGCTTGCCGAGGCGGCCATCGTGCAGCTGGTTGCGGTACTCGAGAACCCGCTCGCGGTCCTCCGGGTGGATGTGGTCCATCCAGAATCGCACGGCCTCGAGGCCACCCCGAGCTTCCGGCGGGGTGCCGCAGATCTCGTAGAACCGGTCGTCGGCGAGCGCCGTCCCCCCGGGGTAGTCGAGCGCGTAGTGGGCGAGACCGGCCAGGTCGGCCCCGGACTTCAGGCGCGCCTCGACCTCCCGAAGACCGTCGATCGTCGCGTTCCGCTCCAGGCAACCGGCGAACAGGTCGCCGAGCACCCGGAGCCGCGTCACCAGCGCATCCGGCCAGTCGTGCTCCCGGTGGACGGTCTGGATGGCGATGAGATGGCGCACTTCCGCCCCCGTCTCGACGGGGATCACCAGGCTCGAGCGGATCCCCATCGCCTCCCACCTGGGCCGCTCGGGTTGCGCCTCGGGTGGCAGGTCGTCCAGGCGGGAGATCCGCACCGGAAGGCGCTCGACGAGGAGCCGGTGGGTGGCCCAGGGAAACACCTCCGCGAGGTTGACGTCGGAGGGTACCGGGGCGACGCCCTCCGCGTTGGACGCCAGGCGAACGCTCGCGACGTGGTGCGGCGTGTTCACCTGGAGGAGAGCGCAGCGGTCGGCGTCGAAGAACGCGCGGACGCGATCGAGGGCCTGCTCGATCACGCCGTTGGCCTGCTCGGGCGACGCCACCATGAGCACGGCGGACGTATCGGCGATGAGCGTCTCGAATTCGAGTCGGTCCGCTACGTCGACGTGCGCATGGGGCGGGAGATCGAGCATGGCGGTCGCGCCCATCATAGCCCGCCTGGCCCCCCGGCGGCCCGGGAGGCGCGAACCCGATCCTACTGCGCCGCGGGAAGCACCATGCGGCGTGGATCGACGTCATACGTCCACGGCAGCCCGGAGTTCTTCCAGCCGTTGACGAGCCGCTGACCGAGGAAGACGCTGTCGGGACTCTTCACCGCGTCCCCTTCCACGCCATCGGTGATGTTGTGGACGTTCTTGAACCCGGCCTTCGCGAGCATGTTGACCGCGACCGCGCTTCGACCGCCGGACCGGCACATGACCAGCAAGGTGTCGCCGGGCTTGGCGATCTTCTGCACCCGGGAGACGAAATCCGGCAGAGGCCGCATGGGGAAGTGCTTCTTCTCTGCATCCCACTGGAACGTCTGTTCGGCGACCGGGACGTTCCAGGCCATCTCTGCGTGACCGATGACGAGGTACTCGTCGGGCGTCCGCACGTCGAGGATCGTCACCTTGTCGGGCGCGGCCCTCCACTTCTCGTAGGCTTCCCTCGCCGTCAGATAGAGCCCGAGGGTGGTCTGCTTCCCGTCGGGGAGCCCCTGCGTGGCCGTCGTCTGGGACGCAGGCAGGGGGGACGACGGGGCCTTGTCGTCGGCGCGTGCCGGCGAGATCCCGAGGAGCCAGGCGGCCGCGAGAGCCAGGATGCCGCGGTTCATGGATGCTCCTCCCCTGGCGCTACCCGAGCCTCGGCGTGGTTCCCTCAGGAAGCTTTTCCAGGGTCTTCTTCTTCCACTCGGCCTCGAGCAGCTCCCTCGCCGCCTGCTCGAGGAACTCCGGAGCGGCCCACTTCCGCACGTCGAAGTCGTGCTTGATGTAGCCGTGGCTCAGCATGAAGTCCTTGCCGATCTCCACGGAGACCAGGTTCTGGGGCGACAGGTTGGGCACCATGTCGATGTCCTTGATGCCCCGGTAGGTGTCCTCGACGTCGAGGTAGAAGGTCTGCTTGTCGAGGATGGCGGCGGCGGCGTGCTTGTGCTCGTTGGCCCAGCGACCCACCTTGATCATCCCCTTCATGAAGGTGACGACGAGCTCGGGGTGCTTCTCGGCCATCTCGTCGGTGCAGGTGATGGCGGCCGGGATGTTGGCCACCTGCAGCGTCCAGTCCGGATACCGGGAAAGGTCCTCGACGGCCTTGAACTTGCCCGTCGCCTCCTGGAGATACTGGAAGACCTTGCTCTGGGTGTAGATCCCGTCGACGACGCCCTTCTCCAGCGCGGACTCCAGCGGACGGAAGGCGAGGTCCCGCTTGTGGTCGCGCTTGAGCCACAGCTCCGACGGGTTCTCCATCGGGTCCAGCATCTCGGGCTTGTCGTACCAGTCGTCCGCGTACGGGAACTCGACGATCTTCACGTCCCGGCGGGTCATGTCGTTCATCCGGAGCATCATCTCGATGCCCTGTTCCTCCTGGATGCGCCACCAGTCGTTCTTGATGGTGTTCAGGCTCTTGGAAAGGCCGATCTTCCGGCCCTTCAGGTCCTTCATCCGGTAGATGTCGTCCCTCGCTCGGACCATCATGCAGCCGCCCTCGTGCGGCGCGTGGGTCAACCCCAGAAGCCTGGTCCTGCGGATGTCCGCCTGGACGTGGATGGGCGGGAACAGGCCGCCGAACCGGATGAGGTTGTCGAGGTTGTGGATGTAGTGGGGGTACCAGTTGTTCTCGCGGACGGAGCGGAGGAAGGCGTACTTGACCCCGATCTTCTTGAACTCCTCCCGGGTCCAGCCCAGCTCCTGGTCGACGTTGCTGGCGGAGACGAGCGGACAGTTCGTGTACCAGACCTCCTTCCAGTTCAGCGGGACGGTGCTGAACTTGTCAGGAGCCTTGACGGCCGGGACCGCGCCCGTCTTCTCCGGAACCTGCGCCTGCGCTGGCGCTGCAACGGCCGCGAGCGCCGCGCCGACGGCTGCAGTTCCCCCCGCGATCAAGGCTTGGCGTCGAGTCACTCCCTGTTCAGGCTTCTCGCTCATGGCTGCGGTACCTCGGGACTGGGTTGTGAGGCTGGGGAGCATAGCCAGTGTGCGTCGGCTTGTGACCTGGGAGTTCTCCGAGGTGGTCCGAGCGGTCCTGGACGTCCGCCGTGCGGCGGGACGGAAGGCCCGATCACTTCGCCGTGTACCCCTTCCCTTCCAGGCAGGCGCAGAACCCCTTCTTGAACGTCTCGAGCTGGGCCTGCCCGGCCGCCTGCGCCTGCTGCTGCGCTTGCTGCTGGGCCGCGGCGGCGCTCTTCTTCTGATCCTTTCGTCCCTTGACGGCGCCCACCGTGGCGCCGATCGCGGCGCCCTCGCCTGCGTCCCCGGCGATGGCGCCCACGGCTGCTCCACCGGCCGCGCCCTTGGCTGCGCCCTTGACGGCTCCGCCCTTCTTCGCCGGCGGGGGTGGCGCCGCGGCAGGCGGGGGGGCGGACGGGTCGAACCCGGACTGCTGCTTCGCCCAGCCGTAGCACTCGGACTCGTCCTTGGCCTGCACCTCCGCGGTCTGTCCCTTGGCGGGGAAGACCATGACTCCGAGGGCCTGGCCCTGCGTCTTGGGGGCCGGCGGGGGCGGGGCAGCGGCTGGCTGCTGCGCGGCGGACGTCCCTGCGAGGAGCAACAGCAATGCGGCGACGGCGAAGGTGCGGGCGTCACGAATGGTCATCTGAGCCTCCATGGGTCGCGGTAGTGACCGTGTTCGCCGAGACGACGGCGAACAGGCCAGCCACGTGGAGGCTAGGCCAAGCCGGTGGGGTTGTGACCTGGGGAAACTACGAGGTCCTCCCTGGGGTCGGGGCGCCTTGTCGGCTCGGCAGCATTCGACGAGCCCGTTCTCGATGGGGGCGAGCGCCGCCAGGGTCCTCGGTGCCTGCCCTCGGGCCGCGCGATCTCCTCGGCGTGGCGGCGCCGGTCCTGCTCGCGCAGCAAGTTGGTGCCCTCCAGGATGTCGGCCAGGATGGCTGATCCCCCATCAACTCTCCGACTTCAGCTTCGATGCGGGCTCGACGTGCCAGTCCTTCTTGGCCACCACCTTGAGCTGATCCGGGTCGCGCTCGTAGTGAGGCGACATGATCTGCACGCCGTGCTCGTTGAACAGGTCGAGGACGTTCGCGTGCAGATTGGACAGGATCCGGCGCCGCGGGACCTCGCCAGTCGGCATTGCGCGAACGACGAGCCGGTACTCGACGTAGAAGTCGGACAGCTCGGTCTTGTCGACGCTCGGGCGGGGCTCCTGCGAAACGTGCTCCGTCCGCCGGGCAGCCTCCAGCAGCATCGCCTCCACCTGGCGCCAAGGGGTGTCATACCCGATGGTCACGCCGGTCTCCACGAGGACGCCCGGTCCCGGCAGTCCACGAGAGAAGTTCTCCGTCACCGAGCCGACGACGTATGAGTTGGAGAGCGTGAGCTCCTTGCCAGCAGGGGTCCGGATTCGCGTCACGAACAGCCCGGCTTCGATGACGGTGCCTTCGCGCTCGCCGATGCGGACGTAATCACCCCTCTTGAATGCCCGGGAGTACATGAGGATGAGCCCATTGGCTCCCTGGCCCACCACGCTGGACGCGCCGAGCGAGAGCATCAGGCCCGCCAGGATGGAGATCCCCTTGAACGCATCGGTGTCGGAACCCGGGAGGTACGGGTAGGCAAGCGCAAGCGCGAAGAGCCAGATCATGGCGCTGGTGATGCGGCGCGTGGGGCGTGCCGTGTCAGCGTCGAGCCAGCCGAGGGTCAGGTTCCCCTGTTCCACCCGGTCGAAAACGGTCCGCAGCACGTTCACCAGGATTCGGGCGCCGAGGAAGATGATCACCGCGAAGAGGAGGCCCGGGACCGCACCGGCAGTCGCCCGCCCGACGGTACCAAGGGAACTCCATAGAAAGACGACGAGCTGCTCACCCCACGGGCGGGTGTAGGGGAACCGTTCCAGGACGAAGCCGAGCCAGTGGTAGGCAACGACCAGGAGGAAGACCCCGAACAGAGTGTCGACGGCCCGCCGGGCCAGCACGGCGATGCGGTCACCGGCCAGGAGTTCGGTCTCGCCCACACGGACCCTCCTCGTCTGGGAGGTGACGACTGACTCCAGTCTCCGGTTGATCGAGCGCCGGAGGCGAACCAGGAGCCACATGGTCGCGACGAATGCTGCGGTGGCCAGCAGGGCCATCAGGATGGCCTGGATGAGGGCCTTCGTATCCCGGCTCTCCCGCGTCTCGGCCACGACGAGTGCAAGGGCGCGGGAGGATCTCGCCGCAACGGCTTCGGGCGCCTCCTCCTTCATCGGGTCGGCGTCCCCGGGGGCGACCATGAACGCCATCGAGCCGTCGATCATCACCGTGTGACCCAACGGGCTGGGCTTGACCGTCACCTCGTGCTTGCCAGGCCGGTCGAGGAGCTCCGCGATGCGGTCGGTGGCACGCGACACACGGTCGGCCGGTGCCACGTCGAGAAGAGGAACCCGGAAGGTGATGATGGGGCGGTTGAACACCACCAGGCTCGCGCCGTCGCCGGAGGCTTGCTTCGCCGCGGCTCCCTTGTCCTGCGCGGCGGCGTCCGGGGCGAGCACGTGGAAACACGCAGCACCGAACAGGGCGACGAAGACGCGGTAATTCATGCTGGCACCCCTCGGTGTTTCGAGACGTCGTTCTCCCCGACGCAGGGGCCTACGGGCAAGATGCGGGCGGGCGGCATCGTCAATCCACCGTGGACCTGTCCCTGGCCCCGCGCTCAGCCACGAAGCGGGAGACCACCAGGACCAGGTAGAGCTGGCCAGTCAGGGCCTCGAGCACGGTCAGGCTCCGGACCAGAGGGTTCACGGGAATGATGTCGTCTGCGCCGACGGAGGTGATGGTGGCGAAGCTGTAGTAGAGAAACTCCGACCCCGGGTGTGCCCCGGTCGGCAGGGTGAACGCGCCGGGCCGGAGTAGTTCGGCAACGTGGTAGACGCCTCCCCATGCCGCTCCCATGAAGAGGTAGGCGGAGAGCACGGCAAGAAGGCGGCTCGGGAGCCTCCCTGCAGAGAACACCTCGATGAGGAAGAGTGCGGCGAAGGTGCCGCAGGAGATGGCTGTCGCCGACGCCAGGAGGAACTGGGTCCTCTGGGAACCCACCAGTAGATGTCCCCAGTGGGCAGCCAGGGCGAAGAGGAGGATCGCGAGGACCAGC
The DNA here is from genome assembly GCA_963818535.1 of uncultured delta proteobacterium. Taxonomy (GTDB): domain Bacteria; phylum Myxococcota; class Myxococcia; order Myxococcales; family Anaeromyxobacteraceae; genus CAIOAK01. The sequence continues at coordinate 16,723 of CAWFSM010000006.1, read as the reverse complement.
CCGCGCGCTCTTTGATGTGCGCGAAGGGCAAAGGCCGCCGCCATGAGTGTCCCGGAAGCGCTGAGCGCCCCGACCCAGAGCGGCAGCAGCCCCATTCCGATGCAGGGAGACACCAGGAAGGCTTCGAGCCCGAACGCGACCAGAAGCAGCCCGCTCGCCAGCCTGGTGCGGAGCAGATCACTCATCGTCGAGACATCGCGGTCGTCCATGGCCTCCGGTGACGATACCCCCTGTCGCTGGCACTTGGCTCCGTCGCTAGAAGATCGAGGTGGGGAGCAGCAGGGCGAGCTGCACCCGGAGCGTCCACTCCGGCCCGATGTCCGGTCGCACCGCGTTGTAGTAGGCCGACACGTTGCCGTTGAAGGGGAGCTTTCCGATGCGGAAGATCTTCCCGCCGCCCGCGCCGAACGGCACCACCCATTGCTGCCCCGAAGCGGCGTTCCAGTCGGCGGTCAAGATGGGGGACGTGGTCAGGTACCAGCCGCCCGCGAAGTTGTAGTTCACGAAATACTGGATGAGCATCTGGCTCGCGCTCGCTCCCGCCACCGACCAGATCTGGTTCACGAGCACGCCGAGCACCCATGGTCCGGGCATGGCGAGTACCACCACCGACGGGCCGAGTCCCCACGTGGATTGCGAGCCGGTGAACGGTGACGTGGCGGTGGGGAACGAGGCCACGGGCCCCACGCCCCAGATGAAGCCCTCGGCCTTCGCCGGCGAGAGGAAGGCCGTGATCGTCAGATCGCCGAGCCCGGTGGTGCCCGCCCCGCCGGTGAAGCTCGGCTGGCTGACGATGGGCAGGATGGTCCGGGTGATGACGTTCCATTCGTCGGTGATGTGCAGCGGGATGACCGGCTGGAAGTTGAGAACGTTCTGGGTGCCCTGGTTCCCCGGCCCGTAGCCGAGGCCGACGTTGTCCTGGAAGGGGAAGCTCATCATGTCGGCGACGGGGTTCTGCGCCGCCTTCGCGAGCTTCTCGGTCTCCTCCACCGTCGCATTCGAGGTCTCGACGGCGTGCGCCGACGTTCCGACGAAAGGAGGAGGGAAGCCGCGAGTGCCAGCTGGCACGAGGTCGATGCACGCAACATGTCGATTCCTTCCCATGAGGGGAGGAGCGAGCCCGGCGTCATGGACGTGGCTCCTTGCCTCTCGTGGACTCCCGGATCAGGAGACGCCGTCAGGATCCCGTGCAGAGACGACCGCCGGCCACAGCAGCACCCCGCCGAAGCCACCCGCGAAGCCGACGTAGGCGAGATACAGCGCGACGGCCGCGCTGTAGATCGACATGCCGACGATCGGCGTGCCCGGCCAGCACGCGATCCCCAGCCCGATCAGGGCGATGCCGGCCACGCGCGCGACCGGGATGGCGACGCCGGTCAGTGTCCTCGCCCAGCAGCAACTGCCCGACGAGCGAGGGAACCAGCAGCAACGCCAGCCCGGTCGCGATCTCACCGACGGCCGCTAGAGCGAGGACCTTCCTCATGTTCCGCTAGTCGCGCGCCTTGGCGACCGTCTCCTGCATCTGGGCGCGCTCCTGTGCCGTCAACTGCTGGAGCCCGAGGTTGAACGTCAGCTTGTTGATCGTCCCGGTGAACTGGAACGGCACGTCGTAGCGGTACTCGATCATCGCGACCCCCGTGCGCGTGTCCTGACCGACGTCGAAGGTCTCGTCTTCCGGGAAGGTGATCGGGGTGGTGTGCTCCATGGAGTTCCTGGCCACCTCCTTGCCGTCCACGGAGAGCACGCCCGTCCCTCCCTTGCCCAGGCCCGGGCCGTCGGACTTGAAGTCGAACACGATGGTGTGCTTGCCCGCACCGAGCTCGGGGCCCTCCCACGCCGTGCGCTTGAGGTCGAGCAGGTTGTAGAGGAACACGGGCTTGCCACGCCCGAGTCCCAGCACACCCTTGCTGAGGAAGAGTCCGTAGCCGCCGAAGCGCCCACCGTCGGTGACGATCATGCCCTCCGCGCCGCCCTCGGGGATCGTGACCTCGGCGGTGATCGTGTAGGACCTGTTCAGGATGCTGGGGGCTCCGCTGTTGGGGACGCCGGCCAGAGGCCCCGTGTAGTTGAAGACCGTTCGCCCCCCCGTGAGATTCGGCCTTGGGCCGTTCCAGCGCGAGAGCGTGCTGTTGTCGAGAGGGAGCACGTCGTGCTTCCTCGCCTCGGCGTAGAACAGGTCCTGCATCTGCTTGAGCTTGTCCGGCATCGAGGCGGCCAGGTCGTCGAACTGTGTGGGGTCCTGCTTCACGTCGTAGAGTTCCCACCGGTAACCGGTGATCACGTCGGGAGGCGGGGCGCTGCTGAGCTCCCACGGGAGGGTCGCCGGGGTCGTCGCCGCCAGCCATCCGTCGTGGTAGATGGCGCGATTCCCGAGCATCTCGAAGTACTGCGTGACGTGCCTGGAAGTGGCGTTGGCGTTCGCCTTGCTCCAGGTGTACGCCATGCTCACGCCGTCCATGGGGCGCTGCTTGATGCCGTTGACCGCCTCCGGCACCGGGATGCGCGTCGCTTCGAGAATGGTCGGAACGATGTCGATGAGGTGGTGGAACTGCCGGCGGATGCCCCCCACGTCATCGATGTGGCCGGGCCACGACATGGCCATGCCCTGGGCCGTCCCACCGTAGTGCGACGCCACCTGCTTCACCCACTTGAACGGCGTGCTCATCGCCCAGGCCCAGGGTGCCGCGAAGTGGGGGAAGGTCCGGTCGGACCCCCAGAACTCGTACCAGAGGAACTGGTCCTTCACCGGCACCGGAACACCGTTGAAGGTGGTGAACTCGTTCGGCGTGCCGTTCAGCATTCCTTCAGCGCTCGCGCCGTTGTCCCCCGCGATGTAGATGATGAGGGTGTTGTCGAGCTCGCCCATGTCCTCGACCGCCTGGATGACACGGCCGATCTCGTGATCGGTGTAGGCGAGATAGGCCCCGAAGACGTCGGCCTGCTTGATGAACAGCTTCTTCTCCATCCAGCCGAGCGAATCCCACTCCGGCAGTTCCTTGGGCCACGGGGTCAGCTTCGCGTTCTCGGGCATGATGCCGAGTCGCTTCTGGTTGGCGAAGATGGTCTCGCGCAGCTTGTTCCAGCCGCCGTCGAACAGGTGCATGTCGCTCACCTTCTCGATCCACTCCGGCGTCGGGTGGTGTGGAGCGTGGGTTCCTCCCGGGACGTAGTAGACGAGGAACGGCTTCTCCGGTGCGACCGCCTTGATCTCCTTCATGTACTGGATCGCCTCGTCGGCCATGGCCGTGGTCAGGTTCCAGCCCGGCTTGCCCTCGAAGGGATAGATGGCCGAGGTGTTGCGGTACAGGTTCGGCTGCCACTGGCTGGCGTCCCCTCCGACGAATCCATAGAAGTACTCGAAGCCCATTCCGTTGGGCCACTGGTCGAAGGGCCCGGCCTGGGTCGTCTGGTAAAAGGGCGTGTTGTGGTTCTTGCCGAACCAGGAGGTCGCGTACCCGTTGTCCTTCAGGATGGCGCCGACGGTGGCGTTTTCCTTCCGGATGACCGAGTCGTAGCCGGGGAATCCGGTCGCGATCTCACCCACCACGCCGAAGCCGGCCACGTGGTGATTGCGACCGGTGATCAAGGCCGCGCGCGATGGGGAGCAAAGGGACGTGGAGTGGAAGTTCGTGTACCGCAGCCCGTTCCTCGCGATGCGATCCAGAGCAGGGGTCGGGACGACGCCGCCGAACGTGCCCGGCGCGCCATATCCACTGTCGTCGGTCATGATGAGCAACACGTTGGGCGCGCCCTTCGGCGGCACGACGCGCGGCGGCCACCACGGCTTCGACTCGGAGGCCTTTTCCTTGATCACCCCGCCGAACTTCGGATCGGGAGGCGGCATCTGCTTGCCATCCAGCGTCGTCGTCGCCGTCGGCGAGCCCACGGGGGCGGCCTGCTGCGACAAGGCCGGGGCAGCGATCCCCAGGGAAAGAACGAACAGGCCCAATCGGACGTTTCTCGCCTGCATGTCAAGCCTCCTGCCGTGCGTCATCGTCGCCCCCCACCGTGGAATCCACCCCAACTGCCGCCCCCGCCACCCCTGCCGCTGCCCCCGCCCCCACCCCATCCACCTCCGCCCCAGCTCTGGCCACCACCGCCACCTCCGCCACCGCTGTGGCTCGAACTGCCACCCCAGTCACCTCCCCAGGACGAGGATGCGGAGCGAGAGTCCCCGGAAGAACGTGACTGGGACACGTTGGCCCCGTTCGCGCTCTCCTGCTTCGATGCGGAGTCCCAGGAACCGGTGCTCGAGTTGTACTTCTGCGACTGGCCCGTCGACGCGTTGTAGCTGTAGGTGTTGCCGTTGTGATCCGCGTAGTACTGATTGTTCACCTCGGCCACGTGCGTGGACTGGCCGCCAGGTCCGGTGACCGTGGCGTGCCCAACCGTGGCCTGCTGCCCGGTGTACGCGTTGCCCACCGTGGCCTTGCCTCCCGAGGCGCTCACGCCCGTGCTGGGGTTGTAGGTCGCGCCCCTGTTCCCGTAGGCGTAGCCTCCCGGTGTAGGCGTTGGACGCGGATGCCGACTGGCCGGCCGACATTCGCCCGGTGGTCGAGTTGTAGGAGGTCCCGACCTTGCTCGACCACGCCGTGCCCGTGTACGCGTTGTAGCCCGCCGAGTTCCGCGACACGGTCGAGGTCGAGCCGTAGTGGCTGTACATGTTGCCGCTCGTCGCCGCCCAGCCTCCTGGGCCCCAGGTGGCCGCACCGCCATACGCGCCGTACGCCGTCCCGTGGTACGCGGTGCCGTAGTAGGCGCCGCCGTACGGGACGGGCGGGTGGTAGTAGTACGGCATGGCTCCCCAGTAGGGCGTCGGGGCGTAGCACCAGTGAGCCGCCGACCAGCCGATGGCGAAGCCCATCGCAAACCCGGTCCAGGGCGTGTAGGTGGGATTGGCCGCGTAGCCGTAGGTGACGGGCGGTGGATACCAGACCGTCTCGGTCACGTAGGCCGGGTAGACGTATCCCGTCCCGTACACGATGGTCCCGTCGGGCAAGATGACGACGCCCGTGTAGCCGGGCGTGTAGCCGACCACGACCACGCCCGGCGACACGGCGTAGATCTGCACGAACGTGACGTAGAAGAGCGGAGAGCTGGGCGGAATCGAGTAGATCGCCGCCGGGATCGAGGTGGCCACGGTCCAGGGGCCATGCAATGCGGGCGCCGCGAACCAGACGCCTGCCTGCACCGCGTACCACTGGGTCGCCGAGACCATGATGATCGGCTGCGGCGAGTTGAAGACGTACATCAGCGACGTGCCGGGAACGGGCTTGAGTTCCGCAGAGCCGTTCACGATGGGCTTGAAGGACACCTTGGCCGTGTAGACGGTGGCCATGTGCGGGATCCCTGCCTCGATCGCCGCCTCCTCTGCCTGCGCGGTCCCGGGGACCGATGCCTTCACGTTCTCCTTGGGGCTCGTGTCGGGGATGCGGAGGAAGTCCGACGGCAGCTCCCTTCCTGGCACGTGGACCCACGGACCGAGCGCGGACGCCGATCGGAACCAGCGCCCCGTGACGAGCACGTAGTACTGCTGATCGGCGAGATCCATGAAGACGTTGCCCGTGGTGTTCTGCACGTAGATGAGCTGGGTGCCCTCGATGGGCATCCAGTCCATCGGGCCATTCGTGGTGATGACCTCGGTGGGAGTCGTCGCCACCACCACCACCGGCACGCCGGCGGCCAGCGTGGGCTTCGCATGCGTCTGCTCGTCGGGGGACCCCGTCCATGAGATCCACGAGCCCCTTCTTCGCGAGCGACCTCGCTGCCTCGGCGGCGCCGGGCGGCAACTTCGTGGCGACGGCCCACGGGCCGGCGATGGACGGCGCCGAGACGAACCCGTCGAGGAGATGCAGGTAGAGCCTGCCGGACGCCTCCTTCAGGAGGAGCGCCCGGGTGTTCACCGCCCGCTCCAGCTTCGCACCCTGGACCGGGACCCAGATCGGGTCACCGTGAACGAGGACGAGGGCCGCGGCACGCTGCGTGAAAACGATGCGGGGCGGCACGTTCGCCACCGGGACCTGCCTGGACTTGCGTTCGGCTCCCTCGATGGCGAGCGCCTGGTGCAGCCGGTCGAGCGACATCGTGGACGGCCCGCTGGAGGCGATGGACTGGATCTCCGCCTGCCACGCCGGGGCGTTCGCCGGCGCCGAAGGGAAGGTCGCCTTCGTGATCGTGATGCTCTCGATGTAGACGACCCGGTTTGGCCGATCGACGATGGTGTAGGCCGTGATCTCGACGACGCCGAACAGCGGGTCCTTCGACCCGGATGGAAGGACCCGCACGACCGCATGGGCCTTGTACGTGTAGTCGTCCCAGCTGTCGGGCTGCGGCTGGTACATCGTGAAGGTGGTGCCGTTGCTCGTCGCCGACTTGGGCCAGGGATCGGGCGTGACCTCGGAGGCCGGGGGCGCGGGCTCGGCGCCTGGCGCCTGGGCGAGAGCCAATCCCGCAGGGAGAAGAATCGAAGCCGCCATCGCGGCGAGCAACCGTGCTGCTGTGGACATGGCCACGCCTTTCTCTCAGAAGACCTCGCCCGCCCCCAGGTAGACGGCGAAGGAGTCCACGCCCCACGCGAAGTCCACGCGGAGGTTGGTGCGGGATTCCTTGCTCATCATCACGCGGGCGCCGAAGCCAGCGGCCGGCTTCACGTACTGGAAGAGGTTCACGGACGGCTCGCCGTAGGTCCCGGAGCTGAAGGCGGGGCGGGTGAAGGTCTCCGCATTCGCGAAGACGGCCCCGCCGAACAGCCCGTTGTCGGTGATCCGGAAGCGCCACTCGACCTCTGCGTAGACCTCCGCAGGGCCGCGGAAGCGCCCCTGCACGTAGCCGCGCCCGGTGGTTCCAGCCGCGTCCCAGCCTACCGAGGGCAGGGTCAGGTAGGGCTGTACGCCGCTCGTGACACCGCTCGCCAGCACCCAGAAGGCGAGGACGTTCCGGGGCACGGCGTCGGAGAGCCCCAGGTAGGCGCGGAAGTCGACGCCGACCATGGTGCTCCCCTGGCTGCTCCCGAGCCAGGTGGGGAAACCACCGAAGGCGAGCTGCGTGTAGATTCCCCGGTAGGCGTTGATGGTCGAGTCCCGGCTGTCGTAGACGGCGTTCAGGGTGATGCCGGACAGCGTGTACTCGCTCGGATTGAATCCGTAGTAGACGCTGTAGGCGTAGTGGCTCGTGACGACCGGCGACGGGGCCGCCAGGTCGAGCGACTCGTCCACGATGCCGTAGTAGCGGTCGACGCGGACGCCGGCGCCGAAGTAGAGGTCGCCCCAGACCCTCCGGAGTGCCACCTGGTGCAAGCGCAGGAGGTTGAACTTCATGGGCTGGCCGCCGTCGATCGGGGTTGTGGTTCCCCAACCGGCGATGGAGAAGCCGGTCGCCGTGAGCGGGGTCCCCGTGGAGAGGCCGTAGGTCTCCTGGTTGTAGAGCAGGAAGCGCCAGTCGCCGATGAGCTCCCAGTCGTCGTGCGAGGTGAGGATGGTGCTCCCGAGCTGGAGGACGAGCTGCTTGTTCGTCGTCAGGAGGACGAGCAGCGACGCGCTCGACATCGTGGTGTCCCCGGGATCGCCGAGGAGCATGCCGGCCTTGGAGACGATCCCGATCAGGAAGCCGAGCGCCGGGTTGTACCCGATGGCGGGGATGATGGAAGGGTAGAGCACGAAGGGGTCGGGCTCCGCCTTCGGCTTCGGCGCCTTCCTGAAGACATCCACGATGTCCCGCCGGTCGACGTAGGGCTCGCAGCGGTTCTGGTCGCAGACGTTTCCGTACCCGAGGCGGAGGGCGCACTCCCGGCTCTCGGTGCACGGCTCGGCGGTCAGCGTCTCCGGGTGTTGCGAATTCCGGGGGAGCTTGTCCCCCTTGGGCGGGACCTCGACCACCGATGACGCCGGAGCGGATTCGGTTTCCTGGGCGAGGGCAAGGGCCGGCACGCCAGCGAGGAGCGCCAGCCAGGTGACCGCCACGATGAAGGCGTGGCGGGGCGTCACGCCATGGTGCCAGCGTTCGTCACTCGTACCCCCTCCGAGCCTCGGCAGTCCGCCACCGACGCGCGTGCTACATCCCGTTCTGCTGGTAGTTGAAGTTCTGGACCCGCACGTCGTAGCCCTTGGCCGGGACCACGACCTCGGCGTAGGCCGGATAGTTGAGCCCGCTCGCCAGGGTCGCGAAGGTCGCGGTGAGGTTGACCGGGTTGCCCTGGAACGCGGTGGTGACGACCACCCGTTGCGTCTTCTTCGTGGCGGCGTCGAGGTAGATGGTGAGCGAGTCGCCGGGCTGCACCACGTTCTGGCCGGTGACCATGAGCTGGCCCGGGCCGGACGGCATCGTCGCCGCAGTGTCCAGGAAGTTCAGGACCGCGCCGGGGGTGGGAAGCGTGTACTTGTGGAGGAGTTCGCCCAGCCCCTGGATGTACTGCTGGATGTCCTTCTTCTTGCCCTCGGCGATCGAGCGGCGGAGGAAGCCCCTGGGAAGCGGCGCGCTCTGATCGTTCATGATCGTCCGCTGGAGCTTGCCGTCCGGCCCGATGTTGACGAGGTCGAGGCGGAGGTCCTTCTCCTCCCCGTTCACCTGGAAGTCGATGCGCTCGTTCCAGGTGTACTGCTTGAGGAGAGCGGCGTTCGCAGTCCTCGATTGGACGATCTGGACGGTCTTCGCGGCGTTCTCTCCGACGTTTGACTGAGCCGACGCAGCGACGGCATGGAGCGCGATGGCGGCGACGACGACGACCCTGGCTGGGTTCACGTTCTTCTCCGGTTCTGGCCACCATGACGCTTGGCCCTGTGCACTCCGTAGGCGGAAGTCGCGGGATGGTCTATGCAGTTCCCGATACCCCCGGGGGGCGGAAAGACCGTTTGCACCCCCATTGGGACCGGGACCGCCTGCACGTGACGCCAGTCAAGGATTACCCCTACAATCCGCCGATGACCCCGCCCGCTCCGGCCACCCGGGCGCCTGTGCCACCCCTGGCCGGGCGAATCGACCTGGACGACTTCGACGCCATGCTGGCGGTGAGTCCGTCCTGGAGCGAGCGCCACTCACAGGTCAGCAGAGGTCGGGCGCGCATCCGCCTGGCCCTCGCGACCACAGGGCGCATGCAACTGGCCCACGCAGCAAAGAGTCCCGGCTGCCGGATCGACGGGGCTCCCGTGCCGGGCACGAGCCTTCTGGGGGTCACGTTGGCCGGCCCCTTCCTTCAGCTGCAAGGTCAACTGTGGCGGCCCGACCGTTTCGGTTACGTGCCCAGCGGCGCGGAGTACGCCGTCTTGGGCTCTGCGCCACACCGGATGCTCGCCCTCGCCGTCCAGAGCGATCTCCTCGATCGGGCAGCCCGCTCCCGCTGGGGTCACGGACTGCCGAGCGATCGATCCGGTCCCGTTCTCCGGGAGAGGCGCCCCGGCGGCTCCTGGGAGGTCGCCCGGACCTGGATCCGCTGGGTTGCAACCGCCGTGCGCCATCCCGAGCTTCTCCGGGATCCTGCCGTGTCCGCGCAGATGGAGGAGGAGGTGCTGGGCGCCATCCTCGACGCCTCGGAGATGGTGGATGGCCCTGAGCCAGCGAGGCCCTGGCGCGATCTCGCCCTGCGAGCAGAGGCTCATCTCCGCGACACCCTGGCCGAGGCCCCGCAGCTTCCCGACATTTGCCGGGCGGTGCGCGCCTCTCCTCGCTCGCTCCACTCCAGCTTCAAGGCCACCTTCAACACGACGCCGAAGGCCTACCAGATCGCCCTCCGGCTCGACGCCGTGCGGCACGACCTTCTCCATGCGCCCGCGGGGACCACCGTCACGTCGGTCGCGATGAAGTGGGGCTTCTTCCAGCTCGGCCGGTTCGCGGGTGACTACCGGCGCATGTTCGGCGAGGGTCCGCGCGAGACCCTGAAGAGAACCCGCGACGCCCGGGCCTCCCGCGTCTATGCACTTTCTGCAAGGGAAGGTCGAGTTCACGGTCCGTAAGTTTCACCCCGACTTCCCGCTTGCCGTCGCATCCCCTTCGGGAGTGGAATCGCCCACCGTGCTCGGGGCATCAGGCCCCGTCCTTGAGGAGGAACAGGATGCGCCACACGATCCACGCGGCAGTGCTCTCGTCGATGCTCGCCGTCTCCATGCCCGCTGCCGCGCAGTACACCTTCACGCAGCCCGGGCAGCAGCCGCCGCCCGTCCAGCAACTCCAGCTCCTGGAACAACGTCGCCCGCGTCAACCTGGGCGTCAGCTTCTTCAACTCCGGCTACTACAACTGCAACTACTGGGGCGGCTACTACCCCACGTACACCTGCGGCTCCGGAAGCTTCGTGAGCTACATCCCGTTCACGGTCGGCCCCCAGGTCGACTTCAACCTGAGCGGGATGAACAACATCAGCGTCGGCTTCAACGTCTTCCTCGGGACCGCCACCGGCACGCTCTACTCGGGCAACCTCTCCCAGAGCGTCTCGAAGAGCGTGACCATCTGGGAGCCGACCATCGACTACGTCGCCAAGTTCGGGCCGCCGTCAGCCAGGACACGGTGGGTCGCTTCCGCATCGGCGGCGGCATGTACATCGGCCCCAACTCGGAGCTCGGCGGGGCCTTCCGCATCGGCGGCGGCGCCTCCTTCCTCAACTCCAACCGGCTCGGCATCGGCCTCGACCTGGTCCTCGAGGGCGGCGGCTACAACGGATACTGGATCGGCGGCCTGCAGCTCGTCGCCTCACCCGAGTTCCACTTCTAGCCGGCCGCCACTTCCCCGCTCCTCCACGGTGCCGAACATCCGACGAAGGTGCCATCCGGTGGCCGAGGCCGGCGAGGCGCCGAGGAGGCGGGGCGTGGTTCTGTTCAGTTGCTGGCCGACCTCAGCACGATCTCGATGCGGCGGTTCTTGGCTCGCCCCTCGGCAGTGCCGTTCGAGGCGACCGGCCGGGTATCCCCGAAGCCTGCCGCGGAGAGCATCGCGGGATCCACGCCCTTCGCGACCATGAAGCGGACCACGTCCGTGGCCCGCGCGGTGGACAGCTCCCAGTTCGACGGGAAGCGCTTCTTCAGCTCGGGCCCGATGGGGACGTCGTCGGTGAATCCCTCGACCTCGATGCGCTGGCCCTTCAGCGCCTTCAGGGTCGGGATGATCTTGTCGAGGGTCTCCTCGCCCTTGCGCCCGATCTCCCAGCCGCCCTCGGCGAAGAGGATCTGATCCACCATGGTCACCTTGAGACGGTCCTGCATCTGCTTGATCTGCACCTGATCGGCCGCGACCTCGCCCTTCAGCGCGGTGTTCAGCTTCGCATAGGTCTCGTTCTGGCTTTCCAGGCCCTCGGACTTCTTCACCTCCTTCTGGTACGTACCCTCCGTGACACACGCCGCCCCCAGCGCCACCATCGACAGCAACAGCCATCTCGTCTTGCCCATGGGAACCCCCGATGCACCGGCATGTCGGCGCTCGATTTCCAGGAAGGATCGACCTCCTCCGTGCCTCGCGGAAGCTACCCTTCGGGGTCGACTTCCGGGCGCAGTCCACCCTTGCAGAAGCTGCATAGACGCCGCCGGAAGCCGGTGCTAGGCGGCTGCAGTGTCGTCACGGATGCTGGCCACGAACATGTCGACCCGATCGTTCGCCGTCGCATCCCTCGTTGCGGCAGCGACCATTGCCTGGGTGGCAGGTGCTCGGTCCGAGGCATCGGAGTTCTTCGGCCCTTCCCAGGGGCTCCAGTTGCAGCCGGAGGTCGAGGTCATCCAGGACCTGGGTGAGGCCTTCCGGGTCGTGGCGAAGCTCGAGCCCACGTTCATCCCTTCGGAGTCGAACAGCGAGATGGGGATCAGCCTGTACGGCGACTGGCTGGTGGCGCCCTTCGTCAGCGCCGTCGTCAGCCCGGACCTCACCAAGCGGCGCCGACTCGACGTTCGCGTCGGCCTTTCCTGGTACCCGACGACCCAGCCTGGAAGCGTGGGGTGGTCCGACCTCCTCCAGCTCGAGGTCGAGGCGAGCGCCCGCACCAATGTCCCCGGGCGAATTCTCGTCGCCTGGCGCAACCGCGCCGAGGCCCGGTGGCAGCTCGACCAGCCGACCTCGTTCGTCTGGCGCCTGCGGTCGCGCCTTCAGCTGGAGCGGGAGTTCGACCTCTCCCGCGACGCCACGGTCGCCCTGACGCCCTTCATGAACGCGGAGTTCATCTGGTCGACGTCCCAGGACATGTGGTCACAGTTCCGTGTCCAGGCCGGGCTCCAGCTGGCCGTCGACTGGTTCGGGAAGGGCCAGGTCATCGAGGTGAACGGCTCGGTGATCACCTACCTCCAGCCGAGCCGGAGCCATTCGCCCGTCGTTGGCGTCGTCTGGCACCAGTACTTCTGATCTCCTCACATCTTCCGGTAGCCGGAGTTGGCGACGTTGACGACGAGCTGGTCGGAGGGCAGGGAGAGCTGCGTGCCATGACCGAGCGGTACGCGCACCTCCGGCCCGACCTCTTCGGCGCCCGCGACCTCGCCACCATCGACCTGGACCTGGGCGCCGCCGAGCCCGATCCGGGGCCTTCCGGCCCGGAGAATGGCCACGAGATGGCCAGTCCCCGCCAACTCCTCGGTCGCATCCAGTTGAAGCTGCGTAGAAAGTGCCGGAGCCGCCCTGTAAGCCGGGTCCTGTCCCGCCGGAAACCCGGCGGTGACGAACATTCCTCTCGGACGCGCGTTGCCGCGCGCCTCTAGCGAGCCGTACCCGAAGGCTGGGGCGAGCCGCCCGACACCCCGTCTTGCGACGGAGACGCCTTCCTATTTGCTCTTGCACCGGGTGGGGTTTGCCTTGCCGCCCTGGTTACCCAGGACGCGGTGCGCTCTTACCGCACCGTTTCACCCTTGCCACGCGCGCCTCGCGGCGCCGTTCGGCGGTCTGTTCTCTGTGGCACTTTCCCGCGGGTCACCCCGGCCGGTCGTTGACCGGCACCCTGCCCTGTGGTGCCCGGACTTTCCTCGGCGGACACGAGTTCCGACGCGTTCGTCCGGACGGCTCCGGCGAGGGGGATCTAACACGCGGGGATGGGGGCGGCAAACGACCCCGCCCCGTCAGTGCGCGACGAAGGACTCGGGCGAAACGGCGGTCTCCCGGAAAGGCCGCGAGGACCTGTCGGTCGCTGGTGACGAGCCGGGAACGCCGAGTTCCAGCGCCACGGCGCACGAACTCGCAGTCGTAGGCGGTGCACCCGGAGTCGCTCCGCGAGCTCGAGCACCTCGCGCGACGGGACGGCGTAGTGCAGGCCCCGCATCGCACTTCCGCGTTGCGCACGGCGAGCAGCGCGGCGTCCAGGGAGAGCACGCCGCGCCGCATCCACGCCGCCAGCACGTTGCGGAGCTCGGACCGCGCGAGGAGCGGAGCCGCCCACCTCGGGTCGCGCGCAAGCACCCGCTCCGCGACGGCGGTCTCCTCGCCCGCGAGCAGGAGGTGCAGAGCACGTTGGTCGTCGACGACGATCACGGCCGGCCCTGCCGCTTCGCCCGGTCGATCTCCTCATCGGTGATCCGGACGCGCCTGGCCGCGATCCGCCGCCCGCAGCGCGCGGATCTCCGCCAGCTCCGCCTCGACGTCGATCGGTGCGTCCGTCGAACGACGCTTCCAGGCAGTCGATGACCTCGCGCTTCACGCTGCGCCCGTCTGCGCGCGCACGAGCGCCAGCCGCGGCGCAGGTCGGCGGGGACGTCCTTCAAGGTCAACGTGGCCATGTCCGTTTCCATATCAGAACACGAACACTGCACAACCCACGCCCGTGCACGCGGCCCGGATTTCCACGCTGACCGGCGAATCACGGTCCGCGGCGCGGACCGTCCGTGCGGCGGACCTTCCGGCTCAGAGCCGAAGGTCGATGGCCCGGTTCGACATCTCGTCCGCGGCGGTGTTCTCCTCGCGCGGGATGTGCCGGACCTCGATCTCGTCGAAGCCCTTGATGAGCGCCTGGGCCTCCTCGTGCAGCGGGCGGAGGTGATCGGCCTTCACCTGGTACTCGCCGGAGAGCTGCTTCACGAGAAGCTCGCTGTCGGCCAGCACCTCGAGCTCGCGCAGCCCCATGGCCTTGGCCCGCTTGAGCCCCAGGATGAGGCCGGTGTACTCGGCCACGTTGTTGGTGGTCTCCCCCAGGTACTTGCCCACCTTGGCGACCACGTGCCCCTCGGGGCTGATGATCACGGCGCCGGCACCGGCCGGGCCCGGGTTCCCCCGTGCCGCACCATCGGTGAATAGCCGCGTGCGCACCGGCCGGGCCTCGACGGCCCGCTCGGCCTCGCGCTCGGCGGCGGCGACCTCGGCGCGCTCCTTCTTCTTGCGGTCGCGCACCACCTTCGACTCGTTCATGGCCGCGTCGAGCTCCTCGGCCGACTCGCGCGCGGCGCGCTCGACCTCGGTGACCTTGCGGACCTTGAGCCCGCTCTTCACGGCCGCGGCCGTGGCCCCGGCGGCGGCCTCCTCGGCCTGCTCGATGCGGTCGGCGGCTGCGTTGATGAGCTTGCCGAGGACGTCGCGGTCGTAGCCCTTGTAGCGGGCCAGGGAGCGCGGGAGGTCCTCGTTGGCGGCGATGAAGCGGAGGAGCTCGGCCAGGACGGGCTTCGCCACGATGCGGCTCAGGCGGCCGGCGGCGTGGCCGGACTCACCGCCTCCGGGACGTAGATGATGCGGTTGCAGTTGGGGCAGTTCTCGATGGAGTTGGCCCGGACCAGGATGATGGCCATCTGCGGGGGGATCTGCCGGTTGCAGCCGCGGCACGTCCCGCCCGTCACCTGGGTCACGGCGATGCCTCCCCGCCGCTTCCGGATGTTCTCGTATCGCTGCAGGATCGCCGGCTCGACCCGGGTGGCCAGCTCGACCCGGCGGGCGTTGAGCACCACGGTGCGCTGGGCGAACTCGGCCTCGCGCAGCACGAGCCCCTCCAGCTCCTCCTGGGCTCCCGACTCCTTCTCGTCGAGCTTCTCCTGGAGCGCCTCGATGGCTCGGGCGACCTCCTCGGCCTGCACGGTGAGCAGCTTGGTCTGCTCGCCCACCGACTCGTTGGTCTTGCGGGCGATGTCGATCTCGCGGGAGAGGGCGGCGTACTCGCGGGGGGTGCGGATCTCGGCGAGGCGCCCCTCCCACTTCTTCACCTTGTCGCGCTCCGCGGCGACGGTCTGTTCCTGGCTGCGCTTCTCGCGCTCGATCCCGGCCAGCCTGTCCTGCTCCGCCTGCCAGGCCTTGCGGACCACGTCGACGTCGGCCTCGATCGCGGTCCGGCGGCGGGGAACCGCCTCGGCCTCGGCCTTGACCTCGGCCAGCTCGATGTCGACCTGCTGCAACTCCTCCAGCGCCTTCAGCTTCTCACGCAGCGACAAGGACGTCTCCTTGGATGGTGGTGGGCCCACCAGGACTCGAACCTAGATCGAACCGGTTATGAGCCGGCCGCTCTGCCATTGAGCTATGGGCCCCCGGACCGCCAGGTCCCTTCCTTAGCACGGTCGAGGGCCCGGGGGCGTTCACCTAGTTCTCCACGAAGCTCTTGAGCCGCTTCGACCGGCTCGGGTGGCGCAGCTTGCGCAGCGCCTTGGCCTCGATCTGCCGGATGCGCTCGCGGGTCACCTCGAAGTCCTGGCCCACCTCCTCGAGGGTGTGGTCGGACTTCTCGCCGATGCCGAAGCGCATGCGCAGCACCTTCTCCTCGCGCGGGGTGAGCGTGGCCAGCACCTTCCGCGTCTGCTCGGACAGGTTCATGTTGATGACCGCGTCGGACGGGGAGACGATGGCCTTGTCCTCGATGAAGTCGCCGAGGTGGCTGTCCTCCTCCTCGCCGATGGGGGTCTCGAGCGAGATGGGCTCCTTGGCGATCTTGAGGACCTTGCGGACCTTGTCGAGCGGCAGCTCCATCTTCTCGGCGATCTCCTCCGGGGTGGGCTCGCGGCCGAGCTCCTGGACCAGGTAGCGGGAGGTGCGGATGAGCTTGTTGATGGTCTCGATCATGTGCACCGGGATGCGGATGGTGCGGGCCTGGTCGGCGATGGCGCGGGTGATGGCCTGCCGGATCCACCAGGTGGCGTAGGTCGAGAACTTGTAGCCGCGCTGGTACTCGAACTTGTCCACGGCCTTCATGAGGCCGATGTTGCCCTCCTGGATCAGGTCGAGGAACTGCAGGCCGCGGTTGGTGTACTTCTTGGCGATGGAGACGACGAGGCGCAGGTTGGCCTCGACCAGCTCGGTCTTGGCCCGCTCGGCGGCGTGCTCCCCCTCGGCCAGCGCGCGGTAGGTGCGGCGCAGGTCCTCGACGGGGAGCATGGCCTCCTCCTCGACGCGCTGGATCTTGCGCCGGGCGGCGCGGATGATCCGGTCGAGCTCCTCGATCCCCTCGGGCGTGAGGCCGAGCTTGCGGGCCGCCTTGCGGCGGGCGGCGTCGTCGGCGCGGGCCTCGGCGATGAGCCGCTTGATCTCGCGCAGCGGCATGCGGTGGTGCCGCTCGAGCTCGAAGAACTCGCGCTCCGACTCCTCCACCCGCTTGATGAGCCCCTTCAGCCGCAGGACGATCCGGTCGATGGTCTTCTTGTTGAGCCCGATGTCCTCCAGGCTCTCGACCATCTGCCCCTCCAGCGCCTTGATCTCCTCGCGGATCTCCCGCCGCTTGGCGTCGGAGAGCTTCTTCTGCTCGAGGATCTCGCGCTGGCGGGCCACGTCCCGCTCGAGCTTGGCGATGCGCTCGATGTGCTTCAGGACCTGCTCGACCTTCTTCTCCTCCTCCTTGGGGAGGGCGGGCACGGCCGGCTCGCCCTCGGC
>CAWFSM010000005.1:0-303020 GCA_963818535.1 uncultured delta proteobacterium | reverse complement strand
AAGACGCCGGCCGTGATGACGAGCGGCACCAGGAACTGCATCAGGCTCACGCCCAGGTTGCCCAGGCCGCCGTTGAGGCCCAGGGCCGTGCCGGCGAGGCGCCGGGGGAAGAAGGCGGGGATGTTGGCCATGCTGGAGGCGAAGTTGCCGCCGCCGATGCCCGAGAGCACCGCCAGCACCAGCATGGTGGTGTAGCTCGTGGTCGGGTCTTGCACGGCGAAGCCGATGCCCACCGCCGGGGAGGAGGAGCGACGCCGTGGAGGAGATGGCCGTCCACTTCCGCCCGCCGAGATTTCGGGACCATGAACGAGTAGAAGATGCGCAAGGTCGCGCCGGAGAGCCCCGGGAGCGCCGCCAGCCAGAAGAGCTGGTCGGTGGTGAACTGGAAGCCCACCTCCGGCAGCCGCACCACCACAACGCTCCACACCATCCAGACCGCGAAGGAGAGCAGGAGCGCGGGGATCGAGATCGAGAGGTTCCGCCTGGCGATGGCGTGACCTTCGTTCTCCCAGAAGGTCTTGTCCTCCACGTCCCAGGGGTCGAGCACCCGCGAGAGCATCGAGAGCGCGGACATCATCGGGAGCCTCCGTGCGACGCCGGGCGGGGGCGCCGCCAGATGACCACCTGCGGCAGCCGCCACAGGTACTCGATGGGCGCGACGAAGATGTGGGCGAGCCGGGTGTAGGGGACGAGCGCCAGGAGCACGAAGGCGTTCACCGCGTGGACCTTGAAGAGTGCAGGCAGGTTCGCCATCAGCTCGGCCCGAGGCGTGAACCGGGCGATCGAGCCCAGCCAGGGCGTGGCCACGTAGGTGAACCAGGCGTAGCCCCAGCGTGCCGTGACCGACGTGTAGACGCCGGTCGCGACCTGGACGAGCAGGAGCGCCATCACCGCCCAGTCGAGCCAGGTGGTCTCGCCGCGCAGGGTGAAGCGCCGAAGCGTGAGCACGACCAGCCCCCAGAGCGCGGTGATCCCCAGCGCGAGCCCGGTCACCTCGATGGCCAGCAGCCGGCCAGGGGAAGAGAGGGCGGCCTCCACAAGGCGGGGCAGGAAGATTGCGCCCAGGTGGGCGAAGAGGACCAGGATGATGGCGTAGTGCCACGAGACCGAGCCCCAGTACTGCAGCCGGCTCTCGAGCATCTGCGAGGACGAGGTGGTCACCGTGTACCGCATCGTCCGGAAGCGCCGGAAGAACCCGACGACCGTCACTGCCAGGGCCACGTAGGGGAAGACGCCGAACAGGAAGCCGTCCATCACGCCACCTCCTCGCGCAGCGCCGATAGCACGGAGCGGTAGACGTTGTCCGGGTCGAGCGGGGCCTCCAGCATCTTGTCGAGCGCCGGAACGAGCCCATCCTGAAGGAGAGCGTGGCGCAAGGGCCCGGCCGGGACGGCCGCCAGGTAGCGGAGCACCACCGATACGTGGTCGGGGAGCTCCCCCAGGATCGCACCTCCCTCGAAGCCGTCCTGTCGGTACACGTCGGCTAGCTTGGCCATGAAGACGCCTCGCTTCGGTCCCTCGCCGCAGAGATGGTGGCCGACGTAGGGCGCGCAGGCGGGATCGAGGTCAAAGGTGGAGGAGTAGACCTCCTCCATCTCGTGCGGCCGGGCGGCCTCGGCTCGGATGACAAATCGGTCCAGGTGGTCGGCCGAATCGCGGGCACCGAGCAGCGCGCGACACCGGCGTGCGGCCGGGGCGGGATTGGTGGACGGGTAGGAGAGCAGGTCGGCGAAGGCCTCGAAGATTCGCTGCTGGGGAGCGATGGCGTTCACAGGTCACCTACCCGGGGGCGGACGGAGGAAGGCGAGGCCGGCAGCGTTCTGCCGCTGCGGCTCAACGGTGGGTTCGGTGAAGCCTTCGCGCATCATCGGCGGGATGACGATCCGCTCCTCCATGCTGGCGAGGGACGTGAGCCGGTAGATGTCGTCGGCCGCGGTGCCGGAGAGCCCGGCCTCGGACATCGCGTCGGACACGAGTTCCGCGGCCAGGTCGCCTACCTGCTTGGCGCGGCGGTGCAGCCGGACCGCCATGAGCTTGCGGTAGGTGGCCCTCACGACTCCCTCGTTGCCAGCCGTGAAGAGGGAGGCGAGGTACTTGAGGGGAAGTCGCGCCTTTTCGAGGGAGGTGAAGAAGCTAGCCTCTCCCTCGGCCGCGTCCTGCGCCATGGCGGGAAGGAGCGGCGGGACGTAGAAGAGCATCGGAAGGGTGCGGTACTCGGGGTGAAGCGGCAGCGCGATCTCCCATTCCTTCACGAAGCGATAGACCGGCGACCGACGCGCCGACTCGATCACCGCATCAGGGACCCCGTTCGCCCGTGCAGCCGCCACCACCGCGGGATCGCGCGGGTCGAGGATGACCGCGCGCTGCGCAGCCACCAGTTCCGTGTCGGTCTTCCCAGCCGCTTCGGTGAGCCGGTCCGCGTCGTAGAGCAGAACGCCCAGGTAACGGATCCGCCCGACGCAGGTGTGGAAGCAGGCCGGTGCCTCGCCGGCCTCGAGCCGCGGGTAGCAAAGGATGCACTTCTCCGACTTCCCGGTGGACCAGTTGAAATAGACCTTCTTGTACGGGCAGGCCGAAACGCACATGCGCCAGCCGCGGCAGCGGTCCTGGTTCACGAGAACGATGCCATCCTCGCCGCGCTTGTAGATCGCGCCGGACGGGCAGGCGGCCACGCACGCGGCGTTCAGGCAGTGGTTGCAGATGCGCGGGAGGTAGAAGAAGACCATCCGCTCGATGCCCTGCAACTCGGTCCTCTCCTCGTCGGAGAGGCCGGCCAGGTTCGGGTCCTGCGCCGCGTAGATAGGGGAGCCGGAGAGGTCGTCGTCCCAGTTCGGGCCGCTCTTGATCTCCATCGGCTTGCCATCGATGAGGGAGATCGGACGGGCGGTGGGCTGGTCCTTGCCCGCCGGTGCGTTGAAGAGGTTCCCGTAATCGTAGGTGAATGGCTCGTAGTAGTCGTCGAGGACGGGGAGCAGCGGGTTCGAGAAAGATCCGGGAAAGGCTCGCGAGCCGCCCCCCCTGACGGAGCTTCACCCCGTCACCGTCCTTCTTCCAGCCGCCCTTGTACTGCTCCTGGTCCTCCCAGGAGACGGGGTAGCCCGTACCGGGCTTGGTCTCGACGTTGTTCCACCACGCGTATTCCATGCCGCGGCGGTCGGTCCACTGGTTCTTGCAGGCGACGCTGCAGGTGTGGCACCCGATGCACTTGTCGAGGTGGAACACCGTCGAGATCTGCGAGCGCACGTTCATGGCGTGTCCCCGGTCAGTACTGCGGCGCGCCGACCAGCTTGCGCACGCGGATGAAGGTGTCCCGGTTGTTCCCGGTGGGGCCCCAGTAGTTGAGTGCGAACGTGAACTGGCCGTAGCCGCCAAGCATGAGCGTGGGCTTGAACCGCACCCGCGTCAGGCTGTTGTGGCCGCCGGCTCGCTTGCCGCCGCGCTCCGGGCTCTTCGGCACGCCGATGGTCCGTTCCGGCGCGTGGTAGAGCAGGCAGAGTCCGGTGGGGATGCGCGCGGAGACCACGCAGCGCACCACCACCACCCCGTGGTCGTTGAAGGCCTCGACCCAGTCGTTGTCCTGGAGCCCGATCGACGCCGCGTCCTTGTCGTTCATCCAGAGCGGATGGGTCCCGCGCGAGAGGGAGAGCATCCGCAGGTTGTCGCCGTACGTGGAGTGGATGCCCCACTTGCCGTGTGGGGTCAGGTAGTTGAGCTGCAGGCTCCTCTGCCCGTTCCCGGAGGACTCGAGGTCGCCTCCGACGTCCGCGCCCGGCTTCGGCTTGTAGGTGGGCAACGCCTCGCCGAAGGCGATGAAGCCGGGGTGGTCCAGGTAGAAGTGCTGCCGCCCGGTGAGGGTCCGCCAGGGGACGAGCCGCTCCACGTTGAGGCAGTAGGCCGAGTAAGTGCGCCCGTTGCCGGTGATGCCGGTCCAGCACGGCGAGTCGATGAGACGGCGCGGCTGGCGCGCCAGGTCGGCGAACGTGGTCCGGACGTTCCGGCTCCCGGCCACCAGATCGGTGAGCGGTAGCCCCACCTTCTTCTCCTCGGCCGCAAAGGCCCGGAAGGCCGACTCGCCGTTGGTCTCCGGGGCGAGGTGCAGGATGACGTTGGCGGCGTCCTTGGCGATCGCGATGGACGGGTAGCGCTTGCCGCCCCACTCCTCGGTGGCACGGTCCCGGACCAGCTCGTCGTAGAGATCGTCGACCGGCCAGGTGATCCCGTGGGCCCCGATGCCCTGGGCCCGCACGACCGGGCCGAAGGAGATGAACTTCCTGTGGAGGTTCACGTAGTCCCGGTCGACGTACGAGAGACCGGGCATGGTCTTCCCGGGCTCCGGCTCGCACTCCCCCTTGGCCCAGTCGCGAAGCTCCCGCTGGGCCATCTCGGCGGGTGTGTCGTGCTGGAGCGGGCGCGTGACGATCTCCCGCACCGGCTCGGGGAGGTGGGTCTTCGCGAGCTCGCTCACCTTCTCGGCGATGGCCTTGAAGATGTCCCAGTCGCTCCTCGACTCCCAGCAGGGCGGGACGGCCGCTTGCAGGGGGTGGATGAACGAGTGCATGTCGGTGGAGTTGAGGTCGTCCTTCTCGTACCAGGTGGCTGCGGGCAGGATGACGTCGCTGTAGAGCGCCGTCGTGTCCATCCGGAAGTTCAGGTCGACGACGAGGTCGAGCTTCCCCTTTGGCGCCGGCTCGCGCCAGGCCACGTCCTCAACCTCGCCCTTCGCCGTCTCCTGGGCCACCGCGTTCGAGTGGGTGCCGAGGTAGTGGCGCAGGAAGTACTCGTGCCCCTTGGCCGACGACATGAGCGCGTTGCCGCGCCAGATGAACCACAGCCGCGGCCAGTTCTCCGGGGCGTCAGGGTCCTCCATCGAGAACTTGAGCTTCTTCTCCTTCAGTTGCCGCACGACCCAGGAGCTGACCTCGGCGTCGGTGGTGGCGCCCGCGGCCCTCGCGTCGTTCACCACCGCCGTCGGGGTCCGGTCGAACTGCGGGAAGAACGGCAGCCAGCCCATGCGGACGGCCCGCGCCTGGTGGTCCATGGTGTGGCGGGTGGCGAAGTCGCTCGGCTCCGGGAGCGGGTTCAGCTTCTCGTCCTCGCTGGCCCGCTCGTAGCGCCACTGATCGGAGTGGACGTAGTGGAAGCTGGGGGCGTTCTGGAGCCGCGGGGGTCCTGCCCAGTCGAGCGCGAAAGCGAGCGCCGACCAGGGTGCCACCGGCGCGAGCTTCTCCTGGCCGACGTAGTGGTTCAGGCCGCCGCCGTTCTTGCCGATGCAGCCACAGAGGACGAGGCCGGCGATGGCGGCTCGGTAGGCGTGATCGCCGTGGTACCACTGGTTCACTCCCGCGCCGATGATGACCGAGCACTTGCCGCCGGTCTTCTCCGCGGTGGTGGCCCACTCCCGAGCGAAGCGGATCACCTCTGGCGCGGAGACGCCCGTGAAGCGCTCCTGCCAGGCAGGCGTGTATGCGGCGTCCGCGTCGTCGTAACCCGCGGGGTAGTCGCCGGCGAGGCCGCGGGAGACGCCGTACTGGGCGAAGAGCAGGTCGTAGACGGTGGCCACCTTCACCGGCCCGCGCGTGGTCTCGACGGTCCGTACCGGCACGCCGCGCAGCGCGACCCTGCCCGAGGCGTACTCGTCGAAGGACACCTGGGCGATGCCGTCGTTCCCGTCGAGGAAGGAGGTCCGGACGTCGATCTCGGTCCCGTCGACGCCGTCCTTCATCTCGAGGTTCCACTGCCCCTTCTCGTGCTGCCACCGGAACCCCAGGGTCCCTCGGGGCATGCGGGGGGCCTTGGCTGTTCCGTCCCAGACCAGGAACTTGAAGTCACCGTTCTCCGTGTCGCGGGTGCGGGCGATCTCGCTTGCGCGCAACATGCGGCCAGGTCGGAGGCCAGCCGCGTGCTGCTCCAGCTCCACGAGGAACGGGGCGTCGCTGTAGCGGCGGACGTAGTCGAGGAAGTAGGGGGTCTGCTTGTCGTGGTGAAACTCCTTCAGGATCACGTGGTCGACCGCCAGCCAGAAGGCGGCGTCCTGGCCGGCGTGGATCGGGATCCACTGATCGGCGTACTTGGACGTCATGCTGAAGTCGGGGGAGAGCACGACCAGCTTGGCGCCGTCGTGGCGGGCCTCGGCGGCGAAGTGGACGTCCGGGGTGCGGGTCATCCCCAGGTTCGCGCCCATCGAGACGATGAACTTCGAGTGATACCAGTCGGCACTCTCGGCCACGTCCGTCTGCTCGCCCCAGACCTCCGGCGAGGCATTGGGCAGGTCGCAGTACCAGTCGTAGAAGGAGAGGTTCACGCCGCCCAGCAGCTGCAGGAAGCGTGAGCCGGCCGCGAAGCTGAGCATGGACATGGCCGGGATGGGGCTGAAGCCGATGATTCGATCCGAGCCGTGCTGCTTGATGGTGTGGATGGTGGAGGCGGCGGTGAGCTCGAGAACCTCGTCCCACGAGCTGCGGCGAAGCCCACCCTTGCCGCGGGCCTCCTGGTAGCTCCGGCGCTTCTCGGGGTCGTTCACGATCGACGCCCACGCGGCGACCGGATCGGCGTGGACCCTGCGGGCCTCGCGCCAGAGATCCATGAGCACGCCGCGCAGGTAGGGATACTTCACCCGCAGCGGGCTGTAGAGGTACCAGGAGGCGGAGATGCCACGCTGGCACCCGCGGGGCTCGTAGGCCGGGACGTCGCAGGAGATCCGTGGGTAGTCGGTGGCCTGGGTCTCGAGCGCGACGACCCCGTTCTTCACGTGGATGTTCCAGGAGCACCCGCCGGTGCAGTTCACGCCGTGGGTGCTGCGCACGACCTTGTCGGTCTGGAAGCGGTTCCGGTAGATCTCCTCCCAGCGCCGCTCGTCGGGATCGAAGATGTCCTTGACCCAGCTCATCGGGAGCCTCCGTGTTGCGAGGGGTAGGCGCGGGAGATCAGGCGTGCGCGTGAGCGTGGCTTCCGGCGGCGGGAGTTGAGCGCCAGGGCAACGAAGAGCAGAACGGCGACGAGGCTCCCCCACGCCTCGAAGTGCCAGGTCCGTGCAGGCGGTCCCTGCTTCGCGGCCGGGATCAGGAAGGCGACGAGGTCCGCCCGCTCGGACGGAGTGAGCGCGCGACCGTCGTAAATGGGCGCCATGGTCGGGAAGGGGAGAGCTTCGAGAAGTCCCGCGAGCGCGTCCGGGTCCATGGTGGCGAGGCTCGTGGAGAGCTCCGGGCCGAGCGAAGCGGTGAAGGCGACCCCCGCACCACCCAGCGCGTGGCACGCGCCGCAGGGGGCGCCCCCGGCCTGGAAGGGGCGCGTGCCGATGAAGAGGGCGCGACCCGCCTCGACCGACGGTTCGACGGCGCCGGCCACGCCGGCTATGAAGAGCGACGGGAGGATGAACAGGGCGGCACGCATGGCGACCTCCTCGTCAGGCCGCGGCGTGGCGCGCCACGAGCTCGCGGCCCAGGTCCTTCACGGAATCGTTCCCCGCGGCGACTTGCTTCGCCTCGAAGGCAACGCACTCACGGTCCACTCGGGCGAGCGCCCCTTCGGGGAGCCGCTGCCGGGCCATCGGGTAGAGGATGCTGGTCCTCCTTGCGGATGTGGCTGCGGAGCAGGCTGGAGTAGCCGAGGGAGGCTTCCGCCATGACCTTCCGATCCGCGTCGCTCCAGGGGCCCGACTGCTCCGCCTTCTCGGACATCGCCGCCACGTAGGCTCGCCCGGCATCGTGGTCCATGAGCATGACGGCGATTGGGCCACCGTCGCGGGGGAACCCACCCGCGATCATGGCCTCGAAGAGGAAGTTCTCCTCCTTGCCATGGTGGCGCACGTCGGCAAACTCCCGAATGAAGCGAACGAACCGGGAGAGCTCGGCTCGGTCATCGCCACCGCGGAGCTGGGTGGCGACGAAGGCGTCGAGGGCGTCGAGGGCGCGGAGGATGAGCTGGTGCTCCTGCATGAGCAGCTCGATGGCGTCCGGGGCCTCGCCGGTCATGACTTCTTCCCCTTGGGCGTCGCCTTCTTCTCGGCGTGGGCGGCGGCGCGCATCTCCTTGTCGAGCGCGCGGATCTCGGAGAGGTCGCGCTTCATCTCGCTCCAGCCGTACCAGAGGGAGTAGTCGGGGTTGGTGTGGAAGGCGCCCTGGAAGGTGCGCATCCGGTGCTCGAGGAACATGACGAAGAGCTTCTGCTCGATCACCGTGCGGGCGTCGTGGAAGGTGAGCAGGTCGGGGAAGGCGTAGGCCGCAGTCCTTGGGCTTGGGCAGGATGCCGTCCTTGTAGAGCCCGGCGACGATGCGGATGGCCTCGGCCATGAGGTGGTCGGCCTCGCGGATCATGTCGTCGCCCTTGGCCATCTCGCTCTTCGCGAAGGTCGGCGGAGTGGCACTGCGTGCAGGTCGCGATCATCTTCTCGCGCTCCTTGTCGAAGGCCTCCTTCGTCGAGGCGCGCCACGTCGGCGGCCTTGACGACGTCGAGGCGGCCGGTCGGCTTGCCGTCGGGGTCGAGCACGCCGAGCCCCTGGAGGATGGTGACCTGGTCGGCCTTCCACTGCGGGTCCTCGGGGAGGGGCAGGCGGACGGCGAGGAAGCCCCAGGCGGTGCGGACCTCGTGGTTGCCGCCCTGCATGTGGCAGTTCTGGCAGGTCGGGGCGGCGGCCGTTGCGGGCAGGATGCCGCATCTGCTTCAGGTCGCTCGCGCACGCCGTGCTTGGAGGACGAGTACATCTCCCACTGCGGGTGGTCGAAGCCCATGTGGCAGGTCTGGCAGGCCTGCGGCTGCTGGGCCTCCTTCTTCGAGAAGGTGTGGCGGGTGTGGCAGGCGTCGCAGGAGGCGTTGCCGTAGCCCGCCGGTGGCCTTCACGAGGTCCTTGATCTCGGCCTCGGTCTTGAGGCCGAGCTTGTGGCAGCCGCCGCAGCCCTTCATGCCCTCGATCATGGCCGCCATGGGCTGCTGGTGGGTGGTGGGCATGGCCTTCATCGGCCGCCCAGGCCGCGGCGTGCTTGCCCTTCTTGAACTGCTCGACCTGCGTGCCGTGGCACTGGTTGCAGGTGTCGGGGGTGGGGAGCCTGGCGAGCGAGGCGTCGGCGTCGGTCTTGTGGGCGCTGCCGTGGCAGGTGTCGCAGCCGACCGCGACCTGGGAGTGGCGCGACAGCTTCC
This sequence comes from uncultured delta proteobacterium, assembly GCA_963818535.1. Classification (GTDB taxonomy): domain Bacteria; phylum Myxococcota; class Myxococcia; order Myxococcales; family Anaeromyxobacteraceae; genus CAIOAK01. The sequence continues at coordinate 293,887 of CAWFSM010000005.1, read as the reverse complement.
AGTCGGCCACGACGCCAGGTGAGCGCTTCTCGTGGCAGGCCACGCAGGCGTCGGAAGCCGTGGAGGCCGGCTGGGCGGGAGGTGCGGCGAGGAGAACCGCTGCCATCAGGAAACCGATCATCGGGGGAAGGTCCTTTGCAAGGGTGATTGCGGATATCTATATCCAGAATACAGATTGTGTCCAGCGTGAACTTTCGGAGGAATGGGCTAGGATGGGCGTCGTGAACTTCTCCGCCTCCACCACCCACGCGCTGCGCGCCACCGCCTTGCTGGCCGCCCACTCCGACGGGGAGGCCGTTCTCGGACGCGACCTCGCCCGGAAGCTCAAGATCCCGCCCGATTACCTTTCCAAGGTGCTCGCCACTCTGGCCCGTAGTGGCGTGCTCACTGCCGTCCGTGGCGCGAAGGGGGGCTACCGACTGGCCCGGGCGGCAGAGCGGATCAAGTTGGTGGAAATCGTGACGCCATTCGAGGGGAAGCGGGCCCGGACCGGGTGCCTGCTGCGTCCCGACCGGCCCTGCCGCGGCTCCGGGGCCTGCTCAGCACACACCTCGTGGGGTGGCGTCAACGAGGCGTACCGAGACTTTCTGGAGAAGACCACCGTCGCCGACATCCGGGACGCTTCATAGGGGGGAGAACGCGAATGGGACTTCCGATCACGAGCGGTGAGACGACGCTTCCGGCCTCCGAGGCCCTGCGCTTCGAGGATCTGATCGCCTACGCGCCCCACGGCATCGCCAGCCGGGTCCTCGCGAAGACGGGCGGAGGCAACGTCACCATCTTCGCCTTCGAGAAGGGGCAGGGGCTCACGGAGCACACCTCGCCGTTCGACGCCCTGGTCTTCATCCTGGAAGGCTCGATGACGCTCACGATCGGGGGCAAGCCGGTCCAGGCGCCGGCCGGTGGAGTGACCCGCATGCCGGCGGGCGTCCCGCACGCGCTGGAGGCGGATCAGCGCACCCGGATGCTTCTCGTCATGCTGCGAGAGCCGAAGCCGCAAGGGTAGGGGCGGCGGCGCCGCTCAGCGAGATGCGCTCGCTTCCAGTTCCTTGATCCGGCGGGCCATCTCCTTCTCCCGCTGGAAGCGCTTCGTGACGTCCCGGATCGCTGCTACCGGTCCCAGGATCTCGCCCGCCGGCCCCTTCAGCATCTGGATGGTGAACTCGATGGAGATGCTGCGGCCATCCTTGGTGACGGCCGGAACGGCGAGCAGGTCTCCCGCGCCATACCGGCTGACACCGGTGGCCATGGTCCGGCGGTAGCCGTCCCAGTGCCTCCCCCGGAGGCGCTCCGGGATGATGATGTCCATCGACTGCCCGACCGCCTCCGCGGCGGTGAAGCCGAAGACGGCCTCGGCCCCCGCGTTCCAAATCCGGATGGTGCCTTCCGCATCCCCGAAGACGACGGCGTCGGGGCTCCCCTCGACGATCTGCCGATACAGCAGGTCTTCCATGGTTCAGTCCTCCTTGCGGAAATAGCTTCGGACCAGGCCGGGGGCCTCCGTGACGCTGTAGCTCGCGAACCCCTTGCCGCGCGCCAGGTCGAGAAGGGGTGCGGGCACGAAGGGCGTCACGAGTTCATAGACTTGCGCGCTTCCGAGCGTCGCCAGATCCGCCATCACCTGGGGCATGGGGTGCTCCCCGGCCTCTATCGCCGCGCGCGCGTCGAGCGTCCGGGTGACGGCCCCCTCCACCGCCCAGGCTGGGCGTTCGATGGGGGCACCGCCCCCCTCCTCGGTCACTGGCAGGAGCGAGAGACCCGCCCCCGCGCGCAGCTTCTCGACGAGCACGCCGAGCGGTACGCCGCTCACAGTGGAGACCTGCCGCAGGGTCGCGACCTTGGCCACCGTCCGGCGCAGGACGGGGTTGGCGAGCGCCTTGAAGTGCGGCGACAGGTCGACGAGAAGGGCCTCGAGTTCGGGCCAGCGCTCCAGCAGCTCGCCGATCCGCGAGTCGGGCGTGATGTTCGCTGCCTCTCGCTCAGGCATGGGCGGCCTCCTCGCTCCAGGAGAGGAGCCGCTGCTCGCCGGTGAGCGCACGCTTGGCCGTGAGGTCCTGCGTCACCTCGAGGCATCCCAGGTAGGCGCCACCGGCATCTCGCAGCGCGACGTACTCGATGTGGACGAACCGGCCGTGCATGTCGATCCAGAAGTCGGCACGTTGCTGCTTTCCAGAACGGAATCCTTCCAGGATGCGGTCCACCGTGTCGACGCTGGAGGGAGGGTGGCAGTGCTGGACCTTTCGGCCCAGGACCGCCCGGCTCCGGGCGAAGACGCGCTCGTTGCCATGCGTGAAGTAGCGGACGCGATCCTCTGCGTCCACGAACGTGGCGTCGAAGGGGAGGGCGTTCAGCATCGCCTCCAACTCCTTCACCGTGAGGCTCCCGGTGGGCAGCCGGACGCGGCCGCCCTGGGCCTCGCCGGTCTCCTGGGGGGGCGGGATCGACGCAGGGCGCCAGCCCTCGCCCGGGTCCACCAGGCAGAACCCGATCTCGGCGCTCTGGCGGGCGACCTCCCACCACTCCAGCTCGTCGAGCGTCTCGAGCGACATGGGGAGCAGGATGTTCTCCTCCCTGCCGATCATGTCGTGGATGGCCTGCGCGGCCGGCTTCACCGCGAGGGCGACGACGGCGCGCGCCTCCGCGGCGCTGGCCGGGGCCACGGCGACCGCCTCGAGCGCGCCGCGCAGCAGCGCCCGGGTCTCGTCGTGCTTGCCCCACATGACCTTGGGCGGTCCGGTGATCCCGTGCTTCTCCAGGAAGGGGAAGAGCAGGTGTTCCTTCCTGAGGTAGTGCTTCTCCACGTCGGTGAGCGCGTTCATCTTCTCCCGGATCGCCAGGAAGGCGTCGCCGGGTGGATCGCCGTCGCCCATCCCGTCGAGCTCCGCAGCGGCGGCGCCGAGCCCGGCGAGCTCGGCCTGGAGCGCGGTGTTCTCCTGGTGGAAGGTGTGCACCGGGTGCCCCTCCGGCGCGACGGGCGCATGGGAGAGGTCGATGGCGCCTTCCAGCGCCGCGCCGTGCAGGTGGCAGAGGCGGGTCACCTCCTCGACCGGCAGCCCCTCCGCCATCAGCTCCTGCTCCACCTCCACCACGAGATCGTACGGCACCTGGCCGAGCAAGCGCACGAGCTGCTTCTGGACCTGGGCGGCGGCCGTGCCCTCGTGGAGCTGGAGGATGAGGTGCTTCAGCATCGCCTTACGGGGCCTGCTGCTGTTGTCGATGAGCTCGCTCACGGGGCCGTCCTCCCTCAGTGCCCTTCGTGGGCGTGCTTCGGCGCCGGAGAAGGCTCGGCGTGGGCGCCGGCGCCACGGGACGCGGCCTCGTACACGCCCTCCGCGTAGTGGACGTAGGGCACGTAGGCCTGGACCCAGGCGCGACCCGCGGCGACGTCCTCACCCGGACGCTTCTGGGCCTTCAGCCGGGCGAAGCGCTCGTGGACGCCCTCCTTCACGGTGTCGGCGAGGAGCTTCTCCACCGCCGCGGGAGAGCCCGCGTCGATGGACCTGTCGGCGGCGGCGATGGCGGGACCGAGGTCCTGCCCCGCGGGCTTGAGGCCGGTGTAGGGCGCGCCCTCGCCGGCCCGGTGCACGCGGACCACGGTCTCGAAGAACCAGGTGTCGGCGAGGGCGCGGGCCTCGGGTCCCGACTTGCGGACGGCGGTGGCGCGAGTGAAGGCGGCCTTGATTCTCGGCCTCGTCCTGCGGCCTCACCCAGGCCAGGACCGGATTCAGCTTCCCGGTGTCGAGCGCCTTGCGAGCCGTTTGCACGACCGGGCCATCGAGGGTGTCGCAGTGCGCCCGGGCACCCGACGGCAGCGCTGCGAGAAGGGAAAGGGCTACGGCAACGAGGGGCTTCGACATGGCTACCTCCTTGGCTGCGGGGGACGACGCTTCGAACGGCGGAGAACCTTTTCCAGGACCCCCCAGACGCGCTCCGGGAGCGTGGCTCGGGGGCGGAGTTCGGGCGGCGCATGGCCGAGCGCCAGGAGCGCGCCGAGGACCAGCACGGCCGCCTCCTCCGGGCCGACGCCCTCGGCGAGCAGGCCCTCCTGGTGCGCCTCGACGAGGCAGCTGCGAACGAAGGACTGGGAACGGCGGCGAAACTCGGCCACGCGAACCACTCCCTCCGGGGGTGCCGCCTGGGAGAGCTGCTCCGAGCCGACCAGGCGAGCCACGCCGGGGTTCTCCCGGATCACCGCGATGCGCCTGCGGAAGAAGAGCCCCAGCCGCTCGATCGGATCGGCGCCGGCGGGGGGAAAGTCCGCGAAGAGGATCTCCTCCACCCGGTCGATCACCGCGAGGACGATGTCTTCCTTCGTGGCGAAGTGGCGAAAGAGGGCGGCGTCGCTCACGCCTACCTCCCGGGCGATGGCCTTGGAGGTGAAGCGGGCAAGACCCTGTTCGGCGATGACCTTCAGGGCGGCGTCGGCGATCTCGCGGCGCCTCGAGTCGGCGGTCTTGCGCTCGGTCATGGGTCTTCATATAAGTTAGTGAGCACTAACTAGCAAGGAGAGATGGCCCATGACGACCGGATTCCGCTGGACCCTCGCCGTGGCGACCCTGGCCGGCGTCTTCGGGGTGGCTACCGTGGCCAAGGGGACGCAGGTCCTGTTCGGTTCCGCCGTTGCCCGCGTCGACGCGGGCAACTACGTCCCGTTCGTCCTGTGGTTCAACTTCCTTGCAGGATTCGCCTACCTGGCCGCCGCCCTGGGCATCGCGCTCCGCCGCCGCTGGGCGTCCAGGCTTGCCGCCGCCATCGCTGGCGCCACCGCTCTGGTCTTTCTGGCCTTCGGCGCGCACGTGCTGTCTGGCGGGGCGTTCGAGACCAGGACCGTGGCTGCGATGACCCTCCGTACGGCGCTGTGGGGTGCCATCGCCTTGGTCACGAACCGTCACCTGTCCGCCACGGCGGTCTCGGGCGGGAGGTAGGCCATGCTCGGGAAGATTGGAAAGTCAGCCGCGCCGGCCGACGCCGTTGACCTGCTCCTCGAGTGCCACGGGCGCATCCGGGCTTTCCTCGCCATGGCGAGGCGCCTGGGCGAGGCCAGCGACGAGTCCGCCGAGGCGGTCTCTGACGCAGCCATTCAGGTACACCGATACTTCACCCTGGCATTACCGCTCCACGCAAGGGACGAGGAGGACTCGATCCTGCCGCGCCTGCGAGCACGAGACCCTCTGCTGGACGTCCAGCTCGACGTGATGGTGCGCGAACATCAGGAGCACCAACGGCCCCTGGGGGGGCTCATCGAGGCCTGCGCGGAGATTGGTGCTCATCCGGGCCGGCACCCAGGACTGGCCGGCAGCGTCCTTCAGGCCGCGACCGAACTGGATCGCCACTTCTTCCATCACCTCGCCCGAGAGGAAGAAGTGATCTTCCCGGCAGTCCGCCGGCTCCTTGATGCATCGACCGATGCCAGCATCGTGAAGGAGATCCGGCTTCGGCGTTCGGCATGAAAGCAAACGGGAAGGGGCCGCCCTCGCTGACATCGTACGGGAGCGCCTTCCGCGCGAACGCGCCGGGCCTGTCGCTCCGCTCCCCGAGCTAGCGATACACGTCGCGTCGATGGCCGATCCGGATGACCAGCACCCGCAGCGCCGCGTCCTCGATCGACACCACGACGCGGAAGTCGCCGACCCTGTAGCGCCACAGGCCGTGCGGTCCGACGAGCGCCTTGCCGGCGCTACGCGGGTCCTCGAGCTCGGCGAGCGTCTCCTTGAGGAATTTGATGATGCGCCTCGCGATCGGCCGGTCCAGCTTGGAGAGCGACTTGGCCGCCGACTCGGTGACCTCAATCCGCCATGCCAAGGCTCTTCTCCACCTCCGCCAGGGTGAAGACCTTCTCCTTCCCGCTGCGGACCCGGTCCAGCACCTTGACGGCGAGGTAGGTGTCCTCGGCGTCCTCCAGGCCGCGCTCGATGATCTCCCGCAGGTAGAAGGCCTTGGACCGGCCGGTCTTGGTGGCGAGCGAACTCAGGCGCTTCTCGATGGCGGGGGGAAGGCGGATGGATGTCGGCATAGGCTCTCCGTGGTGACTACATGTATCTATCACGAACGGAGGTCCCTGGCCAAGAGGGCCGGAGCGGCTCTGCCGCTACGTGGTACGGCCTGTCGGAGACGACCCCGCGAAACCGCGGCGACCGGATCGCGGTTAGGGCGACTGCGAGCGGACACGGAAGAAGGTTGAGGAGCTATCTTGGACGCGTTTTGGACACAGTTACTTATAGTGCAGCAAGTGGCACGAAGGCGCTCCCCAGTTAAGCGCTGGAAAAGCCTCCAACTTCTACTGATGCACCCCAGGGGACTTGAACCAGCGGCCTTCGGATTCTGCGCAAACGAGCACATTTTACATAAAGTAAAAGCCCCGCGAGCCAACCGCCCGCGGGGCCTTCACTATTTGGCGCGCCCTAGTGGATTTGAACCTGTGGCCTTCGGATTCGTAGTCCGACGCTCTATCCAACTGAGCTAAGGGCGCGTATCTCTTTCGTTCCCCGGACCATACCTCAGGTCCCCGGAAACAGGGCGCCGGTTATACGGCAGCCCGGCCCCCCGATCAAGGTCCGCACCCCTGCCGGGGCCGCTTCGCCCGGGACGCCGTCCCCCTGCCGCTCCCCCGCCTGCGCGAGGATCCACGCCGGCACTTCCGCCTCCGACTGGATGCCCAGGTCCTGCGATCCGCCGGGGCTACCGCTCCGTGCGGACGCGGTGGCCCCCGAGGTCGAGGGACTTCACTTCAGGTCGGAGAACTGGACCGCGTAGTCGAGCCCCAGCCCGGTGCTGTCGGCGCAGGTGAAGGTCGAGCTCATGTCGTCGAACGGGTAGGTGTAGCAGGTGGGGCAGGCCTGCTTCATCCAGAGGATGGTGGGGAGCACGTAGGTGAGCCAGTTCGGGTTCACGGTCTGCACCGGCTGTGCGGGGGTGGTGATGTCGAGCCCCGTGGTGGCGGGCTGCGGCATGTTCGGACCGGGGGCCTCCGTCGGACCCCACATGACGCCGCCGCAGGCGTAGGCCACCGGCTGGATGGCGCTCGTCGGCGAGTTCCAGTTGAGCGTGTAGGAGCTGTAGATGCTGACGGCCGGGGAGGTGCAGAGCTGCAGCTGTCCCACGGACGGGACCACGCTCGGTACCGGCAGTGGACTCGGCGGGGAGCGTCGGCGTCAGGGTGAATCCGAAGGGCGTCGTGGAAGGGGTGTTCGCCTGGTTCGCCCCGTACATGCCGTCCGCCGTCGTCCAGCCGATCTTCGTCCCGCAGTGGCGGGTGTTGAAGTCGAACGTGCCATTGAGGTCCGTCGGGCGGAAGCCGCAGGCATCCGTGGCGGTGGGGCAGATGCCGCTCGTCGGGCAGGACTGGGTCGCGTCGGGCCCGATGAGCTGGAAGTAGGTCTGGGGAACGCCCACCAGGTTCCCCGGGACGGGGAAGTTCGAGGACGAGACCACCTGGGTCCAGTTCGCGGCGGGCAGCCCTCCGGGGCCTGCGCGACCCCGCTCCCGGGAGTCGCCGCAGGAGTAACCGGAACCGTTCACGCCCTGCGGCGCGAACTGCACCGCGAAGTTGGCGCCGTTGATGATCGAGACGTCGTAGTAGTCGGGCTGGCCGTTCGTCTGGAAGGTGACCTCGGCGAGCGTGTTCGTGCCCGGCGAGGGCCCGGTGCCCGGTCCGCAGGCGAAGCCCGCGACACTCCCGACGCAGGTGGCGTTCTGGCAGGCCCCGAACTGGGCGGGCTCGGTCGTGTTGCAGCCCGTGCGTCCGTAGAAGTTGCCGGACCAGATGATCCCGCTCGGCGAGATGCTGGAGCCGGAGATCTGGAACGTGGTGGAGGCGCCCGGGAGAAGCCCGTAGCTGGACAGCGTGCCCTGGTCGTAGAAGCAGTCGAACTCACCGCCGGCGTCAGGTTTTGCCCGCCCTGGAGGCAGGTCGTGCCGAGGGGACAGGCCGCCGTGTCGGCAGGGGCTGGGTGGACGGCCCGCACTGCGTGGCGCCTCCGATGGGGCGGCCGCCCGAGGTGGCGCCCGGCGGACCGTAGGGGCGTGTCCTCGTCCGACCAGGAGGTCGCCGCACCGCCGGTGATCCCCACCCACAGCGGCTGGGACGAGTCGTTCGTGAAGGTGACGGTCCGGGTGGCCGGCAGCGCTGCACCCACGGTTGAGCGGTGAGCGTCTGCGTCGGGTAGGTGTAGCCCCAGCTCCCGGTCGCGGTGGCCGTGACGTCACCGGCTGGGACGCGGTCGCGCCGTCGTTGGCGCGCAAGCCGTAGCCGCAGTGGAGGCTGCTGTTCGCCGCTCCAGTGAAGGTGAGCGTGCAGGTCTTCGTGGTGCCGGTCTGGCGGTCCTGGTTGTCACCCGGGTGCGTACCAGTAGAAGGAGGCGCCCCCGGAGACGGTGAGGTTCACGGTCACCGTGCCGATCGTGGCCGGCTTGTCCCAGGTCACCCACAGCGGGGCGTTGAGGCCGATGGGGACCTGTGTCGTCTGGGTCGAGAGCTTGATGCTGCCGGGGCCGGGCGTGGTGTCCGGCGTGAGGTTCACGGTGATGGTGCTGTACCCGCCGTACTGGGTCGTCACCGCCCCGGCCATCGTCACCTTCACCTGGTAGGTCGACGGCGGAGAGGCGGACGGCAGGTTCACGATCATCGACGCACTCGTCCTGCGCCGACGTCACCTGGCACTGCAGGGCCGCCGGAGGCGTGGGCCCGGGGCCGAACGTGACGCCGGTTCCGTCGTCGGCGAAGTTGATGAAGGCCTGCGTGCCGAGGTGACGCCGCCGCTCTGGTAGAGGAGCCCCTTCAGCTTGATGGTGTAGGGCCCGGGCCCACCGCGGTGTAAGGCACCGTTCACCGTCGCCGAGGTGACGGGCTGGTCGTTCACGAGGAGCGCGAGCTGCCCCCAGGACAGGGTCACGGTGACGTTGAGCGTCGCCGTGCGCCGAGCCGGCGGAGTTCGACCCCGTCACCACGTAGTTGGCCGCGGCGGCGGGGGTGGAGGGCGTCCCGGAGACGACGCCGGTGGTGGGATTCAGCGTGAGCCCGGCGGGCAGCGGCGGGGCGACCGACCACGAGGTCGGCTGGCCGCCGGTGAGGTGGGCGCGTTCTGACGCGATGGCCTGGCCTGCCGGGTAGGAGGCCGTGGGAGTCGCGTAGGTGATCGTGGTGGGCGCCCGCCGCCGAGGACGTGACGGTGATGGAGAGCGTGACCGACTTGCTGTTGGCGGCGTTCGAGGCCGTGACGATGCAAGCTGGCCGCGGTGCCGGGCCGTGGTGGGCGTCCCGGCGATGACGCCGGTGGTGGCGTTGAGGCTCAGGCCGGCCGGGAGCGCCGGTGTCCACCGTGTAGCCCGTCGGCTGGCCGCCGGTGACGACGGGCGCGTTCTGCACGGGCGTCCCCACCACGTAGGACGGGGAGTTCGACGTGTAGCTGAAGGTCAGGATCGGCTGCGGCGTCTGTCGAGACCGTGATGACGACGCCCGACCGAGGTGGGTGGCCGCCGCTGTTCGACGCCGGCACCGTGTACGTGGCCTGGAGCGCCGTCGGTCGTCGGCGTCCCGGTGATGATGCCGGTCGTGCCGTCTCATCGAGAGGCCGGCGGGGAGGGCCGGCGTGACCGTGTACGAGGTCGGCTGCCCGCCGCTCGTAGTCGGCGTGTTGGGCGTGATGGCCTGGCCCCACCGTGTAGACGACGGGGTTGCTCGAGTAGGTGAGTCCGGACGGCGGCGTGACCGCCGGAGGTCACCGTGATGGTGACGCCGGCGGTGGCGCTCCCGGCCGCGTTCGCGGCCGTGACCGTGTAGAGCGCGGGGGTCGCGGGGGCCGTCGGCGTGCCCTGGATGACCCCGAGGAGGAGTCGATGGTGAGGCCCGCCGGGAGCGTCGGCGACACCGACCACGACGACACCGTGCCGCCGCTCACGCTCGGCACGTCCGGCGTGATGGCCGTGCCCACCGAGTAGGTGGGCGAATTGGGTTCGCGTAGTGAAGTCCGGCGGGGGGCTGGAGGCCGCCCCCGGAGCTGCTGCTGCAACCGGCGCGGAGCGCGGCGAGGCGAGGAGGGAGAGGAGCGCAAGGCGGGACGGCGTCGCGGCAGGGGGCATGCGGCCTTTCCGTCGTGGGTTTCCGGTGGGAAACCCTCCGTCAGAGGGGGCACAACGATCCCTGCTCCTGAGGGCGCCGATGGGGTTCGCCCCAAGTGGACTTCCCCCGGCGGGTTCCGACCCCGCAGGGTCACCGAGGGCCGCACCCCTTGCGGAATGCGGCCCCGGTTCCACTGGCGGAGAGGGAGGGATTCGAACCCTCGAATCAGGTTACCCCGATTACTGGTTTAGCAAACCAGCGCCTTCGGCCTCTCGGCCACCTCTCCAGAAGCATTCAAATGACGTCGGTCGCGCTGGCGGAGGAGGAAGGATTCGAACCTTCGGAGGGGTTGCCCCCTCAGCGGTTTTCAAGACCGCCGCCTTAGGCCGCTCGGCCACTCCTCCCGAGCCTCTTCCGCGATACGCCCCTCGGCCAGAAAGCGGCTTCGGGACCGCCCTTGTAAGGCACGATGCCCTTCCGGATCAAGCGTTTCCGGGTATGAGGGGGATCTCACCTGGGTACGTGTTATCCCCCCCGGCGCCCACCCCCGTCGTCCCGCTCTACCAGCCGGACCCTGGGTGCTAGGCTCATCCGGTCCACATGCACCCATTCGCCATCGTAGCAGGGCTCCTCGCCCTGGCCCTGCCGCCCGGCTCGGGCGCCCCCGTTTCCTTCGATCAGGCCATCGGCCTCGCCGCCCAGGCCCCGGCCGTTGCCGGCGCCGAGACCGCCGCCGCCGAGCAGCGCCGCGTGGGCGACTCGGTCTCCTCGGTCATCGCCAACCCCACGCTGACCGTCCAGCCCGGCGCCGCCAAGGACCCGCTCGACGATCAATGGAAGTACATGGGGGAGGCGACCCTGCTTCAGGGCTGGAACCTCTCCGGCCTCCCGGGCGACCGCAAGGCCTCCATCCGCGCCGAGGGCGAGCTGCTCTCCGCCGAGGCCCGCGCCGCCGCGCTCTCCCACAAGCTCGGCGCCGCCCAGGCCTGGCTCGACCTCTGGGCCGCCCAGCAGTCGCTCGCCGACTCCCTCCAGGAGTACGAGCTGGCCCGCGAGTTCTCCGCCAAGATGGCCCGCGCCGCCGAGGCCGCCGCCTTCACCCGCGCCGAGGCCGCCGACGCCGCCACCTACGCCGCCGAGGCCCACGTCCAGGCCATCGCCGCCGAGGGCGAGGTGGTCGACCGCGGCTACGGGCTCGCCGTCGCCATGGGGCAGGAGGCCGAGAAGCCGCTCGTCGCCGCGGGCTCGCTCCCCGCGCCGCCGTCGCCCTCGCGCACCGACTGGCCCGCGCTCCTCGACGCCGCCGGGAAGCTGCCCGCCGTGGCCGCCCGCAAGCTCGCCTCCGACGCCGACCGCGCCCGCGAGGCCGAGTTCCGCTCCACGAAGGGCTGGGGCCTCGGCACCGGCGTGAAGGGCACCCGCGACTACCTCGGCACCTGGGGCGCGCAGGCGGTCCTCGAGGTCTCCTTCCCCCTCTTCGATCGCGGCGAGCGCGAGGCCGCCCCCGTCGCCGCCGCCGCCGCCCGCGCCCAGGGCGAGTTCCAGGAGGCGCGCGCCGTCGCCGCCACCGAGCTCGCCCGCGCGCTCCACGAGGTGGAGCACACCGGCGAGGTGCTCGACGCCATCGAGAAGGAGCTCGTCCCCGCCGCGCAGCTGAACGCCCAGTCCCGCGACGCCTCGATGCGCGCCGGCGAGACCACCGTCCTCGAGGTCCTCGTCGCCCGCCGCACCTGGGCCGCGGCGAGGCAGAAGCGAACCCGCGCGCTGGCCAGCCACGCCTGGGCGCGCGTGAAGGTCTGGATGCTCATCGCCGACATGACGCCGGGAGGCGCGAAGTGAAGATCCCCTGGAACCGCACCCTGGCGCTCGCTCGCTGCCCTCGCGCTCGCCGCCTGCGGCAAGTCCGGCCCCGCTCCCGAGGACGAGCCGCCCACCCCCAGCTCCCGTACACCCTGGGTGAAAGCCCGCTCCAGCGAGGGCGTGCCGCTCCTCGAGGCCCCGGCCCAGGTGCTGCCCTCGCCCGAGGGGCAGGCCGCGGTCGTCCCCCCCTACCGGGCCCGCGTGCTCAGGGTCCTGGTCCGGCCGGGCCAGAAGGTGACGAAGGGGCAGCCGCTCGTCGAGGTGGTGATGCCGGAGGTCTCCACCGCGGCCGGCGCCTACGCCGCCGCCTCCACCCGCGTCGACGCCTACGGCCGCCGCAAGGCCCAGCTCGAGGCGCTCAAGGCCGACGGGCTGGTCCGCCTCGCCGACGTCCTCGAGGCCGAGACCAAGTACGCCGAGGCCCAGGCCGACCAGCAGGCCGCCGCCGCCGCGCTCCGCTCCGCCCAGATCGAGCCCGGCGAGGCCGCCGACATCGTCGCCGGCAGGAAGCCGGTGGTCCTGCGCAGCCCCATCGCCGGGATGGTCACCGCGGTCGGCGCCGGCGTGGGCGACACCCGGGAGCCGGGCGGCGAGCCGCTCGTCCGGGTGGCGGGGGAGGGCGACTCCCGCGTCGAGGCCCGCTTCGCACGCCCCGTCGACACCCGGAACGCCACCTACGAGTTCGTCGTCGCCGGAGGCGTCCGCCACCGCCTCGCCTTCGTGGCCCGTGCACCCATGGTGGACCCGCGCGACGGGACCATCGCCGTCTGGCTCGTGCCCGAGGCCGGCACGAAGCTCCAGCCCGGCCTGACCGGGCGCGTGGTGGTCTCGCTCCCCGGCGTCGCCGGCGCCTCCGTGGTCCCGGCCCGCGCCGTGGCGCTGGACGAGGGGACGGCCTACGTGGTCGTCCGCCGCGACGGCAAGCCGCAGCGGGTCCAGGTGGACGTCTTCGCCACGTCCGGCGCCGAGGCGCTGGTCACGGGCGTGGCCGTCGACGAGGAAGTGGCCGCCGACGCGGCCCTGGCGGAGGCCGCTCCTTGATCCAGGCCATCGTCCGCTGGTCGGTTCGCCACCGGGTGCTGGTGGTCGGCACCACGCTCGCCCTCATGGTGGTGGGCGCGCCTGGTGGGCATGTTCCTCAAGTTCGACGCGCTCCCCGACACCACCAACAACCAGGTGCTCGTCCTCACCCGCGCCCCCGGCCTCACCCCCGAGGAGGTGGAGCGGCTCGTCACCCGCCCCATCGAGGTGGGCATGGGCGGCCTGCCCGGCCTCATCGAGCAGCGCAGCCTGTCGCGCTACGGCATCTCGTCGGTCACCGCGGTGTTCGAGGACGGGGTCGACACCTACCGCGCCCGGCAGATGGTCCAGGAGCGGCTCACCACCATGTCGTTCCCGCCCGGGGTCTCCGCCCCCGAGCTGGGTCCGGTCACCGGCGGCCTGGGCGAGATCTTCCACTTCACCCTCGACTCGCCGCGACGCAGCCCGTCCGAGCTGCTCGAGCTCGCCCAGTTCAAGGTGGCGCCGATGCTGCGCAGCGTGCAGGGCGTCGTCGAGGTGAACACCTGGGGCGGCGACCAGCGCGTGCTCGAGGTGAAGGTCGACCCGATGCGCATGGCCGCCCGCGGCCTCACGCTCGAGGACGTGCGCGACGCGCTCGAGAAGTCCACCGGGACCGCTCCCGGAGCCTCGCTCCCGGCCGGCTCGGGCCAGACCCTGCTGCGCGCCGTGGCGCTGCCGAAGACCGCCGGCGACCTGGGATACGCGCTGGTGTTCCGCGGCGGCTCCGAGCTGAACCCGGTGCGGCTCTCCGAGGTGGCCGAGATCTCCATGGGCTCCTCCACCCGCATCGGCGCGGCCACCGAGAACGGGAAGGGCGAGACCGTCTACGTGATGGCGCAGATGCTCCGGGGCGAGAACGCCCTCGACGTCATGAAGCGCCTGAAGAAGCAGATGGTGGAGGTGCGCAAGATCGTCCCCGAGGACGTCTACGTCGACGTGGTCTACGATCGCTCGAAGCTCGTCGAGGGCACGCTCGCCACCGTCTTCAAGAACCTCCTCGAGGGCGGCCTGCTCGTCATCGCCGTCCTCTTCCTCATGCTGGGCAGCTGGCGCGCCGGGCTCCTCGTCGCCTCCGCCATCCCCCTCTCCATGCTGGGCGCCACCACGGCCATGGTGGCCTTCGACATCCCCGGCAACCTCATGTCGCTCGGGGCCCTCGACTTCGGCCTCATCGTCGACGGCGCCGTGGTGATGGTGGAGGCGGTCTTCCACGGCGTGGACCGCTCCTCCTATCCGCTCGGCGACAGGAAGCGCTCCCGGGCCCTCTGGGTGGAGCACGTCGAGAAGGTCACCGGCACGGTGGCCCAGCCGGTCTTCTTCTCGGTGCTCATCATCCTGCTGGTCTACGTGCCGGTCCTGTCCCTCACCGGCGTGGACGGCAAGATGTTCCGCCCCATGGCGCTCACCGTGGTCTTCGCGCTGGCGGCGTCGCTCGTGCTCTCGCTCACCTTCATCCCGGCCGCGACCGCCCTCTTCCTGCGGCCGAAGGACGTGCCGGAGCGCGCCCCGATCCTGGTCCGCTGGATCGAGAAGGGCTACCTGCCCCTGCTCGCCTCCTCGGGCGCTCGCCCCTGGCTCGTGGCCGCCGGCTCGGTGGTGCTGCTCGTGGTGGGCGGCCTCTTCTTCGCCCGCGCCGGCAGCGAGTTCGTGCCGCAGCTCGACGAGGGCGACCTGGTGATCCAGACCACCCGGGCCGCCGACGTCTCGCTCGAGACCGCCGTCTCCGAGGCCGGCAAGCTCGAGGCGGTGATGATGGAGAAGGTGCCCGAGGTGAAGGAGGTCGTCTCCCGCATCGGCAGCCCGGCGGTGGCCACCGACATCATGGGCCTCGAGCAGGCCGACGTCTTCGTCCTCCTGAAGCCCAAGGACACCTGGCGCCCGGGCGTGGACAAGGACCGGATCATCGCCGAGATCGACCGGGCCGCGAAGACGGTCAACGCCGCGGCCGAGGTGAGCTTCACGCAGCCCATCCAGATGCGCTTCAACGAGCTCCTGGGCGGCTCGGTGGCCGACGTCACCATCTCCATCTACGGCGACGACCTGGCCGAGCTCGACCGGCTGGCCGCCCGCACCGCCGAGGTGGCCGGCAAGGTGCCCGGCGCGGCCGACACGCGCGTCATCGCGCCGCCGGCCGTCTCGCTCCTCGAGGTCCGCCCCCGTCCGCTCGAGGCCTCGCGGGCCGGGTTCACCGTGAAGTCGCTGCTCGACGCGGTCCAGGCCATCCGCACCGGCCTCGAGGTGGGCGCCACCTACGACGGGGCGCTGCGCGTGCCCATCCTGCTGCGCCTCGGCGGCGGGGCCAACGCCTTCACGCTGAGTGACCTGGCCATCCCGGGCGCGAGCGGCGGCCTGGTGCCGCTGGGGCGGGTCGCCGACGTGGAGATGACGAGCTCCCCCAGCATGGTCTCCCGGCAGAACGGGGAGCGGCGCATCGTGGTGGGCTTCAACGTCCGCGGCGCCGACCTGGGCACGGTGGTCGAGCAGGCCGAGAAGGCGGTGGCGGCCGGGGTGAAGCTGCCGCGCGGCTACCGGTTCGAGTGGGGCGGGCAGTACGAGACGCTGGTGGCCGCCAAGCGGCGCCTCGCCATCGTCATCCCCGCGGTCCTGGCCCTCATCGTGGCCGTGCTCCTCTTCGCCTTCCGGAGGCTCAAGCCCGCGCTGCTCATCTTCATGAACGTCCCGTTCGCCTCGGTGGGCGGCATGATCGTCCTCGCCCTGCGCGGCATGCCCGTCTCCATCTCGGCGGCGGTCGGGTTCATCGCCCTCTCCGGCATCGCCGTGCTGAACGGCGTGGTCCTCATGTCGCGGCTGCTCGCGCTCGAGGAGGAGGGGAAGGGACCGGCCGAGGCCGCCATGAGCGCGGCCCGCGAGCGGGCCCGCCCGGTGCTCATGACCGCGCTGGTCGCCGCGCTGGGCTTCGTTCCCATGATGCTCGCCACCGGGGTGGGGGCCGAGGTGCAGCGCCCGCTCGCCACGGTGGTGGTGGGTGGATTGTTCACGTCGACGATCCTGACCCTCCTCGTCCTGCCCAGCCTGTATCCTTGGCTCTCACGGATCGGGCGGCGGGGGGAGTCCGAGAAGGACCCGGAGCGCGTATCGTGAGGATATTGCTGGTCGAGGACGACCCGAACCTGTCCCGGATCGTCACGCGGGGGCTGTTCGAGCGCGGCCACGCCGTGAAGGTCGTCGGGACCGGGGCCGAGGCCGTCGCGGTGGCCGAGGCTGGACGGTTCGACATCGCCATCCTGGACTGGGAGCTCCCCGACCTGAACGGGATCGCCGTGCTCCAGGCCTGGCGGACCGCCGGCGTCTCGATGCCGGTGATGATGCTGACCGGCAGGGCCGAGACCGACGACAAGATCACCGGGCTCCGCGCCGGCGCCGACGACTACCTCACCAAGCCCTTCGAGTTCGAGGAGCTGCTCGCCCGGCTCGAGGCCCTCCACCGCCGCGGGTCACCGACGGCCCCGTCCAGGCCGGGCGGGCGACCGTCGATCCGCGCAGGCGGACGGTGACCGTGGGTGAAGTCACCGAGAAGCTCACCGATCGCGAGCTGGCGCTCCTCCTCGAGCTGGTGCGGCACCTCGGCAAGCCGCTCTCCCGGGCCCACCTGATCGAGGCCGTCTGGCGCGGCGAGCCGGTCAACCCCAACGTGGTCGACGTGTACGTGGGGTACCTGCGCGCCAAGCTCGAGAAGCTGCCCTCGCCGGGCATCGCCATCACCTCGGTGCGGAAGGTCGGCTTCCAGCTCGAGGTCGTGGCGTAGCCGGGCCTCACCGCTCCACGCCGCGCGGGAACTTCTCCGGCACGATGCGCTCGAGGCCGCCCATGTACGGGCGCAGGGCCTCCGGCACCAGCACCGACCCGTCGGCCTGCTGGCACTGCTCCAGGATGGCCACCACCGTGCGGCCGATGGCCACGCCGCTGCCGTTCAGGGTGTGGGCGAGCCGCGGCTTGCCTCCCTCGCCGCGGTAGCGCACGCGGATGCGCCGGGCCTGGAAGTCCTCGCAGTTCGAGCAGGAGCTGATCTCCCGGTAGGCGTCCTGGCCGGGGAGCCACACCTCGAGGTCGTAGGTCCGGGCCGAGGCGAAGCCCATGTCGCCGGCGCAGAGCTGGACCACCCGGTGGTGCAGGCCGAGGCGCTTCAGGACCTCCTGGGCGTCCTCCACCATCCGCTCCAGCTCCGCCATGCTCTCCTCGGCGCGGGCGAACTTCACGAGCTCCACCTTGTGGAACTGGTGCTGCCGGATGAGGCCGCGGGTGTCCTTGCCGGCGGCGCCGGCCTCGGCCCGGAAGCACGGGCTCCACGCGCAGTACGAGACGGGCAGGTCGCCCCCCTCGAAGATCTCGTCCCGGTGCATGTTGGTGACCGGGACCTCGGCGGTGGGGATGAGGTAGAGCGGGCGTCTCGCCCTGGGTCCGGAAGAGGTCCTCCTCGAACTTGGGGAGCTGGCCGGTGCCGGTCATGGTCTCGGCGGTGACCAGGTACGGGGGCAGCACCTCGCGGTAGCCGCGGGAGACGTGCACGTCCACGAAGAAGGCGGCCAGCGCCCGCTCCATCCGCGCCGCCGCTCCCTTGGAGATGGTGAAGCGGGCCCCGGAGATCTTGGCCGCCTGCGGCCACTCCAGGATGCCGAGCGCCTCGCCCAGCTCCCAGTGGGCCTTCGGGACGAAGTCGAGGCGGGGCTTCTCGCCCCAGGTGCGCACGACCACGTTGTCCTTCTCGTCCTTGCCGTCCGGGACCGAGTCGTGGGGGACGTTGGGGACGACGAGCAGCACCTTCTCGATGGCCGCCTCGACCTGGCGCAGCTCCTCCTCGGCCGCCTTGACCTCGTCCGAGATGGCCCTGGCCTCGGCGCGGGCCGCCTCGCCGGCCGCCTTGTCGGTGCGCATGAGCTGGCCGACCCGGGCGTTGGCCTCGGACTGGCGCTTCTTCATGCCCTCCATGGAGACGTTCAGCTCGCGTCGGCGGGCCGCCATCTCCCGCACCGGCCGGAGGGTGGCCACCGCCCCCTCGCCGCGACGGGCGAGGCGGCGCTCCACGCCGTCGAAATCCTGGACCACCGACTTGAGATCGAGCATGGAAAGGGCATTAGCCTTTAACTTCGGGGCGGGCAAGGGGTAGGGATCCGGATGCAGGGGAGGTCCATGGCCGATCGGGAGTCGAGAGCCGGTCCGGGCCTGCGCGTCCTCGAGGGCGGGCGGGCGGCCGAGACCGACGGCGGCCTGCTCCGCGACTTCCTCGCCGGCGACGAGGGGGCCTTCGAGGAGCTGTGGCGCCGCCACCACGCCACCGTCCACGCCCTCGCGCGACGCTACGCCCGCACCCCCGAGGACGCCCTCGACCTCACCCAGCGCTCCTTCCTCCGTGCCGTGGGAGCCGCGCGTCGGGCGGTGCGCCGGGCCGGGCCCGACTTCCCCTTCCGCCCCTGGCTGCTGCGCATCGCCGCCAACCTGGGCAAGAACCACCTGCGCGACGAGTCCCGCTGGCGCAGGGCGCCGGTCCGGGACCTCGACCAGGCCGCCGACGGCGCCGCCCCGGCCGACGAGCTGCTCTCCCGCCGCGACCGGGAGCGGCGCGTGCGCGAGGCGGTGCTGCTCCTGCCGCGCCGCCAGCGCGAGGTCCTCACCCTGCGCATCGACGCCGGGCTCTCCTACGCCGAGGTGGCCCGCACGCTGGGCATCGCCGAGGGCAACGCCCGGGTCCACTTCCACCTCGCCGCGCGGCGCCTCGCCGAGCTGGTCCGCGCCGGGGAGGACGAACCGTGAACCGCGCCTGCCCCGACGTCGAGCCGCTCCTCCTCGACCGCGCCGCCGGTGAGCTGGGCGAGGCCGACGCCGACCGGCTCGAGCGCCACCTGGCCGGCTGCCCGGGCTGCCGCGCCGAGGCCGACGCCGTCGGCCTGGCCCTCTCGCTGGCCGCGTTGCCTCCCGCCTCCGCGGCGGAGCGGGTGGCGGCGGGGCAGGGGGCCCGGGAGGCGCTCCTGCGCCACCGCGCCGGTCGGAGGCAGCGCCGCTTCGCGGGCAGGGTGGCGCTCGCCGTGGCCGCCTCGGCCGCCTTCGCGCTGGCGGTTCCCTGGTACCTCCTCTCCCGTCACTCCCCCGTCGGGCCGCCGGTCGCGCCTCCGGCCGCCGTCGAGACGGCCACGGCCTGGGAGCTCCCCGACCTCGACGCCGTCTGGGCCGCCGCCGCGGCCGCCGACCCGGAGCCCTTCCCGGAGCCGGAGCCCGAGATGCTCTTCGCCGAGCTGCAGGAGATCGACCTTGACCTCGAGTGAACGACGCGCCCCGCTGCTCGCCCTCCTCCTCGCCGCGCTCCTGGCGCCGGCCCTCGCCCTCGCGCAGGCGCCCCCTCCGGGACCGGCTGGTGGAACCGACGCCGGACCCGGCCACGGGCCGTCCGCGGAGATGCGCGAGCGCATGGAGCGCCGGCTGCGCCTGGCCCGGTCGCTGGGGCTCGCCGAGGCGCTCGACCTCGACGAGGCCGGCACGGCGCGCCTCAACGGGATCATGGCCCCCTTCGACGCCCGCAAGAAGGCGCTGCTCGAGGGGATCCGGGGAGACGTCCACACGCTGCGGCGCGCCGCCCGGCGCGGCGACCCGAAGGCGCTCGCCGCCGTCGACGGGGCGGTAGAGCGGCTCTTCGAGGCTCGCGCCTCCCTCCTGGCCATCGACCAGGAGATGTTCGCGGCGGTCGCGAAGGGCATGCCGCCCCAGCAGGTGGCCCGCACGGCCCTCTTCTTCGCGCAGTTCCGGCAGCGCTTCGGGATGGAACTGCCCGACGGCCGGGGCGACGGGGCGCGCTGAAAGCTCGCCGTGAGCCCGCTATGATGCGCGGGCAGCGCGAGAGGGGGGGCCCTGGGCAGGTTCGGCGACTTCGTCACGGAGTTGAAGCGACGGCGCGTGTTCCGCGCGCTGGTGGGCTGGGGCATCTTCGCCTTCGCCGTCCTCCAGGTCTTCGAGCCGGTGATGCACGGGCTCCACCTGCCCGACTGGACCCTCAGCGCGGTGGTCGTCGTCCTCGCCGCCGGGTTCCCCGCCACCCTGGTGCTGGCCTGGATCTTCGACCTGGGCCCGGCCGGGGTCGAGCGGACGCCCCCGGCCGCGGCCGCCGCGGACGGCACCTCCCGGAGCCGGCTGCGCTTCCCCCGCGTCCTCCCGGTCCTGGTCGCGCTCGGGGTCGTCGCGGCCGCTCCCGGCCTGGCCTGGTACTTCCTCCGGCGCGATCCGGCTGCCGCTGCGCGACCCGCGCCCGGCGCCCCCGGGAGCGTCCCGTCGGTCGCCGTGCTCCCCCTCGTCAACATCTCCGGCGACCCCGGCCAGGACTACTTCGGCGACGGGATCACCGAGGAGATCACGAGCAAGCTGTCGCGCCTGCGCGGCCTCACGGTGACGGCGCGGACCAGCGCCGCGAAGTACAAGGGCTCGACGCGGTCGGCCCGGGAGATCGGCGGCGAGCTGGGCGTGGCCTACCTGGTCGAGGGAAGCGTCCGCCGCGCCGGCGACCGGGTCCGGGTGAACGCGTCGCTCGTCCGCGCCTCCGACGCGGTGCAGGTCTGGTCGGAGGACCAGGACGCCCGCATCGACGACATCTTCGCCGTCCAGGACAGGCTCGCCGGGCGGATCGTGGAGGCGCTGGGCCTGAAGCTGACGCCCATCGAGGCGAGCGCGCTCGCCAACTGGGGGACGCGCAACGCCCGCGCCTACGACGAGTTCCTGAAGGGGCAGGCCCGCTACGGCGACGGCGCCGACGACCCGAAGGTCCTGCGGGACGCCATCGCCCACCTCGACCGGGCGCTGGCCATCGACCCGGACTTCGCGCCCGCGCTGGCCGTGCTCGCCCAGGCCACGGCGCTCAACTACCGGGACTTCGACAGCTCGCCGGCGACGCTCGCCCGGGCCGACTCGCTCGCCGGCCGCGCCATCGCGCTCGATCCGCAGCTCCCCGCGGCGCTCAAGGCCGTCGGCGACGTCCGGGCGAACCGGTACGACTACGTGGGTGCGGTGCCGCTCTACCGGAAGGTGGTGGAGGCCACCCCGCGCGACCACGTGGCCTGGGACCAGCTCTGCTGGGCGCTCGGCTACGCCGGACCGCCGAACCTCGAGGAGGGGGAGCTGGCATGCCGGAAGGCGCTGGCGCTCCAGCCCGGGTACTTCCCGTCCCACTACCACCTGCTGCGCATCCACGTGCAGCAGGGGCGGATGGCGGAGGCCAAGGCCGACCTGGCTGCCCTCAAGGCCGCGACCGACACGCAGCTCACCGAGGCCGGGTCCTTCTGGGAGGCGATGGGCGACGGGCGGCCGCGCGACGCGCTCGCCGCCATCGAAAAGCCCGAGGCCACCAGCCTGAACCTCGCCTGGCGGGCCATGGCGCTCGCCCAGCTCGGGGAGAAGGACCGCGCCTTCGAGAAGCTCGAGGCGGCGCTCGCCGGGGGCTACGCCGACGTGAGCGACCTGCGCAGGTCCAAGTTCTGGGCTCCACTCCGCGCCGACCCGCGCTGGGACGCGACCCTCGCGCGCCACGGCATCGCTCCGTAGCCTGGCTCGCACCCCGCGCTCGCCGCGCTATACTCCCCGCCCACCGGGGGGCTGGATGGCGAGCCGAAAGCGCGAGAAGGAGCGGCCGGAGCCGCGGATGGCCGGGTACGAGGGACCGGAGGTGCTCACCGCGCTCCTCGCCCAGGCCGGGTCGCCGCACGGCGCGGAGGAGGTGGCCGAGCACTTCCGGACCGCCACCGCCGCGGGCGAGCCGCGCAGCGACGTCATCCCGTCGCTCTTCCCCGAGGAACCCCGCTTCGAGACTCCCGAGGCGGCCCGGCGGCTCTACGCCAACCTCTTCGGCCTGTGGGACCGCGTGGCCGCCGGCCTGGGAGCCGAGGACGACGAGCCGGTGCTCGTCGAGGCGCCACCTCCAGCTCCCGAGCGGGGGTCGGTGGATGGGCGCGTGCTCCCGCAGGAGTTCGTGGAGGCCTCCTGGCGCTTCCTGGCCGCGCTCCCCGAGCGCGAGGTGTCGCGGCTGCGTGACCGGTTCCAGAACCTCCAGCCCGACATCGACGCCTGGCTCGGCGAGGTGGAGCTTCCGGAGGTCGGCGGGATCGCCGCCCACGATCTGGTCTTCGAGGCCTGGGTCATGTTCGACCGCGCCTTCGACGATCGGCTCGGCGACGTCGAGTGGAAGGAACTGCGCGACCTCGAGGCCGAGCCGCCGGCGCTGGAGAGCATCCAGCCGGCGCTGGCCGCCTACGTCGAGGAGCAGCTCGACAACCTCGAGGACGAGGAGCCCGCCTTCGGGGCTCCGGAGCGGGCGCAGGTGGAGAAGGTCGTCGCCGCGACCGCCGCCGCGCTGACGCGGGTGATCGCCGACGACGGCCTCTAGGACCGCTCGTCCTCCCCGCGCTCGAACCGATCGAGCGAGCCGAGCCAGGCCGCTGCGGCCGAGAGGTTCCGTCCCGCCAGGTCGTCGGCGAGCCGCTGGAGGAACGGGTGGCCGGGCAGCCGTCCGCCGAGGCGCCGGGCCAGCGCGATGCCGGCGGGGATCGCGACCAGTCCCACTGCGACGTTGGCGAGGAGCCACGGCACCCCCAGGAGCCGGTACGGGATCCGCGCCCAGTGCTGCGAGGGACACGACGAGGAGCGGGGTCCAGAGAAGCGGGGCGAGGAGGAAGGTGGCGAGCGACGCCCGGATGCGCTCGGCCTTCCGTTCCTGGAGGAGCCGCTGGCTCTTCACGACGGGCCCCGCCAGGTCGATCCGCCCGACCAGCAGGAGGTGGCGCACCGTCGCCGCGCCGGTGACGACGACGAAGGCGAGGAGGAGGAGGGCCGGCACGGCGAGGCCGGGCTCCGCGGCGTGGCTCGCGAGGAACGAACCCAGCCAGGCGGCGGCCACGACGTCGAGCGCGAGCCCCGGGAGGCGCCGCGCCACCTCCTGCCGGGCGTGACCCCGCAACCGCCGTTCCACCGACTCCCGCAGCAGCCGGCGGTCGAGGCGGATGCAGGCGTCGAGCTTCGTGTCCAGCGACTTCCACCGCTCCTGCATCGTGTCGAGGTCCATGCGATCGTCCTTCCGCTACGGGTCCATGCTGCGCCGCAGCCGTTCCTTGATCCGTCCGAGACGCGTCGCCACGTTTCCCTCGGAGATGCCCAGCACCTCGCCGATCTCGGCGTGCCGGTGCCCCTCCAGGTGCAGCAGCACGAGCGCGCGGCTCAGCTCGTCGAGCGTCGCGATCCGGTCGAGGAGCCGGCGCACGTCCGACGACGCGTCGGCGAGCGCCCGGTCCGCGTCGGCCACGTCGAGGCCGAACTGCTCGAGCGGTACGAGGTCCCGCTGCCGCCGCGTCTCGCGCCTCCGGAACGAGATGGCCACGTTGAGGGCGATCCGGTACGCCCAGGTCGAGAAGGGCATCCGCTCGTCGTAGCGCTCGAACGACCGCCAGAGCTGGACCACCATCTCCTGGAGCAGGTCGGCCCGGTCATGCGGGTCCCGGCCCCAGGATCTCGCGACCTTGTAGAGGACCCGCTTCGCCTCCTCGAGCCGGTCGAGGAAGCGTTGGTCGAGCGCCGGGGATTCACCTGCCATGACCCGTGATTCGCCCCAGGCCCGGAAGCATCACAGGGGAGGCGCCGATTTCCTACTTCGGCAGCCCCGCCGCGAACTCCATCAGCACCCGGTCGAACTCGGCCGGGTTCTCGATGTTGGGCAGGTGCCCCGCCCCGGGGATCTTCGCCAGCTTCGCCCCCTTGATCGCGGCGACCATCTTCTCCGACTCGGGAACCGGCGTGAGCGTGTCCTCCGCTCCCACCACCACGATGGTCGGGCAGGCGATGGCGGCGAGGGTCGGGGTCGAGTCGACGCGGCGGGCCATCCCGCGCTGGGCCGCGGCGACGCCGGCGGGCGTGCCCTGCCCGATGAGGTGGCGAACCTCCTTCACCGCCGCGGCGTCCGGCGTGGGCCGGAGCAGCTTCGGGGTCATCTCGTCGGCCACCCAGTGCAGCCCCTTCTCGAGGGCGTTCTTCGCGAAGGCCTCGCGGCCGGCGGCCCCCTCCGGCGAGTCGGCGCCAGGACGGGTGTCGCAGAGGGCGAGCCCGCGGAAGAGGCCGGGGCGTCGCCGGTACAGCTCGAAGCAGAGGTAGCCGCCCATGGAGAGACCGACCACCACCGCGCGGTCGACGCGCACGTTCCCGAGCACCTCGAGCACCTGCTCCGCCAGGAACTCCATGGTGGAGGGCTCGGGACGGGGCGTGCTCTTGCCGAGGCCCGGGTAGTCGGGAGCGATGACCCGGAATTTCGGGGAGAGGGCCGCGATCTGGCGCGACCACATCCCCGAGTGAAGTGGGAAGGCGTGCAGCAGGAGGACGACGTCCTTCCCGTTGCCGGTGTCCAGGTAGTGGACCTTTGCGCCGCTCGAGTCGGTGGTGGGCATGATGGGGGATCCTCCGGGGACCCCCGCATCATGGCCATGCCCCGAGCCGCGGAGCAAACGCCCGGCGCTACTTTGCCGTCGGCTGGACCACCTTCACGATCCCCGTGGAGCCCGGGACCTTGTCGCCGGCCGGGAGCGGCTCGACCCGTCCGCCCAGGCAGGCGCCCAGGAAGGCCTCGGCGCGGGCGTTGAAGTCGATCCGGTTCTCCGGACGCGCGAAGCCGTGCCCCTCGTCGGGGTAGAGGACGTAGGTCACGCCGCCGCCGTTCTTCTCGATGGCGGCCACGATCTGCTCCGACTCGGCCTGCTTCACGCGCGGGTCGTTGGCGCCCTGGCCGATGAGCAGCGGGACCTTGATCTTGTCGGCGGAGAAGAGGGGCGAGGCGGCGCGGAGCAGGGCCTCGTCCGGTCGTCGGGATCGCCCATGCGCTGGTGGAACGTCGGCGATCATGGGGGCCCAGTAGGGCGGGATGCTCTGGAGGAGCGTGAAGAGGTTCGACGGCCCCACGATGTCCACCGAGCACTTGAAGACGTCGGGCGTGAAGGTCACGCCGGCGAGCGCCGAGTAGCCGCCGTAGGAGCCGCCCATGATGGCGACCTTCTTGGGATCGACCCAGCCCTGCTTCACCGTCCACTCGACCGCGTCGAGGAGGTCGGTGTGCATGGCCTTGCCCCACTGCTTGTTGCCGGCGTTCAGGAACTTCTTGCCGTAGCCGGTGGAGCCGCGGAAGTTCACCTGCAGGACCGCGTAGCCGCGGTTCGCGAGCCACTGCGCGTAGGGGTTGTAGCCCCAGCTGTCGCGGGCCCAGGGGCCGCCGTGCACGAAGAGCACGAGCGGCAGTCCCGAGGGCCTCACGCCCACCGGCAGCGTGAGATAGCCGTTCAGGTCGAGCCCGTCGCGGGCCGGGAACGTCACGGCGCGCATCTGGGCGAGCGGCAGCCCCTCGAGCTTGGGCTGGTGCACGAAGAGGAAGGTGCCCTTCTTCGCCTCGCGGTCCCAGGAGTAGTAGCGGACCGGGCCGCGATCCTCGGTGAAGCCCACCAGCCAGGTCTTGTCGTCGCGGTCGCGGTTCACGACGGCGAAGTCGCCGTCGCGCAGCTTCCAGATGCCGTCGAAGTCGCCCTTCACGAGCGGGTCGACGACGGTCCAGGCCTGGCGGCCGGCGGGGAAGTCGACCGCCTGCACGATGTGCTTCACCGGGTGGATCAGGACCGACCCGGCGTCGACGTTGGGGTTCTCGGCGATGACCGTCTCGGTGCCGGTGGCGATCTCCTTGCGGATGACCCGGTTCGTGTTGGCGTTGAGCGAGGAGGTGAGGAGGACGGCCGCGCCGTCGGCGGTGATGTCGAGGGCCGAGACGTCCTCGCCGAAGGGAGCGGCGATGAGCAGCTTCCACGGTGCGGTGGGGGTCTCGCGGACGCGGATCTCGGTGCTGCCGTCCGGCTTCATGGCCTGCGCCACCTTGACCTCGAGGTCGTCGGTGGAGTCCCAGCCGACCACGTCGCCCGGGTTCTCGGCCACGAGCTTCGAGGCGCCGGTCTCGAGGTTCACCTCGTAGACGTCCATGAGCTTGCGGTCGCGCAGGTTCATCTGCACGAGGATGCGGTCGCGCACCTTCTGGCTCACGTTGATCGGAGCGGCCCGCACTCCCTGGAAGGGCGTCAGGTCGCGGACGTTGCCGGAGACGAGGTCCACCCCGTAGAGGTGGTAGTTCTCGTCGCCGTCCGAGTCCTGCAGGTAGAGGAGCGTGCGGTCGTCCTGCGCCCAGAGGTAGTTGCGGATGCCGCGCTTCTTGTCGGCGGTGACCTTCTTGCCGTCCTCCTGGCCGACGGTCTTCACCCAGACCTGGAGGACGTTCTTCTCGTCGGGGGCGATCCAGGCGAACTTCTTGCCGTCGGGGGAGAGCTTGGGGCTCGTCCGCTCGGGGTTTCCGAACAGGATGTCGCGGGAGATGACGGGGACGGAGGCCGGATCGGCGGCGAGGGTAGGGGCGAACGGGACGGCGAGAGCCACGAGCAGGGCGGACAGGGCCACCCTGGGGGACGCACGATGCATGAAGCCTCCTCGGAAAAGACAGGTCGTACGGGAACGCGCTCCTTATATTTCGAATTCCGGCCGCTTCAAGGGCGACCCCCCACGGGAGCGTCCAGGGCCGGCGGACCCACCGCAGGACGGGAGCAGGAATGGCGACGGAAGCAGGCGGCGCGCGCGCCGGCATCGGCTGGTTCGAACGGTTCGGGGTGACGGAGCGGACGCTCCGCGAGGCCCTGGCCGCGGCGCTCTCGCGCGGCGGCGACTTCGCCGACCTCTTCTTCCAGCACCGGGTCGAGACCGACCTGGCGCTCGAGGACGGCCTGGTGAACCGCGGCTTCGCCTCGGTGGAGCTCGGGGTCGGCGTACGGGTGGTGAAGGGGGACCAGACCGGCTACGGCTACACGGAGGACCTGTCGCTCCCGGCCATCCTGGCGGCGGCCCGCACCGCGGCGGCCATCGCCGACGGCGCCTCGCGCGACGCGCCGGTCCGCATGCACATGGCTCCCCGCCTGGGCGGGCGCTACCCGTCGCTCGCGCCGGGGGAGGGGGAGGGCGCCTCGGCGCGCCTGCCCATCCTCGAGCAGGTGAACGCGCGCCTCCTCGCCGCCGACCCCAGCGTGCGCAAGGTGAACGTCCACCTCCACGACGAGCAGAGCGCGGTGCTCGTGGCCGACTCGAGCGGCCGCGTCGTCGAGGACATGCAGCCCATGGCGCTCCTGTCGGCGTCGGTGCTGGCCGAGAGGGACGGTCGCCGCGAGCAGAACGGCTACAACGTGGCCGGTCGCGCCGGAGGCAACTTCTACTCGAAGGACCGCATCGACCGGCTCTGCGCCGAGGCCTGGGCGCGCACCGCCATCCTCTTCGAGGCCGGCCAGCCGCCCGCCGGCGAGATGCCGGTGGTGCTCGCCGCCGGGTCGTCGGGGATCCTCCTCCACGAGGCCATCGGCCACGGCATGGAGGCCGACTTCAACCGCAAGGGCACCTCCATCTACGCCGACAAGCTCGGCAAGGTCATCGCCGCGCCGTTCGTCTCCATCGTCGACGACGGGACCGGCCTCGGCGCGCGCGGGTCGATCCACGTGGACGACGAGGGCAATCCGGCCGGCCGCACCGTGCTGGTCGAGAACGGGGTGCTGGCCTCCTACCTGCACGACGCCATCTCGGCCCGCCACTACGGGGTGGCGCCCACCGGCAACGGACGGCGCGAGAGCTACCGCCACCCGCCGCTCCCCCGCATGCGCTCCACCTACATGCTGCCCGGGCCCCACGCGAAGGAGGAGATCCTCCGCTCGGTGAAGCGGGGCATCTACTGCCAGACCTTCTCGAACGGCCAGGTCCAGATCGGCGCCGGCGACTTCACCTTCTTCGTGAAGAACGGCTGGCTCATCGAGGACGGCAAGCTCACCCGGCCCATCAAGGACGTGAACCTCATCGGCAACGGGCCCAAGGCGCTCGAGATGGTGGACATGGTCTCCGACGATCTCGCCATCGACGAGGGGGGCTGGACCTGCGGCAAGGACGGGCAGAGCGTGCCGGTCTCGCAGGGGCTCCCCACCGTGCGGGTCTCCTCCATGACCGTGGGCGGGAGGGGTGCACAGTGAGCGAGGAGCTGCTGGAGGCGGCGCGGGCGGCGGTGAAGCTGGCGCTGCGCCACGGGGCGCAGGACGCCGCGGCGGCGGCCAGCCGGGCGCGCCACGTGGAGCTCAGCTGGCGCGACGGGCAGGTGGAGACGGCCAGCGAGGCCACCACCCGCGGCCTGGGCGTCGACCTCTACGTCGACGGGCGCTACGCCTCGGTCTCCACGAGCGACCTGCGTCCCGAGGCGCTCGAGCGGCTGGTGGTGGACGGCGTGGCGCTCACCCGCGCGCTCTCCCCCGACCCCTTCCGCGTCCTCCCGGACCCGGCGCTCTACGCCGGGCGAGCCGACGTGGATCTGGAACTGGCCGACCCGGCCCACGACCGCCTCGACGCGACGGCGCGGCGAAGGACGGCCGCCGCCATCGAGGAGGCGGCCCGCTCCGTCCCGGGCTCGGACCGCATCCTCTCGGTCTCGGCCGGGGTGGGGGACACCTCCGCCGAGCGGGTCTACGTCACCTCCAACGGTTTCGAGGGAGCGCGGCGCGGGACCGACCACGGCATGTCCGCCCAGGTGAGCGTCGCCGACCCCGACGGCCGCCGCCCGGAGGACTGGGACGCCGCCACCGCCCGCTTCCTCGCCGACCTCCCCGCCCCGGCCGACATCGGTCGGGGCGCGGCGGAGCGGGCGCTCTCCCGCGTGGGATCGGAGAAGGGGGAGTCGGCGGTCACGCCGGTGCTGGTCGACGCGCGTGCCGCGGGCCGGCTGGTGAGCGCGCTCTTCGGCGCCCTCTCCGGCTCGTCGCTGCAGCAGAAGCGCTCCTTCCTGGAGGGAAAGCTCGGGCAGCGCATCGGGAGCGAGTGGCTCGACGTGGCCGACGACCCGCTCGTCGTGCGCGGACTCGGCTCCCGCCTCTGGGACGGGGAGGGCCTCGCCGCGCGGCGTTTCCCGGTCCTCGAGAAGGGCGTGCTCCGGAGCTACTACGTCGACACCTACTACGGCCGGAAGCTCGGCATGGCGCCCACGACCTCCCGCATCTCGAACCTGGCCTGGCGGCTCGGTCCGCACGGGCGCGACGCGCTCCTCGCCGCCATGGGCGACGGGCTGCTCGTGACCGGGTTCCTGGGAGGGAACTCCAACTCCACCACCGGTGACTTCTCGCTCGGGGTGCAGGGCTTCCGCGTCCGCGGCGGCAAGGTCGTCGGGCCGGTGGGGGAGATGAACGCCTCCGGGAACCTCCGCGACCTCTGGACGCGCCTCTCCGACGTGGGCGACGACCCGTACCGGTACTCGTCGATGCGCACGCCGTCCCTGCTCTTCTCGGGGATCCGAGATCGCCGGGCGCTAGGGTCCGCTCCGGGCCAGCCACTCCCACGCCGCCGTGGCCTCCCGCCGCAAGGCGCCCAGGTCCTCGAGGAAGAGGTGGGTGGCCCCCTCGACCACCGCGAGCCGGCGCCGGTCGGCGGGGCCGGCCATGAGCCGCGTCACCTCCTCCACCGAGCCGAACTCGTCCGACGCGGCCTGGACCGCGGCGACCCGGCGCGGGCAGTCGGGGAGGAAGCCCAGCTCGAGGGTGCGCGACGCCAGGCCGACGGCGAGGACCCCCTGAACTTCGGGGTCGGCGCAGCCCAGCTGCAGCGCGATCCAGGAGCCGAACGACATGCCGCCCACGAGGAGCGGCAGGGCGGGAAGGCGCCCGGAGAGCCAGAGCAGGGCGGCCCGGGCGTCGGCGAGCTCGCCGGGACCCCCGCCGTGCTTCCCCTCCGAGAGCCCCACGCCCCGGAACTGGATGCGCAGCGAGGCGCCGCCGGCCTGCCGGGCCGCCTTGGCGATCTGGTAGGTGGCGTGGTTGTGCATGGTCCCGCCGAAGAGCGGGTGGGGGTGGAGCACCAGCGCCGCGAAGCGGGGCGATTCCGGGGACTCGAGCATTCCCTCGATGCGTCCGGCGGGTCCGAGAAGGTCGACGTGCATGGCGATGGCCCGGGGAGATGATATGCCATGCGGGATGGAGGACCCCCTCGGCCTGGCGCTCGAGCTCGCGGCGGCCGCCGTCCTGCTGGTGACCCTGCGGGCGCTGGGAGCCGCCTTCGAGGCCGCGCTCACCGCGCTCGGCGTGCCGCGGGCCGAGGAGCTCTCCGCCGACCCGGAGGCCGGAATGAGGGCCCGCGCGCTGGGGCGGCTGGTCTCCCACCCGGAGAGCACCGCGGCCGCCATGCGCCTCTTCGTGGCGTTGACCTCCCTCTCGGCCGGCGCGCTCTTCGCCTCCGCCACCGCCCAGCTGCCGGCCGGGGCCAACGCGTTCTCCGTCGCGGGGGCGGTGCTGCTGGGAGCCCTCCTCACCGTGGGGCTCGCCTCGGCGGGGCGCCGCGCCGGGGCGACGCGGCCCGAGCGGGTGGCGCTCCTCCTCGC
Organism: uncultured delta proteobacterium; assembly: GCA_963818535.1. Classification (GTDB taxonomy): domain Bacteria; phylum Myxococcota; class Myxococcia; order Myxococcales; family Anaeromyxobacteraceae; genus CAIOAK01. The sequence goes on along the minus strand of CAWFSM010000005.1, from coordinate 263,469 downwards.
GCCGCCGGTCCGCGCCCTCACCGCGGTCCTCGCGCCGGTGGCCCGGGTCGTGGGACTGGCGGTCTCGCCGCTCTGCGGGGGGCCGGGGCGGTTCACGCTGCCGCTCCCGCCCATCGAGGAGGTGGAGCGCGCGCTCGCCGCCCACGCCCGCTCGCACGACCCGGCCGACCACACCAGCGAGCTCATCCACCGGGTCCTGGAGTTCCGCGAGAAGGTGGCGCGCGACATCATGGTGCCGCGCACCGAGGTGATGGCCATCGACGTGGACACGCCGGTGCCCGAGATCATCGTGCTGCTCGCCGAGGAGGGGCACTCGCGGGTGCCCGTCTACGAGGGGAGCCTCGACAAGGTGGTGGGCATCCTCCACGCCCGCGACCTGGTCCCGCTGCTCGCCAACCCCGAGCTCATCGTGCTCCGCGACCTCCTGCGCGTCCCCACCTTCGTGCCCTGGTCCACCCCGGTCCAGGTGCTGCTCCGCTCCATGCAGCGCAAGCACCAGCACATGATGATCGTGGTCGACGAGTACGGCGGCGTGATGGGCGCGGTCACGCTCGAGGACGTGCTCGAGGAGATCGTCGGCGAGATCCAGGACGAGTGGGACGCCGACGAGGGGGGCGCCGTGGAGGCCCTGCCCGACGGGAGCTTCCTGGTCCGCGGAGACGCGCCGGTCTCCGAGTTCAACGAGGCCACCGGGGCCGGCATCCCCCCGCAGGGGCCCTACGAGACGGTGGCCGGCTTCCTGGTCACGCTGGCCGGCGCCATTCCCGCCCGCGGGGACCGGCTGCGCTGGCGCGACTGGGCATTCACCATCAGCGAAACGGACGGCCGCCGGGTCCGGCGCGTTCGCGCCCTGCGCGAGGGTCGCCCTCCGGCGTGACGCCGGCCGGCGGCCCGTGGTAGGACCGGCCCTTCCTGCCGCGGAGGTCCGCCGTGTACGTCATCGCCATCGTCCGCTACCGCAAGCCCCTCGAGGAGGTCCTGAAGCACCAGGACGCGCACCGCACCTTCGCGACCGCGCTGCGCGAGAAGGGAGTGGTCGTCGCCTCGGGGCCGCTCGAGCCGCGCTTCGGCGGCGCCTTCCTGCTCCGCCTCCCCGACGGCACGACCGACGCGGAGCTGCTCGCGATCCGCGACCAGGACCCGTACGTGAAGGGCGGCGTGGCGCAGTGGGAGCTGCTCCCCTGGAACCCGATGAACGGCAAGGAAAACCTCGACCGGGCCTGAGGCCCGCTCGAGGGATCCGATGGCCGGGATCGCCGCCACGCCCGCCGTGGAGCGGCCGCGTCCGCCCCCCTTCGACCGCTGGGTGGCGCTGGTGCTGCTCAGCCTGGCGATGTTCGGGAACTACTACGTCTACGACACCATCGCTCCCGTCGCGGATCTCCTGACGAGCCAGCTCGGCTTCACCGACGAGCAGATCGGCCTCCTCTACTCCACCTACAGCTGGGCCGCGGTGCTGGTGCTGCTCGCCGGCGGCGTGATCATCGACCGCTTCGGGACCAGCCGCTCGATCCTGGTCTTCGGGGCCATCTGCACGGTGGCGGGGATCCTGACGGCGGTCTCCTCCGACTTCCGGGTGATGGCGGCGGGGCGCTTCCTCCTCGGCATCGGCGCGGAGCCGCTCATCGTCGCGGTGACCACCGCCATCGCCAAGTGGTTCAAGGGGAAGGAGCTCAGCTTCGCCTTCGGGCTCAACCTCACCATCGCCCGGCTCGGGTCGGTGGCGGCCGACAACTCCCCGACCTGGGCGCACCGGTTCTACTCGGGGTGGCAGCCGCCCCTCCAGGTGGGCGCGGTGCTGGGCGCGACCTGCCTCGTGGCCGGGGTCCTCTACTGGCTCCTCGAGGAGCGGGTGGCCCGGCGCTACCAGCTGGGCGCCGCCGGCGGCACCGACAAGCTCGTGCTGCGCGACCTCTTCGACTTCGGGAAGTCCTACTGGTACGTCGTGGCGCTCTGCCTGGCCTTCTACTCGGCGATCTTCCCGTTCCGCTCCTTCGCCATCAAGTTCTTCATGGACGCGCGCGGGGTGAGCCGGGAGGCCGCCGGCGCGCTGAACAGCGTGCTCCCGCTCGCGGCCATGTTCGCGACCCCGCTCTTCGGGCTGCTCGCCGATCGCATCGGCCACCGCGCGCTGCTCATGGCGATCGGCTCGGCCACGCTCATCCCGGTCTACCTCCTCATGGTCTACTCGGCCATTCCACTCTGGGTGATCATCGCCTTCATGGGCATCGCCTTCTCGCTCATCCCCGCGGTGATGTGGCCGTCGGTCGCCTACCTCGTCCCGGAGAAGCGGCTCGGGACGGCCTACGCCCTGATGACGCTCGTGCAGCAGGTGGGGCTCGCCGGGATGAACTGGCTGGTGGGCTTCACGAACGACGCGTCGCACGCCAGCGCCGCGAACCCGGCCGGCTACCGGCCCGGGATGTGGATCTTCACGACGCTGGGATTCGTCGGGCTGGTCTTCTCCTGGCTCCTCTACCGGAGCGAGCGGGGTCCCTCGGGCCACGGCCTGGAGGCGGTGCGGTAGGCCCCTGTCGTTGGCGTTTGCCTTTTCGATATCGCTTCCCTACACTCACCCCGTGCAAGGTCTCGGGATCCCGATGGGTTCCGATGGGTTGGTGGAGGCGGGTTGAGCGGAAATCCGGAAGCGCTGCTCCGCGGAGCGCTCGAGAAGATCGTCTACTTCGAGTGCCGGCTCTCACAGCTGGAGAGCGAGCTGTCGGCAGCGCGCGACGTGGCCGCGCGCGAGAAGGAGTCGGCCGCCGGCGCCCGCGCCCGGGAGACCGCCGCCGCCGCCGAGCTGGCCCGCACCCGCAGCGAGATGGAGATCGCGCGCCACCGCGAGGGCGAGCTGTCCGAGCGGGTCCGGCTCCTCGAGGGCGAGCGGGAGCGCTTCCTCACCGGCCTCATCGACCAGGCCCGCATCGCCGGAGCCCCCGGCGAGGAGGCGCCCGCCGGCGAGGAGGCCGACCTGGCCGGCTTCATCGCCGAGCTCCGCGCCGAGATCGAGCGGCTGCGCCCCTGGAAGACGGCCGCCGAGGCCGCCGGGCTGCGGCTCGAGGAGGCGGCGGTGTCCGCCATCCCCCCGCACGCCGCGGTCGGCGAGATCGCGCGGGGCTTCGAGGCCGCCGGTCGGCTCGGCATGACCCGCTCCGAGGCCATGCGGATGGAGCAGGGCATGGAGAGCCGGGCCGAGCGCTCGCTCTACGAGTCGTCCATGGAGGACCTGGCCTCCCCCGATCGTCACTCCCGCCGCCGGGCCGCCGACGCGCTGCGCGCCATGGGCTCCCGTGCCGCGGCGCCGCTCGTCGCCGCCGCCGTGGGACGGGAGCGGGACGAGGAGGTCAAGGTCGCGCTCCTCTCCGCGCTGGCGGCCCTCCGCGAGCCCGCCGTCGCCGACGTGGCGGCCCGCGAGCTCTCCGACCCGCGCCCGGCGGTGCGGGGCGCCGCGCTCGACGCGGTGGCCGCGCTGGCCGGCGAGGCGGCCGAGCCGCGCCTCCTCGGCGCGCTCGGCGATCCGAGCCCGCTCGTCCGCCGACGCGCCGTCCTCCTCCTCGGCTTCGCCCGCGGACCCGCCGTCGAGGAGGCGCTGCGGGCGACCCTCGCCGATCGCGACCCCGGCGTGGCCCGCGCCGCGGCGCTGGCCCTCTCCGGCTGCCCCACCGCCACGGCGCAGGGCGCGCTGGCCCGCGCCCTCGACCACGGCGACGAGTCGGTGCGCCGCGTCGCCTCGAAGGCGGTGGCCCGCTGGTCCGGCGAGTCGGTCGCGGCCGCCGCTCCCGCCGAGGATCGCCGGCGCGCCGCCCGCCGCATCGCGGAGAAGCTCTCCGCGGTGGGAGCGACCGCGCTTCGCGACGCGGTGATGGCCGATCCGGCCGCCGTCCCGCGCGCCGCGCCCGCCCGCGCCACCGTGGCCGTGCCCCCGGCGCCCCCGCCTGTCACACCCGCCGCCCCTCGCGCCGCGCCCGCGCTCGCCTCGGCGACCGCGCGACTGGCCCGTGCCGCGGTGGCGGTCGTGGAAGCCCCGGCGGGAGAGCTCTCCCCCGCCGAGGAGGCGGTGATGCTCGAGATCCGCTCGGCGCTGCGCGGGCGCACGCCGGAGGAGATCGCCCGGGTCGTCCCGGGCGGCGTCGACCGGGCGCTCGCCGCGCTCGTCGCCCGCGGTGCGGCCGTGAAGCGCGGCGTTCGGTACTTCCCGGCCTAGGAGCCACGACGCATGGACAACGTGAAATACACGTCGAGGCGCCTCGCCGAGCTGTTCGGGCTCACGCCGAAGCAGGTCATCGAGATCGTGGGGCACCGGGACGGATTCGGCCCGCGCGACCTGGCCGTCCTCCGCAAGGCGGTGCGCCGCCCGCCCGAGCCGTTCCCGCACCGCAAGCAGCTCTTCCTCAACTTCAAGGGCGGCACGGGCAAGACCTCGCTCTCCACCTCCTACGCCTACCGTCTCGCCGAGCGGGGCTACAAGGTCCTCGTCCTCGACCTCGACAGCCAGGGGCACGCCACCCGCTGCCTGGGCGAGGAGGGCTCGAGCTTCACGAAGACCCTCTACGACGTGCTGGTGCGCAAGACGCCGCTCGCCGACGTGACCATCGAGACCAAGATGCCCGGGCTCTGGCTCGTGCCGGCCAACCTGGCCATGAGCACGGTGGACCTGGCGCTCATGCCCATGGCCGGCCGCGAGTTCAAGCTCAAGAACGCGCTCCGCGACGTCGACAAGCAGTACGACTTCGTGGTCATGGACGCGCCGCCCTCCTTCGGGCTCCTCAACCTGAACGCGCTCATGGCGGCGAACGACCTGGTCACGCCGGTGCTCGCCGACTTCCTCTCCTACGACGGCCTCCGGCTCCTCTTCGAGACCATCCAGGGGCTCGAGGAAGACCTGTCGCACCAGCTCGAGAACATCTTCATCTGCGTGAACGCCTTCAACCAGACGTTCCGCATCGCCCGCGAGGCGGTCGACGCGCTGCGCGAGCATTACTCCGAGTACCTGCTGCACAGCGTGGTGCGGCAGTGCACCAAGTTCGCCCAGGCCTCCAGCGAGGGATGCCCGGTGTTCGGCTACGACCCCGACTCCAAGGGGGCGATGGACATCGAGGCCATGCAGCTCGAGGTGCTGGGGCGGATCAAGGACGGGCTCGCCGCCCGCCCGGATGCCGCGAGGAGCGCGAGATGAGAAAAGCCTTCGACGCCAACGTCCCGAAGCTGAAGCCCCGGCTGCGTCCCGCCGGGGTGGCCACGCTCGATTCCGAGCCGCCCGTCGAGGCGGAGGCGGCGGCGCCGGAGCCGGTCGTCGCCGAGGAGCCCGCGGCCTTCGTGGAGCCCGCCGTCGAGCCGGTCGCGGAGCAGGTGGAGGAACCCTCGGCACCCGTCGCGGCGGCACCCCCGGCCCCGGCCCCGGCCCCGGTGTCGCGGTCCGCCCGGGCCGCGGCCCGCGCCGCGGCAGTGAGCGCGCCGACCCCCGCGCCCCAGGGCGACCTGGCCGAGCGCAAGGAGCGGCTGGAGAAGATCAAGCGCAAGGTGGCCGAGGCGGCCCGCCGCGGGATGCCGGCCGTGGCTCCGCGCGAGCCCGCCCGCGCCGCCGAGAGCGCGCTCTCGCTGCTGGGCGACCTCGATCGCCAGCTGGGCCGCTCCCGCGAGATGGAGGAGTCGCTTCGCGCCGACCTGCACCAGGCCCGCACCGAGCTGGCCCGCGCCGCCGGCGACGCCGAGGGTGCGCGGGCGCGCCTCGCCGCGCTCGAGAAGGAGCTCGAGGAGCGGCGCGGCATGATGGGCGAGATGCTGGCCGAGATGACGGCCCTCGAGGAGGAGCGCGACCAGTCGGTGCGCCGCGCCCAGGCGCTCGCGGCCCTCGACGAGGAGCGGCAGAAGCTCACCGACGAGCTCTCCCGGCGCGGCGACGAGCTGGAGGCGGCGCTGTCCGGTGCGCGCGCCGAGGCCGAACGGCTCACCTCCGAGCTCGACGAGCGCACCGCCGACGGCGCCCGCCTGCGGGCCGGCCTCTCCGAGACGGTGCGGGAGCGGGACGCGCTGTCCCGCGAGCTCGCCGCCGTCCGCGGCGAGCGCGACGAGCTGCTCGAGGCCCGCCGGGCGCTCGAGAAGATCCACGAGGCGCTGTCGCAGGCCCGTTCGCGGCTCGGCTAGCGCGAGACGCTCCGGGGATGTCGGGGGCGCGCGACGAGGCGTTCATGCGGCTCGCCATCGCCCGTGCGCGACGGGCGGGGATCGTCGAGCGCAGCGGAGGGCCGTTCGGGGCGGTGATCGTGCGCGGCGGCGCGGTGCTGGCCGACGAGGGCAACTCCGTCACCCGCGACCGGGATCCCACCGCCCACGCCGAGGTGAACGCCATCCGCGCGGCCTGCCGCCTCGTCGGGTCGCACGAGCTGGCGGGCGCCACGCTCTACGCGAGCAGCGAGTGCTGCCCCATGTGCTACGCGGCCGCTCGCTGGGCGCGCATCGGGAAGATCTTCTACGCGGCGGCGTGGACCGACTACCGGGACCTCTTCGAGGACCTCGACATCCACGCCGACGTCGTGAGGCCTCTCTCCGAGCGACGCCTCCGGCCCGAGCGGATCCTGGCCGACGAGGCGCGGGTGGTCTGGGAGGAGTTCCGGAGGCTCCCGGACGGCGCGAGGTACTGAAGCGCCGTCCCCAGACGCCGCCGCCCGGTGAGCCGGACACCCCTGAGGGTGCAGCGCCCCGCCGGGAGGGAAATGTGCGCCTTCCCAGAGATCCGTCCGCGGCCATGTGCCCGGGAACCGGGCCCTTTTCGTGCGTGCGACGCGCGGGCGCGGGACGGCCGGCGTGCTGGTCCGGGAGTTGCTGAGCCTCTCCTGGAGTCACAAACACGGCGACGGCGCCTCCAGCGTTCGAGCCAAGGAGAACGACATGAAGCTCTTCCTCATCTCCACCGGCATCGTCCTCGGATTCCTGACCGTCGCCGACTTCGCGAGCAGCCAGGCGAACGACGAGCGCACCCACGCCCGCTGGGCGGCCGAGGCGAGGTGCCTCGACACGAACACCGCGGCGCTCCCCGAGGTGCAGCGGATGTGCGCGGCGCAGGCCCTGAAGGAAGTGCCGGATCCCGCGCACCGGTAGGGCAGGTCGGGCGCCGGCTAGTCCGGCGGGATCGATCCGTCGGTGAGCGCGCCCAGCTTCTTGCGCGCGTCGTAGGCGGCCACCTTGTAGGTGTCGCCGAGGGTCGGGTAGTTGAAGACCGCCTCGATGAAGTAGCGGTAGGTTCCTCCCAGCGCCATCACCGCCGCGCCCATGTGGACGAGCTCGGCGGCGTTCGGGCCGATCACGTGGATGCCCAGGATCTTGAGGTCCTTCGGCGACACCAGGAGCTTCACCCAGCCGACCGCCTCGCCGATGAGGTTGGCGCGGGCGTTCTCCACGAAGCTGCCCTTTCCCACGACGTAGGGGATGCCCTTCGCCTTGAGGGACTCCTCGGTCTCGCCGACCGAGGAGAGCTCCGGGATGGTGTAGATGCCGGTGGGCAGCACCTCGCCGGAGAGCTGGGTGCGGAAGTCGGTGCCCTCGCAGGCGTAGGTCATGGCCACGCGCCCCTGCTCCATGGACGTGGAGGCGAGGCCCGGGAAGCCCACCACGTCGCCGGCCGCGTAGATGTGCGGGATCGACGTCTGGAAGTGCTGGTTCACCTTGAGATAACCCCGCTCGTCGGCCTGCAGGCCGGCGTTGCCGAGGTCGAGGCCGTCGGTGTTGCCGATGCGTCCGGCGGCGACGAGCACCTTCTCGGCCACCAGGCGCGATCCGTCGGAGAGGGCGAGCGAGCACGTCGCGGTCCCCCGGCTCGACCTTGGTGACGCGGGTGTTGTGCTTGATCTCCACGCCGAACTCGGTCCAGAGCCGCTCGAGCTCGTGGGAGAGCTCGGCGTCGAGGAAGGGCATCACCCGGTCGCGCGAGTCGGCCATGGTGACGTGCACGCCGAGCGCCGCGAAGGCGGAGGTGTACTCCGAGCCGGCCACCCCGCCGCCCAGCACCGCCAGCGAGCGGGGGACGCGGTCGAGCATGAGGATGGAGTCGGAGTCGTAGACCCGGCTGTGGTCGATGGGGATGTGGGGCGGGTGGAAGGGGCGGGTGCCGGTGGCGAGCAGGATGACGTCGGCCCGGATCTCCTGGGAGGTGCCGTCGGGGACCGAGACACGAAGGGTGTGCGGGTCGACGAAGCTGGCCGTGCCGCGGAAGGTCTCGATGGCGTACTGGGAGAACCGGCCGCGGATGCGCTGGTGCTCGCGCGCGGTGACCAGGCCGCGGCGCCCCATGAGCGCCGCCACGGTCATGGTCTCGGCCACCTGCAGGATGAAGCCGTGCACGTCGCGCCGCTTCGACTGCAGCAGCGCCAGCGCCGTCTCGCGCAGCGCCTTGGACGGGATGGTGCCCGTGTTGGCGCAGGCCCCGCCCGGGACCGCTTCCTTCTCGATGACGGCCACCTTCTTGCCCAGGAAGGCGGCGCGGGTGGCGCCACGCTCGCCGGCAGGCCCGCTGCCGACGATGGCGACGTCGTAGTGGAGCATGGTGCGCTTATAATGCACGCCCCGGCACCGATGGAGGAGTTTTCGAACCGTTGAGAAATCCGCCCCGAAATCCCGCGCTCGACGCCATCCCCAGGAACCTCATGGTGGAGCTCGACGAGAAGAAGGCAGCCCTCCGGCGGGCGGGGCGGAAGCTCCACGACTTCGGCCTCGGCGATCCCCTGGAGCCCACCCCGCCGTTCCTGCGGGAAGCCCTGCGGGCAGCGGTTCCGGAGGTCTCGCAGTACCCGAGCCCCCTCGGCACGCCGGCGCTGCGCGGCGCGGTGGCCGGGTACCTGGGGCGCCGCTTCGGCGTGGCCATCGACCCCGACCGGCAGGTGGTCCCCGCCACCGGGGCCAAGGAGTCGATCTTCCACCTCCCGCTCGCCTTCCTGGGCGGCCCGCGGCGCAAGGTGATCCTCCCCGACCCGGGCTATCCCACCTACGAGGCCGGGGCCAGGATGGCCGGGCTCGACCCGGTGAAGGTGCCGCTCCGCGCCGCGAACGGCTTCCTGCTCGAGCCCGGCGACCTGCCGCCCTCCCTGCTCGACGAGACGCTCCTCTTCTGGGTGAGCTACCCCCACAACCCCACCGGAGCGGTGGCGCCGCGCGACTACCTGGAACGGGTCGGCAGGGCGGCGCTCGAGCACGGGTTCGTCGTCGCCTCCGACGAGTGCTACGCCGACATCTGGTTCGACGCGCCGCCGCTCTCCATGCTCCAGGTCCAGGTCGAGAACGTGCTCGCCATCCACTCCTGCTCGAAGCGCAGCGGCATGACCGGCTACCGAAGCGGCTTCGTCGCCGGCGACGCCGACCTGGTGGCCCAGGTGAAGCGCATGCGCTCCCACCCGGGAGTGGCCTCGCCCGACTTCGTCTCGGCCGCGGCGGTGGCGGCCTGGAACGACGACGCCCACGTGGAGGAGCGGCGCGAGCTCTTCCGGCGCAAGCGCGGCCGGCTGCTCTCCTTCTTCGGAGAGCACGGGCTGCGCGTCCAGGGCTCTGGAGCCACGCTGTACCTCTGGGTGGAGGTCCCGTCCGGACACACGTCGGCGAGCTACGCGTCGCGGCTCCTCGACGAGGCCATCGTGGTCTCGCCGGGCACGGCCTTCGGGGCCGCCGGCGAGGGTTACGTGCGGGTGAGCCTGGTCCCGACGTTGGAAGACATCGAGGAGGCGATCGAGCGATGGCGAACGGTGCGGTGATGGCGGTGGACGAGATCCGGCGGCTGGTGGAGGCCACCTGGGCCGAGCGGTCGAGGCTCTCCGACCCGGCGCACCGGGATGCGGTCCTCGCCGCGGTGGCGGGCCTCGACCGGGGTGAGCTGCGGGTGGCCGAGAAGGCCTCCGGCGAGTGGAAGGTGAACGCCTGGCTCATGCAGGCCGTGAACCTCTACTTCGCGGTGGCCGGCATGGAGGTCCAGGACTACGGACCCTTCCAGGTCCGCGACAAGATCCCGCTCAAGAAGGACCTCGAGAAGGCCGGCATCCGCATCGTCCCGGGCGGCATCGTCCGCTACGGCGCCTACGTGGCGCCCGGAGCGGTGGTCCTGCCCGGCTTCGTGAACATCGGCGCGCGGGTCGGCAAGGGCACCATGGTCGACACCTGGGCCACGGTGGGCTCGTGCGCGCAGGTGGGGGAGAACGTGCACCTGGCCGGCGGCGTGGGAATCGGCGGCGTGCTCGAGCCGCCCGGAGCCCGCCCCAACATCATCGAGGACGACTGCTTCATCGGAAGCCGCTGCATCCTCGTCGAGGGAGTGCTGGTCGAGGAGGGCGCGGTGCTGGGCGCGAACGTGGTCATCACCGGCTCCACGCCCATCATCGACGTCACCGGCGCGCAGGAGGTCGTCCTGAAGCAGCGGGTCCCGGCCCGCTCGGTGGTCATCCCGGGAACGCGCCCCAAGAGGTACCCGGCCGGCACCTACCAGATCCCCTGCGCCCTCATCGTGGGGCGGCGCAGCGAGGCCACCGACAAGAAGGTGTCCCTGAACGACGCGCTCCGGGAGTTCGAGGTCTCGGTGTGAGCACGCCGCTGGCCGAGACGCTCGCCGCGCGGACCGAGGCGCTCTGCGCCGTGCCCTCGCCCATCGGCGAGGAGAAGGTCCTCTGCGACGAGCTCGAGGGCTGGGCGCGGGGGCGCTTCCCGCGGGTGCGGAGGGTGGAGAACTCGCTCGTGGTCATGGTCGACCCGGAGGCGGGCCGGGTGGGGAGGCCGCTCGTGGCCCTCTGCGGCCACCTCGACACCGTGCCGGTGCACGACGGCGACCGCGGCCCGCCGCGGCGCGAGGACGGGCGCATCGTCGCGCCCGGCTCCTCCGACATGAAGTCGGGCGTGGCGGTGGCCATGGAGCTCGCCGCGCGGCTGCCCCGCGAGGCCCGCTTCGCCGACCTGGCCCTCGTCCTCTACTCCCGCGAGGAGGGGCCCTACCTCGAGAACGAGCTCGGGCCGGTGCTCGAGCGGTCGCCGGAGATCCGCGGCGCCGGGCTGGCCATCTGCCTCGAGCCCACCGACGGTCGGCTGGCGCTGGGCTGCGTGGGCTCGCTGCACGCCACCCTGACCTTCACCGGGCGTGCGGCGCACTCGGCGCGCCCGTGGCAGGGGGAGAACGCGGTGCACCGGGCCGGGGCGCTGCTCGCGGAGCTCGCCTCCCGCCCGCCGCGCGACACGACCTCGGGAGGCCTGCCCTTCCGCGAGGTGATGTCGGTGACGCGCATCGAGGGGGGCCGGGCCCGCAACGTCGTGCCCGACCGCTGCACGCTGAACCTGAACTTCCGCTTCGCGCCCGACCGGTCGGTGGACGACGCGGCCCGCGAGGTCGAGGAGCTGGCGCGCCGGTCCGGGGCCGGGGTGGAGATCACCGACCGGGCGCCCTCCTGTCCGGCCTTCGTCGAGCACCCGCTGGTGGCGCGGCTGCGCGACCGCGCGGGCCTGGCGGTCGAGCCCAAGCAGGCCTGGACCGACGTGGCGCGCCTCGCCGCGGCCGGAATTCCCGCGGTGAACTTCGGGCCCGGCGCCACCGCCCAGGCCCACCAGCGCGGCGAGTGGGTGGAGGTCGCCGCCGTGGAGCGGGCCTACCGCGCGCTGGAACGGTTCCTGGCGCCCTGACAGGCCCTGGACGGCGATCCTCCGCCCGATCCGCTTGACGCGGCGCCGCGCCGCATTACATCGACGCATATCGATATGTCGATGGATCGTGCGAGCGACCGGCTGGTCCGTACCGCCAAGGCCCTGGGGGATCCCACCCGGCTGGAGCTGCTGCGCCGCATCGCCGCGGCGGGCGAGATCTGCTGCAAGGACCTGGTCGTCCTCTTCCCGGTCTCCCAGGCCACCGTCTCGCACCACCTCAAGATCCTGGCCGACGCCGGCCTGATCGCGGTCCGGCGCGACGGGCAGTTCGGCTGGTACAGCCTGCGGGCCTCGGCCGTCGCGGAGCACGCCGCCCTCCTCGGGAAGACGCTGGCGCCGCGGCGCCGGAGCAAGGCGCGGTGAAGCTGGTTGTCCCGTCCCACACCACCTGGGTGTCTCCAGCGGAGACACCCTCCAACGCAGCAAGACCAACACAGGAGAAGCAGCACATGAACCGCATGACCCGCATCGCCGCGCTGGCCCTCGCCATCGCCCCGGCCCTGGCCTTCGGCCAGGCAGCCACCTGGAACGTCGACGGCTCGCACACCCGCACCGGCTTCAGCGTGAAGCACCTCGTCATCTCCGACGTGAAGGGCGAGTTCTCGAAGACCGAGGGCAAGGCCCAGATCGACGAGGCCGACCTCTCGAAGTCGACGCGTCGAGGTGACCATCGACGCCGCCTCCGTCGACACCCGCGACGCGAAGCGCGACAACCACCTCAAGTCGGCCGACTTCTTCGACGTGGCCAAGTTCCCCACCATCACCTTCAAGTCGACGAAGGTCGAGGCCGGCAAGGACGGCGCCCTCACCGTGACCGGCGACCTCACCATGCACGGGGTCACCAAGCCCGTCACCCTGGAGGGGGCGATCACCAAGGCCATCACCGATCCGTGGGGCAACACCCGCCGCGGCGCATCCTTCACCGGCAAGCTCGACCGCAAGGCCTGGGGCATCTCCTGGAGCAAGGTCGCCGACGTCGGCGCCGTGGCCGGCGACGAGGTCAAGCTCGACATCCAGGCCGAGCTCGTGAAGGAGCAGCCCAAGAAGTAGCCGGGGTGGACATGGGGTCCGCGCCGCGCCCGCACCGGGCGGCGGGGGCCCCGTCGATCGGTTCGCGGCGGCGGGTACGGAGGTTGCTCCGGCTCGCCGCCGCATGCATTCCGGACACTGGAAGACCGATGGCCCCCGCGAGCGGATGCTCGCGGCGGGACCCGCCACGCTCTCCGACGCGGACCTGGTGGCGCTCGTCCTGGGCACCGGGTCGGGGCACCTCTCGGCGCGGGCCGCGGCCCTCTCCCTCGTGGAGCGGTCGCCGGTCCCGGAGCTGGCCTGGTCACCGCCCGAGGTCCTCGCCGTCCACCCCGGCGTCGGGCCAGCGCGTGCCGCGGCCCTGGCCGCCGCCTTCGAGCTGGGGCGTCGCGGAGCGTGGGCCCCTCCGCGCCGGGGCGAGCGGGTCCTCGAGCCCGCGCGGGTGGCGGAGCTGATGCGCCACGCCGCCCACGCCGAGCGGGAGTGCTTCCACGTGGTCATGCTCGACGTGCGCGGCCGGCTGCTCCGGGCGGAGCGGGTGGCCGAGGGGTCGCTCACCCAGTGCCCGGTCTCCCCGCGCGACGCCCTCCGGCCGGCCGTGCGGGTGGGCGCCCACGGGGTGATCTTCGTCCACAACCACCCGTCGGGAGACCCGTCGCCCTCCGCCGAGGACGCGGATCTCACCGAGCGGCTCCGGGCCGCCGCCGAGCTGGTGGGGGTGCTGGCCCGCGACCACGTCATCGTGGCGGCGGGCGGCTACTTCAGCTTCGTCGAGGCGGGGAGGTGGAGGAGGTGAGGGGGTTGAGCGCGGCAGGCGGTGGTATTACTCTTACTGGTAAGAGTAAGAGGAGACGCCTCATGCGCATCACCAGCAAGGGACAGGTCACGATTCCCCAGGAGATCCGCGAGAAGGCGGGGCTGCTCCCGGGAACCGAGGTGGAGTTCGTCCTCGATGCGGGGACGGTCCACATCCGAAAGGTCGAGGATTCAATCAAGCCGGGACGCGGCGCCCAGATCGTCGCCCGCCTCGCAGGAAGCGCGACGGTCAAGATGACGACCGACGAGATCATGGCGCTGACGCGCGGTGAGCGGTGACGGTCCTCGTCGACAGCAACGTCCTCATCGACGTGGCGGAGGCAGACCCGGTCTGGGGAGAGTGGTCCCGGCGCGCCCTCGACCGGGCCGGCGCCTCCGAGTCCCTGATCCTGAACCCGATCATCTACGCGGAGGTCTCGGTCGCGTTCGAGCGCATCGAGGAGGTCGAAGCGGTCCTCCCCGCCGCCAGCTTCAAGCGCGAGCAGATTCCCTTCGAGGCTGCGTTCCTCGCAGGGAAGGCCTACCTGGCCTACCGCCGTCGTGGAGGGTCGAGCCGCTCGCCGCTCCCCGACTTCTTCGTTGGCGCGCATGCGGTGGTGGCGGGCCACCGCCTGCTCACCCGCGACGCACGTCTCTACCGCACGTACTTTCCCCGGCTGGAGATCATCGCGCCCGACGACGCGTGACGGCGCCGCCCGGTGGGCCCGGGCAGCGCCGCCTTGGTCGCGCCTAGAACGGGATGTCGTCGGCGCCGGGGCCGCCCGGCCCTTCCTCGAACCCGCCCGGAGGCCCGCCGCCCTCGTCCGGAGCGCTCGGGCCGCGCTGCCCGCCGCCGGCACCACCCGCGCCGCGCGCACCGCCGGCCGCGCCGCCGCCGAGGAACCGGACCGAGTCGGCCACGACCTTCACGCGCGACCGCTCCTGCCCCGACGTCTTGTCCTGCCACTTGTCGGTCTTGAGCCGCCCCTCGACGTAGACCTGCCGGCCCTTGGCCAGGTACTCGCCGACCTGCTCGGCCTGCTTTCCCCAGACCTCGACGTCATGCCATTCGGTCTCCTCCTTCTTCTGGCCCGACGCCTTGTCGGTCCAGGAGCGGGAGGTCGCGATGCGCAGGTTGGCGACCGCCTGGCCGCCGGAGGTGTAGCGGACCTCGGGGTCCTTGCCGAGATTCCCGATGAGGATGACCTTGTTGACCATGGCGAAACCCTTCCATTTCGTCGCCTGGCTGCGAGCGGATTGTTCGAGCGGGACGATGCGAAAGGCACCGTAGCAAGGGGATCTGACAGGAAATCCGAGGTCCGGGATCGGGCGGAGCCCCCGCCCCGGGACTTGATCGCGCGCAAGGATGGGTCCGTTCCGATCCGGTACCTTTCGGAACATGAGAATCATTCTCAATATCGATTCACTGGGCCGGGCCCTTCCCGTCCTCCTCGCCATCGCCCTTCCGACGCTCTCCGCGGCGGGTGAACCCGGCCCCGCCCCCGCGGGTGTCGACGCCCCGCCCCGGTCGGCGCTGGAGGCCGCCTTCGAGCCGGCGCCCCCGCAGGCGGTGGTTCCCGAGCACGGCAAGGCCTTCACCGGGGACGCGACGCCGGTCGAGCCGGGAAAGGTCGAGGTCGAGTTCGCCTACGCCCCCTCCTGGTGGGCCACCGCAGGGGCGGTCGATCGCCTGTCCGGGGAGCAGCATCCGGTCGCCGCCGCCGTGTCGGTGGGGCTCCTCCGGGACCTCGACGCGCGCGTCGTGGTGGGCTGGGCGTTCGTCCACGCCGCCCCGGAGGTCCCGGGCGCGCCCGTCCACGGGACCGGCATCACCGACACCACCGTCGCCGGTCGCTGGCGCTTCCTCTCCCTCGCCGACCCGGCCATCGACCTCGCGGTGAGCGCAGGGGTCACCATTCCCACCGGCACCCGGTCCGCGCCCGACCACCTGGGCACGAGCCGCGAGAGCTGGAGCGTGGGCGGGTCGCTCCTCGCCTCCGCCGACTGGGGTCGCTTCACCGCCGGCGCCGAGGTGGGCCTGAGCGCGCCCGTCGGCCCTGCGACCTCGAACGACGTCGGCCTCGTGGTCTGCAACGCGGCCGTCGGCTACCAGGCGCTCCCCTGGCTGCAGCCGGAGGTGGAGCTCAACTACCAGCACGAGATCGAGCTCGGGGAGCAGCTGGACGAGCGGGTGCTCTGGGCCACCGCGGCCCTGATCATCCCGGTGGACGCGGTCCGGGTGGTGGTGGGCGCACGCTTCCCGGTCTGGGCGCGGGATGCGGCGGTGGGCCCGATGGCGACCGCCGCCGTGAAGTTCGGGTTCTGACCGCGACGGAGGGTTCTCTCCTCGATCCGTTCAGCCGGCGCGCGCGATGGCCCGGCGAACCTGCGCCGCGCGCGCGAGCCGCTCGGCGCTCCGGCGCAGGAGCTCCCGCCGATCGCGCTCCACGGCCGCGCGGGACATCCCCATCGCCGCCCCGGCGACGAGGTCGAGCTCCCGATGGGCGGGGCGGCGGAGCATGGCGGCCAGGTCGGTCGTCACCGGGTCGTGGGCCAGCGAGGCGTGAAGGGAACGCAGCGTCGCCTCGAGCGGAGCGAGCGCCCCGGGGTCGGGGAAGGGGATTCCCGCCAGGACCCCGCAGTCGATGTCCGCGATGGCCTGCGCCCCGGTCAGCTGCCGGGCTCCCCGGTCCACCGCGAGGCGCAGGGGAGTGGACGACAGGAGCAGCGCGAGGAGCCAGGGCTCGACCTCCCGCGGGAAGAGGGCGTGCCACTTCTTGTCCTCGAGGAGCCCGTCCCGGTTGTGGAAGGCGAAGGCGCGGGTGCCCACCTTGGCCGGGTAGAGGACCGGGGCCGGGTCCCGTCCCGGCGCCACCTGCCACCAGTTCCGGCGCGACGCGCAGGTCGCCCGCTCGTTCACGCCGAGTGACTCCCCCCGGCGGACGTAGTCCAGGGCCGCCGCCGAGGGCCGGGAGGGCCGGAAGAGGACCCAGGAGACCCGCGCCACCTCGGGCGCCACCGCGTCCCGCAGCCCGGAGAGGAGCGGGGCCACGTCGGCCGGCTCGAGCCGGACCTCCCCGGCCAGCGCGCTCCGGTAGCGTCCGCCTCCGAGCGGCCGGAGGTGGAAGTACCCGTTCGCGCCCGTCTTCATCCCGAAGCGCACGTCGCAGAGCTCGGCGAGCCGGCGAGCCGGGGCCCGCGCGGACGCGGCGGGGCGGGCGATCCGGACGCGGCGCCCCCCGCGGCCCCGCGCCAGCGCGGAGAGCTCTCCCGCCGCGAGAAGGTCGAGCGGGACCGTGGCCTCCGCCGCCGGGAGCGGGGAGGCTCCCTCCGCCCAGACCGCGAGCGAGGTCTCCACCGACGCGGCGAAGCTCCCCGCCGCGCGGGACCGGAGCGAGAGCAGGTTTCCGCCGCGCGCGGCCGCCTCGACGCGCAACGGCGCCGCGGAGCGCGAGGTCTCGAGCGCGCGCGGGAGGACCAGGCCGCAGACCGGGGCGTGGCGCATGGCGATGAGCACGAGATGGGCCGAGAGGTCGGCCTGCCGGGAGAGCCCGCTCCGCCGCGCCGCCCGGAGCTTCCAGGCCGCCGGGAGCGACTCGTGGCGGAGGAAGGGTGGGTTCATGAGGATCACGTCGCAGGCGGGCCAGGCCCGGGAGAGCGCGTTCCCCCGCTGGATCGCGGCATCGGCACCGAGCAGGGCGAGACGGAGGGTGGCGGCCCGGGCCGCGAGCGGAGCGACCTCGAGGCCGCGGAGCCGGAGCCGTGCGCCGGCGCGCGAGGCGAGGCCGTCCGCCGCGGCGAGGAGCGACCCGCCTCCGCAGGCCGGGTCGAGCACGACGAGCCCGTCCAGGGCCCGGCGCAGGGATGCCGGCGGGGACGCGTCGCCGAGGAGCGCCGCGACACCGTCGGGGAAGGGAGGGCCGCCGCGCCGGGCCGCCGCCCCGGCCAGCGCGAAGGCGGCGAGCACCCGGCTCTCCCCGTCTCCCGTGTAGACGGCCCCCCGCGCTCCCTCCAGGGCGCGCGCCGCGATGGCCTCGAGGAGGCGTCCGTCGAGCGCGAGCCCGAGGAGCCGCTCCGAGGGGGACCCCGCCAGGTGCGCCGCGGCCTCCTCCAGCGCTCGCGCGACGGGGAGCCCGGAGAGCCGGTCGAGCGCGGTGGCGATCGCGTCCGCTATCGGGCGCCATCGCGCGGAACTGGCGGCGCCGCGTGGCGCGGCTACGATTCGAGCCGTACCCGGGGAGAACTGCATGACGCATTCCGACGAGCGCGTGGCATCGGAGATGGGGCGAGCCCTCATGGCGATCTACCGCGCCGGGCTCCGGGTGCAGGTGTGGCCCGACGCCCTTCACGGAAAGGCCGGGGCGCGCATCGTCTCCGGGGCCGGGGCGAGGGCCCGTCGCCGCCGCGGCAGCGCACCGCGATCGGCGAGCGGAACCGGCGACTCGCCGCTCGCCGCCATCTACGCCGCGGTGCACCGGCTGAACGAGCGCAGCGGCGCCGTCGTCGTCCGGCTCGAGTAGCCCTCGCCATCAGACGAAGAGCGCGTCCAGCTTGCGCTCGATGTGATCCTCGACCTTCGCGCGCATCGATCCGGGCACGAGCATCGGGTACTTCATCTCCACCACCACCTCGCTCGCCTTCACGGCGAAGGTGCCCTTGATCCCCATCTTGGAGACCTCGCCGGAGCGAAGCGACTGGTCCTGCCGGTAGTCGAGCTTGAACTCCTCGGCGATCCGCTCCATGACCTCGTGGACCTTGTCGAAGATCTCGTCGTCCTTGCGACCGGCGTACTTGCGGGTGATACGGGCCATCACTTCTCCTTCCGCGTGCGGACGTAGCGGGTCGGGTCGGGCACCCGGGCCTCCTCGAAGCCCTTGCGCCGGAGCGTGCAGGCGTCGCAGCGGCCGCAGGCGCGCCCCCGGACCGGGTCGTAGCAGGTGAGGGTGAGCTGGTAGGGGACGCCGAGGCGCGTGCCGAGGCGGACGATGCCCGCCTTGGAGAGCCGGAGCAGCGGCGCGTGGATCTTCATCTTGCCGCCCTGCACGCCGGCGCGCGTGGCCACGCGGGCCAGCCGCTCGAACGCCCGCAGGAACTCGGGCCGGCAGTCGGGGTACCCGGAGTAGTCGACGGCATTCACCCCGAGGAAGATGTGGGAGGCGCCGAGCACCTCGGCCCAGGCGAGCGCCACGGAGAGCAGCACCGTGTTGCGGGCGGGGACGTAGGTGACCGGGATGTCCCCGCCCATCTGCGCCTCGCTGCGCCCCTTCGGGACCGCGATGGAGGCGTCGGTGAGCGCAGAGCCCCCGAACAGCGAGAGGCTCACCCGGGCGGCGCGGTGGCTCGCGGCGCCGAGCGCACGGGCCACCCGCCGCGCGGCGGCGAGCTCCCCCTTGTGCCGCTGGCCGTAGTCGACCGACAGGCAGTGGACCTCGAAGCCCTTCCTCCGCGCCACGGCCAGCACGGTGGACGAGTCGAGTCCCCCGGAGAGGAGGACCACGGCCCGGCGGGGCCTGGGAGCGCTTCGCCTTCTGCTCGCCATCGCGGGGACTCTAACGACTTCCGACCGTCTTCGCCGTGAGGTCGTAGGAGTAGGAGCAGACCTGCAGGCAGTCGCAGACCGGCCCGGGAAGCGGGTCGACGAGCGGGCGCACGGACACGGTCTGCTTCCCGGTGAAGCTGGTGTAGGCCCCCGGGGAGCCGGCCAGCGTTCCGGTGATCTGCTCGACGACGATCACCGGACAGGAGCAGTCGGTGAGCGGCTCGTTGGGCGGGCAGCTGCACCTGCCGGCCGTCACCGCGGCCTCGCTGGGGCAGCTGCAGGCCACCACGCTCCCGGTGAGGTTGGAGTAGGCCACGTCGATGAGGGGATCCTGGAGGCCGGTGTGGACTCCCTCCCGGGGCACCGCGTGGGCCGCCTGGATGCAGACCGCGGCGTTGTCCGGGAGCTCGGCCGGGCCGAAGTTGACGGCCGCCTGGAAGACGAACGACCCCAGCACCTGGTTGGCGGGGTTTCCGGGCTGCGCGAAGAAGCAGTCGTTGGGGTTCGTGACCTGGGTCGCGCTGAAGTCGAAGACCCCCTGCCGCTCCCCCGGGCAGGGCAGCGGGCCGGGGACGGCGTACATCTCGCACCCGGTCAGGAAGACGGCCGCGGCGGCGGCGATGGGAATCCTCACGCCCACCCCAGGAGCATAGCGCGGAGGTCGAGGAATGCGTCGGAGAGCGCGAAGCGAGCCAGGCTCGCCAGGTCCGGCCGCTCGAGCGCCGCGACCGGGTCGGCGGTCGCCACCACCCCCGGTCTCTGCGCCCGGGAGAGGACCGAGAGCGCGCCCAGGAGGTCGCCGGTGTGGAGGAGGGCGAGGCGGGCGGCCGTTCCCTCCAGTGCCGCCGCGAAGGCCACCGGGTCGAGCGAGGCGAGCTCCTCCGCGGAGGCCACGCCCAGTCCGGCCAGGCGATCGCGCGCGCCCTGGGGGACGGCGCGGTCCAGGGCCGAGAGGAACGCGCCGGCGCGGCTGGCCGGCAGGCCGCGCGGAGGGGGCTCACCCCCGGCGAACCGGGAGGCGAGCTCGCAGAGGATGAGGGTGTCGCGCGGGGCGAAGCGGCCGACCAGCGCCCAGCAGGAGGACGCCAGCGCCACCGAACGGGCCGCCAGGAAGGCGAGGGCGCCCGGAGGCAGGTTCGAGACGTCGAGCCCGAGGACGACCGAAGGAGGCCGGGTGTTCTCCAGGGCGGCCTGGAGACCCGGGCGCCGCCCGGCGATGAGGGCCAGCGAACGGCCGGAGAGCGCCTGGGACGCGACCTCGAAGGCCCGGTGGACGCCCGGTGCCGACGAGGGCGCGAGCCGGTCGGTCGGTCCGACGCCGTGGCGGGACAGGTCGACCGGGAAGAGCGGCTCGAGGAAGGAGGCCAGCAGGGAGAGCAGGCGCGCGGTGGGTCCGTCGGCTCCGGGCAGGGCGACACCGCTCCGGACCTCCGGCGAGATCCCGGTCGCCAGCTGGAGGGGGCGGACGGCCGGCCCGCGCCGCTCGTGGAAGCGGGCGAGGTCGTCGGCCACCTCCGAACGCGCGGCGCGCACGGCCCGGTCGCGTCCGGGCGGCTCGCCCTCGGAGAGCCGGCTGGAGAGCGCCGCGACCGCACGGGCGGCAGCCAGGGCGGACGGACGCTCCCGGAGCGCCTCGACCCGGGAGGCCAGGACGTCGAGCGCCTGGTCGCGACCGCCCGTCGCGAGGTCGGCCAAGGCCGCGGCGGTGGCCGGGTCGGCCGGCTCGATGGACGTGGCCTTCTCGATCAGCGCGTTGGCCCGGTCCGGATCGGCGAGGTTCGTCCGGGCCGTGACGGCGAGCTCCCGGTAGCGGGAGGCGGCCGCCGCCGGGTCGGTGGAGGCGACGGCGTCTCCCCAGGCCTCCCCGAGGGAGACCGCTTCCTCCAGGTGGCCGAGCTTCTCGGCGACCCGGGCCAGCATCACGGTGAGATCGAGGTGCTCGGGGTCGATCTCGCGAGCCAGCTTCAGGCGGGCGTAGGCGGCGCCCAGCTCGCCGGCGTCGGCGAGCGTGCGCGCCGAGGCGAGCAGGGGGCGGAGCAGCTCGGCGATGCTCGCCCCGGACCGTCCCGCGGCCGTCCCGGGAGCGAGGTCGAGCGAAGCGCGCTCCAGCGTGGGAGGCGCGATGCCCGCGCGAGACCGCAGCGCGGCGGCGCGGAGCTCCTCCCCGACGGATTCGAGCGCCGCGGCGGCGCGCGAGACCACCTGGGTGACCCCGGGGTCGGAGGCGGCGCCGTCGCCGAGGAGCAGCAGCGCCAGCGCCTCCAGCACGGATGCCGCGTCCTCGCCCCGGTCTCCCATCTCGGAGGCGATGCGGGCGCCCCTCTCCAGCACGTCGCGCCGGTCCGCGACGCGCCCGTCGGAAGCGGCGACCTCCGCGGCCCGCCGGGCGGCGGCCAGCGCCCCGGCCAGGTCTCCCTCCGACGCGCGGGCCTCGGCGAGGCCGGCCAGCGCGATGCCGTCGGAGGGATCGGAAGCGAGGCACGCCTCGTAGGCACGCGCGGCGGGTCCGCTGCGGCCGTTCGAGAGGAGGAGCGCGGCGCGGGCCCGGTGGCAGGCTGCGGCCTCACCGGGGACCGCGGTGGCGCGGAGCGACAGGATGGCCTCGGTGGCCTCGAGGTCGCCCTCGGCCCAGGCGAGCGCGGCGCGAAACGTGCCCTCGTCGAGCGGCCAGGCCTCGAATGCCGCGCGCACGGTCTCCCGGTGCCGGATGGCCTCGCCCGTCTCGGCGAGCGCCGCGGCGGCGGTCACGAGACGGGCCGCCCGGATCGGGCCCGGCGGGGCGGCGTCGGCCAGCTCCAGGAAGGCCTCGGAGCGGGCGCGCGGGTCGTTCCCGAGGATGTGCTCCAGGACCCGAGGCCCCTCCACGTCGGAGGGATCCGTGCGGCAGAAGGCGAGGAGGGCGAGGGCCACCTCCCGCTCGGCGGCCGGCGATCCGGTGGCCGTGTCGGCGGCGCGGAGGAGCAGGTCGCGCTGCCGGCCGGGGTCGTGGGCCTCGCTGCGGGCGGCCGCGGCCGCGATGGAGAGGAGCCGGGCCCGGCCGCGGCGGGAGCGGATCTCCTCCGCACCGGCGACGAGCCGGTCGAGGGCCCCCGCGCGGTCCGGATCGATCCGGAAGCGCCACTCGAGGACCGGGGCATCGTGCGGGCGGCGCTCGAGCACCCGGTCGAGCGACTGCACCGCGAGTGGAAGATCGCCGGCCTCCTCGGCCAGCTCGGCCAGGGCGGTGAGCCGTTCCGCCAGCGCGGTCTGCGTCGAGCGCCTGGGCCGCCTCGGCGAGCAGCACCTTGTGCAGGTCGAGCGCCTCCCGGACCGAGCCGCCGGCATGCAGCAGTCCGGCCAGCAGCTCGCCCGCGAATCCGACGTCGCCGGCGCGCTCGTGGGCGCGCCGGGCGGCGCGCAGCGCGGACGCGGTGTCTCCCTGCTCCCGGGCGAGCAGCGCCGCGTCGCGGAAGGCCAGGGCCGCCTCGGACCGTTCCGCGGCGCGGCCGGCGTAGGTCTCGAGCGGCTCGCCCCAGGGAAGGCGACCGACCGGAGGGGGCGCGGAGCGGCGCAGGGCTGCGTGCTCGTCGGCGAGGGCCCGCTCGGCGGGCAGGCGGCCGAGGGCATCCCGGAAGCCGGCGTCGGCCTCGGGCAGGCGGGCCGCCGCGGCGAGCCTGCGGGCCCGGTCGAGCAGTCGCGCGCCGGCCGTGGGGGGGTCGAGGACGGCGAGCCGGTCGAGCAGGTCGATGACCGCCGAGGCGTCGTCGGCGCGCAGGGCGGCCGCGAGGCAGGCCTCGTTGGTGTCCAGGGAGCGCGGCGCCAGCGTGCGCGCCTCCTCGGCGTGGACCCGCGCGGCGCCGGGATCGCCGGCCGCGAGGTCGAGTGCGGAGAGGCGCAGCAGGAGCGCCGGGCGCTCGCCGGTGGGAGCGGCCGGGACGAGCCCGAGGAGGCTCCGACGCTCCGCCGCCTCGTCCCCCGCCGCGCGGGCGGAGGCGACCAGCGCCGCCCAGGCCTCGCGGGCATCGTCCTTGCCGAGGCCGGACTCGAGGGCGGAGCGCAGCGCCGCCTCCCCCTCCGGAGCGAGTCCGGCGGCGAGCGCCGCGTGGCCGGCCAGCGCCAGCCGGAGCGCCTGGTCGGGCTCGCCCCGGGCGGCGGCCCCGGCCGCGGCGAGCATGGCCCGGGCCTGGTCGGCGGGGCGGGCCCAGGACGCGCCCGTCCGTCCGCCCTCGCTCCAGGCGGCGTGGACGAGTCCCGAGACGTCGGGGAGCGGCCACCCCGAGGGGGCGAGCGCCGCCGCCAGGACGTCGTGGAGCGCCGAGGCGCCGGGCGGAGGGCCGCTCGCGGCGACCACGAGGCGCCGGACGGCGCAGGGCGACGACCGGAACTGGGCCGTTCCGGCGCCGGGGTGGAAGGAGGCGGGGAGCCGCTCGACCTCGAGCTCCAGGTCGACGAGGGAGAGTCCATCGCCGATCGCGCCGGGCCCCAGCCCGACGGACACGCGCCCGCCTTCGAGCCGGAGCTCGAGGCGAGGAGGCGCGAGAAGGCCGTCTGGCGGGAGGTCCTCGGACAAGGGGGCGCAATCCTACCGCGGAACGCGCCCCCGAGGGGGAATCGCGCTACTTCTGCTGGGCGACCTCGGCCGCCTGGTTGCGATGCACGATGAGTGTACGGCGGGTCTGGAACTCCTCGTCCTCCCGGGCCACCACCGTGATCGTGTTGTTGCCCGGCTTCAGGGACAGGTCGGCCTCGAAGGCGATGTCGCCGGTCTTCCCCTCGGGGACCACCTTGAAGAAGACCTTCCGGTCGTTCACGAAGACGAAGACGTCGCGGAGCCGCGTGGTCGGGCTCCCGGCCGGCACGCTGGCGATGCCCGAGAAGTGGAGCTTCTCGCCGTCGACCTTGGCCGGACCCTTGGACGGGTCCGGGCTCACGGCGATCCGCGGGGGCTCGCGCTGCCAGACGCGGGTGATCGAGCCCTCGCGCTTGCCCTTGGCGGGCTGGACGTCGGCGGCGGAGACGAAGCCGAAGCGCCCCTTCTCCCATTCCACCTTGTAGAGGTTGCCCATCTTCGCGGTCACGGGCAGCACCGCACCGCGGGCGGCCTCGGCGAGCGGAGGAGCGTCGGGAGCCGCTCCGGAGCGGACCGGGGTGAAGAGTGCGGTGACCTTGACGGCGCCGGTGGCCGCCGCTCGGGCCGGCGGCTGGGCCACGATCGGGATCTCCACCTTCTCGGAGATGTACTCCTCGAGCTTCTCGTCGACGACGGTGAAGCGGAGCGGGATCTTGTCGAGCTTGATTCCCTTCTTCACCTCGAGCTCGAGCACGGCCGGGCGGGTCTCGCCGGGCGGGATCGAGCCCAGGACGGCGCGGCCCTTCTTGATGAAGACCTTGTCGTCGCCCAGGTTCTTCACCGAGACGTAGGTCTTGTCGCCGCTGGCTCCCGCGCCGACGTTCTTCACGTCCACGCGCAGGGCGATCTCCTCGCCGCGGGCCAGCAGGCCGTCGCCGTCGCCCTTCGCCTCGTCGTCGGTCTGCCAGGTGAACGCGAAGAGCGGACGGGGGATCTCCAGCACCTCGACGCGCGTGCGGGCGTCGGGCCAGGAGTTCCCGGCGTCGTCCTCCAGGTGCAGCGAGACCTGGTCGAGCCGGCTGTCCATGCCCGCGCGGCACGCGCAGGGGCACCGTCCAGCTCCGCTGCTGCCCGGGCTTGACCGCGCCGAAGACGAACTCCCGCCGGTCGAGGAAGGGGGCGTCCTCGACCTGGGTCCAGCCCCGCAGCCGCTGGATGGGAGCGTCGCCCTCGTTCTTCACGGTGACCGTCCAGGGCACGGTCTCGCCGGCGCGGACCACCTTGCCGTCGGCCGGGGAGAAGGTGACCGCCAGCTTGGGCGTGCCGGTCGCGGCGGCCCCCGGGCTCCAGTCGACGCCCATCTGGGCGAGCCGGGCCTGCAGGCGCGACTGCTCGTCGGCGCGCCGCTCCGAGACGAGCGCGCGGGCCGCCTCGATCTGGCGGTTGCGGTCGGGGAAGGGAGCCCGCACGAGCAGGTCCTTGGCGAAGCGGATCTGGTAGTCCTCGACCAGCTCGTCGGGGTTGGCGTCGGCCTCCTCGTCCTCCTGCTGGGCCGGGGTGAGCTCCGGGTCCTCCGAGCGGGCGCGCGCCTCCTCCCGGGCCTCCTTCTTCAAGGCCTTGGCGACCATGTCCTCCTTCTCGTCGAGGAGGTAGCGCAGCTCGAGCAGGGGCTTCTCGGCGACCTTCTTCTTCTCCTCGGCGCGCTTGGCGTCGGCCCCGCCCATGAGGGGGTTCTTGAAGTGGTGGTCGAGGTCGGCCTCGCCCATGGAGCGGGGGGGAGCGAACCAGTTCACCGCGTCGGGGAGGGCGCGGCCCGGCTGCAGGAGCACGTCGGGGGTGATGCCCACCTCCTGGATGGAGATGTCACCCGGAGTGAGATACTGGGCGATGGTCAGCTTGAGCGCGGCCTCGTCGCCGCCGTGGGCCGGGTCGCTGAAGTCGTAGAGGACCTGCACCGAGCCCTTGCCGAAGGTCTGGCGGCCGGCCACCAGCGCGCGGTCGTTGTTCTTCAGGGCGCCGGCCACGATCTCGCTGGCCGAGGCCGACGAGTTGTTCACCAGGACGACCACCGGCAGCTGCGCGTAGTCGTTGCGGTCGGCATGGGCCTCCTTCACCTCGTGGATCTGGCGGCGGTCTCCCTCGCCGACGGTCTTCACGATGACCCCCTCGGAGAGGAAGAGGTCGGAGACCGAGATGGCCTGCTCCAGCAGCCCGCCGGGGTTTCCGCGCAGGTCGAGGATGAGGCCGGAGAGCTTGCCACCCGAGGCGGCGGCCTCGGTCTTCTGCTGCTCGATGGCCCGGGTGATGTCACGGGTGGTGTTGGCGGAGAACTGCGCCACCTTCACGTAGCCCACGTTCTTGTCGAGGAGCTTGGCGAAGGGGACGGTCTCGACGTTGATGACCTCGCGGACGATGGCGAGCTTCCTGGGCTCGGCGCCGGGCTTGCCCACCGTGACGTTGACGCGGGTGCCGGGCTTCCCGCGAAGCCGGTCGACCGCCTCCTGGACGTCCATGTTGATGGTGGACTGCTCCTCGATCCGGGAGATGACGTCCTTGGCGCGGATGCCGGAGCGCTGGGCCGGGGTGCCCTTCAGGACCTTCATGACGGTGAGGTTGCCGTCCCGCATCCCGATGACGAAGCCCAGCCCGCCGAACTCGCCGCGGGTCTGCAGCCGCATCTCCTTGAAGTGCTTGGGCTCGAGGAGGACCGAGTGCGGATCGAGGGTCTGGAGCATGCCGTTGGCCGCGGCGTACTCCACGTCGCCCAGGTTCTTGTGGGCGACGAGGTGGTCCTGGACGAAGTCCATGATCTCGGCGAGCTTCTGCCGGAAGCTGAAGATGGTGCCCACGCCGGAGACGTCGAACTCGCGGGAGGCCTCGCCCACCGTGACCTTGACCTTGCCCGTGTTGACGTCCCCCTCGACCATGACCTCGGCCACGGTCTTCTCGACCGCGCCGAGCGACCCGGCCAGCATCGACTTCGGGTCCACCCTGCGTGGATCGACGTAGTTCTCCTGGACCGCCAGGACGACCTTGGTGACCACCGGCAAGGTCTTGAGGCGGTAACCGGGCGCGGCGTCGGAGGCGCTCTCGTCCCCGGAGGCGGTTCCCGCGTGGTTGCCGAGCGAGGCGACGGCGTCGGGGCCCGGGGGCCGGTGCGGTGCGGGACGGTGCGCGAGGGCGAACGAGATCCCGGCCGCGAGCGCGAGCGCGACCGCCGAGGCTGCGGCGAAGCGAAGGAGACTCTTCATGTGGGGACGAATCCTCGGCGGATCGAAAAAGACCGCCCTTTTCATGAGGATAGGGGCAGGGGAGCGGTGGTGCAAGGGGATCGACCTCCAGGTGACGCCGGCACTTCACGGGCGCCAGGGGGAACGGACCCCACGCCGCCGCCATTCCCCCGCTCTCTCCCGTACCCGAAGGGCCGGGCATGCGCGCGACGGTGGCGCCACCGGGCCCCCATCGCTACAGTCCGCGGATGTCGCTCGACCGGAAGATCGCCGAGAGCCCCCCGGTTCGGGGCATGGAAGACCTCGTGGCCTGGTTCCGCGAGCGCGAGCATCCCGCGGCCGACTGGAAGGTGGGCATCGAGTTCGAGGCCCTGGCGCAGGTGGCCGGCACCGTCGACCCGGTCCCCTACGACGGGCCGCGCGGGATCGAGGCGATCCTGAGGGCCTACTCCCGCTTCGGCTACGAGCCGTTCGAGGAGAACGGGCGGGCCATCGCCGCCCAGAAGGGCGGCCTGACCGTGTCCATCGAGCCCGGAGGGCAGGTCGAGCTCTCCGGCCGGCCGTTCCAGGACGTCCACGCGGTGGCCGAGGAGCTCGACCGGCACCTGGAGATCGGGCGCGCCATCGGTTCCGAGCTGGGAGTGGAGTTCCTGGCGGCCGGGTACCGCCCCTGGGGTAGCCCGGAGACGGCCCGGTGGGTGCCCAAGGAGCGCTACGCGGTGATGCGCCCGTTCCTCGCCGCCCGCGGCCGGCTGGCCCCGGACATGATGTCGATGACCGGGTCGGCGCAGGCCTCCTTCGACTTCGCGAGCGAGCGGGACGCCGGGGAGAAGCTGCGCGTCGCCCTGGGCGCCCAGCCGGCGGTGGTGGCCCTGTGCGCCAACTCCCCGGTGGTCCGGGGGGCCGAATCGGGCTGGCAGAGCTACCGGACCGAGGTCTGGAACCACACCGACCCCGCCCGGTGCGGAATCCTCCCGTTCGCCTTCGAGCCAGGGTTCGAGGAGGACACCTACCGGCGCTACGCGGGCTGGGTCCTCGACGTGCCCATGGTGTTCCTGCGCCGGGAGGGTCGCTACATCGACACCGGCGGGATGACCTTCCGCGATTTCCTCGGCGGGGGGCTCGCGGGGTACCGGGCGACGCTCGCCGACTGGGAGGACCAGCTGTCGGTCGTCTTCCCGGAGGTGCGCATGAAGGGGGTCATCGAGGTGCGCGGCGCCGACGGCGTCCCTCCCACGATGGTGAAGGCCCTGGCCGCGTTCTGGAAGGGGATCCTCTACTCCCGGGAGTCGCGCGACTGGGCCTGGGACCTGGTGCGCCGCTGGTCCGTGGCCGAGCGGGTAGCCCTGCGCGACGCGGCGGGGCGCGAGGGGCTGCGGGCCCGGACACCGGACGGCCGGACGGTCGCGGAGCTGGCCGTCGACCTGGTGGAGGCGGCCAAGCTCGGGCTCTGCCGCCAGGGGGCTTGCGGCGACAGGGGAGAGGACGAGCGCGTCTGGCTCGCGCCCCTGGCCGAGCGTGCCGCCGAGGTCCGTTCCCCGGCCGACGAGGCGCTCTCGGCGTTCCGCACCGGCGGCGACGCCGCGCTGGCGGCCTGGCTGCGCATCGCCGGCTGACGGCGCCGGCCCGTCATTGGCCTTTGCCGCGCACCGCGGGTGCGTGGGAAGATGGCGGGCCTGACGCGCCAGACGCAAGAGAAGCGGCCGGAAGCCGCCCCTCCCCCCGACGCGACCGCCTCGCTCCTCGGGTCGATCGTCGGGGACGCGCCCTTCGGAATCGCCGTCGCCGACCCGGAGCTGCGCTGCGAGATCGCGAACGTCGCCTTCGGCGAGATGGTCGGCGTGGACCCCGACGCGGCTCAGGGGCGGCCGCTCGCCGAGATCATGCACGGCGCGTCGCCGGCGCTCTTCGAGGGAATGCGGGCCGTGCTCGCCGACGGCCACCCGCGCTACCGGATCCCGGTGGTGCTGGAGGTGGCCGGCGAGACACGCCGCGCCGACTTCACCCTCTATCGCACGCAGGGCGCGAGGGGCGAGCCACGGGTCGTGGCCCTGGCCCGCGACCTGGGCACGCTGCCGCCGGTCCAGGGCCCCGAGCGCTCGGCGCGGCTGCGCCCCGAGGCGGTGGCCGAGCGGATGGCCCGGCTCCAGGAGCTGACCGCGGCCCTCTCGGCCGCGGCCGCCGAGCAGGAGGTGGCGGAGGTCATCCTCGGGGTGGGGCTCCACGTGCTCGGCGCGAGCGGGGGCAACCTGTGCTTCCCGGCAGGTGGCGTGCTCGAGGTGGCCCACGCCGCCGGATCCATGGCGGGCGCCGACGGCACCCCGGGCGCGCTCCGGGCCCCGCTCGAGGAGGCGTTCCTGCGCGAGGAGCCGGTCTGGATCGACTCGGCCGGCGACCTGCGGGCCCGCTATCCGACCCTGGTCCCGGTCGGAGCGGCGGTGAGCGAGGCGGCCTGGGCCGCCCTGCCGTTGCGGGTCCGCGGCCGCACGCTGGGGGCGCTGGGCATCGGATTCGCCGGCGCACACTCCTTCGGCGAGGAGGAGCGGAGCTTCATCGAGGCGCTGGCCCACCACTGCGCCCAGGCGGTCGACCGGGCCCGGCTCTACGAGACCCAGCGGGAGCTCCGGGCCCAGGCCGAGGAGGCGGCCGAGACCCGCGAGCTGCTGGTCCGCGAGCTGCGCCGCACGCTGCGGGAGCGCGACGAGTCGGCCGCCCTCCTCGACGCGCTCTTCGGCAACGCGCCGGTGGGGCTGGCGCTGTTCGATCGGGAGATGCACTACCTGCGGGCCAACGCCTACCTCGCCGCGCTGCACGAGGTCCCGGCCGAGCGGCTGCTGGGCCGCACCCTCTGGGAGGCCGCACCGCAGCTCGCCCGCGAGGAACTGGTCCGCGACTTCCACGACGTGGCCGAGGGGCGCACCCCGCTCTCCGAGCGGACGGTGGTGGCGCCGCCCAGGCTCCCGGGCGAGACCCACCGGACCTTCGTCGTCACCATGTACCCGGTGACGGTGGCGGGCCGGCTCATCGGTGTGGGCACCCTGGTGCGCGAGGTGACCGAGCAGCGCATCGCCGAGCAGTCGCGCCGCCACGTCCTCGGCGTGGTCGGGCACGACCTGCGCAGCCCGCTCATGGCCATCAGCGCCTCGGCCGAGCTGCTCGCCGCCGGCCCCCTCGACGAGCGGGCCGCCCGCTCGGTCGGGCGCATCCTGCGCGCGTCCGGCCGGATGGACGGGATCATCCGGGCCCTCGTCGACTACACCGCGGTGCAGGGAGGGCCGGGCATCGTGCTCCACCCGCGCACGACCGACCTCTCCTCGCTGGTCCGCGCGGTGGCGGAGGAGTGCGAGGCGGCCCACGCCGGGCGGACGGTCCGGGTCACCGCCCCCGAGCCGGTTCACGGGGAGTGGGACGGAGACCGGATCGGCCAGGCGGTGGCCAACCTGGTGGGGAACGCCCTGCAGTACAGCCCGGCGGACACCCCGGTGGAGGCGGCCTGCTGGCGCGACGGGGAGGACGCGGTCGTCGAGGTCACCAACGCCGGCGACCCCATCCCGGCCGACCAGGTGCCGCACCTCTTCGAGCCCTTCCATCGCGGCGCGGACGAGCGGAGCCAGCGGCGCAAGGGGCTCGGGCTCGGCCTCTACATCGCCGTGCAGATCGCGGCGGCCCACGGCGGCAGCATCCGCGTGCGCTCCGACGAGAAGACCGGCACGACCTTCTCGGTGCGGATGCCGCGGACGATCAACCGTGAGCGTGGCCGAGCGACTTGAGCGCCCACATGGCCGTCAGGCCGGCCAGCAGGGCCAGCGAGATCTTCCAGCGGTCGCCGCCCCGCCGGTGCAGGTCGGGCAGGATGTCGGAGAGCGAGAGCTGCAGGAAGGACCCGGCGCTGGCCGCCAGCGCCACCGCGGTGAAGCTGCGGGCCGCCACCACCCGGTCGAGGACCAGGTAGACGGCCGCTCCGAGCGGCACCATGAGCGCGAAGCTGGCGTTCATGAGGAGCGCCTGCCGCTTCCCGTAGCCCTCGGCCCGCAGGATGGCCGTCAGCGAGACCGAGGAGGGGATCTTGTGGGCCAGGATGGCCACGAAGACCAGCAGTCCCAGCGCCGGATCGCTCTGCGCCGCTCCCAGGGCGAACCCGTCCACCAGCGTGTGCAGCGAGAGGCCGACGAAGGCGGCCAGCCCCAGCGTGTGCACGTCGCAGCCGGTGGCCTCGTGGGCGTGGTCGTGGCCGGCGTGCTCCCGCAGCCCGTGGGGCGGCGGGGCCGGGTGACCGAAGAGCCGCTCGGAGGGGCCGGGCTCGGCGCAGACGTGGACCAGCACGAATCGCTCGAGCAGGAAGAGGAAGAGGAACCCGGCGACCGTCCAGGGGATGACGTCGGGGCCGCCCAGGTGGACCGCCTCGGGCAGCATGTGGAAGAAGGCCGCGCCGAGCATCACGCCCGCCGAGAAGGAGAGGAGCGCGTCGCTGCGGGTCCGCTTGCCGAAGAGCGGGAGCACGCCTCCGGCCAGGGATCCGGTCAGGATGGCGCCGGAGTAGGCGGCGAGCGTCAGGGTCTCGTTCACGGTCGGTTCACTCGGAGATGGCCTCGCGTGCCGCGAGGGAAGGGTCGAACTCGAAGGGGGCTCCGGACGGGAAGTGGCGGTCGAGCAGCTCCCCCACGCCGGCGGCGCTGCCCACCGCGGTGGCGTCGCGGCGGAAGTGGACCCCGCCCTTCAGGCCGCGGGTGTACCAGAGCAGGTGCTTGCGCAGTTCCCGCACGGCGTGCCCCTCCGCCGCGGTCGCGTCCTCCCCGTCGCGCTGGCGGGCACGGTGCTCGATCTGGAGGGAGACGTGGCGCATCACCGTCTCGACCCACTCGTCGCGGGACGGCGCGCCCGGCATCGCCCGGCCCGCCTCCGCGGACCGGAGGTCGCGGAAGATCCAGGGGTTGCCGCAGGCGCCGCGGGCCACGAGCACGGCGTCGCAGCCGGTCTCGCGCCGCATGCGCAGCGCGTCGGCGGCGGACCAGACGTCGCCCGATCCCAGCACCGGGATCGAGACCGCCTCCTTCACCGCGCGGATGAGCGACCAGTCGGCGCGACCGGCGTAGCCCTGCGAGCGGGTCCGGCCGTGCAGGGCCACGGCCGAGGCGCCGCCCGCCTCGGCGGCGCGGGCCACCTCCACGCAGTTCACCGAGGCGTCGTCCCAGCCGGCGCGGATCTTCACGGTGACCGGGACGCCCGCCGCGCGGACCACCTCGCGCACCGCGGCCTCCACCGCGGCCGGCTCCCGCGCCAGTGCCGCACCTGCCCCGGTGCCGCAGACCTTCCGCACCGGGCAGGCCATGTTGATGTCGACGATGCCGGCGCCGGCCTCCACCGCCGCCGCGGCGCCGCGCGCCAGCACCTCGGGCTCGGCGGCGAAGATCTGCACGGCGAAGGGGATCTCGGCCGGGTCGCGGTCCAGGTAGGAGAGCGTCTGCGACGTTCCGTGAACGAGGCCGTGGGCGCTCACCATCTCCGTGTAGGCGAAGGCCGCGCCCATCTCCCGGCAGATGGCGCGGAAGGGGCGGTCGCTCACCCCGGCCAGGGGCGCCAGGAAGAACCGTCCGGAGAAGGTGTGCGGGCCGATGTGCATCGAAAGCCCCTCCTAGCACGAAGGGGAGGCCGCCGCACGGTGGGCGCCGGAGGCGGGCGCCCCCGGGAGGGCCGTGGTAAAGCCTGGAGCCGAGATGACGCCCGCTGGTCGCCATCGCCGCCCTCCTCCTCTCCGCGGCTCCCCCGCGCCACGTCACGCTGGTGTACGTGGCAGACCTGGGCGGGTGGCTCGAGCCGTGCGGTTGCAGCGCCAACCAGCGGGGCGGCCTGGCCCGCGCCGCCACCGCCATCGCCCGCATCCGCAAGGAGAACCCGGACACCGTCTTCGTGGCCGGCGGGGACCTGCTCTTCGGGGGGCCCATCGACCCGGAACGGAAGGAGCAGGACCTGGCGGCGGCGCGGACCATGGCCGAGGCGCTCCGCGCCATGGGGCTCGCCGCATCCTGGCCGGGCGAGCGGGATCTGCTGGCCGGCAAGCGCTTCCTCGCCGCGACCGGCCTGCCCTTCACCCGCAGCAAACGAATCGGCCCGGTGGGCTTCGGGGGTCTCGGATCGGTCCCGCGCGCACCCGTCCGCGTGGCCGTGGTTCACGAGGGGGGGAGCCGGGCGGCCGTGGCCCGCGCCGGCGAGGCCCGCCGGGAGGGCGTCGACCTCCTCCTCGCCGCCCACCGGGAGGGGCTGCTCGACGACGACGCCAGCCGGGCCGTCCTCGACGCGCCCGTGCCGGTGGTGCAGGTGCAGGGGCGCGGCCAGGCGCTGGCCCGGGTGGACTTCTTCCTCCAGGGAGACCGCGCCCAGGGCTTCCTCGTGCTTCCCGGGCCGACGCAGCGCGCCGAGGAGATCGACCTGCTCGCCGAGCGCCGCCTGGAGTACGGGCGGCGCCGCGCCGCCGCGGAGGCCGCGGGGAACACCGCCCTCGCCACGGCGCTGTCGGGGAAGCTCACGGAGCTCGCCGCCCGCGAGACGGAGCTGCGCGCCGCACCGCCCCCGGCGCCGCCGGCGGACCGGCCGTCCATGCAGATCTCCTTCGTCCCGCTCGGCGACGACGTTCCGGAGGACCCGGCGGTGCGCCGGATCCTCACCCGACACTACGGCGCGGTGGCGCGGGCGAACCTGGCCGCGGCGAGGGCCGGCGGGCGCCCGTGCCCGGATCCGGCGAAGGACACGCCTTCCGTCATCGGGGTCGACGAGGTGCCGCCGGGAGGCACCCGCGACTGCCGCAACTGCCACCCCGCCGCCTTCGCCTCCTGGGAGCGGACCCCTCACGCGTCCGCCTACGCGACGCTGGAGAAGGGGAGCCGCCAGTTCGACCTCGACTGCGTCGCCTGCCACGTCACCGGCTGGAAGCTCCCGGGCGGTCCCTGCGACGTGGCCTCCACGGCAGGGCGCCGCAACGTGCAGTGCGAGGCGTGCCACGGTCCGGCCAGCCTCCACGCGGTCGACCCCCCGGGCCACATCGTGCGCGATCCCCCGACCTCCACCTGCACCGGATGCCACAGCCCCGAGCACTCGACCGGCTTCGAGCCGGCGAGCTACCGCAGTCGCATCGTGGGGCCGGGGCACGGTGGTGTCGGGAATCCACCCACCTCGCCCTGACGGGTCGCCTGGCAGGCAGGGTCACCACCGGGTAGAATGAGCCGTCGCTGTACCCTCCTCACCGGACACGAGAGTCGATGACCAGGACGATCCTCCTGACTGCATTCCTCGTAGTTGCCGTCGCCGCCCCCGCCCGGGGGGCGGATCCGGTCGATCCCTCCAGGCAACCCGCCGTCGCGGTCGACGCCGGCGACGCCCCGGAGGTGGAGGAGGCCCTGGAGGCCCAGTCCGCGGAGATCGACGAGGTCCGCCTGGCCGAGGAGAAGGCCGCCCTCGTCCCGCTGCCCCACCCGGAGGACGGCGCGGCACGCGAGGCGGTCCGGCTCGGTACCGAGTCGCCGCTCCGGTACCGCATCGACGGTGCGCTCTCCCGCGACACGGCCCCCATGCCGGAGGAGGACGCCGGGTCGATCGCCCTGCTCCCCGAGATCGGCCACGACCTGCGCCGGCTCCAGGCCGAGTACGACATCCCCATCGACGTGAACGAGGCGGTGGTTCAGTACGTCCGCTTCTTCCAGGCGCCGGTCGTCCGCAAGCACTTCGTGAAGTGGCTGGGCCGGCTTCCCCGCTACCAGGAGCGCTACCGCACCATCCTGCGCGAGGCCGGGCTGCCCGAGGACACGATCTTCCTCGCCATGATCGAGAGCGGATTCGCCAATCTCGCCTACTCGCGGGCCAAGGCGGCCGGTCCCTGGCAGTTCATCCCCTCCACCGGCAAGCGCATGGGTCTCTCCCAGGACTTCTGGGTCGACGAGCGCCGCGACCCGGAGAAGTCGGCGCGGGCTGCGGCCACCTACCTCAAGGCCCTCCACGCCGAGTTCGGCGACTGGCGGCTCGCCTGGGCCGGGTACAACGCGGGCGAGGGCAAGATCGAGAAGGCCAAGCGGAAGGGGCAGCTGGACTTCTGGGAGATGGCGCGCGGGAAGGTCCTGAAGCGCGAGACCAAGGGCTACGTTCCGAAGCTCATGGCGGCCGCCATCATCGCGAAGCACCCCGAGGCCTTCGGGTTCCGGGCCGAGGAGATCGAGGCCGAGCGCTGGACCGAATACGAGCGGGTCACCATCCCGCACGCGGTCGAGCTCGAGGCCGTGGCCCGCGCGGCCGAGGTCACCTCCCGCGACCTCCACGAGCTGAATCCCGAGCTGCGCCGGAGCTGCACGCCGCCCGCGCGCCTACCCGGTCAAGCTGCCCGTGGGCGCCGCCGCGGCCTTCGAGAAGAACTGGCCGTCGATGGGCTCGAGCGCGGCGCTCGGGTTCGCGCACCACACCGTGGTGAAGGGCGAGGGCGTGGCCGCCATCGCGGCCGCCTACGGTGTCCCGTCCGCGACCATCGTCCAG
The DNA here is from genome assembly GCA_963818535.1 of uncultured delta proteobacterium. Taxonomy (GTDB): domain Bacteria; phylum Myxococcota; class Myxococcia; order Myxococcales; family Anaeromyxobacteraceae; genus CAIOAK01. The sequence goes on along the minus strand of CAWFSM010000005.1, from coordinate 228,152 downwards.
ATGAACGGCCTGAAGGCCGGCCGTCGCGTGAAGCCGGGAACCGAGCTCGTCATCCCGCTCACCGCGATGGCCCGCCGTTCGGGCGCCCCCGCCACCGAGGCGCTGGCGAGGGCCCGCATCGGGGAGCTCCAGAAGAAGAATCCGAAGCTCGTCGAGACCGAGCCGGCCCGCCCGGTCGGCGCGCGCCACCGCCCGGCGACCCGCAGCGGTTCCGGGCCAGTCCACCGTGCAGGTCCAGGCAGGCGACTCCCTCTGGGTGATCTCCCAGCGGCTCGGCGTGAAGCTGCAGGAGCTCTGCGACTGGAACGGCATCAAGAATCCCAAGCGGCACAAGCTGCAGGTCGGCACCGAGCTCGTCGTCCGGCCGCCCCCGTCCCGTCCCGCCATCCGGGCCAGCGCCGCGGGTTAAGAGCGCATCCCACAACCCCGCAGCCTGCTGCGGCGAAGCATTCCTGCCTGCGGGAGGCGGCCTCGTCGGCGACGGACTGCTTCACCTCGCAACGGCCGGGGGTTGTGGGATGCGCTCCAGTCCCACCGCCCCGGATTTGAATTTCCCCTTCCGGATCGTGTATCTGGGTGATCCCCATCTGGGGCCATCAGACGGGGAGGGCCCGTCGATGAATACCCGGAAGGGTCCAGCCGTCCTTCGGTGCAGCACCCCCTCCACGAAAGGAAGCTCCCCTATGAAGCGCATCCTCGCCGCCGCCTTCGTCCTCGCCTTCGCCTCCACCGCCTCGGCCGACGCCGCCGCGACCTACGCCTCCAAGTGCAAGATGTGTCACGGCGCCGCCGGCGAGGGCTCCAAGATGGCCCCCGCGCCCATCAAGGGCATGGCCGCCGACAAGGTCGCGAAGGCGATCAACGAGGGCGCTGGCAAGATGAAGCCGGTCAAGATCGACGACGCGGCCGACGTGGCCAAGTTCGTCGCCGGGCTGAAGTAGTCCGACGCACCGTCCACGGCGGGTCGCGGGGCGAAGGCGCCTCGCGGCCCGTCGTCGTTTTCAGGAGATGGATCGGGCCGGGTCGATCCGGGCGGCGAGCGCCGCCGGGGCGAGGGCCCCCACGAGCGCCGCGGCGGCCGAGACTCCCACGCCCAGGGCGAAGATCCAGGGTGGGAAGAGGAAGAAGGTCGTCGGCCGGAACGGGAAGTCGGGGAGGAGGCGGAGCGCCGCGGCGTCGACGCCCTGCGCCGCGAACCAGGCGATCCCCACGCCCACCACCCCACCGGCGAGCCCCACCAGTCCAGCCTCGGCGAGGACCAGCGCCCGGACGTCCCCGGCGGTCGCGCCCAGCGACTGGAGAATCGCGATGTCGCGGGTCCGGCCCCGGACGCTCGCCGAGAGGGACTGGGCGATCGCCAGCGCCGCGAGCGCCGTCATGAGGAGCGCGAGGAGCGCCAGCGCCCCGGCGGTCACCGTGATGGCGAGCCCCACCCGTTCGGCCATGGCCCGTTCCCCCTCGTCGACGGCGAACCCCATGCGGCGCACCGCGGCGGCCACGTCCGGGACGTCGTCGGGACGCCCCACCTCGAGGACCACCGAGCTGTAACCGGTGTCGGGCTTGCCGTACTCGGCGTGAAGCCGGCGGACCGTCTCGACCGGCACGGCCAGCGAGTAGAGGGGGACGCGGTCGGAGAGGCCGGCCAGCGCCAGCCGCGCGTCGTAGACCCGATCCTCGGTCTTCTGCGGGATGATGGAGAAGCCCACCTGCACCGGGATCTGCAGGCCCATGAGGTCGAGCCCGGCGGGGAGGCGGCGCAGGTTCCAGGCCGGGGCGATGGTCTTGTTGTAGACCTCGAGCAGCCTTCGCGAGGCGAGGACGGGGATGGCCTCCCCGGCGGGCGGGTCGTCGAACTTCCGGCCCGGGGCGAGGTCGGAGGCGACGAGCCCGGCGTCGACTCCCACCACCGGCACCTGCACGGTGAAGCCGGTCGGCCAGTTCATGCGCACGCCCTCGGGTGGCCGGCTCGCCGCGATGGGCACCCGCAAGGAGAGGCGCCGCCACGCGCCCTCCACGCCGGGGAGCTCCCGCAGCCGTCCCACCGCGGCGTCGTCGAGGGTCCCGCCGCCGAGCGCCGCTCCCAGCGAGACCGCTCCGGGGACCACCTCGACGAGGCGCGCGTCCCCCGGGAAGAGCAGGCGGGCGGCCTGGCCCACCCCCATGCCGAAGGCGACGAAGAAGACCAGCGCCGCAGCGCCGACGCAGGCGGCCGCGCTGTTCACCACCGTGCCGCGCAGGTCCGAGCGCAGGTTCAGGGAGGCCAGGTGGACGAGGGAGCGGAACCTCATCGGAGCCTCCCGTCCTCGAGGTGGAGCACCCGGGTCGCGGCCGCCGAGACCCGTTCCTCGTGCGTGACCACGAGCACCGTGACCCCGTCCCGGACCATGGCCGAGAAGAGCTGGATGACGGCCTCTCCACTCACCGCGTCGAGGTTTCCGGTGGGCTCGTCGGCGAGCAGCACGGCGGGGCGCGAGAGGAGCGCCCGGGCGATGGCCACGCGCTGGCGCTCGCCGCCGGAGAGGCGGCCGGGCAGCCGCGCGGCCTTGTCGGCGAGCCCCACGCGATCGAGGGCCTCGAGCGCGCGGCCGCGGAGCTGGCCGAGCGACGGCGCCGGCGATCCGCGCGGCACGAAGAGCCCCGGCAGCATGGTGTTCTCGACGGCGGGGAGGCTGGGGAGCAGGTTGAAGGACTGGAAGACGAATCCCACCGATCCATTCCGGAAGGCGGCCCGCTCCCGGGAGGAGAGGGTCTTCGAGATCCCTGCCGGCCACCACGGCGTCGCCCTCGAAGTCGGCGTCGAGCGCCCCGGCCACGTAGAGCAAGGTCGACTTCCCCGATCCGGAGGGGCCGACGACCGCGGTGAAGCCGCCCCGGGGCACCTCCAGGTCGAGGTCTCGGAGGACCTCGACCTCGCGCTCTCCGTCGCGGAAGCGCTTGCGGATGTGGCGGAGGGAGATCACGGGCGAGGCTTGGGTTCGCTCCGGCCGTCGACGTCCAGGTCCAGGAGCGCGGCGCCGGGCTCGAGATCGAGACGCAGCGAGATGGTGGAGACCGCGGTCGCCGGCTCCAGGTAGCGGTTCACGAGCGAGCGCATCACCACGGCGTTCGGCCCGGTGCCGTAGGCCTCCTCGGGAAGCGCCTCGACCGAGCGGGCCAGGTGCTCGACGTCGAGGACGGCGCCACCCAGGCCGGAGATGAGGGCGGTGCGGGACGCCAGGCCGGGCGCGGCGTAGCCCTCGCCCCCGGCCGCCCGGGCCTCGAGCGCGGAGAGGCGCGACGCCCCGCCGGAGACGAGGAGGCGCTCCCCGGAGAGCGAGAGGCCGAGCTGGGTCTTGCCCCAGGAGAGCGTCCACCCGGTCGGCTCGGCGGCCGGCCCTCGCGGGACGACCTTGAGGGAGAGGCGGGGGCCGGCCTTCTGCACCCGGGCCAGGTAGGCGCGAAGCACCGACGGGTTCCGCACGGGGAGCACGGCGTCGAGGTGGACGAGGGAGAAGGGGTCCACCCGGCGCACGTCGAAGCGGGGGGAGGAGAAGTCGGCCAGGGTGAAGGTGGGGGCGAGTGCCAGGGACAGCGCGCCGGCGGGGCCGAAGGCGGGAGCCAGCCCGGCCACCGGATCGAGCCGGTGCGCGGCCAGGGCCTTCTTCACGTGAAGTGGAAACCAGGGCTCGAGCCGCCGGGCCGCCTCCGCCGGGTCGCCGCTCCAGCGCAGGACCAGCGCCGCCTCGGGCGGGAGCAGCGCCACCGTGCCCCCGTCCACCGCGACCTCTCCTCGCAGCGCCTTCCACCAGGCCTCCCGGTCCGGCGAGAGCAGCAGGGCGAGGCGAAGGCCGACGCGGGTGGCCTCGGCGCGGACGCCCAGGGCGGCGCCGTCGCGGGCCACCCGGACGTCGGCGAGCGCCGTCGATCCGGGAGGGGCGAGCACGGTGGCGAGCCAGCCCGGGCCGAGCGCCTCGCGCACCCTCGCCGCGAGGGGACTCTTCCAGAGCGAGCGCTCCTCCGGGAGGGTGGCTGCGGCGGTCACCGCCTCGGGGGCGTCGGGGCCGGAGGCGAGCAGCACGTGCGGGCCGATGGCGGAGTAGGCGAGCGCCGCCGGCCCCTTGCCCTCGCGCCGGAAGGTGATCACCTCGACGCCGCGCAGCTGGACGGTGACCCGCTGCGTCGCCCCCATGCGGTCGCGCGCCAGCCGGGCCAGCGTGGCGTCGAGCTTGGCCAGGTCGAGCACCGGCAGCACCAGCAGGGCAGGGGAGGTCGATCCGAGCGACCCCGCAGCCGAGCCTCCCGGGTCGACGCCGGCCTGCTCCATGCCGCGCGGGTCGAGCGGGTCGAAGCCCAGCTGGGCCTTCAGGGCGGCATGGGCCTCGGTGAGCTGCACGGCCTGCGGCGCCTGGGCGATGGTGCGGTAGAGTGCGCCCGCCTGGCGGGCCGCCGTGCCCAGGCCGGGCACCAGCACCGCCAGGGGGGCATCGGCGGGGACGTAGCGGTCGGGAGGCGGGTACTCGCGCTTCCGCCCGCAGCCGGCGAGGAGCAAGGACGAGCAGACGGCGACGGCCAGGGCGCGGCGCATGGACGCCCATTATCACCGAAATACAGCGAGGGACCCCGAGCGGATGATCTTTTCGGACCGAGACGAAGCGCCCATCGCGCTCGACATGCATCCCGACTGGGCCGGCGTGCTGGGCCCGGCAGCCCGGGACCTGGAGCTGGAGATCGGCTCCGGGCACGGGGGCTACGCGCTCGCCTTCGGAGCCCGGCACCCCGACCGGGTGCTCGTGGCGGTCGAGCAGCGGAAGAAGTTCGCCGCCGACCTCGACGAGCGGGCCCGCCGCCGGAAGCTCTCCAACCTGGTGGTCCTGACCGGGGACGCCCGGCTGCTCGCGCCGCGCCTGTTCCGGCAGGGATCGCTCTCGGCGGTGCACGTCCACTTCCCGGACCCGTGGTGGAAGCGGCGCCACGAGCGGCGGCGGCTCGTCGACGACGGGATGTCGACCCTCGTCCTCCGCCTCCTCCGGCCAGGCGGCCTCCTCGACTTCCGGACCGACGTGGAGCGCTATGCCCTGGACGCGGTGCAGCGGCTGGAGGAGGCCGGGTTCGTGAACGCGAATGGCCCGGGGCGCTTCGCCGAGCGAGATCCCGACGAGATCCCGTCCACCCGCGAGAAGCGCTACCTCGCCTCCGGCCAGCAGGTGTGGCGGCTGCGCATGACCCGTTCCCGGGAGTCCCGATGAAGGGCACCTCCGCGTCGTCGCGCCTCGCCGGCCTCGGCCTGGCGCTGCTCCTCGCCGTGCCCGCATGCCAGCGGGACCTCCCGCCCGACGCCGCCTACCGGGCGCTGGTGCGCGCCATGGCGGAGCGCGACGAGGAGGCGGCCTGGAGCCTGCTCTCGTCGGCGACCCGCCGGCGCCTGGAGGACCAGGCCCGGACCGCGGCCTCGGCCGCGCCGGGGGTGGTCCCGGCGAGCGCGCGGGCCCTGCTCGCGGGCGACGCGGCGCTGGCGGTCCTCCCTCCCACGTCGATCGCGGTGCAGGAGTCGGGACCGGATCGGGCCGTCCTGCGGGTGGAGGCGCCCGGCACGAAGCCCCAGGAAGTCGTGCTGGTCCGGGAGCGCGGCGGCTGGCGCGTCGACCTGCCAGCCCAGTAGCCGCACCCGGGGTCCCTCTGTTATCTAAGCCGCTCCCCACGGAAGAACGAGAGACATGAAGACCCTGACCGCCGCCGAGATCCGCGAGGCCTTCCTCCGCTTCTTCGAGGAGCGCGCCCACCGCCGGGTGAAGAGCTCCTCGCTCGTCCCCCAGAACGACCCCACGCTGCTCTTCACCAACGCCGGCATGGTGCAGTTCAAGGACGTCTTCACGGGGCGCGAGAAGCGCGACTACACCCGCGCCACCACCGCCCAGAAGTGCGTGCGCGCCGGCGGCAAGCACAACGACCTCGAGAACGTGGGCTTCACCGCCCGTCACCACACCTTCTTCGAGATGCTCGGAAACTTCTCCTTCGGCGACTACTTCAAGAAGGACGCCGTGGCCTGGGGCTGGGAATTCGTGACCAGCAAGGAATGGCTGGGCATCGACACCTCGCGGCTGGCGGCCACGGTCTTCGCCGGGGAGGGAAGCCTGCCCTGGGACGAGGAGGCCTTCGAGCTCTGGAAGAAGGCCGGGGTCCCGGTGGAGCGCATCCACCGCCTCGGCGCCAAGGACAACTTCTGGGCCATGGGCGACACCGGCCCCTGCGGTCCGTGCTCGGAGATCCACTACTTCCAGGGAGGCGACATCCCCTGCGCCGAGGAGAAGGCCGGGCGGGAATGCCAGGGAGTGGCCTGCGACTGCGATCGGTGGCTCGAGATCTGGAACCTGGTCTTCATGCAGTTCGAGCGCGCCGCCGACGGACACCTGGCTCCGCTGCCCAAGCCCTCCATCGACACCGGGGCCGGGCTCGAGCGCATCGCCGCGGTGGTGCAGGGCAAGCGCTCCAACTACGACACCGACATCTTCCAGAACATCATCCGCGCCATCGAGAAGATCGCCGGGAAGAAGTACGGCCACACCGAGTCCCCCGACGACGTGTCGATGCGGGTCATCGCCGACCACGCGCGGGCCACCACCTTCCTGGTGGGCGACGGAGTCCTGCCCTCCAACGAGGGGCGCGGCTACGTGCTGCGCAGGATCATGCGGCGCGCCATCCGGCACGGGAAGCGGCTCGGGCTCGACCAGGTCTTCCTGCCCAGGGTGGCCGAGGCGGTCATCGCCGAGATGGGAGACGTCTACCCGGAGATCCGGGAGAACCGGGCCTTCATCGTCAAGGTCGCCGAGCAGGAGGAGGAGTCCTTCCGGCGCACCCTCGACAAGGGGCTCACCATCCTGGAGGAGCAGATCCGGCACCTCACCGCCCGTGGCGAGAAGACCATCCCGGGCAAGGTCGCCTTCCAGCTCTACGACACCTTCGGCTTCCCCATGGACCTCACCCGCGTCATCGCCGAGGAGCACGCGGTGGGCGTGGACGAGGCGGGCTTCGAGACGGCCATGGCCGAGCAGCGGGCTCGCTCCGAGTGGAAGGGCTCGGGCGAGGAGGCGGTCGAGGAGCTCTACCGCGAGATCGCGAACGAGCTCGGCGAGGTGAAGTTCCTCGGCTACGAGTCCACGACGGCGAAGGCGCCGGTGCGTGCGCTCGTGGTGGGCGGCCAGCGGGCCGAGCGCGCGCGGAAGGGCGACCGGGTGGTGGTGATCACCGCCGAGACGCCCTTCTACGGCGAGTCGGGCGGGCAGATGGGCGACACCGGGACGATCGACGCGCCGCACGGACGGGTGAACGTCCTCGACGCGCAGCGCCCGGTGCCGGGCCTGGTGGTCCACCGCGGCGAGGTCGCCGAGGGGGAGATCGCCGTGGGCGAGCCGGTCGAGCTCCGGGTGGACGAGGAGCGGCGCGACCGGATCCGGGCCAACCACTCGGCCACCCACCTGCTCCACCTGGCGCTCCGGGAGCGGCTGGGCGAGCACGTGAAGCAGGCCGGGTCGGTCGTGGCGCCCGACCACCTGCGCTTCGACTTCTCCCACTTCCAGCCGCTCTCCGACGAGGAGCTCCGGGACGTGGAGCGGCGGGTGAACGACCTGGTCAGGAAGAACGAGCCGGCGGCCACGTCGGTGCTCGGGATCGAGGAGGCCCGCAAGACCGGCGCCATGATGATCTTCGGCGAGAAGTACGGCGACACGGTGCGCGTGGTGGGGATCGGTCCGTCGAAGGAGCTGTGCGGCGGCACCCACGTGCGCCGCGCCGGCGACATCCACTTCTTCAAGATCGCCAGCGAGGAGAGCATCGCCGCGGGAGTCCGCCGCATCGTGGCCCACGCCGGGTCGGGAGCGGTGGAGCTGGCGCAGCGGGCCGACGCCGAGCTGCGGCAGGCCGCCACCCTGCTCCGCGCCGGCGCTTTCGACGTGGCCTCCAAGGTGGAGGGACTGCAGCGTCGCGTGAAGGATCTCGAGAAGCAGCTCTCCGAGGCGCAGGGCCAGGTGGCGGCGGCGCGCTCCGGCGACCTGGCCGCGCAGGCGCGCGAGGTGAACGGGGTCAAGGTGCTGGCGGTGCGCGCGGAAGGGGACGGCAAGGCCCTGCGCGAGCTCGCCGACAAGCTGCGCGAGAAGCTGGGGCGCGGCGTGGTGGCGCTGGCGAGCGCGCACGAGGGCAAGGCGGTGCTGCTCGTCGCGGTGACGAAGGACCTCACCGGCATCCTCAAGGCGGGCGACCTGGTGAAGGACGCGGCGCGGCTCATCGGCGGGTCGGGCGGTGGGAAGCCGGACATCGCGCAGGCGGGCGGCGCCGATCCGGCGGGAATCGAGAAGGCGCTCGCGCGGGTCGTCGAGCTGGTCGGGGCGGCGGCCATCTAGCGACGCCGCATCGTGGGCCGGCGCCAGAGGTGCGCCTCGTCTCCGCGCCGCTTGTCCTCGCGGCCCGGGGTGCGCGTGGTCGCGGCAACAGGGTGGAGCATCCGCCTCGGGGCCGCTCCAGCTCGGGGTCATCCAGCGTGCCGCTGCGGAGGCGGCGCCCGACGAGGGCACCCCGTCGCCTGTCGGATGGGCGTCGACGCGGTGGCCGCACCCGAGAGCAGCCGCTCGCAGTCGCACGCAGCCGCCCCACCCGCGAGTGGCCGCCCGGATCTCCCCACGAGGCAACGCAGGCTCGCGTCGCCTTCGGCCCGGGCCGTCCCAGCCGGCGCGGGCGCCACTCCGAGCGGCGCCTCCGCAGCGGGCGCCGGGAGCTGGCGATGCTCGGGCGCGGTGTTCCCCGGCGCCATTCACTCAATGTGTACAATCTCCGCGAGGACCAGCGCCGCGGAGAGGGGCGTCCCGGCGTCCGGCGGCAGACGTGATCCCGGAACGAAGGCGATCCGCCCGAAGCTTGCCCCGCGGAAGTCAAGAGCCACCCGCTCGATAGCGCGCTGCGTCGCGGACGCGCCCGTTGACCGCGCCGCGGCCCCGCACCTACGATGGCGTTCGTGAGGTGCAGCCCCTGACGGTCACGGCGCAGAGCGCGCGACGCGAGAACCCGGTCATCGAACTGGCAAGGGTTCGCGACGCGCGACGGCTCGTCGACTTCCAGCGCCGCACCCAGCTCGTCATCGACGCCAACAAGCGCGCGCTGGCCCGCCTCTTCCAGTCGGGCGTCATCTACTCGCGCGTGGGCGCGCGCCTGGCCCGCGACCTCCTGCTCGCGCACCAGCACCTGCTCAAGGTGGGCGACCTGCTCACGCGCCTCTCCGAGAAGGACTCGCCGGAGGGCTTCGACGCGGAGACGATCTACGACGAGGTGCAGGCCCTGCTGTCCCGGACCGCCGCGCTCACCGCGCGCTCCGAGGGAGTCCTGGCGAGGCGCTGACCGAAGCGCCGCATCACTCCGCCCGCGGACCCTCTTCCACGATCACGGTGCGCGGGAAGTTGCCGTAGTTCTCCATGCACTCGCGCGCCGTGCCACGCACCCAGACGCTGGCGGTGTTGTTGCCCGCGCCGACCCGTCCGAAGAGCGTGGCCACCGTCACCGGCGACGAGCCACCCGTGCTGCCGGGGGGCACGTAGACCACGGCGCGGCCACCGCCGCCGTCCCGGTCGGTGTCCGGCTTGCCGTTCACGCGGAGCTGGAAGTCGCAGAAGGTGCCCGGCTCCCCCATGGCGTCGACGTGGGTGTTCCAGGTGAGGAGGACGGTGGAGGTGGCCGAGGCCTTCGAGAACGTGCCCAGGTTGCGCAGCAGCGCGTAGGACGACGTGACCGTGGAGGTGTCGCTGCCGTCGGTGTACTCGATGCGGCGTCGCGGGGTGGCGACGTCGGCGATGCGCCCCTCGAGCTCCTGGATCCGGCTCTGGGTCGCGCCGTCGGCCTCGGAGGCCTGGACGACCTGGGTCTTGACCGTCTCGATCGCCGCCTGCTGCACGACGGCCGCGCCCTGGAGGGCCGCCTGGCCCGACTCGACCTGCTTCAGCTTCTCCGACAGCTCCCGCAGGGCGTTGTCGACGTCGGTGGCCTTGAGGTCGGTGCCGTCGGGGCGGAAGGCGAGCTGGCGCGCCTCGCGGGCGCTGGAGGTGAGGAGCCAACCCGTGGTCGGGACTGCGACGGCCACGCCGAGGGCGACCCATGCGACGGAGGCGAGCTTCGAATTCATGATCTGGCGGGGGATTGGAGCACGGGCCGGTTCGGGAGTCGAGTCCCCCGGGATCAGCGGCCGGGCGCCGGGTTGCCGGCCTTCTCGATGCGGGTGAGGACCGACGGGTCCGAGGGCAGGAGGCCGGACGCGGGGAGGCGGGGGACGAGGGCGCGCCAGGCCGGGTCGAGCGCGTAGGCCCTGGCGAAGAGGGGGAGCGACCGATCGACCTCCCCGGCCATGGCCAGCGCGGCGGCGTACCAGAAGACCACCTCGGCCGAATCGGGGAGGAGCTTCATGGCCGCGCCGTACTCCCGCTCCGCCCCCGGGACGTCCTTCTTCTCCACCGCCAGGTCCCCGGCGTTCATGTGGCGGTACGCGCGGGCCACGAGGAGGAGTCGGCGGAGCTCCGCGAGCGGCTTCGGGTGGTCCTCCACGCGGAGGTCGAAGACGCGCTCGGCCCAGGGGCGGCCGCTCGGCGTCCCGGGCACGACCAGCAGCGCCGCCGACTGCTGGCCGCGGATGTCGCCGCCGACCGCCTGCGCGGCCTCGAGCGCGGCCATCATGCGTTCGGCCAGGTCGCCCTTCGCGGTCTCGAAGGCCTTCGCCATGGCCGGCCACACCCGGTCGTTCTCCATGAGGTTCGCCTGCACCGAGTAGCCCTTCCCGACGTGCTGGCCGGCGGCCGGGATGTCCTTCTTCCCGGTGTGGGCGGCGACCCGGCCCTGCGCGTCGATCATCGCCACCTGCCGGACCTCGCGCTCGGGATCGGCGGCGAGCAGGCCGGCGAGCGCATCGGGAGCGCTCTTGCCGGCGCGCATCATCTCCAGGCCCAGGGGACCGTAGCTCGGGTCCACGAAGGACTGGGTGGCGACGGCGCCGACCCCGGCCTCGGCCCAGGGGACCGTGGAGCCCACCGAGAACCAGTGCGACTGGACGGCGACGCCGATCTCGCCGGTGGCCGGGTCACGGGCCACGATGGAGTAGGTGTGGACGGGGCGGCGCGGGACCTCGGGCGCGACCGAGGCGGCGATGGCGGCGAGAGCGATCGGTGCGAGGAGCATGGCCGGGGAGTATACCCGGGGCGCCATGCCCCACGATCGTGCCGCCGCCTGGAGCCTGCTCGCCGAGTTCACCCCGTCCCAGCCGCTGCGCCGCCATGCCCTGTCGGTCGAGGCCACCATGCGGGCCCTGGCGCGGAGCCGCGGCGTCGGCGATCCGGCCGAGGTCGAGACCTGGGGCGTGGTGGGGCTCCTCCACGACTTCGACTACGAGCGCTACCCCACCGAGCAGGACCACGTCTGGCGCGGGATGGAGATCCTGCGGGACCGGGGATGGCCCGAGCCGGTGATCCGCGCCGTCGGCGCGCACGCCTTCTACACCGGCATCGAGCGGACGACGCCCATGGAGAAGGCCATCCTGGCCGCCGACGAGCTGTCGGGATTCGTCGGCGCCTGCGCGCTCGTGCGGCCGTCGAAGCGGGTGGCCGACGTCCCCGTGGAGTCGGTCGTGAAGCGCATGAAGGACAAGGCCTTCGCACGCTCGGTGGACCGGAGCTACATCACCCGCGGTGCAGAGGAGTGGGGGGCGCCGTTGCCCGAGCTCGTCGCCATCGTCCTGCGGGCGCAGGCGTCCATCGCGGCGCGGCTCGGGCTCGACGGCGCGCCGGCGGCGGAGCTGCCGGATGCGCCGGTGCCTCCCGAGCCGGACGCGGGGTACGGAGCGCGCCGCATCGTGGGCCGGCGACCGGGGTGCGCCTCGTCTCCGCGCCGCTGGTCCTCGCGGCCCGGGGTGCGCGTGGTCGCGGCAACAGGGCGGAGCATCCGCCTCGGGGCCGCTCCTGCTCGGGGTCGTCCATCGTGCCGCTGCGGAGGCGGCGCCCGACGAGGGCACCCGGTCGCCTGTCGGATGGGCGTCGCCACGACGGGCCCGGTCGGGAGACCGGCGCTCGTAGTCCACCCCCACGCATGTAGGCTCGAGTCGCCTTCGGCCCCGCCGAACGTCAGCCGGCGGGGGGCGCGGCGCGACGAGCTGCCCGCAGGGCGCGTCGAGCCCCGGGCCCGTCAGGGCCCGGGATCCTCGACGCCATCCAGCCTGGAACGCCATTCCCCCGAGGACTGCTGCTCGGAGCGCCGCGACCCGCCCGCCGGCGGCAGACGTGATCCGGGCCGAAGGCGCCCCGCGCCTAGGTGTCCTTCGGCCCGCCTCCGCGTCGCAGGAACGCCGGGATGTCGTACTGGTCCTCCTCGGCGGGCTGGTAGGGCCCGACGTCGCGGGAGGTCCGGATCGCGGCCGGCGCGGGGCGGGGACGCGGCACCTCGGGCACGTCGTCGGTGGGCGGCATGGCCACGGCGCGCGTGGTCATGGGCCGGGCCGGTGCGGCGCGGACCTCGGCCGGACGCTGCTCCGTGGGACGGGTGGCCACCGGCAGGGGCGGCGGAGACTCACGACGGACCGCCGACACCGACGCGACCGGAAGGCTGGCCTGGCGCGGCGTGGCGCCGCGAGGCCGCGCGCCCTCCGCCCGGGCGAAGCCGGTGGCGATGACGGTGATCTTCACCTCGCCGTCCATCCGCTCGTCCACCACCGAGCCGAAGATGATGTTGGCGTCCGGGTCGGCCGCGGCCTGGGCCATCGACACCGCCTCGTCGACCTCGTGCAGGGTGAGCGTCGAGCCGCCGGTGATGTTCACCAGGAGTCCCATGGCGCCGTCGAGGGTGACGTCCTCGAGCAGGGGCGAGCTGATGGCGGCCTGCATGGCCTCCACGGCGCGGCCCGGCCCGGAGGCCCGGCCGGAGCCCATGAGCGCCATGCCCTGCTCGGCCATGATGGTGCGGACGTCGGCGAAGTCGACGTTGACGAGCCCGTGCACCGTGATCAGGTCGGAGATGCCCTGCACGGCGTTGAGCAGCACCTCGTCGGCCCGCTTGAAGGCGTCGGCGAGCGACATGCTCTCCCCGGCGACCGAGAGCAGTCGCTGGTTCGGGATGACGATGAGCGTGTCCACCGCGGCGCGAAGCTCGTCGATGCCGGTCTCGGCCTGCTTGCGGCGCCGGTTGCCCTCGAAGAGGAAGGGCTTGGTGACCACGCCCACGGTGAGCGCGCCGGCCTTCTTGGCGATGTCGGCGATGATGGGCGCGGCGCCGGTGCCCGTGCCGCCGCCCATGCCGGCGGTGACGAAGACCATGTCGGCGCCGGCCAGCGCCTCGGCGATGGCGTCCTGCACCTCGAGCGCCGCCTCGCGCCCGCGGTCGGGGTTGGCGCCGGCGCCCAGGCCGCGCGACACGCTCTTGCCGAGCTGCAGCTTCACCTCGGCCCGGTTGGCCGAGAGCGCCTGGACGTCGGTGTTGGCGGCGATGAACTCGACGCCCTCCAGCCGGCCGGCCACCATGGTGTTGATCGCGTTTCCGCCGCCACCGCCAACGCCGATCACCTTGATCTTCGCCGCGGGTTCCCTCGAATCGAAGTCGATCATGTGGTTGTCCCGGGGCTAGAAGATCTCGCCCAGCCAGTCCTTCATGCGGTTCTTGACCTTGCGGTAGACGTTCTCCTCGCGGATCTTGAAGTACGGGCTGCCCGATCGCTGCTGGGCGCCGTAGATCACGAGTCCCACCGCGGTGGCGAACACCGGGCTCTTCACCACGTCGACGAGCCCTCCGATTCCCTTGGGGAGGCCCCGCCGGACCGGCACGCCCAGGACCTCCTCGGCCATCTCGCTCATGCCCGAGAGGAGCGTCGATCCGCCGGTGATGACCACGCCCGAGGCGATGGCCTCCTCCAGGCCGCACTTCTGGATCTCGTGCTGCACCAGCATGAAGATCTCCTCCACGCGGGGCTCGACGATCTCGGCCAGGATCTGCCGGGAGAGCACGCGGGGCTGGCCTCCGCCCACGCTCGGAACCTCGATGGTCTCGCCGCGGTCCACCATGGAGGCCATGGCGCAGCCGTAGGCCTTCTTGATGCGCTCCGCCTCGTGGGTGGGAGTGCGCAGCCCCACCGCGACGTCGTTGGTGAGGTGGTTGCCGCCCAGCGCCAGCACCGCGGTGTGGCGGATGGCGCCGTTGGCGAAGATGGCGATGTCGGTGGTGCCGCCGCCCACGTCCACCAGGCAAACCCCGAGCTCCTTCTCGTCCTCGGAGAGGGTGGCGAGCGAGCTGGCGAGCGGCTGCAGGACGATGTCGGCCACGTTGAGGCCGGTGCGCTGCGCGCACTTCACGATGTTCTGGGCCGAGGACACCGCGCCGGTCACGATGAGGGCCTTGGCCTCGAGCCGCACGCCGCTCATCCCCACCGGCTCCTTCACGCCGTCCTGGTCGTCGACCAGGAACTCCTGCGGGAGCACGTGGATGACCTCGCGGTCGAGCGGGATGGCGACCGCCTTGGCCTGGTCGATGACCCGGTCGACGTCGGTCTGCTTGACCTCCTTGTCCTTGATGGCCACCACGCCGTGCGACGGGAACGCCTTCACGTGCCCGCCGGCGATCCCGGTGTAGACCGTGGTGATCTCGCACCCGGCCATGTGCTCGGCTTCCTCGATGGCACGCTTGATGGACGCGACGGTGGCGTCGATGTTGACCACCACGCCCTTCCGGAGCCCCTTCGAGGGGTGCGTGCCGATGCCGATGATGTCGATGCCCTCGTCGGTGACCTCCCCGACGATGGCGCAGATCTTGGTGGTCCCGATGTCGAGACCGACCAGGATGTCCCCAGTCTTCGCCATGTGCTACCTCCTAGCGAGTGGCGCATCGCGCCCACGCCGCCGACCCGGGCCCTCTCGGGCCCCCGCTTCTCTCGCCGGAGCAGGCGTCCCGCCCGCACCGTCCTGCACGCCGCCACTGCTGCTCCCCGACATCCGGACGCCGACCCGGTCCGGGTGGCTCCGGTCGTCGAGGTGAATCACCTCCGCCTTGCGCCCCTCGGCGCGGAGCGCCTCGAGAACGCGATGCAGACGGCCGAGCTTCTGCGGCAGGTCGCCCTGACCGAGGCGGACCTGCGTCCCCTCGTCGCCGACGTAGAGGGTGACCCCCCAGTCGCCGTCGAGGTGGATCTCCTGGATGGCGGCGAGGGGAACGAGCCCCGCGCGCGCGTATTCGTCGGCGAGCGCGAGCGCGCCGCGCAGCCCCGCCTCGACGGTGGGGCGCCGCTGGGCGAAGTCCTCGCGCCCGAAACCGGTGACCACCGGAAGGTCGAGCCCGTCGCCCGCGCCGGCCCGCTTGAAGACCTGGGCGTTCCCGTCGACCAGGTAGGTGCCTCCCAGGTCGACGAGCGCGCGGGGCTCCCGCTCGGTCACCGTGATCTCGATGGCGGGAGGCAGCGTGCGGCGGGCCTGGGCCCGGGCCACCCACGGGTGGCGGGCCACGGCCTGCTCCACGGCGTCGACGTCGGCGGAGAGGAGGTCGTCTCCCGGCTTCACGGGCGAGAGCGCCCGGATCTCCGCCTCGGCCGCGCGCGTCGCGCCGACCACGCGAACCGCCTCGACCCGGAGTGAATCACCCTTCGTGAAGTGCCGCCAGGCGGCGACGCCGCCGGCGCCGAGCGCGACCGCGCCGACTCCCCAGAGCACGGCGAGCGTGAGCCCGTGACGTAGGGCTCCCGGAGGGGCCTTCGGCCCCTGGTCCACTCGCCGCCTGTTGCGCGACTGCGCCACCCCACCGCCTCCCAGCCCCCGCAGCCGTCCACCGCTTCCGGACGGTATCGCCCAACTGCGCAGGATGCCTCAGCAGGGGATCCTGTCCAGTAAATTCAAGGTCCCAGGAGTGTGGGGCAAGGGGCGCAGGACCCGGACGGGTTGCTTCCCCTGGACTCCGGCTCAGCCCTTCAGGGACGCCCCATCCAGGATCCGCTCGCAGAGTTCCGGGAACGGGATTCCCTTCCCGGCGGCAATCTTCGGGACCAGGGACGTACCGGTCATCCCGGGGAGCGTGTTCACCTCGAGGATGTACGGGGTGCCGTCCGCCGCGACGATGAAGTCGACCCGCGCCGCCCCGGCGCAGCCGAGGACCCGGAAGGCGGTCTCGGCGTCGCGGCAGACGCGCGCGGTGGCCTCGGGCGAGAGCCGGGCCGGGACGAAGTACTGGGTGGAGCCGGGCGTGTACTTGGCGACGTAGTCGTAGAACTCCCGGGACGGGACCATCTCGACGGTTCCCAGGGCCACGCCCTCGAGGACCGCGACGTTCACCTCCTGGCCCCGCACGTACTGCTCGACGATGACGTCGCCCTTGTACCGGGCGGCGTCGGCCAGGGCGGCGGGCAGTCCGGCGGCCTCCTTGACGACGTGGACCCCCACCGAGGAGCCCTCGCAGGCCGGCTTCACCACGGCCGGCAGCCCGGCGGGAAGGTCGTCGACGCCGACCGAGGCGGCGCGGGAGGCGGGGAAGACCCGGTAGGCGGCCAGCGCCAGGCCGGCCTCCCGGAAGAGCAGCTTGGAGAGCACCTTGTCCATGCCCGCCGCCGACGCGAGGACCCCGGAGCCCGTGTAGGGGATGCCCATCGACTCGAGCAGCCCCTGGGCGCAGCCGTCCTCCCCGTATCGCCCGTGAAGGGCGACGAAGGCCACGTCCGCGCCGAGCGCCCGCAGGCGCAGGTCCAGGTCGAGCCCGGCGTCGACGAGCGTCACGTCGAGGCCCCGCGACCGGAGCGCCTCGGCGCAGGCCTCGCCGGTCTTGAGCGACACCTCCCGCTCGGCCGAGCGGCCTCCGTACAGCACCGCCACCTTCTTTCCGCTCCACCGTCCCATGGCGTCCTCCGCTTCAGGGGTGCTCGTCGGGCGCGAATTCGCCGGCGAGACGGACCTCGAGCTCCAGCTCCACCCCGAACCTCTCCCGGACCCGCTGCCGGGCCAGCCGGATGAGCGCCAGGCAGTCGCGCGCGGTGGCGCCGCCCAGGTTCACCACGAAGTTGGCGTGCAGGTCGGACCACATGGCGTTCCCTTCCCGGTGCCCCTTCAGGCCCACGGCCTCGACGAGCCGGCCTGCGTGGTCGCCGGGAGGATTGCGGAAGGTCGAGCCCCAGGTCGGCCAGCTGAGGGGCTGGGTGCGGCGGCGGTGCTCCCGGTCCGCGTCCATCACCGCGCGGCTGGCGGCCACGTCGCCGCGCCGCAGGCGAAAGCCCACCCGCGTGACCACCGCTCCCGGGGGGAGCCGGCAGGTTCGGTACGCGAAACCCAGCTCGGTGGCCGGGATGAAGCGGAGCCCCTCCGGCGTCGCCACCTCGACCCGCTCCACCACGTCCTTCATCTCCCCGATGCGGGTCCCCGCGTTCATGGCCGCGGCGCCGCCCAGCGTCCCGGGGATGCCGGAGGCGAACTCGCAGCCGACCAGCCCGGCGGCTGCCGCGCGCTGGACGAGGCGGCTCACCGGGGCGCCCGCCGACAGCAGGAGCCGCTCCCCCTCCTCCGCCTCCTCGCCGAAGTCGACCGGGAGCCGGATCACCACCCCGCGGATGCCGGCGTCGGCCACGAGCAGGTTGGCGCCGCCGCCCAGCACGAGCACGGGCACGCGGCGGGCGAAGCAGTTCCAGAGGAGCGTCGCCAGGTCGGGCGGGTCGGCGGGGCGAACCAGGAGATCGGCCGGTCCCCCCACGCGGATGGAGGTGCGGGGAGCCATGGGCGCGTCCACGGTGCACTCCCCGCGAACCGCGGCCGCGACATCCTGGACCCAGTCGGGCGAGGACGTTCGCGGCGCGGCGTTCACGGTTGCCCCATCAGCTCGAGCAGCTCCGGTCCGGCCGCGGTGACGTCGCCCGCTCCCAGCGTGATCACCACGTCGCCGGGGCGCACGCGGGCGCGCGCGGCGGCCGCCAGGCCGGCCCGGGAAACGTGGCTCACGTCCTTGTGGCCGCAGGCGCGGATCCCCTCGGCCAGCGACGCGCCGGAGATTCCGGGGATGGGCTCCTCCGAGGCGGCGTAGACGTCGGTGACGAGCAGGACGTCGGAGTCGTTGAAGGCGGTCTTGAACTCCTCCAGCAGGTCCCGGGTGCGGCTGTAGCGGTGCGGCTGGAAGAGGCAGACCACCCGCCGCCCGTAGGCCTCCCTGGCGCCCCGCAGGGTGGCCCGGACCTCGGCGGGGTGGTGGCCGTAGTCGTCGACCACGGTGACCCCGTCGCGCTCTCCACGGATGGTGAATCGTCGCTGCACGCCCTGGAAGGACGCCAGCGCCGAGCGGGTCACCTCGACCGGGACTCCCATCTCGTCGGCCAGCGCCACCACCGACAGCGCGTTCAGCGCGTTGTGGCGCCCGACCATGTTCACCTCGAAGCGCCCCAGCGGCTCGCCGCGCCGCGTGGCCTCGAAGGCCACCCGCGGCCCCAGCACCTCCACGTGGGTGGCCCGGTAGTCCGCCTGCGGGGCCTCGCCGTAGGTGACGAAGCGCTTCTCGACGAAGGGCAGGATCGACTGGACGCCCGGGTGATCGATGCAGAGGATGGCCGTCCCGTAGAAGGGGACCCTGTTCACGAAGTCGACGAAGCCGCGCTTCAGGGCCTCCTCGGTCTTCCAGTGATCGAGGTGCTCGGGGTCGACGTTGGTGACCACCACCAGCGTGGGAGCGTAGTGGAGGAACGAGCCGTCCGACTCGTCGGCCTCGACGACGATCCAGTCTCCCTTGCCCAGCTTGGCGTTGGAGCCGAAGGCGTTCATCTTGCCGCCCACCACCGCGGTGGGATCCAGGCCGGCGTGGGCCATGAGGTGCGCCGCCATCGACGTCGTGGTGGTCTTGCCGTGGGATCCGGCGATGGCGATGCCCTGCTTGAGCCGCATCAGCTCGGCGAGCATCTCGGCGCGGGGAATGACCGGGATCTTCCGGCGGCGGGCCTCCACCACCTCCGGGTTCTCCCGGCGCACGGCGGAGGAGATCACCACCACGTCGGCGTCCCCCACGTGCTCGGCGGAATGTCCCACCTCGATGCGGCCGCCCAGGCCGGCCAGGCGTCGCGTCGTCTCGGACGACCGGAGGTCGGACCCGGAGACCGGGTAGCCGAGGTTGAGCAGCAGCTCGGCGATCCCGCTCATGCCGATGCCGCCGATGCCGACGAAGTGGATGCGGGGGCTGCGGGAGTGGAAGAGGGTCATGTCGGGCCGGCGGTGGGGGGGCGGACGGGACGGAAGCCGGGGCCGCGGTCGCGCCCCTTCGGCGTTCCCCAGCGCCGGACGGTGAGCTGGGTGAGCACGTCGGCGATCTCGCTGGCGGCCTGGGGTCGCCCCTGGAGGCCGGCGGCCCGCGCCATCCGGTCGCGGAGGGCGGGGTCGAGCAGCACGCGCCGGATCTCCGCGGCGAGCAGCTCTCCGGTCAGGTCGCGCTCCTCGATCATGACCGCGGCCCCGGCGTCCACCAGGCTCTGGGCGTTCTTCACCTGGTGGTTGTCGGCGGCGGCGGGGAAGGGCACGAGGATCGAGGGCTTCTTGCAGACGGTGAGCTCGCCGAGGGTGGTGGCGCCGGCGCGGCAGACCACCAGGTCGGTGCCGGCGTAGGCGGCGCTCATGTCCACGATGAACTCGCGAACGTCGGGGACGAAACCCACCCCGGCATAGCCCTTCTCGACCTGCTCCCGGTCGCGCGCCCCGGTCTGGTGCACGAAGCGGACGCGGTCCCGCAGGTCGGAGAGGAAGGGGAGCGCCTCGATGACCCGCATGTTGAGGCCGTGCGCGCCCTGGGAACCGCCGAAGACGAGCACGCGCAGCTGGTCGTCCCGCTTGGAGACCGGGCGCATGTAGTTCTCGAGCAGCTGCCGCCGGATGGGGTTGCCGAGCAGCTGGACCTTGCCGGCGGGGAACTGGCGCCCCGCCTCCGGAAAGGCCGTGAAGGCGGCCTCCACGATCCGGCCGAGGATGCGGTTGGTGAA
Source organism: uncultured delta proteobacterium (assembly GCA_963818535.1). Taxonomy (GTDB): domain Bacteria; phylum Myxococcota; class Myxococcia; order Myxococcales; family Anaeromyxobacteraceae; genus CAIOAK01. The sequence goes on along the minus strand of CAWFSM010000005.1, from coordinate 208,198 downwards.
CCCGGCCACGGCGTTCTGCTCCTGGACCGCGGTGGGGATGCCCATGAGGCGCGCCGCCAGCACCACCGGCCCGGACGCGTAGCCACCCACGCCCACCACCACGTCCGGCTTCCACTTCCGGAGCACCCTCCAGGACTGCACGAAGGCGCGCGGCAGCCGCAGGAGGCCGGCGAAGATGCCCGCGAGCCCCTTTCCCTTCAGGCCCCGCACGTCGATGAGCTCGATCGGGTAGCCGGCGATGGGGACCACCGAGGCCTCCAGGCCACGGGCCGTTCCCACGAAGACCACGTCGTTCTTGGGGTGGCGGGTGACCACCTCCTCGGCGAGCGCGATGCCCGGGAAGACGTGACCTCCCGTCCCGCCGCCGGCGACGAGCAGCCTCACGAGGCGCTCCCCGCCGCCGCGGCCACCCGCGGGGCCCGCTGGGCGCGCAGGAAGCCCCCCTGGCCGCCGCTCACCGAGAGCAGGATCCCGGCCGCGGCCAGCATGGTCATGAGGGAGCTTCCGCCGTAGGAGACGAAGGGCAGGGTGAGCCCCTTGGTGGGCAGCAGCCCGAGCACGACGGCCAGGTTCACGAGCGCCTGCGATCCGATGAGGGTGGTGAGGCCCAGCGCCAGGTAGCAGCCGAAGGCGTCGGGGGCGAGCGTGGTGGCGCGGAAGCCGCGCCAGACCAGCACGGCGAAGAGGAGCACGAGCAGCGACATGCCGACGAGGCCCACCTCCTCGGCGATGACCGCCGCGATGAAGTCGGTGTGCGCGGCGGGCAGGTAGAAGAGCTTCCCCTTGCCCTCGCCGAGCCCCTGGCCGAGCCAGCCGCCGTTGCCGATGCCGAGCAGCGACTCGACGATCTGGAATCCGATGCCGTCCCGGTGCTGCCACGGGTCGAGGAAGGCGGTGATGCGCTGCATGCGGTAGGGGGTCCCGGCGATGAGGTACCAGCCCACCGGGATGGCCAGCGCCACCGAGGCCAGCAGGTAGCCGATCTTCACGCCCCCGGCGAAGAGCATGACGAGGAGGACGACGAGGAGGATGACGGCGGTTCCCAGGTCCTTCTCGGCGAGCACCAGCGCCACGAGGAGCCCGGTCACGGCCAGGTGCGGCAGGAAGCCGATGGAGAACTGCCGCATCCGCTCCTTCTTCCGGGCGAGCGAGCGGGCCAGGTAGAGCACCAGCACCACCTTGGCCGCCTCGGCGGGCTGGAAGCGGATGAAGCCCAGGTCGATCCAGCGCCGCGCCCCCCCGGCCACCTTCCCGATGCCGGGGATGAGCACCAGCACCAGGGCCACGAACACCGCCAGGAGGAGCGGCACGGCCAGCGCCTCGAGGCGGCGGTACCCGAGCTTGAGCAGGGCGAGGAGCAGGGTGAGGCCGACCCCGGCGGCGACGAGCTGCCGCTTCAGGTAGTAAAACTGATCGTGAACTCTGGCCTGGGCGGTCACCGCGCTGGCCGAGTAGACCATGACCAGCCCGAACCCGGTGAGGAGCAGCACGGCCGCGAGCAGCCACGGGTCGAGGGGGGTGACGCTCCGGGTGCGCCTGGCGGGGGCCGTGTCTTCGCTCATGGCAGGGGAACGGCGGAGGCGAGACGCCGGAAGGTCTCCCCGCGCTCCTCGTAGCTCCGGAACTGGTCGTAGCTCGCGCAGGCCGGGGAGAGGAGGACCACGTCGCCGGGAACGGCGAGGCGGGCGGCGCGCGACACCGCGGTGGCGAGGTCGCCGCAGGACTCGGTGGGGCCGAGGTCCCCGAGCTCCCGCTCGATGGCCGGAGCGTCCTCGCCGAGAGTGAGGAGCGCCTTGACGCGCCCCGGGAAGAGCGGGCGCAAGGGCGCGTACGGAGCCTTCTTGCCGCGTCCACCGAGGAGGAGCACCACCGAGGGCGCGCCGGCCGGGAAGGCGGACAGGCCGACCACCGTGCTGTCGACGTTGGTGGCCTTGGAGTCGTTCACCCACTCCACGCCGCCACGCTCGGAGACCAGCTCGAGCCGGTGGGGCAGCCCGGGGAAGCCGTCGAGCCCGCGCTGGACGGCAGGGCCGGGCACGCCCATCAGGCGGGCGCAGGCCACCGCCGCCATGGCGTTCTCCCGGTTGTGGCGGCCGCGCAGGGCCCGGCTGCGGACCCGGTAGCGCTCGGGCTCGCCGGTGGGGCCGGTCCAGCGGATGACCTCGCCGTCGTCCCGGGCGGCCATGGGGGCGCGAGGACCGAAGCCGAAGGTCACCACGTCTCCGCGGGTGGAGCGGGCCGCGGCGAGCGCTGCCGGGTCCCGCTCGTTCGCCACCGCCACGTCGCCGGGCTGCTGGTTCGCGAAGAGCCGCGCCTTGGCCGCCGCGTATTCGGCCATGCCGGGGTAGCGGTCGAGGTGGTCCGGGGTGACGTTCAGGATGGCGCCGACGCGGGGGCGGAAACGCTCGATGCCCTCCAGCTGGAAGGAGGAGAGCTCGACCACCGCCACGTCGAAGCGGGAACCGGAGAGCAGGAGCTCGGAGAGCGGAGTCCCCAGGTTGCCGCCCACGAAGGCGGCGCGGTCCTCCTGGAACAGCCGCCCGGTGAGCGCCGTGGTGGTGCTCTTGCCGTTGGTCCCGGTGAGGGCGACCAGCGGGACGTCCTCGAGGAGCCCGTAGGCGAGCTCCACCTCGCCCACCACCGGGACCCCGGCGCGGCGGGCGGCCGCGATGGCGGGGAGCGTGAGCGGCACCCCGGGCGAGACCACCACCAGGTCGGAGGAGGTGAAGTCACGCTCGTCGTGCCCACCCAGCGCCAGCGAGATGGCGAGACCCTCCAGCGGGGCCAGGGCCTCGGCGAGCTCGGCGGCCGGACGCCGGTCGGTGATCGTCACCCGCGCTCCCTCCCGGGCGGCGAGGCGCGCGGCCGCGGCGCCGCTGCGCGCCAGCCCGACCACCAGCACCTTCTTCCCGGCGAGCTTCAGGGGCACGGTTCTCTCCTAGCGGAGCTTGAGCGACATGAGGGCGACGAGGGCCAGCATGATCGAAGCGATCCAGAATCGCACGATGATCTTGGGCTCGGAGAGCCCGGTCAACTCGAAGTGGTGGTGGATGGGGGCCATGCGGAAGACCCGTTTCCCCGTGGTGCGGAAGGAGGCCACCTGCACGATGACGCTCACCGCCTCGACCAGGAACACGCCGTTCAGGATGGCCGACGCCACCTCGTTCTTGGTGAGGACGGCCAGCATTCCCAGCGCGCCGCCCAGGGCCAGCGAGCCCACGTCCCCCATGAACATCGAGGCCGGGTAGGTGTTGAACCAGAGGAAGGCGATGCCGGCCCCGGCCATGGCGCCGCAGAAGACCCCCATCTCCTCGGCGCCGTGCACCGGGGGGATGCCCAGGTAGGCGGCCAGGCTGAAGCCGGCGATGGTGGTCCCGGCCACGTAGGAGAGCACCAGGAAGGCCACGGCCGAGACGATGGAGGGGCCGATGGCGAGCCCGTCGAGCCCGTCGGTGAGGTTCACCGCGTTGGAGGTGCCCACGACCACGAGCAGCATGAACGGAACGTAGGCCCAGCCCAGGTTCATGTCGAAGCGGCGGGTGGGGACGAAGGGGAGGGTCACGTGGGTGTCGAGGAACGACCCCACGGTCAGGAAGGGGAAGCTCGCTCCGAGCTGGAAGTTCCAGTCGGTGAGGAAGACCACGTACACGGCCAGTACGATGAGGGTCTGCCAGAGGAGCTTCTGCTTGCCGGGGAGCCCCTTCGAGTTCCGCTTCGAGATTTTCAGGTAGTCGTCGGTGAAGCCCACCACCCCGTAGCCCACCGTCACGAGCAGGACCGACCAGACCAGCCGGCTGCGCAGGTCGGCGAAGAGGAGCGTGGCCCCCACCATCGCGAGCAGGATGAGCGCGCCGCCCATCGACGGGGTCCCGACCTTCTTCTTGTGCCCGTCCGGCGTGTCCTCGCGGACGTTGGAGTGGCCGTACTGCAGCCGGCGCATGCGCTCGATGAACCAGGGGCCGAGGAGCAGGCCGAGCACGAGTGCGGTGAGCCCCGCCGCGACGATGCGGAAGGAGGGGTAGCGCAGCACGTTGAACACCGTGAAGCGCTGCGCCATCGGGTAGAGGAGGAGGTAGAGCATCTAGCGCAGGGCCTCGACGAGTCTCTCGAGCTTCATCCCCCGGCTCCCCTTCACGAGGAGCACGTCGCCGGGGCGGAGCCGCTCGCGCACGAACGCGACGAGGGCCTGGGGATCCTCGGTGTGGAAGGCATCGGAAGGGTTCATGCCGGCGGCCAGCGCGGCGTCGAGGGCCAGGCGGGCGCGCGGCCCGAAGGCGGCCAGCGCGGCCAGCCCCGCCGAGGCGGCGTCCCGGCCCAGTTCCCGGTGCAGGTCGCCCTCGGTGGGGCCCAGCTCGAGCATGTCGCCGAGGGCGGCCACGGCGCGACCGGCGCCGGCCAGCTGCCGAAGCGTGCGCAGGGCGGCCTTCATCGAGGCCGGATTGGCGTTGTAGCAGTCGTCGACGAGCAGCACGCCGGAGGGGAGCCGCTCGATGCGCAGGCGCCGACCCACCGGGCGTACCCCGGCCAGCCCCCGGACGATCTCGCGATCGGTGCAGCCGAGCGCGAGCGCCGCGGCGGCCGCGGCGGCGGCGTTCGCGGCGTTGTGCTCTCCCACCAGCGGGAGGCGCACCTCGACCTCCTTGGTCCCGATGCCGAGCAGGAAGCGCATGCCCTCCGGGTCCTGCGACAGGACGTCGAGGACCACCACGTCGGCCTCGCGGTCCTTCCCGCCAGAGAAGGTGAGGACGCGGCGCCCCGACTTGCGGGCCTTGTGCAGCATGCGCGGATCGTCGGCGTTGGCGATCACCACGCCGTCGGCGGGGAGCCCCTTGTAGAGCTCGCCCTTGGCGTCGGCCACGCCGTCCACGGTGCCGAGCCCCTCCAGGTGGGCGGGGAAGGCGTTCGTGACCACGCCCACCCGCGGCTCGGCGATGGCGGTGAGCCGCCCGATCTCGCCCCGGTGGTTCATCCCCATCTCGACGACGGCGGCGGTGTGCTCCGGCCCGAGCCGCAGGAGCGTGAGGGGCACGCCCACCTCGTTGTTCAGGTTCCCCTCGGTCTTGAGGACCGGCCCGCGGGTGGCCAGGATGGCGGCGATCATCTCCCGGGTGGTGGTCTTGCCGTTCGATCCGGTGACGCCCACCACCGGGAGGGAGAAGCGCAGCCGGTGGAGGCGGGCGATGGCGCCCAGGGCGGTGAGCGTGTCGTCGACCAGGAGGAGCGGGAGGCCGGCGGGCGCGGAGGCGGCCCGGTCCCTGGCCACCACGGCGCAGGAGGCCCCCGCCCGGGCCGCGTCGGCGAGGAAGTCGTGACCGTCGAAGCGCTCGCCGCGCAGCGCCACGAAGGCGCTGCCGGCCGCGATGGCCCGGGTGTCGGTGGAGACGCCCACGATGCCGGCCGGCGTCGCCCCCGGTCCAGGCGCCGCCGGTGGCCGCCGCCAGTTCGCTCGCGGTGAAACGAGGTCCGGGGCTCACGCGGCGCCGAGGCCCCTGCGGGCCTCCTCCCGGTCGTCGAAGGGGCGCTTCTCCGCGCCCACGATCTGGTAGTCCTCGTGCCCCTTGCCGGCGATGAGCACCGCGTCCCCGGGGCGGGCGGCGGAGAGCGCGAGCGCGATGGCGGCGCGGCGGTCCTCCTCGACCGTGAAGCCCCGCTCCCCGGCCAGCGCCCGATCGCGCGGGAGGCGGGGGAGCCCGGCCTCGGCCACGCCCGGGACGATGGCCGCCAGGATGGCGCCGGGCTCCTCGGTGCGCGGGTTGTCGCTCGTGACCACCACCAGGTCGGCGGCCAGGCCGGCGGCGCGCCCCATGAGCGGCCGCTTGCCCCGGTCCCGATCGCCGCCGCAACCGAAGACCACGAGCAGGCGCCGCGGCGAGAGCGCACGGATGGCGGCGCAGGCGGCGGCCAGCGAGTCCGGCGTGTGGGCGTAGTCGACGAAGGCCGAGACGCCGCGCCCGTCGATCCGCTCGAGCCGTCCCGGGGCGCCGCGCGAGGAGGAGAGGCCGGCCGAGACCGCGGCGGGAGGGATTCCGACAGCCAGCGCCAGTCCGGCGGCCATCATCAGATTCTCCAGGTTGTGCGCGCCCACCAGCGGAGAGGCCACCCGCACGTCGCCGCGCGGCGTGGAGAGCACCGCGCGGATGCCGGACATGTCGCTCGCCACGTCGCGCGCCGCGATCTCGGCCCCGGGCACGCCGAAGCGCCAGGTCGTCCTGCCGGCCAGGCGGAGCGCGGCGGCGAGTCCCGCGCCGTGGGCGTCGCCGGCGTTCACCACCGCCACGCCGTCCGGCGCCATACCCTCGGTGAAGAGGCGCCGCTTGGCCGCGAAGTAGGACGCGACGTCCGGGTGGTAGTCGAGGTGGTCGCGCCCCAGGTTGGTGAAGCCGGCGGCGCGGAAGCGGAGCCCGGCCACCCGCTCCTGGTCGAGGGCGTGGGAGGAGACCTCGAGGATGCCCAGGCGCGCGCCGGCCTCCACCATCGCGGCGAGGAACTCCTGCAGGTCGGCCGCGTCCGGGGTGGTGTGGGAGGCGGAGAGCGTGCGGCCCGGCAGCCGGACGTTGACGGTGCCGATCACGCCGGAGGGGATGCCGGCCGCCGCCGCGCAGGCCTCGACGAGATAGGTGACGGTGGTCTTGCCCTTCGTGCCGGTGACGCCGCAGAGCGCGAGCCGCTCGCCCGGGCGGCCGTGGAGGTTGGCGGCGGCCAGGGCCAGCGCGCGGCGCGCCGAGGGGACGAGGAGCAGCACCGCCGGCGGGCAGGCGACGTCCCGCTCCGAGAGCACCGCCACCGCCCCGGAGCGGGCGGCGGCCGGGGCGAACGCGGCGCCGTCGGCGAGGGTTCCGGGAACGGCCACGAAGAGGGCGCCTGGTTTCACCTTACGTGAATCAGCGGTCACCAGGGACACGTCGACGTCGGGCGCATGCCCGAGCGACGCGCCGGTGCCTTCGATGACGCTCGACAGCCGCATCTCCTCGCCCTTCCCGTCTTCGCAAGGGAGCGTAGCCCGGCGCGATATCGGGGGCAGCTTTTTGCCTCCGAAATCCGCGCGGGTCAACCCGGAGGCGCCAGCGTGAGGCGGACCCTCGTCCCGCGCTTCACCACCTCGCCGGCGCGGGGAACCTGGGCGGTCACCCGGCCGCTGCCCCGGACGTCCCCGGCCAGGTCCGCCGACTCGAGCCGGCGCAGGGCGGCCCGCGCCGGGAGCCCCTGGAGGCCCGGGACGGCGACGGCTCCGGAGCCCTGGGCCGGCCGGCGGGGCGCGACCTCGACCGTGGCCAGGGCGACACCCTCGTCCCGGTCGGGCGCGGCATCCGTCGAGGGGGTCGGGGGAGGGGGAGCCACCACCGCGAGCGGGGCGCCGGTCGTGGGGACCCCGCGCGCCTTCAGCGCGTGCTCGGCCAGCTCGCGGAACACCGGGGCGGCCACGTCCCCGCCGTAGACCTCGCCCTTGGGCTCGTCGATGAAGACGCCGATGACCACCCGGGGCGCGTCGGCGGGGGCGAAGCCCACGAAGGAGGAGAAGCGCTTGTCCGCCGAGTACCCGCCGGTGGCGCCGTCCGCCTTCTGGGCGGTGCCGGTCTTCCCGGCCACCCGCCAGCCCTCGAGCCGCGCCTTCTTGCCGGTGCCGTCCGCGTCGGCGACGACCCCCTCGAGCCAGGCCGAGACCTGCGCCGCGGTCTCCGCCGAGATCACGCGACGCACCGGGGTGGGAACCGCCTCGGACAGGACGTCGCCCGAGGCCGGGTCGACGACGCGCCGGACGATCCAGGGCTTCATGAGCACGCCCCGGTTGGCGATGGCCGCCATGGCCATCGTGATCTGCAGCGGGGTGGCGGTGAGCCCCTGGCCGAAGCTCATGTTGGCGAGCGAGATCTCGGCCTTGGGAAAGGGGATCTGGCCGCGCGGCTCGCCGGGGATCCCGGTCTGGGTCCGCTCTCCGAAGCCGAAGGCCAGGAAGGCCTGCTGCAACCGCTCCCTGCCCAGCTTCCCGCCCACCTTGGCGGCGCCGATGTTGGAGCTCGCCGCCATCACCCGCGCCGGCGGGACCCAGCCGAGCCCCTTGTGGTCGTGGATGGTGTGCTTGCCCACGGCCCAGCGACCGTTCTCGCAGAAGATCGAGCTGGTCGGCGTGATGGCTCCCTCGTCGAGGGCGCGGGCGAGGACGATGGCCTTGGCGGTCGAGCCGACCTCGAAGGTGTCGAGGACGGCGCGGTTGCGCAGGTCCTCCTTGCGGGGTGCGTTGGGGTTGAGGAGCGGCGCGGTGGCGAGCGCCAGGATCTCGCCGGTGGCCGGGTCGATGGCGATCGCCATCCCCGAGGCGGCACGCGCCTGCTGGACGGCCTGGACCAGCGCCCGCTCGGCGGCGTTCTGCAGCCCCTGCTCGATGGTCAGCTCGACCCGGGCCCCTTCCAGCACCAGCTCCGGGGCCGGTCCCTCCGCGAGCAGGTGGGCCCCGCGCGCGTCCCGGAGGGAGGGCAGGCGCATGCTCTCGCCCTGCAGCGAATCGTCCCAGGCCTTCTCCACTCCCTCCAGCCCCTCGCCGTCGTCGCCGACGATGCCCAGGATCTGGCCGGCCAGCTCGCGCCGCGGGTAGTAACGGCGGGTCTCCTTCACGAAGCCCACGCCGACGAGCTTCAGGGCGCGGACGTGCTCGGCCTCGGCCGGGGAGACCCGACGCTTCACCCAGGCGAAGCGGGCGCCCTTCGCGATCTTCTTCTCCAGCGCCTTGGGCTCGAGCTGCAGCGCCTTGGCGAGCCGGACCACGTCGCGGGTCCGGGCGCCGGCCGGGAAGGCGCGCGGGTCGACGAAGATCGAGTCGACCTCGGCGTTCCCCGCGAGCACGGCGCCGTTGCGGTCGGTGATGGTGCCGCGCCGGGGCTTCTGGGTGAGCTCGCGCAGGTACTGGTCGCGGGCCATGCCGCCCAGCCGGTCGCCCTGGAGGATCTGGAGCTGGACCGCGCGCCCGGCCACCACCGCGAAGCCCACCGCGAACGCCGCCGCGACGATCCCGATCCGGATCGCCATCCAGCGCGCGGTTCGGGGCTCGATCCCGGCGCGCATCGTCGCTCAGGGGCGCGCCGGCTCTGGCGCGCGCGTGAGGGGGCCGCTGCGGGCCTCCCTCCGCTTCGACGACTTCTTCACATCAGGCTCCGCCGGGCCGGGGCGCTGGTCTGCCCCGTCGCCAACCCCACCTACCCACACCTTCCCGCCCGCCATACCCGCCACCACCGAACCCGGTGCCGGCGGAGCCATGCCCAGGCGCTCGCGCGCGAACCGCTCCAGGCGGCCCGGCGAGCGCAAACTCGCAACCTCGAGATTCAGCCGGTCCCGCTCCGCGAGGAGCTGCCGGTGCTCCGACTCCAGCCGACCCAGCTCGTACCCGCTGGCCTGCACGCGGGTCCGCGACCACACGTGGAAGACGCCGACGCCGGCGAGCGGCGCCGCGAGCGCGAGCCCGAGGAGCACGGCGGCCGGGCCGCCCGGGCGACCGGAGCCCCTCATCGGACCTTCACCACCGCGCGGAGCTTCGCGCTGCGGGAGCGGGGGTTGCGGGCCACCTCGGCCTCGGAGGCCGTGACGGCCTTCTTCGTGACCGGACGGAACTCGGGGTTCGAGCCGCACTGGCAGACCGGGAATCCCGGCGGGCAGGTGCATTCGCGGGTGAGCGACTGGAAGGCGCGCTTCACCATCCGGTCCTCCAGCGAGTGGAAGCTGATGGCGGCGGCGCGGCCGCCCTTGCCGAGGACGCGCGGCAGGGCCTCGAGCCAGGCGGCCAGGGCCCCGAGCTCGTCGTTCACGGCGATGCGCAGCGCCTGGAAGGTGCGGGTGGCCGGGTGGATGCTGCGCGGCCAGGCCTTGCGGGGGATGGCGTGGGAGACCACCTCGGCGAGCGCGGCGGTGTCGAGGGAGTGGGCCCCGTGCTTCTCCACGGCCGCGCGGATGGCGCGCGCGATGGGGCGGGCGAAGGGCTCCTCGCCGTACTCGCGGAGGATGCGGGTGAGCTCGCGGACGTCGGCGCGCTCGAGCAGCTCGGCCAGCGTCTCGCCCTCGCCGGACATCCGCATGTCGAGCGGGCCGGGGCGGGAGAAGGAGAAGCCGCGCTCCCCCACGTCGAGCTGCGGGGAGGAGACGCCCAGGTCGACGAGCGCCCCGTCCACCCGGTCGATGCCCAGCGCGCGCAGGGTTCCCTCCGCGTCGCGGAAGTCGGCGCGCACCGCGCGGAAGGCCTCGCCGAAGCGGGCCAGGCGTGCGCGGGCCGCGGCGACGGCGCGCGGGTCGCGGTCGGTGCCGATCACCTGGGCACCCCGTTCCAGCAGGGCCTCGGAGTGGCCGCCACCGCCCAGCGTGCCGTCGAGGATGAGCATCCCGGCGCGGGGCTGGAGAAGCTCGACGACCTCGCTCTGGAGAACGGTTTCATGCGTGAACCCGGTCACCCGGCCCTCATGGCGTCGGCCACGTCGGGGTGGAACTCGACGCCGAATCCGCCGCCGGCGTGCACCAGGTCGCGCAGGTAGCGGCTCGCGCCGGCCAGCCGGAGTCCAGGCACCTCGCGCAGGAGCCGCGCCCCGGCGTAGTGGAGGTGGCGGACGCGCGACAGGTCGATCACCACGAGGCGCCCGTCGGCGCGGGCCCGGGCCGAGGCGGCGGCCACGCTGGCCAGCTCGGCGAGCGACAGCTCGCCGTAGCAGCGGAGGACGGTGACGCCGGGCTGGTCGCGGAGGACGTGCATGGCCTATCCGAAGAAGTCCACGACGTCGTCGGGGGGAATCTCGAGCTGCATCTGCGCGTCGTAGACGGCCCGGTCGAAGAGCTGGATGGTGCGCCCCATGCCGACCCAGACCACGTCCTTCGAGAGCTGGGCGAAGTCGCGCAGGATGGGCGGCACGAGCACGCGCCCGTGGACGTCGAGGTCGACCTCGTTCGCCGACGAGTAGAAGCGGAGGATGTTGCGCTGGGCGCGGGCGTCGAGCGGGCTCGTGGCGAGCACCTTCTTCTCGAGCTCCTTCCACACCGACTGCGGGAGCGCCTGCACCGCGCGCCAGTGCGGGTACTGGGTCAGCACCAGCTTCGGCTCGCCCGCGGCGGCGAGCGCTTCCCGGAACTTCACCGGGAGGCTCGTTCGCCCCTTCGCGTCGATCGAATGCTGGAAGGTCCCGAAGAACACGGCTTGCCCGATCCTGACACCAAGATCCGCTGAGTGACACTTTTTCCCACCGACGGGTCGATCTACGAAGATCGGAGGGGTGATGTCAAGAAGGCCCGGAGATACCGGGGCTTGCACTGCTCAGACGTCTAGCCGCCCGTCGATGGATTGGGGGAGGAGCGGAACCTACATCCAACCGGTAGGGAGGGTGCCCGGGAGGCCGGAAACTGGCGCCGGGCAGGCGCAGGGGGGATCGTCACCGGGACGACCCATCTTTCGGCGCCATGACCTTCCGCTATCGCTCGCTCCCGCTCGCACCCCTCGCGCTCATCCTGGGCGCGGCGATGGCGGGCGCGGTCGCCGCGCTGGGGGCGCCGGGCACGGGCTCCTCGCTCCTGCCCCTCCTCCCCGTACCCGCCGCCGCGGCGGGAGTGCTGCTCTGGGTGGCGCGCCGCGACGAGGCGTCGCGCCTCGGCGTGCTGGTCCTCGACGGCACCGGGCTGCGCCGCGTGCGGGGTGACGGAAGCGTCCTCCACGCGGTGCGCTGGGACGACGTCCGCGCGGTGATGGTCGACCCGGCGAGGGGCGAGGCGATCCTGGTCGTGCCCGGGGGCGGATTCCCGGTGCGCGCCGCGGAGGGCCCGGGCGGCGTGGGGCTCGAGCACTTCCGGGCCTTCGTGGAGATGCTGCCCGACTACACCGACGCGCCCGTCAACCTGCCGGGACACCCCGCTCGTCGAGCGCGCTGAGCCCGGACGAGGGCTACTTCGCGAAGTCGACCTGGGGCAGGTGGGCCAGCGACTCCTTCACCTTCTCGGCCGGGTACTCGAAGTCCTCGAGCTTCCCGGAGAAGTAGGCGTCGTAGGCCGCCATGTCGACGTGGCCGTGGCCGGAGAGGTTGAAGAGGATGACCTTCTCCTTCCCCTCCTCCTTGGCCTGCAGGGCCTCGTCGATGGCCACCCGGATGGCGTGGGAGGACTCGGGCGCCGGGATGATGGCCTCGGTGCGCGCGAAGGTCACCGCCGCCTCGAAGACGGCCAGCTGCCCGACCGCGCGGGCCTCGATGATCCCGGCGTTCACGAGCTGGGACACCAGCGGCGAGGCGCCGTGGTAGCGGAGGCCGCCGGCGTGGATGCCCGGGGGCATGAAGTCGTGACCCAGGGTGTACATGTGGGAGATGGGGGCCATGCGGGCGGTGTCGCCGTAGTCGAAGGCGTAGACCCCCTTGGTGAGCGTGGGGCAGGAGCTGGGCTCCGCGGCCACGAGGCGCACCTTCGAGCCGGCGGCCTTGTCGGCCACGAAGGGGAAGGCGATGCCGGCGAAGTTGGAGCCGCCGCCGTGGCAGCCGATGACCACGTCGGGCACGTCGCCGGCCAGCTTCATCTGCTCCTTGGCCTCGAGGCCGATGACGGTCTGGTGCATGCAGCACGTGGTTGAGCACGCTGCCCAGCGCGTAGCGGGTGTCCTCGCGGGTGGCGGCGTCCTCCACCGCCTCGCTGATGGCGATGCCCAGCGAGCCCTGGCTGTCCGGATCCTGGGCCAGGATGCCCCGGCCCGCGTTGGTGCGGGGGGACGGGGAGGCGATCACCTCGGCGCCCCAGAGCTGCATCATGCTCTTGCGGTAGGGCTTCTGCTCGAAGCTCACCTTCACCATGTAGACGGTGCACTCCAGGCCGAACATCTTGCAGGCCAGCGCGATGGAGCTGCCCCACTGCCCGGCGCCGGTCTCGGTGGCGATGCGCTTCGTGCCGCCGATCTTGTTGTAGTAGGCCTGGGGGACCGCGGTGTTGGGCTTGTGCGATCCGGCCGGGGAGACGCCCTCGTACTTGTAGTAGATGCGGGCCGGGGTCCCGAGGGCCTTCTCGAGCCGGTGGGCGCGGAAGAGCGGGCTGGGGCGCCAGAGCCGGTAGATCTCCCGCACCTCGTCGGGGATCTTCACCCAGCGTTCCGGGCTCATCTCCTGCTCGATGAGCCCCATCGGGAAGAGGGGGAGCAGGTCGGCGGGGGTGACGGGCTGCCTCGTCCCGGGGTGGAGCACCGGCGACATCGGCCCGGGGAGATCCGGGATGACGTTGTACCAGTGGGTGGGGATCTGGTTCTCGGACAGGAGGTACTTGGTCTGCATCGGTGCGGTGCCCCTTCGGGAAGGAAAGGGGGCGATCGGAACCCGAACGGGGGCACCGAGTCAAGCGATGCGCACGGACGCGAGGGGCCGGCGTCAGGTCGCGCCGGCGATGTGGTCGGCGGCCCAGTGGGCGATGCCCAGGATCGACTCCTGGGGGTTCACGCCCAGCGAGGTGGGGAAGACCGAGCCGTCGGTGACGAAGACGTTGTCGAGCCAGTGCACCTTGAGGCGCGAGTCGACCACGCTCTTCTCCGGATCGCGCCCCATGGCGCATCCGCCCATGGGGTGGGCGCTGAAGACGGCGACCCGGTTCGCTTCCCAGGGGGCCCGGTCGAGCAGCGCCACGTCGGCCTCCCGGCGCATCACCACCGGATCCTCGTGGAAGGAGCGGACCACGTCGGCGCCCGCGGCCAGCTGGATGCGGGCCAGCGCCTTCTGCCCCTCGCGGAGCGCCTCCCAGATCTCCGGCCGGATCTCGTAGTCGAGCCGGACCCGCCCGTCGGTGCGGAGCGAGACCGTGCCCCCCTTCTCCTCGGGGAGGAACCCGTCCACCGCCAGCGCGATGAGCGCGCTGGTGCTGGCGAGGTGGGTCATCTGCTCCTGCTGGTCGGCCCCGAAGCCGCCCATGGCGGTGGCGGCCAGGATCGGCTGGGCCGGCGACGCCTCGAGGAAGAAGGAGACCTTCCCGGCCCCCCGCTCCGCGAAGTGGTGGCTCGCCACCGACTGGGGAGCCCCGTAGAAGGGGCTGGATGGGGCGGGAGAAGGTGCCGGCGCTCCCGACCACCGGATGGAGGAAGGTGCGGCGTCCCACCTTGCCGTTCGGGTCGTAGCCGCTGCGGAGCAGGATCTCCGGCGTGCCGATGGCGCCCGCCGCGAGCACCACGAGGCGCGGCCGCACCACCACCTTGCGCGACGTGGGGCGGAAGCCGGCGTCGAGCCCCACCGCGTGGACCGCGGCGATGCGGCGCCCCGACTTCTCGAGCCGCACCACGCGGGCGCGGGCGTACACCTTGGCGCCGGCCTTCACCGCGTCGTCGAGGTAGGTGAGGTCGAGCGAGTTCTTGGCCCCGACCGGGCAGCCGGTGCCGCAGAAGCCGAGCGACTGGCAGCCGGTGACGTTGCGGCGGGTCACCTCCCGGCTCCAGCCCAGCTTCCCCGCGCCGTCCCAGAGGACCTTGTTGTTCTCGTTGGCGGCCTCGATGGGCCAGGGGGCGATGGAGAGGCGCTGCTCCACCGCGTCGAAGTGGGGCGCCAGGGACTGCTCGTCGAGCCCGGACACGCCGAAGGCCTGGGCCCAGTGGCGCAGCACGCGCGGGGGGGTGCGGAAGCTGGTCGTCCAGTTGACGAGCGTCCCGCCGCCGACGCCGCGCCCCTGCAGCACGGTGATGGCCAGGTCGGCGGTGGCCCGCATGCCGCGCTCCTGGTAGAGCGCGGGATAGGCCCAGGACTCGTCCATCTTCATCTGGTCGGGCGGGAAGTGGCCGCCCTCCTCCAGCACGATCACCCGGAGGCCGCGCGCCGCGAGCCGCGCCGCCACCACGGCGCCGCCCGGCCCGGAGCCCACCACGCACACGTCGGGCCGCTCGTCGACGTCCTTGCGGAGGGCGGCGGCGTCGAGGATGCGTCCCGGGGCTTCGGTCACGGTTTCACCTCGGGTACGGGTGGGGGCGGGACGAGCGGCGTGGGCGGCGCCCCCTCGGTGATGGTGCCCGGGGTGAAGCGCGGCTCGCGCTCCACCATCCCGCCGGTCGGGGGCGGCCCGGGATAGCCGATGGCGGCCCAGGTCTCGCGGGCGCCGTAGTAGCTCGAGTAGACGATCTTCTTCAGCGCCCGGAAGCCGGTGCGCCGGACGTCGAGGCGGCTCTGCTGCCAGGCCCGGATGCGCGCGTCCTGCTGCTGCTCGGAGGAGGCGGTGAAGGTCTTCCACTGTCCGTCGAGGACGAGGCTGGCGAGCGCGTTCTCGAAGAGCCCGACGAGCTGCCGGACCTCCTTCTGCCCCTCGGCGGGCATGAGCCCGAGGAGCGCGTCGATCCGCCGCGGCAGGTCGACGTCGAGCGGGGCCGGGAACCCCGGGCGCGGGGGGAGCAGCCGCTCGGAGAGCTCGAGGAAGATGGTGGCCTCCTCCGGCGTGAGCACCGTGAAGGGGCCCGGCGAGCCCGGGCGCCGGGAGGGTGCGGCGCGTTCCCAGCCAGGTCCCGCCGCCCACGGCGAGCAGCGCCGCGCCGGCCAGGCCGTACTTGAGGAAGCTCCGCCGTCCCTCGCGCTCGCCGGGGAGGAGGATGCGTTCGCGACGGTGTCGGTTGCGCAGGAACATGTGGGACAGCAGACTACCGAGCCCCCGGTACACCTTCAACTTCCGATGAAATCGACCGGATGGCGCGGTCGCGGAGGAGATTTCTTGCGGGGCCGGGGCATAATCGGAGCGCACGCGTCGGTGCGAGGGAGGCGTTCCGGTCGGCCGGACATAAATGGGGACGGAGAAACGAGCACACCCGCGATTCCCGCTCATCCTGGCGGTGGATTATCCGGGCGCCGCCTCGACGGTGCGCGACTACACGGAGAACCTCTCCGCGGGCGGGCTCTTCATCCGCACCGAGCGGGAGTTCGAGGTGGGCGAGCGCCTCTCCCTGCTCATCTCCTTCCCGGAGCTGCTCGAGCCGGCGGAGCTGGAGGTCGAGGTGGTGCGGATGCGCCCCGGCGGCTCCTCGCAGACGCCCGGCGTGGCGGTCTGGATCCCGCCCGACCGCGTCGACGACCGCCGGCGGCTGGAGCGGCTCTCCGCCGCCGCGGCCGCGCAGGCGGAGTCGAGCCGGCCCGGCTACCGGGTCCTCCTCGTGGAGGACAACTCGCTCGTCGCCGCGATGTACGCCTCGGCGCTGCGCCGGCTGGCGGCCTCCGAGGGAGTCGGCGGCCTGGCGGTGGACGTGGCGGTGGACGGGAACGAGGCCTTCGCGCGCCTGCACGCCCAGCCCCCCATCGACCTCATCATCACGGACGTCTACATGCCGGTGATGAGCGGCTTCGCGCTGGTGGAGAAGGTCCGCGCCGAGCCGCGCCTGCGCCACCTCCCCATCATCGTCATCTCGTCGGCGGGCGACGAGGAGCGGGAGCGGGTGAGCCGGCTGGGCGCCAACTTCTTCCTCCAGAAGCCGGTCAAGTACCAGGACATCGTCGCCACCGTCCGGACCCTGCTGCGGGCCGGTCCCCAGCCCGGTGCGCCCATGTCCACCCGTCAAGCCCCCACGGCAGGAGGATACCCGAACGCCCGTCGAATTCGGCCAGACCCCGGTTGACCCGACCACGCGCAAGGGGCGAGACTGAGGTCCTTGGAGCCGGTTGCCCACCGGCCGAAGGACGAGAGGAAACTCCGTCCATGTCTCACCCGAGGTCCGCCCCCGTGGCGGACCTCTTCGTTTCCTTGGTAGGTTGCGGGCCATGCCCAACATCCCCGCCCACATCACCGGCACCGTGGTCCGCGTCGAGAAGAGCCCCGGCGAGTCCGTCAGCGCCGGCGAGGCCATCGTCATCCTCGAGTCCATGAAGATGGAGATGCCGGTCGAGTCGCCGGTCGACGGACGCGTGAAGGAGATCCGGGTGAAGGAGGGACAGGCCGTCGCCGAGGGCGACGTCCTGGCCGTCGTCGAGTGATGCCGCCCCCGGGGAAGATCCGGGTGGAGGATCGCGGCTTCGTCCGGGTCCTCACCGTCGACAATCCCGGGAAGCGAAACGCCTTCGACTACGGCTCCCTGGCCGAGCTGGCCGCGGCCTGCGAGCGCGCCGCCGCCGACCGGGTCCGCTGCCTCGTCCTGCGGGGCGCCGGGGACCAGGCCTTCTCCTCCGGTTTCGACATCGACGCCATGGAGGGAGAGGGTCCGGGCGGCGACCGTCCCGACCTCGCCACCGAGCGGGCCATGGAGGCGGTCGAGGCGGTTCCGTGCCCCACGGTGGCCTTCGTCAACGGCGCGGCCTTCGGCGCCGGCTGCGAGCTGGCCGCCACCTGCGACCTGCGCATCGCCAGCCAGGGCGCGAAGATGGGCATGCCTCCCGCCAAGCTGGGCGTGGTCTACGCCGCCGCGGGCGTGCGCCGCTTCCTCGCGCTCGTGGGCCCGGCCCACACCCGCGAGATGTTCTTCACCGGGAGGCCGATCGACGCCGGGAAGGCGCTCGCCATCGGCCTGGTCGACCGGGTGGCCACGCCCGCCGACGCCGAGGCGGCCGCGCTGGCCCTCGCCGACGAGATTGCCGCCAACGCCCCGCTCGCCGTGCAGGGGATGAAGCGCATCCTCCGGCTGCTCGAGGCGGCCCAGGAGCGCGGCCTCACCGAGGCGGAGCGGACCGAGGTGGCGTTCCTGCGCTCGCGCGCCTTCGAGAGCGCCGACCTGCGCGAGGGGCGCGCCGCCTGGGCCGAGCGCCGGCCGCCCCGCTTTCGCGGAGAGTGACGGCGCTCTACCCCGGCCCGCGCGGGCGGGGCACCAGCTTGCGGACGAAGCGGTTCCCGTCCTTCTCCGGCAGCACCATGAACTGGTCGATCTCGTGACCGGGCAGGGACAGGTCGATGCGGTGGCGCTCGTCCACCCGCACGTCGCCGATGGTGAACGGGGTGCGCCCGAGGACCTTCCCGTCCACGCGCACCTCGGCGCCGGGGGGATCGCTCTCCACCGTGAAGGATCCGAGCGCCGACGGGAGGGTGAGGTGGACGGTGCGGGTGAGCTTCCCCGGCTCCCCGCCGACCTCCATCCCGGCCGCGCGGTGGCCGGGCACGGTCGCCTCGACGCGGTGCGTGTCGGAGAGGCGTACCCCCTCGACGACGAGCGGCGTCGTGCCCGGGACGGGGCGGCCGTCGAGCGTGACCTGCGCGCCCGGCGGGGTGGTCGAGACGACGAGCACGCCGTCGCGCATCCAGGGCGCGGCGGCGAAGCCGGCCACCGCCACGCCGATCCCGGAGAGCACGCCCAGGAGGACGGCGCGGCCGGCGCCGACGCGGATGGTGCGGATGCGCTCCGGGCCGAGCGCCGGAGCGCGCGGCCCGGCGCGATCCACGTCGATGTCGATGCTGCTGGTGCCGAGCTCGGAGAGCGGGACCGCCCCGGTGACCGGGCCGGTGGTCTCGGCGCGCGCCACCGAGTCGTACACGGCGGCCCTCTGCTGCTCGGCCACGTTGCGCAGCACCTTCATGACCAGCGCGTCGTGGGCGCGGGCCGCCCGCTGCCGGGCGATGCGCTCGGCGTACACGGCGTGCATCTGCCGCCCCAGGTGGTCCTGGATGGCCGAGTGCGGCGTGGGGAAGAGCACGTCGACGAGCGCGTCGCCGAACGACCGCGCGTCCGGGTATCGATCGTCGGGATCGGCCGCCAGCGCGCGGAGCACGATGGTGTCGAGCTCCTTGGGGAGCCGCTCGTCGATGGAGGAAGGGGGGACCACCTTTCCCAGGCGCGACTGGATGAGCGACTCGACGTCCACGGCGCGCTGGAAGGGCTTCTGCTTGGTGAGCAGCTCGTAGAGGATGATGCCGGCCGCGAAGACGTCGACCCGGTGGTCCCAGGGACGGTCGAGCGAGGCCTGCTCGGGCGCCACGTACCCGAGCTTCCCCATCAGCATCCCCTCCTTGTAGTTGGAGAGGCCGGTGGCGGCGCGGGCGATCCCGAAGTCGAGGAGCTTCACCTCGCCCTGCCAGGAGACGAGGGCGTTGTCGGGCGAGACGTCGCAGTGGATGATCCGCAGCGGGTTGCCCTGTCCGTCGGTCTTCCGGTGGGCGTACTCGAGCCCCTGGAGGAGCTGCAGGACCATGAAGATGGCCTGCTCCGGGGTGATGGCGGTCCCGGCGCGCGCGAAGGAGACCATCATGTCCTTCAGCGAGACGCCGTTCACGAGCTCCATCGAGATGAAGTAGGTGCCGTCGATGGAGCCGCACTCGTAGATCTGGGCGACGTTGTTGTGGGTCAGCTGGACGGTGAGCTTGGCCTCGTTCACCAGCATCTGGATGAAGCCCTGGTCCTGGGAGCGCGCCGGCAGGATGCGCTTCACCACCAGTTCCTTCTCGAACCCCTCGGCGCCGGCCACCTTGGCGCGGAAGATCTCGGCCATCCCGCCCACGGCGAGCCGCTGCAGCAGGAAGAACTTGCCGAAGACGTGCGGCTTGAATTCCGGCGCCGCGGGGGTCTGTGCCGGGGAGGCCACGCTGGAGGGGAGGATATCCCCCGCCACCGGGGGATCCAAGGAAGCGGCCGTCACCGCCCCGCGGGACGCTCCTTCTTTCCCCCGGATGGGAGTGCGATAAGGACCGGGTGGCACGGATCCCCGTCTGGCTCGCGGCCGCGCTCCTCGCGGGTACCGTCTTCCTGCCCGGTCTCGGGTCGGTGGGGCTCCTCGACCCCTGGGAGCCCCACTACGCCGAGGTCTCGAGGCAGATGCTCCTCCGGGGCGACTGGGTCCACCCGTGGTGGCGCGAGGCCGGGTTCTTCTCGAAGCCGCCGCTCCTCCTCTGGGGCGGGGCGGCCGGGCTGGCCATCGCCGGCGAGGGCGCCGCCGAGTGGGGGCTGCGCCTGCCGGTGGCGCTCGTCGCGGTGCTGGGCGTCGCCGTCTCGGCCGCGGCGGTGGCGCGCCTCGCCTCCCGCCGGGCCGGCCTGCTCGCGGCGATCGCCCTCTGCACCGCCCCCTTCCTCGCGCTCTTCGCCCGGCAGGCGGTCCCCGACGCGCCGCTCGTGGCCCTCTCCACGGCGGGGGGCCTGGCCTTCGCGGTCGCGCTCCTCGACGACGGGGCCGGCCCCGGCTGGGGCCGCGCCGGCTGGGTGCTGCTCGGGTTCGCGACGCTCGCCAAGGGGCCCATCGCCTTCGCGCTACCCGGCGCGGCGCTCCTCTCCTGGCTCGTGGTCACCGGCGACTGGCGACGGCTTCCCCGGCTGGGGCTCGTGCTCGGCCCGCTCGCGTTCCTGGCCATCGCGGTTCCCTGGTACGCGATCATGGCCACGTGGCCGGTCCGCGACGACTCGGGCTGGACCTTCCTGCAGCGCTTCTGGCTGTACGACCACCTGAGGCGGATCGGCGCCGGCGCACACGTGCCGTCGCCCGGTGGTGGGTGGCTCCCGTACCTGGGCTGGCTCGCGGTGGGGACCTTCCCGTGGGTGGCCGCGCTTCCGGGAGGGCTCGGCGAGGCGCTTCGCACCCGCGGAAGGCCCGCGGACGCGCGGGCCGGGCTCGCGCTCCTCTGCGGGCTCTGGGTCGCCGCCGGCTACCTGCTCATGGGCTTCGCCGCCACCCGGTATCCACACTACGTGCTCCCGCTGGTCCCGCCCCTGCTCGTGCTCGCGGCGCTCTTCGTCGACAGGCTCCTCGACGAGGGACTCCGGCGCCACGCGGCGGCAGGCCTCCTCGGCGTGGCGGCGCTCGCCGCCACCGGCGGGGCGCTGGCGCGCCGGCCCCGCCTCCTCACGGCCCTCTTCACCTACGATCCGCGCCGCGCCTGGCCGGGCGCCGCCCTCGACCCCGGCCCGGCGATCACGCTGCTCGCCTCCCTCGCGCTCGTCGGATTCGCCCTGGCGGTGCTCCGGCGCTCGGCCCGCGTCGCCGCCGGGAGCCTCGTGGCCGCGTCGCTCCTCACGACGGCCTGGGTCTCCTGGGTCCACTGGCCGGAACTGGCCGCCCACTGGACGCAGCGGGAGGTCTTCGCCGCGTGGAAGGCGGAGGCGCCGGAGCCGGACGAGCCCCTCGTGGCCTGGCTCATGAACTGGCGGGGCGAGACCTTCTACGGGCGGAACCGGGTGCGCGAGGTGGTGGACCCGGCGCGGATGCGCGAGGTCGCGGCACGCCCGGGGAGGCTCTGGGTGGTGACCGAGGAGGAGCGGGTGCCGTCCCTGGGGAGCGCGGTCGGGCCCGGCAAGAGGCTGCGGGTGGCGGGAGGGGCGCCCGGGCGCTATCGACTCGTGGAACTGACGGATCCGCCGCCCGCGGAGCGAGGAGCGCCCCCGTGACCGAACCGGTGAAGGAGCTGGATCGAGACTGGCTGTGCCGCCGCATCGTCGAGGGAGCCGGGGACGCCGTCCTCTTCGCCGACCGCGAGGGGGTGATCCGCTTCTGGAACGCCGGCGCCGCCGCGATGTTCGGCTGGAGCGCCGTCGAGGCGCTGGGGCGATCGATGGACCTCATCATCCCGGAGCGGCTCCGGGGGCGTCACTGGGGCGGCTGGAACGAGGTGATGAAGACCGGCCACACCCGCTACGGGAAGGACATCCTGGCGGTCCCCGCCTCCCGCAAGGACGGCGAGCCGCTCTCCATCGAGTTCACCATCCAGATGGTGTGGGACGACGACGGAAAGCTCGTCGGCGCCTCCGCCATCGTCCGCGACGTCACCGACCGGTGGACCCGCGACCGGGACATGCGCAAGCGGCTCGCCGACCTGGAGGCGAAGGCCCGCGCCAGGGGAACGGGGTAGAGCGCGGCGCCGGCCCTCACCACCCGGCGGCGTCGAAGCGGGACCGCGCGGCCCGGGCGAGCGGCTCCGCGGACAGGGCGCCGACCCCGGCGCTCCGCGCCAGGTCCTCCGGGTTCGCCACCGCGCCCGCCGCCCAGATCGGGCGCGAGCCAGCCCGGCGTTCCCTTCCACCGCCACCAGGGGCCTCCACCCTTCTCGGCCAGCGCCGCCTCGATCTGCGCCGCGAGCAGCGCGCCCCGCAGGCCGTCGGCCGACGAGAGCAAGGGGTCGCGGGGGATCGGCCAGCGAGCCGCATCGTCCGTTCCCACCGGGCGGCAGAGGGCGCGCGCCAGGACCTTCGCGTCCCCGGCGGCGCCCGGCGCCGCGCCACGGGACCGCTCCACCTCGCGCAGGAGCCGGGCCGCCTGCATGCGCACGGCGTGGAGCCGCTCCGCCTGGGCCGCCCTGATCTCCCGGGCCAGGCCGTGGCCGACGATCCCGGACCGGTCGTGAAGCCAGGCCGGGTCGGCGGCGAGCCCCTCGAAGAGGTAGCCCCAGGTGGCGGCGACGGCGGGCGACCCGAGCCTGCGCACCTCGACGCCCTCCGCCTGGATCCCGGAGTAGAAGAGGGCCACGCCCAGCTCGTGGAGGAAGGCGCGGGCTTCCGACGCCCCGCCGGACGGCATGGTCGAGAGGCGCACGTCGTCGGGCACCTGGACCGGCACCGCCAGCGGACGCTGGCTCTTGTCCGCGGCGACCCGGTCGTCGAGCTTCACCCGGGCGGAGAGATCCACCCCGGCGGCGGCCGCCGCGGCCTGGCCGTCGGCGACGAGGCGGGAGGCGGGGTGGGCCTTCGGCTCGTGGGAGGCGCGCAGGATCCGCGGCAGGTCGCGGAGGTGCGTCGAGGCCAGCGGGGCGCCGACCTCGCCGCGGGCGAGCGCGTCCATCGTCGTGCAGTACGCGGGCCCGGTGGCGTCGAGGGTGGCCCCGGCGAGCGCGGCGAGCGCATCGGGGGAGGCCCGCCGCAGCTCCGCGGCGATCGAGAGGGGATCGCCGAGGCCGAGCCTGCGGAGGACGTCGGCGAGGGCCGCGGCGTTCGCGTCGGCCGCCTTCGCGGCCCGCGCCGCGGCGGCGGCCCTGGCGGCGTCGAGGGCGGCCCGCCGGTCGGTGTCCGGCTCGGCGGCGAGCATCGAGGCGGTGTCCCGCAGCGCCACGGTGCGCCCCTCGAAGGAGAAGGTGAGGTCGGCCGGAGCCGCGCCGGGCAGGGGCGCGACCGCCGCGGCGAGCCGCTCGCCGAGGAGGAAGTCGCGGAGCATGCGCCGGCGCCCGCCCTCGACGGGGTCGGAGGCGGCCGGCATGGCGTCGATCGCCGACAGGGCGCCGCCGTCGGCGATCCACTCCCGGCCCCGCATCGGGCCGGCCACGTCGAGCGGGGCGCCCGTGGTCCAGGCGAGCCAGGTCGCCTTCCCCTGGGCGGCGAGCAGGGCGTCGACGTCGGCGCGGATGAGGTCGATCGCCGGGACCACGGGAGGCGGCGCGGCCGGTACCGGCGGGGGCGCCACGGCGGGAGGAGGAACCTCGGGTGCATGCGCGCAGGCGGCGAGTGCGAGCGCCAGGGCGATCGGGAGGAGTCGCTTCACGGGCGGCATGGTAGCAGGGGCGGCCCCTCGCGAGGCCGGTTAAGCTCGCCAGGATGACGGGGACGCGCATCGACATGGCCCGGGCCCGCTCCCGCCTCCAGGGAGCCGTGCGCGCCCACCTCTCCGCGCGCCGCTTCGACGAGGTGGAGACCCCGTGCCTGGTCCCGGCTCCCGGCATGGAGCCGCACATCCGGGCCTTCGAGACGCCCTTCGTCCCGGAGACCGGGGGCGCGCCCCGGCCGCTCTGGCTCCACTCCAGCCCCGAGTACGCGATGAAGCGGCTGCTCGCCGACGGGTTCGAGCGGATCTTCCAGCTCTCCCGGGTGTTCCGGAACGGCGAGGTCTCGGAGACGCACAACCCCGAGTTCACCATGCTCGAGATGTACCGGGCCGGCACCGACCACCGGGGGATCATGGAGGATCTGGAGCAGGCGGTGGAGGCGGGAGCCCGCGCGCTCCACCCCACGGCGGCGACCCGCCTGGCGTGGCGCGGCCGGGAGGTGGACTGGGCCGCCCCCTTCGAGAGGATCCGGGTGGCCGACGCCTTCGCGCGTGCCGGCGTGGACCTCGAGGCCTGCGGCCCGGACGCCGGCCTCCTCCGCGCCGCCGCCCGTGCCCGGGGAATCGACGCCGGGCCGGACGGGGAGGGCTTCGACGACGCCTTCTTCCGGATCTTCCTGCAGGCCGTCGAGCCGGGGCTGGGCCTTTCACGGCCCGTGTACCTGACCGACTGGCCGGCCTCCATGGCCGCGCTCTCCCGCATCCGCCGGGACGACCCGCGCTGGGCCGAGCGCTTCGAGCTCTACGCCGCCGGGCTCGAGCTCGCGAACGGGTTCTCCGAGCTGAACGACGCCCGGGAGCAGCGGCGCCGCCTGGAGGAGGAGCAGGCGCTCCGGCGGCGGCTCGGGCGCCCCGTCTACCCGCTCGACGAGCGCTTCCTCGAGGCGGTGGGGCGCATGCCCGACGCCGGTGGTGTGGCGCTGGGGCTCGACCGGCTCCTCATGCTCCTGACCGGGGCCCCGCGGATCCGCGACGTCCTGCTCTTCCCCGCCGAGGACTTCCCCGGCTTCTCGGGAAGCTAGTACTCGAATCCGCTGCCGCCCACGAACTCCCGGAGGATGGAGGTGGGAGGGACGTGGTCCGGGTAGATGGAGACGAAGAGGTCCACCAGGTGGCGCAGCCGGACCGCGGTCGGGTAGGCGGGGTGCTCGGGTGGCACCTCGAGCAGATAGCGCTCGGCGTAGACCTTGAGGACGGCTGGCTCGTAGATGAGCGACGAGTCGAACACCTCGTCCGCCTCCTCCTGGAAGGGGAAGATGCCCGCCATCTCGCCGCGCTGCACCGCCGGCCAGCGCAGGATGGTCTCCGCGGCGCGGATGCCCCGGGCGTGCCGGTCGCGGACGATGCGCCGCAGCAGCCGGACGTCGGTGGGGGAGACGCGGGAGAGCCGATCGGACGGCAGCGAGGTGGCGGGGTGGACGAAGATCCCGAACAGCTCGTCCGGCCGGACCGTCGCCCCGAGCACCCGCGGGTCGAGCCCGTGAATCCCCTCCAGCACGAGCAGGGCGCCCTGGCGCAGGCGCACCTTCTCGCCGGCGCCGGTGAGGCTCCGCCCGGCGACGAAGTCGTACCGGGGAAGGGCGACCACGCCCCCGTCGAGGAGGCGACGGATGTCGGCCTGCAGGAGCGCGAGGTCGAGCGCCTCGAGGGCCTCGAAGTCCAGCTCGCCGTCGGTTCCCCGCGCGGTCCGATCGCGGTCGACGTAGTAGTCGTCGAGGGAGATCACCACCGGCTGGAGCCCGTTGATCTGCAGCTGGAGGTCCAGTCGCTTGATGAAGGTGGTCTTGCCCGAGGAGGACGGACCGGCGATGGCCGCGATGCGCACGCGGTCGCGCCGCGCGGTGATCGTGTCGGCGATGCGCCCGATGCTCTTCTCGTGGAATCCCTCGGCCACGCGGATGAGCTGGCTCACCTGGCCGTCGATGCAGATCTCGTTGAACGCGCCCACGCTGGTGACGCCCATCGAGGCCAGCCAGTGGAGATGCTCGTCCACCATCCCGCCGTGGCGGGACCCGGACGCCGCCCCGCCGTTGCCGTTGCCGCGCGGATCCACCGAGCCCAGGTCGAGGAGCAGGCCGTCGGGCCCCGGCTCCAGCCCGAACTCGCGGATCCGGCCGGTGGACGGGAGGAGCGGCCCGGGCGAGAGGGCGTAGACCTGGCCCAGGGTGACGAGCGGGACGGTGTGGTCGCGCCGGGTCCGGAGCAGGAGCGCAGCGTCGTCCCAGCCCCGCTCGCGGAAGAGCGCCAGGGCCTCCCCCAGCGTCCAGAGCTCCTTGCGGACCGGCAGGTTGGCAGCCACGATCCGGCGCATCTCGGCGGCGACGGTCCGGGCCAGGTCCGCGCGGTCGGCGTCGCGGGGGACCTCCACCTCCTGCCTGCGCCCCCGCGAGGGACCCATGCGCACCACCATCCCCGGCGCGACCCGTCCGGCGGCCTCGAGCAGGAGCAGCCCCACGCTGCGGGCGTAGATCTGCCGCCCCTCCCAGTGGGCGGCGGTGAGCGGCGCCACCGTTCCCGCGGAGAGGATGGGAGTGGCGAGCGAGACCGGGGTCTGGCCGAAGAGACCGGCCACCACCGGCGCGCCGTCGACCGCCTCGGGCAGGAGTGATCCCAGGCGAGTGCCCGTGGGGACCCGCCTCGTCTCCGCGCCCACCCGCACCTCCACCTCCCGGGAGCGGGGGAGCGAGCGGTCGTGGAGCATGAGGCCCAGGCTGTCGGTCATCCCGGTGAGGTCGTCGCGGATGCCGGCGAGCAGCCCCTGGAGGACCCGCGACGCGGTGGCCGGGTCGGCCGCGGCGAACCTGCCCCAGGCCTCCGGCGAGAACCGCGCGAGGACCGCCGGCGTGGCGGCGTGGACCGAGGCGGTGCGCGGGCGTCCCGTGAGCAGCGCCAGCGCGCCGAAGTGATCGCCCGGGCCGAGCGTCTTCAGCTCGAGGAGGTTGCGGCGGAGGTGGAACTCGCCCTCGAGCACCAGGTACAGGTCGTGGGTCTCCTCCCCCTCGCGCAGGAAGTCGGTCCCGGCCGGCACCTCGACGCGCGTCGAGCAGGCCAGGAAGCGGGCCCGCTCCTCGGGGGTGAGGGACTCGAGCAGCGGGGAGGAGGTGGCGCCCATCACGGCACGCGGAGCACGAGGCACTTGAGGTAGCGGCTCTCCGGCATGCCCAGCCGCTCCGGGTGATCGCGGCCGGCGCCGCGCCGCTCCAGCACCTGGACGGCCCTCCCGGCGTCGTGCGCCGCGTCCTGCACCAGTTCCTCGAAGGCCTCGGCGGACACGTGGTAGCTGCACGAGGCGGTGACGAGCACTCCGCCCTCGCGCAGCGACTGGAAGGCGCGCAGGTTGACCTCCTTGTAGCCGCGCCGGGCGGCGTCCACCGAGGTCTTGTTCTTCGCGAAGGCGGGGGGGTCGAGGACGATGGTGTCCCAGGTGCGCCCCTTCTCCGACTCGTCGCGCAGGAAGTCGAAGGCGTTCTTCTCCTCCACCCGGACGTTCCGGGCGTCGTTCAGCGCGGCGTTCTCGCGGAGCATGGCGGCGGCCCCGGGCTGCATCTCCA
Source organism: uncultured delta proteobacterium (assembly GCA_963818535.1). Taxonomy (GTDB): domain Bacteria; phylum Myxococcota; class Myxococcia; order Myxococcales; family Anaeromyxobacteraceae; genus CAIOAK01. Next base: position 181,275 of record CAWFSM010000005.1, on the reverse strand, counting down.
CCGCCACCACCTCGTCGGCGCGCGCCGCCATCTGGAGCGCGAAGCCGCCCGCGTAGGAGAAGCAGTCGAGCGCGCGGCCGCGGGCGTACTCGCCGGCCCGCAGGTGGTTCTCCCGCTGGTCGAGGAAGGAGCCGGTCTTCTGCCCGGCGAGGAGGTCGAGCCGGAAGCGGACCGCGCCCTCCCGCACCTCGACCGGGCCGGGGTCGCCGCCCAGGACCGGCCCCTTCACCTGGGGAAGGCCCTCCAGCTCGCGGACCCGGACGTCGTTGCGCTCCAGCACGGCGCGCAGGCCGAGCTCGCGGGAGAGCAGCGTGGCGAGGAGCTCCTTGCGCCGCTCCGTGCCGGGCACCAGCGTCTGGATCACCCCCACGTCGCCGTAGCGGTCGGCCACCAGCCCCGGGAGCAGGTCGGACTCTCCGTGAACGACGCGCCAGAGCGTCTCCTCGCCGAAGGCGCGCCGCCGCAGCCCTGCCGCGGAGGCGATGCGCCGGGCGAAGAACTCGTCGTCGACGGGCTCCTCGTCGCGGGTGAGCAGGCGGATGGCGATCTGGGAGCGCTCCGACCAGAAGGCCTTGCCCTGGAATCGGCCGCGCCCGTCCACCAGCACCACCACGTCGCCGCCCTCCGCCTTCGGGGGCGTGGCCACGTCGGAGCGGTAGACCCAGGGGTGGCCGCGCTGGAGCCGGTCCACGCCCTTGCGGGAGAGGACCGCGATCGGCTCGGCGAATGGATTCACTGACGGTCTCCGTTCACTTCGCGCGGAGGTACTGGCGGGGCCACGGCCCCTCGACCCCGAGCTCGCGCGCGGCGCGCAGGGGGAACTGCGGGTCGCGGAGCAGCTCGCGGGCGAGCAGCACCAGGTCGGCCTGCCCGCTGCGGATCACCGTCTCGGCCTGGACCGGCGAGGTGATCATGCCCACGGCGGCGGTGGCGATCGCGGCGTCGCGCCGGATGCCCTCGGCGAAGGGGACCTGGTAGCCGGGACCGGCCGGGATGCGGGCGGTGGCCACGTTCCCGCCCGACGAGCAGTCGATCACGTCCACGCCGAGCGAGCGGACCATGCGGGCGAGCTCGACGGCCTGGGGCAGGTCCCAGCCCCCCTCGGTCCAGTCGGTGCACGAGATCCGCAGGAAGAGCGGCAGCCGGTCCGGCCAGGCCCGCCGCACCGCCTCCACCACCTCCCGGACGATGCGGGTGCGGTTCTCCAGGGAGCCGCCGTACCGGTCGGTGCGGTGGTTGGAGAGCGGGGAGAGGAACTCGTGCAGGAGGTATCCGTGGGCGGCGTGGATCTCGGCCACCTGGAAGCCGGCGTCGAGCGCCCGCCGCGCCGCGTCCGCGAAGGCGCGCACGACGCCGGCGATGCCCGCCTCGTCGAGCGGCTCGGGCCGGGCGTGGCCCTCGGCGAAGGGCAGGGGGCTCGGCGCCACCGGGATCCAGCCGCCGTCGGCGGGCAGGCGGGGCGCGCCGCCCTGGTCCCACGGGGCCCGGGTGCTCGCCTTGCGCCCTGCGTGGGCCAGCTGGATTCCCGGGACGGCGCCGTTCTCCGCGACGAGGCGGGCCACGCGGGCGAGCGGCTCGACCTGGCCGTCCTCCCAGATGCCCACGTCGGCCGCCGAGATCCGTCCCCGTGCCTCCACGCCGGCGGCCTCCACGATCACGAGGCCGACGCCGCCCACCGCGCGCGCGCCGTAGTGGACCAGGTGCCAGTCGCCCACCCGTCCGTCGACGGCGGAGTACTGGCACATGGGGGACATCCCGATGCGGTTGCGCAGGGTCACGGACCGCAGCGCGAGCGGGGCGAAGAGGCTCATGGTGGCGTGATCCTACCTCGACTGGGCGCGGGCGGCGGCGAAGCCGCGCTCCAGGTCCGCGATGCAGGTCGTCGGCGCTCTCGATGCCCACCGACACGCGGATGAACCCGTCGTCGATGCCGAGCGAGGCGCGCGTCTCCGGGGGCACGCTGGCGTGGGTCATGATGGCCGGGTGCTCGATGAGGCTCTCCACGCCGCCCAGCGACTCGGCGAGCGCGAAGATCCGGAGCGAGGACAGGAAGGCCCGCGCCGCCGGCAGGCCGCCGCGGATGACGAAGGTGAGCATGCCGCCGAAGCCGCTCATCTGGCGCCGGGCCAGCGCGTGCTGCGGATGCGACGGCAGGCCCGGGTAGGTGACCTTCTCGACGAGCGGGTGCCCTTCCAGGAAGCGGGCGATCCGGAAGGCGTTCTCCTGGTGGCGCTCCATGCGGACGTGCAGGGTCTTGAGCCCCCGCATGACGAGGAAGGAGTCCATGGGGGAGGGCACGCCGCCCACCGCGTTCTGGAGGAACTGGATCCGCTGGTGCAGCGCCGCGTCGGAGGTGAGGACCGCCCCGCCCACCACGTCGGAGTGGCCGTTCAGGTACTTGGTCGTGGAGTGGCAGACCACGTCGATGCCCAGCTCGAGCGGCCGCTGGAAGAACGGGGTCGCGAAGGTGTTGTCGACGACGCTCGTCGCTCCCCGCGCCCGCGCGATGGCGGCGATGGCGGCCAGGTCGGCGATCTTGAGCATGGGGTTGGTCGGGCTCTCGAGCCAGACCATCCGGGTGCGCGGCGTCATCGCCCTCTCGACGTTGGCCGGATCGGAGGCGTCCACCGGCGTGAAGGAGAGGCCGTGGCGCCGGAACACCTTGTCGAAGAGGCGGAAGGTCCCACCGTAGACGTCGTCGGAGTAGACGACGTGGTCGCCGGCGTCGAGCAGGTGGAGGAGGGCGTCGGTGGCGGCGAGACCGGAGGCGAAGGCGAGACCGTGCTTCGCTCCCTCCAGCGCCGCCAGGCAGTCTTGCAGCGCGTGGCGGGTGAGGTTGTGGGTGCGGGAGTACTCGTACCCCTTGTGCTCGCCCGGTGAGGTCTGGACGTAGGTCGACGTGAGGTAGACCGGCGTCATCACCGCGCCGGTGACCGGGTCGGGGCGCTGGCCGGCGTGGATCGCGAGGGTCTCGAAGCGGGCGGGCTGATCGGACATGGCGGCATCCTAGCCGCTCGCCGGGGTCCTGTGCCGGACGATGGCCTTGCGTGCCTCCTCGGCCAGCACGACGATGCATCCCAGCAGCGCCAGCCGCGCGATCTCGCCCGCCGGGAGGTGCACGGTTCGGAAGAGCCGCATGAGGGGTGGCCAGTAGAGGACCGCCGCCTGCAGCCCGACGGACGCCCCGAGCCCCGCGAGGAGCCACCGGTTCTTCCAGATCGGCATGGAGACGATGGAGCGGGACTCCGAGCGGACGTTGAGGACGTTGGCCCATTCGCAGAAGGCGAGGAGTGCGAAGGCGGCGGTGCGCGCCTCGGCGAGCGGCCGGCCCCGGGAGACCTCCCAGGTGAAGAAGCCGAGCGAGACCACCGTGATGACCGCGCCCAGCCAGGCGATCCGTCCCAGCAGGGCGCGCCCGAGGAGCGGGGCGTCCGGCGCCGTCGGGGGGAGGGTCATCTCGTCGCCCTCCGCGGGCTCCATCGCCAGGTTCACCGTGATGGTCCCCTCCGTCACCACGTTGTTCCAGAGGATCTGCACGGCGACGAAGGGGAAGGGCATCCCGGCCACGAGGGCGCCCAGGAGCACCAGGATCTCCGCGAGCCCCGTGGAGAGCAGGAGGAGCAGGGCCTTGCGGAGGTTGCGGTAGACGAGCCGTCCCTCGGCGACGGCGGCCACGATCGACGAGAAGTCGTCCTGGGTGAGGACGACGTCCGCGGCCTGCTTGGCCACGTCGGTCCCCGACCGGCCCATGGCCACGCCGACCTCCGACCGGGCCAGCGCCGGCGCGTCGTTGACGCCGTCGCCGGTCATCGCCACGACCTCCCCGCGGGCCTGGAGCGCCTCGACGATCCGGAGCTTCTGCTCCGGATGGACCCGGGCGAAGACCGCCACGCGGGAGACGTCCCTGTGGAGGTCGTCCCCCGAGAGGCGCGCCAGCTCGGCGCCGTCGAGGACCAGGTCCCCGTCGCGGGCGATGTCGAGGCTCCGGGCGATGGCCACCCCGGTCAGCCGGTGGTCCCCGGTGACCATCACCGGGCGGATCCCCGCCGTGCGGCAGTCGCGCGACCGCCTGGGCGGCATCCTCCCGCGGGGGGTCGATCTCTCCCACCATGCCGAGGAGCTGCATCCGGCCGCGCAGGGGCCCCCAGGGATCGTCGCCCTCCGGCAGGGGGCCGGGGGCACGTGCGAAGGCCAGGACGCGGAGCGCCTGGGTGGCCAGCGTCTCCGCCGCCCGGGCGGCGTCCTTTCGCTCCGGATCCGACAGGCCGCGGGCGGCGCCGTCGGCCAGCACCTGCCCGCAGAGAGGGAGCACTGCCTCCGGTGCACCCTTCACCACCACCAGCGGACCGTCCGGCCCCCGGTGCTCGGTGGCCATCATCTTGGCGCCCGCGTCGAAGGGAACCTCGCCGGATCGCGGGAAGCGGAGCGAGACCGCCGCCGGGTCGACGCCTCCCTGGAGCGCCAGCGCGAGCAGCGCGGCCTCGGTGGGGTCGCCGATGGCGTGCCAGCGTCGTTCCGCGTCGTCGGGCGGGAGGAGCCGGGCGTCGTTGCAGAGGGCGGCCGCCTCGAGCGCCGCGGTCAGCGCCGCGTCGCTCCCCACCGGGATCGGCGCGTCGCCGTGCCGGATCTCGGCGGAAGGTGCGAGGCCGGAGGCGCCGACGGAGAGGGTGCGGCCGTCCGGCAGCCAGACGGCCACGGCGGTCATCTCGTTCCGGGTGAGGGTCCCGGTCTTGTCGGTGCAGATGACGGTCGTCGAACCCAGCGACTCCACGGCCGCCAGTCGCCGGACGATGGCTCCCCGCCTCGCCATGCGCTGCATCCCCACCGCCAGCGCGACGGTGGTCGCCACCGGCAACCCTTCCGGGACGGTGGAGACGAGCTGGCTCAGCGCCACCATCAGGACCTCGGAGAATGCGAGGCCCCGCCAGGTCGCGACCGCGACGATCAGCAGGAACACGCCGACGGCGGCGATGGCGAGGTGGCGGCCCGAGCTGGGCGAGGCGCCGCTCGAGCGGGGTGGCGGGCTCCTCGGCCCCCTCCGTCAGCGCGGCGATGCGCCCCACCTCGGTGACCGTTCCGGTGGCGACCACGACGGCCAGCCCCCGACCGGCCGTCACGTGGGTGCCCGCGTAGACCATGGAGAGGCGGTCGGCGACCCCGGCGTCCTCCGGGCAGGGGCGGGGGTCCTTGTCGACCGCGGTGGACTCGCCCGTCAGCGCGCCTTCCAGCGTGGCCAGGCGCGAGACCTCGAGCAGCCGGGCATCCGCTCCCACCGCGTCGCCTGCCTCCAGCACGAGCACGTCGCCCGGGACCAGGTCGCGCGCCGCGACGACCGCGTCCTCCCCGCCGCGCCGGACCCTGGCCTGCAGCGCCGAGAGCTTCCGCAACGCGTCCATGGAGCGTTCCGCCCGCCCCTCCTGGAACGCCCCGACGATGGCGTTGGCCAGGAGGACCCCGACGATGACGGCCGCGTCGGCACGCTCCCCCAGCGCGAGCGCGATGGCCGCCGCGACGAGCAGCAGGTAGATGAGGGGGCTCTTGAACTGGCGGAGGAACACCCGGATGCCCGAGCTGCGGCGTCGCTCGGGAAGGGCGTTGGGACCGAACTTCGCCTGCCTCGCCGCGACCTCCCCCGGGGAAAGGCCGGCCTCGCTCGCCTCGAGCCGGGCCAGTACGTCGAGGTGGGACATGGAGTGCCAGGCGACCCCGCTCATGCCTCCAGGGTAGGTCAGGGTGGGACCACCGACCCAGGGAAACCGACCCGGCCAGACGGGGCGTCGGGAACCCCCTGGATCGGGGCGGTGACCCTCCCCGAAGCGGTTCGCCTATGAGTCGACCCTCATCTCCCGTGACGATCGGTGAAATCACGAAAAGTGAAGATCGGCGCAGGATTTCCCTCCGCTGGCGCACGAATCGCGCGCAAGAAATCCACGGGAAGCGCATTGATCGCGGTCATTTTTGCGCAGTGCGGCGTAACTTTTTCGCGCAATGCGTGCAGGGCACTTCCAGGATGAGCCCCGAATGAGATAGGGTGCCCGTTCCCTTGCCCAGGGAAAAAACGTAACTCGCCACTTTCTGAAGGACGCAGCCCCCACCACCCTGTCTCAATCGTCGCGGAGGATGAACCACATGGCCGTTTCCCCCCAGACCCCAGCCGCAGCTAGTTCCGGCGCCGGGATGACCAAAGAAGAGAGAATGGTCGTCTTCGCGTCGTCTCTCGGCACGGTCTTCGAGTGGTACGACTTCTACCTGTACGGATCGCTGGCAGCCATCATCGCCAAGCACTTCTTCGTGGCCGTGAACGAGGCGACCTCGTTCATCTTCGCGCTGCTCGCCTTCGCCGCCGGCTTCTTCGTCCGTCCGTTCGGCGCCATCGTGTTCGGCCGCCTCGGCGACCTCATCGGCCGCAAGTACACCTTCCTCATCACCATCCTCCTGATGGGCGGCGCGACCTTCATCGTCGGCATCCTCCCCGGATACGCGACGCTCGGCATCACGGCGCCGATCATCCTCATCACGCTCCGCCTCTTCCAGGGCCTCGCCCTCGGCGGCGAGTACGGCGGCGCCGCCACCTACGTGGCCGAGCACTCGCCGGACGGCCGCCGCGGCTACTTCACCTCGTTCATCCAGACCACGGCCACCCTCGGCCTCTTCCTCTCGCTGCTCGTGATCCTGGGCTGCCGCATCCTGATGGGCAGCGCCAAGTTCGAGGAGTGGGGCTGGCGCATTCCGTTCATCCTCTCCATCGCGCTCCTCGGCATCTCGGTCTGGATCCGTCTCCAGCTCCAGGAGTCGCCGGTCTTCAAGCGCATGAAGGAGGAGGGCAAGGGCTCCAAGGCTCCGCTCACCGAGTCCTTCCTCAAGTGGCGCAACCTCAAGATCGTGCTCGTCGCGCTCTTCGGCGCCGTCGCCGGCCAGGGCGTGGTCTGGTACACGGGCATGTTCTACGAGCTCTTCTTCGTCATCCAGATCCTCAAGGTCGACCCGCAGTTCGGCAACCTGGTGATCGCGGCCGCCCTCATCATCGGCACGCCGTTCTTCATCGTCTTCGGCGCCCTGTCCGACAAGATCGGCCGCAAGTGGATCATCATGGCGGGCCTGCTCCTCGCCGCCGTGACCTACTTCCCCATCTTCCGCGGCATCACCAAGGCGGCCAACCCGGCCCTCCTCGAGGCCACCGAGCAGTACCCGGTGAAGGTCTTCGCCGACCCGAACAACTGCACCTTCCAGTTCGACCCCATCGGCAAGGCGACCTTCCGGAAGTCCTGCGACGTGGCGAAGAGCTTCCTCTCGAGGAAGGGCATCCCGTACACGAACGAGGCGCTTCCCGCGGGCTCGGTCGCCTTCGTGACCGTGGGCAGCGAGAAGCTCGAGGCGTTCGACGGCGTGGCGCTCACGCCGGCCGACTTCAAGACCCAGTCGGCGGCCTTCGGCGCCAAGCTGACGGCGCTGACGAAGGCCTACCCGTCCAAGGCCGACCTGTCGCGCGTCAACACGCCGATGCTGGTCTTCCTCCTCGTCATCCTCGTCATCTACGTGACCATGGTGTACGCCCCCATCGGCGCCTACCTGGTCGAGATGTTCCCGGCGCGCATCCGCTACACCTCGATGTCGCTGCCGTACCACATCGGCAACGGCTGGTTCGGCGGCTTCCTGCCGACCATCGCCTTCGCCATCGTGACCGCGACCGGTGACATCTATTCCGGCCTGTGGTACCCGATCGCCATCGCGGTCATGTCCCTCGTCGTCGGTACGCTCCTCCTCAAGGACACCGACCCGAACGCCTCGATCTCGCACGAGGACTAGCGGGCAGAGCAGCTCCGAAGTCTCGCGCCCCCCTCGCCGAAAGGCGAGGGGGGTTTCGTTCACGAAGCATCACACAGCGGAGACAACATGATGAAGAAGTTCCTGACGCAGGCAACGGTCGCCACCACTGCTCTTGCGGCCGCCACGGTCGCCCGGGCATCCGAGTCGGCCGACACGGGCGTGACCGAGATGAACGCCGGCCCGGGCACCTTCTTCGCGCTCCTCGGCGGCGTCGCCGCCCTGGGCGTGGCCATCTGGCTCATGCTGAAGGTGATGAACCGCAAGAGGTAGGCTGGCATCCCCGCCCCCGGGGGCGGCGTCAGCCGGTCTGGAACTGGTAGGCCGCCTGGTCCTGCCAGGCCTTGATGGCACGCAGGGAGTCCTTCAGGCGGCTTCGCTCGATGGCGCTGAGGTCGGCGAGGTGCACGGCGTTTGCCGGCGCCTCACCGGCCTGCAGCTGCCGGAGCTGGAGCCGCAGTCGCAGCCCCACCACGAACCGGTAGGCCTCGCCGATGGTGCCGACGGTGTCGGCGTCCATCCCTCCGTCGCGCGCCGCGGCGGCGAGCCGCTCGAGCGTTCCCCGGGCCGGGCTTCCCACCGAGAGCGCCAGCGTCCGCGCCAGGAACACCACTGGTGAAATGGCGTGCCTCTTCAGATCGACCACCGAGGACGCCCCCTTGAGGCGCAGGAGCAGCATCGGCGGGGGGTGGAACTCGAGCGCCGTGGCCGCCATCAGCCGCAGGAAGGGAACCTTCCGGCGGGCGGCCGCCAGGACCTCCTCGAGCGGGCCCAGGTCGAGCGCGCCGTGGACCCGCCGGAAGTCGAAGAAGATCGAGGCCTCGAGCAGCGCCTTGGGGTTGGGGACGTCGGTCCAGCCGGTGAAGCGTGCCTTCCACTCGCCGAGGGGACCCTGCCACCGGCGGGCCATGTAGCCGCCCGGGCACTCCGGGAACCCGGACGCGAGCAGGTCGCGGTTGGCCCGCTCGGCGAGCGCCTGGAACCAGTCGCGCCGCGAGGCTCCCTCGTCGGCGAAGACGATGGCGTTGTCCTGGTCGGTGAGGAGCGTCTGCTCCATGCGCCCCTCGGACCCGAAGACGATCCAGGCGTAGGGCGCCGGCGGGGGGCCCAGTTCCTCCTCCGCCCAGGTGAGGATCCGGCGCACCAGCGCGTCGTTCAGGCGCGACACGAAGCCGGCGATGACGAGGGCGTCGAGCCCGCCCGCGAGGAGCGCGGAGGTCATCTCCTTCACGTGCGCCCCGTACCCCGGCAGGGCATCCCGGGAGGGAAGGTGCTCCACCCGCCGGAGCACCGCCACCGGTCCCTGGGCGGTGGAGCGCAGGAGATCGGAGGAGGAGAGGACGCCGACGATCCTTCCCTCCTTCGTCACGGGGAGGTGGTGCACGCCGGCGTCGAGCAGGCGCTGCCAGGCCGCGTACGTCGGCGTGGAGGACTCGACCGTCTGGAGCGGCCGGGAGAGAACCCGGGTCACCGGCTCGGCCGGGCCGAGCCCGGCGGCCAGGACCCTGTTCCGCAGGTCGCGATCGGTGACGATCCCGGGGGGCTCGCACCGCACCAGGACGGACGAGATGCGGTTCTCCCGCATCACCCGGGCCGCCTGCCCGATGGTCGAGTCCTCCGCGACCCACACCGCCTCCCGCTTCAGGAGATGAGCCACCTCCACCGAGAGGTCGGAGGGGAACGTGGCGACGGGGGAGTGCTCGAGGCTGGCCCGGAGCCGCTCCGAGAGCCCGACCGCGAAGTGGCGGGCGAAGTGCGCGTCGGCGAGGAGCAGGCGGAAGGAGGCCGCCGGGATCCGGTAGGCGACCAGCTCCTCCTCGACGGTCACGTCGAGGGTGGCCTTCCCGGCGATGAGCGAGGTGTAGCCGAAGGTCTCGCCCTCCTCGAGAACCTGGATGGTCTGACCGTCGCGCTCGAGCCGGACCGCACCCTTGCGGATCACCCACAGGTGCTGGAAGGGCTCCTGTCCCACGCGGGCCAGGGAGGTCCCGGTGGGCTGGTACGACACGTCGAGCCCCCGGGCCGCCTCGTCGAAGAGGGGCCCGGGGAGCGCATGGAACGGCGGCGTCTGCCGGAGGAATGCGACCGGGTCGAGCGAGGCCATCGCCTCAGGATACCTCGTGGATCACCGCCGTCAGGTCCGCCTCCAGCCCCGGCGACGGGATCACCTTCACCGGCTTCCCGGCGATGGTGGTCGAGAAGCGCGGCTCGTTCACGTGCTTCTCGTAGGCCTTTCGAAGGTGGCTCGAGAGGGTGTTCTGCTGGAGCACGGTGAGCCCTTTCGCCTTCACGAGCGTCTTGAGGTTGTGCTCGGTGCCGTCGCCCGGGAACCAGGCGATTCCGAACCGGTCGGGCGGCCGGCCGATGAAGGCGTAGATCGACCTCTCGGCCGGGATGAGTTCCACCGGGTCGTGGAGCTTCTTCACGAAGGTCTCCAGCGCCTCCCTCTGGGCCTCGATCCGCTTCGCCCCCGGGCTCGCGGGATCGAGCGCCGGCAGGTCCTTCTCCGTTCCGAAGAGCTTTCCGAGGAAACCCATGTGCTGCTCCTTTCGCGCTGCGCGCTCGATCCGAAAGACGAAGGCCGCTCCTGGAGAGACATCCTCCAGATAGCGGCCCGGCTACCTGCAACTTCCCTCCGGACGGACGGCGTCCGGACCCCTTGGAAATGTGAGACGTCAGCCTGCCATCGTGCCGCACCTCGGGTGGTTCGTTGCCGTGATCACGACCGGGCCAGCAACTGGTTCAAGACGATGAGCACCGCCCATGCGGCTCCGACCACGAGCATGGAGACGACCAGGACCCTCTCGTAGCTGGTGCCCGGGGGCATGCGCCTCGCGACCGGAACGGCCACCGGTGCGCAGACGATGCGGAAGAAGGCCCGGATCTTTCCCTGCGGATTCGTGCTCCGGCGCTCCACGAACCAGGCGAACGCCAGGTACATGAGCACCATGAAGGCCAGGAGCCGCAACACCATGACGATCTTGAGGAGCATTCTGGCTCATGACGTTAGCAGAGGACGGGGGCGAGGCGGAGGGTCGTCCCTCCGCCCCGTCCCGGGACGACTAGTGACCTGCGTTGATGGCCTCGGAGGCGCCGCCGGTCTTCGGGTAGCGGATGTCCGCCACGAAGTCCTGCATCTCCTTGGTCGGAGCCGGGGTGAGCAGCGACACCACGTAGATGGTGATGAAGCCGGCCGGGATGCCGAACACGCCCGACGAGACCGTGGTGATGTTCCACCAGGACAGGCCGTAGAAGCGGCTGCCGACCATGTAGAAGATGGTCAGGCCGAATCCCACCAGCATGCCGGCCACGGCGCCGTGCCAGTTGGCGCGCTTCCACCAGATGCCCATGACGAGCGCGGGGAAGAAGGAGGCCGCGCCGATGGAGAAGGCCCAGGCGACCATCTCCACGATGATGGCGAGACGGGCCGTGGCCACCCAGGCGGCGATGAGCGCCACCGAGATGAGCAGGACCTTGGTGATGGTGAGCCGCTTGATGAGCGAGGCGTTCGGGTTGATGACCTTGTAGTAGAGGTCGTGCGAGAACGCGTTCGCGATGGTGAGCAGCAGGCCGTCGGCGGTGGAGAGGGCGGCGGCGAGACCGCCAGCCATCACCAGGCCGGTGATCGTGAAGGGCAGGCCGGCGATCTCCGGGGTGGCGAGCACCACGAAGTCGGTGCTCTTCACCACGAAGTCGGCGAGCTGCACCACCCCGTCACCCAGCTTGTCGACCACCGTGAAGAGGCCGGCCGGCGCCCACAGGGTCACCCACCGGGGGAGCTCGGAGAACTGCGAGCCCACCAGGTTCGTGAAGACCGCGTTGCGGGCGAAGGACGCGTAGGCCGGCGCCGTGAAGTAGAGGAGGAAGATGAAGAAGAGCGACCAGGCCACCGAGCATGCGCGCCTCGCGCACCGACGGCGTCGTGTAGTAGCGCGTGAGGATGTGGGGCAGCCCGGCCGTGCCCACCATGAGGCAGAAGGTGAGCGTGATGAAGTTGAGCATCCCCTTCCCGGTCGGCACGGTCAGGTAATTCTCCCACTTGGCGTTGGGAGCGGCCGGGGCCTTGGCCATGGCGGTGGCGGTGGCGATCTCGGCGGTGAGCTTGCTCCTCTCCGCGTCGGACACCCCCGGGGCCTTCAGCTTCGCGGTGGCGACCTTCGCCTCCTCCGCCCACTTGGCCCGGGTCGCGATCTCGGCCGGGTTGTTGGTGATGGCGATGGCGGCGGCGTTGTTCCGCTGCAGCAGCTGGCCGTAGGTCAGCTCGGGCACGGGGATGGTGAAGATCTTGAACGACAGCACCACCACCGGCACCAGGTAGGACGTGATGAGGATGATGTACTGGGCCACCTGCGTCCAGGTCACCGCCTTCATGCCGCCGAGCACCGAGCAGAAGAGCACGCCGATGAGGCCCACGAAGCAGCCCACGTTGAACTCGAGGCCGATGAATCGCGAGACGATGAGGCCGACGCCGGTCACCTGGGCGATGAGGTAGGTGAAGGAAGCCGTGATGGCGGCCACCACGCCGATGATGCGCGGCGTGTTGCCGTTGTAGCGGGCGCCCAGGAAGTCGGGGATGGTGTACTGGCCGAACTGGCGGAGGTAGGGGCCGAGGAACACGGCGAGCAGCAGGTAGCCGCCGGTCCAGCCCATGACGTAGGCGAGGCCCGAGAAGCCCTGCGCCGACAGGGCGCCGGCCATCGAGATGAAGGACGCCGCCGACATCCAGTCGGACCCGGTGGCCATTCCGTTGTAGAGGGCGGGGACGCCGCGGCCGGCCACGTAGTACTGGTCGGCGTCGGAGGTGCGGGTGACGATGCCGATGAGCAGGTAGATGCCCATCGACAGGCCCATGAAGATCCAGCCGATGATCCGGTTGGGCAGGTGGAAGACCGCCTCGGCGATCCCGATGAGGATGGTGACGACGAGGAAGCCGACGGTGTAGAGGCCGAAGACCTTGTTGAGGTTCATGTCAGGCGTCCTCGTGAATGCCGTACTTCAGGTCGAGTGCGTTCATCAGCTTCGCGTACACCCAGATTTCGATGACGAACACGGCGAGCGCCCCCTGCGCCGCGACCCAGTAGCCGAGCGGGAAGCCCAGGATCACGATCTCGTTGAGCGTGGCGGCCCAGAGCCCGCCGAACAGGTAGGTGACGACGAACCAGATGACGAGCAGGATCGTCGTGAGGCGGATGTTGTACTTCCAGTAGGATTCCTTCTGTTCCGCTGTCAGGTCCGACATGCAACCTCCCTAGCCGTGGTTTTCCAGCCCGTTGGATGGCCGCAACCTCGTGCGGCTCGCGTTCGTTCGAAACCTCGCCTCTTTCAGTCCGACGTTCGTTCGACCCGCCGCCTGGAGGGTGACTCCCGACTTCCTCACCCCGTTGCACCGGCGCGGTCTCCCTTGCCCAGAACGGAAAGGCCGCCACTGAAGGGGGTCACCCTCCAGGTAGCGGCCCGACTACCCGTGCACTGCCTCCGGAGAGCTGCGGTCTCCGGACCCGTATGGAATGTGTGCCGTGTCGATTTGTCGTTGGTCTCTCCAAAAGGAAAAGCCGCCACTGAAGGGGGTCACCCTTCAGGTAGCGGCCCGACTACCCGTGTACTGCCTCCGGAGAATCCCTCTCCGAACCCGTTCGAATGTCTGGTCAGGTCTGGATGGCGGCGTCTCCGAGCTGCGGGGCCTGACTTGGCAAGCCCCAGATGTGTTGCATCCCAACAGGTAGGCGACGCTAGCACACGCAAAACTTGACCTGCAAGCTCTGCGCGCAATCGATGCCCAAAGCGCACAAATAGCGCATTGCGGCATGACAAACGCCGTTCAATCCGGGATCACGTCAATTGATTAACGTCAGGAGACGACGTCGCGCACGGTCTGCGCGCCGAGCGCCCTCCGCAGGGTCAGGAAGAGCTCCGCGGTGGCCACCGCATCTGTCAGCGCGTCGTGCGCCTGATAGGCCGGAAGCCCGAATTCCTTCCTTGCTTCCGAGAGGTTGAGCGTCATGTTCTCCTGGCTCGCCTCCGGGTTCTGCATCCTGGCCCGGCGCCTCAGGAGGTCCACCGTGTCGACCACCTGCGGGGCCGACCAGCGGAGGCCGTGCCTCTTGAAGGCGCGCTTCAGGAACCCGAGCTCGATCGACCGGAAGTGCACCAGCATCACGCCGTCGCGGAGGCGCCGGTCGATCTCCGCGAGGACATCCGGAAGTGGAGGCGCCTCTCGCACCTCGCCCCACACGAGCTGGTGCGCGCGCACGGACTCGGGGTCGATGCTCCGCCCGTCGTCCGGTCGGACCAGCGTCCGGTAGGCCTCGCGCATGCGGATGATGCCGCCCCGCAAGGGGACCATGCCCACCGCGAGGACCGCGTCCTGGCGCGCGTCGAATCCACCGGTCTCGAGGTCGATGGACCAGTAGGTCGCCGAATCCCAGGGCGGGGATCTGCGGAAGAATCGCATGGTCAGAGAAACCGGGACTGGAAGTGGTAGGCGGCCGTCTCCTGCCAGCTCCGGATGGCGCGGAAGGCGTCCTTCAGCCGGGTTCGCTCGATGCCGGAGAGCGCGGAGAAGGGCACCTCGCTCCGGGGCGCCTCGCCCGCCTGGGCCATGCGGAGCTGGAGGCGAAGGCGGAGCCCGTGGATGAACTGGAAGGCCCCCGGGATCGTGGCGTTCGCCTCGTCGCCGAGCAGGCCGGCCTCGCGCGCGGCCTGGAGCCTCGCGAGCGTGCCGCGCGCCCGGCTCCCCACCTCGATGCCGTAGCAGCGGGCCAGGAAGACGATGGGGAAGAGCCCCTGGCGACGGAGGTCGATCAGGGACGAGGCGCCGGTGAGCCGGAGCAGGAGGGCGGGCGGCGGCTCGAACTCCAGGGCATCCCTGGCCAGGTAGCGGAGGAAGTGCGGGTACGTCCCGGCCCGCGAGAGCTCCTCCTCGAGCGGCGAGAGGTCGAGGGTTCCGCCCAGGCGACGGTGGTCGAAGTAGAGGCCGGCGTCGTAGAGACGAGGGACCGAGAGGGCGCCGGCGAAGTGATGCGCCCACTCGCTGCGCGTACCGAGCAGCCGCCGGGCCACCTGGCCCGACTTGCTCTCGGGGAACCCAGCCGCCTCCAGGTCGGCGTTGACGCGCTCGGCGAAGGACTGGAACCAGGCGCGCCGGTCCGCTCCCTCGTCGCCGAACACGAGCCCGTTGTCCTGGGAGGAGACGAGGGTCTGCTCGCTCCGGCCCTCCGATCCGAAGGCGATCCAGGCGTAGGGAGCCGGCGGCTCGCCCAGGTCCCGCTCGGCCCAGCGAAGGATGCGACCCACGAGCGCGTCGTCGAGCCGGGCCACGAAGGCGGAGATGACCTGCGCGTCGAGCCCGCCGTCGAGCAAGGTCGACGCCATCTCGGCGAGCCGCCGAGGGTACTCGGACAGCGTTTCCCGCGTGGTGAGCCGCTCGACCTGCCGGAGCACCGACATGGGCCCTTGCGCGGTCTTGAGAAGGTCGGAGGAGGTGAGGACGGCGTCGATCGCTCCGTGGCGCACCACGGCCAGGTGGTGGACGCCGCCCTCCAGCAGGCGGAGCCAGGCCTCGTAGACGGGCGCGGTCGCGTCCACCGTCTTCAGCGGACGGGAGAGGACGGCGGTGACCGGTGTGGCGGGGCCGAGGCCGTCGGCGAGGACCCGGTTGCGGAAGTCGCGATCGGTCACGATGCCGGGAGGAGCGGAGCGCACCAGGACCGACGAGATCCCCTCCTTCTGCATCACCTGGGCTGCTTCACCCACGGTGGAAGCTTCGTCGACCCAGACCGCGGTTCGCCGGATGAGCGTGCCCACCTCCACCGAGAGGTCGGGCTGGAAGGAGACGGGGGAACCCTGCCGGAGGCTCGCCTGCAGGCGATCGGCGAGGCCGGCGGCGAAGTGCGCGGCGAAGCGGGCGTCCCCGGCGAGGAGCCGGAACTCCTCGGCGGGGATCCGGTAGGCGAGCAGGTCCTCCTCGACGCGGACGTCGATGGTGGCCCTGCCCGAGAGGAGCGAGGTGTAGCCGAAGATCTCCCCCTCCTCGAGCACCTGGATCGTTTGACCGCCCCGCTCGAGCCTCACCGCCCCCTTGCGGATCACCCAGAGGTGCTCGAGCGGAACACCGCCCACCCGCACGAGCCAGGTGCCCTTCGGGAAGAGCCCGATCTCGAGGGCCTGGGCTGCCTTCTCGAAGAGGGGCTCCGGGAGGTCGTCGAATGGAGGCGTCGACCTCAGGAAGGCGACCGGGTCGATCCAGGCCATTGCACTCCACGATAACACGCGACCCCCCGGAAGGCGGTGGCGGGGCCCTCCGGGGTGCACAAACTGCACGCACCGGCTGCGCGAAATGCCCCGCTTTCACCCGGCGGGGTACGTCGGGATCTTCGCGCCAGACGCGCGAATTCAGCGCTTCCCGGGGCCCGCGAAGCTTGCTAAAGGCAAGCATTCGGTTCCGGAGGTTCACATGGACAAGGCCGCGACGGTTGTATCACCCACAGTAAATCGCCCCGCTGCGGGACGCCCCACCCGGGCCACCCGCTCGGCCGCCGACGTCGTCGCCTCGCCCGAGTTCAAGGCGCTGGTGAAGCGACGCTGGGCGGTGAGCCTGGTGATGCTCACGCTCCTCTTCGTCTCCTACTACGGCTTCGTCCTGGTGGTGGCCGGCAACAAGGAGTTCGTCTCCCAGAAGATCGACGGGGCCACCACGCTGGCGATCCCGCTGGGAATCGCCGTCATCGTCTTCGCATGGCTCCTCACCGCCATCTACGTGGCATGGGCCAACAGGTCCTACGACCCCGAGGTCGAGCGCCTCCGCAACGAGATCCGCCACTAGCCGGCGCTCCCCGCCAGCCCGGAGAACACCGCCATGCAGAGCTCCCTCGGTTCCCCCACCGCATCGTCCATCGCCTTCTTCTTCCTGATCGTCGCCCTCACGCTCGTCGTGACCTACTGGGCGGCGCGGCGCACCAAGACCTCGTCCGAGTTCTACGCGGCGGGCCGCTCGGTCTCGGCGCTCCAGAACGGGTTCGCCCTGGCCGGCGACTACATGTCGGCCGCCTCGTTCCTGGGCATCTCCGGCATGGTGGCCCTGCAGGGCTACGACGGCATGATCTACGCGACGGGCTGGCTGGTGGGATGGCCGGCGCTCATGTTCCTCATCGCCGAGCCGCTCCGCAACCTGGGCAAGTTCACCTTCGCCGACGTGGTCGCCTTCCGGCTGCAGCAGCGCCCGGTGCGCATCGCCGCCGCCGTGGGCGGCATCCTGACCGTGCTCTTCTACACCATCGCCCAGATGGTCGGCTCCGGGCAGCTCATCAACCTCATGTTCGGCATCCCCTACGAGTGGGCCGAGATCATCGTGGGCACCGTGATGCTCGCCTACGTTCTCTTCGGCGGCATGCTCGCCACCACCTGGGTGCAGATCATCAAGGCGGTCCTGCTCCTCATCGGCGTCACCGTCCTCACCGCGCTGGTGATGAACAAGTTCAACTGGAGCCCCGGGAACCTCTACGTCGCGGTCTCGGCCAAGTACGGCCAGGCGGCGCTGCAGCCGGGCGGCTTCGTCTCGAGTCCCCTCGAGGCGGTCTCGCTGGGGCTCGCCCTCATGTTCGGCCTCCTCGGCCTTCCCCACATCCTCATGCGCTTCTACACGGTGCCCGACGCCAAGGCGGCCAGGAAGTCGGTGCTCTACGCCACCGGCCTCATCGGCTACTTCTACGTCATCATCCCCATCGTGGGCTTCGGCGCCGCGGTGCTGGTCGGGCGCGACGTGGTGCAGAAGATCGCCCCGGGCGGCAACATGGCGGCCCCGCTGCTCGGCGAGCTGCTGGGCGGGCAGGCCTTCCTGGGCTTCATCTCGGCGGTGGCCTTCGCGACCATCCTCGCGGTGGTGGCCGGCCTCACCCTCGCCGGCGCCTCGGCCTTCTCCCACGACATCTACGTGAGCGTCATCAAGCGGGGCCGCGCCAGCGAGGAGGACCAGCTCAAGGTCGCGCGCATCGCCACCATCGTGTTCGGCATCTGCGCCATCGCGCTGGGCATCCTCTTCAAGGGCCAGAACGTGGCCTTCATGGTGGGCCTGGCCTTCGCCATCGCGGCCAGCGCCAACTTCCCTGCGCTCCTCATGTCGATCGTCTGGAAGCAGTTCACCACCCAGGGAGCCGTCTGGTCCATCCTGGTGGGGGCCCTGAGCTCGATCACCATGATCGTCCTCTCCCCCACGGTCTGGGTCGGCATCTTCAAGTTCCAGACGGCCCTGTTCCCCCTGAAGAACCCGGCCATCTTCTCGATGACGCTGGCCTTCGCGGTGGGAATCGTCGTCTCGCTGCTCACCCCCGAGGCGGAGGCCCAGGCGAAGTTCGAGGACGAGAAGGTGCGTACGTACCTGGGAGTCGGGTCAGAGTAGGCGGGGAGGCGGGTCGCCTTCGGCCCGATCACGTCTGCCGCCGGCGGGTGGGTCGCGCCGCTCCGAGCAGCAGTCCTCGGGCGAATGGGTAGGCGGCCGGATGGCGTCGAGGATCCCGGACCCTGACGGGTCCGGGGCTCGACGCGCCCTGCGGGCAGCTCGTCGCGGCGCGACCCCCGCCGGCTGGCGTTCGGCGGGGCCGAAGGCGCCTCGCTCGCGCACTCTTCGTATGGCATGACGGGTGGAGGGCCTCGTCGCGGGACCCGCCAGTTCGCCAGGCGGGCCGGGTGGCCCCGGCGCGGGGCGCTTCCGCAGCGGGCGCCGCATCGCCGTCACTCGGGCCACGGTGTTCTGCGGCGCCATCCAGCCGCGTGCACCCTCGCCGCGAGGACCTGGCGCCCCCAGCGACGCGGGCTACCCGGAACCGCCGGCATCACGGAAGGATCCCGCGCCGAGGCCCCCCCGCGCCGAGGCCCGTCACCCGAGTTCGGGGACGTGGCGCGCGAGGATCTCCTGCAGCGTCGCGAGATCGGGACGGCGGGTCAGCGCCTCGCGGACGTAGCGCAGCGACGCCGGGATCGAGGGCAGGAAGCCGGGATTGCCGCGCACCCGGTCGATGAAGACGAAGCGGCCGGCGTCCTTCAGCTTCCGCTGCACGGTGAGCAGGTCGAAGGTGGCCCGGAAGGCGTCCGGGTCGAGGCGCGGCCCGCCCTCGGCCTCCAGGCGGGCGAGGTAGCGCGCCAGCATCCGGTCCACCAGGGAGGGCGGCAGCTCCACGTAGCTGTCGCGGAGCAGCGCCACCAGGTCGTACTGCCGCGGGCCGAGCAGCGCGTCCTGGAAGTCGATGATGGCCTGCTCGCCGCCCGGGCAGCACCATGAGGTTTCGCGACTGGTAGTCACGGTGGGTGAATCCTGTCGGCTCCGCGGCGAGCGACCCCGCGATGGCGTCGAAGGTGCGGTCCACCTCCGGACGCTCGGCGGGCGAGAGCGCCGCACCCTTCCAGGCCTCGAGCAGCCACTCCCGGAAGTGGTCGAGCTCCCAGCGGTAGAGGGCCCGGTCGAAGCTGCGCCCGAAGGCCACGCAGGACGGGTCGGGGGCCCGCTCGGCCCGGGCCCGCAGCCGGGCCAGTTGATCCACCGCCCGCTCGTAGAGGGGGCCGGGCGGATCGCCGGCCAGGAGCCGGGATTCGAGCATCTCGTCGCCCAGGTCCTCGAGCACCATGAGCCGCTCCGGCTCGAGGAAGGCGTGGATGGCCGGCACGCGCGCCCCCGCGCGCTCCAGGTAGCGCTGCACGTTCACGAAGGGGTCCTCGGGCGGGGGGCCGCCGCTCGTGACCTCCTCGGGCCGGGCGTCCTGGGGCATCACCATCACCACGCGCGAATCCGGACGGGTTCCCACCCGCCAGTAGCTCCGCATGGACGCGTGACCCGCGAGCCGCCGGACCGGCCACGCCGAGGCGTCCAGGCCCGACGTCCGGGAGACCGCCTCGCGAACCCTCGCCGCCACCTCCTGCGCGCTTTCCGTCACCACCCGATCCTCCCCGCCGGCCGGCTGCCTGGCGCGTTGACACCCCGTCTGGACGGGTCCTATAAGCCCCGCATGTCCTTCCACGCCGACGTCCTGTCCGCCATCGGCCGCACGCCCCTCGTGAAGCTCGGGAAGGTCGTCCCGCCGGGCGCCGCCACCGTGCTCGTCAAGCTCGAGTACATGAATCCGGGCGGCTCCATCAAGGACCGCATGGCGATCCACATCCTCGAGAAGGCCGAGAAGGCCGGGTTGCTCCGCAAGGGCGGCACCATCGTGGAGAACACCAGCGGCAACACCGGGGTGGCGCTCGCCGTGGCGGCCGCCGTGAAGGGGTACCGCTGCATCTTCACCATGCCGGACAAGATGTCGAAGGAGAAGCAGGACGCGCTCAAGGCCTTCGGGGCCCAGGTGGTGGTGACTCCGACCAACGTCCCGGCCGACTCCCCGGAGAGCTACTACTCGGTGGCCAAGCGCATCGCCGCCGAGACGCCCAACAGCTTCTACGTGAACCAGTACCACAACGCCGACAACGTCGAGGCGCACTACCTCTCCACCGCGCCGGAGATCTGGGAGCAGACCGAGCGGCAAGTTCGACGCCTTCGTGGCCGGCATCGGCACCGGCGGCACCATGTCGGGCTGCGGCCGCTACTTCAAGGAGAAGGACGCCCGCATCCGCAACGTGGGCGTCGACCCGGTGGGCTCCGTCTACCACTCGATGTGGAAGACCGGGAAGATGTCCGAGCCCCACGTCTACAAGGTGGAGGGCATCGGCGAGGACATGATGTGCGGAGCCATGGACCTCTCCGTCCTCGACGACGTCCGTCAGGTCACCGACGCCCAGGCCTTCTCCATGGCCCGGCGCCTCGCCCGCGAGGAGGGCATCCTCGCCGGCGGCAGCTCGGGGGCCGCCGTCCACGTGGCGGCGCAGCTCGCGCGCGAGATGGGGCCGGGCAAGGTGATCGTGGTGCCGCTGCCCGACACCGGGCGCGCCTACATCTCCAAGTTCTTCTCCGACGAGTGGATGCGCGACAACGGCTTCCCGGTGGAGAGCGGCGACTCGGTGGCCGGCGCCACGGTCGCCGACGTGCTCGGCACCCGCCGCGGCGGGGTCATCCACGCGAAGCGCACCGACAAGGTCGAGGCGGTGGTGAAGCTCATGCGCTCGAACGACATCTCGCAGATGCCGGTCGTGGACGACGAGGGGCGCACCGTGGGCATGATCCACGAGTACGACCTGCTCAACTTCCTCATCGAGGGGAAGCACAGGCTCACCGAGATGGTCGATCCGCTGGTGCAGCCCCTCCAGGGGGTGGTCTCGCTCGACACCCCGATTGCCCGGCTCCGCGCCATCTTCAACGACGACAACGTCGCCGTGGTGAAGGAGGGCGAGAAGGTGACCGGCATCCTCACCAAGATCGATCTCATCGAGTACCTCGGGGAGCGGATGAAGTAGTCTCTCGGGCAGGGGCACCCGGATTGAGACTAGCGCTCTTCGCAGACGTCCACTCGAACCTCGAGGCATTCACCGCCTGCCTGGAGCACGCCCGGGCCGGCGGCGCCGAACGCTACGCGTTCCTCGGCGACCTGGTCGGGTACGGCGCCGACCCGGACGCGGTACTCGCCATCGTGGAGGACCATGCGCGGCAGGGCGCCCTCGTCGTGCGCGGGAACCACGACGAGGCGGCGGTCGACGAGGCCAAGACGGAGGGGATGAACGGCGCGGCGGCGGAGGCGGCGAACTGGACCCGCCGGACCCTCTCCCCCGAGCGGCGGGCCTTCCTGGCCGGGCTCCCTCTGACCCACCGGGAGGGCGACGTCCTCCTCGTGCACGGGAGCGCGTCGGCGCCCGACAAGTTCGCCTACGTCACCGACCCGCGTTCGGCGTCGATGTCCTTCCAGGCCGCCGGCGGGGCCACCTACGTCTTCTGCGGCCACGTCCACGAGCCGGTCCTCTACCACCTCGGGGCGAACGCCCGGCCGCAGCCCTTCCGGCCCGTTCCGGGGGTTGCCATCCCGGTGCCGAAGCACCGGCGCTGGCTCGCCGTGGTCGGGTCGGTGGGGCAGCCGCGGGACGGGAACACGGCCGCCTCCTACGTCATGGCCGACCTCGATCGGAACACGCTCACCTTCCAGCGGATCCCCTACGACTGGGCCGGGGCGGCCCGGAAGATCCTCGACGCCGGCCTGCCGGAGCGGCTCGCGATCCGTCTCCAGAAGGGGGAGTGAACCGTGGACGCCTTTCCGGGAGAGGGCGAGTGGCTCGACGGGTACCGCATCGGCGAGCGGATCCACAAAGGGGGGATGGGGCTCATCCACAAGGTCACCCCCGAGGTCGATCCCGGCTTCCCGGTCATCATGAAGGTGCCCAGGCTCGGCTACGGCGAGCCGGGCGAATCCATCACCTCCTACGAGCAGGAGGTGATGGTCATGTCGGTGCTGCAGGGACCGTTCTCGCCCCGCTACGTCGGGGCGGGCGACCTGGCCACGCAACCGTACCTGGTCCTCGAGTTCGTCGACGGAACGGTGCTCAGCGAGTGGGTCGGGAAGGCTCCGCTCGCCCCGGACGAGGTGGCCCGGCTCGGGGCGGCGCTGGCCACCGCCATTCACGGGCTTCACCAGCAGGAGGTGATCCACCTCGACGTGAAGCCGTCGAACGTGATCATCCGGCCGACCGGAGAGGCAGTCCTCATCGACTTCGGCCTGGCCAACCACGCCCACTACCCGGATCTCCTGGCCGAGGAGATGCAGCAGCCCATGGGCTCGGCTCCCTACATCTCCCCGGAGCAGGTGCTGGGCGTGCGGTCCGACCCGCGCAGCGACATCTTCTCGCTGGGCGCCGTTATCTACGAACTCGCCACCGGCGAGCTCCCATTCGGCTCGCCCACCTCACCGGCCGGACTGCGCCGCCGCCTGCACGAGGAGCCCGTACCGCCCCGCGCGCGCAACCCCGCCGTGCCCGAGTGGCTGCAGGAGGTGATCCTCCACTGCCTCGAGCCGGACGCGAGGCGCCGGTACGCATCGGCCGCCCAGGTCGCGTTCGACCTCACCCACGCAGACCAGGTGGCCATCGGCGACCGCGGGCGCCGCCTGCACCGAGCCGGTCTCGCCACCCGGTTCCGTCGGTGGTTCAAGGCCAAGGGGATGGAGCCGGTCGAGGTGGTGCAACCCTCCGCCCACCTCGCCAGCGCTCCCATCATCCTCGCCGCCGTCGCCACGCGCCACGGGAACGAGGTCCTCTTCAACCAGCAGCGGGGCGTGATCGCCAAGCTCATGGCGGGCGACAACCAGATCCGTCTGGCGGTGGTCACCGTCATCCCGCCAGGATCCGTCGTCGGGGCCGAGTCGGAGGAGGACATCTCCACCACCCAGCGGATCAAGCACCTCGTGCTGCTCAAGCACTGGGCCGAGCCGCTTCAGCTTCCGCTCGGGAAGGTCTCCTTCCACGTCCTGGAGGGGACCGACGCGGCGGCCTCGCTCCTCGACTACGCCCGAGCCAACGCGGTGGACCACATCGTGACCGGCTCGTCGCCCCCCGGGCTCCCGCTGGCCACGGTCTGGGGGACGTTCGCCACGAAGCTCGTCGGAGAGGCGCCCTGCACGGTGACCCTCGTCCGCCCCACCGCGGCCCAGCTGGCCCAGTCGACGCGGGAGGAGGCTCCGGCGTCCGGTGCATTCGGAGACCTGGGCTAGCAGCCCCCGGACCGCTTGCCGTCATCTTTCGACCCGGCACGGGGTCGAGGGGGAGCCGCTCAGGTTCCCACGCCCATGCTGGGCAGGATCCAGCGCTGGAGCACGAACATGGCGACGAAGAAGAGGACGATGGAGAGGGTCTCGTTCACGACGTCAGGAGCCTACCTGGACCCCGGAGGATTCGCCACCGGCTCCCGTTCGCCCGCCCGGCGCCCGGCGGGGCCCCGTTGACACCTTGCTTCGGGGTGGGGAGCATGGCTCCGGCGGCTGCGCCTTCACGGAGGTGACGGATGAGGTGGATCGTCGGCGTCGACGTCGGCGCGGGGTCGCACGGGGCGCTCGGATTCATCGCCTGGGCCGGGAGGAGCGGCCACCTCTCCGGCGACGACGTGGTCGCAGTGCACGTCCTGGAGGACGAGCACCTCCGCATGGTGCTGCGGACCCACCACCTCGACGAGGTGACGGCGGCAGCCCGGAAGGCCGCGGAGGAGACCCTCGAGCGCCACGGCGTCAACGCCCCGGTGGAGGTCGTGCAGGCCATCGATGCCTCGGACGGGCTCGCGGCGGTGGCCCGGCGACTCGGCGCCGACGCCATGGTCGTCGGACGCCATGCCGGGCTGGAGGGCTCCGGCCTGGGCAGGCTCGGGCGGATCGCCCGCGGAGCGCTCCGGGAGCTCCCCGTCCCGGTGATCGTGGTCCCCCACGACCTGACCCCCGCGGACGTGGGCACGGGTCCCGTGCTCGCGGTCACCAGCCTGGGCCAGGACTCGGTCGAGGCCGCGAGGTTCGCGCGCCGGCTGGCCACGTGGGCGGGGCGGGACCTCGTGGTGGCCCACGCCGTCCGGTTCGCGGTGGACCGGGCGACCGCCTACCTGGCCTTCCCTCCAGAGGCGCTCGACAGCCACCGGGAGGAACGAATCGCGGAGGGACGCAAGGCCCTCGAGGAATGGATCGGTGCGAACGACGTCGGCGCCGATCGACTCGCCGTCATCGAGGGCTCGGTCCTGTTCGGCGCTCCCCGGCTGGCGAAGGAACTCGGGTCGCCGATCCTGGTGACGGGGTCGCGCGTTCTCGCCGGGCTCGATCGCCGGTTGCACACGAGCATCGGCACGGAACTCGCTGCGTCGGCGCCCCTGGCGGTGGCGGTCGTGCCCCCTGGACCTGCCTAGCGGAGGAAGACGAAGGTCATCGCCGCGAAGATGGGGAGGAGAATGGCCCCGCTGTAGGCCATGTAGCCGAAGAACCCGGGCATCCGGACGCCGCCCTGCTCGGCGATGGCCTTCACCATGAAGTTCGGGCCATTGCCGATGTAGGTGTTCGCGCCCATGAAGACCGAGCCCATGGAGATGGCCACGAGCAGGCTGGCTCCCCGGTCGGAGGCGATGAGCATCGAGAGGTCGGAGGCGGAGGTGCCGACGAGCGCGCTCGCCGCGGACGCGAAGGTCAGGTAGGTGGGCGCGTTGTCGAGGAAGGACGACAGGATCCCGCTCGCCCAGAAGAACTGCCAGGGCTCCGTGAGCCCGAGCTCCCCTCCGCGCGCGTTCAGGATGGCCAGCGCCGGCATCATCGTGGCGAAGATGCCCGCGAAGAGGACCGCCACCTCCACGATGGGGGACCAGGTGAAGCCGTTCTCCTTGCGGAGGAGGCGAGGCGTCGTGAACCAGGAGAGCCCGCCCATGAGCAGCATCCCCCCCTCCTGGACCCCCCGGGGGAGGTCCGCCGAGCCGCTCAGGAGCAGGACGCCGATGACGCCACCCAGGTAGAGGAAGTTCAGCGATCCGGCGATGCCCAGCGGGATCCTGTGCCCGACGGCCACCTCGTCGAGGTCGCCGGGCGTGGCCAGATCCTCCCGGCGGAAGACCGTGGAGTCGTAGACGTAGAAGACCACCAGCAGCAGCACGTTCACGAAGATCCACTGGGGCGCGAGCCGCAGCGTCCAGAGGAACGGGACCCCTCGCAGGAACCCCAGGAAGAGCGGCGGGTCGCCCAGGGGCGTGAGCAATCCGCCGGCGTTGCTCACCACGAAGATGAAGAAGACCACCACGTGGGCCTTGGCCTTGCGCACCGAGTTCGCCCGCAGGAGCGGCCGGATGAGCAACATCGAGGCGCCGGTGGTCCCCACCGCCGACGCGAGCACGGCGCCGAGGGCCAGGAGCCCGGTGTTGAGGCCGGGTGTCCCGGAGAGGGTCCCGCGGATCACGATCCCGCCGGCGATGACGAAGAGCGACCCGAGCAGGATGATGAAGGCGACGTACTCGTGCGACCACGTGGCCGACGCCGACCGCGTCCAGGGTCCACATCCAGACCGCGACCGGAAGGCCGAGCACCAGGCTGAGGATCGCCTTGTTGCGGTTGTGCTCCCACATGTGCCCCGCCACGAGGGGCAGGACCGCGATGCAGAGGAGCATGACGGCGAACGGCGCGACGCTCCAGAGCGCAAGGCCCTCCCCGACGCGTCCACCGGCCGCCGTGGCGAGGGCGGGAAGGAATTCCATGGCGCGTCACCCTAGCGAACGCGAGCGAGCCAGACAACCCGACCTGACCGGGTCCCACTCCTTCACGGTGTTCCACCGGTTCGGGTAGAGTCCTCGCCATGACGGCCCTGGACCCGGTCTCGTTCGTCCGCTCCACCCCCCCGTTCGACAGCCTCCCGCAGGAACTCTTCGACGGTGCGGCGAAGAGCCTGGAGGTCATCTACTACCCGGCCGGCACGAAGCTCGTGACGGTGGGGGACGAACCCCTCAAGCACCTCTACCTGATCCGCAAGGGCATGGTCCGCCTCGAGCGCGGCGGCCAGACGATCCAGGTGCTCGAGGAGGGGGAGACCTTCGGCTACACCTCCCTCATCACCGGGAAGGCCACGCTCGACGGCGTCGTGGAGGAGGACCTGCTCGCCTACCGGATCCCGGGCGAGGAGTTCCACCGGCTGCTCTCCGACGCACGCTTCGCGGCCCACTTCACCGCCGGCCTCGCCACCCGCCTCGAGTCGAGCCTGGAGCACTCGCCGGTCGCCACCTTCCGCGTGGACCTGGCGGCGCCGGTGGAGTCCCTGGTTCGCCGCGCCGCCGTCTGGGTGGACGGCACCGCCACGGTCGGCGACGCGGCCCGGACCATGGTCGAGCAGCGGGTCTCGTCGGTCATGGTCCGCGGCGAGACGCCCGGCATCGTCACCGACCGTGACTTCCGCGTCCGCGTCCTGGCCCAGGGGCTCGGGCCGGAGACGCCGGTCGCGCGGGTCCTCTCCCGGCCGGTCAAGACCGTCGAGGGCTCGATGCCGGTGCACGAGGCCTGGACCGTGCTCCTCGAGGCCAACGTCCACCACCTCCCGGTCGTGCGCGACGGGGAGATCCTGGGCCTGGTCACCGACACCGACCTGCTCAAGCACACCTCGCAGGGGCCGGTGGCGGTGCTGCGGCTCGTGGACAAGCTGCCCGATCGCGAGAGCCTTCCCGGGTATTCACGCAAGGTCACCGAGATGGTGGCGGCCCTGCTGGCGGGCGGCCTGAACCCGGTGGTGATCGCCGGCTTCGTGGCGCAGCTGAACGACGCGCTCATGAAGCGCATCCTCCGCTGGGCCGAGGACGACCTGGGCGAGCCCCCGGCCCCCTACGCCTGGATCGCGCTCGGGTCGGAGGGGCGGGGGGAGCAGACGCTCCTCACCGACCAGGACAACGCGCTGGTCTTCGCCGACGAGGGGGCGAGCTCCCGCGAGTACTACACGGCCCTCGCCGATCGGGCCAACACCGACCTCGCCGCGGCCGGGTTCCCACGCTGTCCGGGCGGCTACATGGCCCGCAACCACTGCGGGACCCTCACCGAGTGGCGCGACCGGTTCGCCGGCTGGGTCGGGGATCCCACCGCGCAGGGCGTGCTCGAGGCCGCCATCTTCTTCGACTTCCGGCGGGTGGCCGGCTCGCTCGACCTCGCCCCCATGCAGGAGGTCCTCGACGGCATCCCGCGCCGCGAGGCCTTCCTCCGCAGCCTGGTCCGGCAGGCGCTCGACTTCCGGCCGCCGCCCCTGCTCCTCCTCCGGCTTCGCGGAGGCACCGACCTGGATCTCAAGCGGCAGGGCATCGCCCCGGTGGTCTTCCTGGCCCGCTGCTACGGGCTGGCGGTGGGAAGCCAGGCGCGCAGCACGCTCGAGCGTCTCCGCGCCGCGACCCGCGCCGGCCTGATGGGAGCCGACGTCAGCGCCACCGTCATCGACTCCTACCGGTACCTGCTCGGGCTGCGGCTGCGCATGCAGCTGAAGATGCTCTCCGAGGGCAAGACCCCCACCAACGTCGTCTCGCTCTCGCAGCTGTCCGCCATCGAGCGCAGCCGGCTCAAGGACTCGTTGCGGGCCATCAGCTCCTGGCAGGACAAGGCCGCCTACCGGTACCAGGTGGTCTGAGCGTGCCGCGACCCGCGTGATCTTCTCGTCGCCACGGTGGGACGTCCCGGTCTACTGGGCGCTCGACCTCGAGACGGGCGGGCTCGACGCGCGCCACGACCCCATCATCGCCGTGGGGATGGTGCCGATACGCTCCGGGGTGATCCGCCTCGGCGAGTCCTTCAGCACCCTCATCCGGCCCGATCCGGGGCGCCCCATCCGGCCCGAGTCGGTGCGCGCCCACCAGCTGCTGGCCGGCGATCTCCGCAAGTCCCCCCAGCTGCACGCGGTGCTGCTCGAGGTCGGGCGGCGTCTCGCCGATGGCGTCCTGCTCGTTCACAACCGGGGCATCGACGTGTCCTTCCTGAAGGAAGGGCACGCCCGGACCGGCGTCCCCTGGAAGAAGCCGGTGGTGGTGGACACGGTGGACCTCATCGTCAAGGCGGCGGAGCGGCGCAAGTTCCTGCGTCCCGAGGGGGTGCAGATGCCCTCGCTCAACCTCTCCGAGGCGCGCCGCGCCCACGGGCTGCCCGACTACCAGGCCCACGACGCCCTCATCGACGCGGTCTCGACGGCGGAGCTGTTCCTGGTCCTCCGCCAGGTCATCGGGGCGAAGACGCTGCGCGACCTGAAGTGAGGATCGACCGGGGCAGCGCGAACAGCGCCAGGAGCGCCAGGGCCTCCACGCCCCCCGCCCAGGCGAAGAGCGGTCCCACCCCGTGCCAGCGGTCGTAGCCCAGGCCGGAGAGCTGGTAGCCCACCGCGTTCCCCAGGCCGAAGACCACCGCGGCGAAGATCGCCTGGCCGGTGGCCCGCAGCCGCGAGGGGACGGCCCGGGACATCGCGTCCATCGCGGCGCCCCAGAAGAGACCGAAGGTGAAGGCGTGGAGGATCTGGAGCGCGACGACCCAGGCCGCCGACTCGGCCCGGGAGAGGAGCAGCCAGCGCAGCGCGCTCACGGCGAAGGAGGCGGCCAGGATGGAGCGGAGCGAGAAGAGGGCGGCCACCCGGGGGAAGGCGAGGAGGGCCGCCACCTCGGCGGCCACCCCCACCGCCATGCCCACGCCGGTGACGCTGGCGGGAAGCCCGAGGTCGCGCACGAAGAGGCCGAAGAGGAGGTGGAAGGGAGCCGTCGCCCCCCAGTGAAGGGAGAAGACGGCCAGCAGGGCGAGCAGGGGGCCGTCGCGCAGCAGCCCGGCCATCTCCCGGAATCGGGGAGGGTGGGGTGGAGCCGGGGGAACCGGGAGATGCCGGGCCACGAGCGCATAGCAGCCGACGCACGCCGCGACCGCGATCGGCACGAGCACGTCCCCCGGCCGGTCGCCGCGCCAGGTGAGGACGAGCCCGACCGCCGAGGTGAGCACCGCGAAGCCCACCGAGCCGAAGAGCCGGATGCGCGCGTAGGACGACCCCGGGTGGTGGACGGTCCACTCCACCGTCAGCGAGTCGACGAGCGGCACCACGGCCCGGTCGGCGAGCGAGTAGGCGAGGAGCACGAGCCCGACCGCCACGGGCGTCCGGGCGGCGGGGAGGAACACCACCGCGAGGAGGGCCCAGGCGGACGCGATGGAGAGCGCCCGGGCCGGGGCCCGGAGCCGGTCGGCGGCGGTGGCCCAGGCGATGGCGGTGGGCACGGCCACCAGGGGGCCGATCATCTGGACGGTGCCGATCTGCTCGCCCGAGAAGCCCAGGCCCCGGAGGTACGGGGCGAAGTAGGGCAGGAAGGTGCCGACGCAGCCGTAGTAGGCGAAGTAGAAGAGGCGAAGGCGCGTGGAAGCGGACATCGGCTAGACTCGCTCTACCATGGACGGTGTCGTCGGGATGGTTCTCGCCGCGGGGCTGGGCACGCGGCTCCGGCCGCTCACCGACCTCTTGCCCAAGCCCGCCGTCCCCGTCGCCGGACTTCCCCTCGTCCAGTTCGCCTTCGGCCGGCTCCACGCCGCCGGCGCTCGCCGGGTGGTCGTGAATGTCCACCACCTCGGTCCGGAGATGGAGCGGGTGGCCGCCGGGGCGGCGCGTGCGGCCGGCCTGGAGCTGTCCGTCTCCCGCGAGCCGGTCATCGCCGGGACCGGAGGGGCCCTCCGCGAGGCCCGTCCCTTCCTCGCGGGCGCCAGCGACATCGTCCTCTGGAACGGCGACGTCCTCTTCGACGTGGACCTCGCGGCCATCGTGGCGGCCCACCGGAAGAGCCAGGCTCTCGCCACCATGGTGCTCGCGCCCATGCCGCCGGGAGAGAGCTACGCCACCGTGGACGTCGACCACGGCATGGCGGTCCGGCGCATCGCCGGGC
This sequence comes from uncultured delta proteobacterium, assembly GCA_963818535.1. Taxonomy (GTDB): domain Bacteria; phylum Myxococcota; class Myxococcia; order Myxococcales; family Anaeromyxobacteraceae; genus CAIOAK01. The sequence goes on along the minus strand of CAWFSM010000005.1, from coordinate 151,178 downwards.
TCGGCCCGGGCGGCGACGCGCTCCTGCCGCTGCACTTCACCGGCGTCCACGTGCTCTCCCCGGCGCTGCTCGACCACGTCCCGGCGCGCCCCTTCGCCTGCGACGTGAACCGCCGCGTCTACGCACCGCTCCTCGCCTCGGGCCACGTCCGGGCCGTCGTGGCCACCGGCTACTGGAACGACCTGGGCGCGCCGGCGCGCTACCTCCGGGCCAACCTCGACCTCCTCTCCGGCGAGGCGCCCGTGGCGCTGCCGGGCGCCGACCCGTTCGCCGGCCTCTCCCCCGGGCCCTCGCGCGTCTTCGTGTCCGAGGGCGCGTCGGTCGATCCCTCGGCCCGGCTGGTCGGCCCGGTGCTCGTCGGGCAGGGCGCGGTGGTCGAGGCGGGGGCGGTCGTCGGGCCCGAGGTGGTGCTCGGATCGGAGAGCCGGGTGGGGCGCGGGGCGATCGTGGAGCGGGCCGTGGTCTGGTCGCGGACGGAGATCGAGCCCGGCGAGCGGCTTGCCCGCGCGGTCGCGGCCGGCTCGCTCCGGGTGCAGGCGGGCTAGATCTCCACCACCTCGACCAGCACCGAGGTCACGTTGTCCGATCCGCCGGCCCGGTTCGCCGCGTCGACGAGCAGCTGGTTGGCGCGCAGGATCTCGCCCCCCTCCAGGCGCAGGATCTCGGCCATCTGCTCGTCGGAGACCATCCCGAAGAGGCCGTCGGAGCAGAGGAGCAGCAGGTCGCCGTCCTGGACCTCGACCGTGGACACGTCGACGTCCACCGTCTCCCGCATCCCCACCGCGCGGACGATCACGTTCTTGTGCGGGAAGGCGTCGATCTCCTCCGGGGTGGGACGCGACTGGCGGATGAAGTCCTGCAGGAGGGAGTGGTCCTCGGTGAGCCGGAGCAGCCGCCCCGCGCGGAAGTGGTAGGCGCGGCTGTCGCCCGCGTGAGCCACGGCGAGCGTGCCGTCCTCGGCGAAGTGGCCGGCGACGAGCGTCGTGCCCATTCCGGAGAGGAGCGCATCGGCCTGCGACCGCTCGTGGACGAGCCGGTTGACCAGCTGGAAGGCGTCGCGGAGCCGCTCCGCGGGCGTCCCCGGGAGTCCGCCGAAGTTGCCGGCCAGCTCGTCGACCGCCATGCGGCTCGCCACCTCGCCCGAGGCGTGCCCGCCCAGTCCGTCGGCCACCGCGAAGAGGCCGGCCTCGGGCATCACCAGGAAGGCGTCCTCGTTGTGGCTGCGCTTGCGGCCGACGTCGGAGGCCCCGATGGCGGCGAGACGCATGGCGCAACACTAGAGCGCATTCGACGACCCCGCGCCAGGGTAGTCTCCGGGAATGGCCGACCTGTCTCCCGTCACGCCACCGCTCCACGTGGTGCTGGTGGCGCCGCAGATCCCGCCCAACACCGGCAACGTGGCCCGCACCTGCGCGGTGACCGGCTGCCGCCTGCACCTGGTCGGCCCGCTCGGCTTCTCGCTCGCCGAGAAGGACCTGCGACGCGCCGGGCTCGACTACTGGGACGACGTGGAGGTGGAGGTGCACCAGGACTGGCCGTCCTTCGAGGCGCGGCACGCGCAGGGGCGCCCGGACCGGCTCCACCTCTTCACGGCGCGTGCGGATCGGACCCTCTTCGAGGTCGAGTTCGCGCCCGGCGACATCCTCGTCTTCGGCCAGGAGCAGCTCGGGCTTCCGCCCGCGCTCGTGGCCGCCTGGCCCGAGCGCTGCGTCTCCATCCCCATGCTCCCCGGGCAGCGCAGCCTGAACCTCGCGGTGGCGGCCGGGGTGGGGGTGTACGCCGCGATCCGGAGCCTCTCGGTGTAGGATGGGGGCATGTCGTTCCTTCGCGAGCCGGGAGATCTCTCGCGGACGCCCCTCGCGGCCATCCTGCTCGAGGCCTGGAACCTCCGCGCCACCGGGGAGCTGACGGTCCACCAGGAGGGAGGCGACTCGCGCCTCTTCTTCCGCGACGGGATGCCGGTGGGCGCCCAGACCTTCGCCGGGTTCCATCCCCTCGGGCAGATCCTGCTCGGGCGCGGTCTCATCGACATCGAGTCGCTGGGGCGCTCGCTCGCCGAGATGGCCCGCACGCGGCGCCGGCAGGGCGACGTGCTCGTGGAGATGGGCGCGGTCTCCCAGGAGGTCGTCGATCGGGCCCTGGAGGACCAGCAGGCGGCCTACGTCTCCCTCATCGCCGGCCTCTCCGACGGGGGCTTCCGCTTCGACTTCGACGCCGCGATCCCCGCCTGGGCCGTGCGCGTGCTGGTGGCTCCGATGCGGGCGGTGGTCGACGCCCTCGACACGCCGCAGGGCGAGGCCCTCTGCGCCTCGGCGCTGGCGCTCGCCCAGGGGCCCATCGCGCTCACCCATCGCGACGGCGAGATCTCCCTGGTCTTCTCCTGGTCCGGCCCGGAGGAGGAGATCCTGCGCCGGCTCGAGAGCGCCTGCACCGCCGACGAGATCCTGGCCACGCCCGGACTCCCGGTGAAGCACGCGCGGGCCGTGCTCGCGGCGCTCCTCCTCCTCGGGCTCGCCGAGCCCGCCGGCGAGGTGGTCGACCTCTCCGCGCTGGGAACGTCGACGGCGCCTCCCCAGCCGGCGCGCCCCGCGCGCCCCGCTCCTCCGGCCGCCCCTCCGCCGGTGCTCGCGCCCGTCGCTGCGGGGACGCCCCCGGCCTCGCCCGTCGCCCCGTCGCGCCGGAGCGACCCCGAGGAGTCGAGGGCCCGTCGGCAGCGCCTCCTCGCCCGCGCGATGCAGAACATGGGCGTGGGACCCCGCTCGCCGGGCCCCCTGCCCCACGCCGCCCCCGCGACGCCGGGAACGGCGCCTCCGGCCGGCGCAGGCGCGACTTCGCACTCGACGGGCCCCGGGGGCGAGATCCGGAAGGCCCTCGAGGTCGCCCTTCCGCTGGCCCGTGAGGCGGACCTCTTCGCCCGGCTGGGATTGCCGCGCGGCGCCAGCCTGGACGACGTGAAGGCCGCCTATCTCCAGCTCGTGAAGCAGTTCCACCCCGATCGCTTCGGCGCCCCGGGACTCGTGGACCTCCAGGCCGACCTGCGCGAGCTGCTCTCGGCGCTCAACGAGGCCTACGGGGTCCTCTCCGACCGGGACCGACGCACCGAGTACCTGGCCCGCTCCTCGGCGGGGGGACGCGCCCCGACCCAGGCGGCCGCCGCTGCCGCGCGCGTGGACTTCCAGAAGGCCGAGGCGGCCCGTCGCACCGGGGACCACGCGCGGGCCCGCCTCTTCCTCGAGGCCGCGGTGCGTGGCGACCGTCGCCCCGAGTTCCTGGCTGCACTCGCCGTCGAGACGCTCGCGTCGGGGAAGCCCGCCGATCGGGAGAAGGCGCGGCGCCACCTCGAGGAGGCCATGAAGGACACGAGCTGCGCGCAGGCCTTCCTCGTCGCCGGCAAGATGGCCGACCAGGACGGGGACCACGATAACGCCGAGAAGCTCTTCCGGGCCGCGCTCCGGGCGGATCCGCGCAGCGAGGAAGCCTCACGGGAGCTCCGCCAGATCCAGGGCAGGCGCCAGAGCCGGGCCGAGGCGCGGGCGGACGCGAAGAAGTGAGCGACCCTGGCGACCCGGCGGCGACGCCGCCGCTCGACGCGATCCTCGCCGTGGACCCGGCCGTCCTGGCCGGAGCCCTCCGCGCCATCCCCGACGGGGAGAACGTTCTCCTCCGCCTCGCCGACGGGAGCCGGAACGTGAAGGAGCTCATCGCCCGGTCGGGACTGGACCCGGCGCAGGCCCTCGCCTCGCTGGGGCGCCTCCTCGACGTCGGAGTGCTCCGGGTCGTTCCGCCGGGGAGCGCAGCCGCGCGGCCGGCGCCTCGAGGGCCGGATGGCGTCGACTGGTTCGCCGAACCGGCCTCGGCCCACCACGTCGAGCCCGAGCCGGGCGCGTCGGAGCCCCCCGCGGAGCCGCTCGAGCCGAGGGGAGCCGCGCCGTCGGCCGTCGCCTCGTCTCCGGCCCGACGTTCCCGGATGACCGCCTCGCTCGTGGCCGGCTCCGTCCTGCTGGCGATGCTCCTCCTCGGCTGGGTCTGGTCGGGGCGGAGGCAGCGGGAGGCGCCGCCGGAGTCGCCGCCGGCCCGGGTGGAACCGCCGGCGCTCTCCGTGACCGAGCCGGCGCCCTCGGCCGCCTACCGGGAGGCCATGGCCGACGTGGGGGCGCGCTACCAGGCCGGCGACCTCGCCGGCGCGGCGGCGGCCTGCCGGCGGGCCACCACGATCGACCCGTCGATCGGCGCAGGGTGGATGGCGCTCGGCGAGGTGGAGCTGGCGGCCGGGAACCGGGACGGGGCGCGGGCCGCCTTCGAGCGCTACCTGGCGGCCGAGCCCGGGGGGCCCCACGCCGCCCGGATCCGTGCGCTGCTCGAGCGCTTGCGCCCCTGACCCCCGGCGGTAGATAAAGCCACCCCCGTGAAAGTCCTCGGAATCGAGACGAGTTGCGACGAGACCGCCGCCGCGGTGGTGGAGGACGGCCGGCGCGTGCTCTCCGACGTGGTCTCGACCCAGATCGAGATCCACCGCCGCTGGGGCGGCGTGGTGCCGGAGCTGGCGAGCCGCAACCACGTCGTGCAGGTGATGCCGGTGGTGGACGAGGCGCTGCGGCTGGCCGGGGTCGACGGAGCCCACCTCGACGGCATCGCGGTCACCTCCGGGCCAGGGCTCGTCGGGGCGCTGCTCGTCGGGGTGCAGGTCGCGAAGGCGCTCTCGCTCGCCTGGGACGTGCCGCTCGCCCGGGTGAACCACCTGGAGGGGCACCTCCTCGCCACCTTCCTCTCCGAGGAGGCGCCGGCGTTCCCCTACCTCGGGCTGGTCGTCTCCGGCGGCCACACCTCGCTCTACGTGGTCGAGGGGTTCGGCCGCTACCGGCTCCTCGGGCAGACCCGCGACGACGCCGCCGGCGAGGCCTTCGACAAGGGGGCGAAGCTGCTGGGCCTGCCCTACCCGGGAGGAGTGGCCATCGACCGGCTGGCCCGGGGCGGAGACATCCGAGCGGTGAAGTTTCCCCGCGCCATCGTGAAGGGCGGCCCGCTCGCCTTCAGCTTCTCCGGGCTGAAGACGGCGCTGCTCCACCACGTCCGGTCGCACGGCGTGCCCGAGGGGCAGGCCCTCGCCGACCTCTGCGCCAGCTACCAGGAGGCCATCGTGGGGGCGCTCTCGGCGAAGCTCTTCCGGGCCGCGCGCGAGCTCCAGCTCGACCGGGTGGTGCTCTCCGGCGGGGTGGCGGCGAACGGCCGGCTGCGGGAGGTGGTGACGGAGCGGGCGGCCGAGTACGACGGCATGCGGGTCTTCCTGCCGCCGCCGCGCCACTGCACCGACAACGCCGCCATGATCGCGGTGGCGGGAACCCAGGCGCTGCTGCGCGGCGAGCGGGCCGGCCCGGCGCTCGAGGCCGACGCGGCCTGGCGTCTCGGGTCGGAGCACCTGCACTGATGCCCCATCCGTCCCCCCGCGCGCTGCTCGACCGGCACGGCCTCGAGGCCAAGAAGAGCTGGGGGCAGAACTTCCTCGGCGACGAGTCGATCCTCGACGGCATCGCCCGGCTCGCCGTGGAGCGACCGGGCGAGGCGGTGGTGGAGATCGGCTCGGGGCTCGGCCACCTCACCGAGCGGCTCGCTCGCCCACGGCGCCCGCGTGGTGGCGGTGGAGCGCGACCGCGACATGGCGCGCGTGCTGCGCGCCGAGTTCGGGGACGCCATCCGGCTCGTCGAGGCCGACGCCGCCCGCGCCGACTTCGCCGCGCTCGCCGCCGAGGCGCCCGGCGGCGCGCAGCCGGGGAGGGTGGCGGTGGTGGGCAACATCCCCTACCACCTGACGAGTCCCATCCTCTTCTCGCTCCTCGACCAGGCCGGGGCCGTGTCCCGCGCGGTGCTGCTCGTGCAGCGCGAGGTCGCGGAGCGGCTGGCCGCGTCGCCGGGGACGAAGGACTGGGGCCTGCTCTCGGTGCTGCTCCGGCAGCGCGGCGACGTGGAGATCGACCGCGTCGTCCCGCGCGGCGCCTTCCACCCGCCGCCGCGCGTCGACAGCGCGGTGGTGCGCATCGACCTGCACGGGCGCGAGCCGCGCGTCGTCGACGCGCGGACGCTTTCGACTATTGGTGAAGGGCGGCTTCGGCCAGCGGAGGAAGACGCTCCGCAACGCGCTCGAGGCCGCGCGGATCGCCCCGCGCGAGGCGCTCGAGGCGGCGCTGCTGGCCGCCGCGGTCGACCCGGGAAGGCGCGGCGAGACCCTCTCGGTGGACGAGTGGGAAGCCGTCGAGCGGGCGCTCGGCCCGCTCCCCGTGTCCTGAATTCACGAGGAAGCACGGCAGGTTGAATTGCCGTCGGCCTCCCGGGACGGCTCCTGGAGGCCACGCCCCGTTCGGGGTCGGGAGTTTTCCGGCGCGCTTCCCCGGTGCCCGTCCCCGCCGGTCCCGGGCGGCCGGGCAGGCCCCCACCGGACTCTTTCCAGGCCGCCTGGGGAGTGAGCCCAATATCGAAGCCGCGCCCGATCGACGACACTCCTCGGTGAAGAGAGCATCTAAACCCGGAGTGAAGGAGACGACACCATGACGACCATCAACGGCGGAACGGCAGTCCAGGGCGGCTACTACCTCTCGAAGTCCAACTGGGAGATCTTCCCCATCGAGAAGGACGGCCAGAAGCTCCCGGGCGCGCACTCCGAGCACTACGTGAAGCTCTCCACCGCGGCGGCCCTGATGGTCATGCCGGTGCTGGGCGGCCTCATGGTGGTCTTCCTCCCCTTCATCGGCCTCTACCTGACGGCGCAGGCCGCCCTCCGCCCGCTGGTCGGCATGTTCCGCCGCTCGGCCCAGGACCTGGCCGCCACCGTGACCCCCGGCTGGCAGCCCGGAACGGCGCACTTCACCGGCAAGCGGTCGGAGGAGAAGGCGGCCGAGGAGGCACCCGCCAAGGAAGCCAAGCTCGAGGAGCTGGCCAAGGAAATCGACTCGAAGCGCCGGTCGTAACGCGGAACGAAGCGAGAAAGGAGCGACGCCATGGCACGGTTCAACGGTGGAAGCAGGGTCCCCGGTGGCTATTACTGGAATCCCAGGCACTGGAGCGTCACGCCGGTGGCGGGCGACGGCGGGAACGCTCCCCGGTGGTTCCTCGGACCGCTACCTGCGCATCCACTGGCTCGTGGCGCTGCTGCTCGCCCCGCTCCTCGGCGGCCTCTTCGTGGTGTTCCTGCCGTTCATCGGCTTCGCGATGTTCTTCCAGTGGGTCGTTCCGGAAGGTGACCGGCACCGCCCGGGAGGGCGCCCGGGACCTCGCAGCGACCGTCACTCCGGGTTGGCGGCCAGGCGAGGTGCACATGACGGGACGGGCCATGGACACGAAGAACGCCGAGCTGCCGGCCGGCGGCGCCGGCGAGAAGGCCCTCGAGGACGTGGCGGCCGAGGTGGCCCGCAAGCGCGCCGAGGGGAACGGACGAGGACGGGTAGGACGCGCGGGCCAGGACGACGTGAAACGGCGCCGGCTCCCCTCGCGGGAGACCGGCGCTCGACGTTCACGGTACGTGAAAAGCTGGGCGCCCTACCGAAAGATCCGCCGCCCGCCACCGCCCCGCCCCGCCACCGGAAGGGCGCCCATTCCCTCGACCCGCGCTAGATCCCCGCGGCCCGCGCCGTCGCGAGCAGGAGGCTCATGTTGCGAGCCCCGTTCTCGCCCAGGTACTTCCGGAAGGCCCCTGCGTCGAGCCTCATCGCCTGGATCGTGCCGTCGACGACGTCGTCGTAACTCTTCGCTCCCGGCTTGCGGAGCTCGATGGCGATCTTGAGGATCGCCCTCTGATAGGCCGGATCGACCGCGCCGACCGCGGTCGATCCCTTCACCTGCATCCGACCCGCCCCCGGCCCACGCCGCCCATCGACCATCCTGCTGCCTCCGCGTTGCATGCCGAGACGTTGACGGGCGTGACCCTACATGACGCCACGTTACCGGGTCAAGAAACCGCACCCGTCCGCCCCACATGGACACCTCCCGGGTCGTATGGCAAGCTCGCGCAACGACGATGGAAAAGTCGAGGTACATCGCCATCGAGGGGCCCATTGGCGTGGGCAAGACCACGCTCGCCACGGCCCTCGCCGACCGGATGGGCGGGCGGGTGGTGCTGGAGGCGGTGGAGGAGAACCCCTTCCTGCCCGGCTTCTACCAGGACCGGAAGAAGCACGCCCTCCAGGCCCAGCTGTTCTTCCTGCTCTCGCGGTACCAGCAGCAGCAGGAGCTCTTCCAGCAGGACCTCTTCAACCAGGTCACCATCGCCGACTACCTCTTCGCGAAGGACCGCATCTTCGCGAGCCTGACCCTCGAGCCGAACGAGCTCGCCCTCTACGAGCGCATCTGGCAGGTCCTCGGCGCACGGGTGGTGAAGCCGGACCTGGTGGTCTACCTGCAGGCACGTCCGGAAGTGCTGATGGGCCGCATCAAGAAGCGCGGCCGCGACTTCGAGCGCGGGGTCGGGGTCGACTACCTCGACGCGGTGAGCCGGGCCTACGGCGACTTCTTCTTCCACTACGAGGAGACGCCGCTGCTCGTGGTCAACACGACCGACATCGACCTCGGCGACGAGGGGGACCTCGACGCCCTCCAGAAGGAGATCCGGCGCCACCGCCGCGGCCGGCTCCACTTCAGCCTCGCCGGGCACGGGGCCTGATCCAGGGCGGTGGGGGCCCCGGGGCCTCCCCGATCCGTTATCCGTGGCGCTGGCCGCCCGTGCCGGGGTAGATTTCCCTTCCCCAATGGGCGGGACCTCGTGACGAGGCCTACACCGGAGGCGAAGCGCAATGTCCAGCCAGACCGCGCCCCGCAAGCGCGTGACCATCCACGAGCTGCGTCGAATGAAGGGCGCCGGCGAGAAGATCGCCGTGGTGACCGCCTACGACTCCACCAGCGCCCGGCTCGTCGACCGCGGCGGCGTCGACGTGGTCCTGGTCGGCGACTCGGTGGGCATGGTGATGCAGGGGCACGAGTCCACCCTGCCGGTCACCCTCGAGCAGATGATCTACCACTGCGCCTCGGTGCGGCGCGGGCTCTCCCGGAACCAGAGCCGCGCCCACCTGGTCGGCGACATGCCCTTCGGCAGCTACCAGGCCAGCGCCGACGAGGCGGTCAAGAACGCCATGCGGCTCGTGGCCGAGGGCGGCGTGGAGGCGGTGAAGCTCGAGGGCGGCTCCGAGTACGCCGAGGTGATCGGGCGCATCGTCCGCGCCGGCATCCCGGTCATGGGACACCTCGGCCTCACCCCGCAGTCGGTCCACAAGATGGGCGGCTACGTGGTGCAGGGGCGCGACGGCGAGAAGGCCCAGAAGCTCATCCAGGACGTGCACGCCCTCGAGGCCGCGGGTTGCTACGCGGTGGTGCTGGAGTGCATCCCGGCGGAGCTGGCGCGGCTCGTCACCGGGCAGCTCGGGATTCCCACCATCGGGATCGGCGCCGGCCCCCACGCCGACGGGCAGGTGCTCGTCTACCACGACCTCCTCGGCCTCGAGACCGAGTTCAAGCCCAAGTTCGTGAAGCGCTTCGCCGACCTCGGGCCGGCCGCGGTGGCCGGGATCGAGGCCTACGTGGCCGAGGTGAAGGCCGGCACCTTCCCCGCCGAGGAGCACAGCTTCCACGCGCCCTCGCTGCGGCTCCTCCAGGTGGTGCCGCAGCAGCCCTCCGCCGACGACGACCACGCCGGAGTGGTGGGGGCGCCAGTCTAGGTCGATGTCCCTCCCCGAGCTCATCCGCGACCCGGCCGCGTGGCAGCGTCGCTGCATCGCCGCGCGCGACGGGGGCACCCGCATCGCCCTCGTGCCCACCATGGGCTACCTCCACGACGGACACCTCTCGCTCATGCGGGAGGGACGCCGCCGGGCCGACGAGGGGGGCCGTCCCGGCCTCTCCCTCGCGACCATCTTCGTGAACCCCGCGCAGTTCGGCCCCACCGAGGACCTGGCCCGCTACCCGCGCGACCTCGAGGGCGACCTGGCGAAGTGCGGCGCCGCCGGCGTCGACATGGTGCTCGCGCCGGAGGACCCGGCCGCGGTCTACCCGAAGGACTTCCAGACGTGGGTGGACGTCACCGAGGTGTCGAAGGGGCTCTGCGGCGACCGGCGCCCGGGCCACTTCCGCGGCGTGGCCACGGTGGTCGCGAAGCTGTTCGGCCTGTCCCGCCCCAACGTGGCCCTCTTCGGGGAGAAGGACTGGCAGCAGCTTCAAGTGCTGCGCCGCATGGCCTCGGACCTCGACATGGGGGTCGAGGTGGTGGGAATGCCCATCATCCGCGAGAAGGACGGCCTCGCCATGTCGTCGCGAAACGCCTACCTCACGCCCGAGGAGCGCGGTCGCGCCGTGGCCATCTCCCGCTCGCTGGAGGAGGCGCGACGGCTGGCCGCTGGAGGGGAACGCGACCCGGCCGCGCTGGCCCGGGGGATCCGGGCCACGGTGGAGGCGGCGGGGATGCGGATCGACTACGTCGAGCTCGTGGATCCCCTGGCGCTGCGACCGGTGGGGAGCGCCGTTCCGGGGACCCGGGCGCTGGTCGCGGCCTTCCTCGGACGCACCCGGCTCATCGACAACGTGGCGCTGCCGTGAGCAAGTCCGGCAAGGGCAAGAGGGCCGACGACGACGGGGTGAAGGTCGTGGCCAAGAACCGGCGCGCCGTCTTCGACTACGCCATCGAGGAGCGGGTCGAGGCCGGGATCGCACTCACCGGAAGTGAAGTGAAGTCGTTGCGCGAGGCCAACGTCGCCCTCTCCGACTCCTACGCGGCCCTGCGCGGCGACGACCTCTGGCTCCTCAACTGCCGCATCGGGGAGTACAAGGCGGCGGCCAGCTTCGGCCACGCCCCGCTCCGGGAGCGGAGGCTGCTGCTCCACCGGTCCGAGATCGAGAAGCTGCGCGGCAAGATCGAGCAGCGCGGCTACACGCTCGTCCCGATCTCCATCTACTTCAAGGACGGCTGGGCCAAGGTGGAGCTGGGGCTCGGGCGCGGCAAGACGCACGAGGACCGGCGCGACCACATCGCCGAGCGGGAGAGCCGACGCGAGATGGACCGCGCGCTCTCCCGGAAAAGGCGCTGACCGGGAATGTAGTCCGGTCTCCCACCCCCGGTGGTGGCGCCCCCCACGGGGCTCCCGAGGCAACCCAACCGGTGTCCTGCTACCCTGGTACATCCCAGCCATGTTCGACCGGGTCAAGCTCCGCAGGAACCTCACCGACTGCGGTGGGAAACTGCTCGCCAGGGCGGGAACGGTCGTGTCGGTCGAGTCGATATCGGAGGCCGCCGCCCAGGCCCGCCCGGGCTCCGTGACCCCCGTCGCCGACACCTTCATCGCCGACGACCTCGGCGACGTCCTGCGTGAGCCAGCCCTCTGCCACCTGCTGCGCACCGAGGCGGTGGTCTCGGCGGTGCGGGGGGTCATCGAGTCGGCGGCGCTCCCGCAGCCGCTCGTCGAGGAGATGGCGGCGGCCAAGCTGCTCGACCCGGTGCGGTACCGGCACGCGCTCGCCACGGCCGTGGTGACCACGCGGCTCATCCTGGCCGCGGCGGGGACCGCGCGCGCCTCGCCGCAGATCGCCGTGGCCGCGCTGCTCCACGACATCGGGATGCGCCACGTGCCCGCGCGGGTGGTGGGCACCGCCGACTCGCTCCACGGCGAGGACACGGTGGAGGTGGCGCAGCACCCGCTGCTCGGCGCCTTCCAGCTGGCGCGCCAGCTCGGCTCCCACCCGGCGGTGGAGGCGGCGCTGGCCCATCACTGGCGCGATGGCCAGGGCTACCCCGACCTGGCGGAGCGTCCGTCGCCCACCACCGAGGTGGTGGCCATCGCGAGCTCCTACTGCGCGCTGACCCATGCCCGCGCCTACCGCTCCGAGCCCTTCGAGGCGCGCGGCGCCGCCGATCTGCTGATCGCCGAGGCGGCCTCGGGCCACGCCGACCCGTTCGCGGTGAAGCTCCTCGTGCACGCGATGCGTGGCGGGGAGGGGCCGGTCAACGGGCTGCGCTTCGCGCGGGCGCGCCAGGGCATGTCGCCCGAGGTGAACCGGCACACCCGCATCGCGCCGCCGGCCCGCCGGATGGTCTGATCGAGGCAGAGCCCCGAGATCTTGCGCAGCTGCTCCCAGGTGTACAGCCCGGTGTCGTGCCCGTCGGACCAGTGGACCTGGATGGCGTAGCTGCCCACCGGGTCGATGCGCTCGGCGTGGATGTCGAGCGGGATGGTCGAAGGGTCGAGGATCTTCTTGCCCGTGCCCTCCTCGATGCAGCCGGCGCAGGGGCAGAGGTCCCGCAGCGTGAAGGCGGGGAGGATGGCCACCCGCCCACCTGGCCAGGTGATCTCGAACTCGCCGTTCGCGTTCAGGTCGATGGCCTCGGGCGGCGCCACGGGCGGAGGCCGGGAGGGGATGCGATCGAGGAGTCCCATGGCGGGATAGATGTCGGCGGGAAGGCCCGGCGTCAAGCCGGCCGCGACAGGGCGACCAGCAGCTCGGACCGGTCCTCGAAGGGCGTCGTGCAGGGAGGGCCGTCGGCGGCGTAGAGCTCCGAGTGGTGGAGCGCAGGGGCGAGCCGGATCACCGCCGACGAGCGGGTTCCGTAGATGTCCCCGTGGTGGATGCAGACGCCGGGGCCGGGCGGCAGCTCGTGGCTCGAGAGGATCTCGCGCAGCCGGGGCGGCGAAGGGTCGACCGGCCAGCGGGCCCGGAGCGCCTCCCCCCGGGGATCGCGCCCGTGAGGGGAGCGCTCGGTGGCGACGTGAAGCCCTGGGCCCAGGTCCTCCAGGGCCGAGCCGTCGCCGTCGTACCACCAGAGGAACGCCGTCGCGGCGTCGGCGACGAGGAGGTGGAAGGGGTTGTACAGGCCGGGCTCGGTGCCCGCGCACAGCTCACGGGCCGTGGCGGCGGACGGCTGCCCGAGCACCCGGGACACGATCTCTCCCCGGCTGCGCCTGGAAGGATCGGGAGGGTGGCCCGGGGAGGCGTGGAAGTTGGTGATTCCGGCGAAGACCCCCGCCGCGCCCACCCCGATCCACGTGCCGCCCGCGACCGCGTCGCGCGGAGCCGCATGGCGCGGCGCGCCCGGAGGCGCGCGCAGGGCCCAGTCCTCGGAGGGGCGGCCGAGCCGCTCGTCGCGATTGGCGGCGACGACGAGCGGCCAGCGCCGGTCGGCATGGAAGGCGAGTGCGAGCGTGCACACGCCCGGGATCTACTTCTTGCCGGCGGCCACCGCCCGGGCGTTCTTGACCGATGCGAGCAGGAGCTGGCGCTGCAGCTCGAGCTGGACCGGCAGGGTCTTGCCGAGCTTGTCGAACCACTCCTTCACGTCCTCGAGCTCGTGCTGCCACTCGCCGAGGTCGATGCGGGTGGCCTGCTCGACCGACTCCTTGGACACGTCGAGGCCGGTCAGGTCGAGGTCGCCCGAGACCGGGGTCCAGCCGATGACCGTCTCCTGGGCGTTGGTGCGGCCGTGGGCGCGGTCGAGGATCCACTTCAGGACCCGCATGTTGTCGCCGTAGCCCGGCCAGACGAACTTGCCCTCGTTGTTCTTCCGGAACCAGTTCACCAGGAAGATCTTGGGCGGGTTGGGGATGCGGTCCTGCATGTCGAGCCAGTGCTGCAGGTAGCTGCCGGCGTCGTAGCCCAGGAAGGGCAGCATGGCCATGGGGTCGCGGCGGACCACGCCGACCGCGCTCGTGGCGGCGGCGGTGGTCTCGGAGCCCATGGTGGCGCCCAGGTACGTGCCGTGGGTCCAGTTGAAGGACTGGAGCACGAGCGGGACCGTGTTGGCGCGGCGGCCGCCGAAGATGATGGCGCTGATGGGCACGCCCCGCGGGTCGCTGGCGAACCGGGAGAGCGCCGGGTTGTTGGCCATGGGCGCGGTGAAGCGGCTGTTCGGGTGGGCCGCCTTGTCGGCGCTGCCCTTCTTCCAGACGTCGCCCTTCCAGTCGATGCAGGTTGTCCGGCGCCGGGGCGTCGTGCCCCTCCCACCAGACGTCGCCGTCCACGGTGCGGGCCACGTTCGTGAAGAACGTGTCCTTGCGGATGCTCGCCATGGCGTTGGGGTTGGTCTTGGTGTTCGTGCCCGGGACCACGCCGAAGTAGCCGGCCTCGGGATTCACCGCCCACAGGCGGCCGTCGGGCCCGACGCGCATCCAGGCGATGTCGTCGCCCACGGTGCGGATCTTCCAGCCCGCGAACTCCTTGGGCGGGATCAGCATGGCGAAGTTGGTCTTGCCGCAGGCCGACGGGAAGGCCGCGGCCACGTAGCTGATCTCGCCCTCGGGGCTCTCGGCCTCGAGGATGAGCATGTGCTCGGCGAGCCAGCCCTCCTTCTTCGCGAGGTAGGAGCCGATGCGGAGCGCCAGGCACTTCTTGCCGAGCAGCGCGTTGCCGCCGTAGCCCGAGCCCACCGACCAGATGGTGTTGTCCTGCGGGAAGTGGGTGATGAAGCGCTTCTCGGGGTCGCACTCGGCGACCGCGTGCATCCCCTTGTTGAAGTCGTTCTTGTCGCCGAGCCGGTCGAGGGCCACCTTGCCCATGCGGGTCATGAGGCCCATGTTGAGCGCCACGTAGACCGAGTCGGTGATCTCGATGCCCACCTTGGCGAACGGCGAGTCGGCGGGGCCCATCACGTAGGGCACCACGTACATCGTGCGCCCCTTCATGCAGCCGGCGAAGAGGCCGCGCATCTTCGCGTACATCTCGGCGGGGGCGACCCAGGTGTTGGTGGGGCCGGCCTCCTCCTTCGTGGGGGTGCAGATGATGGTCAGGTGCTCGACGCGGGCGACGTCGTTCTTGTTCGAGTGGTGGTAGTAGCAGCCCGGCCACTTCTTCTGGTCGAGCGGGATGAGGACCTTGTCGACGACGGCCTGGGCGATGAGCTCCTGGCGCTCCAGCTCCGAACCGTCGAGCCAGAGGATCTTGTCCGGCGTGGAGAGCTTGGCCATCTCCTCCACCCATGCGAGGAGGTGGGGGTTCTTCGTGGGCGCGACGGTCGAGGACATGCTCGGGACTCCCTTGGGATGGAAGGGGAAATGGGCTCGCGAGAGCCCCCTTTGATAGCACAGGGGCCCCCGCGGGTTGAAGTGGTCCGGCGGGAGAATCGGGGCGGACGGGCGATCAGCCCTTGAGCTTGCTCTTCAGCAGATCGCCCAGTGTTCCGAAGCCCTTGCCGCTGGCCTTGGGGGCCTTGGCCATGTACTCGGTGGCCTCGCGACGCTCGTCGGCCGCCTCGGCCTGGGTGCGGGAGAGCCGGATCCGTCCGCGCTCGTCGATGTCGGTGACGAGCACGGTGATCTCCGCGCCTGCCGGGAAGGCCTTCTTGAGGTCCTGGCCGCGGGGTGTCCCGGTCTCGGCGGCGGGGACGAGGCCGCGGCCGCCGGCGAAGCGGACGAACACGCCGTAGGGCTCGATGCGGTCGACCGTGCCCTTCACGACGTCACCCACCTTGGGAGGAGGAGGCGGCGCGTTGACCGGGCGGGGAGGGGCCGCGACCGGCTCCGGGCGAGGCACGAGTGCCTTCACGCTGAGGGAGATGCGCGTTCCCTTCTTGGCGTCCTCCTCGATCTTGAGGACCTGCACCTGGACCTTGTCGCCCTGCCGCAGCAGGTCGCCGGGGCGCGAGACCCGGTCCCAGGCCAGCTCCGACACGTGGACCAGCCCCTCGATGCCGCCGATGTCCACGAAGGCGCCGTAGTCCTGGACGCTCGTGACCGTGCCCTCGAAGGTGGCGCCCGGCTCGAGCCGCTCGCGGGTCTTCCTGGCCTGGTCGGCGCGCTCCTCCTCGAGGAGGGCGCGGCGGGAGAGGACGATGTCGCGCTCGTCGGCCTTCTGGACGCGGAAGCGGAAGCGCTGGCCCACCAGCGACGCCGGGTCGCCGACGAAGCGGACGTCGATCTGGGACATGGGGCAGAAGGCGCGCTGCCCCATCACGTCGACCTCGATCCCGCCCTTGTTGGCGGCGACGACGACGCCCTCCACCGGGAGGCCGGTCTGGGCGGCCTCGATGACGGCGCGCCGGTCGGAGTGGACCTTGGCCTTGCCGCGGCTCACCACGACGCCGCGCTCGCCGCCCTTCACCACCACGCCGTCGATGATGTCTCCGGGCTGGAACTCGAGCTTGCCCTCGTCGTCCTGCAGCTCGATCGTCTCGATCATCCCGTCGGCGAGCCCGGAGCCGAGCTCGAGGAAGGCCACGTCCTGGCCGATCTGGAGGATCTTGCCGGCCACCTTCTCGCCGGGCTGGAAGCGGCGGCGGGGGCGCGCCGCGGCCGCTGCATCGGCGTACATGTCGGCGAACGAGCCCTCGTCCACGGACGGCGCCTCGGGAGGAGGAGGCGGCGGCTCGCCGGGAGGGAGGACCGGGGCGGCTGGCTCACGGGGGCCGGCGTCGCGTCGCGGCTCGCGGCGATCGCGCGGGCCGCCGTCGCGACGGGGACCCCGGTCGCCTGGACCACCGCGGCCGCCGGGACCGCCGGGCCGGGGAGGGCGGGGCGCGCGGGGGGGCTGCGACGGCGCGGACGGCGAGGCAGGCGCGGCCGTTCCGGCAGCGGTCGCACCGGCCTTCGCGTCGGCCATTCGCTGCCAGAGCGGGCGTCGGTCCTCGACGGCGGGCGCGGCCGGCGCATCCACGGCGCCGAGCTGCTCCACCACTGGCTCCTCGATCTTGACGCCGGCGGGAGGGGGCTTCACGTGGCCCTTGCGAACGACGACCGGGCCGGCTTCGCGCTTCTTCTCTTCGGACATGGCGCGCGGGTTATAACACGGCGCGAAAGCAGGGGAATCATGACGAGCGACCGACGCACCATCGTGTTCCTTTCCCACGCCGACGAGGCATCCGTCCGGGTAGCGGGATCCTGTGCGCTCGCCGCCGCCGCCATGGGCGACCGGGTGGACGTCTTCCTGCTCGGAAAGGCGGTCCGCGCGGTGGTGGACGCGGCGGACGATCGGGACGACGGTCCGGCGAGGGCCCTCTTCCAGGCACGGGATGCCGGGGTCTGCCGGCTCCTCGCCTGCTCGGCCGGGCTCGTCGAGTCGGGGCTCGACCCGGCGGTCGCCCAGGAGGCGCTCGACGCGGTCATCGGGTGGCCCACCATCCTCGAGTGGACCCGGGGAGTGCCCGACCGGTTCTTTTTCTGAGAGGATCGCCTGGTGACGAATCCGCGCCCCCTCCCCCTGTTCCTGCTCCCCGGGCTCGACGGCAGCACCAACCTCTTCCGGAGGTTCATCGGAGCGGCGACCGGGGCGCTCGACCTCCGGCGCGTGCCGTACCCGCAGGACCGCTTCCTCGACTACCCGGACCTCGAGACGCTGGTGCGGTCCCGGCTGCCGCGGGGCGAGCCTTACGCCATCCTGGGCGAGTCGTTCGGGGGGCCGCTCGCGCTGCGGGTGGCCGCGACGAAGCCGGAAGGCCTGGTGGGCGTGGTGCTGGTCGCCACCTTCCACCGCAGGCCGGCGAACGTTCTCATCGCCCGGGCCGCGCCGCTCGGGCCGGCCTTCTTCCGGCTGCCCCTGCCGCCCCACGTGGTCCGCCTGCTCCTGGCAGGCGGTGATGCGTCGCAGGACCTGGTGGAGGAGGTGCGCGAGGCGGTGCGTCACGTGCCGGCCCGGGTGATGGCGGCGCGGGCGCGAGCGGCACTGGCGGTGGATGCGTCGGAGGCGCTGCGAAGGTGCCCCGTCCCCCTGCTCTTCCTCGGAGGGAAGAAGGACCGGTTGCTCCGCTCCACGCTGCCGTCCGAGATCCGCGCGCTCCAGCCCCGGGCCGAGGTGCGAATGCTCGACACCCCGCACCTCGTCCTGCAGCGGAGGCCCGACGAGTCGATGAGGATCGTCGAGGAGTTCTTGCTGCGGGTCGCGTCGGGCGCGGCGCCGAAGCCGGCGGCGGCCTAGGAACGGCGACGGAAAACGAAGAGGGCCGCCCCTCGCGGAGCGGCCCCCAGGAACTTCACGAGACGGTGCTGGCTAGTCCTCGGCGCCCTTGCGGCCGCCGTCCTTGGCCCACTGCTCGAGCATGTCGGTGGTGACCGACTTGGGGCGCTCGATGGCGTAGCCGAGGCCGCGGTCCCAGGTGATGTTGGCGAGCACGCCGAGCGCGCGGCCGACGCCGAAGAGGACCGTGTAGAAGTCCCACTCGCGGACGCCGTAGTACCACTGGATGACGCCCGAGTGCGCGTCGACGTTCGGCCAGGGGTTCTTGGTCTTGCCGTGCTTGGTGAGGACGCCCGGCGCCACCTCGTAGATCATGTTCACGAGCTGGAAGATCGGGTCGTTGGGGAGGTGCTTCTTCGAGTACTCGTTCTGGGCGACGTAGCGCGGGTCGGTCTTGCGGAGCACCGCGTGGCCGTAGCCCGGGATGACCTGGCCGCCGTTCAGGGTGTCCCAGAGGAACTTCTCGAGCTCCTCCTTGGTGGGCACCTTGTTGTTGAGCTTCTTCATCACGTTCATGATCCAGCCGAGCACTTCCTGGTTCGCGAGGCCGTGCAGCGGGCCCGCGAGGCCGTTCAGGCCGGCGGAGAACGAGTAGTACGCGTCGGACAGCGCCGAGGCCACGAGGTGCGTGGTGTGCGCCGAGACGTTCCCCGACTCGTGGTCCGAGTGGAGGATGAAGTACATGCGGGCCACCTCGTCGTACGGAGGCGCCACGCCCATCATGTGGGCGAAGTTGCCACCCCAGTCGAGCTTCGGGTCGGCCTGGATGAAGGTGTCACCCTTGTACTTCATCCGGTAGATGTACGCGGCGATGGCCGGCAGCTTCGCCAGCAGGTTCATCGAGTCCTCGTACATCGGGTCCCACATGTCGTTCTTCTTGAGCCCGCCCTCGCCGTACTTCTTGGCGAAGATCGAGTCGCGCTGCATCGTCAGCACGGCGGTCGACAGCATCGTCATGGGATGCGAGTCGCGGGGCATGGCGCGCAGCACGTCGACCACGTATGCCGGGACCTGCGAGCGGGCCCGCCAGTCCTCCACGACCTCCAGCGTCTGGGCCATGGTGGGGATCTCGCCGGTCAGCAGGAACCAGAAGAAGCCTTCGACGAACGGCTGCTCCTTGCCGGGGACCTTGGGCAGCGCCGCGAAGGTCTCGGGGATGGTCTTGCCGCGGAAGCGGATGCCCTCGAACGGATCGAGGTACGAGATGTCGGTGACGAGGCTGCGGACGTCGCGAGCACCGCCGATGCACTGGCCGATGTTCACCTTGTCGATGACGACGTTGCCGAACTCCTTGTTGAGCTTCGTGGTCCTGGGGCGGTGCGCCTCGATCTTCTCGAGGAGCTTCGCCTTGAGATTGCTCTGGGCCATTGAGAACTCCTACTGCTGAAGGTTGGACGGGAACTTCGATTAGCGCGCTCGGAAAGACGGCGAATCGTACCCGACCCGTCTCAAAGCACAACGCAGATCGTCATGGCGATCACCGTCGGTGGATGCGTTTGATTGCCGTCAAAGGCGTGACCCGATGTGGTGTCATCTGGTCGTGAAATCCCGGCAGGGGCGCGCCGCGGTCCGAAGGTCGAAGGAAAACAAGTGAGGCCGCCTCGCGATACCGCGGGCGGCCCCGGCTCTTTCGAGCACACGACAGTCCCCGGGTGACCCGGGGAATCCTCACTTCCGCCAACCCCCTGCGAGGGCCGCGGCGATCTGGGTGGCCACCTGGCCGGCGTCGATCGGGCGCTGCGGAGCGGCGGGGGTCTCGGCGATCGATTCGGAAGTCGACCCCACGTCCATCTCGGTGGCGCCCTCTTCCTGCTCGCGGCGGCGGGGGCGCTCCGTGCCGGCCCCGGACCGGCAGCCTCGGCACCAGGGCTGGTTGCGGATGGAGCCATCGGCCATGCGCCGCAGCCCGAACTGCGAGAGCGGCCTCATCTGGTGGCACTTGAGGCACATGAGCGTGATGAGCACCTCGTGCCCCTCGGCGTCGTACACGGATGACTTGCGTCGACGGGGCTTGGGCGGGGCGAGCGGGTCGCGCAGCCTCCTTGCCGGGGGTGCCTCGACGGCCGCTGCGATCGCGGGAGCAACCATGACCTTCACTGCCATGTCGACCGACCTCCTGAAGGGAATGCCCGGCGGTGCTCGGGGAGCCGACACCGGCAGCCTGCATCCTGGATCAGGGGTCTGACAGTCAGGCCGCAGCGCAAGCTAGACTCCCGGCCATGAACGCCCCCCGCTGGACGGTGGCTGGCCTCGTGCTCCTTGCCGTCCTCGGCTCCGGCTGCGCCAGCTCCACGCCCGAGGCCCCGACTCCGTGCGCGCTTCGAACCCCCGGCGCCCAGTGGCTCGCCTTCTCCTCCAGGCGAACCGGCGTCTACGACGTCTACGCCATGCGCGCCGACGGAACCTGCCTCACCCAGGTGACGAACGACGCGGCCGACGATCTCTTCGCCACCTGGTCGCCCGCCGGGACCATCGCCTACGTGAGCGCGCGCAGCGGGCGGATGCAGGTCTACGTCCGTGACTTCGCGAGCGGCGACGAGCGCCTGCTCGACACGGGCGATCTCACCGCGACGTCGCCGGCCTTCTCGCCCGACGGGAGCCACGTCGCCTTCGAGGGATACGTCCCGGGTGTCACGGCGGTCTCGGACATCTACGTGGTCCCGGCCGCGGGTGGGGTCCCCGTGAAGCTCACCACCGGCCAGAGCTACAGCGCGGGGCCGGCCTGGTCGCCCGACGGGGCCACCGTCTACTTCGTCTCCAACCGGCTGGGCGGCTACAACGCCTGGGCGGTCCCGGCCACGGGGGGCACGGAGGTCATGATCGCGGGCACCGGGGGAATCCTGGGGCGGCCGGTGGCCACGCCAGACGGGACGGGCATCGCCTTCACGCTCCCCGCGCCGGGGGCTGCCTTCAGCAAGGTGGTGCTCCTGACGCTCGTCACCGGAGCCGTACGCACGGTGACCAGCCTGTCCGACGGTGAGCCGACGTTCGACCGCACGGGAGCGCAGCTGGTCGTCACGTCGAGCCGCGGCGGAGGCAGCGACCTCTGGCTGCTCGAAACGGCCACCGGCGCCGAGGTTCGACAGCTGACCGTGCAGCCGGGGATCGACGGGTCGGCCGCTTTCGGCCCGTTCCCCTGAATCCCGTCGCCCGGGCCCGTCCGAGAACGGCCCGGTGCGACCCGAGAGGGGCAGCTCATTCGGGTATGCCGGGACGCCGACCCGTGAGAAGATCGCCATCTTCTCGAGAGGGCTTCTCCATGAAAGTCGAGTCTTTGCGCGAGTCACGGCCCGCCGGCCAGCAGGAAACCAGGGACGGGGACGAGGGGCGGCCGCGTCCCGCATACCAGCCTCCACGGATCGTGAAGAAACGGGCCGTGTCGAGGGCCACGCTGTTCACGGGAAGTGGACCGGACGGCGGCGGCGTGATCGGCGAGGGCTAGGCCTTCGCCGGCCCGCGGTGCGTGGGAAGCGAATGGGAACTCGAGGGAGAGACAAGATGAAGAGATTGCTCGTCGCGGTGCTCGTGCTCGCTGGATGCGCCTCCAGGGCTCCGGAGGAACGCCCCCTTCCGCCCGGGATGGTCGCCATCGCGACCTTCACCGTGGATGCCGATCCGGTCGCGGGGACCTTCACGATCCACTCCCAGCCCACGGCAGAGGGAAGGGTCCGCGGCATGACCGGGCTGGTCTCCACCGAGATCAAGGTGGAGAACGATGCGGACGCGCCGGTGAGTCCCAATCCCTGGTTCAACGAGACGGAGGACCGTGGGTGCGGGGAGGGAACGGTCACCTGGGGCGCATACGTGCGCGTGACTTCCCTTCTCGGGGACGCCACCTGGCTCGGCGGGGTCTATGCGGAGATCACCGACTTCCAGGGAGATGCGGGAAGTGAGGGCTGCAACAGCGCGGCGGCGCCCGAGGGGCTGAACGGCGACTTCGGGCTCTGGTCCTATCCCACGATCAGCCCTGGCACGGACGGATCCCAGTCCGTGGCCTGGACCTTCGGCCGGGTCAGTGCCACGGCGGTGCAGTTCAGCGGTCGGATCGTCGCGGCGAAGATGACGACGACAACCGTGTCCGAATCCGCCGTCTATCCGGGGGACCAGACCCTCGCCAACAATGGAACCAACATGGTTTATGCGTCCGGCCAGTACGAGCGGCTTCAGTTCGTCGGTTTCGACGGGACGGACGCGGGAGTTTCCGTCACCCTTCCGGGCTACGCGACCGCAATCTGCCCAGACGTAGCGGAAGGACTGGTCTGGTCACGAACCGAGCCCGGACGGAGGTGGGTTTTGTCCTGAGCAACGGGTCCGGAGCTACCTTGCCTGCAGTGTGGACGGCAACGATCCCTCGGTGGAATCGTTCCCGACCCGACGGTTCCCGGACGGGCCTGGTATCGCTCGAACGAGAGCCTCTACATCCGAAGCATCGACGTCGGCTACCCCCCGTCTCTCGGCGAGCCCGTCTCCACCTTCGGCTTCGCACCATGGGGAATGGCCTTCGGGCCGGACGGAAAGCTCTACGTCACGGCTCCCTCCGACAACGCGATCCTGGTGTTCACGACCGATGCCTCGGGAGCCGTGTTCGAGGACTACTTCGCCGTCCCGGAGGGGACGGATTGCCTCGGGCCCACGTCGATCATTCTCGGTCCGGACGGCAACCTCTGGCTTAGCGCCTTCGAGAGCAACGCCGTGTGCACCATGACCACCGCTGGCGACTTCTCCAAGGTGAACGACGCCGAAGGTCCCGCGCAGCTCGCCATCGGCCCGGACGACAAGGTCTGGGTCGCGGCGATCGAGACGGCCCAGGTGGCTCGCATGGACACCACCGGCCCAGGCTATCGGATCACCTTGCTCAACGGGTACGACGCCTTCGGCGTGGCCACCGGCAACGGGTACCTGTGGGCCGCGGACTCGTTCGGCGTGTACCCGATCCTGCTCGAGTCCGACCCGCCTCCGGAATAGGGCATCCGCCCGGGCCCCCTGATGTCCCGCTGGGTCGTCTTCCACGTCACCGAGCGCTGCGGCCTCACCTGCAGCCACTGCCTGCGCGATCCCGGCAAGCAACCGGCCGATCTCCCGCTCGCGGTGGTCGAGAAGGTGCTCGGCGAGGCAGCTGCCCTGCACGGCATCCGGCACGCCGGGTTCACGGGTGGTGACCCGCTGCTCTGGCCCCACCTGGCCGGGGCCCTGGACGCGGTGGTCGGGAACGGCTTCACCTGGCACCTGGTGACGAGCGGGAAGGGCTTCGACCGGCTCGTTGCCCTGCTCGACGCGTCCCCGGCGCGGCGGGAGGCCCTCTCGATCGTCGACCTCTCGGTGGACGGAGCCACGCAGGCCACGCACGACGCCATCCGCGGCGAGGGCAGTCACCGGGAAGCCATGTCCGCCGTCGCCGCGTGCAGCGCGCGCGGCATCCCCTTCGCCGTCCAGATGACCGTGAACGCCCGGAACGAGGAGGAGATCGAGCAGGCCGCCCTCGCCGCCGCCGAGCTGGGGGCGAAGCAGCTGAGCTTCGCCATGACCCAGGCCACCGGCAGCGACGCCGACCAGGAGCTCTACCTCTCACCGGCGGCGCTCGACAGGATCCGCGACCGGGTGGAGCGGCTCTCGACCTTGCTGCACGTCCCGGTGACGCTCGCCGAGGGATTCCGCCGCGGCTGGAGGTTCCACGTCTGCGAGCCCTTCCGGAGCGAGGTCCTCCACGTCACCCCGCACGGCAAGCTCAACCTCTGCTGCAACCATTCCGGGGTTCCGGGCAGCGACGAGGACGAGGTCGCCGACCTGGCCGTGGAGAGCCTGGCCGACGGGCACCGCCGCCTTCTCGGGCTCGTCCACCGCCTCGAGCGCGAGAGGCTCGACGCCATCGCCGCGGCGCCCGGGCAGAAGCCAGGCTGGGACGACTTCCCGTGCAACCGCTGCCTGGCGCGCCTGGGGAAGCCGCACTGGGTGGACGGGGGCAGCGCAGGGCCGCGGGCCGCGCGGGCGACCGGGGCAGGGTAGGGTGACGGCGTCGCGCACCGCGCTCCGGATCCTGGCTCCCCGCTCCCCGGGAGCACCGGCCGTCGGCCTCCGGCGAGCCGCGCTGGTCGCGCTCATGCCCCGGCTGCTCCGGCAGAACCACGTGGTGGACCTGCTCGAGATGCTGGACGGGGGATCGGCGCCGGGCGTGGGAGCCGATGCACGGAAGATGGTGGACGCGCTGCGGCGCCGTCCGACCACCTGCCTCTACCGGTCGCTGGCCGGATTCGCCTCCCTCCGCGCCGCCGGCGAGCCGGTCCGGCTCGTGGTGGGGGTGCGGGTCGAGAAGGGCGAGGTGGTGGCGCACGCCTGGCTGGAGAAGAATGGAGAGCCGGTGGCGGAGCCCACCGACCCCAGGCCGCGCTTTGCCGAGGCATTCTCGTATCCACCGGAGGGAAGCGTGGCGACAAGCCCATCGAGCAGGGACGTCATCCTCACCGAGCTGAAGGACGGCACGGGCGTGCTCCTCGACCTGCGCAGCAAGTTCTACTTCACGCTCAACGACACCGGCGTCGCGGTCTGGAAGATGATCGCCTCGGGGGAGGCAGTCGAGGCGCGGGCGCTGGCCGAGCGGATCGCCCAGCAGTTCGACGCACCTTCGGTGGAGGCGGTGGAGGCGGACGTGAAGGCGCTGCTGGAGGAGCTCGAGGCGGAGGGCCTGCTCCCGGAGGAGAAGCGCTGATGCTCGGACGGAGCGGTGCTGCGGAGCAGCGCTTCGTCCGGGAGTCGTTGCTGGCGCTCGGCTCGGAACGGGCCGGCCTGCGGAACGCGGTGCGTGCCGTGCGGAACTGGGACCGGGTCCTGGCCATCGCGGCCGCGGGATCGGTTGCCGAGTCGATCTGGTCCGGGGTGTCGTTGCGCGGGCTGGAGGAGGAGATCCCGGAGCCGGCCCGGACCGTGCTCCAGGAGGCGCACGCGGGGGCCACGGCGCGAAACGCGCTGCTCCTGTCGGAGGCCGCCGAGGTGCAGGCGGCGTTCACCGCCGCGGGGATCGAGTCGGTGATCCTGAAGGGGCCGGGGCTGCTGATCGCGCACTACCCGGACATCGGGGCGAGGCACGTGGCCGACGTGGACATCCTGGTTCGGGAGGGGGACGTCGCGCGGGCCGTGGAGGTTGCGAAGGGGATGGGAGCGCAGGCCCTCGCGCCGTCGCCCCTGTTCTACGACCCGGCGGACCCCGAGTGGGGACACGTGCACGCGCCGTCCTCGAGGACGCCGGCAGGAATCGTCATCGAGGTCCACCATCGGGTGCCGGCGGCCGATCTGGCCGGATTCTCGTTCGACGAGATCCTCGGACGGTCCAGGACGGTCTCGTGGCAAGGCCGATCGTTGCGCATCCCCACCCCGGATGACGTCGCCGCCATCGCGTGCCTGCACGTCTTCGACTACCACGCTGGCGACTCGGCATTTCTCCTCCGACACCTCGCGGACCTGGCGGTCCTGTTCCGGGGGAGCGACCTGGGCTGGGAGCGCCTCGAGGGCCATGTGCCGCTCGAGAGCCAGCGCGCTCCGTTGCGCGCGTCGCGCGGCCTCGTCGAAGGTGGCACCCGAGGGCGGTTCCAGGTCTGGTGGTCCTCCACCCGGTTGCGCGCGGCCTACTGGCGACGGGTCCTGCGAAAGGAGGGATCGGCGACACAGGCCGTGTTCCAGGTCCTCTTCCCGCCCAGACGATTCATGGAGGCTCGCTACAAGGTCGCGGAAGGCTCCTCGCTGGTCCCCCTGCTCTACCTCTGGCGCCCGGTACGAGGAGCCTGGTCCTTCGTGACGGGGAGGTGGCGCTAGCCCGATGCGCCTCCGCTTTCACGACATGTCCCTCCTGGTCGAGGGCGACGCGCGCGCGGTCCTGGCGGCCGTCGAGCTCCTGGGCGCTCTTCCGCCAGACGACGCGGATGGCCCGCCCGACCTGCGCCTGCTCCTCCGGCCAGGGCGCGTCGCTTCCCCGTCCCACCGGGCCGCGCCGCTTCTATCACGGCATCCTCGACTGCCACGCCGACGGCGACGACCTCGTCCTCTGGGACGGTCACTCCCTCGCGCGGGTCGCCGCGGGGGGAGCGCTCGTGGAGGTCGACGTCGCCGAGGAGTCGCTGCGGGACGGCTACGTCTTCGCCCACGTCCTCCTCCTCGTCTCCCTGGTCCTGGCGCTGCGCTGGCGCGGCCTCTTCCACCTGCACGCGGGCGCGCTGGTGGCGCCGGACGGGCGCGGCATCCTCGTCGCCGGCGGAGCCGGAGCGGGGAAGAGCACGCTCACCCTCGCCCTCGTCGAGGCGGGCTGCGCCTACCTGGGAGACGACGCGGTCTTCCTGTCGGCGCGCGAGGGCCCCGGTGCGGTGCTCGCGCTGCCCAGGCCCTTCCACGTCTCCCCGGGGACGGCCGCCGCGTTCCCCCGGGTCGGCGCGCTGCTCTCCGACGAGCTTCCCACGGGCGAGAAGCGTCGCCTCGACCCCCGCCTGGCGTGGCCGGGCCGCGAGCGGTCCTCGATGGCTCAGCCGTCGGTGCTGCTGCTCCCGCACGTCTCCGTTTCGCCGACGACGGTCGTCGAGCCGCTCTCGTCGGCCGAGGCCATGGGAGCGCTCATCGAGTCGAGCACGCACGTCGTCGTGGACGGGTTGCCCGGAGCGGCCGGGCACCTCGACGTCCTGAGAAGGGTCGCCGACGGCGTGCAGGCGTTTCGCGTGGAATCGGGCACGGATCTCCTGCGGGAGCCGGGGGCGACGGTCGGGCGGATCCTGCGGGCCACCTGACCCCTGTCGCCCCGCGCCTTGACGCCCTGTTCCGAAACGGACACGCTGTCCCGCATGTCATCCCGGAAGCGAACCACCGTCCACCTCGACACGCGCCTTCACCGCGCGCTCCGCCTCCGGGCCAAGGCCACCGACTGCACCATCTCCGAGGTCGTCGGCGACGCCCTGCGACAGGCGTTGTCCCAGGAGGCGCGCAACATCCAGCAGGCCGAGGCGCTCCAGCCTCGCCGCACCATCTCCCTGAAGGACGTGGGCGCCCGGCTGAAGCGGCGCGCGAAGAGCTAGCGGCCCCTCAACCCCGCAGCACCTGCTTCTCCACCAGCCTCGCGTAGACGCCGCCGCGCGCCAGCAACTCGGCGTGCGTGCCCGCCTCCGCCACCTGCCCGCCGTCGATCACCACCACCCGGTCGGCCCCGATGACGGTGGAGAGCCGGTGGGCGATGACCACCGACGTCCGGCCCCGCATGAGCCGGGTGAGCGCGTCCTGCACCAGCGCCTCCGACTCGGCGTCGAGGGCGCTCGTGGCCTCGTCGAGGAGGAGGATGCGCGGGTCCTTGAGGAGCGCACGGGCGATGGCGATGCGCTGCTTCTGCCCGCCCGAGAGCTGCTGGCCGCGCTCGCCCACCTTGGTGGCGAGCCCCTCGGGGAAGCTGGCGACGAAGCTCTCGGCGTTGGCCGCGCGCAGGGCCTCCCGCACCTCGGAATCGGTCGCCTCGGGACGCCCGTAGCGGACGTTGTCGGCGATGGTGGTGGAGAAGAGGACCGGCTCCTGCGAGACCACGCCCACGAGCCGCCGCAGCCAGGCCGGGTCGAGGTCGCGGACGTCCTCGCCGTCGAGCGTCAGGCGTCCGGACGTCGGGTCGTAGAGGCGGGAGAGGAGGGCCCCATGGTGGACTTGCCGCCGCCCGAGGGCCCCACCAGCGCCACCACCTGACCCGGCTCCACGGCGAGGTCGATGCCCTGCAGGACCTCCACGTCGGAGCGGGTGGGGTACCGGAAGTGAACCCCCTCGTAGGCCACGCGCCCCTTCACGGCATCGAGCCGGCGGCCACCCGAGACCGGCATCTCCGGCTTCCGCTCGGTGAGGTCGAAGACCCGCTCGGCGGCGCCCAGGCCGCGCATGGCCTCGGCCCAGATGTCGGCCAGCGTGCCGAGTCCCATGGCGATGAGCAGC
Source organism: uncultured delta proteobacterium (assembly GCA_963818535.1). Classification (GTDB taxonomy): domain Bacteria; phylum Myxococcota; class Myxococcia; order Myxococcales; family Anaeromyxobacteraceae; genus CAIOAK01. The sequence goes on along the minus strand of CAWFSM010000005.1, from coordinate 123,341 downwards.
GTGTAGACCAGGAACGCGGTGAGCGCGCCGGCCGAGAGCTCGCCCCCGGCCACCAGCGCGCCGCCGTAGCCGAGCACCACCGCCAGCGCCGCGTACACCCCGGCCGACGCGGCGCCCATGAAGACGGCCGCCGCCTTCGCGCGCGTGCGGGCCAGCTGGAAGCTCGCCTCGATGGCCGCGCCGTAGCGGGTCATCTCGGCCGGCTCGGCGGCGAAGGATCGGACCGTGCGGATGGCCGAGAGCGACTCCTCGGCCGCGTGACCGGCGTCGGCCAGCGCGTCCTGGTACTTGCGCGACAGCGCCCGGATCTTCCGCCCGTAGAAGACCGCGCCGATGGCCACCGCCGGCACGACGAGCAGCATCACCGCGGTGAGCTTCGCCGAGGTGATGACGAGCAGGACGAGCCCGCCCACCACCTGCACCGCGTTCCGCAGCGCCATGGAGAGCTGGGAGGAGAGCAGGCCCTGGAGCGAGGCGGTGTCGGAGGAGAGGCGCGAGGTGAGGTCGCCGGTGCGCTGCCCGTCGAAGAAGCCCACCTCCTGCACCACCAGCGAGTCGAAGAGCTGCTCGCGGACGCGTTTCACGCCCCGTTCACCGGCCAGGCCGAAGAGATAGGCCCGGCCGGCCACCGCGAGCCCCTGCACCACGGCGAGGCCGCCCATGAGGAAGGCCGCGAACCGGATGCGCCCCATGTCGCGGTTGGAGAGCGCGCCGTCCACGATGATCCGGATGCCCTGCGGATAGGCGAGCGCCGCGGCCGAGCCGAGGAGCAGCAGGGCCGTGGCGCCGGCGAGCGCCCGCCACTCCAGCCGGATCAAGGGCAGGAGGCGGCGGACGGAGGAGAGGCGGGAGGGGGAAGACAAGGGCACGGGAGAAGCTAACCCACGGAACTCCCCGTGCAAGGAGCCGTTGGGGCGCCGCTCAGACCAGCTTGAACCCGCGCAGGATCTGGATCGCCCCGGCCAGCACCGCGGCGGTCGCCGCCGTCACGCCCGGCTTCGCCTGCGCCCGTGTCCACGCGTATCCCGCCGCGGCCAGCACCGCGAACGACAGGGCCAGCGTGAGCGGGAAGCTCCCGGTGCGCACGTGGAGGAACTGGAACAGGATCCCCGCCTGGAGCCCCGCGGCCAGCACCGCCGCGAAGGCCGGCAGGCGCGCGCCGGCGTCGAAGAGGAGGACGAGCGACGCCGCCAGGGCGGCCACCGAGAGGATGTCGAACAGGCTCATGGGGGGAATTCTGCCCCCGCCCCGCCGGGACGCCAGAAACCGGCCGCCCCGTGGTGGCGGGGCCTGGCCCGTCAGTCGAGCCGCTCCAGCACGTAGGGCAAGATGCCGCCAGCCTTCAGGTATTCCAGCTCCACCGGCGTGTCGAGCCGGACCGTCACGGGCTGCCGTACCTCGCCCCCGTCCTTCCGGCGGACCACCAGCGTGGCCGTCCCGCGAGGCTGGAGCTTCGCGAGCCCCACCACGTCGAAGGTCTCGGTCCCGTCGAGTCCCAGCGTCTCGGCCGAGGCGCCCTCCGGGAACTGGAGAGGCAGGACGCCCATGCCCACCAGGTTGGCCCGGTGGATGCGCTCGAAGGAACGCGCCACCACGGCGCGGACGCCCAGGAGCGCGGTGCCCTTGGCGGCCCAGTCGCGCGAGCTCCCGGTGCCGTACTCGTGCCCCGCGATCACCACGAGTGGAGTGGCCCGGGTCTCGTACTCCACCGCCGCGTCGTAGATGGAGACGATGTCCCCGGAGGGCTGCACCGCGGTGACGCCGCCCTCGCGGCCGGGAACCATGAGGTTCTTGATGCGCACGTTGGCGAAGGTCCCGCGCACCATCACCCGGTCGTTGCCGCGGCGCGATCCGTAGCTGTTGAAGTCCTCCTGCTTCACTCCCTGTGCGACGAGGTAGCGGCCGGCGGGGGAGTCGGCCTTGATGCTCGCCGCCGGGGAGATGTGGTCGGTGGTGATGGAGTCGCCGAAGATGGCGAGCGCCCGGGCCCCCTTCACGTCTCCCACCGGGCGGGCCGGGGTCATGAAGTAGGGCGGCTCCTGCACGTAGGTGGAGCGCGGATCCCACTTGAAGAGGACGCCCCCGGGGGCCGCCATCTCGTTCCACTGGGGGTTCTGGTCGAAGCGGGAGTAGTTCCGTCGGTACTCCTCCGGGTCGGTGGCCTTCTCCATGAGCGCCGCCACCTCGGCCTGCGACGGCCAGATGTCCTTCAGGAAGACCTCGCGCCCCTCGTGATCCTTGCCGATGGCCTGGCGGTCGAGGTCGCGGAGCACGGTCCCGGCGAGCGCGTAGGCCACCACCAGCGGCGGGCTCATGAGGAAGTTGGCCTTCACGTTCACGTGGACCCGGGCCTCGAAGTTGCGATTGCCCGAGAGCACGCTCGCCGCCACCAGGTCGTTCGCCCCGATGACCGCCTCGAGCCGCGCGTCGATGGGGCCGGAGTTGCCGATGCAGGTGGTGCAGCCGTAGCCCACCACCTGGAAGCCGAGCGCCTCGAGGTGCGGCAGGAGCCCCGCGCGCCTCGAGATAGCTGGTGACGACCCGGCTGCCCGGCGCCAGCGACGTCTTCACGTGGGGTGGAGGGCGCAGCCCGAGCGCGTGCGCCTTCTTCGCGAGCAGGCCGGCCGCCAGCATGACCGCCGGGTTGGAGGTGTTGGTGCAGGACGTGATGGCGGCGATGACCACGTCGCCGTTGCCGAGCTCGACCCCGTCGCCCCGGTGGCGCTCGCCCAGCTCGGCGGGCGGCTTGCCGTAGCCGGTGGCGTCCTTCCGCGAGAACAGCTCGGTGAACCGCTCCTTCACCTGGGTGAGGGGGATGCGGTCCTGCGGCCGCTTCGGGCCGGCCACCGCGGGGACGACGGTCCCCAGGTCGAGGTCCACCACCTCGCTGTAATCGATCTCGCCGGCGCGGGGGATCCCGAAGGTGCCCTGGGCCTCGAGGTACGCCCGCACGCCGTCCACCTGCTCCTTCGTGCGGCCGGTGGCCAGCAGGTAACGCATGGTCTGCTCGTCGGGCGGGAAGTAGCCCATGGTCGCGCCGTATTCGGGGGCCATGTTGGCGATGGTGGCCCGCTCGGTGGCGGGCAGGCTCGCCGCACCCTCGCCGTGGAACTCGACGAACTTGCCCACGACCTTCTTCTTCCGGAGCAGTTCCGTCACGGCGAGCACCACGTCGGTGCCGGTGGCTCCTTCGGGAAGCTTGCCGTGGACGTTCACCCCCACCACGTCGGGCGTGAGGAAGTAGGTGGGCTGCCCCAGCATGGCCGCCTCGGCCTCGATGCCGCCCACACCCCAGCCGACCACCCCGATGCCGTTCACCATGGTGGTGTGGGAGTCGGTGCCGATGACCGTGTCGTGGAGCCAGACCCCGTCCCGCTCGGTGGCCACGGTGGCGAGGAACTCCAGGTTCACCTGGTGGCAGATCCCGATCCCGGGAGGGACGATGCGCAGCCGCTTGAAGGCCTGGGTGCCCCACTTCAGGAAGGCGTAGCGCTCCTTGTTCCGCGCGAACTCGAACTCGAGGTTCTTCCGGAAGGCCTCGGCCGAGCCCCAGGCGTCCACCTGCACGGAGTGGTCGACCACGAGGTCCACCGGCACGAGCGGCTCGACCTTGGCGGCGGCCTTTCCGGACCGGGCCATGGCGGCGCGCATCGCCGCAAGGTCCACGATGAGGGGAACGCCGGTGAAGTCCTGGGCCAGCACGCGGGAGACCACGAAGGGGATCTCCTCGGTGCGCTCGGCCCGGGGCTGCCAGGCGCAGAGCGCCCGGACGTCCTTCTCCTGGACCCGGATGCCGTCGAGGTTCCGCACGAGCGACTCGAGCACCACCCGGATCGAGACGGGGAGCCGCGAGACCTGGCCGAAGCCCTTCTTCTCCAGCGCGGGCAGCGAGTGGTAGAGGCCGGTCCGTCCGGCGCCGGTGTCGAAGTGGGTGAGGATGCCCAGCGGGTCGGTCATCGTCGAAGCCTCCGGGTTCGGTAATTACCCGAAGGCCTCGCGCATGCAAGGCAAGGACTTCAACCCACCCAGAAGAACCGCGACCAGAAGAGGAAGAGGGCGGCCTGGGCGAACGAGAAGCCCGTCACCACCGCCCGATCGACGGCCGGGCGGCGTCCGAGCATCCCGAGCGCCAGGAAGGCCGGGAAGATCACCGCCGCGAAGCGGACGGAGGAGAGGAGAGTCCCGGAGAGGAGCACCGGAACGAGCGACACCAGCGCCCAGATCCCCAGCGCCCGGGTCTCCCGCCGCCGCAGGAGCCATGCGCCCAGCCCGGCCACGAGCGCCAGCGCCCCCGCCTCCAGCGGACCCATCCAGGGGTGAAGATCCCGGGGGTGGAGCAGCGTCCGCCAGGGGGACGCGAGGGCCCGGCCCCAGGGGCCCTGTGCGTGGAACAGGGCGAGCGGATCGCCGGTGACGCGCCAGAGGAGCCCCGCGTGGAGGGCCAGGCCCACGCCCGGCAGGGCGGCCGCGGCGAGCGCCGGGAGCCTCCGGCCACCTCGCTCGACCGCGATCCAGGCGAGCGGAACGGCCACCAGGACGCCGCCGGGTCGGGTGAGCGCGAGGAGCAGCCCGAGCACCGCCGGCCAGCCACGGTCGCCCCTTCGACGCGGCCCCGAGGCTCGCCACCGAGAGCAGCAGGAAGAGCGCTTCCGGATAGGCCGACGACAGGACGAAGCCGAAGGGGAAGAGGAGCGCGTAGAGCACGGTCCGCGTCGCCGACTCCTCGTCGGAGAGGTCCCGGGCGAGCCTCCAGAGGAGCCACAGCCCGAGGAGCAGGGCGCCGTTCGAGACCACCAGCGCCGTGACGTACCAGGAGCCTTCGCCGTGCCCGGGAAGCACCGCGTGGAGCGCCCGCACCGTCCACGGGTAGAGGGGAAAGAAGGCCACGTTCGACTGCACCGAGGCGAGCGGCCCACGAAGCTGGTAGCCGCGCGCCGCGACGTCCAGGTACCAGTGCGCGTCCCAGCGCCCGAAGGCGTCGAGCCAGGCCGCCGGCACGAAGGCCCACCCCCGACGGGCCGCCTCCGCCGCCGGGTAGGTCCAGCTGACCGACATCTGGTCGCCGAACCAGGCCACCCCCGCGAGGAGCAGGCGCGTCCAGACGAAGGGCAGCAACACGGCGCGGAGGAACACCGGGTCCTTCTACATCGCCCCCGCCGGAGTTAGAACCACGGTGGAGGATTCATGGGGCCCTCGCAGGTCTACCGGACGTCGCTCGCGCTCCTCACCGACTTCTACCAGCTCACCATGGCCGCCGCGGCCTGGAAGGGCGGGGTGGCGGGGAAGGAGGCGGTGTTCCACCTGTCCTTCCGCCGGAATCCCTTCGAGGGCGGTTACGCGGTGGCGGCGGGGCTGGCCGACGCGGTCGACCTCGCCCTCCACTCCCGGTTCACGCCGGACGACCTGGCCTTCCTGGCCGGCCAGCGGGGCGAGGACGCGAAGCCCCTCTTCGAGCCGGCCTTCCTCGACTGGCTCGGCGAGCTGAAGCTCGACGTGGACGTCGACGCGGTCCCCGAGGGGACGGTGGTCTTCCCCCACGAGCCGCTGCTCCGCGTGCGAGGGCCGGTCGTCCCCTGCATGCTGCTCGAGACGCCGTTCCTCGACATCCTGAACTTCCAGACCCTCATCGCCACCAAGGCGGCCCGCACCGTGCTCGCCGCCGGGGGCGGGCCGGTGGTGGACTTCGGACTGCGCCGCGCGCAGGGGATCGACGGGGCGCTCTCGGCGTCCCGCGCGGCCTACGTCGGCGGGGTGGCCGGGACCTCCAACGTGCTCGCCGGCAAGCTGTACGGCATCCCGGTGAAGGGCACCCACGCCCACAGCTGGGTGATGCTCTTCGACGACGAGCTCACGGCCTTCCGGACCTACGCCAGGGCCATGCCGTCGAACACCGTGCTCCTCGTCGACACCTACGACACGCTCGAGGGCGTGCGCCACGCCATCGAGGTGGGACGGTCCCTGAAGCAGGAGGGGCACCGGCTGGCCGGGATCCGTCTCGACTCGGGCGACCTGGCCTGGCTCTCGCAGCAGGCCCGCAAGATGCTCGACGCGGCCGGCCTCGTGGACACCGCCATCCTGGCCTCCAACGAGCTCGACGAGCACGTCATCCACGCGCTCCGGGACCAGAAGGCCGCCATCGGCATCTGGGGCGTGGGAACCCGCCTCGTCACCGGCTGGGGCGAGCCGGCGCTGGGCGGCGTCTACAAGCTCTCCGCGGTCCGCGACGGTCCCGGGCATCCCTGGAGCTACCGGGTCAAGCTCTCCGAGCAGCTCGCCAAGACCACCGTCCCCGGGATCCAGCAGGTGCGCCGCTACCGCCATGACGAGGGCTTCCTCGCCGACGTCGTCCACGACGTCGACCTGGGCCTCCCGCCCTCGCCGGAGATGGTCGACCCGCTCGACTTCACCCGCCGTCGCGTCATCCCGGAGGGCACGCCGTACGAGGACCTGCTCGTGCCGGTGCTGCGCGGGGGCGAGCCGGTCTGGACGGAGCCACCGCTCGTCGAGGTGCGGGCCCGGGCGGCCGCGCAGCTCGAGCGGTTCCACGCCGGCGTGAAGCGGCTCGTGCACCCGCACGCCTACCCGGTGGGGCTGGAGCGGCGCCTGTACGACCTGCGAACCCGCCTCATCCTCGAGGCCCGCGAGGCCGTGACCCGGAGGTCCCGTTGAGGTTCCGAGAGCTGCCCCTTCCGCCGTTCCACGACCCGGAGAACGCCGCGCGCTGGGCCTACCAGCCCGACGCGCAGAAGCTCTTCGAGGCCGCCCCGGCCTGGCGCGACGAGCACGGCATCGCCTTCGCCGGCGCCGACCACCTCGACCTGCAGCTCGTCATGGTCGACGAGCAGCGCGACTTCTGCCTCCCCGGCGGGGCGCTCTACGTGGGCGGCCAGAGCGGAACCGGCGCGGTCGACGACACGAGGCGCCTCGCCGGCTGGATCTACCGGAACCTGGGCTCCATCACCCGCCTCACCGCCACGATGGACACCCACCTCGCCTACCAGATCTTCTTCGCCTCGTTCTGGGTGGACCGGATCGGCTTGCCGCTGCGCCCCTGGCGGACCGTCACGGCGAGTCAAGTGCGATCCGGGGAGGTGCGCCCGAACCCCGCCGTGACCCCCTGGGTGGCGGGAGGGGACTACGAGTGGCTGCGCGCCGAGGCCCTCTACTACTGCGAGGAGCTGGAGCGGGAGGGCAAGTACCAGCTCTACCTCTGGCCGCCCCACTGCCTGGTGGGCGGAGACGGCCACGCGCTGGTGGGCGTGCTCCAGGAGGCGCGGCTCTTCCACTCCTTCGTCCGCGCCGCCGAGTCCTGGACCGAGTTCAAGGGGCAGAACCCGCTCACCGAGCACTACTCCGCGCTCGGGCCGGAGGTGGTCCAGACCCACGACGGGAGGGCGCACGGCGGGCGGAATCCGGCGCTCGTCGAGGCCCTGCTCTCCTCCGACGCGCTGGTGGTGGCGGGCCAGGCGTCGAGCCACTGCGTGAAGGCCACCGTGGAGGACCTGCTCCGGGAGATCCAGGCCCGTGACCCGCGTCTCGCCGGCCGCGTCTACCTGCTCGCCGACTGCATGTCGCCGGTGGCCGTCCCGGACGGGGCGGGCGGATTCCTGGCGGATTTCACGCCGGAGGCCGATGCCGCGCTGGCCCGCTTCGCCGAGGCCGGCATGCACGTCGTGAAGAGCACCACCCCGTTGGGGGAGTGGCCGGGGCTCGGCTCGAAATAGGCGGAACCCCCCGTGCGTAAGGATGCCAAGGAGGAGACGAACCGATGACCACCTGCCCCTATTGCCGCACCGAGAACGAGCCCGGAGCCATCCGCTGCCGCCACTGCACGAGCTGGATGGACCAGCGCCCGCTGCAGCGGGAGTGGTACCGCGCCCGCGAGGGCAAGATGATCGCCGGCGTCTGCCGCGGCCTCGCCGACCGGTTCGCGGTCCCGCTCGCGCTGGTCCGCGTGCTCTTCATCCTCTCCATCTTCGCGGGGGGCTGGGGGATCATCCTGTACATCGCGCTGTGGATCGCCATGCCCCAGCCGCCGCTTCCCGTCGCGGTGGCGCCGCCGGTGGTTTCCGGGCCGCTCGTCACGCCCCCGCCGCACGCGTAGGCGGCGCAGGCTTCTCGCGCGACCGGGTTCCTCGGGGCGAAGAGGTCCATCACCTCGTCCCCGTAGGCCTGCCGCGCCGCCTCCAGGTTGTGCGCCTGGCAGAGGATCCTGCAGTTGTCGACCGTCGACGGGCCGCCCTTCCCGCGCGGCACGACGTGATCGATCTGGGTCCGGACCGTCGAGCCGCAGACGTCCCCGCTGGCGAGCGGCCACTGGCACTTCCCGCCGTCGCGCCTGCGCACCTCCCGCTTCACCTTCGCCGGAACCGAGGCCTTCCGCTTCTCCTGCTTCTCGAGGAGCAGTTCCAGCGCCGCGGTGAGCACCTGCTCGTCGGTCGCATTCGGCTGCACGTGCGACTGACCCGCCTTCGCCCGCTTCAGCAAGCGGCCAGGAACTCCCGCGACACCGTGATGTGGAGCCGGTTCCGACGAGGCTGAAAGCGGCTCGACGACGGTCCGGCGCCTCCCCGGTGACGCCAACCGTCCTTTCGGGCGTGGGTCTCGATCCCGTTCCAACCGGTTGGACGATCGCCGGCGCGGATGGAATCAGCGCGATCGAGCGGGATGCTCGGTGACGACCGTCCGTCTCGGCACGACCTCCGCCGGCCGGATCTCCGCCACCAGCTGCTTCGCCTCCTGGCGGGAGCAGCCGAAGAACCTGGGCAGTACCTCGGCCCGGTTCTCCTCGGTCATCACCTTGGCCAGCTCGCTCACGGTCGTGACGCACAGCCGTCCATCCCGGATCGGCGCCTCGACCTCGGGGAAGCGACCGACGAGCCGAGCGCCCACCTGTCGGTAGTACGCCGATCCCCGGGAGAGCCCGAGTCTCGCGGTGGAGGTAATCGAAGAGGCTCGAAAAGCCGAGCTGTCGGTAGACCGCCTGACCGTCGAAGTCGGCGAGCGTGACGAGCAGGTCGGCGAGTGCCGCGTGCTCGCGGCGGAGCGAGCTCGGCGATGCGGGAGGACCATTCGTGGGCGTTCATGAAACGACTCTCTCATGCGAATTCCGGCCCTCCGTGAACGCACCAGGATGGCGGCGTGAGAGCGATCTCGCGCGGGGATCGCGAACCTCGCCACGGAGATCGTTCGACGCTCCGGCGCCGAATGCGGCGACGGGACGCGCCTTCCCGCAGCATCCCGCTCGCCCGAGCTGGATCTCCCGGAATGCCGGTCAAGACAGCGTTTCCTTACGCCCCAACTGCCCGACGGTCCGCGGCGCGGACGGTCACCGCGGCTCGACGATCCCCGTGCCCGCGAGCTTCAGCTCGCCGGACTCCACCCGCCCGAGCAACCGCAGCACCCCGTCGATGAAGGTGATGGGGTGCGGCGGGCATCCCGCCACCCAGAGGTCGACCGGGATCTCCGGCACGCCGGGCATCCCGTTCGACTGCACCGGGCTGTCGCGGAAGATGCCACCCGAGCAGGCGCACGCCCCCACCGCGATGACGATCCGCGGAGCCGGCGTCGCCTCCCAGGTCTTCAGGAGGGCCTCGCGCATGTTCGCCGAGACCGGGCCCGGTGACCACCAGCCCGTCGGCGTGGCGCGGGGAGGCCACGAAGGCCACGCCGAACCGGGACATGTCGAACTGGACGTTGCCCGAGGCGTTCAGCTCCGCCTCGCAGCCGTTGCAGCCCGCCGCCGACACCTGGCGGAGCCGCAGCGACCGGCCGAAGAGCTGGCGGGCCTTCTCGTCGAGCGCGCGCGCCAGGAGCGGCACGGCGCCGTTCACCCGCAGCTCATCCCGGGTGCGTCCCGAGATCCGGTAGTCCCGGGTGAAGCGGATGGCGCCCGGGCTCGCCTCCTCGCACAGGCCGCAGAAGGTGCAGCGCCCCAGGTCGATGGCCATTCCGGGAGCGCCCGGATCGCGCACCGCGTCGGTGGGACAGGCCGCGGCGCCGGCGCTGCCGCCGTCGCCTGCGCCGGGATCGAGCACGGGGAGCCCGCGGAAGCGCTCCGGGAAGCGCCCCGGCCCCTCGGGGTAGGCCACGGTCTGCCGGCCGAAGCCGGCGCGGAACTGGAGGATGCCGGGGATGCCGTCCATCAGAGGTCGTGTCCGCAGTAGGAGAGGTTGAAGCTCTTGTTGCAGAGCGGGAAGTCCGAGATCTGCTCGCCGCGCAGCGCCATGGCGAGCCCCATCCAGTTGTGGAAGGAGGGGTCGACGAGCTTGTAGTGGAGGAAGCTCCCGTCGCGGTCGGTCTCGACCACGTGGCAGAGCTCCCCGCGCCAGCCCTCGGTGAGCGAGACCACGAGCCGGCCGGGGCGAGGCAGCGGGCAACGGGCCCGCACCGGCCCGCCGGGCAGGGCGCGGAGCTGGCGGGTCACGAACTCGGCGCTGCGCTCCGCCTCGAGCCGCCGCACCCATCCGCGCGCGAACACGTCGCCCGTCTCCCCGGTCACGGTGGGCACGTGGAGGAAGCGGAACACGCCGGTGGCGTGGTCGCGCCGGACGTCGCGCGAGACCCCGCAGGCGCGCGCCGCCGGACCGACCAGGCCGAGCTCGGCGCAGGTCTCCCGGGAGACGACGCCGGTGCCGTCGAAGCGGTTGCGGACCGAGGGGGACTCGAAGAGGAGCCGGGTCGCCCCCTCCACCTGCTCCCAGGCCTTCTGCACCTTGTCGGCGAGGCGAGAGGCCGCCCCGGCGTCGAGGTCGAAGCGGACCCCGCCCGGAACGACCAGGCCGCGCCCGAAGCGGTTGCCGCAGATCTCGGCCAGCGAGTTCAGGAAGTCGGCGCGCAGCGCGCCGCAGTAGCTGGCGGTGGGGAGGAAGCCCACGTCGCCGGCCAGCATCCCCAGGTCGCCCACGTGGTTCGCGAGCCGCTCCAGCTCGAGCGCCACGCCGCGCAGGACCGACGCGCGGGCCGGGATCTGGAAATCGGCGAGGGCCTCGACGGCGTTGGCGTGGGTGATGGCGTTCCCCACCGCCGTGTCGCCGGCCACCGACTCGACGAGCGTCACGGTGCGCCGGTCCGGTCCGCCGACCAGCATGGGCTCGACGCCCCGGTGCTGGAAGCCGAGGACGATCTCGAGGGTGAAGACGTGCTCGCCGTGGCACTGGAAGCGGAAGTGGCCGGGCTCGATCACGCCGGCGTGCACCGGCCCCACGGCCACCTCGTGCACCTCCTCCCCCTCCACGCGGAAGAAGGGGTAGTCGCCGGGGATGGTGGTGGGGTTCGCGACCCGACCCCATGGATCGATCCCGGCGACGTGCGGCGGCTCGAAGCGGAGCGGCTTGAGCCACGGATGTCCCTCCGGCCGCACGCCGAACTGCTCGAAGATCTCCCGCTCGAAGGCCTGGATCGACGGGCACTCGGCGGCGAGCGAGGGCCAGGAGTCGCCCACGCGGCAGGACAGGATCCCGAGCCGCCCCTGGGCGTCGTCGGCCAGGACGGCGGTGACGCGGGTCCGGCCGCCGTCGACGCGACCCGCGTAGCTCGAGACCCGCGCGCCGGCGGCGATGGTGTCGGCCACGATCTGCTGGAAGTCGTCGACGGGGAGGACGGGGATGTCGGCGGCTTCGACCGCCTCGGCGTTCCAGGCCTGGAGGAGGTGGGTCGTCATGTCAGGCCCCCGTCACCAGCCGCGCCGCGGCCGAGAAGAGCCCCATGAGCGAACGGGGCAGCCAGAGTCCCAGCGTGAGGACCGCGAGCAGGAGGACGAGCGGCGGCCCGGCGGTGAGCCAGGTGTCCTTGAATCCGGGGGTCTCCGGCGCGCCCACGTCGCTCCCCTGCACGACGTGGAGCACGGTGGCCCCCATCCCGATGAAGATCACCGCCAGGAAGAGGAGGAAGAGGCCGGCCACCACGTAGCGCCCCGTCCCGATGGCTCCGTTCAGGATCATGAACTCGCTCCAGAACGGGCTGAAGGGCGGGGTGCCGGTCACCGCCAGGAAGCCGGCCAGGAAGAGCGGGCCGGAGATGGGAAGCCGGCGGGCCGCGCCGCGCACCTCGTCGGTCCGCTTCGACCCGTACGCACGGTGGATGTTGCCGGCGGCCAGGAAGAGGACCCCCTTCGAGAGCCCGTTGTTGAGCACGTGGTAGAAGGCGCCGGTCACCGCCGCGCCCCCCAGCCCCAGCGCCACGGCCAGGATGCCCATGTGCTCGACGCTGGAGTAGGCGAGCATCCGCTTGAAGTCGCGCTGGCCGGCCATGAAGACCGCGGCGAGCGCCATGGAGAGCAGGCCCAGCCCGAGCAGCGCGTCCCGGGCGAAGGCTCCCTCGCCGGCGGCGTTGGTGACCTGGAAGACCCGCACCACCGAGAGGAAGGCGAAGTTGGTGATGCCGCCGGCGAGGAGCGCGCCGAGCAGACCCGGGGCCTCGCCATAGGCGTCCGGCTTCCAGGAGTGGAGCGGCGCGAGCCCCATCTTCGTCCCGTAGCCCACCAGCAGGAAGACGAAGGCGGCGCGCACCCAGGGCCGGGAGAGTTGCGGGCCGGCGCGGATCAGGTCGTCGAGGAGGAGCGACCGGGGGCCGTCGGGGCCGGCGCCGGAGAGGGCGAGGAAGAAGGTCCCGAGGAGCGCCAGCGCGATGCCGAGCGAGGAGACGAGCAGGTACTTCCAGGCCGCCTCCAGCGACTGGGCGTTGTGGTTGAAGTAGATGAGCGGCGCCGTCGCCAGCGTGGTGATCTCGATGGCCACCCAGAGGACGCCCAGGTGCTGGGCCATGCCCACGGTCGTCATCGCGGCGAGCATGATGAGCAGGCCGCCCACGAAGACGCGGTTGTCCCGGTCGGACCGGTGGCGCAGGTAGCCCTGGGCGTAGACCGCGCTCGCCAGGAAGAGGAGCGACGAGGTGGTGACGACCACCTTCCCGGCGGCGTCGAGGGAGAGGTAGCCGTGCATCACCGGCCCCTCGGGGTGGATCCAGAGCGAGGCGATGCCGAGGACGTGGAGAGCCGACCCGACGAGCAGGAGGGTCGGACGCGTCCGGTTGTCGGGCCAGGCGAAGGCCGTCGCGCCGAGGAGGAAGGGGACCAGGATGACGAAGAGGATCATCGGTCCTAGTCCTTCAGCGACGACAGGGCGTCGGTGTCGAGGGAGGCGAACTCCCGGTTGATCTGGAACATCACGATGCCCATCACGAAGACGGCGGCCAGCAGGTCGAGGAGCACGCCCGCCTCCACCATCACCGGCATGAAGTCGGTGAGCAGCAGGCCGAACACGAAGACCCCGTTCTCGAGGACCAGGAACCCGAGCACCTGGGTGACCGCCTTGCGCCGGCTGACCACGAGGAGGAGCCCCGTCCAGACCGTGGCGAGCGCGGTGGGCACGAGGAACGGGTGCATCTCGTTCGTGGGCAGGGGCAGGCCGCGCGAGAAGGCGAAGGAGAGCACCACTCCCACCCCGCCCAGGATCATCGACGGCACGTAGCCGACCAGCGGTTCCATCTCGCGCCGGATGGCCATCTCGCGGATGGCCCGGAACATGAGCCAGGGGATGAGGAACGCCTTGATGGCGAGCGCGCCGCCGGCGACCACCAGCATGTGGCCGACGTCGTGGCCCGAGGAGGTGAGGAGCAGCGCCAGCAGGGAGAGCAGCGCCCCCTGCAGCGCGACGGCCCGGATGGCCGCTCCCAGCCGGCTCGAGGCGAGCAGGAAGAGGTCGAGGACCACCACCAGGATGAACACCATGTCGGTCCAGGCGCCCACGTTCACCTCAGGAGAAGGACCAGCGCGAAGACGGAGAGGACCGAGGCGCCCACCAGCATCTGCGGGACCCGGGTGAGACGGAGGCGCGCCATCACCGACTCCACGATGCCCACCAGCACGGCGAAGCCGAGCAGGCCGGCCACGAAGGCGGCCTCGGCGGCCCAGATGCCGGCGGCGCTCACGTCGATCACCAGGCGCACGAAGAGGGCGCCGAAGAGGAAGAACTTGAGCGAGGCGCCGTAGAGGATGAAGGCCAGGTCGGGGCCGGAGTGGTCGAGGACCATGACCTCGTGGATCATGGTCAGCTCGAGGTGGGTGTTGGGGTCGTCGACCGGGATGCGGGAGTTCTCGGCCAGCGCCACGACGAAGAGGGCGATGGCGGAGAGGAGCAGCGCCGGGGCGGCGGCGCGCCAGGCCGGGGCGAGCGCGGGCCCGAGCATGCCGGAGAGGGAGAGGGAGCCGGTGGCGCGCGCCATCACCACGAGCACGAGGAAGAGGGCCGGCTCGGCCATGCTGGCGAAGGAGACCTCGCGGGCCGCGCCCATGCCCTCGAACGACGAGCCGGTGTCGAGCGCGGCGAGCGCGGTGGCGAAGCGGGCGAGCGCGAGCAGGTAGGCGAAGAGGACGAAGTCGCCGGCGAAGGAGAAGACGGCCGGCTGCCCGGCGACGGGCAGCATGGTCCCGGCCGTGGCGATGGCGGCGAGCCCCACGGCGGGGCCGGCGCGGAAGACCCAGGTCGTCGTCCGGCTGTAGACGGCCCCCTTGTGGAGGAGCTTCCAGACGTCGAAGTAGAGCTGCAGGAGCGGCGGGCCCTTGCGGCCGGCCACGATGGCCTTCACCCGGTTCACCACCCCGAGGAGGAGCGGGGGGAGCAGGAGGAGGAGCCCGATCTGGAAGAACGCGCGGAGGATCATGTCACCACCAGAGAAGTCTCCAGGCGAGCAACGCCACCAGCGTGGCGAGCACGAGCAGGGCCTGGAGGTGGAGCCTCCCGGCGATGAGGCGGCGCACCCGGGACGTCGCCGAGATGTAGTCGCGGACCGCGGGCAGGAGCGCCAGGTCGAGCACCGCCTCGCGGGGCTCGGTGGAGAAGCGGGCCGCCGTGGGGAAGAGGCCGCGGGGCGGCGCGAAGCGGATGCGGGGGAGGAGCACCCAGCGGAAGCCCTGGTTCAGGATCTGGGCGAAGGAGCTTCCGGTGTAGGCCATCCGCGCCGTCGGATAGGCGTAGCCGCAGCCCCAGGTTTCAGCGGCAACGCCGGCGCCGAGCCGGCGGCGCAGGAACCAGAGCACGAGCGACCGATCGCGACGAGCACGCAGCGCCACCCCCGACACCCAGGCCGCCGACCCTGCCGCCGCCTCCGCCGGCCCGGCGAGCGAGGCGAGCGGCATGCCCGACCAGGCCGAGGCCCCGCGGGCCAGCGGCGCGACGAGGAGCGCCGGCAGCGCGCCGATGGCCGCGCACGCCCCCGCCAGCACCGCCATGGGGACGAGCATGGCGCGCGGCGACTCGTGGGCTGCCGCCGCCTCCGCGCTGCGGGCGTTGCCCAGGAAGACCGTGCCCTGCACCTTCACGAAGCAGGCGGTCGCCAGGGCGCCCACGAAGGCCAGCACCGGCGCCAGGATCACCGCGAAGGAGGCGCGGTCGAGCGGCGGGAGCTCGAGCGCCCGGACCGCGCCGAAGGCCACGAACCACTCCGACACGAACCCGTTCAGCGGCGGGAGTCCGCTGATGGCCGCCGCGCCCACCAGGAAGAGCCCGGCCGTCCAGGGCATGGCGCGGGCGAGCCCGCCCAGCCGCTCGACGTCGCGGGTCCCGGTGGCATGCTGCACGGAGCCCGCGCCGAGGAAGAGCAGCGACTTGAACAGGGCGTGGTTCACCACGTGGAGGGCGCCGCCGGCGAAGCCCAGGAGCACGAGCCCCGGCTCGCCGCGGGCCCGACCCAGCATCGCCAGCCCGATGCCCATGGTGATGATCCCGATGTTCTCCACCGAGTGGTAGGCGAGCAGCCGCTTGAGGTCGTGCTGCGCCAGCGCGAGCGCCACGCCCAGCACTCCCGAGATCCCGCCCAGCACCATGAGGGCGACGCCCCAGGAGGCCGGCGGAGCCTCGAAGAATCCGGCGGTGCGCAGGAGTCCGTAGACGCCGGTCTTGAGGAGCACCCCCGACATCATCGCCGAGACGTGGCTGGGGGCGGCGGCGTGGGCGCCGGGGAGCCAGAAGTGGAGCGGGACGAGCCCGGCCTTGAGCCCGAACCCCACCAGCGCGAGGAGCGCCAGCCAGCCCGCCCCGGCTCCGGCCGAGCGGAGCCCGGCCCAGGCGGCGAAGTCGAAGCTGCCCCGGTCGTTCCCCACCGCGGCGAAGAAGGCGAAGACGGCGAAGGTGCCGACGTGGGCGGCGGCCAGGTAGACCCAGGAGGCCGTCTGCGCGTCCTTCCGGTCGGGATCGGCCCGGACGAGGAAGAATCCACAGAGCGCCATCACCTCCCAGGCGAAGAGGAAGAGCAGGGCGTTGTCGGCGAGCAGCACGAGCGCCATGGAACCGGTGACGAGCCCGTACCAGAGCTGCAGCGACACCGCGCGGTTGCCCGGCGTCTCCTGCGGCCAGTAGGAGATCCCGTAGACCGACCCCAGCGCCGGGACGGCCAGGATGGGCAGCAGGAACAGGGCCGAGAGCGCGTCGAGCCGGACCGTGAGGGACGCGTAGGGCTGGCTCCAGGGGAGGTGGAGCACGGACGCGGGCGCCCCGGCCAGCACCGGGACGGCGGCGGCGATTCCCACGACCGCGGCGAGGCAGAGCGCACCCGAGGAGAGCGCCTGCCCGAGCGCCGGGCGCCGGCGCAGGAGGAGGCCAGGGAGGCCGCTCGCCGAGGCGATCGCCACGGCCACGAGCGCGAACGTCGCGTTCACGGCGTCCGCCCCTGCAGGGCCAGCATGGCGAGCAGCGCCACCAGCGTGAGGAGCGTGTAGAGGAGCTGGAGGTTGAGCCGCCCGGCCTGGAACCGGCGCAGCCGGCTCATGCGATCGCCCAGCACGCGGAAGAGCGGGTCGAAGAGGCGGGTGCGCGCCGGGTCCTGCGAGTCGGTCCGGAAGGCGCCCTTCTTCGGGAAGATGCCGCGGGGCGACTGCGCGTGGACGCGGGGGCGGAGCGAGCGGGGGACGAGCGCGGACACGAAGAGCTGGGAGTACGAGGAGGCCGTGTACTCCATGCGCGAGGTGGGCGCCGCGAAGCCGCAGCCCCAGGTCTCCGACGGCGCCACCGGCCGGTCCACCCGGAGCCGGCGCCCGACCAGGTAGAGCAGGGCGGCCAGGGAGACGAGGAGGAGGGCGAGCGCCCGCGGCGTGGACGAGAGCGCCGCGGCCGGGGCGAGCACCTGGGGCGCATCGACCGCTCCCAGCTGGACCGCGACCGGGGTGACGAGCCGGAGCGGCAGCGCGGGGAAGAGCCCGAAGAGGACGCATCCGGCGGCGAGCAGCGCGAGCGGCACCCAGCTCGCGGCGGGGACCTCGCGGGCCCCCGCGGCCTCCGGGCTGCGCGGCGCGCCCAGCAGCGCCACTCCGGCGATGCGGGTGAAGGAGATGGCGGCGATGGCCCCGACGAGCGCCAGGATCGCGACCGCCAGGTAGCCGAGCAGCGGCCCGGCGCCCGAGGACGCGCCCGCGCCGGAGAGGAGCCCCAGGTAGAGGAGCCACTCCGAGGCGAAGCCGGCCAGCGGCGGGAGCGCGGCCAGGGTCGCCGTGCCCACGAGGAAGAGGGCCCCGGTGAAGGGCAGGCGCGCCATCAGGCCGCCCATCCGCTCCAGATCCTGGGAGTGGGCGGCGTGCACGAGCGTGCCGGCGCCCAGGAAGGCGAGCCCCTTCATGAGGGCGTGGTTCCAGACGTGGAAGAGGGCGCCCCCCATGCCCAGCGCCGCCACCACCGGGTGGCCGGCCGCGCCGGCGGCGACGGCGAGCCCCACGCCGAGGACGATGAGCCCCACGTTCTCCACGCTCGAGTAGGCGAGCGCCTTCTTGACGTCGCCTTGACCCAGCGTGAGGGTGATGGCGACCAGCGCGCTGCCCAGGCCGATGGCGCCGAGCAGGAGCCCGTACCCGACGCCGAGCGGGGGGAGGAACCCGAGCAGCCGCAGGAGCCCGTAGACGCCGGTCTTGATCATCACCCCGGAGAGGAGCGCCGAGACGTGGCTCGGGGCGGCCGGGTGGGCCTCCGGCAGCCAGACGTGCAGCGGCACCAGGCCGGCCTTGGTCCCGAAGCCGACGAGACCGAGGGTGAAGAGCAGCCACGGCGCCGCGGCGCCGGCGTGCCGCATGGCCTCGAACCGCACGAAGTCGAAGCCGCCCGCGGTCCGGCCCAGCAGGAGGAAGAGGGCGAAGAGGAAGGCCGTGCCCAGGTGGGAGGCGACCAGGAAGACGAAGCCCGCGCGCCGGACCTGGTCCTTCTCGTCGTCGAAGGTGACGAGCACGAAGGAGGCGATGGTCATCGTCTCCCAGGCGACGAGGAACAGGACGCCGTCGGCGGAGGCGATGACGAGCGAGATGGCGAGGAGCAGGACCCCGTAGAAGAAGACGAAGGCGCCGAGCGGCCGCTTCCCCACGTACGGCTTCATGTACCCCGCGCCGAAGGCGGAGGCGGGGACGGCCACCGCGAAGAGGGCGGCCTGGAAGAAGGCGGCCAGCGGGTCGAGGCGGAGGTGGAAGGCGCCGAGCGGCTCCGACCAGGGGAGGACCCGCTCGGCCGGAGGCGCGCCGAGCAGGAAGGGCAGCACCGCGGCGAGGCCGAGGAGGCTCCCCACCACCGCGGCGGCCGACCCCACCGAGAGCGCGAGCGCCGGCCGGCGGGCGAGGAGGGGACCCGCCAGCGCCCCGGCGGTGAGGACCGCGAGCGCCGCCAGGTACAGGCTCACCGCCCCACCCGTTCGATGGCGGCCAGGATCTCCGCATCGGGGGCGCGCGCGGCGAGCTTGGCCGCCACGTCCGGGTCGCGCAGCGCGGTCGCCAGCGAGGCGAGCGCGTGGAGGTGCCCGCGGGTGGAGGGGCTGACGAGCAGGCAGAGGGTGTGGACGGGTACCCCGTCGCCGAAGTCCACCGGAGCGTCGGGGAAGAAGATCGCGACCGCCGGCTGGTCGACGCGGAGCACGATGGGCTCGCGCGGGTGGGGGATGGCGATGCCGTTGCCGAGGGAGGTGGAGCCGAGGTGCTCCCGGGCGAGCACCATCTGGTAGAGGAACTCCCGGTCGAAGCCGGGAGGGGCGGGGAGCTTCTCGATCATGGCCCGCAGCAGGGTCTCCTTCCCGCCGCCTGGAAGGCCCCGGTGGATGCCCCCCAGCCGCACCGCCTGCGAGAGCGGCGGCGAGGCCCGCTGCGCGAGACCCGGCTCCTCCAGGATCTCCGAGGAGACCGGCATCTTGCGCTGCGCCGCCCACTCGAGCAGCTCGATGCGGTTGAAGCGGTACCGGTCGTCCACCAGCTGGGCAGGGAGCTCGCCTCGTCTCACCCAGCGCTCCAGCACCTGCTCGGTGACTCCCAGGAGCCGTGCTGCGTCGCGTACCGTCAGCTGCATCCGCTTTTCGACGACCTCCGGTCCTCGGGTCTACGGCAAACCGGCCGCCCCGGCAAGGAGCGACGCGGCAGGGGTCAGGCTGGCGTCACCGGCCCCAGGGCCTGGAACACGTCCACCGGGGGCGCGGTTCCCCGCGGGACGTGCCGGCCCAGGTCCTGGAAGGTGAAGGCGCCCGCGGCCTGGCGCGCCGTCTCCCGCCCCACGTAGATGGTTCCGGGAGCGGCCATGGCCTCGATCCGCGCGGCCGCGCTCACCGCGTCGCCGAGGACGCCGAACTCGAGCCTTCCGGGGATCCCGAAGTTGCCGGCCACGACGCTCCCGGTGTTCACGCCCACGCGGATCCCGAAGCGCCGGTCGGCGGGGAGGGTCCGGTTCATCCGATCGACCCGCTCCAGCATGCGGAAGGCGCAGCGGAGCGCCCGCGTCGCTCCGTCGGTCATCGGCACGGGGGCGCCGAAGACCGCCATGACCGCGTCGCCGACGAACTTGTCGAGCGTGCCCTGCTCCTCGAAGACCGCCTCCGTCATCGAGCGTTGGAAGTCGCCGAGGAGCGCCGCCAGCTCGGGAGGCTGGAGCCGCTCGAAGAGCCCGGAGAAGCCCTGCACGTCGGCGAAGAGCACGGTGACGTCGTCGCGCGCCTGCGGCTCGAGCGGATCCCGTCCGCCCTGCGCCTGGGCCACGACCAGCGTCGCCACGTCGGGCGGGAAGTGGCGGGAGAGCCGCCGCCGCTGCTGCTCCTCCTCCTCCACGCCGGCGAGGAAGCGGGCCCGCTCGATGGCCAGGGCGGACTGGTAGCCCACCAGCGTGGTGAGCTCGAGGTCGTCGGCGGTGAAGGGGTCGACGAACCCGCGGTCCATGACCAGCATGCCGAGGATGCGGTTGTCGGCCCAGACCGGGACGCACAGGCAGGAGCGGATCCCCTGCGCGATGACCGACTGGCTCCCGGTGAAGCGGAGGTCCTGCTGGGCGTCGATGGTGAGCAGGCCGGCGCGCCCCTTGGCGGCCGCGGTGATCACGGTCTCGGACACCCGGGGCGGGGAGCCGGGCGGCTCGGTGGCGCGGGCCTGCATGTGCCCCGATTCGTCCATGAGGAGGAGGGTGGAGCGCTCGGCGCGGACCGCGGCGGCGACGGTGTGGAGGATGCGGGCCAGCGTGGTGTCGAGGTCGGGGGAGTCGACGATGGCGCGGCCGATGTCGTTGACGATGGCGACCTGGCGGCGCGAGCCCTGGCCGCGCCCGGTGGATCGCGAGCTCGGGTCGGTGTCGCGGCGAGGCGCCGGCTCGGGCTGCTTCGACTCCCTCGCCTCGGCCTGCATGTCGGCGAGGTAACGGACGATGGTTCCGCTCTCGGCGAGGATCGGCTGGAGCGGGCGCGGGGTCAGCCCCTCGCGCAGCTCGACCTCGGTCTTCCCGAAGCGGAGGCGGTAGCCGGGGGCGAGCTGGGCTTCCCGGACCTTGGCGTCGTTCACCCAGGTGCCGTTGCGCGACTCGAGATCCACGAGCCAGAGCTGGCTTCCCCGCCTCTCGAACATGGCGTGCATGCTCGAGATCCACGGGTCGGCGATCTGGACCTGGCATTCGGCGGAGCGCCCGAGCACCGTCGGAACGTCGGGCAGGAAGAAGACCGTCCCCCCGCAAATTCCGTTGACGACGAAGAGCTCCGACACCAATTCCCCGCTTTCGTCCGGGCTTCCGGCAGGTTGTGCTACCTTATCCGATCTCGGCGTCCGCCGCGTATGCCCGTTTGCCCCACATGCAAGACGAAGAGCGACGACGGCGTCACCGTCTGCCCGGTGGACGGCACGCTCCTCGCGGCCTCCCACGACCTCGTCGGGCGGATCCTCGGGGACCGGTACCGGATCCTGTCCCGATTGGGGCAGGGAGGGATGGGTAGCATCTACCTCGCCGAGCACGTGACGCTCGGGAAGCGGATGGCCGTGAAGGTGCTCCGCCCCGAGTACTCGCGGGACGAGGAGTTGCTCGACCGCTTCCAGCACGAGGCCCGGGCGGCGAGCCAGATCGGCCAGGAGAACATCGTCGAGGTCTTCGACTTCGGGCACACGCCCGAAGGGGAAGCCTACTTCGTGATGGAGGCCCTCGACGGCGAGAGCCTGGCCCGCATCCTCCACCGCGACGGGCCCCTGCCGCTCGCCCGGGCGGTCCCGATCTTCCTCCAGATCTGCAGGGCGCTCGGGGCGGCCCACCAGCGGGGCATCGTCCACCGGGATCTCAAGCCCGAGAACGTCTTCGTCCTGCGCCGGACCGACGGCACCGACTTCGTGAAGGTGCTCGACTTCGGCATCGCCAAGGGGCCCGGGGCGCCCGACACGAAGCGGCTGACCAAGGCCGGCTCCATCATCGGGACGCCCGAGTACATGTCGCCCGAGCAGGCCTCGTCGAACGCCATCGACCAGCGCTCCGACGTCTACGCCTTCGGCGTTCTCGCCTACGAGACCCTCACCGGGCGTCTCCCGTTCGACGGCGACACCCCGCTCGCGACGCTCATGAAGCACCAGAGCGACGCTCCGGTGCCGCCGCGCCGGCTGCGGCCGGAGCTGCCCCCCGAGGTCGAGAAGATCGTCCTGCGGGCGCTGGTGAAGCGCCCGGAGGGGAGGCAGCAGTCGATGGAGGAGCTGGCGGGAGAGCTCTCCCGGCTCGCCGCCGCCGACTCCGACGTCCTGCGCGCCCCGGTCTTCGGCACCGCGGTCTCGCCGCTCCTCACCGGACGGTCCTCCGATCGGATGGCGGCGCGCACCAGTTCCCGCGGAGGGACCCTCCCACTCGGCGACACGCTCCCGCTGCGCGACCTCGCCCCTCCGGCCCCCGAGCCCGTGCCCACCCGGCCCTCCACGCGGATCCGGCGCGACACGCGATCGGAGGTCGAGGTGGTGAGCCGCCGGCGTTCCCAGGTGGCGCTGGCGGCGGTGCTCGGGCTCCTCTTCGTCGCGATCCTGTCCGGGGTGGTGGCGGCGCTGGCCGTGCGCAGGGCCGATGCCCCCGCGCCCTACGTGCCTCCGGTGCGGAACGCCGAGGTCGCCCCCCGCCCCGAGCCGCCGGCGGTCCGGGTCACCGCCCCCGAGCCGGAGCCGCCTGCCGAGGCCTCCCCGGCGTCGAACGAGCCCCCTCCGTCGGTCTCCGCCTCCGCACCCCCACCGCCGAAGCCGGCGCGGCCACGGCCGGCCCGCACCCCCGGGGTTGGCGCCAAGACCGGTAGCGGGGAGAATGCCCCGTCCGGCAACGACCTCCTCGATCCGTACGGACCGACCGCACGGTGAAGGAGTCCCTCCCGGAGCCACATTGACGGGTTTCCGCCCCCTCATCCTCGCCGCGCTCGTGGCGATCCCCGTCGCTGCCGGCGCGGTCGACCCGCCCGCGGGCGCTCCCGCAACCTCGCCCGCCGACCCGGCGGCGGCGGCCCGCGCCGCCTACCGGAAGGGCGCCGACCTCTACAAGGCCGGGAAGTACCGGGAGGCCATCGCTGCGTTCGAGGCCGCCGACCGGCTGAAGCCCAGCCCGGCCCTCCAGTTCAACATCGGCCAGGCCTGGGAGAAGCTCGGCGACCCCGCCTCGGCGCTCGCGGCCTTCGCCCGCTACCTGCGGCTCGATCCGGCGGCCCCGAACCGGGAGGCGGTCCAGAAGATCGTGAAGGCGCTCGAGGGCCGGCTCGGCGCCACCGGACGGCAGATGCTCCACGTCACCACCGATCCACCCGGCGCCGACCTCACGGTCGACGGCGCGGCGGCAGGGAAGGCGCCCCTCGACGCCGCCTACCCGCAGGGCCCGCACGCCGTGGCCGCCACCGCCGAGGGTCGCCGGACCGCCACGCAAGAGGTGATCCTCCCCGCCGACCGTTCGCTCACCGTGAACCTCGTGCTCGAGCCGGGACAGGACCCGGCGGCCGCGGCCGCGCTCGCCGCCAGGCCGCCCGAAGCGCCGCTCGAGGCGACCCGTCCCGACCAGGCGCCGCAGCCGGTGGAGCGCAAGAGCTGGCTCGGTCCCATCATCGCCGGCAGCGTGGGGGTCGTCGCGGCCGGCGCGGGGATCGTGATGGGGCTCCAGGCGCGCAACGCCCAGGACGCGCTGCTCGCCGGGGGCAACGACCGGGCCCAGGCCGACGCGCTGGCCACGAAGGCCAAGAACTCCGCCACGGCGGCCAACGTGCTCTACGGGGTGGCGGGCGCCGCGGTGCTCACCGGCGGCATCCTCGCGATCGCGTTCTAGTGCCTCGCCTGGGGCGGGGCACTCAGTCCCCGGCCTCGTCCAGCTCGGCCGCCCGACTTCGTGAGCTCGCCCATGACGACCGTCGCGTAGGAGCCGCGCGGCAGGTCGAAGCTCGCCCGGTAGCCGCCGTCCACGTCCTCGAGCTCCACCGCCACCGGGATGCGGGCGGCGCGCCGCGTTCCCTCGGTCTCGCCGCCGCCCCGGGCCAGGTCGGCCGCCGAGAGCCCGTCCTGGGCCAGGATCCGCGCCTCCCGCTCTCCGGCCTCCCCGGCGAGGGGAGGGAGGGCGTGCCCGAACATGGGGCCGGCCGGGGAGATCTCGAAGCGCTCGACGCGCGGCTGGTCGGCCGCCGGGTCCTCGCAGGTGAAGACCCCTCCGGAGTCGAGCTTCTTCATGGCGTCGCCGGCCAGCGCCCGGGCGAAGAGGCCGTCCGCCATGCGCTCGGCGAGCCAGCGGTTGAAGAGGAGCGACTGCCAGGCCGAGAGGACGAGCCGGCGCAGGAACCGGTCGCGGGAGGCGCGGCGCGCCTCGGGGTCCGGGCTGCCGCTCAGGATGGCGCGTCCCAGGTCCGCGTTCCTCCCCTCGACGCCGAAGCGCTGGGCTCCGAAGAAGTTGGGGAGGCCGCGCACGGCGAGGGCCTGGGCGGCGGCCCGCGCCAGGGCCGGGTCGCCCCCGCGCACCACGATCGAGAAGCGATTCCCGCGCGAGTGTCCGGTGCGCAGCTTGTTCCCGTGACGGGACGCCGCGGCCACGCGCCAGCCCTCACCGACCAGGGACTCCGGGTCCGGGCTCTTCGCGACCGGGAAGGAGAGCCACTGGACCGTGACCGCGTGGCGGTCCTTGAGCCCCGCCACGCCGACGTCGCGCTCGGCGACGGCGAGCCGACGGGCCAGCTCGCGAACCACGTCCCGGGTGGTGCGACCCCGCTTCTGTATCTGAAGGTAGAGGTGTGGCCCCTCCCCGCAGGGGACGTAGGCGGGGATCTCGTCGACCCGGAAGTCCTCCGGCGTCGCCTTCAGGGAGCCCCCGGAGCCGGGGATCTCCGCGGTGACGAAGGGCAGCGGCGGAACCCCGCTCACGGCGCCGCCACCGCCGACTCCACCTCTTCCAGCCGCCGTTTCACGGATTGCGAGATGGCCTCGTCGGCGTCGCGGGGGAGCCGCTCTCCCGCCTGGAACAGGTAGAAGAACATGAGCTCCCGCAGGGCGGCCAGCAGGATGTGGGGCCGGTCCCCGCGGGCGTCGAGCTTCCCGGCCTCGGAGTTGGCCAGGGCGGCCAGGGCGACCAGCATCCGGTCCTCGTCGAGGGAGCCGTCGGGCTCGGGGACGACGCCGCGCCAGAGCGGGGCGAATCGAGAGTAGGGATCGGCCAGGAAGGCCGCCGCGTCGGCCAGCATGGGGCCGGTGGCGCCGTGCGATCCGACGGCCCGGACCACCTCCCGGAAGACCTCGTTCATGCCGGCCAGCACCGCCCGGGATCGGTCGGCGGTCGCGGCGCGCCCCGGGCTCTCGCTGGTGGCCTCGATGTACCCGGCCTCGGCCAGCCGGTAGAGGATCTTGGTGGCGTCGAACTCGGACAGGTGGGCCTCGCGGGCCACGTCGAGGACCCGGCGCCGGCCGTCGACCAGCGCGAGCAACCGCTCCTCCTCCGCCTCCAGCGCCACCGCCTCGCGCGGCTCGCGCCGGCGCAGGAAGACCTCGCCTCCCGGGATGCGGCCCCGGAAGTGCTCCATCTCGTCGATGCGCCGGACCGCGTCCATGAGCACGGCCTGGGTGTCGAGCGAGAGGGCCGGGGCGGCCGGCTCGTCCTCCCCCTGCACCAGGTAGAAGACGCCGTCGCGCGCCGTGAGCACGGCGTGGAAGATGGCCGTCACCTGCTCGCGGGCGACGCGCCAGCGCTCGTTCACCGGGAGCGTCCCCTCTCCCGGGAAGCCCATGCGGGTGGCCACCTCGGAGGCGCGCTCGCCTCTCACCTCGGAGGAGGAGCCGCAGACGCGCCCTTCGCGGAAGGAGACCGACCGGGAGCCGCCGCCGGCGAGCACCGTCAGGGTCCCGCCCATGCGGGCCTGGTGGACGAAGCCCAGGAAGTCGGCGAGGGGGAAGGCGGCCAGGTCCCCGGCCAGCGTGGCGCCCGGCGCCGGCGTGGGGCCGCCGAAGGCGGGGACGCGCACGGCGAGGAGGAGGTCGGGGGCGGAGGGGAGCAGCTCGAACGTGCCCGCCCGATCGGCCAGCTCGCGCCGGACGTCGTCCGCCCGGGTGGCCACGCGGCCGTGGGCGTCGATGAGGAGGAAGCGGCGCATCGGTGGCCGGGTCTCCCTAGTGGCTGGGCGGGGCACTCAGTCCCTCCACCCGTTCTTCATCCACTGCTCCTCGTCCTCCAGGATGAACTCGAGCACCGTGTCGGAGTAGTCGGGGATGACGTGGCGCCGCCCGTTCACGAACAGCGTGGGGGTGCCGATGACGCCGGCGCGCCGCCCCTCGACGAGCCCGGACTGCACCCGGTCGCGGTACTTCCGCTCGGCGAGCGCCTTGCGCAGCGATTCGCCGTCCTTGCCGAGCCGCTCGGCGATCGCCACCAGCGACTCGGTGTCGAGGGACTTGGGGTTGTCGAACATCGCGTCGTGGAATTGCCAGAAGATGCCCTGGTCGCGGGCCCACTCGACCGCCTCCGCGGCGGGCTCGGCGTGGGGGTGGCCGGCGATGGGGAAGGGGCGGAAGACCAGCTTCACCCGGCCCGGGTTGGCCCTCACGAAGGCCTCGAGCTTGGGGCGCAGCTGCTGGCAGAAGGGGCACTCGAAGTCGGCGAACTCGAGGAAGGTGACGGGCGCCTTGGGATCCCCGAGCGGCTTCCCCAGTCCGGGGATCTCGAAGCGGCCGCGCTTGGTTGCGTCGAACGAGGCGTAATACTCGGTCAGGGTCTTCAGGATCTCGTTGGCCGAGAGCCCCATGCCGGCCAGGCGCGCGGCCAGCGCCGCCATCCGCGGGGCGTGGCTGCACTGCTTGTGCTCGGTGATGCAGCCGAGCAGGGTGTGGGGGCAGCCGCAGTAGCAGAACTCGTCGGCGAGCACGCGGGCCAGCACGTCCCGCTGCGGCGGCGTGAGCGTGGAGACCCCCACGGTGTCGGGAATGCGCGACCAGTCGATCGCCGGGGGAGGCGCCGGGGGAGCGGAGAGCAGCAGGGAGAGCGCGAGGGGCAGGACGAGGGTCATCGGATTCCGTGCGGTGAGGGAAGGCGGGAGTCTAACACCGGGGTTAAGTAGCGCAGTGGATGGCGCAACCAGGAGTCGAGAGCGGAGCGGTCCGAAAGGACCCGGGTGGTCGCCTGGGCGTGGCGCTCGTGTACCCGAACGCCTGGCGCCTGGGAATGGCCAACCTGGGCTTCCACGCCGTCTACCGCATCGCCAACGACGAGAACGACGTCCTCTGCGAGCGGGCCTTCCTTCCCGAGGAGCCGGGAGAGGAGCCCCGCACCGTCGAATCCGGGCGGCCGCTGCGCGATTTCGACGTGGTGGCCTTCTCCCTCTCCTTCGAGGACGACTACGTCAACGTCCTCGACGTCCTGCGCCGGGCCGGGATCCCGCTTCGCGCCGCCGACCGGGACGAGCGCTACCCGCTCGTGGTGGCGGGGGGCATCGCCGTCCAGATCAACCCCGAGCCGCTGGCCCCGTTCTTCGACCTCTTCCTGGTGGGGGAGGGGGAGGAGCTCCTGCCCTCCTTCTTCCGCGCCATGCGCCAGCCCGAGGTGCGGGCCGGGCGCGCCGAGGCGCTGCGGGCGCTGGCCCGCCTGCCCGGGGGCTACGTGCCCTCCCTCTACGACGTCGCCTACGCCGACACCCGCGACGCCGGCGGCGAGTGGGTGACCCGCTTCGAGCCCAGGGAGGGCGCTTCACCGGTCGTGAAGCGGCTCTACGTGCCCGACCTCCGGAACGTCCCCACCAGCCGGGTCGTCGACACGCCCGGCGCCCAGTTCGGCGACCTCTTCCTCACCGAGGTGGCGCGCGGCTGCCTGTGGGGCTGCCGCTTCTGCGCCGCGGGCTTCGTGCAGCGCCCCTACCGCGAGGTGGACCTCGAGGTGCTGCGCGGCGAGGTCAGGAAGGGCATCGAGAAGGGACTGCGCATCGGGCTCGTCGGCCCCGACACCAGCGACTACACCGGCCTCGACCCGCTCACCTGCTTCATCGGCGAGGAGGGCGGGACCTTCAGCCCCTCGTCCCTGCGGGTGGACGCCATCACCCCGGAGCTGGCCGGCCGCATGGCCGCCGGCGGGGAGCGGTCCATCACCATCGCCCCCGAGGCCGGCACCGACCGGATGCGCAAGGTGGTGAACAAGGACTTCTCCGACGACCGCATCGTCGAGGCCGCCGAGGCCGCGCTCTCGAAGGGCATGCGCCACGTGAAGCTCTACTTCATGTGCGGCCTGCCCACCGAGACCGACGCCGACGTGGAGGGGATGGCCGTCATCGCGCTGCGCATCCGCGACGAGGTGATGAAGCCGCGGGCCAAGGCCACCGGGCTCATGGGGCGCATCACGCTGTCCGTGAACCCCTTCGTCCCCAAGCCGTGGACCCCGTTCCAGTGGGCTCCCATGCACGACGCCGCCTGCCTGGCCGGGAAGCGGCGCATCCTCGAGAAGCGGCTCCGCCCCCAGGGCATCGAGGTGGAGTTCCTCTCCCCGCGGGAGACCTACGTCCAGACCCTGCTCTCCCGCGGCGACCGGCGCGTGGCCGACCTGCTCGAGCGGGCGCTCCTCGAGACCGGGGGGAGCGTGCAGCGGGCGCTCGTCGGCTGGCCCCACGACCCGGAGTTCTTCGTCACCCGGGAGATCGGGGTGGCGGAGCGGCTCCCCTGGGACTTCCTCGACCACGGCCTCGAGAAGTCCTTCCTGGCCCGCGAGTACCGGCGCGGCGTCGGCGCCCGCATCACCCCCAAGTGCAACCTCGAGAGCTGCCGGGCCTGCGGGCTCGACTGCGCCGATCACCCGGAGCTGCGCCTGCCCTCGCCGGCGCCGGCGGTGCCCGTCCCGTGAGCGACGTCCATCCCTTCGACACCGCCATGCGGGAGGCCCTCTCGCTGGCGGCCGAGGCGGCCCTGGCCGGCGAGGTCCCGGTGGGCGCGGTCGCGGTGCTCGACGGCAAGGTGGTGGGGCGGGGGCGCAACCGGCGCGAGGAGGACCGCGACCCCTGCGCCCACGCCGAGCTGCTCGCCATCCGGGAGGCCGCGCGCACGCTGGGGCGCTGGCGCCTCACCGGCGTCACGCTGGTCGTCACCCTCGAGCCCTGCGCCATGTGCGCCGGGGCGATGGTGCTGGCCCGGATCGACCGGCTGGTCTTCGGCGCCCCTGACCCGAAGGCGGGAGCCGTCGGGTCGCTCATGGACCTCTCCTCCGACCCCCGCCTGAACCATCGCTTCCCGGTCGAGCGGGGGCTCCGGGCCGACGAATGCGGGGAGCAGCTGCGGGCCTTCTTCCGGTCCCGGCGGGCAACTTCCGGTGCCGCCGGGGAAAAATCAGGTTCCTCCGCCCTTGGCTCCGGGGGGGAAATCGGTTAGATCCGCCCGCGGAGAGCTGGCCGAGCTGGTCGAAGGCGCCTGACTCGAAATCAGGTGTACGGGCAACCGTACCGTGGGTTCGAATCCCACGCTCTCCGCATCGATTTCTCGTTATTCGAGACTGGAGAGGTGACCGAGCGGCCGAAGGTGAACGACTGGAAATCGTTTGTCCGCCCAAAAGGTGGACCGTGGGTTCAAATCCCACCCTCTCCGCCAGTCGAAAAGGAGCCGGTCCAGAATCCTCGGGCGACGTGGGTTCAGTCGAACCCCGCCAGGCCCGGAAGGGAGCAACGGTAGGCTGTCCTCCGTGCGCCCGGGGATTGTGGGCCGGCTCCTCGTTTTTTTCCTGAGGTGAACCATGGGCTACCTCGTCCTCGCCCGGAAGTACCGGCCCCAGACCTTCGGGGAGATGTCGGGCCAGGAGCACGTGGTCCGCACCCTCTCGAACGCGCTGGCGCGCGGACGGCTGGCCCACGCCTTCCTGTTCACGGGTCCTCGCGGCGTGGGCAAGACCACCGCGGCCCGCCTCGTCGCCAAGGCGGTGAACTGCGAGAAGGGCCCCACCGCGACGCCCTGCGGCACCTGCGTCGCCTGCGTGGAGATCACCGAGGGGCGGTCGGTCGACGTCATCGAGATCGACGCCGCCTCCAACAACGGCGTCGACAACGTCCGCGACATCGTCGAGGGGGTGAAGTACCGGCCCGCCCGCGACAAGTACAAGGTGTTCGTGGTGGACGAGGTCCACATGCTCTCCACCGGCGCCTTCAACGCGCTGCTTGAAGACGCTGGAGGAGCCGCCGCCGCACGTGATCTTCGTGCTCGCCACCACCGACGTCCACAAGGTCCCGGAGACCATCGTCTCCCGCTGCCAGCGCTTCGACTTCCGCCGGCTCGACCTGCGCCAGATCTCCGACCAGCTGGGCAAGGTGGCCGCGGCGGAGGGGATGAAGCTCTCCGGACCGTCGCTCGCGCTGGTCGCCCGGGCCGCGGAGGGGGGCATGCGCGACGCGCTCTCGCTGCTCGACCGGGTGCGGGCCGCCTGCGGCGACGAGCCGGGCGACGACGCGGTGGCCGAGGCGCTCGGCGTGGTCGACGCGGCTGCGGTGTCGCGGATGGCGACGGCGCTGGTGCGGCGCGACGCCGCGGCGCTGCTCGCCGAGGTGGCCGCCCTCTACGAGCGCGGGCTGGAGATGCGGCGCGTGGCCGAGGAGCTGGTCCGCTTCCTCCGCGACGCCACCGTGGCGCGCCTCGCCCCGGGCGTCCCGCTCGACCTGCCCGAGGCCGAGCTGCGCGACGTGGAGGCGCTCGCCGCCCTGGCCGACCCGGCCCAGGTGGCCAGGCTCTTCGACATCGCCCAGCGGGCGGTGCTCGAGGTGAAGCTCGCCGACCAGCCCCGCTACGCGCTCGAGGTGGCGCTGCTCAAGGGCGCGGTGCTGGCCCCCGGCGCCGACGTCGCGGAGTTGCTGGCCCGGGCCGAGGCGCTGGCCGGCGGGCGGCCCCCGCCTCCTCCGGCGACGCCACGCCCGGCTCCCCGCGCCGGCGGCTCCGGCGGCGGTTCCGGCTCCGGCGGCGGCGCCCCGGGCGGCGCCCCCGGCCGCGGCTCCCGTGGCGCCTCCTGGCCGCCCCGCCCGCCGCGCCCGCCGCGCCCCCGGTCGCACGGACCCCCTCGCCGGCCGACGACGCGCTCCCCATGGCGGATCGCTGGCGCGCCGCGGTGGCGCTGGTCGAGACGGAGAGCCCCACGCTGGGCTCGGCGCTCAAGCAGGCCACGCTGGTGGCGCTCGGCTCGCCCGAGGTGCGGATCCGCTTCCCCGCCGGCACCCGGTTCCCCGACATGGTGGAGCGCAAGCGGGCCTCGGTGGAGAAGGCCTTCTCCTCCTACCTGGGACGCCCGGTGAAGCTCGCCATCGAGGTGGGCCCGGCCCCGGAGGCCGCCGAGACCGTCGCACCGGTGGCCTCGATCGCCTCGGTGGAGCGGGCCGAGCGCGAGGCGCGGGCCGCGAAGGTGAAGGACGAGGCGCGCACCCATCCCAACATCCAGGAAGCGGCGAAGCTGCTCGGCGCCGACATCGAAGGCACGGACGAGCTGTAGGGCGAGGGCCCGGGAGTCGACATGGACATCCAGTTCCTGATGCGGCAGGCGAAGAAGATCGAGAAGGCGGTCGAGCAGGCCAAGGAGAAGCTCGGCGAGCTCGAGGTGGACGCCGAGGCGGGAGGCGGGCTCGTGCAGGTGAAGATGAACGGGCGCTTCGAGATCCGGCGCGTCACCATCGACCCGAAGGCCATCGACCCGGCCGGCAAGGACATGCTCGAGGACCTGGTGGCGGCCGCCGCCAACGCGGCGCTGGAGAAGGCCCGCAAGCTCTCCGACGAGACCATGGAGAAGGCCACCGGCGGCCTGCGCATCCCCGGCCTGGGGGTGTAGGACTCCATGGCCGTCGCCGACCCCATTGCACGACTGGTGAAAGAGCTGGCCCGGCTTCCGGGCATCGGCGAGAAGACCGCCCAGCGCCTCGCCTTCCACGTGCTGGCGGCCGGCCCGGCCTACGCCGAGGCCCTGGCCGCGGCGGTGACCGGCGTGGTGCGCGACGTCCGCTGCTGCTCGCGCTGCCAGACCCTCACCGACAAGGACCCCTGCGCCATCTGCTCCGACGACCGGCGCGACCCGCGGCTGCTCTGCGTGGTGGAGGGGGTGCCGGACCTGGTGGCCATCGAGCGCACCCACGAGTACCGCGGCCGCTACCACGTGCTGCACGGCGCGCTCTCTCCGCTCGACGGGGTGGGCCCGTCGGACCTCAAGATCCGGGAGCTGCTCGTCCGGCTCGAGACGGAGCCGGCGGACGAGATCGTCATCGCCACGAACCCCGACGTGGAGGGGGAGGCCACCGCGCTCTACCTGGCCCGCCTGCTCAAGCCGATGGGGGTGAAGGTGAGCCGCATCGCCCAGGGCGTTCCCATGGGCGGCGACCTCGAATACGCCGACCAGGTCACGCTGGCGCGCGCCATGTCGGGGCGGCGCGAGCTCTGATGGCGCGCTCCTCCGGACCCTGCGATATCGGGCACCGCCATTGATCGGTCCCGGGATCCCTGCTATCGCCGATGGAACCGGTATTTCGACGATGCGGAGTGGGGAATGAACCCGGGCCTGGTGATGTACGAGGAGGAGTTCCGGAAGATCTCCGGGATCTGCGACCGCCTGACGCGCGACGCCGGCGCCAAGGTCGTGTTCCTCGTCGACAAGAACGGGCAGCTCATCGCGGCCTCCGGGCAGTCGCAGAACCTCGACACGACCTCGCTCGCCTCGCTCACCGCGGGCAACGTCGCCGCCATGGGCGGGCTCGCCAAGCTCATGGGCGAGAACGAGTTCCCCAGCCAGTTCCACGAGGGGGAGCGCGAGTCGCTCCACATGTCCATCGTGGCCGGCAAGGTGGTCCTGGTGGTGATCTTCGACTCCAGGAGCTCCCTCGGCCTCGTGAGACTCCGAGTGAAGAAGGCCAGCGAGGAGCTCGGGCGGGTCTTCGAGCAGCTGGCGCGACGCCAGTCGATGCCGGGCGCGAGCAACCCGCTCGCCGAGATCACCGACGACGACATCGACAACCTGTTCAGCGCCTAGGCCATGAGCTTCATCAACTACAGCTCGCGCGAGATCAACTGCAAGATCGTCTATTACGGTCCCGGGCTCTGCGGGAAGACGACCAACCTGCAGTACGTCTACGCCCGCACCTCTCCCGAGGCGAAGGGCAAGATGATCAGCCTCGCCACCGAGACCGAGCGCACCCTCTTCTTCGACTTCCTGCCGCTGTCGCTCGGCGAGATCCGCGGCTTCAAGACCCGCTTCCACCTCTACACGGTCCCCGGCCAGGTCTTCTACGACGCCTCCCGCAAGCTCATCCTGAAGGGCGTCGACGGCGTGGTCTTCGTCGCCGACAGCCAGATCGAGCGCATGGAGGCCAACCTCGAGTCGGTCGAGAACCTCCGGATCAACCTGTCGGAGCAGGGCTACGACCTGAACCGCATCCCGTACGTCGTGCAGTACAACAAGCGCGACCTGCCCAACGTCGCCACCGTCGACGAGCTGCACCGGCTCCTCAATCCGCGCGGCGTCCCGGAGTTCCAGGCCATCGCACCCACCGGCGTGGGCGTCTTCGACACGCTGAAGCAGGTGGCCAAGCTGGTGCTCACCGAGCTGAAGCGCGGCGCCTGAGGGGCCGCGGCCTAGCGCACGCCCCGGATGGGCCGTGAAGGGCTTGCCCTCCGGCGCGTCTGGATGTAGGACCGCTCCGCCAGAAAAGGGGACCCACATGAATTTCCGTGCCTTCGCCGCCGCACTCGCGATCACCCTCGCGCTCGCTCCCGCCGTCGCGCCCGCCCAGGACCAGAGCCTCGTCATGGCCCAGGCCGACTACCGCGAGCCCGCCTCTCCCGAGGAGGCGGTCGACAGCAAGATCCAGGCGGACGCCACCGAGCTCGCGCTCCTCAAGGACGTGTACGTCCACATCGACCGGGCCATGCGCGACCGGCTCTCCGGCAAGCTCGACTCGGCCACCGCCGAGGACAAGGTGGCCGCCGACAACCTGATCGGCTTCGTCAACAAGTACCCCAACCACCGGCTGCACATCGTCTTCCTGCGCATGGCGGCGGGGCGCTACCTCGTCGCGAAGGAGTGGGAGGCAGGCGCCGAGGCCGCCCAGCGCATGATCGCCGACCCGAAGGCCAACGGCGTCACCAAGGCCATCGGCGCCCGCTACGCCTCGGGCGCCTGGCAGATGCTGGCCGTCCAGGAGATGCGCTCCGGCAAGATCCCGCAGCTCAAGCTCCAGCCCTCCTCGGCTCGAGGCGGAGCGGCGCCCACCCCCCGCGTCCCCGATCGTGCCTGGAAGATGTTCGTGGAGAACGCCGACGTCTACGAGGCGAACCAGGACTCCGACCCGTCGACCAAGCTCACCCCCGAGGAGCGCAAGGTCCAGGGCGGCGCCGACCCGGGCCAGCTGCAGCTCATCGCAGCCCAGGTCGAGTTCGGCTACGACAACATCGAGGACGCCCAGAAGCGGTTCGGCAAGGTGATCGAGATGCACCCGTCCCGTGCCGACCTGCTCGAGACGGCGGTCCCGTACTACCTCGACACCTTCCGCATCCTGAAGGACCCCAAGGGGCTCGAGGCCGCCGCGGCCAGGATCGAGCCGGCCGTGGCCGCCGAGGCCAAGAAGGCCGCCGAGGCCGCCGCCGCGCCGGGCGCCACCGAGGAGCAGAAGAAGAACGCCGCGTCGCTCGCCAAGCTCGCCACCGAGCTCAAGGAAGGGTCGAAGGGGAGCGACTACAACCAGGCCGCCGCTGATCGATGGGCAAGGCCGACGCCCTGGCGAAGGAGGACGTGCCGGGATCGGTCGCCATGTACCGCGACTCCGCCGCCCTCTACGAGAAGTTCGCGGCCGAGAACAAGACCAGCCCCGACGCGCCCAACGCCCTCTTCAACGCCGCCATCGCCCACGACAAGGCGGGGGAGAAGAAGAAGGCCATCGCGGTCCGCGAGACGCTCGTCAAGGACTTCCCGGAGGCCAAGGTCCTCCAGCAGACGTACCTGCTCCTCGGCGCCAACCTGGCCGCCTCCCGCGAGTACGCCGCCTCGGTGAAGTACAACCAGGAGTACCTGAACCGCTGGCCGGATGCGCCGCAGCGCTGCCTCGCCATGCAGAACCTCGGCGTGGCCCTGCAGGAGACCAAGAAGCCGGCCGACGCGGCCGCGGTCTACATCAAGTTCGCGAACGACCCCGGATGTGGCGGCGAGGACCCCAACACCACCGCCCGCGTCCTCTACTCGGCGGCCAAGATGCAGGTGGACGCCAAGAAGCCGGCCGAGGCCAAGAAGACGCTCCAGGCCCTGGTCGCGCTGAAGGGCGTCACCGACGCGGTGGCCAAGTCGTACCAGGCCGACGCCAAGGACCGCCTCGCCAAGATGAAGTAGGCCGGGAGGGAGCCGCGCCGGTCCGCCGCGCGGCCTCGCCCCCGCCCACGACCCAGTTCCGAAGCCCCCCGGCCGCGGCACGAGCCCTGCTCGTCTCCGCGGCCGATGTTCGTCCGCGTCCGCTCCTCGGCCCTGCTCGGCGTCGCCGCCATCCCGGTGGACGTCGAGGTCGACGCCGCCTCCGGCTTCCCGCGCACCCAGCTCACGGGGCTCGCGGGGGGAGCCGTGCAGGAGGCGCTGGTCCGGGTGGGCGCGGCCGTGCGCAACCTGGGCTTCCGGCTTCCCTCGAAGCGCATCACCGTGAACCTGGCCCCGGCCGACCTCCGCAAGGAGGGCACCGGGTTCGACCTGCCCATCGCCGTGGCGCTGCTCGCCGCCTGCGGGCTCATCCCTGCGCGCCCGCTCGAGGGGCTGCACCTCTGCGGCGAGCTCTCCCTCTCCGGAGAGGTGCGGCCGGTGCGCGGGGTCCTGCCCATGGCCGTGGCCGCGCTCCGGGACGGTGCGCGAGGCCTGATGGCGCCGGCGGCGAACGCCCTCGAGGCCGCGGCGGTGGAGGGGCTCGTCGTCCTCCCGGTCCGCCACCTCGGCGAGCTCGTCGCCTGGGCGGACGGACGCGCGCCAGCTCGGCGCGCTTCCCTGCGCGGAGCGGCAGCTCGAGCTTCCCGGCGGGGCGCTCGACCTGCGGGACGTGGCCGGGCAGGCGGGCGCCAAGCGGGCGCTCGAGATCGCCGCCGCCGGCGACCACAACCTGCTCCTCTTCGGCCCCCCGGGGAGCGGCAAGACCATGCTGGCCCGCCGCCTGCCGGGCCTGCTCCCGCCGCTCGGCCGTGACGAGGCGCTCGAGGCCACCACGGTCCACAGCGTGGCCGGCCTGCTCCGGGAGAGGGGGCTCCTCGTCGAGCGCCCCTTCCGCGCGCCGCACCACTCCATCTCGGACGCCGGCCTGGTGGGCGGGTCCTCCTCGCCGCGCCCCGGAGAGGTCTCGCTCGCCCACCGCGGCGTGCTCTTCCTCGACGAGCTGCCCGAGTTCCGGCGCCACGTCCTCGAGTCCCTGCGCCAGCCTCTCGAGGAGGGGGACGTGGTCCTCTCCCGGGCGGGCCGCACCGTCCACTACCCGGCCGAGTTCCAGCTGGTCGCCGCCATGAACCCGTGCCCGTGCGGCTTCCTGGGCGACCCCCGCCGCGCCTGCCTGTGCGGGGACGAGCAGCTGCTTCGCTACCGGCGCCGCGTCTCCGGCCCCATCCTGGACCGCATCGACCTGCACGTCGACGTCCCCGCCGTCCCCTGCGAGGAGCTCTCGCGGGCCGGGCAGGGCGAGGGTACGGCCGAGGTGGCCGCCCGGGTCGGGGAGGCCCGCCGGCGCCAGGCGGACCGCGGCTTCCCGAACGCACGGCTGCGGGGCGGCGCGCTGCGGCGGGCCTGCGGGCTCGACGCGGCCGGCGCGGGAGGTGCTCGCGCGGGCGGCGCGGCGGCTCGGGCTGTCGGCCCGGGCACACGATCGAATTCTCAGGGTGGCGCGAACCATCGCCGACCTCGAGGGCGCGGCGCGCGTCGAGGCGCGCCACCTGATGGAGGCCGTTCAGTACCGCGCCCTCGATCGTCCGGCGGCTACGGAGGCAACATGAGCAAGGTGTCGGAGAAGCTGAAGGCGCTCGCCCAGGCGGTGCTCGCCATCGAGAAGCAGTTCGGCAAGGGAAGCATCATGAAGCTCGGGGAGGAGGGGGAGGCGCCGCCGGTGCCGGTCATCGCCTCCGGCTCCATCGGCCTCGACCTGGCGCTCGGCGTGGGGGGCTACCCCCGCGGCCGGGTCATCGAGATCTTCGGCCCCGAATCCTCGGGCAAGACCACGCTGGCGCTCCACGCCATCGCCCAGGCGCAGAAGGCCGGCGGCGTGGCCGCCTTCATCGACGCCGAGCACGCCCTCGACGTCGGGCTACGCCCGCAAGCTCGGGGTGAACATCGGGGAGCTGCTCATCTCCCAGCCCGACACCGGCGAGCAGGCGCTGGAGATCGCCGAGCAGCTGGTCCGCAGCGGGGCCTGCGACATCCTGGTGGTCGACAGCGTGGCGGCGCTGGTCCCCAAGGCCGAGATCGAGGGGGACATGGGAGATCCGCAGATGGGCCTCCAGGCCCGGCTGATGAGCCAGGCCATGCGCAAGCTCACCTCGGTGGTCTCCCGCAACCTCTCCACCGTGGTCTTCATCAACCAGATCCGCATGAAGATCGGCGTGGTCTTCGGCAACCCCGAGACCACCACCGGCGGCCAGGCCCTCAAGTTCTACTCGTCGGTGAGGCTCGACATCCGTCGCATCGGGCAGCTGAAGGAGGGCGAGCAGGTCGTGGGCAGCCGCACCCGGGTGAAGGTGGTGAAGAACAAGGTCGCGCCGCCCTTTCGCGAGGCCGAGTTCGACGTCCGCTACGGGGTGGGGGTGGACCGGCTGGCGGAGGCCCTCGACCTCGGCGTGGAGCGGGGCATCGTGGAGAAGTCGGGCGCGTACTTCTCGCTCGACGGCGAGCGCATCGGGCAGGGCAGGGAGCGGGCCAGCGAGTGGCTCCGGGAGCACCCGGCGGCGCTCGAGTCGCTGGTGGCCCGGATCACGTCGGCGCAGGCGGCCCCGCTCGCCGTGGCGGCCGCGTCCTAGCGGCGCCCGGGCGCCGTCACTCCGCGCCGAGCGGCCAGTGCTTCCCGCCGAGCGGGAGGTGGAAGCCGCCCGGCGCGGACGGGTCCTCGGCGAGGCGCATCCCGAGCGCGATCTGCGCCGAGCGGGAGAAGCGGGCGTCGTGGCCCGAGGCGAGCGTGGCGCGGAGCAGGCCGTCCCCGGCCACCCGCAGGGTCTCGGGGAGGAGCGGCTCCCGGGCGCCGCCCGCCAGCGCCAGCTCCAGCCCGGCTCCGGCCCCGTCCTCCGAGACCGCCACCACCACGAAGGGCGTCCCGGCCACCGCCACCGGGGCGCTCTCCCTTCCCACCCGGACCTGCCAGCTCCCTCCTGGGCCCGGGGCGAGGCCGCGCCAGAGCACCTCCAGGGT
The DNA here is from genome assembly GCA_963818535.1 of uncultured delta proteobacterium. GTDB lineage: Bacteria > Myxococcota > Myxococcia > Myxococcales > Anaeromyxobacteraceae > CAIOAK01. The sequence goes on along the minus strand of CAWFSM010000005.1, from coordinate 85,281 downwards.
CCGCTCGTGGGTGACCGGCTCCCCGTTCACCAGGAAGCGACCCTCGTCGTCGATGGAGAGGCCGGGTGCGATCACGCCCGGAAACATAGCGGCGTTGCAGGCCGGCGCGCAGCGGGATAGGTGGAGGCGCCGTGGAGACCATCGAGCCCGTCGTTCGCATCCGCTGCCCGAGCCCCGAGGACGAGGTGCGCTGCCGCACCCTCCTCGCGAAGGCCGGGCTCGCGCCCGAGTCGCAGCTCACCTGGCTCGCCGTCCGCGACGCCGACCCCGACCGGGTGAACGACCTGCTCGTCGAGGGGGGCGCGCGTCGGGCGGGTGGCCGCGCGGGAGCAGATCGGCAAGCTGGTCGGCTTCGTCATCGACCACGGCCCGGGGCTCGACGGCCGGGCCGGCAGCCTGCGGGCCACCGTGGCGCGGGTCCTCTCCACCGCCGGGCTCGGCGCGCGCTGGATGCCCCGCCCGGAGGAGGAGATGGGCCAGGCCGGGCGCCGCGCTCCACGAGTACCTCATGGAGACCCGCGGCGGCTTCGTCTCCTGGGAGCGGTTCACCGGCCTCTTCTGCCGGCCTGCCGCCTAGGAAGCTCTACCCCCGCGTCGCGCGGCGCAGCATGTCGAGCGCCTCGTAGGCCGTCGTCTTGCGGATCCGGTCCCGGTCGCCCCGCCAGACCCGGTGGACGACCTCGGTTCCCCGGGGGCCGGCGAGCGCGACGTAGACCGTCCCCACGGGCTTCTCCGGGGTGCCGCCGTCCGGTCCCGCGATCCCGGTGATCCCGACGCCCCAGGTGGCCCCGGCGGCGCCGCGGATCCCCTCGGCGAGGGCCCGGGCCACCGGCTCCGAGACCGCGCCGTGGGCGGCGAGCAGGTCCTCCGGCACGCCGACGACGCTCGACTTGGCCCGGTTCGCGTAGGCCACCACGCCCAGGTCGAAGACGTTCGACGCGCCCGGGACGCGGGTGAGCAGCTCGGCCACGAGGCCGCCGGTGCAGCTCTCGGCGAGCGCCACCCGCTCGCCGCGGCGGGCGAGCTGGCGACACGACGAGGGGGGCGAGCTCGTCCTTGCCCTCGGCGAAGATGGAGTCGCCGAAGATGGCGCGGACCTGGGCGAGGATGCGGTCGGCATGGGTCTCTGCGGATTCGGCTCGTTGCGCCGGCTGAAGCCGGCGCTGCCGGACCGCCCACTTCACGTGGATCTCCGGCCAGTGGGCCCGGTAGCCGAAGCGCACCCCGCGATTGGCCGGGTCGTCCATGACCGGGCGCATGGCCTGGTCGGCGTGCGACTCGGGCACGGCGAAGAGCTTCACCAGCCGGAAGGCGGGGGTCGCTCCCGACGCGGGCCGCGATGCGGGGGAGGACGAACTCCTCCGAGAGGCCCCGGTACTCCACCGGGACGCCGGGGAGCGCCACCAGCTCCCCCCGGCCGAGCCGCACCGAGAAGCCCGGGGCCGTGCCGAACCGGTTCGGGACCACGGTCGCGCCGCGCGGGAAGCGGGCCTGCTTGGCGTTGTTCGGGGTCATCTCCCGCCCGAGCTTCCGGAAGCGCTCCCGGATGGCCTCGAGCGAGGGCTCGTGCAGCTCGAGCGGCACGCCCATGGCCGCCGCCACCACCTCGGCGGTGAGGTCGTCCTCGGTGGGGCCGAGGCCGCCGCTCATCACGACGAGGTCGGAGCGGGAGGTGGTCTCGCGCAGCGCGGCGGCGAGGTCGTCCCGGTCGTCGGCCACGAGCGTCTTGCGGCGCGCCATGACGCCCAGGTCCCAGAGCCGGTCCATGAGCCAGACCGAGTTGGTGTCGAGGATCTGGCCGGTGAGGAGCTCGTCGCCGGTGGCGAGCAGCTCGACGTGAAGGGGCGGAGGGGTCGGTCACGGCGTCAGCTCCATGCACCACCAGTGGATGTCGCCGGTGCAGCCGAGGAGGAGGGTCAGCCCGAGCTGGAGGAAGGCCAGCGCGAACCCCGCGTAGACCCCGGCGGCGACGTCGTCGAGCACCACGCCCGAGCCCGGTCTTCACCCGGTCGAGGGCCGAGGCCGGCCAGGGCTTCATCACGTCGAAGATCCGGAAGAGGACGAAGCCGGCGATGGCCGTTCCCCAGGACCAGGGGAAGAAGGCCATGGCGACGAGGTAGCCCACCACCTCGTCGATGACGATGGGGGAGGCGTCGACCACCTTCCAGTGGGCCCCGGCGCGGGTGGCGGCCGGGACGGCCACGAGGAAGAGGGCCACGGTGGCGGCCAGGTAGGCCCAGAGCGGCAGCTGCCGCAGTGCCCAGAAGAGCGGGATGGCGCCCAGCGTCCCCACCGTGCCCGGCGCCACCGGCGACCACCCGCACGGCCCCCAGGCCGCGAGGATCACCCAGGGCGACGGGGGCCCGTCGGGACGGCCCTTCTTCACCTAGATGTACTCGTCTCCCTCGTCCTTCGCCTCGAGGTCGTCGTCGTCCGGCTCGAGGGCCTCGTCCGACTCGATCTCGCGCTGCACCGCGGCGGGCAGCGCGGACTTCTCCACGGTGTGCCGGAAGAAGATCGACTCGACGAGCCCCATGAGGATGTAGGCCCCCGCGAAGACGAGGAGGACGAACGAGGCCCGCGTGACGAGGCCGATGACCACCGCGGCGGCGAGCGACGAAGCCGAAGGTGGCGACGCTCCGCGCGGAGAGGTGGGTGTCCTTGAAGGTCCGGTAGCGGACCGTCGAGACCATGAGGAAGGCGAGGAGCGCGACCACGATCGGCGATGGGGACGTGGGCCGAGGGCTCGGTGGGGCCCAGGTAGTGCCGGTAGTGGGCGATCACCACCGAGACGAGCGCGCCGGCGGCGAGCGGGATGGGCAGCCCCGTGAAGAAGCGGTGGGAGGCCTTGTCTCCCCGGGCGGCCAGCACGTTGAACCGGGCCAGGCGCAGGGCCCCGCAGGCCGCGAAGGAGAAGGAGAGGAAGAGCCCCAGGAACCCCATGGGGGCGAGCGCCCACTTGTAGACGAGCAGCGCCGGGGCCGCGCCGAAGGAGATCACGTCGGCGAGGCTGTCGAGCTGGACCCCGAAGTCGGACTGGGTGCGCGTCATCCGGGCCACCCGGCCGTCGAACATGTCGAAGAAGATGGCGAAGAAGATGGCCAGCGCGGCCCGGTAGAGCTGCTCCGGCGTGGCGTCCCCGGCCGAGCAGCGTCATCGAGTAGAAGCCGAGGAAGATCGAGCTGACCGTGAACAGGTTCGGCAGCACGAACATGGCCTTGCGCAGGTTGATCTGCATCGGGGGCGCGATCCTCCTGGAGGCTGGGCGGGTGATCCAGGCTGGCACGCAGCCCTGGGGTTGTCGAGGCAAGAGCCCCTGGGCTGGCCTCATAAGCCACCCAAAGGGGTACCGCAAGCGACTCCGATCAGGACGCCAGGATCGCCGAGCACGCGCCGCGCCGCCTCGAGGACCTCGTCCCGCGACACGTCGAGGTGGGTGACGAAGCGGACGATGTCCGGCCGCGACCCCTCCGGGTTCGAGAGGACGCCGGCCGCCCGGAACCGCGCCACCAGGTCGGTCGCGCTCCGCCCCGCGAACGAGGCGAAGACCAGGTTCGTCTCGACCGGGTGGGGGATCTCCACCCCCGGGATGGCCGAGAGCGCGGCCGCGAGGGCGCGCGCGTTGTCGTGGTCCTCGGCGAGGCGCGCCACGTTGTGCTCGAGCGCGTGGAGGGCCCCCGCGGCGAGCACCCCGGCCTGCCGCATGGCCCCGCCCAGCCGCTTGCGGAGCCGCCGGGCCTCCCGGATCCGGTCCCGGTCCCCGGCCAGGATCGACCCCACCGGCGCCCCCAGCCCCTTCGAGAAGCAGAGCGAGACGAGCGTGGCGCCCTCGGCGAAGTCGCGGGCCGGGACCCCGGAGGCCACCACCGCGTTCATGAGCCGCGCCCCGTCGAGGTAGAGGTCGAGCCCGCGCCGCCGGGCCACCTCGGCGATCGCCTGCACCCGCGCGAGCGGGTAGACCGACCCGCCGCCGCGGTTGTGGGTGTTCTCGATCTCCACCACCCGGCTGCGCGGGAAGTGCTCGTTCTCGGGGCGGATGGCCGCCTCCACCTCCACCGGGTCGAGCAGGCCACGGTCTCCCCGCAGCGTGCGGGGCTGGATGCCCCACAGGGCCGGCATCGCCCCCCCCTCGAAGTTCACCGGATGTGCGCCCTGGTCGCAGATCACCTCGTCGCCGGGGCGGGTGAGGACGCCCAGCGCCACCTGGTTCGCCATGGTGCCGCTGGCCACGAAGAGGGCCGCCTCCTTGCCGAGCAGGTCGGCGCAGATCTCCTGGAGCCGGTTCACGGTGGGGTCCTCGCCGTAGACGTCGTCGCCCAGCGGGGCGCGGGCCATGGCCTCGCGCATGGCAGGCGAGGGCAGGGTGACGGTGTCGGAGCGAAGGTCGATCTGGGTCATGGGTCCTCCAGGGGGGCGCGGATGTTAGCATCGCCGGCCATGTCGGAGCGCGACCGCGCCAGGAAGGTGATCGACCGGCTCGAGGCGGCCATGCCCGAGGCCCGCATCGAGCTCGACTTCGCGAACGATCTCGAGCTGCTCGTCTCGGTGATCCTCTCGGCCCAGGCCAGGGACGTCCGGGTGAACCAGGCCACCCCCGCCCTCTTCGCCGCCTTCCCCGACGCGTCGGCCTACGCGGCCGCGCGCCCCGAGGACCTCTGGCCCCACGTCCGCACCCTCGGGCTCTTCCGCAACAAGGCGAAGGCCATCGTGGCCGCCGCCCGGGCCATCGTGGACCGATCACGGGGGGAAGGTGCCGCGCACCCGGGAGGCCCTCGAGGCGCTCCCCGGCGTGGGGCGCAAGACCGCCGGCGTCGTCCTCGTCCACCTCGGCGCCGGCCACGCCTTCCCGGTGGACACCCACGTCGGGCGCCTGGCGCGCCGCCTCGGCTTCTCGAAGGCCACCGACCCCGACGCGGTCGAGGAGGACCTGTCGGCGCTCCTGCCGCCGGAGCGATGGGGCAAGGCCCACCAGCTGCTCGTCTGGCACGGGAGGCGGGTCTGCCACGCCCGCAAGCCCGACTGCGCGGGCTGCGTGGTGGCGCGGCTCTGCCCGAAGGTGGGGGTGGCGGCTGCCGCCCCGGCGCGGCGCGCTACAGCGCCGACTGGTGCTGGGCGGCCTTCTTCACCTCGCCCGGCGTCTCGGAGGCGTGCTCGGCCTTGAGCTTCTTCATGCGCCGGCGGATGAGCTCGCGCTTCAGGCTGGAGAGGTGGTCGACGAAGACCGTGCCCTCGAGGTGGTCGGTCTCGTGCTGGAGGGCGATGGCAGAGCAGGTCCTCCGCCTCGATCTCGAACTCCTTGCCGGAGTAGTCGAGCGCCCGGACCCAGACCTTGGCGAAGCGGTCCACGTCCTCGGCCTCGCCGGGGATGGAGAGGCAGCCCTCGGTGTAGGTGGTCTCCCCCTCGGCCCGGACGATGCGCGGGTTCACGAGGTGGATGAGCTTCTGCCCCTCCTGCCGGGGCGAGGCGTCGATGACGATGCAGCGCTTCAGCACGCCGATCTGCGGCGCGGCGAGCCCGACGCCGTCGGCGGCGTACATGGTCTCGGACATGTCGTCGAGCAGGCGCCGGATGCCGTCGTCGACCTTGTCGACGGGCAGCGCCCGCTGCTTCAGGATGGGATCGGGCCAGATGAGGATGTCGCGGACCATGTCGATGCTCCAGGGTGCGGCGGCATGATAATCGGCCCGGCCGGTTCGCGCACCAAACGGTGCGTTTACAGCATGGCGTGCGGGTCGACGTCGAACCGGACCGAGGCGCCGCCGGGGGGGCGCAGGGCCGCCGGACCGAGCGCCCGGTGCACCCGGCGCAGGGCCGCCGGGTCGGAGGCGCGGAAGAGCAGGTGCCATCGGCTCTTTCCCCGGATGCGCTCGATGGCGGCCGGGGCTGGACCGAGCATGGACACGCCAGCCGACAGCGCCGGGCGGGCCGCCTCCCCGAGCGCCTCGGCGGTCTTCCGGGCTCCCGACTCCGACCCCTCCACCCGGACCGCCATCATCCGGCCGAAGGGCGGGTAGCCGAGCGATCGGCGCCGGTCCAGCTCCACCTCGGCGAAGCCGGCGTAGTCGTGACCCACCGCGAATGCGACCGCGGGTGAATGGGGGTGGAAGGTCTGGACGATCACCTGTCCGGGGTCGTCGCCGCGCCCGGCCCTGCCCGCCACCTGGGTGAGGAGCTGGAAGGTGCGCTCCGCGGCCCGGAAGTCGGGGAGCGCCAGCGCGGTGTCGGCCAGCACCACCCCCACCAGCGTCACCCCCGGGAAGTCGTGACCCTTGGTGACCATCTGGGTGCCGACCAGGACGTCGATCTCCCGGCGGGCGAAGCGGGCGAGCAGCTCGGCCACGTCGCCCGGCGCCGGAGAGCGCGTCCCGGTCCATGCGGGCGACGCGCGCGGCGGGGACGATCTCCCGCACCGCCGCCTCCACCTGCTCGGTGCCCGCGCCCACCCCGGCGCGCTCCCCGCCGCAGGCCGGGCAGCGGGGGCTCATGCGCTCGGTGGCGCCGCAGTAGTGGCAGAGGAGGACGCCGCGCCGCGCGTGCAGGGTGAGCGAGACCGAGCAGTTCGGGCAGCGCTCCTCGCGGCCGCAGTCCCGGCAGAGGACCAGCGTCTGGAAGCCGCGCCGGTTGAGGAAGAGGATGGCCTGGCGGCCGGCGCGGACCGTGGCCGCGATGGCGTCCTGGAGGACGGGGGAGAGGAGGCCGGGGAGCGGCGCTCCCTTGCGGATGCGCGACAGGTCGACGATGCGCACCTCGGGCAGCGGCCGGTCGTCGATGCGGCGGGGCAGCTCGATGCGCTCGTACTTCCCGGTGCGGGCGTTCTCGAGGGTCTCGAGCGACGGCGTGGCCGAGCCGAGCACGCAGACCGCTCCCTCCTCGCGGGCCCGCACCACCGCCAGGTCGCGGGCGTGGTAGCCCGGGCCGTCGTCCTGCTTGAAGGAAGGGTCGTGCTCCTCGTCGACCACCACGATGCCCAGGTCCTGCACCGGGGCGAAGACGGCGCTGCGGACCCCCACGCAGATGCGGGCCTCTCCCCGCCGCAGCCGCAGCCACTCGCCGTGCCGCTCCCGGTCGGAGAGGCCGCTGTGGAGGAGCGCCACCTGGTCGCCGAAGCGGGCGCGAAAGCGCCCGGCCAGCTGGGGGGTGAGCGCGATCTCGGGCACGAGGACCAGCGCTCCCCTCCCGGCGGCGCGGGCCAGCGCGATGGCCTGGAGGTAGACCTCGGTCTTGCCCGAGCCGGTGACCCCGTGGAGCAGGAAGGTGCGGAAGGCCCCGGCCGCGCCGGCGATGCGGGCGAGGGCCCCGGCCTGGTCGCCGGTGAGGGGGAAGGGATCCTCGGCGGCGGGCAGGAGCGCGCCCCCACCGGCCGCCACCGCGACCGTCTCCAGGGTGGCGAGCCCGGCCTTCACCAGCGCCACGAGGGCCGGCCGGCCGCGCGGGAAGGCGGCGCGGAGCTCCTCCACCGGGATGCGCCCCCGGGCGAGCAGGTACTCGAGGACGGCGCGACGGGCGTGGGCCCTCGCCCCCAGGGTCGCGAGCGCCTCGGCGGCCCCGGCGGCGGGCGTCGCGAACTCCACGCCGCGCCGGGTGGGAGCCGACGCCCCCTTGCGGGCGTTCAGCCCCGGCGGCAGGGCGGCCCGCATCAGCTCGCCCGGAGGGGCCAGGTAGTAGTCCTCGGCCCAGCGGATGAGCTTGAGCAGGGGCGGGGTGAAGGGGGGAACTCGTCGAGGACCCCGGCCACGTCCTTGAGCTCGAAGCCGTGAGGCGGAGTGGTGGGCAGCCCGACCACGTAGCCGGTGGCGCGCGGGCTCTTGCCGAAGGGCACGGCCACGCGGCTGCCCAGCGAGACCTCGCCGGCCAGCCGGGAGGGGACGCGGTAGGTGAAAGTGCCGCGGACGGCGGCTGCGACGGCGACCTCGACGAGCACGGGGCGCCGAGTCTAGCAGCCGGGTCAGACGAGTTCGATCCGGCTGCTCAGCCGACGATGGAGCGCAGGTACGCGAGCAGCGGCTCCCGGAGGTCCGGGCGCTGGAGCGCGAAGGCGATGTTGGCCTTCAGGAAGCCGAAGCGGTCGCCGGCGTCGTGGCGCTCTCCCTCGAAGCGGTATCCGAGCAGCCCCTCCTCCCGCGCCAGGACCGCGAGCGCGTCGGTGAGCTGGATCTCCCCGCCCACGCCCGGCTTCACCTGCTCCAGGATCGAGAAGATGCGCGGCGGCAGCACGTAGCGCCCGATGACGGCCAGGTTGGACGGGGCGTCCTTCTTCGGCTTCTCGACCAGCCGCTCGATGCGGATGGTGCGCGGGTCCACGGCGGGTCCCGCGGCGATCCCGTACATGTGGGTCTCGGCGGGCGAGACCTCCATGAGGGCGATGGTGCCGAGGCCGTTCCGCTCGTAGCAGGAGGCGAGCTGCTTCGCGGCCGGAACCGCCGCGTCGATGATGTCGTCGCCCAGCATCACGATGAAGGGCTCGTCGCCGACCAGCGCCTTGGCGCAGAGCACGGCGTGGCCGAGGCCGAGCGGCTCCTGCTGCCGGACCGTGACCACGTTGGCCATCTTGGCGATGGCCCGCATCTCGGCGCGCAGCGCCTCCTTGCCGGTGCGGCCGAGGTGCGCCTCCAGCTCCGGCGCGATGTCGAAGTGGTCGACGATGGAGTCCTTGCCGCGCGCGCAGACCAGGATCACCTCTTCCACGCCGGCCGCCACCGCCTCCTCGACGATGTACTGGATCGTGGGCCGGTCGACGATGGGGAGCAGTTCCTTGGGAACGGCCTTGGTGGCGGGGAGGAAGCGGGTGCCGAGGCCGGCGGCGGGGATGACGGCCTTGCGAATCGTCGCCATGGTGTCCGACTCTAGCCGCCGGTCGGGACGGCGGGAAGAAGGAAGGTCGCACCGCGCCCTTGCCGGGGGATCGACGGGTGATATCGTGCGCCGGTGCGCAGACTCGTCGCCCTGATCCTCGCCGTCGTCGCGGTTCCCGCCCTCGCGGCGGAGGGACCGCTGCCCCCCACGCCCACCAACTACGTCTACGCCCGGTCGATGGGGATGGCCGCCTACCACGGCGTCTCCGGCGACAACGACGCCATCTTCTACAATCCCGCCGCGCTGGCCGCGCAGAAGGTCTTCATGACCAACCTGGCCGGGATGATGTACCGGGTGGGCGAGGACACCGACGCCACGATCTTCGGCGGCTCGGTGGTCGACTCGGTCTCGAGCCCGGTGGCGGCCGGCTTCTCCTACAACTACGTCAGCACGCTCGGCTACAAGACCCGCGGGGCGTTCGGCGGCATGATGAACATGGCGGTCGCCTTCCCGATCGGCGACAGCCTGTTCATCGGCGCGACGGGCACCTACCTGAACCTCTACACCGACACGGCCACGGTGAGCGCCCTCACCACCACCGTGGGCGCCTTCGTCAAGCTCGGGAACTTCTTCTCGGGCGGGTTCACCGGGTACAACCTCATCAACACCTACCACCCCGACCTGCTGCCCATCGGCATGGGGGCGGGCGTGGCGATCGGCCCCGGCAACACCTTCCACGTCACCGCCGACTGGATGCGGAACTTCGGGGCCAACGACGTCCACTCCGACCGGTGGGCGGCCGGCGCCGAGGTCTTCTTCTTCGACTTCGTCTCGGCGCGGGGCGGGTGGATGTTCGACGCGGGCTCGGACGTGCAGCTCTGGGCGCTCGGCGCCGGCTTCGCGTACGGCGGCTTCGGCGCCGAGCTCGCCTACCGGCAGAGCTTCGGCGGCAGCACCTTCCGCACGCTCGCCGCGATGATCAAGTTCGCGGTCCCGGGGATGTGACCGGGAGCACCACCGGCGCACCGGTGGCCCCGTTCTCCCCGCGCCACACCGGCACGCCCCACACCGCGCTCACCCGCTCGGCCGACAGGACCTCGCGCGGCGACCCGTCGGCGACCACCTGGCCGCGCGAGAGCACCACGATCCGGTCGGCGGACTCGCCGGCCAGGTTGAGGTCGTGCAGGACCGCCACCACGCACAGCCCGGCCCGGGCCGCCACCCGGGCCATCTCCATGGCGGCCACCTGGTGGGCCAGGTCGAGGAAGGCGGTGGGCTCGTCGAGGAGCAGCACGCGCGGCTCCTGGGCGAGCGCCCGGGCGAAGAAGACCCGGCGCCGCTCGCCACCGGAGAGCTCGTCGAGGCGCCGGTCGGCCAGGCCGACCAGGTCGCAGGCCCGCAGGGCGCCCTCCACGGCGCCGTGGTCGAACGGCCCGGGAACGGCGAGCAGCCCCTGGTGCGGCGCCCGCCCCATCATCACGGCCTCGCGGACCGTGAAGGGCCAGGGGGCGCGGGGCTCCTGGGGAACCAGCGCGCAGATCCGGGCGAGCGCCCGGCGCGGGGCGGAGTGGGCCTCGAGCCCGCCCACCCGGACCCGGCCCGCCGAGGGGGCGAGGAGCCCGGCGGCGAGGCGGAGCAGCGTGCTCTTCCCGGCGCCGTTCGGCCCCACCAGCGCCACCAGCTCCCCTGCACGCGCGGTGAAGGAGACTCCCTGGAGCGCCGGGCGGTCGCCGTAGGAGAAGGAGACCGCCTCGGCCTCGACCAGCGGCGTCCCGGACGGCGCCAGCGCCGGAGCGCGGGACTCCTTCACAGCGACTCCAGGTCGCCGAAGCCCAGCAGCCTGCGCGCGTTGTCCCGGAAGATCTTCTCGAGCGCGTCGCGGGGGAGCGCCAGGCCCTCCATGGAGGCGTCGCCCGGCCACCGGCCCCGGGATCTCCGCCTCCCGCGACTCGAAGAATTGCCAGGTCGATTCGAAGAAGCGCAGGAGCGGCTCGCGGGAGCGGACCGGGGTGCCCCCGCCGATCAGCAGCGCGCGCTGCTCCGGGCTCGGCCCCTGCAGCCAGGCGAGGTCGGTGCCGAACAGCACGCGGTCGGCGTGGGCCGCGAGGAGCTCCCGGGTCGCCTCCGGGTTGCGCGCCATCTCCGGGATGGACCCGGCCGTGTCGACGTGGAGGTTGGGCAGCCGGGAGAGCAGGGCGCCCAGCGCGGCGGGGTCTCCCCCGAGCCCGGCCATGTCGAGGGCGACGACGGGGATCGACGGCTGCCCTTCCACGAGCTTCACCAGTTCCTGCCGGGCTTCCGGGCTCGTGCCCGGGTAGTAGGCGACGGGGATGCCGAGGCCGGCGACCGCCTGCCACACCGGGTCGAGCTCCGGCGCGTCGAGCGGCACCCGCACGCCGTGCGGGGGAGACGAGGCGGCGGGTGACGTGCAGTCCGCGGGCGCCCAGCGCCCGGCCGCTCACGAGGCGCGCGACCTCCCGGTCGGCCCAGGCCGGATCGCAGCAGCCCCGCTCGTCGAGCTCCATGAACACGAGCACGCGTCCCGGGAAGCGCGCCGCCGCCTCGAGGTGCTGCTCGAGGCCGCCGCCGGCATGCCCGCCACCCAGGTTCACGATGCCGAGGATCCCCTGGCTCGCGGCCACGTTGACGGCGTAGCCGAGGACCTCCGGGTCGATCTGCTGGTGGACGTCGATCTTCCAGATGGCGAGTCCCTGGAACCGGTCGAAGCCGCGGGTGTGGGGCTCGAGGAGGGTGGCCGCGCCGACGGCCACGGCGAGCAGGGTGAGCGCCAGGGCGGCGGCGGCGAGCCAGGCACGGCGCGGGGTCATGGATGCCAACTTATCCGCTCCGCTCGGTCCGGCGCAGCAGCCAGAGGAAGAGGGGGCCGCCGAGGAGCGCCGTGAGCGCCCCCACCGGGGGCTCGGAGCCGAGCGGCAGGAAGGCCAGGCGGGCCGCCGCGTCGGCCAGGACCAGGAAGGCGGCGCCGAAGAGGACCGAGGCGGGCAGCAGGATGCGGTGATCGGGGCCGAAGACCCGGCGCAGCAGGTGCGGGACGATGAGCCCCACGAAACCCACCAGGCCGGCCAGGGCCACCGCCGCGCCGGTGGCGAGGCTCGCGGCCAGGAAGACGACGCCGCGGGACCGTCCCACGTCCACGCCGAGCGAGGAGGCCTCGTCGTCGCCGAGCGACAGCAAGTTGAGCTGGGCCGACGCGGCCACCAGGACCGCCACCGCCACGGCCACGAAGACCGCGCCGGTGACGAGCGTTCCGGGGGAGGCGTAGCCCACCGCCCCCATGAGCCAGTAGAGGAGACGGGCCGCCTCCTCGGGGGGCACCATGACCTTCACCACCGTGATGACGCCGGCGGCGAAGGCGTTGAAGACCACGCCCACGAGGAGCGCCGCCTCCGGGACGAGCTTCCCGCCGATCCGGCCCAGCGCGAAGACCAGCGCCGTGGACGCCGCGGCCCCGATCGACGCCCCCAGGGCCACCGAGGCTCCCGATCCGATGACGGCTCCCAGCATCGAGGCCGGCCCGGCGGCAGCCGCCGCGGCCAGCGCGGCCGTGCCTCCCAGCGCTGCGCCGCCGGAGACGCCCAGCACGAAGGGCTCGGCCAGCGGGTTGCGCAGCAAGGCCTGGAGCGCCACGCCCGCGGCGGCGAGGGCCGCGCCCACCAGCGCGCCCAGGATCACCCGGGGCAGCCGCAGCCCGAGGAGGATGGCGTGGTCGGGCTCGACGCCGGCGAGCGCCGCCTGGAGCGAGATGGGCTGCGGGCCGAGCAGGAGCGCCGCCACGACGCTGCCCAGGAGCGCGAGGAGGCCCGCGCCGAGGGCCAGGAGGACCCGCCCGCGCGTCACCGCGCCGTCTCCAGGGCCTTCTGGAGCTGCCTCAGCGCCGCCGGGAGCTGGGGGCCGGGGCGCAGGACCCGGTCGTCGGGCAGGCGCACCACCCGGCCGGCCTTCACGGCAGGGATGGCGCCGAGCCGGACGATGGTGTCGGCGGGCTCGTTCACCGCCGCGTCCACCACCAGGTCCGGGTCGTCGGCCACCGCCCGCTCCAGCGAGTAGACCGGCCAGGGGCGCTCTCCCTTCACCACGTTCACCCCGCCGGCGATGCGGAGGAGGGCATCGGGGTAGCTGCCCGGGCCGGCCACGACGAGCGGGTCGCGGCCGATGACGAGCATCACCCGGCGGCGGGGGAGCGCGGACGCCCGCTCCTCGGCGGCCCGCACGGCGGCCTCCATCTCCCCGGCCAGCCTCTCGCCGGCGGCCGGGTCGCCGAGCGCCGCGCCCACCCGGCGGGCCGCGCGCAGCACGTCGGGGACGCCCACCACCGGAAGGGCCAGGACCGGCACGCCCAGCTCGGCGATGCGCCGGACGGCCGGGAAGGCCCCCCCGTCGGCGAGCCAGAGGACGAGGTCGGGGCGGAGCCCCAGCACGGCCTCGGGACTCGGGTCGAGGAAGCCGCCCACGCGGGGCAGGGCCTTCACCTCGGGTGAGGTGTCGTAGCGGGTCACGCCGACGAGGCGGTCGGCCAGGCCGAGCGCGATGACGGTGTCGGTGAGGCTGGGGGCGAGCGAGACCACGCGGGCCGGGCGCGCCGGGGCCGTCGGCCCGAGCCAGACCGGCTCGCCGCGCGGGAGCGGGTCCGCCGCCCGTGCCGGGAGGGCCCCGGCGACGAGGGTGGCGGCCGCGGCCAGCGCGGCCATCGCGGCGAGATTTCGGTGCGGGCTTCTCATCTTCCGCAGATCACGTCGGCCACGAAGCTGGAACCGGTTCCGGAGGGAGGGCAGACGAGCCCCCGCGAGGTCACCGCACGCGTCGCGGTGTCGAACCGGAGCACGTTGCCCGAGAAACGGTCGGCGGCAAAGCCCACCCCGTTGCAGAAGGAGAGGGCGCCGGGGGCGGCGAGGGGGGCCGGGGCGGCGGCTCCCACCACCGGGACGGCGCCCGACACGTCCACCGGGACGAAGGCCGCGCCGGTGATGTCCGCCGCGCTGGTCGCGGTGTAGGGGAAGAAGCCGCAGGTCACCCAGAGCGTGCTCGCCCAGGGCGGCGATGCCGGCCGGGTTCAGGCAGGAGCCGCCCAGGTCGACCGGATTCACGGAGGGTACGAGCGCGTCGGTGGCGGTGTCGATCACCGCCAGCCGGCCGTGGCCCGCCGGCGAGAACGTGACGTCGAGGTTCCAGAGGGTGACGTAGACCCGGTCGCCCTGGGCGGCCAGGCGGGAGGGGAGGGCGCTCGCGCCCGGGCTGGCCAGGGCCGAGAGGTCGATGCGCCGCGTCACGGTGCGCGTGGCGAGGTCCACCACCACCACCTCGCCCGAGCCGTTCAGCGCCACGTAGGCCTTGCCGGCCGCGAAGGCCATGCCCTGGGGGAAGGCGAAGTCCCCGAGCGGGATCTCGGCGACGATGGGCGAGACCGCGGTCGGGTCCACGATCACGAGCGACCCCACGGCGGCGTTCGACACGTAGAGGAGCCCGTCCCGCTCGGCCAGGAACTCGAGGTCGGAGAAGGGTCCCGACACCGGGATGCTCACGGTGGGGAAGGCCCCGTCGGCGGAGAGGCCGGACGGGGAGACCTGCATGCGGTCGAGGGTGTTGCTGATGGAGTTCGCCACCCAGAGCGAGGTCCCCCGCCAGGCGAGCGAGATGGGGCCCGTCTCCACCGCCACCGGTGCGCCCACCGCGACCGGCGTGGCGGTGGCCCCCTGGACCGCGCTCCCGTTGAAGCAGGCGGCGTACACCGCCGGCGGGCACTGCGCGCCCTGGCAGCAGAGCCCGGCCGAGCAGCTCTCGCCCGCGCCGCAGGAGCGGCCGCAGGCCCCGCAGTTGGCCGGGTCGCTGGCGAGCGAGATGCACTGTCCGTCACAGGTGACCTGGTCGGAGGTGCACACCACCTCGCTCTTGCAGGCGGCGAGCGAGACGGCGAGGAGGAGGAAGGCGGCGGTGCGGGACGTCATGGTCTGTTCTCCGGGGAAGACCCGATCCGCACGGTGACGAGCAGCGTGCGGGAGGGGAGGGGGTAGCCGAAGCCGTCCTGGAGGGTCCGGTCGTCGAGGAGGTTCTTCACCTCCGCGCCGATGCGGACCTCCGGGCTGCGGAGGATGCGGGCGAACGCGCCGGCGTTCACCACGAGGCTGGCCGGCGCGGAGTGGATGTTGCGGGCGTCGAGGTACTGGAGCCCGACGAACTGGGCCTCGAGGTGGCCCCCGGCGACGCCCGGGTCGACGGAGACGCGGGCGAAGGCCCGGTTGCGCGGCCGCTGGGGCAGCTCCTTGCCCACCACGCCGGGGACGCCGCGCAGGACCGTGGTGGCCATGAAGGTGTAGGAGAGCTGTCCCTGGAGCCCCCAGAGCTCGCGCGCCGCGGCGGTGAGGAGCTCGAGCTCGAGCCCGGCCGACGACGCCCGCAGCGCGTTCTGCGGCTTGAAGCTGCCCGGGACCCGCCCCGGCTCGTAGACGATGAGGTCGTCGTAGAGGGCGCCGAACCCGCCCGCGCTGGCCCGGCCCAGCGGCCCGTCGTAGACGACCGCGCCGTCCACGCTCCAGGCCACCTCCGGGCGCAGGTCGGGGTTGGGCTCGAAGGGCCCCTGCACCAGGTAGAGCTCGGAGAAGCTGGGCGGCCGGAACGAGCGGCCGGCGCTGGCGCGGAGCGACCAGGGGCCGGAGATGCGGGCGCTGGCTCCCAGCTTGGCGGAGACCCCGGAGAAGGGGCCCACCGCGTCGAAGCGGACCGCCGGGGAGATGCGCGCCGCCTCCTTCCCCAGGGTGAAGTCGTCGGCGACCCAGGCGCTCCAGGTGGGGCGCTGGTGGTCGCCGCTGGCGGTGGAGTCGAGCCGCTCGAGCGATCCCAGCGCGCCGGCCGTGAGGAGGCTGGGGCCGGCCTCCCAGGTCACCTTGGCCTCGCCACCGCCGGCGGCGTCCCGCTGGTCGGTCGCGCCGCTGCCCCCGGGCGGCGCCGTGGTGACGTCGAGGGTCTCGTACCGCCCGGCCGCGCCGGCCTCGAAGGTGAGCCCCGAGGAGAGGAGGCGCGACCAGCGCAGCGCTCCCGAGGCCCGCCCCCCGCGCTGCCAGTCGTCGGGGGTGGGGCTGGCCGGCACCCCGGGCAGCTGCCGCCATCCCCAGGAGAGCTGGGCGACGCCGTCGAGCCGGTCCGCGCCCGGCGTCCACCGCCCCTTCACCAGCAGTCCACCCTGGGCGGCCGCGGCGTTCTGGCGGGTCTGGAGCACGAGCGGGCTGTCCGGCACCGACGGCGAGGACGGCGTGAGGAAGGGGAAGTCGCCCCGCGTCGACCCGGCGGTGATCGCGGTGAGCAGCGCCCACCGGTCGCCCCCCACCCCCACGTCGGCGACGGCCGAGGCGGTCCCGAAGGAGCCGCCGGTGAGCTCGACGCCCCATTTGCCGGCCACCGCCGGCAGGGTGACCACGTTCACCGCCCCGCCCAGGGCGCCGGCGCCGTAGTAGGCCCCCTCCGCGCCGCGCACCACCTCGACCCGGTCCACCCAGTGGAGGGGGATGGTGGAGAGGTCCACGCCCCCGCCCGCGGCGGTGTCGAGCGGGATGCCGTCGAGGAGGACCCGGACGCCCGCCCGCGTTCGAGCCGCGGATGGAGATGGTGGATGAGCTGCCCGAGGCCGCCGTTGCTGCGGATGGCCACCCCGGGTGCGGTGGCGGCCAGCTCGGCCACCCCCTTCAGCTCCCCGGCGAAGCGCTCGGCCTCGACCACCGTGGCCGAGGCGGTGGGGTCCTGCGGCGCGGGGGAGCGCGGCAGCTGGATGACCTGCTCGTCGAGGAGCACCGGGGGAGTCCCCTCGGCGCCGCGGGCCATCCCGCCCCATGTCACGACGAGTGCAAGAAGCACCCGGCGCGCGCGCGTGAGTCGCATCGTCCTGCGCGTCTCCTTCGGACGCGGGACCAGCGGTCGCGAACCATTCGCGACCTTGCGCGGGGGGAGGTCTCCTGGCTTCCGGGGAACGGCTCGCGAAAGCCGTCGGCGCCTGCCACCTTCCCGCCGCGCGACGCGCGACAGTGGCGACCATCCTGCAGGCACCTCTTCCCCGGCTACAGTGGCGGGACCGCGCCGGAATTCGACCGGCTTCCCTGTTCCCCCGAGCGGAAATGTCCTGCCGTGGTAGCCCCTGGTCCAGGGAGTGTCAAGGTCGGCCGGGGATGGCGCGAAGTTCCGACGAGGGTGGCCCCGGCAGTTCTCTTGCTTCGGGGCTCGCATCTTCATAGGGTCTCCCCCGCATCTCGCCTCACACAGAGAAGCGAGCAGTTCCCGCGGCGAAGGCGGGCGAAACGTGGTGGAGGGCTCGCATTCCTTGGCGGCCACAGAGCGCCGCCTCCTCCCACCCCTGAATGGACTGGAGATTTCATGCGCAAGATCGCACTTCTCGCCGTCGTCGCCTTCGCCGCCGCGTGCGGCAGCTCCTCCGACCCGGCGCCCACCGGGCCCGTCGATCACCGGGACCATCGGCACCGCGGCGTTCACCTCCGCCTCGCAACTGGCCGTGGTTGCCTCCGGGAACGGCTGCACCCTGCCGACCCTCGCCCCCGGCATCGCGGTCGGCGTCTCGCTGGCGGCCGTGCAGGTGGCCGACGTTGCGGGTACCTGCGCCGATGCGGCGTCCTGCATCTCCAACAGCCGAAATCTACAAATCGTGATCGCGAAGGTTCACGTCCCGAACGTGGCGTTCCCGGACACCAACGCCCCGCCCTTCACCCCCGGCACCTACCAGTACTTCGACATCGCCAATCCCACCGGCACCCCGACCATCGACGCGAACGGCAACCTCGGGATCTTCATCGGTGGCGTGGAGGTGGTGGGCGCGGCACCGACGTGCACGACGACGGGCGGCTATGGGATCTCGTCGGGAACGCTGACCATCTCGACCGTCTCGGGCTCGACGATCACCGGCTCGGTCAACGTCAGCCTGATCAACTCCCTCGGGCAGGCGGCGGGTACCCTGTCCGGCACGTTCACGACGGCGACGAACTGCACGCCCAGCCCCGCGCCCTCGGCCTGCGACCTGCTGAACCAGTACATCCCCACCCCGTGATTCCTCACGGTGGGTGGATCACCCCCACCTGAGATTCGAATACAGGTCCTGGAGGCCCGGCGCGCCGCTGCACGCCGGGCCTCCTCCTTTTCTATGTCCCCTTCACCGGCCGGCCCGGCGGGGTGCTCCCCGTCGGCGGCGCGTGCTGCGCCGCGGGCGCCTCTCCCACCATCACCATTCCCTTCACCTTCGCGTACCAGGCCGGCGAGAGCCCCTTCACCCGGGTCACCTCCTCCGCCTTCCGGAAGGGGCGCTTGTCGCGCGTGGCCACGATGGCCTCGGCCTTCTTCTTCCCCACCCCGGGCAGGCGCATCAGCTCGGCGGCGGTGGCGCTGTTGAGATCCACCCGTTCCCCCGGACCGAGGGGCTTCTTCTCGGCCCGGGCCGGCATCGCGACGAGGAGGGCGAGGAGCCCGAGGAGCGGCAGGACCCCGCGTCCGGCGCTCACGTGCGCGCCTCCGCCTCCGCGTCGGCGCGGTGGGCGCCGTTGCCGTTCGGCGGCCGCGCGTCCTCGGGGAAGCGCTGCTCGCGGATCTGCAGACGGTTGGTGGAGGAGGGGAAGGCGTCGAGCACCACCGTGAGGCTGCTGTCACGATTGGTGAATGCGGCTCCCACCTTCATCCAGTAGGGCTTTCCCCCGTCCTTGCGGTCGATCACCGCGTACACGGCGAGGGGCTTGCGGCCGTTCGGGCCGCCGTTCGCTTCGGTCATGGTCGGTTCTCCCTTGCTGCGGGTTCGCAGGGCAGGGGAGCAACGGACGTGCCCGCGCCAACGGGGCGCGATCACGCGGGGCGGCCGGCACGCCTGCGTCCGCCACGCGGACGCAGGTGCGGCGCGCGCACCGGACCCGTTGCTAGTTCACGCCGGGGCGCGGGAAGTGGGGCGACGGGGTCGCGTCCACCGTGCCGAAGAGCGTCTCGTAGCGCCCCAGGTTCTCCTGCATCGCGAGCAGGAGCCGCTTCATGTGGCGGGGAGTGAGGATGGCGCGGGCCCGGACCGTGGCCTTCGGCGCCTCCGGGTGGAGGTAGAGGAGGTCGAGGGTGAACTCGCTGTCGGTGTGGTTCACCATCGCGAAGTTCACGAAGACGCCGTTGGCGGTGCTCGGGTCGATCTCGATCTGCACCTGGACCTGCTGGGCGGCTGCGGGCGCGGCGGGCTTGTCGGACATGTGCCAAAGCCTACCTCGGAAAGGGCCGTGCCGGGCGTCCCGCCGCCGTGCTAATGGACCGGGATCGTGGGGCGCAAGGCACAGAAGGGCGACGCGGGCCCGTTCGACCTCCCGGGTCGCCCCGGCGGGGACGACGCGGCCCTCCTCCTCCACGGCCTCACCGGAACCCCCTTCGAGCTCCGGCCCGTGGCCGAGCGGCTGGCCCGCGCCGGCGTCCGGTGCCTCGCTCCCGTCCTCCCCGGCCACGAGAGCCCGGACGCCCTCTCCCGATCCTCCTGGCTCGACTGGGTGGGCGGGGCGCGCGACGCGCTGGCCTCGCTGGGGAAGACCCGGCGCACGATCGTCGTCGGCTCGTCGATGGGCGCGCTGGTCGCCTGCACGCTGGCCGTCGACGCCCCGGGAAGGGTCGACGGTCTCGCCCTGCTCGCCCCGGCGCTCGAGCTGCAGCCGCTGGGCAAGCTGGCCGGCTGGCTCGCCCGCGCCACCCCCGTGGCGCGGTTCCTCCCCCAGATCCCCAAGGGTGGCGGCTCCGACGTGGGCGACCGGGCCGCCCGGGCCGCGAACCCCTGCATGGAGACGGTGCCGTTCCACGCCGTGGGGGAGCTCCTCGCCTTCCAGTCGCACGTCGACGCGCTCCTGCCGCGGGTGCGCTGCCCGTCCCTGGTCGTCGCCGGCGCCCTCGACGGCACGGTCACGGTGGCCGGGGCGCGGCGCATGGCCGGCCGGCTGGGCGGAGGGGCGCGCTTCGTCGTGCTCCCGCGGAGCCGCCACCTCGTGGCCATCGACGTGGAGCGCGACCGCCTGGCGGCCGACGTGGCCAGCTTCTTCGACTCGCTACCCAAGAGGTGACGCATGGCGAAGTACGTCGTGGCCATCGACCAGGGCACCACCGGCACCACCGTCCTGGTCCTCGACAAGAAGCTCTCGGTGAAGGGCAAGGTCACCCAGGAGTTCCCCCAGCACTTCCCGAAGCCGGGATGGGTCGAGCACGACCTCGAGGAGATCTGGGACTCGACCGTCTCCACCCTGCGCCGCGCGCTCTCCCGGGCCGGCGTCTCGGGAAGGGACGTCGCCGCGGTGGGCATCACCAACCAGCGGGAGACGGTGGCGCTCTGGAGCCGGCGCAGCGACGCCCCGCTCCACCGGGCCATCGTCTGGCAGGACCGGCGAACCGCGATCGACTGCCAGCGGCTCAAGGACGCCGGGCGGGAGCCCTGGATCCGCGAGCGCACCGGCCTCGTGCTCGACCCCTACTTCTCGGCCACCAAGCTCCGCTGGCTCCTCGACCACGTGAAGGGGGCCCGGACGCGCGCCGGCAAGGGGGAGCTCGCCTTCGGGACCATCGACACCTTCCTCGCCTGGCGGCTCACCGGCGGGAAGGCCCACGTCACCGATCCGTCCAACGCCAGCCGCACGCTGCTCATGAACCTGCGCACCCTGACGTGGGACGACGAGCTCCTCGACCTGTTCGAGATCCCGGCCGACGTGCTGCCCGAGATCCGCATGAGCTCGGAGGTCTACGGAGTGACGAAGGGGCTGCGCGTGCTCCCCGACGGCATCCCCGTGGCGGGGATCGCCGGCGACCAGCAGGCGGCGCTCTTCGGCCAGGCCTGCTTCGCCCCCGGCGACGCCAAGATCACCTACGGCACCGGGGCCTTCGTGCTCACGAACACCGGGCCGGAGCCGGTGGCCTCGAAGTTCGGCCTCCTCTCCACGGTGGCCTGGGCGATCCCCGGCGAGGTGGCCTACGCCCTCGAGGGCTCGGCCTTCATCGCCGGCGCGGCGGTGCAGTGGCTGCGGGACGGGCTCGGCATCATCCGGTCGGCGAAGGAGGTCGAGGCGCTGGCCCGCAGCGTACCCGACACGGGAGGCGTGGTCTTCGTGCCGGCCCTCACCGGGCTCGGGGCTCCGCACTGGCGCGCCGACGCCCGCGGGGTCATCGCCGGGATCGACCGCGGCACCCGCGCCGGGCACATCGCCCGGGCCGCGCTGGAGGGGATCGCCCTCGAGGTCTTCGACCTGGTGGCGGCGATGCGCCAGGAGGTTCCGCACCGTCCCTCGGCGGCCAAGGTGGACGGTGGCGCGTGCAAGAACGACCTGCTCATGCAGCTCCAGGCCGACCTGCTCGAGACCCCGGTCATCCGGCCGAAGATGGTGGAGACCACCGCGCTCGGCGCCGCCTTCCTGGCCGGCCTGGCGGTGGGCTACTGGAAGTCGCGCGACGAGATCGGCAAGTCCTGGAAGATGGACAAGAAGTTCACGCCGAAGATGGGCGGGGCGGCGCGCGACCGCATGCACGCGCGGTGGAAGTGGGCGCTCGAGCGGGCCTAGAGCAGCCTCTCCAGCGCCTCCTCGACCGTCTCCACCCCGACCACTTCCATCCCGGCCGGAACCTCCGCGTGGCGGGCGTTCCCCGCGGGGATCACCGCCCGCCGGAACCCGAGCCGCGCCGCCTCGGAGAGCCGGGCCTCGGCCTGCGCCACCGCCCGCACCTCGCCGGCCAGCCCCACCTCGCCCAGCACCAGCGTGCGCGCCTCGATCACCTTGTCGCGGAAGGAGGAGGCCAGGGCCGCCACCGTGGCCAGGTCCGCGGCCGGGTCGTCCAGGGTGAGGCCGCCGGCCACGTTCACGAAGAGGTCGCAGCCCAGGATGTCGAGCCCGACCTTCTTCTCGAGCACCGCGGCGAGCAGCGCCACCCGCGACGGGTCGAGCCCCAGCGCGGTGCGGCGCGGCGTCCCGAAGCCGGTGGGCGCGACCAGCGCCTGGACCTCCACGAGGAGCGTCCGGGTTCCCGACAGCGCCGCGGTGACCGCGCTCCCGGCCGCGTCCTTCGGACGCTCGGCCAGGAAGAGGGCCGACGGGTTCGCCACCTCGGCGAGGCCGCGGGCCTTCATCTCGAAGACGCCGATCTCGCTCGCCGAGCCGAAGCGGTTCTTGTGGGCGCGCAGCACCCGGTACGGATGGGCGCCGCCTCCCTCGAAGTAGAGGACCGTGTCGACGATGTGCTCGAGGACCCTGGGGCCCGCGATGGAGCCGTCCTTGGTGACGTGACCGACCAGGAACACCGGCGTCTCGGTGGTCTTGGCGTAGCCCATGAGGCGGGCCGCCACCTCCCGGATCTGCGTGACCGTGCCCGGGGCCGAGGAGAGCTCCGGGAGGTACTGGGTCTGGATGGAGTCGACGGCGAGGATGGCCGGCTCGAGCTGGGCCGACACTTGAAGCACGCGGGACGCGTCGGTCTCGGCCAGGAGGTGGAGGTTCTCGGCGTCCACCCCCAGCCGGTCGGCGCGGAGCTTCACCTGGCGAGCGGACTCCTCGCCCGAGACGTAGAGGACGGGCCGGCCGGAGAGCTGCTTCGCCAGCCGGTCGAGCGCGGTGAGCAGGAGCGTGCTCTTCCCGATGCCCGGGTCGCCGCCCAGGAGCGCCAGCATCCCGGGCACGACCCCGCCGCCGAGGACGCGGTCGAGCTCGCCGATGCCGGTCCGGATCCGCTCCTCCTCGCTGGCCACGACCTCCCGCAGCGGGACGGGCTTCGCCGCCCCGGACGACGACGGTCCGCGGGCCGGCCCTCGCGCCTCCTCGACGACCTCCTCGTGGAGGGTGTTCCAGCGGTGGCAGGAAGGGCATTGCCCGAGCCACTTCGGGGAGGAATGGCCACACTCGGCGCAGGCATAGATGCTTTTCTGGCGGGGGACGGCGCGGGCCATGGCGGGACCTTGCCATGCAGGGCTGACGCCAAGCAGCGCCGGCTTCAGCCGGCGCAAGAACCACGCTTCCCCATTTCGGGGCGGGTCAAGTCCGGTTCGCCGGACGAACTCATCTCGTAAACCCTCCGGCCTCCCCGGGTTGACGACGCCACCCCGCCGGGTATCCTGCCGCCCCATGTGCGAGACCCGCGCCGCGCTCCCTCCCGGAATCGAGCCCATCTCCGCCGACGAGGCCCGCCGCCTCATCCGGCTCACCTCCGGCCCCGAGTTCGAGGCCATGCTCGACCGGGCCGCCGCCGTCCGCCACGCCGTCCACGGGGACGAGGTGAGCCTGTGCGGCATCACCAACGCCAAGTCGGGCTCCTGCCCCGAGGACTGCGGCTTCTGCTCCCAGTCGGCCCACTTCAAGGACGCCGACGCCCCCACCTACGCGCTGCTCTCCGCCCGCGAGATCGTCGAGCAGGCCAAGGCCGCCGAGGCCGCCGGCGCCCGCGAGTTCTCCATCGTCTGCAGCGGCACGCGCATCTCGAAGGAGGAGGAGCTCTCGGTCATCGAGGAGGCCATCCGGCTCATCAAGGCCGAGACCACCGTCGAGCCCTGCGCCTCGCTCGGCCTCATGCGCGAGCAGGACATCGCGCGGCTCAAGGCGGCGGGGCTCATGCACCTGCACCACAACCTCGAGACCGCCCCCAGCCACTTCGGCAACGTCTGCACCACCCACACCTTCCAGGAGCAGATCGACACGGTCCGCACCGCCAAGGGAATGGGGCTCAAGCTCTGCACCGGCGGCATCCTCGGCATGGGCGAGTCCCCGGAGCAGCGGGTCGAGCTCGCCGAGGTGCTGCGCGACCTCGACGTCGACTGCGTGCCCGTGAACTTCCTGAACCCGCGCCCCGGCACGCCCATGGGACACCTCAAGGCCATCACCTCGGAGGAGTGCCTCGCCGCCGTGGCGGTCTTCCGTCTCATGATGCCCACCGCGCACATCTTCGTGATGGGTGGACGGGAAGTGAACCTGGGCGAGCGCCAGGACGACATCTTCCGCGCCGGCGCCAACGGCACCATGGTGGGCAACTACCTCACCAGCGCCGGCAAGACCCCCGAGCAGGTGATCGAGATGATCACCGGCCAGGGCATGAGCGTCCGCCCCACGCCCGACCCGGAGCACTGGGCCTTCCACGGCGAGGCGCCCTCCGAGACCCGCTGGAACCGCAGGGTGACCGAGCCGGGGCGCCGCTCGCTGCGGGTGGTCCGCGGATAGCCCGCGTGACGCGCCAGGCACTGGACTGGATCCCCGGGGAGCTCGGCGCCCTGGAGGAGAAGGGGCTGCGCCGCGGCCTCGAGCCCATGGTCGGGGCGCAGGGGCCCGTCGTGTCCATCGGCGGCCGCGAGCTCGTCAACCTCTGCTCCAACGACTACCTCGGGCTCGCCGCCGATCCCCGCCTGCAGCAGGCGGCCGTCGACGCCGTGAGGCGCCTCGGGGCGGGGGCGGGGGCGGCGCGGCTCGTCGTCGGGGACCTCGCCCTGCACCACGAGCTGGAGGCGCGCCTCGCGCGGATGAAGGGCACCGAATCCGCGCTCCTCTTCTCGTCCGGCTACCACGTGAACGCCGGGGTTCCCGGCGCGCTGGTCGGCCAGGGCGACGCCGTCTTCTCCGACGCGTGGAACCACGCCTCCATCATCGACGGCTGCCGCCTCTCCCGCGCCGAGGTCCACGTCTACCGTCACAAGGACGTGGACGGCGCTGGCCGCGCTCCTCGCCGCCTCGCGCGCGCGCCGCCGGCTCGTCGTCACCGACGCCGTCTTCGGGATGGACGGCGACGCGGCCCCGCTCCGCGAGATCGTGGAGCTCTGCGAGCGGCACGGCGCCATGCTCTACCTGGACGAGGCCCACTCCACCGGCGTGCTGGGGGAGACCGGCGCCGGGCTCGCCGAGGCGGTCGGCGTCACGGACCGCGTCGACGTGCTCATGGGGACGCTCGGGAAGGCGCTCGGCAGCTTCGGCGCCTTCGTGGCCGGCTCGCGCGGCCTGACCGACTGGCTCGTCTCGCGCGCCCGGACGTTCGTCTTCACCACCGCGCTGCCGCCCGCCTCCTGCGCCGCGGCCATCGCCGCGCTCGACGTGCTGGAGGCGGAACCCGGGCGGCGCGCCCGCCTCGACGCGCTCTCCCTGCGCATGAAGGCGGGGCTCGAGGCGCTCGGGTTTCCCATGAAGGACGTGGTCGCGCCCATCTTCCCGGTGGTGCTCGGGGAGGAGGCCCGCGCGCTCGAGGCCTCCCGCCTGCTGCGGGAGCGGGGGTACCTCGTGAAGGCCATCCGCCCGCCCACCGTGCCGCGTGGCACGAGCCGCCTGCGCGTCTCGCTCACCGCCAGTCACACGCCCGGGCAGGTGGACGGGTTCCTGGCGGCGCTCGGGGAAGTGGTCTAGCGGAGGCCGGCGAGCAGCCGGTCCACGTCCATCACCACCTCGTCCCCGGCGCGCCGGACCATGACGCGGCGGCGGCCCCGGACGAGGTCACGCCAGGCGACGGCGGCGTCCCAGCCCAGGATCGCCTCCCCGCCAAGGTGAGGTCCGTCCCAGTCCTCGCGGGCGCGGAGGATGGCGAGGATCCCGTCCAGCTGGGGCCGCGTCCGGGGACGGAAGACGAGCTCGATCGCCGTGCGGGGCGTCAGGTAGGGCTCGCCGGTGAGCTGCTGCCAGGCGAGCGCCCCGGCGACCGAGAGCGGCACGCCGACGCTGGCGGCGATGCGGTCCAGGTCGGCCAGCGGGGCGCGCCAGCCCGGGAACGCGCCGGGGATGGCCTCGGCGAGCGGCAGCGGGGGCGCCATCCGGGCGATCGAGGCGCGACCCACGGTGAACTGGATGGCGGCGAACCAGCGCGAGGCGGGGAGGGTGACGGAGAGCGTGACGGCCGCCGCGTCCCCGGACCAATCACCGGCCTCGCCGCGGCAGACCACCGCCGGGCGCCCACGGGCGAACCAGTCGACGAGCGCCGCGCGGGCCTCCTCGGACGGGATCGACGAGGCCTGCACGGCCCAGGACGGACGGAGCCAGACCCGATCGTGGCGTGCCGGACGCGCGTGGGGATCGGATCGCACGATCCGACAGATAACCCACGGTGCTAGACGCGGTCCACCTGGTACCCCAGTTCACGCAGGCCGCCCAGGATCTCGGCGACGTGCTCCGGCCCGCGGGTCTCCAGCGTGAGCAGCAGCGTGGTGTCCCCGAACTTCTCGGAGAAGGCCCGGGAGTGGTGCACCTCGATGACGTTGGCGCGCAGCCCCGAGATGATCCCGGAGACGATGGTCAGCTGCCCGGGCTTGTCGAGCAAGCGGATGTTTATCCGCACCAGGCGGCCGTCCTTCACCAGGCCGCGCTCGATGACCCGCGCCACCACGTTCACGTCGATGTTTCCGCCGGAGATGACCGAGCAGACCCGCTTGCCCTCGAGCTGGGGCAGCTTGTGGTGCATGAGCGCGGCCACCGCCACCGCTCCCGCCCCCTCCGCCACCGTCTTCTCCTTCTCGAGCAGGTAGAGGATGGCGCTGGCGATCTCCTCCTCGGTCACGGTGACGATGTCGTCCACCAGGAGCTGCACGTGCTCGAAGGTGATCTCGCCGGCCCGCTTCACGGCGATGCCGTCGGCCAGGGTGGACGCCGCGTCGAGCGTCACCAGCTCGCCGGCCTCGACCGCGGCCTGCATGCAGGGCAGGACGTCGGCCTCCACCCCGATGACCTTCACGTGGGGTGCAAGGGCCTTCACGGCCACGGCCACCCCGGAGACGAGCCCGCCTCCCCCCACCGGCACCAGCACGGCGTCGAGCCCGGGCACCTGCTCCACGACCTCCAGCCCCAGCGTTCCCTGGCCGGCGATGATCAGCTCGTCGTCGAAGGGGTGGACGAAGGTCAGCCCCTCCTCCCGCTCCAGCCGGCGGGCCTCCGTGTAGGCCTCGTCGTAGCTCGCGCCGGAGAGGACCACCCGCGCCCCGTGGCCGCGGGTGTTGGCCACCTTCATGATGGGGGTGGTCTCCGGCATCACGATGGTGGCCGAGATCCCCAGCCGCCCGGCGTGGTAGGCCACCGCCTGGGCGTGGTTCCCGGCCGACGCGGCGATGAGCCCGCGGGCCCGCTCCGCCTCACCCAGGGTGAGGAGCTTGTTCAGGGCGCCGCGCTCCTTGTAGGCGCCCGTCATCTGGAGGTTGTCGAGCTTGAGGAACGCCTGGGTCCGCGAGAACCGGGAGAGGGTCTCGGTGCGGGCGCAGGGCGACAGGTAGAGGGCGTCGCGGACGCGTTCCCGCGCCGCCAGGACGTCTTTCAGCGTGACCACGGAGCCGAAACTACCGGCTCGAGAGGCGCCGCGCCAGTTCCACCCGGTTGCGGACTCCCAGCTTGTCGAAGATGGTCTTCAGGTGGCTCTTCACGGTCTGCGGCGCGATGGTGAGCCGCTCGGCGACCTCGCGGCTGCGCAGCCCGTCGGCCACGAGCAGCGCGACCTCGCGCTCCCGCGAGGTCAGGCCGTCGGAGGTGGCCTCCTCGACCACGGCGGGGCTCTCGACCACCCCGGGCAGCATCTCGCGCCAGAGGTGGAACTGGGTCCGCCCCTTCCCCACGGCGGTTGCCTCGATCCGGAGCCGCTCACCGGCGTGCTCCATGATGAGGGTCCGGCGAACCCCGGGCGGGCCCGCCTGCGCCCCGTCGGCGAGTCCGCGGAGCTCGGCGGGAAGGGAAACGCCCTCCGCCGCGTCCGGCCAGAACGCCCTCAGCATCTCCTCGCCCGACCGGTCGCAGCGCAGCGCGCCATCTCCGTCCGAGTGTGCCGAGGAACCCCTGGGCAACAGCCGTGCATTCGCTCGCATCATCATGAGACCCTCCCCCCAACAGCCACGATGAAAACACTCCAACAAATGTAGCACCTGGACCCACAAATGGGAGAGGCAAATCCCCTCATTAGGGGGTAGTGCTCCATGTCACAGATGACCCCCGTGGCAGCCAAAAAAGAAACTTACCAAGCGACATCCCAGGGGATTTCGGCCCAGCTCGTCCTTCTCCTGTCCATCGCAGCGGCCGCCACCGTGGCGAATCTGTACTACGCCCAACCGCTTCTCCCGGAGATGGCGAGGTCCTTCGGGGTGACGCCCAGCACGGTTGGCTGGGTCCCGGTCCTGACTCAGGTGGGGTACGCGGTGGGGCTTCTCCTCTTCATCCCGCTCGGCGATGCCGTGGAGCGCCGGCGGCTGACCCTGGGGCTCGTGCTGGCCTCCGGCGTCGCTCTCCTCGGAGCCGCCGCCGCCCCGGGAGCCGCCTGGCTCGCCGTCGCCAGCCTGGCGGTGGGGTTCTTCACGGTCGTGCCCCACGTGGCGCTGCCGCTCGCCGCGCACCTCGCCGACCCCGGCGAGCGCGGGCGGGTCATCGGCCTCATCATGAGCGGCATCCTGGCCGGCATCCTGCTCGCCCGCACGGTCGCCGGGCTCGTCGGAGGCGCACTCGGCTGGCGGGCCGTCTACGCGCTCGCCGCCGCCGGCATGGTCCTGCTCGCCATCGGGCTCGCCCGCCTCCTGCCGCCGTCGCCCCCCGAGCGGTCCGTGCGCTACGTGGAGCTCCTCACCTCGCTCGGGCCGCTCGTCCGCGACGAGGCCGAGCTCCGGCGGCCGTCCCTCATCGGCGCCATGGTGTTCGGAGCCTTCAGCGTCTTCTGGACGACGCTCGCCTTCTTCCTCGAGACGCCGCCGTACCACTGGGGCGCCGAGGGGGCGGGGCTCTTCGGCCTCATCGGGCTCGCCGGGGCCTTCGCCGTTCCCCGCGTGGGTCGCCTCGCCGACCGGCGCGGAGCGCGCTTCGCGACCGGCGTCTCGCTCCTGGTCGCGCTCGTGTCGTTCGGCGTCTTCGCGCTCCTGGGGCGGAACCTGGCCGGGCTCGTCCTGGGGGTGGTGCTCCTCGACGTGGGCGTGCAGTCGGCACACGTGGCGAACCTGGCCCGCGTCCACGCGCTCGACCCGGCGGCGCGCAGCCGCCGCAACACCGTCTACATGGTGTCCTACTTCGCCGGCGGCGCGCTCGGGACCTGGCTGGGCGTGCGGGCCTGGGCCCGCTTCGGCTGGGCGGGGGTCTGCGCCACGGGCGCCGCCTTCCTGCTCCTGGCGCTCGCCTTCTGGGCCCTCCCCGGCGCTACCGCAGCTCCACCTCGAAGCCCAGCCGCCGCGCCGCCTCGATGAACTCGTCGGAGGGGGCGACCTTCTCCTTCACCTTGAGCTTCGTCTCGCTGCGCTCGGGGATGACCGCCCGCACGCTGACCGCGCAGGAGCCGCCGTGGCGCCCGAGAAGCGCGCGCAGCTGCGCCACCGTCTCGGGAAGGAGCCGCTCGGCGTCGAGCCGCAACACGACCTCGGAGGTCTTCTGGTTGCGGACATGGGAGAGCAGCTCGATGTCGGAGGCGACGATCTCGGCCGAGGGGTGCTCCTCGTCGCGCTGGTTCAGGCGCACCTCTCCGTGCACCAGCAGGGGCTCGTCGCTCTTCACGAGCATCTCCCAGTCGGACCAGCCCCGCTGCGCCGGCCGGTTTCCCTGCCCGGCACGCCCGCCCCAGCAGATGACCTCCACCGAGCCCGACAGGTCCTCGAGCGCGAAGAACCCGAAGCGGGTGCCCTTCTCCTTGTTCTGGCGCTCGCGCAGGTCGCGGACCACGCCCACCACCGAGACCTTGTCGCCCTGGCGCTTCTGCTGCACCTGGGCGCAGTTGGTGGAGGCGTAGCGGCGCGCCTCCTTCTCGTAGCCGGCCAGCGGGTGGCCGGTGATGTAGAACCCGAGCGCCTCCTTCTCGGAGGCGAGCCGCACCCGTTCCGGCCACTCGGCCACCTCGACGTCGCCCACCCGGTCGCCCGGCTCGGGGTAGCGGGGCTTCGTCTCGGCGACGGGCAGCGCGCCGAAGAGGCTCACCTGGCCGCTCTGCCGGTCGGCGTGGGCCGACGACCCGGCCGAGAGCGCCGCGTCGATGCCCGCCGCGAGCTTCCAGCGCGGCACCCCCTCGAAGTCGAAGGCGCCGCTCTTCACCAGCGCCTCGATGACCTTCTTGTTCACCCGTCGTGGATCGATGCGGCAGCAGAAGTCGAAGAGGCTCTTGAAGGGGCCGCCCTCCTCGCGCGCCGCCAGCACCGCCTCCACCGCGCTGTCGCCCACGCCCTTCACGGCGCCGAGCCCGAAGCGGATGCGCCCCATCGCAGCCGCCGGCTTGCCGGCGGCAGGCCCCGCCCGCGACGCGCCCGCGTCTTGCGCGGTCGGCTTCGGCGTGTGCGCCGTGAAGCTCGCCATCGACTCGTTCACGCAAGGCGACAGCACCTCGATGCCGTCCTGCCGGGCCCCGAAGATGTGGGCCACCACCTTGTCGGTGTTGGCGGCCTCGCTGGTGAGGAGCGCCGCCATGAACTCGACCCGGTAGTGGGCCTTGAGCCAGGCGGTCTGCACGGTGAGCAGGCCGTAGGCCGCCGAGTGGCTCTTGTTGAAGCCGTAGGCGGCGAACTTCTCCATCATGTCGAAGATGGAGCCCGCCACCGCCTCGTCCACGCCGTTCCTGACGCAGCCCTCGAGGAAGCCGACCCGCTCCTTGGCCATCTCCTCGGCCTTCTTCTTCCCCATGGCGCGGCGGAGGAGGTCGGCGCGTCCCAGGCTGTATCCGGCCAGCACCTGGGAGATCTGCATGACCTGCTCCTGGTACACGATGACGCCGTAGGTGTCCTTGAGGATGGCCTCCAGCTTCTCGTGGGGGTAGCGGACCTTCTCCTTCCCCAGCTTGCGGTCGATGTAGACGTCGACCATGGTGCGGCCGTCCTCGAGCTTCTGGTCGAGCGGGCCAGGGCGGAAGAGAGCGCCGGCGGCGATGACGTCGTCGAAGCCCGAGGGCTTCATCTTGGTCACCATGTGGGTGAAGCCTTCCGACTCCATCTGGAAGACGCCGTCGGTGTCGCCGCGGGAGATGAGCTCGTAGACCGCCGGATCGTCGATGGGGATCTGGTCGGCGGTGAGGTCGGCGCGATCGGGGTGGTTCTTGCGCACCCGCTTGAGCGCCTCGTCGACCACGGTGAGGGTCTTCAGGCCCAGGAAGTCGAACTTGACGAGCCCCGCCTTCTCCGCGTCGTCCTTGGCGAACTGGGAGACGAGCATGCCGCTCTTCTCGTCCTTGTAGACCGGGACGTACTCCCAGAGCGGCTTGTCGGCGATGACCACGCCGGCGGCGTGCAGGCCGGCCTGCCGGTTGAGCCCCTCGAGCGCCATGGCGATGTCGAGGATGTCGCGGGTGGTCACCTTGCGCTGGGTGCCGTCGGGCTCGGTCCACTCGCGCACCAGCGTGGGCTTCTCGTAGAGCTCGGCCAGGCGCGGCTCGATCTCGATGCACTCCCGGAGCGCCTTCACCTTGCCCTGCACCGGCTCGGGGACGAGCTTGGCGATGCGGTCGCCCTCGGCGAAGGGGAGCCCCATGACGCGCACCACGTCGCGGATCACCGAGCGGGCCTTGAGCGAGCCGAAGGTGGTGATCTGGCCGACGTTCTCCTTGCCGTACTTGCCGGCGACGTAGTGGATGACCTCGTCGCGCCGGTCCTGGCAGAAGTCGATGTCGAAGTCGGGCATCGACACGCGCTCGGGGTTCAGGAAGCGCTCGAAGAGGAGGTTCCAGCGGATGGGGTCGAGGTCGGTGATGCGGAGCGACCAGGCCACGATGGAGCCCGCGCCCGAGCCGCGCCCCGGCCCCACCGGCACCTGCCGTCCCTTGGCCCAGTTGATGAAGTCCTGGACGATGAGGAAGTAGCCGGAGAAGCCCATCTTCTCGATGATCCCCACCTCGGTCTCGAGCCGCTGCCGGTAGAGGTCGCGGTCGTGGGGGTACTTGCCCGCGATCTCCTGGAAGCGACGGTCGAGCCCCTGGCGGGCGAGCTTGGAGAGCCACTCGTCCTCGGTGACGCCCTCCGGCAGCTGGAAGCGGGGCAGGTAGCTCGCCCCCAGCTTCATCTCCACGTTGCACATCTCGGCGATGCGCACCGTGTTGGCGATGGCCTCCTTGTACTGGGGGAGGGAGGCGAGCATGTCCTCGGGCGAGGCGATGAAGAGCCCGTCGGTCTTGTGGTGGATGCGGCGCGGGTCGGTGAGGGTCTTGTTGGACGCGATGCACATGAGGACCTCGTGCGCCTTCGCGTCGCTGCGGTTCACGTAGTGTGCATCGGCGGTGGCGACGAGCGGGATGCCCTCGCTCTCCCCCAGCTCGGCGAGCCGGGAGTTCACCTCCAGCTGCTCGGCCATGCCGTTCGACTGCACCTCCAGGAAGAAGCTGCCCGGCTCGAAGATGTCGCGGTACTCGCGGGCGGCGGCCCGGGCGCCGTCCATGTCGCCCTTGTGGGCGAGGCGCGGGATCTCGCCGCCCAGGCAGGCGGTGAGCCCCACCAGGCCCTTCGAGTGCTCCCGGAGCAGCCCCTTGTCGATGCGGGGGTCGTAGTAGAAACCCTCGGTGTAGGCCATGGACGAGAGGTAGCGGAGGTTGGCCCAGCCCTCGGCGTTCTTCGCGAGCAGGATCAGGTGGCGGCTCACCCGCTCGCTGCGGTCCGCCCGGCCCTTGGGGCCGGCCACGTAGGCCTCCATGCCCAGGATGGGCTTCACCCCGGCCGCCTTGGCCGACTTGTAGAAGTCGACCGCGCCGAAGAGGTTGCCGTGGTCGGTGACGGCCACGGTGCTCATGCCCCGCTCTTTCACCGTCCGCGCCAGGTCGCCCATGCGGATGGCGCCGTCGAGGAGGGAGTAGAGGGTGTGCAGGTGAAGGTGGACGAAATCGGACAAGGTGTGGAACCCCCGGGACGGCGTTAGATAGCAGGAGGGTCTGACCGCTTCCAGCCGCGCCAACGGGGAACACGATGATCAAGAAAATCCTGCTGTTTCTCGCCGTCTTGGTGGCGATCTTCGCGGTCTTCGTGGCCAGCCGCCCGGCCACCTACAAGGTCGAGCGGAGCACCGTCATCCAGGCCCCGGTCGACCAGGTCTTCGCGCGGGCCGTCGATCTGCGGAAGTGGGCCACCTGGTCCCCCTGGAGCAAGCTCGATCCCAAGATGACGGTCGACTACTCCGGGCCGGAGGCGGGGGTGGGGTCGGTCTACCACTGGAAGGGCAACGACAAGGTCGGCGAGGGGCGCATGACCATCACCCGGGTGGTCCCGAACGAGCTCGTCCAGATCAAGCTCGAGTTCCTGAAGCCGTGGGAGCAGACGAGCCTCACCGAGTTCGCCTTCGCCCCCGCCCCTGGAGGGACGAAGGTGACCTGGTCGATGTCGGGGACGCACGACTTCGTGGGCAAGCTCTTCGCGGTCTTCATGGACATGGACAAGATGGTCGGGCCCGACTTCGAGAAGGGGCTCGCCACGCTGAAGGAGCAAGCGGGAGGGTAGGGTTGCGGTAGTCTGCCCGGCATGACGCACGCGCTCGTCCTCGCGGCAGTGTTGCTCGCGGCAGACTCCGATCCGAACGGCCCTTCCTGCACGCTCTCCGGCGAGGTCCTCCAGGCCTACGGGATCGGGACGCCCTGGGCCGAGCTCGCCCGCATGGCCGTGGACGTCGGCGCCGCCCCGCTCCGCCCGGATCTCTTCCAGCGCCCCGGAGACCGGGCCATCCCGCTCTGCGCCGACGGCCCCCAGCTCCCCCTGGGCCGGAAGGTGGCGGCGACGCCCCCCATGCTGGACTGGGTCCCGGCCATGCTCAGCGTCTACGCCAACACCGCCTACCCGTCGGGCGCGAACGACGGCGCCGTGTGGCAGGGCAAGGGGTTCTCCGCGCAGCTCGGGGTCGGGCTCCAGTTCCAGTGGGGGATCCTCTCGGCGGCCTTCGTGCCCGGGGTGGCCTGGCAGCAGAACGCGGCGTTCCCCATCCTGCCCACCGGGCTGCCCGGAAACCTCGCCTACTCCAATCCGTACTACGGGCCGGGGCTCGACGTGCCGCAGCGCTTCGGCGACGCCAACTTCTGGACGGTGACGCCGGGCCAGAGCTACGTGCAGCTGGCCTATGGCGGGGTCGGCCTCGGGGTCTCCACCGAGAACCTCTGGTGGGGGCCGGGAATGCGCAACTCGCTCCTCATGTCGAACAACGCGAACGGTTTTCCCCACGCGTACCTGGGAACGGTGCGCCCGGTGGACATCTGGATCGGCAACCTGGAGGCCAATCTCTGGTTCGGGCGGCTGGACCGCTCGAAGTACTTCTACACGGAGGATCACGCCTGGTTCGGCGCCGCCACGGCCGACCTCGAGCTCCGCTGGGTGCGGGGGCTCTACGTCGGGGCGGTGGCGGTGAACCTCGTCTCCGACCTCTGCGGCGGTGGTTGCGAGCGGAGCTCGAACACGCTCGTCGGGCTCTACGGCCGCTGGGTCTTCCCCCCGGCCGGGGTCGAGGTGTACGCGGAGTGGACCCGGGAGGACGCCTGGGAAAGCCCCGACGACCTGGTGCGGGAGCCCGATCATTCGGCCGGCTACACCATCGGCCTGCAGAAGGTCTTCCTGGGGAGCGACTACTGGGTCCGCGTGCTCGGCGGAGATCACCGACAACAACATCCCGCGGCCAGGCCGCGACTGGCGCCCGAACCCGACCTCCTACTACGTGCACGGGGGCAACACCAACTACACGAACGGTGGGGCGATCCTGGGCTCCGCCATCGGTCCCGGGGGCTCCACGCAGTACCTGGGCGTGGACGTCCTCACGCCGTCCGGCTGGTACGGCGGCTGGCTGGAGCGCACCCGCCGGAACGACGTCTGGTTCATGGCCCACTCGACCGACAACTATCCCGACGTCGAGCTGGGGCTCGGTGGACGGTACGTGAAGTCGCTGGGCGCCTTCGACGTGGGCGCGGTGGCCGGGCTGGCCCATCGCGAGGCGCACGACGGGCTCGCGGCGGCCTGGAACTTCCACGCCGAGTTCCAGCTCACCTGGTGGCCGGGGAAGCCGCTCGTGCCTTAGTGCTTCAGGCCGCCCCCGTGCGGCTCCTCCTCGAAGCCGTGGGCGACGAGGAAGTGGTAGACGGCGTAGGGCTCGGCCCGGTCGCCGCCGATCACCTCGAAGAGGAAGCGCCGCTCGCCGTCCTCCTCCGAGTCGAGCGTGGCCTGCACGAAGACCACGTCGCGCACGTCGAGGACCAGCTCGCCCAGGACCTGCTTGCCGCGGATGACCTGCACCGAGGCGCGCCGCTCCGGGCCGTCCTCGAGGTGCCAGTGGAGGTCGTCCTGGTCGTAGAGCCAGGCCTCGGAGGTGCCCGCCCGCAGGATGCAGTTGGGGTGGTGCTTCAGCCACTTCCAGAAGCGTTCGAAGGGGAGCGTGGCTCCCGTCTGCACGGTGACCGACATGGCCGCGCAGTTCTATCAGGCCGACGCGAGCGGTGGGTAGACGACCGTGACCTGGTGGCCGTTCCCGTGCAGGACGAGCGGGCGGGAGATCCATCCGCACTGGGCGCACCAGCCGCGCATGGTCCCCGGGGTGGCCCGCACCGTCACGGGCCCCTCGCAGACGGCGCAACCGCCCGCCACGACGAAGTCGCGGAACTCGGTGGGTTCGGCCGGGGTGGTCCCTGGATCGGTACGCATGCGAGCAACGTAACCACCATCACCGGCATGGCAAGCGGAGGGCGATCAGCCACGCGCCAGGCGGGGCAGGAGGTACGAGAGCGACCGGTCGTAGCGGTAATTCACGTCGCGGTGGCCGTCGTCGAACTCCTCGTGAACGACC
Organism: uncultured delta proteobacterium; assembly: GCA_963818535.1. Taxonomy (GTDB): domain Bacteria; phylum Myxococcota; class Myxococcia; order Myxococcales; family Anaeromyxobacteraceae; genus CAIOAK01. The sequence continues at coordinate 49,815 of CAWFSM010000005.1, read as the reverse complement.
TCGACGCCGCCCTGCCGGAGCGACTCGGCGACCATGCGGGCGCCCCAGCGCAGGTTGAACTCGTCGCGGGTTCCGCAGTCGAGGAAGACGCTGCGGAGGCGGCGGAAGGCGTCCATCGCCGCCGGGACGAAGTGGACCGGGTCGTGGGCGCGCCAGCGCTCCCAGGTCTCGGGGCGGAGCCGGGCGGTCTCCGGGTCGAAGGGGAGCTCGAGGCCGGCGGGGGCGCCGGGCTGCGGGGAGTAGGCGGCCGCCATGGCGAGCACGTTGAGCGGGGCGTGATCCTCTCCGCGCATCCTGGTCTCGCGGGCGCGGTGGCGCAGCCCCTCGAGCCAGCCGGCCGGGTCGGTGCCCAGGAGGGCGCCGGCGGTGCGGGGGAAGTCGGGGAGGTAGCAGTACTCGAAGCCGGCGTCGCCGGCGTGGCTCGCCACGTGGCCGAAGACGTCGGGGTGGTGTCGTCCCATCACCAGCGCCCCGTAGCCACCCGACGACTTGCCCACCACGGCCCGGGCCTCGGGGCGGGGGAGGGTGCCGAGCTTCTCCTCCACGAAGGCGACCACGTCCCGCGCCACGTAGTCGCGGTAGTTCCCGATGGCCGGGCTGTTCACCCACTGGCTGCCGCCGAGCGAGGTCCAGCCGTCGACGAACACCCCCACCGCCGGCGGGACCGCGCCGGACGAGACGAGCCGGTCGAGCCGCTCCGGGACGGTGAGGCCGAACCCCGGGAAGCCGGTCCAGGAGTGGGCACTGCCGGTGAATCCGTGCAGGAAGGTCACGGCCGGCAGGCCGGGGCGGAAGCCGGGCGGGCGGTAGAGGTAGACCGGGCGGCGCGACGGGTCGCCGAGCGGGTTGCCGCGCAGCGCGGGTGCGTCGAGGGTTTCGAGGTCGAGGCGGCCTTCCATGGGGGCTCTCCGGTCGTGGTTTCGGATAGGATAGCCCGCCCATGCCCTCCGGCATCCTCCTCTCCTTCGGCCACGCGCTGCGCGGACTCGTCGAGGTCACGGCGCGCGAGCGGAACATGAAGCTGCACGTGCTGGCCGGGTCGGCGGTGGGCCTGCTCGCCGCCGAGGTGGTGCTGCCCTCGCCGGCGCGATACGCGCTGCTCCTCGCGATCATGCTGGTGGTGGCCGCCGAGATGGGGAACAGCGCGCTCGAGGCGCTCGTCGACCTGCACACCCGGGAGCTCCGCGAGGAGGCACGCCGGGTGAAGGACGCCGCCGCCGGCGGGGTGCTGGTGCTGGCGGTGGGGTCGGTGCTGCTTGCCGTGGCGGTGGCGATCGCGAACGAGGACGCCCTCCGGAGCGCGCTGGACCGGCGTGGGGTCCACTTCGTGCTCGCGGCGGGGGTCCTGCTGCTGGAGGGGTTCCTGCTCTTCGGCCGGAGCGGGTCCGCGGTGCTGGACTGGATCGCCATCGGGGCCGGGGGGCTGCTCGTCGTCTTCCTCGGCGTGAATGGTCTCTCCGGCGCGCTGTCGCTCGCCGCCGCGCTGCTCTTCGCCCTGGCCGCGGCTGCGGCGAGGTTCGCCCGGACGAGGAGCGACGCATGAGGATGCGCCGGCTCCTCCTGCTGCTCCTCGCATCCCTCGCCGTTCCCGTCTCCACGCCAGCAGCCCCCGAGGAACTGCCGAGGTACGGCGTCTCGCCGCTGCTCCCCCCCGAGCACTGGGCGGTCCGCGCCGCCACGCGGCTCGACGGGGTGGGGCTCGTGACCGGCTGGCTCCCCGCCAACCAGGCCGCGCCGATGTACATGGTCTGGGCGGCGCTCGACGAGGGTGCGCGGCGTGCCGAGGTGGAGCGGCCCGCCATGGCCGCCGTCGCGAAGGGCTGGAAGGAGAAGTTCCAGCAGGAGTGGCGCGGCATCGACGAGAAGGGGCTCCTGCGCTTCCTCGGCGGGCAGGCATCGGTCGGCTACCGGTACGACGGCGTGACGCCGGAGCCCGTGTCGCCGCCGCCCGCGGCCTGGTCGCTGACCCCGCCGAACGAATCCACCCCCGTCCTCGCCGTCGAGGCGGCCGGCGCACTCTCCGACTACCTGGCGCTGCTCGTGGCGCCCGTGGGGACGGCCTGGCAGGTGCGCTGGGCCGGCGAGCTCGTGGCCGGCATCGGGCCGGTGTCGCTCTCGGCGGGACGCGCCCCGGGGCAGACCGGCTTCGCCGCGCCCGGGGGCGGCGTGCTGCTGGGCGGCGAGGCGTATCGCGACCGCGTGGAGTTCCAGATCTACCGGCCGGTGGACATCTACATCGGCCTGCTCACCTTCGACCTCTCCCTGGCGCGGCTCGGCGAGCCGATGCACGCCGCGAACACCCTGCTGTGGGAGTGGTCGCTGCAGTACCAGCCGGTGCCGCGTCTCACCTTCGGCGTGCAGAGCGGCATCATGATGGGCGGGTCGACGTGGGAAGACCGTCACCGGTAGCCCGTTCACCTTCAGCGACTTCCTCGCACGCCATCACCTACCAGGGGGCGGCAACGGATTTCGAGAACAACGTCTTCTCCGTCTCCGGTCGCTGGCGCCTTCCCACCGAGGACTGGGTCCCGATCACCCTCTACGGGGAGTGGGGCGGCGACGACAACGGCGGCGCCTGGCTCCAGGTGCCGGGAATCGACGCCGGCATCCTCATCCCGTCGCTGCCCTTCGCTCCGGAGGTCTCGGTGGGGCTGGAGGCCAGCTTCTTCGGTGAGGTCTGCAAGGAGCAGACGGGCGGCACGTTCTGCCGATCGCCCGGGTACCCGCTCAACTGGTACACGCACTCCTACAGCTGGACCACGGGCGACCTGCCCCTCGGCCACCGGATGGGCGGCAACGGGAGGGAGCTCTACCTCTACGCGTCGGCCGACCTGCTCGACGCGCGCCTGCTCGTCCGCGGCGACGTGTTCCTGAGGAACCGCTTCTCCGGAAACCTCTACGCCCCGTACACGGGTCAGAGCGGAGGCTTCGACGTGCAGGCCACCTGGCGCTTCGGGATCGGCGAGGTGGGCGTGTCGGGAAGCCTGGAGGCCGCGAGCGGCTGGACCGCGGGCGGCGCCGGGGCGCGGGCGACGGTGTTCTTCTAGGGGCCCATGCCGTCGGTGAAGGTGTCCATCCAGCGCGTCGCCGAAGGCGATGCGTGCCGCCAGGTCGTTGTGGGCCCGGCAGAGCAGCCGGCAGTTGTCGACGGTCGACGGCCCGCCTCGTGCTCGCGGCACCACGTGGTCGAGTTCCACCCGAACCGTGGAGTCGCAGGTGCCGCCCCCGTCGAGCGGCCACTGGCACTTGCCGCGGTCCCGCTCCCAGACGGCGCGGCGCACGGCGACGGGGACGTGATCCGGACCGGACGGCCGCGGATTGCCCTGCGGCTTCGTCCCGCCACCCCGTCGCTTCACCTGCTGCTCCAGCAGCAGGTCCAGCGCCGCCTCGAGGACCTCTCCTGCAGTCGCGCCCGGCTGAGCATGGGACTGCCCGGCCCGCGCGCTGTCGAGCTTGGCCATGAACCTCTTCGAGACGGTGAGATGCAGCCGGCACAGCTCGACCGTCAGGGGCTCGCTCGACACCGGACGGTGGTGGTGGCACGCCAAAGGGGTGGGTCGAGCCAACTTCGCCTGGATGAAGCGCCTCCTCCTTCGGCAACTCCGTCACCACCTCGCGCCGCGGGATCGCCTCCGCCGGCCGGATCTCCACCGCGATCGCGCGGGCCTCCCGCTTCGACCGGTGGAAGAAGCGAGGGAGGACCTCCGTGCGGTTCTCCTCGGTGATCACCCGGGCCAGCTCGATCACGCTCGTGATGCAGAGCCGACCATCCCGGAGCGGCTCCACCACCTCCGGGAATCGCTGGATCAGTTCCGCCGCGACCTTCCGGTAATAGGCGGCCGCGTTGGAGAGGCGCAGGTCCCGGTTCAGGTAGGAGAACAGGCTCGGGTGGCCGAGCCGGACCCAGACCTGCTCCCGGTCGAAATCGGCGAGGGCGACGAGGAAGTCCGCCGCGCTGCGCCCGCTCGCCGCGGAGCAACTCGGCGAGGTGCAGGGACGACTCACGGGCGTCCGGCAGGTCCGCATCGAGGGAGGAGGCGTCGTCGAGTTGCTGGTCGCTCATGGCTGCCGCGCCATTGCGATACCAGGGCCACCTCGCTGCCCGGATTCCTCACGGGTCCTCGTCCGGCCCGGCCGATCCGCGGACCTGCGGCCCGCGGTACCGGGCTACTCCCCGGACCCGTTCGCCCCGTCCGGCGCCCCGCCGGCGCGCTGCTCCCGCCGCGCCAGCTCCATGTCGCTCTCCATCATGAGGCGCACGAGCTCCGTGAAGATCGTCCGGGGCTTCCAGCCCAGCGCCTTCGTCGCCTTCGACGGATCCCCGAGCAGGTAGTCCACCTCGGCCGGCCGGTAGTACCGCGGGTCGATCTCCACGAACTCCCGGTAGTCGAGCCCCACGTGCCCGAAGGCCGCCTCGCAGAGCTCCCGGACCGAGTGCGCCTCCCCGGTGGCGACGACGTAGTCGTCCCCCTTGGGCTGCTGCACCATGAGCCACATGGCCTCGACGTAGTCCTTGGCGTAGCCCCAGTCGCGCTTCGCGTCCAGGTTGCCGAGGTAGAGCTTCTTCTGCACGCCCGAGCTTGATGCGCGACGCGGCGCGCGTGACCTTGCGCGTCACGAAGGTCTCGCCGCGGCGCGGCGACTCGTGGTTGAAGAGGATGCCGTTCGACACGTGCATCCCGTAGGACTCGCGGTAGTTCACCGAGATCCAGAACGAGTAGACCTTGGCGCAGCCGTAGGGGCTGCGCGGGTAGAACGGCGTCTTCTCGCTCTGCGGCGGCGGCGACGCCCCGAACATCTCCGACGACGACGCCTGGTAGATGCGCGTCGCGTCCAGCCCGGTGTCGCGGATGGCCTCGAGGAGCCGGACGGTGCCGAGGCCGGTGACCTCGCCGGTGTACTCCGGCACGTCGAAGGACACGCGCACGTGGCTCTGCGCGCCCAGGTTGTAGATCTCGTCCGGCCTGACCTTGCGCAGGATGGTGTTCAGCGACGAGGCGTCGTTCAGGTCGCCGTAGTGGAGGAAGAGCCGCGTCCCCGGCAGGTGCGGGTCGCGGTAGATGTGGTCGACGCGGCCGGTGTTGAAGGTGGAGGCGCGGCGGACGATGCCGTGGACCTCGTACCCCTTCTCGAGGAGCAGCTCCGCGAGGTAGCTGCCGTCCTGCCCGGTGATGCCGGTGATGAGCGCCTTCTTCACTTGTCGTGCTCCTATCCGCGCTGGTGCAGCTCGTACCACTCCACGGTCTCGCGAAGCCCTTCCTCGAACCCGATGCGCGCCTTCCAGCCGAACTCCCGCGCGGCCCGGGAGGTGTCCAGCATGCGCCGCGGCTGGCCGTTCGGCTTCGTCGGTGTCCCAGACGATCTCGCCCTGGAAGCGGCACAGCCGGGCCACCAGCGGCACCAGGTCGCGGATCTTGATCTCGAACCCCGCGCCCAGGTTGACCGGGTCGCTCTTGTCGTAGCGCTCCGACGCGGCCACGATCCCCTCGGCGGCGTCCCGGGCGTGCAGGAACTCGCGCGAGGCCGAGCCGTCGCCCCAGACCACGATGCTCCTCTCGCCCCGCTCCCGCGCCTCGACGCACTTCCGCACCAGCGCCGGGATGACGTGGCTCGTGTGCAGGTCGAAGTTGTCCCTCGGCCCGTAGAGGTTCACCGGGAAGAGGACGCAGGAGTCGAAGCCGTACTGCTCCCGGTAGGCCTGCGACTGCACGAGCAGCATCTTCTTCGCGAGCCCGTAGGGAGCGTTGGTCTCCTCCGGGTAGCCGTTCCAGATGTCCTCTTCCCGGAACGGCACCGGGCAGAACTTGGGGTAGGCGCAGATGGTGCCGAGCGCGACCAGCTTCTTCACCCCGGCGTGGCGGGCCACCTCGATGAGCTGAACGCCCATCATGAGGTTGTCGTAGAAGAACTTGCCCGGGTTGTCGCGGTTCGCGCCGATGCCGCCGACGCGGGCGGCCAGGTGCAGGACCACGGTGGGGCGGGCGTCGCGGTAGAGCCGCTTCACGGCGTCCATGTCGACGAGGTCGTAGTCGCGGGACCGCGGGACGACGATCTCCGTGGCGCCCCGCGCGCCGCAGCTCGTCGACGACGTAGCCGCCCAGGAAGCCGGCGCCGCCGGTGACGACGACGCGCTCGGAAGGCCAGTGGATGGTGGGCATCGGCGGACCTTAGCCCGAGACGATGGACTCCGGAAGGGGATCCGCGCTAGTCACTCCCCATGCCTTCCGCGCGCAAGGGGATCATCCTGGCCGGTGGCTCGGGGACGCGGCTCTACCCGGCCACGCTGTCGGTCTCGAAGCAGCTCCTCCCCGTCTACGACAAGCCGATGATCTACTACCCGCTGACGGCCCTCATGCTGGCCGGCATCCGCGAGGTCCTGGTCATCTCCACGCCCCAGGACACCCCGCGCTTCGAGCAGCTGCTCGGGGACGGGAGCGCCTGGGGGATGCGGCTCGCCTACACGGTGCAGCCCAGCCCCGACGGGCTCGCCCAGGCCTTCATCCTGGGCGCCGACTTCGTCCGCGGAGGCCCGTCCGCGCTGGTGCTCGGCGACAACATCTTCTACGGCCACGACTTCCACCAGCTCCTGCGAGCCGCCGACGCCCGGACCACGGGTGCAACCGTCTTCGCCTACGCCGTCACCGATCCCGAGAGGTACGGCGTCGTCGAGTTCGACGCCCGCAAGCGCGCCGTCAGCCTCGAGGAGAAGCCGGCGAAGCCCAAGTCGCGCTACGCCGTCACCGGGCTCTACTTCTACGACGAGAGCGTCGTCGAGGAGGCGCGGGCGGTGAAGCCCTCGGCCCGCGGGGAGCTCGAGATCACCGACCTGAACCGCCGCTACCTCGACGCCGGCAAGCTCGAGGTGGAGATCATGGGGCGCGGCTACGCCTGGCTCGACACCGGCACCCACGACTCGCTCCTCGAGGCCGGGCAGTTCATCGCCACCATCGAGAAGCGCCAGGGGCTCAAGGTGGCCTGTCCGGAGGAGGTGGCCTGGCGCCAGGGCTGGATCACCGACGCCCAGCTGGGCGACTGTGCGAAGGCGCTCGGCAAGTCGACCTACGGGGCCTACCTGCGCGGTCTCCTCGAGCAGAAGGTCTTCTAGATGAAGGTCATTCCCACGGCCATTCCCGACGTGCGTGGTCATCGAGCCGAAGGTCTACGGCGACGCCCGCGGCTTCTTCTTCGAGAGCTTCAACCAGCGAGGAGCTCGACGACGCGCTCGGCCGCCCAGGTCGCTTCGTGCAGGACAACCAGAGCCGCTCCGGCGCGGGGCGTGCTGCGCGGGCTTGCACTACCAGTGTCCGAACCCGCAGGGGAAGCTGGTGCGGGTGCGTCCAGGGCGAGATCTTCGACGTGGCGGTGGACGTCCGCCGCGGTTCCCCCACGTTCGGGAAGTGGGAGAGCGACGTCCTCTCCGCCGAGAACAAGCGGCAGCTCTGGGTGCCGGAGGGATTCGCCCACGGGTTCCTCGTGCTCTCCGAGACGGCCGAGGTGCTCTACAAGACCACCGAGTACTACCACCCGGAGGACGAGCAGTGCATCCGCTGGGACGACCCGGCCATCGGGATTCGCTGGCCGCTCGCACGGGGTCGCGCCGATGGTCTCGGCCAAGGACGCGGCCGGCAAGCCGCTCTCGGCCGCCCGCGTATTCGAAGAGGGAGATCTCTCGCGATGAACGTGCTCCTCACCGGCGGCTGCGGCTTCATCGGCTCGAACCTGGTCCGGCTCATCCTGGCCGAGCGCCCGGGCTGGCGGGTCGTCAATCTCGACAAGCTCACCTACGCCGGCAACGCCGAGAACCTGGCCGACCTGGCCGGCAACCCGCGCTACCGCTTCGTCCGCGGCGACATCTGCAACGGCGAGCTCATCGCCGACCTCTTCCGCAACGAGAAGTTCGACGCGGTCATGCACCTCGCGGCCGAGAGCCACGTGGACCGCTCCATCCTGGCGCCGTCGATCTTCATCGAGACCAACGTGCGCGGCACGCAGGTGCTGCTCGAGGCGGCCCGCGAGTTCGGGGTGAAGCGCTTCCTGCACGTCTCCACCGACGAGGTCTACGGCTCGCTCGGCCCCACCGGCCTCTTCACCGAGAGGACACCGCTCGATCCGTCGTCGCCGTACTCGGCGTCGAAGGCGTCGTCCGACCTGCTCGCGCTCGCCTACGCGCACACCTTCAAGCTCCCGGTGATCGTGACCCGCTGCTCCAACAACTACGGGCCCTACCAGTTCCCGGAGAAGCTCATCCCGCTCATGATCGCCAACGCCGTGCGCGACCTGCCGCTGCCCGTGTACGGCGACGGCATGAACGTGCGCGACTGGATCCACGTCGAGGACCACGGGCGCGGCCTGCTCGCGGCGCTCGAGCTCGGCGAGCCCGGGCAGGTCTACAACTTCGGCGCCTCGTCGGAGCGGCACAACATCGACATCGTGCAGCCAGGTCCTGAAGCTGGTCGGAAAGCCGGAGTCGCTCATCCAGTACGTGAAGGACCGGCTCGGCCACGACCGGCGCTACGCCATCGACTCGACGAAGGCCCAGGAGAAGCTGGGCTGGACGCCGCGCCACCGCTTCGAGGAGGCGCTCGCCGCCACCGTGCGCTGGTACGTCGAGAACCGCCCGTGGTGGGAGCGGATCATCTCGGGCGAGTACCTCAAGTACTACGAGAAGCAGTACGGGGCCCGGAAGTGAAGGTCGCGGTCACCGGCGCGAACGGCATGCTGGGCGGCGAGGCGGTGGCCCAGCTGGCCGGCCGCCACGAGGTGCTCGCGCTCGGCCTCGGCCCGGGGCGCCCGCCGGAGGGGACGTACCGCTGGGTGGAGGCCGACCTCGGCGACGGCGTCTCGGTGGAGAAGGCGCTCCTCGACTTCGGCGCGCAGGCCGTGCTCCACGCCGGCGCGGTCACCGACGTGGACGGCTGCGAGAGGGAGCCCGACCTGGCCTGGCGGGTGAACACCGGCGGCACCCAGCAGGTGGCCCGCGCCTGCCGCGCGCTCGGCGCCCGGCTGGTGGCCGTCTCCACCGACTACGTCTTCGACGGCGCCCGCGGCCCGTACGGCGAGGAGGACCTGCCGAACCCGCGCGGCGTCTACGCCCAGAGCAAGATGGCCGGGGAGTGGGCGGCGCTCTCCATCGCCCCCGACAGCGCGGTGGCCCGGGTGGCGGTGGTCTACAGCGGCCGCGCCACGGCCCGTCCCACCTTCGCCACCCAGGTGGTGGACAAGCTCGGCCGCGGCGAGGTGGTGAAGGCCTTCGACGACCAGTTCACGTCCACCACGCTCGCCGCGAGCGGCGCCGCCATGTGCCTGGAGCTGCTCCTCGAGCACGCCTACCGGGGCGTGCTCCACGTGAGCGACGAGACGGTGATGGACCGGGTGGACTTCGCCCGGCGGGTGGCCGACCGGTTCGGGCTCCGGGGGACGATCGAGGGCGTGAAGACCGCCAGCGTGAAGCTGCTCGCGCCCCGGCCGCTCCGGGGAGGGCTCCGGGTCGCCAAGGCCGCGGGAATGCTGCGGAACAGGCCGCTCGGGATCGACGAGGCGCTCGACCGGTTCCACGAGGAGTGGGCGCGACGCACCTCCGGGTGACGTGCTAGAAGAGGCGGATGCTGCTCCGGTCGAAATCGCCATTCGCCAGGGGCCTGGCCCTCTTCCTCTGCGCCCAGCCCGTGCTCTGGATGAGCAACGTCGCGCTCGCGCAGACGCTCGAGCACGCGGCGTCGAGATGCAGCGGGCGATCCTCGACCAGCAGGGCAGGCGCAGCGCGCTCCCGCAGCAGCTCCAGCCCAGCAGCCGGGCGGCGGGAGCCTCCGGGAACGCCGAGCCCGGCGGAAGCCAGCAGCAGGGCACGAGTCGACTCGCAGCGACCCGCCGGGACCCAGGAGCCGCCCGGCCAGGACGTCGGGCTCGACCAGACGCGGTCCCGCAGCCGCCCGAGCCAGCCCGGTCGACGAGCCGCTCGACCCCGAGCGCTACGTCCTCGGCCCGGGCGACGTCCTCGAGCTGCACTTCTGGGGCGTCGAGAACTTCCGGCTGCGCGTCACCGTCGACCTGGAGGGGCGTGCCTTCGTCGCCGAAGGTCGGCTACCTGCGTCCTGCAGGGGAAGACGCTCGCCGAGGCGCAGCGGATGCTGCGCGACTCGGTGGCCCGGTTCTTCCCGAAGCTCGGCTTCGGCGTGACGCTCGTCGAGCCCCGGACCTTCCTCGTCCAGGTCGTCGACGACGTCGTGCAGCCCGGGCCCTAGCCGGCCCGGGCCATCGACCGCGTGGCCACGCGTCATCACCCGGGCCGGTGGCCTCGGCCCGAACGCCTCGCAGCGGCGCATCGAGATCCGAGCGGCGCGACGGGACGGTGCTGCAGCGCCGACCTGCTGCTCTACGCCATCACCGGCGACGTGAAGCACAACCCGTACGTGCTCGACGGCGACGTGGTCCGGGTGCCGTTCCAGAGGCTCGTCGCGACCATCGCCGGCGCCGTCAACCGCCCCGGCACGCTACGAGCTCGTCGGGACCGTCCGACCTCGCCGAGCTGCGTCGAGCTCGCCGGCGGGCTCACCCCCGGCGCGACCCGCGGGCTTCCCGTCACGGTCGTGCGGCGCGTGCCGGACGAGAAGCTGAAGCGGATCGCCTTCGACTTCGCGCGGACGGCAAGCTTCCCGCGGTGCCGCTGGTCCGCGAGGACAGCGTCTGGATCCCGGCCTTCTCCGAGCTGCAGCAGTCGGTGACCATCACCGGCGCGCTCGCCGGGCGTCGGCCGGCGGCCGCCACCGTCGGCGGCGACCACGACGGCGGCCGGCGGCGCGCGGGACGGGGGTCGGCCACCGGCACCGTGGCGAGCGACGAGGCCGCGGCCACGCGGCGCCTTCCCTTCGCGCAGGGCGACACGGTGCGGACCCTCCTCGAGCGGGTGGGCGGCCCGGGCCCCTCGCCGACCTGCAGGGGCTCCTACATCCTCCGGAACGACCAGGTCATCCCGGTCGACCTCTACGCCCTCGTCATGCTCCGGGACCTGAAGGCCGACCGGGCGGTCGAGCTGGGCGACACCATCGTCGTGCCCTTCCAGCGCGAGAGCGTCCTCATCGAGGGCGCGGTCTTCAAGCCCGGGCCCGTACCCGTACAACCCGACCTACAACGTCGAGCAGTACCTGGCGCTGGCCGGCGGGCCCGAACCGCTTCGCCCAGGAGCATCGACGACGTCTACCTGGTGACGCCGAACGGGCGAGACGAAGGAGTTCGCCCCGGACCTGAAGGTCGAGCCCGGCGTCGTCGCTCGTCGTCCCGGAGCGGAACTTCTCGCGGAGCGAGGTGGTGGCCCTCATCCTGGCCGGCGCGGGGCTCCTGCTGAGCGCCGCGACCATCTTCGTCACGCTTGCGGAAGTGACGCCGGACCACTGGCCCAGTCGCCTCGACCTGTCGTTCCTGCGGATCGCGGCCCGTCGCAGAAGCGCATCGCGGCTCGTCACCGTGGCCTTCGCGGCTCGGTGGCGCTCTACGCGCTCCTCGCCCCGAAGTGGTACCGCTCGACCTGACCGTCGTGCCGGTCGACGGCGCAGAGGACCGGCGGCATCTCCAGCCTGCTCGGCGGCGACCTGGGCGGCCTGGCGCGGGGTTCGAGTCGCTCCATGACGGGGGGATCGCGATGCCGCCCGCATCGCCGCCGTCCTCCAGAGCACCGCGGTCTCCGACGCGGTGATCGAGAAGTTCGACCTGCGCACCCGCTACGACGAGAGTATCGCGAGAGGCCGCGCGCGAGGCGGTTCTGGAGCACTGCGACGTGCAGGATCCTCCCGAAGCCGAACCTCGTGCAGCTCTCCTGCGAGGACAAGGACCCGCGCTTCGTCCAGGAGATGGTCGGCCTACTTCGCGCGACATACGGCAACGAGGTCTTCCGCCGGGTGAACGTGAGCTCGGCCTCGGAGGAGGTCCGGTTCCTGGAGCGCGCGGGTCGGCGAACTGCCGCAAGCAGGCGGACGAGGCGTCGGCCGCGGATGCGCGACTTCCAGGAGAAGCACCAGATCGTCGACCTCGACACCCAGGCCAAGGCGGTCGTCTCGTCGGTGGCGGCGCTCAACAGGCGCAGCGGATCGCGCAGGCAGATGGAACTCGAGTACGCGCGCAGCTTCTCGTCGCCCGACGAGGCGGCAGTCGCGGCAGCTCGAGTCGCAGCTCTCGGTCGTCGACGACCAGCTTGCGCGACCTCGAGGAGGCGCGCGAGCCGCGCTGGCCGGGAGCGTCGCCCGGGAGCCGGCGCCCGCGGAACGGCGGAGCCGGGATGTTCCCGCCCGCGCTGGCCGTGCCGAAGCTCCGCGCCGAGTACGAGAAGCTCTACCGCGACCGGAAGGTCGCGGAGGCCACGCTGGTCTTCGCGCTCGACCGGCTCGAGGGCGCCAAGGCCGCCGAGGCCCGGGACGTGTCGACCTTCGTGACCCTCGACCCCCACGCTTCCCACCCGGAAGTCCCGGCCGAGCCGCATCAACATCGTCCTGCGCGGCCGATGCTCGGCGTCGTCGCCGGCTGCGCCCGGGAGTGGTGGCGATCCGCGCCGCGCCGGCTGAGGGCCGACGCTGCCATGGCCGGCACCGGCCCAGCGTCGGACTGGCCAGCCCGGGATCGGGCCGAGGCCGCGTCTCCCACCCTGCTCCAGGCGGTCGCGGCGGGGAGCCTGATCCTCGGGTACCTGGTGACGGCGTCCTACTTCCCCGGACACCTGGGGCGGGAGTACGCGGTGCTCTCGCTCGTTTCCGCGGCCGCCGCGATCTCTCGTGGCGTCGGCGATGAGAGCTTCGCCAGCCCAGATCCTGCGGGTCATGGTCCTGATCGTCTTCGTCCTCGGCTACTACAGCCAGTTCTACTGGCTGATCGTCGATCCGCGGGGAAAGGACCTCCCGGACGTGATGGGCGAACCCTGCTCCCCGGGGCAATGCTGGACATCTTCCGGGAGACGACGTGGATCGTTCGCGGGGCTGGCGCTTCTGGCTTCCTCACGGACCGGATCCCCTACCGCCGGAGGGCCTGCCGGCGGTGAGGGCGGCGCGGCCGCCCGGATCGGCCGGCCCGCCGTCCTCGTGGCCTGGGGGCTTCTGGCGATCATCCTCCCGGTGATGGCGGCGGAGAACATCGGACTCATGGCCGCCAAGGGGCCGGAGCTTCCGTTCCGGATCGCCGGGTGGATGGTCTACAGCCTGCGAGCCCTGTCCCCGGCCTCTTCCTCCTCGCCGCCGCCATGGGCGAGCGGATCGATCGATCGCACCTCCTGCGCTCGGCGGTGATCGGCCTCGTGGTTGCGGGGGCGGGCGACATGCTGGTCACGACTTCCAAGGCCAGCCTGGTCCTCGCCGGCGTCCGGCTCTTGCTCCTCATGCAGGTGATGGGCACCCTCTCGCGAGCTCGCCTGCAGATCGCAGGTGTCGCGCTCGTCGCTCTCGCGCTCATGTTCCCGTTCTTCGCTGCGCTGCGGGCCGCCCGCGTCTACGGGCTGGGAGGTGCCGAAGCAGTCCGGGCGGCGAGCGAGGATCGGCCTCGAGATCGGGAGTCGGTGGCCGACCGATTCGTCCCGCCGTGATGCGAATCTCGGGGTCGAACACCCTGCTCCCCCTCATCGCGCTCGAACCGATCCCGGCAGTCGCCGTGGCAGGATTCGTGAGCCCGATCGGCATCACCTCATACGTGACGGTGGCCGTGTACGGACATCCTCCCGACGCCCCCGCAGCGGAAGCGCCCGGGCTGGTGGGCTGGTTCCACCTGGCAGGCGGCCTGCCATTCGTGGTCCTCGGCATCCCCGCCTTCGTGCTCCTCATCGAGCTTCTCTGGCGTACCGTCTGGTACGTCCCGCTGCTGTCTCGGGACGTCGCCTTGGCGCTGTTCGGCGCCTACCTGCTCGCGGTTACCCGACGGGGTGATCGAGGGGGTCGGACTTCCATTGCTCGTGCTCGCCGGGACGGCGGTCGCGCTGGTTTAATCGCCCGCTACGGCTTGAGGGAGTTGCCGCGAGGGGCGCCAGATCGTTGATCCGAGGCACACGACGATGACATCTGGTCGAGACCGCTATGCGGCGAAGTACAGGAAGGACGTGGACCTGGAGGCCGAGTGGCTGCGGCTCGGAGCGTCCGACAAGGTGGAGTCGGTTGCGATCCTGCTCACCCGGCACGGCATCGAGCCGGACTCGGTGCTCGAGCTGGGGTGTGGTACCGGAGCGGTCATCGCGGAGTGCCAGCGGCGTGCGCTGGGCCGGGAATTCACCGCCATCGACTACTCGTCCGACGCCATCGAGTTCCTCGCTTCCCGCTCGAAGGGGATCCGGTGCATCGCACGGGACATCACGGATCCGTCGTTCGTCATGGAGGGGTACTATGACGTCGGGATCGTGTCGCACGTGATCGAGCACCTGGAGAACCCGCTCGCCTTCCTACGGGCGATCACCCAGAAGATGCGGATGGGTCATCTCGTACTGGAGGTGCCCCTGGAGGACCTGTCGATCGCTCGGTGGAAGGCAAAGTTCAGGGACAGGGCGAAGAACCTCGCAGGGCATGTCCAGTTCTTCACCGAGGCTACTTTTCGGCAGCTGGTCGAGTCGTCTGGCCTGGAGATCGTGGACGGCCGGACGTACAGCCCGGTCCTGAAGCCCGAGGTCATCGACTTCGTATGCCGGAAGGACGGAATCTCGGGCCCGCGCGCCTGGCTCAAGATGGCGACGGGCCATTACCTTCCGCGCTACCTGGGCCCGCTATGGAGGCGGACGTACTACGCGCACTGCACGCTCCTGTGCAAGTTGCGGCCCCTCAGTTCCTCCGGGCGATGAGCCGCCGGGCCGTCTCAGCACGTCGCGCCAGTCGGAATGCGTGGGAACGACAAACTCATGGATGGATCCTCCCACGTGGTGAGAGGCCGCGCGAAGCACGAGGAAGAGCACGACCGAGCAGGCCACGAGGAGGGTCGCGGCGGCTCCGACGAGTGGGAAGCGCGGTAGCGTCCAGACGAGCCCGGTTCCGGTGACGAGGAGCCCGATGCCTTCGGCCCAGGTCACGGAGCGGGCACGATCGAGCCCGAGCAGGATGTCCTCGGTGACCGTGGCGACCCCCTGGATGACGGACGCAGGTATGAGGATCAGGGCAGGGACTATGGCGGGAGCGAAGCTCGCCCCGAATACCAGGGGAATGAGCAACGGCGTCGCCACCATCATCCCGCCACCGCAAAGCAGCCCGGCCACCACCGAGAATCGGATGTAGCGACGGGCAAACTGGCGGCGCGCCTCCGGATCGGCCGTGGTGGCGACGTGCGGCAAGGCGACGTTGGCCACCGAGGCAATGACGGACGTGACGAGGAATCCCGATGTTGGCGGCGACGGCGTAGAGCCCGAGGATGCGCGGATCGACGAGTGCGGCCATGGCCAGCTGGTCGAGGCGCCGATTCAGGAAGGTGGGGACGCTCGCGCTCCAGGAGGCGAGGCCGTAGCGAAGAAGTGGGCGGACCAGGGAGAAATCCGGTGCCCAGGTCCCCGAGGAGGCACCACTCAGCGTGGAGAGGCCCCAGGGAATGCAGACGACGTAGCTAGCAGCGAACAGCATGGACAGGGGGCCTGGCCGTGCCGGGAACAAGGCCACCGCGGCGGAGAGCATTGCCATCCACAGCAGGGCCTGGCCGACGCGGACCCGGTTCCACGCCCCGAAAATCCGCAAGCCCTGCATGGAGCCGATCGTGACCAGCCATCCGGCGCTCGCAAGGCCATAGACGACCACGAACGCCCGAGCCGCGGCCACGGTCGAGGGCCCCTGGGCACGGAGAAGGAACGGCATTGCAAGCCAGGCGCCGAGCATCACCGGTGCGAGGATCACCGTCGCCAGTGCGATCCCGGTCGTGACGATGCGGCGAGCATTCCCGGGTTGACGCGCAGTCCAGTAAACGGCGGACTGCTGGACGCCGAGCAGGCCGAGGATCCCGATGACGAACGGCCAGGTCAGGATGGCGGCGTAGGCTCCTCGGCCCGCCGGACCGAGCGTGCGGGCGAGGATCACCGAGGTCACCAATCCGATGCCAAGGGAGCCGACGTTAGCGATGATCGTCAGCGCGATGCCTCGTCCCGATCCGGTCGGCGTTCGCGGTCCGCTCACCGGATCGTCCCCGGCGCGCGAGCCGCCACGGCGGCCTCCAGGGCGCGCTCGAGGCGGACCCCGGGGCCGTCCCGCGAGAATGATTCAAGCGCAAAGGTCCTCCCGGCGGCACCCAGGCGCTCCCGCTCGGAACGGTCGGAGAGCAGCCGGATGCAGGCAGACACGTACTCCTCGGTCGTCTGGCAAACGAGTGCGTCGCGCCCCGCGGCGAGGCCCAACGAGGCGGCGGTCTCCCGGGAAAGCACCGAGGGAATCCCGAGAGCGAGTGCATTCTGGGTCTTGGTGATGACGCCTGCCCCTCCGCGTACGGGGTAGACGTGCACATCCATCCCGCTCAGGGTCTCCATCCAGTCCTCGACGAAATCGAGGTGAACGATGGACGGATCGCGGGCCATCGCTGCGCGCACGGGCGGGATCGGCGAAGGTCCCCAGACCACGAGTTCGGCATCCGGACGTGCGGCACGGATCCGCGGCCAGGCGAGCTCGATGAAGTCGATCACCCCACGTACCAGGGCGGGTACCGAGACGGAGGCCCAGCAGGCGACGCGCGTCGCCTCGGCCCTGGGTCGATTCAGGGCGCCGCGGGCGAAGACCGGTCCGGCGACCGGGACCTCGACCACCCCGACCCGGGAGCCGGGCGAGATGCGCTCCGTCCACGCTCGATCGCGGCCGGACACGAAAAGTACCTGATCGAATCTCGGGTACCAGGCTCTCTCGAAACGGAGCTGCAGGAGTCCCTCGGCAAGGCGGCGGCCGCGGTAACCGAGACCATGTCCGTGTCGGGCCGCGGCGAAGTGCCCCATCGAAAGTGCGTCCGGCGCGAGCAAGACGTTGGGGCGAGTTCCGACAGTGCGCCCGTAGGTCGCCATGTAGATCGTGTCGAGGAGCACTGCGTCATAGACTCCGAGATCGAGCGATCCGAGGAAGGCCGTAGCCGCCGAGCTTTGCCAACGAGCCAGGCTGGCGGGAAGCAACTGGGCGAGCAGCCTGCTCCGGGTGGCATTCAATTCGGCGCCCCGTCGCTCTGGAAAGGTGGCGAGCACCCTCAGGGGAAGTTCGCGCGCGAGTGCGTCCCAGCCCGACGATCGTTCCTCGTCGCGGCTGAAGAAACCTACGACGTCGATGACGTGGCGTGGCGCCAGGTAACGGAGCAGGTTCATCGTGAGCTGGCGCATCCCGCTGTTCTCGGGCAAGGGGGGCCAAGGGCTCAGGACCAGAAGTCTCACGCGGAACCCTCCGATGGCGGCAGTTCCAGGAGCGTCCGGATGGTGTTCACGCCCCGGGCGACAGGCCACTGCTCGGCAGTGCCCCGCGCGGCGCGCCCGATTTCCAGCGCAGTCACCGGGTTCTCCCGGAGGAAGAGGAACTGCCGGGCCAGGCTCTCGGCGTCGCCCGCCGGGTGGATGAACCCGTTGAACCCGCTGGTGATCCGATCGATGGCCGAGCAGGTGCAATCGGAAGCCAGGACGGGCAGACCCGCGGCCATGGCCTCGAGCACCACCACCCCGTACGGCTCGTGAGCTGGGGATGGGTGAGCGAAGACCGTGGCCTGTGCGAACTCGGCGGCCATCTGCTCGGGCTCGAGCCACCCCAGGAACCTGACGACATCCCCCAGCCCGAGGGCGCTCGCCAGCTTCCGGAGGGCCCCCTCGTCCGGTCCCACGCCTGCTATCCGGTACTCCACCGCGGAATGGTCGCGCCAGCCCAGGAGTGCGAGTGCGCGGAGGACGACATCGTGTCCCTTCTGTGCATTGACCAGGCGTCCGGAGGAGAGGATGCGAAAGGGGACGGATGCCGTCGCCGACGCTTCCGATCCGGGCCGACGTGGGGATGATCCGAGATCCACCCAGTACGGGAAGTTCACCAATGTCCCAGGGCGAGCACCCAGGGAAGCAAGCGCGGCCAGGGCGGGACGCCCCGTTCCCATCACAGCCATCGAATTTCGCAGCAGCCAGGAGATGAAGACGGAGCGAAGGCGATCGATCACGGGAGCGCGGTGGCGCTTCGTGTCGGGCGTGTCGGACCAGAACACGAAAGGGCGTCCCGCCGCCGCCAAGCAGGCAGCGACGAGCGCCGTCGTGAGGCACCTCCACCCGGCGATGACGACGAGGCTGGACGTGCCAGCAGGCGGGCGAGACCATGCCGTGCGGAGCAACTCCCAGTCGACCCCAAGCCTCCGGGCCAGGTCGCGGGACGCGTACCCGTCCCGGAGGCTCGAGGACCAAGGGTGGCTGGACAGCTCCGGGCGCCGGTACGACACGGTGAGATCGATATCGGGATCAGCGCCAAGTGCGCGAAACAGCAACGTGTTGTACGGCGACGGGGAGTCGCAGATCCAGTGGACGCGGCGGACTTTCATGCGGAACTCACTCCGTGTACCCCCCGGAGCCCGGCCAGGAATTCGAAGGTCCCCTCGGCGCAGCGCGCCCAAGAATACCCCTGGGCCCGGGCGAAGGCGCGTTCCGCCAGCGTGCGCCGGAGCGAGGCCGACTCGACGAGCCTTCGCAGGGCGTTCGCGATGCTGTCCGGGTCCTCGGGATCGAAGTACTCCCCGGCATCGCCCAGCACCTCCGGCATCGGCCCCCGATCGGAGCAGGCGACCGGCACCCCAGAGGCCATGCCCTCGAGGAGGATGATGGGGAGGTTCTCGCAGCTCGAGGCAAAGACGTTCACGTCGGCGGCGGCGTAGACCTCGTGGAGCGTCCCGTGCGGCACGTCGCCCCGCAGGAAGACGAACTGGCCGTCTGGATCGATCCGGGCGAGCGCGGCGCGCAGGCGAGGCGTGGAGGTCGCCTCCGGGCCGACGAGGTCGAGGGTGACCTGGGTCAGGCCCTCGGCGCGCAGCCGCCCCACCGCCTCGGCCACGTTCCACTGGTGCTTGTACGGATAGTGGATGGAGACGTAGAGGATCCGGCAGGGGCGGGACCCGGGAGAAGCCCGCGCCGTCGAGCTGGGGGCGGGGTGCGTGGAAGAATCGGCCGTCGATGCCATGGCGGGGGACGATGGCGTCCCTGCCGCGAAGCGGGCCAGTCACGGAGAGAACCACCTCTCGCGCGTGGCGCGTGAGGAAGATCACGCCGTCGGCCCGCCGCAGCGTCCCACCCTGCGCGCGGCGCAGGAGCGCCATCTTGAGCGTCATCCAGGAGAAGCCGAAGCGGCGAAGCTCGCCCCGACTCGAAGGGCAGGAGGTTCTGGCTCATGGTCGCGAGCGGCCTGAACCCGCTCACGTCGGAGGCGCCGGGTGCGAAGAGCAGATTGCAGCCGGCCGCGCGCGCCGCGGAGGCGAGGCGGAAGCGCTGCCACCACAGGCGGAACGGCAGCCCGCGCTCCAGGACTGGCGAGTGCTCCTTCCGGAGCCAGGAGCGCGCCTCGATCCGCTCCAGCGTGGACGCGATGCTCCAGACGACCACCTTCTCGAATCCGTGGGCAGGAGGGTCGGCCGCGCGCAGCAGCTCGACCAGGTGCGTGACGCCGCCGCCCTGGCGGATGTTGGTCGCGTTGATGCCGAGGATTATGGGCGGCGCGTAGTATAGTGCGCCCCTCGAAACGAAAGGGATGTCGATGATGGACGGCAAGACGCTTCTCGTGACCGGCGGCACCGGCTCGTTCGGGAATGCCGTGGTCGACCGATTCCTCTCGACCGGCATCCGGGAGATCCGCGTTTTCAGCCGCGACGAGAAGAAGCAGGACGACATGCGGAGCGCCTACCGGAGCGACAAGCTCAAGTTCTACCTCGGCGACGTGCGCGATTACGACAGCGCTCCGGGCCGCCATGCACGGCGTCGACCTACGTCTTCCATGCCGCCGCCCTGAAGCAGGTGCCGTCCTGCGAGTTCTTTCCCATGGAGGCGGTGCAGACCAACGTCACTCGGCACCGACAACGTGCTCGAACGCCGCCATCGAGACGGGCGTGAAGCGGGTCATCGCCTCAGCACCGACAAGGCCGTCTACCCGATCAACGCCATGGGCATGTCCAAGGCGCTGATGGAGAAGGTGATGGTGGCCAAGTCCCGCGTCGGCCGAGCCGCGGAACCGTGATCTGCGGCACCCGCTACGGCAACGTCATGGCTCGCGCGGCTCGGTGATCCCGCTCTTCATCCAGCAGATCAAGGCCGGCAAGCCGCTCACCGTGACCGACCCCGAGATGACCCGTTTCATCATGTCCCTGGAGGACGCGGTCGACCTGGTGCTCTACGCCTTCGAGCACGGGCGCCCGGGCGACATCTTCGTGCAGAAGGCGCCCGCCTGCACCATGGGCGATCTGGCGCGGGCGCTGCTGGAGACTGTTCGGCGCCGACAACGAGATCCGGGTCATCGGGACCCGGCACGGCGAGAAGCTGCTACGAGACGCTGCTCACACCGCGAGGAGATGGCCCGGGCCGAGGACCTGGGCGACTACTTCCGCATCCCGGCCGACGGGCGCGACCTGAACTACGCCAAGTACTTCGTGGAGGGGGAGCAGCGCATCACACAGCGCGTCGACTACGACTCAGGCAACACCCGCCGCCTCATCGTCGCCGAGATCCAGGAACTGCTCGCGACCATCCCGTACGTGCGGAGGGAACTCGGCCGATGAAGGTCCTCGTGACGGGAGCCGACGGGCTTTCTCGGGAAGAACCTGGTCGTGGCGCTCCGGCGCAGGCCGGGTGTCGAGGTCCTCTCCTTCGACCGGCACGAGACCGTGACCGATCTCGCCCGGTTCGCGGCCGAGGCCGACGTCAGCCTACCACCTCGCCGGGCGTCAACCGGCCGGTCCGGGAGGAGGAATTCGCGGAGGGGAACGCGCACCTCACCGAGGGGCTGGTCGACCTGCTGGCGGGCACGGAGGCGGCATCCCGCTCGTCCTCTCGTCCTCCACCCAGGCGCGCTCGACAACCCCTACGGGCGGAGCAAGCTGGCCGCGGAGCGGCCGTGCGACGCTACGGAGCAGACGGGCGCACGGGCCATCGTGTACCGCCTTCCCGGGCTCTTCGGGAAGTGGTGCCGACCGAACTACAACTCGGTGGTATCGACCTTCTGCCACAACGTCGCGCGAGACCTTGCCCATCACATCCGCGACCCGCCCACGAGATCGAACTGGCCTACGTGGACGACGTGGTGGCCGAGTTCCTGAAGGCGCTCGACGGCGAGGCGCCTGCGTCACCGCCCCCCGGGCGAGCCGACCTTCCGGTTGACGCTCGGGGAGCTCGCCCGCCGAATCGAGGCGATCCGCGACGTGCGGGTGACGCTGCGACTTCCCGACCTCTCCGACCCGCTGACCCGCGACTGTACGCCACGTTCCTCTCGTACCTGCCGACGGATCGGATTTGCCTATCAGCCCGAGAAGCGCACCGACGCACGCGGCAGCCTCGTGGAACTCCTCAAGTCGCCCCCGTTCGGCCAGATCTTCGTCTCGCGATCCAATCCCGGGCGTCGTCCGCGGGCATCACTACCACGACACCAAGGTCGAGAAATTCTGCGTCGTCCAGGGCCGGGCGGCGATCTGCTTCCGTCACGTCCTCGGCGGCGAGGTGATCCGGTACGAGGTGCGCGGGGAGGACATGACCGTGGTCGACATCCCGCCGGATACACGCACTCGATCGAGAACCTGGGCGACGGGGAGATGGTGACGCTGTTCTGGTCGAGCCAGGTCTTCGACCCCGGCCCCCGACACCTATCCGGAGAAAGTCTGAATGAAGCGGCTCAAGGTCATGACGGTGGTGGGGACCCGCCCAGAGATCATCCGCCTGTCCCGCGGTGATCGCGGCATGCGATCGCTACTTCGACCACGTGCTCGTCCACACCGGCCAGAACTGGGACTTCACGCTCAACGAGATCTTCTTCCAGGAGCTCGAGATCCGGAAGCCCGACCACTTCCTGGAGTCGCCGCGGGCAAGCACCTCGGCGAGACCATCGGCAACATCATCGCCCGCTCCTACGAGCTCATCGAGCGCGTCCGGCCCGACGCCCTGCTCATCCTGGGGGACACCAACAGCGCGCTCTGCGCCATCCCGGCCAAGCGGCTCAAGATCCCGATCTTCCACATGGAGGCGGGAAACCGCTGCTTCGACCAGAACGTGCCGGAGGAGATCAACCGGAAGATCGTGGACCACGTGAGCGACGTGAACCTGCCCTACACCGAGCACAGCCGCCGCTACCTCCTCTCCGAGGGGATCCGCAAGGAGCACGTCTTCGTCACCGGTTCGCCCGATGGCGGAGGTGCTCGGCCCTACCGGCGCGGGAATCGAGGCCAGCCGCGTCCTCGACCGAGCTGGGCCTGAAGAAGGGCGGTTACCTCGTGGTCTCCGCGCACCGCGAGGAGAACCTGGACATCGACGAGAACCTCGAGGCGCCTGGTCGAAGCCCTCGACGCCATCGCCGCGGGAGTTCAGCATGCCCGTCATCTACTCCACGCACCCGCGCGCGCCTGGAAGCTGCATCGAGGAACGCGGTCCGCGTTCCACCCCCTCATCCGAAACGTGAAGCCCTTCGGGTTCTTCGACTACAACCAGCTGCAGCTGAACGCGTTCTGCGTGCTCTCCGACAGCGGAACGCTGAGCGAGGAGTCCGCCATGCTGCGCTTCCCGGCGGTGCTCCTTCGGACGAGCACCGAGCGGCCGGAGGTCCTCGACAAGGGCTCGGTGGTGATCGGCGGCATCGACAGGGACTCCGTCGTTCGGGCGGTTCGGTGGCCCGGATGTCCTTCGACGAGGAGAGCCCGCCTCCGCTTCCGCCCGACTACCAGGACGTGAACGTCTCGGCCAAGATCGTGAAGATCATCGAGAGCTACGCGAAGCTCATCGATTGATACGTCTGGATGAAGCCCCGCCGGCGGGAAGCGGCGACGCGGGTGAGCGCGGCCTCCACCGAGTCGAGGCAGCGCTTCCCGATCGAAGTGGGCGCGGCAGTAGGTCGCGACCCCGCTCGCCCGAGGGCCTCCCGCTCGTCGGGCGACATGCGCAGCAGACGGCGTGCGTTCTCGGCCAGGCCCGCCGCGTCGCCGGCAGCGGACACGAAGCCGGCTCCGGATTCGGCGATGACCCGAGCGGCTTCCCCGTCGATGGAGCCGAGAACGGGTCGGCCGGCGGCGAGGTAGGTCTGCAGCTTGCCCGGGACGGTGAGGGAGATGATCTCGTCCGGCTTCAGGCTGACGAGCAGGGCGCCCGCCCTGCGCGAAGAGCCCGGGCATCGCCGGACACGCGGATGTCGCCCGACGAGCAACACGCGGTCCTGAGAGCGGCGGCGAGCACCTCCTCCTCGAGCCAGGGGCGGAGCGAGCCGTCGCCCACGAGGACCCAGCGCACGTCCGGGTCGTCTCGAAGCAGGGTCCGCCGCATCGAGAACGGTATCGAGCCCCTGCACGCGACCCAGGTTGCCCGCGAACATGATCGTGAAATCGCCCTCCCAGGGCTCGCGGCAGGGAGACGGACTTCCGCGGCCTACGAGTCCTCGGCCCAGCTGGGGAGGTAGCCGAGACGATCCGGCCGGACGCCGAGCGCCGAAGGCGGGGCGCGAAGGCCTCGCTCGACCCGAGGACGAGCTCCGCGCTGCGGTAGAGCCAGCCGAGAGGCGCCGGATCGCCGCCTCGACGAGGGCGGTGACCGTACGAGGCCCGAGGCGGTGACGCTCTCCGGCCAGAGATCCAGGACCCAGAGCACGAAGGGCACCCCGAAGAGCCGCCGCAGGACCACGGCGGGGAGGAGGAGCGTGACGGGGCTCAGCCCGAAGACGAGGGCTACGTCCCAGCGCGACGTCCGCCGGCCCAGCGATACCCGGAGCGAGGCGAGGAGCGGCATACGACGCGTAGTTGAAGATCAGCGCGCAGGCCCGCCCTTCCCGCGCGGCACGAGGGGAACCCTGTGAACGGGGATTCCGTGGTAGTCCTCCCGCAGGGCGAGGTCGGATGATACCCCTCGAAGTACCTGCCCGTGGGGTAGTTGGGCATCCCGGTGAGGACTTCCACGCGTGTGCCCGCGCGCCTGGAGGCCGAGCGCGAGGTCGTTCACCTTGAACGTCTCCGGCCAGAAGTACTGCGTGATGATGAGGATTCGCACGTGGTGGTCCCGGAGCGGGGCTGAACTAACCACGTTTCCGGGGTGCCGTCATCCCGGCGGGACCGGCGCGATCGCGGGCGTCACCCGTGCGATGAACCTCCGCGCGTGCGTCGATCCTGGCTGCGGGTGCCTCTCTCCTGCGGCCCTGCTCGTCAGGACCGTGCGCGACTTCGCGAACCAGCGGCGCGCTCCTCGACCGGCCCAACGACCGGAGTTCCCACTCGGTGCCGAAGCCTCGCCTGGGCGGCGTTGGCGTCGTGGTGGCGCCGGTCCTGCCGCCGGGAGCCTGGCTCGTCGCGCTCGGAGGCGTCGCCCGCGCTCCTCGTGTCCCCTCGCCGCCACGGCGCTCATCGCCATCCTCGGCCTCGTCGACGACCTCCGTCCGCTCCCCGCCCGGGTTCGCTTCGGCGTCCAGGTGCTGCTCGCCGCGATCGTGGTCGCCGCCTCCTGGGACCGCCTCCCCGCGGCCGCCGGAGTCCTCGGGGTCCTGGCTGCCCAGGGCCGTCCTGGCTCCACTGGCCGTGCTCTGGATCACCTGGCTCACCAACCTCTACAACTTCATGGACGGCATCGACGGGATCGCCGGCGCGCAGGCGCTCATCGCCTCGGTCGGCCTGGCCATCGTCGCCGCCGGGGTCGGGGCCGAGACGTCCGGGTGGCTGCTGCTCGCGCTCGCCGGATCGAGCGTGGGCTTCCTCCTCTTCAACTTCCCGCCGTCGTCGATCTTCATGGGAGACGTGGGGT
Organism: uncultured delta proteobacterium; assembly: GCA_963818535.1. Lineage (GTDB taxonomy): Bacteria > Myxococcota > Myxococcia > Myxococcales > Anaeromyxobacteraceae > CAIOAK01. The sequence continues at coordinate 24,935 of CAWFSM010000005.1, read as the reverse complement.
CGACGGCCATCGGGTTCTTCTTCGGCGTCCTGCCGCTCCTCCCCGGGTCCCGGTCGATCGCGATCGAGCCCGTGGCCCTGGCACTGTCGTTCTTCGTGCTGGACGCCACCGTCACCCTGCTGCGGCGCGTGGCCGCGGGGGAGAAGTGGTACACGCCACACCGGACGCACCTCTACCAGCGACCGATCGTGCTGGGCATGGAGCACCGCCCCGTCCTCTTCGCCTCGGCGGGAGCCATGGTCGTCGGCGCAGCATGCGCAGTGGGGTGGCCCCTGGCGGGGCCAACGACGAGGCCGTTCCTCGTGGCGCTTCCGGTCCTCCTCTACGTGGCCGGGCACGCGTACGTCGCCCGGATGGCGGGCAATGCGAGACCCGGCGCGTAGTTCGCCGCCCCCAGGACTGCCCATCCGAGACGTCAGAAATCGATCGGCTCGATCGTCCGTTCGGGGTGCTGCGGCCGAGGGGGAGCCCAGGCGAAATTCGTGACTATTTCCCGTGAGTTGAGTACACTCAGCGATCCAGTTCACAGGGGGCAATGGGAACGATGGCACGGGTAGAAGGCAGGTTCACGAAACGGTTCTCCGCACTGATGGCGCTCGACGCCCTCAGCACGGCGCTCTGCTTCATGCTGGCGGTCGTCATCCGCTTCGAGGGGCTCCCGCCTCCCGAGTGGTTCCCCGACATCCGCGCCGCCTTGCCCGTCCTCGTCGCCTCGCGGGTCTTCGTCCTCTGGCTCATGAAGATGCACCGCTGGTCCTTCTTCCTCTCGGGGCTGGAGGAGGCGGTCCGGCTCGGCGTCGCCACGGTGGGGGGCACGGTGCTGTTCGCCGCCCTCTGGTACGGCGTCCACGGCCACGGCCTGCCCGTCTCCGTCGTCATGCTCGAGTTCCTCCTCACGAGCAGCCTCCTCGGCGCCATCCGCTACTCCCCCCGGTTCACCGCGAGCTTCCTCGGCGAGCGGCTCGAGGACGGCCGGCAGAAGGCCATCATCATCGGCGCCGGCAGCGCGGGCGACCTGCTGCTCCGCGACATCCGCCGCTCCCCCGAGAAGAAGATCAAGGTCGTCGGCTTCGTCGACGACTCGCCGCGCAAGCAGGGCACCACCCTGGGCGGCAAGTCGGTCATGGGCACCATCGACGACCTGCCGGAGATCATCCGGAAGCACGACGTGTCGCTGGTGATGGTCGCCATCATGGACCTCCCGGCCGAGCGGCTCCGCCAGATGCTCGCCCTCTGCTCCGGGTCGAAGGCCAAGTTCAAGATCATCCCGGCCTCCTTCACGCAGATGGACGACAAGATCAGCGCGGCCATCCTGCACGACCTCTCCCCCGAGGACCTGCTGCCGCGCGTCCAGATCGACTTCGACCAGAAGGAGATCCGCACCAAGGTGCAGGGGCGGCGCGTCATGATCACCGGCGGCGCCGGGTCCATCGGCAGCGAGATCGCGCGCCAGGTGGCGGCCCACCAGTGCTCGAAGCTCATCCTCGTCGACGTGAACGAGAACGGGCTCTACCTGAACTCCCGGGAGCTCCAGGCCCAGTACCCGGAGCTGGTCGTCCGGGCCGAGGTGGCCGACGTCCGCGAGCAGGACCGGCTCATGCGCCTCGGCAAGCGCTACCGCCCCGAGTTCGTCTTCCACGCCGCGGCCCACAAGCACGTGCCGCTCATGGAGGACGCGCCCGAGGAGGCGGTGAAGAACAACGTCTTCGGAAGCCTCAACGTGGCCCGCATGGCCGACGCCGTGGGCGCCGAGCGCCTCGTCCTCATCTCCACCGACAAGGCCGTCCGCCCCAGCTCGGTGATGGGAGCGTCGAAGCGCATCGCCGAGATGGTCATCCGCGACCTGGGGCGCCGCAGCAAGACCCGCATGACCGCGGTGCGCTTCGGCAACGTGCTCGGCTCCGCCGGAAGCGTCATCCCCATCTTCAAGCAGCAGATCGAGCGCGGCGGGCCGGTCACGGTCACGCACCCGGAGTGCACGCGCTACTTCATGACCATCCCCGAGGCGGTGGGGCTGGTGCTGGTCTCCGGCCTGAACGACTACGGCGAGCTCTGCATCCTGGAAATGGGAAACCCGGTCCGCATCGCCGACCTGGCGCACCACCTCATCACCATGGCGGGCTTCGTTCCCAACCTCGAGATCCCCATCGTCTACACGGGCCTGCGCCCCGGCGAGAAGCTCCACGAGGAGCTGATGACCGAGGAGGAGGAGCAGACGCACCAGGCCCGCAACCGCATCCTGGTCGCCGAGAGCCCCGCGCCGCCTGCCGACCTCCGGGAGAAGCTCGTCGAGCTGCGCAAGCTCGCCGACGCCGGCGAGCCGCAGGCGCTGCTCCGCGCCATGCGCGACCTCGTCCCGACCTTCCGCACCCCCGTGATTCGATGCGTCCACGACCATGGTCCCCGGCGAGCGGCTGGCGGGGCCGAGGCAGGACGCGTACGACCAGGACGGGACGCAGCCGCCGTCGTTCCCGGTGCCGCCGGGACAGGCGTAGGGCACTCCAGTACCCGACGGGGCGTGCAGGTCAGGATCGCCGTCACCCGTCGTCTCTCTTGAGTGGGCACCCGGGTCATCACGCCGCCCCGTGCGGAGACCCAGCTGCGCGAACGCTCCCAGGCCCGCGCCGATGGTGAGCGCCTGCTCGTGGAGATCTTCCTGGAGCGCCGGCACCGCGACGACGCCGCGGCGCGGATCGAGGCAGCGCTGTCGAGGATGGGAACCCTGCGAGGGGAGCCTCCGCGTGAACTGGAGGTGAGGGGAGCGGGACGCCGGGCCACCTGATATCCTCGTCGGGTGGCCCCGCTCTTCTACGGCGACATCCTCACCGCGCTCGCCGAGGCGGGAGTCGGGCACGTGGTGGTGGGAGGCGTCGCGGTGAACCTGCAGGGGGTTCCGCGGTTCACCTCCGATCTCGACCTGGCGGTCGCGATCGACGGGACATCGCTGGTGACCGCCGCCGCGGTGCTGGAGAGGCTCGGGCTGCGATGCAGGCTCCCCGTCACTCCCGGAGACCTGGCACGGCCCGATGTCGTCCGGGGCTGGATCGAGGAGCGGAACCTCGTGGCGCTCACCTTCGTAGACCCCGCGGAGCCGCTCCGTGAGGTGGACCTCGTCATTGCGCTGCCGGTTCCCTACGAGGAGGTGGAGCGGAGCGCCGACCGGGTGAGGGCCGGAACCCTCGAGCTGAAAGTGGCGAGCATCGACGTGCTCATCCAGATGAAGTCCGGGACCGGACGGGCGCAGGACGCTTCCGACGTGGACGCGCTACGCAGGGTCCAGGAGAGCCTCCGTGGCCGATGATCGACCCCTGCGCGGCTTCGCCCACCATCACACGGACGAGGAACTCCGCGCCTATGCCGCGCTCTCGCCCGAGCAGAAGCTGCGCTGGCTCCACGAGGCCTGGCGGTTCACGGCCGATTTCCTCCCCGCCGAGCGCCGCGAGGCGTGGATGAAGATGCGGCGCGGGGAGATCTGAGGCGATCCAGGGCGGTGGACAGGTTCATCCAGGTGAACCGGTTGCGAGCCACCGACGCAATTCCCGCAACGTGACATCCGGGACCGACTCGCCTCTCCTGGGGCGCATCCGCCTCGAACGGTTGCTGATGGCGTTTCCGGACAATCTGGAGGTGGATCACGTGGTGCCGCGCGGGCGGGGCGGGTCATCGACGGCGGAGAATTGTCGATTGATCGGCCGGGTCCACAACGACCTCGCGGCACGGCAGGCCTACGGCGACGATTGGATGGACCTCTTCACCGGTCCGAGGCGGGCGGCTGGATCGGGCTAGGTGAGCGTGCATGCAGGGTAGTACGGCTTCGGGCTCGAAGAAGGCGAGGCCGACCGCCTGGCCGAGGAGGCAACGCACGCAATCCGTCGAAGCCGGAGGAAGTGACGATCCGGGCCGTGGTCGACACGAACGTCGTCGGAAGATTCCGGGTTCCTAGCCGTTCGCCCGGTACCACTCCGCCGCGCGGGCCAGTCCCTCCGCCACCTTCACCGAGGGCTCGTACCCGAGCAGCTGCCGCGCCCGGGACACGTCGGCAAGTGAGTGGCGCACGTCGCCGGCCCGCTGCTCGCGATGGACCGGTCGGGCGTCCGCCGCGTCGGGGCGGAAGCGGGCGACCTGGGTGCGGATGGCGTCGTAGAGCTGGAGCAGCGTGGTCCTGTCGCCGACCGCCACGTTGTAGACCTTGCCGATGGCCTCTGCGTTCCCGGTGGTCGCGGCGAGCAGGTTGGCGCTCACCACGTTGTCGACGAAGCAGAAGTCGCGGCTCGTCTCGCCGTCCCCGTTCACGAAGACGGGCTTCCCCGCGAGAAGGCTCTGGAACCAGAGCGGGATCACGGCCGCGTAGGGGCCGTTGGGGTCCTGGCGAGGACCGAAGACGTTGAAGTAGCGCAGGCCGAGCAGCTCCATGCCGTAGGCGAGCCCGAAGGCGTGCGCGTAGAGCTCGTTCGCGTACTTGCTCACCGCATAGGGCGAGAGCTGCCGCCCGATGAGATCCTCCACCTTGGGCAGCCCCGGGTGATCGCCGTAGACGGAACTGGAGCTCGCGTAGACGACCCGGCGAACGCCGAGCTCCCGGGCCGCCTGGAGCACGTTCAGGAACCCGGTCACGTTGGTGGCGTGGGTGGCGAGGGGATCCTCGATCGACCGAGGGACGGATCCGAGGGCTGCCTGGTGCAGGATCAGGTCCGAGCCGCGGACTGCACCACGGCAGGCGTCGAGGTCGCGGATGTCCCCCTCGATGACCTCCAGGGATTGCTCGTGCCCACGGGCCGCCTCCACCAGGTTGCGCCTGTGGCCGGTCGCGAAGCTGTCGAGGACCCGGACCCGCTGCCCCAGCGAGAGGAGCTTCTCCACCAGGTGGGAGCCGATGAACCCCGCTCCGCCGGTGACGAGCCAGGTGCGGCGCAGGGAGGTCATGGCGGGCTCAGGCCTTCACGACCCGCGGGGCGCCGCCCGACGGGGAAGAGGGGGGCGATGAGGTTCCGGGTGTCGACGACGAGCTTCACGCCCCGGTACAGGGACGCGTCCTTGAACGAGTCGTGGGCGGTGGCCACGAGGAGCGCGTCGTAGCCGGCGAAGGTCTCCGCCGTGCAGGGAACGGTCGAGAGCCCAACGTCCACCTTCCGGCCCTTTCGCGCCTGGGGGAAGTACGGGTCGCAGTAGTCGACCCTCGCGCCGGCGTGCTGCAGCAGCTCGATGATCTCGTAGGACGGCGACTCGCGGTCGTCGTCGATGTTGGCCTTGTAGGCGAGGCCCGAGCACCAGCACCTTGGAGCCCTTGAGCGGCTTGCGCGTCGTCGTTCAGCGCCTCGGCGAGCTTGTCCACCACCCAGCGCGGCATGCTGGTGTTGATCTCGCCGGCCAGCTCGACGAAGCGGGCCCACTGGCCGTGCTCGGCGGCCTTCCAGGAGAGGTAGAAGGGGTCGAGCGGGATGCAGTGCCCGCCCAGGCCGGGGCCCGGGTAGAAGGGCATGAAGCCGAAGGGCTTGGTCTTGGCCGCCTCGATGACCTCCCAGATGTCGATGTCCATGCGGTCGAAGATCATCTTCAGCTCGTTCACGAGCGCGATGTTCACCGAGCGGAAGACGTTCTCGAGGAGCTTGGCCGACTCGGCCACCCGCGCGCTCGAGACCGGGACCACCTTGGCGACGCCGGTCCGGTAGAGCGCCACGGCGAGCTCGGTGGAGGCGGCGTCGACGCCGCCGACCACCTTGGCGGTGGTCTTCGTGTCGAAGTCCTTGCGGCCCGGATCCTCGCGCTCGGGGGAGAAGGCGAGGAAGAAGTCGGGGCCGCACGTGAGGCCGCTCGTCTCGAGGATGGGGCGGAGCTCCTCGTCGGTGGTGCCGGGGTAGGTGGTCGACTCGAGGATGACGAGCTGCCCCTTGCCGGAGCCGCTTCGCGATCTCCCGCCCGGTGGCGTGGATGTAGGAGTTGTCCGGCTCGCGGTGCTGCCCGAGCGGCGTGGGCACGCAGATGGCGATGGCGTCGCAGTCGCGCAGGCCGTCGAAGTCGGTGGTGGCCTGGTAGCGGCCGCTCTTCACCGCCGCGGCGACCCGCTCGGCGCCGATGTGCTTGATGAAGGACTCGCCCTTGCGCAGGGCGTCGACCTTTCGGGGGTCGAGGTCGAAGCCGGTGACCGGGAAGCCCGCCTCGTGGAAGACGAGGGCGAGCGGCAGTCCCACGTAGCCCTGGCCGATGATGCCGATGCGGGCGGTGCGGGCCTCGATGAGCGCGTGGAGTTTGGATTTCATTGGGGCGGATTCTAGTCCATGAGTGGCGCCCATGTGTACGCACCCGCGCACACTTCCTTGCCACTCGATTCAACGAATCCCCAACCGGGAGGGTCACGATCGGGATCCGGCTCGTCTGTAGACCCATGACCTCCGTTCCCTTGCGCCCCGCGTCCCTGGCCCTCCTCCTCCTTGCCGCCGTGCTCCCCGCCTGTGGCGGCTCCACCCCGGCCTCGCCGGACCCGGGCACCGGAGGGACCGTCGTGCAGCCCGCCGCCGTCCAGGTCGTCTCCGGCAACGCCCAGACCGGAGTCGTCGGGACCGAGCTCGCCGCTGCTCTCGTGGTGCGCGTGGTCGACGCCGCCGGAGCCCCCATCTCCGGGCAGGTGGTGAACTTCACGATCGTGGAGGGTGGCGGCTCGGCCTTCGCCGGAACCGCCATCACGAACGCGTCCGGCCAGGCGCAGGAACGCTGGACGCTAGGCGCCACCGCCGGGGCGCAGCGCCTCGAGGCCCGCGCGGTGGACGGGGCCACGGGCGCGCCCATCGTCTTCGCGACCTTCGAGGCCAACGCCCGGCCCGGTGCACCCACCCAGCTGAGCGTCGTGTCCGGGTCCGGACAGGCCGCCACGAAGGGTTCCCTCCTCCCCGTGGCGCTCGTGACCAAGGTCTCCGACGGCCACGGCAACGGCGTGCAGGGAGTGGCGGTGTCGTTCGCGGTGACCGGGGGCTCCGGGACGGTGGTCCCGCCGTCGGGCACCACCGACTCCTCCGGTCTGGCCTCCGCGGCCTGGGCGCTCGGGCCGGAAGCCGGCCAGCAGCAGGTCGAGGCACGGAGCACCGGGCTCGCGCCCGCCACCTTCGACGCGACCGCCACGACTCCCCTCGAGCCGGTGGCGACCGTCGCCGTGACGATCGTCACGAGCAACCTCACCGTGGGTCACTCCACCCTGGCCACGGCCGTGACCCGGGACGCGGCGGGACACGAGCTCACCGGCCGCGCCATCGCATGGTCGTCGACCGACGAGGCAGCCGTGATCGTGAACGCCTCGGGAGACGTCACGGCGCTCTCCGTCGGTTCCGCCACGATCACGGCCACGAGCGAGGGAAAGTCGGGCTCCACGTTCGTGACCACCGTCGCTCCGCCGCCCACCCCGGTGGCCACGGTCACCGCGGCCGTCGCCGACGGGACCATCGTGGTCGGGCAGGTCACGCAGGCGAGCGCGGTTCCTCGCGACGCGTCGGGCAACGTGCTCGCTGGCCGTACCGTGACGTGGACCTCCAGCGCGCCGTCCGTGGCCGCCGTGGACGCCGCGGGCAGGGTGACCGGCGCGTCGGTCGGCGCCACGAGCATCTTCGCGACCTGCGAGGGCCTGTCGGGCTCGGTGCAGGTGGCGGTCATCGTCCCACCCCCGTCGCCCGTCGCGACGGTGACCGCTTCGCTCGCGTCCTCCGCGCTCTACGTCGGCCAGGCCACCCAGGCCTCGGCGGTGCTGCGCGACGGATCCGGCAACCTGCTGGCGGGCCGGAGCGTCGCCTGGAGCAGTTCCAACGTCTCGGTGGCGACGGTGAACGCGACGACCGGCGTCGTGACCGCGAGCGGTGTCGGCTCGGCCAGCATCATCGCCACGAGCGAGGGAAAGACCGGCTCGGCCTCGATGACCGCCGCGCTCGTGCCGGTCTCGAACGTCATCGTCACGCTCGGCACGGGCTCCCTGACGGTGGGCCAGGCCACGCAGGCCTCCGCGGTGGTGCGGGACGCCGCCGGAAACGTGCTCAGCGGGAGAAGCATCGCCTGGTCCACGTCCAGCGCCGCGGTGGCCACGGTGGGCACGAGCGGCATCGTCACCGGTGTCGCCGCCGGGACCGCGAACATCACCGCCACGAGCGAGGGACAGACCGGGTCCGCGTCGGTGGCCGTGAGCGACGGCGCCTGCGCCTGGTCTCCCGTCCGGACCGAGTCGCTCGCCACGACGCCCGCGGGCGCGATACCCGGCGGCGGCCTCGCCGGCACGCAGGGACCCGCGGAGGTGGGGGGGAGGACGGCCTACGCGTCCACGTCGGACTGGCTCGCGCTCGACATCCCGACGACCCTCTCGCCCTCGGACGACGTCTTCGCCGTCGACGTGGACTTCTGGGTCGACGGAATCGAGAAGGCCCGCAGGCTGGGCGTGATGATCTTCACCGACCACGCGGTCGGTTCCTCGACGCCGTACTGGCTCAACAACTACGGTGAGGTTCACGGCCTGTGGGCCGGCCTCGACCACGCCGCGCCCCCCGCGTGGAACCTCCAGTGGCGCCTGCCGCAGGTGCCCCTCCCGCCCAGCGGCTGGGGCGGTGGCGACGTCGGGACCCCGGCCTTCACGGCTCCGACGACCGCGCCAGCGGCAGGCTGGCACCACCTCCGGATCGAGGGCGACCGTTCCCGCTGTGAGTTCTCGTTCTCGGTCGACGGGACGTCGGGGCCCATCTTCCAGGGGGCCTGCGACCCGGCCGGATCGAACCTGACGCTCCACCACTGGATCCCGCCGGCGGGGCGCACGGGCGCGCCGGTCGTCGCCTTCTCCAACCTCGTGGTCTCGCGCGGGTCGAGCCTCTCCTGCCGCCCGTGGACCCTGGCGAAGACGCTCGACCTGACCTCGCTCCCCACCGGCGCCATCGCAAAGACCGGGGCCATGAACGGGCAAGGTCCCGGCACCGTGGCCGGCCGGACCGCCTGGCTCCAGCACTCCGACTGGAACGTGCTCGAGGTTCCTACCGGACTCACCGCCCTCGACGACCAGTTCGCCGTGGAGGTGGACCTGTACGTGCCGGCCGCCACGACGGAGAAGACCACCTACCTCAACGTCTTCGGGCGGGACGCTGGCGCGCCGTACCAGTTCACGGCGGGGGCGCAGGTATTCAGCAGATACCCGCCCTCGTCGAGCGCCGGGCAGGTCGACTGGGAGCGAAGGACGCCGACCACGCTCGTGGCCGACCCGACCAGCCCGCTCGCGTTCACGCGCAACGCCTGGCACACGGTCCGCGTCGAGGGGTCCCGCTCGACCTGTCGCTTCGCCTACTTCGTGGACGGCGCAGCCGAGGTCTCTTCCACGCTCCCCGGATGCGACGTGGCGGGCGCCTACTTCATCCTCGTGGGTGGGGGAACGTCCGGGATTGCCTCCGACGTCGCCTGGTCGAATCTCCGCGTGTACAGGAGGTGAGGGCGAGCCCCAAGAGGCTACCAGCCGATATCCACACGGGATTCTTTACTCCCCCTCTCACACCGGCGTACAACGGTCGCTCGGTATGATCGACCGGGTCCTCGTCGTCTGCGTGGGCAACATCTGCAGGAGCCCCATGGCGGAGGCGCTGCTCCGAGCCCGGCTCGGACGCCGCCCCCGCTTCACGGTCTCCTCGGCGGGAGTCTCGGCGCTCGTCGGCTACCCGGCCGACCCGGCGGCCACCGAGCTGATGCGCGAACGGGGCATCGACATCTCCGGCCACCGGGCCCGCCAGGTCACGCCCGAGCTGGTCGCGGCGCACGACCTGGTGCTGGTCATGGAGCGGGGCCACGAGGCGGCGGTGCTGGCCATCGCCCCCCAGGCCCGCGGCAAGGTCCACTCCATCGGCAAGTTCGGCAACTTCGACGTACCCGACCCGTACCGCCAGCCCCGCGCCGCCTTCGAGGAGGCGCTGCGGCTCTGCGAGCGCGGGATCGACGACTACGAGCGGGCCTTCTGGCCTCCCGCCATCAGGAAGGTGCACGGATGACGCAGAGGAATACGCTCGCGGTGGCACTGGCCGCGGCGCTCACCAGCGCCTGCTCGCTCGCCCCCGGCATCCACCTGAAGGACGCCGAGGTCACCGAGCGCGCCCACGAGCAGCAGGGGAACGACGAGTTCCAGATCCAGGTGGTGTCGCCGTACCTCATCCAGAAGTTCGCGAAGGACTACCAGGCCGAGGTGGCCGCGCGGCAGGCCGACCCGAACGCCGCGCTGCTCAAGGACTACCAGTACAAGGTGGCGCCCCACGACATCCTCTCGGTCATCGTCTGGGATCACCCGGAACTGACCTCGCCCACCGGCCAGTACCGCAGCCCGGAGGAGAACGGCCAGGTCGTCTACGCCGACGGGACGATGTTCTACCCGTTCGTGGGGTACATGAACGTCGCCGGCAAGACGGTCATCGAGATCCAGCAGGAACTGACCCGCCGCATGCGTCACGCCATCAAGGACCCGCAGGTCTCGGTGCGGGTGGCCAAGTTCCAGGGGCGGCGCGTGGAGATCGCCGGCGAGGTGAAGAACCCCCAGACGCTCTACCTCGACAACATCCCGCTGCGGGTCTCGGACGCGCTCGTGAAGACCGGTGGGTTCAGCCAGGCCTCGAACCCCGCCGAGGTGACCCTCATCCGGGGCGGCAAGGCCACGGTCCTGAACCTCATGTCCTACTACGAGGAGGGGGATCTGAAGCAGAACTGGCTCCTCCTCGACGGCGACTCGGTCCACGTGGGAAGCATGTCGCTCAGCCAGGTGTTCGTCTTCGGAGAGGTGAAGAACATGGGGACGCGCCCCATGTTCCGCGGGCGCCTCTCGCTGGCGCAGGCGCTCGGCGACAGCGCCGGCTTCGACTACACCACCATGCGCCCAGCCGTGTACGTGCTGCGCCAGGAGGCCCAGGGGAAGCCGGAGATCTTCCGGCTCGACGTGGCCGAGGCCGACTCGCTCATCCTGGCGGCCCAGTTCCCGCTCAAGCCGCGGGACGTGGTCTTCGTGGCCACCAACGACCTCGCCCGGATGAACCGCGTGATCAGCCAGATCCTGCCGCTCGTGAACACCATCTGGCAGACCTGGAGCATGATCTACACGACGAAGACCCAGATCGGATTCTAGAGACCCATGGCCCTTCCCGGAGAGAGACCCGAGCTGAACGTGGTGGCCCAGCAGCCGCAGGTGCCCGCCGCCCAGCCGCCGCCCGGGGGGGCGCCGCACGGACACGAGCAGGGCGGCGCATCGCTCTCCTTCTACCTGGAGGCCATCTCCCAGGGGCAATGGCTCATCCTGGGCGCGCTGCGTCGTCGCCGGACTCGGCCTGGCCTGGGTGCTCGCGACGCAGACGCCGCTCTACGAGGCCGACATCCTCCTCCAGGTGGACGCCCAGCCGCAGAACAACTCGCTCATGATGGGCGCCAACATCGAGGGGGCGCTCTCCGGCCCGCAGAGCCGCGTGCCCACCGAGATCGAGGTCATGCAGTCGCGGCGCCTCCTGGGAGTCGTGGTGGACGACCTCCACCTCGACGTCTCGGCATCGCCCCAGGTACTTCCCCAAGATCGGCGGCGCCATCGCCGTGCGCCGGGGACGGGAAGGGGCTCGCGTCACCGCTGCTGGGTCTGAAGCAGTTCGCGTGGGGCGGCGAACGGATCAAGGTGACCCGCTTCGACGTCCCGGCGAACATGGAGGACTCGTCCATCTCGCTCAAGATCGTGGCCCGGGACGGGGAGAACTTCGACCTCGTCAACGAGGCCGGGAAGACCATCGCGGTGGGCACCGTGGGCAAGCCGGTGACCTGGAACATGACCACCCCCGACCGGCGACGGGCACGGCAACCGTCTTCGTCCAGGAGCTCGTCGGGCCCGACCGGGCACCGAGTTCTACCTGAGGAAGGCGTCGCGAGCCCAGGCGGCAAAGGCGCTGGCGCAGTCGCTCAAGTTCGCGGAGAAGGGGAAGTTCACCGGCCTCATCCGCGTGTCGATGACGAGCGGGTCGCCGGCTTACGCCGTCGCGGTCCTCAACTCCTTCGCCCACGCCTACCTCCGCCACAACGTGGAGAAGCGCTCCGACGAGGCCGAGAAGACGCTCCAGTTCCTCGACGCCCAGATCCCCATCCTCCGCGACAACCTCGAGGCCGCCGAGAAGGCGCTGGAGCAGCTACAAGGTCGAGGAGGGGACGGCCGGGGTCGACCTCACCCTCGCCACCACGTCCACCCTGGAGCAGTCGGTCGACCTCGAGAAGCGGCTCTCGGAGATGGAACTGCAGCGCAAGGAGCTGCTCTTCCGGTTCACCGGCGACCCACCCGGTCATCCAGGCGCTCGAACGAGAAGGTGGCCTTCCTCCGGGCGGAGCGGGACGCCATCAACCAGCAGATCTCGCAGCTGCCCGAGGCCGAGTCGACGTCGCTCCGGCTGCGCCGCGACGTCACGGTGGCCACCGGGCTCTACCTGACGCTCCTGAACCGGTCCCAGGAGCTCAAGATCACGAAGAGCGGCCTCATCGGCAACGTCCGGATCCTCGACCTCGGCGGTCGCTCCCGAGTACCCGATCGACCCCAAGACGCGGCCAGAAGGTCGCCTTCGCCCTCGCCGCCGGGCTCATCGGCGGCATCCTCCTCGCCATCGGCCGCAAGTCGCTGCACCAGGGGCTCGTCGACCCCGCCGAGGTCGAGCGCGCCACCGGCCTCATCGTCCGCGCCAGCATCCCCCACAGCGAGCGGCAGGCCGCCCTGGAGAGGGAACGCAAGGCCCACAGGCGAGCACCCGCCTCAAGGTCCTCTCCGAGACCGACCCCACCGACATGGCGGCGGAGAGCATCCGGTCGCTCCGCACCTCCCTCCAGTTCGCGCTCATGGACGCGCCCAACCACGTCATCGCCGTGGGCGGTCCGCGCCCGGGCGTGGGCAAGTCCTTCGTCACCGTGAACCTGGCGCGGGTCTTCGCCGACGCCGGCAAGCGCGTCCTCCTCCTCGACGCCGACCTGCGCAAGGGCTCCCTCCACGGCTACCTGGGCATCCACCGCACGCCCGGCCTCGCCGAGGCCATCGCCGGCGAGGTCACCATCGCCGACGTGCTCCACAAGACCGACCTGGCCGGGATCGACTTCGTCCCCCGCGGCTCGTCGCCCACGAATCCCTCCGAGCTCCTGGGCAGCGAGCGCTTCCGCCACATGGTGGAGGACCTGGCCACCCGCTACGACCTCGTCCTCGTCGACCTGCCGCCCATCCTGGCGGTCACCGACGCGGCGCTGGTCGGACGCGTGGCCGGCGTGAACCTGCTCGTCCTGCGGGCCGGCTGGCACCCCATCCGCGAGCTGCAGCAGGCGGTCAAGGCCTACGCCGAGAACGGCGTGCGCCTCTCCGGCATCGTCTTCAACGACGTCCCGCCCAGGAAGGGCGGGGTGGGCGCCTACTCCTACGCGTACCAGTACCTTCACTACCAGTACGCGTACAAGCCGAGGAAGGACGAGGAGAAGTAGCCGGGCCGCGCGGCCAGGCTACGGCTTCATCCCCAGCACCACCTGCACGGTGAAGGGCTGGCCCGCCTTCGCGTCGGGCGCGGCGACCTCCTGCCCCTTGAGCGCCATCTGCGCGCAGGCCACCAGCGACGGCCGCATGTTCCCCGGCGACTGCTGCCGGCCCTGGCCGAACTTCACGCGCCCGTCCTCCGCCACGACGTCGAAGAGCAGGATGGCCTGCCCGGTGATCTGCTCGCCCCCCTTGCGCATCTCGTCGCCGAGCCGCACCTGCATGCTTCCGCAGCGGCGCGAGACCACCGCCTCCAGGGCCGGGGCCTCGCGCGCCAGGTCCACCGGCGGAGGCGGCGAGGGAGGCTCGGGCACCGGCTTCGGGGCCGGCTTCTCGAAATCCTCGATGGCGCTCGCCGTGGCCGCGGGCGGCGGAGCGATCACGGGCGGACGCTTCTCCGGCTGCGCCACGGCCGGCGGAGGAGCGGGTTCCGGCGCGGGAAGATCGGGGCCGCCATCGGTCATCCACAGGATGACGGCGAGGCTTCCTCCGAGGAGGAGCGCGATGCCGGCGAGGGAGAGCAGGGCGAATCGCTTCACCGGATCATCCTGCCACGGGGCCCTGCGCCGGTCGAACCGGCAATCGCTCGCCAATCGCCGGGAGCACGGGCACTTTCACGGACGGATAAGCGTCCAATCGATCGCCAATCATCACGCGCAGTGAGAAATCCCCACCTCGGGGGGGCGGTGGAGCCCCTCGGTGATCGCCGCCCAGGCCGGCACCGAGCCCGCTCGTAGGTGCACCCTCCCGGGATTCCTCGTGTAAGCAACGGTGAGACAAGCCCGGGCCGACCCAGAACGTGTCGTGCGGTCACGGTACACGATTCTTGATCCAGCGCATACATAGCCAGCAATAGTCCATTTACGCGTAACCATCCCAGGTGACACCTAATCGTGACGCCTGTCTTACATTGCCACTGCGGCAAAAGGCCCCTACCTTCGCACCACCGATGCGTGCGGCATTTTGCCGCGAGGGAGAAACAGATGAGAGGGCGGCACATGATTCGAAGGGCCATCCGTTCCAGCGTCACCGCGCTTGCGGTCGCATTCTTTGCCGTCCCACAAGTTTCCCTCGCGCAGGCCGCGAGCGACCAGGCGCAGGTCGATCCGCTGATGCAGAAGGCCGCCCGCATCCAGGCCATGAACGCCCAGATGCGCGTCACCCACGCGCAGCGGGTCGAGGCCGCCAAGGCCCTGAAGGCCGAGGTGGAGCGCGTGAAGGCCGCCAAGGCCGCCGCTCGCGCCAAGGGCATCGAGGTGCCGGAGCTCGGCATCCGCGGCGTCCGGGCCGAGAAGGCCACCCGCGGCAGCAACGTGATGCGCGCCGGTTCCGCCCGCTCCACGTCGGCGACGGCGCTGCCCGCCCCCGAGCTGTACCAGTCGGCTGGCGTCGGGCCGCTCGACACGCCCGACTACAACACCACCGCGAACTGGGCCTTCAGCCCCATGCTGAAGAAGTTCGTCCATTCGCTGCCCGGACTCGGCTCCACCGCTCCGAACGACCTCGGGAACTACATCCCGGTGGCCCATCCCGACACCACCACGTACCCGGGCTCCGACTACTACGAGATCTCGCTGCGGCTCTACACCTGGCAGTTCGGTGGAGAGAAGTACGACGGGACGCTCCTCCCGGCGACGCACGTCCGTGGCTACGTCCAGACGAACAACGGGACCAACCCCGCGACCGGCGTCAACGACGTCACTCCCGACCCGATCGGCTGGCTCGGCCCGGTGATCATCGCCCAGAAGGACCGCCCGGTCCGCATCAAGTTCAAGAACGAGCTCCCCAGCGGCGAGGCCGGAAACCTCCTCATCCCGGTGGACGAGTCGATCATGGGCTCCGGCAAGGGCCCCAACTTCCCCGACGGCTCGGTGTGTGATCCCACTCCCCCGGGCGTGAACCTCTACGGACAGGACTGCGCCCTCTTCCCGCAGACCCGCGCCGCCATCCACCTGCACGGCGGCCGCACCCCGTGGATCAGCGACGGCACGCCCCACCAGTGGATCCTGCCGATCGGCGACTACAACAACCCGCTCAACCCCTACAAGAAGGGCGTCAGCCTCTTCAACGTGCCGGACATGCCGGTTCCGGCCGCCGACGAGACCACCTACTACTGGACGAACCAGCAGATCGGCGCGCCTCATGTTCTACCACGACCACGCCTGGGGCATCACCCGCCTCAACGTGCTCGTCCGGCGAGGCCGCCGGCCTCCTCATCACCGACCAGACCGAGCAGGACCTCATCGACGAGGGCATCCTCCCCGGCCTCGGCACCCCGCTCGTCCTCCAGGACCGCACCTTCGTGGACGCCGCGCCGGATCCGCCTCACCGATCCCACCTGGAACTCGGGTAGCGGCACGCCCGACGTGAACGGCGTCCGCCCGCCGGTGGACGGCGACTTCTGGCTCCCGCACGTCTACGTGCCGGCGCAGAACCCCTACATGGACGGCGGCGTGAACCCCTTCGGCCGCTGGGTCTACGGCCCCTGGTTCTTCCCGCCCACCGCGAACCTCTACTACCCGCCGGTCCCGAACCCGTACCACGACCCGAACTGCAGCGACCCGGATCCGGCGGTGCTGGCCTTCTGCACCACGCCGGGCCAGCCGCCCGTCATCCCGGGCACGCCCACCCCGTCGGTGGGCGCCGAGACCTTCTTCGACACCGTCCTGGTGAACGGGCAGGTCTTCCCGTACATGAACGTGGAGCCCAAGGCCTACCGGTTCCGCATCCTGAACGCGGCCAACGACCGCTTCTTCAACCTGAACATCTACGAGGCCGACACCCTCCAGGTCGCACACGCCGCGGGCGGCGGGGTCACCCCCACCAACACCGAGGTCGAGATGTGCGCCACGCCGGGACCCATCCCGGCGAAGACCCCGGTCTGCTGGAACGAGACCCAGTTCCCCAACTGGCCGAACGACGGACGCGTGGAAGGCGTTCCGAATCCGGCCAAGCTCGGACCGAACATCATCTACATCGGCACCGAGGGTGGCTTCCTCCCGAAGCCGGTGGTCCTCACCGGCCAGCCCATGACCTGGGTGGCTGACCCGACGGCCTTCAACGTCGGCAACGTCGACCAGTTCAACCTCTTCGTGGGTCCCGCCGAACGCGCCGACGTGATCATCGACTTCACCGGCTGGGACGGCAAGACCCTCATCCTCTACAACGACGCCCCGGCGGCCGTGCCGGCGTTCGACCCCCGCTTCGGCTACACCACCGGCGCCGACGACCTCTCGGCCAACGGCGGCTACGGCATGGCTCCGCCCTGGAGCACCACCGGCGAGCTGGAAGGCCCGCAGGTCGGCTACGGCCCGAACATCCGCTCGGTCATGCAGTTCCGCGTCGGAAGCGCGGTCACCGGGCCCAACACCTTCAACCTGGACAACCTCCAGGCCCGCTGGATGCCGGGAACCACCCCGGCCACGCCGCACCTCGACGCTGGGCGTCTTCGAGCAGGGCCAGGACCAGATCATCGTCGGCCAGGCCGACTACGACGGCGTCTACACCAGCAACCCGACCTTCCCGTCGGTGTGGCCGGCGTGGGGCATCTCGCGCATCGAGGACAACACCCTGATGTTCGAGACCGTGGCGCGGCACCATCGTGACCTTCCCCATGGAGCCGAAGGCGATGCACGACGAGATGGGCGCCTCCTTCGACAAGGAGTACGCCCGCATGTCGACGAACCTCGGCATCGCAGATGCCCATCCCGAAGACCAACAACGCCAACATGACGCCGTTCATGTACCCCGACCCCGCCACCGAGATCCATGAACGCGGCCCTCGAGCCGGTCTCGCCGGTCGCTCGGCGACGGCACGCAGATCTGGAAGATCAGCCACAACGGCGTGGACATGCACCCCATCCACTTCCACATCTTCGACGTGCAGGTCATCAACCGCGTCGGCTGGGACGGCCAGATCCGGCTCCCCGCCCCGCAGGAGCTCGGCTGGAAGGACACCGTCCGCATCGCGCCCCTCGAGGACACGATCGTGGCGATGCGCCCCTGGACGCCGCCCCTGCCGTTCGCCATCCCGTACAGCCTCCGTGCGCTGAACCCGGCCATCCCCATCGGCTCGGGCTTCGGGTTCACCAACATCGACCCGATCACGCAGCAGCCGCATCGTCCCGCCGGTGACGAACGTCATCACCAGCTTCGCCTGGGAGTACGTGTGGCACTGCCACATCCTCAGCCACGAAGAGAACGACATGATGCGCCCCGATCGTCCTCAACGTGGTCTCCACCATCCCGCCCGCGCCGGCCGCCCCCACGGTGACCGCAGTGAACACCGGGACCACCGGCAACCTCGTCGAGTGGGTTGACCCGACTCCGGTGAACTACGTGACGCAGGCCGGGTTCTCCGGAGTGACGTCTTCGGGGACCATCAACAACCTCGAGATCGGCTTCCGGGTCCAGCGCGCCACCAGCGCGACGGGCGCCTACCTCACGGTCGGCACCGCACGCGCCAACCAGACGCTCGTTCCTCGACACCTCGCGCGCCTCGGCGACGACGTACTACCGGTATCGCGTGGTGGCCTTCAACGAGGCCGGCGACGGCATCTCGCCGTTCACGTCCATCAACAACCCGACCACTCCCGCGCTCAACAGCGTGTCGGTGGCCGTCAACAACACCAGCGCGGCGGCAGGCATCACCACCACCACCTGGACGAAGAACCTCACCTCCACGGTCACCCCGAACTTCCGGGCCACCCCGAATCCCGCGGCTGCCCTGGCCGAGTACCAGTTCTCGCTCAGGATGGGCACGGGAGCCACGGTCGTCGTCCAGACCTATAGCCCCTCCAGGGATTGGGTCATGCCTGCTGCCACGGTCGGTACGGTCGCCGGACAGCCCTACACGGTCACCGTGCAGGCCCGCACCAGCAACGCCGCCACCGCCCCCGTCCGGGTCGGAACGCGCGCCTACACCGTTCGGATCCCGTCGCCGGCCACCGCGCTGACGCTCGTCCCGGACATCGCCAGCCCGGTCGAGGTGGGCGGTAGCGTCCTCTTCACCGCAGCCGCCGTCGGCGGCGCGACGAAGCAGTACCAGTTCCTGCTCGACGGCGTCGTCGTGCAGCCGTGGAGCGCGCTGACCACCTGGACGCTGCCCGCCGTGACGCCGGTCGGTAACTACACCGTGACGGCACAGGTCAGGACGAACACGTCCGGCGTCGACGTCTCGACCCCGGTGGCGTACTCCATCATCAACCCGGCGGCGACGGGCGTCACGCTCACCGCCAACAAGGCCAGCCCTGCTGCGTCTCCGGTGGACTTCCTCGCCACCGGCCAGGGTCCGGCCCCGCTCTCGTCCGCGACGGGCGGCGGCTACTTCTTCCGGTTCCTGCTCTCGAGCGACGGCGGCGCGAACTTCACCGAGGTGAAGGCGTGGAGCACCAGCCGCGTGTGGACGCTGCCGGCAGGCACGCCGGATGGCAGCTACATCGTGCAGGTGGAGGCGAGGACCAGCACGTTCCAGGTCCCTGTCGTCTCCGCGGTGATGACGTTCGTGGTGAACAACGGAGTCAACTGTCTCGCTGACGCCAGCTCCGACGAGCGGGCAGCTCTACGGGACGCCGGTCACGTTCACGGCGGCCGCAAGTGGTGGAATCGCGCCTGTGACCTACAGGTACCGGTTCTCGCTGAATGGCTCCATGGTCCAGGACTGGTCCACGGTTGCCACCTACAGCAACTCCGCGCTGCCGGTTCAGAGCAACACGGTTCTCGTGGAGGCCACGACCTCGGCGGCACTGGTGCCTCCCGTGGAAGCCTCCGCAAGCACGGCGTACGTCATCACGGGTTACCCCGCGGCGACGGCGGTGAGCCTCGGGGTCAGCCCCGGCGAGCTCGGCTGCCTCCGGGACGTCCGTGACCTTCACGGCGAGCGGTGTAGCGCCGGCGGGCCTGCCCGCAGGCGCGGTGTACTACCGGTTCATGAACGGGGCTGCGGTGCTGCAGGACTGGAGCACGGTCGCCCACGTTCACGAGCAGCGCGCTGGCGGTTGGTACTACTCGGTGACCGTGCGAGGCTTCGACGGCTGCTTCCGGGTGGACCAGCAGGCCGACGTCGGCTGCGGTGGCACTCGAGGTTTACGCGCCGGCTAGCGTCACCATCGACAGCGGCAGCCCCGCTGCCCCGCAGCTCGTCGGAACGCCTGTGATCTTCACGGCGACCGGGAGCGGCGGCCCGACGGGAGCGCCCTACCAGTACCGGTTCACGCTGGACGGCGGCACGCCGACTGCCTGGAGCCCGACGGCGACGTTCACGATGGATGGGACGGCCACGGCGGCGACCCACACCATCCAGTTCGACGTCACCACGGAAGCATGACCTGCTTCGGTCCGGCGACGGAGCGCGACGGTACTCGAGATCCTGGCGACGTGGCCGGCGGCGACGGAGATGAACGTCACGCCGAGTCTTGGCGCGGGACCTCCAAAGTCCCCCGACGGAAGTCACGTTCACGGCGCGGGGTCCTCTTCATCGCCCTGCCGGCGGCTGCGTACCAGTACCAATTCTGGGTCATTCGCAGTGGAGTGTGGACACTGGTGCAGCCGTACAGCGCCAGTCCGACCTGGGTGCTCACGAGTGCCGTGGCTTCGGGGACTATCCAGGTCGCCGTGCAAGTCAGGACCGTCGGACAAACGGTGGCGGAGAATGCTCGGGCGACGGTGAACTACCTGTGGGGTACTGCGACAGGTGTGCAGTTCACCTCCATCCTCCCGGGCAGCCCGCAGCCGCAGGGTGCTTCAGTGACCTTAGCAGCCAGCATCCGGCGGAACAGGCCCCTATGAGTACTCGTTCTGGACGATGATCGGCGGAGTCTGGACCAACACTAGGCCGTACAGCGCTGTCGACAACTGGACGTGGACCACGCCAGCAATTGCGGGGTCCTACCAGGTGGTCGTTACTGTTCGTACAGCTGGAAACACGCCGGAAGAGGTGAGAGCCACCACGACCTACGTTGTCCAGTAGAGTCGCACTGGATCCCGCTTAGTTGACAAGGGGATACGCCCACCGTGGCGTATCCCCTTTTCGTGGCGGAAATGCAGGCGGTGTTGTGGACTCAACAGGAACGGGGGAACGGGTTTCCTAAGGCCATGCCATCAGCTTGGGCTTCAATAGCTTCCGGCAGCAGGGGAAGGACGGGGTCAGCCCAGCGGTCCCGATGCGGACCTCCCCGTGAGGGGCAAGCGACGCTCTAGAGAATGCTTGGAAGCGCGTTCGGCGCGCAGGCAATTGCTATGACTGGGAGCGACGCATCTTGATACAGTCCTTGGAGAGGCAGGTACCCTCGGACGCGACCCTCACAGATTATCGGGTTTGGCATTGACCACCGACGACAGATCTCGGCTGGACCCAGCGGTCCCCTCCGGCGCCAAGTTCCGAATGGCTGCGGTCAATCCCATAACCAGTTGAGCATCTTGATGCCATGCCTCAACGAGGCTGAGACGCTTGAGACCTGCATCCGGAAGGCGAGGTACTTCCTCGAATCTCAAGGGGTGGTGGGCGAGGTCGTCGTAGGCGACAATGGGTCGACCGATGGGTCGCAGGAGATTGCAGCGCGATGCGGAGCTCGCGTCGTGGCCGTGGAGGTGCGGGGCTACGGTGCGGCCTTGTACTATGCGACGCGGGCAGCAAAGGGCCGGTACGTCATCATGGGAGATTCGGACGACAGTTACGACTTCACCCAACTGGCCCCCTTCTTGGCGCGGCTACGCGACGGCTACGATCTGGTTATGGGCAATCGATTCCTGGGCGGAATCAAGCCGGGCGCGATGCCCTGGAAGAACCGCTGGGTCGGCAACCCCGCCCTTTCCTTCGTCGGACGGCTGTTCTTCCGTTGCCCGGTCCGGGATTTCCATTGCGGCTTGCGCGGGCTCACGAAAGCGGCCTACCGGCGCATGGAGCTGAAGACAACCGGCATGGAGTTCGCGTCCGAGATGGTGATCAAGGCGACCCTGAAGTCGCTGCGGATCGCCGAGGTGCCGATCACGCTGCACCGCGATGGCCGCTCGCGTCCGCCGCACCTGAAACCCTGGCGGGACGGTTGGCGACACCTGCGCTTCATGTTGTTGTTTTCGCCGCGATGGCTTTTCTCCTGGCCGGGTCTCCTTCTGATGCTGGTGGGCGCCATTGTCGGGGGGTTGTTACTACGGGGGCCGGTAGCGCTCGGCTCCGTTACCTTTGACGTCCATACCCTCCTGTACTCAGGACTCGCCATTCTGGTTACGATCCAGTCGGTCGCGTTTGGCGTTTTCACAAAGGTATTCGCGATAGGGGAAGGACTGCTTCCCAAAGACCCCCGACTGTCTCGCGCATTCCAGTTCGTGACGCTCGAGGTCGGACTGGTAGCCGGGGCAATACTGGCGACGGGTGGCCTAGTCGGCACCGTCGCCGCACTCTGGTTCTGGGGACGTGGCGGCTTTGGGCCGCTCGATACTGGCCGCATGCTAAGGGCGGTGATACCAGCTGGGGTCTCAATGACGCTCGGCGTCCAAGTCATCCTAACCAGTTTCTTCCTGAGCGTTCTAGGGCTGCGCACGCGAACGTATGACCCGTCATGAAGGGCCTCGACCGGCTCCTTCAAAAGTGGCGCATCGGCCAGGTTCGCCCCCACGTTCCTCCACGGGCTCGCGTTCTGGACGTAGGATCGGCGGGGGACGCCGCGCTCTTCCGTCAACTGCCCGGGATCCGCGAGTATGTTGGTGTCGACCCAGAGATGGGTTCGAGCGGGCGCATCGCCCCCAACGCTCTTCTAGTTCGCGGCCGTTTTCCGGATGCGCTTAGGTCCGAAGAACCGTTTGACGTGATCGCGATGCTCGCGATGCTCGAGCACGTCCCACCCGACGAGCAGCCGGGTTTGGCGTCCGGTTGCGTGGAATACCTGAGACCGGGCGGGAAGCTGGTGGTGACGGTTCCGTCGCCTGCGGTAGATCCCCTCCTCGACGTGCTTCACCGTCTGCGCCTCGTGGACGGAATGGCCCTCGAACAGCACTACGGCTTCGACGTGTCGAGCACCCGCAAGGTGTTCGAGGCCGCCGGGTTAGAACTGGTCGTACACAGGAGGTTTCAGCTCGGGCTAAACAACCTATTCGTCTTCAAGAAGCCAGATTCGGAATCCGGGACAGGACCGACGAGAGGTCGCCCAACAGGGTTTGGCATGCCGACCGTCGTCGCTACCCTGTGCCTGGCATGCCTGGCGGCGGTGTATATCGGCCACGGCATCCAGACTATCTGGAAAGCCGATGGTACAGACTTGCACCGAAGGCGGATTCGAGCAACTCTACGTCTTGCAGCGCCAGAATCCCTATGATGTATCCGAAACCTATATTGCCCGGGAGCAAGGCCTACTTCCCCCGAAGCATCCCGGACGGAACTCGGCTATCGACCCCGAGATCGGGATGTACGGGCCGGGCGGCTACCCTCCCTGGTCGTTTCTGTCAGGCTTCGCGATTGCTCTTCCGGCACGGGAAACTGTTACGAAGACGTGGTTCGTCCTGCTCAACTTGGGATCGCTCGCGGTTTTGGGTCGATGGGCATATCTTCTGGGAAGGCGCTACGGAAACGCGGAAGGTTCCTTCCTGGTGGCTGCTTGCATGGCCGTTTTCGCGCAAGGTTCAACTCTACGTCTCGGGCAGTACGGTATCATAGTAAACGCGCTGCTCGTCCTGGTCTGGTGCGCCGAGAGGCGCGGGCAGAAGACCGCGAGCGGCATCTTCTTCGCCCTCGCGATGATCAAGCCAACCTCGGCCGCTCCATTCGGCTGGCCGCTCCTCTGGCGCCGCAATTATTGTGGAATCGCCGTCGCCTTCGCAATCCTTGCTCTCATGAGTGCAATCATCGGAGCGATGGTACACACATCGCCGCTGGAGATGCTGAAGCAGATGGCGCGGCAATCCAATACCTGGGTGCACGAGGGATTAGGACCGCCCGGCTTGCTGATTGACTTTGGTGTTTCTGGGCCCCTGGCCACGGCCTCTCTAGCGGTCGCAGGGGTGGTGGTGTCGGGACTGCTGACGTGGGCATATCGAGAGGCGGGGATGCTCACCGCGTTCTCGATTGCAGCTGTAACGGGAAGGCTGTGGGCGTATCACCGACAGTACGATGACCTGATGCTCATCTTCCCACTCGTCCAACTGGCGCTGGTGTGGATGGATATGCGACGAGCAATCGACGTCTTCCATGTTGTGCTTTTCGGCGCAACGCTTTGGGCGCCACTTCGGTATGCCGATTTCACGCCTCAACTCCAGGTAGCGATGGTCGGAATCTGGCTGTATGGACTGGTGGTCATCTTGCGGTCACGGTCGACCGGGGGGCCCGAGTCGTTGGAGCGCCGGCCGGACTGCGCAGGCCATTGGAGCGGAAAGTCCCAGCGCCTTCGTCGCCAATGGTCCACGGCAACCGTGACCGCGGGGCCGTCCATCTTGCGTACCAGAGCCTCTCTTGACGTACGCGTCCTTCACAAACCTCCAGGGCGGAATGAAGTGCGCCCGGACGCTCGGGGCCATGGAAGCAGTGGGCCGACCCGGTGAACGCTGGCCCCATTCCATCAAGTGATGAACTTCGGCAGCGGCCGAGTTGCAGCCAACCGCTCCATGACGAGGGTTGCACGCAAGCCCAGGATAAGGATGCCGACGTCAATGGTGGGCGCTCTTGGGTGGAGCCGGCTGTGTTCTTGAATACGTGCCGTCGCGCGCTGCCAATCGGGACAACTCTCCCTCAATGCAGAGTCCCGCGAACCTGGACCAACTCCAATCACTTTGCTCGTCCCGCACGACGAGCAATAACGTTTAGGTGTCTATTAAACCCCACAAGGGACAAAATGGGCTGCATGGGTGTTATAAGGGAAGCCAGTCTGCCGCGAAAGCCGCCGCCGTTCTGCAATTGGCGGACAATGTCTGCGACGCTTAGCCGTGCGGAATACCACACTCGGTCAATCTGCAATCCCAATCCCCTTAGGGCTCTAAGGAGGGACTCCGGTGGGAAGAACGAAACATGGTCAGGAAGTTGAAAATTGTACGGGTGTCGCGCAAGTTGCAGTCGATGCATCGTCTGGTGAAGGGAAATAGCGGCCCTCCTGTAGATTGGGAGTCCAATGACAAGAATACCGTTCGGAGCCAATGCATTGGCACACTACCGAAGCACTTGCCCAGGTCTTCGTAGATGCTCGAGCGAGTGAAATGCCCGGATTGCGTCATAAGTGCCTAAGATGGAATCGAGCGAATCCAGATTTCGCACCTCCACCCGAACGGCGTACTTTCTCGCTGCAAAGTCTGCTGCCGCCAAGGACCCGTCGATCCCGAGCACATCCCAGCCTCGGGTCTTCGCCACGTGTGCGAACCCCCCCGTTCCACAACCCACATCAAGCAATCGGCGTCCTCGGACCAACTTCTCCAACTCGGCAGTCTGTGTGTGGTACTGGTTCTC